>NZ_CANDOB010000011.1 GCF_947387515.1 Alkalihalobacillus sp. CinArs1 | reverse complement strand
TCTAGCTTAAAAACAATGTTTGTTTCCGTAGAAACAATTTCTTGCATGGCGTTTCGTTCAGTTTTCAAAGATCGATTTGTTTCTTTCATTTGCGCCGTGTTTATCGGCGACTTAAATAATATATCATGGTAAGCATGATCCCGTCAATAACTTTCGTTAAGTTTTTTTAATTCATTTTGAAAGGTTTGAAATGGGCCTCTCAAAGCGACGGAATTACATCTTATCATGCGTGTTGATCTGACGCAAGGGGGTAAAACAAAAAAATAAGAAGAAGGTTTCCCCTCTTCTTATCTATTCGTTACGCTTCGCTATCGTCGGACGAATCATCGTTCTCTTCAATAGCTGTAGGAGCATCTTCTTCATTTACTTCTTCTATCGTTTCAACGACAGAATCAGACTCTAACGATTCTTCTAGATCTTCGCCTTCAATACCCTCTTCATTGATTTCAACCTTAGCAACTGTCGCAACAGAGTCGCCTTCAGATACGCGAATCAGTTTTACACCCTGCGTATTACGGCCAGTCTGAGAAATATCTTTAACGTCGATCCTAATCACGACTCCGCTCTCTGTGATGATCATACATTCCTCATCAAGCGTTACGGTTTTTAATGATGTTAGAACACCGTTTCGGTCTGTAAGGTTGCACGTCTTAATTCCTTTACCGCCTCTAGTTTGAACACGGTATTCTTCTATCGGAGTTCGTTTTCCATATCCTTTGTCAGTTACGATTAGGACATCCTGGTCTTCATCTAGCGTCCCTACTCCAACGACTTTATCGTCTTCTTGGAGTGTGATCCCTTTTACGCCAGTTGCAGTTCGTCCCATCGATCGAACATCGGTCTCATGGAAACGGATCGCCATCCCCTGTTTTGTTCCGATGATAAGCTCTTTTGAACCATTTGTTAGACGGACGCCCATCAACTCATCGTCTTCTTTAAAGTTGATTGCGATCAAGCCGCCTTTACGAATGTTTCCAAACGCTGATAAAGGAGAACGTTTTACAACACCTTGCTTCGTAACAAAGAAGACGTACCAATCATCAACGAATTCTTCGACAGGGATGATTGCCGTAATGTACTCATCCTTTTCAATTTGAAGCAAGTTAATAATAGGGATTCCTTTAGCTGTTCTACTGAGCTCTGGAACTTCATAACCTTTCAGCCTGTACACTTTCCCTTTATTCGTAAAGAAGAGAATCGTGTTATGGGTCAACGTGGTGAAAAGGTGCTCAACGAAATCACCATCATTCGTGCCCATCCCCTGTACGCCTCGACCGCCGCGCTTTTGACTACGGTACGTGTCGATCGGAAGACGTTTAATGTAACCGTTGTGCGTTAGCGTAATAACGATATTTTGTTTCGGAATAAGGTCTTCATCTTCAATCATATCAAATCCAACCGTAATTTCTGTACGGCGAGGATCTGCGAATTTCTCTTTTACTTCCAAGAGCTCTTCACGGATGATTTCTAGAACCTTCTCATTGTCAGCAAGGATTGCTTTTAGTTCAGCAATTCTCGCCATCAACTCTTTATATTCATTCTCAATCTTATCTCGCTCTAGTCCTGTTAGACGCTGTAGACGCATATCTAGGATAGCCTGAGCTTGATCGTGACTGAGTGAGAACTTCGTCATCAATCCTTCTCTTGCAATATCTGTTGTTTCAGAAGCTCTAATGAGTGCGATAACTTCATCTAGATGATCAAGAGCGATCCGTAATCCTTCAAGAATATGTGCTCTTGCCTCAGCTTTATTCAGTTCAAACTGAGTTCTTCTTCTAATTACAACCTTTTGATGTTCCAGATAGTGCTCGAGACATTCTTTTAGAGTCAATACTTTTGGCTGTCCATCTACTAGGGCGAGTGTGTTGATGCCGAAGCTAGTTTGCAGTGCCGTTTGTTTATATAAGTTGTTTAATAGAACGTTCGCATTGGTGTCTTTACGTACTTCGATCACGACTCGCATACCGTTACGGTCAGATTCATCTCGAAGATCGGTGATTCCCTCTATCTTCTTGTCACGTACCAGTTCAGCGATTTTCTCAACTAAGCGAGCTTTGTTCACTTGATAAGGGAGCTCATTTACGATGATGCTCTTCTTACCACTTGCGTTTTCTTCAATCTCAGCTTTCGCACGCTGAATGATAGAGCCTCTTCCGGTAGTGTATGCTTTACGGATTCCTTCACGACCTAATATTTCCGCTGCAGTTGGAAAGTCTGGTCCTGGGATAAATTCCATAAGTTCAGGAATCGTCATCTCTGGATTTTTACTGAGTTCGAGAATGCCGTCCACCACTTCACCTAAGTTATGCGGTGGGATATTTGTTGCCATACCTACAGCGATACCTGATGCACCGTTCACAAGAAGGTTCGGAAATCTCGCAGGAAGAACGATGGGTTCTTTTTCAGAACCATCATAGTTATCTTGGTAATCGATCGTATCTTTATTGATGTCTCGTACCATTTCCATAGAGATCTTAGACATTCTAGCTTCTGTGTAACGCATTGCAGCTGCTGCATCTCCATCGATGGATCCGAAGTTACCATGTCCGTCTATCAACATGTTTCGATAGCTAAAGTCTTGCGCCATTCGAACCATCGTATCGTAAACGGCAGAGTCACCGTGCGGGTGGTACTTACCGATAACTTCACCTACGATACGTGCTGACTTCTTATACGCTTTATCAGATGTCATTCCAAGGTCGTTCATCGCATACAGGATACGACGGTGTACCGGTTTTAGGCCATCACGTACATCAGGTAGAGCGCGGCTAACGATAACGCTCATCGCATAATCCATGAAGGAGGTGCGCATTTCCTGACTAATATTTATTTCTTTTACTCTCGATCTTTCCATATCAGACATACGGAAAACCTCCAATTGTACTCTTGTTCATCTTTTCTATTGCTCTTTTGTTAGAAACTTTGAAAACCATCATTTTCATAGTTACAAGAAGAAAAAGGGGAGTGGATCCCCTTTACTTCTGTTACTTATACATCAAGGTTTTTAACGTAATGAGCATTATCTTGAATAAAGTTTCTTCTTGGTTCTACCTTGTCACCCATCAGCATGTTGAAGACTTCGTCTGCTTCGATCGCATCCTGCATATTCACTTGCAGTACCGTACGAGATTCTGGATCCATCGTTGTTTCCCAAAGTTGTGTAGGGTTCATCTCACCTAGACCTTTGTAACGCTGAATACCAGGCTTAGGGCTCTGTGGAATATCAGCTAAGATAGCGTCTCGTTCACGTTCATTGTATGCATACGTAATCTTCTTACCTTGCGTAATTTTGTAAAGTGGTGGCTGCGCGATATAGATATAGCCATTTTCGATCAGTGGACGCATGTAACGGTATAGGAACGTTAGTAACAGTGTACGAATATGCGCTCCGTCAACGTCTGCATCAGTCATGATGATCACTTTATGATAACGAGCTTTTGAAAGATCAAAGTCTTCACCGATTCCAGTTCCTAGTGCAGTGATGATCGCACGAACTTCATTGTTAGACAAGATTTTATCTAGTCTCGCTTTTTCAACGTTAATAATTTTACCTCGCAGCGGTAAGATCGCCTGGAAGTGGCGGTCACGCCCCTGTTTTGCAGATCCTCCTGCAGAGTCACCCTCTACAACGTAAAGTTCAGAAATAGAAGCATCCTTCGACGAACAGTCCGCTAGCTTACCAGGTAACGAGCTGACTTCGAGTGCGCCTTTTCTTCTCGTGAGTTCACGAGCTTTCTTTGCAGCTGCACGGGCTCTAGAAGCCATCAATCCTTTTTCAACAATCTGCTTTCCGACAAGAGGGTTTTCGAATAAGAATGTAGAAAACTTTTCTGCGAAAACAGATTCAGTAATCGTTCTTGCTTCTGCGTTCCCAAGCTTTGTTTTCGTTTGCCCTTCGAACTGTGGATCCGGGTGTTTGATCGAGATGATCGCAGTCAAACCTTCACGTACGTCATCACCCGTCAAGTTAGGATCATTTTCTCTGAACAAACTGTTCTTTCGTGCGTAATCATTGATCACTCTCGTTAAAGCGGTCTTAAAACCGTATTCGTGCGTTCCGCCTTCGTGAGTGTTGATATTGTTTGCGAACGAATAGATGTTACTTGAGAAGCCATCGTTATACTGAACAGCTATCTCAACAGAAATACCCTCACGTTCACCTTCAACAAAGATCGGCTCTTCATGAAGCGCCTCACGTGTACGGTTCAAATGTTCTACGTAGGATTTAATACCACCTTCGTAGTGGTATTCAAAGCGACGCACTTCTTCTGGTCGCTTATCCTGTGAATTGATCTGAATTCCACGGTTTAAGAATGCAAGTTCTCTTAAACGATGTGAAAGAATATCAAAATCGTATTCGATCGTTTCAGTGAAAATCTCCTCATCTGGGATGAAGTGAATCGTCGTTCCTGTTCTGTCACTCTCACCGACGACTTTTAAATCTTCATCAGGAATTCCTCTTGTATAGCTCTGATAGTAGACCTTGCCATCCCGCTCTACAGTGATTTCAAGTTTTGAAGATAGTGCGTTTACAACTGATGCACCTACTCCGTGCAGTCCACCAGAAACTTTGTATCCGCCGCCGCCGAATTTACCGCCTGCATGCAGCACGGTCATGATGACTTCAACCGCAGGTCTGCCCATCTTCTCATGAATCCCAACTGGAATTCCTCGCCCGTTATCTTGGACCGTAATGCTATTGTCTTTCTCTACACTTACAGTAATTTCCGAACAGTAGCCCGCAAGTGCTTCATCAATACTATTATCAACAATTTCCCAGACAAGATGATGCAGTCCGCGTCCACTGGTAGATCCGATGTACATACCAGGACGTTTTCGAACAGCCTCTAGCCCTTCGAGAACTTGAATCTGGGTTTCATCGTATGTTTGTTTATTAGATTGCTGTTCTAATGTCATATCGATCACCTACATTTCTCTATCAAAGATAGACTCTGATCCAGTTTGTTAACTGGCTTTATGATGATTCTCCTCGAATCGTTGTTTCTACACTGTCTGATACGGTGTATGCTCTTCTTTTTAACGTTAGTGAAGATAAGGGGGATAAAAACACCATATCCGTCGTAATGACGATTGATTTCGTTAAATCGCCACCTATGTCTTCTACAAGCTTATCCTTTGAATGCCTATGAAGGAATTCAGTCGTAATTTCAGCTTCCTCCATTGCGTGCCAATCGAAAATCCCAACAACATCTCTAGATTGCACGACGACATCTTCGCCTAAGTGTATAAACACCTCTTCACCTCATTTCACTTTATCGATCAGCCCGTCATGTACATGAAAGGTCGTTGCTTTCTCTAGCGTTTCATGGTTGATTCCTTCTACACTAGTCGTTGTAACAAACGTCTGTACCTTACCTTGAATTGTATTTAAAAGATGAGACTGCCTGTAATCGTCTAATTCTGACAGGACATCATCTAAAAGAAGCAAAGGGTATTCACCAACTTCACTATGGATCAATTCAATTTCGGCGAGCTTAAGCGATAAAGCAGTTGTTCGCTGCTGCCCCTGTGAGCCATAGGTCTGAACGTCTTTCCCATTGACAAAAAACGACAAATCATCCCTATGCGGACCTACGAGCGTGACACCGCGATCCACTTCTCTTTCTTTTATCTTATCAAACTTTTCTTTATATCCATCTACTATTTTCGACAAATCAGCAGGTTCTGATACCTCAATAGTAGGATTATACTTGATTTCTAACTTTTCTAGCCCTCTACTGATTCCATAGTGAATGGGTTCTGCCCATTTTTGGAGGAGTCGAACGAATTTAACTCTTCGTTCATAAATATTCGCAGCTGATTCGATTAATTGATCGGTAAGAATCTCCAACATCACGTAATCTGGATTTTTTTGATAGCGAAGATCTTTCAACAGGCTGTTTCTCTGTTGAAGTAATTTAAGGTACCGACCAAGGTAATAAAGGTAGACAGGTTGTACCTGACCAAGCTCAATATCAATGAAACGCCGACGAACACCTGGATTTCCTTTTACAAGGTTTAAATCTTCAGGTGCAAACATAACCACATTTAATGCGCCTATATAGTTACTAAGCTTTTGCTGTTCCAATTGATTTAGTTTCGCTTTTTTACCTTTATGGGAAATGACCAGCTGGAGGGATAGGGGACCGTTTCTTTTTTCTATTCTGCCTTCTATTTTAGCATACTCCTCATCCCAATTGATTAATTCTTTATCTCTTGGTGTTCGATGAGACCGCGCCATCGCGAGTACATAAATTGCTTCCATGATGTTTGTTTTTCCTTGAGCATTCTCTCCCAGAAAAACATTTACATTATTCTCAAATGCAAGCTCTTGCTTACCGTAGTTACGGTAGTTCGTAACTGTTAACGTGTTTAGATGCAACGGGATACCCCCATTCAGCTAGTTACAACAAACTCTCCTACTCCAGGAATCATAACTTTGTCTTGATCATAGAGTTTTTTACCTCGACGATCTTCTAATTCTCCGTTCACATATACTTCATACTCTGATAAAAACCATTTGGCCATACCACCAGTATCGATAACCCCGGTTTCTTGAAGAAGTTGTCCGAGAGTAATATGTTCTTTAAGTAATTTTACTTGTTCCATACCATTCACCTCAATTGTCCTTTTGAATATCTTTTTCATATTCAGTTTCAAGGATGCCAATAGTTTATTATACCTCTTTTTCACTAAAAACGCATGAGAAAAAGGCGAAAAAATTATTAAGACTACAAAAACAAGCTGCCAGGATCACGTCCTTGGCAGCTTGTTGATAGCTGTATTTAAAAGATCAATACGTTCTCACCGGGAGAATCAGCTGCATGATTGCTGCGCCTTCGATCGGTTTGATCAAGAAAGGACGCATCGCTCCAGTGAAGCTGATGTTTACTTCGTTAGAGTCCATCGCTCTTAAAGCATCCATCATGTATTTCGCACTAAATGAAATCTTTAATTCTTCACCGTCATATGAGTGAGCTTGTACTTGCTCGATAACTTTACCGATTTCAGGTGAGTTAGATGAAATTTCAAGCGATGACTCTTCAAGACTCGCAAGTTTCACGACGTTATTTCGACCTTCTCGAGCTAACACAGACGCACGGTCGATCGCTTGAAGTAGTTCTTTCGCTGAAACCGTTACGTTTGTTTTACTATCGTTCGGAATCAAGCGGCTTGTATCTGGATAGTTACCGTCTAGAAGTCTTGAGAAGAACAATAGGTTGTTCGCTTTAAAGAGAATTTGGTTTTCAGCCACAGTGATGTCGACTAAATCTTCGTTGTCATCGATGATTTTTGAAAGCTCACTTAAACTTTTACCAGGAATTACAACGTTAGAAAACGCAACTTCACTGCTATTCGGTTCAACTTTAACAGATCGTAGAGCAAGTCTATGACTATCTGTTGCAGTACAGTTCAACTCGTCGTTTTCTAGCTCCCAGTTTACACCTGTTAACACCGGTCTAGTTTCAGATGTAGAAACAGCGAATACGGTTTGTCTAATAATATTCTTTAGTAGATCAGCTTGAATTTGAAACCCTTCTTGAGCTTCCACTTCTGGTAAACGCGGATATTCTTCCGGATCCAATCCATTCAGGTTAAATTCAGAAGAGCCAGAGCGAATTCTAGTCGTTAAACTATCGAACACTTCTATCTCTACTTGATCACCTGGTAGTTTCTTTACAATATCAGAGAAAAATCTTGCTTGAAGTACGATACTTCCCATCTTTGAGACTTCTACGATTTGTTTATCATTCTCTTCTGACGGTATAAAGCATTCGATTGAAATATCGGAGTCGCTTCCCGTTAATGTTACCCCTTCATCACTAGCAACAATTTTTATCCCTGTAAGAATAGGAATAGTCGTTCTTGAAGATACGGCTTTCATTACATCTGATACGTTCGATACAAGATGCTCTCTTTCAATCGTAAAACGCATAATTTACCTCCTAAATAAATGAACGTCATTCATATAATTATTATTTAAAAATGTCGTAGTCTTACTAGTAGGGGCTGTGAATGTGTGGATAAGTATACACAACCCCTTGATACGAAAGTTATCCACCTGTGGATAGTGTGTTAGTAACTCGTGCATTCTGTGCACACACTATTCAGTGGTATCCACAAAACGTAGATTATCCGTTCTTTAGCTGCTCAATAACATCTTGTAGTTTTTTCTGAAGTTCTTGGTCGGAATCGAGTAGCTTTGAAATCTTCTCGTGAGCATGGATAACAGTAGTGTGATCTCTCCCACCAAACTCTTCACCAATTTTCGGAAGTGAGAAATCAGTGAGCTCTCTAGATAGATACATCGCTATTTGACGAGGAAATGCGACTGATTTTGTTCTCTTTTTTGCAGCAAAATCCTCAAGCTTAACAGAAAAATGCTCCCCAATAACCGTCTGGATATCATGGATGGTGATGACTTTTGGCTGAGAAGAAGGAATGATGTTCTTCAATGCTTCCGCTGCAAGGTCTGCATTCATGTCCTGGTTGATCAGAGACGAATAAGCGACGACTCGAATCAATGCCCCTTCAAGCTCACGAATATTCGTATCAATTTGATTTGCGATATAGAGCATCACTTCATTAGGAATATCTAGTCCTTCAGCCTTCGCTTTTTTCCTCAAGATCGCAATTCGTGTTTCTAAATCAGGAGGCGTGATATCTGTGATCAATCCCCATTCAAAGCGAGAACGAAGACGATCTTCCAGCGTAGGAATTTCTTTCGGAGGTCGGTCACTTGATATGACGATCTGTTTACTTTCCTCATGAAGAGCGTTAAACGTATGGAAGAATTCCTCTTGCGTTTGTTCTTTTCCAGCAAGGAACTGAATATCATCGATTAGCAGGACATCGACATTTCGATATTTATTGCGAAAATTCACCGTTTTGTTGTCGCGAATCGAGTTAATGAACTCATTCGTAAACTTTTCGGACGATAGGTAAACTACTTTGGCATTCGGATTGTGATCAATTACATAGTGGCCGATCGCGTGCATCAAGTGTGTTTTCCCTAGTCCTACGCCACCATATATAAACAGTGGATTGTATGCTTTTGCTGGGGCTTCCGCTACTGCAAGAGATGCTGCGTGTGCAAAACGGTTTCCAGAACCAATAACAAACGTATCGAATGTATATTTGGAATTAAGCATGCTTTGTGGGTTTTCTTCTTGAGCAGGCTTTGCTTTAGGTTTTTTCTTCATCGCTTGTTCAATATCTAGATCATCATCAGAGTTCGTCTGAGGAATGATGAATTTTGCCCTAAGTTCACTACCAGTCAATTCAAGGAGTGTTTCCGTAATCAGACTTGAATATCTAGATTCTAGCCAATCCCTTGCGAACTCGTTGGGTGCTGTAATGATAATGGTGTCGCCTTCCATTCTGTTGGCGGAAGTTGACTTTAACCACGTTTCGAAGCTCGGTTTACTTAGTTTTTTTTCGATTTCCGCTAGCGCTTGTTGCCAGAGATCCGTGATGTTTTCCAACGAAGTCCCTCCTTTTGTTTGCAAAATAAAAACAGGCTGTCACCGCTGGCGTTAATCGCCTAATCTACCAACGTACAACCTTTGTATAACTACATGAATATAAAGTAATAAATATACCGTCCACAAAAATAACGTAAGTTATATAATATAGAAGAAAGTCGAATTATCGACTGTGTTCACAGGTTTGTGGACAGGCTCATAAACAACTCTGAATAACTGTCCACACAATTATCCACAAGCTGTGGATTTAATTATTGGCTGATCGTCTTGTCAACGAGTTAAAACACAAATATCATAACAAAAGAATCCCTGTATTGCAATGCTTTTCGATAAGTTATCCACAGAGAGCATATCTTGTGGATTTGAGATGTCCACAGCGCTAGATTTTGTGTAGAAGCTGTCGATAACATGTGTGAATAAGTGAAAAATGTCGAAATGAGTTATCCACACAGTTTTGGTGGGGGAATTTGTAGAATGAATTTCGAGGAGGAACGTTCCTGGTGTTTTTCTAAATGTTGTAGTTGATCACGATTAAAATACCAAAGAGTTTTTAATAGAACTTGACATTTAGACGCTCCCTTTCTTATAATAACTTAGACTGTCTTTATAACAGTTTATCCTCAGGGAGGTGTAATAGAATGAAAAGAACGTTTCAACCAAACACACGTAAACGTAAAAAAGTTCACGGTTTTCGTGCGCGTATGAGCTCAGCTAACGGACGTAAAGTTCTTGCTCGTCGTCGCCGTAAAGGTAGAAAAGTATTGTCTGCATAGACCACTGATCATCAGTGGTCTTTTTTCAAGATAAGGTTTATAATGTGCTTATCCAAGCAACACTGGGAGTGTGCGGATTGAATAGCAACTACCGGATTAAGAAGAATTCAGAGTTCCAGAGTGTCTTTAAAAAAGGAAACTCTACTGCAAATAGACAATTTGTAGTTTATGTAATGAAAAGAAACGATCAACCTCATTTTCGATTAGGTCTCTCGGTAAGCAAACGGATAGGGAATGCAGTTACTAGAAATAGAGTGAAGCGACTCATTCGTGAATCTTTTCACCAGCTTTCAGATCAAATTGACGTTCCTTACGATTTTGTCGTAATCGCTCGAAAGCCTGCATCGGAAATGAATTTAGAAGAAGTGAAAAGCAGCTTGATTCACGTGTTGAAACGGGCACGTGTATATAAAGGTGCAAAGCGGAATGGAAAAGGAAGGGGTACAAGATGAAACGTCTGGCTATGTTGCTGATTCGTGGATACCAGAAGTTTGTTTCACCCTTGACTCCTCCATCATGTCGATTTTACCCGTCTTGTTCCCAATACAGCTTGGAATCTTATCAAAAGCATGGGTTTCTAAGAGGTACGTGGTATACGGTTAGGAGAATATCGAAATGCCATCCGTTTCATCCTGGAGGATTTGATCCAGTTCCAGATAAAAAGAATTAAGGCATTGCTTTACTTACATAAGGTATCGTCATTGTCGAGTTTGATTGCAAGGAGGATGAAGCGTGAGGAAAAAAGTAACCCTCGCATTTCTATTGATTGGTCTCGTTGCGGTACTGGCCGGATGTAATATCAACGATCCAATCGATGCAAACAGTACTGGATTTTGGAGCGAATATGTCGTATATCCATTATCGATGTTATTAACATTTTTCGCAGATGCAACAGGTAATGAGAACTATGGTCTTTCCATTATCATCGTTACGATTTTGATTCGACTCGTTTTGCTTCCATTAATGATCAAGCAAACAAAGAGCTCAAGGGCTATGCAGGATCTGCAGCCTCAGATGAAAGAACTGCGAGAGAAATACAGCAGTAAAGACCAGAAGACACAACAGCAGCTTCAGCAGGAAATGATGCAGCTCTTCCAGAAGAATGGCGTTAATCCTCTAGCGGGTTGTCTTCCGATTCTTGTTCAAATGCCAATACTACTTGGTTTTTATCATGCGATCATGAGGACAGAAGCTATTGCGACGCATAACTTTTTATGGTTCAGCCTGGGAGATGCAGATATTACGCTTGCATTACTAGCTGGTTTAACAACGTTTATTCAACAAAAGATCATGATGGGAAGCAGTGGAGCAGTACAGCCTCAAATGAAAATGCTACTCTACGTTATGCCGATCATGATTATCGTATTCGCAATCAATTTTCCTTCAGCTCTAGCGCTTTACTGGGTAGTGGGAAATATCTTTATGATTGTTCAAACTTACTTTATTATGAGACCTACCACCAAAACCGCTAGTACGGATACGGAGGGAGCGAAGAAGTGAGAAGCGTTACGGTAACGGGGAAATCAGTTGAAGATGCGCTGCAAGACGCGTTGAATCAACTCGAAACTGTAGAGGAACAAGTTGATATTGAAGTGATCGATGAGCCTAAAAAAGGTTTCTTAGGATTTGGAGGAAAACCAGCACGTATCAAGGTTGTCGAAAAGCCTGACGTGCTTGAGCAAACAAAAGCTTTCTTAGAAAAAGTAATTAGTAATATGGGAGTCGAAGCCAGAATAGAAGGAGTAAAGAAAGATCGCGATCTATTTTTTACTTTATCTGGTGAGAAAATTGCTATACTAATTGGGAAACGCGGCCAAACTCTTAACTCGCTGCAATATTTGACAAACCTCGCCGCGAACCGATTTTCAGATCGTTTTGTTAGAGTCGTTCTCGACGCAGAGAACTATCGACAAAGACGAGAAGATACGCTGAAAAAGCTAGCAGATCGTCTCGCTGAAAAAGCGATCTATACGAAAAGGGAAGTGCAGTTAGAACCGATGCCGTCGCTTGAACGGAAGGTGATTCATCTTTATCTGAAAGATAAGAAGGGAATCACGACTCACTCTGATGGGAACGATCCGCATAGACGTGTGGTTATAGTTCCACGTAATAAGCAAATTTAAACCTTCGGGCTGTTGTCCGGAGGTTTTTTTTATGTGGATCTCTAGAGTCGTTAGAAAACGTGAACATTAGGTGAAAAGCAGTCCTATTCCAGGGCCTTATTATTTCTTTTTTTGCAAAAATGGGTTACACTAAAAGGTATTGTGGATTAATCTCTGTCATTTTTGAAAGAGTTATCCACTGTGGATAATTGGTTAAACTAATACTAGTCTTCATTCATATAAGAAATAGAGCAAATATAGCATTTTTATAGATAAGAGAGGTGAACGGAATGGAATACGAAACGATAGCAGCGATATCGACTCCGATGGGAGAAGGAGCGATTGCGATCGTACGGTTAAGTGGGTCTGAAGCGGTAGACATTGCCGATAAGCTTTACAAGGGTTCAAAACCGCTAAGAGACGTAGAGTCTCATACGATTCACTATGGGCATCTGATCGACCCAGACACAGACGAGGTAGCGGAAGAGGTAATGGTTTCTGTCATGAGGGGGCCTCGCACCTTTACGAGGGAAGATATTGTTGAAATCAACTGTCACGGTGGACTCGTATCAGTCAATCGCGTACTTGAACTTGTTCTACGAAGCGGGGCAAGATTAGCTGAACCAGGTGAATTTACAAAACGAGCATTCTTGAACGGTAGAATCGATCTTTCTCAAGCAGAAGGTGTAATTGATCTCATTCGTGCCAAAACTGATAGAGCGATGAATGTTGCGTTGAACCAAATGGAAGGACGTCTTTCAACACTAATTTCAAAGCTTCGCCAGCAATTACTAGAAACAGTTGCGCACGTTGAAGTCAATATCGATTACCCTGAGTACGATGCAGAAGAGATGACGCAGGAGCTTTTAACAAATCAGTTAAAAGAAGTAGAAGAAGAGATCAGACGAATTCTCGTAACGGCCCGGCAAGGTAAAATTTTGAGAGAGGGCCTATCGACTGTCATCGTAGGAAGACCAAATGTAGGAAAGTCCTCTTTATTAAACAGTCTTGTTCATGAAAACAAAGCGATTGTTACGGATGTACCTGGTACAACCAGAGATGTGATCGAAGAGTATGTGAACGTAAGGGGCGTACCTTTAAGGCTCGTTGATACAGCGGGGATACGTGAAACGGAAGATCTTGTCGAACGAATAGGGGTAGAGCGATCACGTGAGCGTTTAAAGCAGGCAGACCTCATCCTACTCGTTTTAAATTATAACGATGAGCTTACTCACGAAGATGAACAGCTTTTCAAAGCAGTCGAGGGAATGGATGTTATCGTGATCGTTAACAAAACCGACTTGGAAGAAAAGCTTGATCTAGAAAAAGTAAAGCGGCTAGCTGATAAGCATCCGATCATTACAACTTCCCTAAAGAATGAACAAGGAGTAGATGAGCTCGAACAATCTATCTCTGAACTCTTCTTTGAAGGTGCTGTTGAATCACAGGATCTAACGTATGTATCAAACTCTAGACACATCGCTTTGTTAGAGCAATCAAGAAAAACACTAGCAGATGCGCTCGACGCCATCGAAGCAGGAATGCCTGTCGATATGGTTCAGATTGATATTACTCGTACATGGGAACTACTAGGAGAGATCATAGGTGATACGGTATCTGAGAGTTTGATCGACCAGTTATTCTCGCAATTCTGTCTTGGGAAATAAGAATATAAAAGGAGGAATACGGCAATGGGTTACAAAGCCGATTCTTATGATGTTATCGTCGTCGGCGCAGGTCATGCCGGTGTAGAAGCAGGTCTAGCTTCAGCGAGAATGGGAGCAAAGACACTCATGCTCACACTGAACCTTGACTCTGTTGCATTCATGCCCTGCAACCCTAGTGTAGGAGGTCCTGCAAAGGGGATCGTCGTTAGGGAAATCGATGCATTAGGCGGCGAAATGGCGCGAAATATTGATAAAACACACATTCAGATGAGAATGTTGAACACAGGTAAAGGGCCAGCTGTACGCGCACTGCGTGCTCAGGCTGATAAAGTTTTATACCAAAGCGAAATGAAAAAAACGCTTGAGGAACAAGAAAATTTAACGTTACTGCAAGGCATGGTTGAAAAGCTGATCATTGAAGACGGAGTATGTACTGGAGTTGAAACGAAGACAGGTGCGCAGTATGAAGCGAAGTCCGTGATTCTTACAACTGGTACGTTCCTTCGTGGTCGTATTATTCTTGGTGACCTTTCTTATGAGAGTGGTCCAAATAACATGCAGCCTTCAGTAAACCTCTCTTATCATCTACAAGAGCTTGGTTTTGAAATGGTGCGATTTAAGACAGGAACACCACCTCGTGTGAATAACAAGTCGATCGACTACAGCAAGACTGAGATTCAACCAGGTGATGAAAAGCCGCGTGCTTTTTCATATGAAACAACTGAGTATATTACTGACCAACTTCCTTGCTGGCTGACGTACACTGGCGAGGAAACGCATAAGCTTATCAACGATAACCTTCACCGTTCGCCTATGTACTCCGGCATGATCGAAGGTACAGGTCCGCGCTATTGTCCTTCGATCGAAGATAAAATCGTTCGATTCAATGATAAGCCTCGCCATCAGATCTTTTTAGAGCCTGAAGGACGTAATACGAAAGAGGTTTATGTTCAGGGACTATCAACGAGTCTCCCTGAAGACTTGCAGCGTAAAATTTTGAAGACAGTACCTGGTCTTGAAAACGTTGAAATGATGCGTGCAGGCTATGCTATCGAGTATGATGCGATCGTACCTACACAGCTTTGGCCTTCATTAGAAACAAAAACAGTTAAGAACCTCTTCACTGCAGGTCAGCTTAATGGTACTTCAGGTTATGAAGAGGCTGCAGGGCAAGGGATCATGGCAGGAATTAACGCTGCGCGAAATGCACAGGATCGTGAAGCTGTCATTCTAGACCGTTCTGATGCGTATATAGGCGTCTTGATCGATGATCTCGTGACGAAGGGAACGAATGAACCGTATCGTTTACTAACATCTCGTGCAGAATACAGACTGCTTCTGCGCCATGATAACGCTGATCTGAGACTTACCGATCTTGGCTACGAAATCGGAATGATCCCTCAAGAACGCTACGATCGTTTCATTGCGAAAAAGGAATTGATCGAAAAGGAAATTAAGCGTCTAGAATCTGTTGTGATCAAGCCAACTGATGAAGTGAATGACATTTTGCAGAAATACGGATCTGAGCTGAAAGAAGCCGCACACGCTGGTAACTTGATCAAACGTCCTGAAGTAAACTATGAAGCGATCAAACAACTTACTCCAGCTGAGTACGACGTTCCAGAAGATGTTGCTGAGCAAGTGGAGATTCAAATTAAATACAAGGGCTATATTGCGAAAAGTCTACAGCAAGTTGAACGTATGAAGAAAATGGATGAGAAGAAGATTCCAAATGATATTGATTACTTTGCGATAAATGGACTTGCTAGTGAAGCAAAACAAAAGCTACATGAGGTCCGTCCTCTATCTATTGGCCAGGCTTCACGTGTATCGGGCGTTAATCCAGCAGATGTTTCTATTTTACTTGTGTATATTGAGCAGGGAAAAATAGCTAAGATTGCAAAATAATCGATAAAGTGAGGTAGCCATGAACGAACAACAATTCATGGAGTTGCTAGAGGAGAAGGGGATAACCCTTTCTCCTGAGCAGCTTCAACAATTTCAGACATACTATGATGTTTTGGTGGAATGGAACGAAAAAATGAATTTAACGGCCATAACTGATAAAGAAGAGGTTTATGAGAAACACTTTTATGACTCTATTATGGCGGCATTCTCGTTTGACTTTTCCTCTGATTTACATATTTGCGATGTTGGAGCAGGAGCAGGATTTCCAAGCCTTCCGATAAAGATTTGCTTCCCCCACCTAAACGTAACGATCGTGGATTCACTTAATAAACGGATCGGATTCTTAAAGCACTTAGCGTCACAATTAAATCTGACAGGTGTTTCTTTTTGTCATGATCGCGCAGAACTGTTCGGTAAGAATAAAACGTATCGCGAACAGTATGATGTTGTTACAGCAAGAGCAGTCGCACGCATGTCCGTTCTAGGAGAACTTTGTTTACCGCTAGTTAAGCCAGGTGGATATTTTGTTGCTTTAAAAGGTCCAAATGTCGAGGAAGAATTAAAAGCTGGAAAACAAGCTATAACCATACTTGGTGGGCAGACAGAAAAGGTCGAGAAACTATCTTTGCCCCTTGAAGAGAGCGAGCGGAATATCGTCACGATCAAAAAAATCAAATCGACACCAAAAAAATATCCAAGAAAGCCAGGCACACCTAATAAAAATCCATTATAATAGAAATAGTCTGCATTTGAACGGAAATGTGTTCCACGTGGAACGCTACGTATAGAAGGATTTTTAGTTCAAGGTAACGAATCAGTTAAGGAGTCGATTAAAGGTGGTGTTGGGCGATGAAACATACGTTTTCACGTCTTTTCGGATTGAACGAAGAAAAAAATGAGGGAATGGAATCTGAACAGGATGAAGTAAAGCACATCCTTGTTGAAGAAATTGTTCCGAACCGTTTCCAACCTCGAACAATTTTTATAGATGAAAAAATCGCTGAACTATCTCAGACTATTAAAACACATGGTATTATCCAGCCGATCGTCGTGCGAGAACGTGAAGGCAAATATGAGATTATTGCCGGGGAACGTCGCTGGAGAGCTGTGAAAAAGCTTGGCTGGGAGCGAATTCCTGCAATAGTGAAAGAGTTTAATGATTCGCAAACAGCATCGATCGCTTTAATAGAGAACTTACAGAGAGAAGAATTGACTGCCATTGAAGAAGCGATGGCATATTCTCAGCTATTAGAGCTTCATAATTTGACGCAAGAAAGCCTCGCGCAACGCCTTGGAAAAGGACAATCAACGATTGCAAATAAGCTTCGTTTGTTAAAGTTGCCAGAACCTATACAACAAGCACTTTTAAATAAACAGATCACCGAAAGACATGCTAGAGCCTTGATCCCTCTTAAGAACCCTGAGAATCAAGTGAAGGTGCTCGAAGAAGTAATTGAGAAACAGTGGAATGTTAAGCAAACTGAGGATCGAGTTGTGCGGATGCTTGAAGGAACCACTCCAAAGCCGAAGCCTACAAAGAAGTCCTTCAGTAAGGACATGCGTCTTGCTGTAAACACCATTCGCCAATCACTTGATATGGTAACGGAGAGCGGTTTATCGATCGATACCGACGAAGAAGAGCATGAAGAATATTACCAATTTACAATTCGAATTCCGAAGAAGAAGTAAAACTCATCCGAAGAGGGTGAGTTTTTAATTTGAGCGTAGTCTATTTTCTAAAAGAACATCCAAAAAATTCTAAACGTGATAAAATATGAGATAGAAATGTCGTTCTAAGGAGTAGGTGAAACGTTGGCTAATATTATTGCTGTTGCGAATCAAAAGGGCGGGGTAGGAAAAACGACAACCTCTGTAAATTTGAGTGCCTGTCTTGCTTCACTAGGTAAAAAAGTACTTCTAGTCGATATCGATCCTCAAGGAAATGCAACGAGTGGTGTCGGGATTGAAAAGGGTGCGATCGATCACTGTGTCTACAATATCCTTGTCGACGATAAAGATGCCATCGATATTATGAAGCAGACTTCGATTGAGAATCTTCACGTTATCCCTTCAACCATTCAGCTAGCCGGTGCTGAAATCGAGCTTGTACCGACCATATCGAGAGAAGTACGATTGAAAAGGGCATTAGCGAAAGTTGAAAAAAACTATGATTATATTATAATAGATTGTCCTCCATCACTAGGTTTATTAACAATCAATTCTCTAACAGCTGCTAATGCTGTCCTTATTCCTGTTCAATGTGAGTACTACGCACTAGAAGGATTAAGTCAGCTATTAAATACTGTTCGACTTGTACAAAAGCACTTAAACACGGACTTGAAAATAGAAGGCGTGCTACTCACTATGTTAGATGCTAGGACGAACTTAGGAATTCAAGTCATTGAAGAAGTGAAGAAGTACTTTCAAGAGAAAGTCTATAAAGCGATCGTTCCAAGAAATGTTCGGTTAGGAGAAGCGCCAAGCCATGGCAAACCAATTATAGCGTATGATTCTAAATCTAGAGGAGCGGAAGTCTATTTAGAACTTGCAAAGGAAGTGTTAGGATATGGCTAATCGTGGATTAGGCAAAGGAATCAATGCATTCTTTCCTTCCCAAAAGGAAGACGAAACGGTGAAAGACATTCCTATAAACGAACTACGTCCTAACCCATATCAACCGAGAAAGAACTTTGCTGCAGAGGCGATTGAAGAACTGAGTTCATCCATTCAAACATATGGAGTCCTACAGCCTGTGATCGTCAGAAAAAGCATAAAAGGGTATGAGATCGTAGTAGGCGAGCGACGCTACCGAGCTTCAAAGGAAGCTGGACTCACAACCATTCCTGCTGTCGTTCGAGATCTCACAGATCGAAAAATGATGGAGATCGCATTGATCGAAAACCTTCAAAGAGAGAATTTGAATCCCATCGAAGAAGCGATGGCTTATCAGAAGTTGATGAAGGAAACCGATGTTACGCAAGAAGAGTTATCGAAGAGGCTTGGAAAAAGCAGACCTCATTTAGCTAATTTTTTACGGTTGCTCCAACTATCACCTGAAATCCAGGATCATATCGCAGAAGGTAAGTTAACGATGGGGCACGGTAGAGCTCTGTTAGGTCTGAAAAATAAAGATGCGAGACTCCCATTAGCGAAGCGTGTGATCGAAGAGAAGCTAAATGTGAGACAGCTTGAATCACTCATCAATGGAATGAACCAGAACGTTTCACGTGAAACAAAAAAAGAAGCAGCACCTGATCCTTTTTTAAAGGATAAAGAAAATGTTCTTCGAAAACGGTTCGGTACTTCAGTATCGATCAAACGGACTAAGAAAAAAGGTAAGATCGAAATCGAATTCTTTTCTCAAGAAGATTTAGACCGCATTCTTGATGTCTTAGAAAAAGGTGAACAATAGTCAGCATAAACTGTGAAGCAGTTTATGCTTTTATTATAGGGACTACTATACGTTGGAGAGGTGTTTTGTAATATGTATCTCGATCAAGCGGCATCGTCATTTCCGAAGCCACCAGAAGTAGTGGAAGCGATGACGAAGGCTTTAACAGAATACGCTGCAAACCCGGGTAGAAGTGGACACAAGATGTCTGTAAAGGCGAATGAAGTGATCAGTCAAGCAAGGGAACAGCTCGCTCACTTCTTTGGGTTCAAGTATCCTAATCGCGTATGCTTTACGTCAAATGCAACATCTGCACTGAATCAGGCTTTAAAAGGGTTCCCATTCCAAAGCGGCGATCACGTGTTAACAACGTCTTATGAACATAATTCCGTACGCCGTCCACTTGAGGACATTAAAAGGAAGAGGGGCATAGAGATAACGTATTTTGACTCAGGTACCTCCGAGGACTTCGACATAGCCGCATTTGAAGAGTCCATTACTCCTCAAACAAAAATGATCGTTGTCTCTCATGGATCGAATCTCACTGGAAAGATAGTACCTATCAAAAAGATAGGAAAACTTGCGAAGGATAAAGGCGTACCGTTTCTTGTCGATGCTGCGCAAACAGCTGGTGTTCTACCTATTGATGTAGAAGAAATGAATATCGATTTACTCGTATTTCCTGGTCATAAGGGGCTGCTAGGACCTCAAGGTACAGGTGTTCTTATGGTTGGAAAAGAAGTGTCGCTCGAACCTATTTTTCACGGAGGAACAGGCAGCCGCTCCGAATCGATCGAGCAGCCAGAGGTATACCCTGAATATCTTGAGAGCGGAACGCTGAACACACCGGGTATCGCAGGACTCCTTGCAGGTCTCGAAGTTGTAAAAAAGTTAGGTCTTGATGAGATTCATCGTCATGAACAGCGTCTGACAAAAAAGTTAATTGAAGGTTTACATTCAATCGATTATCTCAAAGTTTATGGTCCACATTCCGATCGCCTTGGAGTCGTTCCATTTACCATCGAAGGAATCGACTCACAAGAAATCGCGATTATATTGGACCAGCATTATGATATCGCGGTACGAGCAGGGCTTCATTGTACTCCTATCGGTCATGAGTCGATCGGAACGTGCGGTGCTGTAAGAATCAGTGTAGGGCCATACAATACAGAAGAAGAGATCGATCAGGTCATTCTAGCGTTGCAGGAAATAGTAGAGGGATATTTCGGCTAAGGAGAGGTAAGATGGTCCTATTAGGTACAGTAGTCAATGGCCTTGCGATTATACTTGGAACATTGATCGGCACAATTAGTAGAAGAATACCAGAGCGAATGAAAACGACGATTATGCAAGGGTTAGCACTCGTTGTTGCGGTAATTGGACTTCAGATGGCGATGAAGAGTGAACAATTCCTCGTCGTAATCGGTAGTTTAGTAGTCGGTGGAATTCTTGGGGAGTATTGGGATCTTGAAGGGAAGTTAAAGAGTATCGGAAGATGGATCGAGCATAAAACAGGAGCTGCCTCTGAAGGAAGTGTTGCACAAGCATTTGTAACCGCGACACTCGTTTATGTTGTTGGAGCGATGGCGATTCTCGGGGCGCTCGATAGTGGACTTCGCGGGGATCATTCTGTTCTTTTTACGAAATCACTCATAGATGGTTTTACGGCGATTATGTTTACGGCTACGCTTGGATATGGTGTACTGTTTTCTGCCTTCCCAGTTATGCTCTACCAGGGATTTATAGCCCTTTTCGCATCTCAAATCGATCGATTTGTTCCGCAAGCTTTGCTTGATGCATTTATTGCAGAAGTCACGTCTGCAGGAGGCATTATGATCTTAGCGATCGGCCTTAATCTGCTAGGCTTAACGCAAATTAGAGTTGCGAATTTCCTCCCAGGACTACTGGTAGCAGCAGGTCTCGTATCGCTGCTATATTTCATTCAATAAAAAACCCCTTTTCCGGACTTCATTCCGAGAAAAGGGGTTTTTCTATGGGATTTGAAAAAGATCATCGCTCCATGATTTGATCTGCTTATTTAATTTACTCTCATGCTCTGTTGAAGAGTAATACGCTTCTATTGCATCGTTCAAACTTTCGGCCATTATATCAGCCATCTTCATAACAAGGTTCAAGCGTGTGTTCTGAAGGACAAAGTATTCCATAAACCCACTGACATTCACAATCCCAGTCAAATGGATATCTCCAACTTCAGGAAGCTCTTTCTTAACGCCTGCGCCTGGTTTGACTGGTCCGTCTCCAACCGTAATGATACCTACCGAGTGAAGGCGTCCGAGGCAAGCGTCGATCCCGATAATAAAAGGGTTATGGTGAGACTTTTCAATCGTTGTCATCACGTCATTTAAATTAACAGCATGTACGGGAGACTCTAGCGTACCATATACAGAAGCGTTTAATTTTAGCTGGCTTAGTTTGCTTCCTACGAGGGGACCAAGAGCGTCTCCGGTAGATCGGTCGGTACCGATGCACACGATTACGATTTCTTCTGTACGCTTTTTGGGAAGCATGCTCATAACCTTTTCGCCAGTCGTTTTTATGGCAAGAGTATCCTCATGATGGATTCGATATGCTACAGGCTTTTTTTGAAAAAACTTGTCTCGAAGATTCATAGGATTCTCTCCTTTGTAATAGTAGTAACAGTATACGGAAACTTGAGGTGATCTATACATAAAGCTTCGTTTTTCTTCTACATAAATGGAAATTAGTCGAAGAACTGGCAAAGGAGAGAATGCCATGATTAACGGTGGGATGAAGTGGATGTTCCTCATTCTTGGTACGATGATTGGAGCGGGGTACGCTTCAGGAAGGGAACTCTGGCAATTTTTTGGACATGAAAGTGTCCTGGCTATCGTGCTGTTCACGATCATGTTCAGTATCTGCTGTTATGTCATCATGAAGATTAGCTACGAAACACAATCATCACATTACTTACCGATTCTCGAAAAGTTAGTTGGAAAGAAACTGACTGGACTGTACGATCTATTAATCATCCTTTATCTGTTTACCACTACCATCGTCATGCTAGCAGGAGGAGGCGCTACGATGGAAGTGTTGCATCTCCCCTATTGGATGGGCATCGGAATTCTCGCCATCCTTGTCGTCGTCCTCTTCTTCTGGGATATCAATGGCATGCTTTCAATGAATGCGATCATCTTACCTCTACTCATTATCTTGCTACTCGCGGTTCTTCTTTTATTTATCAAATCAAATATGAACGCGATCCTATTCGATTGGATGAAGCAATCGAATTGGCCAGCTGCATTTACCTTTACAGCTCTAAATATTTTGCCTCTCGTTGCGGTTCTATCTGCTATCGGTCATCAGATCAAACACAAAGGCGAAATCTGGATTGCGAGCATAGGAAGCGGTTTGATACTAGGTGGCCTGTCGTTTCTATATAATCAATCGTTAATTCAAGTAGCGCACGATTTACTTGTCTACGAAATTCCTTTGTTTGCTATTCTGAAAAGCTATCCTTACTATATGGTGCTGATCATGTCGTTCTTGTTATGGACAGCGATCTACACAACGGCAGTCAGTGGCGTTTTCGGTCTCACAGCACGGTTCCGCGATATGGTCAGTCTTCCACTTTGGTTCATTGCTTTTATCATCGTAGCTGTGATGATTCCGTTTACTACGTTTGGGTTTTCAACATTAGTTGCTTTTTTATACCCTCTATACGGGGTACTTAACCTTTATATTTTGGCTTCTATCTTGATTTTTCCCGTTCTGAAGCGTTATGATTTGTTATCATAACAGTAGAATTTGATAGGAACGGGAGAGATGAGGTATGGGTGCGATAGAAGGACTGTGGCAAACGGTTTTTGAGTTTCTAGCCAATCGAGATTTTTGGATCGATATCTCTAATAGGATCTTTAGAATACTTGCCATTGTTATAGGAACATGGTTGTTCCTTCGTTTAGCTAAGTCAGCTTTAAATCATATCTTTGCCATTCGTTTGAAAAGCCCACTTCGCTTGTCTGAGCGTAGAGAAACTACTCTTATACGCTTGATCGAGAACGTGTTGACGTACGTCACTTACTTTATTGCGCTCGTTATGGTCTTGAGCGAATTTGAAGTGGATGTTCGAACATTGATCGCAGGTGCTGGTGTCGTCGGCCTCGCTGTAGGTTTTGGAGCGCAAAACCTCGTCCGAGATGTGATTACAGGTTTCTTTATCATTTTTGAGAAGCAATTTTCAGTAGGAGATTATGTTCGCATCACAGGAATCGAAGGATTTGTTGAAGAAATCGGTCTTCGAGTTACAAAAGTAAAAAGCTGGACAGGAGAACTTCACATCATACCGAATGGAAACATAAACCAGGTTACAAACTTTTCTATACACAACAGTATCGCTGTCGTTGATGTTAGCATTGCATATGAAGAACAGATTCAAGAGGCAGAAGAGATCATCATCGAATTATTGGACGAGCTTTATGACCAATATGATGCCATGATCGTAAAGCCTGAGTACCTTGGTGTTCAAACCCTAGGAGCTTCAGAAGTTGTCCTACGAATCATCTCAGAAACAAGACCTATGGAACACTGGGGTATCGGGAGAGAAGTTCGAAAAGCAGTCAAGCAGCGTCTTGATGAAAGAGGAATCGAAATACCGTTCCCTCGTCTTGTCATGTATCAGCGGGACGAGCAAGCAGAGGTTCAGGAAAAAGTATAGAAGGGATGGAACTTTGTGAACGAGAAGGAATTTGAGCTAAACGATGTCGTCGAAATGAAAAAACCTCATCCATGTGGTGAAAACAAATGGAAGATCATTCGCATGGGCGCAGATATCCGGATCAAATGTTTGGGCTGTGATCACAGTGTGATGCTACCTCGAAGAGAATTTTCTAGAAAAATTAAGAAAGTCCTAGAACGTGCTGATTCGTGACCGTCGCTTTGACGGTCTTTTTTTGTGTGAACAATTCTGGGAAGCTTGTATTTTCCCTTCTGAATCTCTATAATTGGAAAAGGTATGTCTCTAGTTTATTCACTAAAAAAGTAATATCAAAAACAGCTTCTGTAAGCTGTTTTTACTGTTATACAAAATAGATGCCCCACGGCTGATTTATAGAAGGAGTGACCGAGATGGCTTTAACCACCGGTATTGTAGGACTTCCGAACGTTGGGAAGTCAACATTGTTCAATGCAATCACACAAGCAGGTGCAGAATCTGCAAACTATCCGTTCTGTACGATCGATCCAAACGTTGGAATCGTCGAAGTTCCAGATGAGCGTCTTCAGAAGCTAACTGAGCTTGTTAATCCTAAGAAAACTGTTCCGACAGCTTTCGAATTCACTGATATTGCAGGTATCGTAAAAGGTGCGAGTAAAGGTGAAGGTCTTGGAAACAAGTTTCTATCACACATTCGTCAAGTAGATGCAATCTCTCAAGTTGTGCGTTGCTTCGATGATGAAAACATCACTCACGTATCAGGTAAGGTAGATCCGATCTCTGATATTGAAACGATCAACCTTGAGCTTGTCCTTGCCGATCTTGAAACAGTCGATAAGCGCATCGGCCGTGTGGAGAAGATGGCAAAACAGAAAGACAAAGAAGCACTTGCTGAATTTAACGTTCTGAAAAAGATAAAAGAAGCGCTAGAAGAAGAAAAGTCTGCTCGTAGCGTTGAACTTACAGAAGAAGAAGAGAAGATCGTATACGGTCTACACCTTCTTACGAAGAAGCCTGTTCTTTATGTTGCAAACGTTGATGAAGATGATCTACTTGATCCAGCAGATAACGAACACGTTGCACAAGTGCGTGAATATGCGGCAAAAGAAGGCGCGGAAGTAATCGTAGTTTGTGCAAAGATCGAGTCTGAACTCGCTGAGCTTGATGGCGAAGAGAAAGATGCGTTCTTAGAAGACATCGGTATCGCTGAGCCAGGTCTTAACAAGTTGATCAGAGCTTCGTACGACCTATTAGGCCTTGCAACGTATTTCACTGCTGGTGAACAAGAAGTTCGTGCTTGGACGTTCCGTCTTGGAATGAAAGCTCCTCAAGCAGCTGGAATTATTCATACAGACTTTGAACGTGGATTTATACGCGCTGAAGTGGTTGCGTATGACGATCTAGTCGAAGCGGGAACGATGGGTGCTGCGAAAGAAAAAGGAAAAGTTCGCCTAGAAGGAAAAGAATATATTGTGAAAGACGGAGACGTGATTCACTTCCGTTTTAACGTTTAATGAATAAACCTTGCTAATATAGGTTCGTTTTGTTATAATCTAAAGCTGTGAGTAATTATCTTTGTATACTTACTCCTTGCTCTTATTTAAGAGCCGTTAGACCAAAAGGAGGTGAACGGAATGCGTAACTACGAAATTATGTACATTATCCGTCCAAATATCGAAGAGGATGCACAGAAAGCTCTTATCGAGCGTTTCAACGGAATCCTTACTGATAACGGTGCGGAAATTAATGAAGTCAAGCAAATGGGCAAAAAGCGTCTTGCTTACGAAATCAACGATTTCAACAGCGGGATCTACATTGTTCTTGACATCAACAGTGATATCGAAGCGATCAACGAGTTCAGCCGTTTGATGAAAATCAACGACGATGTTCTTCGTTTCATGACACTTAACCTTGAAGAAGCTAAAAAGTAATTGTTTTATAAATAGGAGGGGTTCTGATGCTGAATCGCGTCGTATTAGTTGGACGTTTAACAAAAGACCCTGAATTGCGTTATACCCCAAGCGGCGTAGCGGTTGCGAACTTCACTCTTGCAGTGAATCGTCCGTTTACGAACCAGCAGGGAGACCGTGAAGCAGATTTTATCAACATTGTTGTATGGCGCAGACAGGCAGAAAACGCAGCCAATTTCTTGAAAAAAGGCAGCCTTGCTGGTGTAGATGGACGAGTTCAAACTCGTTCTTATGATAACAGCCAGGGACAGCGTGTGTTTGTGACAGAAGTGATGGCTGAAAGTGTCCAATTTCTCGAGCCAAAAGGCGCAAGCCAGGGCGGCGGAGGCGGCAACTACGGTGGCGGCTCTCCAAACAGAGATAGCGGCGGTTACGGAAATCAGAACCAAGATCGCAACAACAATCGGAATCAGTCCAACTTTGGAGATGATCCGTTTGCGAGCGATGGCAAGCCGATCGATATTTCGGATGATGACTTGCCGTTCTAATACTCTCTGTTTCGAGCGGTGAAAACAGAGAACAAATTTAAAAGCAAAGGAGGTACTAACCATGGCAAGACCAGGTGGACGTAGAGGTCGTCGTAAAAAGGTTTGTTTCTTCACAGTAAATAAAATCACTTACATCGACTATAAAGATGTAGATCTTCTTAAGCGTTTCGTATCTGAGCGTGGAAAGATTCTTCCACGTCGTGTAACAGGTACTAGCGCTAAATATCAGCGTCAATTGACTCGTGCGGTTAAACGTGCTCGTCAAATGGCACTACTCCCTTACGTAGTAGGAGAGTAACTTGATAAGGAAGAGACAGCAGGATTTGATCTTGCTGTCTTTTTTCTTTATATTGGAAAAAGCAAGGTGGTTTAACGTTACTTGGAAAAAGGTATATGTTCTTTACAATCGCTTGTAAGGGGGATATACCAATGATGGAAACTACAAAATTAACAGTACATAAACAGCATAGTATGAACGCGCTCATTTCGTTTGTGAAACAGGCAAAATCGTTTAGCAGCCATATCACTCTCTATCACGATGGACATAGCATAAACGGAAAAAGTCTTACGAGCGTCATCGCTTTCAATCTGATGGTCAATGAGGAGGATACGATCCTTTTAATCGCTGAAGGGCGTGATGCAATGAGTGCAACTCAGACGTTGAGTGAATTGCTGAAGAGTGAAACAAAGGGTGCTACAGATCAACCTCTTTCATTCATGTAGGTGAGACCAGGCTGTTGTGGTAACAGCCTTTTTTATATGTTAGTTTATTTATAAATGAAAAATTTGCTGTTGCGGGCAGAAATTCTTACAATATAGTAAGGGGATTTCGACCCGTTTTTTATTAGATATAAGGAAGGTCTAAAAACTTGAAAAATCAAACCGTGAAGCAATTAGTGGAAGGAGCTGCGCTAGCAGCTGTATTTGCTGTATTATTTTTAATCACAACGTTCGTTCCGATTCTTGGATCCATTACGTTCTGGGTCTTGCCTATTCCTTTTATTTTGATGGTTGTACGAAATGGTCTTGGCAGTGGATTTGTGATGTGGGGTGTTGCCACTGTATTAGGGTTAATCATCGCTGGATTTCCATCCCTCGCCGCCTCGTTTCCATTTGGAGTAGGGGGCTTAACAGCTGGTTATCTGTATGAGAAACGTAAATCTGCGCTTACTGTTTTGATCGGTAGTGGGATCAGTTATGTGATTACGATGCTAATCCTTTTTATCGGAAGTATACTACTGATAGGTGAGAACCCAATCGATTTAGCGATCTCAATGCTAAACCAGTCATTTAAACAGGCTGAATCAATAAGTGAAGCATTAGGGCAAAATACTGAGCAGTTCGATATGATGTTTGAGCAAATCGAGATCATCAGATATTTGGTTCCTACTCTCCTTGTTATTTTAGGTGTTTTGATGGCTTTAGTCTCACAACTTATTTCTATTCCTGTCTTGAAGAGGGTAGGAGGATTTCAACCTCCGGTGTTTAAACCGATTCGAGAATGGGCATTTCCTAAGAGTTTTTTATGGTATTATTTAGTTGTTACCATTCTAATGATGGTTGGTTTAGAAGAAGGTTCTGCTGCTTATGTAGCTTCTATTAATGTCTATTCAGTATTGAATGCGTTAATTTTTGTGCAAGGACTAGCAGTTATATACTTTTACAGCCACAAAAAAGGTTGGCCGATCGCGGTGCCGATACTTTTCACATTTCTTGGCTTCGCACTATCGTCACTTGTTGTTATCATTGGAATCATCGATCTAGGTTTTGAACTGCGAAGGAGAATGAAATCATAGGTAGGAGCTGAAAATATGCCAAAGTTTTTAACGAAACGGTGGCATGGTTATCATGTGGTAGCCTTGTTCGTCATTTCCATCCTTTTTATCGGCATTATTACTTATTACAACTGGATAATTGGAATTGTAAGCGTCATTGTGACAACGCTCCTCGTTTATTTAGCGATCCGTGCTGAATCGAATTTTCAGGAAGCTCTACGCGACTATGTCTCCACACTTTCGCATCGTGTGAAAAAGGTGGGCGATGAGGCATTGATGGAGATGCCGATCGGTATATTGTTGTATGATGAGGATTACCACATCGAATGGACAAATCCTTACATGCCTACCGTAACGAAGCAGGAGCCTCTGATCGGTCTTTCGTTAAATGAGATTTCAGAAAAAATCATCCCGTTTCTTAAGTCTGAAGCAGAGGATGAAATCTTGACCATCAATGAACGCAAGTATAAAACTTACTTCAAACAGGAAGAACGTCTACTTTATTTCTTTGATGTGACTGAGAAGATCGATATCAAACGAAGGTACAATGAGGAAAAAACCGTAGTAGGGATTATTTATCTCGATAATTATGAAGAGGTAACTCAAGGTTTAGGCGATGAAGTACGTAGTAATTTAAATAGTGCTGTCACGTCGATTTTAAATAAATGGGCCGATGAACATGGCGTTTTTCTTAAACGTAGTTCTTCAGAAAAGTTTTTTGCAGTCCTTAACCAAAAAATCCTTCAAGAACTAGAGAAGAATAAGTTTTCTATTCTTGATGAAGTTCGTGACGTCACGTCGAAGGAAAATATTCATATAACGCTAAGTATAGGAATCGGCAGCGGTCATAGCACGTTAACAGAGCTAGGACAGCTAGCACAATCTAGTTTAGATTTAGCGCTTGGCCGTGGCGGTGATCAAGTCGCGATTAAACAAACGAGCGGTAAGGTTAAGTTTTATGGTGGGAAAACAAATCCGATCGAGAAAAGAACGAGGGTTCGAGCGCGTGTTATTTCTCACGCTCTTCGAGAATTGGTCTTAGATAGTGATCAGGTTATTATAATGGGGCATAAAAACCCTGATATGGATTCGATCGGAGCGTCGATCGGTATTTTGAAAGTCGCTCAGGCGAACGGGAAAGAAGGAAATATCGTTTTTGATCAAAATCAAAAAACGAGTGGTGTATCGAGGCTAATCGAAGAAATACAGCAAAACGAGCAACTTTGGGCTCGGTTTCAGGATCCTGAAGAGGCACTTGAGAAGGCAACATCGAACACGCTTCTCGTGGTGGTCGATACACATAAACCTTCACTCGTCATGGAAGAAAAACTTCTTCAAAAGCTTGATCGCGTAGTTGTGATCGACCATCATAGACGAGGGGAAGAATTTATTGAAGATCCCGTTCTCGTCTATATGGAGCCGTATGCTTCCTCAACTGCCGAGCTTGTAACGGAACTCTTTGAATATCAGCCAAAGCGTCTTAAAATGGACATATTAGAAGCGACAGCATTGTTAGCTGGAATCATCGTCGATACAAAAAGTTTCACGCTTAGAACTGGCTCAAGAACGTTTGATGCTGCTTCTTATTTACGAGCACACGGTGCGGATACGGTTCTAGTGCAAGAATTTCTTCGAGAAGACATCGCTCAATATATTCGTCGAGCGCGTATTATCGAAAAGTCAAACATCTATCGTAACGGAATCGCCATTGCACTCGGTGAAAATGATAAGACGTATGACCAGGTCATGATCGCGCAGGCTGCTGATACGTTGCTTTCTATGAGCGGCGTTATTGCATCCTTTGTCATTTCAAAGCGAGATGATGGTAAAGTAAGCATAAGTGCAAGATCTCTTGGTGAAGTAAACGTTCAAATCATCATGGAAGGTCTAGAAGGTGGAGGCCATTTAACAAATGCCGCCACGCAGCTAGATGTAAATACAGTAGAAGAAGCAGAAAGTATGCTTAAAGAAGTCGTAGATGACTATCTAGAAGGGGGAGACGAAGAGTCATGAAAGTAATATTTTTAGAAGATGTAAAAGGTAAAGGTAAAAAAGGTGAAGTAAAAAATGTAGCAGATGGCTATGCTCGTAACCATCTTTTAAAGAATAATCTTGCTGTTGAAGCGAATAATGCAAATATGAAGCAGTTAAAAGCGAAGCAGCGCAGCGATGAAAAGAAAGCACAAGAAGAACTAGATGAAGCGAAGGCTCTTAAAGAAACAATCGAAAACCTCGAGGTTGAAATTTCAACGAAATCTGGTGAAGGTGGCCGCTTATTCGGATCGATCACTAGTAAGAACATCGCTGAGGATCTTAAGAAGCATCATGACATCAAAATTGATAAAAGAAAGATCGAACTAGATGAACCAATCCGTTCACTTGGTTACACAAATGTACCCATCAAATTGCATCAGGATGTGACTGCTACAGTTAAAGTTCATGTCGTTGAGCAATAATAGGTGTTAACGGGTGGAAAAAGCGAAATGCTCAGGGGGAAAACAACATGAGTGATTTATTTGCTGATCGTACGCCACCTCAAAATATAGAAGCAGAACAGGCCGTTATAGGGGCGGTGTTTTTAGAGACAGACGCATTAACGACCGCTACTGAGGTTCTCCAACCAGAAGATTTTTATCGTGCGGCACATCAGAAGATCTTTTCTGTCATGATCGAGCTATCCGAGAAAGGGGAACCGGTTGATCTTGTAACGGTAACTTCTGAGCTTCAAGATCGAAAACTCCTTGAGGAAATTGGCGGTGTCTCTTATTTAAGTGATTTGGCTAATTCGGTGCCAACTGCTGCAAACGTTGAATACTATTCAAAGATCGTAGAAGAGAAATCGATCTTAAGACGTTTGATCAGAGCGGCAACTGATATTGCTTCAGACGGTTATGCGAAGGAAAATGAAATAGAGAACCTTCTATCAGAAGCAGAAAAATCCATTATGGAAGTATCACAACGCAAGAACACCGGTGCGTTTATTTCCATTAAAGACGTTCTTGTCGATGCATATGATAATATCGAAATGCTCCAAAACAACACGGGAGACATTACTGGTATACCTACGGGCTTCTCAGAGCTAGATCGCATGACTGCAGGATTTCAGCGAAACGATTTGATCATCGTGGCTGCACGTCCTTCAGTAGGTAAGACGGCTTTCGCTTTGAATATCGCCCAAAACGTAGCAACGAAAACAGATGAGAACGTAGCGATCTTCAGTCTGGAGATGGGTGCAGAACAGCTCGTAATGCGTATGCTTTGTGCGGAAGGAAACATCGATGCACAGCGTCTTCGTACTGGAGCTCTGACAGGTGATGACTGGCAGAAGCTTACGATGGCGATGGGGAGTTTATCGAACGCAGGTATTTATATCGATGACACACCAGGTATTCGTGTTGGAGACATTCGGTCAAAATGCCGACGTTTGAAGCAAGAAAAAGGACTCGGCATGATCTTGATCGATTATATGCAGCTGATTAGAGGTAACGGCTCTACCGAGAACCGTCAGCAGGAAGTATCAGAGATATCTCGTGCACTAAAAGGAATCGCGAGGGAACTTGAAGTTCCTGTTATTTCACTTTCTCAGCTGTCTCGTGGCGTAGAATCCAGACAGGATAAACGTCCGATGATGTCTGATATCCGTGAATCAGGGAGTATCGAGCAGGATGCCGACATCGTTGCTTTCCTATACAGAGATGATTACTATGATAAAGAATCAGAGAATAAGAATATCATCGAAATCATTATTGCGAAGCAGCGTAATGGACCAGTTGGAACAGTAGAACTTGCTTTCGTAAAGGAATTCAATAAATTCGTTAATCTTGAGAGACGTCACGATGAGAGTGACATTCCTCCAGGTGCGTAATAAGTCCCGATCAGGGGCTTTTTCTTTTATAAGTTGGGAGAAAAATGGGTACATTAACCCTAATAACGAACATAAAAAGTAAACAACGATAAATCGTTCGGTTTTGTTGACTTAATTAACATGAATTGGTACACTTACTCTGGGTTTTTTAAAAAAGTGCATGCTTCACCGAACGAATTCGAATGAAGCATCTGGAGGTGCTGAAATGCCATCAGTAGTGGTCGTAGGAACGCAGTGGGGCGATGAAGGTAAAGGAAAGATTACTGACTACCTTTCTGAAAATGCAGAAGTTGTTGCTCGTTATCAGGGCGGTAACAATGCTGGACATACAATCGTATTCAACGATACGAAATACAAGCTTCACTTGATTCCATCAGGTATTTTTTACGATGATAAAATTTGCGTGATTGGTAACGGTATGGTTATTGATCCGAAGGCGCTTGTAGAAGAGCTTGCATATTTACATGAGCGTAACGTTAGTACGGACAACCTTCGTATAAGCAATCGTGCTCACGTGATTCTACCTTATCACCTTAGATTAGATGCTGTAGAAGAAGAGTCCAAGGGTGCAAACAAAATCGGTACGACGAAAAAAGGAATCGGACCTGCCTATATGGACAAGGCTGCACGTGTTGGTATCCGTATTTGTGACCTTCTCGATAAAGATGTTTTTGAAGAAAAGCTCGAGCGTAACCTTGCAGATAAAAACCGTCTTCTTGAGCGTATGTATGAAGCTGAAGGCTTCAAAAAAGAAGATATTCTTGAAGAGTACTATGAATATGGACAGCAGATTAAAAATTACGTTGTCGATACATCTGTTGTGTTAAATGATGCGATCGATGAAGGACGTCGTGTTCTTTTCGAAGGTGCACAAGGCGTTATGCTTGATATCGATCAGGGGACGTATCCTTATGTAACGTCATCTAACCCAATTGCAGGTGGTGTTGCGATCGGTTCTGGTGTTGGACCAAGTAAGATCAATCACGTGGTAGGCGTTTCAAAAGCGTATACGACACGTGTTGGAGATGGTCCTTTCCCAACTGAACTTCATGATGAAATTGGAGACAAGATTCGTGAAGTAGGAAACGAATACGGTACGACCACAGGACGACCTCGTCGTGTTGGTTGGTTTGATAGTGTCGTTGTTCGTCATGCCCGCAGAGTTAGTGGAATTACAGACTTATCTCTAAACTCCATCGATGTACTGACTGGTATCGATACGTTGAAAATCTGTACGGCATATAAATATAAAGGCGAAGTGATCGAGGAATTTCCAGCTAGCCTTAAAGTCCTTGCAGAGTGTGAACCAGTATACGAAGAGATGCCTGGTTGGAATGAAGATATTACAGGTGTGAAAGATCTTGGAGAGCTTCCTCCAAACGCTAGGCACTATATTGAGCGTGTTTCTCAGCTTACAGGTATTCCGTTGTCTGTGTTCTCTGTAGGACCAGACCGTAATCAAACAAACATGGTACGCGGTGTATTCGCATAAGTTCGTCCTCAGGAAAGCAAGAGGAATCCAAACTCCTGCGTTATAGGGAGCGAAACACTATGGTTTTTAGCTGGCAGTTTATACTGCCAGCTTTTTTTTAGGCGTTATTACTATAAAACAAAAGCACGGTTTATTTTTATATGATAAGATTGATATTGTTAGAATTTCCTATTTTTTATGAGGTGGGCTTAATGAACCGGGATAAAAGGCAAGTCTTTCGGCACCAACTCTCCGTACCTCTCGCAGCAAAAATGAGGGTATTGAATGGTGACGAACCTGATAGTAAAGAGTTTAATCATAAAATTTATATTCACGACATCGGCCTTGAAGGTATCGGCTTCTCTTCAGATCCTGAGTTAGCGAAACATATAGACTTAGAGTTTGAGTTGAAATTGAACGAAGAACTATTTAAGGTAACTGGTGAAATCCTATGGCTAAAAGCAAACAACCCAGATGATCCTAACACGAGAGGTAACTTTAGCTATGGTGTAAAATTCTATCTAAAAACAGAAAAACAGTCCTCCCTTGTCTTCCAAGAAGTTAATCGTTTCGCGATTCATCGTCACAAGCGCAAGAAAGAAATCCGTGAAATGATGAGAGAAAAACTAAGGAAAAAAGGTGAGACAAGGTAACAGCATCACCTGTTATCTTCACCTTTATTATTTTTATTTAAAGAATCCTTGCTTTTTTCATAAAGCAGTGATAATATAAAACTTGTCGTCATTAAAGAAACCTTTAATGAGCCATTAGCTCAGTTGGTAGAGCATCTGACTTTTAATCAGAGGGTCGAAGGTTCGAGTCCTTCATGGCTCACCATTTTCTTTCCGCAAAGTTACATAATTTGTGAAAGAAATCAGTGCACAGCATATAGAAGCAGGTGCACCATTAATTTCATACTATCGTCGCGGGGTGGAGCAGTTCGGTAGCTCGTCGGGCTCATAACCCGAAGGTCGCAGGTTCAAATCCTGCCCCCGCAACCAAAA
>NZ_CANDOB010000010.1 GCF_947387515.1 Alkalihalobacillus sp. CinArs1 | reverse complement strand
GCACGCCGCCAGCGTTCGTCCTGAGCCAGGATCAAACTCTCCGATAGAAAAGTTCAATCTAGCTTTAAAACAATGTTGTTTCCGTAGAAACAATTTCTTGCATGGCGTTTCGTTCAGTTTTCAAAGATCAATTGTTTCTTTCGTTTGTCGTTTTCAGCGACTCAACTAATATAACATTTCGTCTAAGTCATTGTCAACAACTTTTTTTGAGATTGTTATTACAATCTGTTTGCTCCGTAAGAAGCAACGTGATTAATAATACATGACTACCTAAGTAGTGTCAATCCCTTTTTTAATTAAGTGATGTTGTCTTTGCAACAACGTTTACTACTATATCAGCTAAAATAGAGTGGGTCAATACATAGATTGATATTCTTTTTTAAAAAAAGAGCCAGAGCAAATCGGCTCTGGCTTGTACGGTCTCTCTTATTCAATCAAACGTTTGTTTAACTCGCTGTTTTCTCGTCGATCTTATCGAACATTTTCTCTTTCTCTACCTTTATTGACTCACTCAACTCATCATGCTTTTTCTCGCTATAGTCGAGAAGCGTATCTGAACGCTGAGTAATTTTCTCTTTGAGGAGCTCTACTTCTTCCTTTGTAATCTTTTCTTCAAAGTACAACTCTTGAGCTGCTTTATATAATAGGTCTTCTTCCGTTTGAACGATATCATTAAAGGTTGCTCTGATTTCGTCTACCTCTTTATTCTTTTGAAGATGCTCTTTGTTTACTGCAATATCAGCCTTCGCTGATGCAAGGTCTGCTTGAATTGATTTATGGGCATCGTTCAATAATTGATTGAGAGTGTTATTTAGCTCAACTTTTGAATTAACAGTCTTGTAAACTCCACCGCCTGCTTCTGCCGCATCTTCAAGCTGTCTACGACCTTCAGTATCTACATTGAATCCGATGATGTTTACCGTTACCTCTAAATCAGAGTGATGAAGCTTTTCCGCTTCACTCACAGGGTCTCCATCACATGTTTCCACACCATCACTCACTATATAAACTTTGTTTTTCACACGTTCTCCAGTTTTCCCTTTTAAATCAGACTGAACAGAGCTAATCGCATCCCCTAGTGGAGTCCATCCTGTAGGTTTGAATTGACCCAAAGCTTCGTTGAACGTGTTTTCATCATATGTATCCAAATCATAAAAGACTTCATTACTACTACAAGAGAGTTCCTTATCGCTATCATCATTACTACCTTTGTGACCGTAAGCTCTCAAGAGTATATTCGCGTCTTCAGGTAAGTTACTAGAAAATCGCTTTAAAGCATCCTTTGCGAGATCCATCTTCGTTCCTCCGCTTACTTGCCCTGCCATACTCCCACTAGAATCCAATAAAATCACAACATTCTCTTCATCAATCTTTTCTTCCTCAGATGTAAGACTTGCAAATTCAGGATTATAATCCTCATACGCCGCGTGAACCTCACTGTAATCGGCATGAAGCATAGAGACTAACCCGTTATATGCCGTCTCCGCATCAGCAGAAGAAGGGATTTCCTTTAAAATGTCATCGGGATTAATGGATTGTTTACCACTACCACTTTTGATTAATGATCCTGGACTTCCTTTTACAATACTCTGTGCATCTGTTGCAGCTTCAGGAAAGTCTGCTTTCTCTTCCTGCTGCTGTTCCTCTTGTTTATTATCTTTATTATTTTGACTAGCACTTTCTTCGTTATTAGAGCAAGCTGCTAGTAGTAGACAAACTAACCCTACAAGAATTAAGAGATACTTTTTCACATTCATACACCTCCAATAATAGATTTTATAACCTATATATTTATAGCCAATACTCTGCTACGACTTTAGAAAGAACGATTACTAAGAACATGATAGTTCCCAATACGATTGTCCTCGCCGTTACTTTCTTTCCGTTTTTATTAATAAAATTTATATAAAACACCGAACCACAGAACGCTAAAACAGCAAGAATTCCTCCAAAAAATATCTTGTCGTTACCATCTAACTTTCCGTTTTCTATAAACAATTGACCGTATACGATAACCCCAACAAACGCCCCGAGCATAAGTATATTTGCCGCAATAGAAACTTTCTTCCACATCTTAATTTTCTCCTAAACATCAGAATGTCTCTTTATTAAATAACTCATCCGATACAAACCCCAATCAGACTTTTTATCTTCTTTTCACAATCACTATTTAATTTCCACAAAGAAAGCGAAGTAAATTAAAGTAAGGGAAGAAAACAACCTTCAGGAAAAACATCTTTCCACTTTATTAAAACTCTACAAACAATCGGTACAAAATAAAAAGCAAAAAAGTAACTACTGCTCCTATTACAGTACGAGTAGTTAGCTTCTTTCCATTTTGTGAAGTGAGATTAATACTAGATATAATCCCAACAAAAGCAAAAACAATAATCACTAAGAGTAAAAAGATTCTATCAGTGAAATCTAACTTTCCATCTTCTATAAACATTCGAGAGTATATATATGTTAATAAGATCATCACTAAAAATGACACTTTAGAAGTTATTGATAGTTTCTTCCACTTTGTCATATGTCCACCCCAAAACACCTAATTAGCTTAAGTATTTTAAAAACTCCTTCACTAATATTACCTAAACATATTAGCAAGACCTATTGCACCAGCAAAAAACAATACAAGCAATGCAGTCTGGAGTATACGCGCCTTAATGCTAACACCCTCTGATCTTCTACTAATATGGGCAAAAACCCCAATGATCATTGTTGCGCCAAGACCCATTGCAGCATATATCAACCAAGGTGGACGTTCAGTCATTTTATAAACACCGCCCCCTTGAGATTCTCCCAATGAAAATACTAATCCTACTGTGCTTCCCAAAATAATTATCACAGCGGCCGCTTCTATGAACCCCCACATTCGATTAGTCATGATTCCAACTCCTTCCATAAATCATTCTACTGTTCTTTTTTAGTTTTCTTATCTGAGAATTCCTTCTCTGCAATTTTTGATAATTCATCACTAAGGTATTTTTTCAAAACTTCGTATGTGGTTTGAATTCGTGTGTCTGGGTACCGACTTAGAAGTATATCTAAAGAAATAAATGCACCACCTACAGCTGCACCAATTCCAAAATCCAAAAAACTAGCTTGTCCAGAAGTAAGAAATTGCATAAGTAGATTGGTACCACCTGCCACACCAATTGCACCCGCGGCTGGTATAATAGGATTTACTAACCTAAAACCACTACGAATCGCCGTTCCCACTTCAGATACTAGAGCTCCACCTAAAGGTGCTGTTGCAAATGTCACTGCAGTATCTTTAGCCATTGATCCCCAGTTAATTTCACCCGTCATTATAAAATTAAAACCATGAATTCCGGGAACAACAGCCGTTGGTAGAATAGCCGCTTTTGAATATGCATATAAAGCACGTTTAGCTACAGCCCCCCAACTCCCTAAAGCATATCTATTAATCTGAGCAGATAACAACCCTGTCGCAGCTTTCCTACCGAGATAAGCTCTAACAGCCGCAATCGCCCCAGTAGCCTGTCCAATCCCGCCTAACAGGGCACCTCCAGCTGTCCAGCCAAGTGAGCCTAGAAAACTATAGTCGCTGTTTCGATTCATAAGATAATACGCGCCACCGGCGATGCCCGCTCCAATTCCAGCTGCGATCGCAACTGGTGCGCTGATTACGCCAAGAGCGACAGCACCCACGATTCCGGCGCCAACGCCTACAAAGCTCAAGGTTGATTTTACCCAGTTTGGCGTCGCGTCCCAGATATTCGATGTGAAGTTTGTAAAAGCGTTCCATGTATTGACCGTGCCATCGACGAAAGCGTCCCACGTGTTAGCTGACCAGTCCGTAAATGAATCCCATGTGTTCGCCGACCAATCTGTGAAGGACGACCATGTGTCTTGTGACCAGTTACTGAAGTCATTCCATGTATCACTCGACCAATCAGTGAACCTATCCCAGCCTCCAGCAATGAAATCCCCCATATCCCCGACCGTATCGAAGAATGGGTCAAGAGCATCTCTTCCTTTGTTAAAAGCGTCTCCGATATCGTTACCGATTCCTCTCCAATCGATGTCCCACCAATGATCTTTGTCCTTACCGTCATTAGCAGTGGCATCTCCATCACTTTCCGTTTTGTTGAGGTTATCATTGTTATAGTCGAGTTCCCCAACCTCCGCTAAAGCGACGGGAGATACACTCGTAGCAAGCATGAAGAGAAGAATCACGAACGATATCAGTCGTTTAAACGCCACTCTGCACCCTCTCCCCTCAACTTATTTACATGTTATATCGATCCCCACCGGTGTACCGATTCCAGCAGAGGCATCTGCTTTGATGCCGTCGAACTGCGAATCTTCGACCGTCACGTATGAACCTTTGCGTTCTGATTCTACAAAAATGCTGAACGTTTCCTCATCGAATTCAACCCTTACATTTCGATCAGCACCGTTTTTCTTCGCATAGCGATTGGCGGCGTCTTCGATATCAGACATGTTTCCTCTTACAGCGTCGCATGCGATCTCGCTAATTTCGTCTTCTTCATATAAAAAGAGCAGCAGTTCATTGGCATCCAGGTCAACACTGTCACCTTCTTTAAGCCATTTTTCAACTGTTGACCTATACGAATCATCGCTGCCTTCAATTTCATCTTCAAGCCAGTTCCCAATCTCGTCATCTGTTAATTCTTCACTTGAGAAACGTTCTTCAAGTTCTTCTAACCGCTCTTCGAGTTCCTCACGAAGTTCCTTGTCATAAGAGTTCTTCGCCTCTTTTGCAGCGGCTAGTACCGCCGAGTCCGCACTCGTTTGGCTGACGCGTTTTGAAATGAACACATTAAAGAAATCAAAGAAAGCGAAGCTGATAAAAATTGAAACGACGAGTAAGCCCACCATGATCAGCAGCATGCTGTTGCCTTGTTCATTTTTCAGGTAAGAACGTAATGTTGTCATGGCAAACTTCCTTCGTCGTCATCCTCTTCCATCGGCATCGTCGCATCTGCATCAAAATCCAGTTCAATCTGACCAACGAGAGGGATCGAAACGGTCGGTATTCTTGAAACGACCGTTACGGTAACGTCCTCTCCCGATTCAACTGAACTGACGGATTGAATCTGTAAACCGCCTGCTGATCGTTCCGCTACTTGTTGTGCATTCCCACCTACCGATGCCGCTCTGGCACCATCTCTGGCAGCTGACTCTGTGACAACAACCGCATAAGCAACGAGCGCCATCTGCCAGATGATCATAAACGCCACGATCACAAGCGGGAATACAGCTAAAAATTCAATCGTTTGTGACCCTTTCTCATTTTTTAGGTAAGAAGTAAGCTTTCTCATCGCGAATTAAATGTCACTGATCATTTGAGCGATACGATCAACGATAGCAGATGCAATTCCGTCTCCATTACCATCTACAGCTGTAGCAACAGCTGCCATTACTGCTAATACGACTAGTCCTAGTGCTACCCACTCAAGAGCCTGTGCACCTTCTTCATTGTTTACGTACTGATTCATCGTTTCCTTAGACTTTATTACGAGTTTGTTTAACATCATAACCTCTCCTTTTAGGTAATTAGTTTTTATTTGAACCTTCTAATTGAAGAAGGTATCAAGACCAAATGCGCCAGGGTTGTAAATCACGTTCAGAGCAAGCAATCCAATGATCAAGATGAACACACCCGGCAATACGAAAAATGTTGTGACTAACGTAATTTGAGGACTTGCCTTCGCTGCTTTTTCCTTCGCTTTAAAGCTTCTGGTCGCGCGAAGGTCATCCGCTTGAATGGCAAATGTTTTAGAAACAGGGACACCTAGAGTAGATCCCTGGATAAGAGAGTTCACAAGCATCTCTAGCTCTCTAGATGAATTTCGATTGATTAGATTTTCATAAGCTGTTTTCCTCGGAACACCGAGATCAATTTCTCGATTAAATCGTTCGATCTCTTCGCTCAGCGGTCCATCGAACTGCCTTGTCACTTGATGGAGCGCGCCATCTAACCCAACACCTGCCTGAAGCGTAACGCTGACGGTATCGAGAAAGTCCGGCATCATCATGCTGATCGTTTCTTGTCGCTCACGAGCTTTTAATAATAGCCATAGATTCGGCCCTAAATAGCCCCCGAGCGGCAGAAGTAGAAACATCGCAAAAGCAAGCGGCAGTCCTAGAAGAAGGTAAAGCATTCCAGCGACGATCCCGCACAGTCCTAGGAAAAACCTGAGACCATAAAAGCTCTCTAGCCGGAGCCCCATCGGGTTCCCTGCCTGGATCAGCTGGTTTTCATCCTTCTCTCGATCTGAGAAAAACGCGTATTTAACACCTGTAGGTCCTGCATATTCAGCTGCTTTTATGAGGCGGTCACTCATTTTTCGCCTGAAACTCACTCGCCTCTGTCGAACAGATTCCTCTACCTTCAGTTGATCAACTAGCTTATGTTTCTTGCTGATATACAAATAGATATAAATAAATCCGATGAGTAAAATGAATAGAATGGCAGTAAATAAGAAGCCGGCATATACACTTAGTAATGAACTCATAGGTTACACCCTTATCCTTGAAATCCGTTTGATCAGAATGAAAGCCGCGAACATAATGAGTGAAAATATCGCGAAAAGAAGCAGACCCCATGTGGTGAATAGAACGTTTAGAAAGCCTTCGATGAACAAGTTCATCATGATCGCCATCATGAAAGGCATGAGCACAAGGATATACGCGATCGAACGCGACTCCGCTGTTGCGGTTTGGATTTCTTTTTGTACGCGTCCTCTTTCTTCGATCGTTCCAGCCATTAAATCTAGCACTTCAGCAAGGTTTCCCCCGACGCGTCGTTGAATCAAGATCGTACTAACGAAGATTGAGATTTCTTTACTTGAATACCTCTCACGAAAACGTCCCATCACTTCTTCAACGTCGTCTCCAAGCTTTATTTGCTGATCCATTATTCTAAACTGTGGACCCGCTGGTTCTGACACCTCTGAACCTACCATTTCGATCCCTTGAGGAATCGTTTGACCAGCTTTAATCGAATTAGACATCATCCTGCATATTTCAGGAAGCTGTTTGTTGAAGCTTTCGTTCAATTTATCTTGCCTCGCGTTTAATAGGAGTCTCGACCCGATCCATACCGAGAAGTAGGCGATCAACAGCGCGATAAGCGGAAGTAAACCTAGTAAGAAAAACCCCACGAACCATATCACGGCAAGAGTAAGTAAATAGATCCCCATATACTCCGACGGCTTCAAGCGAATATTCGCTTGAACAAGCTTCTTTTCCAAATCTCGAGACAATTCCGATTCATCATATTTATCACCGATTAGAATTACGAAACTCTTTCTGTTCTGTTCACCTGTTTCAAACCATTCATCGATCTTCTTTACTGACTGCTTCGCTCGGCGGCTTTCCATCACGTAATAGATAAATAGGAAGAATGAAAGAAACGCAGCGGTAAGCGCTAGGAGAGCGATTGTCATACGATCGCCCCCTCAAGGAACAGCGAATCGGATAGTTCAACACCGTATGCTCTAAAACGATTGACTAGTTTAGGTTTATATCCAGTCGCTTCAAAGTGCCCTTTCACCTTGCCATCTGCAGTAACGCCTTCGCGTACGTACCGGAAGATGTCATGTATTTCGATCTCTCCATCACCTTCAGTAATTTCTGCGATACTCACAACCTTACGTCCACCATCGGGCTGTCTTGACGTTTGCACGATCAAGTCGAGAGCACCAACGAAATAACCACGAATGATCTCAACAGTTATCGGTAGACCAGACATGACAACCATCGCCTCCAAACGACCAAGTGCATCTTTAGGTGAGTTCGCGTGGACGGTTGTGAGAGATCCTTCGTGCCCGGTATTCATAGCCTGAAGCATATCGATCGCTTCAGAACCACGAACCTCCCCAACGATAATGCGATCAGGACGCATGCGCAGAGCATTCTTTACAAGCTGGCGGATGGTGACTTCACCCTTGCCTTCCATGTTAGGAGGCCTCGCCTCTAGCCGAACAAGGTTTTCATATGAAAAGCGAAGTTCTGCCATATCCTCGATCGTTACGACTCGTTCCCCGAGCGGGATCGAATCAGAGAGAACGTTGAGTAACGTCGTCTTCCCGCTCCCTGTTCCTCCTGATACGAGGATATTTGTCTTTGCCTGTACTGCCGCTTGAAGAAACCGCCCCATTTCATCCGTAAACGTCCCAAAACCCTGAAGGTCTTCAAGAGTGAACGGCGTTTTGTTAAATTTACGAATCGAAATCGATGGACCATCAAGTGAAATGGGCGGGATGACCGCGTTCACTCGGCTTCCATCTGGAAGTCTCGCATCTACCATCGGGGAACTTTCATCGATCCGTCTTCCGAGCGGAGCGATGATGCGGTCGATGATATGGCGGATATGCTGATCATCTTTAAACTGAATATCTGTCTCCTGCATTTTTCCGCCGCGTTCGATGTACACTTCGTTCGCACCGTTCACCATGATCTCGGTTATGCCATCATCCTGAAGCAATGCTTCTAGAGGTCCATACCCTACGGATTCGTTGATGATCTGTTGAATGATCCTCTCCATTTCCTGACTAGGAATGATTACTTTCTCTTCATCGATCATTTGCTTTACGAGTCGCTCGATTGTTTGTTTTCGTTCAGTTGGGGGAAGGGTCGTAATACTTTCAAGATTCGCTTCCTTGATCAAACGATTTTTGTAGTGCCTCACCCATTTTTCTTCAGGGCTGTTCGTCACTTCCCACTCTTTCGACCGAGGCGTACTTTGATTCGATGCTCGTTGTAACCAAGACATACACTCACCTCCTCTACATCAGCACTTTGTCAACAAAGAGCTTCATATCCTTCGTTGCTTTCGACTGCCCACGATCATTTTTCTTTTTATAAAATGGCTCTCCCATATTCAAAACCGGTTGTAAGCCGAAGTAATCTGAACGAACCGAAGCAGTCACTTCTTTTGAAAGAAGTCTCGCGATATCTTTTTCCGCTAGCTCACCTTTTGGATGCGTTCGATTTAAAAGCAATGACACAGGGTGATTGCGTCCACTCAATTGGAAACGCTCGAATAGATCCATCGCATTTTTAAAAGCCCGAAGCCCCAGGCTATCCGGGGTCAGAATATAATGGATCGCCGTCGACTCTGATAACCCTGTAAAACTAATCGTGCTGATTGCTGAAGGAACATCTAGAATCACATGATCATAGTGAGCTCGGCACGTTCGAATTACCTTCGTGATCAACTCTTCGTTAATCTCTTCTGCCTTAGCTGGATTTGCCGGCCCTGTTAACACATCGATACCCGTCCGTTCATCTCTAATCGATACGTTCTCGATGTGGTGTAACGAGAGCTCTTGAAGGACAGGCTGCAAATCATAATACGACCTTGAAAATTCAAGCCCAAGTGCTGGTTCAACCCCACCGAACTGCGCGTTTAAATCGATGAGAATAACGCGCTTATCATGGTGAATGCGAAGTGACTGAGCAGTTAAGATCGATAGTAACGTCGTGCCGCTGCCACCCTTTGCACTATAAAAGGCATGAACGATGCCGTTCCCAGAATCGCGATTAAATGATTGCTCCGTTAATTCAAGGCTTTGCTGAATATCGACAATTAGTTGACTCAAACGATCGATCTCATCAGGGAAGACCATTACGTCATAGGCACCGGCCTTCACCCACCGTCTACCTTCATCAAACGAACGATCTTCTGTAATTCCGATTACAAAACTTGAAGTAGGGACCGTAATGGCTTGCAGAGCCTCAAGCTCATCACTATCTACAAAGTAAAATTGAAAGGTTTCAGAGAAAGAAGGTTTCCATTCTTCCTGAGTCACAACATCGACTCCGCTTTCTAAAAGCTCCCTTTTCACCGATTCAATAACATCTTCTTTCTTAGATAAAATTAATGACTTATACGAAGAACTCATCTCATCCACCCCGCTTTACTCCTCATCAGCATCATCCTCGGCTGCTTTTTTCTCAGCTGCTTTTTTCTTTTCAGCAGCTTCTTTTGCTTTCGCTTCTTCTTCCTTCTCAGCCGCCGCTTTCTTTGCTTCAGCTTCCTTCTTCGCTTGTTCAGCTTCAGCTGCAATTTGATTCACACGAAGAATACGGATCTGTTTGGCAGCATTTTGAGCATGTATCAGCTTTTCAGCTTGTTCTAGGTCCAGCGATACTCTGATTGCAGGACCAAACGACTCATCGTCGTTATCCGTCTGAAGCTCTTCTTGTTGAACGACTGGAACCGTTTCAAGCAAGCGCTCAGTTGTTACACCGCTTTTTGTTTCCATAACGGAATACACATCAACAAGATCACCTTCTGTGATCGCTTGGTCGATCACGACATTAGAAGTTGGATTCAACCACACGACCCGATTCTCAGCAGGGATATCCAGCTTCTTCCTCACGACGTTCTTGGTAAGGATATCGCCATCGTTTAAGTTCACGACCGCAATGGCTTCTTCTAGGTCCTTCTCATCCTGTATGAATGAGGATACCTGACTGCTTCTCGGCATCTCGACCCACTCGATATCACTTTCTTCAAGAGAAGTATAGGAACGGATATCAGATCCTGCCGCTGCGACTTTCACCGTTTCACCGAGCGACTCTTGAGCCATTCGAATTTGGTTTAAAATAAAGCCAGCCGCGACGACGGCAAGTATAAAAGCAAGTGTAAGAAAGATAAGTGCTCTTCTTTTTGCATCAATCATTTGATTCACCCCAACGATTCGTAATAGGAATACGAGCGATATGAATAAATGGAATGTTAACTGGAAGATGGGGCTTCGCGATCTCGATCTCATGATCTGCTCTCAGTGAGTCAGACACTCCTTTTTTCACAACCCAATACTCTGAGTCAGCCGAAGTAGTGGCGGCTTCTAATAATCCTGATAGACTCCCAGATTCTTCTACAGTTAGTGCTTCGTTTTTCCAAACTGCTCGTTTGTAGATGTCTTTCTTCGGTGCTCGATATGTACGAAGCATCCTTCCATTCGAGAAAACGGCTGGCTTTTGAGAGATGACCGTTCCCGATACAGATCGAACCTGCCACTCAACCCAACGCAGGACTTCCTGTTTCGTTGGATTGGTTAAAGCTTGAACCTTTTCAGCGAGCATGTAGAGCAGCGCTCGGTTATCGGGAGCTGGAATCGTGATCACAGACCTTTCATTCATGAGCCAGTTTGATAACTTACTAAGTTCATCCGCCGGTTGGACATGAGGATCATAGAAATAAATGATCCGACTACCTGATGGGAATCGATCGATGAAGTAGGAAATCTCTTCTTCTAGCTGCCAATTGGCAATCGGAACCTTCTTTGATCGTAGGAATTTTGCATCATCCTTTTCGAGAAAGTTTTCTAAACCATCAGCACCCTTAATATTGATCGGTTTCATACGTATGTTCTCGCTTTGGAGTGATTGAAGCCCTAGTGATTCATCAAGTACGATTTTCATATAATCTCCCTACTCCTAATTTTTTTCACATTGCTATATTCGCATAAAAGTGTAAAATTTTGTGTGCGAATCGACCATAAAATGGATTTTCCAGAAAAAGACGAAAAAAGTCACCGATAATGCTCTGATCCATCCAAAGTTTTTATAACTTTATACCCAAGAGAAAGAACATCTTAACCCTAAATATTGGAAAATAAATATAAAAAAACAGACAGCGCTTTGCTGTCTGTTTTCTATTAAACTCTTAATCTATGCTAAGAATGCAAAATACGCAACGAATACGAAGAACAACACATACATGATCGGATGGATGTTCTTTCCTTCACCTTTTACTAGCATGGTGATTGGATACATAACGAATCCGAGTGCAATTCCAGTTGCGATACTGTACGTCAGCGGCATTGCGATAATCGTTAAGAATGCTGGCACAGCGATTTCAAAACGATTCCACTCGATTTTACCAAGAACACTGACCATTAGAACTCCTACGATAATTAAAACAGGAGCCGTAACGGCGGGTGTTACAACAGCTAATAATGGTGAGAAGAATAATGCGAGAAGAAACAGTCCAGCCGTTACGACCGAAGTGAAACCAGTCCGTCCACCTGCTGCTACACCTGATGAAGACTCGATGTATGCTGTTGTCGTTGATGTTCCTAGTACAGCACCAAGTACCGTTGCAGATGAATCAGCGAACAACGCTTTTCCTGCACGAGGAAGCTTATTGTCTTTCATGATTCCTGCTTGCGTCGCAACTGCGATCAATGTTCCAGCTGTATCGAAGAAATCGACGAACAAGAATGTAAGAACAACAACTAGCATGTCGATCGATACCAAGTCACCAAGATGACCAAGTGCTACACCAAACGTTGGCTCAAGACTCGGAATACTTCCTACGACGCTATCCGGAACTGGCACCTGATTAAAGATCATTCCTACGATCGCTGTGATCACCATTCCGTAAAAGATTCCGCCGTTTACGTTTCGAACCATGAGGATGACCGTGATGATAAGGCCGAATACCGCTAGTAGCGTTGAACCAGATAGAAGATTACCTAACTGAACGAGCGTTGAGTCATTATTCTCAACGATTCCAGCACTCTTCAGTCCGATAAACGCAATAAAGAGTCCGATTCCGCTCGCTGCTGCGTATTTTAATTCCATCGGGATAGCGTTGATGATCATTTCTCGAATTTTAAAAATCGTAATGATGATAAAAATAAGTCCTGAAACTAAAACACCTGCAAGTGCCGTTTCCCAAGGTACTCCCATTACCGTTACAACGGAATAGGTGAAGAATGCGTTCAATCCCATTCCAGGTGCTAATGCAATTGGATAGCCAGCGAGTAGACCCATGATCAGCGTACCGAGTGCAGCTGCTAACGCCGTCGCTGCGAAAACGGCTCCTTGATCCATTCCAGCATCCGCTAGGATAGATGGGTTAACAAACAGAATGTATGCCATCGAAAGAAAGGTTGTTAAACCGGCAATCGATTCCTTTTTGTACGTTGTGTTGTGCTCTTGAAAGCGAAAAAATCGCTCCATCTTACTTCCCCCTTATTTCAACATCCGTCGTAAAAATAAAAAAAGCTCCGGGTTCTCTACCCGGAGCGGACTAATAGGAAAAGAAAGATCGCAAACCGTTATGCTTCAAGAGCCAAACGGTTCACTTCTCTCACTGTTTCCTTCGTAGTCAGGTTATTTACGGTAACCTGGTAGAGACTTTCGGGCCTTATTCCCGATGTTATACGATGGATTGTCGTTCTTTTATTTACTTTTGCAGTATATCAATTACAACTTTACTCGTCAACAGTAAATACGAACATTTTTAATATTTATTTATCTTTCGTTCGTGTTTACTCCCACTCGATCGTAGCAGGCGGCTTGGACGTAATATCATACACTACGCGGTTTACGTGGTCGACTTCATTCACAATACGAGTTGAAATGATTTCAAGAACCTCGAACGGAATACGCGCCCAATCGGATGTCATGCCATCGATCGATGTTACAGCACGTACGCCAACCGTGTAGTCATATGTTCTCGCATCACCCATGACGCCGACACTACGGAAGTCAGGAAGCGCGGTGAAGTACTGCCAGATTTCACGATCAAGGCCGGCTTTTTTGATTTCTTCACGAAGAATCGCATCAGATTCACGGACGACCTTCAGCTTTTCTTCTGTTACTTCACCGATTACGCGGATACCAAGACCTGGTCCTGGGAACGGCTGTCTCCACACGATTTCATCCGGCAGGCCAAGCTCTGTACCCACTTTACGAACTTCATCCTTAAATAGCATGTTTAACGGTTCGATCAAGTCGAGCTTCATATCTTCTGGGAGACCACCTACGTTATGGTGGGATTTAATCGTCTGTGCCGTTGCTGTTCCACTTTCAACGATATCCGTGTATAGCGTACCTTGTGCAAGGAAAGACATATTCTCAAGCTTCTCAGATTCTTCTTCAAATACGTAAATAAATTCGTTCCCGATGATCTTACGCTTCTTCTCTGGATCTGTTACGCCCTTAAGCTTAGATAGGAAGCGGTCAGAAGCATCGATCTTGATCAGATTCATTTCGAATCCTTCTCCGAACGTCTTCATCACACTATCCGCTTCGTTTTTACGAAGAAGACCATGATCGACGAACATACACGTTAGCTGGTCACCGATCGCTTTATGAACGAGGGCCGCAACGACTGAAGAATCTACGCCACCACTTAGTGCGCAAAGAACTTTTTTGTCACCAACAGATTCGCGGATCGTCTCGATCTGTTCATCGATGAAGTTTTCCATCGACCAGTTTCCTTCACATTCACACACTTTGTAAACAAAGTTCTTCAGTAGTTCGTTCCCGTGCTCCGTGTGACGAACTTCTGGATGAAACTGTACGCCATAAAGGTGACGAGAAGAATCGCTCATTGCAGCGACAGGACAAGATGGGTTCGTTGCTGCGACATCGAATCCTTCTGGTGGTGCTTTTACAAGATCACCATGACTCATCCAAACGGATTGCTTTTCTGGAAGGCCATCATATAACGGCGATTGGTGCGTGATGTCGAGCATCGCTTTCCCGTATTCACGGTGTTTCGCTGCTTCTACGCTTCCACCAAAATGGTGCGTCATAAGCTGCATACCATAACAAATGCCAAGAACCGGAATGCCAAGCTCAAAAATTTCTTCATCACAGCGAGGTGCTCCTTCACCATACACACTGTTTGGCCCGCCGGAGAAAATGATCCCTTTTGGATTGATCTTCTTTACCTCTTCAGCAGTAATGGTGTTTGGATGTAATTCACTGAATACACCGAGGTCACGAATACGTCTTGCGATTAGCTGATTGTACTGTCCTCCAAAGTCGAGGACAATAATGGATTCCTGTTCTTCTAACATCTAATTCCCTCACTTCTATTTAGTCTTCAGTAGTTTTGTCTCGTCTAGCTTTAACTACTCTAATAAAAAAATTGCCCTGTACTATAAAAAAAGCCAGAACTCTGCCATGGTACAAAGGCAGAATCCTGGCTTTAACTAGGAATATCTGCCTTCATAGTCAGATCATTTACGGTGATCCGGTAGAGACTTCTGGGCCATATTCCCAGGGATATACGAAGGTGACTCTTATTCTCGCTAAAACTATGGATTCATTCTATCAACCGTCTATCAAGCGGTCAAGATTGCATCTTTTTAATTAAATTTTCCCATAATTCCTTCATTTCGTTCCAACTAGATTCTGAAGGTTTCCCGCGATAATGACTTTCCTCATAACGTCTCGTTAAAACCTTCATGTCTTGTGTGCCGAGTTGATGGTCGACTTTCACAGCATACTCGCGTAACGTCTGATCTTCTCCGCGTTTAATTCCATGAAGTTCCAATAACCATAGAAGCCTAAAGTACGCTTCAGAGAGCGCTTTGTTATCATGACGCTTATGGTATTTACGAAGGAAAAAGCGTTTGATCCACTTCTTGTAATTTTTAAACGCATAGACTATGAACGCTGCAAGCACCATGACTAAGCCGATCGTATGCCAGATCGTCCAGTTCCATGATAATGAGAAACCTTCTGAAGATGATTGCTGTTCATTTTGCTCTGTTTGGTTCTGAGTTTCCTCTTCTTCTGGTGTAGTCGGTTCAGGAGCTTCTGCTTCAGCACCGCCTTCAGCATCATAATCAGAAACAAAGTCAGCTAAGCTTGTAAAACCACGGGTTGGTTCGAACGGTACCCAGCCTACACCTGGAAAGTACGCTTCTACCCAAGAGTGCGCGTTATTATTTGTGACCTGATACTCGCCGTAATCGCCATCTGTGCTCACGTACTCACCTTCAGTGAAACCTTTTACCCAGCGTGCCGGAATATCAAGACTTCTCAACAGGACTGCCATGGAACTTGAGAAATTATCGCAGTATCCTTGTTTACTTTCAAAAAGAAATTGATCAACATAGTCTTCGTCTTGATCAGGAATCGATACATCTCTCGTTTCATAAACAAATCCATTACCAACAAAGTAATTCTCGATCGCTCTCGCTTTATCGTATGGATTATCTTCTTCTGCTACGATCTGTTCAGCAAGTTCCGAAACACGCTCTGGCAGTGATTCAGGTAACTGAAGATACTGATTTTGAACCGATTCTGGATACTCTTCAGGTGCTTCTCTAAGCAACTTCTCTGAAAAGGTCGGACTTTCATAGGACATTGCGTAGTTATCGAGCACGAAAGGCTCTGCCAGTTTTTGAGTGAACACTTTTCCTGAAACGACGTTCGTTAATAGCTGCACATCATCGGGTACGTCGATATCAGTTACTTGTCCAGGGTGGATGATGAAGTCATACTCCTCTTCCCCACTCATCGATAGCCTTGCATCTAAGGCTTCAACTTCAACGCTTTCTTCGTACAAAAGGTCAGTTCGCCCTTCAAAAATTCTTCGATCAGGGAGAGAAACGTCCCAACCTTTCCCCGTATACACGTCTTTCGTCTCTACTCGATAGTAGCCTCTTTCCTCTGTTTTTGCAGTAAAAACCGGCGTATCATCTTCAATAAACGGACCGCCAAGTCTCGAATCATCTTCATCGTAGCCAATCTTACTAATGCCATTTCCTTTCGCATCGCTACCCTCTTCATAAGACGTTGTCTTCTTAATGAACGGTACAGGGTCTGGCCACTGTGGTTCAGCCTTCGGTGCGAGATAGCCAAACACGGAAGAAAACGCAATGATCACGACAAGAGGCATAAGCCAGAACACTGGAAATCTGCCTTTAGAAAACGTCACGCCCTCTTGCTCTTGAATTCGTAGAATCTGGAGCAAGCCTAATAATACAAAACCAATGATCAAGATGCGAATGATCGCAACATCAGCGTTATAAGCCGTGAACGTATCGATCACAGATATATAAACAATGGTAACGACGAGGAAGAGAAAGATTCTCCTCGTTTGAATCAGCCAGTACTGCATGAGGTAGCTAATCAGCCATAACAAAATAAAAAACAACAGTGTCCTGAACAGGTTGGATAATTCACCCCAACTTGCATCGAACATCAAACCGATATTTTTGCCAAGGTCTGAGAGTAAGTAGTCAAACCACATCATCTCAAAAAAGCTGCCAGGGAAGAAAAGCGAATGAAGCGCATAGATCATCGCGACTCCCTTAATCGGAAACGATAGCCAAAATGGTATTTGAAAATAGGACATCAAAAACAAAAAGGCTGTGAATAGGATAAATACTTCCGTTTCCCCGGTATCTGAAATGACAGAAAGAGGCCTCAGCCACTCCCAGAATAAGAGGAAACCTAGACCGTAAAGGAGAAGGGAATAAATCCAGTCTAATTTCTGATCAGTTTGTTGCACGTTTCCCACCTACCTTTAGTTCCTCATTGAAAACCTCGCCTGATATCGCATGAACTTTTACTCCGAATTGAATGAGCTTGTTCAGTTCTGCTTGCTCAGCGAGTTTGATATTTTCTGTCACATAAAAGAATTCCACCTGTACTTTTCTTGATACAAGCTCTTTTAACGTAGAAAGAAAGACGGCATCAAGAGAAGGACTCACGATAAACACACCCGTTCCTGCCGGGAAATGGTGCGCTTCTCTCTTAATAACGGTATCGAAGGAAGACGTTCCATTAGGACTTACTCTAGCAAGATGGTGAAAGATTCTTCTACGCTGGGCCTTGCCGCCATTCACACTCAAAACCGTGTGATCTCTTCCTGAGGAAACGACGCCAATCATCGCATTCTGCTTTAACGCAGCATGCGTGATCGAAGCAGCAAGTCGAACCGCCTTCTCAAAAAGGGGCGAATAATCACGTCCGTAGTGTTTTTCCTCGCGATCTAGAAACAGCATGAAGTCACGACTCACCTGTTGTTCGAACTGTTTTGTCAATAACTTCGTGCTTTTCGCAGTTGACTTCCAATCGATCCATGACAACTTGTCACCTGGCACATAATCTCGTACGCTTACCGCTGTTGAATAATCAAAGTCTGCTTTTCTAGGAGATGGCCTTGTCCCAGAAAGCTGCTGGCGATAAGGCGTCCATGTAATAGATTGATAGTTTGGAAGAACATATACGGATTGCTCGACTTTCAGCTTCTTTTCATGCTGAACAAAACCGAACATATCGCCCGCCTTACACCGCAACGAGTGAAAGTGATATTCACCTCTTGGAATTGGATTAATGTGATAAGAATACGTCAATTCTTTTTTAAACATAGGGAAAAGAAGTGCTAATGAACCTCTTTGATACCGAGACGACTGTTCTGAAGCAAGCGGGAATAAACGCTCAGGCAAGAGATCCTCTACGATTAAATAAAAGAGAGGAAAACGATTGGCGCGCGTGACGTGAATCGTCACTTTCAGCTCCTGCCCATCTACCAATTCCATCTTATTAATCGTTCTCGTCATCTTGATTCCATCCAGTGGATAGAAAAGCAGTGCGAGAGAATAAATGACGAAAGGGACAAACGCATAAAAGAGAAACCAGCTAACAAACCCGCCCTGAAACATCGCATATGAAAAGGTAATCAGTAGGAGGAGAAATAAAAAGAAGAATTTCAATACCCGATTTTGTGAAAGCTTCTCTCTCATTTCACTTTCTCTTCTCGGATGAGAGGTACTTTTACTCGTTGAACGATCTCTCGAATAATTTGCTCAGACTCCTGCCCTTCAAACGCTGCTTCTGATTTTAACAGCACACGGTGTGACAAAACGTAAGGTGCTAAGTATTTGATATCGTCTGGAACCACATAATCACGATTCCGCATGAACGCATACGCCTGCGCTGCTTTCATCAATGATAGGGACCCTCGAGGACTCGCTCCTAAATAAATGGATGTATTATGCCTAGTACGGCTCACGATGTCGATGATGTACTGCTTAACAGATTGCTCGACGAACACTTCTCTCACTTTCTTCTGCATGTCGATCAACTCAGCGATCTCCAGAGCTGATTCAATCATATCGATCGGATGACCGTGCTCCGTTCTGTTCAACACCTCGAGCTCTTCTTCAGGCGTTGGATAGCCCATCTTCAATTTTAATAAGAAACGATCGAGCTGAGCTTCAGGTAGTGGATACGTGCCTTCATACTCGATTGGATTTTGTGTTGCCATAACGAAGAATGGCTGCGGAAGAATGTGCGTTTCTCCATCCACCGTTACACTCCCTTCTTCCATTCCTTCTAACAGCGCAGACTGTGTCTTAGGAGAGGTACGGTTGATTTCATCCGCTAGAATAATGTTTCCTAGAAGTGGTCCTTTTCGAAATTCGAACATCATTTCTCTTTGATTAAAGACGGAGACTCCTGTTAGGTCAGATGGCAGTAGATCCGGGGTGAACTGAATACGATTAAAACCCGCCCCCACTGACTTCGCGAGTGCTCGCACCATCATCGTCTTACCTACACCTGGAACATCTTCAAGAAGGACATGGCTGCCTGCTAGTAGTGCAACGAGACTAAGTTCCGTAACCTCCCTTTTTCCTACCATGACATTTTCGATATTTTCTATGACTTTTTTCACAGATGGTTGGTACGTATCGTACTGGTACTCTGAGCTCATGAACGATTCCTCCATTAACCTTTTACAAGGTAGTTGTATTCGATATAGGTATCTTTACCTATTAAACATAATGTCTAAGTACTCATATCCTTATTGTAACAAAAATAGGAAACAACACGTTAGTAAGTTACTATGTTTTCACACAATTACAAAAACAAAACATGGTGTCTGGAACGAGAAAAGGCTTCGGTTCAATACCGAAGCCTTTCGCAGACTGTTATTTTTGTTTAAACCACTCAGGCTGATGAAAGCCCTGGAACTCTTCTTCTATGACTTTTCGAAATTCATCAGATCTTACTGCTTCTTCAATATCCTTCACATACTGCGCATCTTTATCTGCCGTGTTCACAACAACCTGGTTGATGATATTCTCAGGAAGCTTATCTTTCACGATCGCATCGTTTAGGTCCATACCTGCCGCGATCGCAAAGTTACCGTTCACTGCCGATACATCGACTGAATCGAGCGTTCTTGGAAGCTGTGCTGCTTCAACAGGCTTAAAGTCAAGGTCTTTCGGGTTCTTCGTAATGTCTTTTACTGAAGCTTTTAGAGGATCAACATCGTCATCAAATTCGATGACCCCATTATCACGTAGAACTGTTAGACCACGTGCAAGGTTCGTCGGATCATTAGCGATCGCTACCGTACTCCCCTTTTCGATCTCGTCTAGTGAATCATACTTGTTCGAGTAGATTCCGATCGGAGCAGTGGGCACTCTGATCACACCGCTTAAGTCCATATTGTTTTCTTTCGCAAATGCCTTCATATATACCTCATGCTGATACAAGTTGGCATCGATCGACCCGCTTTTTAAGGCTAGGTTCGGCTGAACATAATCATTAAATTCCTTGATCGTAACCGAGTACCCTTTTTCCTCAAGATAAGGTTTAACACCCTTTTCTAGCATATCGCTATACGGAATCGTTCCTCCGAGTATCAATTCTTTCTTTTCTAACTTGCTCGCTTCACTACTCTTGTCCCCACATGCCGATAATACACCGACTACTAGTAAGAGAATGATCATCAAGACCGTATTTTTCTTCATATAAAAGCCTCCATCCATTATTTCTTATCTACTGTTTTCGCAATAAAATCACCAAAGTACTGTACGAGCTGAACGATGACGATCAATAGAATGACGGTCGTAAACATGACCGTATCATCATAACGGTAGTATCCATAGCGAATTGCAAGATCCCCGATTCCTCCACCGCCGATCGTTCCCGCCATCGCCGAGTAGCCGATCAAACTGATCGCCGTTATTGTGAGCCCTGTTATCAATCCAGGCTTCGCCTCTGGCAGGACGATGTGTTTAATGATCATCCACGGTGAAGCACCCGCGGCTACGGCTGCTTCAATCACACCTTTGTCGATCTCACGAGCAGCCGATTCTACGATTCTTGCATAAAACGGAATCGCAGCAACGGAGAGGGAAACAGAAGCTGCCATAGGTCCAATCGTTGTTCCCAACAAAAGGCTCGTTACCGGAAGCAAGAATACGAGCAAGATGATGAACGGAACGGAACGAATCAAATTGATGATGATGCCGACCGCTTGTTTCACATATTTATTTTCTAAAAACAACCCTCGATCTGTGATAAATAGGATGACCCCTAATGGGAGACCAATGAAAATCGCAAACAACAAAGCGATTCCAACCATGATCAACGTCTCAAAAAACGCGACGTTCAGTTCAGGCAAGAGCTTGATAATGTGGTCCATCGTTGATCACCTCCACGTTGTTTACTCGCTTCTCTAAGTAAGCGATCGCTCGAGACACTTCAGATTCCTCTCCACTCACATCCATGATGAACACACCGAGGGGCGTTTCCTGGATGTACTCGACTTTTCCATGCAAAATGTTCCCTTTCACCTTAAATCTCTGCAGCATATCGGAAACGACCGAATCCGTTGCTAGATCGCGGAGAAACATAAGCTTCACTAGCTTCCCTTGTACATGTTCGATCAACGAATCAGGCAGATGGAACTCTAGTACGTTCTGAATAAACGTTTTTGTCAATGCATCTTTCGGATTTGAAAAAATATCGAATGTCGTGCCCGATTCCACAACTTTTCCCTCACGCATGACCGCACAGCGATGACAGATCTCCTTCACCACTTCCATTTCATGCGTGATGATGACGATCGTAATCCCAAGCTTTTGATTGATGTCTTTCAGCAATGAAAGAATGGATTTAGTCGTGTTCGGATCTAGAGCGGACGTCGCCTCATCACACAGCAACACCTTCGGATCATTTGCTAAAGCCCGCGCGATACTCACTCTTTGCTTTTGACCACCGCTCAACTGTGACGGGTATTTTTCCTTCTGATCAGCGAGGTCGACAACGCTCAATAAATGATCGACCTTTTCCCCGATGTGCTTTTTACTGACACCGGCAGCTAGAAGGGCAAATGCGACGTTCTCATAGACTGTTTTTGAAGCAACCAAATAGAATCCTTGAAAAATCATCCCGATCGATTGCCTTGCTTTTCGAAGCTCTTTATTCGATAGCGATAGCAAGTCGATTCCATCAACGTGGACGGATCCTGTCGTTGGCCTTTCCAAAGCATTAATAAACCGTAAGAGCGTACTTTTACCCGCTCCGCTATACCCAACGATTCCGTAGATTTCTCCCTTTTCTACACGAAGGGAAACGTTATCGACAGCAACGATCTTGTCCTTCTTTCCATACTCTTTCCTAATCTCTCTTAGTTCGATCATCGCACGACTTCCTTACGAAAAGCGTAGTTTTTTCCTGGATGGTCGTCTGGCAGTCTTGCGTCTTTGTTAAAGAGCTTTTCACGCAGCGTACCTTCTTGATAATCCTTTTTATAAAGACCACGCTTCTGTAGTTCAGGTACAACTAATTCTACGAAGGCTTCCAAGTCTCCAGGTGTCACGAGGTGGTTCAAATTAAACCCATCTACTCCTGAAGCTTCGAATTGAAATTGAATCGCATCCGCTACATCAGAAGGGTTACCAACGATCACGCTGTTGCGGTCGATCGATTCAAAGCGATTCAACACCTCTCTTACCGTCAGCTTTTTCGGCGCATCCTTCGTCAACGTTGCCGCTTTATACTGGCCGCCTTCTGTTGATTTCTTATATTCAAACGGCTCATCAAGGTCCATCTCTTCAAACTCTGCAACATCATAGCCGCTCGCACCGTATTGAGCCTTTGCTGCATCAGCACTCCATAGCTTGTTGTACGCCTCAAACTTCGCCTCTGCTTCCTCTGTCGTTTCACCTACGATCACACTTAAAAACGAGAAAATTTTCACGTGATCCGGATTTCTTCCATGCTTGACGGCACGCTCACGAATATCATCGGCGTAGTAGTGGATTCGCTCAGGAGTCGGTCCTCCGACAAACACGCACTCCGCATGCTTTGATGCGAATTCTCGCCCTTTCTCTGATGTCCCAGCTTGATAGATCACAGGCGTTCGCTGTGGAGACGGTTCACTAAGATGCGGTCCTTCAACACTGAAATAGTGACCTTCATGATTGATTTCATGAACTTTGCTCGGCTCAACAAGCGTATCAGCCTCCCGATCTTCAACCACAGCACCATCCTCCCAGCTGCTTTCCCACAATTTGTAGGACACGTCCATATACTCATGAGCGATATCATAACGCTCATCATGTCGAATCATCTTCTCAAGTCCGAAGTTGCGTGCCGCATTCGGTAAATAAGAGGTAACGACGTTCCAGGCAACTCGCCCTTTTGTTAGATGATCGAGCGTCGAAAATCTGCGCGCATTTCCAAAAGGTGCTTCGTACGTCGTGCTGACCGTAACAGCGAAGGAAAGGTGCTCGGTCACACTCGCCATCGCAGGGACAAGAAGCGCGGGATCATTGATTGGCACTTGCAAGCCATCACGGATTGAAGGATCCTTACTCTTTTGGTACACATCATAAACACCAAGAACATCTGCAAAGAAGACCGCATCGAACTTCCCTTTCTCTAATGTCTTAGCAAGGTCGATCCAGTAGTCTAAGTCTTTGTATCTCTGGTGACGCTGACTTTCTGGATGCTTCCATAGCCCATGTGAATTGTGCATCGAACTGTTCATGTCGAACGCATTTAAAATGATTTGTTTACTCATCTCTCTCAACCTCCACTCTTTTTTAAAACATAAAAAGGCCTCTTCATAAGAAAAGAAGAGGCCGTGAAAAAGCAACTGTCTTTTCTTATCCTTCAAGCATCGCTTGCTGGAATTGGCACAGTACTCAACCGAGTCTGTTGCCGAGGCTTCAAAGGGCCAGTCCCTCCACCTCTCTTGATAAGAAAGTTTGTTTTATTGAATTTAACGATGAATATACAGCACCGATCGATTCCCTGTCAACAAAAAATCAAAAAATTATTTCTTTTCTAATTACTTGTTGACATTGCGTTTATTTGTCCGTATTCTATTCTTTAACGCACTACCGCATACATTTATCTAGAGTCAGGGGAGGAATCTGGTCCAACGATCCTGCAGCAACCGCTTATTTTAAGCAAGGTGCTCATTCCAGCAGACTTTTTGTCTGAAAGATGAAGCTTGTATGGTTCGAATTTTAATGAGCCTAAGTCTACTTTCAGCTGAAAGTAGACTTTTTTTGTATAGAGAAAAAGGAGGATACCGATGCCATTTGCAACTGAAAAGCAGCCTGATTTGAAGGAAGAACTCACTGAACTCGTTGAACTTTTTAAAAGTAGATCCGCAAAATATGATGAAGAAGAAAGGTTTCCTTACGAGAACTTCGAAGATTTAAAGGCGAGGAACTTTTTATCACTCACTGTACCAAAAGAATATGGAGGCTCTGGTCTTAACTTGTACGAGTTCTTGAAAGTTCAAGAACAGCTCGCATCAGGTGATGGTCCGACGGCACTTTCCCTCGGCTGGCAGCTTGGCGTTATCTTAGAAATCGCTGAATCGCGAGCGTGGGATGAAGCGGTTTTCGAAAAAGTGTGCCACTTGATCGTAAACGAAAAAGCGCTTCTCAACCTTGCGCAAACTGAAAAAGCGACCGGTAGCCCTTCACGCGGCGGAGTTCCTCAAACGACTGCTACAAAAACGCCCGAGGGCTGGATCATCAATGGGCGAAAATCCTTTACGTCAATGGCCGTGGCGCTTGATTACTCAATCGTAACAGCTGACGTTGATCAATCCGGTAAGAAAGGGTTTGTCCTGATCGATCACAAGCTTGAAGGCGTACAAGTTGAGGAAACGTGGGACAGTATCTCCATGAAAGGGACAAAGAGTGATGATCTCGTGCTACATAACGTCCACGTAAAACCTGAAGATCTATTGGTAATTGAGGAGAACCACAAAGTATCTCCGAAAGGATGGTACCTGCAGATTCCAGCCGTTTACCTTGGCATCGCCTCTTCAGCCATGGACTACACGGTCGAATTCGCCTCCTCCTTCTCCCCTTCAACACTTCCTGGTCCGATCAAAGACGTGCCAGAAGTAAGGAGAAAGATCGGCGAGATGCAGTTAGAGCTATTCAACGCGCGAGAAGTTCTCTATGCTGTCGCAAAGAGATGGAGTGAAAACCCTGAAGAGCGTCCGCATATGGGAGCGGACTTAGCAGCCGTGAAGCATATCGTAACAAATAGTGCGAACCGAGTCGTAGATTTAGCGATGCGCGTGGTCGGTGCTAGAAGCCTGTCTGCCAGCAACCCATTACAGCGCCATTTCCGGAACGTACGAGCAGGGCTTCATAACCCGCCGACAGACGATGCAATCGTGTATAGTCTTGCGAAAAGCGTGTTTGCTGACTGAGTATGTGTAAGAAAATTGTGATGACACTAGTTTAGGAGAGTGAAAACAATGAGCAATGTTGTACTTATTTACGGAGGAAACTCCCTTCAATCGAGACTAAAAGGAATCAAGGACTATGCAGAAAGTTATTTAAAGGAGCAGTCGATCTCCTATGAATCAATCAATGTGATCGACTTACCCGCTACCGATTTAATCACCGCTAACTTTAGCAGCTCTGCGATTTTGGATGCGAATGAAAAAGTAGAAAAAGCAGATGCCGTTATTATTTTATCGCCTGTTTATAAAGCTGCTTATACAGGGATATTGAAGACGTACCTCGATCTTCTTCCTCAAAAAGGATTGAAAGGAAAAGCCGTTCTTCCATTGATGATCGGTGGATCGTTCGGGCATCTCCTTGCGATCGATTATGCGCTTAAGCCTGTACTCTCTTCTCTTGGAGCGACGAATCTCCTTAGCGGTGCGTATGTGATCGACCAGCATGTTCAGCGTGCTGAGGGGAATGAGTTTATTTTGGATGAAGAGGCGAAAGAGCGGTTGAAGGGGAATTTGGAGACGTTGGTGGAGGAACTTAATATATAAAAAATAGATGACGAACGAGATGTTCGTCATCTATTTTTATGAGGAGCCAACTGGACGGTTTTACTTGTAAAAACCAATTCGCGAGGTCATGATTCTTACACGCCTAATTAAATACGAAAGATCATGGCACCATCAATCATAAGTACACATTTCCTAACTTATCATTTGCATTCCGAATAATATTCGGTTATTTTTACTATAGGCAACTTTTTTTCTTATAGGAAAAAGTCGCAAGGTAGTTCAAATGATTAGCCTGGTCTCCCAGGGTGGTAGCTGGGAGACTCCTCATTTTTTAAGGGGCTCATTTCGGTCTTCAAAGGCTCATTGAAAAGTGGGGATCAGTGCTATCTTTAAGATTCACCTAGGAGTTATTATTGTAGGAGTGTTATGACTAACCCTTATACAACAATTATTTATGGTGGACGATATGATAAAAGCCTCTCAGGAATTTAAACTCCAGAGAGGCTTTTTTTTCACTATTTTTTAGAATTAATTCATCAGCACAGTTCTAGTCTATCTTGATTCCGCAGTACATTTTATAGAGTCAAATGAATCGTACCAATGATTCTAGTGATTAATAAAAAAGAAAGAGCCAACTTCCTCTTTAAGGAAGTTGGCTCTTGTTTTAAATGGGTTGTTTCAGAAGGGGAAAATGTAAGGAGAACCTTACATCATACCGCCCATTCCACCCATACCGCCCATGCCGCTCATGTCAGGCATGCCGCCGCCTTCGTTTTCCTCAGGCTTGTCAGCGATAACAGCTTCTGTTGTAAGAAGCATAGCAGATACAGATGCAGCGTTTTGTAGAGCTGAACGTGTAACTTTTGTAGGGTCAACGATACCAGCATCTACCATGTTTACCCACTCACCAGTAAGAGCGTTGAAGCCGATACCGATCTTCTCGCCTTTCAGGCGCTCAACAACAACAGAACCTTCAAGACCAGCGTTGTGAGAGATCTGACGGATTGGCTCTTCTAGTGCGCGAAGAACGATCTTCACACCAGTTGCTTCGTCACCAGTTGCTTCAACAGCTTGAACTGCCTTCACAACGTTAACGAGCGCAGTACCACCACCGGATACGATACCTTCTTCAACTGCTGCGCGAGTTGAATTAAGAGCATCCTCGATGCGTAGTTTACGTTCTTTCAATTCTGTTTCAGTTGCAGCACCAACTTTGATGACAGCTACGCCGCCAGCAAGTTTAGCAAGACGCTCCTGAAGCTTTTCTTTATCGAACTCAGACGTCGTTTCTTCTAGCTGAGCTTTGATTTGGTTAACGCGAGCAGCGATCTTGTCAGTTTCGCCAGAGCCTTCAACGATTGTTGTGTTTTCTTTCGTTACAACAACTTTAGAAGCGCGGCCAAGCTGCGTGATGTTTGCTTGCTTAAGATCTAGACCAAGATCTTCAGTGATCACTTCAGCACCAGTTAGTGTACCGATGTCTTCAAGCATTGCTTTACGACGGTCACCGAAACCAGGAGCTTTAACAGCTACTGCGTTGAACGTTCCACGAAGCTTGTTAACAACAAGTGTTGCAAGAGCTTCACCTTCAACGTCTTCAGCAATCATAAGAAGTGGTTTACCTTGTTGTACCACTTGCTCAAGCACTGGAAGTACATCTTGGATGCTTGCGATCTTCTTATCAGTGATAAGGATATATGGATCTTCTAGAACAGCTTCCATTTTATCGGAGTCTGTTACCATGTAAGGAGATGCATATCCGCGGTCGAACTGCATACCTTCTACTACTTCAAGCTCAGTAGCGAATCCTTTTGATTCTTCAACAGTGATAACGCCGTCGTTTCCAACGCGCTCCATTGCTTCAGCGATCAATTGACCCACTTCTTCGTCAGCAGCAGAGATAGACGCAACCTGTGCGATTGACTCTTTACCTTCGATTGGCTTAGAAATTTTCTTAAGCTCATCTACAGCAGCTTTTGTTGCTTTTTCGATTCCTTTACGGATAACCATTGGGTTAGCACCAGAAGCAACGTTTTTAAGTCCTTCACGAACCATTGCTTGTGCAAGAACCGTTGCAGTTGTTGTACCGTCACCAGCAACGTCGTTCGTCTTGCTTGCTACTTCAGCTACAAGCTTAGCACCCATGTTTTCGAATGCATCTTCAAGTTCAATTTCTTTCGCGATCGTTACACCGTCATTTGTGATAAGAGGAGAACCGAACTTCTTCTCTAGTACCACGTTACGTCCTTTTGGACCGAGTGTAACTTTTACTGCGTTTGCAAGAGAATCAACACCGCGAAGCATTGAGCGACGGGCTTCTTCACTAAACTTAATATCTTTAGCCATTTGTTACCCTCCAATTTATGTAGTTCTTATTTTATTTGAGTGGTTGTATTACTTGCTTACAACTGCAAGAATATCGTTTTCACGAAGAATTAAATATTCTTTACCGTCATATTTTACTTCAGTACCAGCATACTTACTGTAAATAACTGCATCGCCTTCTGAAACTTCAAGAGCTACACGCTCGCCAGAATCAGTTAACACACCGCTACCTACAGATACAATGCGACCTTCTTGAGGCTTTTCTTTTGCAGAATCAGGAAGTACGATTCCACTAGACGTTTTTTCTTCTAATTGAATTGGTTCTACTACTACGCGATCACCTAAAGGCTTTAACAACTCAAACACCCTCCTCAGTGGATATTAATGGTTTGTATTGTTTCTGTTAGCACTCAACATAGGCGAGTGCTAACACATGTATATAATAAAATATTTGACTATTCTTTTGCAAGTAGTAAAGTTGATTTTTTTAACAGAAAATTTGCATTCCTTTATTTATCAACTTCTTCCATCTGAAAGATAAGACTTACGTACTAGTTATCAGAACATTCCCTTTTCAGATTCGTCACTGTTTCGAAACTCTTCTAAAGGGCATTCCCATTCCTAAATGTGTTAAACTAATACAAGTATGCAAAATGCCTTTATCTAGGCATGCAAACCACTAAAAGGAGTTATGCTTCTTGGCAAAACACTATTGGACTATCTTAATTACTTATATCGTTATGCAGCTTTCCGGATATCCGGGTGCAAAACTATTTCAATCCCTAGATGTTCCGAACCCAGTCGTAAGTTACTCGGTTGTGAGCTTTTTTACAGCACTCATCATCATGCTATTTCTACTCCGCTCAACTCCTGACGAGCCGTTTGAACGTTCTACCCGCGTATCAGCAGGGAAAGCGGTAAGCTGGAGCATTCTTGGTATCTTCATGGCTTACTTTGCTCAAATTATCGCAGCGATGATCGAAGTCAATTTATTCGGAATCGAACCTGGATCAGAAAATACAGAGATGCTGATGGATGTTGCGAAGGCATCACCGATCTTCATCCTTGTAATAGCGATCATTGGCCCAATTCTTGAAGAGATCGTCTTTAGAAAAGTGATTTTCGGGGCACTCTATACACGGTTTAACTTTTGGATCGCTGGAATCGCGAGTTCGGTTATTTTTGCAGCCATCCATTTGGATTTCGACCACATCCTTGTTTATACTGCGATGGGACTTACGTTCGCGTTTCTATATGTAAAAACGAAGCGGTTGATCGTACCGATTGTCGCTCATATGACGATGAATACGATTGTTGTCTTAATTAACATCTTCTTTGCAGATGATCTAGCAGAACTACAGAAGAAAGCGGAACAAATGCAATCATTTATTGGAGGAGTACTTACATGAGATTTTCACCAACTCTAATGGGGTTTTTCTACGCAGGGCTCGGTTCGATCTTCACGTACCTTGCGATTCAAAGCGCCCGTTCTGATGCAGATATGTGGAGCCTTTGGACGATACTACTGATGGTACTCGCCACAGTTGATTTTGCTTACTCCATTCGCTTCTTTTTACTTAAAAAGAAAATCAATCAACTTAAGAAAAAAGATCAAAACAAAAAGCGATAGGGCTATCCTATCGCTTTTGTTATGCTTCCTGTTCCGAATCCTGCTCTTCCAATTGACGCTTCGCCTCTGCTTGTAGTCTCTTTCTATAACCATAGCGAGACACAAGAATGCTGAATTCATATAGTAAAAACAGTGGTACCGAAACCATGAGGTGTGAAATAATTTCAGGCGGTGTGATCATACCCGCTATGACGAGGAGTCCAAAATACGCGTATCTCCTAATCTGTACAAGCATGGCAGGATTTAAAATTCCGAGTCTTGTAAAGAAAAGAACAATCACAGGCAGCTGAAACACAAAGCCAAATGGTAATGTTAACTGAAACAAGAAAGTGAAGTATTGATTTGCGCCGTACATTTCCTGAATGTTGAGGCTTTCTGCCAAATTCCCGACAAAGTCGATGACAAAAGGAAACAGGACGAAATATGAAAATGAAACTCCTCCAAGAAAGAGGAGAAAGACTGCTGGGATATACGATAACGTTACTTTCCGTTCATTATCATAAAGTCCTGGCGAAACAAAAGCCCATAGCTGATAGAGAGCGATGGGCGATGTCATAATGAAAGCAACCAGGAACGCAAAGCTGAAATAAACCTTTAACGGGTCTGTTAATGTAAAAGCGTTCATCGGAATACCCTGTGCTTCAGGAGCATTCTGGAGAAAGACGATGACCGGCTTTGCGATGAATAGTCCCGCAATAAAGGAGAGAATTAAGACGACGACTGTGATGATGATTCGTTTTCTTAATTCTTCTATGTGATCATAGATGGATTGTTTTTGTTCATCCATTCCCTATCCGTCCTAACCGATTACTGTTCGTTTTTTTTCTTATCGTTCGTATCATCGTCGTCATCTGCTAGACCTTTTGTTGCGTTCTTGAACTCACGAAGTGTGTTACCTGCTGCTTTACCAAGCTCAGGTAGTTTCTTAGGTCCAAAAATGATCAAAGCAACAACTGCAACTAGAGCGATACTTGCGCCACCCATTCCCATGCGTGTCACCTCCTTAAGATTGTAAGTTTATACAGGGTAATGTTTCATAAAATACACGAGAGCCTGCAGCTCAACAGCCAGATCAATATGGTGCACTCGAATATGATCTGGTACGGTCAAACGTGCTGGCGTAAAGTTCAGAATCCCTTTAATTCCAGCCTCGTCCATCTGATCTGCAATCGACTGAGCAGCATGAACGGGTACTGTAAGGATAACGACTGAGATGTCGTTCTTCTTCACCTGTTCTTTAAACTGATCGATAAGGTAGACCGGAATACCACCAATTTCTTGGTTTACTTTTGCAGCATCCGCATCAAATGCCAGTTCGATCTTCGTATTGTTATTCTTAATGAAATTGTAGTGCAGAAACGCTGTCCCAAGGTTACCTACTCCTACTAGAGCTACCCTGGTCGTTTCATCTTGATCTAGGGTCTTACTAAAGAAAGATAACAGATAATGAACGTTATACCCATACCCTTTTTTACCAAGAGCACCGAAATAACTAAAATCTCTTCGTATGGTAGCAGAATCTACCTTTATCGCATCGCTCAATTCAGCAGAACTTACCCGCTGTTTACCAGATGCACTAAGATTTTTTAAATAGCGATAATAGAGCGGCAGTCGTTTTGCTGTCGCTTGCGGAATTTTTGTTTGATCAATATCCATAAACACCCTCCACATTGACCTCCGCGCTCAATCTATGGTTGTCCTACTCGCGCTTGTAATCCCCGCTTTTCCCCCCTGTTTTTGTAAGGAGATAGGTTTCCCCGATAACGATGCCTTTATCCAGCGCTTTGCACATATCGTACACCGTTAATGCCGCCGCTGATGCTGCCGTCAGCGCTTCCATTTCTACTCCGGTACTTCCTTTTGTTTTCACATGAGCTTCAATTGTAAGCTCATAAAAGGAAGCGCTCACTTCCCAGTCGAAATGAAGGTCAACGCCAGAAAGCGCTATCGGATGACACATAGGGATGAGATCAGACGTTTTTTTTGCTGCCATAATCCCGGCAATTTGGGCGACTTGAAGCACATCGCCTTTCTTCATATTTCCGTCTTTGATACCAGTATAAATTTCTTCACTAACCTTCACGCTCGTTTTGGCAACCGCTGTACGAGCAGTCGGAGTTTTCTCTGTAATATCGACCATCTGTGCGCGGCCTTCTTTATTAAAATGAGTAAATGAACTCATAGCTGCCCCTTTCTTCTATAGATGATAGAAGGTTAAATGGAATGCTGCTACTTGTGACTATACACCATTTCTATCCTTTTTGCTGTTTTTTAACAAGAATTTTTATTACCATTTAATGAACATTCCTGTAGTTGCCCACCTTGTCCTCACTACGATAAACTTAAAGGAACGTAATCGAATGGTAGATCAAGCAAATCGCTCGATTCAACATACAACGAGAAGAGAGAAATTCGAGGTGAAGAAACAATGATCGCACTACAAGTAAATGGCGTATCAAAATCATTTGGTGCTGACCCTATTTTATCTAATATTAAGCTAGAAGTACAATCGAGAGACCGTGTGGCACTCGTTGGTCGAAACGGTGCCGGAAAGTCTACTCTTCTAAAACTCATCACAGGGCAGCTCTCCTATGATTCAGGAGATATCATCAAACCGAAAGATGTACGGATCGGATACATGGCTCAGGACACGGGTCTCGAATCGAACCTATCGATCTGGGATGAAATGCTTAGCGTCTTTGAAGAACTACGTCGTATGGAAAAAGAACTTCGACGGTACGAAGAGAAGATGGGTGACCCATCTATCTATGAAAATGAGCAGGAATACCAGCGTATCATGAAAGAATATGACCAGCTTCAGGTCGCTTTCAAAGACAAAGGCGGCTACAAATACGAAGCGGATATTCGTACGGTCCTTCACGGGCTTAACTTCAAAGATTTCGATTATAAAACACCGATTTCTAGTCTAAGTGGAGGGCAAAAGACGCGCCTGGCGCTCGGTAAACTCTTACTTACAAAACCTGAGCTACTCATTCTGGATGAGCCGACAAACCACCTTGATATCCAAACACTCACATGGCTCGAGGGTTATTTAACAGGCTACACAGGTGCCATCCTCATCGTTTCTCACGACCGCTATTTTCTCGATAAAATCGTGAACAAGGTATATGAGATCTCAAGAAACCGTGCAGAACGATTCGAAGGAAATTATAGCTTCTATTTAGAAGAGAAAGATCGACGCTATGAACAGCAGCTTAAAGAGTTTGAGAAGCAGCAAAAGGAAATCGCAAAACTAGAAGACTTTGTTCAGAAAAACATCGTCCGCGCCTCTACGACAAAGCGTGCTCAAAGTAGAAGAAAGCAGCTTGAAAAGATGGAGCCGATCGATAAGCCAAAGGGCGATGAGAAATCAGCCAACATTTCGTTTAGGATCGACAAGCAAACAGGTAACGATGTACTGAGTGTGCGAGAGTTATCGATCGGCTACCCGGATACGGTGATCAACGATCAGCTTACGTTCGACTTGAAACGCCAGGAAAGCGTTGCGCTCGTTGGTCCGAACGGAATCGGGAAATCAACACTCCTCCAAGCCATCGTCTCAGGAAAAACCCTTTTAGGGGGAGATCTTAATTTCGGAAGTAATGTTCAGATCGGATTCTATGATCAGGAACAAACGAATCTCACATCCAATAAAACTGTCCTAAACGAACTATGGGATGACTTCCCATTAACCGATGAAAAGGATATCCGTGCCGTATTAGGCCGCTTCCTTTTCAGCGGCGATGATGTATTGAAGATTGTATCCGAACTAAGCGGTGGAGAAAAAGGTAGACTCGCGCTCTCTAAACTGATGATGCAAAAGTCAAACCTCCTTATACTCGACGAACCGACGAACCACCTTGATTTAGATAGTAAAGAAATTTTAGAAGAAGCGCTCATCCAGTTCCCTGGAACGATCTTGTTCGTTTCACACGATCGGTACTTCATCAATCGAATCGCCACTCGTGTCCTTGAGTTATCCACTGAAGGTGTCACATCATACCTCGGTGACTATGATTACTATGTAGAAAAGAAAGAGGAACTCGCTGAACTCGCCGCTCTTGAACAGCAGGAACAATCGAGTGCGCCCGAAGTTTCTGGAAAATCTAGTTTTCAACAAGATAAAGAAGCAAAACGCCAGGAAAGACAAATCTTAAGGCGGATCGACGAAATTGAAAAAGAAATTGATTCGGCAGAAGCTAGAATCGACGAAATAGAAGCAGAACTCTGTATTCCTGAAGTGTTTGAAGATCATGAGAAGGTGATGGTCTTAAATGAAGAGCTCGATAAATTAAGAACGAGAACAGAAGAACTCATGGAAGAATGGGGAGAACTTCAAGAAGCGTAAACAGTCCACAGTGGACTGTTTTTTCTTTAGATAGAAAATTTTCCGACATATTCACACAATCCACATACTTATACACAGAATGTGTGTTTATCTAACGAGATATTTCTAATTTATCAACATTATCCACAGTTAAATGAATTGTTATCCACAAATCTTTACCCACAGCAGAAATCCCCTTCGTTTCAGATATAGGACAATATGTCCACAATATTCACTGCTTGTGGATAATTAGAAACAAAAAAACCGGGACTAGATTCCCAGTTCTAATCCCGGATTTGCATTAAGGTGTAAGGAAGAACGCTTCCCTTTTCGATAGGAAATGGTACCTGCTGCAGCAATCATCGCCGCATTATCTGTACAATAATGAAGAGGTGGAATGATTAGCTCGATCTCTGAATCCTTAAAGGCTTCTTTTAATGCCGTTCGAAGACCTTTGTTCGCCGCAACTCCCCCAGCAAGCAGCACTTGTTTCACATCATACTCTTCAGCCGCTCGCTTCGTTTTCGTTACGAGGACATCGACTACGGCTGCTTGAAAACTTGCCGCTAGATCTTCAGGCTTGATCTCCTCATTACGCTGCTTAGCGTTATGAACGGTGTTGATTACGGCAGATTTCAATCCACTAAAGCTGAAATCATAAGACCCTTTCTCAAGCCATGCACGAGGAAGCGGTACCGACTCCGTGCCTTCTTGTGCAAGACGATCGATATGCGGTCCACCTGGATATGGCAGCTTCAACGTTCTCGCCACTTTGTCATAGGCTTCTCCTGCAGCGTCATCACGCGTTTCTCCTATCAACGTGAACTCTCCTTCAGATTCCATATAAACAAGCTCTGTATGCCCTCCTGAGACAACGAGAGATAGCAATGGATACTTAAGCTCAGAGACAAGCTGATTCGCATAGATGTGCCCTGCGATATGATGGGTTCCAATTAGAGGCTTTTGATGAGCGAACGCTAACGCTTTCGCTGTGTTCACTCCAATTAACAAGGCTCCTACTAATCCTGGTCCTTCCGTAACGGCGATCGCGTCGATATCGTCCATCGTCACTTCAGCCTTTCGAAGTGCTTCTTCTAAAATAACCGTCATTTCCTCTACATGATGACGAGATGCGATCTCAGGTACGACACCACCAAAACGCTTATGACTTTCAATTTGCGAAGCCACGACGTTAGAAAGAACTTCTGTTCCGCCTTTAACGATCGAAACCGCTGTTTCATCACAGCTTGTTTCGATTCCTAGTATGATTTCTGATTTATTTTCCATTTAAATTCACCCACATTACTAGTGCATCCTCCTGGTTATCTGAATAATAACCTTTGCGGATGCCTCCTTCTACAAAACCTAGTTTCTTATATAAATTCTGTGCAACTGTATTCGACACTCTAACTTCAAGCGTCATGGTCAACGCTCCCCGCGATTTCGCAAAACGAATCGCTTTACTCATCAACGCTTCGCCTAACTTCATTCCTCTATAGTCTGGATGCAGGGCGATGTTCGTAATATGGGCTTCATCAATAATCACCCATACGCCGCAGTACCCAGCGATTTCTTCACCGACTTCGAGTAAAAGGTAAGTAGCAAACTGATTCACAACCACTTCATTGTAAAAAGCAGACCGACTCCACGGCGTTGGAAACGTTGCTTTCTCAATCTCCATGACAGCTTCAATATCTTCCACAGTCATCGAACGAAACGATATCGTCTTTTCCATTACGAATCCCCTACTTTTCCTGCGAAGCGAGCCATTTAGCTTCCGCCTCTGCCATCCTTACGTAATTCGGTTTAAACGCGTGTACATCCTCAACCGGTTCCTTCTTCGCTCCTAGCACAGCAAGCTCGGATGGACGAGCATTGGTACTACTAATAGGGGCAAAGATCGCTTTATCGCCAAGTATACTTTCAATCGTTTCTTTGTGATTCGATAGATCATTGCTAATGAATAGGAATTGATCATGGCTTTCTTTATTTACTTTAAGCCACTCTTCAAACAATACGATCTGATCGTCACTCTTTCTTACAGGATGTGGCATGCCTTTCTCAAATACCCCATTATAGACTTGTCCTCTTCTCGCATCGAAGAATGGCACGATTGCTCCGTCGAAATAGCGTCCACTTTGGGCGAGAACTTCGAGACTCGATACGCCTACAAGAGGTATGTTTAACGTCCAAGCTAACGTTTTAGCAATGCTCACGCCAATGCGAAGTCCAGTATACGAGCCGGGTCCTTCAGCAACGACGATACGATCGAGCTCATTCGGCTTTACCCCGACCTCTTCTAATAACTCTTCGATCGCTGGCATCAGTCGAATCGAGTGATTCTTCTTTAAGTTTGTAATCAGTTCGCCTACGATAATATCATCTACCATCACAGCGACACCCATTACATAGTTAGATGAATCAATGGCTAGTACTCTCATCTTGCAACTCCTTACAAACAGATTCATAAAAGTCCCCGAAAGGTCTTAATATCAATCTGCGTTCTGATTCTCTTTGATGATAGATTTCGATACGTAATAGTTCTTTTGGCAGCATATCCTGTATAAATTTCGCCCATTCTACTACAGTGACACCTTCGCCTTCAAAATATTCACTAAATCCTAGATCCTCATCGCTTTCTTCTAATCGATACGCATCCATATGATAGAGAGGAATATTCCCCTCGTATTCCTTAATGATGGTAAACGTAGGGCTATTTACTATTTTCTTTACACCGAGACCTTTTCCAATTCCCTTTGTAAAAGTTGTCTTGCCTGCACCTAGATCTCCCTCTAACGTTAATACGCTACCTGGCTTAAGCTTTTCACCAAGCTTAATGCCGAGCTCTATGGTTTCTTCTGGAGATTTCATGATGAAAGCATATGCACTCATGGTCATCACCTATTCCTCAGACGAGAAGTGATTGTATCCCTTCTTGTCCAAAATATATTTGTTTTCCTTATTCACTAAATGAACAGAACCATCGCCTTCTGCGACATATCCTATCTTGTAGATTGGTTCGTTCTGATTCGTAAACAACTGCTCGATCTTATCCCAATCACTTTCTGACACTGTTCCGATCAACACAAAATCTTCTCCACCGTATAACATCCAGTCTAACCGCTGTTCTGAAGAATAAGCATCAAACCCTTCAGGACGTGGAAGATATTGTTCTTCTAGCACAATGGAAACGTTGCTCGCTTCAGCAATTTCATGTGCTTCACTAGCAATTCCATCACTTACATCGTTCAATGCTACACGACACCCACTCTTCGACAGAAGCCTTCCTGCTTTCACATGAGGATATGGCGTTTGATTTGCCTTTATATAAGATTGGGTATTAGGGTTTTCAAGTTCCGTTTCCTTGAGTAGATACGAAAGTCCTGCAGCCGATCCACCGACCGCACCGGTAAGAAACACCACATCTCCGGCTACAGCATTTTTCCTCAAAAGTTTTCTTTCTCGTTCTACTTTTCCGATTGCCGTAACGGAAATGGTTAAGGCATCTCTACTCGAAACCGTATCTCCACCGATCATGTCCATCTCAAACTCATTGCCAATCGCATGCAGACCACGGTAAACCTGCTCGAGCTCCTCATCTGACCACCCTGTTTTAGGGATTGAGATAGACACTAAATAAAAGAGAGGGACTCCGCCCATCGCTGCAATATCACTAATATTTACCGCAAGAGCTTTACTTCCGATCTGTTCCGGCGTCATCGTATCCCTCGTGAAATGAACACCTTCCACCATCGTATCGACACAGGCAATCTCATCCCACTCTGAAGCAACACGATAAAGGGCTGCGTCATCCCCGATTCCTTCTATCAATTCTTCACGTTTTGTATAAGCTGGTTTAATTGATCGTATAAACTCAAATTCATCTTTCAACCAAACTCATCTCACTTTCCATTTTATAAAAAAACCTTAGGAATTTCATCCTAAGGCTCTCCTTCTAACAGTTTATCTTAATTTCAAGAAAAATCACATCCAATATGAAAAATCAGATGTGCAGTCGGTTTTTAAATTCAGTTTATCTTTATAAAATAAAAAAAAGCGATTCGCTCGCTCTATGAAAATACTAAAATGGCGGTCCCGACGGGAATCGAACCCGCGATCTCCTGCGTGACAGGCAGGCATGTTAACCGCTACACCACGGGACCACATGAGAAAATATTGTTCACTTACGTTTATTGAATGCAAGCTAATTGTTAACAGTTTAGGTTGTCCTAAAGGACTACAATAAAATTTTAGCACGGAGGATTATCCGACGTAGGTAAAATTTTGGTTGCGGGGGCAGGATTTGAACCTGCGACCTTCGGGTTATGAGCCCGACGAGCTACCGAACTGCTCCACCCCGCGACGATAGTATAAAATTAATGCTTATGATGCGCATAGTTAATAACGTTATCTAACGTCACAAGTAATACTATACCAGATAAAAACAGGTTATGCAAGCATTGAGAGAAAAAGAAAAATCCCCCTTCATTAGAGGGATTTCTCAACTGCTTGCTTAAATGCGTCTGTTATGTCGTTTTCATTTTCTATACCTACTGAGATACGTACAAGCTGCTTTGTGATACCGAGCTTTGCTCTAGTTTCATCAGGTACTGTGCGATGCGAGGTGGCAATTGGATAAGACACTGATGTATCCAAACCGGCTAACGTTGGTACGATTTTCACCCAACCGAGTGATTTGAAGAACGTATCAACATTAACGTTATCTTCTAATTCAATCGATACGACCGCTCCATTTCCTCTCTCAGAAACATAGCGTGGATAGTAGACACTCTTTATTCCCTCTACCCGTTTAAGCTCATCAGCAAGGAACTGTGCATTCTTCACATGACGATCCATTCTGACACTTAACGTTTTCAGTCCTCTACATCCTAACCATGCTTCAAATGGGCTTAGATTAGCTCCGAGATTAATGACCTTTGCTTTCGCTTTAGCAATAAGGTTCTCTTTCCCCACAACAACACCAGCAGTTACATCGCTATGTCCACCTATGTACTTTGTAGCACTATGCACGACAAGATCGATTCCCATCGTATACGGTTGGAGTAGAAATGGCGTCGCAAACGTATTATCAACCATCGTTACAAGGTTATGCTTTTTCCCTAGGCTAGCAAGTTGATGCAAATCTTCTACTCTTAGAAGCGGATTCGTAACCGATTCTGTATATAGGAGCTTCGTATTCGATTGTATCGCACTTTCAACTGCTTCAACGTCTGCATAATCTACAAACGATACTTCAATACCGAAATCTTTTAGTTCACTCTCAAACAACGAGTAAGTACCACCATACAAGTCATCGCATGCGACGATGTGGTCTCCAGCTTTTACAGCAGCTAGCACACCAGCAAGAATAGCTGACAACCCTGATGAAGTTGCTACCCCTTTCGGCGCCCCTTCAAGGTCTGCTACACCCATACCGAGATCATCTGTGTTTGGATTACTAACCCTCGTATATAAATAATCTTTCTTCCCTTGATAGAAAGACTCTAAATCGTCTAGGTCTTCAAATACAAAAGAAGATGTTTGGTAGATTGGTTTAGCCTTACTTACAGTTTCAGCTGTTTCTTTTTTAGGAAATCGAACTGCCCTGGTGTCAAAATGAAAACTCATTTACTTTCCCCTCTCTATTCTGAAATTCTTTTTCATTAACCTTAAGTCTTCTAGCGTGATTTATCAAGTAAGGCGGTCGGAATATTCAAAAATAATTTCAGTAGAGGAGATGTGTAAGCAATTTGAAAGAAGAGTTCAGCTATGGAGCATTAATTAGACAAAATCTTATTCAGAAAAAGCGTTGAAACATGGGTTATCAGCGATTTTTATTGATTTATCAGCGGAAATTTTAATTTATCAGCGAATTTGAGGTAAATATCAGCGAAAGGAAGACATTTATCGGCGATTTTACGTTTTTATCAGCGAAGCGTTGTTTGTAACTTTTGATTTGTTAAAAGCACATTCAGATAAAACCTTCTGAGGGCGAGCGATCCGGGCGATATCCGCGAAATTTTCATTTTATCCGCGATAATCATGATATATCCGCGCTTTTCAATTTATATCCGCGAAACCACTTTTCAGGAACCCCTGATGACTCAACACCACATTCAGACAAAACAAAAAAGCCAGAGCTCAATGCTCTGACTTCTCATTTGCCTAGCGACGTCCTACTCTTGCAGGGGGAGAGCCCCCAACTACCATCGGCGCGCGAGCTTAACTTCCGTGTTCT
>NZ_CANDOB010000009.1 GCF_947387515.1 Alkalihalobacillus sp. CinArs1 | reverse complement strand
AATTCACGCCCCAAAAGGTTTTATCTGAATGTGCTTTTAACAAATCAAAAGTTACAAACAACGCTTCGCTGATAAAAGCGTAAAATAGCCGATAAATCCAAATTATCGATGATAAAAGCTCTAATCAATCCCCCCCACTAGACCCAATCAACCTTTACTGCACCTAACTCCCCATTCTCAAAGCCCTCTTAATCCCTCATACTTGCCCCATCAAATACTCATACAACATCTTCGGAACCTTATTCGATGTTACATCTAAGAACTCCAATATATAAGGAAGATCGTTTGACTCTCTTGCATGGAATAAATCTCCCCACCATTCAGTTTCATACCGACAGATCATACTGAGATTATACAGTAAGAGGTAGTGAACCATTACTTCATTAATATCATTATATTGAGCACGATGAGCAGGGAGGAAGACGTCATCTCCCATATGTAATAACGGTCGACCACTCAGGTTAACAAATAGCCCATCTAGCTTCACTGACAATACTCCACGAGTAGAAGAAGAGATGGACGTTACTTTTACAGGAACATGCTGGTTAAGGTAATTTTCAAATCGCTCGCTCGTCATATTGAGGGTATCTAAAATACTCGATGAAACTGTGAAAGAGTTTGGTGAAGTAGGGTTAAGCTTATAGCTTTGTGTCTTATTAGACAGCACTTCAAATAGCGAATTCATTTCTGGAATGAGACTAAGAAGATCATTCATTTGATACTTCTCTCCTTCGACTTGTTTCACATGAAACATTTTCCTTGAAAAGTATTCGAATAGCCCATTCTTCTGTCCTTTCACTTCATCCTGCAGAAAGGAGTACTGACGTTTTTTACGCTTTCTTGATGTGACGCCATGAGCTAAAACGAGCGTATCTCCAGGATAGTTCGGATCTAGAGTGAGTAAACATCCTTTTAAAAGCTGGATCATGCCGTAAAAAAGCAGGATCGGTTTTAACTCCGTATCCGCTGTATTGGCGTGTTTAAAGTAACGATCGCCGTATTCCATAAAATATATAAAGCGGTAGCAGTTGTCGTAGCTCTTCCTCTCTGAATCATCAAACCCTAGTTTAGAATAGCAATCATTGAGATACTGTTGAACAAAGGTAGATGAGTGAAAAGCATGCCATGTTGTTTTGTATGGTTCCATGTATCTCATAAACAGCCTCCCTGTTTGATAATTCAAACTTATTCAATCTTTCTTGACACTAGTTTAACCAATTGATAAGCTACTAATAAATTTTTCGAAACGATCAATAGAGGAGGACGAAAGGGATGTGGGAAACAAAATTTGCAAAAGAAGGGTTAACCTTCGATGATGTGTTATTAACACCAGCTTTTTCTGATGTGCTTCCAAGAGAAGTATCTGTAGAAACAAAGCTAACAGAGAACTTGAAGCTGAATGTCCCAATAATCAGTGCAGGCATGGATACTGTGACAGAAGCTCCTATGGCGATTGCAATGGCTCGTCAAGGTGGACTTGGTATTATTCATAAGAGCATGTCGATTGAAGAACAAGCTGAACATGTTGACCGAGTGAAGCGTTCTGAAAGTGGCGTTATCACTGATCCCTTCTTCTTAACACCAGAGCATCAAGTATTCGATGCAGAACACCTCATGGGTAAATATAGAATTTCTGGCGTTCCGATCGTGAACGATGATCGAAAACTAGTTGGAATTCTGACTAACAGAGATCTGCGTTTTATTGAAGATTACTCGATTCAAATTAAAGAAGTTATGACAAAAGAAAACCTTGTTACGGCTCCGGTTGGAACGACGCTAAAAGAAGCAGAGCGTGTGCTTCAACAGCACAGAATTGAGAAACTTCCTCTAGTAGATGATGATGGTACGCTAAGAGGTCTGATTACGATTAAAGACATCGAAAAAGTCATTCAGTTCCCACAATCAGCGAAAGATAGCCGTGGACGTCTACTCGTAGGTGCTGCAGTAGGAAATACAGCTGATGCGCTCATGCGTGTAAGTAAGCTTGTAGAAGCAGGTGTCGACGTCATCGTGCTTGATTCTGCGCATGGACATACTGCTGGTATTATTAATAAGGTTCGTGAAATACGTGAAGAATATCCAGAGCTTTCAATCATTGCAGGGAACGTTGCAACAGCAGAAGGAACGAAAGCACTCATCGAAGCTGGAGCAGATGTTGTGAAAGTCGGAATCGGACCAGGATCGATCTGTACGACGCGTGTTATCGCTGGTGTCGGTGTACCACAAGTCACTGCGGTTTATGAATGTGCAACAGAAGCAAGGAAACACGGAGTAAGTATCATTGCTGACGGTGGTATCAAGTTCTCAGGTGACATCGTAAAAGCGATCGCAGCTGGTGGACATGCTGTCATGCTCGGAAGCCTTCTTGCAGGCGTAGATGAAAGTCCTGGTGAACGTGAAATTTACCAAGGTCGTCAGTTTAAAGTGTATCGAGGCATGGGCTCAATCGGGGCGATGGAAAAAGGCAGTAAGGACCGTTATTTCCAGGAAAATATGTCTAAGCTCGTTCCTGAAGGCATCGAAGGCCGTGTTCCATACAAAGGGCCGCTAGGTGATACGATTCATCAGCTCTTAGGTGGTATCCGTTCTGGTATGGGCTATTGTGGCACAAGAACGCTAGAAGCGTTACGAGAAGAAAGTCAATTTGTCAGAATTACTGGAGCAGGGCTTCGTGAGAGTCATCCTCATGACGTTCAAGTGACGAAAGAAGCGCCAAATTATTCCGTTTGATAGTACTTTTGAAGGAAGTTTTATCAGGTCTGTGACAAATTAAACTAAATACGTTAGAAAAGTAGATAGGGGACTTTCCTCTATCTATTTTTTTAATTTTAGTTGTGATAAAATAGCGGTTATGTGAGACTCAGTTGGAGGTGTAAGGGTTGAAAAACCTTGGTTTTAAAGCCATGATTTTAACCATGGCATTTGTTTTACTTTTAGCAGGAACTTTCGGTACTAGCCATGCAGAAGCTGCAGAGGCACCCGATATTAACGCAAAAGCAGCGATTTTAGTAGATGCCGAATCTGGTAAGATTCTTTATCAAAAAGATCCAGACTTAACGCTCGCGCCTGCAAGTATGACAAAGATGATGACAGAATACTTAATACTTGAACAAATTCACGAAAAGAAGATTAATTGGGACGATCAAGTAAGCATTAGTGAGAATATACATATTCTTTCTCAAAATAGAAGTCTTTCCAATGTACCCCTTCGTTCAGATGCTCAATACTCCGTCAAAGAGCTTTATGAAGCAATGGCGATCTATTCAGCAAATGCTGCTACGATGGCTCTAGCAGAGCACGTTGCGGGGACTGAGACGAAGTTTGTCGAGATGATGAATGCCAAGGCGAAAGAAATGGGTATGAAGGAATACCGTTTCGTTAACAGCTCTGGTTTAAATAACAAAGACCTTCGTGGAAATCACCCAGCAGGTGAACCGAACGAAGAGAATATGATGTCTGCTCGATCGACTGCACTTCTTGCCTACCACTTGATTAAGGACTACCCTGAAGTGCTTGATACGGCAAGCATCCCAGTGAAGAACTTCCGTGACGGCACGGATGACAAAATCGTCATGAAGAACTGGAACTGGCTTCTTCCTTCACTTGTTTATTCAAACAAGTATCCTGTAAAAGGGATCGATGGTTTGAAAACAGGATCGACTGACCTTGCAGGATATGCATTCACAGGTACTGCAAAGCAAGGTGACATGCGCCTGATTTCAGTTGTGATGAAGACAGATTCTTATGAAGCACGTTTTGAAGAAACATCAAAACTACTTAACTACGGATTCGATAATTTTGAAGCAAAAACAATCATTACTAAAGGTGATCAAGTAGAGAAAGATTCTACGATTCCCGTTGTAAAAGGGAAAGAAAAGCAAGTAGAAGTAGCTGCTGGTGCATCGTTTAATGCGATCGTTCAGAACGGCACGGAAGAAGCTTATAAAGCGAGCTACAAGCTGAACGATAAATTACTCACTGAAGATGGTGAATTAACAGCACCGTTAAAAGAAGGTGAGGAAGTAGGCCAGGTTATGCTAAAAGCAACTGGTGAAGAGTTCGGATACATTACAGGCGAACAAAGTTCTTCTGTACCACTTGTAACGACAGATTCAGTTGAGAAAGCTGGTTGGTTCACGCTCACCATGAGAGCGATCGGAGGCTTTTTCTCAAGTATCTGGAGTAGTGCAGCCGGAGCTGTAAAAGGACTTTTCAGCTAATATTTTTCAGGAAATAAGGTGAGAATACTCTTCAAATGCAAATTTGGAGAGTATTTTTAAAATCTTTTAGGAAATCAAAGCGAAGACGATAGGACAAGTCTTCAAAAAATGTTACAATAGATACGTTTAATGTAGGTTATAAAAAAATATCACTTATCTATTATAAATATGGGAGGAATATAGATGAATCAACAAACAGGTACAGATCGCGTAAAACGTGGTATGGCTGAAATGCAAAAAGGCGGCGTCATCATGGACGTTGTGAACGCAGAGCAAGCAAAGATTGCAGAAGAAGCTGGTGCAGTCGCTGTAATGGCACTTGAGCGCGTTCCATCCGATATTCGTGCAGCTGGCGGGGTAGCTCGTATGGCTGATCCTACTATCGTAGAAGAGGTAGTAAACGCAGTATCGATCCCAGTAATGGCAAAATGCCGTATTGGTCATATCGTTGAAGCTCGTGTTCTTGAATCAATGGGTGTTGACTACATCGATGAGAGTGAAGTACTAACTCCAGTTGATGAAGAATATCACCTTGATAAGCGTAAGTACACTGTTCCTTTCGTTTGTGGTGCTCGTAACCTAGGTGAAGCACTGCGCCGAGTAGGTGAAGGTGCTGCGATGCTTCGTACGAAAGGTGAACCTGGAACAGGTAACGTTGTTGAAGCTGTGCGTCATCAGCGTCTTATTCAATCCCAAATCCGTAAAATTTCAAGCATGTCTGAAGATGAGCTGATGACTGAAGCGAAAAACCTTCAAGCGCCATTTGAGCTTCTTCTTCAAATTAAAGAGCTTGGACGTCTTCCAGTCGTAAACTTTGCTGCTGGCGGTATCGCTACTCCTGCAGATGCAGCGCTAATGATGGAACTTGGTTCTGACGGTGTATTCGTTGGTTCTGGTATCTTTAAATCAGATAACCCAGAGAAGTTTGCAAAAGCAATCGTCGAAGCAACAACTCATTATCAAGATTATGAGTTGATCGCTAAGATTTCTAAAAACCTTGGTATCGCAATGCCAGGAATTGAAATTTCTTCACTACAGCCTACTGAACGCATGCAGGAACGCGGCTGGTAATTCATTCAATCACCCCCACCTGAGCAATCCAGGTGGGGGTCTTACTTAGATATAGATTAAAGGAGTCGAAAGCAGTATGGTGAAAGTTGGAGTCCTCGGACTGCAAGGTGCAATTCGAGAACACGTGAAAGCATTAGAAACAAAAGAAGCGGAAATCGTTGTTGTAAAACGCATCGAGCAGCTTGATGACCTCGATGGTCTTGTGCTGCCTGGAGGCGAAAGTACAACGATGCGCCGCCTTATCAATCAATATGGATTTCTTGAGCCTTTAAAAGCTTTTGCTGCTGAGAAGCCAATCTTTGGTACATGTGCTGGCCTCATCCTGCTTGCAGAGCGTATTGACGGGATGGAGGAATCTCATATTGGCGTCATGAATGTAAAAGCAAAGCGTAACGCGTTTGGACGTCAAAGAGAAAGCTTTGAAGCACCGTTATCCGTTGTAGGACTTGAAGAGCCTTTCATCGGTGTCTTCATCCGTGCGCCTTATATCGAAGAAGTTGGAGAAGGTGTCGAAGTTCTAGCGACGTTCAACGACAAAGTGGTTGCAGCACGCGACGGACGCTTCCTTGCATGTGCGTACCATCCAGAGTTGACGGATGACGATCGCATGCATCAGCTCTTTATCGACATGGTCCTTGAGTTTAAAAAAGAAGGGCTTGCAACCGAGTAAATTTTCGTGTAAATTATTACGTACTAGGAAGCGGGGCATAAAAACTCTGCTTGTGATACAAGATATACGAAAACGTTGACGGGAAATAGTAATAGATGTTCAATGCTAAGAGAGTCGATGGCTGGTGAGAATCGACCGTTGAACCCTGTGAATCCATCCCTGAGTAGAAAGCTGAACGTTAGTAAGCTTTCTCGGAGCAGACCGTTATTCTGTTAAGAGGCAGGCAATTGTCTGCAATCAGGGTGGCAACGCGGGTAGCTCTCGTCCCTTTCCAAGGGGACGGGGGCTTTTTTGTATTCCTAAGACGCTTATCGTAAAAAAGGAGGAAAAAGCATGATTGATTTAAAGGTTCTACGTAAGAATTTTGATGAAGTAAAAGAAAAGTTATCAAAGCGTGGGGAAGATCTTGTTGGTCTTGACCGTTTTGAAGAGCTTGATCAGCGAAGAAGAGATCTCATCGCGAAGACTGAAGAACTTAAAGGAAAGCGTAATGAAGTTTCAAAGAAAATCGCAGAATACAAGCGTGAAAAGCAGGATGCTGATCATTTGATCAAAGAGATGCGTGAAGTTGGGGACGAAGTGAAGACGCTTGATGAAGAGCTTCGCGGTGTAGAAGGGGAGTTAGAGGAAATCCTCCTACATATTCCTAATATTCCTCACGAGAGCGTACCTGTTGGTGAAACAGAGGATGACAATGTTGAGGTGCGTACATGGGGAGAAAGAAAAGACTTTTCTTTTGAAGCAAAGCCTCACTGGGATATTGCGACTGATTTGAACATCATTAACTTTGAACGAGCATCTAAGGTTACAGGAAGCCGTTTTGCTTTCTATAAAGGAGCGGGAGCACGTCTAGAGCGCTCTCTTATTAACTTCATGATGGATCTTCATGAATCTGAGCATGGATACGAAGAGATTCTACCTCCATATCTCGTGAATCGCGAAAGCATGACAGGAACTGGTCAGCTACCTAAGTTTGAAGAAGATGCTTTCAAAATTCGTGAAGAAGATTACTTCTTGATTCCAACGGCAGAAGTACCTGTTACGAACTTCCACCGTGATGAAATTCTTGATAGCGCTGATCTTCCACTTGCATACACTGCATTTAGTGCTTGCTTCCGTTCAGAAGCAGGATCTGCAGGTCGTGATACGAGAGGATTGATTCGTCAGCACCAATTTAACAAGGTTGAGCTTGTTCGTTTTGTAAAGCCTGAAGAGTCTTATGATGAGCTTGAGAAGCTTACTGGACACGCTGAGAAGGTCCTTCAGTTACTAGAGCTGCCTTACCGTGTGATGAGCATGTGTACAGCAGACCTCGGCTTCACAGCGGCAAAGAAATACGATATCGAAGTATGGATCCCGAGCTATGGAACTTACCGAGAAATCTCTTCTTGCAGTAACTTTGAAGACTTCCAGGCGCGCCGTGCAGGAATCAGGTTCCGTAGAGAAAAGAACGGAAAACCTGAGTTTGTTCACACGTTGAATGGCTCTGGGCTAGCGATTGGAAGAACGGTTGCTGCTATATTAGAAAATTACCAGCAAGAAGACGGTACGGTCATTGTACCTGAAGTGCTGCGTCCATATATGGGTGGCCGTGAAGTTTTAAAATAAAGGAAAAAAGGGGGAGAAAATCCCCCTTTTATATAAAAAATAAAAAATCTCATTCAAAGTGTTGACTTCATACCGAACCGGTGATAAGATATTATTCGTGTCACCGAGTTATTAAGCAACACACACGGAGGAATACCCAAGTCTGGCTGAAGGGATCGGTCTTGAAAACCGACAGGGGCTTAACGGCCCGCGGGGGTTCGAATCCCTCTTCCTCCGCCATTAACTAATTGAACTACCAACGCGCATATAATTTGGAGATTATATGACCGCTGTCTCTTGCAGACAGCGGTTTTTTTATGTTTTATACCTATATGAAAAAGGAGCTATCCGCCGGATAGCTCCTTCTTTATTTATCTGCTCAATAATGGAATCTGGTTAAATTTCTGTTCGATTCTTTTTAGAATCAGTTCAACTGAAGACGGGTCGTTCACAAGGTCATATTCATTGATGTTAAGTCTAAGGATCGGGCATGCGTTGAAGCTATCGATCCAATTGTTGTAGCGCTCATACATCTCTTCCCAGTAAGCAGTTGGCGTTTGCTGTTCCATCGGACGTCCGCGTTCCTTGATACGATCGACAACATCCTCGAAAGATCCTTCAAGATAGATCATTAAGTCAGGATGTGGGAAGAAAGGCGTCATGACCATGGATTCAAAAAGGTTCGTGTACGTTTCGTAATCGACGCTCGACATCGTTCCTTTTTCATAGTGCATTTTTGCAAAGATGCCCGTATCTTCATAGATCGAACGATCCTGTACAAAACCTCCACCGTACTCAAACATTCTCTTCTGCTCTTTGAATCGTTCAGCTAGAAAATAAACTTGTAAGTGGAAACTCCAGCGGGAAAAGTCATTATAGAACTTCTCAAGGTACGGGTTATTATCAACTTTTTCAAGTGATGTTCTAAATTGCAGGGCATTTGCAAGTGAACTTGTAATTGTAGATTTACCAACTCCAACAGTACCTGCAATCGTTATGACGGCGTCCTGTGGAATGTTGTATTTTTCTCTTAGATTCATACAGGGTCTCCTTCTTTCAAGGTTAATTCGAGGGATTCAAAAATGGTCTGCAAATCTTGTTCATTTGCAACGAAGTCCATCTCATCGCCATTGAACCGGAGAACAGGTATATCAGGGTGATGTGCTTCGAACTCCTGCATAAACCGTTCATAGTCAGACGATAATCGCTTAAGGTAAGAGGGGTCAATGTCTTTCTCTATTTGACGACCTCTCTGTGAAATACGATTCAATAACGTTTCGAGGCTAGCATTCAAATAGATGATCACGTTCGGTTCAGGCATGCCCTCGGTTAAAATATCGTAGATCTTCATATATTTAGAAAAGTGCTTGTCACTCAGTGTCTGTTGGGCAAAAATTTTATTTTTGAAAATGTGATAATCAGAGATGACTGGACGTTGTTTGGATAGATAGTGTTTATCCATCTCTTCTAACTGTTTGTATCGATGGCTAAGAAAAAACATCTCGGTTTGGAAGCTCCACTCTTCAATGTTGCCGTAGAACTTACCGAGGAACGGATTTTCTTCTACGATTTCTTGAAAAAGTTTAAACTGATAGTAATCAGAAATAGCGCGGGAGAGAGAGGTCTTTCCAATACCGATCGGGCCTTCGACGGCAATAAATGGGGTCTGGTTCATACGTATCCTCCTCCGTCGTTTCCTATGCTAACCAGATCTTGCTCTCTTTTTTATAGACAAAGATAATTGTAGCATAGACCAAGAACTGTGGACAGGGTTAAAACCATTGACTTAAAGGTAAAAAAAACCTTCCTGTTTTATATTTGGATGATGGGGAAGAAACGTTATGGAAAGGGGGAGAAGCATGGGATCTCATCATATTCTAATCTTATTATTCATAGGTTATCTGGTTTATACGATCGACACGAAACAGAAGAACTTTCCTGCACCGTTAGTTCTCTTACTCATTGGAATTAGTTTGTCTTTTATTCCCTTCTTTCAATCTGTACATATAACAAAAGAGATTCTTTTTGAATGGTTTTTACCAGCACTGCTATTTATCTCCGCATATCAGTTCCCATTCGATCACTTTAGAAAGCATGCAGGCATCATTTCTATGCTAAGTACACTCGGCATTATTGTGAGTGCAGTTCTTTTAGGAGGAACCATCTTCTTATTGAGCGACCCATTCTTCTCTTTTTCATTTCTTGGCGCCTTGCTAGTCGCTTCCATTTTGACACCGACTGATCCAGTATCTGTCGTTTCGATCTTAAAGAAAACATCGAAAGACCCTAAGATCGCAGATGTTGTGGAAGGCGAATCGATGGTGAACGATGGGACGAGTATCGTTCTTTTTAGCGTGTTTGCAGGAATGCTGTTGCAGGGTCGTACTTTTTCTGTGAGTTCTTTCATCTATGATTTCATTCTCGTATCCATAGGGGGAGTAGCGATCGGTGCGATTTTTAGCTATCTTGTTTGTCGTGCAATTCGTCTTACCCATCATCGTCAGTATCAGGTCATGTTAAGCATCGTTCTTGCTTATGGAAGCTTTTATGCAGCAGAAGCGCTTGAAGTATCAGGCGTACTTGCCGTTGTTGCAGCTGGAGTAGTCCTTTCTTATGAGCTTGATCGATTGATCAAAGAATCACACTACAGAGAGTACTTAAACAGCTTTTGGGAAGTTGTTGAACCGAGTATTCTTGCATTGATCTTTTTGTTGATCGGAATAGAAACGACAAATTATTTGGCACTTAATCATTGGCTGTTTATTACTCTTGTGTTTTTAGCTTCAATCATCATTCGGTTCCTTGTTTTAACGAGTATCATAAAGATGTTTAAAGCATGGCGTAGTGAGTTCGATTGGAAAGATATTTCGCTTGTGACTTGGTCTGGCATACGAGGAACGATGTCAGTCGCATTGCTCCTTAGCTTAGAAGTCGATAACGCATCGATCGATCACGATATCCTGTCCATTACGTTTGGAGCAGTCCTGTTATCTCTCATTATACAAAGCATGACGATTTATCCTCTCTCTCATTTATTTGAAAAGAAAACCGACATTGAGTAAAGCGCACCAATACAGGAAAGCGTTATGGCTTTAATAGATACTCTTGAAAGGTTTGTGAAAAAGATTTACGTTTAAGCTGGTTGACTAACAAAAATTGGAGGGATTTGCGTGCAGGAACAAACGTTGAATAGTAGCCAGCAGGATACAGTAGATTTTTTCCCGGTGCATGATGTCGATTATCTTGAACTTTATGTTGGTAATGCAAAGCAATCAGCTCATTACTTTTGTAAGGCATTCGGTTTTAAGCCAGTCGCTTACTCTGGACTAGAAACAGGTGATCGCGAGAAAGTATCCTATGTGCTTCAACAGAATAATATTCGACTCGTTCTAACAGGTGCTCTTTCAAATGATCATCCAATCGCAGATTTTGTCAAACTTCATGGAGACGGCGTTAAGGACATTGCTCTTACTGTGGAAAATGTTGAAAAGGCTTACAAAGAAGCTGCAGAGCGTGGAGCGATCGAACTTAGCCCTCCGAAAGAATATAACGATGAGTTTGGAACAGTAAAAAAAGCTGTCATCGGTACATATGGTGACACGATTCATACATTAGTCGAACGAAAAGAGTATGAGGGCGTGTTTTTACCAGGCTTCAAACAGTTCGAAGGTGATATTCCATCACAGACGACAGGACTTCTCGGTATCGATCATTGCGTAGGGAACGTGGAGTCGATGGAGGAATGGGTTTCTTACTATGAAAATGTAATGGGCTTTAAACAAATGATTCACTTTGACGATGAAGACATCAGTACGGAATATTCCGCTTTAATGTCCAAGGTTATGCATAACGGTGGTCGAATTAAATTCCCGATCAATGAACCTGCAGAGGGAAAGAAAAAGTCACAGATTCAGGAATACTTAGATTACTATAATGGCCCTGGTGTGCAGCATATCGCTGTTTTGACGAACGACATCGTAACAACAGTAGCGAAATTACGAGATGCAGGTGTAGAGTTTCTAGAAGCTCCTGATAATTACTATGATGTGTTAACGGAGCGAGTTGGTGAGATCGATGAAGAAATCGACAAGCTTCGTGAATTGAAAATATTGGTAGACCGAGACGATGAAGGCTATCTTCTCCAAATTTTCACGAAACCTGTCGTCGACCGTCCAACGCTATTTATAGAAATCATTCAGCGTAAAGGTGCAAAAGGATTCGGTGAAGGGAACTTTAAGGCGCTTTTCCAGGCGATTGAACGTGAACAAGAACGAAGAGGCAACTTATAAAAAACGAGAAAATGGTAGAAAAGGAGTTGCCAGTATGAAAGTTCAACCAGATACACTTGCATGGAAAGATGCATACAAATTACTGATCGGTTCCGTTCTTCCTCGCCCCATCGCGTTTGTCTCTAGTATCGATCGCAACGGCAGAGAAAACCTTGCACCATTTAGTTTTTTCACTGGAATATGTGCGGATCCTATGATGGTTTGCTTTGCACCGATGCGAAAAGCGGGTGAAGGTGATAAGAAAGACACCCTGCTGAATATAGAAGAAACGAAGGAATTCGTGATCAACATTGTAGGAGAAAAGATCGTTGAGCAAATGAATGAGTGTGCGACGCCTTTCGATCGTGAAACAGATGAGTTTGTTGAAGCTGGTCTAACAAAAATTGAAAGTGAGTGCATTACCCCTCCAAGGGTGAAAGAGAGCGATGTGCAGCTTGAATGTGTACTCGATCAGATCGTTGAATTTGGGGACCGTGAAGGGGCAGGCAGTCTCGTAATCGGGAAAGTCGTGATGGTCCATGTTCGGGATGAGTTATATGAAGATGGCAAGATCAAGACAGAACTTTTGAAGCCTGTTGGAAGACTTGCAGGGCAGGAGTATACTCGAGCTACAAGCGATACATTTACACTCAAAAGAAAAACAACGGCTGAAGGAAAGAGCTGAGGACATTGAAATTCGTCACGTATGAGTTGCAAGGTGAAGAGCATGCAGGGGTTTTAAAGGGAGAAAAGGTGTATAACGTCCATCAAGCTTCTAACGGCAAGGTGCCAGATGACCTTTTAGAAATTGTTAAAGGAGATTATGCACTTGATCGTTTAGAATTAAACGATGGGCACGACCTGTCCCAAGTGAAGCTGAAAGCACCTCTTCCTTGCCCTGCTAGTATAAGAGACTTTTATGCGTTTGAAGAACATGTCATTACGGCTAGAGGCAAAAGAGGACTTGATGTGGTGCCTGAATGGTACGAGATTCCCGTCTTCTACTTTACAAATCATCATGCTGTAAAAGGTCCAGATGAGGTTATTGCCTCACCAAAAGACTGTGAAAAACTAGACTATGAACTAGAAATAGCTTGTGTCATAGGCAAAAAAGGTAGAAATATAAAAGCGAGTGAAGCAAGCGACTATCTATTCGGCTACATGATCATGAACGATTGGAGTGCGCGGGACATACAAGCGAAAGAGATGAAAGTAGGGCTCGGGCCTGCAAAAGGGAAGGATTTTGCAACTTCTTTCGGACCATATCTTGTTACGCCGGATGAATTACCGCTGCACGGGGAACTCGACCTTAAGATGGAAGCTTATGTGAACGGTGAACGTTATTCCGTGGGAAATGTGAAAGACATGTACTATTCATTTGGGGAATTAATCGAACGAGCGTCGAAAGATGTCACGCTGTATCCAGGGGAAGTAATCGGATCGGGTACCGTGGGCAGCGGATGTATCCTTGAGCAAACCGGACGTGATTGGTTGAAGGCTGGTGATCGAGTGGAACTCTCTATTACTCATCTCGGTAGCCTGATCAATGTTGTTGGAGGGGAGGAATAAGAGTGGCTTTTTACCAGAAGATGGGGGAGGTCCCTCACAAGAGACACACGATGTTTAGGAAAGAGGATGGATCCCTTTATAGAGAACAGGTGATGGGGACAAAAGGATTCTCAGGCATTCAGTCCATCCTCTACCACCATCATTTTCCTACAGCAGTAAAGGAAGCGAATTATTTAAAAGATGCTTTACCAGAGTATGAGAAGCAGGATGCATTGAGGCATCGTCATTTCCGTACAGCAGCATACGACAAAAAGGGGGATGCTGTTGTCGATAGATGTTATTTCCTGGGGAATGAGGATGTTTTGATCGGAGTTGTGAATCCTGCAGAATCGATGAATTACTTTTACCGCAACAGTGATGGAGATGAGCTTTTCTTCGTTCATCATGGTACTGGTAAGATTGAAACGATGTTTGGTGAAATCACCTATGAGCCGGGCGATTATGTGTTGATTCCCATCGGCACGATTTATCGTGTCTTTCCGAACGACGAGAACCGCTGGTTAGTGATCGAGGCAACGAGCGCCATCACAACCCCTAGACGCTACCGGAATGAATACGGTCAGTTGATGGAACACAGCCCTTTCTGCGAGAGAGATATCAATGGGCCTGAGAGCCTGAATACGTATGATGAGAAGGGTGAGTTTGAGGTCGTTACAAAAGCACGTGGCAGCTTGCATCGACATGTGTTCGACCATCATCCATTGGATGTTGTTGGGTGGGATGGCTACCTTTATCCGTGGAAGTTCAATATCCGTGACTTTGAACCGATAACGGGTCGTATTCATCAGCCGCCACCGGTTCACCAAACGTTCGAGGGACATAACTTCGTTGTATGTTCATTTGTGCCAAGATTATATGACTATCATCCAGAGTCGATACCAGCACCTTACTTTCATAGTAACGTCGACAGTGATGAAGTGCTTTATTATGTAGAGGGAAACTTTATGAGTCGTAAAGGGATCGAAGAGGCTTCGATCACCTTGCATCCATCTGGTATTCCTCATGGCCCGCATCCAGGTAAGATCGAAGGAAGCATCGGCAAAAAAGAAACGCTCGAGCTTGCTGTCATGATCGACACGTTCCGACCGCTCAAGACGATTGAGCAGGCGAGGGATTATGAAGATCAAGCTTACATGAAAAGCTGGGTTACCGAGTAAACGATCAATTGGGGGAAACGAACGGAAGGCGCGGCTAGAATAATAGCCGCGCTATTACTTTTCATACATTGCCTTTTATTGTATAATAAAATCCATTCGGCCCCGTAGCTCAGGGGATAGAGCAACGGTTTCCTAAACCGCAGGTCGGAGGTTCGATTCCTCTCGGGGCCGCCAAAATATACAATAATACCAAGGGTTTATCTGTAACATTGTGTATTAATAACCTTCTTGAAACAGGTGACTTGGGGACAATTTGGTGACAAACATAACTTTAATTAGCTTCTTAGACTAAATCGCAAAGGTTTAGTTTTTTTTTTAGATGTAATACTTTCAAAGGGAGAACAACGATTTATGTATAGTCGAAGATTAAATTAGCTTAAGCTCAGGGGGGATCGGGGTTGGAAAAAAGTAATTTTGATTTTCTTAACAATCATTGGGGGTTACTAGCAAACTTAGGTGAAACAGCTGAAAGGAATTTATATAGTGATCCCAATACATCTTTAATAAAATTACGGATGTTTGCTGAAACTTTAACGAAGTATGTTCTAGCTTATGAGGAAATAAAAGAAACATATGATACCAACCAGGTGGACCGCTTAAAAACACTTAGAAGAGATGAGTTGATAACTGAAGAGTTATACTCGATGTTGGATACTATAAGGCGGAAAGGAAACAAGGCGGTTCATGAAGCTGGATATGGCACGGAAAAAGAGGCTCATACCTTATTACATATGTCTTTTCGGTTATCTATTTGGTTAATGCAGGTATATGGTGATTGGGATTTTAAAGAACCATCCTTCCAGGAGCCTGTTGAAAAGCAAGTCGTCGACGAGGGAGAACTAGAAGAGCTTTCTAACACTTACGAGGAAAAAGTTTCTCAGCTTGAAAGTGAGCTTGAGAAGTTAAGGAAGCAACAGACTTATGTTTCATCAGAGGATAAGTTACAGCGTAAAAAAGGATCGAAATCTTTTGGTAGTCGGTTTGAACTAACAGAAGCAGAGACTCGTGTTTTAATCGATGAACAATTAAGGAGAGCAGGTTGGGAAGCTGATACAGAAAAGCTAAGGTTTGGAAAGAAAGTACGTCCTGAAAAAGGAAAGAACTTGGCGATTGCAGAGTGGCCTTTAAAGAAAGGTTTTGCCGACTACGCCCTCTTTATTGGATTAGAGTTTGTGGGAATTGTTGAAGCAAAAAGAGTTAGTAAAAACATCATCTCTGACATCGAACAAGCAAAAGAATACGCGAGGTTGGTCGTACGGCACGATGAGGAAGAAATTCACCGTCCCTATGGTGATTACTTTGTTCCTTTTCTGTTTGCGACGAATGGGCGTCCTTATATTAAGCAATTTGAAGAGAAGTCTGGTATCTGGTTCTTGGATGCTCGTAAAGAAACGAATCATCCTAGACCTTTGAAAGCTTGGTATTCCCCAAGCGGATTAAAAGAATTACTAAAGAAAGATGTTGATCAAGCAAACAGAAAACTCCATGATGAAACGCTAGACTACTTGCAATTGCGCCCGTATCAAGAAAAAGCGATCAAGGCTGTAGAGAATGCACTTGAAAATGAGAGTAGAAAAATTCTACTAGCCATGGCTACAGGGACGGGTAAAACACGTATGGCAATTGGCTTGATTTATCGACTTATTAAACATAACCGTTTTAACCGTGTTCTGTTTTTAGTAGATCGAACCGCTCTAGGCGAACAAGCGGAAGCGGCTTTTAAAGACTCGAAGCTTGAAAGCTATCATTCATTTACTGAGATCTTTGAGCTTCAGTCACTTCAGGATGCATCGCCAAATCCTGAAACAAAGGTGCAAATTGCTACTGTCCAGGGAATGGTGAAACGATTGTTTTATTCAGAGACAGAAGAAGGGCAGGAAGCACCTACTGTCGATCAGTATGATTGTATTATCGTGGATGAAGCGCACCGTGGGTATACGCTTGATAAGGAAATGTCAGAAGTAGAAGAGCTTTTCCGAGATCATAATGAGTATGTTAGTAAATATCGTCAGGTGCTTGATTACTTTGATGCCGTGCGGATTGGCCTGACGGCTACACCAGCTTTACACACAGTAGATATTTTTGGAAAACCTGTGTTTACATATTCTTATAGAGAAGCGGTTGTGGACGGTTACCTTATTGACCATGAGCCACCATATCAATTTGAAACAACGCTAAAGAAAAATGGTATTCAATGGTCTGCTGGTGAATCGGTTGAAATATACAATACTCGCACTGGTGAAATAGAGACGGAGCTATTAGAAGATGAAGTAAATATTGAGGTAGCCAACTTTAATAAAATGGTTATCACCGAAAACTTCAATCGCGCTATTTTATCCGAATTAGCTAATTACATCGATCCAATGAGCTTGGGGAAAACGTTAATTTACGCAGCATCTGATGATCATGCCGATATGGTTGTTCGGATTTTTAAAGAGGCACTAGAGGAGATCCATGGTCCAATTAGTGACAATACGGTTATGAAGGTTACAGGTTCGATTAAAAATCCTTCCCAGGCGATTCGTCTCTTTAAAAATGAACGTCTGCCTAATATCGTTGTGACTGTTGATTTATTAACGACTGGAATTGATGTGCCGAACATCACTAATCTTGTTTTCTTAAGACGAGTGCGATCACGAATACTGTATGAGCAAATGTTAGGACGTGCTACGAGAAGAAGTGATGAAATTGGAAAAGATCATTTTTCAATTTATGATGCTGTTGGACTCTATGAATCATTAAAGCCATATACAGCGATGAAGCCTGTAGTGAGGAGTCCAAAAATAACAGTTCGTCAACTAGTGGAAGAGCTCGAACACATGAGGAATACCGAGCACCAAGCGCAGCATAAAGAAGAACTCATCGCGAAAGTACAACGGAAAAAGCAGGGATGGACCGAAAAGGATCAGGATGATTTTAAAGTGATTTCAGGCGGCAAATCTATTAATGAGTTTGTCGATTGGATGAAACAATCTAAACCTGCAGAAGTCGTGAAGGAACTAAATGCCACACAAAACATCCTTCAGTATATCGACGAAAACCGAGGTAGGCCTGTGCTTCAATATATCTCCACACACGATGATGAAGTAAAAGAAGTTACGCGTGGCTATGGTAAAGCTGAGAAACCAGAGGACTATTTGCAGAGCTTTAATGAATTCATTAAAGAAAATATGAACTTGATTCCTGCTCTTCAAGTCGTCTGTACACGTCCAAAAGAATTAACGCGAGCACAATTAAGAGAACTGAAAATTGCACTGGATCAACAAGGCTTTACAGAGAAGAGTCTGCAAACCGCATGGCGGGATACAAAAAATGAAGATATTGCAGCTGACATCATTAGCTTTATTCGCCAACAGGCCATCGGAGATCCATTGATTGATCATGAAGAGCGGATTAAGAATGCTATGAAAAAAATCTATGCTATGAAACCATGGCAAAAAGTTCAAAAGGCATGGTTGGAAAGAATTGAGAAACAATTAATCAATGAAAGTGTATTAGATCCAGATCCAGAGAAGGCTTTCAATGTCGAACCGTTTAAAAGTAGGGGCGGTTATAAGCAATTAAATAAGATATTCGGTGGACAACTGGATGACATCGTTAGTAAAATCAACTATGCATTATACGTTAATGATGAGAAGGAGCAAGCATAAGAATGGGCAACCAGCAGATTGTACAGAAGTTATGGAATTTATGTAACGTGTTAAGAGATGACGGTATTACCTATCACCAGTACGTAACAGAGCTTACGTATCTGTTATTCCTAAAGATGATGAAAGAAACAGAAAATGAAACAGCGATCCCAGAAGACTATCGTTGGGACTCCTTAACGAATCTTCACGGACTCGAACTTAAAACGCACTATCAGAAGTTACTAATTGATCTAGGGCAAGAAAGCAATCCGGTTCTAAACCAGATCTATACTAATGCAAAAACAAATATCGATGAACCGAAGAACCTTGAGAAAATTATCCGTTCGATTGATGAATTGGACTGGTATAGCGCGAAAGAAGAAGGACTGGGAGATCTTTATGAAGGATTACTTGAAAAGAACGCAAGTGAAACAAAGTCTGGAGCGGGACAATACTTTACCCCTCGTACACTGATTGATGTGATCGTGCAGTTAACAGATCCAAAACCAGGTGAACGATGCAATGACCCAGCTGCCGGAACATTTGGCTTCATGATTGCAGGAGACCGTCATGTGCGTGAGCAAACCGATGACTACTTTGACCTAGGTGAAAAAGAAGCTGAGTTTCAAAAGTATAAAGCTTTTTCAGGTGTTGAGCTAGTCAAAGACACGCACCGTTTGGCTCTGATGAATGCAATGCTTCATGATATTCAGGGAGATATTATCCTTGGTGATACGTTATCCGAACTTGGAAAAGATCTTAAAAATTACGATGTGATTATGACAAACCCTCCATTTGGTACGAAACAAGGTGGAGAACGACCAACTCGTGATGACCTCACGTATGCCACAACGAACAAACAATTGAACTTCCTACAGCATATTTATCGTGCTCTAAAACCTGATGGAAAAGCACGTGCGGCAGTAGTCTTACCAGATAACGTTCTCTTTGAAAGTGGCATTGGAGCCAAAATACGTGAAGATTTAATGGACAAGTGTAACCTACATACGATTTTACGCTTACCAACAGGAATCTTTTATGCACAGGGCGTTAAGACAAATGTTCTATTCTTTAATCGCGGAACAGTTGATAGAGAAAATACCGAAAATGTGTGGGTATATGATCTTCGTACGAACATGCCTAGCTTCGGTAAGCGTAACCCACTAACTGAAAAGCACTTTGAAGAGTTTGTGAAAGCTTATCAAACGGAAGACCGTACAAGTATTAAAGATGAGAGGTTTAATGTCTTTACCCGTGAAGAGATTGCGAAGAAAGAAAATAGCTTGGATATTGGGTTGATTGCTGATGAATCTTTGTCTGTTTATGAAAATCTTCCGGATCCGATTGACTCTGCGGAAGAAGCGATTGCGAAGTTAGAGCAGGCTGTTGGGTTGCTGAATGAAGTAGTGGACGAGCTTAGGGCTGTTAATAGTGGTACTACGTATAAAGAATCAGACGTTGAAGTGAGTATGGTTGCGGAAACTGCTGAGGTGGGACGTAATGAGTAAGAAGGTTAAAAAGCAGAAGACAGTTGAGGAGTTGTTGGAGGAAGCGGTAATACCCGAAAAAGATCATCCTTATAAAACCCCTGAAAATTGGATTTTAACTCATTTGGAAACAATGCTACAAAGTATTCAATACGGATATACCGATTCTTCTTCACACGAAAAAGTTGGACCAAAGTACTTAAGAATTACTGATATCCAAAATGACTTCGTTGAATGGGGAAATGTTCCTTCTTGTAATATAGATGAACACCAGTATCAAAAGTATAAATTATTAACTGAAGATATTGTAGTGGCTAGAACAGGTGCGACGACTGGTAAGAGTTTTTTAATTAAAAATCCCCCAGAGTCAGTCTTTGCATCCTACTTAATCAGGTTGAGGACAAATAAAGCACTAGATCCTAAGTATCTTTGGTTTTATATGAGAAGTCCTGAATATTGGAAGCAGATAATGGTGGTAAAAAAAGGAAGCGCTCAGCCCGGCGCTAATGCTAAGATTTTAGGTGGTTTAATATTACCGGTACCTCCAATAAACGAACAAAAACGAATTGCTGACAAAGTTGATCGACTTTTAAATAAAATTGATGAAGCGAAGCGATTGTTTGATGAAGCAAAAGAAACGTTTGAGCTTCGTCGAGCGGCGATTTTGGATAAGGCTTTTCGTGGGGAGTTGACCGAAGAGTGGCGGGAAGCACACAGCAATGTGGAGTCTGCAGATAACTTATTAAAGACAGTTGCTATAGCAAGAAAGGAAAAATACAAGCTGATTTGTGCAGAGGCTATTCAGAATGGTGAGAGAAAACCGACAAAAACATTTTTAGATAAAATTCCTAATGTTGATGGAAAACCAATCGACGTTTTACCTAATACATGGGCTTTAACTAACGTAGGTTTCCTCGCACATGTAACAAAGTTAGCTGGGTTTGAGTATACTAAATATTTTAAACTAGAGGATGAAGGGGATATACCAGTAATTAGAGCACAAAATGTTCAGATGGGTAAGTTTGTTGAAAGTAATATTAAATATATATCAAAAGATATATCTGATTCACTAAGCCGTTCACAGTTACATGGAAAAGAAATACTAATGGTTTTTATAGGAGCAGGTACAGGAAATGTTTGTATGACACCAACTGAACGAAGATGGCATTTGGCGCCAAATGTCGCAAAAATTACTGTTGATGGAATCTTACCGGAATATCTAAATTACTTCTTACAATCCCCAGCAGGACAAGGTTATATAAAATCTAAAATGAAAGCGACAGCACAACAAAGTCTGTCAATGGGGACAATAAGAGAAGTTTTAGTCCATTTACCTCCTTTAGAAGAACAGTATAAAATAGTTGATACAATAAAAAAGCTAGATGAGGCTCTATATAAAGAGAAAAACGCGCTTCTAGAAATAAACCTTGAAAGTGTGAAGCAATCTATTCTCTCTAAAGCCTTCCGAGGAGAACTTGAGACAAATAATTCAAATGAAAAAAGTGCAATTGAACTGCTAAAAGAAGTAATTAAACAGAAGCATTGATATGTATTCTTTAGCCATACAGCAATAGGAGTGATTATGATAATACCATTCTATGCAATACTTGTTACGGTATTAACAGGCTTATCGATTTATTACGCATATTTTAATTGGGAAGTTCTACAAACAAATACATCATTGCTCACACTCATTACGGCGGTACTTGCTTCGTTATATGGAGGAGTTATTGGAGGATTAGGTAGTTATTATGGTGGGATAAGTGGAGCTAAGCGAAATGCTTTATTTATTGAAGATTTGGAAAAAAAGAGAGGGGTTAAGGCATTAATCGCTCAACTAAACTACACACATGATATTATGACTGAATGGCTTCCAACTCTTGAGGATAATAAGGACTATAAATTTATTGATTTTATATATGATAAGAGTTGGCCAATACACTTATCTTTTTATAATGACAAATTATCTAATGACCAAATATCCATGATTACTACTTGGTTTCACATGTTTGATATAGTTAATTCTCTAAAGGATCATAATGATTATGTAAAAGGGGGAAAAATAAAAAGTGTATTTAATTCCCCTTTTATTGATAAAAATGATAACTCAACTGGAAAAACAACCATTCAAGAAATGGGAGAGGTATTTAAAAGCCTCCCCAACTAACTATCCATGATAATGAGCTTCATCCAACTTAAAAAATCTGCTCTCATCCTTGAATGGTTTGGGAGCTTTTTTCTATAGTTTCTTCTTAAACTGTAAATACATCATTTAATTTATCAGCAGCTTCTTGATCTGAACTTTTTAGGGCATGACCGTAAATATCCATGGTAGTTGAAATGTTAGTATGGCCTAGTCTGTTGCTGATAGTTTTGACATGGACACCTTTCTGGATAAGTAGGGTTGCTGCAGTATGCCTTAAACCATGGAAAGGTATAGGTTTAAGGTTATTCCTTCTGATGAATTTACGAAACCAGTTATTTATTGTACTAGGATGAATAGGATCTCCATCCCAAGTAGTGAACAAACGATTAGAATTATTCCAAAGGTCTCCTACCTGCAACCTCTGTTCATTTTGATGAGCTTTATATTCTTTTAATAATATGACAATCTTACTTGGTATGGAAATAGTTCGCTTGGAGCTCTCGTTTTTAGGTGCTTTTGTAATTATCCCTTTGCCACTAACGTATAGACTGGATTGGACGACATGAATAAGTTTTTCATCAAAGTCAACATGTGACCATTCTAGGCCTAACAACTCTCCTTTTCGTAACCCTGTTGAAATTGCCATGTTGATTAATAACTTATACTTAGGTTTTTCAAACAGGACAAGCTCAAGTAAATGTTTAGTCTCTGCTTCATCGTAGTACTCCATCTTTTTTTTATTCACCTTTGGTGGTTTTACGTTGGTAGCCGGATTCATAGCCAATAACTGCCACTCAACAGCGTCTTGAAACATTGCGGAGATAAGCCGGTGATGATGTAAGATTGTTTGCTCAGATAATCCACCATTTTTTCCATCTGCTCTTATACCGTCTTCTTGAAGGTTGTTATAAAACTCCAAAAGGTGAAGGGGTTTGACTTGCTCTAATTTGAAATGACCTAAGGCAGGTAATATACGAGATTCGAGGTATTCTCTATATCGCTTAAGAGTTGTAGGAGAAAGACTTTTCTCACCATAGTCTTTTAACCAACGGGAGGAAAAATCGGACAATGTAATCTTTGAAGGTTCAATGTACGATCCTCGTTCAATTTCTGCAACGAATTTTGCTAGCTCTTTTTCCGCTTCACGTTTGCTTTTTGCCTTAATGGATCGAGTGTGTTTTATCCTTTTACCATCTGAACCTCTTCCTCCGCTGGCTACTAACCTCCAAGATTCTTTTCCCCGCTTTTCAATACTACCTGCCATCTTGTTTCCTCCTTGTTCTTCTCATTTTTTGTGAATAAGCATTGTAACACTTACTGCGTTTTCCCTTTTCTTCAGACGGACAGAACTTTTGGCTACCATGTGAAGCTGCAAACACCCAACCACAATGTTTACAGTATCTAAAATCTATTTCGCCAATCAAAGCTTGTTTTAGTTGCCACCATGCCACATCTAGTAAAGAGGAAAAAAATATTGACGGAGCACCAGAGTCACCAATGTGTTGAATACCGTTGTAAATAAACCTTTGCTCAGAATTCACGATATTATAAAGCAAGCTCATTTTTTCTTTGTTATCATTCTCTTTTAATAATGAATTTGCTAGTTTTAATCGATAGATATCCTTTCCATAGTCGCTGATAGGTTCGCTTGGATAGGCATGGTTGAAAATCTTGTTCTCATTGCTTATCAAATTGTTTTCAGTTGCCTCAGTGTAAGTATATTTACGTTGGTAAGAACCAAGGAGCCCATACTTCTCTACAAAAGTAAGAAGGCTTTTTTTGGCTTTTGGGGATTTAATTTCATGTGCAGTATACTCGCTACCATCTTCAAGTGTATAAGTGAAGCTATCAAGATGAATTTTCGCTATTTCTAGATAGAGTGGGGAGTTTATCTCCAAAGGGTCATAAACAGTTTTAACTTCATAGTTTTTCGCTTTTATTATTACTTCTTTATCACCAAAGATATCTACCTCCCCATCTTCAAAATCATAACCCCAATAGACACTCCACCTTGAGCGATTATATGGGTTTGAAAAGTCATAGTCTTTCCTTACATGCAAGTTTTCGTCCTCTTTAGTATCAAACGTAATAACCTTCATTTGTGCAACAGCTACTTTCTTTTAATGTATAGTATAAAAACAAGTATTTATTACATACAAGAATTATATGCTATGTATTACTATATAAGCAAGCAGTACTTCTATTGGCCAAAAGAAGTTCAAAGCAATGGTATTACACAAAAGGATTTCAAAACAAAGGAGACTACTAAAATGAATGAAAAAGAAGTTACTAATGTTGGTTACGGTGCTATGGAACTAAACTACGGACGAATAACATTGACTGCGAAAGAAGCTGCAGAATACCTTGGTGTTTCTTATTGGTTAATACTAGAAATGGCTAAGAGAAAAGAGATACCTCATGTAAGAGCTGGGAAAAGGGTCTTGTTTCGTAAAGAGTCTTTATTGGCTTGGGTGAGAGACCGAGAAGCCACCGGTTCTCAAACTGAGGAAATTGATTCTGCAAAAGGCTCGTTGAGAAAATTACAACCGTAAGGTATATGGAGATGCAAGGATGGATAAGTTTACATCGGAAAATTCTTGAACATCCATTGTTTTTGCAAAAACGATCATTTTCAAAGTTCGAAGCATGGATTGACATGTTACTTCTAGCAAACCACAAGGAAAACAAAGTACTGCTAGGGAGTGAGTTTATCCTTATAAAGAGAGGTAGCTTTGTAACATCTGAGTTAAAGCTTATGAAACGCTGGAGTTGGTCCAAAGTTAAATTAAGGAAATACCTAAATTTACTTGAAGAAGAATCAATGATTGTGAGAGAACCAGATAACAAAAAGACCACCATCACCATATGTAGTTACGATGTTTATCAGCAGACCGGAACTACAAAAAAACCAATATCAAACCATCAACAAGACACAAACAATAATGAAGACAATGAATTAAAAGAAATATATACACACTGGAATTTGTGCGGAATTATTGTTCATAGATCGTTTACAGAAAAAATGAAGAGACATCTCAATGCAAGGCTACAAGAATATAAAAAGGCTGAGATTATTGGCGCCATAACCAACTACAACAAAGTTCTTAACAGCAGTAGTTATTATTGGACACACAAATGGACTTTTCAGGACTTTTTATTACCAAATAACATAGTTCGCTTCTTGGACGAATCGGATCCATTTAACGTCTTCCAACAACAGAAAAACAACCTAAACAATGTATTAAAAGAGGAGGAGTTTGACCTTGATGAATAAGAAGAAAGCATTTCAAATATTGAACTACATCAGCAGTGAGTATCCATCCTTTGAAGTAACGCAGTTTAAAGTAGATTTATGGGCTAAGACCTTAAAGAAAGATAATGAAGCCCTAGTAATGAGAAATGTAGAATCTCATTTAGCGAACCTCAAATATCCACCGAAGTTGGCTGATATACGGGCCTCTGCTCCTTTAGAGGTTGACTATCTACAGCTTGTAGATGAATGGAGAAAAAATGCAAAACCTAAAGGCTGAACAATCTATTTTATCGTGCATCATACGGAATGGGTTATTATTAAAGGAAACAGATGTTACAGAAGATCATTTTGAATCAATTGAGAATAAACTAGTTTTCGCAGCGATGATAGAACTTTCTAAAAGAAACGAACCTATCGATATTGTTACCATCTACACTCAATTAGGTAGCAATATATTGCAGATTGGCGGAAGCGAATATTTATCATTTCTCATTGAGGTGCAGTGTCATGAGGAGAATTTCGATACTTACCAAAAGTATGTTCATGATTACTTTAAACTACGTGAGATCAAAAAGAATCTTGGTGAATTATCTAGTATTACTGAGATTAGTGATTTGCCATTGGTAGCAGACAAAATCCAGATGCTGGGCAATATTCTACAACACCGATCCAAAAAATCATTTGATTTAATTGAATCGTTAGTTCAAATCGCAGAAGAGATGGAAACTGTTCGAGAGGGTATTACGGGTATAACCACTGGATTTGAAGAATTGGATACCATTACTGATGGATGGCAGTTGCAAGACTTGATTGTTTTGGCTGCTAGGCCATCAATTGGTAAGACAGCAATGGCACTAACTTTAACTTTAAATGCAATCGAATCTGGTAGTTACGTCAATTTCTTCTCGCTAGAAATGCCCGCTGACTCTTTGTTAAAACGAATGATATCCACTATTGGTGGAATTAATTCATTGAAAATCAAAAATGCTCTGGAGAGGTTTGATGAATCTGATTGGACAGGATACACCCATGCCCAGACTCTCCTCTCTAAATACAAAAATGCCTTGAATATTTATGATCGTTCTTCACCGACTCTACAAGAGATTCGGAAAGAAGTACAAATAAGAATGAGCGATAATCCGGACAAAAATCACCTTGTTATCATCGACTACCTCACATTAATAAAAACACAGGCTGTAAGGAGTCGTACCGAAGAAATTGGAGCATTGAGCCGCGGGCTAAAACAAATGGCTAGGGAATTAAATTGCTGTGTATTGGTGCTATCACAATTGAACAGAAGCGTTGAGTACCGACAGAATAAACGACCAGTACTATCTGATATTCGTGAAAGTGGGGAAGTTGAGCAGGATGCAGACTTAATTCTTTTCCTGTACAGGGAGGACTATTATGAGGAACAGGCAGAAAGTTCTCCGATTACTGAGGTGAATATCGCAAAGAATCGAAATGGGCCACTAGGCTCTGTGAAGTTGCTATTCGACAAAAAAACCAACAGCTTTAAGGAGGCTCGTTATAAATGACTATAAAGGATCTCTACAATGACGCTATACGTGAGAAAGATACTACACTGCTGTTGGTATTAGATTATCTCGTTATTTTCTCAAAAACGTTAAAACTTACTGACGATAAAGGAATTCTACTTTCATACTTATCAAATGAAGAAAGTTTCCAATTGAATACGAAGATCAAAGAATACAAAGGTCAAAGAATACAAAGCACAAAGTAACAAAATTACTGTTTATGAACTCTATGAGAATAGCAATGAGAGTGGGTGATTGGAAATGATGCTATCTCCAAAAAAAGAAAAGGCAATGCTGGCACTTTTAACTTCAACATCTGTAAAAAGTGCTGCAAAAAAAGCTGAGATTGGGGAGGCGACTTTATTTAGGTGGCTAAAGACTAATTCTTTTAAAGAAGCTTATCGAGAAGCAAGGAGAAATGCTTTAGAGCAAGCTATATTGAGGTTACAACAAATATCAGTTACGGCTGTAGATACGCTTGAAGTAGTAATGAACGATGATATGGCTTCAGCAAGTAGTCGGGTTAGTGCCGCACGAAGTACTCTTGATTTAACTTTCAAAGCATTTGAGCTAGAAGAGATTGAGGAGCGGATAGATCATTTAGAAAGAGAGCTTGAACGGAGGGAGAGTCAATGAGGAGTAAGAAACGATTAAAAGCACTAGAAGAAGCTTTTACAGCAAATCAGGGCATTACTTTAACAGTTGTTTTCAGAGATTTTTCAAATGGAACTGTATCAATACCTTCATTAGGGTTTATCGGTTCCAAACATGAGGGAGAAAAAATTATTAAATACAGATGTAACCAAGATACAATTGTTTACTTCAACATCCCCAGGCCGTCTCATAAATTGCATACTAATTAATTTGTACAAATAACATCTTTGGCTGTTTTGAAGATGAATAAATTGGATAAAGGTTAGTATGCTTAATATAACCTCCCTTCATCTGATTCTATTTTTTGGTTAGAGTGAATATTTATTGGAAACAATGGTGATGTCGTTCATATATTGTAAAGACTGAAAAAACAGAATATTTTGATGATTGGAGGACAAATTCATGGACAAGAAACCCCGAGGTTGGTACAATAACGTTAAAGGAACTAATTTCCAAATACTTGAGGTGAAAACAATGTCCAAAGTAATTGAGGGTATCAGTACGAGTGAATCCTCCGCTGCTTTCCAACAGTTCGTAAAAGAATCCCAAGGGATGAGGCCAGATGAAATCATTGATTTTTTTGAAGATCATTTTGCATTAGAGTACGGTGCTCCAGGTACTTTTCTTACAGATCTGTATAAGGAAGGGAAATAATGCTTATGGATAGTTTAGGAAGATCGGAAGCGTTGAACATAGGTCAGGCATCTATTTATTTAGATGCCTGTTTTCTTCTAAAGCTGGCTGATAAGAGTGATCCATTACATAATGATATTGTTCAGTTAGCTAAATCTTGGGGGAGTAATGACAGTATAGTTGGAATTAGTAGCCATGTATACGGTGAGGTAGTACATAATTTATTTATCAGAATAGTACTCGAAGCGATATATCTAAGAGAAAAGCAGAAACAGGGGGCGACTTTGACAACTCGACAAGTCAATAAAATCGTGGATACTAGCCTAGTAGATAGATTAATTGGTTCTTGTTCACCTGGCGAATTAGCTCAATATGTTTCCCATGTTGACCTTACCCTTAGAAGAATTACCAATAACAGAAACGTAAGATTTTCAATGTATAACAGAGGTATGAATATCACGTATTTAATAAAAGGATTAAAGAGAAACCCAGATTATATTGAAAGTTACAGGGGGAGCATTAAGAAATTCTACGAGAAAGCCTCAGCCCTTTTTGACACTTTAATGTACACAGTCGTGAAAGGGTATAAGCTCAGGGTTAGTATGGAAAGATCTGACCTTAGTTGTATTCAACGTGCTAAGTACAATATAGATTGGTATCAATTGGATGCTCATGATGCAATTCATCTCGCAATTGCAATGAAAAACGGATATGAGTACTTTGTAACTACAGATTCAGACTATTTCCTAAGTTCCTATGTACCAAATTTGAAGGCAACTAAGTTAATAATCATCGCTTAAAAAAGATACGATCTCACCCCTTCTTCAGTAAACAGAGAAAGGAATCACTTTAATCTGTCTACTAGGGAGGTTTTTTTTTGCTTAATTTTCCGGGGACAAATAGGGGACAAACCTTAATGAAATCACCATAAATCAACCTATTCGTAAGTCATTGAATGTAGTTTTCTCCTAATATACCAATACCAAACTTAAGTAAACTGTTTCATTTTAACAAGTAGAAGGGGTTTCCTAAACCGCAGGTCGGAGGTTCGATTCCTCTCGGGGCCGCCATTCTTTTAATAACATACATACATCTAGTAACACTCGAACAAAAATTTGTTCGGGTGTTTTTTTATATCCAGAGTTCAAAAAAACAGGCTTGTTCAACTAGGGACAAGGATGGAATTTAAGAGCACATATAGGCCTATCCACCACGACATGTACCCTTTCTATGCATAAACCTATAGGAAGTGAATATTAAGGAGGAAGAATAGTGTCATTTCCGAACGAAAATCAATATACATCCGTGCCTTTGGGATCAGGTTTTTATTTTGATGTGTTCAATGATGAATCTCCGGCAGCAGTAGATTTAGTCGGTGATACATCAAACCCATCGTTCGCCATCGCGTATGATGATACAAATGTCTACTTTCGTTTACGTTTAAACGATGACCCGCGTAATAATAAGAAAACAGGCTTTCAAAATTTTTCATGGGGTGTTTTATTCAATACTGGAGGACCGCCGGGAACGTACCAATGGCTTTTAGCTGTAGATGGGCTAAGTGGGGAGCTCGTTCTCATTGAAAACACAAACCAAGAAGTCAACTCATGGAATGATCCGGCTGAAGGAACCGATGGCAGAGGGAAACCAAATTACTCGCAGCCGATCATAAACTTCGATATTGCGAGGGTTACGCCAGCTGACACAACGTTTGGTGGGAATAACAACGTCTTTCTGGACTTTTTTATACCAGCCAACATTTTATTCGATTTTCTAAACATAACTGAAAACACACCACTGCAGCTTATATCGTTCACCTCGACGAATGCGAACAACTACAATAAGGACTCTTTGAGGATTTCTGAAGGTTTTCAGTTCACCGATGCTTTTTCTGATCCGATCTCAGTAGAGGATACTAACGTAAAAGCAAAACTAGATCTTCAAAAAATACTAGTGAGTGGTCCTACTACAGTCGGGGCAGGAGATGAAGCAGTCTATACTGCTAGATTAGTTGTAGAAAACACAGGCCAAAGCAAAGCAGCAACCGTTAAGTTGCAAGATGTGATCGAGTTTGATTTAGTGAGTGGATTTTCAATCATTAGTCGTTCAACAGGTAATGCGTATTATAATGAGCACACAAACACGCTAGGATGGGAGATTGGGATTCTACCACCGGGAGAAACAGCAATCCTTGACTTTGAAGTGAGTGGATTCTTCACGACGGATGGAGAACGTGTTCTTGAAAGAGCAAGAGCGATAGGGACGGATGGTAACACAGGTGCGAGAATATCATCCGATACGGTTACGACGGTTATTACTGTAACTAGTAATGGAGGAGTTACCGGGATCGTTAAAAACCACACAACGGGTCTTCCTTTAGCGGATGTTGTTGTGGAATTAAAAGATGGCGCAACAACGATTGCTGTAACGACAACGAATGACAGAGGAGAGTATTCGCTTACTGAGATAGCGCCTGGGTCATACACGATTGAATATTCTAAGCCCAATTTCATTACAAACATCCAGACGGTGGAAGTCAGTTCAGGAGCGATCACAAGGAAAGATGTTTTTCTAACGGAGCTGCAAGGAGCCGTAGAAGGAACTGTTACAAATGGAAGTGGCGGGGCAATTGCGAACGCTACTGTTTTACTCGTCGATTCTGCTGGAAACGTCATCGATGAAGGTACCACGAATGCGAGCGGGGAATATAACTTCCCATCGGTAAAGACAGGATCTTACACAGTTGTTGTCAGCGCGTCAGGGTTTCAGTCGGCTGAACAAGGCGTAATGGTAAAGGGGGGTCAAACGTCGACTGCAAACTTTGTCCTTGAACCGAATCCAGGAACGGTACAAGGCACTGTAACAAATGAAGCAGGTGACCCACTGAGCGGTGCGTTAGTGGAGGTATTGAATTCTGCCGGAACGACAATCGCTAGAGTGTCCACTGATGCTTCTGGTAATTATGTTATCGATGATTTAGCACCAGGGGATTATCAATTACGAGTAAGTAAAGATCTTTATCGAACATCCGTTGTTGGGTTTAATCTTGATGCTGGAGAAACAAAGAACGTGAACGTAGAGCTAATTGCAAACCCCGGGGCACTGGAGGGAGTTGTGACTGACTCTGCAACATCTGATCCGCTTCCTGGTACAACCGTTCAAGTTGTTGACGCTCGCGGCGTTACAGTAGCATCCACTATTACTGCTGTTAATGGCTCATATAGCTTTTCTAACCTTGCTCCGGGACAATACAGTGTGACGTTTATAAGCGATGGTTACGGATCGAAGACTGTTGGAACAAAAATACGTTCAAACGAAACGACACAACTTAACGTAAGTCTCGATCAATTAGTAGGGGGAATTGCAGGTCAGGTAACAGATAACGATGGGAATGTCCTGACAGGAGCGATAGTCGAAGCATTCTTCAACAATGTTCACGTTGCAACTGTTACAACGGATAACAATGGTTTGTATGAAATCAATAATCTTAGTCCAGGATTTTATACGATCACTGTCTCCAAGATGGGATATTCTACGGAAACGGTTGGTGCATCTGTTGTTGAGAATGAAGTGACTCTGGCAAATGCAACTCTTATTCCTAATCCAGGAACGCTAGAAGGGACTGTGCAATCTAGCGGTGATCCGCTTTCTGGAGCTGTCATCACCGTACGCGATGATCGAACGGAAGCTATTATTACGCAAGTCATCACAGATGATCAGGGCAGATATACGGCACTAGGATTGGCACCAGGACCTTACACGATTATTGCGTCGGCTGAAGACTTTCAAAGTCAATTTAAAGGTGCGACGATCGTTTCAGACCAAACGACTACTGTAAACTTCTCATTAGAGCCAAATCCTTCAAGTGTTTCAGGCACAATCATAAACGGAGATACTGGCCTTCCAATCACTGGTTCTATGATTGAAGTGCAGATTTTTGATGCAGCTGGAACGTTAGTAACAACTGCATTTACGAATCTTAATGGAGAATACGAAGTAACGGATCTTCCACCAGGAATTTATAACATTACTGCGCATGCAGCTGATTTTCAATCGAACTCAGCTACTGCTTCCCTATTACCAGGAGCATCGACGGTAGTAGATATTGAACTTACGCCTGCACCGGGTAATATTGTCGGCACAGTAACAGATAGTGATGGAAACCCGCTTAGTAATGTATCTGTGAGGATCATTGATGATCAGGGACTTTTAGTAGGAACGATCTTAACTGATTCAAATGGAGGTTATGTGTTTAATGGTTTAGCACCAGGAAATTATACTGTTACAGCAATTGCTTCTGGCTTTCAGTCCTCTTCTACGGGGGCTATCGTAGAACCTAATGAAACAACAATCGTGAACCAAAGTTTAGAGAGTAACCCGGGCAGCATTTCAGGGACGGTATCTCCTGTCGTTGAAGGTACTACGGTTACGCTAAGAACATCAGATGACCTTTTTGTTGCAACAACACTCCTAAATGAGGCTGGAGAATTTACGTTCAGTAACCTCGTTCCCGGAGAATATATTGTTTCCGCCACTGCACCGAATTACCGTGTATCTACCGCGGGTGCCACGGTTGTCGCAGATCAAATAACGTCTGTTGATTTAACGATGCAGCCTAACCCTTCAGAAATGAGCGGTACGATTACTGATCCTAGTGGCAATCCGATTCCAAATGCTACTATTCAAATTATCGATACGAACGGTAGTATATTAGGCTCAGGTGCAACGGACCAATCCGGGCAATATGTGATTGGAAACTTACCGCCTGGATCTTTTTCAGTCATTGTCAGTGCACAAGACTTTGCTTCCACAACTGGTGGGATCACATTAACACCTGGTCAAACTGTAACGGATGCAGATTTTGTCTTGATTCCGGATCCAGGAACCATCGTCGGGCAAGTGATCGACACTTCTGGAAATGGCATTTCTAGTGCCACTGTCATCATTCGAACCTTTGATAATAATCAAATCAAAACGCTTACGACGAATGAGTTTGGAGAATTTATCGTTGAAGGGATCGCCCCTGGTTCATATACGGTAGTGGCAACGGCCAATAACTTTTCAACGGAATTTGTCGGTGCAGTAGTTGCGAGTAACGAAAATACGATCGCAACGTTAACTCTCGAGAGTTTAGTAGGGAATATTTCAGGATCAGTCGTTGATAGTGATGGCAATTTAATCACAGGTGATAATATTGGCATCAAGTTATTTAGTGCAAGCGGTGCCTTACTTCAAACGTTTGTTGCAAATTCAGACGGGACATTTTTCATTAGTGCGCTACAGCCTGGACAGTACAATGTGAATGCAACCGCCCCTTCTTACACTGCAAACACAGCGAGTGCAAGTGTAATTGCTGGAGCGACAGAAACGGTAACGATTCCTCTTCAACTTTTACCTGCTACTCTTACAGGAAGGGTAACGAATACTGCGACAGGTGAAGGGATTACCGGGGCTGTTCTAACGTTTACAACTTCAGAAGGACTACCGATCGCAACTTCGATCTCAGGCTTGAATGGCGAATATATTGTAGAAAACATCCCAGCAGGCACGGTAGTACTAAGCGTAAACGCAACTGATTTCGGCGCGAAATCCTTGACGACAGTGGTTGAGCCAGGAGAAGTTAAAACGCTAAATGTTGATCTTGAACAGAGTTTAGGATTTTTGACAGGTTATATTACGAATATTGACACTGGAGAAGCGATTTCTGGTGCAGTCATCTTAATCAATGAAAATGGAGAACAAATCGCAACGATTACTTCTGATGAGTCTGGACAGTTTTTAACAGAAGGATTGAGTCCTGGAAACTACCAAGCAGTTGTCGCTGCAGAAGGTTTTACAAGTCGTACAGCTAGCTTTAGTATCGAGCCGAACGAAACAACCGTACTCAGCTTCGCGCTATCACCGATCCCTGGAACGATTACTGGAAGAATCACTAACTTTAATACTGGAAGTCCGATTTCTGGAAGCACAATCGTTATACGCGAACAATCCCCGAGTGGTCCAGTAATCGCTACTACGACTACGAACTCTAATGGCGAGTATATCGTGAATACTCTATCTGCAAGCACATATACGGTCATTGCTTCAGCTGAAGATTTTGGTGCTGCAGAGGCAACAACAATTGTTGGCCGCGGTGAAACCAAAACAGTCGACATTAAGTTGATACCGGACCCAGGAGCTATTCAAGGTACGATTAGAAATGCGAATACAGGTCTTGAGTTATCCGGAATAACGGTAGAGCTATTTAATCAAGATGGCATGCTTGTCTTCACAACAAACACCGATGAGAATGGCTTCTATCAATTTACGGAACTAGAAGCTCTTCAATATAGAGTTGTGACGAGAAACCCAGATTTTCAGACTCAAGAAATTGGCGTCATCGTCACTTCTGGAGACACAGAAATCGTTAATATCAACTTAGACTCAAATCCAGGAAGTATTACTGGTACGATTGTCGATGCAGACACAAATACAAGGCTAGTCGGCGCAGAGGTCACAGCATTCTTCGCTCAGGATCTTGTACCAATCGCTACGGCCACGACGAATGGTTTGGGAGAGTATACGATTTCAGGTCTTGTTCCAGGAACGTATACGATCGTCGCGAATGCGGTTGGCTACACTGAAAATTCTACGGGAAGTACCGTTTCGGCAAATGCGACAACACTCACAAATCTATCATTAACAGGTATCCCTGCTAGTCTATCTGGTACTGTGCTAGATGAAAATGGGCAGCCACTCAAAAATGCTGTTGTTAAAATTATCGATGTGAACGGTGTTGTAATCGGAACAAGTGCAGTTGATGAAAACGGAAACTATTCAATAGGAGGATTGAAGCCAGGGACTTACAGAATTTTAGCGTCAGCTCCTGGAACATCTGCACCTGACGTGGGCAGCGCATCGACAGGGGTATCGCTCGTCGCAGAACAAAACAGAGTCGTTAATTTCGTGCTTAGACTAAATCCAGGAAGAATATCTGGAATGGTGTTCGATGAAGTTACAGGAAATCCGGTCGTAGGAGCTAACGTCAACATTCTTGATAGTAACGGGCTAGTCATTGCCACAACGGCAACGACTACAGGTGGAAGTTATTTAGTAGGAGGGCTTGAAGCAGGAAGTTATACCGTTTCCGCTACGAAAGCTTCCTATGCACGGAAAACAGCTGGGGCCATCGTTGAACCTGATCAAACAACGACCGTTGATCTCTTTCTTAAAAGAACGACTGGTTCAATCTTCGGCAAACTTCAGGATGAGACTGGACATCAAATAATCTCAGATACGGTTGGGGTTCGATTGCTTGATGAAAAGGGATTGCTTCTTCAGTCAACCGTCGCTTCGCCAGAGTGCGAGTTTAGTTTTAGTGACTTAGCTCCTGGTCAATATCTTGTAAGCATCAGTGCTAACGGTTATCAATCTAAGGTTGTCCCTGTTACGGTCGTCGGAGGAGAAGTCAGTGAGTTGACCATAACCCTCTTCCGTAATGCGGGAATTATAACTGGTACGGTAACGAACATGGATACTGGAAATGGAATCGCTGGAGCAACTATTCAAATAAAGGACGCTGCGAATATTACCCTTGCCAATGGAGTCACGAATGAAGATGGCAGCTTTACGGTTCAAAATATCCCACCAGGATCTCAGGTAGTCACTGCATCACGGGATGGGTTTGGAACGGGATCTACAGGTGTAAATGTCGTTGCCAACGAAGTATCAGAAGTCACCATTTCATTAACTCCTAATCCTGGTAGCATCGGTGGAAGCATTACAGACGAAGCAACAGGCTTGCCGGTTCCCAATGCAAACGTACAGGTAATGAACGAAGCGGGTACGATCATAGCAACCGTACTCAGTCAACCGGATGGTCAGTACCTTGTTTCAGATATCCCTTCAGGCGTCTATGAAGTGATCGTCAGTCATCCTGAGTATGGCATAAAGCTTGCAGGCGCGATCGTTGAAAGTAATGAAAAAAATACCCTTGATTTCGCCCTGAATCCAAATCCAGGAAGCCTTAGCGGAATCGTTATTAATCAAGAAACGAAAGAAAGAGTTGCAGGTGCGATCGTTGAATTAAGGTGGTTGAGCCCTGATGGGGAACTTGTCGCTTCTACGCTAACAAACGAAAATGGAGAGTATTTAATAACTGGACTTACACCTGCCATCTATATGGTGGTTGCATTTGGCGGGGGTCTTGGAAGTGATTTAGCTTCAATCGAAATACGCTCCAATGAAATGGTTGTCCAAAACCTTGGATTGTTTCCACTTCCAGCTAACGTGAGAGGGAACGTAAGAGATGCAGCAACAGGCTTGCCAATCGAAGGTGCACTTGTTCGGTTGGTCACGTCAAGCGGTGGCTTTCTGCAAAGAGGGCAAACTGATCGTGATGGGAATTATTTAATCGAAGGGTTTGACCCGGGCGAGTATACGCTCGTTGTTCGAAATGAAACGTATGACTCAACGGCAAAAGAATTTACAGCAGAGCCTCTCGAAACAGCTGAAGTGAACTTTGCATTATCTTTAAGTCCAGGGTCTGTTTCAGGTAGAGTGAAAGACGAGAACACATCAAGATTTGTAGCAGGTGTCTCAATTATTGTTCTAAACGAGTTGAATGTACCGATCGCGAACACACTTACTGACCAAAACGGGAACTATGTGATCAATGGGTTAGCACCGGGCCGTTATTCAATTAGAGCTTTAGCAGTCGGCTGCGATTCAAACGCCAAAGCATTGACGATCATAGCAGGAGAAACCACTACGGTTAACTTCTTACTAACTGGTGACCCATCGATCGTTAGAGGGAACGTAACAGATGAAAATGGAAATGCACTTAACGATGTAGGGGTAACGGTTTTTGACAGCAATGGAAATGTTGTAGGAAGAGGCGTGACAAGTCGAGAGGGCGTTTATGTAATCGGTTATCTTCCAGCAGAAACATTAACTTTTGTTGCATCCTTGCCTGGATTTACACCGGATGAGAAAGTCATCACGTTATTACCTAACAGTGATCGAACTGTTAATTTTGTACTCGGTGCAGCAAACCCAGGTATCCTTTTCGGAAGAGTAACGAGTGAGAGAACGGGTGAGCCAATCGGTGGTGCAACGATCACTGCGAGGAGAAATAATGAGATCTTCGCGGAAGTTTCTACTCGTCAGGATGGAACGTACTCGATGGAGCTTCCAGAAGGTGATTATTTAATACGCGCAGCTGCACCATCATTTGAACCTCAAACAGAACCTATATTTATTCAAGCGGGAGAACGTGAAGAGCTAAACTTCACATTACAAGGCGGCTCGACACCACGAGATCAGTATTATCTATTTAGCTGTGAGAATGGTGAACCTCTAAAGGTGTCCAACAGTTTTGTGCCGACGCCGTTCACCTTGCTGACGATCGATAGAAAAACAAACTGTGGCTATTTCTCTTATATCGATCTTGGCACAGAAAGAACATTAATCGTTTGTCTAAGCTGCTTTACAATCAGTAGAATCGAGTAATGACATAACCGATGAGTGATCACTCATCGGTTTTTTGTTTTTCTACGAATCCTTACGATGTAACGTTCATTGTTAAAAAATGCAAGCTAAAGAATTGTAAAGGTGATATGATAGAGATAAAAGATTGCTAGGTTGGGAGGCTATCACGTTGGATGAGTGGAAAGGTGCAGCGGCCGATGTGTTTCGAGCCGTACGTATCAATTTAAAATCCGAGCTTACTCCACTGGTTGATGGGGTGCAAACCCTATTTTCAGACAACCCATGGGGGCAGCTTTTCTTATTATTGCTATCACTTGTGGTCCTAGTGCAGGTCATTAGTCTAGTAGCACGTGCATATGACCGCGCATTTCGGCAGACCATCGAACGTAAGATGGAGACGAACTCGAACATTAATCGTTTTTTTAAGGGCTTCTTGCATCATAGAAGGTCGGACGGATGGATGAATGATACTTCCTGGCTGCAAAAGGAACTGCAGCGCTTCGATCTGTACGAGCTTGAGTGGTTGAAAGCAGAGCTTACAAGTGCTGAGAATGATTTTCGAGATTATCGTCCGCAAACGTTACTTGCTGGAATTCTTTTCTCAATCGTTACGCTGCTTCTTGTATGGTATTACGAGTGGACGATTTTTGAGCAAGAGATCCTATCCTATGTCCTGCCTGTCCTCATTATCACGTGGTGTATCGGACTCGTATCCTATAAGGTAGGAATTAAGAAGCGCTTTTATCGTTCTTTAACGACGAATGTAGAACTTTCGATCCCTACTAAAAAAGTTCAAGACGTGATGAAGTATATCGATTCTGATTTGAAAAGGTACAAGATCGAGCATTCAATTACGGATGGTGGATATTATGAGGTCATTCGGTGTATGACGTGTACGTACCATTCAAAGTATCTAGAAGAAGTGCGTTTTCAAATCAATGATACGTTCCTTTCTTTTAAGGCGGATGAACGCGCAATCGAAGTGACGGTAAGCAGTGAGTATAACCATACATTTACCATCGACCGCCTTGAGTTTAAAAATGGATATTGTCAAAGTCTCAGAAAAGGAAGTAAGCTGTTTGACGATAAACTGATGGTAACGTATTTGAATGCTGCCTTTGAGCAAAGGCCAGCTTATTTTCAAACGAGCTCATAATCGACGAGAACCCCTTCTATAGTAGAGGGGGTTCTTCATTATCCTTCATAGGAGGTAACGGTGTTCTTGTCATCAGCTTTTTGCATGATTTCTTTCAGGTCTAGTTCGGTTGAAGGTTGGATGTTTGCCTTTAGGTTTCCTTCCATAAGTTTTAATGCATAATCGTTATCTTCCTTCACGTTCGAAGCGCTACAGTCACTTGGGATGTATAGTTCATATTCCCTCATATATGCATCGTTGGCTGTGAATAAGACACAGATATTCCCTGCAAATCCAGTCAGAATAAGGGTGTGTACTTTTAGATATTTTAATAAGGAAGAAAGTGGTGTTGAAAAGAAGCCAGAATGCTTCGGTTTGACTACTGTGTAGTCGTCATCATCAGGCGCTAGCCGGTCGACTAGGTGCTTTCCGTTCGCTTCTGCAGCGTAGTTAACGACTTTATTAAAATTCGATTGCCACATACCATAGTTATCGTTCACGTAGATGACCGGCATCCCGTTTTCTTTTGCACTCTTTTTCAAGGATGCAATGCGATCAGCGGCATCTTCTGTATATCTAGCTAGTAATTCTGAGCCTTCGAAATCCATTGTATTGATAACATCGATTAATAGTAATGCTACGGATGATTGCTGGTGTTCGGATTTTGTATGTTCTTTACTCATAAGAACTCCTCTCCTTATAATAGGTGATAGAATTGGAAATTGTATGTAGTTTACCCAAGAGTGTAAAGAAATAAAACATTGTAAGAAGGAGCTACTCTAATGGAAGATGCACAGTACGGCGATGGTTATTTTATGCAAAAAGCAATTGAAGAAGCAAAAAAAGCTGAGGCAATTGGGGAAGTTCCGATCGGTGCAGTCATCGTAAAAGATAATGAAGTGATCGCATCGGCATACAACTTAAGAGAATCTGAACAGCGTTCTGTCGCGCATGCGGAACTTTTAGCTATAGATGAAGCTTGTAGAGTGACCGGAAGCTGGCGATTAACAGGGTGTACTCTCTATGTGACGCTTGAACCCTGCGCGATGTGTAGTGGTGCGATCGTACTCTCTAGAGTTGAACGAGTAGTATATGGCGCGAGTGATCCGAAGGGTGGGTGTGCCGGTACGCTTATGAACCTTCTCGACGATAGTCGCTTTAACCATCAAGCAGAGGTAACGTGTGGTGTCATGGAAGAAGAGTGCGGCTCGATGTTATCGACATTCTTCCGTACATTAAGAGAACAGAGGAAGGAAGAAAAGCGCAGAAGGAAAGAAGATAACGTTTGATACGAACAACGCATAGATGTTATATTATTTCTTGCAATCGATAGATGGAGGCGTACCCAAGTCTGGCTGAAGGGGGCTGACTCGAAATCAGCTAGGGCGTTCACGCGCCGCGGGGGTTCGAATCCTCTCGCCTCCGCCATCTTACAAAAGTTGGAGTATTGGATCTATTGATATTTTCGCTTCGATGCGATATACTAGATTTTGCACGTTAGACGTGCACTAAAAATGTTATCAAATTTGCCGTGCTAGGTGGGGAATTAGCGGTGCCCTGTACTCGCAATCCGCTACAGCGAGACTGAATCCCTTCCCGAGGTTTAGCTACTGCAGGGTCTGCCCTGAATAAGTGGTGTTGACATTCGGGTCCTGCGCAACAGAGTCCTACGAACCCTGTCAGGTCCGGAAGGAAGCAGCAGTAAGTAGGTTCCCTCTGTGTGCCGCGGGAGTGCCCGGATCGAGCTAACTGTTCAGGTAACGCTTGTGGTGGCTTTATCGAAGGAAGGTGCACGGTTTTAATACTTAAATGCTCAACTCACTCTCTAAAGAGTGAGTTTTTTCATGTATAAATTATAAGATTGTTTTTTGAATTAGAAACAACGAAACGGTATAATAGAAAAGGATGAAGAGGTTAGGAGGAGAGTAGGCGAATGAGTTATCAAGCGTTATATCGTGTTTGGCGGCCCCAGACGTTCGAAGACGTAGTCGGCCAGAAACATGTTACACGAACAATTCAAAATGCACTGATGCAGCAAAAAATCTCTCACGCCTATTTGTTTACAGGACCTCGAGGAACGGGAAAAACGAGTGCTGCGAAAATTATTGCAAAAGCAATTAACTGTGAGAAAGCGCCAGTAGCTGAACCTTGTAACGAATGCTCAGCATGTTTAGGAATTACAGATGGCTCGATCTCAGATGTTATCGAAATCGATGCGGCTTCAAACACTGGTGTCGATGATATTCGAGACATTCGCGATAAAGTGAAATACGCGCCGAGTTCTGTTTCTTATAAGGTGTACATTATCGATGAGGTTCACATGCTGTCGACGGGAGCATTTAATGCGTTACTTAAAACACTTGAAGAACCACCAAAACACGTGGTGTTTATCCTAGCGACAACGGAGCCACACAAGATTCCATTAACAATCATATCAAGGTGCCAGCGCTTTGATATGAGACGAATCACGGCTCACGACATCGTAGGGAGATTACAAACAATCATCGAAGCACAACAGATCGCTGTTCAAGAAGATGCCCTCTATCAAGTAGCAAGAGCCGCGGATGGAGGAATGCGAGATGCATTAAGTATCCTTGATCAAGCAATATCCTATAGTGAAGCGGAAGTTATTCTTGACGATGTTCTCGCAGTCACAGGTAGTGTGTCTCAGAAAATGATCTCTCGAATAGCTGGTGCATTTTACGAGAAAGATGTAGCTGAGGCGCTAAATGCAGTGGAAGAGCTTATGGAGCACGGAAAAGATGCAGCGCGGTTCTTAGAAGATTTAATCTATTACTTTAGAGACCTGCTCCTTTTCCAAACTGCACCTCAGCTTGAAGAAGTGGAAGAACGAGTGAAGGTAGATGAATCGTTTCAACACCTTGCGAAGAATAGTTCGAAAGAGTGGGTATACAAGGTTATCGAAACACTTAACCGCAATCAGCAAGAGATGAAGTGGACGAATCACCCACGCATATTCTTAGAACTGGCGCTCGTTCAAATTTGTCAGGAAGAGACAGATAGTCAAGCAACTCAAGATCAGAGTGACCTTCTTGACCGTATTCAAAAGCTTGAAAGTGAACTCAACGAGTTGAAGCAGAAAGGAATCGAGGTCAAGCAAGTAGAATCTGAACAAGAAGCTAAACCGAAGAAACAATTTAAACCATCGAGACAGAAATCTAGTGTTTCTCATGGTAAAATAAAAGAGATCCTCAAAAAGGCAACGAAACAGGACCTCATGAAGGTAAAAAGTGTCTGGGGAGAAGTAATGGAAAACGTGCGTCAGGAAAAAGTGTCTGCTCACGCGTGGTTAAAAGACAGTGAGCCGGTTGCTGCGACAGAAAAAACGTTCCTGCTTTCGTTCCAATACGAAATGCACTGCCAGATGGCTGCCAAGGATAACATACGAGGGACTGTAGAAAGTGTCCTTTCAAGAACGCTTGGCAGAACGATGGAGATGGTAGGAATTGTTGAGGATGATTGGCAGCAAATCCGTAGCGAATTCCTGAAGACAAGAGACGAACCTGATACAGGCGAAGGTGAAAAATCAGAGCAATCAGGTGAAGATCCACTCGTCTCTGAAGCAAGACGTCTTGTAGGCGATGATCTACTCGATATTCAATCTTAAAAATTTAACTATAAATAAGGAGGAATTGTTTTATGAAACGCGGAATGGGTGGCATGAACAACAACATGATGAAACAAATGCAGAAGATGCAAAAGGATATGGCGAAGGCCCAGGAAGAACTAAAAGAAAAAACTGTTGAAGGTTCTGCTGGTGGCGGAATGGTCGTTGTAAAAGCAAACGGTCATAAAGAAGTGCTTGAGGTAATCGTGAAAGAAGAAGTTGTCGATCCAGACGACATCGATATGCTTCAAGACTTGATCCTTGCTGCAACAAACGATGCTCTTCGTAATGTAGATGAACTCGTAAACAAAGACATGGGTAAATTCACACAGGGACTTAATATACCTGGATTAATGTAGGGGGTATGCAGGTGCATTATCCTGAACCAATATCAAAACTAATCGATAGTTTTATGAAATTGCCGGGAATCGGACCAAAAACGGCGGTCCGCCTGGCTTTTTTCGTGCTAGAAATGAAAGATGATGATGTGTTGGATTTCGGTAAGGCGTTAGTAAATGCAAAGCGTCAATTAACATATTGCTCAGTCTGTCATCACATCACTGACACGGATCCTTGCCGAATTTGTTCAGATAGCCATCGAGATGAGACGGTTATTTGTGTCGTACAAGATGCGAAAGATGTTATCGCAATCGAAAAAATGAAAGATTACACTGGTTTGTACCATGTTCTTCATGGTGCTATCTCTCCGGTTGATGGGATTGGTCCTGAGGACATCAAAGTGCCTGAGCTATTGAAGCGTCTACAAGACGATAAGGTTACTGAGATCATCCTTGCAACAGATCCTACCATTGAAGGAGAAGCCACAGCCATGTATATCGCCCGGCTCGTTAAACCAACGGGTATTCGAATCACGCGTATCGCGCACGGTCTTCCTGTCGGAGGCGACTTAGAATACGCTGATGAAGTGACACTCTCTAAAGCATTAGAAGGACGACGTGAACTATAGCAGCAGGGGGGGGAGAATATGTTCTTCAAGCGGAAAGGCTACCTGAGAAAAGAAGCCGATGAGCATTTGATTCAAGCTCTGCAAGAATTAAAAGAAGTTTGGAATAAACAAAAAGAAATAGTAGGTCGCAGCGTGGAACCTTCTGGAGCTGTTCTAGCCCGGTTGAAGCTTGATGAAGCCAAGTACTTCTTCCTATTAAAAGAAGCGAAGCGTAGAAAAATAAGAATGGGGAAGCCATAAACTTCCCGTTCTTTTTTATTTGGACAGACATACACTTTAATAATTCTTGAAAAGAGCGGGGGACTTTTATGGATCCTAAACTCGTCATCGGATTATTTGCTTTATGTATTGTTCTGTTACTGTTCATCGGAGCACCTTTGAAACCCATGCGCTGGGTTGGTCACGGATTGATCAAGCTCGCCATCGGTGCACTGCTATTATTCTTCTTGAATACATTCGGAACACCCTTTGACCTCCATGTACCGATCAATTTAGGAACAGCAGCGATTTCAGGGTTTCTAGGAATCCCTGGTCTAGTTGCTTTAGCTGCTATTCAGCTCATTATAATAGCGTAAAGAGAGAGGAACTCGTTCGTATAAGAGTTCCTTTTTGTTTTTCTAAAATAATTTTTCAAAAAGGGTTGCGTTCTAATCGATGTGCTGTTAATATTATAGAAGTCGCCGATAAGACACGGCAGACGCAAAGAAATGTTTTAAAAAGTTGTTGACGGCAAACGAGTTAATATGATATATTAATAAAGTCGCTGAAAACGACATTGAAAGAAACAAATCGATCTTTGAAAACTGAACGAAACGCCATGCAAGAAATTGTTTCTACGGAAACAAACATTGTTTTAAAGCTAGA
>NZ_CANDOB010000008.1 GCF_947387515.1 Alkalihalobacillus sp. CinArs1 | reverse complement strand
AGAACACGGAAGTTAAGCTCGCGCGCCGATGGTAGTTGGGGGCTCTCCCCCTGCAAGAGTAGGACGTCGCTAGGCAAATGAGAAGTCAGAGCATTGAGCTCTGGCTTTTTTGTTTTGTCTGAAGGCGGTGGTGAGTTATTAGGGGTCTTGATTTGGGGTTTCGCGGATATAATCTTTGAATCGCGGATAAAAGCCCCGATTTCGCGGATATAAATCGAAAAGCGCGGATATATCATGATTATCGCGGATAAAATGAAAATTTCGCGGAAATCCCACGGATTCCCGCCCTCAAAAGGTTTTATCTAAATGTGCTTTTAACAAAGCAATCGTTACAAACAACGCTTCGCTGATAAAAGCACTTTTCCATCCCGATCAACCTCCATTACACCACTCCAGCACCCTATTTTGTTATTTTTTATCTCTTTTACCTTAAGACAGACACGGGATAGGCAGGTGTAACATATCCTTAGAAAGGAACCTTATATTCCTGCTGAGAAATGATAACTGTAATGTATATCTAACATACAATTGGGCAAAGCTTTTATCATGGAGGTGGGACGATGGAGAATTCGGTAAGACAGAGTAAGGGAGAAATCTGTCTTGTTTGTGAAGAAACGCGTTTAAAAGGAATTCATATTTGTGAGCGTTTTATTTGTTATGATTGTGAGAGAAAGGTTATTGAAACCGATACAAGTCATGCAAATTATCAGTACTACTTAGAAAAACTACGTAAATTACGACTCAGTCGTTTAGCATAAGGGGATAGCTGAAAAAGCTGTCTTTTTTTTGTTTATAAAACTGATACATACCCGTGTTATCCCTCTACCTTTACTTCTCGTCTTTGCTAGATAATGATAGAATAATAGTATATGGGTAACGATATTTTAATAGATAGAAGTGGGATAGATGAGAGACCAAAACAGAGTACCACTACTAGAAGCATTATCAGTTTGGAGCAAGAGGGATCCAATATCTTATCATGTGCCAGGTCACAAAAATGGTGCGATCATTCCAGCTATGGAACAGGCAGAAGAAGTATTTAAGCATGTGATGGCGATCGATGCAACGGAGCTTACTGGGCTTGATGATCTGCATGATGCATATGGAGTGATAAAAGAAGCTGAAGAGTTAGCTTCTGAACTATACGGCAGCGCACAAACTAGATTTTTAGTTGGAGGTTCAACAGCAGGAAATCTAGCGATGATGATGGCGGTATGTCAGCAGGGTGACACTGTTTTCATTCAAAAAAACTGTCACAAGTCTATAATAAATGGACTGAGGTTAACAAAAGCAAAGCCTGTCTTTATTTCACCGGAAATGGAACATAGGAGTCAGGTTGCGACTGGGATTACAGTTGGAAGTCTTAAAGAGGCAATAAGAATATACCCAGAGGCACGTACACTAGTGCTAACAAACCCTAATTATTATGGAATGTCGGTTGAAATAGAGAAAGTGATTGCGCTCGCTCATGAGCATCATCTTACAGTAATTGTAGATGAAGCGCACGGAGCCCATTTTGGAAAGTCTGGCTATTTCCCAAAGAGTTCGATCGCACATGGTGCGGACCTTGTTGTCCATTCTGCTCATAAGACCCTTCCTGCGATGACGATGGGAGCGTACTTGCATGTTGTGAATGAAGACTACCGTTCGAAGGTAAACGACTATTTACAAATCCTTCAGTCTAGCAGTCCATCTTATCCGATAATGGCTTCACTTGATTTAGCTAGATATCACCTTTCGTCCTTAACTCATGAACAGTTAACACAGATTGTTTCTGAGGTCGATTGGTTTAAGAAAAGTCTAAATCATATAGATGGTGTTACTGTAATCGATCATGCTACTTCATCAGTCAGTACGATTGACCCGTTGAAAGTAACGGTTCAAGTGAAGGGGTTATCAGGCTTTCAATTAGCTGATGAGTTAGAACAAGAATCTATTTTTCCAGAGCTAGCAGATTCGTTAAACGTTCTCCTCGTTTTACCACTTGCGCCAAAACAAGAAAATTATAAGAAGACGATTCAAGTATTCAAGGAAATCGCATTAAAATCTCGAACGAATCCCGTGATTTCCTACAATATAGAAATAGATAAAGAAATCTCGACTCCTGCTTATTCTTTTGAAGAATTGGAGAAAATGAGCAAACGAGAGATCGAAGTAAAGGAAGCAATAGGAAAGATTTCTGCAAAAGCAGTGATTCCATATCCCCCAGGAATTCCGGTAGTTATGCCTGGTGAACGTTTTACAAGTAAACATGTTAAGTTCCTTCTGAACGTTTTATCCGAAGGTGGTCATGTACAGGGGATGATGGGGAATACTATAACGATTGCACTAGAAGAGGAGTAAAGCATTGAAAGGTTTATTTATAACGTTTGAAGGTCCTGATGGAGCAGGGAAATCGACACAGGTCCAAAAGCTTGCCGAGTATTTAAGTGAGGAAAACATCCCTTTTATTCATACAAGAGAGCCAGGAGGAACCGCGATCAGTGATAAGATCCGATCGCTCATTCTAAATCCTGAGCATGCCGAAATGGTTGATGAAACAGAGGTATTATTGTATGCCGCTTCTCGATCTCAACATGTAAACGAAAAAATCATTCCAGCACTAGAGGAAGGTTATGTTGTGTTATGTGATCGTTTTGTTGATGCATCGATCGCCTATCAAGGTGTTGGCCTTGGTCTGGATGTCGAATCGATCAAGATGATCAATGAATTTGCGACAGGGGGGTTAACCCCAGATCGGAGTTACATGATCGATCTTCCTGTAGCAATAGGGAAAGAACGTATGGTTGCTAGGAACCAACTCGATCGTATCGAGCAAAAAGGAACAGACTATCATGAGAAAGTGCGCGGCGCTTTTCTAGAACTATACGACCAAAATCAAGAAAGAATTACACTTGTGGATGGCGATAACGAAGCGAATCAGATTTTTCAGGTGATAAAAGAGGATTTTGTAGCGCTTTGGGATAACTATTGTAGTAACAAAAAATAACGAGGTCATGCTCGCCGCCGAGGAGGGATTATCATGAAATTAGTGATGGCAGTCGTACAGGATAAAGATAGTAATCGCTTATCGAATGCCCTGGTTGACCATAATTTTCAGGCGACCAAGCTTGCGACGACCGGTGGATTTTTACGAGCAGGTAATACGACGTTCCTTATAGGAACTGAGGACCACAGGGTGCAAAAGCTTCTTGATATCATTAAGGACAATTGTCAGAGCAGGGATCAAATGGTGGCACCTGTTTCACCTATGGGTGGAAATGCTGACTCTTACGTGCCGTACCCAGTTGAAGTATCGGTTGGAGGCGCTACTGTTTTCGTATTACCTGTAGAAGCGTTCCACCACTTCTAAAATGTGTTTGGAATGAGTGATTGAAAATGACGGATTGGAAGCAATTAGAAGAGCGACAGCCAACTGTCGTACGGATGGTTATGAATAGTTTCAAGAAGGATAGGCTCTCTCATGCGTATTTATTCGATGGGGGAGCTGGCACTGGCAAAAAGGATATTGCCGTGCACATGGCAAAAACCTACTTCTGCCAAGAGAGAGATGGTATCGATCCTTGCCAAACGTGTAAAGATTGTAAACGAGTCGATTCGGGTAATCATCCAGACCTTCATCTGGTTGAGCCTGATGGCCAATCGATTAAAATAGATCAAATTCGTAAGCTTCAAAAAGAATTCTCTTATTTAGGTGTAGAATCGAATAAGAAAGTTTATATCCTTAATCATTCAGATAAAATGACGACGCAGGCTGCTAATAGCTTGCTAAAGTTTCTAGAAGAACCTGGTAAAATGACGATGGCTATCCTTTTAACGGAACAAAAGCAGCATATACTTCCAACGATTTACTCGAGGTGCCAAGTGCTGACGTTTCGACCTTTATCGGTTAGTAATATCGAAAAAGAACTAGTAAACGAAGGAATCACGTCACAGTTAGCGAAACTAGCGTCACAATTAACGAACGATAAAGGAAAAGCGAAGGAACTTGCGACCGATGACTGGTTTGCACAGGCAAGAGCGATAGTGATACAATTGACTGAAGAGTTAAAGGAACGGCCTCATCAGGTTTTTCTTACGATCCATGATAAATGGCTCGCGCATTTTAAGGAAAAATCACAGCTAGACATGGGGCTAAACCTTATGCTGTTTTGGTACAAAGATTTGATGAAGATACAGCTGCAAGATGAGCGGATTGTCTATGCAGATTATAAAGATAAGCTCGAACGTTATGCCCTTCAATTCCCAAGGAAGAGAATAAGCGAGCATATGATGGCGATACTTGATGCCAAAAGACGTCTGAGCGCCAATACGAACCCGCAGTTTGTAATGGAACAGTTAGTGCTCAGGTTACGGGAGGGATAAGTTTGTGTATGAAGTAGTCGGGGTCCGTTTTAAAAAAGCGGGAAAGATCTATTACTTTGACCCGAATAACCTCCAGGTCTCTAACAAAGAATTTGTAATTGTAGAGACAGCACGCGGAGTCGAGTTCGGAAAAGTAGTAATAGCAAATAAGAAAGTTGACGAAGAAGACGTAGTTCTTCCGTTAAAGAAAGTGATACGCATCGCTGATGAGAAAGATCGTTTAGCGGTTGAAGATAATAAGAGCGCAGCAGAAGAAGCATTTGAAGTATGCGGTGCAAAAATTGAAGAGTACAAGCTGGATATGAAGCTTGTTGATGTAGAATATACATTCGATCGCAATAAGATCATTTTCTATTTCACAGCCGATGGAAGAGTAGACTTTCGTGATTTAGTTAAAGGTTTAGCTTCAATCTTTAGAACGCGAATCGAACTTCGCCAAATCGGTGTACGAGATGAGGCGAAGATGCTTGGCGGTATCGGTCCTTGTGGCAGAATGCTATGCTGTTCGACTTGGTTAGGAGATTTCGAGCCTGTGTCGATCAAGATGGCGAAAGATCAAAATCTCTCATTGAATCCAGCGAAAATATCTGGACTATGTGGACGCTTGATGTGCTGCTTAAAATATGAGAACGATGCTTATGAATCAGGCAAAAAAGAACTTCCTGACGTTGGAAAAACGATCAACACAGGTCAGGGTAAAGGTAAGGTTGTAGGGTTGAATATTCTCGAACGCCTTGTACAGGTTGAACTTTTTGAATTAAATCGTGTGACAGAATATACATTAGATGAATTAATACAAGACGGCGCAGTGTCTACGCAAGCCACAGAGTGATTGAGGTGGAACGGAAGTGGAGAAAAAGGAAGTTTTTTCACGAGTAAGCTCAATGGAGGAACAGATTGGTGACTTATATAAACAACTTGGCGATTTAAAAGCACATCTAGCAGCGATGTTAGAAGAAAATCACCATCTCGAAATTGAGAATCACCACTTGCGAGAGCGGTTGGAGCAAACTTCTGAGCCGAGAGGGAAGTCATCTGGCAGGAAGAAGCGCGGAAAGCCTGAAGTTGGTGAGGGATATGATAACCTTGCCCGGTTGTACCAAGAAGGCTTTCATATTTGCAACCTTCACTACGGGAGTATTCGGACGGAAGGCGATTGCCTCTTCTGTCTATCGTTCTTAAATAAAAAGTAGTGGTACGGTCTTTCCTTTTCTGGAAAGACCTTTTTTTAGACGTTGTTTATCAATAATGAGTTAGGAGAACACGATGATGAAATTAAACGAAGATGAACGTTTGGATTATATTGTAGAGAACGAACTCAGTATTATTCAAAGTCCAAACGTGTTTTCATTTTCACTCGATGCCATCCTGCTTGCTAATTTTGCTTGGGTACCTATTACACGTGGCAAAACAGCTGATCTTTGTTCAGGTAATGGAATTATTCCGCTGTTGTTATCTAGGAAAAGCAAAGTAGCGATCGACGGGTTGGAAATACAAGAGAGACTGTTTGACATGGGGAAACGGAGCGTAGCACTAAATGAATTAAGTGATCAGATCACGCTTTATAATGGAGATTTGAAGGAGCTTCCGGTAGAAATGAAGCGCGAATCTTATGATGCGGTCACGTGCAATCCTCCCTATTTTAAAAGTAAGAAAACGGAGCAGCGTAATCTGAATGAACATTTAACGATCGCGAGACATGAGGTGTTATGTACGCTTGATGATGTGATTCAGGCGTGCAGCAGTCTTGTAAAACAAGGCGGGAAAGTATCCATTGTTCATCGCCCAGAAAGACTGTTGGATATTATGACAGTGATGAGGAAGTATAGAATTGAACCTAAACGGATGCAGCTCGTCTATCCAAAAGCGAACAAAGAGGCAAATATTCTTTTAATAGAAGGAATAAAGGACGGAAAGCCTGATTTAAAAGTACTTCCTCCGTTTGTCGTTTACGAAGACAATGGCAACTATACGAACGAAATGAAAGAATTATATAATGAGCTGTAAGCATGTCGTTTATATATTGAGATGCAAAGACGATAGTTTTTACACTGGGTACACAACAGACCTGGCTCATCGTATATCTCAGCATGAGAGTGGGAAGGGTGCTAAGTATACACGTGGAAGAGGACCGTTTTCACTCGTCTATCATGCCACATACGATACGAAGCGCAAGGCACTTCAAGAAGAATATCGTATTAAACAATTAACCCGAGCTCAGAAAATGTCTCTGATTGAAAAGGAAGTGTACGAGCATGTGGAGTCAACAGAGTTACAAGGAAAGCGAAACAGGTAAGTTATATCTCGTCCCAACGCCTATTGGGAATCTAGAGGATATGACGTTTCGGGCGGTGAAGATACTAAAAGAAGTAGATCTGATCGCAGCAGAAGATACGAGGCAATCGAGAAAATTAACGAATCACTTCGAGATCGAGACGGCACTTACGAGTTACCACGAACATAATAAGGATACGAGCGGTCAAAAGTTAATAGAGAAACTACGGGATGGCCAAAACATTGCCTTAGTCAGCGATGCGGGTATGCCGGCTATTTCAGATCCTGGTTATGAACTTGTCTGTGCGTGTGTGGAGGAAGAGATACCTGTTATACCATTGCCAGGTGCGAACGCAGCAACGACTGCATTGATTGCATCAGGTCTTAAAACGCAACATTTCTATTATTATGGCTTTCTTTCTAGACAGAAAAAGGAAAGAAAAAGCGAGCTTGAGCAGCTAGTACCTATTAGGTCACCAATCTTGTTCTATGAAGCACCTCACCGTTTGAAAGAAATGATCAAGGCGATCTTAGAGGTTCTTGGAAACCGAAAAATCGTTATTGCAAGAGAACTTTCCAAGCGATATGAAGAGTTTGTCAGAGGCACAGCTGAAGAAGTATTAGCATGGTGTGAGGATTCGAATGTTAGAGGCGAGTTCTGCGTGATTGTAGACGGTGGGTCTGGTGAAGATGTTACGCAAGAAGCATGGTGGGAAGGTTATTCGTTAGAAGAACATGTAACCCACTATATTAATGAAGGAACAAAGAGTAAAGAGGCGATAAAGCTAGTTTCAAAGGACCGAAATATCCCAAAACGGGACGTTTATCAAGCTTATCATGTCGATTAAAAACTCTATATCAAAATAAAAGCTCCTGCATCGCAGGAGCTTTTTTGTAATTACTTATTCGTTAGTGCTTTTTGAATTTCTTCAAGTACTTGTTCTGCACCTTCACGGCTTAGAACGATCTTACCGTTGCCGATTGCAAGGTTGTCATCAGAAACTTCTCCAGTTACTTGGCAAGTCATGTTTGGCTTATATTTCTTAAGTACGATGCGGTCGTCATCCACATAAATCTCAAGAGCATCCTTTTCAGCGATGCCAAGAGTACGACGTAATTCGATCGGGATTACAACACGGCCTAGTTCGTCAACTTTACGTACAATTCCAGTAGATTTCATGATACATTTCTCCCCTATTCCCAATTTTTTTATTAAATACGTCATGATTCGACAAATTTCTCTATTTATGGTTTATATAATACCAGTGTTTCCCATAACCGTCAATCCTTTTCAAAGGGTAAATATTTCCTAATATGAAGGTGTTTTTAACGGTTTTTGTGAACTGATACTATGAAAATACGAACTCTTCATGCTATGAAGTTTCGACATATTTTTCGAGATTCCTTCGACAAAATGGGGGTTTGTCGATTCGGTTTTGCGAATCAGTGACATTCTTGCATTTCTACCTTAAATTAGGTATATTTTGATGAAGAAGCACTACCAGTAACTAGCGATAAAGCTTAGGCTATAATGCTAATTGAATTTGTTGAAGAGAGTTGTGAATGCTCTCGTCCTGTTTGGACGGGGGCTTTTTATCCCTTATTAAAAAAGAGCTGCAAAACAGTGTTAACTAACGATCATTAGCGTAAATAAAAGGGATTGACCTTTTGTTTCACTAGATAATTGTTTGATTCAAGGAGGAAAGCGACATGGGTGACAAAACGTTCTACATTACGACCCCGATTTATTACCCGAGTGGTAAGCTGCACATCGGCCATGCATATACAACTGTAGCTGGAGATGCGATGGCAAGATACAAACGATTGAGAGGATTTGACGTACAATACCTCACAGGAACGGATGAACATGGACAAAAGATTCAAAAGAAAGCCCTAGAGCAAGGCGTTACTCCTCAACAGTATGTTGACGATATCGTCTCAGGGATCAAAGACCTTTGGGACAAATTAGATATCAGCTATGATGATTTTATTCGAACAACTGAAGAGCGCCACGAGAAAGTTGTCGAAAAGATCTTTCAAAAGATGTACGAGAAAGGTGATATCTACCTTGATCAATATGAAGGTTGGTATTGTACCCCGTGTGAATCCTTCTTTACAGAGCGTCAGTTAGTTGACGGAAAGTGTCCTGACTGCGGTAGAGAAGTAGAAAAAGTTAAGGAAGAATCGTACTTCTTTAAAATGGGTAAGTATGCTGATCGACTTTTGAAATTTTACGAAGATAACCCTGAATTTATTCAGCCTGAGTCTCGGAAAAACGAAATGGTAAATAATTTCATTAAACCTGGACTTGAAGATCTAGCTGTTTCAAGAACTTCTTTCGACTGGGGTGTTAAAGTCCCGGGCGACCCTAAGCATGTCATTTATGTTTGGATCGATGCTCTATCGAATTACATCACCTCCCTTGGTTATGGAACAGACGATGAAGAGCTGTACAATAAGTTCTGGCCAGCCGATGTTCACCTGGTAGGAAAAGAAATCGTTCGCTTCCATACGATTTATTGGCCGATCATGCTCATGTCTCTCGAGCTTCCTTTACCTAAAAAGGTATTCGCGCACGGTTGGCTCCTCATGAAGGATGGCAAGATGTCGAAGTCGAAAGGAAATGTGGTTGACCCTGTAACGTTGATCGATCGCTACGGACTCGATGCTCTACGTTACTATCTACTGCGTGAAGTTCCATTCGGATCAGATGGGGTTTTCACTCCTGAAAGCTTCGTGGAACGTATCAACCATGACCTAGCTAATGATTTAGGGAACCTCTTAAATCGTACTGTGGCGATGATCGATAAATATTTTGATGGACAAGTTCCAACGTATAGCGGGTCTGTAACGGAATTTGATGACAACCTTGTAGCACTAGTTGAACAAACGGTAGAAAAGGTTGAGCAATCTCTTGATAATATGGAGTTCTCAGTAGCATTGACGTCCATTTGGCAACTCATCAGCCGCACGAATAAGTATATCGATGAGACACAGCCATGGGTTCTTGCAAAGGATGATTCAAATAAAGAGAAACTTGGAGCTGTTATGGTTCACCTTGCTGAATCATTGAGACAGGTTGCGATTATGCTTCAACCATTCTTAACTCAGACGCCTAAGAAAATTTGGGCTCAGCTCGGTATTGAAGAAGGAGAGCGTACGAGCTGGGATTCTCTTACGTTTAAGCCTGGTTATGGTGGTACTAAGGTTCAAAAAGGTACACCATTATTCCCTCGCCTCGACCGTGATGAAGAAGTAGCACACATTGTTGAAGAGATGGGCGGCAATCAAGTTAAGGAAGCACCAGCTGTCGAGAAACCTGACCTAGATGAAATAACGATTGAAGATTTTACGAAAGTAGACCTTCGTGTTGCACAGGTATTAGAAGCTGAACCTGTTAAGAAAGCGAACAAACTTCTTAAACTTCAATTAGACCTTGGTTATGAAACGAGACAAGTTGTTTCTGGTATCGCAAAACATTACAATCCAGAAGAACTGATTGGTAAAAAAGTTGTATGCGTCTCTAACCTGAAGCCTGTAAAACTAAGAGGCGAACTGTCAGAAGGCATGATCCTTGCTGGTGAACATGACGGTGAACTGAAGCTGTCAACAATAGCTGACAGTTTACCAAATGGAACCCAAATTAAATAATTGTGTGAGACTCGGTCCTTGGACCGGGTCTTTTTTACTTTTAATTTCACAATATATTCCTTGCAATAGTTCTCTTTTACCATCAGCAATTCCTTTTTAATAACCAAAAATAGTTTTAAGTTAACAATAAAAATGGGTGTTATTTGTCGTTTGTAACGGAATTGTAATTGAATTGAAACTGTTTAGCATTAGAAAATAACTAGTACATTTGATACACTTGCTTCGTACTATACGGAAAAGGAGTTTTTTCATGCTATTCGACACGCACACCCATTTGAACGTTGAACAATTTTCCGAAGATAAGAAAGAGGTTATTGATCGCGCTCGAGAAGCTGGGGTAAGTAAGATGATTGTCGTTGGTTTCGACCATGAAACAATAACGAATGCTATGAAGCTTGTTGAAGAGTATGACTTTCTATACGCTGCAGTAGGTTGGCATCCAGTAGATGCTGTCGACATGAAAGAGGAAGACCTGGCGTGGATTGAAAAACTCGCAGAACATCCGAAGGTAGTTGCCATAGGCGAGATGGGACTTGACTATCATTGGGACAAGTCACCACATGACATTCAAAAAGAAGTTTTTCGAAAGCAAATACAACTTGCAAAGAAAGTGAAACTACCGATCATCATACATAACCGTGAAGCGACAAGGGATGTTATCGATATTCTTAAAGAAGAAGATGCATCTGAAGTTGGCGGCATCATGCATTGCTTCGCAGGCACAGTTGAAGAAGCGAACGAGTGCTTGGACATGAACTTTTATATTTCTTTAGGTGGTCCAGTAACATTCAAAAACGCAAAACTACCAAAAGAAGTAGCGAAGGAAGTGCCTCTTGAACGCCTTCTTGTCGAAACTGATTGTCCATTTCTTGCCCCTCATCCTTACAGAGGGAAACGGAACGAACCATCGTACGTTAAGCTAGTAGCTGAACAGGTTGCTGATCTAAAGGATATGGAATACGAAGACTTGGCTAAAGTAACTTTCGACAATGCGATCCGGTTATTTGGAATACAACGTTAAAAAAGAAACTGTCGATCGATGATAAGTTAGGCTTTTTGAAATAAGATATTCACCCTATAAAAGTGAAACCTATTTCTTTATGATTTCCCCTTCATTTTGCGAGGAAAATAGCGTCAAATCTATTAAACTTGCAAAGTGCGGGACTTGTGTGAGAGTGAATGAAGCTTTTCTTTATGAAACAAAGACGGTTCTAGGAGGACTCTAAAACGATGAAAACCAAGATGCAAAGTTTTTCCGCTAACACCGGAAAGAAAATTTTTATGGCGCTATTGAGCGTGGTTGTGCTAGGTTTAGTCTCCGGCTTTATCGTGTTTGAAACTACAAAAGCTTCAGTAACACTTGTCCTAGATGGGGAAGAGAAGCTAGTTAAGACGCATGCAAATACGGTTGGAGATGTGTTAAAAGAACAAGAAGTCGATGTTGGAGAATACGATTATGTAAACCGTGACCTTTCAGCTGAGTTAACTAGAGGGAATCGAATCATCTGGAAACCTGCGATGGAAGTTACGATAAAGGTGAACGGTAAAGAAGAACGTGTTTGGACTACGAAAGATACAGTTAAGGAATTACTAGCAGAAGAGAAGATCAACTTAAGTGAACATGACCAGCTATCAGTTTCGATGGGCAGTGAACTTAAGAAAGACATGGTGATTTCAATTACTGAAGCATTCCAGGTAAATGTCAATGACGGCGGGAAACAAACGGACGTTTGGACCACTTCGACTACGGTCGCTGACTTTTTAGAACAGCAGAATATTGAACTCGGAGAACTCGACCGCGTTGAGCCAGGTAAGGAGACTAAGCTTAAATCAAGATCTGACATCAACGTTGTAAGAGTAGAAAAAGTCACCGATGTAGTGGAAGAATCGATTGATTTTACAACAGTTACCAAGAATGATAGCTCAATGCAAAAGGGCAAAGAAAAGGTTATCAATTCAGGTAAAAATGGTAAGGAAAAGAAGCACTATGAAGTGGTTCTTGAGAACGGTAAAGAAGTCTCGAGAGAGCTTGTGAAAACAGAAGTAGTTGAAAAAAGTAGCGATCGTGTTGTTGCAGTTGGTACACAGGTGATCAAGCAGACAGCAGCTAAGAAAAAGACGGCTAAAACCGCTTCAACAACGAAGAAAAAATCTACTTCATCATCAAAACCTTCAAGTGGTAAGGTCTTATATGTATCAAGTACTGCTTACACAGCGAATTGCTCTGGATGCTCAGGCATCACGGCTACTGGTTTTAACTTGAAGTCTAACCCTGGTGCTAAAGTTATAGCTGTTGATCCTAGTGTCATACCTCTAGGTTCAAAAGTACACGTTGAAGGATACGGTACAGCTATTGCAGCGGATACTGGTGGTGCGATCAAAGGAAACAAGATCGACGTATTCTTCTCTTCAAAATCAGCTGCCTATGCTTGGGGACGTAAGTCAGTGAAAATTACGATTCTAAATTAGGACAAGATCTATGATATGCTAGTAACACAGAGGGGGATTTTTCTCTCTCTGTGTTTTTTATATGAAAAATAAAAGACTGTGATGGACATAGCTATTAATATAGACGAATTAGGAATCGAAAAGGTTTCATTTCTGGAGGACGTATTGTGAAAGTTAAAGAAATCATTGTAGTAGAAGGAAAAAATGATTCACTCGCTATTAAACGAGCAGTTGATGCTGATACATTAGAGACGAATGGTTCTGAGATAAGCGAAGAAACGCTTAAGAGGATCGAACTTGCTGCGAAAAAAAGAGGGGTTATCATTTTTACAGATCCCGACTATCCAGGCACTCGTATAAGACAAATTATTAGTCAAAGGCTTCCTTCCTGTAAGCATGCCTTTTTAAACAAAAAGTATGCGATTTCTGCGAATGGAAAAAAGGTTGGTATCGAACACGCCTCATCTGAAGCGATTCGTGATGCAATCCTCACGGTAAGAGAAGAGTTTGAGGCACCAGACATTTTGATCGAATGGGAAGATTTAATCGACGCTGGTCTCGTAGTAGGTCCAAAAGCTAAGGCGAGAAGGCAGGCGCTAGGTGAAAAGCTTCAAATGGGCTATATGAATGGAAAGCAGCTCTATAAAAGACTACAAATGTTTCAGATTTCAAAAGAAGAGTTTATACTCGCATTTGAAGAAGTACTACAGGAGGAACAAGAATGAATAAAGAAATCTCAACACCTGTGAGAACGAAAGCAATATTAGAAAAATACGGTTTTACATTTAAGAAAAGTCTAGGACAAAACTTTCTGATCGATTCGAACGTCCTTACAAAGATCGTTAATCAGGCAAACCTTACGGCTGGATCTGGCGCAATTGAAATTGGCCCGGGGATTGGTGCGTTAACAGAGAAGTTGGCTAAGCAAGCAAATAAAGTAGTCGCGTTTGAAATTGACCAAAGGTTACTACCGATTCTCGCGGATACGCTATCTCCATATCCGAATGTCACCATACGTCACGCTGATGTTCTAGAAGCTGATGTACACAAAGTGATCGAAGAGGAGTTTGAGAGCGGCCAAGATTTAATGGTAGTTGCAAACCTTCCTTATTATGTGACGACACCTATATTAATGAAACTTCTAGAAGAGAAGCTTCCTGTGCGTGGTATCGTCGTGATGATACAGAAAGAAGTAGCTGAGCGTATAGCGGCCAAACCAGGTTCAAAGAACTATGGCTCACTTTCTTTAGCTGTACAGTACTATGCTGAAGCAAAGACTGCACTTACCGTACCTAGTACAGTCTTTGTACCAAAGCCAAACGTAGACTCGGCGGTTTTACACTTAGAGCTAAGGAAAGAGCCTCCGGTAGATCTACTTAGTGAGAAGCACTTTTTTGAAGTGATTCGTGCAAGCTTTGGACAAAGAAGAAAGACGCTAATGAATAATCTGCAAAATAATTTATTAAGTAAAGATAAAAAGCCAATGATTGAAGAAGTTTTAAAAGAAACTGATATCGAAGGCAGTCGGCGTGGTGAAACGCTCTCTATGGAGGAGTTTGCAAAGCTGAGTAACGCTTTTTATCGTCGATTAGAAAGTTAGGACACTTCAAATGAAGTGTCTTTTTTTATGTCCATTTAGAAATTGCCCGTTTCAAGCTTTTCCTACGAGTTCATCTTTTTACTGAGCTTTCATATAGTAAAAAAAGAGTGATGCTTTAAGCAAAGAGGTAAAGCGGCCTGGGGGGAAGACAATGACAATGAAAGAAGGAGATATCGTAGCCAGGCGTTCATATGGCTGTGATTTAATTTTTAGGATCACTAAGGTGAATGAATCAACTCAAATTGTTGAGCTTGTAGGAGAAGATATGAGGTTGATCGCTGACTCGCCAGTTGATGATCTTGTGCTGATCGATACGAAGGAGCACAAGTCGAGACAAGAGCAAATAAAGGAAAAGGAGGACTATTCTTTTCGATTGTTTCGTCAAGATTATCAGCTTTTACGAATGAAGAGAGAATATACCGCAACAAACCACTTTAAGAAGGAAACAAGTTTTTTCGAAATACCAGGGAAGATCCTTCATATAGACGGCGATGCATTATATTTAAATAAATGCCTAGATATGTATAAGCGGTTAGGTGTGCCCGTCTATGGTATTTATATGAAGGAAAGTGAAATTCCTGAGAAAATCATCAAGCTGGTAAACAACGTCAGGCCAGATATTCTCGTGATCACAGGTCATGATGCATATAGTAAACATAAGGGTGAGAAAAAAGACTTACAATCCTATCGAAATTCACGATATTTTGTTCGTGCTGTAAAAGAAGTGAGAAGTGTTTTTCCAAATCTAGACCACTTAGTTATTTTTGCAGGAGCTTGTCAATCACACTTCGAATCGTTGATTCGCGCCGGTGCAAATTTTGCGAGCTCTCCTTCAAGAATTAACATTCATATGTTGGATCCGGTGTTTATCGTTTCAAAAATTGCATTAACATCGTTCACTGATCACGTAAATGTGTGGGATGCTCTCAGGAATACATTAACAGGAGAAGATGGTCTTGGGGGAGTAGAAACAAAGGGAATTCTTAGAACTGGTATGCCGATGAAAGACCACGAGGAATATTCAGAATAGGATGAAGGATGGTGATCTCACCATCCTTCAATCGCGTATTGGAAGATTTTTAAGCGCATTCACATATTTTTCGATAAACTTGCAAAGACTAAAATTACACATCTTTGATAAATAACAATTGACATAGTTTTTAATTGGTTGTTATAATTTAAGTTTTATTTGACAAAACGGCGCAAAAGATGTTATAATTTGTCTAAGTGAGGTGGATGTTCCTATGGCAAAAACGATCGTAGAGATCAAACAGACGTTACAATCCCAAGTTGGCAAACGGTTGACCTTGAAGGCAAACGGAGGTCGCAGGAAGACAATTCAACGTTCAGGCATCCTTGAAGAAACCTACCCGGCAGTGTTCATTGTTAAGCTAGACCAGGACACAAATGCGTTTGAACGTGTCTCTTACAGCTACACGGACGTACTGACCGAAACAGTACAGTTAACATTTAACGAAGAACAAGCAGCAGTAAGCGGTTAAGGCGATCGGTCTAACTGCTTTTTTTGCTTTTTTAACGAGCTATTCGTTGCAATGCTTCCCATTATTGGATACATATTAAGGGGATAGCAACTTCTTTCGATTCTAACACTAAGAGTGTCACAGGATTGAAAGGAGCTGAATTCGCATGGGCAGACATAAAGGAATCATGTCAGACCATTTGAAGGAAGAAATTGCGAAAGAGCTTGGATTTTATGATACGGTTCAGAAAGAAGGTTGGGGAGGAATCAAAGCTCGCGATGCAGGTAACATCGTGAAGCGTGCTATTGAAATGGCACAAGAACAGCTTGCAAACCAACAAAAACACTGAACCCTGTGACGAGGGACCCCGGCAAATTGTCGGGGTTTTTTGTTTGGGGTTGAGAGATTCTCTAGCGCTTGTAGAGCCTAAACGGCCACTTCCGCTTTTCGTGATATCCAGCTGCAACTCGCAGAAATTCCGATATTTCACTCTCTCATAGGAATACAAAAAACGTATTCCCATTCGAGAGTTCCAATATCTCCATTTCTAAGCGCTCGTTTCCGCCTTTCTGGTGTCCAGCTGCAGTGGCCAGGTCCTCGATCGCTTCAACTTACAACTCGAACACAAAGAACGTGTTCAATTTGTAAGTCTCCAGCGCTTGTCGGACCTAAACGGCCACTTCCGCTTTTCGTGATGTCCAGCTGCAACTCGCAGAAACTGCGATATTTCACTCTCTCAACAGAACACAAAAAGCGTGTTCTATTTCAAGAGTTCCAATATCTCCGTTTCTAAGCGCTCGTTTCCGCTTTTCGGTTGTGTTACAATTATTCGGAGAAATAAATTTGTCGAACGGTAGAACTAAAATGAAGGTGAACGAGATGAAGAAATTAAGTGTGAAGGCACCGGCGAAAATCAATTTGGCGCTTGATGTGTTGTATAAACGATCTGATGGTTTTCATGAAGTAGAGATGGTGATGACGAATGTAGATCTAGCTGATCGCTTGGAGCTTTCTGAGCTAAGGTACAATAGCATTGTTCTTGAGTCAACGAGTGGCTTCGTTCCAGATGACAAGAGAAATTTAGCTTATCAAGCAGCGGCCTTATTGAAAGAACGCTTTTCGATCAAGAAAGGGATATCGATTAAGATCGATAAACAAATTCCAGTTGCTGCGGGTCTAGCAGGTGGGAGCAGTGACGCTGCTGCGACTCTTCGTGGATTGAATGAGCTTTGGGAGTTAGGCCTCAGTTATGATGAACTTGCTGAGCTTGGATCAGAAATAGGCTCTGATGTAGCGTTTTGCGTATATGGTGGCACAGCAGTTGCGAGAGGAAGAGGAGAGATCATTACACCGATCGACGCACCTCCGCCGTGCTGGGTCGTTCTTGCGAAGCCTTCGATCGGAGTTTCAACTGCCGATGTGTATAAGAGACTAAACACATCGAATATGATTCACCCTGATATTAAAGGGATGATAAATGCAGTTGAATCAAAGGATTACGATTCAATCTGTGCTAAACTCGGGAATGTACTAGAGGATGTTACACTCGAACTTCATCCTGAAGTCCGTCAGATTAAAGAAAAGATGGAACAGCTTGGTGCTGATGGTGTCTTGATGAGTGGTAGCGGTCCAACTGTATTTGGGTTAACGAGACATGAATCGCGCATGCAGAGAATTTATAACGGATTACGAGGCTTTTGTGATCAGGTTTATGCTGTTAGGCTGCTAGGCGAGAAGAACCCTTGATAAAATCCGTATGTTAGTGGTATATTATTGTTAATTATTCGGATTTTGGAGGTTCTTCTATGAAGATGAAGCGAAGTTCTCGACTGGTGGACATGACAAGGTACCTACTTGAGCATCCGCATCGGTTAGTATCATTAACAAATTTCTCTGAACGATATGGAGCAGCTAAATCCTCCATTAGTGAGGATCTGGTAATCATCAAAGAAAACTTTGAGCAACAAGGTGTAGGCTCATTGTTAACTGTCCCAGGGGCAGCGGGGGGAGTGCGGTACATCCCATTGATCAGTCGTCCCGAAGCAGATAAAGTCGTTTCTGAACTCTGTGAGTTTTTAGAAAGTCCAGAACGGTTATTGCCTGGTGGATATTTATATTTAACAGATATTCTTGGAAATCCAGAAATGATGAATCAGGTAGGGCGCTTGTTTGCTTCTGTTTTTGCGAATCGAGACATCGACGTGGTTATGACGGTAGCTACAAAAGGGATTCCGCTCGCATACGCAGTGGCAAGTCATTTGAATGTACCAGTCGTGATCGTTCGTCGAGACAGTAGAGTTACGGAAGGTTCTACTGTGAGCATTAATTATGTCTCAGGGTCTTCGAAACGAATCCAAACGATGGCTTTAGCGAGAAGAAGCCTGCAGCCCGGGGCAAACGTATTAATCGTTGATGATTTCATGAAAGTAGGTGGAACCATTCAAGGAATGGTGAATCTTCTTGAAGAATTTCAGGCTGAAGTAGCGGGAATCGGTGTTCTCGTTGAAGCAGAAGGTGAAGGAGAAGAAAGGTTAGTTGAAGAATATGTATCGATGATGAATCTCGGTGGAGTCGATATGAAACAGCGAACCATTCAAGTAGCTCCAGGGAACTACAGAGATTTTCTCGAGAATTCAACACAAGGAGTGGAAACCGAATGAAGAACGTGTTTACGCAAGAAGCACCAGAAGCAATTGGACCATACTCTCAAGGAATCATCGTGAACAATTTATTTTATAGTTCAGGTCAAATCCCGTTAAAGCCAGATGGAACCATGGTTGGTGAAGGAATCGAAGAACAGACGCATCAAGTATTTGCTAACGTTAAAGCTGTTCTTGAAGCTGCTGGCTCTTCATTAGAAGACGTAGTGAAAACGACGGTATTTATAAAAGATATGAATCAGTTTGGCTCTATCAATGAGGTATATGGGGAGTATTTCTCAGAACATAAGCCGGCTAGATCGTGCGTAGAAGTAGCTCGCTTACCAAAAGACGCATTAGTAGAAATGGAAGTCATCGCTCTCGTTCGATAAAACACTCAATTTTTGGGTGTTTTTTTATATCTAAATAAATTTTTATAACATTTTTTATTTTTTGAAGAAGGGATTTTTGTAAATAAGTTGAATATTGCATATATGCTCTAACTAATGGAAAAAGGTGGTGTACTAACAGGTGGAAATTACAGATGTTCGCCTACGTCGTGTGAATACGGAAGGACGCATGCGCGCAATCGCTTCCATCACTATGGATCATGAATTTGTTGTTCATGATATTCGTGTTATTGATGGAAATAACGGCATGTTTGTAGCGATGCCAAGCAAAAGAACTCCAGATGGAGAATTTCGCGATATCGCTCATCCGATTTCCTCGAATACAAGGGAAAAAATTCAATCAGCTGTCCTAGCTGAATATCATCGTGTTGGAGAAATGGAATCCGCATATGAAGAAGCAGGTGCTTCTTAATAGGTGAAAGCCCGGTCAATCGACCGGGCTTTTTTATATGCAAAAAGGATCGGTCTCTACATTAATATGGAAGAGTTGTTTCAAGAAATTGACGATTATTTCGTTTGAAATGTAAAATGCTTGATATTTAGGGAACTTCCTTGAAAATAAGGGGTTTTTAAGATATAGTCATAGTGGAAAAAAAGGATACAATGGAGGTTCCATATACATGAATAGATACGCAGTGGTATTGGCAGCAGGTCAAGGTACACGTATGAAGTCAAAGCTATACAAAGTCCTTCACCCTGTTTGTGGAAAGCCGATGGTAGAACATGTCGTCGACCAACTTAATGCGCTTGAGCTAGAAAATGTTGTGACTGTTGTTGGGCACGGAGCTGAAATGGTAAGTGAACAGCTAGGGAAGCGGTCTGAGTATGTTCTTCAGGAAGAACAGCTTGGTACAGCTCATGCGGTTATGCAAGCTAAAGATATCCTTTCTGATAAGGATGGAGTAACGCTAGTTGTATGTGGTGACACCCCTTTGATTACGAAAGAAACGATGGATTCACTTCTTTCATATCACGAAGAGCAAGATGCTAAAGCTACGATTCTGACTGCGAAAGCAGATAATCCGTTTGGTTATGGCCGTATTATCCGTGATGATCATGGAAGCGTTCAGCGTATCGTCGAACAAAAAGACGCAAACGAAGCAGAACAAAAAGTAACTGAAATCAACACAGGTACATACTGCTTTGATAATAAGACACTCTTCGAGACGTTGCAGTTAGTGAATAATGAAAATTCACAAGGTGAGTACTACTTACCAGATGTCGTTGAAATTCTTCAGCAAAAAGGAGAAATTGTTGCTGCTTATCAAACGGCAGATTTCAATGAAACCATGGGAGTTAATGACCGCGTAGCACTTTCTCGTGCAGAACAAGCTATGAAAAAGCGTATTAATGAGAAACATATGCGTAATGGAGTTACTCTTATCGATCCAGATGCAACGTATATTTCTTCTGAAGCGGTAATCGGACAAGACACTGTGATTTATCCTGGTACGACTATTAATGGAGAAGTTGTTATCGGTGAAGAGTCTGCTATTGGTCCGAACAGTGAAATTAAAGATAGTAAAATCGGTAGTAAGAGTGTAGTGAAGCAATCTGTCGTTCATAATAGCGAAGTAGGCTCAGAAGTGACGATTGGACCTTTTGCACACGTGCGTCCTTCCTCTCAAATTCACGATGGCGTAAAGATCGGGAATTTTGTAGAAGTGAAGAAGTCAGTAATGGGAGAAGGAAGTAAAGCCTCTCACCTCAGCTATATCGGCGACGCTGAGATCGGTAAAGATGTGAACCTCGGCTGTGGTTCAATCACCGTAAATTACGATGGTAAGAATAAATACCTCACAAAAGTAGAAGATGGAGCGTTTATTGGCTGTAATGTAAATCTCATTGCACCTGTTAATGTAGGTAAAGGAGCTTTTGTAGCAGCAGGCTCAACCATCACAGATGATGTGCCTGAACAAGCCTTGTCAATTGCACGTTCTCGTCAAACAAATAAAGAAGACTATGCTTCGAAATCAACCGAAAAGTAATTTTTGAAACAATAAGAAAGCAACGTAGTGCGAATCAGCGCTCTGTCACTTGAGCGTTTGTACTTTTCTTATTAAATAATGGAGGGGTAACGGCCAATGGCTAATTATTTAGATCCAAACTTGAAAGTGTTTAGTTTAAACTCGAATCCTGACCTTGCGGAGGAAATTGTTGAACATATTGGTGTTCATATGGGAAAGTGTTCGGTAGTTCGTTTTAGCGACGGCGAGATTCAGATTAATATTGAAGAAAGTATTCGTGGTTGTGACGTGTATGTTATTCAGTCCACATGTTCACCTGTAAACGAAAACATCATGGAACTTCTTATTATGGTTGATGCTTTAAAGCGTGCTTCTGCAAAAACCATCAATGTCGTGATTCCGTATTACGGCTATGCACGTCAGGACCGTAAGGCAAGATCAAGAGAGCCTATTACGGCTAAGTTGATGGCAAACTTGCTCGAAGTAGCAGGTGTTTCCCGTTTGATCACGCTCGATCTTCATGCGTCTCAAATCCAGGGATTCTTTGATATTCCTGTCGATCAACTACTCGGTGTACCAACACTTGCTAAACATTTTGAGGAGAAAGATTTAGATGATATAGTAGTCGTTTCTCCGGATCACGGTGGTGTAACAAGAGCTCGTAAGCTTGCTGAACGTCTAAAAGCACCAATCGCAATCATCGATAAGCGTCGCCCGCGTCCGAATGTGGCGGAAGTGATGAACATCGTCGGAAATATCGAAGGCAAAACTGCGATCATTATCGACGACATTATCGATACTGCAGGTACGATTACGCTCGCAGCAAATGCCCTCGTAGAGAATGGTGCGAAAGAAGTATATGCTTGTTGTACACACCCTGTTCTATCTGGACCGGCAATCGAAAGGATCGATAATTCCAAAATTAAAGAATTAGCTGTAACGAATACGATCCCGCTACACGAAGAAAAGCAAATCGATAAGATCACTCAACTATCAGTTGCTCCGCTACTAGGCGAAGCGATTATCCGTGTTCATGAGCAGCTTTCTGTCAGCAAACTCTTCGATTAAGAAAAATAAGATTTAAATACAAGGTTTATTACTTACTGGATAAGGGTATTCATATAGAAGACATAAAACCTATTCAGGAAGGTGATTTCCAAATGGCAGCAACATTAAAAGCATTAGATCGTAATACAACAAAGAGAAGCGAATTAAGAGTACTACGTGAAGAGAAGGAAGGTCTTCCGGCGGTACTATACGGCAAGGATCGTTCAAGCGCACCGGTGTCAGTCGATGCTCTTGAATTTGTCAAAGTCTACCGTGATGTAGGTAAGAACGGTGTTATCGAGCTTGATTTTGAAGGACAGGGAAAATATCCTGTAATGGTGTATGACTTACAGGTTGATCCTCTGAAAAACCAAATCTTGCACGTAGATTTCTATTCAGTAGACCTTGATAAAGAAGTTGAAGCTGAAGTTCCTGTTCACTTAAAAGGAACTGCACAAGGCGACAAAGACGGTGGCGTTGTACAGCAAATGCTTCATGAAATCACAGTAAAAGCAAAACCTAATGATTTCCCAGATAGTATCGACGTTGATATTACTGAATTGAATGTAGGAGACGCTGTTCTCATCAGTGATCTTCCGACAAGTAATAAATACGAGATTGTGGTTGATGGAGAAGAACCGATTGCATCTGTCGTTCCTCCAACGAAAGAACCTGTTGAAGATGAAGAAGAAGCAGATGAAGTGGCAGAAGAGCCACCTGCTGACGAAGTTGAAGAAACAGACGATGAAACAACGAAAACAGAATAAACAGCAAAGACGTAACCTGGTCGGTTACGTCTTTTTTACAGAATTAATTTCTTCGATCGATGAATATTGAATGGTTTTTTTGATACGATAGAAGAAAAGTAACGAAAGGTAGGACGTTAACAGTTGAAACTTATAGTAGGCCTCGGAAATCCTGGTAAAAAATTTAATAACACACGCCACAACGTTGGGTTTATGGCGATAGATGAACTTTCAAAGGAGCTCGGCATCTCCGTCGACCAAAAAAAGTTTAATGGGCTATATGGAAAAGGTATGGTGAATGGAGAGACGGTCTTTTTACTCAAGCCGCAAACTTATATGAATCTATCCGGTGAATCGGTTAGACCCTTGATGGAATACTTTAATATTGAGGTGGATGACCTTCTTGTCATTTATGACGACCTCGATCTACCGACTGGTAAAGTGAGACTTCGTCAGAAAGGAAGCGCTGGTGGCCATAACGGGATGAAATCAATCATCGCTCACGTTCACACCCAAGAATTTAAGAGAGTGAGAATTGGAATTGACCGTTCTGGTAGAGACTCTGTTATCGACTATGTGCTAAAACCATTTTCAAAAGAAGAACAACCACCAATTCAAGAAGCTATTGAGCGAACAGTAAAAGCTTGCGAAGCTTGGACAACTGAGTCCTTCCCGGAAGTGATGAATCAATACAACGCTTGAATATCCGTTCTTTCTCCCGTCAATACTAAAATTAGGTAATGACAGGGAGGAAAAACGATGACTATTCATTATGTATGTCGCCATTGCGACGTGCAGGTTGGCACACTGAATCAAAACGATTGTTCAGCAGAAGGATTGGGCTTTCATCAGCTTACTCAAGAAGAGCGGCAATCGATGATTGAATATAAACAGGATGGTACAATTACAGTGAAGACAATTTGCGAGGATTGTCATGATGCGATGGAAAGAACACCATCTTACCATGAATTAGACACATTTATTCAATAAGAGGCTTTGGGCGGAAACCAAAGCATTTTTGCGTTCTTAAAAGTGATTCGCTGCTTTTAAGAATGAGAGGGGAGAATAAGCAAACGATGTTAGGCCTAAGAGAATATTTTAGTAAAGGTGATGAGTTTCAGTCTATTTTTTCCGGTGTGAAAGAAGGACTCAAAGAGCAGCTCGTAGCAGGCTTGTCTGGTTCTGCACGGATGCTTTTAATGGCTTCCCTTTACCACGAAACAAAACGTCCCCAGCTCATCATTACCCATAACTTGTTTCAAGCTCAAAAACTATATGAGGATATGAGTGAACTGGTTCCGGCGGATGAAGTCTACTTATACCCGGTAAATGAACTGATCTCTTCAGAAATTGCGATAGCTAGCCCTGAGCTCAGAGGTCAGAGAATGGAAGCCTTGAATTATTGGATCAAGAACAAGAAAGGAATCGTAATCGCACCAATATCTGGTGTTCGTCGCTATTTGCCTCCAAAAGATATTTGGGAGAAAAGTCAGGTTACGTTTAATGTTGGAGATGACATCCCTCTAGATGAAACGCTCAATAAATTTGTATCGCTTGGATATGACAGAGTACCTATGGTATCTTCTCCAGGCGAATTTAGCGTGCGTGGTGGTATCATCGACGTCTATCCACTAACAGAAAACAATCCAATTCGTATTGAACTTTTTGATACTGAAGTAGATTCGATACGGTTCTTCGATATTGAATCGCAGCGTTCTGCTAATAAAACAGAACAAATTACGATTGGTCCTGCAGAAGAAGTCGTGCTGTATCCTGAACAATTTGAAAAAGGGGCAGAGCGACTGCAGAAAGAACTACAAGCTTCCCTTAAGAAGGTAAAAGACCAGAAGGCCAAGGAAGCGATGCATCAGAACATCACATATGAAATCGATCAGTTAAAGAACAACCAAAATTTTCAAGGTATCATTAAGTACATGGACTTTTACTACGATCAACCAGCCAGTTTACTAGATTATTTACCGGATGATGGTCTGGTCGTTTTTGATGAAGTCAGCCGTATACAAGAAATGTCTTCAGACCTGGACAAAGAAGAAGCTGAGTGGCAAACTGCTTTGTTAAAACAAGGAGAAATCGTTTCTTCTGTTTCGTTATCGAGGTCTTATGATGCGTTATTTACTCAACCTGAACACGTTACTCTATACTTATCGATTTTTTTGAGGCATGTTCCTTATACAAACCCTCAAAACATCATCAATGTTTCTTGTAAAGCGATGCAGAATTTCCATGGACAGATGAAGGTGTTAACGAGTGAAATCGAGCGCTGGAAGAAAAGTGGAATGGCCATTGTTTTTCTTGCAGCTACCGAAGAGCGGCGTAAACGCTTAGAACGTGTGTTAGAGGATTATGATATCGAAGCGATGGTGGTAGAACAAGATTCACCGATCTCACATAATAAACCGCAAATGTTGATCGGCAGTCTTAATGGAGGCTTTGAGCTTCCAATGCAAAAACTTGCTGTCTTAACAGAAGCAGAAGTGTTTACTAAGCAGTCTAAAAAGCCACGTCGCTCACAAAAGATGTCCAATGCTGAACGGATTAAGAGTTATTCCGAGTTAAAAGTCGGTGACTATATTGTTCACGTAAACCATGGTATTGGAAAATACCTTGGCATAAAAACGCTTGAAGTGGGAGGAATCCACAAGGACTACCTCTATGTTAGCTATGCAGGGAATGACAATTTATACGTACCGGTAGATCAGATCGACCAGGTTCAAAAATATGTGGGGTCTGAAGGAAAAGAGCCTAAGTTATATAAGTTAGGCGGAACGGAATGGAAGAAAGTTAAGCGAAAAGTACAATCATCTGTTGAAGATATTGCAGATGATTTGATCAAGTTATACGCGGAACGTGAGGCAAGCGTCGGTCATAGCTTTGAAAAAGACACGCTTGAGCAGAAGGAATTTGAAGCTGCCTTCCCATACCAAGAAACTGATGATCAACTAAGAGCGATCCAGGAAATTAAAGAAGATATGGAAAAGTCTCGTCCGATGGACCGTCTCCTATGTGGTGACGTAGGGTATGGGAAAACGGAAGTGAGTATTCGTGCGGCATTTAAAGCAATTATGGATGGAAAACAGGTTGCTTTACTCGTTCCTACCACAATTCTTGCGCAGCAGCATTTTGAAACGATACGAGAGCGTTTTGCTGACCACCCTATTAATATAGGGTTACTAAGTCGCTTCCGTTCAAGAAAAGAGCAAAATGAAACGTTAAAAGGTTTGAAGAACGGAACGGTCGATATTGTGATCGGGACGCATCGTTTGCTCTCGAAGGATGTTACCTATAGTCAATTAGGATTGCTGATTGTGGATGAAGAACAGCGATTTGGCGTCACACATAAAGAGAAGATCAAGAAACTTAAAGCAAATGTTGATGTTCTTACATTAACTGCTACTCCTATTCCGCGAACGCTTCACATGTCGATGCTTGGAGTGCGAGATCTTTCTGTCATTGAAACTCCTCCAGAAAATCGTTTCCCAGTCCAAACGTATGTGGTTGAACATAGTGGAACGTTAGTGAGAGAAGCGATTGAGAGAGAACTTGCGCGTGGAGGCCAGGTTTACTTCCTATATAATCGCGTCGAGTCGATCGAGTATATGGCAGATCAAATCCAAACGCTCGTGCCAGAAGCAAGAGTAACGTTCGCACATGGGCAAATGGGTGAAAATGAGCTGGAATCCGTTATGATTGATTTTCTCGATGGAAACTATGACGTACTTGTAAGCACAACGATTATTGAAACGGGAGTAGATATCCCTAATGTGAACACGCTTATCGTTTATGACGGAGATAAGATGGGACTTTCACAGCTTTACCAACTAAGAGGACGTGTAGGGCGATCGAATCGAGTGGCTTACGCATACATCACGTATCAGCGTGACAAAGTCCTAACAGAAGTTGCAGAGAAAAGGTTGCAAGCGATTAAGGAATTTACTGAATTAGGTTCAGGATTTAAGATTGCGATGCGAGATCTATCCATCAGAGGAGCCGGAAATCTTCTTGGAGCTGAACAGCACGGCTTTATCGACTCGGTAGGTTTTGATTTGTATTCTCAAATGCTTAAAGATGCCATTGAAGAGCGAAAAGGAGAAAAGCCGAAAGAGCCTGAATTCACGGTCGAAATCGATGTTGAAGTCGATGCGTATATTCCAGGTACGTACATTAGTGACGAAAAGCAAAAGATCGATATGTATAAACGCTTCCGTTCAATCGAATCGTTAAAAGACATCATGGACCTTCAGGATGAGATGATGGATCGATTCGGTGATTTCCCTGAAGAAGTCGATTACTTGTTCCAAATCTCCCGACTAAAAGAAATGGCGAAAGAATTGAAGGTTGAAAAGATTAGTCGAAGTAAAAAAGATATCAAGCTTCTCTTCCATGAATCTGCACGCGATGCGATCGGGGGAGAAACGATATTTGAAGTGGCCAATGAATATGGAAATAAATTAGCCCTAGGTGCAGACGGCAATAAAGTCTCGATCACAGTTAAAGGAAGGGGTCTTGAAACTAAACCTCACCTTCAGCTCGTTGAACAAGTGCTAAAGAAAATTAAAAAAGCAATGAAGCAGCCGATGAATGCGAAATAAAGGCGATTTTGGGTGAACAACATAAATTTGACAGTTTTATGAATAGAACTCAATAGACGAAAAGATACTAATGGAAAGATATTGTAGATCAGTTAATCATCAATGGTTGAAGAAACTTACATTTCTAGAAAGCGAGGCAACTTAGATGAAAGCAACAGGTATCGTTCGTCGTATTGATGACTTAGGTCGTGTTGTCATACCAAAAGAAATTCGCAGAACCCTAAGAATAAGGGAAGGAGATCCATTAGAAATTTTTGTGGATCGTGAAGGAGAAGTTATTTTAAAGAAATACTCTCCGATTAGTGAGCTTGGTGATTTTGCAAGAGAATACGCTGAATCCCTGGCAGAGCACTCTGGGCATATTGCGTTGATCTCTGATCGAGACGTGTACATCGCTGCTGCAGGCGGTCCAAAGAAAGAGTACTTGAACAAGAGCATTGGGAGCACTGTAGAAAAGTCTATGAATGAACGTAAGTGTCTTTTGAATCCTGCTAGCGCAGAACTTATTGACAGTGTTCCCAATGACACTGGACACGTTATCGCTCCGATCATTGCGAATGGGGACCCGATCGGATCAGTTATTCTACTAGCGAAAGAAGCAGAGCAAGTCACAGAATTAGAACAAAAGCTCGCAGAAACTGCAGCTGGCTTTTTGGCCAGGCAGATGGAGCAATAGGACAAGCTATGGAGGCCGTGTTGCCTCCATTTTTTATTTGAAAAAGATGATCGTATGATATAATTCGTACATATTAAGAAGTTGTAAGCATGGCGGTGAATATGAATACAAGTAGTGTAAAAGGTTTTTGGCACGGCGCTTTTTTGTTAACTGCTGTAGCACTCTTTATGAAGGTGTTGAGCGTCGGGTATCGAATTCCTTATCAAAATATTGCAGGAGACATTGGCTTTTACGTCTACCAGCAAATTTATCCCTTTTATTCGATTACGATTATTCTAGCTACATATGGATTTCCGGTCATCGTGTCAAAGCTGGTGTCCGAGAAGGTAGCCAATAACGAGTATGAGAAAGCAGAAGAAATCTCTCGGTACAGCTTTATTACACTCGTCGTGTTTGGAGGACTAGGGTTTATCTTTCTTTTCTATGGCGCGCCTTTACTAGCAGGATTAATGGGAGACAGTGACCTTACCGTTCCTCTTAAAGCGACTTCGTTTTCCTTTCTATTGATGCCGGGAATCGCATCGATTAGAGGCTATTTTCAAGGCAATGAAAATGTACTGCCGACAGCCTGGTCTCAAGTAACAGAGCAATCCGTCCGAGTAGCAGCCATTCTTGTGATCTCCATTACGTTAGTGATGAATGGTTATAACGCGTATGCTACTGGGACAGGTGCCGCTATAGGCTCTTTAATCGGAGGATTATCAGCGCTCTTCCTTCTTGTAGTACTTAGGCTAAAACAACCGAATAGAAAGTCGGTATCGATCAATATCGCTCAATTAGTCTACGTTGGCCGCAGACTCTTATCAGAAGGTACATTGATTTGTGTTAGCGTGTTGATCATGGTCCTTTTTCAATTAATGGATGCATTAACGATCGTTCCCGCTTTAGGAGAATACGGGTTGAGTGCTTATCATGCAAAAGAAACAAAAGGAATATTCGATAGAGGACAGCCGCTGATACAAGTAGGAACCGTTTTAGCAACATCACTTTCTTTATCGATCGTCCCTGTTATCGTAAAAGCTGTTTCTCAAGAAAACCTTCAGCTGATTAGGGAAAAAACAGGCCTTGCACTAAAAATCAGCTTCGTAACAGGTGCTTCTGCATCTGTTGGCCTTGCACTTATCATGAGAGAAACAAACACGATGTTATTTACAGATGATTCGCTCTCGGTGACATTAAGCATTTTAACAGGTGCCATCTTATTCGGTGCGATTGCTATGACTGCAGCAGGCATTCTGCAGGGGCTCGGTCAAGAACGATTAGCTGCTAGGTATACGATCATTGGTGTGATGATAAAAGGGTTAGGGAATGTTGTTCTCGTTCCTGTGATCGGGATAAATGGTGCTGCATTATCAAGTGTATTAGGCTTTTTTGTAGTTGCCGCTTTAGCTACTAGAACGGTGCATGCTCAAGTTGGATTAGAGACATATGCGTTTCGCTTTTGGCGGTTCCTTTTTGCTCTTGCAGTGATGAGCGGTGCAGTAGGTTTGCTGTGTTTCATTATGCCTTCTAGTGACTCCCGACTACTTTCAAGCATTACTGCACTATCTGGGGCAACGATCGGAGTGATCGTTTTAAGTCTTACTGTTATCTGGATTCGAGTGTTTACAAAAGCAGAATTACTCCAGTTCCCAAAGGGAGAGAAGCTCATTTCTCTACAACAGAAATTCAGTAAAGGAGCCTAAAGGTATGAATAATAAAATTACAATCATAGGCACAGGTGCTGGTGATTTCGATCAGCTTTCGATTGGAAGCTACCGTACGTTACAATCAGCCGAAAGAGTCTACGCAAGAACGTTAGATCATCCAGTCATTCAGGAACTGATGAATGAAGGGTTAGAAATACATGGCTTCGATCATATATATGAAGGAAATGAATCCTTTGAAGAAACGTACCGTACGATAGTAGATAACCTGTGGGCTGAAGCTAAGAAGGGTTCACTCGTTTATGCAGTGCCTGGTCATCCGATGATGGCTGAAGCGACTGTACAATTATTATTGAATGAAAGTGTGGACCAAGGTATCGATGTAGAAGTTGCGGGAGGACAAAGCTTTCTTGATGCATTGTTCACTGCAGTGCGCATCGATCCGATCGAGGGATGCCAAATCCTTGATGCAACGCGTTTCACGCGAAATGAAGTACAGGTGAGGAATCATTTGATCTTTGTTCAAGTCTATGATCAATTTACAGCATCAAACGTGAAGTTAACCCTGATGGAATTGCTTCCTGATGACTACGAGGTAACTGTTCTGCAAGCTGCAGGTAGTAAAGAAGAGAAGGTGACCTCTGTTCCTTTGTTTGAACTCGATCGAACAGTGGAAGTGAATAATTTAACAGCCGTTTATGTACCGCCTGTGCAAGAAGAAGCACTGTTATATCGCGATTTTTCATGGTTAAGACAAGTCGTTGCAACATTACGTGGTCCTGAAGGATGTCCTTGGGATAAAAAGCAAACGCATGAGTCACTAAAGAAATACTTATTAGAAGAATCGTATGAAGTAATTGAAGCGATCGATTCTGGAGATGTCGATCATTTAGCTGAAGAATTAGGAGATGTACTGCTGCAAGTCATGCTGCATGCTCAAATCGGTGAAGATGAGGGAATGTTCTCAGTTGATGATGTTATTTATTATCTAAATGAAAAGCTTATCAGAAGACACCCTCACGTGTTTGGTGAAGAAAAAGCTCACACTGCAGAAGAAGTTGCAGGTCTTTGGAACAGCGTGAAGGCACAAGAAAAAGAATCGATGCCTTCAAAGTTAGATGGAATAACAAAAGGTCTGACAGGCTTAATGCGAGCTTCAGAACTTCAGAAGGCTGCAGCAAAAGTTGGATTTGACTGGGATGAAGCTGAACCGATTTGGGACAAGGTCAAAGAGGAGTTAGACGAGTTTCATGATGCGGTGACTCATCGAACGCACGAGTTGCGTGAAGAAGAACTTGGCGATTTGCTTTTTGCCATAGTAAACCTCGCACGATTTTATAAGATAGATCCTGAAGTAGCCGTTCATCGAACGAATCATAAATTTGAAAAACGATTTCAATACATTGAGAAGTGTGTAGAAGAGAATAACGAGAAGATTGAAGATTTAGCGCTAGAAGTGCTTGATCGTTATTGGGAAGAAGCCAAAACCAAAGGAATTAAATAAAGGGGAGATAACGATGAGATTAGATAAATTTCTAAAAGTATCTAGATTGATCAAACGTCGTTCGATCGCAAAAGAAATCTGCGACAAAGGCAGAATTGAAGTGAACGGAAACAAAGCGAAAGCTGGAACGAATGTAAAACCTGGAGACGAGCTTGTTATTTCGTTTGGACATAAAAAGGTAACTGCTCGAGTAGATGAATTGAAAGAGACGACAAAGAAAGACGAAGCAGGAAACATGTTCACGATTTTAAAAGAAGAAGCTGCAGGGGAATAAAAGGTCGAGAACGGCCTTTTTTTATTGTGAAAAAATGAGATTAATACTGTCATGATCAGAGTGATACAGCTTGTTCTAAAACATCTTTTCTACTCATAGTAATGTATCGAGAAGAGGGGGAGAGCGATGGATAATTACTATGAGTATGGCTCTTACGAAAATTCAGCGAGTACACCTGATCATGATCTTGTTATGAAAGCCCGTAAATCACTTGAGATCACGGGGGTTAAACATGTAGATAGTTTTGATAATGAGGAATTTCTTCTCGAAACTTCGATGGGATTTCTTGCGATCAGAGGGCAGCACCTCAAGATGAAAAATCTCAATGTTGAGCAAGGGCGTGTTTCGATTGAAGGCAAGATTTTTGATCTCAGCTACCTGGATCACCATGAAGGGGATAAAGCTAAAGGGTTCTTTAGCAAGTTATTCAAATGACGCTTACCGTTCAATTCTATACAATGGTTGCCATGGTGGCTATGGGGGTGTGGCTGGGAATAGCCATGGATACCTATAGCCGTTTTCTTCATCCAAGGAAGAGTAAAAGTCTATGGCTTTATCTCAATGATGTGGTTTTTTGGTTGCTGCAAGGATTATTGACCTTTTATGTATTGTTTATAGTGAACGAAGGAACGTTGCGATTATATGTGTTTTTAGCGTTATTGTGTGGGTACGCAGCATACCGTGCATTATTTCAACAGCTATACCGCAATTCATTAGAACGAATGATTATTATAACGGTGAACGTCGCTAATGTCGTTAAGTCTTTATTTACGAATCTCGTCTATCGCCCAGTATTGTTTATATTGAAACTTCTATTGAGCTTATGTATGATGTTAATTAGTATGATTACAACCATTTTTTGGTTTATTATCAAGCTCTTTTGGGTACCGGTTAAGTGGAGTTTTTTGTTGTTATGGAAATTGATTCCTCGGTCAATTCGAGCTAGGCTAATAAAAACAGCAGGAATTGCCGATACAATAAAGAACTACATAAAAAACTGGTTAATGAAATTCAGAAAGTGAGGAGGGAAGAGCTTGGTTACTGCGAATAAGCGGAAGCCTAAAGTAACAGAGGTACACTCGGATTATCATAAGGAAAAACAGCTACAAGATAAAGTCAAAGAGCGTAGACGTAGAGGTCTTATTCGCCGCCTTATAGCATTCGCGGTACCTGCTTTAGTCCTAACTATTCTATTTATCTCCGTATTCACTTCACAAGCTGCAACGATCAAGGAAAAACAAATACAGCAAAAGCAGGCAGAAGAAGAATTAGTTAAACTCGAACAACAAGAAAAATATTTGAAGGAAGAGATTAAAAAACTCAATAATCTGGATTATATAGGTGAATTAGCAAGAAGAGATTATTCGATGTCAAAACCCGGCGAGACAATATTCAAGCTTCCTTCTTCATCAAATTGACACGTTGTTTTGGAAAGAGGTATAATTAAAATACGACTGATCTTTTAAAGATTTTAAGGAGGAGCTTTTTTTAAAATGGCAATCGAAGTAGGCAGCAAGCTACAGGGAAAGGTAACAGGTATTACTAATTTTGGCGCATTTGTTGAGCTGCCAGATGGAAAGACAGGTCTCGTTCACATCAGTGAAGTCGCAGACAATTATGTCAAAGATATCAATGATTTTCTATCAGTAGGTGACCAGGTTGAAGTTAAGGTAATTCAAGTTGAAAACGACGGTAAGATTGGATTATCGATCAAGAAGGCAAAAGATCGACCTGTATCAGAACGCCCACGTAGTAGTGGCAGACCTGGTGGAGGAAGACCCGGCGGCGGTGGTTTCAAAGGAAAACCGCGCGGAGGCGGACGCCCGCAGGTAGAATCGTTTGAGGATAAGATGAGTAAATTCCTTAAAGACAGCGAAGATCGCCTTTCAACCTTGAAAAAACAAACTGAGTCTAAACGAGGTGGGCGTGGAGCTCGACGCGGCTAGACCTTGTTGTCTACTAAATATATGTGTAACAACCTAAACAGACGTGCAAAGGCACGTCTGTTTTTTTATACAAAAGATATTTAAAAAACTAGTTGACACATACTTTCTAGGCATGTATTATATATCTTGTGCTTATAAAAGCCACAGATAATATGGCGGTGTAGCTCAGCTGGCTAGAGCGTACGGTTCATACCCGTGAGGTCGGGGGTTCGATCCCCTCCGCCGCTACCATTTTTATCTTTGGCCCGTTGGTCAAGCGGTTAAGACACCGCCCTTTCACGGCGGTAACACGGGTTCGAATCCCGTACGGGTCACCATATTTTAAATACTTAAATTAATCTAAACTAATAAATATACCCTGCATTAAGAAATTAATGCAGGGTTTTTTGTGTTTTTTATCCTCTTTTCTCACTTCTTTTCGACTTTTTTATCCCCGTTAGTCTTTTCTATGAAAAAATCCAAATTAGTCTTTGTCCCACTTCATTTATTGTGGTTTGGGTGCATGGACGCTGCTTCCAAGTGTTTACAGATTTCTTCCTGTGTCTACATTTGATTGACAAGCTTCACACGAAGAAGTCGAGAACTTTTATTCGTTTCGGCTTCTTTTTTTGACAAAAAGTGAATATGCCCTGTGATTTAATGGATTACACAAACTCACTTGTAATGTTCGGAAATAAAATATGAATCATGAAAGCAGGTGTGGGAATGCAAAGCGAACTGGTTTTGGAACGATCGAGATCAAAGGTAGGTAAGTGGGTTCAAGGGTTAAAAGAAAAACTTGAACTATTATTGTTCCAAAGAGGTCTTTTATTGTTTGCAATCGGCTTTCTTCTTGGACGAGCAGTGATCCTTACGCAGGTTACACCATTTGCGCTTCCTTTTTTTGGAGCGGTATTCTTTTTGAAAAAAGAAAGAACGGTCATGATTATCATGGCTTTACTAGCTGGTGCCGTTTCAACCTCGAACCTCGAGAATACAGGTTTTATCATGATTGGAATCTTATTCTTCCTTCTCATCAATCGTTTTATCAAACTTTCATCGCTATCGCTTATAAAAACACTGCCTGTTTTAGTTTTCATAACGAGTATGGTAGGAAGGCTTATACTTAGCTTAATTATGGAAGGCACTCTCGCGAATACAAATTGGATATTGGCCGTTGTAGAAGGTGCTTTAGGAATGATCTTGACCATCATCTTCATCCAAAGCATTCCCGTTATTTCAGTTAAGAAAAGAACCCAGGCGTTAAAGAATGAAGAAATCATCAGTTTTATCATTCTTCTTGCTACGATGTTAACCGGTACGATCGGGTGGGTAGTATACGGGTTCTCGATTGAAAATATATTATCTCGCTATCTTGTATTGATATTTGCTTATGTGGGCGGCGCAGCCATTGGATCAACGGTTGGAGTTGTAACAGGTTTGATTCTTGCGCTCGCAAATGTCGCCAGCCTCTATCAAATGAGTATGCTAGCTTTTTCAGGGTTACTAGGTGGACTTCTGAAGGATGGAAGGAAAATTGGAGTTGGTTTGGGGCTCCTTATTGGAACACTATTAATTGCACTTTACGGTAGTGGTCCGGAGCTGTTGTATCCTAATTTGATAGAGTCTGGCATCGCGGTACTTCTTTTCTTCTGTACCCCTTCTCGAATTACATCACAGTTATCTAAATACATTCCTGGCACCGTTGAGCATGCGAATGAACAACAACAATATCTTAGAAAAGTAAGGGATGTTACCGCTAGTAGGGTCGAACAGTTTTCAAGCTTGTTTCAAGCGTTGTCTACGAGTTTCTCTGACTCAGATACAGTGCCTGAAGAACAGTCGGAGCGAGAAGTAGACTACTTCTTAAGTCATGTAACTGAGAAAACGTGTCAGACATGTTTTAAGAAGGAGACGTGTTGGGCAAGGGATTTCGATACAACGTACTCTCACATGACGAACATCATGGAAGAGCTTGAACATACGACTGAGCTAAATAACCATAGTTTAAAACGTGATTTTGACCAACATTGCATTAAAGCCAATAAAGTAATCGATATTATTGGAAAAGAAATGAGTCATTATCAAGCGAATCGGATGCTAAAAAAACAAGTTCGTGAAAGCAGAAAAATAGTAGCAGATCAATTGCTAGGGGTCTCACAAGTGATGGGAGACTTTGCAAAAGAAATACAAAAAGAAAGAGATAACTTGCATCAACAAGAGGACCAAATCATAGATGCAATTCAAAGCATGGGTCTTGAGGTAGGGCAGGTTGAAATCTATAGTCTTGAGGAGGGTAATGTTGACATCGAAATGAAAATCCCAGCGTGTGGAGGGCGCGGTGAGGGAGAAAAAGTCATAGCTCCGATGCTTTCTGATATTTTAAAAGAAAATATTATCGTAAAAAAAGAAGTGTGTGCCGAACATGAACATCAAACGTGTCATCTTTATTTTGGATCTGCAAGAGAATTCCTTGTTGAAACCGGCGTTGCAAATGCTGCGAAAGGTGGTGCATGGATTTCTGGAGATAGCCATTCCACAATTGAGCTTGGAGCTGGAAAGTATGCGATCGCGATAAGCGATGGAATGGGGAATGGTGAGCGGGCACATAAAGAAAGCACAGAAACGATTCAGCTTCTCCAAAAAATTCTTCACTCTGGTATCGATGAAACGGTAGCGATTAAATCAGTTAACTCGGTACTATCTTTAAGAAATACGGATGAGATCTTTTCTACCCTTGACCTTGCAATGGTAGATTTGCAAGATGCTTCAGCGAAGTTTTTAAAGATCGGATCGATACCAAGCTTTATCAAACGTGGTGATCGAGTGATGATGGTGGAATCTGCAAATCTACCGATGGGAATTATTCCAGAGTTTGATGTGGAAGTCGTCAGTGAGCAACTGAAGGCGGGAGATCTTTTAATCATGATGAGCGATGGAATTTATGAGGGAGTCAAGAATATTGAAAACCCAGAGTTCTGGATGAAGCGTAAGATCAGAGAGCTAAACACGGATAAGCCTCAAGAAGTTGCCGACCTGATCATGGAAGAAGTGATCCGTACGGAATACGGTAGAATCGATGATGATATGACTGTCGTCGTAGCAAAGGTAAAGCGTAACATACCGAAGTGGTCTACAATCCCTATCTATTCAGCACCTTCTTTCAGAAAGAAGAAAGCACAGTGATGAGGTGATCACTGATGTATAAACTTCCCTCCTAAAGGCGATGCTTGTAACAGCAAAAGGAGGGAGTAGGACGAGATGAAAAAAGGAACGCTGAGACAGATTTTGTTGATCACGGACGGATGCTCCAATCAGGGAGAAGATCCGGTAGCGATGGCTGCGCTTGCAAGAGAATACGGTATGACAGTCAATGTTATTGGAGTGCTCGATGAGAATGAGCGGACAAACGGAGGCTTAAAGGAGATCGAGAACATCGCTTTATCAGGCGGGGGTATTCACCAGTTGGTTTATGCGCGCCAACTATCGCACACTGTACAGATGGTTACTAGAAAAGCAATGACACAGACGATTCAAGGCTTTATTCATAAAGAGTTACAAACGATTTTAGGTAGTGATAAAGAGATAGAAGATTTGCCGCCTGAAAAAAGGGGTCAGGTGGTAGAGGTAGTGGATGATTTGGGGGAAACGATGGACTTAGAAGTGTTGATTCTAATCGACACAAGCGCTAGTATGCAGCATAAACTGCCTACGGTCGAAGATGCCTTGCTCGATCTTTCTATTAGTCTCCATTCGAGAATTGGTCAAAATGAATATACCCTGTATGCATTTCCAGGTCGGAAGAAACAAGTCGAACAGCTAATGGATTGGACGCCACAAATGAAAGACATTCATAAGGTCTTCCCGAAACTATCATCTGGAGGCGTAACGCCGACGGGGCCTGCATTGAAAGAAGCGATCGATGCATATCAGAAAAAGCGCTCAAAGAGAGGACTGCTAGAAGATGACGGATACATCGAAGAGTCAGGCAGTTAATGTTTCTTATGGAACAACGATAAGAGGCAAGTGGAACAAAGAGAGTTACCAAATTGAAAAAAAACTCGGCAGCGGAGCGCTCGGTACAGTCTATCTAGCAAACTCTCGAAAGGGCCATGTAGCTGTTAAAGTGGGTAATGATACCATGTCGATTTCTTCTGAGGTGAACGTTCTTAAACAGTTATCGCAGGTCCAGGGATCCGTTCTTGGGCCGTTTTTCTATGAGATGGACGATTGGGAAGTGGGTGGAAAGCGATATCCTTTTTACGTGATGGAGTACATTCACGGAGAGCCGCTTTTCTCGTTTATACAGCGGAGAGGAAAAGAGTGGCTCGGAATCCTCATGTTACAGCTGCTTAGGGACTTGTCCGTGTTACACAGAGAAGGCTGGGTGTTTGGGGATCTCAAACCAGATAATCTTCTAGTAGAAGGAGCACCTCCAAAGATGAGGTGGTTAGATGTTGGAGGAACGACAGTGATCGGTAGGTCCGTAAAAGAGTTCACGGAATTCTTTGATCGTGGGTATTGGGGATTAGGATCGAGAGTAGCAGAGCCTTCTTACGATCTTTTTGCAACAGCGATGGTCGTAATAAATGCTGCATACCCAAAGCGCTTTGAACGTCCTAAGGAGAATGCAGAGGCATACTTAATGAGTAAGGTCGATGCATCCTCTATTCTCAAACCATACAAATCGATTCTTAGAAAAGCGTTAAAAGGCAAGTATCAAAATGCGTTAGAGATGAGGAACGAACTTTTTACACTCCTGCAGGATGATAAACCTAAGGCGGCACCAAAGGTTAAAGCAACTTCAAGGGTGACCGCAAGAAAACGAACGGTTAAAGCGAAGAATAAAAGGATCAGGTGGGTAGAAACGGTGCTGTTGTTTGCTTTTATTCTAACTCTCTATACTTTATACTTAGTTGGGTATGGGTTCTAAACACAAGGAAGTAGAGAATAGACTAATTTAATCTGTAAATACCCAGCAAGAAAGGAAGACGTGATTTTGCAGCAGGATGTTGACCGATTTATCCAAAAGCATGACTTACTACATGAAGGTGATGTTGTTGTTGCAGGCGTTTCTGGAGGTCCTGACTCTGTAGCACTTCTTCATTATCTAAATAAGTTAGGACTTAAGCTCATCGCGGCTCATGTCGATCATAAGCTACGAGGCGCTGAATCCGCTGAAGACCTTTCTTTTGTAAAACGTATGTGCGAAAGAGAGGGGATACAATTTGAGTCAGCTTCCATCGATGTGGAAAAATATAAAAAGGAAAAGGGTGTTTCTACCCAGGTCGCTGCAAGAGAGTGCCGTTATGACTTTTTCCATCAAGTGATGAATAAATACAATGCAACAAGTTTAGCGCTCGCGCATCACGGGGATGATCAAATCGAGACGATGTTGATGAGGCAAGTGCACGGAAGTATTTCTGGGCTTTCTGGCATCGCAGTCAAACGGAAATTTGCTAGTGGTCTTCTTATTCGTCCTTTATTAGGGGTGACAAAAGAGCAGATTCTTTCGTACTGTGAAGAACATTCACTTCCATTTCGTATTGATCCTTCGAATGAGAGCGACAATTACATGAGAAATCGGTTTAGAAAGCAAGTTCTCCCATTTCTAAAGGAAGAAAACCCAAACGTCCACGTGAGATATCAACTTTATAGCGAACGTATGCAGAGCGATGAAGACTATTTGATGGAGCTTGCAGGCAGCCGTTTGGACGAAGTAATCATCGATCAAAATGACAAAATTGTGAAGATCGATAACAAGTCCTATCATTACTTGCCTATTCCTTTACAAAGAAGAGTGATTCATCTAATATTAAACTATCTTTACAAAAGCAATGCTCCTTTTTCTTCTATACATATTGAGGATTTGCGGTCTTTGCTCGATTCTGAGCATCCTTCAGCTTCCCTTGATTTGCCATTGGAATTAAGGGCAGTAAAATCCTATGACACCTGTTGTTTTACATTTGAAACCTTTAGGGAAGTAGAGTCGTATACAAAGCAGTTGGATAGTCCCGGTTCGGTTGAAACACCTCTAGGGACTATTACAGCTACATTAGTGGATGAGCTACCTCTAAATTTATCAGGCGAGGATTTAATCATTGAGAGTACTATGTTCCCAGTCACCGTACGTTCAAGAAGAGCGGGTGATCGAATTCAGCCAAAAGGCATGATTGGAACGAAAAAGGTAAAGGATATTTTTATTGACCGTAAAATAAACCGTTCAGAGCGTGATAGTTGGCCCATCGTGGAAAGTTCAGATGGAACGATTATCTGGGTAGCAGGACTGACCCGTTCTGAAAAAGTTACACTACCTGCAAAAAGGAAAAAGCTCGTGCATCTGCACTACGAAAAAAATTATCTACATAGGCTGGGAGGACAGGATCACAGATGCTAAATGAAATACAAGAAACATTGATCAGTGAGGAAGAAATACAAGAGAAATGCCGCGAGCTGGGTAAACAGCTTTCAGATGAGTACGAAGATCGTTTTCCACTAGTAATTGGTGTGCTAAAAGGTGCGCTGCCTTTTATGGGAGATCTAACGAAGCGTATTACGTGCCATCTTGAAATGGACTTTATGGATGTCTCAAGCTACGGCAATTCAACTGTATCTTCAGGAGAAGTTAAGATTATTAAGGATCTTGATACTTCGGTAGAAGGACGAGACGTACTGATTCTCGAAGATATTATCGACAGTGGTTTGACTTTGAGCTACCTAGTTGACCTGCTGAAATATCGAAAAGCTAAATCGATTAAAATCGTAACGCTGTTGGATAAGCCAACAGGCAGAAAGGTCGATCTTAAACCAGATGTTGCCGGATTCATCGTACCAGATGAATTTGTAGTAGGGTACGGCCTAGACTTCGCTGAAAGGTATCGAAACCTTCCGTTCATCGGTATTCTTAAACCCGAAATGTATCAAGGTTGATTTGTTGTAGTTCAATGTGCCAATATGGTAAGATAATCTATGGTTTCCTGTTCGTGGGAGGAGGTAAGGAATGAATCGTATCTTCCGAAATACAATATTTTATTTATTGATTTTCCTCGTCGTAGTAGGTGTTGTTAGCTTTTTTAACGGATCCACCAACGAAACGAATGTTTTAAATTACGGCGAATTTCAATCGAAACTTAGTAATGGTGAAATTCAAGAATTAACGATACAACCTGAACGTGGCGTTTACACTGTTCAAGGTACACTAACTGGTGAGACTGAAGAAGGTGAAGAAAACACCTTTGTAACGAACGTACCAGATTCTGAGAATGCAGTGGAGAACATCTTATCTGCTGCAGGTGAAAACACGGATGTTACTGTTGAAAAGGCTCCGGAGCAAAGCGGCTGGATCACTTTCTTCACATCCATCATTCCATTTGTAATCATCTTTATTCTATTCTTCTTCTTACTTAACCAAGCTCAAGGCGGCGGTGGCCGTGTCATGAACTTTGGTAAGAGTAAAGCAAAGCTTTATAGTGAAGAAAAGAAGAAAGTAACATTTAAAGACGTAGCAGGAGCTGACGAAGAGAAACAAGAGCTTGTTGAGGTCGTAGAATTCCTTAAAGACCCTCGTAAGTTCGCAGCAGTTGGAGCTAGAATTCCAAAAGGTGTTCTTCTCGTTGGACCTCCAGGTACTGGTAAAACGTTGCTTGCACGTGCAGTAGCAGGTGAAGCAGGAGTGCCGTTCTTCTCGATCTCTGGTTCAGATTTCGTTGAGATGTTCGTAGGTGTCGGTGCATCACGTGTACGTGACCTATTCGAGAATGCAAAGAAGAATGCTCCTTGTATCATCTTCATCGATGAAATCGATGCTGTAGGTCGTCAGCGTGGTGCAGGTCTAGGTGGCGGACACGATGAGCGTGAACAAACACTTAACCAGCTACTAGTAGAAATGGATGGCTTCAGTGCAAACGAAGGAATCATCATCGTTGCAGCTACGAACCGTCCTGATATTCTTGACCCGGCGTTACTACGTCCTGGACGTTTTGACCGTCAAATTCCGGTTAACCGTCCCGATGTTAATGGTCGTGAACAAATCCTTGGGGTACATGCCCGTAATAAGCCTCTAAGCGATGAGATCGACCTTAAGACAATTGCGATGCGTACACCTGGTTTCTCTGGTGCAGACCTAGAGAACTTGCTGAACGAAGCTGCACTTGTTGCCGCTCGTCATGACAAAAAGAAAATCGACATGAATGACATCGATGAAGCTACTGACCGTGTCATTGCTGGTCCAGCTAAGAAGAGTCGTGTCATCTCTGAGAAAGAAAAGAACATCGTTGCATACCACGAAGCTGGTCATACCATTATTGGTACCGAGCTCGATAATGCAGACATCGTTCATAAAGTAACAATCGTACCACGTGGCCAGGCTGGTGGTTATGCCGTAACGCTTCCTAAAGAAGATCGTTATCTCATGACGAAGCCTGAGCTAGAAGATAAGATCATCGGCCTACTTGGCGGTCGTGTAGCAGAGGAAATTACTTTCGGTGAAGCAAGTACCGGAGCAAGTAATGACTTCCAACGCGCAACGGCTATCGCTCGTAGTATGGTGACGGAATACGGAATGAGCGAAAAACTTGGACCGATGCAATTTGGTTCAAGCCAGGGCGGCAATGTCTTCCTTGGTCGTGATATCCAGAACGATCCTAACTACAGTGATTCGATCGCACATGAAATCGATCTTGAGATTCAGAAGATCATCAAAGACGCTTATGATCGCTGTCGTCAGATTCTTACTGACAACCAGGATAAGCTTAATCTAGTGGCAGAAACGCTTAAAGAAGTTGAAACGCTAGATGCAGAACAGATTCGCTCTCTTGTTGAAGACGGAAAATTACCTGAAGGTCATCATGCTACAAGTTCAGACGATGACGTGAAAGTAAACATTTCTAAAAAAGAAGAGAAAGATTCTGAAGAAGAAGATTCAGAGTAAGTCATAAAAGCAGGATGTCGTTCAGGCATCCTGCTTTATTTTATGCGTTAAACCTGGTAAGCGCTTTCCAAAAAGTGCTTCGTGTTTACGGTCAATCTGTGGTATAACTATAGAGAGCATGACCAAAGCTAAATATTTAAATAAGGTGATAATATGATACTTGTGCTTGATGTAGGAAACACGAACATCGTTCTCGGTGTATACGAAGGTGATGAACTAACGCATCATTGGAGAATCGGAACGAGCAAAAAGCAAACGGAAGACGAATATGCAATGGTCATTAAGGGGCTATTCTCTCATGAGGATCTAACTTTTGATGATATAGAAGGGATCATTATCTCTTCAGTCGTACCTCCAATAATGTTCGCTCTGGAACGAATGTGCCAGAAGTATTTTCATCATAAACCATTAGTTATTGGGCCTGGGATTAAAACAGGGTTGAACATAAAATATGATAATCCAAAAGAAGTTGGTGCAGATCGTATTGTAAATGCGGTAGCTGGGATTCATCAATATGGATCACCCCTGATCATCGTTGATTTCGGAACGGCGACTACGTATTGCTACATCAATGAAAATAAACAATACGTTGGTGGTGCCATCGCGCCGGGTATTAACATTTCTACTGAAGCATTATATATGCATGCAGCAAAGCTTCCTCGTATCGAGATTGCAAAACCAGACCACATCGTCGGAAAGAATACCGTTAGTGCAATGCAAAGCGGTACACTTTATGGATATGTAGGTCAGGTAGAGGGGATCGTATCGAGAATGAAGAAACATGCGACGAAAGAGCCGACTGTTATCGCAACTGGAGGTCTTGCATCGCTGATTGCTGAAGAGTGTGACCTAATAGATGTGGTAGATCCGTTTTTAACGTTAAACGGTTTACATCTAATCTATAATAAGAATAAAGAAGAATTAAACGCATACCGCTAAGGGATGCGTTTTTCAATTGCTTTACTTTGTAAAAGGCACATAAGATAGCATAGATGGTACTAAGCAAGGGGAGTTTAAATAAAATAGTGAAGAGCACGCAGGTTTCCATAATGGAAGTTCTGATTAAAATCATGTATGTTGTAAGTGGGCATATGCTCATTTGAAAGGAGATTCAAACGAAATGAATGATTATTTAATTAAAGCACTAGCGTTCGATGGGAATGTTAGAGCTTATGCGATATCAAGTACAGAAATGGTTGCAGAAGCACAGAGGCGTCATACGACATGGCCAACTGCATCTGCTGCAATGGGGCGCGCAATGACCGCTTCAACAATGATGGCTTCCTCATTAAAAGGAAAAGAAAAAATCACTGTTAAAATAGAAGGTGGCGGACCGATCGGCGCAATTATCGTCGATGCTAATGCACAGGGAAACACGCGTGCATACGTGAGCAATCCTCATGTGCACTTTGATTTAAACGAGCACGGCAAATTGGACGTAGCAAGTGCAGTCGGTCGTGACGGTTTCCTATCAGTCGTTAAGGATATTGGTATGCGCGATAAGTTTACTGGTCAAGTTCCAATCGTATCTGGTGAACTTGGAGAAGACTTCACGTACTATCTTGTAACATCAGAGCAAGTTCCTTCTTCTGTTGGTGTTGGCGTATTGGTGAATCCTGATAATTCAATCCTTGCAGCTGGAGGCTTTATGATTCAACTTCTGCCTGATGCTGCAGAAGAAACGATCAAATTCATCGAGAAGCGCATTCAAAACATTCCTCCTATCTCAAAATTAATTGAGAAGGGTTATACACCTGAAGAAATCCTCGCGGAACTGTTAGGTGAAGATAATATAAAAATTTTAGATAAAATGCCTGTCTCATTCGAATGCAGTTGTTCGAAAGAACGTTTTGCGAATGGAATTATAGGGCTTGGTAAAGAAGAGATCAATAAAATGATCGAAGACGATGGCGAAGCAGAAACGGTTTGTCATTTCTGTAACGCTCACTATCACTTTTCTAAGGAAGAGCTAGAAGAATTATCTGCAGAAAGTAAGGTTTAAGGGTTTTGGATTGACGCTTTTTCCCCTTGATGCTATCTTTAAGGAAATTATTCCTATAAAATCACTTGGGATTGGGAGGCGAAAGAGATGAGAGTTGCAAATTCAATTACAGAATTAATCGGTCAAACTCCAATCGTTAAGCTAAACCGTCTAACTGGAGAAGATCATGCAGATGTATACTTGAAGCTAGAATTTATGAACCCGGGAAGCAGTGTCAAAGATCGAATCGCATTAGCTATGCTTGAAGCTGGCGAAGAGAAAGGTGAACTTAAACCAGGTGACACGTTTGTAGAACCTACAAGTGGAAATACTGGTATCGGTCTTGCTATGGTAGCTGCAGCAAAAGGGTATCAAGCCGTTCTTGTTATGCCTGATACAATGAGTATGGAACGCCGAAATCTTTTAAAAGCTTATGGCGCAAAACTCGTATTGACCCCTGGGTCTGAAGGAATGGGCGGCGCGATTCGTAAAGCTGAAGAACTGTCTAAAGAACATGGCTACTTTATGCCTCAGCAGTTCCAAAACGTAGCGAATCCAGAAATACACCGTCGTACGACAGGTAAAGAAATTGTAGACCAATTTGATGATCTCGATGCTTTCATAGCAGGTATTGGAACTGGTGGGACAATTACTGGTGCTGGAGAGGTGTTAAAGAAACACTTCCCTTCAATTAAGTTATACGCAGTTGAACCGACGGATTCACCGATTTTATCAGGAGGTAAGCCTGGTCCGCATAAAATTCAAGGAATTGGAGCTGGGTTTGTACCATCGATCCTAGACACGAATATTTACGATGAAGTGATTCAAGTGGAGAATGAGCAAGCGTTCGAATGGGCAAGAAAGGCTGCAAGAGAAGAAGGTGTTCTTGGAGGCATCTCTTCAGGTGCTGCAATATACGCTGCACTTGAAGTTGCTAAAAAGCTAGGGAAAGGTAAGAAAGTACTCGCAGTTATTCCAAGTAACGGTGAGCGCTACTTAAGCACCCCGCTTTTTCAATTCGATGATGAATAACAGTCAATAACAGGCAGTCCTTTTCGGGCTGCTTTTTTCTATAAAAAATTTTCATGAGAGGGATCGTGTGCGGTTATCCTACTGAATAGATGGAGAACAAACTCTATACAAAAAGGATGAAGGATTTTTCGTCTTCATGTAAAATAGAGGCATAATCCGAAGGAAGTGTTGATACTTCCGAATAGGGGTGTAACGATAGTGGCGCAACACCAAGAAAAAACAACCCGCATTCCAATATTTGAAACGCTACATTTATCAGGAGATGAATGGTTTTCAAAATATAAACGGTTTGTATCCGACCTTTCTGAACACACCCTTTTAGATAGCACAAGAGGAGGCCGCTATAGCATGTTCGGCATCCTGCCGATGGCTAGTCTAGAAGGTAAGGAACGTACCCTTTCAATAACTGAGAATGGTATAACAAGAAAGCTTGAAGGGAACTTGCTCGATTTAATGCGCGATTACATGCAACAACATGTAGCGGAAACAGATGATCGGCTCCCAGACTTTCAGGGGGGAGCGATGGGCTTCTTAAGTTACGATATTGCCCGTCAGATTGAAGAACTTCCACATCATGCTGAAGACGACTTAGGACTGCCTGAATTATCGTTTATTGTCTATGAAGATGTTGGAGTTTATGATCATGAAGAGCAAGTGCTGTGGTTTATTTCTCAAGTAGAAGAAAGCAAGTCAGAAATTGCTCGTGCCCGATTGAAGCAGTACAAGAATGAATGGCTCGAGGCTAGTGTGACTACAACACATCATTCAATTAGTACAACGAAAGAAGATGAACGTCACTTCTCAATGGATGAGGACTCATTTGGGTCAGCAGTTAAAAAAGTGCAAGAATATATCTCAAGTGGAGACGTATTTCAAGTGAATCTTTCTCTTAGAGAAACGAGGACGCTGCATGCAGAGCCCCTTCATGTATACGAAACGTTAAGAACGTTGAATCCTTCACCTTATATGTCGTTCATTCACTCAGAGCGATTCGATCTTGTAAGTGCATCACCAGAGCTTTTGGTAAAGAAGAAAGGCAGCGAGCTCAGTACTCGACCAATAGCTGGTACACGATCACGTGGTAAAAATGATGCACAAGATCAACAGCTCGCTAGAACGCTGATCGAAAATGAAAAGGAACGTGCAGAGCACGTTATGCTTGTAGACTTAGAGCGTAACGATCTTGGCAGAGTATGCCGATACGGATCCGTAGAAGTAGACGAGTTCATGGTGATCGAAAAGTATTCTCATGTTCAGCATATTGTTTCGAATGTCCGAGGAGTTTGCGCTCCTGAATACGATGCTTTCGATGCGATCAAAGCGACGTTTCCCGGAGGCACGATCACAGGTGCTCCAAAGATCAGGACGATGGAAATAATCGAGGAACTTGAGCCTGTTCGCCGTGGCATATACACTGGGTCTATCGGATGGATAGGATTTAATGGCGATATGGAATTAAACATCGCCATCCGGACGATGGTGATCAAAGATGGTTTTGCCCACGTCCAAGCTGGTGCTGGAATCGTAATCGATTCCGATCCAGAAGCAGAGTATAAGGAATCGTTAAAGAAAGCTAGAGCCCTTTGGAAAGCCAAAGAGTTGAGTGAAGAGCCTAGAAGAGTTGAGCAGAGGAGGAATAAAGTATGATATTAATGATTGATAACTACGATTCATTTACGTATAACTTAGTACAGTACCTTGGTGAGATGGGGGAGGAGCTTGTCGTTAAGAGGAACGATGAGGTCACAATCGACGAAATTGAAAGCATGAACCCTTCATTCCTCATGATTTCCCCTGGACCGTGCAGTCCAAATGAAGCTGGGATCAGCATGGATGCTGTTAGGCATTTTGCTGGCAAGATTCCGATCTTTGGCGTTTGTCTTGGCCATCAATCAATCGCGCAAGTATTCGGTGGAGATGTTGTGAAAGCTGAGCGGTTGATGCACGGGAAGACATCTGAAATGCATCACGATGGAAGAAGTGTTTTTAAAGGAATGGAGAATCCATTCACCGCTACTAGGTACCACTCTTTAATCGTGAAGAAAGAGACACTTCCTGAATGCTTTGAGGTAAGTGCTTGGACAGAAGAAGGAGAAATTATGGCTATTCGCCATAAGGAGCTTGCAGTAGAAGGGGTTCAATTTCATCCTGAGTCTATTATGACAGCAGTAGGCAAAACGCTTCTAAAAAACTTTATCGATACACATAAAAACGAGCTATGTATATAAACGTAAATGGCGAACTGATGCGTGAAGAGGACGCTGTGATATCGGCATACGACCATGGTTTTTTATATGGATTAGGTGTATTTGAAACATTCCGCACCTATGACGGTCACCCCTTTTTGTTCAACGATCATATCGATCGCCTGCAAGCGTCATTAGAAGAACTGCAGATTGAGCTTGAAACGAATTCAGATGATTTGCTGCATGAGGTGAAGCGAACCCTTGCAGCAAACAATATGAGAGATGGTTACATTCGTCTTAATGTTTCAGCAGGTGCAGGGAATATAGGGCTGCAGACTGAACCTTATCAATCACCTACACGGATCATCTATGTTAAGTCGCTTGGTGCTCCTGTTCGAAATGAAAAGGACGGGACACTTTTATCATTAAGAAGAAACACACCCGAAGGAAACTATAGATTAAAGTCACATCATTATCTGAATAACATACTCGCCAAAAGAGAGATTGGAAATGATCCAAAAACTGAAGGGATTTTTTTAACAGAAGAAGGTTATGTAGCAGAAGGGATCGTTTCAAACTTATTCTGGGTAAAAGGAGATACCCTTTTTACTCCCTCTTTAGGGACAGGCATTCTTAACGGGATCACTCGTCAATATGTGATCCGTACTGCAGAAAAGCTACGTATCTCTGTTGAAGAAGGGTACTATAAGAAAGAGTGCTTACTCGACGCGGATGAAGTATTCGTAACGAACTCTATTCAGGAAATTGTCCCATTGCGAAGCGTAGATCGTGTCTCTATGCCAGGTAAAAATGGTACTGTTACCAGCAAGCTTATCCTGCACTATGAGAAAGACCGCACTTCGTTATTCAGCAGCAAAGATGTAACGAGATGATTTTATGCAATAAAAAGGAGTGAGCTTGGTGGCTACGGTAATCAAAAAGCAAACAAACCACCCGATGATAATGGAGTGGCGGGACAAAGTAATCGACTGGAACAAGAAAACCTGGGTCATGGGGATTTTGAATGCAACCCCTGATTCATTTTCTGATGGGGGGAAGTATGATACGCGTGACAGAGCGGTGGAACATGCTGTGCAGCTTGTGCAGGAAGGTGCTGACATCATTGATATCGGTGGTGAGTCTACACGGCCTGGAGCTGTTCCTGTTTCTCTCGAAGAAGAACTTGAGCGGGTTATCCCTGTGATCAAAGCAGTACGTGCAGCAGTTGACGTTCCGATCTCAATCGATACGTACAAAGCGGAAGTAGCTGATCAGGCCGTATTAGCAGGAGCGGATATCATCAACGATGTTTGGGGTGCAAAAGCTGACCCGCTGATGGGGCAAGTTGCTGCAAAGCATGAGGTGCCTATTATCTTAATGCATAATCGCCTAGGTACAAACTATGATGATATTATGGAAGATATCAAAGTGGATATCGAGGAAAGCATCGCCATTGTAAAACGTGCAGGCGTACTTGATCGTAACATCATCTTAGATCCAGGCATCGGCTTCGCAAAAACATATGAACAAAACCTCGAGGTTATGCGCAGGTTGGACGAGTTCTCAGCATTAGGATATCCCGTATTATTAGGAACTTCTAGAAAGTCACTTATAGCAAAAACATTGAACACACAAGCGAATGATCGTGTAGAAGGTACGGGAGCAACAGTGTGCCTCGGCATTGAGCGTGGGTGTCAAATCGTTCGCGTTCATGATGTGAAACCGATCGTTCGAATGGCAAAAATGATGGACGCAATGCTAAAACAAGATATCATCACTAACTAGGAGCGTGGTTGGATGGATAAGATTCACCTGAACGGAATGGAGTTTTATGGTTACCATGGTGTTTTCCCTGAAGAAAACAAGTTAGGTCAACGATTCTATGTAGATCTTGTATTGGAAGCGGACCTCTCTAAAGCGAGTGCGTCCGATGATCTTAACTATACGGTGAATTACGCAGATGCGTACAATACCATTAAAGAAATCGTTGAGGGTGAGCCTAGAAAGTTAGTCGAAACAATCGCAGAAGAAATTCCAAAAGCAATGTTCGAAGCGTTTGAAATTGTGAAGGTCTGTACAGTGAAGGTAATTAAACCGGATCCTCCTATCAATGGACACTATGATTCAGTTGCGATCGAGATGAAGAGGGAACGTAATGAATAGCGTATATGTTGGGATTGGTTCCAATATTGGAGATCGCGAAAATTATATAAAGACTGCGCTTGAGAGAATTGAAGAGTATCCAGATATCACTGTTGCAGACGTCTCGTCGCTATACGAAACTGAGCCTGTAGGAGTAACGGAACAAGCTGCATTTTTAAATATGGTCGCACTTCTACAAACAGATATGAACGCTTTTCAAGTACTTGAAATCCTACAGGGAATCGAACAAACTTTGGGTAGAGAAAGGGATATACGTTGGGGGCCGAGAACGATAGACCTTGACATATTACTTTATAATCACGAAAACATTGTAGCTGAAGGCCTTGTTATTCCACATCCACGACTTATTCAAAGAGGATTTGTTATCATCCCATTACATGAACTAAATCCTGAAGCAGTCATACCTACTACGAATAAACGAATAGAGTCGTATATTGATCATATAGAAGACAAAGAAGGTGTACGTCTATGGAAGCAGAGATCTACGGGAGGCGTATTCGAGCTTTTCGAAAGCTGAAAGGTTTTACTCAAGAAAGATTAGCAAGAGACTTAGGTGTCTCAGTGTCCGTCCTTGGAGAGATAGAGCGGGGAAACAGGGCGCCATCATATGACTTTTTGCTGCATGTCGCGAAACAACTTAATGTTTCTCTTGAAGAACTATTCCCAATAGACCAGTTAAGGAAATAAATGAAGACACATTGAAATTATAAATCTGTAGTTTGACTTTCTAACTACCATTTTTTATACTACACCTATGATTAAACCAACTGCCAGGATCGTTGACTGGCAGTTTTCTTCTTATAATGAGCGACACACCCGGCGCATTTGTCAATGAAAACCATGCCGTGAATACTTGCTATTCATGCTGCTTTCAGATAAAGTTATAGCGGGATAAACCTAGATTTGACAGGAGTGATAGTGATGAGTCAGGAGCTAGAACTAAATGATCTTCTTCGTGTAAGAAGAGAAAAGCTCGATACACTTAAAAGTAACAACATAGATCCGTTCGGTCATCGTTTTGATCGTACTCATACAGCAACACAAATGGTTGAGGAGTTTGATTCCTTCTCAAAGGAAGAGCTTGCCGAAACAGAGAAGACGGTTTCTCTTGCAGGTAGAATCATGACGAAGCGTGGAAAAGGAAAAGCTGGATTTGCACATATGCAGGACCTTACAGGTCAAATCCAGATGTATATTCGTAAAGATACTGTTGGCGAAGAGCAGTATGACTTATTCGACTCGATGGACATTGGAGACATTGTCGGAGTTACGGGAGTAGCTTTTAAAACGAAAGTAGGAGAGCTTTCTATTAAAGTAAGCGATCTTCACTTGTTATCTAAGTCCCTTCGTCCACTCCCAGATAAGTTCCATGGTCTTAAAGATGTTGAACAACGTTATCGCCAACGTTACTTGGATCTCATCATGAGCCCTGAATCGAAAGAAACGTTCATCTCTCGAAGCCGCATCATTCAATCCATGCGACGTTATTTAGATGACCAAGGCTTTCTTGAAGTAGAAACACCGATGATGCATTCTATTCCAGGTGGAGCTTCAGCCCGTCCATTCGTTACTCATCACAATGCTCTTGATATGGAGCTTTATATGCGTATTGCGATTGAACTTCATCTAAAACGCCTTATTGTCGGTGGACTTGAAAAAGTATACGAAGTAGGTCGCGTATTTAGAAATGAAGGTGTATCTACACGTCATAATCCAGAATTCACAATGCTTGAACTTTATGAAGCATACGCTGACTATAAAGATGTGATGTCTCTAACAGAGAATTTAATCGCTCATATCGCAAAAGATGTGACTGGTTCAACTACGATTACGTATGGTGACCAAGAAATCAACTTAGAGCCTGAATGGAAGAGACTTCATATGGTAGATGCGGTAAAAGAAGCGACTGGAGTAGACTTCTGGAAGGAAATGACTGATGAAGAAGCTCGTGCTCTTGCGAAAGAACATGGCGTCGAAGTCAAAGAGACAATGGAATTCGGACACGTTGTTAATGAATTCTTTGAACAAAAAGTTGAAGAAACATTGATACAACCAACGTTTGTATATGGACATCCAGTTGCCATTTCTCCATTGGCTAAAAAGAATCCAGAGGACCCTCGCTTTACGGATCGCTTTGAACTATTCATCGTAGCTCGCGAGCACGCAAATGCATTTACCGAGCTTAATGACCCGATCGATCAAAGAGAGCGATTCGAAGCTCAACTTGTTGAACGTGAACAAGGTAACGATGAAGCTCACATGATGGATCATGATTTCATTGAAGCATTAGAATATGGTCTTCCTCCAACAGGTGGACTTGGAATCGGTATTGATCGCCTCGTTATGCTATTAACGAATTCTCCATCTATCCGCGACGTACTGCTATTCCCACAAATGAGAAATACGGAACGATAGAAAAGAAGCCTTCGGGCTTCTTTTTATTATTTTTTACGAAAAACCATTGCGCTACTTTGGAGTACATGGTATATTAATACTCGCCGTTAAAAACACGGCAACACACGAAATAAAAAAACAAAAAAGATGTTGACTTCGGACAAGTTAATGTGTTACATTAATAAAGTCGCTGAAAACGACATTGAAAGAAACAAATCGATCTTTGAAAACTGAACGAAACGCCATGCAAGATATTGTTTCTACGGAAACAAACATTGTTTTAAAGCTAGATTGAACTTTTCTATCGGAGAGTTTGATCCTGGCTCAGGA
>NZ_CANDOB010000007.1 GCF_947387515.1 Alkalihalobacillus sp. CinArs1 | reverse complement strand
GCCGGTCTAGCTCAATTGGTAGAGCAACTGACTTGTAATCAGTAGGTTGGGGGTTCAAGTCCTCTGGCCGGCACCATCTATTTGTGGAGGGGTAGCGAAGTGGCTAAACGCGGCGGACTGTAAATCCGCTCCCTCAGGGTTCGGCGGTTCGAATCCGTCCCCCTCCACCATTTAGAGCCATTAGCTCAGTTGGTAGAGCATCTGACTTTTAATCAGAGGGTCGAAGGTTCGAGTCCTTCATGGCTCACCATTTTTCGCGGAAGTAGTTCAGTGGTAGAACACCACCTTGCCAAGGTGGGGGTCGCGGGTTCGAATCCCGTCTTCCGCTCCAATATCATATGCGGGTGTAGTTTAGTGGTAAAACCTCAGCCTTCCAAGCTGATGTCGTGGGTTCGATTCCCATCACCCGCTCCATAATGGGGCCTTAGCTCAGCTGGGAGAGCGCCTGCCTTGCACGCAGGAGGTCAGCGGTTCGATCCCGCTAGGCTCCACCATTTATCCTTATATATCGGTATAAGGTTTTTTTTATGTCTAAATTTCCTCAACTATTAAACCTCTTCTCGGAATTACTTCTCCTCTTGTACTTATAAATATCCGAAAATTCGTAGAAATGTTGTCATGACATGAATACTTATTCAAAAAACTGTCCAGTTGAGTCATTAAAAACGGAATGGTTACAATATAGGTAGACATAACTCTAGGAGGACGAGATATGAATAATCAACTATCGATAATTGGAGTACCTATGGATTTAGGTCAAATGAGACGTGGGGTCGATATGGGACCAAGCGCAATAAGGTACGCAGGAATTGTAGAACGATTAGAGAAACTGAATTATGATATAGAAGATCTTGGAGATATTGAAATCGGTAGACCTGAGCAACGTCCAGAGAATCAAGACCATCAGTTAAAGAATCTAAAAGAAGTTGCAGATGCTAGTGAAAAGCTTGCTTCAAGGGTTAACGAAGTGATTGAACGTAAGCGCTTCCCGCTCGTATTTGGAGGAGATCATAGTATCGCAATTGGTACACTCGCAGGAGTTTCGCAGAGCTATAATAATCTTGGTGTGATTTGGTACGATGCTCATGGAGATTTAAATACTGCTGATACATCACCATCCGGTAATATCCATGGTATGCCGCTTGCGGTGAGTCTAGGTATTGGCGATGAGTCGTTAACAGGAATCGCAGGTTACAGTCCAAAGATTAAACCTGAGAACATCGTCATTATCGGAGCTCGTTCTCTTGATGAAGGTGAGCGAGTGTTGATAGAGGAAAAAGGAATCAAAGTGTTTACGATGCATGAAATCGATCGATTGGGAATGACAAAAGTGATGGAAGAAGCAATTGCCCATGTGTCCAATGGCACAGATGGTGTTCATCTAAGTCTTGATCTTGATGGACTAGATCCTCACGATGCACCAGGTGTTGGTACACCAGTTCTTGGAGGAATCAGCTATCGTGAGAGCCACCTCGCTATGGAGATGCTTGCGGAATCCGATATCCTTACTTCTGCTGAGTTCGTTGAAGTGAATCCTATTTTGGATGAGAAGAATAAGACAGCAACAGTAGCTGTTGCACTGATGGGATCTTTATTCGGAGAAAAATTAAAATAACATGATTAACGGCTCTCTAAGAAGTTAGAGAGCCGCTGTTTTATTATTTTTACATTCATCGTATTTATTCAGTAGGTTATCAAGATAAGTGCTGATTTCTACTATTTCTGAGGAACTTAATGGCTGCTTTCTTGCTAAGAGATTCATCTTCTTACGAGAGTCTTCAATTTCCTTAAGTAAAATTTCTTTTTCCCGCCCCTTTGCAAAATCCATTTGCAGACCATCCCTTTCATTCATTTTCCTCTATATACCCGATATGTATGGATTGAAAACCTCTTTTTTAGAAATATATGTATTTTGGTTATTAATAAAGTTTTCTCGTGCTAAAATAGGGGAGGATAAAAAAATTATAAAAAAAACGAAACTTTATTTTTCCTGGAACGTATTGAATAATAGCCGCAGGGAATAGCGGGGGTTGGATATATGGATGCCATTGTAAAAAGAATAATAGTACAAGTAAGGAAAGGGGACCACAATGCTTTTGGTGAGCTTGTGGAGCTCTATAAGGATCGTGTTTTTGCACTTACTTACCGAATGCTTGGTAACCGTCAAGAAGCTGAAGACGTGGCGCAGGAGGCATTTATTCGAGCTTATACAAACATTGATCGCTATCAAATCGATCGGAAGTTCTCAACATGGTTATATCGCATTGCAACAAATTTGGCGATCGATCGAATGAGAAAGAAGAAGCCGGATTATTACCTTGATGCTGAAGTCTCCGGCACTGATGGCCTAACGATGTACTCACAAGTAGCTGCTACTGATCAATTGCCTGATGATGAAGTTGTTTCTCTTGAAGCACAAGAGGGTATTCATCAAGCGATATTAAGTCTTCCTTTGAAGTATCGTTCTGCTATTACACTTAAGTATATTCAAGAGCTTTCACTAAAAGAGATTAGTGAAATTCTTGAATTACCAGTCGGTACTGTGAAGACCCGTATCCACCGTGGGAGAGAAGCACTTAGAAAGAAGTTACGTGAGTGATGTGAAAGGGGGAGAAACTATGAAATGCCCTGAAGAAATTGTACGAATGATGCATGACGTACTTGATGATGAAGCAACGAAAGAAGAACAACTTACGGTGCAAAACCATTTAAAAACCTGTGCTGACTGTAAGCACCATTATGATGAACTTAAAAAAACGGAATCATTTCTCCTCAGCACGCCTTCTCTTAAGGCACCCGATGGTTTTACATCAAAGGTAATGCAGCAACTTCCTCAAGAAAAGAAGACCGTTTGGATTAAGAGATGGATGAAATCTCATCCGCTGATGGCAGCTGCAGTTCTCTTTCTAGTATTAATGGCAGGATCAGTATATTCTTCATGGACGAGTGAAGATCAAATGACAGCATTATCTGGTAATCTGACGTTTGATAAGGAAACAAATACGGTTATCGTTCCGGAAGGTGAAGTAATAAAAGGAGATTTAACTGTTAAGAACCGCAATCTTGAAATCGAGGGGAAAGTCGAAGGTGATGTTCTCGTTATTAATGGAGAGCAATATATGGCTTCTGCGGGTCAAGTAACAGGGGAGATCGAGGAAGTCGATCATATTCTTGATTGGACATGGTATCACTTAAGACAAGTATTTATAGATATTGGTGATGTGTTTTCATCTGATAAGTAATCACACTTAAAACCGCTCTTAACCGAGCGGTTTTTTTTCGATTTTAAATCGATTTGAACAAACACGGTTGACTTTGAACATACTAAAAATATGATATAATTAAAAAGTTACCAACGTTTTCAAGATGTGTAACGGTTAGGAACCACAGGCTAAATTCACTATGTTTGGAGGAAGAGCCGTGCTGCCTGTTGCTAATGTGAATGTACTTGACTACATAACAGAAATTATAGATATTTTGCTAGTTACTTATGTGATTTATAAAATTATCATGTTGATTCGAGGGACTAAGGCTGTTCAGCTTTTAAAAGGAATCACCGTTATTATTGCGGCATGGTTTTTGAGTAGCTTCTTTGAACTTAATACGCTGCATTGGATTCTGGAGCGGGTGGTGCTTTACGGATTACTCGCGATCATCATCATTTTCCAGCCAGAACTAAGACGGGCATTAGAACAGCTTGGTAGAGGTCGATTGTTCACTCGTTCTGCAGTAGAGGAAGAAGAAACGAACAAAATGATCGAAGCGATTATCAAATCTACCTCTTATATGGGGAAGAGACGTATCGGTGCATTAATCTCGATCGAAAGAGAAACGGGGTTAAACGATTATGTAGAAACTGGTATTCAGATGAATGCGAAATTAACTTCTGAGCTTCTCATCAACATCTTTATACCGAATACTCCGCTTCATGATGGAGCTGTTATTTTAAAGAAGGACGAAATTTTGGCAGCTGCCTGCTATCTCCCATTGTCTGAGAGCCCCTTCATTTCGAAAGAACTCGGGACGAGACATAGGGCAGCATTAGGAATAAGTGAAGTGACGGACAGCTTGACTCTTGTTGTTTCTGAAGAAACTGGTAGTATTTCACTCGCTAAAAATGGAGAGCTTCATCGAAATGTATCAGAGGAGGTACTTCGCGACCTACTCACTGGAGAACTCAATACGGCTGTTACGAAGAACGATACTTCCAATCGTTGGAGTAGTTGGAGGGGGAAAAAATAATGGACAAGTTGCTGACAAGTAATTGGTTTGTCAAGATTATCTCGTTTCTTCTTGCCCTCATGCTCTATACTATTGTTGCTATGCCAGACGCTTCAACTTCTGGAGGGGATGGATTGCTTAATCCTGAGGGAGACTCCTATCCTATATCTGATATGAAGCTAGAAGTGCTTTATGATGAAGAAGAAGTCGTCGTTTCCGAACTGCCAGAAACGGTAGACGTGATCGTAGAGGGTAGAACTGATGGAGTAATGATCTCTAGGATGACCAATAAAGAGGTTTACGTCGATCTCCGCAATCTGACTCCTGGACAGCACCTTGTGACGGTTAAACATCGAGATTTCCCTGAGAACGTCGATGTAACGATTGATCCAGCGAGAGTCTCTGTAACGATCGAAGAAAAGAAATCGAACACGTATCAAGCTGGAATCAATCTGTTGAAAGCAGAAGAACTGCCTGAAGGCTACCAGGCTGAAAACCCTGTTGTTACTCCTGAAACAGTAACCGTAACAGGTGGATCTTCAAAACTCGAACAAGTAGCATTTGTAAGAGGATACGTTGATGTGAGTAATGCAAAGGAAGCGATTAACGCTCGGGTTACGCTCAACGTGTACGATGGAAATATGGACGAGATCCAAGGGCTTACGATCGAGCCGGCTATCGTGGATGTCGAAGTGCCGATAAGTAACCCATCTAAGAAGGTTCCTGTTGAAGTAGAGCAAGAAGGCGAGCTTCCTGAGGGATTAAGCATTTCTTCAATTACGGTCGAACCAAAAGAAGTAGCTGTGTTCGGACCGCTAGAATCGCTTGAGAAATTAGAAGTATTGAATGGGGCATCGATCGATCTTTCGGAGATTACAGAAGATACGACGGTGGAGCTTGATGTGCCTGTACCTGATGGAATGACGAAAGTAGAACCACAAAAGGTTAAGGTGAAAATCGCATTGAGTGATGAAGGATAAAAAGCATTTGAGGATATACCCATAAAAGGTAGGAGGCCGACGGATGGTCTTACTGCAACCGTTGCTCATATTTTTTGCGGCTTTATGAGGTATATCTTGCATCCTTGTCAACAAAAGCTGCTTTTATGATATAAAATCGTTAACACATAACTGAACTGCGCGATACAAAGGAGAGAAATTACGATGGGTAAATATTTTGGAACCGATGGTGTTAGAGGTGTCGCAAATACTGAATTAACACCAGAGCTTGCATTTAAATTAGGACGTTTTGGCGGGCATGTACTAACGAAAGGCGCTGAAAAGCCAAAGATTTTAATTGGTCGTGATACACGAATTTCAGGGTACATGCTAGAAGGTGCGCTTGTAGCAGGGTTACTATCGATCGGAGCTGAAGTCATGCGATTAGGTGTGATCTCCACGCCAGGTGTCGCTCACTTAACAAAAGCTCTTAGTGCTCAAGCAGGTGTCATGATTTCGGCATCTCACAACCCGGTAGGTGACAACGGTATTAAGTTCTTCGGACCAGATGGGTTTAAACTTTTAGATGTTCAAGAAGAAGAGATCGAGGCACTTATCGATAGTGATGAAGATACGGTTCCTCGTCCTACAGGTGAAGATCTTGGAATTGTTAGTGATTATTTTGAGGGCTGTCAGAAGTACCTACAATACTTAAAACAAACAATCGATGAAGATTTCTCTGGCCTTCATATCGCGCTCGACTGTGCTCATGGTGCAACTTCTTCGCTAGCACCTCACCTGTTTGCTGATTTAGAAGCGGATATCTCTACGATTGGTACGAATCCTACAGGGACAAACATTAATGCTGGCGTAGGTTCTACACATCCAGAGGCACTAGCTGAATTCATGAAGGATAAGAACGCAGATCTAGGATTAGCGTTTGATGGAGATGGTGATCGCCTGATTGCAATCGATGAAAATGGGGAAATTGTTGATGGCGATCAAATTATGTTCATTTGTGCAAAGTTCATGAAAGAGCAAAAGAACCTTCGTCATGATACGGTTGTTTCAACTGTCATGAGTAATCTTGGTTTCCACAAAGGGATGGAAGAAGCGGGAATTACTTCTCTCAAAACAAAAGTTGGAGATCGTTACGTGATGGAAGAAATGCGTAAGGAAGGGTATAACCTTGGCGGTGAGCAGTCCGGCCATATTATCTTCCTCGATTACATCACAACAGGAGATGGCATGTTATCCGCACTTCAGTTAGCGAATATCATGAAAGTGACACAGAAGCCATTGTCTGAGCTTGCAGCTGAAATGAAGAAGTACCCTCAATCGCTTGTGAATGTTAGAGTGACTGACAAAACAAAGGTTGATTCGAACGAACGTATTCAGGAGACGATCCAACAAGTTGAGAGCGATATGAACGGTGAAGGACGAATCCTTGTACGCCCATCGGGAACAGAGCCTCTCGTACGTGTAATGGCTGAAGCACCTACAAAAGAACTTTGTGATGAGTATGTACAACGTGTCGTATCGATGGTTGAGGAAGAACTAGGAGCGTAATCGACACAAAAATGGATTTAGTACGAATGGTATGCGTGTGTAGCACACAACAAGCTATACATGCATACCTTTTATTATTTAAAAGAAAACTACTAGTAAATCGGACGGAACTAATTTTCGTTTTTTGAAAAAAAGGATTGACCATTATTTTACATCTAATGTATTATTGTAGTTATGTTTAATCCTATTCAAGAAGGGAAAGTGAGGGAAGCGGGTTTATTACTACGATAAGCGCCTGGACTGCTCTCGAGCGGTAGAGAACAGTTGACGAGGAAGAGGTTCATCGAACATCGGCGGATACCTCTCGATTGCTCACCACAATCGTACGGTTTTGCGTTAAAACAGGAAGGTGACTTTCTGTACAAAACCAAAACCTTGGTGAAGAAACGTACTTGATAATCGGAAAAGAAGGGGCAGGTCTGCCCCGAGGTACACCTGTTCCTTCAACTGAAGGAGGACTTTTTATGTGTGGTATTGTTGGATATATTGGAAATAAAGATGCTAGAGAAATCTTATTGCGTGGGCTAGAAAAACTTGAGTATCGTGGTTATGATTCAGCCGGTATCGCTCTTCTTAATAACGAAGGCTTGCACCTTACGAAAGAAAAAGGGCGTATTGCAGATCTTCGTAAACAAGTTGATGAGAGCGTAGAAGCGACTACTGGAATTGGACATACACGTTGGGCAACACACGGTGAACCAAGTCAAATAAACGCACACCCGCATCAAAGTGCATCAGAACGTTTTACGCTAGTGCATAATGGTGTAATTGAGAACTATCAACAAATCAAACGCAACTTCTTATCCGAAACTGAATTCGTTAGTGCTACTGACACTGAAGTCGTGGTACAACTGATTGAGACATTTGTAGTAAAGCACAACATGCAAGTAGAAGAGGCATTTCATCAAGTGCTTCAAGAACTTCACGGTTCTTACGCACTAGCACTGATCGATAATGAAAATCCTGACACGTTATTTGTTGCAAAGAACAAAAGCCCGCTTCTAGTAGGAGTAGGTGATGAATTTAACGTGATCGCAAGTGATTCGATGGCGATGCTTCAAGTAACGAATGAATTCATCGAATTGATGGATGAAGAGGTCGTTCTTGTAACGCGTGATTCAATCACGATCAAAGATATGGATGGAAAAACGGTTGAACGTGAGCCATTCACTGCTGAAATCGATGCAAGCGATATTGAAAAGGGTACGTACCCGCACTATATGCTTAAAGAAATCGACGAGCAGCCGTTTGCAATCCGAAATATCATCACGAAATATAAAGATGAAAATGACAACATCAAGCTAGATGAAGATATTCGAAACGCTGTTAAGGATTCGGATCGAATCTACATCATTGCTTGCGGAACAAGTTACAATGCTGGTCTTGTTGGAAAGCAGCTTATCGAGAACATCGCTCAAGTTCCTGTTGAAACGCATATTGCGAGTGAGTTCCTCTACAATATGCCACTCGTTTCAAAAAATCCACTATTCATCTTTATTTCACAAAGTGGTGAAACGGCAGATAGTCGTGGCGTTCTTGTAAACGTGAAGAAAAAAGGCTACAAGTCACTCACGATTACAAACGTTCCTGGATCAACGCTTTCACGTGAAGCAGATTACACGCTTCACACACATGCGGGTCCTGAGATCGCTGTAGCATCGACAAAAGCTTATACAGCTCAGATGGCGGTATTAACCATTCTTGCGGTTGATACGGCACAAGCTAAAGGCATTAAGCTTGATTTCGATCCTCTTCAGGAATTAGGAATTGTAGCAAATGCAATTGAATCGATCGTCGATCAGAAAGAAAAGATTGAAGCGGTAGCTCGTGAATTCCTTTCTGTAACACGTAATGCGTTCTTCATCGGTCGTGGCGTAGACTACTACGTATGTCTAGAAGCAGCACTTAAACTAAAAGAAATCTCTTACATCCAGGCTGAAGGATTTGCTGGAGGAGAGCTTAAGCATGGTACGATTGCACTGATTGAAAAAGGTACGCCTGTTATTGCGATCGCAACTCAGAAGCACGTGAACGGAAGCATCCGCTCAAACGTTGAAGAAGTAGTTGCTCGTGGCGCGTCTCCTTGTATCGTAACGACGAAGAGTCTTGAAGAGGAAAACGACTCAATCGTAATCGATGAAGTGCATGAGCACTTAACACCACTTGTTTCTGTAGTACCACTACAACTGCTTGCTTATTATGCAGCACTTCACCGTGAATGTGATGTTGATAAGCCAAGAAACCTTGCTAAATCTGTAACTGTAGAATAAATAGAAGCGTCCGTTACCAGTAACAACAAGTTATTTGGTAAAGGTCAGCTAAATTAAAACGTTCCTAAGAGTAATTACTTTTAGGAACGTTTTTATATTCATGAACGTTTGTGTGGTGAAAAATTCTTTTACAATCTCAGTAATCAATGATTATAGGGATTTCTTCCTATCTACTTGCTAATCTTGCAGTCTATAAGAAAAAGGCGTGATTCTGTTAGGGATTACGCCTTTTACTATTAAATTGAATAGATTATTGAAGTGCTTTATCTAAAGTGTCCAGGTTGTTACGCATCAGGCTAAAGTAATCTTCTTCATTTGCAATATCCTCATCCGTCAGGACTGAGAGATTATGAAGACGTAGAGCCTCTGCGCCAATTTCTTTTTGCAGGCTCTTCGCAACCTTCGGCGTTACGTTTTGCTCAAATAGTACATATGATAAATTCTTTTCTTTTGCGGTATGAATGATTTCTTCTAATGCTTTTTGTGATGGTTCATTGGACGGTGAAAGGCCAGAAATCGCAATTTGATGGATTCCGTATCGCTCTTCCCAGTAGCCATAAGCTGCGTGTGAAACAATCATTTCAGGCTTATCTTTTGAATCAGTTAAGCTTTCGAAATCATTATCAAGCTTTTTAAGGTCTGCTTTTACTTCTTGAAAATTGGCTTCGAAATCCTCTTTTGCTTCAGGGTGTAGTTCAACTAAAGCATTTTTTATGTTTTCTGCAATTGCAATTGCTCTAACTGGATCCAGCCATACATGAGGATCTTTGTCCCCATGATGATGGTGTTCATCTTCTTTAGCATGCTCTTCCTCTTCAGAAGCTTCGTGGTCATCATGGTGTTCACCTTCTTCAGCATGTTCCCCATCTTCCGAAGTTCCTTGCTCTTCATGATGGTTATCTTTGTGCTCAATTGCTTCGATTCTGGTAGAAGCTTCAAACATTATTACATTATTTCCTTCAATTGAGTCAGCGATTGCCTCTGCATAGCTTTCCATCCCAAGACCGTTATATATAAAACCATCGGCTTCAGCAATGCTTACCATGGTTTTTGTAGTAGGTTCATAGGTATGTGCGTCCGATCCAGGTGGCAGGATTGATTCCACGTCAACATGGTCGCCACCAATTTTTCTTGTGAAATCCTCAATAGGAAACAATGTGGTATAAACGATTAACTTCTCATCTGAATTGCTGTTTTCCATAGCTGTTGAACTATCCTCATTGCTGCCACATGCTGCTAGAAGCAATACAACAATTAGCATTATCGATGCCATACTTCGGCGCTTGTACGTCATTATATCTCCCCCTTAAATATACATATAAATCATATTATCGTAATGGTTACGATTTGTAAAACGAAATTATTACGGTTTAAAATAAGAATAGTCTCGCATAAGACTGGACCTAGTAAAAGGTTTAAAAAAGACGGAATAGGTGGAGCAAACGATCATTTTGGCTGAAGATGAGATCAACGAGGAGGCATTGAACTAGAATCTTTAAAACTAACACTTCTCATTTTTGCTAAATTTAGTAGCATTCTTTTGTTGTATTTTGTTACTAATTCATATACACTATAAATCGTAATCGATACGATTTGCGGAGTGGTGGATATGTATAATTGGATTATTATAGGTGGAGGCATACATGGTTGTACGATTGCAGCAACACTTTTGAAAAGCGGGAAAGTCAAAAAGGAAGAGCTTCTTATGATTGATCCTCATTCAGTTCCGCTTGCAAGATGGAAAGAGAGAACAGGGCGTATTCAAATGCCTTTTCTTAGGTCTCCATCTGTACATCATATTGATGTTCCTCCTTTCAGTCTGGAGAAATATGCAAAGGAAAAATCGTATACGAATCCTTTTTATGGCTATTATGATCGCCCGGCACTAAATCTTTTTAATGAACATGCAGATTCAGTCTTACGTGAAGTCGGCCTTCAAGAGGTTTGGTGTAGCAGTAAGGTTGTAAATGTTGCGAAAGAAGGTCCATATTGGGAGATTGAAACAGAAGATGGACGCATTTATTTTGCAAAGAACTGCGTGATTGCAATAGGAAACAATGAACTTGCCTATCCGGACTGGGGAGATAAATTGAAAAATGCCTGGCACCTTTTTGACCCTCGTCTTGATATGGAGAAAATTACTCCTCCGATTGCCATCGTTGGGGGTGGCATAACAGCAGCACACGCAGCCATTACAATGGCCAACCGGTTTCCAGGTAAAGTAAGTCTTATTACGCGGCATCCGTTCAGAGTGCATGATTTTGACAGTGATCCTGGCTGGATTGGTCCAAAATATTTAAACGGTTATGAGAAGGTAGCGTGCTATAGAAGAAGACGGAGAATGATTAAGGAAGCACGTCATCGGGGATCCATCCCTTCCGAACTCCATCAGAAATTGAACTGTTTGGAGAAACAGGGGTCCCTTTCAATAATCCAAAGCAATGTGACATCTGTTTGTTGGAAGTCCAATGCGCTTTTTATAACCGAAGGGAGCATGATGCCTGCAACAACGCTTTTTGCCACAGGATTTCAAGCAAAGATGCCTCAGCAGAAGTGGCTGCAAAACCTCATCGAAAATGAAGTGCTTCCATGTGCAGCATGTGGCTATCCAATTGTAGAAAAGACGCTGGAATGGAGCTCACGTTTGTTTGTTTCAGGACCTCTTGCTGAGCTTGAAATCGGTCCTGGCTCACGAAATATCATAGGGGCGAGGAAAGCAGCTGAACGCATTGCAAAAAGTATATGAATCAAATCGTAATTATTTTGATTTAAAGGAGTGAATATGGATGGGGAAAATCCCTGTTACTGTTCTGAGCGGATATTTAGGTGCAGGAAAAACAACGCTCCTAAACCACATTCTCGCAAACAGAGAGCAGAGAAGAATAGCAGTCATTGTAAACGATATGAGTGAAATCAACATAGATGCAGAATTAATCAAAAATGGCTTTTCTAGAACAGATGAAAAATTAGTCCAGCTACAAAATGGATGTATCTGTTGCACCCTAAGAGAAGACCTGATTCTTGAAGTGAAAAAGCTGATGGAAGCAGGGGAAATTGATTATCTTGTGATTGAGTCTACTGGTATTTCAGAGCCCATTCCAGTGGCACAGACATTTACATATATGGATGAGGAACTTGGCATCGACCTCAGTGAGACGTGCAGACTGGATACGATGGTGACGGTTGTTGATGGAAACCGATTCTGGCATGATTTTCATTCCGGTGACTCGTTGCTAGACCGCAAAGAAGGTGCCGATCAGAGTGATGAACGTGATGTTGTTGATTTGCTTGTTGATCAGATTGAATTTGCGAATATACTTCTTCTTAATAAAACGGACTTAATGGAACAAGAAGAAATAGAAAAATTAACTTCGATTCTTAAAACACTGAATCCTGATGCTCTGATTAAGACCAGTACCTATGGAAAAGTGCATCTTAATCAAATACTCAACACTAACCTGTTTGATTTTGAACAGGCAAGTCAAAGTGCAGGCTGGATTAAGGAGTTGAATGAAGAACATACTCCTGAAACAGAAGAATACGGGATTTCATCATTTGTATACCGCAGAAAACGGCCTTTTCATCCTGAAAGGTGGATGGCATGGCTTGAGCAATGGCCTAGAGATGTTGTTCGGGCAAAAGGCTTTTTCTGGCTCGCTACCCGGAATGATATCACTGGCTTGCTTTCCCAAGCAGGACCATCGCTTAGCATTGAATCTGCTGGTAAATGGGTTGCTACCTCTTCAGCTAATGAGCAAAAGGAAGCCATGAGAGATGATCCTGATCTTCTTGAACGTTGGGATGACCTTTACGGGGATCGTCTGACCGAACTTGTGATGATTGGTCTTCACCTCGACCAGGAGCAAATTGAACAGTCACTTGACCAATGCCTTCTAACAGATGAAGAAATGAAGCAGGATTGGTCTTTACTTTTAGATCCATTGCCAGAATACCAATAAGAAAGGAAGATAAATATGGCGAAGAAATCAAAAGTCGCAAAAGAAAAGAAGCGTCAGGAGCTTGTTCAGAAGTATGCGGAGCTCAGAAAGGAATTAAAAGCAAAGGGGGACTATGAGGCTCTTCGTAAGCTTCCGCGCGATTCTTCACCAACGCGCTTAACCAACCGCTGTGAAGTAACAGGAAGACCGAAAGCTCATCTTAGAAAGTTCAAAATGTCGCGGATCGCATTTAGGGAGTATGCGCACAAAGGGCAGATTCCTGGAGTGAAAAAATCTAGCTGGTAAAAGGCGGGTGAAGAGAGGTGAGAGTAAACGAGCATCTGCTTAGGATTATTGTTAGGGATGCTATAGCTAAACTCCCTAGGCAAGAAAGAGAGCTGTATGAGTGGATTGATAAATTGGAAACATCCCTTATCTCCAAAAGTGATTCCCCTGGCGCTTATTTAAATCTGCTTCAAAAGCATAGTCCTTATCATGAAGCAGGGGCATTCTTTCATATGAACCCATCAAAAGTAAGGAAAATCATGCAGCAGGTAGAAGTCTATCTCTCTAATCAGGTGGAGGAAAAAATCATCACGAAAAAATGGTTGGAAGTTCCTTCCTATCACTCTAATCGAAAAAAGTTTATGCTATACATTTAATATGTACAGCGAATGACAAATTGAACACTTTTGACGAGTGCCCAGTTAATGCTTGTGCAAAAGGTGAATAACCAAATAGCTATCGAACGTTTTTGCGCGTGTCATTATGATACGCGCGTTTTTAAAAATGAAATAACATATTGAATTCCAACAATCATGTTCGTTTAACAATGTTTATAACGAAGTCTTTATAAAATACCTCTTTCTCTTTAATACTTCTGGACATGCTTGAATAGGATGTTACGAAGGAGGGGACGGAGATGAGCATTTATTTTAGTTATATCTTGTTAGGTTTATCACTATCTGCGCCTGTAGGTCCGATTAATGCTGCACAGATGGACAAAGGAATTCGGTATGGTTTTTTGAATGCGTGGTTTGTTGGAATAGGTGCGATGGTTGCAGATGCAATCTTCATGCTGCTGATTTACATAGGGATCGGACATATTGTGGATTCTCCATTTATGAAAACGTTCCTCTGGCTGTTTGGATTCTTCGTGTTAAGTTATACAGGTGTTGAAAGCATTGTGAAGTCGAGAGTTCAAAAGAATAGGAGTGGCACAAAGAGTGAAACGAAGGGGAAGTCTTTTCGAACAGGGTTCTTTATGGCCTTTTCAAACCCATTGAACATCTTATTCTGGCTAGGTATTTACGGATCCATCCTTGCTCAGAACGCAAATAACTTAGGCACTTATCATTTCTTGATCTATAGCACGGGTATCTTTATTGGAATCACAATATGGGATTTAACAATGGCGAGTATTGCATCAGGGGCAAGAAGGCTCCTAAACCCTTCTATGCTTCGGATGATATCGATTCTCTCGGGAATCGTGCTTATTGCATTTGGATTGTATTTTGGAAAGCAAGCGATGACTATGCTCCTTAGTTAGACAGACACCTAATGAACATTCTCTCAATAGGATACCGTGTGTAGCTATTGGGAGGGATGTTGATGTTATTTACAAAGAGTATGATAGATGAGAATAGTGAAGCGTTGGAGGGTTGGAATGTGTTAGCCTACCAACAATTTTCAGATATGATGTGCAATGAATCTGAACCCTATCCATGTGTTCCTGGGAAAATGGGCTTTATCGATAACTCTCTCAGGTTTGGGTTTGCGGATCCTCCATGGGAAGAGCATGCTTCTAGGCAACTTGCGGCCATTTTAAAGGAGTATGGGGAAATTTCACGGGAAACAGGGAAGTACGCTTCTTTAGTCGTGTTCTTTGAGGCTGATCATCAAGATGGCAAGAGTATTGAGGATTATCAGGATACGTTTTGGACGTTATTAAACGACGTCCATCAACTAGACGAAAAACCATGGCCTGAAGACATACCGACAGACCCACATAACCAGGCATGGGAGTTTTGTTTTGACGGTGAACCCTATTTTGTATTTTGTGCGACACCCGCTCATCGCGTGCGAAAGAGTCGAAGCTTTCCTTATTTTATGCTTGCTTTCCAACCGAGGTGGGTTTTCGAAGAAATCAATGCTTCAACATCTCTCGGGCAAAAGTTAAAGAAGGTCATCAGAAACAGGCTGGTTAAATACGATGGCAAGAAGCCTCACCCTGCTTTAAAGTGGTATGGACAGCAAGATAATTATGAATGGAAGCAGTATTTTCTCGATGAGGAAGACACGACTCTATCTAAGTGTCCTTTCATGGCAATGAAGAACAAGATAAAGAACTTGCATCCTTAATGCTTTCTTTTTAGTTTAATGACAGTCGCTAACGCGATGAGTACAATAAATCCAATACTTACAAAGAAACCAGGCCTGCTAACCTTATCGAACAATGTGCCGGTGATTGCGAAGGCAATCAATGTAAAAGCAACCCATATACCGATCGTGCTTTTTAACGATTGATCCATAAGCTTTCGAAAAGACAACAAAATAAACATCCAGTTGTATAAAAGCATAAGTCCAGCAGCAGTGGTAAAATATTCGAAAATCTTTCCGGGTACTAAAAGCGCGATGATGATCGAGATCGCAACTACGATACACGTGAGAATGAAAGCGGGAAGGGGAACTTTCTCCTTCTCACTTTGCGCAAAAAGCTTCGGTGCGTCTCCTTCTTCCGCAAGTGTCAAGAGCATCGTCGTAACAGCATAAAGAGAAGCTACCATCGTTGAGAATCCTGCGATGATGAGGATGCTATTAAAGATGTGCGGGACGAAAACAGGAAGTTTATATGAGATTAATACCGTTAGAAAAGGACTCTCATCTGGCGTGATCGCAGAGGATGAAGTCAGTTTTAATACAAAATAAAATGATAATAGGTAGAGGGAAGTTAGCACGAGTAACATGATATTTCCGGATTTCTGTGCATCTTTAGGGTTTTTTAAGTGTTCAGCCATGAGTCCCATAATTTCAATTCCACCAAAGGCATAAAACGCATAAAGAAGAGCGGTCCATAACCCAATCCCGCTTTGTGGGAATAAGTCAGTCAGCGGAGAAGAGGAAGGAGTTGCTCGTTCAAGGGGATTGATCAGCCCGCTTATGACTGCGATCGAAATGATGAGAAACATGGCGATCGCTGCTACTTTCATAATTCCAAATACATTTTCCAGTTGTTCGACTTTGTGAACGCCCATGAGGATGATTGAAAGCCCGGCGATGGCAAAGATCGTTGCGAAAATCCATAGCGGAGTATTCGGAAACCAGTACTGTGCAAAGATCGAGAGAGCCGTTAACTGACTACCCATGATCAGCATTTCAGATGACCAGTATACCCACCCGTTACTAAATCCTGCCCAATCTCCAAATGCATGTTTCGCATAGGTACGGAATGAACCTTTAACAGGGTGGTGAGCGGTTAATTTCGCAAGGGCCTGAAAGACAAACCATGTCCCTAGCCCTGCGATTGCGTATGCGATCAAGATGGCATTATCTGCTTTCTGAATCGCAATACTAGAACCAAGGAAATAACCTGTTCCGATAATGCATCCGACGCCGATCAAAGAAAGCTGCCACCATTGAAGATTTTCAGATTTTGTAGTTTTTCTCATGACCCATTCTCCCCGTTCATAGTTAGTCTTAGTGTGAGAAGGAAAGCAATGGAATATGTGTTCTTAACCGTTTTGGGATGGTTTTATATGGTGAGGAGATAGTAATAAAGTAAATCTTTTAAAAGGAGTTTGCTTTATTATGAATTTATCCCCAAATTGTTGGAATGAATATAGCGAGTTAAAAAGTGTCATCGTTTGTTCCCCAACTTGTCTCGATGTGCCAGATAAGAAAATAGCTTCTTATGTTCAGTGGGAAGCTCCTGTTAACCATGAGAAGGCATGTGAACATCACGAAAACATGGTAAGTGGGCTAAGAGATTCTGGAGTCAATGTAGTGAAGTATGATGCATTTTTATCACCAGAAGATCTAGCTTTTCATAAGCAGTTGATCAATCGAGTCTTTGTGCGAGACCTTGCCTGCGTCTTTGGTAATCATATCGTACCAGGTGAGGCTGGTACGACGATGAGGAAGCCGGAATACGTTACATCACACCTACTCTTCCAACAATGGTTCGATGAAAATACATTTTCCATCACAGGAAACAACGATTGTAAAGCATTAGAATTTGGAGATGTGATGATTGTAAATAAAGATGCTGTATTCATTAATTCTGGAGTGCGGACAAGTATCGATAGCATCGAAGCGATCAAAGAGCAGGTCTTCGCAGCAGGTTTTTCAGAAATTGGCGTCATCGATCTGCCAAGAAGAGCAGATACGCTTCACTTGGATATGAATTGCAACGCAGTGGGACCAGATGTATATCTTGCTAAGAGCTACATGAGATTTTTTCCTGTGAAAGTCTTGTTACAAGGGTCGTCTAAGTACATGATGGTGGAAGCGTTTTTAAATCGTCACGGATGTGAAGTTGTCTGGACGGATGAAATCACCCATACGTTAGCTGATATTAACTTCTTGAATCTAAATCCAGAAACACTCTTGATCAGTACAAAAGCTAACAAGAAAATCTTTAAAAGCCACCCAAAGTTAAAAAAGATGAAATTAGTAGAAGTAAATGTAGGTGAACTCGAAAAAGGTGGGGGCGGTATTCGCTGTATGACGCTACCGATCGAAAGACGATAAGACAGAAGAAGGGTTATTCTTCTGTTTTTTTATTTTGCTCATATATTTTAGTGGACGTGGTATGAGCTTGCCCTATAAAAAGGAGGCAGATTGATGTTTTCCTTATTAACGAACCTTTTCCTTGTTGGCATCAGTGGTTTACTTGTTGGAGCAGCTGTAGGCAGAGGAGCGTATCGTCATTATTCACATAGAATGGAAGAACTTTATTTACTGTGTGGTGGCATGCTGATCGGGGTCATCGTATTTGAATTGATTCCTGAAAGCATGCATTCATTTGAGCCGATGGGCATTCTTTTAGGGGCATTGTTGTCTTTCTTATTGTTCGTATTGATTGAAGCAAGCTTTCATAATCGGCTTGTACATAATAAATATGTGCCTGTTATTGCATTTGTATTTGCTCTCCTTTCACATAGTATTCCAGTTGGAGTTGCGATTGGTATCAATGGAGATGGAGGGGAATTCGGAGGGGTGTTACTGTTAGCACTCTTCATTCATCATATCCCTGAAGGTGTCGCATTAGTTTTGTTCATGGCTATTTCAGGATTAAAGAGTAGGTATTCGATCTTAGCAGCTGCATTGATTTCCTTCGCGTTGGTTTTATCTGCAGCTCTTGGTACACATGTTGCGCCTTCTTATACCGTTAACGGATTTCTTACAGGTGTTGCAATCGGGTCACTTTCTTATGTGGCTTGGTACGAGATCATTTTAAAGGTAAAAGGACGTGTCTTCCTCAGAACTTTATTTTTATATATCTCAATGGGCATACTTATAATCGTTACATATATGAAGATCGTTCATAAACTTTTTTGACAAATCGCAAAAGAATCAGTAAAATTATAAACATCATATATGAACACATGCTCATATATAGAATATAATGACATAAGGTTCCTAATAGAGGAGTGGAAAGCGAGATGAAAGAGTATCGCTTAAAAGGCTTATCGTGCCCAAATTGTGCTTCAGATATGGAGCAACAAATTCAAAAATTAGATTACGGAAAATCGGCTCAAATTCAGTACAACTCGGGAAAGATTCAACTTGATGAGAAGATCGATCTCAAAAAGGTGAAAAAGATTTTAGCAACCGATAATGCTTCGTTACTAACTGAAGAAGATGAGCATGGTCACAGCCATCCATCATCGATTAAAGTCTATCTTGGAATTGCTACTGGTGTGTTTATTCTTGCACTTCTAGTGGATGGAATGACTAGTTTTACAGCTGTACCATTTTACATTACCGCAATTATACTAAGTGGTTATCAAACATTTATTAAAGGGTTAAAAAACCTTGTTCGATTGAAATTTAATATAGAAACCTTGATGACGATCGCATTGGTCGGTGCGGTTGCGATTGGAGAATGGAGAGAGGGTACCCTCGTTGCCATTCTGTTTGGTTTAAACGAATACTTAGAAGGATTAGGCATGCAAAAAGCTAGAAAATCGATGGCTTCACTTCTTAAAATCGCCCCAAAAGAGGCAGTTATCATTCGTAACGGCTCAGAAGAAACAATTCCGATTTCTAATCTAAGTGTAAATGACTTGGTACTCGTGAGGTCAGGTGAAAAGATTCCCTCTGATGGTGTGATCGAAACTGGAAACAGCTCGGTCAATGAAGCAGCGATTACAGGAGAGGCCATGCCCGTTGAAAAAGCCGTTGGAGAAAGTGTATTCGGAGGAAGTATTAACAATGAAGGTGTTCTACGAATTAGAATTACAAAGGCGTACAAAGATTCCTCTCTTGCGAAGATTCTTCATCTTGTAGAAGAAGCTCAGGAAACGAAGACGCCGACAGAACAATTTATTAATCGTTTTTCTAAATACTATACCCCGTTGATCATGATCATTTCAGCACTTGTCATGATTGTTCCACCCGTTTTCTTCAATGCAAGTTTTGGCGAGTGGTTCTATCAAGGATTAGCCGTATTAATTGTTGGGTGCCCGTGTGCATTGATCTTATCTTCTCCTATCGCAAACATATCTGGAATAACGAGAAATGCTCGAAATGGCATTCTTATAAAAGGGTCCGTTCATTTGGAGCAGCTTGGCATGATTGATACGTTAGCGTTTGATAAAACGGGGACGCTGACGAAGGGAACACCATATGTTGAAAGAGTTGAGACATTTGATCACACAAACTTCCTCACGGTTGCTGCAGCCATCGAAAAGCATTCTTCGCATCCTTTAGCAAAAGCGATCATGAATAAGGTGAGTGAGTTCCCTTATCGAGAAAAAGAAGCAGAAGAACTCGAAGCAGTTGCAGGTCAAGGGATCATGGCAAAGATCGATGGGAAACGTTATCGAATTGGAAATGAGAAGAGTGTGGAGGGGGCAGCTATCGATGAGAGTGTTCAGTCTCTAATCACGTCTATGAAGGAAGACGGGTTAACCTTAGTGCTGGTTGCAGATGATACAACCATCTTAGGGATGTTCGGGATTTCAGATGAGATTAGAGAAGAAAGCGAATCAGTGATGAGTGCGCTTCATTCTATAGGAATAAAAAATACTGTCATGCTGACTGGTGATCATCAAAAGACGGCAGAGAAGGTTACAAAACGAGTTGGCGTGCGTTCTTACTATGCAGGTTTGATGCCTGAAGATAAAGTAGAGAAAGTAAAGGAGCTAACAAAGAACGGTAACGTTGCGATGGTTGGAGATGGTATTAACGATGCTCCTGCTCTAGCGACAGCTAACTTAGGCATTGCTATGGGGAAAGGGACCGATAGTGCGATTGAAACAGCAGACATCGTGCTGATGCAAGATCACCTCGGGAAGTTACCTGAAGCAATCGGAATTGCAAAGCGAGTCAATCGTACCATCCGGTTCAATATCGCTTTAGCTCTTGGCTTAAAGCTTGTTGCATTGCTCTTAACGATTCCTGGTCTCCTTACGCTCTGGATCGCTATTTTATCAGATATGGGTGCAACCATACTTGTCACATTGATTAGTTTAACCATTCTATGGAACAAGAAAGAAAAGAAATCTGATGGAAAGCCTTACCCAGAGCTACAGCATTCATAAACGGAAACCCCTGGTCACGTGCTAGGGGTTTTTAAATTATAAGAAATGAAAAATTTGTACCCTTTTCACATTAGGGGCTTGTGTCGTTGGTTATACAATTCTACTATTAGGATATGACACTTATGTCATGATCCATAAAGGATGGGAAGGGGAACACATCATGTACAATATTTTTTATCAGTCTCACGCAGGTTCATGGGCAATTCTTGTGCTTTTGCTATTCGTTAGCTTTTTTGCCTACAAGCAGAACATTTCAATTATGATCCAAAGACTCTTTTATCTCATAATGATTATTTCTGGTGCAGGAATGATCGTTCTACAATTTACAATGGGGTCATTTCCAATTCTCTATATTTTCAAAGGAATCGTTGCGATCGCTCTAATCGGAGTGATGGAGATCATCGTAGGGAAACGAAAGCGGTCAGAATCCACCAAAACACAATGGATTCTATTTGTAGTATTGCTTCTTATCGTACTCTTGATCGGATATGATGTAATAAGCTTCTAACCTAAAAACGACGTCCAATTAGGACGTCGTTTTTTTTATTCCCAAGGCCGTTTTGTTGTTAATAGTCCAGCAAGTTCTTTACTTGCCTGACGATGTTCTCGTCTTTTTTCAGCTCGTGCGGGAGCGGTGTTATGAAGATTTTTTTCTTCTTCTGTTTCAGGGATAATCTGCGGTACTTCTAAAGGACGCTTATTTTCATCAAGAGCAACAAATGTCAAAAACGCAGTAGCAGCAATTTTTCTTTCTCCTGACAAAAGGTGTTCCGCAATCACCTTCACAAAAACCTCCATCGAGGATTTTCCGGTATAAGAAACATAAGCCTCTAGACAGACGGAGTCATCGGGTGTAATGGGATGTAGGAAATCAACAGAGTCGGTCGAGGCTGTTACCACTTCACTTCTGCAAAGTCTCATAGCTGCAATAGACGCAAGGTCATCGATATCACGCATCAACTGACCACCGAATAGTGTGTTGTGATTGTTTGTCGCTTCTGGGAACACGTGGCTCGTTTTTACCACAAGCGTTTCTCTGATGTATCTTTTTTCCATGTTGTCCTCTCCTTTTCGTGCAAAATAACTAGTCTAACTTTACTATGCCCTTCAACACTTTGAAGAAAACATGTGATGAAAGATTAGGTTATACATTCATGAAATTCGTTTATGCTGGGAATTTTAATGGAAAGGAGGTTTGTTGAATGAGAATTTTGTTTCTTACTATAATTGTTCTAAATTTCCTGTGGTCTCCGACTTATGCAGAGAGCGGGGGGCGTTCTGAACTTGCGATCGTAATCGATGATTTTGGAAATAATATGGGTGGAACAGAGGAAATGCTTGAACTTCCTGTACCATTAACGATTGCAATCATGCCTTTTCTTTCAACTACAAAAGAAGATGCCAAATTAGCTCACAAAAAGGGGCATGAAGTGATTGTACATATTCCTATGGAACCACTAAGAGGAAAGTCGAGCTGGCTTGGACCAGGCGCGATAACAACGAACCTCAGTAATAAAGAAATAAGAAAAAGAATTTCGCGTGCGATCGACGATGTTCCATATGCGGTTGGAATGAATCATCATATGGGATCAAAAGCAACCGCAGATGAACGCGTAATGAGAATCGTGTTGGATGTTTGTAGGGAAAGAGGGTTGTATTATCTCGATAGTAAAACAACGGATAAAAGCGTTATTCCAAAGTTAGCGAACGAAATAGGAGTCCCTTATCTCGAGAATGAACTGTTCTTCGATGATATTTATACGATCAGTCACATGAGTAAGAAAGCAAGAGAGCTTGAGAAGCTTCTTAATGACGACGAAAACCATATCGCGATAGGACACGTAGGGATAGCTGGGAAGAAGATGGTTCAAGTGTTAAACGAATACATCCCTATCTACCAATCAGACGCAACGATCGTCCCTTTATCTGAATTAATTCCAAGCTTTGATATGATCGATAAGCAAGTTCCGTAACGATAGTTTGGATTTTAAACTGATCTAATGACGTAAACGCATCGTTAGCTATGAAAACATTAAATGAGGTGCATAATGTGAATCGTAGAGTAGAATGGGGTCTTTTGGCAGGGCGGTTAATATTAGGAGTGATCATGTTTGCTCATGGAATCCAGAAACTCGCTGGCATGGATAATACGGTTGCACTATTTGAAAAGATAGGACAACCTGCTTGGCTTGCTTATTTTACTGCTATCGTTGAAGCAGCAGGTGGGGCTGCACTTATCCTTGGTGTTTTCGTTGTTCCTTCTGCAATCATTCTAGGATTGACGATGCTTGGAGCAATCGTCCTTGCGAAGCTTCAGATGGGGTTGATTGGCGGGTTTGAGTTTCCATTATCATTACTAGGGCTGTCTATTATTTTAGCTGTAACAGGAAGTAGGAAATTTTCGATAGCTGAGATCATAACGAATGAGAAATCATAGCATTCAATCAAACGTTTGTTTAACAGAATAGTGTTCATAAAGAAAGCGTCCGGAATGTGCCCGGACGCTTGTCTTTTATGGAATGTCGTGGCCCATAGAGCTAGTGAGGATGTCAAACCATTGGTCACGTGTTAAGGATAACGAAAGCGCACCAATCGCACTATCGATGCGATGCGTTTTACCTGATCCAACGATCGGCATAATGTCCGCTGGATGGTTAAGAAGCCAAGCATAAAGGACTTGGTCGATTCCCTCCGCACCAATTTCTGAAGCAACCTTTTCTAATGTCTGGCGTAAACGAGCTGCCTTTTCGTCAGTTGCGCTAAATACGTTTCCTCCAGCAAGAGGAGACCAAGCCATCGGTTTTACGCGCTTTTCCTGACATAAGTTAAGAGTGCCATCTTCAAAGTTTTCCAGGTTATATGCCGACAGTTCGATCTGATTCGTGATGAGTGGTTGATCGACATAAGATTGAAGCATGTTGAACTGATGTTGCTTAAAGTTCGATACACCGAAATGGCGTACCTTTCCGTCTCTTTGGAGAGTAGAGAAGGCTTCTGCTACTTGTTCAGGGTCCATAAACGGATCAGGCCGATGAATAAGGAGCGCATCGATATAGTCAGTGCCAAGAGACTTCAGTGATTGCTCTGCTGAAGCAATGATATGTTCTTTGCTCGTGTTGTAAATATGAGATGTATGAGAAGGGCGGTTTGGAGATTCGAGAACGATGCCGCACTTTGTTACGATCTCCATCTCTTGTCTTAAAGACGGTTTAAGAGCTAAAGCCTTACCGAATAGTTCTTCACACTCGTAACTGCCATATATGTCTGCATGGTCAAAAGTAGTGATCCCACGTTCAAGGTTGTGTTCAATTAGGGCTAACGTTTCTTCGCTCGACTGATCCCAGTCTGCAAGACGCCATAGTCCGTGAATAATACGTGAAAAAGATAGATCTTCGCCTAGATTAACGCGCTGCATAGATAAACCTCCTGAATGAGCTATAGTTCGTACACCTACTATCATAAAAAAATACAAGCGTTTGCACAACTATAATGAACTAACACTTTCATTGAAAATGCTTCTCATTATCAACTATGGATGATATAATAAGTTAAAATTTAGACGAGAGGTGAGATGATGGTAGAAACTATACAGCTGTTATTGTTTTTCATGATTCTAATTGCATCGTTTGCTACATTTGCATTCATTCTGAGATCGGAAGCCAAAAAGAGTGGATATTTACGAAATAGAAGCACGCGACTTATAGAAAAAGTACCTCACCTAACAATTAAAAAAGGCTATTGACTTTTTAATTGATAAAGATTATCATTATCACATAAGGAAATGAAAATGAATTGTGTTCCCCGACATTGTTCATTTCAAAGAAGAAGAGAAGTTCCCCCTTCAAATAGCTGCCTGCACCGGTAGCTATTTTACTTAGTTGCAATACATTCACCTTTTATATCTTGACGCTGCTTCTGCAGGGTCTTTTTTCTTTTGGGTTGTGACAACTTATCAAACGTTAGATAGGAAAAGTTGTGCAAAGGAATACATATCACGTATGCTATAGGTGGGCTTTATTAAGTATGCTGCCATATAGATTAGACCATTATATCGTTTAAGAGAGGTTACACGAATGAGTTACGAAAATAAGAAAGAGTACTTATTGTTTGGTGCCTGGGCCACTGCAGTAATGGCTATGGCTGGAAGCTTGTACTTCTCAGAAATCCTGGGGTATGAACCATGTGTGTTATGTTGGTATCAACGCATCTTGATGTATCCTCTAGTGATCGTACTTGGAATAGCAGCTGTAAAGAAAGATGCAGGACAATGGCTGTATGTTCTTCCTATTTCGCTTATCGGGGTTTGCGTTTCGTTCTATCATTACTTGATTCAGAAAACAACCTTCTTCGCTGAGTCCTCTCCGGCATGTGGAAGAGTTCCGTGTACTGGTGAATATATTAACGCATTCGGATTTATTACAATCCCGTTCTTAGCTTTAACTGGGTTTACCATTATTAGTGTTATTATGGTCGTATTGGCTATGCAGAAGAAGGAGGAAGGAAAATAATGAAAAAAATCATCATATTCCTTGGAATCATCATCGTATTATTCGGTGCCTTAGCTTTCATTACAAGCTATTCCAATAGTGAGAAGAGTGAAGACAACCCTTATGGAAAAGATTCATTAGAGCAAGGAACGATCGATCAGCTAGATGATCCTTTGTACCAAAATCAAATCCTACCTGAAGAATTAGATGAAAAGCTTTCGAATGAAGAAGACGTATTTGTTTATTTCTATAGTCCTGATTGTGTACATTGTCAAAATACATCACCTGTATTAGTACCTCTTGCAGAAGACATGGGCATCGACCTTAAGAAATATAACATCCTAGAATTCGAACAAGGTTGGAACGACTACAGAATCGAAAGCACACCTACAGTGGTTAAATTCGAAAATGGTGAGGAAGTCGATCGCATTGTAGGCTCACAGCCTGAGGAAAACTTTAAGACATGGATCGAATCAAATAAATAAAGTGTTAGACTGTCGATACGTTCGGCGGTCTTTTTTTGTGTTTTGCTCTAACTATTGATCGTCATCATAGCTTGTTTACTTTTTGCATAGAAATGAGGTAGTAAGGGAGTGGTTTTCGATGGGTCTTTTACATGAGTTCCGACAGTTTGCAATTAGAGGTAGTGCAGCTGATATGGGAATAGGAATGGTCCTTGGTGCGGCTTTTAGCAGCTTTATAGACTCGCTCGTGACTGATATCATCCTTCCGCCAATAGGTCTCTTACTAGCGAGAATCAATTTCTCTGAGTTATATATAAGCTTGAACGGGCATACCTACTCTTCCTTAGCGGATGCTAGAGAAGCTGGCGCCGCAACGATCAACTATGGGTTGTTTTTATCTACTGGTCTTCGTTTCCTCATTATTTTCTTCGCCGTGTTTCTTGTTGTACGGCAGCTTAATCGATGGCGAAAACCAGGACAAGATCCAATGAACGCGATGACACGCAAAGAGTGTCCTCTTTGTTGTACTGCGATCCCCTCGAAAGCCATTATTTGTCCAAACTGTTCAAGCTCATTGCGGGAAGAGCAACACGAACGCTATACACCGAAAGTTTCATTCAGAAAATAGGGAGAATCTTGATCGTTCACAGGTGAATCACTGCTGGTGATATACTAGTAGTACACGATAACTTGTGAAAGATGAGGTTTTGATCATGGTAGGATGTATGTTGATTCATGGATTTACTGGTGCTCCATATGAGGTAGAACCTCTTGCAGATTACCTTAGAGAACATACCGATTGGAAAATTTCTGTTCCTACGTTACCAGGCCATGGAGAGTACGAAACATTACATGGCGTCTCCTTTCAGGAATGGATCGATACAGCGGAAGAAAAGCTTAAAGAGCTCCTAGAAACATGTGACACCGTTTATCTCGTAGGGTTCTCGATGGGCGGAGTGTTAGCAGGTTATCTTGCTACAGCATACAAAGTTGAGAAACTTGTATTGTTAAGTGCAGCCTATCGCTACATCCACCCCGTTCAGATGGTAAAAGATATCGGCAGAATGGTGTTAGATACGAGCAGAGGGCAAATTAGCCAAAATGAACTTTACATTCGTTATAAAGAGAAACTTAAAGTAACACCTTTCCAAGCATCCCTTCAATTCAGAAAGCTCGTTCAGAAATTAAGACCCTCATTTCGCGATGTAAAGGTACCTACCTTGATCCTGCAAGGGAAGCTCGATAGTATGGTTCCTTATAAAACAGCACATACCATTTATCAGACGATTGGTTCAAAACAAAAGCAATTTCACGTGATGGATTGTTCACGCCACCTAATCTGTCATGGTGATGATCGCGATGATGTTATTCAAAAAGTGTATCAGTTCTTAACAAATGGAACGGACCAGTCTCAACATACGCTTGCTCCTTCTTAGGGTCTCGTTATAAAAAGGAGAAGGAACTTATGTTAAATTCCGAGATAACGCCTATAAGGTTTGCTACATATGCAAAAAGATTAGTGAATCGCTTGAAGACTCCTGCACTACGAGGGGTTATCCTAACAGGCAGTTTTGCCAGGGGAGAAGCGGGTCCGAAATCAGACTTAGATGTATGGTGCTTCTATCATAAAGAAGTGATGAAGCCACTTTATCTACCTCAGCTTCCTGGAGTTCCAGTCCATCTCAGAAGCATGACGATTGAAGAATACGAGCTAACGATGAGTGGAGAAAAAGATGTGGTAGCTCCATATTTCGAGCAGCTTGTTTTATATGGCGATACGCCTTTTCAATTACCAAAGAAAGAGTCCATTCAATCAGGTAAGATCAATTTGTTACATTCGATTGAATCCAGGCTGAATACGAGCGCTACAAATGAGGAGATGTATGATCTTCTCAACGGTGTTATGTATCTGATGCGAATCGAACGATATTTATCCATGTTGGAATACCCGCTGACGATTTCAGACTTGTATTCAACTGAACAGGATAAAACGAATCGCAAGTTGATCGAATGCTTCTCTACTTGTTTGTTAGGTGACGAGATTCAAGATTCAGCTCACATACTCTCGTTGCTTAAGGAATTCGTTATGAAAAGAAGTGAATGAGCAGGACTAATAGAGAAAGAGGTCGAAGGCATTACTTATCTTTTTATAAAGGCAGGTAGAGAGATGGCAACGTTTGAAGATTTTATGAAGCTAGATATTCGAGTTGGAGAGATTGTTGACGTAGAAGCGTTTGAAAAAGCAAGAAAGCCGGCTTATAAACTAAAGGTCGATCTTGGTGACGATGTCGGTGTGAAGAAGTCTAGTGCTCAGATTACAGATCTGTATGAAAAGACAGACTTAATCGGAAAGCAGGTGCTAGCTGTCATTAACTTTCCACCTCGTCAAATCGCAGATTTCATGTCTGAAGTATTGGTGTTAGGTGTTTACGGAGAAAGTGGAGTGGTCTTAATCCAGCCAGATATGAAGGTGAAGAACGGGGACAAGCTAGGTTAACAGAAAAAGACGGGGCGATATGCCCCGTCTTCTTAACGTTGTGTTGTTGGAATGGATTGCGGTTCGAACGCAATCTTTGCTCCTTCATAGATGGCTCGTTTGGCATCTAATTCTCCAGCAAGCCTCGCGCCACCAATAACAGCCACTTGAATGCCCTTTTCGGTCAATCGATCATATTCTTGTGGAAGATTAGACTCTTGACCTGCTGCTAGAATAACAGCATCTGCTTTTAGAAATTCTTTGTTATTCGTCTCACCATCCGTAATCACGAGCCCCTCCTCGGTGATTTCTTCATAGTGGAGGTTTGTACGGAACTTTACTCCATGTTTCTTAAGATCCTGAAGCATAGCCCATTTCGTTGTTTTACCGAGACCTTCTCCCATCCTTCCGTTACGACGAAGCATCAATATTTCGTGATCTCCTCGTTCGATCAAATAGTGAGAGAGGTCGCATCCGATGCCCCCTGCACCGATAATGATGACTTTCTTTCCTACGGTTGCCCTGCCTGAGAGTACATCTGGGTAAGGTATAGCAAATTCGACGCCTGGGATAATAGGCTTTCTTGGTACAACACCAGTTGCAATGACGACAAGGTCAGGAGAATGATTCAACAGGTCTTCAGTAGAAGGTTTGTGATTGAGGCTGATCGATACGCCTAATCGTTTTAATTCAGTTGTATAATACCTAACCGTTTCATCGAACTCTTTCTTGATTGGGATTTGTCGAGCTAGATTGAACTGTCCCCCGATCGAGTCACTCGCTTCATAAAGGACGACGGAATGGCCGAGTTCGGCGTGTGCTCTTGCTGACTCTAGACCAGCAACACCGCCACCGACTACAAGCACTTTCTTCCGTTCGCTCGCTTTCTTATAAACCCACTTGTATTCTCTTCCCGCTCTTGGATTCACAAGACATGAGACGGCTTTTCCTTCAAACGCATGATCCAGACAAGCCTGGTTACAAGCGATACATGTATTGATTTGATCAAGAGATTGAGCCTGAGACTTATGCAATAAGTTAGGATCTGCAAGAAACGGCCTTGCCATCGAGACCATATCTAACTGCTGTAAAAGGTCATCAGCAAGAACAGGATCATTGATTCGGTTGCTACCGATAACAGGTATCGATACTTTTTCCTTAATATCGAGGGCGATTTGAATAAATCCTGCCCTTGGTACCATCATCGATATTGTAGGAGTAGTGGATTCGTGCCAGCCGATCCCTATGTTTAATACGTCTGCGTCGTTCTCTTCAACTAACTTTGCAAAAGCAAGGGTTTCTTCATGTGTAGTAGAGTTTGGTACAAGATCCATTCCTGAAAGGCGATAGATAATGGGATAATCATCTCCAACAGCTTTTCTTACAGCATTCAGCACCGCTAGCGGAAAGCGCGTTCTCTTCTCAAAGCTTCCTCCCCAATAATCTGTACGTTTGTTTGTAGCTGGTGACATGAACTGGTTAATAAGATAACCTTCTGACCCCATAATTTCGACAGCGTCAAACCCAACTTCCTTCGCTTTTCTACCTGCTTCTGCGTAAGATTCAAGCAGGTTGAGAATATCAAGTTCAGTTAGCTCAGTTGGAGTTTCCCTATGAATCGGAGATCTTATCGGCGATGGAGCAACTGCAGGAATGCCGGTTAATTCAGAATAAGCGTATCGACCTGCGTGAAAAAGCTGAGCGGCGATGCGTCCACCTGCTTGGTGCACACGTGTTGTTAACCGTTTCATCGTTGTTAGGTCTTTTTCTCGATAAAAGCCTAAAAAATGATGTCCCCCGTCTCCTTCAGGTGATACCGAGATGCCACCGGTAACCATCAGTCCTGGCCCATACTCCCCAGCACGCTCAGTATAGAAGGAAATCATCGCTTCCTCTTTTTCTGGAACGCCTTCAATGCCTAGGTGCATCGAGCCCATCATCACTCTGTTAGGTAAGGTTAGCTCACGAATTTTGATCGGTTCAAACAAACTTTTCCATTTCATATACAAATCACCACACCTTTTTGTTTATGACTGGATTCGCTGAATGACCATTCATTTCCTTTAAAAGTACCAAAAAAAAAAGAGCGCGAGGGGCGCTCTTCACTCTAGTCGATCTAATTTTTTTTGAAAGCAACAAGAAGGCCGCCTTCACCAGCATAAGTGCCGATCAAAGGTCCCATAGTCGAGAGGACTACGCGCTTAAACTTGTACCTTTCTTGAATTTGTTCCATTAGAGCTCTTGCTTTGTCTTCACAATTACTGTGTGCAATCGCGACTACTTTGTCTTCAAGATTATGCCCGTATTCACCAACTTTTTGGATGAATTGACGAATGGCCCGTTTGTTTCCACGCACTTTATCGAGTACCTCGAGTGAACCATCATCGCCCGCTCTCATGAGCAGCTTAATATTAAGCGCAGAAGCGATCGTACCTTTCACTCGATCAAGCCTTCCACCTTTGATAACGTTCTCTAGCGTATCGAGAAGAAACATCGTTAGCGTTTCATCTGTATACATTTCGGTTTCCCTAACAATGTCTTCAAAGCTTTCACCGTTCTGAGCCATCTCTGCAGCATGACAAACGATAATACCAAGACCGGATGACGCTGTTTTTGAATTGATCACTTCTACATCTCGATCAGGATGTTCCTCATGAAACATCTGCTTTGCCAATACGGCATTCTCGTAAGTGGTGCTTAATGCCTTGGACAACGAAATAACAAGTATTTTATCTTCTGGTTCGGATTGTTCAAATTTTGTTAGGAAGTCCTGTGGTGACGGGGCAGAAGACTTCGGTAGTTCTTTCGCTTGCTTTAATTTCTGATAAAACGTCGGTGTATCGATATCAACCCCAGCTTTGTATTCTTTCTCTCCGAAAAGCAAGTTGAGTGGGACAACCGTTACGTTTAGGTCAGCTAGCATTTCTTCAGGAAAGTCGATGCTGCTGTCCGTAATAATTCGAATCGCCATGGATATTACCCCTTTATACAAATTACCTTTACCAGGTATTACGTTTATTGTACCACGCTTCGACAGAAAATTGATTGTAACCTACAGTTATGAAACAAGAAGGTTTGGAAAGTCTAAGAAAACGACCAGTTATTGGAGGACCAACATGACAATTATAAGACTTGGATACGTAGCAATGAGTATGGAGCTAAAGAATAGTTCTCCTTCTCAGACAATGACGTATACACAATTTCAGAAGCTCACGAACCGCGAAGCAGGTATTCGTAAGCTTGAACGAATTGCTAAATCAAACTTGGAGAACTGTCTGCGTCTTTTGAAACACAACAAAGGGAACGAAATTTCTTTCTTTCGCTTTAGTTCTAGATTAATTCCACTCGCTAACCACGAAGCATTAGAAGACTGGAGTTACATGGAAGCTTTAGAAGATGAACTTTACGCATTGGGAGACTTTGCTAAGAAAGAGAAAATGAGAGTCGACTTTCACCCTGATCACTTTGTATTACTTAATACCCCAAAAAAAGAAACATTAACAACATCTACGACTACACTTGCGATGCACGTCAGGTTGCTAGAGAAAATGGGGATCGATTCGAAACACCGGTGTGTGCTACACGTTGGTGGGGGATACAACGACAAAGAAAAAGCGTTAGAACGTTTTATTCATAACTGGATGTATATCCCTCGAAAAATTCAAGAGACCGTCATGTTAGAGAACGATGATACGACGTTCACAATGCTTGATACCCTTTATTTATGCGAGAAACTAGGGATTCCGCTCGTATTTGATTACCATCATCACCTGGCCTGTCACAGTGAGGAAGAATGGGAGAAAGACTGGTCTAGAGTTGTTTCTACATGGAACTCATCACCCTTACCAGTGAAAATGCATATTTCTTCTCCGAAGAGCGAAAAGGAGTTTCGGAGTCATGCGGATTATGTAGATTGTGATATGTTTTTTCAGTTCTTGAACGCTGTTAAAGGAAGCACACCGCAAATCGATTGCATGATTGAAGCAAAGCAAAAGGATCGAGCATTGTTTCAACTTATGGAAGAGGTAAAGAGAAGGGATGATATCGAAGTAATCGATCAATCTACGTTTAAACTAAAATAAAAACCGGGGACTCCCGGCTTCTATTCAGTGATCTTTTTATCTTTTTGTTTTGTAGATGGATTTGTTTCGTTAGCATGTTCAACAGCTTGAGCAAGCTCTTTTTTCATTCCGCGTTTCTTCTTCTTTGACATGATAACCCCTCCTTACCAAGTATCGTTTCCATGAAGAAGCGGTTTATGCGGACATAGAAAAACGGCGCTTCAAGACGCCGTTTTAGTCATATAAGCTTTGATTGCATGTAGGCATAGGTCTTTGTATGTTGCATGTTGATCGTGATCACCAGTCATCAACCATTGAACCATGAATCCATCGATTAAGCTTCTGATCGTTTTTGAAGCATCATCAATATCACCCACGGTAAAACGACCTTCTCCTTGTCCATGATGGAGGATTGTTTTACAGATCGAAGCACAATTTTGATAAAAGCGTGCATTGATCTCTCTATAACGCTCGTTCCGAGTCGCTTGAGCGAGAAAATCTAAATAAACTTTGTAAAAGCGTTCATTCTCAAGAGGACCAACGAAGACGGAGTTCACGTATGCTCTTAACATGGCTTCTGCCGACGTTTCTTTTTCGACAGCCATTTTTTCTTTTTCGTAGATTCGTTCAGTAATCTGATTTAATAAGTGAGCTAGAACATCTTCTTTATTTTTGAAGTAATAGTTCGATACCCCTTTACTGACATCCGCGTATTCAGCGATGTCTTGGAGAGTAACGGCTTCATACCCTTTATCAGCGACAGCCTCAAAGGCTGCTTTAATGATTTGTTGTCTTCTCATTTCAGCTTTTTGCTTCATTCATCACAACTCCTTGCACTAATCATTATACATAATTGGGTAATGAAGATAAACAATTCAATTTATTTGACCGGTCAGAATAATTTTTGTTACTGTTAGTTCATAACGAGTTTAAAGGAGGATTATTTTGGCACAGTTTAAAGCACTCGTAGTAGATAAAGTAAATGAAGATACAAATGTATCAGTGAAGGATGTAGAAAAAGAAGATCTGTCGACTGGTGACGTTCTTGTTAAGGTGCACTATTCAAGTGTGAACTATAAAGATGGGTTAGCAACACACCCAAAAGGTAAGATCGTAAAGGAATACCCTCATGTTCCTGGGATCGACCTTGCCGGTGAGGTCGTTGAGTCCGACAGCCCGGAATGGAAAGAAGGAGACAAGGTTATCGTAACAAGCTACGATTTAGGCGTTTCCCATTCAGGTGGCTTTAGTGAGTACGCACGTGTGAAATCAGAGTGGATGGTTCCTCTTCCAGAAAACTTAACTTTAAAAGAAGCGATGGTATTCGGAACAGCCGGATTTACAGCTGCCCTTTCTGTCCATCGATTAGAGCAAGCTGGTATCACTCCTGAGAATGGACCGATTCTTGTAACAGGAGCAACTGGCGGAGTGGGAAGCATGGCAGTTTCGATCCTAGCGAAGAAAGGATATGACGTAACTGCAAGTACAGGAAAAGAATCAGAGCATGGCTACCTAAAAGAGCTAGGCGCTTCCTCCATCATCAGTAGAGATGAAGCAGCACCCGAAGACTTTAAACCACTTGGCAAGCAAAAGTGGGCTGGCGCCGTTGATCCTGTTGGAGGCTCAACACTTGCGGCAGTTCTTAGTAACCTAAAGTATGGTGGAGCGGTCGCTGTAAGCGGGTTAACAGGCGGCACGAAAGTTCCTACATCCGTTTTTCCATTTATTCTTCGGGGTGCAAACGTGCTAGGAATCGATTCTGTCTATTGTCCGATGGATGTCCGTACAGAGGTTTGGAGCAAGATCGCGAGCGAGTACAAACCATCTCAACAACTAGAGGCAATGACGAATGAAGTAACGATCAATGAACTACCGGACGTATTGAATACAATTCTAAAAGGACAGGTAAGAGGAAGAACAATCGTTTCTTTCAACGATTAAAAGTCATTTAACTAAAAAGCCTTCTAGCCATTTTACAGGTTAGAAGGCTTTTTTATTATTCTGCTTCCTTTACTCTTCCAACTGTAAGACCGTCGCATAATGGAAGAATGATCGATTCGAGTCGTTCGTCGTTTGCCATTTTCAGGTTAAATTCTCTGATTGCTTCTACATTGTCATCCTTGATCGTTTCGTCAAAAACTCTGTCACCTTGGAGTGTATTGTCAGCAGCGATGATAGCCCCTGGCGATGCAAGCTTGATGGCCATATCAAGATAAGCAGGATAATTCACCTTATCAGCATCGATAAAGAAGAAGTCATACCTTTGACCTGCATTATAAAGAGATTCCATGTTTTGAAGAGCGGGACCAATGACATACTTTACTTTCTCTTTTAGTCCAGCTTTTTCTAAGTTACTATGAGCAACAGTTGCATAAGATTGTTCAAGCTCTAGTGATGTTAATGAGCCTTCCTTACCAAGTGCTCCGGCAAGAATGATTCCGCTATACCCACCTAACGCTCCAATTTCCAGAACATGACGAGGGTTTCTCATCTTTACGAGTATGGAGAGTAAGCGGCCTACCTCAGGTTTAACTGAGATGGATGGCATTCCATTTGCTTTGATTCGCTCGTTGACCTCTTGAAGAAGGGGATCTTCAGAGCCAAATAATAAATGAATATAGTCATCGTGATTTGTTGCCATGCGGATCTCATCCTTTCAACGATCTATTCGCTATTATTGTTGTCTAGTTAGTAGCTACTGTCAAGAAACTTTCCTGAACCAAGGAATTTTAGAAATAAACCCCTGGGAAAATAAGGGTTAAAGGGACTTTAGTCCCTTTCTTTTTAACGAGAGTTGGGAAACTAAGAAATGAAAGTCGCAAATAATGAGTCAAAAGTTATTGCTATTTCCCAATACCCGCTTATATCATTCAATGTTACACTAGTACTAACAGCAAGGATCGGTCTTAAATATCCAACCTTTTTCCTGTTATCGTTGAAAAAGGCGGCTGACTATGGAGGGGGAATTAAGAAAATGGCATACGGTAACAAAGCGTTATACGAAGAACAGGACCCTTTAACCGTTGCGCAACCTATCGATCGGGTCAATGTACCTAAACTACCGATTACTAGTGATGAAGGTTATTCAAATGTTGTCAAAGACGCAAATCATAACTATTGGTTCTCAAAACAATTAGCCCCTAACCATTTTGAGGTGTATGTTTTCATTCATCGTCTCGCTCAGCTGCGCACGTTTCAGGTTAATGGTAGTCCGAGTTTCTATGAGTATCACAAAAGCATCTGCATCGCATGCGAAGGTGAAGAGTGGAATGGGTGGATTTATGAGTTTTCAAAAGACGACCCCCGCATCACTCATCAATGGCATGTGAAGGGAATATTTTGTGATTTGAAGCGAAAGGGAAATAAGCTGATCGTTTCCTCTTATTGCGTGGAAGAAGATAAAGCACTACTTACGGTGTTTGGTGAGAATGGGAAGAATGTCATTGAGTTAGAGAAAGGATATTCTCCAGTGAACATGCTTGTTGAAGATCATGGTATCTATATCGCGGCTCTTTCGATATCGGCAGCTCAACAAGATAAGATTCTACTACTCGACGGAGAGTTTCGTGTTCAACAATCTTTCCTTCTAGACTTCTCCCCACGTACGATCTATTCATGGAACGGCTGCTTGATCGTACATGGTCTGAACGGAAGAACGGGTAAAAGCGATCAGCTCGTCTATATTTGCGCGAAAACAGGCGTCCAAGAAAAATGTTCGATTCCAAGCGTTGAATTGATCGACTGTACGGAGAAGCACCTTACGTTTTATGATGCAGACGATAAAGTTCTATCACTTTGGGACCATCAACTAAAAGAAATAACGAGTATGAGGGAGTCTGAACGACCACATGTTTCAACCCTCTTTTAGATGTAAAAGCCTGAGCATTCGATGCTCGGGCTTTTATTTATTCAAGGAAGAAAGACTCTAGTGGTCATTTATAGATAGCATAAAATAACAGTGATATACTAATTGAAGATATGATGTACTAGATATGCAAGAAAGCGAGGTAAGAGATGCGACCTGATCCTTCAAAAAAAATAGATCGAAGAGGATTAAAAGTATGGCAGATAACAGGTGTCATTCTTTCAATTCTTCTACTCGGAATTGTAGCTGGGATGTTCAGCTTGCACTACTTAGTGGTTAAACTTCCAATTTGGAGTTTGGTTGCAACCTGTGTTGTTGTAGCCGTGTTAATCATGCTACAAATTTGGATACTACCGCTTCTTCGCTACAAAAAATGGCGGTATGAAGTAAGTGAACACGAAATTGAACTAAAACATGGCGTTATCATTGTCAAGCGTACATTGATACCGATGGTACGGGTTCAGCACGTTGATACGAGGCAAGGACCGCTACTGCGCGCTTATAAGCTTTCTTCCGTAACCATTTCAACAGCAGCCACCACACATGAAATACCTGCTCTCTCTAATGAAGTTGCTGATGAGTTAAGAGATAAAATATCGGTACTTGCAAGGGTGACCGAAGATGATGTCTGAGAAAAAACGACTGCATCCTGTTGCCATGCTGCTTGCTTTCTTAGCTTCATTGAAGGAAGTAGCACTTCCACTCATTATTTTCGTCTTTATTGGTAGAGGTGGAGAAGGATATTCATGGTGGCACTTTTTGATCATGGGTGCCTTCTTGTTATTTACGTTAGGAAACGGTGTTTTATCATGGTGGTTTTATACGTATCAAATAAGAAACAACGAACTACAAATTCATCAGGGCTTTATTTTTCGAAAGAAGCGATTTATTCCACGTGAACGAGTTCAATCGATCGATACATCTCAAGGAGTGATTCAACGGATCTTCGGACTAGTAAAGGTTCAAATCGAAACGGCTGGCGGTGGTGGAGAACCAGAGGTGGTCATGTCAGCTCTAAGTCGTTTTGATGCTGAACAATTGAGATCAGAATTATATAAATCCAGAAGGCCGGAAGAGGCTGAGGAAACGTTCGTAAATGAACCTCCTGTAAAGGAATATCGGTTATCGAAGAAAGACTTAATCATCGCTGCATCCACGTCTGGAGGTATAGGGGTATTCTTATCCTTCATCGCTGCGATCGGTTCACAGGTGGATAATATCCTGCCTGATGAATTCTACTCGATCATTACTGAACGAGTCATGGATGCGACACTCACATTTATCTTAGTGATCGCTTTAATTGTTTTACTCCTATCGTGGATTTTTTCTGTATTAGGAACAGTACTGAAATACGGAGGGTTTGTCCTTTCTCGAACAGAGGACGACCTTATTATAAAAAGAGGGATATTAGAGCGTCGCCAATTGACGATTCCTGTGCAACGTGTTCAGGCAATAAGGGTAGTTGAAGGCTTATTAAGGCAACCTTTTGGCTATGCTACGATCTATGTTGAAAGTGGAGGCGGTGGTGGAAAGGATGAACAGTTTTCAACGATCTTATTTCCACTCCTGAAACGTAAGAGAATCCAAGCATTTTTAGAAGAGTTAATTCCTGAAGTACCTGTCCATCAGGAGCTCACGCCGCTTCCTCGGAAGGCAAGAATTCGTTATATGATACGGTTCATGCTACCGTCACTCATTCCTGCTTTGTTGATCACTTATTTCGTTCCATTTGGTTATCTTTCATTTAGTATCCTTCCGGTCGCTTGTTTTCTTGGTTACCTTCACCATAAGGACGCCGGCTGGAGTATAAAAGACACGACATCGCTCCTGCAGTTCAGACAGATCGGCAGGGTTCGTGTTTATGTACCACGTAAGAGGATCCAGGCTATGGAGCTAAATTCAACGCTGTTTCAAAAGCGTAAATCGTTGACGACAATACAGGTTTCAATTCTTTCTAGTCTTGCAGGTAAACAATTTAGGGTTAGAGATATTGAGCTTTTGAATGGACATGACCTGTTGAACTGGTATTCTTACAATAATAGTATAAAAAAACAAACGGATGAATAAACAGCAAGGAGGAAAATTATGTACATTGTGAACTCTGTCATCAACGTACCTAAAGAAAAAGTGGACGAGGTCATCGGGATTTATCAGAAACGTTCAAGAAGAGTCGATGAATTCGATGGTTTTAAATCCTTTACTTTATTACAAAGTGAACACCGCCCAGAAGAGTTGACCGTACAGATGCAGTGGGAGACGAAGGAGCACTTTTTCAATTGGATGAGAAGTCCAGCTTATAAAGAAATACACGAGTTAGAAAAGAAGTATCCAGATGCAGAACTTGCTGCAGTTAAGCCGAAAGTATATCGCTACAAGGTGGTTGCAGAATGAGAAGCACCATCGATCAGGTCGTTGAACGAGTTGTAGAAGGAATATACAAAGATATGCCAGAACTTCTTGAGAAATTCGGTGAACGAGGCAGATCCAAATGCATCGAAGATAACTACCATCATATGAAACACCTAGAGTCTGCTCGCAATTTAGATGCAGATGAGTTCTTTATCGACTACGCACTTTGGCTCAATAATCTCTTAACAACAAGAGGAATGGAAACGAAGCATGTCATAGATAATTTTGAACGGCTTGAACGAGAAATATCGAAAACGACTTTCGAAAATAAAGAGGACTATCTAAGAATTCTTTCAAAAGGTAAAGCTGAGTTAGAAGAATTGAATGTAGACAGTCCTTCATTGTAAAAGAGGTGATCATTTGCCTATAGATATCGAAAAACTAACCAATACCCTTCTAGAAGGGGAAGAAGATCACGCGTGGGAACTGATCGAAAATAAAGCAGAGCTAATGGAAAATAGTCACCTCACTTTCGAAGTGTTAACAAGCGCCATGCAACTAGTAGGGAAGCTGTGGGAGGAGAACAAAATCACCGTTGCTGATGAGCACCTAGCGACGACAACGTGTGACTATGTTCTTTCTCGATACGCATATACAAAAAAGAAATCGAAACAGTCTCCCAACGGGAAGCGTGCACTTTTCTTATGCATCGATCAAGAGCAGCACTATCTAGGTTTGAAAATGATCTCGCTATTATTTGAAGAGTATGGTTGGGAAACAAGGTTATTAGGGGCAAATCTCCCTCTTGAATATGCGGTTCATACCGTCAAAAAGTGGCAGCCTTCGGTAGTGGGGATATCCGTCGCAATTCTGTATCATGCTGAACAGTTAAAGAATTATGTTTCCGAGCTCGGAACTCTGCAGTCTCAACCAGAAATCTTGGTAGGTGGAAGGCTTGCGTCGAATTACGATCTAACCAAGTATTGCTCAGAAAATACGGTGTTAGTTCCTGGTCTAAAAGAAATTAAGTTGTGGCTTGAAGAACAGAAAGGTGATGTCTCTAATCATGGTTGACTTTACTCATCATCCTTTACCTGCATTTCTTGTTGATCACGATTTAAATATTAAGGGGCAATCACGACTGGCAACAGAATTGTTCTCTAAACCTGATTCTTTCCTTGATTTCGTTGACTCCGGAAGCAAGCAGAAAGCACTTGAACTAATAAAGGATCAAGAGGAATTCGAGCTTGTACTCAACACCGTGGAGTCACCTTACATGCTATTTAAAGTTTTTGCACGTTGGCATGACGGCGAAGGGCAACTCTTGTGTGTTAGACAAGATTCTCAAATTATGGAACTTTCTTCAATGCTTCAAATGCAGCGCGATCGGTTAGCAGAAACCAATTTTGATTTACTTGATAAAAAAGAAGAGCTGGAAGAAGCGATGAGTAAAATTAAGAGGTTGTCGAGTCCTTTTCTTCCGATTTCGTCATCCTTAAGTGTTATTCCACTATTTGGTTCTCTTGATGAGGAATTATTTTTGATCAATGAACAGCAATTACTTTCGACCCTTCAAAATGGAAATTATGAATATGTCATTCTAGACTTTAATGGCATAGGTGAAATAGAGGAGAGAGGCGTTTTTGCATTTCAGTCTTTTTACCGCATGATTCAGTTGATCGGCGTTTCTCCAATCCTAAGTGGATTAAAGCCTCAGCATGTTTTTCAATTGATGGAAAATGATTTCAATGTGGATCAAACGTTCCACATCACTGGGAGCTTAAAAGACGCAATTTCACAATATAACCTATCTTGAAAGTAAAGAAACCGGGAACCCACTGGGCCCCCGGTTTCTTTGCCTTTATAGATACCTTCCGATAAAACCAAGTAAGACAAGAACGATGAAAATTCCCCATAGCACTTTTGAAACAGAGCTTTGTCCGCCTCTTGGTCTTCTTCTTTTCCATCTGTTCGGTTTGAAGCGGATGGATCCTGGATCATCTGAATACCGAACCCTCACCATACCTCGATCAACGAAACGACGAGCATTTATTAGTAGCATAGGCGCTAGCGCAGCACCACCTAGGAATCCAAATATATGTCCAAGAATATTGATGTTCGGACTGATGAAGGTCATCAATAGACCGATACCGAGAATCATAAGGATTAACTGTGAGTTAGCCTGATCGATCAGTTCTTTTCTGTAGAACGCCATATAAAAGTAAATCCCAAACAGCCCAAATATTGCCCCAGAAGCTCCAACGTGACTGAAATAGCTGTCCTGGAGGTAAAATGTAGCGATATTAGCAATGATTCCAGCACCAAAGTATCCGATTAAAAACTTTGCCTTGCCTAGCATTTGTTCAAGAGCTGGGCCGAACAAATAGAGTGAAAAGGAATTGAAGAGTACATGAGCAAATCCTGCATGAAGAAAGATCGGTGTAACGAGTCTCCAGTATTCCCCCGCTTCAATATATCCGTTAACTCCCGCTCCCAGGTTAAAGATGGACCGCATACCCAAAAGGTTTATGAGAAGAAAGAGGAGGATATGTATACCAATAAGTGTGGAGATGATAGGATAATAACGAATAAATGAGCGAAAGTCTTCATTTCTCAAGAACATGAAGTCGACCACCTTTAATAAGAAGTATTGAAAAGATGCCTGGTATAGGCTTATCTACTATATAAGTAATTCTAGTTTAGCATAGCTGCTAGAAGAGCACTATTATTATAACTATGGTGCATTACATAGGGTTAGAACAATTGGAGGAGTAAGATGATACAAGGTATAGGCATTGATATGGTCGAGCTAGATCGAATTGAAAAAGCGGTTGAACGAAATGAAAATTTTCCTAAGCGAATTTTAACAGAGGAAGAACTTACTCAGTTTAACAATCTTAAGGGCCATAGAAGGATCGAGTTTCTAGGAGGACGGTTTGCTGCGAAAGAAGCATATGCGAAAGCAGTGGGGACTGGTATTGGGAAACTAAGCTTTCAAGACATATCTGTTCAAAAATCGAAAGAAGGAGCACCAGTTATTCGTGGAGCGGGTGGAAAGATCGTTCATGTCTCGATCTCACATACGAAATATCATGCTATAGCACAGATAATTATTGAAAGCTCGTCAAGCTAGTCTGCATATCATCGAGAGTTGTCTCATATATTTTATCACGGTCAGGAGGGACCTGTTGTGAGAATCGTATCCGGGAAAGAAATGTATGAAGCAGACCGGTTTGCCATGGAGGAGATCGGCTTAAGTGGTGCTATGCTTATGGAAAATGCGGGGAGAGCGTTGTTCGAAGCGATGAAGGAAGAGTTGAAAGGTCAAAGGATTGCAGTTGTCATAGGGACCGGAAATAACGGTGGAGATGGTTTTGTGCTTTCTCGATATTTAAAAGAACATGACTATGACGTAGATGTCTGGGTCGTCCCCTCTTTAGAGAAGCTAAGGGGCGACGCAAAGACTCACTTTACCATCTTCCAACGTTCAGGCTTTGAATGGAAAGCCTTGAATCAAGGTAATGAATGGCTCAGTCATCTTGATCGTTATACCGTTCTTATCGACTGCCTTCTTGGTCTTGGACTATCAGGCCCGATTCGTACTCCTTATAAGGAGTTGATTCAGCGTATGAATGAATCAGGTATCTCTATCTATTCAGTGGATTTACCAAGCGGATTACGATCCGATGGTGGGTATGAAGGAGAAGTAGAGCCTATAAGAGCTGATCGAACCTATACACTTGAAGCTCCTAAAACAGGTGCTTTCCTCCATCCAGATGCTGACTATTATGGAGAGCTTGAAGTTCTACACATTGGCCTTCCTCGAAAAGCATTTGAGAAAGCGCAATCCAAAAAGATTTGGACCGATCGGGATGTAGCAAGCACCCTTAGTGATCGAGCGGCGTCCTCTCATAAAGGTAGCCATGGAAAAGGGCTGGTTATTGGTGGTTCAAGCGGAATGGCTGGGGCTCCTATCATGACGGCAAAAGCAGCATATCGAAGTGGAGCAGGATTAATCCACGTTGCAGTGCCAGAAGAGATTCTTTCGGTTACAGCTGGTGCGCTGATTGAAGCGATGTTTCAAGGATGGCCTTCTGAGGGTGGACATTTCAACGGAACTATTCCAGAAGCGCTTTCGTTTGATGGAATAGCAGCTGGACCAGGTCTTGGACGAGAAAAGGGCGGGAGAAAGCTCGTTCAGACCTTGATGGAAGAAGATTGTCTGCTTGTCCTCGATGCTGATGCTCTGTTTCACTTGAGTGGATTAAAAGATCAGCTTTTACAAAGGCAAGCTCCGACCATATTAACGCCTCATCCAGGGGAAATGGCAAGGTTAGCAGATTGTTCAATTGCAGATGTGCAACGCAATCGTTTTGAGTTATCCTACCGATTTGCTCGGGAGTATGGCGTGTATCTCGTGTTGAAGGGGCCTTATACTCTTGTAACTGATCCTAATGGTAACCAGTTCGTGAACCCGACTGGGAATCCAGCTCTAGCAAAAGGTGGATCAGGAGATGTATTGACAGGTATGGTGCTTAGCTTTGTTATGCATAGTAATTCCATTCAAGAGGGAATCAGTAATGCAGTTTATTTACACGGAAAAGCAGCAGATATGCTCGTCCAGTCTGCGCATTCTACGCTTGATGTACTGGCAACCGACGTCATTGAACAGATTCCGGCTGTTCTGCATTCATTTCTGAAACATCATTACGGATAAGTTTTTCATTACGCAGGAACCTTCTTTGTCGTTTTAAATGAGGCAAAGGAGTTGAATACAGTGAAAAGGTTCAGTTCCGTTTTACTTCTTGGCGTATTGATGATGGTCGTGCTTATAGGGTGTGGACAAAAAAGTCAGCAGGATGTGGTGGATTCACTCGATCGAAAGCTAAATGAGATGGATAGCTATAAAGTCAACGCCAAGATGACACTCGAGACAGGTGAGGAGCCGCAGCGTTACGATGTTGAAGTATGGTATCAGAAGCCATCTTATTATCGCGTTGAATTAAAGAATGCGTCAAAAGAACAGAGTCAAATCATCCTAAGAAATGATGAAGGGGTTTTTGTTCTTACCCCGGCTCTGAATAAGAGCTTCCGCTTCCAAAGCGACTGGCCAGAGAATGGAAGTCAAGCGTATCTTTACAACACGCTTGTACAGGATATTCTAAATGATTCTACGGCTAAGTTTGAAGCGAGGGATAAAGACTATGTGTTTACAACAAATACGAACTATCAAAACAAAAACTTATCGAAGCAGTCTATTACCCTCAACAAAAAGGATCTTGCTCCTGAAAAAGTTTCAATCATGAATCAAGACATGAAGCCGCTCGTAACGATCGAGTTTTCTGATATGAAGTTCAACGCTTCATTCGATAAAGGCTCGTTCGACATGGAACGTAACATGACGGCTGCTCAGTTAGAAGTACCAGTGATCGCAGCTACGAATGAACCATTCGAAGTCGTGTATCCAATGTATGAGCCACAGGGTACAGGGCTAACTGATGAAAAAGAAGTGTCTCAGAACAAAGTCATCCTAAGCTTCACAGGTGAAAAATCCTTTACGCTTATCGAAGAAAAAAGTGAAGCGGCGCTAGAAACGAGTACGCCAGTTACGATGAGTAATGGTGAGCCGATCGACCTTGGATTTACGATGGGTGTTATGACAGATACAACGATATCCTGGCATTATGACGGAGTCGACTTCTTCCTTGCATCGACCGACCTATCGATGGAAGAAATGGCGGCAGTCGCACGGTCAGTATATGGTAAGACGGTAATTAAATAAGACTTCATGAGGGTTCAGCTGTGAGTACATGGCTGAGCCTTTTTTCAAAAAACAAGATTTCCATTTGACGGCTTGAGTGATTTTTAGGAGTTCTTAAATTGGGGGTTCGCGGATAAATTCTCAGATTAGCGGATAATGGTCCTCGTTTCGCGGATATAAATTGAAAAGCGCGGATAAATCTAATTTATCGCGGATAAAAAGAGAAATTCGCGGATATCATGCATAATCCTGCCCTCTCAAGGTTTTAAAAGTAGCATCTTTTATCAAAAACTCCTAAAATAGAAGCCAGAGTGATTCGCTTCTGATGGAGGAAATAATTATGGAAAATCAATCGTTCTATCGAGAGACATGGGCAGAAATTGACCTCGATGCAATAACCAAAAACATTTTATCATTTAAGAAACACGTACCTGACCATGTTTCGATCATGGCAGTTGTGAAAGCAGACGGATACGGTCATGGAGCAGTGGAAACCGCTAGAACTGCGCTCCGAGCTGGAGCGAAATATCTTGCTGTCGCTATTTTAGACGAGGCGCTTAGCTTAAGAGAATCTGGTATCGATGCTCCGATTCTCGTATTAGGCTACGTACCAGCAGCATACGCCGATCTTGCATCTGAGCACAATATTACACTTACAGCCTTTCAAAGCGAATGGATCGATCAAGTTTCGGACGTGCTAGATGGAAAAAGCCTTCGTGTTCATCTGAAAGTGGATACAGGGATGGGAAGATTAGGTATAAAGGGTGAAGAAGAAGCAAAACATATAGGAGAATGTCTCAAGCGTAATCCTTCTATTATTCCTGAAGGTCTTTATACGCATTTTGCAACTGCAGATGAGCCTGAAAATCCATTCATCGAAACACAGCTCAAGCGGTTTGAAAGGTTCGTTACGATTCTTAAAGAGTTCGGAATCGATCCTAGCTGGATTCATCTTGGAAATAGTGCGGGTTCTATGCGAATTCCGGATCGCATCGGTAATCTTGTTCGAGTCGGTATTTCGATGTACGGACTCATCCCTTCACCAGATATGGAAGAGGGAAAGCCATTTGAGCTAAATCGAGCGTTTAGTCTTCATAGCCGTCTTGTTCACGTGAAGCAGATGAATGAAGGTGATCCGATCAGCTATGGGTCTACCTATACAACGTCTGCAGGAGAGTGGATCGGGACAGTTCCAGTTGGTTATGCTGATGGGTGGATCAGAAAGCTTAACAAAATGAGCGTGTTAGTAAACGGCATTAAGGCACCTATTGTGGGAAGAATCTGTATGGATCAATTTATGGTGAGCCTTCCACATGAACTACCTATTGGAACACAAGTTACATTAATAGGATCACAGGGGTCTCAAGAAATTACAATAGACGACATTGCGGAACAGCTAGAGACGATAAACTATGAAATTCCTTGTATCATCAGTCATCGTGTCCCAAGAGTATTCATTGAAAATGGAGAAAAAAAAGGCGTAATGAATACAATTTTAAAAAAATAATAAAATATAAACAGGAATTTGCAAGAATTTGTTGAAATAGTTTTGTGGAAAGTTGTTTTGCAATGAGACGCTTACAATGGTAGTATTAATAGTGGAATTATATTATGAGTAGCAGTGCTTCGGAGGTGTATGTTTGTGACAGAGGCAAACAAAAAATCGATTGTTGTAACTCTCCCACAACATATTTTGAATGAGGTGGATGGTATTATTCAACAGGAACAGGTCGATCGTAACGAGTTCATTTCACAGGCCACGTCAATGTATATTCGCGAACGAAAGAAGCGGCAGATTCGTGACGCCATGCGCCAGGGGTACATGGAGATGGCAAAGATTAATTTGAACCTTGCAGCAGAAGCCTTTCTTGTTGAGGAGGAAGCAGAGCACACCGTGGACCGCTTAGTAAGCGGGGTGTAACGGCTTGATTGTCAAACGAGGTGACGTGTATTTTGCTGACCTTTCTCCTGTTGTTGGTTCTGAACAGGGAGGAGTACGTCCTGTCCTAATCATTCAGAACGACATCGGGAATCGTTTTAGTCCAACTGTCATCGTTGCCGCAATTACTGCACAAATTCAAAAGGCAAAGCTCCCTACGCATGTAGAGATCGATGCCAAACGGTACGGATTTGAACGTGATTCGGTTATTTTATTAGAACAAATACGCACGATTGATAAACAGCGTTTAACTGATAAAATCACTCACCTTGATGAGGGTATGATGCAGCGGGTGCAAGAAGCCCTGCAGATCAGCCTTGGGCTTATTGATTTTTAACAATTTGATATTCGCAAACGAAGCTGCTCTAAGAGCAGTTTTTTTTGTTTATCTTCCCTATTATTAAGCTGTAAAACTTTTCATGTTTATTAAAGAAGGGAATTTTCTAGCTCTGTCGAAAAGTGTGTTAAGATAAAAGTGATGAAATAGGTGCATATTCGGTAAGTATATTTATTGCGAGTCGTTACTCGTAATGAGAAGATAGAAGGTAAGCACGTTGATTGTAGGGAGGAGCACCATGGACAAGCTAATTATTCAGATTTTGAACGAAAGTCGCCAGCGCATCTATACCATGTGGATGGATGAGATGGACCGAGTACGTGAAGATCATAGGCTGCAGTCGATTACAGACGCAACTTATGAAGATACAAATAAGGAACTTTTTGAGATTATTTATACACACATCGAACAAAATGTTCATAAACCCACTGAACGGATGACAGAGTTTGCTGAGAGATTATTAAAGGTTGGCTGGAGACTGAGTTACATCACACAAGGTCTTCAAACATTCCGCAGAATTATCTTAGCAGTCCTGCTCGATGCGGATCATTCGAATGAAAAAGTCTTCAATATGTATGACGAAATCGACCGATGGATCGATCCGATCATCAACCAATTGATAAACGAGAGCGCAAAAAACTGGGAGAACACGGTTTCGATTCAGAAAGTAGCTCTTCAGGAATTATCGGCTCCGTTGATCCCTGTTTTTGAGAATATCAGTGTGATGCCACTGATTGGAACAATCGATACAGAGAGAGCCAAGTTAATTATGGAAAACCTATTGACCGGCGTGATCAAGCACCGCTCTCAAGTCGTGTTGATCGACATCACGGGTGTTCCGGTTGTCGATACGATGGTGGCTCATCATATTATACAGGCTGCAGAAGCAGTGCGACTTGTAGGAGCTCAGTGTATCCTCGTTGGTATCAGACCAGAGATTGCACAAACAATTGTTAATTTAGGTATAGATCTAGGACAGTTTCCGACAAAGAGTACCTTATTCAAAGGTATGAAAACGGCATTAGAAATGACAAAACGACAAATGATCGACCTTGATGAATAGGGGGGAAATACAGTGCGAATTCCTATTTTAAAACTCAATGAATATCTATTAATAACAATTCAAGTTGACTTGGATGATAAGACCGCCCTGCAATTCCAAGAAGATTTGCTCGAAAAAATTCATGAAACAGGAGCAAAGGGGGTTGTCATTGATCTGACATCTGTTGATATGATTGACTCCTTCATTGCAAAAGTACTTGGCGATGTCGTACGTATGTCCAATTTAATGGGGGCTAGAGTTGTATTGACGGGCATTCAACCTGCCGTTGCAATTACTCTGATCGACCTAGGTATCATGATGAAAAATGTCCCTACAGCATTAGATTTAGAACAGGGGTTAGAGAAATTACAACAGGAATTGGGGGGATAAGCAATGAATATCCAATCCTGTGTGGAAGTCCGAAACGAGTGGGATATCGTTAAAGCGAGACAATCGGGTAGAAACATTGCTAAAGAACTGGGGTTTGGTACAGTGGATCAAGCTAGAATCACTACTGCAATCTCAGAACTCGCCCGTAACATTTATCTCTATGCCGGTAAAGGTGAAGTATCAATTGAACGGACAGAGACTGGGAGTAAAGTAGGCTTGAAAATAATAGCTGCTGATTCTGGTCCTGGTATAAAAGATATTAGAAGAGTTATGGAAGACGGTTTTACGACTTCTGGAGGTCTCGGAGCAGGTCTTCCAGGTGTGAAACGACTCATGGATGAATTTACAATCGATTCAAAAGAAAATGAAGGTACAACTATTACAGCGATAAAATGGCTCCGTTAAGGAGGATAGACAAGAATGGACGACCGAGATCTTCAGTATGAAAAATACAAATCTATATTAGAAAATTATTTGGAAGAACAATCAGAACAGACGCTCTATAAGGGACAACAGTTCAGTAGAAAAATGATTGAGCAGCAGATTTCTCCTGAAGAAGCGGTTAGTCTTCATGTCAGTGTCCTAGAAGAGCTCTTTCCTGATTTACCTGAGCCTCTTAAGAACTCGTATGATTTTCTTCTAGAAATGATGATTGGCTATGGGTTTGCATACCGCGAACATCAAAGCCTTCGAAATAGACAGCAGCAACTTGAATCAGAGATAGAAGTTGCTGCTAACATGCAGCAGACCCTTTTGGCTGGAAAAAAACCAGAAGTCGATAGCCTAGATATCGGAGCGATCAGCAAGCCTGCCAAAAAGATGAACGGTGATTATTATCACTTTGTGCAGGATGAGAACGATTGCGTGAGTGTTGCGATTGCGGACATCATAGGTAAGGGAATTCCAGCTGCACTTTGTATGAGTATGATTAAATACGCCATGGACAGTGCCCCTGAGCAACGGATGCAGCCTGGTGCCGTGCTAGAGAATTTGAACCGAGTTGTCGAACAAAATGTTGATCCCAATATGTTTATCACAATGTTTTATGGTTTGTATGATTCAAGGGTTCATTCATTTTATTATGCAGGCGCCGGTCATGAACCGGGCTTTTTTTACGACTCGGAAAAAGATCAATTCGAGGAACTCTTCACAAAGGGTCTTGTACTAGGGGTCTCAAAGAAAACCTCTTATCGAGAATATCAGCGCGTACTAAATGGGAACGATATGGTTATCATGCTCTCGGATGGTGTAACGGAATGTCGGTCGAGCCGAGGATTCATCGAACGTGATGAAATCGTCGCTATGATACGGAAATACATTCACCTCTCTGCGCAAGAAATCGTGGATTCTGTTTATAAAGAACTTGAGCGACTGCAAGAATTTGAACTACGAGATGATTTTACATTGTTAATTTTGAGAAGAAAGGTTTAGATTTCTCTCAGACGTGGAATAAGACATTAGTATTCATTTCGTGAAAATATCATTATGTAACGACCTATAAGGGGGAAATGTTATGAATTTGCAGATCAAACAAGAAGATCAAGGAAATACACATCATTTATATATTGCAGGAGAAGTTGATGCATATACTGCACCCCAACTGCGAGAAGCTTTGCTTCCGTTAACAGGCAAGGAAAGTCATGAAACACTCGTTCACCTTGGTGATGTTAATTATATGGACAGTACAGGGCTTGGCGTTTTCGTCGGTGCACTTAAATCCTCCAAAGAACACGGTAGTACTCTGAAACTTCGTGGTATGACATCTAGAGTTCAGCGTCTTTTTGAAATCACAGGGCTTGATGAAGTGATTGATATCGAAGACGTAAAGGGGGGATCAAAGTGATCAATATTTCTGATTTTGTTGAAATGAAAATACCAGCTCAGGCTGAGTTCGTAGGTGTAGCTCGATTAACAGTATCGGGTATCGCGAACCGAATGGGCTACTCTTATGATGAAATCGAAGATATCAAAATTGCGTTATCAGAAGCATGTACGAATGCTGTTAATCACGCTTATAAAGAAGACGAAAAAGGACAGATCACGATCGGTTATGGAATTTACGAAGACCGACTTGAAATGATGGTTCTAGATCGTGGACAAAGTTTTGATTACTCTAAGGTCTCAGAGAAGCTCGGACCTGTTGATAGTGAGAAATCCATTGACCAACTCAGTGAAGGAGGATTAGGGCTCTTTCTTATAGAATCGCTGATGGACAAAGTGGAAATCAGTGGAGAGGATGGGGTTGTTGTCATGATGACGAAGTTCCTCCACAGAGATGGGGTGGAAGTAGATGCCAGCACAATCTCATCAACCCCAAAATAAAGACAACAAAAATGAAGTATACGAATGGATTGAACAATATCAAAATGACCCGACGAATGAAGAGGTTCAGCTTAAATTAGTCGAACGGTACGAAGATTTAGTTCAATCACTGGCACGAAAGTTCTCAAAAGGGAAAAGCATTCATGACGATCTATCTCAAGTGGGCATGATCGGATTGCTAGCAGCACTTCGACGTTTTGATCCTTCTTTCGGAAGAAGTTTTGAGTCGTTCGCAGTCCCAACAATCGTTGGGGAGATCAAGCGATTCATTCGTGATAAAACTTGGAGTGTACATGTTCCGAGAAGAATTAAAGAGCTTGGCCCGCGCATTAAGAAAGCTGTAGAGGACCTTACAAACGAATTGCAACGTTCGCCAAAAGTAGATGAGTTGGCTGAATACCTAAATGTATCTGAAGAAGAAGTACTTGAAACGATGGAAATGGGCAAAAGCTACCAAGCATTGTCTGTTGACAGTTCGATCGAGGCAGATCAAGAAGGCAGTACAGTTACACTCCTCGATTTGGTTGGAGACCAAGAGCAAGGCTTTGATCTTGTTGACCAGCAAATGGTTCTTAAAAAGGCGTTTGCTGTATTGAGCGAGCGAGAGCAAGAAATATTAAACTGTACGTATTTCGAGAACATGAGCCAGAAAGAAACCGGCGAAAAATTAGGCATCTCCCAAATGCATGTTTCTCGATTACAGCGTAGGGCTCTAGAAAAGCTGAGGCAGGCAATTCGTATTGAACCTACGGAGGCCTTTTAGATATGTTTGAACAACACGAATTTGACCAGTTGACTGTTGCAGCATATCAAAAGCCGAAAGATGGCAATCAGATGTGTGGAGATAGCTACTTCGTGGAAGAAACGGAAGAGCATTTCATCTGTGCAGTAGCTGATGGACTTGGAAGCGGCGATCTAGCAAGAGATTCGTCGCTCGCCGCTATTAACGTCGTTAAAGAACATCAGGATAAAGATGTAGAGACATTGATGAAGCTCGCGAATGAAGAGATGAGAGGAAAAAGAGGATGTGTGTTATCAGTATTTAAGTTGAATCTTCAAACACGACAAATGGAGTTCAGCGGCATCGGTAACATCAACTTGATTGTTTTCCACCCTGATGGTCGCGTTATTCGCCCGATATCCTATTCAGGCTATCTTTCAGGAAAGCTTCAAAAAGTGAAAGTCCAAACAATAGAATACCCTAAAGGTTCTTCTTTCGTTACGTTTTCTGATGGCGTTCAAATCAGTTCAAGAAACCATGCGATGATTGCGAAGTTTGACACAGTGGAAGAGTCCTTCCGCCACTTAACAAATGCATTACCCCCTACGAATGATGACGTGACATTACTCGTAGGCAAACCTGTCTAAATAAAAGTTCTTCCGTAACGATGGAAGGCTTTTTTATTTTGGATAGACTTTTATCAAAGGGTCTATTCCTGTAAACTTATACTACTATGTTTTTGATAAGGAGGAATGGATTTGGGAATTACCGCAGAAAAACAACCGGAACTTTTTAATAAAGTAGGACAAAAGCTGAAGATATCAGAGGAGCGTGTACGTCAAGTCATCACACTTTTAGATGATGGAAACACTGTTCCGTTCATCGCGAGATACAGAAAAGAACTCACGGGTGGTCTTGATGAGGTTGAGTTAAGAGAGATTCAAGAGTCTTGGACATATCTCCAAAACCTCGAAAACCGAAAAGAAGAAGTCATTCGTCTTATTGAAGAACAAGGCAAGCTAACAGATGAGTTGAAAGGTAAGTTAGTAAAAGCAGCAAAACTTCAGGAAGTCGAAGACCTTTATCGTCCGTACAAACAAAAGAAGCGTACACGAGCTACTGTTGCAAAAGAAAAAGGATTAGAGCCTTTAGCGGAATGGTTATTGAATGATGGAAAAGGTAATCCAGAAGAAAAAGCTGCAACGTTTATCTCTGAGGAAAATGAAGTGGCGACAATAGAAGATGCGCTTCAAGGTGCAAAAGACATCATCGCAGAATGGATTTCTGATGATGCGGAAGCGAGAAAGTGGATCAGAGCGAAAACATTTCAAAACGGGACGCTTCAAACAAAAGTGAAGTCTGAGGAAGATGACCCTAAGAAAATCTTTGAAATGTACTACGATTACCAGGAAGGAATCGCAAAGATTGTTCCTCACCGTGTGCTCGCCATCAACAGAGGAGAGAAAGAAGGTGTCATAAAGGCTTCGGTCGCTTCACCTACTGACACAATCTTTGAATACCTACGTAAAAAACTAATTCGTCAAGAGAGCGAAAGTGTTTCTATATTAGAAGAAACAATTGAAGATGCGTATAAACGTTTGATTCAGCCTTCCGTAGAAAGAGAAATTCGTAAGGAACTTACAGAAGTGGCAGAAGACCAAGCGATACATATCTTCTCAGAAAACTTAAAGCATCTATTGCTTCAGCCGCCTCTAAAAGGAAAGCGAGTACTTGGATTAGATCCGGCTTATCGAACAGGTTGTAAACTTGCAGTCGTTGATGATACAGGGAAGATGCTCCATGTTTCTGTTATTTATCCAACTCCACCTCGATCAGAGATTGAAAAATCGAAAGAAATCGTCAAAAAGCTGATTAAAGAATTCGATATTGAGATGATCGCAATTGGAAATGGTACGGCCTCAAGAGAGTCGGAGCAGTTCGTTGCAGAGGTTATTAAAGAAGTAGATGATGAAGTCGTGTACTTAATCGCCAATGAAGCTGGAGCGAGTGTGTACTCTGCATCAGATCTTGCAAGAGAGGAGTTTCCTTCCCTTCAAGTAGAAGAGCGCTCAGCTGTTTCGATCGCAAGGCGCGTTCAAGATCCACTAGCGGAATTAGTGAAAATTGATCCCAAGTCAGTAGGTGTTGGCCAATACCAACACGATGTTTCACAAAAGAAGCTGAATGATCAACTGACGTTCGTAGTAGAAACAGCAGTAAACCAGGTAGGCGTGAACGTGAACACTGCTTCTGTGTCTCTCCTCCAATATGTTGCCGGACTTTCTAAATCGGTCGCAAGTAATATTGTGAAAAGAAGAGAGGAAGAAGGGAAGTTCACAAGCCGCGTTCAGTTGAAGAAGGTTCCGAGGCTTGGAGCGAAAACCTATGAGCAGTGTATTGGTTTCCTACGAATAATGGAAGGAAAGCAACCACTTGATCAAACAGAGATTCATCCTGAAAGCTATGATGTGACGAAAGCATTGCTTGTCCAAATCGGGTGTGACCCAAATGACATTGGTTCAGATAAACTTGTTCAAGCACTTTCCACCCTTTCGATTAAAGAAACAGCACAGGCTCTTGAAATTGGTGAGCCTACTTTAAAAGACATCATTAAATCACTTCAAAAGCCTGGAAGAGATCCTCGTGATGAACTTGCAAAACCACTATTGAAAACGGACGTCTTAAAAATGGAAGACCTTGAAAAAGGAATGGAGTTAGAAGGTACGGTACGGAATGTCGTTGATTTTGGCGCGTTCGTCGACGTCGGTGTCAAACAAGATGGACTCGTGCACATCTCAAAGTTATCAAACCGCTACGTTAAAAACCCGATGGATATCGTGCACGTCGGTCAGGTTGTGACTGTCTGGGTAGACAGTGTCGATCTTCAAAAGGAAAGAATCGCTCTTACAATGTTACAACCATCATAAGCACTGCCCTTAGGGGCGGTGTTTTCTTTTGTAGAAAAACCAGCACTGATTTAACAATTTGATTTGGTAGCGGTCTTTCTGTAAATAAGCCTGTTGAAGCTGTCTCTTAAACCAGACAGGCATCAGGATCTCCTCCTTTTAATCTCGTGACACATTTGATAAGATGCTGTAAATTAGTTTATGAAATACTGCTTGTAAGTGTTCGAATCACAGGAGGGGCGTTTATGGATAACAAAAGCCTGCAGCTAATGGTAGAAAAAACATCACTTGAATCATTCGGATTGCCTTTCCTTCACGAAGCAACGTTTAATCCACGTTTACGAACAACGGGCGGTCGGTATTTATTAAGATCTCATAATCTCGAATTCAACCCTAAGCATTATGAGGAGTACGGTTTTGATGAGCTGATCGGTATCATCAAGCATGAGCTCTGTCATTACCACCTTCACCTTCAAGGGAAAGGATACAAACATAAGGATCGAGATTTCAAAGCACTCCTGAATCGTGTAGGCGGCTCGAGATACTGTCAGGCTGTTCCTGGCCAAAGGCGTACGGAGAAAATCAAACACATCTATCAATGTTCGAATTGCAAGACCTCCTACAAACGAAAAAGGAGAATAGATACGGCGAGGTTTGTCTGTGGGAAATGCAGGGGGAAACTCTTATTAACTTCTTCTAATTAATTATTGACGGTGTAAAAGCTATGTGTTAAATTAATATAGTCTCTTTGAGAGACTTGTCCGAAACGCATCATTAGCTTCTCAAAAACAGCCAAAAAAACTTTTGAGAATGTGTTGACTTTGCTTTCTGGATGGGTTATTATATTAAATGTCGCCGATAACGACGGCAACAACAAACAACATATTATTCCACAGTAGCTCAGTGGTAGAGCTATCGGCTGTTAACCGATCGGTCGTAGGTTCGAATCCTACCTGTGGAGCCAAACGGAGAAGTACCCAAGTGGCTGAAGGGGCGCCCCTGCTAAGGGTGTAGGTCGCGTGAGCGGCGCGAGGGTTCAAATCCCTCCTTCTCCGCCATTTTTATGGCCCGTTGGTCAAGCGGTTAAGACACCGCCCTTTCACGGCGGTAACACGGGTTCGAATCCCGTACGGGTCACCA
>NZ_CANDOB010000006.1 GCF_947387515.1 Alkalihalobacillus sp. CinArs1 | reverse complement strand
TCCTGAGCCAGGATCAAACTCTCCGATAGAAAAGTTCAATCTAGCTTTAAAACAATGTTTGTTTCCGTAGAAACAATATCTTGCATGGCGTTTCGTTCAGTTTTCAAAGATCGATTTGTTTCTTTCGATGTCGTTTTCAGCGACTTTATTAATGTAACACATTAACTCGTCCGAAGTCAACATCTTTTTTTAATTCGTTTTTGTGTCGGCCGTTTGTTATCGGCGACCTTTATAACTATACAGCCCGAACTACTATTTTGCAATAGGTTTTTAAAAATTAATTCGTATCTTTTTTTAGTATCCTTTTATACTTCGATACATCAGTAGCTGAAGCTGTCCTTTTATAGATACCTAAGAGCAAGAGGTAGCGCTCTTCCATAGCCCGTTTAACAATTTTCTCTAATCGATGATCATCAAGACTCATCAGCATTTCTTCCATCTCCCGCTTAAGGAGATACTCTATTTCTTTGCCTTCCTTTTCACTCAGTAGAAATCCGATCATGTAATACCCTCCTTTCAAACCATTATGACCATCCTTCCTACCCTTTATGAGTTGGCAAAAAGACTTTGTACATAGTTGTTTACTATAGCGCATATGAATGGGACAAAGGGGGTGCGAAATGAAGTTTTTTTGGGTGTGGAGAGGAAAGAGAATCAAACAAAGCATGGTGATTATAGCAGCTGCTTTTTTTGCGGCACTCATTTTATTTGTTGAAGGTAGAGATCTTGCTGTCTTTACTTCAAACGGGACACCATTGGCAGTCGATCAAGTAAAAAGCCAAGGTAAACAGCTGGCATTGACCTTTGATATCAGCTGGGGAGAGACTAAGGCTATTCCTATACTTGAGGAACTTAACAAACAAAACATATCAGCTTCTTTCTTCATCTCTGGAGCTTGGGCAGAACGACATCCAGAAATTGTAGAACAAATCGTAAAAGGCGGGCATGAAATTGGGAGTCTTGGTTATCGTTATGAAAACTATACCTCTATGGAAGATATAGAAATAAGAAAGGATATCATTCGTGCTCAAGAAGCGATAAAAAAAGTGTCGGGTGTGCAAACAGAGTTGATAAGGCCACCGAATGGAAATTTTAATAAGAGAGTATTGGAGGTTTCCAATAAGCTTAATCATACTGTCATTCACTGGAGCTTAGATTCTAATGATTGGAAGAACCCTGGTGCAACAGAAATTATTACTAATGTAGTAAAGGAAGCACATTCTGGGGATATCATCCTTCTTCATGCATCCGACTCAGCGAAACAAACGAGTGCCGCTCTACCGGAACTGATCACTCAACTTAAAAAGAAAGGCTATGAACTCGTTACAGTGAATGAACTAATTTCCAATGCGAATATAAATAGTAAAGAAGTAAAATAAAGCAGCCCTGCTACTTACGCAGAGCTGCTTTATTTACGTGTTTTTCGTTTCAGTAATTCGGTGTAATGTAAGGATCTGCCACACGTTACTCGTTAATAGCGGAATAAAGATTAACCAGACCCACTTCTGATCGTCGCTTTGCAAACCTGGAATCCATTCTAAAATCGTTACGACGACAATAAAGAATAGAGCCGGAATAAAAGCATGTTTATTGGTTTCTTTACTCTTGATATAAGCCGTGCCAAGACCGACCACCAATAGAAGAAGTGCTACCCCAATGTATCCCAATAAACTATCTCCTGGTTCTGCAAAGATAACGTAGCGGAAATAAACGAGGTCAAATAGCGCTACCGCTATCAGTACAACCTGTATGGTATTCCACAGTTTGACGGATTTAAAAATCCCAAGACCGAAACGGTGAATGGTTAAATATGCGAAAAACCCCATCTGACTAATCAAACTAAAGATACTGGATACACCTAAGAGCCAGAGCATAACGATCAAGAACGAAACAAATTCTCCATTCTTAAGATCATTCCAATATTGCGTCCACTCCATAGCAAGTCCAGCAATCATACCTGCTGTTGAGCCAATCAGAAGGGTTGAAAAGAATAAGTAAACAAGATTTCTTGTCTTCACATTCAAGCCCCCGATATTAATAATGTTCCTTCTCTGTAGAATTGTACCAATGCCTTATACAAATTACCACCTTTCCTTTAATCTACGCGTATAATTTCAAAAAATCGCCTAATATTAAGGATAAGACTATCCTGAAAGGAGGATAAGCGATATGAGTTCACGATTGAATCTGCTTACTATCGGATTAGCATTCCTTCTGATTACAGCCGGGTGTGCTTCAGGAGCTGCAGAGGGTTCTGAAGCAAATTATGAAGAAACTAAGAAAATGCTTGTGGATTTATTGAAGACGGATGATGGAAAAAAAGCCATCCAGGAAGTTATGTCAGACGAAGAAATGAAACAGCAGCTTGTGATGGAACAACCTTTTGTAAAAGAAACCATTCAAAAAGTACTGACTTCAGAAGAAGGAAAGAAATACTGGCAAGAGTTGCTTAAAGATCCTAAGTTCGTTGAGAACTTTGCAAAAAACATTCAGAGTGAAAACGAAAAGCTATTCAAATCACTTATGGATGATCCAGATTTCCAAGAAAAGATGATGGATTTGCTACAAGATCCTGAGATGGAGAAACATTACCTTCAACTTTTAGAAAGTAACCAATCAAGAAAACAGATGAAAGAACTAATCACTGAAACGTTAGACAGTCCTTTATTCCAAGCAAAGATACAGGAAATATTAATGAAAGCAAGCCCTGAACAAAGTAAAGAGGCTGAAGGTGGTAAAGAAGGCGAAGGCGAAGACGAGAAAAGCAAAGAAAAAGGCGGTAGCGAAGAATCAGGTGGACAGGAATAAAAAAAAGGACATGCCTCGCATGTCCTTTTGACTGTTACTCCGTTTTGGTGATGATTTCTTTTGCAATCTCTAAATATTGTTTTCCAATCGGGTGATCCGTTTGATAAATAGATGGAGCAAAGTCCTCTTCATCATAATCAGGTTGACCTAAAGGCAGCTTACCTAGTAAATCGGTGGATAGTTCAGAAGCAAGCTTCTCTCCGCCTCCCTGACCAAATACATATTCTTTCTCACCAGTTACTTTACTTTCAAAGTAAGCCATGTTTTCGACTACTCCGAGAACTTCATGCTTTGTTTTCAAAGCCATCGCACCCGCTCTAGCCGCTACAAATGCTGCCGTTGCATGTGGAGTGGTTACAATGATCTCTTTCGAAGCAGGTAACATCGTGTGGACATCTAATGCTACGTCCCCTGTACCTGGAGGAAGATCAAGAAGTAGATAATCAAGCTCTCCCCACTCCACTTCACTAAAGAAGTTGTTCAACATTTTCCCAAGCATAGGTCCGCGCCAGATGACAGGGGCATTATCTTCAACGAAGAACGCCATCGACATTACCTTCACGCCAAAACGTTCTACCGGATAGATTTTCTCCGATACGACCTTTGGACGAGTTTCAATACCCATCATATCTGGAACGCTAAACCCATAAATATCTGCATCGATGACGCCGACTTTCTTACCCAATCTCGCTAGTGATGTTGCAAGGTTAACCGTTACAGTGGATTTACCCACCCCACCTTTACCACTAGCTACAGCGATAAACTGAGTTTTGCTTTCAGGAGATAACAAAGGAGGTAAATCCGGATTTGCAGACGTTCCTTCAGGCAGCTCATCATCTGCAAGCTGCTCAAAACGTAACCCAACTGACTCTGCGCCGGCTCCTTTTAGAATATTTACGATTTCTTGCTGCACCTTCATTTGTTCAGCATTTTCAGTTTGAGCAAGTGCTACTTTGACACTTACATAGCCTTCCTTCGTTTTCACATCACGAATTGTAATACTTTTATGTAAGATAGGATCTTGCACCTTATTTAATAATTCAACGACCTGATCTTTCGTTAACATTGGGGCACCACCTTCTTTGAATTCGATTACATTGCTAGTATAACATATGTTCTCAGGCATTCAGAGAGTAGCGCTTGCATGCTTTACTAAATAAAAAACCAGCACCTACTCTTCAGGTACTGGTTCATTTGTTGAAAATCTAACGATGCCTTGATAAATCGAAGCAGCGACTTTGTTTTGGTACGTCTCCGTTTTCAGTAGTTCTCGCTCAGTCGGGTTTGATAAAAAGCCAACTTCGACGAGTGATCCCGTGATATCAGCCTCTCTTAGTAGATAAACACTATCTAAGTTCTTCGCAAATCGGTTTGTATTCTCAAGATTTCGCTTAATTTCGGATTGAATAAAGCGTGATAAAGCTTTACTATCTTCATTCGCAGGATTATAAAACGTTTGTGCGCCGCTCCATTTAGAAGAAGGGATCGCATTAAGATGTATGCTTATGAACATATCATTGCTTGAATCATTGATTATTTCAACGCGCTTTCTAAGATCTTCAGCCTTCCTGTTGCTAAGTCCCCTTGTTCCTTCAGATGCTAAATCCGTATCCGTCTCACGCGTCATGATGACGAGTGCCCCCGCTTCTTGCAAGTAATCACGTAACTTGAGTGAAATGTCTAGAGAAATATCTTTTTCAACGACGTTGTTCCCTACCGCTCCACCATCAGGACCGCCATGTCCTGGGTCGATCACGATTACTTGACCAGATAACGGCAAGTGCCAGGCATCCCATGAATGGTCGATGGCAAACTTATAATTGATGATAAAAAGTAAAACGAGAACACCGGCTGCAACACCTAGCCGCTTCCACCATTTCTTCATACTGTTCCAACACCGCCCTTCTCCCTGTCCTATTTTTATTTATATGGGACGAGTGAAGGAAATAGTATTGAATTGCTTTAAGAAGTTAGTGAAGGCGAAGACGCCGTCTCATAACCCCTTTTTCATAGCCCTTCTTCCACCAATTTGAAACAAATACGTCACATGCGATCTGAAGGGAGTCTTCATATCCACTGCTTGAACGCCAGAAGGTCCAATACTCAAAAAGCGCTTCGATCAAAGCCTTCTCTAACAGGAAACATCTCTCCTGAACCTTTCTCATCGGCTCCCCGTGACTTGAAAACTTACTGTACTCTGCTCCGAGTAAGTATGCCTCGATCGCAATATCGATACACACGTTTTCTACATCACCTTTATAAATAATCGCATCAGAAAAGAATGGAGAAAACATTTCTTTTATATCCTCAGTTAGTTCAGTAAGGGACACCTCTGTCAAAATACGCCGCTCGAATTCGATCCGCTTATGTCTCTGTCTTTCTTTAAATACTGTAATCACATTATCCAAGTCATTCACCCTCTCACTGCTCTTTACCATTTAGTGTTCAACGAGCAAGAGAGAGTATTCGAAAATGCTACTGGTAATTCATTCAGGCATCTTGGAATAATTACCTTCGTATGTGATTTGGCTGAACGCAAAAAACCTCCGGCAATCGAATGCCAGAGGTTTTTGAGTAAAGATATTAACGCTTTGAGAACTGAGGTGCACGACGTGCTGCTTTAAGACCGTATTTCTTACGTTCTTTCATACGAGCATCACGAGTTAGGAATCCAGCGCGCTTAAGAGTTCCGCGGTATTCTGGATCAGCTTCAAGAAGTGCACGAGCAATTCCGTGACGGATTGCGCCAGCTTGTCCTGTGAAGCCGCCACCTTTAACGTTTACGAAGATATCGTAAGTGCCTTCAGTGCCAGTTTCAACTAGTGGCTGCTTAGAGATAAGTTTAAGTGTTTCAAGATCAAAATAGTTGTCTAGTTCACGACCGTTAACTACCATGCGTCCGTTACCAGGAAGTAGACGTACGCGAGCTACAGAGTTTTTACGTCGGCCAGTGCCGTTGTATTGTACTTGTGCCAAAATGGGTCCCTCCTTCTATTATCCTCTTAGTTCGTATTTTTCAGGCTTTTGTGCTTGATGGTTGTGCTCGCTTCCAGCATATACGTGAAGCTTCTTAGCCATCTGGCGTCCAAGGCTATTCTTTGGAAGCATACCTTTGATCGCAATTTCAAGCATTTGCTCAGAACGCTTAGTACGCATTTCAAGAGCAGTTCTAGATTTCAAACCACCTGGGTGTCCGCTGTGACGGTAGTACATCTTGTCAGTAAGCTTCTTACCAGTAAGTTCGATTTTCTCAGCGTTAAGGATGATCACGTGATCTCCAGTGTCAACGTGAGGTGTAAATGTTGGTTTATTCTTTCCGCGTAGGATCGCTGCTACTTCACTTGCAAGACGGCCAAGTGTTTGACCTTCAGCATCAACGACATACCATTTGCGTTCTACTTCGTGGCCTTTTGCCATAAATGTCGTACGCATGAGTTTCCCTCCTAAAATCATTCCATGTATTTTAAAAACTGCCTAAAATTATTTGTCGGTTGTCAGTTAGATTTCTAAATCCGGGGCTAGTGGATGTAGAAATACCAAAGAATATCTTATAACAAACAAGGGCAAATGTCAAGGTTATTTAAATCAATAACTTATTAATTACAATAATTGACTTCCCACAAATATAGCCCTTGTGGAGAAGCGGTTTTTCCAGCTGCATCGCGGTTCTTTGCCTTTAAGATCTCGACCACTTCTTCTGTGCCTCTTTCGCCTCTTCCTACCTCTAAGAGGGTACCTGTTAAGATACGTACCATATTGTATAAAAAGCCGTTTCCTTCAAATAGGAACGTGATTTCGTTATTCACCACTTCGATTTCGATCTTGTACAGCTCTCGAACTTTATCTTTGACTTCAGATCGTGCTGAACAGAACGAAGTAAAGTCATGTTCACCGATAAGCAGTGCTGCAGCCTCCTTCATTGCCGACACATTAAGAGTGCGTGGCTCATGCAGAGCAAAGTTCCTTCGAAAAACATTAGGTGTTGTATCGTTATCAACACGATAGACATATGACTTCCGTACAACATCGTACCTTGCATGAAACGTGGAAGAAACCTCGTCTGCTTCAAGAACTCTCACATCGTTCGGAAGGAGTGTATTCAATGCTTTCGGCCACCGATCAAGTGGAATAGCGAGGTCTGTATCGAAGTGCACGACTTGCCCCGCTCCATGGACACCAGCATCCGTTCTCCCTGAACCCGTTACGTGCACGGTCTTACCTTTATGAACCTTCTGCAGTGCTCTTTGCAGTTCTTCTTGAACAGTACGTCCGTTAGGCTGAATCTGATAACCGTTAAAAGCGGTGCCGTCATATGAAATCTTTAATTTTATCCTAGTCATCCTATCCTCCCTAGCTCCTTAACAAAATCAAAGCAGTTGTGAGCAACAGAAGGAGTACGAACAATAGACTATCCTTTGCATCCCATTTTAGCAAGCGGATACTCGTTCTTCCTTCACCGCCTCGATACCCTCTCGCTTCCATCGCCATCGCGAGGTCCTCTGCACGCTTAAACGCACTAACAAACAAAGGAACGAGTAAAGGTACGATACTTTTAAGCCTCTCCTTGATCGGACCAGTAGAGAACTGCGCACCTCGTGCAGCCTGTGCCTTCATGATTTTCTCCGTCTCTTCAAGAAGTGTCGGAATGAAGCGAAGCGCGATCGACATCATGAGCGCAAATTCATGGACTGGAAGGCCAAATCGTTTAAATGGTCCAAGAAGGGTTTCAAGTCCTACCGTTATATCGATAGGTGTTGTCGTTAAGGTGAGGAGAGAGGTGATCATAATGAGAAACAAGAGTCTCATGGAAATGAATACCCCCTGCTCAACGCCTCCCTGGTACACCTCGATAAATCCTAGACTGAAAAGCAGTGGACCCTCTTTTGTTAAAAACACATGAAGAAGAAAGGTTAGTATAATGATCAATAGAATTGGCTTCAACCCATTATAGATAAACCGTATTGGAATGCGCGATACCCCAATCGCACTCAACGTGAACGCGCCGAGTAATGCATATGAAATCCAGTTATTCGCAAGAAAGACAATAATAACGAACAAAAACGTTGTTAATAGTTTCGCTCTGGGATCAAGGTTGTGAACATATGATTTTCCAGGTACATATTGACCAATAATAATGTTTTGCATCATGAGCGCTCCTCCTTTCTAAGAAGGGAGACAGCCGCTTCAACCGTTTCTTCTAACGTGAAAACACTCTTTGGAAGACTCGTACCAAACCGCGTTTCAAGACGGTGAATAAACTGCATCGTCTCAGGAACATCTAGGCTTAGAGCTGTGAGAGCATCTGCATCACTGAAGACCTCTACCGGCGTACCTTGAAGAGCAACCGTGCCTTTTTCCATGATGACGATTTGGTCAGAATACCGTGCTGCATCTTCCATGCTGTGAGTCACGAGAATCGTAGTAAGGTTCTCTTCATTATGCAGTCGATAAAACAATTCCATGATCTCTTTTCTTCCACGTGGGTCGAGACCTGCAGTCGGCTCATCGAGAATAAGGATAGAAGGTTTCATCGCAAGCACACCTGCGATCGCTACTCTCCTCATCTGACCTCCACTTAAGTCAAACGGTGAACGCTGCAAAAAGGACTGATCGAGTCCAACAAGGTCAATCAGATGTGCAGCGCGCTTCTTTGCTTCATCTTCTGCTACTCCAAAATTCATTGGACCAAAAATAATGTCTTTTTCAATTGTTTCCTCAAACAACTGATGTTCTGGGTACTGAAAAACAACACCCACATGTTTTCTCAAGTCTTTGAGACGCTTTTCCTTTTCTCCCGATTTAATATGGAAATCTCCAATTTGGATACTTCCTGAAGTAGGTTTTAAAAGTCCATTTAAATGTTGAATGAGAGTGGACTTTCCTGAACCTGTATGTCCAATAATGGAGAGAAACGTCCCTTGCTTAATAGAAAGGTCCACATCTTTTAATGCGATCCTTTCAAACGGTGTGCCTTTACTATATAAATGTTCTAAATCTTTGATTGTAATGTCCATATCTCGTCTACCAGTTCCTCCTGTGAAAGTGTGAGCGAATCAAGAGGAAATCCTCTCTCTTTCAATGCACGGTGCATCTGTAAAGGAAATGGCAAATCAAGACCGATTTCCTCTAGCATATCCCCTTTTTGAAAGATGTCTTTCGGAAGTCCTTCATCAATGACCTCACCCTTATTCATCACGATCATTCGATCTGCTTTTGCAGCCTCTTCAAGATCGTGTGTGATCGAGATTACAGTCATTCCTTCTTCCTCTTTCAACTCTCTCATCGTTTCTAGCACTTCTTTTCTTCCTGCAGGGTCAAGCATCGAAGTAGCTTCATCGAGAATAACGATCGATGGCCGTAAAGCCACAATTCCAGCTATCGCTACCCTTTGCTTTTGCCCACCTGATAAACGATGAGGCTCCTGGTCCATGTATTCTTCCATCTTCACTCTCTTGATACTTTCGGTGATGCGTTCAATCATCTCATCTCGAGGAACACCATTGTTCTCAAGACCAAACGCTACGTCATCTCTTACTGAAGTACCAACGAATTGATTATCTGGGTTCTGAAAAACGATACCAACTCTTCTTCTTACTTCCCAAATACTTTCCTCATCTCTACTATTGTATCCTTCGACAAGAACGTCACCCTTCTCAGGCTGTAACAAGCCATTCAGGTGTCTGGCTAACGTAGATTTTCCTGAGCCGTTATGACCTACGATCGCAAGCCACTCACCTTTCTGAACTGTTAATGAAACGTTATTAAGCACGTAAGGCTGCTCTTCTTGATAACGAAATGATACGTTTTGAACGGATATTAAATCGCTCATATTCGTTCCTCCTGACTCTATGTCTCTGCTAGTATAACCAACTCTATACGTATGCTGGTGCGAAAAAATGGCGGGTCTTTTACACCGCCACTTTTTCCTATCAGCATAAGATACCCTTCACTAGAAGCAATACCTTCTAAGGTGTTAGTAAAAAAAGCCTGGCGTCTGCCAGGCTTTCATAATGGCAACCAGCATGCTACCACTCTTTTAAAACATTATCGTGCGAATTAAAAAAACGCACTAAAAAAGGGCATAGAATCAGTATCCATAGTCGAGATCCTGTCCCGCCCTTTTTAATAAAGTGCGATTTAGACTAGCTCAATGATGACCATTTCAGCACCGTCACCGCGGCGAGGTCCAAGTTTGCGGATACGAGTGTAACCACCTTGGCGCTCTGCATAACGAGTAGCGATATCGCTGAATAGTTTTTGTAGTGCATCTTGGCCAGTTTCTTTGTCCGCGATCTCGTTACGTACGAAAGAAGCTGCTTGACGGCGAGCGTGAAGATCACCGCGCTTACCAAGTGTAATCATTTTGTCGATGAAAGAACGAAGCTCTTTTGCTTTCGATTCTGTAGTTTCAATACGTTCATTAATGATCAAATCTGTAACAAGGTCACGGAATAACGCTTTACGCGTATCACTTGTACGACCTAACTTTTGGTATGCCATGAAGTATTCCCTCCTTTGTTGTTTCTTAGATCAACAACTTTGTATATCTATTCTTCGTTGCGTAGTCCAAGTCCAAGCTCTTCAAGCTTCTCTTGAACCTCTTCTAAAGATTTACGTCCTAGGTTACGAACTTTCATCATGTCTTCTTCAGACTTATGAGTAAGTTCCTGGACAGTATTAATGCCAGCACGTTTCAGGCAGTTATATGAGCGAACTGAGAGATCGAGCTCTTCGATTGTCATCTCAAGCACTTTCTCTTTTTGGTCCTCTTCTTTTTCGACCATGATTTCAGCATTTTGAGCCTGATCCGTTAAGCCAACAAAAATATTTAAATGTTCATTTAAAATCTTTGCACCTAACGATACCGCTTCTTCAGGTCGAATGCTTCCATCTGTCCAAACGTCGAGGGTTAGTTTGTCATAGTTTGTTACCTGGCCGACACGAGTGTTCTCAACCTGGTAGTTCACACGAGAAACAGGAGTGAAGATCGAGTCAACTGGAATTACACCAATTGGCTGTTCATCATTCTTGTTTCCTTCCGCTTGTACATAACCTCTTCCACGAATTGCAGTAATTCTCATGTGGAAGCGAGCACTTGCAGAAAGGGTAGCAATATGAAGGTCAGGGTTTAAGATCTCCACGTCGCTGTCATGAGTAATATCACCAGCTGTTACCGTTCCAGGGCCCTGCACATCAACTACTAATGTTTTCTCTTCTTCAGAGTAGATTTTCATTGCTAGCTTCTTAAGATTGAGAATAATAGTAGTTACATCTTCGTGTACACCTTCAATTGTAGAGAACTCATGGAGTACTCCTTCAATTTGCACGGATGTCACAGCGGCACCTGGAAGAGATGATAACAAGATACGACGTAGGGAGTTCCCTAGTGTAGTTCCATAACCACGTTCTAATGGTTCTACAACAAACTTTCCGTATTTAGCATCCTCGTTGATAGCTACCGCTTCAATTTTTGGCTTTTCGATTTCGATCATCCAACAAACCCTCCTTCAAAACGTCGAACTTCGGTTAGACATTGTGTCTAACCGAATAATCCCTTTAGGCGGTTCCATTACCAACAACCTAATTATGATTCGTCAACCGTCAACAATTTATACATTATCATTATTGACATGTTCATTAATTGTATACCGATAGATTGAATCTTTCTATAAGAGATTTTTCAAAACGAGGCATTCACCCTAAGGGAACATCTACGTTTGAATTCTCTATTAATTATACTCTACGACGTTTTGGCGGACGGCAACCGTTGTGAGGTACTGGAGTTACGTCACGGATGGAAGTAACCTCTAGACCTACAGCTTGAAGCGCACGAATAGCAGCTTCACGACCAGCACCAGGGCCTTTAACGGAAACTTCGATCGTCTTCATGCCATGCTCTTGAGCTGTCTTTCCAGCTGTTTCTGCAGCCATTTGAGCTGCGAATGGAGTAGACTTACGAGAACCTTTGAAGCCCATGTTCCCAGAAGTAGCCCATGATACAGCATTTCCGTGAGTGTCAGTAATAGTTACGATTGTGTTATTGAAAGTAGAACGAATGTGAGCTACTCCACTCTCAATATTCTTTTTGACACGCTTTTTACGTGTATTAGCTTTACGTTGTTTAGCCATTTGTTAGTTTACCTCCCTTACTTCTTCTTGTTTGCTACTGTACGGCGAGGGCCTTTACGAGTACGAGAGTTGTTCTTCGTATGTTGGCCTCGGACAGGAAGACCGCGACGGTGGCGAATACCACGATATGAACCGATCTCGATTAGACGCTTAATGTTAAGGGAAACTTCACGACGAAGGTCACCTTCAACTTTAATCTTGTCTACCTCTTCACGGATTTTTCCGAGCTCTTCTTCAGTCAAGTCGCGAACGCGTGTATCTTCAGATACACCAGCATCAACTAGGACTTGTTTAGCAGTAGTTTTACCGATTCCATATACGTAAGTTAACGCGATTACGATGCGCTTTTCGCGTGGAACATCAATACCAGCAATACGTGCCATTACGTTGCACCTCCTTATATATTAACCTTGTTTTTGCTTGTGTTTAGGGTTATCACAGATAACCATTACTTTACCTTTACGGCGAATAACTTTACATTTTTCACAAATTGGTTTTACTGATGGTCTTACCTTCATTGTTTTTTACCCTCCTTGTATTCGGAGATTAACTTTTTATTTATATCGATACGTGATTCGACCACGTGATAAGTCATATGGAGAAAGCTCAACAGTTACTTTGTCGCCTGGCAAAATACGAATGTAATGCATGCGTATCTTCCCGGATACGTGAGCAAGGATCTTATGACCGTTTTCGAGTTCTACTCGAAACATTGCATTCGGTAGAGGTTCGATAACTGTGCCTTCCATTTCAATAACATCTTCCTTAGCCATCTACTTGCTCTCCCTCCTTTAAATCAATGACATATTCATTCATATACTTTGAGATCGCGAAACGCAGCTTGCCATTTGTGACACGGCTCGTTTCCTCAAGACTTCGCTTTACCTCAGGGGATACATAATTCGTTAGCTCCAGGTGTGCGAGGTTCTTTCGCTTTGGACGATCAAATTTTCGTTTGTCGCCATCTGCGATGAAAACATAACGATCATCTATCAGTTCAACAATCACGCTATATTGTTCAGCGTCTCTTCCCCGTTTGTTCCGCACGATCCGACCGATCTCGGGCACGGTTTCCGACTCTTTCAAGAACCATCACCTTCACTTAGGCCTTTGTTAAAATTTCATATCCTTCTTCTGTAACAGTAAAAGTATGCTCAAAGTGAGCGCATTTTTTACCGTCAGTTGTTACTACAGTCCAGTTATCTGAAAGCGTCCGAACATACCGAGAGCCCATATTCACCATTGGCTCAACCGCAAGGACCATGCCTTGTTTGAGCCTAGGTCCTTTTCCTGGAGGACCATAATGAGGAATTTGAGGATCTTCATGAAGGTCCTGTCCTACACCATGACCAACATATTCTCGTACGATCGAAAAACCTTCAGCTTCCGCATACGTTTGAATTGCATGAGAAATGTCGGAAAGTCTTTTCCCGATTTTCGCCTCAGCCAATCCTTTATATAACGATTCCTCGGTAACTTTTAACAACCGTTCGTCTTCTTCTGAGATAGTGCCAACAGGATAGGTCCAGGCTGAATCGCCATGATAACCTTTATATTTAGCACCGATATCGATGCTGATAATATCTCCCTCCGCCAACACGCGATCTCCTGGAATACCATGTACCAGCTCTTCGTTTACAGAAGCGCAGATACTTCCAGTAAATCCATTGTAACCCTTAAAGGAAGGAATTGCATCAAGCTGACGAATAAACCGATCGGCAATCGTATCCAGCTCTTTTGTCGTAACTCCAGGCTTAATGTGCTTCTGCAGTTCTTGATGCGTTAATGCGACAATTTTGCCCGCCTCTCGCATGATATCAAGTTCGCGAGGAGTCTTGCAAATAATCATTACGACAACCCTCCGAGGAGTTGATCGATGTCTTCAAACACCACATTGATGTCTTTGTTGCCGTCAATGGTTTTTAGATAGCCTTTGCCTTCATAAAAGGTCAACAACGGTTGCTGTTGCTGCTTGTTGACATCGAGGCGTGTGCGTACAGTTTCTTCTTTATCATCATCTCGTTGATAAAGTTCTCCTCCGCACTTATCACAGACTCCTTCTTCCGTTGGAGGATTGAAGATCGCATGATAAGTTGCTCCACAGTTCTTACAAACACGACGCCCAGTCAATCTCTTCATAAGTTGATCTTCTTCAACAGCGATATTAACAACATAATCTAGTTGTTTATCCATATCGGAGAGGATCTTCTCAAGAGCTTCTGCCTGAGCTACTGTTCTTGGGAAACCATCAAGGAGAAAACCTTTTTCGCAATCATCTTTTCCTAAACGGTCTCGTACTATACCAATCGTTACTTCATCGGGTACGAGATTTCCGGAATCCATGTACTCTTTTGCTTTTATACCAAGAGGTGTTCCTTCTTTAATCGCTGCTCGGAACATATCTCCTGTTGAGATATGAGGGATGCCATACTTTTCGACAATCTTTTCTGCCTGGGTTCCTTTTCCGACACCCGGGAGCCCCATTAATACTAGATTCATCTAATCCCTCCATACGTCACCCAATCGAGGATGAAGGAGGGGAAGAAAGTTCTTCCCAGTTTATCCTCAAGATTTAATAAAGCCTTTATAATGACGTTTAATTAATTGACTTTCAATTTGCTTCATCGTATCAAGCGCTACCCCAACAACGATCAGCAAGCTTGTTCCGCCGATTTGCAGCGTTTGCGGCAGTCCTGCTACGGTTGTGAAAAACACCGGAATAATCGATACAACTGCAAGGAATAGAGCTCCTACAAATGTTAAACGATAGAGAATGCGTGTAATGTACGTTTCCGTAGCATTACCTGGACGGATACCAGGAATATATCCACCCTGCTTTTTCAGATTCTCTGCCATCTTCTCCGGATTCACCTGGACAAACGTATAGAAATACGTAAAGCCAATGATGAGTAACGCATACACGACCATGCCGATAGGCTGTGTGTAATCAAAGATTCTGACGATCCAATCTGTTACCGAATTACTTCCGAACAGTCTTGCAACTGTTGGAGGAGTAATGATAAGTGAAATTGCAAAGATAACTGGAATAACACCTGCTGCATTTACCTTGATCGGTAAGTGTGTTGATTGACCGCCAACTTGTCTGCGGTTAACAGTACGCTTAGCGTATTGGATTGGAATCTTACGTAGACCTTGCTGTACAAAGATAACAGCTACGACGATCGCTAATGCTGCTAGAGCAATAATAGCAAGTGTAACGATGTTAATGAACAGCTCATCTTGCGCTCCTTCAAACATCTGTGCGTACAACTGGTTAAGACCAGGAGGAATTGCAGCTACAATTCCGGCAAAGATGATGATGGAAATTCCATTACCAACGCCTTTAGCAGTAATCTGCTCGCCTAACCACATCAAAAAAGCCGTTCCGGCTGTAAGAACTAGAGCAATATTAAGGTACGTCAAGAAACCTGCATCTGAAATCAACTGGCCTCCAACCATGTTGTTGAAACCGATAGATAGCGCGATACCCTGGATAAATCCAAGACCGATCGTTCCATATCGAGTAACTTGAGTGAGCTTTTTACGCCCGGCTTCGCCCTGTTTTGACCATTCGGTAAACTTAGGGACGACATCCATCTGTAGAAGCTGCACAATGATTGAAGCAGTGATATAAGGCATGATTCCCATGGCAAAGATGGAGAAGTTTTGCAACGCTCCACCGCCAAAGGTGTTGAGTACTCCGAAGAGACTCATTTGATCTTGAAATTCTAATACTTCTCTGTTCACACCAGGAACCGGTATGAATGTTCCGATACGGAACACGACAAGCATGAGTAGCGTAAAAATGACTTTGTTTCTAATATCACCTACGCGCATAATGTTGGAGATTGCTTGGAACATTAGATCACCTCAGTATTTCCGCCTGCCGCTTCAATAGCTTCCTTAGCAGAAGCTGAGAACTTGTGGGCTTTCACGGTAAGCTTTTTCTCTAGCTTACCATTACCTAGAATCTTAATTCCAGCTTTTTCTTTGCTGACAACGCCAGTTTCTAGCAATAGCTCTGGGGATACTTCAGTTCCATCTTCAAAACGGTTTAGCGAATCAAGATTAACAATCGCGAACTCTTTACGGTTCATGTTTGTAAATCCACGTTTCGGTAGACGTTTGAAAATCGGAAGCTGTCCTCCCTCGAAACCTGGGCGTACTCCGCCGCCAGAACGAGACTTTTGACCTTTTTGACCGCGACCAGATGTTTTACCGTTACCTGTTGCAATACCGCGACCAAGTCTGTTGCGTTCTTTACGAGAACCTTCAGATGGTTTTAGTTCGTGTAGTTTCAATGTGGGCACCTCCTCAATGTATAGATTTTTTATGCATCGATTTCGTTAACAGTTACAAGGTGAGATACCTTGTTAACCATACCGCGAATAGCAGGGTTGTCGTTATGAACAACCGTTTGATGCATCTTGTTCAGTCCAAGAGTTTTTACCGTCACGCGTTGGTCTTGAGGGCGACCAATCACACTACGTGAGAGGGTGATTTCTAATTTCTTAGCCATCTGTTATCCCTCCCTTAACCTAATAGCTCTTCTACAGATTTTCCACGAAGCTTTGCAACGTCTTCTGCACGCTTGAGGTTTTCAAGGCCGTTAAGTGTTGCACGCACCATGTTAATCGGATTGTTAGATCCAAGAGACTTCGATAGAATGTCGCCTACACCAGCAAGTTCTAATACCGCACGTACAGGTCCACCAGCGATAACTCCAGTACCTTCAGAAGCTGGCTTCAATAGTACATTACCTGCTCCGAAATGACCTGTAATTTGGTGAGGGATTGTAGTTCCAACAACAGGAACAGTGATCAAGTTCTTCTTCGCATCTTCGATAGCTTTGCGAATTGCTTCAGGAACTTCCTGCGCTTTACCAGTTCCGAAGCCAACGTGACCGTTTTTATCTCCGACTACTACGATTGCTGCAAAGCGGAAACGACGTCCACCTTTTACAACTTTCGCTACACGGTTAACGGTAACTACGCGTTCTTCAAGTTCTAGTTTGTTAGCATCAATGCTACGCATGGGTTAACCTCCTTTTTATTAAAATTTCAGTCCAGCTTCACGAGCTGCGTCTGCAAGAGCTTTAACACGTCCGTGGTATAGATACCCACCGCGGTCAAAAACCACTTCAGTATGACCTGCTTCAACAGCACGCTTTGCAATTGCTTCTCCGACTTTAGTAGCAGCCTCAGTGTTACCGCCGTTGTTAACGTCCATTCCTTGCTCCATGCTAGATGCTGATACCAAAGTTACGCCTTTAACATCATCAATAAGCTGAGCATAAATGTTCTTGTTTGAACGGAAAACGTTTAGACGAGGACGTTCAGCTGTGCCGGATACGTTACGACGAACGCGAGCGTGTCTTTTTTGACGCGCTTTGTTTTTATCGGCTTTAGTGATCATGAAATGTCACTCCTTTCCGCTAGGTTTTTACCTATTTACCAGTTTTACCTTCTTTACGACGAACATATTCGCCTTCATAACGGATACCTTTGCCTTTATAAGGCTCTGGAAGACGTACTGAACGGATGTTAGCTGCAACAGCTCCAACACGCTCTTTATCGATACCTTTTACTACAACCTTCGTGTTTGAAGGAACTTCAACTTCGATGCCTTCTTCTGGTACGATCTCAACTGGGTGAGAGTAACCAACGTTAAGCACTAGTTTCTGACCGGATTTGTTAGCACGCCAACCAACCCCGATGATTTCAAGGCCTTTTTCAAAACCTTTAGTCACACCTTCAACCATGTTTGCGATCAGGCTGCGAGTTGTTCCGTGTAGAGCACGGTGCTCTTTATTTTCTGAAGGACGAGCAACAGTTAGCACGTTATCTTCGATAGTTACTTTAATATCGGAGTTGAACGTACGAGAAAGTTCACCTTTCGGTCCCTTTACTGTTACAACGTCGTCTTTAATATCAATTGTTACACCACTTGGGATTTCAATCGGTTTAAGTCCGACACGTGACATAATTACACCTCCATTCCGCTTTTAAGAATTACCAAACGTAAGCGAGTACTTCGCCGCCTACTTGCTGTTGACGAGCTTCTTTGTCCGTCATAATTCCTTTAGAAGTAGAAACAAGAGCGATTCCTAGGCCGCCAAGTACGCGTGGTACTTCGTCAGCTTTAGCGTAAACGCGAAGACCAGGTTTACTGATTCGCTTTAAGCCAGTGATAACGCGCTCGTTGTTAGAACCGTACTTAAGAAAGATACGGATGATGCCCTGCTTGTTGTCTTCAACGATTTCAACATCGCGTACAAAACCTTCACGCTTGAGGATTTCAGCAATGTTTCTCTTTGAATTAGATGCAGGTAATTCTAGTTTTTCGTGACGCACTGTGTTTGCGTTACGAATACGTGTAAGCATATCTGCAATTGGATCAGTCATGACCATTAGTAATTACCTCCTTCCCTATCTCGGGTTTACCAGCTAGCCTTTTTAACGCCTGGGATTTGACCTTTGTATGCAAGTTCACGGAAACAAATACGGCAAAGCTTAAATTTGCGAATAACTGAATGAGGACGTCCACAACGCTCACAACGTGTGTATTCCTGAACGTTAAACTTAGCTTGGCGCTTTTGTTTCGCGATCATTGATTTTTTCGCCACAATTTTCCCTCCTTACTTACTTTTGAAATGGCATACCTAGTTGTGTCAACATTTCACGGCTCTCTTCGTCCGTTTTAGCTGTTGTTACGATAACGATGTCCATTCCGCGCACTTTGTTTACATTATCGTAATCAATTTCAGGGAAAATCAACTGTTCTTTGATGCCTAGTGTGTAGTTACCACGGCCATCGAATGCTTTCTTAGAAACACCTCTGAAGTCACGTACACGAGGTAGTGATACAGATACTAGCTTATCTAAGAAATCATACATACGAGTGCCACGAAGTGTAACCTTCGCACCGATTGGCATACCTTCACGAAGTTTAAAACCAGCGATGGATTTTTTAGCTTTCGTGATGACAGGCTTTTGACCTGAGAGTAACTGAAGCTCTTCTACAGCCGTATCTAGAGCTTTCGGGTTCTGCACAGCGTCACCAACACCCATGTTGATTACAATTTTCTCAACTTTTGGCACTTCCATAACGGAAGAGTAATTAAATTTCTCCATAAGAGAAGGTTTTGTTTCGTTTTGATACTTTTCTTGAAGACGGTTCATCGGATAGACCTCCTTTCGCTAAAAACTACTTATCGAGTACTTCACCGGATTTTTTTGCGATACGAACTTTTTTGCCGTTTTCCTCTTTATAACCAACGCGAGTAGGTTCACCAGATTTCGGATCTAGTGCCATTACGTTAGAAACATGGACAGCTGCTTCTTGTTCAACAATTCCACCCTGTGGGTTAGCTTGAGAAGGCTTGGAATGTTTCTTAACAAGGTTAACACCTTCCACGATTACTCTATCTTTTTTCGGGTAAGCTTCAAGGATCACACCTTGCTTTCCTTTGTCCTTACCAGAGATAACTTTTACTTTATCACCTTTTTTAACGTGCATAACGTCCTGCGCACCTCCTTACAAGGCATCTATTTTCAAACGATTAAAGAACTTCTGGAGCAAGAGATACGATTTTCATGTACTGGTTGTCACGAAGTTCACGAGCAACCGGTCCGAAAATACGAGTTCCGCGTGGTCCTTTGTCATCACGGATTACTACCGCTGCGTTTTCGTCGAACTTGATGTAAGAACCATCTGGACGACGAACTCCGCTCTTACTGCGTACGATAACAGCTCTGACAACTTCACCCTTCTTAACAACGCCACCAGGTGTTGCCTGTTTCACCGAACAAACAATTACGTCACCGATGTTAGCTGTTTTACGACCAGTACCACCGAGAACCTTAATGCATTGCAATTCACGAGCACCAGAGTTGTCTGCAGATTTCAAACGAGATTCCTGTTGAATCATTTAGATAGACCTCCCTTCGGACATGAGTAAATGATCCGAGTTCATTTAGATAATTACAGCTTCTTCAACAACTTCAACAAGACGGAAACGCTTATCTTTAGATAGCGGACGAGTTTCCATAATACGTACTACGTCGTTGATCTTTGCAGAGTTGTTTTCATCATGCGCTTTAAACTTCTTAGAGTATTTCACGCGTTTACCGTATAGTGGGTGCATTTTATAAGTCTCAACCATAACTGTGATTGTTTTATCCATTTTGTCTGAGACAACACGACCTACATATACTTTGCGATTATTGCGTTCGCTCATTTCGCAAACCTCCCCTCATATTAACCGTTTGTGATTCCTAACTCTCTCTCACGCAACACTGTGTTAGCGCGAGCGATTGATTTACGGACTTCACGAATGCGGGCTGGGTTTTCCAGTTGACCTGTAGCGAGTTGAAAGCGAAGATTGAAAAGCTCTTCTTTGAAAGACTTCGCTTTCTGTTCGATTTCAGCAGTGGTCAAGTTACGAATTTCCTCAGCTTTCATTTGTGTCACCACCCACTTCTTCGCGTTTTACGAACTTAGTTTTAACAGGCAGTTTGTGAGAAGCAAGACGAAGAGCTTCACGCGCTACTTCTTCAGAAACACCTGCGATTTCAAACATGATTTTCCCTGGCTTTACTACAGCTACCCATCCTTCAGGAGCACCTTTACCGGAACCCATTCGAACTTCTAGAGGTTTAGCAGTATAAGGCTTAGATGGGAAAATTTTGATCCATACTTTACCGCCACGTTTCATGTAACGAGTCATAGCGATACGAGCAGATTCGATTTGACGGTTTGTGATCCAGCTAGCATCTAGTGCTTGTAGACCGTATTCGCCGAAAGCTACTTCAGTGCCACCTTTAGCACGTCCGCGCATTTTTCCGCGATGTTCTCTGCGGTATTTAACACGTTTAGGTAACAACATGATTTATTTTCCCCCTTCCTCTTTTTGCGTTCCTTTCGTTGGAAGGACTTCACCACGGTAGATCCAAATCTTCACACCAAGCTTACCGTAAGTAGTATCTGCTTCTGCAGTACCATAGTCGATGTCAGCACGAAGTGTGTGAAGAGGCACAGTACCTTCACTGTATGATTCAGAACGAGCAATATCTGCACCGTTTAGGCGTCCAGATACTTCAGTTTTAATACCTTTTGCACCAGCTCTCATCGCACGTTGAATCGTTTGCTTCATAGCACGACGGAATGAGATGCGGTTTTCAAGTTGACGAGCGATGTTTTCAGCAACTAGAGTTGCATCGATGTCAGCTTGCTTGATTTCGAAAATGTTAACGTGAACTCGCTTGCCTGTTAGTTCTGTAAGAGACTTACGAAGAGACTCAACTTCAGAACCACCTTTACCGATTACCATACCAGGCTTAGCAGTTTTAACTGTTACGTTTACTCGGTTTGCTGCACGCTCGATTTCAACGGCTGAAACAGATGCGTCTTTCAAGCGTTTTTCAATATATTCACGAATCTTGATATCTTCGTGTAAAAGGTCAGCGTAATCTTTGTCTGCGTACCATTTAGACTCCCAATCACGGATAACGCCAATTCGAAGTCCTACTGGATTAACTTTTTGACCCACTCGTTATCCCTCCTTCTTTTCTGATACCACTACTGTGATATGGCTAGTGCGCTTGTTAATACGGCTAGCACGACCCATAGCACGTGGGCGGAAACGTTTCATTGTTACTCCTTCGTCTACAAACACTTGAGAAACCGTAAGATCGTTCGGCTCTAGTTCAAGATTGTGTTCTGCGTTAGCAATAGCAGAATTAAGCACTTTCTCAACTAATGGAGAAGCAGCTTTGTTTGTGTTGCGAAGAATGGCAATAGCTTCACCAACTTGCTTTCCCCGAATGAGATCTACGACTAAGCGTGCTTTACGAGGAGCAATACGCACGTGTTTTGCAACAGCTTTAGCTTGCATTCGTTGTACCTCCCCTCAAATTAACGTCTAGTTTTTTTATCATCTGCAGCATGCCCGCGATATGTGCGAGACGGAGCAAATTCACCAAGCTTGTGTCCGACCATGTCTTCTGTAACATAAACCGGTACGTGCTTGCGTCCATCGTATACTGCGAAAGTGTGTCCAATAAACTCTGGGAATACTGTTGAACGACGAGACCAAGTTTTAATAACTTTTTTGTCGTTCTTTTCATTCAAGTCTTCGACCTTTTTCATTAAATGATCGTCGACAAAAGGTCCTTTTTTCAAACTACGACCCATTTGTGAACCTCCCTTTTGTGATTAAGCTACGGCCCCTGCGAACCGTAGGTTAATCGCATTATTTTTTCTTCTTACGACGACGTACGATGTACTTGTCGGAGTCTTTGTTCTTCTTACGCGTTTTGAAACCAAGAGTTGGTTTGCCCCATGGTGACATTGGTGATTTACGTCCGATCGGCGCACGACCTTCACCACCACCGTGTGGGTGATCGACTGGGTTCATTACAGAACCACGAACTGTAGGACGGATACCCATCCAACGAGAGCGTCCAGCTTTACCAACGTTGATAAGTTCATGTTCAAGGTTACCAACTTGACCAATAGTAGCACGGCAAGTAGAAAGAATCATACGAGTCTCTCCAGAACGAAGACGTACAAGTACGTACTTTCCTTCTTTACCTAGTAGCTGAGCTTCTGCACCAGCAGAACGTACTAGCTGTCCACCGCGACCTGGTTTAAGTTCGATGTTATGAATTGTTGTACCAACTGGAATGTTGATTAGTGGAAGAGCGTTTCCTACTTTAATGTCAGCTTCTGGGCCAGACATAATTTCAGTTCCTACTTTTAATCCTTTTGGAGCAAGAATGTAACGCTTTTCTCCATCAGCATAGTTGATTAGAGCGATGTTAGCAGAACGGTTGGGATCGTATTCGATTGTAGCAACGCGTCCTGGTATTCCATCTTTGTCTCGTTTAAAGTCAATAACACGGTATTTACGTTTGTGACCGCCACCTTGGTGACGAACAGTTAAGCGACCTTGGCTGTTACGTCCGCCTTTCTTGTGAAGCGGCGTAAGCAACGATTTTTCCGGCTTGTCTGTCGTGATTTCAGCAAAGTCAGATACTGACATTCCACGACGACCGTTAGTGGTCGGTTTATACTTTTTAATCGCCATTCTCATTTCCCTCCTTCACAATTGTTCTTAGCCTTCAAAGAAGTCCAATTCTTTGCTATCCGGTGTAAGCGTCACGATAGCTTTTTTACGACGTGGTGTAAATCCGCTGTGGCGGCCAACACGTTTCTTTTTACCCATATAGTTCTGAGTGTTCACTCCAGCAACTTTAACTCCGAAGATCTCTTCTAGAGCACTCTTGATTTGAGTTTTGTTAGCACGAGTATCAACTTCGAACGTATATTTTTTGTCTGCCATTACGTCTGTAGTAGCTTCAGTAATAACGGGGCGCTTGATGATGTCACGAGCGTTCATTACGCTAGCACCTCCTCTACTTTTTCCAAAGCGTCTTTTGTCATAACTAGTTTATCAGCTTTAAGGACATCAAGGATGTTGATACCAGCTGAAGTTACAACAGTAACACCAGGAATATTGCGCGCAGATAATGCGACTGCTTCGTTATAGTCACCCGTAACGATTAGCGTTTTGCTATCTGCAGAAAGATTTGAAAGAACTGTTACCATTTCTTTTGTTTTTGGAGCATCAAAAGTAAGGCTTTCTACAGCTACAAAGTTTTCTTCTTGTACTTTAGAAGACAATGCAGATTTGATCGCCAAACGACGAACTTTTTTAGGTAGCTTGTAAGAATAGCTTCTTGGTGTTGGACCGAATACTACTCCACCGCCAACCCATTGTGGTGAACGGATTGAGCCCTGACGAGCACGACCTGTTCCTTTTTGACGCCATGGCTTAGCTCCACCACCACGTACTTCTGAACGGTTTTTTACGTCATGGTTACCTTGACGCAAAGATGCTTGCTGCATGATTACCGCATCATACATAACACTTTCGTTTGGTTCGATTCCGAAGATCGCTTCAGCGAGTTCTACATCGCCTACCTGTGCTCCGGATTGGTTGAACATAGTTACTTTAGGCACTTGGATATCCTCCTTTCTTACTTAGCTTCTTGTGCTTTAGTTGCACTTTGGATAGTCACATAGCTCTTCTTAGCTCCAGGCACGTTCCCTTTTACTAGAAGTAGATTACGTTCTGTATCAACTTTAACAATTTCAAGGTTTTGAACTGTTACACGCTCTCCGCCCATACGTCCAGGTAGAAGTTTACCTTTCATTACGCGCATCGGATCGATAGGACCCATAGCACCAGGACGACGGTGGTAACGAGAACCGTGAGTCATTGGTCCGCGAGATTGGTTATGACGCTTGATAGCACCTTGGAAACCTTTCCCTTTAGACGTACCAGTTACATCAACTACGTCACCTTCGTTAAAGATATCAACTTTGACTTCCTGACCAATTTCGTAACTACCTTCAGCGTTACGAATTTCCTTCACGAAGCGCTTAGGTGTAGTGCTTGCTTTTGTAGCATGGCCTTCCTCAGGCTTGTTGTAACGAGACTTTTTCTTGTCAGCGAATCCAAGCTGGATTGCTTCGTAGCCATCAGTATCAACAGCTTTCTTTTGAAGAACAACGTTAGGTTCTGCTTCAACCACAGTTACTGGGATGATATCACCGTTGTCAGCAAAGATTTGAGTCATGCCTACTTTTCTTCCTAAGATTCCTTTGGTCATTAGTCACACCTCCTAAATGTGTTTTAAATAGTTTTATATAGCGTTCTATTAAAGTTTAATTTCAATGTCAACGCCTGACGGTAGATCTAAACGCATTAGAGAATCAACCGTTTGTGGTGTTGGCTCAATGATGTCGATTAGACGCTTGTGCGTACGCATTTCGAATTGCTCACGAGCATCTTTGTACTTATGAACCGCACGTAGAACTGTATAAACAGCTCTTTCCGTCGGCAACGGGATTGGTCCGGATACTTTTGCACCTGAACGTTTTGCTGTTTCTACAATTTTCTCAGCAGATTGATCAAGAATACGGTGATCATATGCCTTTAAACGAATACGAATCTTTTGCTTTGCCATTATTTCCCCTCCTTTTTCGCCCATATTTTAATAGACAGTTCTCCGTGAAAATAACCCCAACACACTCGCCATGGCAAAGGGGCCGGGTGTGTCAGCAACCTTCCACTTCATCGCTGTTTATGACCAACATTCTTATTATACTAAAACCTCTGCATTTACGCAAGGCTTTTGTCTAGATAATGAATATGTCGATCGCACACTTTTAATATTATAACGGGCTACTTTAAAAATTGCAAGATGCATTACTATTTTCGCAATATTTCATATAAAAAAGCACCCGGTTAATATCCGGGTGCTTTTAAAATATCGATACTACTCGATGATTGTTGCAACAACGCCTGCGCCTACAGTACGTCCACCTTCACGGATAGAGAACTTAGTTCCGTCTTCGATTGCGATCGGAGCGATAAGTTCAACTGTCATTTCGATGTTGTCTCCAGGCATAACCATTTCAACGCCTTCTGGAAGTTGAATTGTACCAGTTACGTCAGTTGTACGGAAGTAGAACTGAGGACGGTAGTTAGCGAAGAATGGAGTATGACGTCCACCTTCTTCTTTTGAAAGAACGTAAACTTCAGCTTTGAACTTAGTGTGAGCCTTAACAGTACCAGGCTTAACTAGTACTTGTCCACGCTGAATGTCTTCACGAGCTACACCACGAAGTAGTGCGCCGATGTTGTCGCCAGCTTCTGCATAGTCAAGAAGCTTACGGAACATTTCTACACCAGTAACTGTTGTTTTCTTGCTCTCTTCTTGAAGACCAAGAATTTCAATTTCGTCACCGACTTTAACTTGTCCACGCTCAACACGTCCAGTAGCAACTGTACCACGACCAGTGATTGAGAATACGTCCTCAACTGGCATCATGAATGGCTTGTCAGTGTCACGCTCTGGAGTTGGGATGTACTCATCAACAGCGTCCATAAGTTCGAAGATTTTCGCTTCGTACTCATCGTCGCCTTCTAGAGCTTTAAGTGCAGAACCTTTGATTACTGGAACTTCGTCGCCATCGAAGTCGTACTCAGAAAGAAGGTCACGAACTTCCATTTCAACTAGTTCAAGTAGCTCTTCGTCGTCAACCATGTCACACTTGTTAAGGAATACAACAAGCATAGGTACACCAACCTGACGAGAAAGAAGGATGTGCTCACGAGTCTGAGGCATTGGGCCGTCAGCTGCAGATACTACAAGAATTCCTCCGTCCATCTGTGCAGCACCAGTGATCATGTTTTTAACATAGTCAGCGTGACCTGGGCAGTCAACGTGTGCATAGTGACGGTTTTCTGTTTCATACTCAACGTGTGCAGTTGAGATTGTGATTCCACGCTCACGCTCTTCTGGAGCACCATCGATTTGGTCGTAAGCCATAGCAGTACCGCTACCAGAACGCTTGTGAAGCACAGAAGTGATCGCAGCTGTTAGAGTAGTTTTACCATGGTCAACGTGTCCAATTGTACCAATGTTAACGTGGGGTTTCGAACGGTCGAATTTTTCTTTTGACATTAGTGTTTCCTCCTTTAATTACCAAAGAATTATCTATGCCAAGATAGGCGTATGAATATAATTCTCGCCTATCTTAGATTACAACAAAACTTGCTTTGCTACAATTATTCGCCTGTAGCTTTTTTGATGATTTCTGCAGAGATTGATTTAGGCACTTCTTCGTAGTGATCGAAGGACATTGTGTAAGTACCGCGCCCTTGAGTACGAGAACGAAGTGTAGTTGCATAACCAAACATTTCAGATAGTGGTACGAACGCGTTGATAACCTGTGCGTTTCCGCGAGCAGCCATACCTTCTACGCGTCCACGACGGCTTGTTACGTCGCCCATGATATCGCCCATGTATTCTTCTGGAACTACAACTTCAACCTTCATCATTGGCTCAAGTAGTGCAGGGTCACAATGGTCTTTAGCTTTCTTAAGAGCCATTGAAGCAGCTACTTTAAATGCCATTTCGTTTGAGTCAACGTCGTGGTAAGAACCATCGACAAGACGAGCTTTAACGTCGATTAGTGGGTAACCAGCTAGTAGCCCGTTATCCATTGCATCGCGAAGACCAGCTTCAACTGCAGGTACGTATTCACGTGGAACTACACCACCAACAATTTTGTTTTCAAACTCAAAGCCAGCGCCTTCTTCGTTAGGTTCGAATTCAACCCATACGTGTCCGTATTGTCCACGACCACCAGACTGACGTACGAATTTACCTTCAACCTTAGCACCCTTCTTAATAGACTCACGGTATGCAACCTGAGGAGCACCAACTGTTGCATCAACTTTGAACTCACGACGTAGACGGTCAACGATGATATCAAGGTGAAGCTCACCCATACCAGAGATGATCGTTTGGCCAGTCTCTTCGTTTGTTTCAGTTTTGAAAGTTGGATCTTCTTCAGCTAGCTTAGCAAGTGCTACTGCCATCTTATCTTGGTCACTCTTCGTTTTTGGTTCGATCGCAACCGAGATAACTGGATCTGGGAAGTCCATAGACTCAAGGATAACTGTATCCTTTTCGTCACATAGAGTATCACCAGTAGAAGTGTCTTTCAGACCAACTGCCGCTGCGATATCTCCTGCGTATACAGTAGAGATTTCTTCACGAGAGTTAGCGTGCATCTGAAGAATACGTCCTACACGTTCACGCTTGTCTTTTGTAGAGTTCTTAACGTAAGAACCTGAAGATAGCGTTCCTGAGTAAACACGGAAGAATGTAAGCTTACCAACGTAAGGGTCAGTCATTACTTTAAATGCAAGTGCAGAGAAAGGACCGTTATCGTCAGCAGAACGAAGTACTTCTTCTTCAGAATCTTTTAGATGTCCTTTGATTGCAGGTACATCTAATGGAGAAGGAAGATAGTCTAGAACAGCATCAAGAACTAGTTGAACACCTTTGTTCTTAAATGCAGATCCGCATAGTACAGGGTAGAATTCAACGTTACAAGTTCCTTTACGGATTGCAGCCTTGATTTCTTCCTCTGTAAGCTCTTCACCTTCAAGGTATTTCATCATTAGATCTTCTTCAAGCTCTGCTACAGCTTCGATCAACTTCGTACGGTACTCCTCAGCTTGTTCCTTGTATTCAGCAGGAATTTCGCGAGCTTCTGTACGAGAACCTAGTTCATCAAGATAGTAGAAAGCCTGCATCGAAATAAGATCGATGATACCTTCAAACTCATCCTCAGCACCGATTGGTAGCTGAACCGGGTGAGCGTTAGCTTGCAGACGTTCATTAAGTGTGCCTGTGGAATATAGGAAGTCCGCACCTAGTTTATCCATCTTATTGATGAATACGATACGTGGAACCCCGTAGTTTGTAGCTTGACGCCAAACAGTTTCTGTTTGCGGTTCAACACCTGATTGCGCATCAAGTACCGCAACTGCTCCATCTAATACACGTAAAGAACGTTCAACTTCTACCGTGAAGTCTACGTGACCAGGCGTGTCAATGATGTTAACACGGTGGTCTTTCCACTGGGCAGTGGTAGCAGCAGAAGTGATCGTGATTCCACGCTCCTGCTCCTGCTCCATCCAGTCCATCTGAGAGCCACCTTCGTGAGTCTCACCGATTTTGTGGATACGCCCTGAATAGAAAAGAATACGCTCGGTTGTTGTTGTTTTACCAGCATCGATGTGTGCCATGATACCGATATTACGTGTATCTTTTAAGGAGAATTCTCTTGCCATTAGTATTTCTCCTTCCTTTTATAAAGATAGTAGTTTTATTTAACTGGCGATTACCAGCGGTAGTGAGCAAACGCTTTGTTTGCTTCTGCCATTTTGTGCATTTCTTCACGCTTCTTAACAGAAGCACCAGTGTTATTAGCTGCATCCATGATTTCGTATGCTAGTCTTTCTACCATTGTTTTCTCACCGCGAAGACGAGAATAGTTAACAAGGTAACGAAGTCCTAGAGTTGTACGACGATCTGGACGTACCTCAACCGGTACCTGGTAGTTAGCACCACCAACACGACGAGCGCGTACTTCAAGTACTGGCATAACGTTTTTCAAAGCTTGATCGAATACTTCCATAGCTTCTGTGTTAGTACGCTCCTGGATAAGATCGAATGCTTTGTAAAGAACTTGTTGTGCCTTACCTTTTTGGCCGTCTACCATAAGACGGTTGATTAGGCGAGTTACAAGCTTGGATTTGTAAATTGGATCTGGTAATACGTCACGACGTTCTACTGGACCTTTACGTGGCATGGGAAGACCCCCTTTCTCAATTGTTGTTTAAGATTATTACTTCTTAGCTGCTTTCGGTCTCTTAGTACCGTATTTAGAACGACCTTGCATACGATCGTTAACACCTGCAGTGTCAAGTGCACCACGTACGATGTGATAACGTACACCCGGTAAGTCTTTAACACGTCCTCCACGGATAAGCACTACACTGTGCTCCTGAAGGTTGTGACCGATACCAGGGATATAAGCAGTAACTTCGATTCCGTTAGTAAGACGAACACGAGCGTATTTACGCAATGCAGAGTTCGGCTTCTTTGGAGTCATTGTACCCACACGAGTACATACACCACGTTTTTGTGGAGATGAAAGATCTGTATGAGTCTTTTTGAAGCTATTATATCCTTTGTTCAATGCAGGAGAGTCAGATTTCTTAGTCTTAGAAACGCGTCCCTTGCGAACAAGTTGGTTAATAGTTGGCATTTTGTTTTCCTCCCTTCTTAAGTGATTAGCAAGCCCACACATCCAGGTGGTTCATGTATAGATAAAAGGAAAGTTTTTGCCGGTCAGTTCATACTGAACCAGACAAAAACGGTTATGCTTTTATCGTTACTGTTGCCGCCCCTACTTCGATGCCGCATGCCTTGCCAAGTTTTTTCATTGAATCAACCCGGTGTATAGGAATGCTCTTCTCTTTAGCGAGAGCAACAACCTTAGAAGTAACCCTGCGATCAGCGTCGTCAGCAACAAATACTTCCTTCGCTTCCCCAATCTGGAGGGCCTTAAGAGTTTGTTTTGTCCCGATTATTAATTCATCTGCCTGTGATACTTTTTCATAAGACACAGATATATCCTCCAAAGCAACAGGATTATCGGGAGCACCTTGGATATAATATCACCCTGTACTCCCGATGTCAACACTTCCCCTGTTTATTCTTGATTCACTAAAGCACTTTCGTCCTGCTCAAGATGTTCTGTTGCTTCTTGCGCTTCTCCAGCAACATTGATCCTGCGGTAACGTTGCATACCAGTACCTGCCGGAACAAGCTTACCGATAATAACATTTTCCTTTAGACCAAGAAGTTCGTCACGTTTACCTTTAATCGCAGCATCAGTTAGGACACGAGTTGTTTCCTGGAATGATGCAGCAGATAAGAAGGATTCAGTCTCAAGAGATGCTTTCGTAATTCCGAGAAGTACCGGACGTCCAGTAGCTGGCAATCCGCCCTTAACAAGAACTTTTCTATTCACATCTTTGAACTGATGGATGTCAACAAGTGATCCAGGAAGTACTTCCGTATCACCTGCATCGATAACGCGGATCTTACGCATCATCTGACGAACCATTACTTCAACGTGCTTATCACCGATTTCAACACCCTGCATACGGTATACCTTCTGCACTTCTGCTAGGAGGTATTCTTGTACGCCGTCGATACCGCTGATCGTTAGGAGCTGCTTAGGATCGATTGAACCTTCTGTTAAGGCTTGACCAGCCTGAACGACATCTCCTACTGCTACTTTAAGGCGTGCACCATAAGGTACTGGGTAATTACGAGTTTCGGTTTCACCCTGTACAACGATTTCCTTCTTCTCTTTGACTTCAGCCATATCGATGACTGTTCCATCAAGTTCAGAAATAACCGCCTGACCTTTTGGATTACGGGCTTCAAATAGCTCCTGGATACGCGGAAGACCTTGAGTGATGTCATCTCCGGCAACCCCACCTGTGTGGAATGTACGCATCGTCAACTGTGTACCAGGTTCTCCGATAGATTGTGCAGCGATGATTCCAACTGCTTCTCCAACTTCTACGCGAGTACCAGTCGCAAGGTTGCGTCCATAACACTTTTTACATACGCCGTGGCGTGTGCTACATGTGAAGGCAGAACGGATATGAACATTCTCGATACCAGCTTCGACGATTGCCCCAGCAATGTCTTCCGTGATAAGAGAGTTTTTCTCCACAAGAACTTCGTTCGTTTCTGGGTGTTTCACTTTCTTGAACGCTACACGTCCAACAAGGCGATCGTATAACCCTTCGATCAATTCGTTACCGTTCTTGATCGCACTAACTTCAAGTCCACGATCTGTTCCACAGTCGTCTTCGCGAACGATAACGTCCTGCGCAACATCTACAAGTCGACGAGTCAGATAACCTGAGTCCGCTGTCTTAAGTGCTGTATCGGCAAGACCTTTACGCGCACCGTGAGTAGAAATAAAGTATTCTAGTACCGTTAGACCTTCACGGAAGCTTGATTTGATCGGTAGTTCGATGATTTGTCCAGATGGGTTAGCCATCAAACCACGCATACCAGCTAACTGTGTGAAGTTAGATGCGTTACCACGAGCTCCTGAATCACTCATCATAAAGATTGGGTTATCTGTTTCAAGAGTCTTCATCAGTTTCTCTTGGATGCGGTCTTTTGCACCACTCCAGATCGAGATAACTCGGTCATAACGCTCATCGTCAGTGATTAGACCACGACGGAACTGCTTGAGAACTTTTTCTACTTTTTCTTCAGCTTCAGAAATGATTTCTTGCTTTTCAGCAAGTACTACGACGTCAGATACACCAACTGTAATACCAGCTTTTGTTGAATATTTGAATCCAAGGTCCTTCATTCGATCTAGCATGCGAGAAGTTTCCGTTACTTTGAAACGCTTGAATACTTCAGCGATGATCTTACCGAGTATGCCTTTCTTGAACGGAGTGATGATCTCACGCTTTGCGATCTCTTCTTTCACATTTACACCATGTGGAAGGAAGTACCTTTCAGGAGTTGCTACTTCAAGGTTAGTCGTCGTTGGCTCGTTAATATACGGGAACGACTCCGGTAAGATCTCGTTGAAGATCAGCTTACCGACCGTTGTAACTAACAACTGTTTATTCTGCTCTTCAGTAAATGCAGATTTATTAAGAGAAGAAGCTGGGATTGCAACACGAGAATGAAGGTGTACATATCCATTCTGGTATGCGATCAGCGCTTCGTTTGTATCTTTAAATACAGAACCTTCTCCAATTGCTCCTTCACGTTCCATAGTAAGGTAGTAGTTACCTAGTACCATATCCTGTGATGGTGTTACAACTGGCTTACCATCCTTAGGGTTTAGAATGTTCTGTGCTGCAAGCATCAAGATACGTGCTTCAGCTTGAGCTTCTGCAGATAGTGGAACGTGAACTGCCATTTGGTCACCATCAAAGTCAGCGTTGTATGCTGTACAAACGAGCGGGTGAAGACGAATAGCACGTCCTTCTACAAGAATCGGTTCAAACGCCTGGATACCAAGACGGTGAAGAGTTGGCGCTCGGTTAAGAAGAACAGGGTGTTCTTTAATAACGTTCTCGAGTACGTCCCAAACTTCAGGATGAACCTTTTCAACTTTACGCTTAGCACTCTTAATGTTGTGAGCAAGACCTTTAGATACAAGCTCCTTCATCACGAATGGCTTGAATAGTTCAAGTGCCATTTCTTTTGGTAGACCACACTGGTACATCTTAAGGTGTGGACCTACGACGATAACGGAACGGCCTGAGTAGTCAACACGCTTACCAAGAAGGTTTTGACGGAAGCGTCCCTGCTTACCTTTCAACATGTGAGAAAGAGACTTCAATGGACGGTTACCAGGACCTGTAACAGGTCGGCCACGACGACCATTGTCGATTAGAGCGTCTACTGCTTCTTGCAACATACGTTTTTCGTTCTGAACGATGATACTCGGTGCCCCAAGATCTAAAAGTCGCTTCAAACGATTGTTACGGTTGATCACACGACGGTAAAGATCGTTAAGGTCAGACGTCGCAAAACGACCACCATCAAGCTGAACCATCGGACGAAGTTCTGGCGGGATTACCGGTAGAACATCTAGGATCATCCATGCTGGATTGTTACCAGAGCCACGGAACGCTTCAAGTACTTCTAAACGTTTGATCGCTCTTGTTCTACGCTGTCCTTGAGCCGTCTTCAATTCTTCTTTCAAAACATCTACTTCTTTATCAAGGTCGATGTCAAACAGTAATCTACGGATTGCCTCGGCACCCATTTCAGCTGAGAAAGTTTTCCCGTACTTCTCGCGATATGCACGGTATTCTTTCTCTGAAAGAAGTTGTTTTTTCTCTAGAGGCGTGTCACCTGCTTCTGTTACAACGTAAGAAGCAAAGTAAATAACCTCTTCAAGTGCGCGTGGAGACATGTCAAGAACAAGTCCCATACGACTTGGAATCCCTTTAAAGTACCAGATGTGGGAGACAGGGGCAGCAAGCTCAATGTGCCCCATTCTCTCACGACGTACTTTTGCACGTGTTACTTCAACTCCACAGCGGTCACAAACGACTCCTTTATAACGGATACGCTTGTATTTACCACAGTGACATTCCCAGTCCTTAGTAGGGCCGAAGATACGCTCACAGAAAAGTCCATCTTTCTCTGGCTTTAAGGTACGGTAGTTAATGGTTTCTGGCTTCTTCACTTCTCCTCTTGACCAGGAGCGAATTTTATCCGGTGACGCCAGACCGATTTTCATATACTCAAATTTATTGACATCTATCAAGGGGCCTACCTCCCTTTAGAATTCAGGTTTAACCCTTACTCACTCGCCTGATTTGACCCAACATTCAAGTTTAATTTCTCACTGGATTGGTCTTCTTCATCGTCTAACTCTTTCATTTCGATCTCTTGCTCATCACTAGCTAGCATTTTCACGTCCATACCTAGAGATTGCAATTCTTTGATCAGAACTTTAAACGATTCAGGAATACCAGGCTCAGGAACATTTTCACCTTTTACGATTGCTTCGTAAGTCTTAACACGTCCAACAACATCATCTGACTTAACAGTTAGAATCTCTTGTAGTGTATATGCAGCACCGTATGCTTCAAGTGCCCATACCTCCATCTCACCGAAACGCTGTCCACCGAATTGTGCTTTACCACCAAGCGGCTGCTGTGTAACGAGTGAGTATGGTCCTGTAGAACGTGCGTGAAGTTTGTCATCAACCATGTGAGCAAGTTTGATCATATACATGACACCGACAGAGATGCGGTTGTCGAATGGTTCACCTGTACGACCATCGTAAAGAACAGTTTTACCATCACGTGGCATACCTGCTTCTTCAAGCGTTTCCCACACATCTTCCTCGCGGGCTCCATCAAATACTGGAGTTGCAACATGGATGCCAAGCGCACGCGCTGCCATTCCGATGTGCATCTCTAACACCTGTCCGATGTTCATACGAGACGGAACACCAAGCGGGTTCAACATGATATCGATCGGCGTACCATCAGGTAAGTACGGCATGTCTTCTTCAGGAAGTATCCTTGAGATAACACCCTTGTTACCGTGGCGTCCCGCCATTTTATCTCCTTCATGAATCTTACGCTTCTGTACGATATATACGCGAACTAGCTGATTTACTCCCGGAGGAAGCTCATCGCCATCTTCTCGGTTAAAGATCTTCACGTCGAGCACGATTCCGTCGCCGCCATGAGGGACACGTAATGAAGTATCACGTACTTCACGAGCTTTTTCTCCGAAGATTGCGTGAAGAAGACGTTCTTCAGCCGTAAGTTCCGTAACACCCTTAGGCGTTACTTTACCAACGAGGATATCGCCGTCTTTTACTTCAGCACCCATGCGAATAATTCCTCGCTCATCAAGGTTACGGAGAGCGTCTTCCCCAACGTTAGGAATATCACGAGTGATTTCTTCAGGTCCAAGCTTCGTGTCACGAGCTTCTGACTCATACTCTTCAATATGAATTGACGTATAAACGTCATCTTTTACGAGACGTTCGCTCATAATAATAGCATCCTCGTAGTTGTAACCTTCCCATGTCATAAATCCGACAAGGACGTTACGACCGAGTGCCATTTCGCCTTTTTCCATTGAAGGACCGTCACCAAGAATTTCTCCTTTAACGACGCGGTCACCTTCGTCTACGATCGGCTTCTGGTTATAGCAAGTTCCTTGGTTGGAACGGATAAACTTCAGTAATCGATAGCGATCGAGGTCGCCTTTCACTTCCTGACCATCTACAACGGAGATACGACGAACGTGAATTTCTGCAGCAGACGCATACTCGACGATACCGTCGTGTTTACAGATGACAGCAGCACCGGAATCTTTTCCGTTAACGTGCTCCATCCCTGTTCCTACGATTGGTGATTCAGGAACCATCAAAGGTACAGCCTGACGCTGCATGTTCGCACCCATTAGTGCACGGTTGGAGTCATCGTTCTCAAGGAACGGGATACAAGCCGTTGCAGCCGAAACAACCTGCTTCGGGGATACGTCCATGTAATCGATCTTGTCACGGTTGATGATGATGTTTTCATCACGGAAACGCGCAACAATATCTTCTTCTTTAAATGATCCATCATCGTTTAGCTTAGCGTTTGCCTGTGCCACAACGTAATTATCCTGTTCATCAGCAGTAAGGTAATCAATAAACTCTGTTACCTTTCCTGTTTCAGGATCTACTCTGCGGTAAGGCGTCTCGATAAACCCAAACTTGTTAACTCGCGCGTATGAAGATAGGGAGTTAATCAGTCCGATGTTTGGACCCTCTGGTGTTTCGATCGGACACATTCTTCCGTAGTGAGAATAGTGAACGTCACGAACTTCGAATCCTGCACGCTCACGAGTTAGTCCACCCGGTCCAAGAGCAGATAAACGACGCTTGTGAGTAAGCTCAGCTAGCGGGTTTGTCTGGTCCATGAACTGAGATAGCTGTGAGCTACCAAAGAATTCTTTGATCGATGCAATTACCGGACGAATGTTGATTAGCGCCTGTGGCGTGATCACATTTGTGTCCTGGATTGACATACGCTCTCTTACTACACGTTCCATTCTGGACAAACCAATACGGAATTGGTTTTGTAGCAATTCACCTACTGAACGAAGGCGGCGGTTACCAAGATGATCGATATCATCTGTGTTACCAACCTGGTGAAGAAGGTTAAAGAAGTAATTGATAGAAGAAATGATATCTCCAGGCGTGATGTTTTTCACTCCGGAGTCAATTCCACCATTACCCATAACATTAATCACACGTTCACCTTCAGGATCGTCAGGTGCATATATCTTAATAGATTGTAATCCTATAGAATCATCTTCAATTACCCCGCCATGAGGTTCAACGTTTTTAAATCCAACGTTTGTTTCAATAGCAGGTAGAATCTTATCTAGCAGGCGGCGATCAAGAATCGCGCCTTCTTCCGCAATCACTTCGCCTGTCTCAGGGTCAACGAGCGTTTCTGCTAAACGTTGATTGAATAGACGGTTCTTGATATGAAGCTTTTTATTAATCTTGTAGCGTCCTACATTTGCTAAGTCATAACGCTTCGGATCAAAAAAGCGGGAATCAAGTAAGCTTTTTGCGTTATCGACAGTCGGTGGCTCACCAGGACGTAAGCGTTCATAGATTTCTAGAAGCGCTTTTTCTGTTCCGTCCGTGTTGTCCTTTTCCAGGGTATTGCGAAGATATTCATCTTCACCTAGGAGATCTATGATTTCTTGATCAGACCCAAACCCTAACGCTCTGAGCAATACCGTAATCGGTAGCTTTCTAGTACGGTCGATCCGTACGTAGACAATATCCTTGGCATCAGTTTCAAATTCCAGCCATGCTCCTCGGTTTGGAATGACAGTAGCTGTATATCCCTTTTTGCCGTTCTTATCAATCTTCTTGCTATAGTAGACACTTGGAGAACGCACAAGCTGAGATACGATGACTCGTTCTGCCCCATTAATAATAAAAGTACCTGTTTCAGTCATCAACGGGAAGTCACCCATGAATACTTCTTGTTCCTTAACTTCACCCGTCTCTTTATTGATTAGGCGCACTTTTACTCGTAAAGGTGCAGAGTATGTCACATCTCGCTCTTTGGTTTCTTCCACGGGATACTTTGGTTCACCCAGGCTATAGTCAACAAACTCTAGCACAAGATTACCAGTGAAATCTTCAATCGGAGAAATATCCTGGAACATTTCTCGTAAACCCTCATCAAGAAACCATTGATAAGAAGCCGTTTGAATCTCAATTAGATTTGGTAAATCTAATACTTCTTTGATTCGCGCGTAGCTTCTTCTTTGGCGGTGGCGTCCATACTGAACTAGTTGGCCTGTCAAATGATTCACCCCTCAAATCCAGCGTATTTATTTTTTTTGCCCCTCGATTTCCTCTATAAAAAGAAAACTATCGTTGGACAAAAAAGAAAAAGGGCACAAATTAGTTTTTCCCCTTATCTATAAGCGATTATATTAGTTTTCCCAGTCTCAAGTATAATATACTTCGCGTCTTTTCGACACAAAAAAGGCCTGGAAAATCCATCATTGGCATTATAATATATTAGCACAGCCTGTCTACGAAGTCAAAGGATAATTTAATATTTTACTTGACTGCTTTAAGAATATAGTATCCTTTCTTTTTGACAACCGTTTCGACCGTTTGGAACATTTCTTCAAGCTTTGCAATAGCGGACGGCGCACCCTGTTTTTTCTGGATCACGACCCAAAGGGCTCCGTTTTCCTTCAATACATCATGGGCTTCTTCAAAAATACCATGCACGACTTGCTTGCCTGCTCGAATAGGCGGGTTTGTAATAACGCACGCAAATGTTCGGTCTTTTACAGAACTTAGCTGATCACTTGTCATCACGGAAAGGTTTGACACGTTGTTACGAGCTGCATTCGACATCGCTAAATCGACTGCACGCTCATTAATGTCCAACATGTAAAATCGGCGTTCAGGAAACTGAGATGCGAGTGAGATTCCAATCGGTCCATACCCACAACCAACATCAGCAACGTCTCCTTCTACTTCCGGATCTACAAATGATTCAATAAGAAGTTTACTGCCAAAATCAACTTCCTTCTTCGAGAAAACTCCGGAATCCGTCGTGAATTGAAACTTAGACCCTCGCAAAACTTCCGTGATTTGGTTGGGTTGACTTTTCACTTCAGGCTTCCTCGTATAGTAATGCTCTCCCATCGCAATCCCTCTTTTCATTGCCATCATCTACAAGCATATCCAGCTTTAAACCATTCATAACCTACAATTACTTTTAAACTACAAAAAGCTCGCTTTTAAAAGCGAGCTTTTTGTTTCAAACCAATTACTTAACTTCGATTGCAGCGCCAACTTCTTCAAGCTTAGATTTCATTTCGTCAGCTTCTTCTTTTGATACGCCTTCTTTAATCGGGCTTGGAGCACCGTCAACTAGTTCTTTAGCTTCTTTCAAGCCAAGACCAGTGATTTCGCGAACGACTTTGATGACTTTGATCTTGCTGCTTCCAGCAGATTCAAGTACTACGTCAAATTCAGTCTTCTCTTCTGCAGCACCTTCAGCTGCGCCACCTGCTGCTGCTACTGGAGCCGCTGCAGTTACACCAAATTCTTCTTCGATAGCTTTAACTAGGTCGTTAAGCTCAAGAACTGTCATTTCTTTGATTGCTTCAATGATTTGCTCGTTACTCATGAGTAAATCCTCCTTAATAGTTGTTTTTTATTAACCGAATTGATAGGCCGTAAACTTACGCGCCTTGATCTTCTTTTTGATCGGCAACAGCTTTTGTAGCCAATGCCATGTTGCGCATAGGTGCTTGTAGCACAGATAGCAACATAGAAAGTAGTCCGTCGCGGTTCGGTAGATCCGCAAGTTCCTTGATCTTTTCGTATGAAACAACGCTACCTTCGATTACACCAGTCTTGATTTCAAGAGCTTGATGATCTTTAGCAAAGTTGTTCAAGATTTTAGCAGGAGCAACAACATCTTGATTACTGAACGCGACTGCCGTAGGTCCGACAAGGTGTTCATTTAAATCAGTAAGTTCAAGCTCTTCTGCAGCGCGACGAGTCATTGTGTTTTTGTAAACACGGAATTCAACATCTGCATCACGCAATTGTTTACGAAGTTCAGTTACTTCACTTACATCAAGTCCACGGTAGTCAACAAAAATTGTTGATTGGCTATCGCGAAGTTTGTCTGCAATTTCCGTAACTAGCTTCTTTTTTTGTTCAACTGCACTGCTCATTGTTCCACCTCCTATAGAAATGTGTCTATACCGTTCCGGAGTATGAGGTCATATAAAAAGCCTTCACATCCGAAGACATGAAGGCATTAACGATCACTTGTATCGAAACACTTCACACCTCGGCAGGATATTAAGTGCCTAGCACCCCTGCTGTCTACGGTACAGAAAGTATTAACTTATCAAACAACATTTTAAAGTATATAAAATTTAAACGCTAAAGTCAATAGCTAATTTTATTAGCGGTAGCTAGAAGCGTTAACTTTTACACCAGGTCCCATTGTAGATGTTACAGAAACGTTCTTGATGTAAGTTCCTTTTGCAGCTGCAGGTTTAACCTTGATAAGCGTTTCAACTAGAGTGTTCAAGTTTTCAACTAGCTTATCAGCTTCGAAAGATACTTTACCGATTGGTGCGTGAACATTTCCAGCACGATCTACGCGGTACTCTACTTTACCAGCTTTGATTTCGTTAACAGCTTTCTCAACGTCGAATGTTACTGTTCCAGTTTTCGGGTTTGGCATTAAGCCTTTTGGTCCTAGTACACGACCAAGCTTACCAACTTCGCCCATCATGTCTGGAGTCGCAACGATTACATCAAACTCGAACCAACCTTGGTTGATTTTGTTGATGAACTCAGCATCTCCAACATAGTCAGCGCCTGCTGCTTCAGCTTCTTTAGCTTTTTCGCCTTTCGCGAATACAAGAACGCGTTGAGTTTTACCAGTTCCGTTAGGAAGTACTACCGCGCCACGAACCTGTTGGTCGTTTTTCTTAGGGTCTACTCCTAGACGTACTGCTGCTTCAACTGTTCCATCAAAGTTTCCAATAGAAGTCTTTTGAACGAGTTCTACTGCTTCTTGAGGCTCGTAGAAAGTTGTACGATCAACTAGCTTCGCAGCCTCTTGGTATCTTTTACCTCTTTTTGCCATTTTGTGTTCCTCCTTGAATGTGGTTTAGCGGATTAACCTCCCACTATTTATGACACCAGGATTACCCGATATCATAATAAAAGTTGCGAACCTGTAAAGTTACAGGCAGGAATCCCTTTTAATCGCAACAGCTTGTGACACATTAGTCTTCGATCGTAATTCCCATGCTGCGTGCAGTTCCTTCAACCATACGCATTGCGGAATCAACATTAGCTGCGTTAAGATCTGGCATCTTTGTTTCAGCGATCTCACGCACTTTATCACGCTTTACAGTCGCAACTTTGTTGCGGTTAGGTTCACCAGAACCTGACTCGATACCTGCTGCTTTCTTAAGAAGAACTGCAGCTGGTGGAGTTTTTGTGATAAATGTAAATGAACGGTCTTCAAAAACCGTGATTTCAACTGGAATAATCATGCCAGCCTGGTCAGAAGTACGAGCATTGAACTCTTTACAGAATCCCATGATGTTAACTCCAGCCTGACCTAGTGCAGGTCCAACTGGCGGTGCGGGATTCGCCTTCCCAGCCGGGATTTGCAACTTAACAACTTTAATTACCTTTTTAGCCACGCGACACACCTCCTTAAGTCCGTGATGTGGTATTTGGGTGTTTTCACCCTCCCACCTTTATATCAAATAATGTCTCGATTGGTATGAGACTCATGAAACATTAAAATTCTATCATTAATAAAAATGTTTTTCAAGAGCTTTTCTTTTAGATCTTCTCAACTTGTCCAAAATCAAGCTCTACAGGAGTCTCACGACCAAACATGTTAACGTGTACTTTCACCTTGCCTTTGTCTGTGTCGATGCCTTCGATCGAACCGACAAAGTCAGCGAAAGGACCTTCTTTAACCTTAACTTTTTCCTGTAGTTCGAAATCAACATCCGCTTTCGGCTGTTCCATCCCCATCTGCTTCAGAAGATTTTCAACTTCTTCAGGAAGAAGTGCTGTTGGCTTTGAACCTGCACCTGCTGATCCTACGAAGCCAGTTACCCCAGGGGTGTTACGAACTACATACCATGAGTCATCTGTCATAACCATTTCAGCTATAACATAACCAGGGAATACTTTCTTTAGAACGGTTTTCTTCTTACCGTTCTTAACTTCAGTTTCTTCCTCTACTGGTACAAGAACACGAAAGATTTTATCTGTCATGCCCATTGATTCAACTCTTTTTTCAAGGTTTGTCTTTACTTTGTTTTCATACCCAGAATACGTATGAACAACATACCATCTTTTTTCCATATATACAGGACTAGTCGTCCTTCCCTCCCCAACTCATTTACTCTATCATTCTAACCTGATAGTGAAAGATTTATAACGAATTAACCTAAAATGAGGCGGATAAGTGAAGAAATACCCTGGTCAACCAAAGCAAAAAATACCGCTACGAAAATAACTGTTGAAACCGTTACGATCGTATAGCGTGTTAGATCCTTGCGCGTAGGCCAACTCACTCGCTTCATTTCTCTTGTCACTTCACGTAAGAACTTACCAGAACGTTGTACAATACTTGCCATTACCTGCTACCCCCAATTGTCTGGTGGAAATAAACTCCCCCGAGAATCATTATAATTGTTCGTCCGATATTCGAACGCCCTTTACTTTGTTTCACGATGCACTGAATGCGCATCACAGTATTTACAATACTTGTTCACTTCGATGCGGGCTGGGTTTGCTTGAGAGTTTTTCATAGTTGTGTAGTTACGGCTATTGCATTGGACACATGCTAGTGCTACTTTTTTACGCATAATGACACCTTCCTAAGCCACGCAGTTTGAAGTTTGATAAGCCGATCATACCGAAATTGATGGTATGACATTAGCTTCACCTTTTATTTTATATAAATCCATACATTTATACAGCATAAAAAAGACAAAAATAAAAAAACGTTCAGTGACGCTGTGACGTTCGTTGAAAAATCTAGCAAAAAGTACATATTAGTACATCTATCAATTTATCACAGCACGATTCAGAGTGTCAATAAAGGCTGGAAGGACACTACCAAAGAAAAAACAGGGGAAAGAATTCCCCTGCTTGAGGCTTGTCCATATTAAAGGCTTACTTCACGCAGTTCCAAATAGCGTTCGAGCTTACGTTTCACACGTTGAAGCGCGTTATCAATGGACTTGACATGACGATTTAAATCCACAGAAATTTCCTGATAAGAACGTCCATCAAGATAAAGCATCAACACTTTTCTTTCTAAATCGCTCAAAATTTCTGACATTTTAAGTTCTATGTCATCAAATTCTTCTTGATTAATGATGAGTTCCTCAGGATCTGTGACCTTCGTGCCGCAAATGACATCTAGCAACGTCCGATCAGATTCTTCATCGTAGATTGGTTTGTCTAACGATACATAAGAATTTAGCGGAATGTGCTTTTGTCTCGTTGCAGTTTTGATCGCTGTAATCATCTGCCGGGTGATGCACAGTTCGGCAAACGCTTTAAAAGATGAGAACTTGTCTCCTCTAAAATCACGAATAGCTTTGTAGAGACCGATCATTCCTTCTTGAATGATGTCTTCGCGGTCTGCTCCAATAAGAAAATATGACCTCGCTTTAGCGCGTACGAAATTTTTATACTTCGTAATCAGATGTTCCAACGCTCGACTATGACCTTCATGAACCATCACTACTAGCAATTCATCATCAAGTTGATCGAACGCTACTTCTTCCAGGTGTCTTTGGCCTGCTGTCAGCTGCTCATTATCTACCGTGCTTTCCTTGAGGTCTACTGTGCTCAATATGCGTTCCCCCCGACCAGTACGCTATATAGAAATATTATACAGGACATGTCGAAAAATCGTCAACCTACTATTTACCGCCTCTTCGCCATTTTTCAAATATTTCGCTAACTTCATCCGTTAAAAACAAACCTGAGCTGCGATTTTCTCTATTAACATGATCTACTCTTTTTTCAATACCTTTTTCGATTCGCTGCATTTCATTGTATAGCTCCCGAGCTGACTTCCTCAATGCACCTTGGCCAAATATGGCCCATTGCTCAGTATAATCAGATGTAGCCACATGAACTTGTGTACGAATATCTTTAAGCTCGCGCGCAAGCTTCTCAATCCGTTCATCTGCAGTCTCGTTTTCTCTCGTATAGATGACTTCTACACCATACAAACTACCTTTCTTCTCCACACCACGGGAGAGGTGAGCGTCAAATACGACGATCACCCTAAACCCTGTGTATGCTTGATATTCAGCCATATATTCGATCAATAACTCACGGGCTTTGCTAAAATCATTGTCCTTTAAGTTCCTGAGTTCAGGCCAGGCGCCGATAATGTTGTAGCCATCAACAAGCAGCACATCCATGTCTATTCCCCCAGGGGATGACGTTGTCGGTAGACTTCATACATCATTAGCCCTGCCGCTACTGAGGCGTTTAGTGACGTAACTTTACCAGCCATCGGAAGGCTAACGAGAAAGTCACATTTATCTTTTATTAAGCGACCGATTCCTTTACCTTCACTACCAATAACAAGTCCAATCCCCATGTCGTATGACGCTTCTCGGTAATCTTGTCCACCTTTAGCATCTGTTCCTACGAACCAGATTCCTCTATCCTTTAGTTCATCCATCGTACGAGCAAGATTCGTCACTCTCGCTACTGGCACATATTCGAGCGCCCCGGTTGATGACTTTGCAACTGTCGATGTGAGTCCAACAGCTCTCCGCTTAGGTATAATCACACCATGAGCCCCAACTGAATCAGCCGTTCTCAAAATGGATCCAAGGTTGTGAGGATCTTCGATTTCATCAAGAATTAGGAACAAAGGCTGCTCACCAGATTCCTCCGCCTTCTGAAAGAGATCTTCAAGATCTGCATATTCGTATGCAGCAATCGAAGCCACTACGCCTTGATGATTTGATTCTCCTGAGAGTTGCTCTAACTTCTTCTTTGGCACAAATTGAACAAGAACATTTTGCGCCTTTGCCTTTTGTACAATAGGTTGAAGCGGCCCTTTTTGCGATCCTTCATTAATCCAGATTTTATTAATTTCATGACCTGACTTCAGTGCTTCTAACACTGCATTTCGGCCTACGATAAACTCTTTACCCATCAGATTTCACTTCTTTCTTCGGTTCTTCCACAAATTTATAAAATTTCTCAAGCAACTCATGCTGTCGTTCTGCATTCCCCTGTAAGTACAAGTATCCAAACAACGCTTCTAGAGCTGTGGAATATTTGTACGTGCTCACTGACGTGTTTTTAGGAACGGTTCCTGACTTCGCATTTCTTCCTCTGCGCACGACCCCTATTTCTTCTTCTGTGAGAGCATCCTTGTCCAAAAGATCGTGAAGATACGCCGCCTGTGCTTTAGCTGATACATATTTCGTTGCTGTTTTATGAAGCTGGTTCGGTCTTATATGACCCAGTGATAAAAGCCGTTCTCTAACGTGGATTTCGATCACTGAGTCTCCCATATAAGCCAAAGCTAATGAATTTAGCTGTTTTACGTCTAGTTCTTTCATTACTCGCTCCTCTTCCAACGAACGCCCTGTGGTGTATCTTCTAAAAGAATTCCCTGCTCCTTCAATTCATCGCGAATCTCATCCGCTCTTGCAAAGTTGCGTTGCTTTCTAGCTTCATTTCGTTCTTCGATCAATTGATCGATGTCCTCATCAAGGAGGCCCTGTTCTTGTTCAAACGAAAGACCAAGTACAGATCCAATGTCCTTAAATCGCTCTAAGAACATCTCTAGTACATCTTTTGATGAATTTGATTCTTGCAAATAAAGATTTGCTTCCTTCGATAGTTCAAATAAAATGGAGATCGCGTTTGCTGTGTTAAAATCATCATCCATCTCTGTAACGAAACGGTCATGATACGTTTTGATTTTTCGCTTCCATTCATCCGCATCTTTTGCAAGATCCGCACTATTTTCAAGTCGATGTGTTAAATTCTCTACAGTATCCTTGATACGCACCAAACCAGTCTTCGCACTTTGAAGAAGCTCGTGATTGAAGTTGATTGGATTACGATAATGAACAGATAACATAAAGAATCGGATAGCCTCTGGATCATGCTGTTTGATCAGATCATGCACGAGCACAAAGTTACCGAGTGACTTAGACATTTTTTCGTTATTGATATTGATATACCCGTTATGCAGCCAATAATTCGCAAAAGACTTTCCTGTTAGTGCTTCTGTTTGTGCCACTTCGTTCTCATGGTGTGGAAAAGCGAGGTCTTTACCACCTGCATGAATATCGATCGTGTCACCAAGGTATTTCTTTGCCATCGCAGAGCACTCGATGTGCCAGCCTGGTCGACCTGCCCCCCATGGGCTTTCCCACGAAATCTCTCCTTCTTTAGCCTGCTTCCATAGCGTAAAGTCTAACGGATCTTCTTTCTTCTCACCTACGACAATTCGCGAGCCCAGTTTGAGTTCGTCGATCGATTGATGAGAAAGCTTACCATATCCCTCAAATTCTCTCGTTCTAAAATAGACATCACCTTCAGATTCATATGCGAACCCTTTCTCGATCAAAGCGGAGATAAAGGTGATGATTTCCTCCATGTTTTCCGTTACTCTAGGATGCTCATCTGCTTTGAGTACTCCTAGTGCGCCAACGTCCTCATGATAGGCATCGATGAAACGTTCAGCGACTTCCGGAACTTCTACTCCTAGCTCATTTGCAGCACGGATCAACTTATCGTCTACATCTGTAAAGTTAGAAACATATCGAACATCGTATCCTCTATATTCTAGATAGCGACGAACAACATCGAATACGATCGCTGGGCGCGCATTTCCGATATGGATATAGTTGTATACGGTAGGACCACACACATACATCATTACCTTACCTTCTTCTATTGGCTGAAAGTCTTCCTTCTTTTGTGTCACAGTGTTATATAGTCTAATCGCCATCTTTTTCACTCCTTAGCTTCTCTAATTGTTCTTGTAACGAACGCATTTCCTTTTCCATCTGCTTAAATTTATCTGCGACTGGGTCAGGCATATTATGATGCTCAAGATCATGAGGCACTTTGACGCCATTTTGAATCACAACTTTTCCTGGAATACCGACGACCGTTGAATTTGCAGGAACATTCTGCAACACGACGGACCCCGCTCCTACCTTCGAATTCTCTCCAATCGTAATCGAACCTAGAACTTTTGCTCCAGTAGCGACAAGCGTATTATCCTCTAATGTAGGGTGCCGTTTCCCTTTTTCTTTACCTGTTCCTCCAAGAGTGACTCCTTGGAACAGTGTTACGTTATTCCCAATCTCACAGGTTTCCCCGATAACCACACCCATTCCATGGTCGATAAAACAACGTTGCCCGATCGTTGCACCGGGGTGAATTTCGATCCCAGTGAAAAAGCGACTGATTTGAGAAACGAATCGTGCTAAGAAGAAGAACTTTTTCTTCCAAAACCAATGAGCGAACCTATGTGACCAGATCGCATGAAGTCCTGCGTAGGTCAAAATCACCTCAAAGTAACTTCTTGCAGCCGGATCTTGATCAAAGACGACATCTATATCCTGTTTCATTGTCTTCCACACTGAATTCATCCCTCCCCTTTTTCATCAAAAACAGCTTATTAAAAAAAGCGTCTCTGTGTGATTATATCGATCACACAGAGACGCTTTCGCGTGGTTCCACTCTGTTTTATATCTCCTATAAGGAAATACCTTTCACCATTAACGGCGGTTACCGCTCCTACATACTTTTCTGACAGAAGTTCTGTAGGAGACTCAGAGGTGCATTTCAGTGAAGACAATCTTAAGCCGCTTTCAGCCGAGACGGCTCTCTCTAATAAGATGCGATTCACTTACTTCTCCTCATCATCGTTTTGTATTTTATTCTTAGGATTGACTTAATCCGATAACCTGATTCAAACGCGCCTTTACTGTTTCCCTACCTAACAGGGAAATCGCATTCGGCAGCTCAGGTCCGTGAGTTTCGCCAGTAGTAGCAACTCGAATCGGCATAAATAGTTTCTTGCCTTTATGACCCGTAGCTTTTTGCGTTGCTTTAATTGCAGCTTTGATTTCAGCTGGCTCAAAATTAGCTACTTCTTCAAGCTGATGAAGAAAACCTTCCATCACTTCAGGCACTTGTTCTTCGTTCAGTACGGCCATTGCTTCTTCATTATAATTAATTTCTTGCTTAAAGAACAACTCTGTAAGCTCGACAATTTCTTTTCCATAATGAAGCTGCTCTTGATAAAGAGAAATAAGCTCTTTCGCCCACTGGTGCTGCTCATCTGTCATATCTTCCGACAAACGACCCGCTTCAATAAGATGTGGAAGTGTAAGGTCCACTACTCGATCAAGGCTAGCAGCTTTAATATACTGGTTATTCATCCAGTACAGTTTTTGTGAATCAAATACTGCTGGAGACGTTGATAAGCGCTCCGCATCAAAGATTTCGATCAACTCATCCTTCGTAAATACTTCTTCTTCGCCTTTCGGTGACCAACCGAGCAACGTAATAAAGTTAAACAGCGCTTCTGGTAGGAAGCCAAGGTCGTGGTATTGCTCAATGTATTGAACGATGGACTTATCGCGTTTACTTAACTTCTTCTTCTGATCATTTACGATCAGAGTCATGTGACCAAATTTAGGTGGTTCAAACCCGAACGCATCGTAAATCATCAGCTGTTTCGGTGTGTTTGAGATATGATCATCTCCGCGCAGCACGTGAGAGATCTTCATATAATGATCATCTAGCGCTACCGCATAGTTGTAAGTTGGAATCCCATTCTTTTTCACAATAACAAAGTCACCGATGCCATTGGAATCGAACGAAACGCGTTCTTTTACAATATCGTCGAATGAAAATTCTCTGTCGCGAGGTACTGCGAAGCGAATACTTGGCTCGCGGCCTTCCGCTTCTAGCGCTTCACGCTTTTCTTCAGTTAGATGGCGACATTTACCAGAGTAGCGAGGCATTTCTCCTCGTGCACGCTGCGCTTCCCGCTCAGCCTCTAACTCGTCTTCCGTACAGTAACACTTGTAAGCAAGGTCTTTTTCAAGAAGTTCAGCCGTATGTTTTGTATAAATATCAAGACGTTCCATCTGACGATAAGGGCCATACTCTCCTTCTTTGTCGATGCTTTCATCCCAATCCATACCTAGCCATTTTAAGTAATCGAGTTGATTCTGTTCGCCACCCTCAACGTTACGAGTTTGATCAGTGTCCTCGATTCGAATAATGAATTCACCGTTCTGACTTCTTGCGAACAGATAGTTAAATAATGCAGTACGAGCATTCCCTATATGTAGATACCCCGTTGGACTCGGCGCATAACGCACCCTAACTTCGTTTCCCATTTTATACACCACCATTAATTTTATCTTTAACTGTCTTATTATTTTACCATTAGAGTCAAATTATCGGTCAACTGGTTTGTAGTAAGACGACTACTTCTGCCGCGATGCCCTCTCCTCTACCTGTAAACCCTAACTTCTCTGAAGTTGTCGCTTTGACATTCACTTGTTCAAGCTCTGCTTCAAGGAGTTCTGCAATGACTTCACGCATCGCAGAGATATGAGGAGCCATCTTCGGCATCTGTGCAATAATCGTACAGTCTACGTTTCCAAGAACGTAGCCTTTTTCTTTCACAATGTGAAAAACATGGCGCAGAAGTTCTTTCGAATCCGCATCTTTAAATGCCTCATCCGTATCAGGAAAATGCTTCCCGATATCTCCTTCCCCAATAGCTCCAAGACAGGCATCTGCCACAGAATGAAGCAAGACATCTGCATCTGAATGACCTAGTAACCCTTTCTCAAAGGGAATTGTAACGCCACCAATGATACAAGGGCGTCCCTCGACAAGCTGATGTACATCAAATCCATGCCCGATTCGCATTAAGATCCACTCTCCTTCTTCTCTCTTAATATAGCCCTAGCGAAAATTAAATCTTCAGGAGTCGTTAATTTAACATTCCAATAGTCGCCTGGAATAATCTTAACGGTCCTTCCGTTCATTTCTACAAGACTCGCATCATCTGTCCCAACGATATTGTTCTCTTCGGCCCAACGATGAATGTCCTTTATGATAGAAAGACGAAAAGCCTGCGGAGTTTGAACTGCCCACAAGCTTGATCGATCAATGGTTTTATCAACCTTTAAATCACTTACCTGCTTTACGGTATCTTTTACTGGCACAGCCACTACTGCGCCGTCATATGTAGAGGCAGCCTCCGCTAAACTAGAAGCCATATCAAGTGTAAAGAAAGGACGAGCGCCATCGTGAATGAGAACGACCTTTTCGCCATCTAGCGCCTTAAGGCCTTCGTATACACTTTGCTGCCGTTCTCTACCACCTGTGACGACCCTAGTAACCTTCGTAAGGTTGTACTCCCTGATCAATAAATGAAAATCCTCATGTTCTCGTTCATTTACTGCTAATACTATTTCTTCACAGTTCTTATCACTCTGAAAAACCGATATCGTATGCACGATAATCGGCTTTTCATCAAGCATGATAAATTGTTTATTTTTACCTGCATTCATACGCTTCCCCTGGCCTGCTGCAGGTATAACAACAGAATACTTCAAACCTAGAACCCCCGTTAGCTATCCCCTAGAGCGCCTTTTCAAGCAATTTAGGCTTGGCAAAAATCATACGTCCAGCAGATGTTTGCAGTACGCTCGTCACAAGAACATCGATTGTTTTACCAATGTAGTCTCTACCGTCTTCTACTACGATCATTGTACCATCATCCAGGTATGCAACTCCCTGGTTGTATTCTTTCCCGTCCTTGATCACCTGTACATTAAGCTCTTCTCCAGGAAGGACAACGGGCTTAACTGCATTTGCAAGATCATTGATATTAAGCACTTGAACCTTTTGCAGTTCGCACACTTTGTTAAGATTGAAGTCGTTCGTAACAACCATTCCATTCACAAGCTTAGCAAGCTTCACTAGCTTACTGTCCACCTCTTGAATGTCATCAAAATCGCCTTCATAGATCTCAACATTTATTGCGAGCTCTTTTTGTACTTTGTTTAAAATATCTAGACCTCGTCGGCCTCTGTTTCTCTTTAAAACATCTGAAGAATCAGCAATATGCTGGAGTTCTTCAAGGACAAACTGCGGAATGACAAGCGTCCCTTCGAGGAAGCCAGTTTGACATATGTCAGCGATTCGTCCATCGATGATGACACTTGTATCGAGAATCTTTAGCTTTGATGAGCCAGAATCGATCTCTGGTTCTTCAGACTCTCGCTTCTTCTCTCTACCTTTGTTGTTATTGAATAGGTTGATAAGTTCATCACGTTTCTTGAACCCAACTTGAAACCCAAAATAACCACAAAGTACAGTCATGAATATAGGCAGAACATTGCTTACGACTGGCAGCTTAATTTCAGCCAGAGGCATATTAATTAAAAATGCAACTATAAGTCCAATAATCAGCCCAATTGTCCCAAATAAAACATCACCAACAGGAGCTTTAACAACCTTCTCTTCAATGATGCGAATAAAATCAACTATATAATCTGTTATCCAAAAAGTTGCTAGGAAAAATAGAACCGCTCCGATCACAGCACCAGCATAAGAATTACTGAAAACGGTTGGTATGTCACCTATATTGAGTAATTGAATGAGTTCTGGTAAGTAAATTAAGCCCAGCGCGCCGCCTAAAATGATAAAAAATAACTGAATGATCCACTTTATCATCGACGTTTTCACCTCCTTCTATCATTATATACAATTTACTAAAATTGAAACGTTATTCTTGAAGTTTGCGAATTTTATAGTATGATAATAGGTTAGCTTTTATGCATATAAATTAATTATAGAGTAGCACAGCCCCTATTGAATGTCTATTTGTTCGCCCTATATGTGCCGATCTACAAACAACTGTTCCTGAATGCGTTTCAAGCCCGCTTTTATTTTTTTCGCCCGAATTTCTCCAATTCCTTCAACCTTATCCAACTCTTCTATAGAAGCTGTAGCAATATCATTTAGGTTCCCAAAACTACTAACAAGGTTCTCTATGATATTTGAAGGTAAGCGAGGAATCTTATGTAAGATCCGATATCCCCTTGGTTTTACAGCTTCGTTTTGTTCTTCATACCCTAATATTTTCATGATCGAATGATCTTCAAGCAAATCATCGCTCGTTAGTTTTTTCAACCTCTTCATAACATCTGCTGGTGTTTCGTCGACATCTTTAACATAGTCTCCGATCAGCCATCTTGCCTCTGCTTCAAGATTTGTTACGAGTTCTTCCATCTGCATGCTGATCAATCGTCCTTCAGTACCGAGCTCGTTTATATAATTTAATATTTCTTGCTTGATTCTAAGAACCATTTCTATTCTATGAATAACTTGCGCTACCTCTTGCAAGGTGGCAAGCTCTTCGAATTCAAGAGCTCCAAGATCGGTTATCCCTTGATCTAGTACTGATTTATACTTTTCGAGCGTCTGCATCGCTTGATTCGCTTTTGTCAAAATAACGCCGATCTCTTTCAATGAATAGCGAATGTTGCCCTGGTAAAGCGTGATAACGTTTCGTCTTTGAGAGATCGAAATCACTAGATTGCCTGTTTGCTTGGCGACACGCTCTGCCGTTCGATGGCGAATCCCGGTTTCTGTTGAGGGAATCGTGGTATCCGGTATTAACTGCGTGTTTGCATAAAGAATTTTGTTTGCCTCTTTATTGATGATGATCGCGCCATCCATTTTAGCGAGTTCATATAGATAGGCTGGAGTGAAACGACAGTCGATGGAAAATCCACCATCAACTAAATCTTGCACTTTTCCGTTATAGCCGACAACGATCAATCCACCCGTTTTCGCTCGTAATATGTTATCGATGCCCTGTCGTAACATCGTACCGGGCGCCACAATCTTTAAGATGTCATTGATTACCTCCTGCTTTTTTTCTATCTCCATCAGTTAACCTCCCAATGCTTCGTTTAATGCTTCATCTACGGTTTGAACACCTATTACCTGAATCCCTTCTGGAAATGACCATCCACCAATATTCTTCTTAGGAATGATTGCTCTCTCAAAGCCAAGCTTTGCTGCCTCTTGCACACGTTGTTCGATTCTGGATACTCGTCTGATTTCTCCGGTAAGGCCAATTTCTCCAACAACGACGTCTGTAGCTCTCGTCGGTTTATCACGAAAACTGGAAGCTACAGAGATAGCAATGGCTAAATCGATCGCCGGTTCATCTAATCTTACCCCACCCGCAACATTTAGGTATGCATCCTGATTTTGAAGGAGTAGTCCGACCCGCTTTTCTAGAACCGCCATCAGTAGTGAGACTCGATTATGATCAATACCCGTTGCTGTTCTTCTAGGGTTTCCAAAACTTGTTGGTGATATGAGCGCTTGAATCTCTACTAATACAGTCCTCGTCCCTTCCATCGAAGCGACAACAGTGGAACCTGCTGCACCTGAAGACCGCTCTTCAAGGAAGATTTCTGAAGGGTTAAGAACTTCTTCTAGACCCTCTTCTTTCATCTCGAAAACACCTATTTCATTCGTTGATCCGAATCGATTTTTGACACCTCTTAGAATTCTGAACGTATGGTGGCGTTCTCCTTCAAAATATAAAACTGCATCAACCATATGCTCAAGTAGACGAGGTCCTGCAATCGATCCTTCTTTTGTTACGTGACCAACGATAAAGATCGCGATTCCACGTGTTTTCGCTATTCTCATCAATTGTGAAGTACATTCTCTTACTTGGGAGACGCTTCCTGGCGCAGATGTAACTTCCGATCGAAATATGGTCTGAATAGAATCGATAATGACGAGTTGTGGTTCAATTTCATCTATCGCTTTACTAATATACTCTAAATCAGTCTCAGCTAATACAAATAGTTTTTCTGCATCTACCCCTAATCGGTCTGCTCGGAGCTTCGTTTGCTTCACAGACTCTTCACCAGAAATATAAAGAACTGGGTGGTCTCTTTCTGCAAGTTTTGATGAAGTTTGTAATAATAAAGTAGACTTTCCGATCCCTGGGTCTCCTCCTACAAGAGCAAGAGAGCCTGGAACGATTCCTCCCCCTAATACGCGATCAAGTTCTACGATTCCTGTTAAAATACGATCCTCTTTCTCCTTTTTCACATTTCGGATCGATTCAGGTTTGCTTGTTGTCGTATCATTAGAGGTTACAAATCGTCTACGATCAGTGTCAGATGGAACAAACTCTTCTACCATCGTATTCCACTGATGACAGCCTGGACATTTCCCCATCCATTTCGCAGATTCATAACCACAGTCTTGACACATAAACTTCGTTTTTTTCTTAGCCATCTTCTTCCCCACCTTCAATGTACCGAACACTTTTTCTTATATCATCATATCACAATTTTCAAGGTCCTATGACCTTACAGCACTTGCCTATGTATGGAAATACTCGCTGTTCTTTTCCCTTTATTGAGACGAAACATGCCTATAAAAAAAAGAAAACCGGAAGACAGCAGCCTTCCGGTAGAAACATTTTACTTAGACGTTGCTTCAGACAGCGTTTCAACTACGAAATCTTCGTTCTTGTAGTCGATTTTCACGCGCTGACCTTTTTCGATGCTGCCTTTTAGCAGTTCTTCAGAAAGACGATCTTCAATGTGACGTTGAAGTGCTCTTCTCAACGGACGAGCTCCATAGTCTGGATCGTATCCTTCCTCTGCAATCTTGTCGAGAGCAGAATCAGAAAGTTCGAATTCGATACCGTGATCTGAGAGGCGAGTTTTTAACTGGTTCGCCATCAGTACGATGATTTCTTTTAAGTGTTTTTTCTCAAGAGAATGGAACACGATGATCTCATCGATACGGTTTAAGAATTCTGGACGGAACGTTTTCTTCAGCTCATCCATCACTTTACTCTTCATATCATTGTACTCTTCGCCCTCAGAGCCTGTTGTGAAGCCAACGTATTTATTACGCTTCAGCGTACTTGCTCCTACGTTTGAAGTCATAATAACGACTGTATTTCGGAAGTCGACTACGCGCCCTTTAGAATCTGTCAAACGCCCATCTTCTAGTACTTGAAGTAAGATGTTAAAGACGTCTGGGTGAGCTTTTTCAATTTCATCAAGCAGAATAACAGAGTATGGCTTACGTCTAACTTTTTCTGTAAGTTGACCGCCTTCTTCATAACCCACATAGCCTGGAGGCGAACCTACTAGTCTTGAAGTTGCGTGTTTTTCCATATACTCTGACATGTCGATTCTGATCACTGAATCTTCTTCGCCAAACAGCGTTTCAGCAACGGCTCTAGCGAGTTCAGTTTTACCAACACCCGTAGGTCCTAAGAAGATGAATGATCCGATCGGACGCTTAGGATCTTTTAGCCCGGCACGAGCTCTTCGAACCGCTTTAGAAATAGATTTAACAGCTTCTTCCTGCCCGATCAGGCGATTATGAAGGATCTCTTCCATTTTCAACAGCCGCTCTGTTTCTTGTTCTTCAAGCTTTGATACTGGAATTCCCGTCCAGTTTGCTACGACGATTGCAATATCATCAGGGGAAACTTCTTGGTTTTCTTTACCCTGCTTTTCTTTCCATTCTTTCTTAGTCTGCTCGAGTTCTTCTCTCAAGCGTTGTTCAGAATCTCTTAAAGATGCTGCTTTCTCAAACTCTTGACTCTGTACAGCTGCATCCTTTTCTTTCCGAACTTCCTCAAGCTTTTTATCTAGCTCTTTTAGGTTCGGAGGAGCTGTATAAGAGCGTAGGCGCACTTTTGAAGCAGCTTCATCGATCAAATCGATCGCTTTGTCTGGAAGGAAACGATCTGAAATATAGCGATCTGAAAGTTTTACCGCAGCGTCGATCGCTTCATCTGTAATCGTTACGCGATGATGTGCTTCATATCGGTCGCGTAGACCTTTTAGAATAAGAGCTGACTCGTCACTCGTCGGTTCGTTTACCTGAATCGGTTGGAAACGACGCTCTAATGCTGCATCTTTTTCGATATATTTTCTATATTCATCTAGCGTAGTTGCTCCGATACATTGAAGCTCTCCACGTGCTAGCGCTGGCTTCAAGATGTTAGATGCATCGATCGCACCTTCTGCTCCACCGGCACCGATAAGGGTGTGAAGTTCATCGATGAATAGGATGATGTTTCCTGCCTGACGAATTTCATCCATCACTTTCTTAAGACGATCTTCAAATTCACCACGATATTTTGTACCAGCTACTACTGTACCCATATCGAGTGTCATGACGCGCTTATCACGAAGTGTCTCAGGAACTTCGTTATTGATGATCTGCTGTGCTAGACCTTCTGCAATGGCCGTTTTACCAACACCCGGTTCACCGATAAGAACTGGGTTATTCTTCGTTCTACGGCTCAATACCTCAATAACACGTTCGATTTCTTTACTACGACCGATTACGGGATCCAGTCCGCCGTCACGTGCAATGACTGTTAGATCTCTAGCAAGACCATCTAGCGTTGGGGTATTAGCACTAGCTCCTGCCCCCTGGTGACTAGATGAAGAACTTTCATTGCTTCCTAAAAGTTGAAGAACTTGCTGACGAGCTTTATTCAAGCTAACACCAAGGTTGTTGAGCACTCTTGCTGCTACGCCCTCACCTTCGCGAATTAAACCTAATAGGATATGCTCTGTACCAACATAAGAATGGCTTAGCTTTCGTGCTTCATCCATCGATAGTTCGATTACTTTCTTAGCACGAGGTGTGTAGTGAATAGACTGGACAGAATCTTGCCCTCTACCAATCAGCTTTTCTACTTCTTTCTGAATCTTTTCTGAGCCAAGACCAAGAGCAGTCAATGCCTTAGCAGCAATTCCTTCGCCTTCACGAATCAAGCCTAATAGGATATGTTCAGTCCCGACATTGTTATGACCAAGACGAATCGCTTCTTCCTGTGCTAATGCGAGCACTTTTTGAGCACGCTCTGTAAATCGTCCAAACATCATCGTTCATCACCCTCCGATTTCTTCGTTTGTTTTTCTAGTTCAAGTCTCTCTCTAATTAATGTGGCACGTTTAATATCACGTTCTGCAGGATTAAGGCTTGCACCTGCATATTGCTGAAGAAAACCTGGTTGAGTTAGAATTACTAGCTCGTTAAGAATTGATTTCGAGATACCAGCTACAAGACCGATATCGATTCCTAACCGGACATTTGAAAGACACTTCGCAGCTTCCTTCGATTGAATGATTCTGCTATTCTCAAGAGTTCCAAGAGAACGATAGATTCTGTCTTCCAATTCAATTCTTGAATTATCTAGCAACATCCTTCTTGCTGATCGTTCTTTTTCAATGACTTGCATCACTACGCCCTGGAGGTCCTCAATAATATCATTCTCGGTCTTACCTAATGTAATCTGGTTTGATATTTGAAAAATGTTTCCTTGAGCTTCACTTCCTTCACCGTAGCTCCCTCTAACAACAAGACCTAGCTGGTTGATTGCAGGTATGATGTGATTTAGCTGCTGTGTTAGCACTAAAGCAGGTAGATGCATCATAACAGATGCCCTCATCCCTGTGCCAACATTCGTTGGACAGCTCGTTAAATATCCTTTTCGCTTATCAAACGCATAATCTACCTTACTTTCAATCCAGTCATCCAAAGCATTCGCGAGGTTTAAGGCTTCTTTCAATCTAAACCCTGCTTCAAGGCACTGAATACGAAAATGATCTTCTTCATTTATCATTATGCTGATCGTTTCATTCTCGCTGAGTAAGACTGCTCCATTTTTTGATTGTTCTACAAGATTTGGGCTAACCAAATGTTTTTCTACAAGAACTCTTTTCTGAGTAGGCCTAAGCGATTCAATCTCGATCAGTTCAAGCTTCCCAATTTCTTCGTTCGGAGCTGCATTAAATTTCTTCTTGATACTTTCTAGAACCTCTAAATTTTGCTGCCCGTTAGAAAGAACCGGAAAAACATAATTCTTCAGATTTCGAGCAAATCTTATTCTACTACTCATGACAATATCTGAATCTGGTCCTTCATCTTGCATCCATGGACTAACAGCTTCACTGATAAAACGCTGAAGTGACATCATTCTCCCCCTTCCGACGCTTTATGTTCGAGGGATCGAATTAAATCTCTCGTTTCAGCAGCTTTTTCAAATTCCTCCTGCTGAATGTATTCTTGCATTTTACTGCGAAGATTTTGTACCTTACGTTCAATCTCGATCGCTGCTCCAGCACGTTTTGGTAATTTGCCAGAATGAACGGTATTACCACCATGAACCTTTCTAAGTATTGGATCGAGGTTCTCTGAGAACGTAGTGTAGCATTCTGAACAACCAAATCGACCGATTTGTGTGAATTGCTGATATGTTAATCCACATTTCGGGCAACTTTGCCGTTCTCTATTGTAAATAGGGTGTGAAGAACTTTCACTTAAAGGTGTTTCAAAATTTAATAACCCCGATAATAAGTTATGGATAGAAAAATGGTTAGTGCCTGGCTCAACCTCACCTTTTTCTTTGGCACACACTTCACAGATATGGAACTCTGTTTTTTGTCCATTGACTATCTTAGTGAAGTGGAGCGTAGCGGGACGCTCACCACATTCCTGGCACGTCATAGGGCAACCCTCCTATTTGTACACAAATGCTATTGTTTATATTTTAGTGATGTCAGCATTGCACGCAGCATATTAGCTCTAAGGTGATCTCTCAGCGGCAACTCTATCGTAATGACTGTTCGATCGAGAACACTTAGCATTAACTTCGCTTCTCGTGCTGAAATAACCTCTTCTTCTAACAGCCTTAGAATAATATTTTCAGATACCGCCTGTGGCACTTGGGTCTTAATCATATTCAGCATGTCATCTATTAAATCTGCATGCGTCTCAGGCTTCACTTTTAATATTCTTATATAACCGCCTCCACCCCTTTTACTTTCCACAATATATCCTTTTTCAATCGTAAAGCGGGTGTTGATCACATAATTAATTTGAGAAGGAACACATTGAAACTTATCAGCAATCTCACTTCTTTTTATCTCAACAGCATCTCTACCTTCTACCATCAAGATTTTCTTAATGTATGCTTCAATTACATCGGAAACATTCCGCACATCGCTGCCTCCCTTCCGTCTCCAAACTGACTTTGACTATATTTGACGTTAAATACATTATAACGTTTTTCAAATGGATTGGAAAGTAACATGTCTCTTCAATTCTTTGCTTGAACCTTACCATCATTCCCATATATATGGCATTCATTCCTTGCAATTAATTCTTTTTATCTTCTCGATTTCTTTAAGGTGATCGACTAGTGTTGAGAGTTTCGTTGCATTATTTGTATTCACTAGGATTGAATACGTATAGATTTTCTTATCTCCTTCATATCGCGCTTTTTTTGGATCATCCGTTTTCATTTCTAGAACACTTATATCCATTTCCTCTATCTTTTCTATAACAGACTTTAACGAAAGCCCCTCCTCAACAAAGAGATTCACCCAATGCTGTGACTTAGAAAGGTAGAGCTTCTCGATTTTGCTTAAGAAAACGAGGCTCAATACAACGATCAGTGTAGTCAATATCGCCTCATAGATCATTCCTACTCCGACAACTAACCCTATCCCAGCAACTACCCAAATCGATGCTGCAGTTGTTAGTCCTCTCACGGTCCAACCGTTTGCTAATATTGTTCCAGCACCTAAAAACCCTATACCACTTATGACATATGAGGGGATACGAGAAGGGTCAAAGTTAATATTAGCGTGAGTCTCATTATATTCTTCAAAACCATATAGAGATAATAGCATCATCAAACACGCTCCAACCCCAACAAGAATGTGAGTTCGAAAACCTGCTGGGTGCCTTTTAAACTCTCTCTCGATTCCTATAACTCCACTTAATACTGCTGCGATCAAAATCCGTATCGATATTGTATCGAAATTGTCTGCTAGTGTGATGTCGAATACTTCCATAATAGATCCCTTTCTCTGTTTTCTTTTGATGTATTTTACCCTTCTATTAGTGAAGTTTAACGTGGAATGTATTGATTGTTGCTTCGAAATGGGAGAGATTAGAAAGGATGCAATGGGTTTGTTTTAGGGTAGAATGCTGGAATGGGTTATTTGCGCTTTTAGGAAGGATATCAGCGATATTTTGGATTTATCGGCGATCGTTTGGTTTTATCAGCGAAGCGTTGTTTGTAACTTTTGATTTGTTAAAAGCACATTCAGATAAAACCTTTTGGGGCGTGAATTGGGGCGATATCCGCGAAATTTTCATTTTATCCGCGATAATCATGATATATCCGCGCTTTTCGATTTATATCCGCGAAACCGGGGCATTTATCCGCGATTCTGAGGACATATCCGCGAACCACATTTCAAGAAGAGCCCCTGATGACTCAACCCCGCATTCAGACAAAACAAAAAAGCCAGAGCTCAATGCTCTGACTTCTCATTTGCCTAGCGACGTCCTACTCTTGCAGGGGGAGAGCCCCCAACTACCATCGGCGCGCGAGCTTAACTTCCGTGTTCT
>NZ_CANDOB010000005.1 GCF_947387515.1 Alkalihalobacillus sp. CinArs1 | reverse complement strand
GTTGGGGGCTCTCCCCCTGCAAGAGTAGGACGTCGCTAGGCAAGAGAAAAGTCAGAGCATTGAGCTCTGGCTTTTTTGTATGCTTTTTTGGTTTTTATTGAGAGACCGTAAGGTGAGTACCTTCATTGAGAAGACAGAAAAGGGCATCTTCGAAAGCTTCGTAGGGGTGGGAGAAGCAAGAAATTCGAGGAAGCAAGTGAGGCTGGACCGGAGTAGATATTCGGAGATCTATGAGGATCCAGCATCGCGCAGCATCCCGCCCTCAAAAGGTTTTATCTAAATGTGCTTTTAACAAATCAATCGTTACAAACAACGCTTCGCTGATATAACCAAAAATTCGCCGATAAAAGTGCCCTTTTCGCTGATATAATCTCGATTCCGCTGATATCTGCTCAGAAATCGCCGATATATCAGCAATTTCGCCGATATCCGGCCCAAAAAGCAGCTCCCCAAGCACCCAACAGCATCTGAACTATACCGAAACACACCCACCCCTCAAAAACCCACTAAAAAACAGCTACCGCCCGAACAAACGATAGCCGCTCTCCTTCTATTCTTCACCCGCCTCAGCATCTTTGATCTTTAGACGCTTCTTATCTTCCTTCGAATCGATCAGACGATGGAGGTGCACCATGAGAATACCTCGCTTATACGTCGCATCGATCGGCTTTTCTCTCACTGGGAAAGGTAGCTCGACAATTCGTTCAAATGGTCCGTGCTTATACTCTTCCTGTACATTTCGGTACCCTTTTAGCACCATCTTCGTCTGTCCTTTTACTTTAAGCGTTCGGTAATGGATATAGACATCCACATCCTCAATGTTCGAAACACCAGGGAGATAAACGGTACAGATCAATTCATTACCCGATTCGTACAGGTTCACAAGGGGTCCATTCGATACGAACATATCCTGAAAATCCGTCCAGAAATCATCTCCCATGAATTTGTTCATCTTGTTTTTCCAATCGTACATCTGACTCCAGTAGTCTCCCATGCCGTTCCCTCCTGGGCTTTTTGACAGTATATGCTCCTTCGGAAACTTTGTTAAAACGAGGGTCGTTTAGAAAATAGAAAAAAGTGAATGGAATAGAAAGGACGGATAAAATCAAGCTTGGAAAATTTTTTAAGGAAATTCAAAAAAGAACGCATGCGGTTTTATTATTCGGCGTGTTATGCTAGGTGAAGTTGAAGTTTTATGATTTTGAAAGATGAAGGAGGATCAGTATGTTAGAAAATGGGTTAGTGATGGTAGCCATAATTTTTCTCATTAATATTGTTTATGTATCATTTCTTACGATGCGAACAATACTCACATTAAAAGGACAGCGTTATTTAGCTGCAGCAGCAGGAACAATGGAGATTGCGATCTACGTTATCGGTCTTGGGCTTGTACTAGATAACCTTGGTGAAATACAAAATATAATCGCTTATGCACTTGGTTTTGGTGTCGGTATCATCGTTGGAATGAAGATCGAGGAGTATCTTGCGCTCGGATATATTACGGTCAATGCCATTACGACAAAGCTTGAGGAAGACATTCCAAATAAGCTAAGAGATGTTGGATACGGGGTTACGCATTACCTTGCCCACGGAAGACAAGGAGAGCGTCTCGTGATGCAGATTCTAACATCAAGAAAGTCAGAACGAAAGCTGTATCAAGCCATTGAAGAACTTGATCCGAAAGCATTCGTTATCTCGTATGAGCCGCGTACCTTCCATGGAGGGTTCTGGGTTAGAAAAATTCGGAGGTAGTGTATGGAGAAAAAGCCAAAGAAAAAGAAATTTGAAGTTATGGAAGACGAGTCTTTATCGGATTGCCTGAAGAGAATGGACGATGAAGGGTATATGCCGGTAAGGCGGACGGAAGAACCTGTTTTTATCGAACGAAAAGGTGCGAAAGAACCAGAATTATATGGAAGAAAAACAGTGTTCGAAGGGAAATTGAAGTAAAAGACGAACGTTATAATTGAATATAAACGCATCGTTCGATTTTTCGTTGACATTTGAATAATCCTCTTGTTACTATGAAAGAGGATAACAAATCGATACCTCATATAATCTTGGGAATATGGCCCATAAGTTTCTACCCGACGACCTTAAATCGTTGGACTATGAGGGTGAAGTCGTATTCTGTTCATTTCTGTGTCTACAGAGTTGGATGATGATTTTTCGCCCGCGTAGAAGCTTCTTCTAAAGGTTATAGGAGAATTCTATTCGGGCTTCTTTTTTGTTTAAATAAATCGAAAACGAACCTTCCAATAAGGGGGATATAGCATGAAGACACAAATTGGCGTGATCATGGGGAGCACATCTGATTGGGAAACGATGAAACACACGTGTGAGGTTTTGGATGAACTACAACTACCGTATGAGAAGAAGGTCGTTTCTGCTCACCGTACACCTGAGTTAATGTTTGAGTACGCGGAAGATGCTAGGGGCAGAGGGTTAAAAGTCATCATTGCTGGTGCAGGGGGCGCAGCTCATCTACCAGGAATGGTTGCAGCGAAAACGACACTTCCCGTCATTGGCGTTCCTGTTCAATCGAGAACGTTGAACGGATTAGATTCGCTTCTTTCGATTGTACAAATGCCAGGTGGTGTACCGGTAGCAACAGTCGCGATCGGAAAAGCAGGTGCGAAGAATGCTGGCTTATTAGCAGCTCAAATTCTAAGCACGTTCGATGAAGGTGTTGCATCTCGTCTTGAGGACTATCGTTTGAACATGAAAGAATCGGTACTAGAAAGTAGTGAGACACTATGAGCAAAACGATTTTACCAGGAAGTACAATTGGAATTCTAGGTGGCGGCCAGCTTGGAAGAATGATGGCACTGAAAGCTAGAGAGATGGGCTACCGTATTGCGGTTCTTGAACCGAAGAGTGGGTCGCCTTGCGGTCAAGTTGCGGACGTTGAAGTCGTGTCAGGGTATGATGATCTAGACGGTGCGAGAAAACTTGCTGAAGTGAGCGATGTGATTACATATGAATTTGAGAACATTGCCCATGAAACGGCGAAGTGGCTTGAAGAGAATGCGTATATGCCTCAAGGCGGCGAATTGCTTCGAACGACACAGGATCGCTTTGTAGAGAAAACATCGATCCAAAACGCGGGACTTGAGGTTGCTCCTTTTCAAAAAGTGGATTCGAAAGAAGAGCTTGTCCGTGCATGTGAAGAGATCGGTTTTCCAGCTGTCTTAAAAACACGTACTGGTGGTTATGACGGTAAAGGACAATGGGTCATTAAAGAGAGTGCTGATATAAAAGGGATTGCGTTTCCTGACGCAGCCTGTATCGTTGAAAGCTGGGTTCCGTTCCAAAAAGAGCTATCCGTTGTTGTGACGCGTAGCGTAACGGGCGAGATGACTACATTCCCCGTTGGAGAAAATATTCACGAGAACAACATCCTTCATCAAACAATCGTTCCTGCTCGTGTCGATGAATCAATTCAGCAAAAAGCGAGCGAAATCGGAAAGAAGCTTGCTGAAGATATCGACCTTATTGGGACGCTTGCGGTCGAGCTTTTCCTTGAAGGAAACGAATTGTATGTGAATGAGCTTGCACCGAGACCTCATAACTCTGGTCATTATACAATGGAAGCCTGTGAAACATCACAGTTTGAGCAACATATCAGAGCGATCTGTGGTTTACCTCTGGGGGCGACGGAGTTGTTGAAGCCGGTCGTGATGGGTAATATACTTGGCCAGCATGTTCAGCCTCTTATGGAGAGCATGAGTGAGCTCAAAAGTGCTAAACTTCATTTGTACGGCAAAGATGAAGCGAAACAGAATCGAAAGATGGGTCATATTAATTTTCTAGCTTCAACGACTGAGGAAGCGGAAAAACAAATGGCGCAATGGAAATTATGGCAGTAGGACAATTGACTAGGAGGATTTAACATGATTGAACGTTATACTCGCCCTGAGATGGGTGCGATTTGGACAGAGGAAAACAGATACAAAGCGTGGCTTGAAGTAGAGATCTTAGCATGTGAAGCGTGGGCTGAGCTTGGAATCATTCCGAAAGAAGACGTACAGAAAATTAGAGAGAACGCTGACTTCGATGTAGCGCGTATTCATGAGATCGAAGCAGAGACACGTCATGACGTTGTTGCGTTCACACGAGCTGTTTCAGAAACACTTGGTGAAGAGCGCAAGTGGGTTCATTACGGATTAACGTCGACTGACGTTGTTGATACGGCTCTTTCTTATCAGCTGAACCAGGCGAACGATCTATTGATGAACGATATCGAGAAGTTTATCAATGTATTGAAAGAGAAAGCGCAAGAACATAAATACACAGTGATGATGGGAAGAACTCACGGGGTACATGCTGAACCAACAACATTCGGTTTAAAGATGGCGCTGTGGTATGAAGAAATGAAGCGTAACTTGGAGCGTTTCAAACATGCTGCTGATGGCGTTCGCTTCGGTAAGCTTTCAGGGGCTGTTGGAACATATGCGAATATCGATCCGTTCATTGAACAGTATGTATGTGAAAAGTTAGGGCTGCAGCCTGCCCCGATCTCGACTCAAACGCTTCAGCGTGATCGTCACGCACACTATATGTCAGCACTAGCTTTGATCGCAACTTCGATTGAAAAGTTCGCAGTTGAAATCAGAGGCCTTCAAAAAAGCGAAACGCGTGAGGTTGAGGAGTTCTTTGCGAAAGGGCAAAAAGGCTCATCAGCAATGCCGCATAAGCGTAATCCAATCGGATCTGAGAACATGACGGGAATGGCGAGAGTGATCCGCGGATACATGACAACAGCATATGAGAACGTACCACTCTGGCACGAGCGTGATATTTCACACTCCTCAGCTGAGCGTGTCATTCTTCCTGATGCAACGATTGCTCTGAACTATATGCTTAACCGCTTCTCAGGTATCGTTTCGAAGTTAACCGTGTTCCCTGAGAACATGAAGCGTAATATGACGAGAACATATGGATTGATTTACAGTCAGCGCGTGTTATTGTCTCTTATCGACAAAGGCATGACTCGTGAAGAAGCCTATGACCTTGTTCAGCCGAAAGCGATGGATGCATGGGAGCGCGGCATTCAGTTTAGAGAATTAGTTGAAGCTGATCCAAAGATCACGAACCAGCTGTCTGCTTCAGAGATCGAGGATTGCTTTGATTACAATTACCATCTGAAGCCAGTCGATATGATTTTCGAACGTCTAGGGTTATAAATCACACGTATCGGAGGAGATCACCATGGGGAAACAAGAGTTGTTGTATGAAGGAAAAGCAAAGAAGATTTATGCGACAGAACATCCTGAGGTCGTTCATGTGGAATATAAAGATTCCGCCACGGCTTTTAACGGAGAGAAGAAAGCGACCATTACAGGGAAAGGGCGACTGAACAACGAAATTACGAGCCTGTTGTTTGATTATTTGAAAGAAGCTGGTATCGAAAGTCATTTTATCGAGAAAGTTTCTGAAACGGAGCAGCTTGTAAAGCGTGTGACGATCGTGCCACTCGAAGTGGTCGTCCGAAATGTCGCGGCAGGGAGCTTTTCTAGAAGAACTGGAGTAGACGAAGGAAAGCTGTTGAAGCAGCCGATCGTTGAATTCTATTACAAAAACGACGACCTTGGTGATCCTCTCCTTACGGTTGATCACGTGCTTGAGCTTGAACTTGCCGATGAAGAGACGGTTCAAGACTTAAAAGAACGTGCACTGCATGTGAATGACCGCCTACGAAGCTATTTTCTTGAGCGGGATGTAACGCTTGTTGATTTCAAGCTTGAGTTCGGTGTTACACCGTCTGGTGAATTGATGCTTGCAGATGAAATTTCACCAGATACTTGTAGACTATGGGACCGGAAAACGAATGAAAAGTTAGATAAAGATGTGTTTCGAAGAGATATAGGAAATTTGACCGAAGCTTATGAAAAAATCTTAACTCGTTTAGGGGGATCCGCATCATGTACAAAGTAAAAGTTTATGTAACGTTAAAAGAGAGTGTGCTAGACCCGCAAGGTAGTGCTGTGAAGAATTCACTTCATAGCCTTTCTTATAATGAAGTAGAAGATGTACGTATCGGCAAGTATATGGAGCTTACGTTAAATGAGACGGCGAATGTAGATGAGCGCATTAAAGAAATGTGTGAGAAGCTGCTTGCGAATACGGTGATCGAAGACTACACGTATGAAGTCGAGGAGGTCGTCGGGCAGTGAAATTTGCGGTGATCGTGTTTCCAGGTTCGAATTGCGATGTAGACATGTACCATGCGATTCAAGATGAACTTGGCGAAGAAGCTACTTATGTCCGATACGATGAACAGAGTCTAGCAAACTATGATGCGATCCTTTTACCGGGTGGTTTTTCTTATGGTGACTATTTGAGAAGCGGCTCGATCGCCCGTTTTGCTCCGATCATGAGCGAAGTGGTAAAAGCTGCTGAAGAAGGAAAGCCAGTGCTTGGTATATGCAACGGATTTCAGATTTTATTAGAAGCAGGTCTTCTTCCTGGAGCGATGAAACGAAACAAGAACTTGAAGTTCATGTGTCGTCCTGTAACGCTTGTTGTTCAGAATAATGCGACCATGTTTACGTCAGCCTATGAAAATAGTGAAGAAATTACGATTCCGATCGCACATGGAGAAGGAAACTACTATTGTGATGATGCGACTTTAGAAGAGTTACAATCATCCGGAAGAATCGTTTTTACCTATAAAGATAATCCAAATGGCTCGATCGATGACATCGCAGGAATCATCAATGAGAAGGGCAATGTCCTCGGGATGATGCCTCACCCTGAGCGTGCGGTCGATCACTTGTTAGGAAGTGCGGATGGCTTGAAGATGTTCAAATCACTACTACGTAACTGGAGGGAATCCCATGTCACACATGCATGAACCAACACCTGAGATGATTAAAGACCAGAAGCTTTATAGCCAGATGGGTTTAACAGATGAAGAGTTCGGCATGGTGGAAGAGATTCTTGGCCGTACCCCTAACTATACGGAAACGGGTTTGTTTTCAGTCATGTGGTCTGAGCACTGTAGTTATAAGAACTCAAAGCCAGTTCTTAAAAAGTTTCCTGTTACTGGTGAGCACGTACTTCAAGGTCCTGGTGAAGGAGCGGGGATCGTTGATATCGGTGACGAGCAAGCGGTTGTGTTTAAGATCGAAAGTCATAATCATCCATCTGCAATCGAGCCTTATCAAGGAGCGGCAACAGGTGTAGGTGGAATCATCAGAGACGTGTTCTCGATGGGCGCACGCCCCATTGCTTTATTAAACTCGTTACGTTTCGGAGAGTTAAGCAATCCGAAAGTGAAATATTTGTTTGAAGAAGTTGTTGCAGGAATCGCTGGATATGGAAACTGTATCGGTATTCCTACAGTAGGTGGAGAAGTTCAGTTCGATTCTTCATACGATGGAAACCCTCTTGTGAACGCGATGTGTGTTGGGTTGATCGATCACAAAGACATCCAGAAAGGTGTCGCGTCTGGCGCTGGAAACACCGTGATGTATGTAGGTGCAAGCACAGGAAGAGATGGCATCCACGGTGCGACCTTCGCATCTGAAGAATTGACAGATGCTTCTGACGAAAAGCGACCTGCCGTACAAGTAGGCGATCCGTTTATGGAAAAACTTCTTCTTGAAGCGTGTCTCGAGCTTGTGAAAAGTGATGCGCTCGTCGGCATTCAGGACATGGGAGCGGCGGGTCTTACGTCTTCTGCTTCAGAAATGGCGAGTAAAGCAGGCATGGGAATCGAGATGAACCTTGATGAAGTCCCTCAGCGTGAAAAAGGCATGACGCCATATGAAATGATGCTATCTGAATCACAGGAGCGTATGCTCGTTGTTGTGAAGAAAGGTAGAGAAGCTGAGATCAAAGAAATTTTTGATCGTTGGGGTCTTTTATCGAAGGAAGTCGGTGTCGTGACAGACGATAAGAAGTTCCGTCTTCTTCATAAAGGTGAAATGGTGGCTGAAGTACCGGTCGATGCTCTTGCAGAAGAAGCACCGGTATATCATAAACCATCGCGCATTCCTGAGTATTTCATTCGAAACCAGCAGCTTCATAAGCCGATTCCAGCGGTAGAAGATCCGAAAGAAATGCTGTATACATTGCTAGGTCAGCCTACGATTTCAAGCAAAGAGTGGGTCTTTGATCAGTACGATTATATGGTTCGAACGAATACCGTCGTATCTCCAGGATCGGACGCAGCTGTTGTGCGTGTAAGAGGCACACGAAAAGCGCTAGCGATGACAACCGACTGTAATTCCCGTTACCTGTACCTTGATCCTGAAGTTGGTGGGAAGATTGCTGTTGCTGAAGCAGCACGTAACATCGTTTGTTCAGGTGGTGAGCCGCTTGCGATCACGGATTGCTTAAACTTCGGTAATCCTGAAAAGCCTGAGATCTTCTGGCAGATCGAAAAAGCAACGGACGGTATGAGTGAAGCGTGTCGTATGTTAAATTCGCCCGTTATCGGTGGTAACGTATCCCTATACAATGAGACGAATGGCGTAGCGGTTTATCCGACACCAGTTGTTGGAATGGTAGGACTAGTTCATGACCTTGATCATGTTACGACTCAACAGTTTAAAGAAGAAGGAAACTTGATCTACTTACTTGGTGAAACAGGCGAGGACTTCGGAGGAAGCGAGCTTCAGAAGGTTGTGGATGGGAAGATCTCGGGGCAAGCACCTCAACTGAATCTTGAAGTGGAAAGAGAACTTCAGCAACAGGTTCTTTCAGCCATTCAAGACGGACTCGTTCAATCGGCGCATGATGTTTCTGAGGGTGGTTTGAGTGTTGCGCTTAGTGAATCGTTAATCGGAACAGATCTTGGTGCGATCGTTCGAATCGAAGGCGATGTGACGACGTCGCTGTTCAGTGAGTCTCAATCTCGTTTCCTCATCACGATCAAGGGTGAACACCAGCAGGTCTTCGAGCAGAGAACCGGAGCGAAGCTTATCGGTGAAGTAACCGGTACTGGCATCTTGACGATGATGCACGAAGAAGAAAATCATCTATTCGATGCACCGGTCAGTGAGCTCGAAGCGGCCTGGAAAGGAGCAATTCCATGTTTGGTGAAATCAAAGGCTTAAACGAAGAGTGTGGTGTATTTGGTATCTGGGGTCACCCAGATGCCGCTACGCTCACATATTACGGGCTTCATAGTCTTCAGCATCGCGGTCAGGAAGGTACTGGGATCGTCACGACTGATGGCGCAAGACTTAACCTTCATAAAGGGCTTGGCCTCGTGAACGATGTCTATGGAGCGGACGATTTAAAGGCACTCGATGGCAATGCAGCGATTGGTCATGTTCGATACTCAACGGCAGGAGGAGGAGGCTATGAAAACGTTCAGCCTCTTTTATTTCGCTCGCAGAATGGTGGATTGGCGCTCGCGCATAATGGGAACCTTGTGAACGCGAATGCGTTGAAGCATCAGCTCGAAGGTCAAGGGAGTATTTTTCAAACGACTTCAGACACAGAAGTGCTTGCCCATTTGATAAAGAGAAGCGGCTATTTGAACCTTAGAGAAAAGGTGAAGAACGCTCTTACGATGGTAAAAGGCGCGTATGCTTTTCTTTTGATGACAGAAAACGAGATGATGGTCGCTCTTGATCCACATGGACTACGACCACTTTCTTTAGGTCGACTAGGAGAAGGTTATGTGGTTGCATCCGAAACGTGTGCGTTCGATCTCATCGGAGCGGAATATATTCGTGATGTGGAGCCAGGTGAACTTCTTATCATCAATGACGCAGGCATTGAATCGGACCGTTTCTCATCACCGATGTCGCGTGCGATCTGCAGTATGGAGTACATTTATTTCTCAAGACCCGATAGCAATATCGAAAACATCAATGTTCACACGGCTAGAAAGAACCTCGGTAAACAGCTCGCGCAAGAAGCTCCGATCGAAGCAGATATCGTGACGGGTGTTCCGGATTCTAGTATATCTGCTGCGATCGGATATGCAGAGGAATCGGGTATTCCGTATGAGATGGGTCTGATCAAGAATAGATATGTAGGCAGAACGTTTATTCAACCTTCACAGGAGCTAAGAGAACAAGGTGTGAAGATGAAGCTTTCACCTGTTCGAGGCGTTGTTGAAGGAAAGCGGGTCGTTATCGTGGATGATTCGATCGTACGTGGAACGACGAGTAGAAGAATCGTGAAGATGTTAAGAGAAGCAGGTGCAAAAGAGGTTCATGTTCGCATAAGTGCACCTCCGATCGTCAGTCCTTGTTACTATGGGATCGACACGTCCAATTCTGGTGAGTTAATCGCAGCGAAGATGAGCGTTGATGAGATTTGTGAAGAAATCGGTGCAGATACGTTAAGTTTCCTATCAACAGATGGAATGACAGAAGCAATCGGTAGAGACGATGCAAGCAGCTCGTGCGGACAATGTCTAGGCTGTTTTACAGGGTCGTACCCGACTGAGATCTATCCTGATACCGTTCATCCATACGAAAAAGTCTAACTGGGGGTCCATTATGGCGGATGCTTATAGAAGTGCTGGAGTAGATATTGAAGCTGGTTATGAAGCAGTTAACCGAATGAAAACGCACGTAAACAAAACCGTTCGACCTGGCGTCATGGGAGGTCTAGGTGGTTTCGGCGGAATGTTTGATCTATCTGAACTTCCTTATGAGAAGCCAGTTCTCATTTCAGGAACCGACGGTGTGGGTACGAAGCTCATGCTTGCGATTCAGATGGATAAGCACGATACAATCGGAATCGATTGTGTCGCTATGTGTGTGAATGACGTAGTCGCTCAAGGTGCTGAACCTCTTTACTTTTTAGATTACATCGCGACAGGTAAACTCAAACCTGAGAGGATTGAAGAAATCGTAAAAGGGGTTGCGGATGGTTGCTCGACTGCTGGGTGTGCCTTGATTGGCGGCGAAACAGCAGAAATGCCTGATATGTATCAGGAAAACGATTATGATCTTGCTGGATTCACGGTTGGGGCTGTCGAAAAGTCTAAGCTGATTCAACCGACTGATGTGATGGAAGGGGACGTTTTAGTTGGCCTTGCATCAAACGGTATTCATAGCAATGGCTTCTCTCTTGTTAGGAAAGTAGTAAAAGAGAACAACATGGATCTTAATCAAACGTTTGATCAACTCGGTACGACGCTTGGAGAAGTCTTGTTAGCTCCTACTCGTATCTACGTAAAGCCCGTCTTGAACGTGCTCGAATCTTATCCTGTTCATGGGGTTGCACACATTACAGGTGGCGGCTTCGAAGAGAACATTCCTCGTATGCTACCTGAAGGCCTCACAGCTCAGATCGATTATGGCTCTTGGCCAGTACCACCGATCTTTGACCTGATCGAAAAGAAGGGAAACTTATCTCGACGAGAGATGTTCACCACGTTCAACATGGGCATCGGAATGGTTCTAAGCGTCCCTGCCTCTGAAGCTGTTAACGTGATCAAACAGCTTGAAAAAGACGGTGAGCAGGCATTTGTGATCGGTCGAGTAACAAAAGGTGATCAAATCAATTTCGGCGGTGGTGATCTATCGTGAAGTTAGCAGTTTTTGCATCTGGGAGTGGCTCCAATTTCGAAGCGATCGCATCTGAAATCGAAAAGGGGGCACTCGATGCCAAAATCGCATTAGTGGTTTGTGATCGCCCTGGTGCCAAAGTAGAAGAAAGGGCAGAGCGCTTCGGCATTCCTGTCCTTTCCTTTTATCCTAAATCCTATAACTCAAAAGCAGAGTTTGAAGCCTTCATTCTTCAGCAGCTGAACGATGCAGGCGTCGAATTAATCGTTCTTGCTGGATACATGAGGCTGATCGGGTCAACGCTTCTTCGTGCGTATGAAGGGAGAATCATCAACATCCATCCATCTCTTCTTCCGTCTTTTCCTGGAAAAGATGCGATTGGTCAAGCTCTAAAAGCAAAAGTGAAAGTCAGTGGTGTGACGGTGCATTATGTCGATGAAGGGATGGACACGGGGCCGATCATTGATCAAGAAACGATTCGGATCTCAACAGAAGATTCGAGAGAAGAAGTTGAGAAAAAGATACAGGCTGTTGAACATCAGTTATATCCAGCAGTTATTAGAACGCTTCTTAAAAACAAAACAATTGGTAGCAGGAGGTAAGACGATGACGATCAAACGTGCACTGATCAGCGTATCAGATAAAACAAATATTACCGAGTTTGCGAAGGGATTATCAGACAAAGGGGTCGAGATCATTTCGACTGGAGGCACAAAACGTGCTCTTGAGGAAGCGGGCATAGATGTTATAGGAATCTCAGATGTTACGGGCTTTCCGGAAATTTTAGACGGACGTGTGAAAACCCTCCATCCGAATGTACATAGTGGTCTTCTAGCTGTTAGAGACAACGACGACCATCAAAAGCAACTAGAGGAGCATAACATCACACCGATCGACTTGGTTGTTGTGAACCTATATCCATTCCAAGAAACCGTCGCAAATCCTGATGTAGCGTACAGTGACGCGATCGAGAATATCGATATCGGCGGACCAACGATGTTAAGGTCAGCTGCTAAGAATCATAAAGACGTGACGGTTGTCGTTCATCCTTCTGACTATGAGCGTGTGCTTCTTCAAGTCCAGGAGAATGGGGATACAACAGGCATACTTCGTCAGGAACTTGCAGCAAAAGTATTTCGTCATACCGCTTCCTACGATGCGATTATTTCAGAGTATTTAACAGGAAAATCTGGAGAAGAAGAGCCAGAGTCGCTTACTGTAACGTTTGAGAGAAAGCAAACCCTCAGATACGGAGAAAATCCGCATCAGAAGGCTGTATTTTATAAAAAACCTCTATCAAAAAATGCATCGATCGCATCTGCTAAACAACTGAACGGTAAAGAGCTTTCTTATAACAATATTAACGATGCGAACGCGGCTCTTAATATCGTTAGGGAATTTGAAAAACCTGCCGTTGTTGCGGTTAAACATATGAACCCTTGTGGAGTTGGTACGGGTGAAACGATTGTAGAAGCGTATCAAAAGGCATACGAAGCAGATTCTACATCGATCTTCGGCGGTATCGTCGCATTGAATCGTGAAGTCGATGAAGAAACGGCACTGAAGTTGAAGGAAATTTTTCTGGAGATCATTATGGCACCTTCTTTCACTGAAGAAGCACTTGCTGTTTTGACTAAGAAGAAGAATCTTAGACTATTGACATTGGATGTTCAGGCGTCTGGGGGAGTGGAGCATCAGCTCACATCTGTTAACGGCGGGCTGTTGCTGCAGGAACAAGATCAATACGGAATCGATGAAGCAGATCTAACCGTACCAACCGATCGAAAACCTACGGATGAAGAGTGGGATGCGCTGAAGCTTGCATGGAAAGTAGTTAAACACGTGAAATCGAATGCGATCGTACTCACGAACAAAGATCAAACGGTTGGCGTTGGAGCTGGACAGATGAATCGCGTTGGTGCTGCTAAGATCGCGATCGAGCAAGCGGGTGAGAAGGTGAAAGGTTCTGTCATGGGATCAGATGCGTTCTTCCCAATGGATGACACTGTTGAAGCTGCTGGAAAAGCGGGCATCACAGCGATCATCCAGCCTGGAGGATCGATTCGTGATGAAGATTCGATCAAAAAAGCGAATGAATATGGCATCACGATGGTGTTCACAGGCATCCGACACTTTAAACATTAAGAGGGAGGGAATTCGATGAAGGTATTGATAATTGGACGAGGCGGTCGAGAGCATGCGATGGCTTGGAAAGCTGCAGAGAGCGCTTCTGTGGATCAAGTATACGTAGCACCAGGGAACGCAGGTATGGAAGCTGTTAGTCAGCTCGTGCCGATCGATGAAGGTGATCACGATGGGCTTATTGCTTTCGCACAAAAAGAAGGCATTACACTCACCTTAGTCGGTCCAGAGCAGCCGTTGTTAGATGGAATTGTAAATCGCTTTGAGGATGCAGGTCTTCGCGTATTTGGTCCTACGAAAGAAGCTGCGTTAATCGAAGGAAGCAAAACGTTCGCGAAAGAATTGATGGCAGCAAACGGTATCCCGACCGCCGATTCAAAATCCTTCACGGATTACCAGGAAGCTCGAAAGTATGTTCAAAAGGTCGGTGCACCGATCGTACTGAAAGCGGATGGACTTGCAGCCGGAAAGGGTGTCGTCGTTGCGATGACGTTGGAGGAAGCACTCGATAGTCTTCATAATATGATGGTCAACAATCAGTTTGGAGAAGCTAGTGAACAAGTTGTTGTAGAGGAGTTTCTTGAAGGTGAAGAGTTTTCGCTCATGGCATTGGTGAATGGGGAAGATGTTTATCCTCTCGTTATTTCACAAGATCATAAGCGAGCATTCGATGGAGATAAAGGGCCGAATACGGGTGGAATGGGCGCATACTCACCAGTTCCCCAAATCTCTGAGTCAGTGGTAGAAGAAGCGATTCAATCGATTTTACTTCCAGCTGCAAAAGGGATGAAGAAAGCAGGCAGGACGTTTACTGGCGTTCTGTATGCCGGATTAATCCTGACGAAAAACGGTCCTAAAGTCATTGAGTTCAATGCAAGGTTCGGCGATCCTGAAACACAGGTCGTCCTGCCTCGTCTCACATCAGACTTCATCGAAGCCATTCAAAGCGTGTTAGACGGTAAAGAGCTTGAGCTCAAATGGAGTGAGAAAGCTGTGATTGGAGTTGTCATTGCATCCGGAGGGTACCCTGGTGATTATGAAAAAGGGAAGACCATCACAGGTTTGAACGATGTGACTTCACTTGTGTTTCATGCAGGTACAGATAAGATAGGCGATCAGTTTGTAACGAATGGTGGACGCGTGTTACTGCTATCTGCTTCAGGAGAATCCCTCCAGGAAGCAAGTGCTTCAGTTTACGAAGAACTTCAGATCGTGCAGGTAGAGGATGGGTTCTATAGAACGGATATTGGACATCGAGCTATTTCACACGTTTCTTCTTGATGTAAGCAAACGATATAGCAATAATACTACCGATCAATAATGTGTAGATGACCCAAGTGTCTGTAATGTATTCAAGCACAACGTTACCTCCTTTTGTTATGTTACGAAAACTTCCCTGGAATCAGGGAAGTTTTTTTATACCCATGGTTAAGAGGGGTTAATAACTTTTTCAAGAGCTGTTTCGTCAGGATCACGATTTTCATCTTGGTTCATCAGGTCGACGATCGGGCAGTATCTCGTATGACCTTCTGCGATCATCAAAGCTCCTGCAGCTGCAAGCAAAAGCGACGTTGAGACGTTTTCGTTTTTACAAAGTTTTGCGGTAGACCAGGAGAGGAGTGTAAATCCTGCTGTTAAACGAATAAATGCATTCATCATGCTAATGTTCGGTCTCAATTCAAAAAACTCCCTTCAATGGTTTAAATCAGCACTATCAACTTTTCTAAATTATGTTAAAATAGAGAAAACTTATTGAAACGAGGGTTGGACATGCCTAAGCGAAACTATTTATGGACGAAGCAGCAATTGAGACAACAAGTACAGGTTGTGTCCGGTGAACTGCCTCCATCAATCGTCTTAACAAATGCAACGTATTTAAACAACGCATTAAAAAAATGGATCACCTCACATATATGGATCTATAAAGATCGAATTGTATACGTAGGAGATGAATTGCCTGAAAAACATTCAGCAACAGAATGGATCGATTGTGAGGGATCGTATCTTGTACCAGGATACATTGAACCCCATGCCCATCCGTTTCAACTTTATAATCCCCTATCACTTGCGCGCTATGCATCTAACAGGGGAACCACCACCATGATCAATGACAACTTGTTTTTTCTCTTAGGATTGCCACAAAAGAAAGCGCTTACAATGTTAGATGAGTTGGATAAGTTTCCGGTATCGATGTTTTGGTGGGCAAGGTACGATTCTCAAACACAGCTGTTGAATGAAGAAACCATCACGAATAAGAAAGTTAAGGAATGGCTCACCCATCCGCTCGTTATTCAAGGTGGTGAACTTACTGCGTGGCCTGACGTTATAGCAGGAGACGATGAGATACTGGAATGGATGCAAGAGACACATAGGTTGGGCAAACCGGTCGAAGGGCATCTCCCTGGCGCTTCGTTGAAGACATTAACGAAGATGGGACTTTATGGTGTTTCCTGTGATCACGAAGCGATGACTGGAGAAGAGGCTCTCCGTAGACTTGAGATGGGCATGATGACGTCTCTACGGTATTCTTCCATACGTCCTGATTTACCGGTCATACTCGAATCGCTGATTGAAAAAGGGGTAGATTGTTTTGATCGAGTGATGATGAACACCGATGGATCGACGCCTTCTTTCCTTGAGCAAGGGTTCACGGATAAGCTCATATCCATCGCCCTGGAAAAAGGAGTACCGGTAGAAGATGCTTATGCGATGGTGTCATATAATGTCGCAAACCACTACGGTATAACGGATACACATGGTATGATAGCACCTGGAAGGCTTGCGCACCTCAACTTTTTGGAATCAAAGCACAATCCAACACCAGTCTCTGTCCTCGCTCGAGGAGAATGGATCAAGAAGGATGGCGAAGAAGTTTATGACGAGTGGTCATTCGATTGGGAAGACCATGGTCTTGTTCTAAACGAACAGAACTGGGGGTTAGAGGAAGACGATTTAACTTTCTCAGGTCCAGCTGGAATCGAAATGATCAACGCCGTCATCACAAAACCATATAATCTTTCATACGAAACGGCGGTGGATGAACTCCCTACAGATCATGATGAGAGCTTCATGATGCTTCTTAGTAAGGAAGGCAAATGGCGAGTGAATACCGTTGTGAAGGGTTTTGCTAATAAAGTAAAAGGCTTTGCGAGTAGCTTCTCGAATTCTGGTGATTTCATATTGATCGGGAAGAAAAAATCAGACATGGTTGCTGCTTTAGAGCGAGTGCGGTCGATCGGTGGTGGAATCGTCCTCGTTGAAGATGGTGAAGTCGTTGTTGAAATCGAACTGCCTTTGATGGGCAAAATGTCACCGTTACCACTCGAAGACGTGATCGAACAAGAGAAGAAGATGGTGACAGAATTAAAAGAACGTGGCTATCCATTTGGTGATCCTGTTTATAGTTTGTTGTTCTTTTCTTCCACACATCTTCCGTTCGTAAGGTTGACTCAACAAGGAATTTATGATGTAAAGAGAAAGACGGTACTTTTTCCTGCGATAATGCGGTAAAATATAAAAGGGAAGACTTTATAAGCGAAGGGGGCGTGAAGACGTGGGGAAATTGCGCGTCTCACTGGCAGTTATTTTGTCTGTAGGATTACTCGCTGGCTGTTCACAAAAAGATACCGCTCAGAAATCTGGAGCAGAATCAGCCGGTGTTGAAGAACCGTCTATGAATAAAGAAGTTGATCAAATTCAAGGGGAAAAAGCTCCTCTTACCGGGGTGGCTACTGAAAACAGCGATCAGCGTGTCATCAGTGTCGTTGTGAATAATCACCCGAAAGCAAGGCCGCAGTCTGGACTTCATAAAGCAGATATCGTATACGAAATGCTTGTAGAAGGTAAGATCACAAGATTGTTAGCGATATACCAAAGTGATTATCCAGACATTGTAGGACCAGTTCGGAGTGCGAGAGATTATTTTATTGAGTTAAGCGCAGGGTTTAACGGCATTTTCGTAGCACATGGTTATTCGCCTTCTGCTCAAGCGATTTTGAATTCAGGCGCAGTCGATCACCTGAACGGCATGCAGTATGACGGAACGCTGTTTGAACGAGCTTCATTCAGGAAGGCGCCACACAATTCATATATTACGACTGATAGTATAAAAAAAGGTGCAACTGATAATGGGTATGAACTCATGCAGATTGTTGAACCACTTACATTTGGCGATAAAGAACTAGTTTCAGAAGAAAAGTCATCAGTAGCAATCGGTTACAGCAATACGTATCGCGTAGCGTATCGATACAACGATGGGGTATACAAGAGATTCTTGAACGACGAATTGATGGAAGACCGTGAGACAAAAGAGCCCATCTCATTGGAAAATGTACTGATCGTTGAAGCAAATCATCACATCATCGATGATTATGGCAGAAGAGCGATCGATATAGAATCTGGCGGAGAAGCCATTTTATTACAAGAAGGTGTAAAAAAGGAAGTAAAGTGGAAAAATGAAAATGGACGCATTACCGCGGTGAAAGACGGAAGTCCTGTTCCGCTTGTTCCAGGAAGAACTTGGGTAAATATCGTACCTGATCTAACTATGATTACGAGTAATCAGTAAGGAGAGTGCTAATCTATGCAAATTGACAAACTACGAGGGAAAACACTCGATCAACTTTTTGAAGCGATTCTTTCATTGAAAGATTTAGAAGAATGCTATCTATTTTTTGATGACCTTGCAACAGTGAACGAAATTCAGTCGTTGGCACAGCGTTTAGAGGTTGCTAGAATGCTTCGTGAGGGCTATACCTATCATAAGATCGAGACAGAAACTGGTGCTAGCACAGCGACAATTTCTCGTGTGAAACGTTGCTTGAACTATGGAAATGATGGTTATCAAATGACGCTCGATCGCGTGCATAACAAAGATTAATTGATCTATGAAAGATGGGCCGGTTTACGGCTCATTTTTTTGTTTTTGGGGGAGAGCATGAATGGGGTGTGGATGTGATGCAATTCAGACATAAATCGTCTCACTCCCAAGAGCTCCAACGCCCTGCGGATTTAAACGGGCCCACTTCCGCTTTTCGAGTGTCTAACTGCAGTGGGCAGGCTCTCGATCGCTTCATCTTTCAACCTGAACACAAAAAGCGTGTTCAATTTGAAAGGCTCCAGCGCTTGTCGAGCCTAACCGCCCACTTCCGCTTTTCGTATGTCTAGCTGCAGTGGCCAGGTCCTCGATCGCTTCCCCTTATCAATTGAACACAAAAAACGTGTTCATTTGATAAGGCTCCAGCGTTTGTCGGACCTAAGCGCCCACTTCCGCTTTTCGGTGTTCCTCTGATATAATCCAACTTATGAGGAAAAGTAGGAGGAGCGGTTTGATGTTTGATTATAGTAGTTGGAAGCATGTGTTTAAGCTTGATCCTAATAAGGTGATTGAAGATCATGATCTGGAGTTGATTTGTGAGTCGGGTACGGATGCGGTGATCGTTGGCGGGTCTGATGGTGTGACGTTAGACCTTACGCTTGATCTGCTTGCGAGAATTCGTCGATATGCTGTGCCTTGTGCGCTTGAGGTGTCTTCAGTAGAAGCGGTTACGCCGGGATTCGATTTTTATTTCATTCCGACCGTGATGAACACAAAGGACAGTCGATGGGTCACTGGATTGCATCATGAAGCAGTGAAAGAATTTGGTGAGGTCATGAATTGGGATGAAATCGTTATGGAGGGCTATTGCATCCTTAACGGTGATTCGAAGGTGGCTGCATTAACGTCTGCTGAAACGGACCTTGCTACTGATGATGTTCTGGCATATGCTCGGATGGCAGAGAAGATGTTTAAGCTGCCGATTTTTTACGTGGAGTACAGCGGCACTTACGGTGACGTTGAACTTGTTGAAAAAGTGAGTGATGTGCTAAATGACACACAGCTTTTCTATGGAGGCGGGATCGATTCTCCTGAGAAAGCTAAAGAGATGGCTGCTCATGCTGATACGGTGATTGTTGGGAATAGTATATATGACGATGTGAAGAAGGCATTGAAAACAGTAGCTGCTGTTAAAGGAAATTGATTCTCTCCTATTGGTCGGGTAAAATAGGAATTAGAACATATGTTTGTAAGGGGTGCGGAACATGCAACGATTAGTTGATAAATTATTAAACGGATTGAATCCTGAACAGCAGGAGGCGGTCAAGCATACGGATGGCCCGCTATTGATCATGGCTGGAGCGGGAAGTGGGAAGACACGGGTTCTTACGCATCGTATTGCGTATCTACTCGTAGAAAAACAAGTTGCGCCTTGGAATATTCTCGCGATTACGTTCACGAACAAAGCTGCAAGAGAAATGAAGGATCGTGTTCATACGATTGCTGGTCCAGTGGCGGAAGATATTTGGATTTCAACATTCCACTCGATGTGTGTACGAATATTGAGAAGAGACGGCGATCGGATTGGAATTAATCGTAACTTTACGATTTTGGATTCTGGTGACCAGCTGACGGTTATAAAGAAAATCCTTAAAGATCAAAATATAGATCCAAAGAAGTTTGATCCTAGAAGTATTCTAGGAAATATCAGTTCAGCGAAGAATGAACTTTTAACACCGGAAGAATATAAGACGAAAGCGAAAGGGCCTTTCGAAGAAATCGCTGCAGATGTGTATGAACAATATCAGAAGCAGCTTCGTAAAAACCAAGCGCTAGATTTTGATGATCTCATTATGCGTACCATCACACTATTTAAGAAAGTACCTGAAGTTCTTCAATACTATCAGCGTAAGTTTCAATATATTCATGTGGATGAGTACCAAGATACGAACAAAGCACAGTATGTACTCGTTAAATTGATGGCAGAGAAATATCAAAACCTTTGTGTTGTAGGAGATTCTGACCAGTCGATCTATCGTTGGCGTGGTGCGGATATTCAGAACATCCTCTCATTTGAAAAAGATTATCCGAGCGCTCGCGTGATTCTATTGGAACAGAATTATCGTTCAACGAAGAAGATTCTTCAAGCGGCAAACGTTGTGATCGACAACAATATGAATCGTAAACCTAAGAAGCTATGGACGGATAATCAAGATGGGCCATCGATCACATACTATCAAGGGAACGATGAACATGATGAAAGCAGGTTCGTAACAGGAAAGATTCTTGATATGGTGAAGAGTGGCAAGCGCACAAATTCAGAGATCGCCATTCTTTATCGTACGAACGCCCAGTCGCGTGTTATTGAGGAAATACTCAACAAATCCAACATCACGTACAATATCATCGGGGGGACAAAGTTCTATGATCGTAAAGAGATCAAAGACTTGCTTGCGTACTTACGTTTGATCGCAAACCCAGACGATGATATCAGTTTGCTTCGAATTGTGAACGTACCGAAGCGAGGTGTAGGTGCTTCCACGATGGACAAAGTTGCACGTTACGCGGCTGATCAAGATATCTCTATTTTCACGGCTCTACAAGAAGTAGAACAGATGGGACTAAGCGCTCGTTTTACAAAAGCACTTGGAAGCTTTGGAAGCTTGATCGCAAACTGGACGCAGATGCAAGAGTACCTTGCTGTGTCAGAGTTAGTTGAGGAAGTTCTCGATAAGTCTGGATACCGCGATTCACTTAGAAACGAAAACACGATCGAAGCGCAGTCTCGATTAGAGAATATAAATGAATTCCTTTCTGTTACTCAGGAATTTGAAAAAGCGAGCGAAGATAAAAGCTTGATCGCGTTCTTAACGGATCTAGCTCTCGTAGCGGATATCGATAAGCTCGATGAAGACGAAACGGAACAAAAAGAAGCGGTTACGCTCATGACTCTTCACTCTGCAAAAGGACTTGAATTCCCTGCAGTGTTCCTAATCGGAATGGAAGAAGGAGTTTTCCCTCATAGTCGTTCACTTTTTGAAGAAGAAGAGATGGAAGAGGAACGCCGCCTTGCGTATGTAGGGATAACGAGAGCGGAAGAAGAGTTGTACTTAACGAATGCTCGGATGCGAACGTTATATGGTAAAACAACTACAAATCCAGTTTCTCGTTTTATTGGAGAAATTCCTGAAGAACTGTTGGAAAAAGAGGGACAAGAAAAGCCTACACCGTTCGGATCTAGTACAAACTCCCGTTCAAGTAGACCTGCTGCGCCTAAGAAACCTCGCCGTCCACAGCTTACGTCAACCGGTGGAGAGGCGCTTGCATGGAAAGTGGGTGACCAGGCGAGCCATCGAAAATGGGGTGTTGGAACGGTCGTCAGCGTTAAAGGTGAAGGAGATTCAACCGAGCTTGATATAGCGTTTCCTGCTCCAGTAGGCATCAAGCGACTACTCGCTAAGTTCGCCCCTATCGAGAAAGAATAGCGATCCTGAAAGGTGAGGGTTTCATAGTGGAAAATGAGAATGCCAGTAAGCGTATTGAAGAACTTAGAGAACTACTAAATAAATATAATTATGAGTACCACGTGTTGGATAATCCAACTGTGCCTGACGCTGAGTACGACAGAATGATGGATGAGCTCTTAAAGCTAGAGGAAGAGCACCCTGATCTACGTACCGAAGATTCCCCTACACAGCGAGTCGGGGGTCCACCATTAGAAGGATTTCAAAAGGTTGAGCACCGAGTCCCGATGCTTAGCCTTGGAAATGCTTTTGGTGAAGAAGACTTACGGGATTTCGACCGACGTGTACGTGACCGTATAGGCGAAAACTTTTCATATGTATGTGAACTGAAAATCGATGGGCTTGCTGTGTCGCTAATTTATGAAGATGGTAGGTTTGTTCGTGGTGCAACCCGAGGTGATGGCACGATTGGTGAAGACATCACACAAAACTTGAAGACCATTCCTGCTATACCTCTTCGTCTTAGTGAACAGGTAAGCATGGAAGTACGTGGCGAAGCGTACATGCCGAAGCCTTCTTTCATGAAGCTAAATGAAGAACGTGAAAAGAATGAACAAGATTTATTCGCTAATCCAAGGAATGCGGCTGCAGGGTCGCTTCGTCAGCTAGACCCGAAGATTGCAGCTAGTCGGAATCTATCGATCTTCGTATATGGAGTAGGCACCGTAGATGGAAAAGAAATCGACTCCCATTCGGATGGACTCGATTATCTTAGTGACCTTGGATTCAAAACGAATCCTGAATGGAAACGTTGTGATACAATCGATGCTGTTATCGACTATATTGAGGGCTGGTCTGAACGAAGACCTGACCTATCCTATGAGATCGATGGGATCGTTGTAAAAGTCGATTCACTCGAACAGCAAGAAGAGCTTGGTTTCACCGCTAAAAGTCCTAGATGGGCAATCGCGTATAAGTTTCCTGCAGAAGAAGTTGTCACGAAGTTGCTTGATATCGAGCTTAACGTAGGGAGGACGGGTGTCGTAACGCCAACAGCGCTGCTCGAACCAGTTTTAGTTGCTGGTACGACTGTACAACGTGCTTCTCTTCACAATGAAGATCTCATTAAAGAAAAAGATATTAAAATCGGTGATTATGTTGTTGTGAAAAAAGCCGGCGATATCATTCCAGAGGTCGTCTCAGTGCTTGAAGAGCGTCGAACTGGAGAAGAGCAAGGGTTTGCCATGCCTGAAACGTGTCCAGAGTGTGAGAGTGATCTCGTGCGTCTTGAGGAAGAAGTGGCACTTAGGTGTATTAACCCAAAATGTCCTGCCCAGCTTCGTGAGGGATTGATTCACTTTGTGTCAAGAAACGCAATGAACATTGACGGTCTTGGAGAGCGTGTGATCACGCAACTTTTCAGAGAAGAACTCATTCATGATGTGGCAGATATTTATCAGCTAACGCATGAACAACTGATCGAATTAGAACGAATGGGTGAGAAGTCTGTAGCCAACTTATTAGAAGCCATCGCTGTTTCAAAAGATAATTCGCTAGAGAAGCTATTGTTTGGCCTTGGCATCCGACATGTCGGGTCGAAGGCAGCAAAGACACTTGCACAGCAATTCGGTACGATGGACAGCATGATGGAAGCTACTGTAGAAGACCTTGAAGCGATCAATGAAGTCGGTCAGAAAATGGCAGACTCTGTTGTGAGATATTTTCAGAACGAAGAAGTTCATGAACTTGTGGATGAGCTTAAAGCTGCTGGGGTCAACATGACGTACAAAGGGCCAAAGCCTGTTTCAGTAGAAGACATCGATTCCGTATTCGCCGGAAAAACCATCGTCTTAACAGGTAAGCTCTCGCAAATGAGTCGTGGGGATGCAAAGAAGAAGCTTGAAGAACAAGGAGCAAAGGTAACGGGCAGTGTAAGTAAAAGCACTGATTTACTCATTGCTGGGGAAGATGCTGGTTCCAAGCTTGAAAAAGCTGAATCGTTAAATATAGAAATATGGGATGAAAACAAATTCGTCGAAGAGTTAGCAAAATGAGGAGAGGGAATTAATGCGAAAGATGCGAGCGATCATCGGTAGTATGATGGCTCTTTCGCTGGTTTTATCAGGCTGTGTTCCTAGTTTCATGAAGGACGAGCAGAATGACACAGTGGAAGTGCCTAATTCTAAGGATGAAGAAAGTGAAGAAATGATCGTCAGTGAAGATATTAAAACATCTGAAAAGTATTACCGTTCCGTACTTGAGAAAAAGGGAGATAAGAACTCTTTAGATGCGTCAGAAGTAAGAGGGCTTATTACAGCTGGAGTGGATAACAGACTCGATGTGGATTCTCTTGAGATGGGCCTGATCCGTCTTTCCCAAGAACATTTTGATCCAGAGAAGTACTTTTTTAAAGAAGGTCAGCTATTTGACTCTGAGCAGATTCACAATTGGTTGTATCGAAAAAAGGGAGACAGTGAGGGACTTAACCCTGCTCTAGGAGTAGAGGATGATCCTAGCCAACACGAGAAAGTCATCGAGGCGGAGAAAAACAATCCTAAATTCCTTTCCTTTATTCATGAACAAGACTACTATGTTCAAAACAAAGATGATGAACTCCAACTAGGCGGTATTTCGATTGCCTTATCCTTATATTCTGAGTATCCCTATTCCGTGTTAGATGAAGAAGGGTTGAAATACACTGGCAACGTTAAATTAAATCGTGAAAAAGTTATTCAGCAGGGTAAGGAAGCGATCAAGCCGATCATAAAGAAAATCCGTGAAGAACATGATGTTCCTGTTATGTTTACGCTCTTTATCGAAGAGCCGAGACAATCGGTCGTTCCTGGAAACTTTGTTGCTTCGACAATTGTTGAAGAAGGAAAGGCGAGTGCAGGTTCTTGGAAAGATTTAAACGAGGAATATGTGGCATTTCCATCTGATAAAGCAGAGAATGAGTTTCCAGCTGATGCTGAAAAGTTTGCAGACTTTACTCGTGAAGTTCAGGATTTCTTTCCTAACTTTGTAGGAGTTATCGGTGCTGGCTTTTACAAGCAGGATGAACTTCGACAGTTGAAGGTGGAAATTCCTATTCAGTTTTATAGTAAAGCTGAAGTAATTTCATTTACTCAGTTTGTTACTGGGCTTGTCAAAAAGCGAAACGATACGTTCCAGCAGAATTTACCGGTATCGATTTACATCACGAGTAATGGAAAGCCGGAGAGTATCATCGTAAAAGACCCGAATCAAGAAGAACCGTTCGTTCATATCTACAGCTAATGAAAAAGGCTTCTACGGAATTTCCGTAGAAGCCTTTTCGTGTTATTCGCTCAGTGCTTTCTCTAGTGTTTCAATATTCTTCTTCATGAGAGAAAGGTAAGTTTCTTCATTCTTGATATCATCTTCCGAGAGTACAGATAGGTTATGGATGCGAAGTGTTTCTAGTCCTAGTTCTTTCTGTACCGTTTTTGCAGGCTTAGGGGTAACGTTTTGCTCGAAAATCATATATTGCAAGTTAAACTGTTTCGCGGTCTCAATGATTTCCTCCAACTGCTGTTGAGTAGGTTCCTGTGATGGAGAAAGACCTGTAACGCTCAATTGTTCTAGCCCGTAGCGTTTTTCCCAATACCCATAAGCATCATGGGAAATGAGAAATTCTTTTTTATCGGCATTGCTTACCAGCGTTTTAAACGATTCATCCAGCTCGAGTAAGTCATTTTCAAGCTCAGTAAAGTTCGCTTCAAATGCTTCTTCTTGGTCTGGTTTTAACTCGATAAGAGCTTCTTTGATGTTTCTAGCTTGCTCTATTGCAAAAATAGGATCGATCCATACATGAGGATCTACATTACCATGGTCATGATCGTGGTGCTCTTCATTTCCTTCATCATGACTATCGTGGTCCTCGTGTTCATCTTCATGGTCGGCATGCTCTTCGTGACCTTCTTCCGTTTCAGCGAGGTCAATACCTTTTGAAGCTTCAAGAGTCGTAACGCCTTCTTTGTCTAAAATATCTTTTGCAGTATCAGCAAAACCTTCTAAACCTGCACCATTAAAGATAAAGAGGTCAGATTCTGCAAGCTCAGTCATCGTTCTAGTAGTTGGATCGAAACTATGTGCATCGCTCCCTGGAGGGAGGATCGACTCAGCTTCTACTGCATCGCCACCGATTCGCTCAGCGAAGTATTCAGTTGGGTATAACGTTGTATAGATCGTAAGCTTGCCTTCTGATGTAGTCTCGTTATCGTCACCTGAAGCACAGCCAACTAACAGAAACGTAAATATAGATAGCAGGAACGCTACCGAAACGTATCTTTTCATAATAAACTCCTTTTTACCTTTTACTGTTTACTGTAGTTCATTATATAGGAATTTAGTCCACTTGCAAATAGTAATCTTTTCGATTTACGACTAAATAAATAGGATGAAAATCAGGGGTTTAGTAGAAAGCAATTCAGGATACACCCAATATATAGCAATAAAAAAACATGCGATTCTATCAAAAATTGTGGCAATATTTTCTTTGTTTGAAGAATTGTGTTATCACATGATAGAATGGTAGATGTGAAAACGTTTTAATCGACAAGGAGGCTGGATTTACATGGTAGTACCTTACAAACATGAGCCATTTACAGACTTTACGGTAGATGAGAACCGTAAAGCGTTCGAGGCAGCGCTTAAGCAAGTTGAAGGCGAACTTGGAAAAGATTACGATCTTCTCGTAGACGGTGAGAGAATTAGCACCGAAGACAAGATCGTTTCTATTAACCCTGCGAACAAGGAAGAAGTCGTAGGTAGAGTTTCTAAAGCGAATCAAGATATCGCGGAAAAAGCGATTCAAGCTGCTGACAAAGCTCTTGAAGGCTGGAGAAAATGGTCCGCTCGTGCCCGTGCGGATTTACTATTCCGTGCTGCAGCGATCGTACGCCGTCGTAAGCATGAATTTTCGGCGTATCTAGTAAAAGAAGCAGGTAAGCCATGGAAGGAAGCAGATGCTGATACAGCTGAAGCGATCGACTTCATGGAATACTATGCGCGCCAGATGATTGATCTTGGCGAAGGGAAACCAATAAACAGTCGCCCGAATGAACATAACCGCTATGTTTATACTCCGGCTGGTGTGTCTGTCGTTATCCCACCTTGGAACTTTGCGTTTGCGATTATGGCTGGAACAGCAGTAGCTCCACTCGTAACGGGTAACACCGTTCTACTGAAGCCTGCAAGTGCGACACCAGTAATCGCTGCTAAATTCGTAGAAGTGCTTGAAGAAGCAGGACTACCTAAAGGTGTACTTAACTTTGTACCAGGAAGCGGTAAAGAAGTAGGTGACTATCTTGTAGATCACCCTAAGACTGCTTTGATTTCATTTACTGGATCGCTTGAAGTCGGTACACGCATTTATGAGCGTGCTGCAAAGGTTCAGCCTGGTCAAAAGCACTTGAAGAAAGTAATCGCTGAGATGGGTGGTAAGGATACGGTAGTCGTTGACGATACTGCTGATCTTGAACTTGCTGCTGAAGCGATCGTTGTTTCAGCATTCGGATTCTCTGGACAAAAATGTTCAGCTGGCTCCCGTGCCGTTATCCATCAGGATGTATATGACGAAGTACTCGATCGCGTCGTGAAGCTTACAAATGAGCTTTCTGTCGGCGAAACGAAAAAGCCTGATGTGTATATGGGACCAGTGATCGATCAAGGTGCTTATGACAAGATCATGAGCTACATCGAGATCGGTAAAGAAGAAGGCCGTCTCGTTGCTGGTGGTACTGGAGATGACTCGAAAGGGTTCTTCATTCAACCGACAGTATTTGCTGACTTACACCCTGAATCTCGAATGCAACAAGAAGAGATCTTTGGGCCAGTTGTCTGCTTAACGAAAGCAACAGACTTTGATAACGCTCTTGAAATCGCCAATAACACTGAATATGGACTTACGGGTGCTGTTATTACAAACAACCGTGAGCACATCGAGCGCGCGAAGGAAGATTTCCATGTAGGTAACCTTTACTTCAACCGAAATTGTACTGGCGCAATCGTTGGATACCATCCATTCGGTGGGTTCAAAATGTCAGGTACTGACTCCAAAGCGGGTGGCCCTGATTACTTGATCCTTCATATGCAGGCGAAAACAATTTCTGAAATGTACTAGAATAAATGAGACTGAATAAGCACTCTCGCAACGTTCGAGAGTGCTTTTCTTTTTTTTGTTTTAACGTTTTGCATGTAATGAATTAAAACGGGATATTATAAAAATGCCAAAATCACTAAAGAATATTTCAGAATCAAGATTAACATGTCAATTTGGTGGGTAAATGTTACTAGAGTGTGTCTTATCATTACATATTTCTTAATTAATTTTAATTAATTTCATTGAATACTTATTCTAGATCGTTCAATATGGCAGTGTATGGAAGGATATTGGTGAATAATTATTCATAAAAAAGTTTATGATATAAGATTTTAATTGTTCTGAAAAATATTTTATGATATAGTAATCATTGGTTTGTAAAAGGACTTATGGTCTATAATGAAAATTTTAATTCTCAGGAAAATGCATACCTGTGAATAATGACTTAAAGGAGGTGAAAGTGTGGAATACACCTTAACAACAGCAACTTGGTTTTGGCTGCTTATACCGATGCCTTTATTAGTCATACTATCCATAATTACATTTTTTACCGAAAGGAGAGAATAGTACTAGATGAGTATTGAAACGCCTACGTTAGTCACGTTTATAGTATATCTTGTCGGAATGCTTGCAATCGGTCTAATATCTTACCGACTAACAAGCAACTTATCAGATTATGTTCTTGGAGGAAGAAGATTAGGTGGATCTGTTGCAGCACTTAGTGCGGGTGCATCAGATATGAGTAGTTGGCTCTTACTCGGACTGCCTGGTGCAATGTACGCAGGTGGTATGAGCCAGATTTGGATCGGGATTGGGCTCGCGGTCGGAGCTTACCTGAACTGGCAATTCGTTGCAACACGTCTTCGTCGTTACACTGAGGTAGCAAATGATTCCATTACGGTTCCAGATTATCTTGAAAATCGTTTCCGTGATAAATCAAAAGCTCTTCGTGTTATCTCAGCAATTGTCATTCTTGTATTCTTTACATTCTATACGTCTTCAGGTCTAGTTGGGGGCGCAATCCTGTTTGAAAGCTCGTTTGGCATGAGCTACGAAAGTGCTTTGTGGATCGGTGCAATCGTAATTATTTCTTATACGTTCCTCGGCGGTTTCTTAGCAGTTAGCTGGACGGACTTCTTCCAAGGAATCTTGATGTTCCTAGCTCTAGTTGTCGTACCAATCGTTGCGATCTTTGAAATGGGCGGTTGGGGCGAAACAGTGAATCAAGTTGGTGAGATCGATACAACTTACCTTGATATCTTCACTGGCATGAGCTTCATGGGTATCATTTCCCTTCTTGCTTGGGGACTTGGATACTTTGGACAACCTCATATCATCACACGTTTTATGGCAGTTAAATCATCAAAAGAAATTCCAAAAGCGCGCCTTGTTGGTATGACTTGGATGGTTGTTTCTCTATTCGGTGCGATCTTCACAGGTTTCATCGGTATCGCATTCTTCTCAGGCGGCCTTGAGAACTCTGAGACAGTATTTATTGAATTCACTCAAATCCTATTTAACCCTTGGGTATCAGGATTCTTGCTTGCAGCAATCCTATCTGCAATCATGAGTACGATTGACTCTCAGCTTCTTGTATCTTCAAGTGCTGTTGCAGAGGACTTCTATAAAGCGATTCTACGTAAGAATGCAAGCCAGACTGAGCTTGTATGGGTAGGTCGAATTGCTGTACTTGGAATCGCATTGCTAGCAATCCTTCTAGCTTATAACCCAGAAAGCTCTGTACTTGGTCTTGTAAGTTACGCTTGGGCAGGATTTGGTGCTGCATTTGGACCAGTAATCATTCTAAGCTTGTTCTGGAAACGCATGACTCGTAACGGTGCACTTGCAGGTATCCTTGTAGGTGCTGCGACAGTTATCATTTGGAAGCAACTTTCAGGTGGTCTGTTCGACCTTTACGAAATCGTACCAGGTTTCATTCTTTGCTGGATCGCTGTATTGGTATTCAGCTATGTTGGTAAAGAACCTGGAGAAGAAATTGAAGCAGAATTTGATGAAGCGAAATCTTCTCAAGTTTAATTGTTACACTAAGACTCACTCCAATTGGAGTGGGTCTTTTTTTTTGTTCTTATACAAGTACTTCGAACGGTGAGGGCAATATAAGGTGTGTTAAACAAACGTTTGATTGAAAATCTGCTTAATATTGACAAAACGGCATTCTGTTGCTTAATGAAGTCTGTTTTTGGTATCATCTATATATTGCAGGTTGTTCGAATTTTACGGAGGTGAAAGAGATGTCCAGAATTACAAATGAACAGGTTAAGCATGTTGCGAACCTGGCGAGACTTGAAATGGATGAATCAGAAGTCGAAAAGTTTACAACTCAGCTCGATGACATCATTTCGATGGCAGAGCAGCTGAATGAACTAGATACAGAAAATGTTGAACCAACTACTCACGTTCTTGATCTGAAGAATGTTCTTCGTGAAGACAAGGTACAGCCGTGGCTTTCACGTGAAGATGCACTTAAAAATGCACCAGATCAAGAAAACGGACAAGTGAAGGTTCCATCAATTTTAGAGTAAGGGAGGTACGAGATACCGATGTTTGATAAAAGCATAAGCGAGCTCCATAGCTTGCTACACAAGAAAGAACTATCAGTTAGTGAACTTGTTCAAAGTTCATTTGATCGTATTAACTCGGTTGAAAACAAAGTAAAAGCATTCATGACCTTGAACGAAGAAGGGGCTATGCAAGCTGCAAAATCCCTTGATGATAAGCTTGGAACGGAAGATGCAAGGGGTCTACTTTTCGGACTGCCGATCGGGGTTAAGGATAACATCGTCACGAAAGGTCTTCGTACAACAGCTGCGAGTCAGCTATTAGGAAATTTTGAACCATTACATAACGCAACAGTAGTTGAGCGTTTGCAAGCAGCTGAAACAGTTACAGTTGGGAAATTAAATATGGATGAGTTCGCGATGGGTTCTTCAAACGAGAATTCAGGTTTCTATGCGACCCGTAACCCATGGAATACAGACTATGTACCTGGTGGCTCAAGCGGTGGCTCTGCTGCATCTGTAGCAGCTGGAGAAGTATTCTTCTCACTTGGTTCTGACACCGGTGGATCGATTCGTCAGCCGGCAGCATTTTGCGGTGTAGTTGGGTTGAAACCAACATATGGTCGTGTTTCTCGTTTCGGATTGATCGCATTCGCATCATCTCTCGACCAAATTGGTCCGATCACAAATACTGTAGAAGACAACGCATATCTTCTTCAGACGCTTGCTGGGCACGACAAGATGGACTCTACTTCAGCGAACGTTGATGTTCCTGATTATCTTACAAGTCTTACTGGAGACGTGAAGGGTCTGCGCATTGCGGTTCCAAAGGAATACCTTGCTGAAGGTGTAGATGAAGATGTGAAGAACAAAGTTCTTGCAGCATTGAAGAAGCTTGAAGAACTTGGTGCGACATGGGAAGAAGTTTCCTTACCGCATTCAAAGTATGCCGTTGCAACGTACTATCTACTTTCTTCTTCTGAAGCATCAGCAAACCTAGCTCGTTTTGATGGTGTAAGATATGGCGTACGTGCTGAAGCAGATAACCTTCTTGATGTGTACAAGAAAACAAGAAGTGAAGGCTTCGGTGAGGAAGTGAAGCGTCGTATCATGCTTGGAACGTTTGCACTAAGTTCAGGTTATTATGATGCTTACTATAAAAAAGCGCAAAAGGTTCGTACGCTGATCAAGAACGACTTTGAAAAAGTGTTTGAGGACTACGATGTCATTATTGGACCTACAACACCGACACCTGCATTTAAAGTGGGCGAGAAGATCGATAACCCACTAACGATGTATGCGAACGACATTCTGACGATTCCGGTTAACTTAGCTGGCGTACCTGCTATCTCTGTACCTTGTGGATTGTCTAATGGCCTACCTGTCGGATTACAAATAATCGGAAAGCATTTTGATGAGAAAACTGTTTATCGTGTAGCTCATGCTTACGAACAAGCAACTGATCATCATAAAGCTAAACCAGAGCTGTAAGGGGTGACGACTGAAAATGAATTTTGAAACAATCATCGGTCTTGAAGTTCACTCGGAACTAAAGACAAACACGAAGATTTTCTGTAACTGTTCAACGAATTTCGGTGCGCCTCCTAACACGAACGTGTGCCCGATTTGTCTAGGACACCCTGGTGTTCTGCCTGTCATGAACGAACAGGCTGTTGATTTCGCAATGCGTGCTGCTATGGCACTAAACTGTGAGATTGCAGAAGACACGAAATTTGACCGTAAAAACTACTTTTACCCTGATAACCCAAAAGCGTATCAGATCTCTCAATATGATAAGCCGATCGGTGAAAATGGCTGGATCGATATTGAAGTGGACGGGAAGACAAAGCGAATTGGGATTACGCGTCTTCACCTAGAGGAGGATGCAGGTAAACTGACTCACGTTGATGGAGAAAATCATTCTCTCGTTGACTTTAACCGTCAAGGTACACCTCTTGTTGAGATCGTATCTGAGCCAGATATCCGTACACCTGAAGAAGCGTATGCTTATCTCGAGAAGTTGAAGTCTATTCTTCAATACACAGAAGTATCTGATTGTAAGATGGAAGAAGGCTCACTTCGTTGTGATGCAAACTTGTCACTTCGTCCATACGGACAAGAAGAGTTTGGAACGAAGACAGAGCTTAAGAACTTGAACTCATTCGCTAACGTTCAAAAAGGTCTTCAGTACGAAGAAGTACGTCAGGAGAAAGAACTACTTGCTGGAAACGTAATCGGACAAGAAACACGCCGTTACGATGAAGCAGGTAAGAAAACAATCTTGATGCGTGTGAAGGAAGGGTCTGACGACTATCGTTATTTCCCTGAACCAGACCTTGTTCGTCTTTCAATCGACAAGGCTTGGATGGACCGCGTTCGTGCGGATATCCCTGAACTACCGGATGCACGCCGTGAGCGCTATGTGAACAAGTACGATCTTCCTGAGTACGATGCGAAGGTTCTTACTCAGTCTAAGAAGATGTCCGATTTCTTTGAAGTCGCAATCGAACAAGGCGCAGATCCAAAACAGGCTTCTAACTGGTTGATGGGTGAAGTGTCTGCCTACTTGAACGCGAACTATAAAGAAATTGACGAAGTGGCTCTTACACCAGAAGGTCTTGGCAAGCTGATTGCATTGATCGAAAAAGGTACCATTTCATCTAAGATCGCGAAGAAAGTCTTCAAAGATCTTATTGAAAAAGGTGGCGATCCTGAACAGATCGTTAAGGACAAAGGCCTCGTTCAGATTTCTGACGAAGGCGAGCTACGCGGAATCGTTACTGGTATTCTTGATGAGAACGAGCAATCGATCGAAGACTACAAGAATGGTAAAGACCGTGCGCTTGGTTTCCTAGTTGGACAAGTGATGAAAGCAACAAAAGGTAAAGCGAATCCTCCAATGGTTAATAAGTTAATTGTTGAAGAAATGGATAAGCGATAGATTGATTTCGAAAGCCCTCCTTGATTGGAGGGTTTTTTTTATTTGAAAGGCTCCAGCGCTTGTCGGGTCTAATCGCCCATCTCCGCTTTTCGATGTCCAGCTGCGACTCGCAGAAACTGCGATATTTCACTCTTTCAACAGAACACAAAAAGCGTGTTCTATTTCAAGAGTTCCAATATCTCCGTTTCTAAACGCTCGTCTCCGCTTTTCATTGTCCAGCTGCAGTAGCCAGGTCCTCGATCGCTTCACCTTTCAATCCGAACACAAAAAGCGTGTTCAAATTGAAAGGCTCCAGCGCTTGTCGGACCTAAACGTCTACTTCCGCTTTTCACATGTCCAGCTGCGGTGGGCAGAAACTGCGATATTTCACTCTTTCAACAGAACACAAAAATCGTGTTCAAGTTCAAGAGTTCCAATACCTCCGTTTCAAATCGCCCACCTCCGCTTTTCATTGTCTAGCTGCGGTGGCCAAATCCTCCGGTCGTTTCGCCCCTTCGGTTGAGACAGAAAGCGTCTCATCCTCACGGGCTCCAACGTCCTGCGGATTTAAACGGGCCACCTCCGCTTTTCGATGTCTAGCTGTGATGGGCAGACCCTCGATCGCTTCGCTCTTTCCCAAGAACACAAAAATCGTGTTAAAAATCGTGTTCATGGGAAAGCGCTCCAGCGCTTGTCGGGTCTAATCGCCCATCTCCGCTTTTCATTGTCCAGCTGCAGTAGCCAGGTCCTCGATCGCTTCACCTTTCAATCCGAACACAAAAAGCGTGTTCAAATTGAAAGGCTCCAGCGCTTGTCGGACCTAAACGGCTACTTCCGCTTTTCATTGCTTTTTCCACCTTAAACGAATATAATCATATCTGAGGTTAATCGGGTTGAGACGGTCACGGTGATGTGGGCGTTTTTTGTTTGTTAAACATTTTTTATTAGTCTTTTCGTTCGAATTTGTCGAGCGGTTAAGGCTTTTCAAATAAGATAAAAGAGACTACTATTGGGTTATAATGGTAGCATAGAATAGAGATATAGAAGATAGGATGATGAAGGATGAAACGTGCTAGACTGATCTATAATCCCACGTCCGGAAGAGAACAGGTGAAGCGTTCGTTACCATATATACTAGAACGTCTTGAAATAAACGGATATGAAACATCTGCACATGCGACGACTTGTGAGGGAGACGCGACGAAAGCGGCTCGTATCGCAGTTGAAAGAAGGTTTGACCTTGTCATCGCAGCTGGTGGTGATGGAACGATTTATGAAGTGATCAATGGCATTGCTGAGCAGCCGTACAGGCCGAAACTCGGTATTATTCCTGTTGGGACAACGAATGACTTTGCTCGTGCGATCGGAGTACCTAGGACGGTTGAAGGTGCGATGGATGTGCTATGCGAAGGTCTTGAAATGCCGATCGATATCGGTCGCGTAAACGATCATTATTTCATTAATATTGCCGGTGGTGGACGTCTAACGGAATTAACATATGAAGTGCCTAGTAAGCTGAAAACGATGCTAGGTCAGCTTGCTTATTATATGAAGGGTATCGAGATGCTTCCATCGATCCGTCCGACAAAGACTAGAATCGAGTATGACGGAAAACTATTCGAAGATGAAATCATGCTATTCCTCGTATCGAACTCGAACTCGATCGGCGGTTTTGAGAAGCTAGCGCCGCATGCGTCTCTCAATGACGGCCTATTCGATCTAATGATTTTGAAGAAAACCAATATCGCAGAGTTTATTAGAATCGCGAGCAGTGCACTACGAGGGGATCATATCAATGATCCAAACGTCGTTTATAAAAAAGCGAGCCGTATTAAAGTAGAAGCCGTTGATAAAATGCAGCTTAATCTTGATGGTGAGTATGGTGGGCCTCTACCTGCAGAGTTTACAAATCTCTATCGCCATATCACGATGATCGTCCCATCAAAAACGAATAAGAAACATTCGACAGATGAAGAAGCGATGAGAAACACCTTACCTGAGGAGGAGAAGTCAGAGAGTTGATCTCTGGCTTTTTTACTTGGTGCAAAACTACCCAATTTCTATATCGATTCACACTGTGGTACAATTTTTGTACATGACATTGAACGGAAAAGGACTGAAAATATGAGTATCCAGGAAACACCCGTAACAAAAAACGACATAGTCGAAGTTGAGTTTAAGGATCTTTCCCATGATGGCGCTGGTGTTGCTAAAGTAGAAGGCTATACGCTCTTTGTTCCTTATGGCATCCCAGGAGAAAAAGCTAGAGTGAAAGTAGTCAAAACGAAGAAAGGCTACGGATTCGGTAAGATTCTCGATGTAATAGAAGAAAGTGAAGAACGAAACACGCCGCCGTGTCCGATTTTTTATAAGTGTGGAGGATGTCAAACTCAGCATATTACGTATGATAGTCAATTGAAGTTTAAACATAAACAAGTAAAGGACGTCATGGAGCGTATCGGAAAAATCGACGTTCCTATTCATGATGTACTCGGAATGGAGGATCCGTGGCGTTACCGAAACAAAGCGCAAGTCCCTGTTGGGGAAGAAGAGGGCAAGATCGTTGCCGGTTTCTATCAGCAGCGCAGCCACAAAATCATCGACATGGATCAGTGTCTGATTCAAGAGCAAGAAAATGATCATGTACTAAAAGTGGTCAAGGGAATTGCTGAAAAATATGGCATACGGGCATACGATGAGCGCACGCACCGTGGGACATTACGACACGTTGTTGCAAAGTATGGTAAACAAACGAAGGACGTCATGGTTGTTCTCGTTACAAAGCAAAAAGATTTACCAAACCGCAAGAACATCATTCGTGATATTACGAAACAAGTCCCTGGCGTGAAATCAATCGTTCAAAATATTAATCCAAAGCGTACAAACGTCGTCTTTGGTGACGAAACACGGGTTCTTTGGGGAACTGATTACATTTACGATACGATCGGTGATATTAAGTTTGCGATTTCCGCGCGCTCGTTTTATCAGGTGAATCCTGACCAAACGAAGGTACTTTATGATCAAGCGTTGCAGTATGCAGGGTTAACTGGAGAAGAAACGGTCATCGATGCGTATTGTGGCATCGGAACGATCTCCCTATTCTTAGCTCAAAAAGCAAAAAAAGTGTACGGGGTAGAGATCGTGCCTGAAGCGATTGAAGATGCGAAGCGAAACGCCGAACTGAACGGCATTACGAACGCAGAATTTGAAGTAGGCGAAGCTGAAACCATCTTACCGATGTGGAAAAAGCAGGGCATTGAACCGGATGTTTTCGTCGTGGATCCACCTCGTAAAGGCTGCGATGAGTCTCTTTTAGAGACTATTCTTGAAATGAAGCCAAAGAAAGTCGTTTACGTTTCGTGTAACCCTGCTACGTTAGCAAGAGACCTTAGAATTCTTGAAGATGGCGGGTATGAGACGAAGGAAGTTCAGCCTGTCGATATGTTTCCTCACACGACGCACGTGGAGTGTGTAGCTTCCTTAGAATTAAAATAGACTTCTATAATGTGAAAGAGCATCTGTATGACAGGTGCTCTTTTATGTTTATCACATTTCTATGTAACACTTCGACTCAATCTATTCCTGAAATACTCATACCCATACATAGCTGCAACCAAGATCGCTCCTCCCAAACAATATCCACCAATGACATCAGTAAAATAATGCTCTTCTGTAACCAGACGGCTTAATCCGATGACCACGACTAAAATGAGTGCGACGATCAAACTGATTTTCTTGAATGTTGAACGCGTCACATACTGAAAAAGGAAGTAGACGATTAATCCGTACAAGATGACGCCCATCGTTACGTGTCCGCTCGGAAAGCTATATCCTTCCGCAACGGTACCTTCCACTGTGGGGCGATCTCTTTGAATAAGGACCTTAACGTACTTATAAGAATAGTTACCGATGACCACAGCAAAGGTTACTGTGATCAAGCCTAGGATGTTCTTTTTAAACGCTAACACGATTACAAATAAAACTAATAGTGTCACGATAAAAGGTTTAGAGGCGATGTGAGAGACAGCTTCTAAGATTTCAACGGTAGTACTTGGTGATTTTGCAAAAATGTTAGCAATACCTTCATCGATTGCAGGAGTGCGATTGTTTGAGACGATGAATGCTAGAATGATTCCGATGCTGATCAAGCTGATGAATAGGACCGGATATAGAAGTTTTCTTTTCATGTGTTCCTCCTGGATGATGTAGCACTTTTAACAGTTAATCAAACGTTTGTTTGAAAAGGAAGTAGCGTGCTGCTTCCTTTTCAAAACGTGATTGGTTTGAAGTTAGGGAACGGTTGATTCGCTTCCTCAAGTGAAGAGAGGGTGGTCATTTCTGCGACAGCCATAAATTTTTCCCATACTTCCATCACGACATCTGATTGATGAGCCTCATCTTTAGCAGCGATGGATTTCCATTGGAATATTTCTAAAATGGTTCCATCGTTTGCTTGTAAGTGAAGAGGTGTTTGTTCTGTAATGAGACCTTCTCTTCGTAATGTTGGTAAGTGATCTTTCACTACCTTTTGTAGATCCTCTTCCTTACCCGGATGAGGGCGATAGAGTGCGATAGAAACTGTTGGTTCAGACATTCTTTAGCCTCCCTTAATCGTTGTATACAATAGCTCAACTTCTTCCATTACCATTTCCCATGCTAGAGATGTTGGATCTGTCAGCATGAAATGTTCTGCTTGAGGTAGTTCTACCAATTTCACGAAGTCTCCTGCTTCCTGAGCTTCTCTATGATACTGACTGCTGATGCCGATTGGCACATGAATATCTAGTGAGCCGTGGATGAGAACTTGATGAATATCCAAAGGAAGCAGTTCGATAGGAGACGCATCTTTGTATCGTTCAGGGAATTCCTTCGGAGATCCTCCTATTAAGTCAGCTGTAGGATTGTTCGGCTCGAGTGATAACGTTTCATCGCGGTATTCATGAACTTCGTGCATCAGTTCGAGGTCGGTCACACCTGCAAGACTGATGACGCCGGCGATTGGTAAGGGCTTGTCCATATGTAGCGGGCTTTCGCTTCTAATCTTATGCCTAGCAGCTAACCAGGTCGCAAGGTGACCTCCCGCAGAATGACCAATCGTGATAACATTGCTTAGATCCAGCGCATGTTTATCCTTAAGGGCATAGAGGTGGTCAGCTGCTTTCGCGACATCTGTTAACGTATCTGGCCATGCTTCACCACGTTCTGATACTCTGCGGTATTCAATGTTCCAAGTTGCGATTCCTTTTTTGGTCAACGCTTCAGCAACGTTTGTCATTAAATCTAACTTGAATGGCTCTCGCCAAAACCCTCCGTGAATAACGATCGCAACCGGGTGAGGGCCATCGCCTTCAGGTATGCGTAGTTCTCCAAACTGGTTTTCATCGTTTCCATAAAATAACTTCTCCATCATGTCACCTCGTTATGTTTGTACTCCTATTATTATCTCATATCGGGGCCAATCGGTTCACGATAAAACTCCCCAACCGTATCACGATTGAGGAGCTCTGATTTAAGGTTATAAAATATAGATGAGGCTATTTACACTTAATAGTAATACTGATGAAGTTATTTATAATCATAAATGAACCCGTGTTGCCTCCGCCTGAGCCAGAGACTGTTTTACTAGCAGAGATCGGGGAAATGGTATGAGCGCATTGGACAACGGTACCACTGTTGTTCTCAATGATAACTGGTCCTTTAATTATACAAGGCATGGTCTCACTCTCCTGGTTTATCTATAATAGTATATGGACAAACCGTGAGAGTGCTTGGACAAGAGACCTATTGTAATCGCCTAAATTAAGCGAAATACTACATACAGGAAGGAAAGCGTTTATGTCATATAACTTTAACCCGTTTCCACTATTACATACCGACCGTCTATGTCTTAGAAAGTTATCGATGAACGATGTCGATGGGATTTATGAGTACCATCGCACGAAACAACATTTTCCATACGTGGACATGCCTGAACACCAAAGCGTTGAAGACAGCCGTCACTATATCAACAAGATGAACAAAGGTGTTGATGAGAATAAATGGGTGATCTGGGCAATAACAGAAGCTTCTACGAATAGCATCATCGGTACGATTTCCTTATGGAACCTTTCAGAAGATGACCGAAAGGGAGAGCTAGGCTATGGGTTACATCCAGCTCATACTGGAAAAGGACTTATGGCAGAAGCTCTTGAAGAAGTGCTTCATTATGGATTTCATACGATGGGGCTCGAAACAATCGAGGCGTATACGAATAAAGATCATCAGCGTTCGATCTCATTATTAGAAAAGTGTGGCTTTTCGAAGATAAAGACAATCTCTGAAAAAGGGCCGAGTGGGGAGTATCTGCAGCTTGCGGTTTTTGAGAAAACTTCTGATAACGGTTAAAACGCTCAGTCGCTGAGCGTTTTTTTTATGTCACTCTACCAATAATGAAACGGATTAAAAGAGATATCCTCGATCGTTGTAAAAGGAATTGAGATCAAGGCAGCTCCAAGAAAGAAGTAGCTCGTATCTTCTTCTTCTTTTTGCTTACTACCAAGAGGGCGTAGGTAAACGTGTGTTTCATCTACTTGGTCAATATAGCCATGATAAACATAATCATCGTAACAGAGGATCTTTACACATTTTCCAATGTTGTTTGTGAACACATCATAATAGGACATGCTTCTCCTCATTTCTAATAGAGGTTGAAAAGCAGGGAGAGCACTACTTCCCACTGTACGATTAGAATATGAAAGGAATAGGGAAAGCGTTCAATCTGGGGTGAATGGTAGTCAATTTTAAACGAAAAGGAGCCAGGCAAATGCCTGAGCTCCTTTGACTAAAGTATTCCGATTAAAGCTAATCCGAACAAAAAGATACTAGCGAGAAAAATTTTTCCTGCGAGAGGAAGGGTCTCCTTGCCGTTCGTATTGATTCGTTCTTCCTCTTCATTAACTGTTTCTCTATATTTAGGATTGCAGCATCCCATTAAGCAACACTGTCCCATCCTGTGATGTCTTCTTCTAATGGAATGTTTGCTGCACGTTGTTTACGAGCGGCGAAGAAGAAGCTGATGATTACACCGATCGTGATGATCGTTGCACCGATATAGGCAATGTTAATCGGTAGACTAAAGCCAATCGGGGCATATAAAATATACGTTGTCGTTGCCATCGTGATGAATACTGCCGGAATCATCGCGATCCAGTAGTTTTTCTTAGCGATGAAGAGGTACATCGCCCCTACCCACAATGCGATCATAGCGGTGGATTGGTTTGCCCATGAGAAATAGCGCCAGAGCAACGTGAAATCGATTCTAGTTAAAGCAAATGCGACAGCGAATAATGGTAGTGCAATCCATAGGCGGTTCGTGATCTTTTTCTGAGAATACTTGAAGTAGTCTGCGATAATCATACGAGCGCTTCGGAATGCTGTATCACCAGAGGTAATCGGTAGCACGATTACACCGAGTACTGCTAGTGTTCCACCGATCGCGCCAAGCATAAGTGTTGAAGCTTCACTTACGATAGCAGCTGGTCCACCGCTTGCAAGTAGTTCGTTCAATCCAACTGGTCCATTAAATAGACTCATAGCAGCAGCTGCCCAAATCATCGCGATGATTCCTTCTGCGATCATCATCCCGTAGAATATTCGACGTCCTTGCTTTTCGTTTTGAGTTGTTCTTGAAATGATCGGAGTCTGCGTCGCATGGAAACCTGATAGAGCACCACAAGAAATCGTTAAGAATAGTAGTGGGAAGATCGGTGCGCTGTCAGGGTGTAAGTTTGTAAGACTGATTTCTGGAATTGGAGCGCCAGTAAAGACTAGACCTGCGCCAACTCCTAGGGCACTGATCAATAGTAGTGCACCAAAGATAGGGTAAAAGCGCCCGATGACTTTATCGATCGGCAATAGAGTCGCGATAATATAATAGATGAAGATTGCTCCAAGGATGAGTCCCATCGTGACCCAGCCGTTCATCATGTTGTTTAGTAGTCCTGCTGGTGCGGTAACGAATACTGTACCCGTCAGTAAGAGAAGGAGTACAGCAAAAGCGTTCACGACATGTTTCATGACTTTTCCTAGAAACTTCCCTGCGAGCTCTGGTAAGTGAGCGCCGCGATTTCGTATCGAAATCATCCCGGTTAAATAGTCATGTACGGCCCCGGCAAAAATACACCCGAACACAATCCATAGAAATGCCACTGGACCATAAAGAGCGCCTAGAATCGGTCCGAAAATTGGACCTACTCCTGCAATGTTCAAGAGCTGGATGAGTGAGTTTTTAGGTGTGTTCATCGGAAGGTAATCGACACCGTCTTGATGAGTATATGCCGGTGTGTGTCGCGTGCTGTTCACACCGAACGTTTTTTCAACGAATTTACCGTAAGTAAAGTAGCCTATTACGAGAAGTACGATTCCTACTAAAAATGTAATCATGATAACTCCTACCTTTCCGTTCTTTGTATGCGTTTACATAAATTATAGGAAAGATAGGACGAAAGTGGGGAAGATTTGAACAAGATGTAGAAAAAAGCGGGTAAGATGTATGTGAAAGCGTTTAACATGCAATCTATAATTCGAGACGTGACCGAAGAGACTTCACATAATTTCGACTTACAGCAAGCTTTTCTTCTACACCTTCTAATTCGAGTTGGTAAGCGCCGTTAAACCATGGTGTCAGCCTTGTAACATACATCAGATTAACGATATAGCTTTTATGAATGCGAAAGAATGGGTGTGTAGATAATCGGTTTTCTAATTCTTTCAGTGTCATTTTGACTTCGAAGGCATTGTTCTTAAGATAAATTCGGGACACGCGGTCGTCCCGGCAAATGTATAGGATATCGGTCGGATCGATGTAATGGATGTCGCCATCAGTTTCGATGGATAATTTCCCTTTTCTCATTTGTGGTGAAGTCACTTCAGTGTTGGAAGTTACCAGTTTTTCAAGACGCTTGATCGTTTGTTCGAGCTGTTCTTCATCATAGGGCTTCAACAAATAGTCGACGGCCTCATAACGAAACGCTTCAGCTGCAAATTCAGGATAAGCAGTCGCGAATACGATGAAAGGAGGCTTCTTAAGCTCAAGTAGTGCTTTAGCGGCGTCCATTCCATTCATCGCTGGCATTTCTACATCTAGAAACACAACATCAGGCTGAAGCTGGATCGCTTTTACGACAGCTTCTTGCCCTGAGTCTGCTTCGCCAGTAATTTCGATCGAATTAAATTCACCAAGAAGGTGAACGAGTTCCTCGCGGCTATATCGCTCGTCATCGACAACTAAGGTTTTAATTACGTTCATTCGTTACTCCTCCATAGATGGGATCAAAAAACGGACGATTGTTCCGTTGTCTTGTTCACTAGAAATCTGAAGGCTGGCTCGTTCTCCGTAGAGCATGGTAAGACGGCGGTTCACATTATAAAGACCGAGTCCAGTTCCACTCTCTGAGTACAATGGAGCCTTACCGATTTCTTTTATTCTGTGCTGCGGAATTCCTGCTCCGTTATCTTTCACGCTAACAAGGGTTTCGTTCTGTTGGCAGATGATGCTGATTTCAACGATGCAGTTCGTGTTTTTGTTTTTAATTCCGTGCTTAATTGCATTTTCAACAATAGGCTGCAGCGTTAGCGGTGGAAGTTTCCGATACAGCGTTTGTTCGTCTATCTCATAGTTTACACGAAGTCTGTCTACGAAACGTGCTTCTTCAACCTCAAGGTATGCTTTTACATGTTTCAATTCCTGGTTGAGTGTGGTCATATCAGCTGTTGTCCCTGATAAGTTTTGTCTAAGAAAATGAGATAACGATAGTAAGAGTTTTCGAGCCTTTGCTGGTTCAGTTCTAACTAAGGAAACGATGGTGTTCAATGAATTAAATAAAAAATGAGGACTAATCTGAGCTTGCAGCGCCTTGATTTCTGCTTCTTTTGCAAGCTGATAGGCGTTGTCCGCTTCAGCTATTTCGAGCTGGTTACTTAATAGAACACTAAGACCTGTAACGAGTTCAGTGATAACATTCGTTATCTCTTTTTCAGATTGAAAATAAAACTTTAGTGTTCCGATCGTCTCGCCCCGTTGCTTCAATGGAGCTACGATCGCCGCGCCAAGGGGACAGTTTTTGTCGGCACAATGGATTGTGCGGTCGTTTGCGATCATCATGTCGCCATCTTGAATTACGTCTCTCGTAATGCTCGTTTGAATCGTGTTTCCTGCTTGATGATGATCGTCTCCCATCCCAACATGGCTTAAGATATGAGTTTTGTCCGTAATGGCTACAGCGCTTCCCTCGACTTCTCGATGAAGAATTCGGCAAACTTCTGTTGCGGAGACCGTTGTAAGCCCTTTTCGCAGATGGCCGAGCGTTTGATCTGCGATGCGAAGTGTTTTTTGAGCTTGAAGCGCGCCAGCCTTTTCCTCTTCGTTCACGACGTTCTTGATGATCAGTAAGAAGAGGGCGCAGCCGATTCCGTTCGCTAAGATCATTGGGAGGCCGATGACTTCAACTAGCGCTAATGCGTTCTCAAATGGCTTAGATAGTCCAAGGATGATGAGCATCTGAACTGCTTCTGCACCAGCACCGATCATGAAGGCAGACTGAAGTTTGACGTGACGATTTCGTTTATGAAGAGCTCCTGAGATTAACCCAGCGATGATGGCCGCTAATCCGCATGCAAGAGCTGTAAAGCCTCCGAGGAAGTACCGGTGCGCACCTGCGATAATACCAGCACCGATTCCGACGCGATAACCTCCCAGTAATCCTGCGAGCACCACGCCGATGACCCTTGAATTCGCGATGGCTTCATCTGAAGAGACATCGAGCGGCCATGCATTGAATTGGAAGGACTCTGTATTGAACGTAAGTCCAGTATATGTACCGATGATGCCGAAGAAACCAAAGAAGCCGATCGCAACATACTGCTGTCTTCTAGCAAGACGCTCACTGTAGATCATGTCTCTAAAAAAGCGAAAGCGAGTCAACACAAATGCGATCGTTACGATGATCCCAAGGCGCTCAAGCATCGTTAATAGCAGTTCAAACATCTCGAAGCTCCTTTCTGGTGCCTGTCACCACCCGTATTGGCTCGAAGAGTGTCGAATAATAGAGCGGTTTCTTTTCATTATACTGGTTTTTACGAGTGAGGGAAAACGAGCGTGAAACAGCATCCTAAATTTAACAATTATGATAAAGTGAGAATTGTAGTCTAGTGAGAATATCGAGGAGTGATTCGATGGCGATTAAATACAACGTTTGTCTTCAATGTGGTGCGAAACAAGCAGCAAAAATCATATATGGAATGCCAACGCATGACGTGAAACCAAAGGTAGAGAGGGGAGAAGTCGTGCTAGGCGGGTGTTCCCTCCCTAAATCGAGCAAGGATTACCACTGTAAGAGCTGTGGATTTGAATGGTCGAGAGAAGAAGCGGTGGATCACGCTTACCAGAAGATTACTAGCATCAAAGCAAATGTTGGCGGCTTCTTCGGGAATAGCTATGAAATCGACTGGCATTTACCAACAGGCGAGGTAACGCATTTACAATGGGAGAATTCAAGAGATGAAGAGCCCATCAGATGGAACACAACTTGTGTTCCATCCATAAACGCTTTTCAATCTACAAACCTCTTAAGATGGAAACGTAACTATCAACCAGAAGAAATGGTGTTAGACGGCACCTCCTGGAGTGTGGAAATCAGAACAGAGGATAAGGTCATCAGAAAGCACGGCTCAAATGCCTATCCAGAAACGTGGGAAGAGTTTTGTGGGTTGATGGAACAGGTGTCAGGGAAAACGTTCAGATGAGCCGATGAGCATACATATAAAGCAGGCCATTGGCCTGCTTCATAGTTAAGTATTATCCGCATAATGCTGCGAGGATTTTTTGTACATCGTAGATGCTGTCATCCTTCTTAAACTGCTTTGAAATTGTAGGAGCTTGCGAGCCTGATATCCATATTTTTAGTTCTGCATCGAGATCAAAGTGTCCCGCTGTTTCGATTGAGAAGTGTGAAATGCTCTTATAAAGGACGGAATGGTACTCGATTTTCTTTCCAGTCATGCCTTGTTTATCAACAAACAGTAGCCGCTTGTCTGTGAAAACAATCAAGTCACGTACAAGTTTGAACGCCGCATTAACTTCTTCTGCCTCTGCAAGGATGTTTGATAGTTCTTTCTTTACCTCACCTTTATCCATCGTCGATGCGTTACCCATGAATCCGCTGAGAATACCCATTGCTATTCCTCCTTTCAATCGTATTTTATCAAACGTGGTGACAGGTACCACTCGATTGGTGTCGAAAGGAATAGGGAATGTTTTAAACGATACGAGCGTATTGTGTTAAGTGAATCCAATCTATGTGAGAGTGTGTAAGGAGGGAGAAGCTATGGCATTCCTAAAGCTTGAAGACGGCGTTGAGCTATACTATGAAGATGTTGGGATGGGAGACCCGATTCTCTTTATTCATGGCGTCTGGATGAGCAGTCGTTTCTTTAAGAAACAGCTTCCATACTTCAGACAGAAGTATCGAGCAATATCCATCGATTTAAGAGGACATGGGCAATCGTCTCATGCAGATTCTGGTCACACAGTCGCCACCTATGCGAAGGACTTAAAGGAGTTTATCAAAAAGCTCGATCTTAGAGACGTGACGCTAGTCGGCTGGTCGATGGGAGCGTTTGTTATTTGGGAATATATCCATCAGTTTGGTGAAGATGGAATAAAAGGAACTGTTATTGTAGATGAGCTCGCCTCAGACTTCAAATGGCCAGATTTCGAAATCGGTGCGTTCGATCTTCCTGCATTATCAGGAATGATGCAGCAAATTCAAACTGACCAGAGAGGATTGCTACAGGGATTCCTACCGCTAATGTTCAAAGAGGAAGTTTCAGAAGAAGAGTTAGAGTGGATGCTTGAGGAAACAACGAGGCTTCCAGCGTCGATTGCTAGCGCCATCTTATTCGATCAATCGATTGTGGATTGTCGTCCTTATCTTAATGAAATAACAAAGCCGACGCTGTTATGCTTCGGTAAGGAAGAAAAACTGATCCCAGTTGCAGCAGGCGAACATTTAAATAAAGAAATCAAACAATCTAAATTAGAAATATTTGAGGATAGCTGTCACTGTCCTTTCTTGGAAGAACCAGAGCGGTTTAATGAAGTTGTAGATCAATTTATAAGATCACTTAAATAATGTTCTTCATAAGTAATGAGGAGAGGCACCTTTTCAAGGATGCCTCTTCTCATTGGAAAAAAGTATTCAAAAGATTCTCTGAAAAAGTATTGCTATGTCAAATTAAGTGATATATAATGACTTCAACGAAAGCGCTTTCGAAAAAGAGGAGATAATCATGATAACAATCTATGACCTTGCGAAAAAGACTGGCTTTTCTTATACGACGGTCTCTAAAGCTTTGAATAATTATCCTGATGTTAGTCAAAAAACAAGACAAGCTATACTTCAAACCGCAGCTGATATGGGATACTTACCTAATGCACATGCGCAGTCTCTCTCTACGAAGAAATCCTGGACAATCGGTGTGATGTTTTCAGAAGCAAATGAAGTCGGCATGAAGCATCCGTTCTTTAGTGCAGTGATTGAGAGTTTTCGAAAGCATGCTGAGAAAGAGGGCTATGATTTGATCCTCGCTTCTAGGAATCTGAGGAACAGAGACACGAGCTACCTTGAACACTTTCTCTACCGTGGAGTCGATGGCATTGTTGTCATAAGCTCTGATCCTAACGATGAACAAGTTCAAGAAATGATTAACAATCACATCCCAATCGTCGTAATCGATATGACAAATGAAAATTGCAGCGTAATCCTATCGGATGATCTATCTGGAGGAAAACTTGCAATCAACTATCTTCACTCATTAGGACACACGAAGATTGCTCATATTTCAGGTGACCCTACAATTCATGCAGGGAAAGAAAGAATTGAAGGTTACAAGAAAGCAATGAGTCAATTGGGATTACCTGTCCCTGATCACTATCTTGTGAATGGCGGCCTTTTTTCCATTAAAGAGGGAAGTGAAGCCATGTCGAAGCTACTGGATCTACCTGATCCGCCAACAGCTGTTTTCGTAGCTGGAGACCATATGGCAATCGGTGCTATGGAGCTTGCGAAATCGAGAGGAGTTAGAATTCCTGAAGACGTCTCGATTGTCGGCTATGATGATATAGAGATGGCTAGCTATGTAACGCCAAAGCTCACAACGATACGACAGGATACAGATGTGCTAGGGGTTAGAGCAGCACAGATTTTAATCAAGCAGATGATTCAGAAAAAGAAGATCGTAACAGAAGAGATCATTCCAGTACAGTTGATTGAAAGAGAGTCCTGTTTACCATTAAAAAAATAAAACAAATTTTTTTAACCCAACACGAAACCGCTTTCGAAATGAAATGCCTTTTTATTTTATGGTAATCGAAACCGCTTTCGAATATTTTTAAACCTATTTCGAAACCGCTTTCGAAAATAATAAACTTAAACCTTAGGGGGAAAAAGCATGAAGAAATTTGTCGGTCTGCTGATGTCACTTGTTCTGGTGCTTGGAGTCATTGCAGGTTGTTCTAATTCAGAGTCTTCGGGTGAAGCGAAAGAAGGAAAGAAGAAAGCTGACTTAAAGGTCTGGTCATTCACAGATGAATTGAAGAAACCAATCACAAAGTTTGAAGAAAAGAATGGGGTTACAGTCGAACTAACAATCGTTCCGATCGCAGATTACCCTACTAAATTAAAGCCAGTACTAGAAAGCGGAGTAGGAGCACCTGACGTTTTCACTGGTGAAATTGCATTCCTGAAGCAATGGGTAAACGCTGGCTACTGGGAAAACCTTTCGGAAGAACCTTATAGCGTAGATGAGCTAGCTGATAACTACGTTCCATATGTATTCGATCTTGGGAAAGACCAGGATGGAAATGTTCGTGCACTATCTTGGCAAACAACGCCAGGTGGACTTTTCTACAAGCGTAGCATCGCAAAAGAAGTGCTTGGAACTGACGACCCAACAGAAGTTGGCGAGATGCTTACTTCAATGGACAAAGTATTCGAAGTTTCTGAGAAGCTGAAAGAAGCTGGCTATCGTATGTTCCCTGATGAAGGTTCGATTCGCTGGTTCTCTCAAGGTGACAACCCTCAGCCATGGGTGAGTGAAGATGGTGAGTTGAAGCTTACAGATCAGAAGATCGAGTTCATGGATCATGCAAAGAAACTTCGCGAAAACAGCTACACGGCTCTTGCACCAGAATGGTCTCCTTCTTGGTTCGAAGCGATGGAGAAGCCAATTAAAGTAAAAGAAAATGGTAAAGAGACTGAAACAGAAGTATTCTCTTACGTTCTTCCAACGTGGGGTCTTCACAGCGTACTTAAGACAAATGTAAAAGAACCAAATGGTGACTGGGCAGTTACGAGTGGTCCAAGCCCTTACTTCTGGGGTGGTACATGGTTAGGTGTTTACAACAAGTCTGAAAACAAAGAACTTGCATATGACTTCGTAAAAATGATGACGCAAGACGATGAGTTCTTAACTGACTGGGCGAAAGAAACGGGTGACGTTCTTTCTTACCTTCCTGTAACGAATGAAATCAAAGATGACTTTAGTGATGAATTCCTTGGCGGACAAAACAACTATCAGTTCTTCCTTGAGCAAGCAAAGAGTATTGAACCAGGTATCGTAACGAAGTATGACCAGCAGCTAGATACGTTTTATGGAAATGCTGTTTCAGAATATGTAGATGGAAAGAAAACAAAAGAACAAGCGATCAAAGAATTTTATCGTAAGGCACAGAATGCCTACCCAGAATTACAAGTACCTAAAAACTAGTAACCATTCATAAGCGGTATAACATCCTTATACCGCTTATCTTAATTTTGAAAGGAGTGCGATGAAATGAAGAACCTAAACCGGTATGGCTATCTCTTCATTGCCCCGTTTTGGATCATCTTTCTCGTTTTTAATATATATCCTGTCGCTCTAACGTTTTACTACAGCTTTACGAATTACAGTGGAAGTGGAGTAGCTGAAGTAGTTGGACTAGCGAATTATCAACGTTTGATCACTGATACCTTTTTCGTTGAGGCATTTTTTAACACCTGGAAGATCTGGGGGATTAACTTCGCACTCCAAATTGCAATCGCGCTCGTTCTTGCAGCGATCTTCTCAGATATGCGTGTAAAAATGAAAGGTCTAGCATTCTTTCGTTCGATCTTTTACTTGCCAAACTTAATTACGGTTAGTTCAGTAGCATTGTTATTTGGAATTCTACTTGATTGGCAGCATGGATCGTTAAACATGGTTCTAATGAACCTCGGACTTATCTCTGAACCGATCAACTGGTTGAACCAGCCAGCGACGGCTCAATTATCCGTGTCTCTTATCTTAACGTGGATGTGGTTCGGTCACTCCTTCATCGTTGTGATGGCGGGTGTTTCCGGGATTTCAAACGATTACTACGAAGCTGCACTTATCGATGGAGCGAATCGTGCGCAGACGTTCTTTAAGATTACGCTGCCATTGTTAAAGCCGATTCTTTTATACATCATGATCACATCATTAATCGGTGGTCTTCAGCTCTTTGATTTACCGATGCTGTTAACGGATGGAATTGGTTCTCCAGATGGCTCGTTAAATACGATGGTTCTTTATTTATACAACCAGGCTTTCAAGTATAACAACTATGGATATGCAGCAGCTGTTGCGTATGGACTATTTATTATCACCATTATCTTCTCAGCAATCGTATTTAAATCGATGTACCGAAACGAACGTAAACAAGCGAGGCAGGTGTAAACGATGATAGACAGAACTGAAATCGAAAAAGGTGTCCCTCAGGAGAAATTGCCAGAGAAAACGCTTCTGCCTCATGAAGCGAAAATCAAAAAACGCCGAGCGCTCGTTAAAGGAATTATTTATACGCTCCTGATTTTAATGGCGATCGTCTGTTTCATTCCTTTCTTAATGATGCTTGTGAACGCTACTCGCTCGAACGATGCAATCTTAACAGGCTTCACATTGATCCCAGGTAGTTCACTATTAGAAAACTACAGAACGATGATGGAGTACGTGAATATTTGGAACGGTTTTAAAAACAGTCTAATCATCTCTGTACTTGTAACTGTGCTGACTGGATATTTCTCTGCACTGACTGCATACGGATTTGCTTTCTACGAGTTCAAAGGTAAAAATTTTCTCTTCGTTTTCATGCTGGTCATGATGATGGTGCCTGGACAGCTAGGACTCATCGGATTCTACGAGCTTAGCAAAACGCTTGGGATTCTGGATACGTTTATTCCACTTATCGTCCCTGCGATCGCGAGTCCATTCGTCGTGTTCTTCTTACGTCAATACATCAAAACAACGCTGCATCCGAGTTTGATCGAAGCAGCTCGAATCGATGGAGCAAGTGAATGGAGAATCTTCCATACGGTAGCGATTCCAATCATGATGCCAGCTGTTGCAACGATGTCGATCTTTACGTTCATCGGATCCTGGAATAACTACATCATGCCGCTCGTTATCTTGTTCTCACCAGAGAAATATACGTTGCCTGTACTGATGGGCTTCTTAAAAGGATCTCAGGTAGCGCAGAATCTTGGTTCTATGTACCTTGGAATTGCGATTTCAGTTGTTCCGATCATGATCGCATTCTTATTCTTATCGAAATACATCATTAATAGCATCTCTGCTGGAGCTGTTAAGGAATAGAGGAGTGAATAGTTATGAAATTTGATAAACACTTTACATTCGGTACGGCAACATCCTCCTATCAGATCGAAGGAGCACACCAAGAAGGGGGAAGAACACCGTCTATCTGGGATATGTTTTGTGATATTCCAGGAAAAGTACATGAAGGTCACAATGGAAACGTAGCGTGTGATCATTACAACCGTTACGAAGAAGATATCAAGATCATTAAAGATCTTGGCGTTGACTCTTATCGATTTTCCATCGCATGGCCGCGAATCTTCCCAGCAAAAGGCGAGTATAACGAAGAGGGAATGGCATTTTATAAGACGCTAGCAAAGCGTTTGCGAGAAGAAGGGATTAAGCCAGCTGTCACGCTTTACCATTGGGACCTCCCAATGTGGGCCCACGAAGAAGGCGGATGGGTGAATCGAGATTCTGTACAGTGGTTTCTTGATTACGCTGAAGTCTGCTTCCGTGAACTCGATGAGTTAGTTGATTCATGGATTACTCATAACGAGCCATGGTGTGCAGGATTCCTTGGCTATCACCTTGGCGTTCATGCACCTGGACATAGAAATCTAGATGAAGCAGTTCGTGCTGTTCACCATATGCTTCTGTCTCATGGAGAAGCTGTGAATATGCTGAAACAACGTTTTGGTTCAACAACATCGATCGGAATCACGTTGAACCTCTCACCTGTCTACCCGAAAACGGATTCTGTGAATGATCGCCTTGCTGCGAACAATTCTGATGGATATTCTAACCGTTGGTTCCTTGATCCTGTATTTAAGGGCAGTTATCCGGCAGATATGATGAATCTCTTTTCTAAGTATGTTCATTCATACGATTTCATTAAAGATGGAGATATGGAGAAGATCTCTACTCCTTGCGATTTCTTCGGAATCAACTACTATAGTCGAGGACTCGTAGAATTTAACGCCGCAAACGATTTTCTAACAGCAGGCGCACACTCTGATTATGAAAAAACAGGAATGGGCTGGGACATTGCACCTGAAGAGTTTAAAGATCTTATTAGAAGATTGCGCAGTGATTATACGAATCTACCGATCTATATAACTGAAAACGGGGCTGCGTACGATGATAAACTCGAGAACGGCCGTGTTCACGATCAGAAGCGAATCGATTATGTGAATAAGCATCTTCAAGCAGTGTCTGATTTGAATGAAGAGGGCATGAACATTCAAGGCTACTTCTTATGGTCATTGCTCGATAACTTCGAGTGGAGCTTCGGATATGATAAGCGATTCGGAATCATTTATGTAGATTACAAGACGCAACAAAGAATCTGGAAGGACAGTGCACTTTGGTACGCAGAAATCGTTAAGAACAGAGGAACTGTCCTACCTTTGAACGCTTAAAAGAAAGGAGTAGATCGGTGTGAAGACAAAGACGATAACGCATGTTCAAACGGCAAGAGATACAGGAGATCGACTGCAGGAAAAGGAACCCGTTTCCTTTTCCTCAGCAGTCTCACCAAGTGCTGTCGACATTTCAATCAATCCAGATAAAACGTTTCAAACGATAGTAGGTTTTGGCGGTGCTTTTACAGAAGCAGCCGCTTATTCTCTTTCTTTGATCAGTAAAGAAAAGAGACAAGAAATCCTTCACAACTATTTTGATCCTGAAGAGGGTCTTGGCTATCGACTTGGTCGAACTCATATCAATAGCTGTGACTTTTCCTTAGAAAATTATACGTATGTAGAAGAGGGAGATACATCGCTCGAAAGCTTTTCGATCGATAGAGAAAAAGAGCTCGTCATTCCACTCATTAAAGATGCAGCAAAAATCGCGGGTGAAAACATAACGATTGTTTCCTCTCCATGGAGCCCTCCGCACTGGATGAAGAGTAACAAAGAAATGAATCACGGTGGGTCACTTCTCAAAGAATATATGCCTGTTTGGGCTGAGTATTATGTGAAGTACATAGAGGCGATGGAAGATGAGGGGATTCCGATATGGGGAATCACAATCCAAAATGAGCCTGAAGCGAAGCAGGTTTGGGATTCATGTCTCTACACAGCTGAAGATGAGCGCGATTTTATTAAAGATCATCTTGGACCAACGTTACAAAAGCATGGGAAAAGCGATCTCAAGGTCATCATCTGGGATCACAATCGTGACGTCGTTTATGAAAGAGCAAAGACGGTTCTTTCTGATCAGGAAGCAGCGAAGTACGTCTGGGGAACAGGTCTTCATTGGTACGTGTCTGAGGAGTTTGAGAACCTTTCAAAGGTACACCATGCGTTTCCTAATAAGCACCTTATTTTCACAGAAGGGTGTATCGAAGGCGGCGTCCAGCTAGGAGCTTGGCATACTGGCGAGCGCTATGCCCGTAATATTATGGGAGACATCAATAATTACCTAGAAGCATGGATCGATTGGAACATCGTTCTGAATGAAGAAGGTGGACCAAATCATGTCGGGAACTACTGTGATGCTCCTGTCATCGTGGATACGAAGAAAGATGAAGTTCACTATAATAGCTCGTTTTACTACATCGGGCACTTTAGCAAATATGTAAAGCCTGGAGCAGTGAGAATTGATCATACAAAATCAAGTAACCTTATCCAGTCGTCAACCTTCCGCAATCCATCCGGTGAAATTGTAGTAGTCATGATGAATCAGGGCGACGAGTCAGTAGCTGTAAACATTGACTTGAATAGTGAGAAGTTTAGTGTGGAAATGCCGCGTCATTCTATCTCTACATTCTTAATTTAGAACAATATGAGGAGGAACACGTTCATTATGCGAAATGTATTGTCTGTCATGCTTGCTGGCGTTCTGATTCTAAGTCCAACTGTTCCAACTGCTGCAACCAGCCTAGATAAAGGAAATGGTGAAAAAAGTGAGATGACTGTTAATGCCCCTTTTAAACCAGTTGCAACAAAAGGAAAGATTCATGGTACAACGAGAGTGAAAGCAAAAGTTGGGGAAGACTTGCATCTTGCGGTGAAGGTATCTCATCAACCGATCCAAGCTGAAGCAGGACAAGCTGTTCCGAAGGACCGTACTGTAACGAACCCTTATCAGTCGGGCGACGATATTTCTGGAGTGGATGCAGAAATTAACAAGTATGTGATGGTGTATGTTCTAAACGAAAATGAAGAAATTGTAGAGTATAAACAAGTGAAGCTAAAGAAAAATCAGATTCAAAAAGAAGAGTGGAGCATCGTTTGGGAAGATGAGTTTAATGGTGATGCGATCGACCGAACGAAGTGGAATTTCATTGAAGGTGCTGGAGGGTACGGCAATAATGAGCTGCAGAACTATACAGATCGCGAGGAAAATGCTCGAGTAGAAGATGGCTCGCTTGTTATTGAAGCGCATAAAGAAAAGTATGAAGGAAGCGACTATACGTCTGCAAAGTTGACCACACAGAATAAAGGTGACTGGACATACGGTCGTTATGAGATTCGTGCAAAGCTTCCAAAAGGACAGGGGTTGTGGCCAGCGATCTGGATGATGCCTACGGATTATGATCTTTATTCGGGTTGGCCTGCAACAGGAGAAATCGATATTATGGAGCTTTTAGGTCATGATCCGAATACGATCTATGGAACGCTTCATTATGGAAAGCCGTGGAAGAATACTGGCGAAGAATTTGAACTTCCAGCCGGTGATTTTTCAGAAGACTACCATACCTTTACCGTTGATTGGGAGCCAGGAGAATTTCGATGGTATGTAGATGGTATTCTTTATGCAAAGCAGAACGATTGGTTTACAAAGAGTGAGAATGAAGCTGCGGCATACACGTACCCTGCTCCGTTTGATCGAGACTTTTTCTTGCAGCTTAATTTAGCTGTTGGGGGGAACTGGCCAGGTTACCCAGATGCAACTACTTCATTTCCTAATCAGATGCTAGTCGATTACGTAAAAGTATATGAGTTGGACGGTGAATATCGTGAAGCTGGGCCGCGTCCAGTTACGGAAGAGAACGCAGGAGATTTACGACCAGCTGTTGATGGCGACTATGTATATAACGGGAATTTCAATTCTGATCTTGAATACTGGGATTTTCAGCCGTTCGACCCGGAAGCTGGTTTTGCAGGAGAAGGATCAGCCACTGTGGATAACGGTGAAGTGAAGGTTGAAATCTCAAAACCTGGTTCCGAGACATATGGAATTCAACTTGTGCAATCGAATCTTCCAATTGAAAAGGGAGAACGTTACAAACTAACATTTAACGCACGATCTACTGAAAATCGAAATATGGTAGTTAACGTTTCTAGTCCAGAAAGAAGTTTTACAAGGTATCTAGCAGACAAAACGATTGCACTTACTTCAGAGTCAGAGGCGTTCACGTTTGAATTTGACATGGAAGATTCAACGGATCCAAATGCTCGCATCGAATTCAATATGGGACAAAGCTCAGACTTACCTGTTTGGATCGATAACGTCAGCTTAACGAAGCTACCGAAAGATCTTAATGCATCAAAGAAAGTTCTTCCTGACGGTAATTACATTTATAACGGTACGTTCGATCAAGGAGAGGACCGTATGGTGTACTGGGATCTCGACTTAGATAAGAAGGTAAAGGCCCATACTTCAGTCGATTCAGCTGTCTATCATAGAGAAATGAAAGTTGATGTTAAAAAATCTACTAATCTAGATGATGTACGTCTTACTCAGGATAAGCTGAACCTAGAACAAGGGACTTATGTCCTGACCTTCGATGCAAAAGCGGATGAAGCAAGGTCGATCGGTGTTCGAGTCAGAAGCGAAGATCTTAATACAGATTTAGCTCGGGAAGATGATATCAACGTAAGTGGCGAAATGAAATCGTACCAACGAACGCTTCAGTTGGCTGACTCTGATCCTAAAAGTACGTTTGAGTTCTTACTTGGCGGTGAACGTTCTGCGGTAACAATCGATAATGTTGAAATAAAGCGTATTTCAGCACCTGTAACGATTGATGGCGCAACAAGGCTAGAAGCAGAAACTTTCCAAGCGATGTCTGGCGTCCAAGTTGGCGAGGACGGCGGCAGCGTTGGGTGGATCGATGAAGGCGATTGGATGCAATATGCCGTAGATGTTAAGGAAGCAGGCGACTATACAGTACGTTATCATGTTGCGACTGATCGAGATAATGGAAGTGTCACATTACTGAGTAAAGCAGGCAACGTTTATAACGGTACACGTGGGAGGGGTGAAATTACTCCTGAAAACGCTGATGTTAAAACATCGATTAATGTTGCTCGAACAGGCGGATGGGGTGCATTCAAAACTGTAACCGATACGATTTATTTACATGAAGGTATCCAAACGCTACAGATAAATGCTCCTAATGTGAATGTGGATTGGTTTTCGTTTGCAACTGAATCTTCTACAGATGAGATTGTAGCGAACGGTGATTTTGAACAAGGTGAGGAATACTGGGGAACATGGTGGGGAGACCAATGGAGCGGCGTTGCTGAAGGAGACGCTTCGGTTGTTAACGGACAACTTGAAGTGCTCATCTCAAAAACAGGTGCACAATCCTATAGCCCACAGGTATACCAGGAGAATTTAGTACTAGAAAAAGGGAAGACGTATCGAGTATCCCTTGATGCTGAATCTTCAATAGCAAGAGATATTAAGCTCGTAATCGGTGAGCCTTTAAGTAGCGACCCTTGGTTTAACACTTTTACAGAGCCTAAAATAATCTCCATTACAGAAGACATGGGAACTCATACGTTGGAGTTTGTCATGAATCAAGATACAAATGTGAACGGAAAACTCGTATTTGAACTTGGTATGGTAAATGGTGAATCAGTACCTGCAACAATCACACTAGATAACGTGAAAATCGAAGAAGTGAAATAGTGCCTGTCACCACCCGCTTTAGCTAGATTATTGTCGAAATAAAACACCCTCTCGAATGAGAATCGAGAGGGTGTTTTATACTGTGAAACGATTAATGGTCTTTCACTTCACCTTTACGTTCCTGGTATTCACCTTTTGATTTATCTCTTTTACCTTCTTCTTGCATCTTAGGGTCGTTTTTTGCATTTCCTACTTGATCTTTAAGCTCACCTTTTGTTTTAGAAACGGCACCTTTTACTTTGTCACTTAAGCCTTTGTTATTGCTCATCTTGTAGCACGCTCCTTTCAAAGTTAACTCATAATCAAAAATACCCTCTGAAGGGATTGGCCAAACTACCAAATTCCTCAGAGGGTATAGTGTGTATTAGTTAGATTTATCTTGTACTGGTTTATCTGTCCAAATGTCAGATTCTAACCCTTTGATCGTATCTTTGTAGAACTGAGGGTCCAAACCAGCTTTTCGCTGTTCTCGATAATCCTGCAGGGCAGTGAATGCGATCTTACCAATAATCGCGATGACGATTAAGTTAAGAAGTGCCATGAGTCCCATAGATAAATCGGCCATGCTCCAAACGATTCCGAATCCGGCATTCGCTCCGAACATTACCATGCCGAGAACGGCAAGACGATAAATAAATTTCGCTGTTGGACTAGATTTGATGAATTCGATGTTCGTTTCACCATAATAGTAGTTCCCGATGATCGAACTAAAGGCAAATAATAGAACGGCGATGGCTACAAAGATACCTGCTCCGCTGCCAAGATGTTGATTCATTGCTTCCTGTGTTAGCTGAACACCGTCGAGTTTAGAATCGACATACCCGTCAGACATCAAAATCATAAAAGCAGTAGCTGTAGCGATTAAAAGTGTATCGACGAACACGCCTAACGCTTGAATTAGACCTTGTTTAACAGGGTGTGAGACATCTGCAGTTGCGGCAGCGTTCGGCGCACTACCCATACCTGCTTCGTTAGAGAAGAGTCCACGTTTGATCCCGAGCATCATGGCAGCACCAACGCCACCACCAGTCACTTCCTTAAGACCAAAAGCATGCTGGAAAATAAGTGCGAACTTGTCAGGAACCTGTGCGAAGTTCACGATCAATACGTAAAGCGCAACGATAACATAAATACCTGCCATGATCGGAACGATGATTTGAGAAACTACAGCGATTCGACGAACGCCACCAAAGATAATGATTGCAGTTGCTACTGTAAGAATTGCACCTAGAACCCAACGGTTAACGTCAAAGGAATTCTCAAAAGCAAGGGCAATCGTGTTTGACTGTACGGAGTTAAACACGAGACCGAAACTAAACGTGATGAGCACTGCGAAGATAATGCCAAGCCATCTCGCTTTAAGCGCACGCTGCATGTAGTAAGCAGGACCACCTCGGAAGTCGTCTCCGTCACGTACTTTGTAAATCTGAGCAAGCGTACTTTCAACAAATCCACTTGCAGCACCTAGTAATGCGATGAGCCACATCCAGAATACTGCCCCTGGGCCACCGATGCTGACAGCTGATGCAACACCTGCAAGGTTACCAGTACCAACACGAGAAGCGGTACTGATGAAGAACGCTTGCAAACTGGAAACGGATTTCTTTCTTCCTTTCATCGTGTCCTTTTCTGCAAGAACATGGAACATTTCACCGAAAAGACGGAATTGTACGAATCGTGAGCGAATCGTGAAATACAATCCTACACCAATTAGGACAAAGATCAAGATATTTGACCAGACGAGGTCGTTCCCGGCGGATACAATAGTCTCCAATATATCCATATGTATTTCCTCCTATTTATTAGATTTTGAGAAGAGTATGATATATTACCCATCTTCCCATTATGAAGTAAAAAATAACTCACTTACTGGAAATTTTTATAAAAATTTAATTTTTCAGATAGTTCGGCTTGACTTTTCTGAAACGCAAAGTCTTATTATACATGCTGAACAGAAAATATTCTAGAAATCATGTCAGAAAACCTGACATTGAAACTTTATCCAAATAAAGGAACAGGAAGCGTTCTTCACGTTCTTTTCTCCGTCACGATTGAGTGGTAGAATAAGGGTAGGAATAAAATCAGCTCTGCCCGGAGGGATTTGAATGATCGAGCAAAAACAAAGCGTCACACTCATCTCGAATCAGAAGCCTGTCCAACTACGCATCGAACGTTTGGCGATTCATCATCGGATGAAAATTCTAGAAGCAGTGAAGTCGAACGGCAGTAAATTTTATCTGTTCTTTTATAAAGATGATTTTATCACTGGTAAAAGTATAGAAGTGAAACCTGAATCCCTTATAGAGAAAGCCTTTCAACAAGGTATCGTTCTCAATGCACCCCATCCGTTGATCACAAAATTCTTAGACCCTCAAACCATTGTATTAAAATCCACCAAGCATGTCTTACAGTCCATTCAACGAAAATACTCTCCTCAAGAAGTCGTACTCATCTTTTCTTATTTCGAATCCTTTCTTCAAAAAGAAAAAATCATTCATCTACAGAAGAAGTACTTTTATGAATATAGAAGGAACGGCCAGCTACGTCTTGCATTCAAAATACTTATGATTGCGCTTTATGCGGACTCCACATCAAAGTGGGCTCAGGATCTATCCAACCAGTTAGACTTTCAAAAAGTGAAGTCTATGTACGAGTGGGGTGGTCAAGAGCTTCAAGCAGCCGATTCGTTATACGCTGAGATAGCTACGTATGAAGACCTTGTTTCGGGCACGCCATACCTTGCGTCCCTATATAAACGCGATGGTCGACGGATTGAGCACGCTGCTCTCAGCTTACATCATTACCTCGTATCTCCACACGATGAAAATGAGAAAAAACTTCCCTCTTTAGATATCCCTCTCACTAACCATGAACGAGCACTCCTGCTATGGAATATGTATTCCGAAGCACCACATATACCTGCCCTTCGTAAACGGGTTTTTGAATCCCTTATTGATTTAAATAAGAACACTGAAGCAATAAACCTATTACTTTCTAGACAAGATGAAATATCAGAACGAGAGTGTGAACAGTTGTTAAAAGTGTTTGAATCTCCACAGACACATCTAGATGAAATCGAGCTTCCGCTTCTACAGAACTGTTTGTGCATAGAAGAAAATCGCCGACACCTTCCTCTGCTCCTTCAGACGCTTGTACCGAAACTCTTAGAGAGGTATGAGATCGATTTTGTCTTCGAATGGCTCAAGCCGCTTTATGAAGATAATAAAGAGTTACCTATCTTAACGACGATTCAGACGATGGCAGAGATTCACGATGATCCTGACAAACAATTTCAGCTAGGGAAGCTTTATCATAAATTAAGACAGTACAATGAAGCGATAAAGTGTTTTGACTGGGAGATGGAGATGCATCCAACTGATCCAACACCAGTTCAGTGGTTAACGAAAGTGTACAGAGAAATGGGTAAGATTGAAGAGTCTGATGCATATATGTCGATTTATACGCAAATGCAGAGGGTATCGAATTAAAGCGCAGGTAACTCCTGCGCTTGTTTTTTGTTTTCGATAAAATAACGACGATGGTCATTTGATAAAGAATAACCTGTTCATATAAACTAATGGTAATATAAAGGTGATTTTATTACTTGTCAGGAGAAATTCATGGAAAAACAACTTACATATACCTACGATGTCATTCAAGTATGTCTACTTGCAGGCAAGGTTATGCTTCAAAACGGTGGTGAAACTTACCGAGTCGAGGATACGATGAGAAGAATAGCGCAAGCTTATGGCGCGGCAAATTCCAATAGTTACGTTACACCAACGGGAATCTTTTTCTCTGTAGAGGGACCAGAGCCATCAAAAACACAGCTGATTCGAATCATTGAACGAACAACAGATCTTCATAAAGTGACTAAGGTGAATAGCATCTCTAGAAAAATTAGTGCCGGAGAATTAACGATACAAGAAGCGTATCTAGAGCTTGAAAGACTAGATAATCAGTCCGAACGTTATACCTTTCCAACGCAACTCGTTGCAGCCGCTATAGCGAGTGGGTGCTTTCTCATTATGTTTCAAGGAAGCTGGGATGATTTTTTTCCCGCGGTATTAGCAGGTGGAGGAGGCTTTTTTAGTGTGACGTGGTTTAATCGACTTGTCCCGATCAAGTTTTTCTCAGAGTTCCTTGCATCGTTTGTTATTGGGCTGCTTGCTGTTTTGTTTGTTTATACAGGACTTGGTACCGAGCTTGATAAAATCATTATTGGATCTGTGATGCCGCTTGTACCAGGGCTGTTGATCACAAACGCTGTAAGGGACCTTATGGCGGGACACCTGATATCAGGTCTTTCAAAAGGAGCAGAAGCCTTTTTAACTGCTTTTGCAATCGGAGCTGGAATCGCAGTTGTCGTGTCGTTTTTATAGGAGGGAAGAAAGTTGATGACGTTCCTTGCACAGCTTATTACGAGTTTTATCGCAAGCACCGGATTCGGTGTGATTTTTAACGCCCCAAAACCTTCTTTGTTAAAAGGTGGATTTGTTGGTATGTGTGGTTGGCTCATCTATTTCTTTATGGAGAAGTCTGGTATCGATGCCGTGATCGCTACTGTAACAGCTTCATTTTTCATAGCAGTTATGAGTCAAGTATTTGCAAAGGTATATCGAACACCTGTGATTATCTTTAGTGTTGCAGGAATCATCCCTCTCGTTCCAGGAGGGCTCGCTTATGATGCGATGAGAAACTTTGTGCAGAATGATTATAATACGGCAATCAATTTGGCAGCGAAGGCATTTATGATTTCTGGATCGATCGCAGTCGGACTCGTTTTCTCTGAAGTTATCAATCAAATTATTCGAAATGCCACCATGATCCGCCAGGAAAAGAAGTGAAATAGCTTTGCAATAAGTAATCTTGCTATGATACCTTTGATATAACTAGTTATGTCGAACGATGTCAAAATATATCTTGGGGAGGAACGATGATGAAGACCTACCCCCATATAGGGTTAGTAATGATTCGACTTGCTCTTGGAATCCTTTTTTTCTCACATGGGTTCTTTAAGTTTTCGGACGGAATTGAAAATACTGTAGCATTCTTTGAAACGATCGGGTTATCAGGATTTCTCGCTTATGTAGTAGGAATCATTGAGTTAGCTGGTGGTGTACTGATGATACTTGGCCTCGGAACACGTATCGTGAGTGTGCTATTCGCTATCATTCTTATCGGCGCGTTACTCACGGTAAAGCGTTCAACAGGAATGTTGGGTGGTTATGAATTGGACCTTGCTCTATTAGCTATGTCGATCTCGTTAATGTTAGGAGGCGGAGGTCCGTTCAGCCTATGGAACTTCTTGAAAAAGAAAGGCTGGACTTTTGAAATGACAGATCAAAAGGTAGAAACAAGAGACTAACAGGAGAGTGGCATGATGAGGTGGTCAATACGGAGACCAATAATGTGGGTTTTAGGACTTGCTATTATTGGTCTCATTGCTTTTATCCTTTCAAACGGGGCGTCCGAGGCTGGAAGCTTTGATCGTGATCAACAGCCGAGTCTTGGTAAAGCTTCAGCCCCAGTTGAGATCGTTGAATTCGGGGATTACAACTGTTCGTCATGTAAAAAGTTCAATGATAATTTATTCTTACAAATGCAAGAAGAGCTGATCGCCACGGGTAAAGTGAAGTTCTACTATGTTCATCATCCTGTTATCCAAGAAGATTCTAAACGAGCGGCGAGGTTTGCTGAAGCTGTTTATCAAGTCCTTGGCAATGACGTATTCTGGCAGTTTCACCATGTCGTGTTCGATAACCTCCAGGATAAGGGTGAAGAACAGCGTTACACTGATGCGTATTTAAAGCAAACCCTTAACGGATTAGTAAGCGAAGAAAAGACAGAAGAAGTGATGAAGGCATACAATGACGGTACTGGAAGTAACGCAATTGATGATGACATCAGTTATGCAAAAGAGATGAATGTCTCAGATACACCAGTTTTGTATGTCGATGGTAAACGATTTGAAGGTGAAAGCCTTGCTGAACTAAAAAAGATGGTCGAACAAGCCACGCATTAAACGATGGGCACCTAAACGGGTGTCCTTTTTTTGTTCAATCAAACGTTTGTTTAAGAGTAAAACTCGTTATCTTTTATCAAATTGGGGAAAGAGTAATGAAAGAGGAGGGCGTCGAGATGAGCTTTAATTATGATGTAGATTTTAAGAAGGTAGATTTTCGTGAGAACCCAGAAAAGTATCGAGTAGGTCGTGGAGAACAGGGAGTTTTGCTGGTAGAGCCTTACAAAAGTGAAATTTTGCCTCATTGGAGATTTAAAACGCCAGAAATCGCAAAAGAATCTTCGGAGAAAATCTATCAAATGTTTCAACAATATAAGAAAGAAAATGATTTTGTTGGAATGGATATGGCGAGAAAGTTTATACAGATGGGATACACGAGATCTAGAAGATATGCAAATTATAAAGGTGGGAAGAAATATGATTCTGATGGTAATGTGAAGGAAAGAAACATAGATGAAGAGAAGGCTGAGTCGGCACGTATCTTTGAAGAGAAGTGGAAAATTGTAAGAACAGATGAAGAGTACTTAGAGAAGAAGAAGGAGCACCAAAACAAGTATGGGTAAAAGGGCGGGGATGTTTAGTAAAAGTGAACTGATTGTGAAATATTGAGCATAATCATTGCCAACGTATAAGTCCTGTCGTATACTATGGTTAAGGTTAATGTGAAACATTTCACATAACTGATAACTAACATGTGAATACCTTCACAAAAAACAGGAGGAATTTTAAATGAAAGTAGCAGTAGTAGGTTGTACACACGCTGGAACAGCAGCTGTTTCAAATATAGCAAATCTCTATCCTGAAGCTGAGGTTACCGTTTATGAACGTAACGATAACGTTTCTTTCTTATCATGTGGTATCGCACTGTATGTTGGTGGCGTTGTAAAAGATCCAAAAGGGTTATTCTACTCTTCTCCTGAACAGTTAGAAAACATGGGTGTTACGATGAAGATGAAGCATGAAGTGCTTTCAATAGATACAGAACAAAAAACAATCACAGTAAGAAACTTAGAAACAGGTGAACAACTAGAAGATAACTTTGATAAGCTCGTAATGGCAACAGGGTCTTGGCCAGTCGTTCCTCCAATCGAGGGGATAGAGCTCGATAACATCCTTTTATCAAAGAACTATAACCAAGCCAATACCATCATTGAACGAGCGAAGAATGCTAAGAAGGTAACAGTGATTGGCGCTGGGTATATTGGTGTTGAACTTGTAGAAGCTTTTCAGAAGTACGGAAAAGAAGTAACGCTCATCGATGGTGAGGATCGTATCTTGAGCAAATATTTGGACCCTGAATTTACTGATATTATCGAAGAAGATTTTAAAACGAGAGGAATCAACCTTGCATTAAATGAAACGGTAACACGTTTTGAAGGGTATGATGGAAACGTAACAAAGGTTTATACAAATAAAGGCGAATACGAATCTGATCTTGTCATACTATGTGTAGGTTTCCGCCCGAATACTGAACTTGTAAAAGGTCAGGTCGATATGCTTGATAACGGTGCGATCATCGTCGACGAGTATATGCGAACAAGCAATAAAGACATTTTTGCTGCGGGAGACAGCTGTGCGATCAAATACAATCCAACTGGGGAGCACGCTTATATTCCGCTCGCAACAAATGCAGTTCGAATGGGAACGTTAGTCGGTAGAAATATCGTGAAGCCTACGATTAAGTATATGGGAACGCAAGGTACGTCAGGTCTACATCTTTTTGATCTTAGTATGGCATCAACAGGCTTAACTGAAAAAGCAGCGCTTCGTGCGGGCATGAATGTGAAAACAATCACAATAGAAGAAAATAACCGTCCTGAATTTATGCCGGATTATGAAGTGATCACGCTAAAAGTTGTTTACGAAGAAGGCAGCCGTCGTATTGTAGGGGCACAAGTCATCTCGAAAGCGGACGTTACTCAATCTGTAAATACACTTTCAGTATGTATCCAAAACAACATGACAGTAGATGAACTTGGATTTGTAGATTTCTTTTTCCAACCACACTTCAACAAACCATGGAACTTCTTAAACCAAGCAGGCCTACAAGCCGCTCAATAAATTTTATCCGCCAGTGAAAAGCTGGCGGATTTTTTGTAACTTGCATCATAGAACCAGCTTTTGCATAATAGTAAAAGCGGAAGTAAGCCGTTTAAATCCGCAGGGCGTTGGAAGCCTTTCGAATGAGACGATTTGTGTCTCAATCGAAAGGGTGAAACGACCGGAGGATTTGGCTTACTGCAGCTGGATAGAGTAAAAGCGGAAGTGGGCGTCTAGGCTCGACAAGCGCTGGAGCCTTTCAAAAGGAACACGTTTTTTGTGTTTAGTTGAAAGGTGAAGCGATCGAGAGCCTGCCCACTGCAGCTGGATAGATAAAAGCGGAAGTGGGCGTCTAGGCTCGACAAGCGCTGCCTTTCGAATGAGACGATTTGTGTCTCAATCTTGAATACCGTTTTATAAATTAGGAGGACTTAAAGAATGACGCGTATTTATCTCGTCAGACATGGAGAAAGTGAATGGAACGCAGCAGGAGATTTATACTGCGGCAGAACAGATATAGGATTATCTTCTCTTGGTAGGAAGCAGGCAGCTGCTGCCGGTGACTTTTTAAGAAAAGTGACGTTTGATGCTGCTTATGCCTCTCCATTAATTAGAGCACGTGTTACAGCGGAACTAATTCTAGGCGAACGTCTACCCGTTGAATCTGACGAACGAATCTTTGAAGGAGATTTTGGAGAGTGGGAAGGTAGAGCGAAGAAGGAATTTATAGCAGAAGACCCAGATTCCTGGCATAGTTGGATGGCTAATCCTAGGGAAACAAGAGCTGGAAGAACTGGAGAAACGGCAAGAGAAATGTATGAAAGAGCTTCAGCCTTCTTTAAAGAGATGGCGAAAAAGCACCCAGACGATACGATTCTTGTTGTAGCTCATAACAATACCATTCGATTCTTTCTTGCAGGAGTACTAGGGATGCCATTTTCAAATTATCGTAAGATCTTTCAAGATAATACTGGGATCAATATAGTAGATGTGTCTGGAGATGAGATCGTCTTAAAAAGCATGAATATCACTACACATCTAGAATTGTAAAAAGCTAACCTCGCTGAGAGGTTAGCTTTTTTAATTGCTGTATTAGGTCTTGATCTCTTTATAGGCTTTCTTTACAACGCCACTTAGTGCAACAAGTGCGATTAAGTTAGGAAGCACCATAAAGGCGTTGAACGTATCGGCAAGCTGCCATACGAATGGAACGTTAAGCACTGTACCTCCCACAATGAATAGAAGAACAATTGCGCGATAAATCGGTACCCCTTTCTCTCCGAATAAGAAATTCACATTCGTCTCACCGAAGTACGCCCAACCGAGAATCGTCGTAAAGCTAAAGAATAGTAGACTAAATGCAATAAAGTAAATACCGAAGCCACCTAGTCCACTAGAAAAGCTAGCTTGGGTAAGCTCGATACCGGTTAAATTAGACCCTGCGCCTTCCGTAACAAGGATGACAAGTGCAGTAGCGGTACAGATGATGACCGTGTCGATGAGCACACCGACCATTGCAACGAATCCTTGCTGAGCGGGGTGCTTCACATTTGCGACAGCATGTGCGTGTGGGGTTGAACCCATACCTGCTTCATTTGAAAAAAGGCCTCGTGCAACGCCGTACCTGATCGCTTCTTTAATGGAAGCTCCGAGCACACCGCCACCTGCAGATTCAGGTGTAAATGCTGCTTCTACGATAAGAGCGAGTGCGGGTAGTACCGATTCGTAGTTTAAGATTAGTATGGCAATCGCTCCAATGATATAGAGAAGAGCCATGACAGGAACAACATTTCCTGCAAACGTAGCGATTCGCTTTATACCACCGAGAAGAATCAGCCCTATCAGAACAGCAACAATGATTCCGACTAGGAGCGGTGGGATGTTAAAGGCAGTATTGAAAGCGTCAGCGATCGAATTCGATTGAACCATGTTTCCTACAAAACCAAGCGCTGCAATGATGGCGATTGCGAAAAAGACGGCTAGCTTTTTACTGCCGAGTCCATCGCGAATATAGTAGGCTGGTCCGCCTTTGACGACACCATTTTCTTTCTTCCGGTATTTCTGTGCCAATACGGCTTCAGCAAAAATTGTGGCCATCCCTAGGAAAGATGAGATCCACATCCAAAAGATAGCGCCAGGACCTCCTGCAGCAATAGCCGTTGCGACACCAGCTAAGTTTCCTGTGCCGACTTGTGCGGCAATGGCAGTGGATAGGGCTTGATAGGATGAGATCCCATCTTTTTTCTTCTTAGAAAAAAGGGGGCCAAATGTTTGACGAAATCCTTCCTTTAATCCAGTGAATTGGATGAAACCAAGTCTAATCGTAAAAAATAGCCCGGTTCCTAAAAGAAGCGATATCATGATCGGTCCCCATAATATGGAATTAATTTCTTCTATAATATTCATGGTTGTCACTCTCTCTCAGAAAAATTAGATTCCCCAATAATAGCTATTTTTTCTGAGGACTTCAACCCTTTAACACGGTATGGTAACTATTTACTTAATAATTTGCTTGTGATTGAAGCTGTTTTTTCGGCTGTCGTTTTGAAACCCACTGATAAAACACTAGAATGCCAGCTACAAAAACAGAAAGGAAGAGATATAGGTTTGAATATCCTAATGAATGAACGATGAGACCAAGCACGTATGATCCAGTAGCTATTCCGATATCGAACAGAGTGAAAAAGGTAGCCGTCGCATGAGCGCTTCTAGAGTCAGGAGCAGCCTGAATGGCTAGAGTTTGAAAGCTAGGAACAATCGAGCCATAGCCGAGACCGATGAGGCCACCTGCAGCAAGGAGCATCCATGACGTATCCGTAAAGCTTAGCGTCAAAAGACCAAATGCATATAACAGAAACGCTGGCGTAATCACAGTGTTTGGTCCAAGCGTATCAAACATTCTTCCAGTGAATGGTCGTGAAACGAGCATCGCGACAGCAAAAACTGCAAAAAAGAATCCAGCAGCATCAAGTAACCCTAAAGACTTGGCATATAGAGAAATATACGAAATGACGCTTGCGTATGAAAAAGCTAGAAATAATCCAACAAGCGCGATTGGAATCACGCGACGTTCGAATAAGTCTTCCATTGTTAAACTTTTCTTTTTAATCGTCTCATGTTCAATTGTTTTAACCGAAATTGTGCACAATAACCCTATGATCATGATGCCGCTGAGGACTAAGAAGATCGTAAGGTATGAAACGAATTGAAGGAGCGTCAATGCTAGGAATGGACCTGCTACAACCGCTACATTCATACTCATTGCGAAATATCCAAGGCCTTCACCTCGTCGTTCTCGTGGTATGGAATCTGCAGCGATCGCACCGGCAGCTGTTGTAACGATACTAAACCACATACCATGGAAAAAACGGAGTAATAGCAGCGGAATGTACTGATCGGTTATCGGATAAAGAAACGTCGCGACTCCAAACATAGCGGCACTTGCGACAAGCATCTTTTTCTTTCCAAATCGATCTATTAATCTACCAGAAAAAGGACGAACGAAAATTGCTGAGAGTAGAAAGATGGTGATGATCAACCCTGCTTGAGACTCAGATCCCCCCATTGCATCTGTAACGTAAATCGGCAGTAGGGTTAGGAGTGCGTAAAAAACAACAAAAATAAATAAATTGCTCACAAAGATGTTAATGAAACTCTTTGACCATATAGGACGTTTGTTAGCCATGTGTAACCACTTCTTTCTCTGACCCAATCTTATTAAGCAGGGTCATGAATTGTTCTTGATCCTCGTTTGATAAATTCTGCAGCAGCGATTCTTCCATTTCCTGAATCGAAGCCTTGATTTCTGGAAGTTTTGATTTAGCATAATCCGTTAAGCAAACGATACGTTCACGTTTGTCTTCACCCTCAGCGCGTTCGATCCAGTTGTTGCTTTCCATTTTAGTAAGCGTTCGAGTGGTGGTGGGTGCTTCAACATTTAAGTATTTCCAGATCTCTGTTTGCTTCATAGGTCCAAACTGATCCAAGCAATAAAGAATTGCCCACTGAGATGTGTAGAGATCAAATTCGTTCAGTTTCTCATTTGCTTCTTTTATGATGAAACGCATTTTTTGGTTTAGTGAATGAAAGATGTCATTAGTTGTGATCATAGAGCCCTCCGCACATTATTTACCTAGGTAAATAAAATCATAAACTCCAGTCTAACGGCTGAGGAGAGGAATGTAAAGAATAGTAGCTTCTAAGAATAGAGTCGAACCGAATCGATTGTTGAATTATTTCCGCGGAAATAGAGTGTTTCACTCGAATTTTCCATAAAAAAAGAAGCCAGAAGGAAATCCTCCTAGCTAAAAACTATTCGAGCTCATCTGTTAAGTTGGTAAGAGGTCTGTCAGCCGGTCCTTCGATCACTTTACCATCAACCCCGAATCGAGAGCCGTGGCAAGGGCAATCCCACGTTCGGTCTCCATCATTCCATTCGACCTCGCAATACAAATGGGTACAAGTTGTATCGACGAGGTGAACGGATCCTTCTTGATCTTTGTATGCTCCAGCCCTTCTTCCGTTGATACGGACAACGGCTCCTTCATCTTGCTTCAATTCTGAGATTTTCTTTTTTGGAACAGACAATTTCCCTTTCACAAATTGACCAGCCACGTCCGCATTTTGTACGAGGAATGTTTTGATGCTCGGATCCGCATAGAAGCGTGATGGGGAAAACAGGTCTTGATATGGATTCGTATTCCCCATTACATAGTCCTTGAACAAAAGAGCAGCCGTAGTGCCGTTCGTCATGCCCCATTTGTGAAACCCAGTAGCGATCAAGATGTTATCCTGCTTGGATGTAACAGGTCCTATGTATGGAAGCTTGTCTAGCGTATAAAAGTCCTCGGCCGACCAGCGATAGAGTACATTCTTCACTCCAAGCGTTTCCTCTGCAAAGAACTTAAGCGCTTTGTAATGATCACTCAATCTGTTTCCTTGACCGGTCTTATGACTCTCACCTCCGAAGAGTACAAGCTTCTCACCATTAAAGGTATGACTTCTCATCGATCTCTTAGGGTCTTCTGCACTTAAATACATTCCACCAGGGAATTCAGATTTCGTGGATGCTGCTACAACGTAAGAAGCTTCAGCATACATGCGAGAAAAATAGAGGGCATTTCCATCATAGAAAGGGAAATGTGAGCAAGCTAGCACGTGTTTGCATGTAACGGTTGAGCCATTCTTCGTCACAACAACTGGATTCGTCCCTTTTTGAACATCGACCGCGACAGTCTTCTCATAAATCCTCCCGCCATTTTGTAGGAACGAATTGAGAAGAGGCGTTAAATAAGCAACTGGATCGAATTGAGCTTGGTTTGGCATCTTGATGCCAGCTTTTATTGGAAGGTCAAGTGGCAGGCTGTTTACGAACTCTCCATGAATGCCGAGCTGTTGGTACGCACGCATTTCATTTGTTAATTTTCTTGCGTACTCTGGGGTAGTCGCATAAAGATAAGCATCTTCCTCTGAAAATGAACAAGAAATGGAATCTTGATCAATCGTTTGTTTGATAAATTTCAATGCTTCAACATTAGCACGGTAATACAACTGTGCATTTTCTTTTCCAAAGTGATTTAGAAATTCATCGTAAATCAGGTCGTGCTGCGCTGTAATCTTTGCAGTGGTATGTCCTGTTGTACCGTTCAATACCTGGTTTGCTTCAAGAAGTACAACGCGTAGTCCCTCTTTTGCGAGAAGATAAGCCGAAGTAATCCCTGTAATTCCACCACCAACAACAACCACATCTGTTTCTATATTCTCAGTGAGAGCAGAGTGAGGACTTTGTTGCTTCCCTACCCGCCAAATGGGTTCTGGAGACTGTGGCCACGCATTCTTATCAGTCAATTCAATAACCTCCTAACGTATTCAACGTTCCTATTTTTTCCAAGATGTTTTCATTCATTCAGAAACCAATAAAAAAAGACTTACCCCTAAATGGGGTAAGCCTCGTTAAATGCATTACACAAGTTTGGTCGTCCAGTCTTCGCAATTCCAAACGTCAGTCGCAACATCTTGATAAAATTCAGGTTCGTGTGAGATCAAGATAATGCTGCCTTTATATTCTTGTAGAGCACGTTTTAATTCTGCTTTTGCTTCTACGTCAAGGTGATTTGTCGGCTCATCGAGCACGAGCAGGTTCGATTCGTTGTTCATCAGTTTGCAAAGGCGAACTTTGGCTTTTTCGCCTCCGCTCAGTACTTCTACTTTGCTTTCAATGTGTTTTGTTGTAAGTCCACACTTTGCTAACGCTGCTCGAATTTGTGCCTGGCTGTAGTGAGGGAATTCCTTCCACACTTCTTCTATACATGTATTATTGGATTTCGTTTTGATCTCTTGTTCGAAATATCCGATATAAAGGTAGTCGCCTTTTTCAACTGATCCACTTATCGGCTTAATCTCCCCAAGGATACTCCTGAGAAGAGTGGTTTTCCCAATACCGTTTGCCCCCATGAGCGCGATTTTCTGTCCACGCTCCATCGTTAAATTGAGAGGACGAGATAGAGGTTCTTCGTATCCGATAACGAGATCATTCGTTTCGAAGATCAATTTACCTGATGCTCGCGCTTGCTTAAAATTAAATTCAGGCTTTGGCTTTTCTTTTGCAAGTTCGATGACATCCATCTTATCGAGTTTTTTCTGACGCGACATCGCCATGTTCCGCGTTGCTACTCGAGCTTTGTTTCGTGCTACAAAATCTTTAAGCTGTGAAATTTCCTGCTGCTGTTTCTTGTAAGCTGCTTCTAATTGCTGCTTTTTCACTTCATATACTTCAAGGAAGTTATTGTAGTCACCGACATATCTTGTTAGCTCTTGATTTTCCATGTGATAGATCAGGTTTATTACACTGTTCAGGAAAGGAATATCATGTGAAATGAGGATGAACGCATTTTCATATTCCTGCAAATAACGCTTAAGCCAGACGATATGCTGTTCATCAAGGTAGTTTGTTGGCTCATCGAGAAGAAGGATTTCAGGCTTCTCTAGGAGAAGCTTTGCTAGAAGAACCTTCGTTCTTTGACCGCCACTTAAATCTTGAACATCCTTTTCAAGTCCAATTTCATCGAGACCAAGTCCACGCGCAATCTCCTCAACTTTTGCATCGATGACGTAGAAGTCGTTGTTTGTTAGCACATCCTGGAGAGTACCTGTTTCCTCCATAAGTTTTTCTAATTCATCAGGGGAAGCGTCTCCCATCTTTGCAAACAGTTCATTCATTTCTGCTTCATAATCGAACAGGTATTGAAACGCACCTTTTAATGCGTCGCGAATCGTCATGCCTCGTTCTAACACAGTGTGTTGATCGAGGTAGCCGACTCTTACGTTTTTAGACCATTCGACGGTCCCCTCATCAGGCTCAAGTTTACCTGTAATAATGTTCATGAACGTAGATTTACCTTCTCCATTGGCACCGATCAGTCCAATGTGTTCACCTTTTAATAGACGAAATGAAACATCATCAAAAATTGCTCGGTCACCGAATCCGTGAGTAAGGTTTTTCACGGTTAATATACTCATAGGAAACACCCTTTATTTAATGTTTAACAATCTTCATTGATTATATATGACAAAACGCTTTGATGAAAGGTGAAGGCAGGTTAAATCTTTGGTAACTTCATGAAGTTATCTAGGTCGATAGTCTTCTAAAACGTGCGCTTAGTTCTAAAGTCACGATAAAATTAAGTAACATTTACATCGTGTTTCATTCACCTTAATACGGTACGTTTAATCTAGTAGTAGCCTTAAGCGGGCTATTAAACCGGGGAGGATATTATATGACTACTGCTAGAAATCGTGTACTAACCACTGTGTTGATCATGGTCGCTCTTTCACTTGTCTCTTTGTACATGTCAATCACACCTTCAAACGCGTCTGGTTCTGGAACGGCTGCATCACCGTATTCAGTAGCTCAGGGAATAGCGAATCAAGGGGAGTCAGGTGTAACGGTAGAGGGATACATCGTTGGAAAGCCTGAATCGACGACTTCTGTTTCGACAAGTAACTTTCAAGATGACTATGCGATGGCGATCGCAGATCAAGCGGGCGAATCAAACATGGATGATATGCTGTATGTCCAAATTCCATCACAGTTTAGAAGTGAATTTGGGTTGAAGAGTAACCCTGAATTAATGGGTGAGAAAATTAAAGTAACGGGTTCATTGACTGATTATTTTGCACACCCAGGTGAAAAAAGCGTTACTGCAATGGAGTTAACAAGTAGCGGTAGCGGAGGAAATGACGGAAACGGCGGTTCTGGAGGGGATTATGGTACGTACTATCAATCTGCTGAAGGAAAAACAGGAAATGCATTGAAATCAGAACTCCATATGATTATCGATGACCATACAGAGCTTTCATATAGTCAAGTGTGGGATGCGCTTCGAGTGACTGACGAAGACCCAGCTAATCCTAATAACGTTCTCTTACTATATAGCGGTTGGTCTAAGAGTAAGTATGAGAACGGAGGCAATGTCGACGATTGGAACCGTGAACACGTATGGGCGAAATCTCACGGTGATTTCGGAACTGCGATGGGACCAGGGACAGACATCCATCATCTACGTCCTACTGATGTAACTGTAAACGGTTCAAGAGGTAACCTAGACTTTGATAATGGAGGTTCAGAGAATACTGAAGCGAGAGGAAACTATTCTGACAGTGATTCATGGGAACCACGAGACAGTGTAAAAGGTGACGTAGCTAGAATGATATTTTATATGGCTGTACGTTACGAAGGAGATAGCGGAGAACTAGATCTTGAGCTTAATGATCTCGTTAACAATGGTTCTGCTCCATACATGGGGAAAGTTTCTGTATTAAAAGCATGGCATGAGATGGATCCTGTAGATGACTTTGAGAGAAACCGTAATGATGTGATTTATAATCAGTATCAGCATAATCGAAACCCTTTTATCGATCATCCTGAATGGGTTGAATCGATCTGGTAAAAGAGGACACCTGCTTTCCAAAATGGAAAGCAGGTGTTTTTACATATTCTTCATCAAGCGTTTTGCGATCTCTTCATAATGGTCCCTAGTGATACCCGGGGCAAATTCTTCTGGTAAATCGTCTAGACTAGGGATTTTTGCACCTTGAGGTGTGCCTTCAATAACTTGTAAAGGCATGCCATTTTCAGGATTCGTGCCTTTCCAAATTTGACGAATGCCTTGATACTCTCCATCACTCCAAGTGTAAAGGACGTTATTCAACCCCCGGTCCTCAAATTTTCTAGCGTAGTCGAAACTTGAATTACTTAAGTTTGGCACTGGAAGCATCTTGGTTAAGTCGGTGCCTGTCGCGATTTCTATCGCTTTTGCATATGCGAGGACGTGCGTGCCGCCTCGAACAAGCAGATAGCCAATCATCTCTCTTGCTGTAGGGTGATCGGTCATTTCATAGACGCGCATCTTGTGCGCTCTGGCACCAATTTCGAGGAAGAAGTTATGCATTAAGTCTAAAACGAGGTTTCCGCTACTAAAAACGTAATCCCCTCGCCAGGAGTTTCCCATCGAGTCTGCGCCTAGAGCCGTTTGAGCGGTTGAAACGAATTGTGCGGTGTTTCGAACATCTTTCCCGTTTTGAAGTGGCGTGATATCCGGTGGACCAGGGAAAGAGCTTCCTTTTGTTAATAGGTTGATGGAAGTTGTAACGAGCTCAACATGGCCGAATTCCTCAGCAGTAATACTTGCGACAAGGTCGTAGAAGGGTTTTAATTTTTTCTTTTGTCGAAAGTTAAAAGACTGAAACATGTAATTGTTTAGCGTTGACATCTCACCAAATTTTCCGCCCAATAAATCCTGAACCGCTGCAGCTGCGTTAGCGTCACCGTGATCAGGGATGGGAAGTTCAATCAATTGCTTATTGATTCGCTTAAACATAATTGGCCTCCCATCTTATTAGTTAGGAAACACCCAGACGATTTGTTGAATTCGAATAAAAAAAGGAGTCTGCTTTACTTGCACCACGATGTGGTCTGGCATAACGGTTTGTAAGACACCACGAAGTGATCCTCTCGTTGTTTCAACAGTCACCATGCTTCCTGTGATCGATTGGAGCGTCTCATATACATATGGATCAACGAGGCTTGTAAGAGTCGGGTATTGTTCGTTCAAACATTTCCTCTCCCTTCCAAACAGGTTCTACACTTTTCTAACTTACGCTATTGGTGGGTTGTCATAGTCCAAAATGTAAGGCGGGTAAAGAGAGCATAAAAAAATCAGCCTGATAGGCTGATTAAGGCGAGTTACGGGTTTGTTGTCCAAAGTCCTGCTGTTTTGATAAACACACGTTTGTTTAACTTCAACTGAGAAACCATAAACTCCGCCATATCTTCAGGTTGAAGCATATGATCCTGATTTCCATCTGTTAAATTGTTTTCAACAGCAAGGTCAGTAGAAACTGTACTTGGTGTTAAGGCACTAACGCGAATATTGTGCTTGCGCACTTCTTGTGCAAGTGATTCTGTTAGTCCGATCAGACCAAACTTTGAAGCGCTGTAAGCACTCGTTACAGGGGCGCCTTTCTGACCAGCGGTTGAAGAAATGTTAATAATGTCGCCTGTTTCTCTCTCGATCATATCTGGTAAGACGGCGCGAGTAACGTAGTAAGCACCAAGAAGGTTAACCTGGATAATCTTTTCCCAATCAGAAACCTCAAGGTCCATGAAACCTCCAAATTTAGCAATACCAGCGTTATTGATCAGGATATCTGTTTGACCAAGTTCTTCACGAATACGAGATACGGCGGTCGTGACTTCTTCATTGGAAGAAATATCTGCAACAGCATACGCTACTTTCACACCTTTGGCTTCTATTTCTTTTGCTACGCTTTGAAGTGTTTCTTCCGTTCTTGCTATCATTCCGATATTTACGCCTTCTTCTGCTAATCTCACTGCAACTGCTTTCCCAATTCCTCTAGCTGCTCCAGTAATAAGTGCTGTTTTGCCTTTTAGGTTTTCCAATGGAAACCCTCCTTTATTTCATTTAAAAGAATAGTTTATCTTTCTTGTTTTTAAATGGAAAGAATTCTGCTTTTGAAACAGAGCGATATGGTATGATGAAAGTACAGATTATTCAAAAATGAATTAACTTAATACAGCTATGGCAAGGATTGAGACTAAAAATAGAATACTTATTCATAAACGAATAATAGGTGGGATACAATGGATGCTTGGAATGAGTACAAAGCAATTTTCCATTCACTTCAGGATGATATTTTGGTTACAGATCCAAATGGAATCATTGTAAAAGCGAGTGAAGGAACCGGGACTGTTTATGGAGTGAAGGCAAAGGACCTAATGGGCCGCTCAGTATACGAGCTTGAGAAAGAAGGGTTGTTTACCCCTCTAGCTACGCCAATGGTAGTTCGGTCGAATAAGCGAGTGACGTTTGTCCAAACGGGTCAAGATGGTCAAAAACTACTTGTTACAGGTGTGCCGGTGCATGATGAGACCGGGAAGCTGATTCGAATTGTTAGCTATTCACATGATGTTACAGAGCTTATGGAAATAAAAGCTGGAATGGAAGAAATGTCTGCTGAAATCGAGCGGGTGCGCACCGAACTTAATTGGCTGAAGTCCCAACATACAGAAGATGGAATCGTTGGGCGTAGCGATGAAATGAGGAAGTTAGTTGCTACTGCGAAACAAATTTGTGGTGTCGATGTTAGTGTTCTACTATTAGGTGAATCAGGGGTAGGTAAATCAGAGATGGCCCGGTTCATACATAACAATAGTGAGCGGAGAGACGGATCTTTTATAGAAGTAAACTGTGGTGCGATACCTGATGCTCTTTTTGAAGCTGAGCTTTTTGGATATGAAGATGGGTCGTTTACAGGAGCTAGAAAAGGCGGTCGGATGGGATTAGCTGAGATGGCTGAAGGTGGAACGCTGTTTCTTGATGAGATCGGAGAACTATCTCTTTCAAATCAAGTGAAAGTGTTGAAACTAATCCAGGATAAATGCTTTTATCGTGTAGGAGGCAGAAAAGAAATTCATTCGGATTTCAGGCTGATTAGTGCAACAAATCGAGATTTAGAAAGTGCCGTTACAGAAAAGTTGTTCCGAGAAGACTTATATTTCCGCCTAAACGTTGTACCGATTATCATTCCACCCCTTAGAGAAAGGAAAGAAGATATCGTTCCTCTGATTCATACCTTTCTTAGCAAGTTTTGCGAGGAGTATAAAAGAAAACGAGTAATGGATAAGCAGGTTTTACACGAGTTGAGTCAGCTTGATTGGAAGGGGAACGTTCGCGAATTAATGAATTTGATCGAGCGTGTTGTGGTCACCTCAAATTCATCTACTATTCACCTGGATGATCTACCAGATACGTATAGAATCCAACAAGACTCCTATTCAAAAATGAATAATACGAGTGAGAGTCTACAATCTTCGTTAGAAAAACTAGAAAAACAGAGGTTAGAGGAAGCCAAACGTAAATTTAGAACAACGACAAAAATAGCGGAAGCACTAGGGATCAGCCAACCGAGCGTGGTGAGAAAACTTAAAAAATACAGAATAAACTGATAATTGGCACGGGTCTTGCATTAAAAAGAAGCAAAGGAGTAAATCTCTTCTTGCTTCTTTTTTATTAATATGCAAGAATTTGTATTAATATAAAACAGGGGGCGTGACCAATGGAAGCAAAAGAGCAAAAAAATTATTCGTACGAGGGTACAGGGGGAAGTACCGTATCGACTCGTCCACTTAGTCATTATTTATGGTTTCTTATCCCATCACTCATCGGAGTCCTTTTATTCCTTGTTCCCGTACCATTTAATGGGAAGATAACGATTGGTGTAGGAATCATGGCTGAATCGATTCAAGCAGGTCTAGAGCCAGTACTTCCAGGATTGATGACGGCCGTTTTAGTAGTTTCTGCAATCATTCCTATTTTTGTAAAGATCTTTGAACCAAAGTCTATTATGTTAAGACCGTTTTTAAAGCAACTTTTCTATGTGAACTGGTTCTGGATTGCCACTAGAGCAATAGGAGCAATTTTTGCAGTCATGACATTATATACGTTTGGTCCTGAATTCATTATTTCTGACGTATCCGGTGGGACGATGCTATATGCACTCGTACCTGTACTCGCAGCATGGTTTCTCTTTGCTGGCTTGTTGATGCCGCTACTTCTTGAGTTTGGCTTGATGGACTTTATTGGGACGTCACTGCAACGTGTGATGAGACCGCTATTTAAATTACCTGGCCGCTCTTCGATCGATGCACTGGCATCATGGATGGGTGCTGGCACAGTAGGTGTATTGATTACAACAAAACAATATGAAGAAGGCTATTATACAAAACGAGAAGCGGCAGTTATTGCTACAAACTTCTCTATTAATTCCATTGCATTTAGTTTAGTAGTTATTAGTTTCATAGGTCTTGAGGACATGTTTGTTCCATTTTACTTTACAGTTGTCGTTGCTGGACTTGTAGCAGCGGTTGTTTGCCCAAGAATTCCACCTCTTTCTAGAAAAGAAGATACCTATTATGAGGTAACAGGGAAGCAAATTTCTGAAGACGTTCCTGAGGGCGTTTCAAACTACAGATGGGGGTTAGAAAAGGCTCTAGAGAAAGCATCTCAAGTAAAAGGTGTAAAGGCCGTTGCTCGTCAAGGCGTTCATACCGTACTTGATATCTACTTTGCGCTTATTCCGCTCGTGATGGCGCTAGGAACCATTGCATTGATCATTGCAGAATTTACGCCGTTCTTCACGTATTTAGCAATGCCGATCGTTCCAATCCTTCAATGGATGCAGATCCCTGAAGCTGCTTCTGCTGCACCAGCAATGCTCGTTGGATTCGCTGATATGTTCCTGCCAGCGGTAATCGGTACAGGAATCGAGAGTGAATTAACTCGTTTCGTGATTGCAGCTGTTTCCTTAACGCAGCTCATCTATATGTCTGAAATCGGTATATTACTAGTGAAGTCAAAAATTCCAATCTCTGTGCTAGAATTAGCGATTATTTTCATCCAAAGAACAATTATTACACTACCTATTATCGTCGTTATGGCTCATTTATTTTTCTAATTAACATCTAAGGAGGAGACAAACAATGAACGCATCATTTGAAGAAAGATACAATCGTATGTCGGAACTATTAGCACCAAGTATGGCGAAAGATCATCCTAACCTTCCTGTTGTAAAAGAAGAGGGGTGTTACTATTACGGTGCTGATGGAACAAAATATTTAGATTTCACCTCGGGTATTGCTGTTGCGAATACAGGGCATCGTCACCCAAAAGTTGTCGATGCAATCAAAAGAGGCGCGGATTCACTCATGCATGGACCGTCTGGCGTAATCATGTACGATTCGATCTTAGAACTAGCTGAACGACTGGGTGGCATCATGCCATCAAATCTAGATTGTTTCTTCTTTGCAAATAGCGGAACAGAGGCGATCGAAGGCGCGTTGAAGCTCGCAAAGTATGTTACAAAACGTCAGTACGTCGTTTCTTTCACAGGTTGTTTTCATGGACGTTCTCTCGGTGCGCTCGGTGTGAGTACGTCGAAAAGTAAATATCGAAAATTTTTACAACCGAACGGACTGACTTATCAACTTCCTTATGCAGATGTTAAAGCTTGTCCAGAAGGTCTCGATCCTGCCGAGTACTGTGTTGCAGAGCTTGAGAAAGATGTGGAGCGATTATTTGATCATCAGGTGACACCTGAAGAGGTCGCTTGTATGATCGTTGAACCTGTTCTAGGTGAAGGTGGGTACATTATTCCACCTAAAGAATGGCTGCAAAAAGTGCGTGAAATTTGTGATCGTCACGGCATCTTGCTGATATTCGATGAAGTTCAAACTGGTTTCGGGCGTACGGGGGAATGGTTTGCTGCACAAACGTTCGATGTGAATCCTGACATTATGGCCATCGCTAAAGGAATCGCATCAGGTATGCCCCTTAGTGCAACGGTGGCATCGAAAGAGTTGATGAGCCAATGGCCGATGGGAACCCATGGCACAACTTTTGGTGGGAATCCGATCGCTTGTGAAGCTGCACTCGCAACACTTGATGTAATAGAAGAGGAAAAGCTTCTGGAAAACTCAAGGCAAATGGGAGAATACGCACTAGAGGGTCTTCAAAGAATAAAATCTAAACACGAAGTAATCGGTGAAATCAGGGGTGTTGGTCTTATGATCGGGATCGAAATTATCGATCCGAAAACTGGTGCTCCAGATGGAGCAGGCATGATGCGTATCCTGGATTTATCGCTTGAAAAAGGTGTCTTGTTTTATCTATGCGGAAAGCATCAGGAAGTCATCCGTATGATTCCACCGCTCATTGTATCGAAAGAACAAATCGACGAAGGTTTACGCATTTTTGAAGAAGCTGTCATTGCGTTTGAAAATGAAGCACAGCCTGTAAGTGTATAGAAGAGTTTTGCTCCTGCCCGTTACAGTGTGGCAGGAGCTTTTATTATGTCTTCTCATATTTATTCGTCGGTATGCACCTTAATTTTAAATTTTCCGAAAACATGCTGTTCTTTAGGCTGTTTTATGGTAAGATAAGTTTTCTGTCTCTTAAAAAATATATCTCTAAAGGAGGTAACTGAATTGGATGAAAAAATTCAAAGTGCCTATCGTGAAGAGAAGCAGCAACTCAGACAAATCGCTGCGGAGATCAATCAGCAGAAAGAAAAATTGAATCGATATCCTAAGTACTCAGGGGATGATGTAACAGAGCAAGTACTCGAAAGTATTCGCGAACAAAATAGAGGCTCGTTACAAATTGCCGCTAAGGAACCTTACTTTGCTCGTATGGATTTTCAAGAAGATCATAAAGATACGAAGGCTTATTACATAGGGAAGGTCGGAGTGGCAGACGATGAAACCCAGGAAACCCTCGTGGTCGATTGGAGAGCGCCTGTCGCGAGTATGTTCTACTCCTTTACCGGAGGAGAGGAAGAAGCTTACTATGATTCTCCTGACGGCATAGTGGAAGGAAATATTGAACTTAAGAGAAACATCGTCATACGAAATCAAGAGCTCCAACGAGTTGTTGATTCTTATGTAGAAGGTAGTGAAGACTTATCTGGATCTGATGAGTTTCTATTGTACAGGTTGAGTGAAGCAAAGGATAACAGGTTGCGAGATATCGTCTCAACCATCCAAGCGAAGCAAAATGATATTATCCGCGCAGAACGAACCACCCCCCTCATTATTCAAGGAGTAGCAGGGAGTGGGAAAACAACGGTGGCACTTCACCGTCTCGCGTATCTTCTTTATGAATATCGTGAAACGGTCATAGCAGATCGTATGATTATATTTGCACCAAACAGAATGTTCCTCGATTATATTTCAGGCGTTCTTCCTGAACTTGGAGTAGGAGGGATCCAACAGTCTACATTTACTGATTGGGTGCTCCAGAAGCTTGAGGATACAGTAAAGTTAGAAGAGTCAGACCTTCTCCTCAGTAAGTGGTTTGAGCCTGAGGGAGAGGACCTATCTTTTGATAAGAGTGAAGGAAGATTAAAGGGATCGATCAGGTTTAAGGAATGGCTAGATTCTGCTCTTACACATTTTTCAGATTCGATAGGAACTCCTGGACCGTTTGAAGCATGGGAAGGTGCGATCATAACAGCTGAAAAGATGACACAATGGATGAAGGACCTCCATGTTTATCCCTTAGGTAAACAACGAGACATGTTGATGAATCGTATAAAACTTTGGATTAAAGACGAAGTGAAGAAACTAGAGGGAAGTCATCTTCAGAAAGAGTATCGTAAAAAAGCGAACGCAGAGCTGAAGAATTATTTTAAGCAATGGCCTAAGCATACTGCTCTCACGTTTTACAAAACGTTATTTCAGAGTAAGCCTGGTTTCACCGACAATGCCAGCAGTATTCTACCAGAGAATATTGTGAAGCAAACACAGAAGAGGCTTAGGAAAAAAGCAGTTTCGACTGAAGATCTAGCCCCTTTGCTGTACCTGCAATTTAAGTTATTTGGAGTACGAGACGACGACAAATTGCAGCATGTTGTAATCGATGAAGCGCAGGATTTCTCACCGTTCCAAATTACAATCTTGCAGAAAGTTAACCGAAGTCAATCTTTCACGATACTTGGAGATTTAGCACAGGGGATACACGGTTACAAGGGTATTCATCAATGGAGTGAGTTCGGTGAACTATTTAAAGGGAAAGAGCTTTATATAGAACTTGAGCAAAGTTACCGATCTACTGTGGAGGTTATTGAGTATGCGAACCACATTATCTCTCATGCGAATGTACCTGTGAGACCAGCAGTACCGGTATTTCGTAGTGGTAAACGTGTCGATGAGCAAGTTATTGATGAAAATTATACGCAAGATTTAGTCCAGACAACGGTGGAGATGCAGGGCCGAGGAATAAATACGATTGCAATCGTCGGTAGAACGGATGAAGAATGTCAGGTTCTTTATAAAGCTTTAGAGAAAGCGCACGTAGAAGTAAACCTTATAACTGCGGAGAATCGTTCTTACTCTGGGGGAGTTTCGATCACCCCAATCTACCTCACAAAAGGGCTGGAATTCGATGCAGTTATACTAGCGGATGCATCAAAAGAGAACTATAAAGAGAATACGCAGGATGCAAAGCTTCTTTATGTAGGCTGTACACGTGCATTACATGAGTTAAAGGTATTTTATAGAGGTGAATTGTCACCATTAATAAGAAAAGAGATCAGGTAAAGCGAACCTGATCTCTTTTCTATAGAATGCTTTTTACTCTACCGACCTGTCCATCTTCAAGGCGCACCTTAATGCCGTGGGGGTGATTAGCGGATTTAGTAAGAATATCTTTCACGATGCCTTTTGTTAATTTACCGGTACGTTGGTCCTTCTTCAAAACAATCTCTACTTCTTTACCGGGCTCGATATTACTTCGATTCTGTCCGTTCATGTTCACTTTCCTCCTTACCATAATATCGTTGTTTATCTTCAGGAAGTGGATCTACAGTATGTTTAACGCTATATCCTTTAGAAACAGCTAGACCGAAGGCTGCAGCTATAACAATCGTCATAATAACAACGACGATAATAACCGAAATGATGACCATCCTATGGCTCCTTTTGCGTCTTTTGAATCTACTTTACCACGATTTGCGGTGAAATAGTAGAACGTAGCGAAGGTTAAACAAACGTTTGATTGAAGAAAATAGACAAGGAAAGAAGGAGAAAAATATTGTCGATATAGTTAGATAATTATGATAATATATGTAAATTATTGTCGAAACAACAAAAAATCATAGTAATATATACCTATTTTAAAACTGGAAACGCTTGCTTAATAAATCTTAGGTTTAAGCTGTTTACAAACCTATGAATCCCTATTATAATCCCGATTGTGCTTATGAAACGAAAACAAAACAACGGGAGGGATACATGATGCTTCATCACATCAAAACTTATCTGCTTATCACACTAGGGGCGCTCGGCGTAGCTACCCATGTGCATTTTTTCCTATCTCCAAACAGTCTCGCAACAGGGGGAGTCAGCGGTTTGTCGATCGTGATGAACCATCTTCTCCCAAACTTGTCCGTCGGTATGTTTATGATTATTTTGAACGCAGTGCTTTTGTTAGTTGGAATTCTGTTTCTCGGTCCCAAATTCGGAGTAAAAACGATTTATTCAAGCTTTGCTCTATCTTTAGCAGTATGGTTGCTTGAACGATTCATTCCAATAACGGAACCATTTAGTCAGGATATCCTGATTCAACTTATCATTGGCCAGTGTATTGCTGCTGCTGGAATGGGACTTGTTTTTCATCAAAAAGCTTCCACTGGTGGTACAGATATCATTGCGATGATCATCAACAAGTACTTTTCAATCGATGTTGGTAAAGGTGTATTGATCTCGGACATTTCAATTGCAATGCTTTCCATTTTCCTATTCGGTCCTGAAATTGGTATGTATGCGATCTTTGGTGTAATTCTGAATGGTTTCGTGATCGATTATACAATTCAAATGTTTGATGCTAAGAAAGAAATTGTGATCATTAGCAAAGAGAGTGAAGAAATCCGTACGTTCATCGTTAATGAAATCGGAAAAGGCGCGACGATTCATACGGCACGCGGTGCATTTACTTCAGATGAAAAAGAAGTGATCACGACGATCCTAGGAAGAAAAGATCTACTGAAGCTAAAGAAACATGTAGGCAGTGTTGATCATAAGGCGTTTATTACCGTCCATAGTATGAAAGAAATACTAGGACAAGACTTTAAATCTCTAGCATAAAAGAAATCCCCTTTCCAAAACGGAAAGGGGATTCGTTTATTTCCTAACTTTTCTCACCAAGTAGATAAACGTGAATAGTGCGATTACGATCGCAAGACTATAAGCTGTGAAAACAACTGCTGGTACATCGCCTTGATTACGAACACCGATCCCGATCAATGCCCATACGATCACAAGCGAATACACCCAATCGTTTTCGTATTTCAGGAAATAAAGAGCCAGAAGCGAAGCGACGATCATAAGTAGAATTGTCCAAAATGATGCTGAAAGACCAAATCCATTCCAATCGATATACGTTAAGAAGTAGCTGATGTTTGCGATGGTGGCAACACTGATCCATCCGAGATAAACAGAGAAAGGTAAGAGGTCGAGAAACGAGGCGTCTGCCGCTTTTGCCTTCACATAAAGTCGGATGAGCGTGAGAAGTAATAAGATCATTACGAGCACGGAAGCTCCAAAATACTCATAATGCCACATGAAGATCCAGAGGCTATTCAATAAGCAGCTTAAAACAAACAGTCCACTTGTTTCTTGATAGATGGGTAAGTTGCGACGATCTTTAGGAAATTGACGAAGGATCCATAACCCTAGCAGTAGATAGATGAGGCTCCAGATGCTGAAGACATACCCTGCTGGAGTGAACAGTACGTCAAGCTTGTTTGAAATTTCTCCAGTAGTCTGTCCGTTGAGCGGTAGGATATTTGCTAGTGCATTCACAGTGATAACAAGTAGGTAGGCAAGAATATTAAGGAGTAATTTTATCATCGTTGTCCTCCTAAATAGTAGTCTGTTGTTAATACTATTCCTCGAAAAAAGGACAGATAACCAATATGATAGGTTCGTGGACAAAAAGAATAATAAAAATCAGCCCGCTTTCTCTACGAAAGCGGGCGACTTTTACTTAATTATGAGGCAATACAGCGATGTCTGGCTCAGCTACCTTTACAATTTGCTTTCCGAGGTTCTTCCCTTCGAAGAGTCCGATGAAGGCTTCAGGAATGCGTTCGAATCCTTCCACGATCGTTTCTTCGTAAGTTAACTGTCCTTCTTTAACCCACTTACCAAGTGCTTCTGCACCTTCTTGGAAACGTTTTGCAAAATCATTCACAACGAACCCTTGCATAAGTGCACTCGATTTGATGAGCTTCGTCTGTACGCGTGGTCCAAGATCTTTCTCAGTTTTATTGTAAGAAGAGATTGCACCACAAACCGGAATACGGGCGAACTTATTGAGTAAACTGAACGCTGCATCTCCAATTTCGCCGCCAACGTTTTCGTAGTACACGTCGATACCATCAGGACATGCGCTTTTTAGAGCTTCATAGACGTTTGATGTCTTATAATTGATTCCTTCATCAAAGCCTAACGTATTCGTTAGATACTGTACTTTCTCATCTGAACCAGCAATTCCGACAACTCTACAGCCTTTGATCTTCGCAATCTGTCCTACGACAGAACCTACTGCTCCAGCTGCTCCAGATACGACGACGGTTTCACCTTCTTTTGGCTGACCGATGTCGAGTAAGCCGAAATAAGCAGTAAGACCAGGCATTCCAAGAACACCTAGATGGGTGCTTACAGGGGCAGCTTCGGGATCGATCTTACGTAAGTTGTCCTCTGCTGCAACAGAGTATTCTTGCCAGCCTAGATGCCCGATGACAATATCCCCTTTGTTAAACTTCTCTGACTGTGTTTCAATGACTTCTGCGATCACGCCACCATCGATCGGTTCATCAAGTTGAAAAGGCGCGACGTAAGATTTAGCATCCGTCATCCTTCCTCTCATATATGGGTCAACAGTTAGATAAAGGGTCTTTAAGAGTACTTCTCCAGTGTTCGGTGATGGAACCTCTGTTTCTACGAAGTTAAAATGCTCATCAGATGGCATACCTTCAGGTCGTTTCGCTAGTTGAATTTGCTTTTGTGTCGCCATTAGTCATCCCTCCAAAAATTGATTGAATGGTCATTCATTATTCTATTTGAACGTTACCACATCGTTGGATCGTAATACAACGTTTTTGCTTTCGATGTGTTATGGAGGCTGTTTATGAATGGAAAGCTTCACATCATATGGGGTAAGCTAGTAAATAGAGCAGGAGGAGATCTCATGAGTAACAGTAACGGTTGGATCATGAAGCAAACCTGGAGCGACCTACTATTTCTTCATTGGCCAGTGGACCCATCTTGGTTAAAGACACTCCTTCCAGAGGAATTGGATGTAGATACATTTGACGGTGAAGCGTGGATTGGAATTGTCCCGTTTGAAATGAGTGGAATTCGATTTAGAGGAATGCCTTCTGTACCTTTTGCTTCAACATTACTCGAATTAAATGTAAGAACGTATGTTAAGTTTGGTGACAAAAGAGGGGTACACTTCTTTAGCCTTGATGCTAATCACAATTTAGGAGTGTGGATCGCCAGAAATTTTTTTCGTCTGCCATATTTTCGTGCGCGTTTAACGAAGAGTGAGCGTGATGGAACGTTTTACTTTAATGGTGTTCGTACACATAGAGGCGTCAAACAAAGTAAGTTTCAGGTCAGCTACCGTCCTATAGGTGAACCGTATCAATCAGAAAAGGAAAATCTTGATTTTTGGTTAACGGAAAGAGAGCGTCTCTTCGTGGTTCATAATGGCAACGTCTTTCAGGGTGATATCAAGCATGAAAAGTGGCCGTTGCAAAAAGCAGCGTTCATGATTTTAGAAGATACGCTTTCTGATGATTATTTCTTTAAGGAAGAAAGAGTACTCGCTCACTTTTCTAAGACTGTTACAACACATTTATGGCCGTTCAAAAAGGTTTCAGATACGTAAAATCCCCCTTCGTGTGAGGGGGATCTTTTTATGATTCGTATGAATGTTTCCGCTGAAGCCCACCTGGCTGTATGCGACGAAACAGTTTCGTTCTAGAAAGCGTGAAGATCAATAGTGCCACCCATATTAATGTGAAGCTTACTGCATGGTGAGAAGTAAATGATTCTCCGTATAAGAAGATTCCTTGAATAAGCATCAGTGTTGGGGCGATGTATTGAAGAAAGCCAATCATCGAAAGAGAGATGCGGTTTGCCCCAGTAGCAAATAATAAGAGCGGTATCGCAGTAACGACCCCGGCACCTAGAAGTAAAAGCATTGTTGTTGTGTTACTTGCATAGAAAGCTTCTGGCAAGCTGTTATAAGTAAAAACGAGGTAACCGATCGCAAAAGGTGTGATCAACAACGTTTCGATGGTGAGCCCTATCATGGCTCCAAGTCTAGCCGTTTTCTTCAAAAGTCCGTAAAGACCAAAACTCACCGCCAGGATCAACGAGACCCACGGTATTTCTCCAAATTGAAAAACAAGATTTAATACCCCTATTGTAGCAAGTAGAACGGAGATGAACTGCCAGAATGATAGGCGTTCTTTTAGAAACAAGATGCCTAAAAGTACACTTATCAAAGGATTGATATAGTATCCAAGGCTTGTTTGAATCACATGATCGTGGTTTACCGCCCATATGAATGCAAACCAATTTATCGAGATAAAGAGGGATGCAAACGTGATCGATGTCATCTTTTTGGGTTGTTTTATGATTGTAATGAGGTCTTTCCATAAAGTAGAGGCTTTTCCTAACATAAGCAAAATAACGATCATGAATGCAAATGACCAAATGATGCGATGGGCGAGTACAACTTCAGAAGGTACCTCAGAAACAAGCTTCCAATATAGAGGGAGAATTCCCCAAAGAAGATATGCGCCGGCACCACTCATGATACCTATCGCTTGTTCTTTATTAAAATCAGACTTCATAGCTTCCCCCACTTCCCTTGATTGATTTAGTTTATATCTATTTCCATATGATTACAACGAAAAGAAACTGGAAGGCTTGCATATATATGAGGTGGATGGGGAGGGGATCGAGTGTATAGGAATAGGATGTTAATCGACCAACAGGTAGGAGACGTGACAGGTGATGGGTATCCAGATGTCGTGAGTCTGATAGGATCGAAACCTTATCCGGATTCTCCGTTAATTGATCAGGTGGTGCTCTCGATTAAAGATGGGCAAACATCCAATGAAGTCTCGTTTTCGTTACCTGGCAGTAGTGGGTATAACCCAACTTTATACCTTGGCAGATTCACTGATAAGAATGTAAAAGAAATACTCGTAAGAACGGATTCAGGTGGAAGCGGAGGAATTACGTACGATTTTCTTTACTCCTATTACCAACAGAATTTAAGATTGCTATTTGATAATGAAAGTTTTACGAATGCTTTCACTTACAAAGTAAACTATTTAGACTACTATCAAGCGGAAATTAGAAATGAAACGTTAGATAAGACATATATCGTAAGCTTATTGTATAAAGGTCAGGAGTATCTAGCAGAAATTTATAATTCGGATGGGAAGTTAAAAGAACCGATCAGTGGGTATGTTAATCCACCTGGTGGTGTGTATCCGATCGATTACCAAAGGGATGGCATCGATGAATTGCTCGTCTATCAACGAGTTGTTGGAAGGTATAACGCGGATGGGTTAGGGGTTCTCTCCACCCCGCTCCAATGGCGGAGTGATCAATTTGTACCTATGTATCAAACCCTTTGTATCTATTAGTATGTAAAACGGGGGAAGTCCCCCGTTTTGTTCTATTCTTGCTCTAGGCGACTTCTAAGAATGTGCTTCTTGTACTTCTCAATCTTACGTCCTTCGATGTAACGTACATCTTGCTTTTTAAGTTGTTCAACGTACCAACCTTTGCTATCGATATGCATGTGAAACATCCTTTCTCTATATAGTATTTCGTTTAAGGAGTCATTTTCAAATCCCAATCGATGACTATGGTAACATCATGTGTTTTATCTGAAAAGGGATTTTTAGAAATTCGATTCGAGAAATTTATAACGCATTACTCATGACAAAACGTCTGAAAAAATAGATAATGAATGAAAGGAGGAATGGATCTTGGATATAGCCTGGCTCATAGCGGAGGATAAAATCAGAACTGCTATCAAGAATGGGGAGTTTAACGATTTACCCGGAAAAGGAAAGCGGCAGAAGCTTGAGGATCTATCCAGTATTCCTGAGGAGTTACGAATTGCATACAAAATACTAAAAAACAGTGGCTATCTTCCTGAGGAAACACAATTAAAGAAGGAGCTTTTAACATTAGAAGAAATTCTAGAAAATTGTAATGATAAGGAAGACAGGTTGCATATAAAGCAAAAGATCTCTGCAAAACAACTGAAATATGATCAGCTCATGACGGAAAGGTTATCGAAGCAAGCACCAGAATACGAGGAAAAAATAAGAAGAAGACTAACATGATGAACACTTATCGCAGCGCATGATAAGTGTATTTTTTTATCAAAAAGGGGGTTGAGATATGGATGGATCAATAAAGGTGAATGAGCTCGTAAAAACGTATAAAGGAGAGGTTAAAGCTGTACAAGGTGTAAGCTTTGAAGTAAAAGAAGGGGAGTTCTTTGCTTTTCTTGGGCCGAATGGTGCAGGGAAATCGACGACTGTTCAAATCCTTACAACATTAGTTAAGCCAACAGAAGGCGAAATTCTCGTTGGAGGTATAAATGTTAAAGAGAATCCTGAGAGTGTGAGAAGGAACATCGGTGTTGCGCTTCAGGAAACAGGGATCGACTCGGTTTTGACTGGTCGTGAACTGATTGAAATGCAAGCAAGATTATTCGGCTTTTCGAAGAAAGAAGCAAAGGCAAGGGCAGTTGAGTTGTTAAACCTCGTTGACTTAACTGGGGATGCAGACCGTCCTTCAGGAAAGTATTCTGGAGGTATGCGCAGAAGGTTAGATCTTGCGATGACGCTCGTTCATAATCCAAAAATTTTATTTTTAGATGAGCCGACAACAGGTTTAGATCCAATGAACCGACAGGCGATCTGGAAAGAGATCAAACGATTGAACAAAGAGGAAGGTACAACGATTTTCCTAACGACACAATACCTTGAAGAAGCCGATCAGTTAGCAGATCGAATCAGTATTATCAATGAGGGGAAGATCGTGGCCTCAGGAAGTGCTGAAGAATTGAAAAGAACGCTTGGGTTCGATGCGATCCAGCTGACATTTGAAAACCTTGAGGAAGCAGATCATGCGAGCAAGGTTTTAGATGGACTCGGTGAAAACATAGAGCAAACGAAACATGAAGTAACGATCTATACAGAAAACGGCACGAAACTCCTTTCTGAACTTGTAAGGAATTTAGATGAAGAAAATCTGTCTCCGAAAACCCTCAATGTAAAGCCTCCATCTTTAGATGACGTATTTATCAATGTCACGCATAAGAAAAAGGAGAGGGTGTGAAAATGAAGAGTTCTTTCTTCCTGGACACGTTGATCTACTCCAAGAGAAGTATCATTACGATTCTTAGAAATCCTTTCATATTTATTCCGAACCTATTTATTAGTCTTTTTTTCTTGTTGGTATATGAAGGTGGGCTTAGTGGGATTTCAGAGCTTCCAGCATTTGATGGAGCTAATTACTTAGCTTTCATACTTCCTGTGTCGATTGTCTCTGCTGCGATCGGGGGTGCCGGTGGTGCTGGACAGGCGTTAGTGAATGATCTCGAGACAGGTTTTTTCTCGAGGCTGCTGTTAACTCCGTCTTCTCGACTTGCAATCGTACTTGGTCCGATCATAGCTGGTATGCTTCAGCTCTTGATTCAAACCATCCTGATTCTAATCATCGCCTATTTCCTTGGTCTTGAAATAGCTGCAGGATTTGGTGGGATCTTGATTGTGTTATTGCTAACGCTCGGATGGGGGCTGGCTTTTGCTGGTTATTCTGTTGGAATAGCACTACGAACGAAGAATGCTCAGTCAGCTCAGGCCGGGACCTTCATCTTTTTCCCTCTTATCTTCCTAAGTACCACATTCGTTCCATACGAACTTATTGAAGCAAATTGGTTAAAAATCGCAACCGTCATAAACCCTACAACGTATTTATTTGAGGCGATGCGCTCTGTTTTTATTGACGGATGGGAATTCTGGCCCCTCGCTAAAGGATTCCTTGTCATCGCGTTGCTATGCGCAGTAACCATTACATTTTCCGCCATCAGTGCCTCGAAAGCTGTTAGTGCAGATTAATCAAAAAAGAACCCGCCGTATGCGGTTTAAAGCTTGTAGAGGAACGAATTGGGGTTTCTATACAAGCTGACACTCATCCAGGTTGGATGAGTGTTTTTTTAAAGGGTACTCGGTGTTCAAAAAGAGTAGTTGATTCTTTCCTCTTTCCAAATAACGTTGATGGATAAAAAGAAGGTCAGAATTGCCATATTCGACTGTTAAACTATTGGGACGGAGTGTTGACTTTGGATTTATTCCTTCAAGTAGGAGAGACGATCGCGGACTCCTGCGGTCGTACGGGCGGCCGAGACCGGGGTGCGGGTTTCACCTCGGGCTTGGACGTTCGTCCGCGGAAAGCATGCGATCGTCATCGACTACGGCATAGGGAGCACTGAATAATGACATAGGTTTCTCGACAAGCTGAGAACTCGCCGTATGCGGGTTCAAATTAACCTTTAAGCCTAGCCTTAATAATAAATCGGCTTGAAGGAATATCAAGATAGCCTTCTTCTTGAATCTTCAGGTGTATCTTAAACAGCGCATCTCGATAACGTTCTACTGAGAAATCTGGTATTTGCCACGGTATGGCTTTTAAATAATAGATAATCGCCCCTACATCATAAAAGCGTGTTTCTGGAAATGCTTCCTGACCGAACACTTCGAATCCTGCATCCTCTAATTCGTTCACTGCATAAGCGAGGTTCCAATGCTCAAATTCTGTTTCAGTGGATGCTCCAAGAAGTCGATTGAGTTCAAGCATGTCGGAGCCTCCTACCTGTTGTGTGATAAACTTTCCATCTGAAGTCAGAATTCTTTTTAATTCAGTAGGAGAATAAGCCTCATGTTTATTCATGATGAACTCAAATTGGTCATCCGAGAAAGGAAGATGATCATCCTCTTCGAATGCATGAACAGACACCCCTAGTGGTTCCAAGCGGTTCTTAGCAATCGGAACATTTGGAGGATATCCTTCAGTTGCAGCTAGCATTTCTGGGAAAGGTTGAAGCTTCTCTAGAAATTCTCCGCCACCTGTACCCATATCTAAAACACTCCTTGTATTCTTAAATATGGGTAGAACCTCTGAAGTATAGCACCACGGCAAGCGCTCACTATGAATACGTCCTGTATCTTGAATATAAGAAAAGTCCCAACCTGAAAATGGCTTTTCAATCTCGCTCAAGTAAAAAGTAAACAAATCATTTGTCATGATGTACCTCCCATTTATTTCCTCACCATAATTGTATCAGAGTTTATCTGCATATAGATTTAGAATCATGTTGATTAGGGTAAAACAAGATATGGAACTGTTTAAGTGGAGAAAAAGGACGTGACGATAATGAACGATCAAATGATGTATGACTTAGTTGGAATAGGAATCGGACCATTCAATCTCGGAATGGCGGCGCTCGCTGAGGATTTAGACATAGAAGCGATTTATTTTGATCAGAAAGAAGAGTTTAATTGGCATCCAGGTATGTTGATTGAGGGAGCAGATTTACAGGTGCCATTTTTAGCGGACCTTGTAACGATTGCTAACCCAAAGAGTCCATACACGTTTATTAATTATTTGCATGAGAACGACAGACTTTATCAATTTTATTTTTTTAATAAACTCGATATTCCGAGAAAGGAATACAATGCATATACGCGGTGGGTGGCTTCAAAACTTTCTAACTGTCAATTTGGGAAGAAAGTAATCGATGTAACGTATCATAAAGAAGAGCGATACTATGAAGTGATCATTGAAGATATTAAAAGATCTGAGACTCATAAAGTGAAAGCAAAACACGTTGTGTTAGGTACAGGCAGTCTACCAAATGTTCCAGAAGGTTTTGATAAGTATCCAATAGAAGACGTGCTCCATTCAAATCATTATCTCTATCATGAGAAACAGTTAAAGCAGTCTGATTCTGTCACTGTGATCGGCTCTGGGCAAAGCGCAGCAGAACTTTTTTATGATCTACTGAACGACCAGAGGCACTATAAGTACAAGTTGAATTGGTTTACAAGGTCAGCTGGGTTCTTCCAATTAGAGTCGGCGAAGCTAGGTCAGGAAGTTTTCTCTCCAGACTATATTTCTTACTTTCATCGACTTTCATACGAGGAGCGAGAAGAGGCGCTCTCAACGTTAGGTCCGTTAAGAAAAGGAATCGATCCAGAAACCTTGAAAGCCATTTATGATTTGCTCTACCATCGATCAGCTGAAGGGAATTACCCTGAAGCCACGATACAGCCGATGACAGAGGTGAACGGTGTTGAGAAAGTGGACGGAGTTTACCGATTAGCATGTAGACAGTGGCAAGAAGACCATTCGTTTACGGTAGATTCTGAGAAGGTGTTGTTAGCTACAGGTTACAAGCCTCATTTTCCTGAATGGTTTACGAGAATGCACGATGAAATTGAGTGGGAGGATGAAAAGAGGTATAAAGTCACATTAAACCAGCAACTCGTTTTCAAAGATGGGAGAGAAAACCATTTCTTTACCCTCACAAATCTTGAACATTCTCACGGTGCGGGGGCAACAAACCTTGCGCTATCTGTAGAAAGAAATAAACGGATATTGAACACTGTAGCAGGGGAAGAAATTTTTCCAATCAAGACAAACACGGTGTTTCAGCAGTTTTCAAGTAAACAGATGTAATATAAAAAAAGCTGAAGAGTGTGCTCTTCAGCTTTTGATCTTTTCATTGATCCTCTTAAGTTCGTATCCTTCATTTTTCATGACCGCTCGGATTCCTTGTCTAAACGTTGCATAGGTAGGGATAGACGAATCTAAGTCAAGATCGATTAGCCATCTTACAATTCGTGATGTAATCCCCACATAAACCACTTGAATCCCCATCAGACTAAGAGACTTTGTCATCGTTTCAATTATTATATTGGCTGAACGATCTGTGAGATTTGTTAGTCCAGAAAAGTCGATCAGAACATAATCTGTCTTCGTTTTAGCGCAATAGCTGAGTACATTTCTAATCAATTTTTCTGAACGGTTTACAGTCAGCGTGCCGATCAATGGAAGCAGAATAGCATTCTCAAGAACAGTAGGAAGGATCGTATTCGAATACTCCTCCACAAGTTTCCTGTTTTCATCGATCTCTTTTTCCTTTTCAGTTACATCTCGCCAGACAAGTATGTATCCCACTTTTTCGCCGTCTTCGTTTCTATATTCTGAAATAACGATATTGGCAGCAAACTTATTGAAAAGAGTGATCGTACTTTGATAAGGCAAATGATGTAATAGAATATTTTTTTGATGGGCAGGATTCTTATGAAAGTCATGTATGCTTCTTCCGATTAATTGTGAAGGTGAATCGACGGGAAGATAATCGATGATCGATTGCAAAAGATCTTCAGCCTGCTCATTATACCAAGCGATGGTAAAACTTGTATCACATACAAAGATATTGTCCCCAATACTATTTAGCACTCTGATCGTTTCATTATTTTCAAAAAACGAGTTACTTGTCACAATCCGCTTCCTCCGACTTATTCGATTTTAAATCTACTAGTATTATAGAGTAAGAAGCGATGATTGAACATTAATAACGTATTGAAAAAGACTCTTCTTCCTGCTTTACTTCCTCTTCATTCGCATTGATCTTATCTACAGAAGAAAAAGCGCTGCCTTTTTCAATCGAAGAAATAAATTGCTTAATCTGTGTTTCATCTCCCTGAGCTTCGATCTCTACAGAACCATCCGTGTTATTTTTCACATAGCCACTTAGATTGTATTTTGCTGCTTTTTGCTGTGTGAATGCTCTGAATCCAACACCTTGAACCTGCCCGCTTACGATAAGGTGATAACGTTTCATGATATTCATCCTTTCAAAGATCTGTTTTATAGTCATTTACCTGTTTTAGGACTGTTTAAACGGACCTCTCTTTTCGATTAATCATGGCAAATGGCAAGTATAAAAGGTGAAACAATGAAATGGCGATCACTTCTAACGTTACTAAATACCATGGCCAATTGCCTAGGTAGGCATAGATGGTATTGCTCATCGGCTTCTCCATTAGAAACATATAATTCGAGTCAATAAGAAAGTTCAGTAGGAAAATAAACGCTGTATACACATTGAGAAAGATAAATGCTCTCCAAATGGAAGAATAACTTGGTTTGTATCCTTCAACCACGATCATAAACCACGCTGTCAGAACGATTCCGCCATGGGCAACAAAAAAGTGATAGAAACGAAAATGCGGATAGGCATAACTAAGTTCAGGTGTAACCATTGCGAGAAGCGCACTGCTCGAACCTACGAAATACGTTATCTCAAACAGAAACTGCCGTTTTAAAAGTAACAAAAACAAAGCGAGAAATAGGGAGATGCTACTTAATTGCAGTGGGAGCGTTGTCGTGACATGCCATTCATCGTGATAACTAAACCAAGCATGAAAGCTCGTTTCTGACAGGATTAATAAAAAGATCAAAATAAAGCGAAACGCTCTGTTATATCGTTTTGTTCGTAGCATTTTTCTGAATAGGTAGGTAAGGACTAGCAATCCCGTTAAGGTGACTAGTACAAGTAGGTGAGGTAGTGAGAAGAGTGAAAAGGTCTCATTTACCGACCAGGTTAAATAATTCTGCAAAATGCCTCCTCCTTTTTAAGCAAAACAGTGTAAAAGGAACTGTGTAATCGTTAAAATAAATATGTGCGAAAGAAAGGAGAATGATATGAAGAGGATACTTGTATTAGACGGCAGTCAAAGACCCGATGGAAACACAGAAACTTTAACAAACCATGTACTGGATGACATCGACCATGCAAAGGTTTACTTAAGGCAATTATCTATCCGCCCCATTCATGACCAACGTCATGCAGAAGGTGGTTTCACACGCGTATACGATGATCACGATAACTTGATTGAGGAGATTATCAACAGCGATATTCTCGTTTTCTCCACGCCAATTTATTGGTACGGCATGTCAGGGACGATGAAGAATATGGTCGATCGATTTTCGCAGGCAATGCGCGATGAACGGTTTGATTTAAAGAGTAAGCTAGCAGATAAAGAAGTTTATGTGGTGTCATGTGGCGGCGACAATCCAAGAATCAAAGGATTGCCTCTTATTCAGCAATTTCAATACATATGCGACTTTCTCGGAATGAAAATGGTCGATTACATCATCGGTCAAGCTGTTAAGCCTGGTGAGATAGAGGAAGACCACAGAGCGCTCTCAGATGCGAAGTCATTGAATGCATCTATAAAAGAAAGACTTAAGTAAGTCTGCTAAAAAGCTTTCGAGAAAACAATCTCGAAAGCTTTTTTCCTATTCTTATTGAATTGTTTTCAAGGCTTGTTTAACAGATGGAAAGCTTTGAATCGATGACAATGTTAAATCCGAACGTACACTTTCAAGAACAAATTCTGGCCGAACCCCAGACATCATTAGCGTAGCTCCCATTAATTTGATGAGCTGATCGAGTTGATAAATACCGTTGTGAAGTTGAGTTGTAAAGTGACTCACTCCAGAAAGGTCTAGGATCAAATACTGATCACCGCTTTTTTGAATGTGTCTACTCACGTTGTGATGCAGAAGCTCTAGTCGCTCATCATCGATTTCACCGACTAGTGGTACGATCGAAACACCTCTATCGATCGGAACGATCGGAGTAGATAGTGCTTTTACTTGTTGTAAATAATGATTGGAACGTTCTTCCGCATATTTACGTTTCGTTACGTCCTGTTGGACACCTACAAAATAGGACTGCTTTTCACTTTCAATGTAAACGGGGAAAATTTGCAGCTCGTTCCAAAATGGTTCTCCGTTTTTACGATAGTTTTTTACTTCTACTTTCATTTTTTCTTTCTTCTGAATGGCAGACTTAATCTGATTTAATACTGTTCTGTCCGTGTCTTCGCCCTGAAGGAACCGGCAGTTAAACCCGATGACCTCTTCTGCTGTGTATCCGCTCAATTGCTCAAAGCCTTTATTCGTATATATGATGGGGTTGTCAGGTAGTTCAGGGTCTGTGATGACGACTCCTGTATCGACGTACTCAATCGCAGTTCTGATGAATTCATTTTTCTTCATTCGTTTGATTTGTTCTTTATTAGCTCTCATTTTGTTCGCCCCGTGTCTGTCTTTCCCTCATTCAAATCATCACCTTTTATACTAATTGTTACTACTAGTATAAATCTCAAACTCATAAAAACCAATAATTAACCAATTATTCATAGGATTTATGCTTAGAATTAAGAGAGTAACTGACATAATTGGGAGGGGACAAGCCTCTAAAAAAGTTAGATGTTCATGCTATAATAATAGTATTTAAATCGACATAGGAGAGGGGGATAAGCGGTGGATGCACTAGATGTCATGGGCAATAAAGAGAACGTGTTTCCATATTTTCAACCGATCATCAGCGCTGATAAAAAACAAATTATTGGATATGAAGTATTGGGAAGAATCCAAACAGAAAAAGGTGCTGAAGACCTTAGTTTCTTCTTTGAAGATACTTCGATACCAGAAGAGTACATATTGGAAATCGATACGATTGTTCGAGATTTAGCGATCGAGTATTACAGTAATTATGGGACAGGTGAATGTTTGTTTTTTAACTGCAATGCCAGTCATTTGTTGTTTGATCGAGGAGAGACGATCACGTCATCATTAGAGGGATATGCTAATCTCGGAATTCCATATGAGCGAATCGCGTTAGAGGTGTCTGATTATGATGTGGATGAAAGTGATTTAAAGAAGCTTCAACATCTTCTAACTTATTATAGAAGTCTCGGCGTGCAAATAGCTGTTAGCCATTCTGGAAATAAGATGAGCAATATCGAAAAGATTGCGATTTTAAATCCAAATATTATTAAAGTAAATCTTTTTAGTCTTAAAGATAAAGGCATGCCTCAAGAATATCGAGATGTGCTTTACGCATTATCGATGCTTGGGCGTAAAATTGGTGCTACCTTACTGTTTGAAGGAATCGAAGGACATGGTCAGATGAAGTATGCTTGGGAAAACGGTGGTCGCTATTATCAAGGTGATTACATTAAAGAACCAGGTCCAGAATTTTTAGAAAGAGATCAATTCAAACCACTGCTTTCTAAGGAGTTTCATCAGTTTATCAATCATGAACAAAATCGGCTTCTATCGCTTTATCATTTATCCAAAAGGTTTAATGAGCATCTACAAAAACAGGTTAAGATGATGAAGCAAAACGATTGGGATGACATTGTCTCACAAGCTTCAAGATCCTTGAATGACGCTTGCTTTAGAGGTTATATATGCAATGAGGATGGGAATCAGGTGTCCTCGAACTACTACCGTAACGATGATGGGAGCTGGGAACTTCAACCAGAGTATGTGGGGAACAACTGGAGTTGGAGACCGTATTTCTTAGAAAACATTATGAGAATGAAACATGAAGGGATAGGGAACCTCTCAGATATGTACAGTGATATCGAAACAAATGAATTGATAAGGACATATTCGTACCCTATTAACGAGACGCATTATTTGTTTCTTGATATTCCTTATTTGTATTTGTACGATCGAGACCATCATTGAGATTTTAAAAATCACTAGGAGGGCTCAGAGATGTTAAAGAAAACGACCGTTAACACAACACAGCGAGACGAAATGATCGATATTACGTCAACTGTACAGAACGCCATTGAAGAAGAAGGAATCAAAAATGGAATGGTAGTGGTGTTTTCAGCGCACACTACGGCTGGAATAACGATTAATGAAAATGCAGATCCTGACGTCAAACATGACATGTTGATGAGGCTTGATGAAGTATATCCATGGGAACATCCGAAATATCGGCATGCAGAAGGAAATTCTGCTTCTCATTTGAAGACGAGTACTGTAGGAGCTTCACAAACGATTTTAATTCAAGACGGAAAAATGATTCTTGGTACATGGCAGGGGATTTATTTTTGTGAATTTGATGGCCCACGAAACCGAACTGTGTACATCAAAACGATGGAGGGATAAGTATGATTCGAGTATTGTTTGTCTGTCTCGGTAATATTTGCAGATCTCCAATGGCTGAAGCGGTCTTTCGAGATAAGGTTGCACATGCTGGTCTTTCAGATATGATTAGCGTCGACTCGGCAGGTACTGGTGATTGGCACATCGGAGAGCCTCCGCACGAAGGGACTGCAGACCTTTTAAATAAGAAGAACATTCGTATGGATGGGATGCAGGCACGTCAAGTCAAAAAGAGTGATCTAGAGGAATTCCAATATATCGTCGCAATGGATGCAGGAAATTTAGGTGAATTGCATAAACTGGCGGGTCTGACGAATACGAGTTCAATCTCTAGGCTGATGGACTACGTAGAAGATTTTGAAATTGAAGATGTTCCTGATCCGTATTTCACAGGTAATTTTGATGAGGTTTATGAGATGGTAGAAAAGGGCTGCGATCAGTTACTTCAACACATTAGAGAAGAAAGCGGGCTATGATTTCTCAAGTGCGGTCCGCCCTTCAAGCTTATGGAGATGATGGGAAGATCGATCAGTGGGATCGTGTTACAGGTGGCTCCATCAACCATACGTTTTATGCAAAAACGAGTGAAAGGGACTATTTTGTTAAGTACAACCCTTCAGCTGGTCACGAGTTTTTTCAGGCAGAAGTAAATGGGCTTACACTTTTAGGAGAAAATGGGGTCCCTGTACCTAAACCTCTTTATCATCATGATGGTGGAGTAGGAAATAACGTCCTTTTATTAGAATGGATTCCTCCCTTTGTAAGCGGTGAAGCTGATAAAGAACTAGGTAGTGTCGTTGCGAATATGCATACCCACTATAGTAAAAAGGCGGGTTTAGAACATAATAACTTTATAGGGGAACTCCCACAAACAAACGAACGGAATGATTGGGTACAGTTTTATCGTGATCAACGGATAGGCTTCTTACAATCCTTAGCTGAAGAAAAAGGAGTCCTCACGAAAGAACGTAATCGACTTCTGACGAAGCTTAGAGACAATCTTCACTCTATCCTGAACCATACTCCAAAAAACTCATTGCTGCATGGTGACCTTTGGGGAGGAAACTGGATAAGTAGTAAAGAAGGACCTGTCTTGATAGATCCTGCGGTATACTATGGCGATCGGGAAGTGGATATCGCATTTACATATTTATTCGGAGGGTACTCAGAAGCTTTCTATAGAAGATATGAAGAAGAATACCCATTAGAGGATGGATACAAAGATCGTTTTCCGATTTATCAGCTTTATTATCTTCTTGTTCATCTTGTGATATTTGGGGAAAGCTATGGAAGTGCGGTAGACCGAATTCTTCGCCGCTACACCACTGCTCGTTAGGTTTGAGCGCACCTATTATAGGGAAAATAATCGCAACTTTGTGAAATTAAAGGAGGCAATTTTCAATGAATGAGACATATCAGAAGAAGAGTGAAAATAAACTTTTTAAAGCTGTCCTAATCGGTGGTCTAGCGGGGGCTCTTATTTCTCTTTTAGATCGAGGGACAAGGCAATCGATCAAAGAAGGATCGAAGCGTACTGGAGAGGTTCTTCGAGAAGTTAAGAACAACCCTTCTTATTATTCGAATAAGGTAAGACAAACGGTTGAAGATGCTGGTGATTTGATGAAAGAGGTCCAGGATGACATCACGACACTTTCTAAGAAGTTCAGCGGTTTAAAAGAAAGCTCGGTCGAAGCACTTAACATTGTGAAAGAAACGCAAAAAGATATTAAAGAAATTGGTTCTAGGGTTGTAGAAGCAGGTGAAGAATTAACGAAAGACCATAACCGCGAGATCACGCACTAGATTACTTCAGGAGGGTATATGGTGAACTTATCTCTAGTTAGTTTTAGTAAGCAGCTTTTCTCGAGTATAAAGGAACATCAGGTGACAGATTTAGCTGCGCAGCTCGCGTACTATTTCTTACTGTCGCTTTTTCCTTTCCTCATTTTCGCCATTACCCTTCTGGCTCATTTTGATTTCTCTAAGGATCAAATTCTTGATCTGATTTCTCAATATGCTCCATCAGAGTCTCTTATTACAATACAAGAAAATCTCATTCTTGAGGACGGCGCACGAAAGGGATTACTTTCGTTTGGAATCATCGCTACGATTTGGTCAGCTTCAAATGCCATCAATGCCATAATTAAGTCACTCAACCGAGCTTATAACGTGGATGAAAGCAGAAATTTCCTTCTTGCAAGAGGGCTGTCGATTTTATTGTCACTAGCAATGATCTTCGTCATCGTCGTTGCATTGATATTGCCTGTTTTTGGAGAAATGCTATGGCGATTTTTCGTTGATTTCTTTATGATTCCAGAGACCTTTAGCTTTATGTTTTCACTGATTCGCTGGTTGTTGAGTCTCACGATCATGATTATCGTTTTCATGTTTATTTACTATTACGCACCTAATAAGCGTTTGCACTATAAAGATGTGATCATAGGTTCAATTACAGCCTCGGTGTTATGGCAGTCCGTTTCTTTTGGTTTTTCATATTACATAAATAACTTTGGGAACTACTCTGCAACTTACGGTAGTTTAGGTGGCGTAATCGCATTGATGCTATGGTTTTACTTAACTGGCCTCGTCATTGTTGTAGGAGGAGAAATAAACGCCACTTCCAACTACTTCAGGAGGAATAAGTCTACATAAATAAAAACAGCAGTCTGTGACTGCTGTTTTTACTTATTATTTTAATAAACGTAAGCCGTTCAATATAACGAGGATGGTGCTTCCTTCATGACCTAGCACACCTAGAGGCAGCGTTAGGAACTGGAAGAAGTTAGATAAGATCAATACGAGGATGACTGCAATAGAAAAGGTGACATTTTGTTTTACGATACCATTCAATCGATTTGATAAGCTTACTGCACGAGTTAGTTTAGACAGGTCGTTCTTCATCAGTACAACATCAGCTGTGTCTAATGCTACATCAGTCCCCTGACCCATAGCGATTCCAACATCAGCTGTAGCAAGAGCTGGTGCATCGTTGATGCCGTCTCCAATCATTCCAACAGAGCCGCATTCTTCTTTTAACTGTTTGATCCTTGTTACTTTATCTTCAGGTAAACAGTTTGCATAGTATTTTTCAATTCCTACTTCATTGGCGATCGCTCTAGCCGTTTCTTCACTGTCTCCAGTAATCATGACAGGTTCGATGCCTAGTTTCTTTAATTCTCTCACAAGCTTAGAGGATTCTGCTCTTACTTGATCCTTTAGCGCGATCATTCCAGCAATACCTGCTTCATCAGCTGCAAGTACGATCGTCTTACCTTCTTGTTGAAGTTGCTTGTAACGTTGTTCAAAACGATCGAAACCAATTGCATCTGAGAAAAATTCACGTTTACCGACTTTCCACTGTACTCCAGAGATTTTTGCTTTAACGCCCCATCCAGAATGGTCTTCCATTTCGTCTGGTAAAAACCAATTCGTCTCCCCAGCAAAATGAACGATCGCTTTCGCTAATGGATGCGTTGATTGTCTCTCAATCGAAGCGACGTTTCGGATCAATTTGTCTTCTTCGATGTCTTCCCTTGTAATTACATCTGTTACTTCTGGATTTCCCTGAGTTAGAGTACCGGTTTTATCAAGTGCAACAGCTCGAACGGTACTAAGCTGTTCGAGATGTATGCCACCTTTAAACAATATCCCGTTCCTTGCTCCAGCTGAAATAGCTGACAGCGTAGCCGGCATAATTGAAGCAACGAGCGCACACGGGGAAGCTACAACTAGAAAAACCATCGCTCTATAGATCGTTTCTTCCCACGTCCACCCAACGAGGTAATGGGGGAGAACCATAAGAAGAGCTCCCGTAAGTAATACGATCTTAACGTACCAGCCTTCTAATCGTTCGATGAACAATTGTGAAGGAGCTTTTTGATCTTGTGCTTCTTGAACGAGAGCGATAATTTTTTGGAAAACGGTATCTTCGTTCCGTTTCGTCATTCGAATCGTTAGATGGCCGGATATATTAAGCGTACCAGCAAACACTTCATCATCGATCCGCTTGATCACTGGAATAGATTCACCAGTAATTGCTGATTGATCGAGTGACGTTTGACCTTTCAAGATCACTCCGTCAGCAGGAACGCGTTCGCCTGGTTTAATTAGTATTGTACTATCGATCGTTAGCTCCGAAGCTTGAACAACTTTCTCGATTCCATCCTCTACGATGGTAGCTGTTTCGGGTTGTATGTCCATTAGTGACTGAAGTTCCCGTTCACTCTTATTTAACGTATATGTTTCAAGTGCACCACTGACTGCAAAGATAAAGATTAGAATGGCCCCTTCTGTCCAATATCCAATGGAGCCGGCACCAATTGCAGCAATAATCATTAATAATTCCACGTTCACATCTTTATCTTCTAGCGAATCCTCAATGCCTTCTTTTGCTTTCGCGAATCCCCCAATAATAAAAGCAGTTATATAAAGCCCAGCTTCTATGGATGAAGAAAATTCGCCCTCCATCAACCACGTGAAAGCAATGATCAAGCCACTTACCAAGGCAGCAAGTAACTCGCTATGTCGTTTGAAAGAATTCCGCCAAAAGGAAGTTTGAGTGGTATAAGTACTGTTTTGAACATTCAACTGTTGCATCATCATTCCTCCTTGTTAATTTCTAATTGAGAAAGATATTCATACTCAGCGTTCTTATAGGTCTCATTTCATGCTAAGAAAGATCGTTTGAAGCCCGAAAAGACGGTTTTCATAACTTCTAAATGAGAATGCATTTCATTAAATTAGAATTATTATTATCTTTTAATGATTTTATTCTATCACAAAGTCTTCATCGTTACTATCATAAAGAAATGAAATATGCTACATATTTTTATGTTTAATCCTTACAAAAAACAGGGAATCCATTTTATAAGTAACAAAAAGTGAAGGAGGACACGATGACATGCTATTAACTGAAAAACTAGATCAAATTAAACGAGCTCAAGTACAAAAGCCAGATAAGGTGTTTACTCTATACTTAAATACAGACCGACGTGATCCAGACCGTCAACATGGTGAGTGGAAGATTCAATTAAAGAATGGTTTCCGAAACTTTGAAGATTACTTAAAAGAAAGTGGCAATAAAGATGAGCAAGAGAACTTTGAAAAGGTAAAACAAAAAGTACAGGATGAAATCAATTCGATTGAAAATGATTTAAAACGGGGTCTCGTGATCATCGCTTCATCTGATGATCAAATCTGGTTCGTTGAACGTACTCAGGTACCGGTTAAGACGAATCTTTATTGGGAAGAAGAACCACAGCTTGACCAACTCGAACAATTAAGTAATGATTATCCAAACACTGGAATCATTCTTGTGCATTATGATTATGTACGTATTTTAGAAACGGAACTTGGTTTCTTAACGAAGAGTGAGGAATACGCGTGGGACCCGGATGAAGATAATTGGAGAATTTATGAAGGTACGACTGGAAGCGAGAACACGCCTGGTAACGGAAGTACTGCACAAAGAGAGCTATATGAAGACAGAATTAAAGCCAATCGAGAAAGATGGTACAAATCGATGGCATCCAAACTAGATAAAAAGTCCAAAAAGCGCGAGTGGCAAAAGATTTTTGTAGCTGGTGAAAAAGAGGAAGCAGAAGAACTAGCTAATCTGATGAATAAACAAACGGAAATTGTAGGCAAGAACTTCTCCGATAAACGAGATGACGAAGTACTAGAATCGCTCGTTTCGTAATAAGACGTAAGAAAAAGCACCTCTGAAGGTGCTTTTTCTAATTTAACCGTTCTGCTTTTACAGTGAAAAGCTTAGGGATACCACGATCGTTGACCTTGATATTAGGTTCTTCTACGACTTGTTTTATGATGAGGTCTTCATCTGCAATACTCGTTAGCACTTCTCCAAGCGTCCACTTTCTTTGAAGAACGGCGTTGGTATTTTGTTGTTCGTTCAAGTGCTTTTTGTAAGCAACATTCGTTTCTTGAATCGTTGGATCAAAGTAGTTCCCATCTACTTTATGCTTTTTACCCTTCGATGTAATCAATTTAGTTGAGATCGGGTGAAACTCTTGAAGAATAAATTGACCTCCAGGTTTGAGAATGTGATGTACGATTCGAAATAGTGGATGTAGATCCAGGAAGTAGTGAAGGATACCAAGTTCCATAACCACGATATCGTATTTGCTATGATGCTCGGTCCCTAATCTTAAAATATCTGAAAGGTAATAGGTCAGATCAACCGAGGCTGCATCTGCAAGTTCTTTTGCGTAGCGCTCATTTTCATAAGAGAAGTCGATCACTGTGACATCTGCACCTAATAAACCCATGGCAGTTGCTTTCATTCCATGAGAGCCCATCAGGTTAGCAATACGTTTCCCCTTTAGATCTGGCAAGTAAGGAAGGAGAGATCTTAGTTTTCCATTAGGATTTGCCTTGAGTTTGTCTGCTACCTGCTCGGGAGTTCCATGCCTATTTAGTAAGGCTTCGTAGTTTTGCTGGTTCCAGGCTTGCTCGTTTTGTTCCGTTATTCTCTGTTGTACCTTTCTTAGATGATCGTTGATCAGCGGTGCCCATTCTACGGAGCGTTGATAGTGATAAAGGGATAGAGCGGGAACCGTTCTGTTATTTAGAGGAACATCTATTAAATAGGGATTCGTTCGGATAACCGTGTTATATTCACATTCGATGGTTACTGGATTCCCATCTATTTCGTAAGTCGCCATGGACTTTTCATCCGTATGTTTCGGTGTAGCTTGCCCATAATGGTTATTGAAATAAGAAATTACGGACTCAAAATTGTCCCACTGTACCGAAACAGTTATAGAATTACAATCATCTAATACACCTTGCAGCCATAAAGCGGTTTGGTTTATATAGAAATAGGGAATTGCTTGATCGTCTAGTGCTGATGATAGGGTAAGCACTGTGCTTGTTAATGTGTTGGGCATCTTACCACCTCAATTTAGTTACATGAACTTAGTTTGTATAGAATACTATAGCATAACGGTCGCTCGTAAGCATATGGAGGATAGGGAGAGATATAGGAATTATGCAAACCAAAAACGAAGACATTCAAACAGATAACAAGTGGATGAGAAGGGGCGGAACGTTCGCACTCTTTATCTATTTGCTCACTCTCTTTTACACGACTCTATTTATTTACAATTACTATCCATATGGAAAATCCGTCAATCTTGTATTGTTCGATAGCATTAAGTTGATGTGGGAGAGTGGGAGTTACTGGCTGATCATTAAGAACATAATAGGAAACGTTCTACTCTTTATGCCACTGGGCTTTCTCGTGCCTCTTGTGCACCGAAAGTGTAGGTCCGTTATTGTCATAACGTTAATCGGGTTATTGATCAGTACGAGTATCGAACTGCTTCAATACCTTGCTGCGCAACGAATATTCGATATCGATGATATTTTATTGAATGGTTTCGGTGCTGTAGTAGGGTATGGCGTATACAAGATATGTTTCTTTTTCTACAAAAAATTAAAGAGAAAATAAAAAGGCAGCTTATTGTAAGCTGCCTTTCGTCATTTATTCTGCTTTTTTCGCTTTGTCTAGAAGCTTCGTGATACGCTTCGTTAGCATTTTGCGTCCTTCGCCTCCAGCTTGGAAATGACGGAGTTTACCTTCTGAATCAAACACATAGTATGCAGGTACATATTGATTATCAAAAGCATCTGTTAATTTATGATCACTATCGACAAAGATTGGTTGAGAGATATCGTGCTGATCAGCCACCTGTTTGATTTCATCTAGATCAAGGTCTTTTTCAGAACGAGGCATATGAACAGCAATAACGTTCATGTCTTCTGCATATTCATCACGGAATTCATTCACCATTGGCATCGCTTCTTTACATAGCCCACAGCTGATGGACCAGAAATGGATGAGGGTTAGAGGCTTGTCTCCTACTAAATCACTTTTGGAAACTTCTCCATTAAACCAGGTTTTAGCACCTTCAAGTTCTGGCATTTCTTCGCGTAGTTTCATAAGGGGATCGACTCCTTTTATTGTAATTTGTTTATAATAATTATTAGTTAATCACAATTATCATTATAGTATATTCATATGATAAGTCAATAACGACGCTTTCTATATACTATTAAAGTGGCTTTAAAAGTTTCAGTTTACTCATAAATTAGTCGAATAACGCGGTTCGTTTTGTTGAGTAGTCGTATGAAGTGCAATTCCTAAGAATAAGACGATTAGCATTCCGCTGATCACATAGAAGATACTTCCCTTTTCCAAAAGGTCGATAAACATCCCACCGAGAAAAGGACCGAGGATACTACCGACTCCAAAGAAAATACCAGCTAAAATATTGCCAGTTGGTAAGAGGTCAGTAGGGAGGAGGTCGGCTAAGTACGTGATGCTCAGTGAAAAAAGCGATCCAACCGTCATCCCAGAGATGAATAGTAAGATGAATAGCATCGATAGTGACGTTGTGAAAATCGCACCAGATAGACAGAGCCATCCACAGAAGATACTTATTAACAGAACGTTTTTTCGTCCATATTTATCACTTAATATTCCGAGCGGCATTTGAAAAACTAAGCTTCCCACAACAAACGAAGGAAGAAGGATGGAGACTGCATTAACATCAAGTCCAATACGTAACGCATATACCGGAAAGTTTCCATGCAAGGACGCTTCTAAAAATCCGTATCCGAATGAAGGGAGTAAAGCTGCCCATCCAATTTTCAGGACATTCCAATACTTTATCAGAACCCGATCTGAACCCGTATCGATGGAATCTGGAAATTCGTTACGTATTCTAATTAACAGTCCCCAGGTTAAGAGTGCAAGCCCTGATGCAAGTAAGAACGGAAGGTAAATCGATAGATCGACTAACCTTGTTGAAAGCGGGCCAGCAGCAAAGCCAAGCCCAAACGAAGAGCCATAAATCGCGATGTTTCTTCCGCGCTTTTCTTTTGGAGTGCTCGTTGTAATCCATAGCTGAGTAGCGAAATGTAGGAGGTTGTCTCCTATGCCAACAATCACTCGAAGGATAAACCAAAACCAGAAGGCTTGCCAGATCGGGATAAGGGTGATAGAAATTGCTACTAACACTAATCCGAACGAGGTGGCTGGCTTATATCCATATTTCCTAACCGGTTTTTCGATAAAAGGTGAGGCAAAAAGTATTCCTATATAGAGGGCTGATGCATTTAGACCGTTCATGCTCGATGAAACGCCAGCTTCTTCAAGTAAAATCGATAAGAGCGGTAAAAGCATGCCTTGAGAATAGCCAGATATAAAAACGATTGTAATCAATATTAAAAATCTGTACCGGTATTGATTCATCAACTTCTTCACACTCCGTCAAGACGATCATATGAGTGCCATTATAATGGATAAGGCAGAAAAGAACCACCATTCGCATTTCGGCGGACTCTCATTTAAAATAAAGATATTGAACGCAAAGGGAGTGGAAAAGATGGAATTCAATATGAAAAAAGAAGAGACTGGTTTTACAGCGGACTTCGAATACGGAACATTACATATTTCTGGTGATGAGCAGTCCGGTTTTAGACCATATCAACTTCTCGTTTCTTCGATCGCAGTATGTAGTGGTGGAGTGCTTCGTCAAATTTTAGATAAAAAACGCATGAAATATGAAGATATCCACATCAGTGCTGATGTTACGCGTAATGAAGAAAAAGCGAACCGAGTAGAGAAGATTCACCTTCATTTCACGTTAGAAGGAGATCTTGATGAGCAAAAGGTTGAAAAAGCTCTTGAATTAACGAAAAAACATTGTTCGATGGCTCAATCCGTAATCGATAGCATCGAGCTTGAAGAGACATTTGAAATTAAGAAGTGACACCAGGTTTCTGGTGTCACTTTTATTGTTATAGCTCTAGCGTCTCTGGCGTATTTTCTCCTTCATTCATAAGACGAATGGTTTCTGGAGTAATTCTTAACACGATGTAGTTAGGGTCTTCGGGAGAATCAAACCATCTTTTAAGCGTATCTCCCCAGATTTTTTCCTTTGTTTCTTTTGAGTCATCGATCTTAACGGTTCCTTGAATTTCTACATAACGGTCATGCCAACCTTCACCGTCATATCCAAGTAATACATGTACATTATGGTTTTCTTCAATATCTTCTACTTTATGTGTTTCTTTGCTTGTCGGAGTCATCAATGTAAGATCGTCATTAAAGAATGTCATGAAGCGAGAGTGGGGTTTGTTATCCTTTATCGTACTGAGTGTGCCTACATGGTGAGATTCTAGAATTTCTAACACTTTGTCCTTCAATTCTGTTTGAGTCATCGTCATCATCATTCTCCTTTCAATATCAACGCTAATCTTAATCTTCCTTTATTGAGCAATTCTAAAACAAGATAATATGCCATTATTTGCAAAGTGTGCCATTCTGTTTTTCAATGACGCTCCAGGGGTATACCATAAAGAGACTTAATTCAAATCAAAGAAGGTAATAAAAATGAATAACACCTATGATTTTACTCAGGGGAACATCACGAAACAGATGATTTTTTTCTCGCTCCCCATATTTTTTACCAACATGCTACAAACATCCTACCAATTTATTGATAGTCTCTGGGTTGGGAATTTACTCGGTTCAGATGCGCTTGGAGCAATCTCACTCGCAGCTCCTGTAATCTTTACCGTTTTATCTTTTATTATCGGTGTTAACAGTGCAACGCTTACTGTGTTATCTCAAAGAAAAGGATCAGGTGACGACGAAGGGTTAATCGAATCATTAAATGCTTTTGTAGTTGTTCTCACAGTGTTATCTGTGACGTTTGGAATCATTGGTTTTATATTTACAGACGCGATATTAACATTCTTAGGAACTCCTGAGGATATATTTGAGACGACGAAGCTGTATTTGCGTATCAACTTCTTAGGGATACTTTTTTTATTTGGATACAATTTTATTGGGACAGTGCTTCGAGCATTAGGAGATAGTAAGACGCCAATTCGATTTGTACTTGCTGCTGTCATTTTAAACGCGGGATTAGACCCTTTGTTTATTTATTATTTTGACTGGGGGATCGAAGGTGCTGCATATGCAACCATCATTGCTCAAGGAGCAGCATTCCTTTATGGTGTGATCTATTCAGTTTGGAAATCCAAAGTGCCTTTTACAGTGCCGCATTGGCCTGATGGTAAAGAGACGAAGCGAATCACGAAGCTTGGTGTGCCTGCAGGTCTGCAAATGATGACGATCTCAGCGGGAGTAACCGCCATAATGGCAATCGTTGCAAGTTTCGGTACTCAAGTTGTAGCTGGGTTTGGAGCAGCACAAAGATTAGACAGGGTAATCATGCTTCCTGCGTTTACACTTGGAGCAGCCGTTAACAGTATGGCTGGTCAGAACATTGGTTCAGGGTTGTGGGATCGTGTTTCTGAAATAGCAAGAAATGGTATCATCCTTATTCTAAGTGTCTCGTTTACGATTAGTGCAATCATCTTCTTTAGTGCAGAAACCCTTGTCTCACTCTTTATTAATGATGCAGAAACGATCGCATTCGGAACGACATATTTAAAAACGATTGCGTTTTTTTACCCGTTTCTAGGTATTAATTTCGTTTTGAATGGGGTAGTAAAAGCTGCAGGTGCGATGGTCCAAGTATTGGTATTAAACATCATATCGTTCTGGATCTTAAGAGTACCGTTAACCTATCTATTATCTGATTGGCTTGGAGAAGAAGGGATCGCTTATGGCATCGGAATCAGCTTCGTTTTATCGAGCATCTTTGCCATTGGGTATTATAAGTACGGGAAGTGGAGAGATATTGAGATTTTTGAACAGGAAGTTGAAAAGTAACGTAAGCTGCCGAGCATCGGCGGCTTTTTTTGGTAGTGTATGGGGGAGAAGATTTATGTGATGTTGGATAAAAGGACAACAACTTGAAAAAAATACTCATAAGAGTCTGCTGTATAAAAAGATACAGATAAAAGGAGAATCTAGAAATGAAGAAAATAGCTCTTATGATTATCCTTCTTACAGTCATCTTACCAATGAATGCGATGGCGAAGGAAGCGACACAAGTTTCTAAAAAACATGCGATTCAAATACCGGATTCGGTAGTGAATATCTCTAAAGAAAACACTTATCCAAATCCGACACAAGATCAACCAACACTTCAACCGAGTGAGCTGACAAGAGAGTTAATTGATTCCACTGATATCAAAATCGAGAACCCTCAGCTTATTCAAATTCTAAATGATTCACATATCTCTCCGTCCAAAGTCGCGATCGGGTATCGTGCAAGTATTTATTTAGGGAAATGGCCTTTGATGTATGATTCACAAGAAACAAATGTTAATTGGCAGTACAAGCAAGCGAACGTTAACCGCTACGACAATAGAGGTGGAAAAGGCACCGCAAAAATGTCGTATCGTCAAGAAGAGGAGAAGAGTGTGAGTGGAGGGTTAACGGCATCGATCCCGTCCAGTGATGATGTTAAAAAAATGATGCTCATGAAGGCATCAGAAAAAACCAAGCTTTCTCTCGCTTTTCAAACTATCATTGGAAAAGGTACGAGGAAAACAAACGTTTATAACATAGCTCCTCTCCATTACGGTACGCTCTCGAGTTATGTGCCTGCTGTAAACGAAAAAGGAAAAGTAACGTATGGAGAAGTGTACCTTGTACTAAAAGGTAGTGAGAAAGGCATTGAGGTAAGGAACGTAACCCAGCAAGGGATCGGGGCATGGATTCCGGTTCAAGATTATTTAAGCTTTGAGTTTAATACGCAAAAATAACCAGCAGAAATGCTGGTTTTTTTACAGAATAGAATCGTGATGTCCAAGCAAACTATAGAAAAGCGCACAAAAGGAGGGTAACATGAAAACTATTGCGGCTATATTAGCACTTGTGTTTGTCTTCATTTCTTCAGAAGCATCAGCAATCGATAATCAATCACATGACTGGTACTTTAAGAAAAGTAAAGACCATGCTCCAGCAACAACTGAACCTGAGTTCGAACAGATGCTGAAAAAGTATGGAGGGTACTTTATCGGGGATACAGACAAGAAAGAGCTTTACGTTACATTTGATAATGGCTATGAGAATGGCTATACCATTCAAGTGCTGGATGTATTGAAGAGAGAAAAAGTCCCTGCTGCTTTTTTCGTAACAGGATACTATTTAGAAGATCAACCCGATCTTATTAAACGAATGGTGAAAGAAGGGCACATTGTCGGGAATCACTCATGGAATCATCCAGACATGACGAAGATCCCTGATGAGCGAGTAAAGAAAGAACTGAAGCGAGTGAAGGAAGAATACACGCGCATCACCGGAGATAAAACGATGCTTTATTTAAGACCACCACGTGGTGTTTTTAGCGAAAGGTCACTCGCTATTTCTCGTGATGAAGGTTATATCAATGTTTTTTGGTCACTTGCCTATAAAGACTGGGAAACAAACAGGCAAAAGGGTAGTCAATATGCGTATGATTCCATCATGAAGCAAGTACACCCTGGAGCCATTCTTCTCCTCCATTCTGTTTCAAAAGACAATGCAGAAGCGTTAGAGAGTGTGATTAAAGATCTTAAGAAAGAAGGCTATACCTTTAAGAGCTTGGATGAATTAGTGTTTAAACGGACACTACCTAGCTTATTAGCACCTTAAAGCTGCCAGTAGGGTAGCTTTTTTTGTTTTATCTTGGTAGGTGGTATTGATTCCTTTTGTCTGCGATAATGAAGCTAATAAAAGACTGGAGGAATTTCATGTGGTCAGAAGTCGTACGTCCAGAAGCTCCATATGCTATTGATCGGTTGTTCGGTCGGCTACGCATGGATCCGCTTCAAGCGATTAATTCGAATGAGATTAAGGTACCAATTACAATCGATCGAACAAAAGAGGTACTCACGATAAAAGCTGTTGGAGATGAACTCGATCCTTCCTTTCACATTAGTGGGGAAATAGAGGATCTTAAACCAGTATCAATAAGAAAAGTAACCGAGATGTTTGATCTGAACATGGACACAGAAAGAATCAAGAGGCACTTTGAAGGCACGGAACTACAGGGTCTTGTAGAAAAATATGTAGGGATGCCGATCATTTGTGAGCCAGATGCTTACAGTGCCCTCATGAAAAATATTGTTCATCAACAGTTAAATATGAAATTTGCATACACGCTCACCTATCGGTTTGTAACAAAATATGGAGAACAAAAAGATGGGGCTTGGTTTTATCCTACTCCTGATGTCGTTAGTAAACTTCGAGTAGAAGAATTGCGAGAGCTCCAGTTCAGTAATAGAAAAGCAGAATATCTGATCGGTATCGCAAAGAACATTCAGGATGGAACCCTAGATCTCCATCGGTTGAATGAACTTACGAACCAAGAAGTGTATGAGACATTATTGCCTCTTAGAGGTGTTGGTCCATGGACGATCGAATGCGTCCTTTTATTTGGACTAGGGAGAAAAGATGTTCTGCCAGCTGGTGATGTCGGTATCCAGAATGCCATGAAGAAGCTATTTGATCTAGATACAAAGCCTTCAAAAGAAGAGCTTTATGAGTATAATAAGAGATGGTCCCCATACTCGAGCTATGTTTCGATGTACTTATGGGAGAGTTTGAGCGGATAGATATAAGGAGAGGTTCGATTGAAGAATAAAACAGAAGGGACAGCTCTTACAAAAGGGCAAACTGTTCCTCTTACAATAAAACGATTAGGAATTAATGGAGAAGGAATTGGCTTTTTTAAGCGAACGGTGGTATTTGTTCCCGGTGCTCTTCCGAATGAAGAGATCACTGCTGAAATCACACGCGTTTTTCCTAATCGTGCTGAGGCAAGAATCAAACGCTTAAGGAAAAAGTCTCCTGAGCGTGTCGCGGCCCCTTGTCCCGTTTATGAAGAATGTGGTGGATGCCAGCTTCAGCATTTAAGTTATAGCGGCCAATTGAAAGAGAAGAGAGACGTTGTTGTTCAAGCGTTTGAGCGCTATTCGAAAAACAACTCAAAACTAACTGTTAACCCAGTCATTGGGATGGAAGATCCATGGAACTACAGAAATAAAAGTCAGCTTCAAGTTAGAAAACAAAAAGGGAAAGTCATCGCTGGCCTCTATGGCGCTGGGTCTCATGAGCTAGTCGAATTAACGAACTGCCTCGTGCAACACCCAGAAACGAATCGTGTGACAAAACAGGTTGTGAAGGTTTTAGAAGATCTAAATATCTCCATCTATAATGGCAAAAAAGGACTTGTACGGACGATTGTAACAAGGGTAGGATTCCAAACAGGACAAGTACAGCTTGTTCTCGTTACGTCTGAAGAAAAGATCCCAAGACAGTCCTTACTCGTTAAGGAAATCAAAAAGAGACTGCCGGATATTGTCTCGATCATGCAAAATGTGAATGGCAAGAAGACGTCTCTTATTTTTGGAGATGATACAAATCTTCTTGATGGTGAAGAAGTGATACAGGAATCATTAGGGGATTTAAACTTTGAACTATCTGCACGAGCATTCTTTCAATTAAATCCCATTCAAACCGTGAAATTGTACGATGAAGTAAAAAAAGCAGCAAAGCTATCAGGACGTGAAAATGTCATCGATGCATATTGTGGTGTAGGCACGATTGGTTTGTGGCTTGTGGATGAAGCAAAGGAAGTAAGAGGGATGGACGTCATCAAAGAATCGATTGATGATGCAAGGGAGAATGCGAAGAAGCATGGTTTTGCGAATAAAATGAAGTACGATGTGGGTAAAGCAGAAGATCTTGTGCCTAGATGGATCAAAGGTGGATTCAAGCCAGATGTGATCGTTGTCGATCCGCCTCGTACTGGCTGTGACGATAAACTGTTATCCACAATGGTGAAAGCAAAACCTGAACGAATCGTTTATGTGTCTTGTAATCCATCCACATTAGCTAAAAATGCCGATTTCCTTCAAAAGAGGGGATATGAAGTAGGCAAGTTGCAACCTGTCGATATGTTTTCACATACCGCACACGTAGAAGTTGTCGCAGTTTTCGAAAAAAGTAAGAAATAAATTTAGTAGAACGATTCCCTTTCTTTAGCGGAATCGTTTTCATTTTGCTTATGATACCTTCTATGAGTAATCAACACTTTCCACAGAGTTATGCACATCACAAAAGGTTATTTCATGCGTTATACACATATTTATACACATTATCCACAAGCGAACCGGTGTTCATCCACAATGTAAATTGTTTATAAATTTTATTGAGCACACTAGATGATGGTGGAACTTATACACATTGTTAACAACCTGTTGATAAGTTGTTTCCACAAAGAGAAAAGGGACCTGTTGAGGTCCCTTTTATCAATTACTGCTGGTCTCTTTTTTCGCGTTGGTTAGCTTGTCTAGCTCTTTCAGCTGCTTTTTGATCAGCAGCGAATTCGTTAGCGAATTCTGCATCTTGGTTTTGAGCTTGTGCAGGGTTGTTCTGAGCTTGACGCTGTTGCTTGTTTTCCTTGTTTGGACGTTTTGCCATTTGAAATCAGCTCCTGTTAGTAAGTTTGGAGAAGGGTTTCTCCACTCATTATAATGGTTTAAAACAGTGAATCTTATTCATCGATTACGGTTTTTGACCAGCTCGGTCTGCTCTTTTAAATGCTTTTCCAAACAATACATCTTGTGTTTTTGTAAGAGACATTTTTGATTCTTTGTTTTCTCTTCCTTTTTTCTTATCCAAGCTCACATCACCCTTTTCTTTAGGATGGTATTAGCATTGCCATGTAAAAAACGATCTAAAACAAAAAAAGTTCCTAAAAAGGAACTAAGCTTCTAGCTGAACTTCAATTGTCTCTGTACGATCACGCATTGTATGCAATAAATAATTATCTCTTTCGATCTCATAAAGGTGATACGATTTTTCACCACTGTTGATTTGCTGATAGACACCTGGCCATTTCTCGTTCGCCAGTTCAACGTAAGGGATTTTTTCAGCAGCTTTCTGCGAGCGAACATTGTCTCGATTGATTCGAAGAAAAATGGTTTGAATTTGCTTTTCGTAAAAAAGTTCTTTAAAAAACGCGTCTTTTGCGATTTGATTATAGCCTTTTCCATGATAAGGCGTTCCAATCCATGTGCCTAGAAAGCCTGCTTGATTTTGAATATCGAACAAATTAATAGTACCGATCGGTGCTCCCCATTCATCAAGGATTGTTCTTGAGATGAGCTCGCCTTGTTCTTCAGCTTCTATCGTTTGTTTTGTTAAAAACAAGTATTCTTCATATGAATTTGCTTTATGACGTACGAATGGGAAGACAGCTGGGTCAACCATCAAGTCAAAGAGAACATGACATTCCGACAGGTCACGATTTTTAATCATGAGTTTCCCTCCTGTCGAGGGCAGATTTCACCCCACCCTCGAATAATAGTATGTTGAATTATTATTCGGGGTGGGAATCGAACCCACTAGGACCAGTCACTTTGCTGGTGGCGCACCAATTGCCTTCCCATTTCAAATTATGAAGTTGTATTTAGTTTATTTTGGCTTCAAAAGTATCATACTCGATTTGTTAAGAAAATGATACTGTAAATATCACTAATTTCTATGAATAATTTTTCCATTTATCATGGTCCAATGTGGACGTGCTTCAAAGTGGAATGGGTGGTGGGACCATAAGACTAAATCAGCATCTTTCCCTTCTTCGATACTACCGATACGCTCCTCTACGCCTAGGCTCTTTGCAGGATTTAGCGTAATTCCCTCTAGTGCTTTTTCTTCACTTAAACCTTCTCTTACTGCAAGGGCCGCACATATATTCAAGTATTGAATCGGAACATACGGATGATCGGTAGTGATCGAAACTTCAATACCGTGATTATTTAGAATGCCATAAGTAGCCCAGGTCTTGTTTTTGAGTTCAATCTTAGAACGTCTCGTCATTGAGGGTCCAACGGTGACCCGAAGGTTCTGTCCGCTTAGTTCATCTGCGATTAGATGTCCTTCAGTACAATGTTCGATTCGTACATCTAAATTAAATTCTCTTGCAAAACGTAGTGCTGTTAAAATATCATCTGCTCGATGAGCATGGATTCGTACAGGTATCTCTCTTTTTAAGGCTGCGATGATCGGAGCGACTCTAGGGTGCTCTGAGGGCTGAGATTTGCTGGCGTTGTAAAATGCTTCGCGCAACAGTCCGGTAATTCCCATTCTTGTAATGGACTCGTTGTTTGATTGACTATGAACCCTTTTTGGGTTTTCACCTAATGCAACCTTAAGCCCTGCCGTTTTTCGAACGATCATTTTCTCAACATTCTTTCCATATGTCTTTAAGACTGTGGTAGTGCCTCCGATAATATTCGAACTACCTGGCATCACTTGCACAGAAGTTACTCCAAATGAAATGGCGTCCTTGAATGCAAGATCAAGAGGATTGACCCCATCTAGGGCACGAACATGAGGGGTGAGTGCTTCTACTGTTTCGTTGGCATCGTTACCTGCCCAACCTGTTCCCTCATCATATAGACCTACATGCGTATGCGCATCGATCAATCCGGGAAGAAGATGCGCTCCACTTCCATCTACGACCGTCATGTCAGGTTTTTCTTCAATTGAAGTGGCGACTCTCTCGATCAAGCCGTCTCGTACTAGAACATCTGCTTGATCTAAAATCGCGCTGCTTATCGGGTATACACGGGCGTTCTTAATTAAAATTGTCATGATTTATCACCTTATTTCAAGTTAGGTACAAAGAAAGAGTAGCTACTATATTATAGGTATGAAAAACATGAATTAATACGAGTTTGAAAAAAATCTGCTGGAATTAAGCCAGCAGATTCTCAAGAGCATCTTTAAGTTTTAAATATCGGAAAGGATAGCCGAGTTCCTTCGCTTTTTGAGGCAATACACATTGTCCCTTCAGAACAACGCCGCTCTTTTCGCCAAGAGCGAGCTGCACAGGTGCTTCAGGAACAGGAATCCAGTGAGGTTTATTCAGTACTTCTGCTAACGTTCTACCAAATTCGTTCATTCGTTTTGGTTCTGGTGCTGTCACGTTCAGTGGTCCTTGAACAGAATCATGATCGACAGCAAATCGTATCATACCGACCACGTCTTTAATATGAACCCAAGAATACCACTGTCTTCCATCTCCGAGCTTGCCGCCCATATAGAATTTATAAGGCAGTACCATAAGAGGGAGTGCGCCTTCTTCACCTAAGATGAGCCCAAATCTAGTCAGCACTGTGCGTACACCGTAATTTTGGGCACGCATCGCTTCTTTTTCCCATTTATATGTCACATCAGCAAGAAAATCAGACCCCGGGTTCGTGTCGTTCTCCGTAAAGGACTTGTCGAGAGAAGAGCCATAGAATCCTGTGGCAGATGCATTAACGAGTACACGTGGTTTATGGTCAAGTTTTTCTATAATCGAAACGATCTCTCGAGTTGCGGAGATACGGCTGTTCAATATTCTTTCTTTCTTGTCTTCCGTCCATCGGCCGCTATTGATCGATTCTCCTGCAAGGTTGATAATGGCATTCAGATTTTGTAGATCTTTCTCTGGTTCTGCATCATCTTTGAGCCATTTAACATACGTTACACCTGTTTGGGCAGGTTTGTTGTTTGGGTTTCGAGTTAAGATGTAGACGTGGTGTCCATCATTAACGAATGATTCAGTGAGAGCATTCCCAACGAAACCAGTACCACCAGCAATCGCTATGTTCATAACGTGGTTCCTCCTAGTTAATCCATTTCTTATAGTAATTATTTCTTTACCCGTAAAGAGAATCCTTTAATCCAATGCTCTAGGTTCATACTATTTTTTTGAAAATGATACAATGTGATGAGAGAGGTGAGCGTATTGGTTAAAATTACACGTATCACAACACAAAAGAACAACAGTGAACGGTTTTCGATTTTTATAGATGAAGGGAATGGAGAAGAATTTGGGTTCGGTGTGGATCAGGATGTGCTGATTCGGTTCGGTCTTAGAAAAGGAATCGAACTAAATCAGGAAACTCTAGATGAGATACAGTTTGAAGACCACATAAAAAAAGGTTTCAACTTGGCGCTTCATTATTTGTCTTATCGAATGCGATCTGAGAAAGAAATTATAGATCACCTCGCAACGAAAGAGATCGAGGAGGCAGCTTTCTCTTCTATCATTAGTAAATTAAAGCGCTATGGATATGTGAATGATCTTGAATTTGCACGCGCTTTTGTTAGAACGAAGGTGAACGCAGGGGGGAAAGGACCCTACATCATCCATCAAGAGTTGATTCAAAAAGGCGTTTCACAAGATACGATCGAAAAGGCTCTTGAAGAATATCCATATGAACGTCAATTTGAACGTGCCGAAGAGTTTGCTTTGAAAAAAGTGAAGAAGCTTAAAAACGTCTCATCGACTGAACTGAAACAAAAGCTTGGACAGGCGCTTACGAGTAAAGGCTTTGAAAGAGAAATCATTCAAGAAGTCATGAATGAGATCGATCATAAAAATCATGAAGAGGAGTGGGAAGCACTCCTGCTTCAAGCACAAAAAGCCGAACGCCGTTTCTCAAAATTGGATAGTAAAGAGTACAAATATAAAATGAAACAATTTTTATACCGTAAAGGCTTTCCGTTTTCATTGATCAATCACTATTTAGAAGAATTTATCGATCAATGAAAATTTCTTGTTGTCCTTCATCTTGATCGATAATTTGCTTTGCTTTTTCTGCTGGGGATTTCAATCTGGAAGTATCTTTAATGTGATCTGTGGAGTGCCAGAACGGAGTGTCCATACCTCCCATGTACACTGCAGTTGCACTTACCCCGGTTCCCTCTAGTTCCTTCCAGAGACTCTCAGTAAATCCTCTTACCGCATATTTGGATGCCACATAAACCGTTTCATGTTTTTTCCCTTTTAAACCTGCTGTTGAAATAATGTTCATGATTCGTCCTTCTGCTTGTTTTAAAACAGGAAGAAAGATTTTAGTTAGAAAAATGGCCCCTTTTACATTCGTGTCGATGACGCTATGTATCGCTTCTTCTTCTATGTCCTCTAGGGAGCCAAATGCTCCTGCCCCAGCATTGTTTACAAGCATCTCGATGGTATGACCATCATTGGTGATTTTCGTATACAGTTCTTTAGCGTCTGTGTAGTTTGAAATGTCACACGTATATGATGAACAGGATCCACCCTGTTCTTGGATCTCAGTGCAAATAGTCTCAAGTTTTTCTTTCGTGCGACCAACCAAAATAACGTGCTTATCTAAACTTGCCCACCTTTTGGCAAGCTCAGCTCCGAGACCTGATCCTCCACCAGTGATTACAATACTTTTCATATTACATACCTCCTATTTTGAAAGCGTAGCATATTTTTGTCATACATTGTGAAATGAACTATACTGAAGACATTAGGAACAGTTTTATGGAGGTTGTCATGGATAAACGGTTCAGTGAAATGAATAAAGAAGAATTACGAACTTCAATCGCACAGCTCAGTGAGAAAGCTAGAAGAGCTGAGCAAATGGGTATGGTAAATGAGTTTGCAGTACATGAACGAAGAATCGCTCTTGCGAAGTCTTATTTATTAAACCCGGACGATTTTACTCCCGGAAAAACATATGAACTAGAAGGTGACCCAGGTTCCTCGTTCGTTATCGATTACATGAACGGAACGTTCGCATGGGGTTTTCGTAAAGGAAGCGAAACTATAGAAGCATTTCCGATTTCAATGTTAATTGAGAAAGAGCAGCAATAACGCTGCTCTTGCTTAAGCTTTTTTAAGAACGTTTGCGGGTTTGAATCTGCAAAACGATATCATTATATGCCTGCTGAGTTTCTCCATTCACCTGGTGGTGAGCATGCTTCGGATTAGCACTGGGTGATTGAAATGGATCTTTATATTTCGGATGTAGCCTATCACGATTGTCTTTACCCATTGTTTGCGCCTCCTATCGTATGTGAGAATTAACCATGTCGATTGTTAGTTTGGTTAGAAGCTTTCATGCGTTCCTGAGGTTGCGTGTTTGTCGTTCCGTCCGCGCGTTTTGAAGAAAATTCTTCCTTCGCGCGAGGTTCGCCTGAGAATTTAAGATCTGGATATTTAGAGACCTTCTTACGCATTTCATCGCCTCCCTTTTCGACAGTTTTTGTCTAAACAGGCACAATGTTAGTATGTGATTAGCTAACAGGCGTTATGTGAAGAAAAGATACAGAATGAACGGAAACCGTTGGAAGACAACATGAAAGGAGGATGCCTTATGGAAGATTTATTTGAAAGGCTTGCTCATAACTTACTTGAAAAGAATGACCAGTTGTCATATGGTCAGGCCAGAACGATGGTTGAACTACTCTGGGAAGATTTCGAATCATCCAGAGCAAAAGCTGGAAGAGAGTATAAAGGCGTAGACGTTACAGAAAAGATCGTTCAACAATGGATCGACTATTACGGTCCAGTTTTACACGATTTCATGGAAAATAATCCGAAATATAAAGGGTATTTTGATGACGATCGAAGCATTAAGCATTAAACGATAAAGAAACCGGCTGACATATCAGCCGGTTTTCATATGGAATTAATCAATGGCAGGGTCCAATTTCTTCCTAAGCGTGTCTTCACTATACACCCAGCCTGTATATGAGCTTTTGATTTCTAACTGATCTTCCATTTGAACAACTGCAACGAATGGGTAATGACCTTTGCTGCGGTATCGAAGGTCGATGAACCTCACTTCATATCCCTCTTCTGTCTCTTCAATCTCCCATCTATATACAGGAGAGAACGAAAGAAATGCGCTCAGGTTAGGGTCTTCTTTTGCAGTTTCTAGTACTGGTGTTTCAGGCACAGGAACACGGTCGAATTCATCTTGAATATGAATCGTAGTGCCTTCACCCCTCGCTACAAAAAACTGGGTTTCAGATTTAATGGCAATGTGCCACCTACTCCACCTGATCGTAGGTGATACGATGACTTCGACTGCATCTGGTATACGTTCTTTAACAGCATTGATCAACTTACGCTGTTCGTATATTCTCCATAAATAATAGAGCACTAATATACCGTAGATGGTTAAAAAGGTATAACCAGGATTTGCACCTATATACCATAGTACAAGTCCAGCTATATGACTTAAAAAGATGAACGGGTCAAAAATGTTGATCACACCAAGAGCTACCCATCGGTTGGAGAAGGGTCTTAACGCTTGTGTACCATAAGCATTAAAGATATCTACAAACACATGAATAAACACTGCTAAAAACGTCCAAAGCCAAAGGTGGAGCCAATTTGTTTCTGGGTAAAACAGCATGATGCCACTGCTTATCAAAATTGGCCAAAGTAAGACGGCTGGGATCGAATGCGTTATTCCTCTATGGTGTCTGATGTATACAGCATTGTTTTTTAACTTGAGCACGGTATCAAAGTCTGGGGCCTGAGATCCAATCAGCGCTCCGATTAGAACGCTCTGAGCGGTGATGGGATCTTGAGCTACTGCTGGATCTAGTGTTGCGAGAGCTCCTAGCCCCAATCCCATGACCACATGTGTCCCAGTATCCATATGGTAAAGATCCTCCTTAGTAAAAAGCGTTTATGCCTTATTTTCTAAATAGAAAGCTTTGGTTTTATATAGTCTATAGTTTAGTTATACCCAATAATCGTTTGTGTGAAAAGTTAAATGCTGTTTGGAAATGATAAGGTACGATATTATATGTATTAATTAAGCGAAGAGGAAGAACAAAGCAATTAAAGTATCGGAGAGTTGAACAATGACGAATGTAAAGGAACTTCTACACTCATTTGAAGAAGAACAATTTCAAAATGATTTAATCGATTGGTTCAGAAGTGAACAAAGGATACTGCCATGGAGAGAAAATAAAGACCCTTATCGCGTATGGGTTTCCGAAATTATGTTACAACAAACAAGGGTGGATACGGTCATCCCGTATTTTCATCATTTTCTAGAGAAATTCCCTACTGTTGAAGACCTTGCGAATGCTCCACAAGAAGAGGTATTAAAAGCATGGGAAGGCCTCGGTTATTACTCGCGAGCAAGGAATTTACAAGCTGCGGTAAAAGAAGTGGCAGAAACATATGGTGGGGTGGTTCCAAATACACCAAGCGAAATTTCAAAGCTTAAAGGTGTTGGACCTTATACTGCAGGAGCGATCTTAAGCATAGCGTATGGTGTTCCTGAACCTGCTGTAGACGGCAACGTGATGAGGGTGATTTCAAGAATAATAGGCATCTGGGAAGATATTGCAAAACCTTCAACAAGAAAAATCTTTGAAGAAGTCATCAGAGAAATTATCTCAAAAGAAGACCCTTCTTCTTTTAATCAGGGCTTAATGGAATTAGGAGCAATCATATGTACGCCTAAATCGCCTTCTTGCTTACTTTGTCCAGTCCAATCTCACTGCAGAGCATTCCATGAAGGTTCTCAAGAAGAGCTTCCGATCAAATCAAAGAAAAAAGCGCCTCGACCAGTACCTATAGCGGTAGCTGTTTTTCAAAATTCAAGTGGGAGGTACTTGATTAGAAAGCGTCCAGAAGATGGATTGTTAGCTGGACTATGGGAATTTGTAAATGTTGAGCTTACAGAGGGCGGGTTAAAAGAAAAACAATTGATCACTCATATTCGTGATGAATACGGTGGAACAGCCACTATTCAAGATGAATTGACAACATTCACCCACGTGTTCAGTCATATTAAGTGGTATTTAACAGTTTATAAAGGTGAAGTTGATGGAATTAACGAAACTGAAACCGTTCGTTTTGTAAATGAGAGTGAACTTGAAAAATTCGCATTTCCAGTTGCACATCAAAAGATTGTTAAACAAATCGTGAAAGGAGAATAGCGTAATGGAATTAAACTTAAAAGGGCGTAATGTTTTAATAACAGGAGGTTCGAAAGGGATTGGAAAGGCAATCGCTTCTGCATTTTATCATGAGGGAGCAAACGTAGGCATTTGTGCGAGGAACCGTGAGGAACTTGAGGAAACAAAAGCTGAACTAAATAACAACATCGCGATTTTTGAAGCGGATATTACTGATGATCATAAACGCGTGCATCTTATCGATTCGTTTTTATTAGAGTTTGGATCGATCGATATCCTCGTTAATAATGCGGGAGGCAGTAGCGGAACAACGATTATGGAAACGGATGTTAATCAGTTCCATAAAGCAATGGAACTAAATTTTTATTCAGCTGTTCACTTGAGTCAACTTGCGGCTAAAGAAATGCAGGAGAAGGGTTACGGTTCAATCGTCAATATCTCTTCCATATTCGGTAGAGAGTCTGGTGGAAAACCGACCTACAACAACGCGAAGTCTGCGTTGATCAGCTTTACCAAAGCGATGGCAGATGAAGTGATTCGTTCAGGAGTCCGTGTGAATGGCGTTGCGCCAGGGGCTATTCTTCATCCGACCGGAAACTGGCAGAAGAGGCTAGATGAGAACCCTGAAAAAATCAATGCTTTTGTTGATCGTGAAATACCAGGCGGTAGATTTGGGACACCTGAAGAAGTTGCTGACGCTGTAGTGTTCCTAGCATCAGAAAGAGCATCTTGGATCTCTGGAGCTACCTTAAACGTTGATGGTGGTCAATCTCGGTCAAACTTTTAGACGAAAAAAACTTCCTGTATCGGAATACAGGAAGTGTATTCGCGCTGCACTAAAAGTGTAGCTGAATGAGTTAAAACAAATTGAAGGGAAAATTCACTTGAATTTTGCTCTTTCTAGTAGAAGTGAATACCGCTTGACTCCCGCGGTAGAACGGGCTACCAAAACCCCGGACCGGACGTTGTTTGTCCGGGAGGAAATCCGGGCGTTCTTCCGCAGGAAAGCAAACGGTATTCAAATTCCTACGATATTCGGAGCGCCAAAACCAACATCTTGTTAGTTAAACTTACCTCTTTCCCCCAAAAGACAATCCTCCACGATGTTCGATTTCTTTGATGATCTCCCTATGGATGGCTACGCCTTCACTATTTAGATAAGGAGCAATCTGTTGCAAGCTGTGATGAAAAAAGGCAAGCTCACCATTCTCCCAGTCACTTTTAGGCATCATGGATAGTTCAGTCATATCTCGCTTGTGATCCATCGATGAACCCCCTTTCGTTAGTTAGTGTGCAACAGGTGAGAAAAAGCTATCAAAAAAGGGGGTGGAAACAATGGAAAACTATCCTAAAAAATTTATCTCATTACGTACATATCTATTTTTTATCTGGATATTCTATTGTTTGTGGGAGGTGATAAGCCATGGCAAAGAAACCAGGACAAACACAAGCTGGTACAAGCATTCAACACGTGAAACAACAAAACCAACAGAGCAAAGGTTCTGCTGGTCAAGCTAATCAGCAGCAGTACGGTGCTGAATTTGGTCAAGAAATGGGAGCTCAGCAAGCTCAGCAACAAGCTCAGCAGCAAGCTCAACAGCAAGCAAAAGCTCGTCAAGCTCAGCCTGCTCAAAAACCAAACCAGCAACAACAATAATTGCTTCCCTAACGGGGCTGACCATGTCAGCCCCGTTTCATTATTTTAATATAATTTTATTGAGCAAAGGAATAAGGGCATTCAACGAAGAAAATGTCATTAGGGAGGGAATGGTTATGTGTGGACGCTTTTCGCTTACAGCCGAGTTAGATGCTTTGATCGAACGATTTCAAATCGATCAAATTACAATTGATGATTATTCTGTTCGCTATAATATAGCACCTTCGCAACAAGTGCCAACCATCATTCGAGCGAATGATGAAAACCGATTAGGTACGCTGAGGTGGGGGTTAATTCCCTTTTGGGCCAAAGATGCATCAATTGCGAATAAGTTGATCAATGCACGTAGTGAAACAGCAGCTGAAAAGGCAAGTTTTAAACATGCTTTAAAAAAACGCAGATGTATCATATTGTCAGATGGGTTCTACGAATGGAAAAAGGATAAAGATCGAAAAGTTCCAATGAGAATACAAGTAAACAAAGGTGAACCGTTTGCAATGGCTGGATTATGGGAACAGTGGAAAGAAGGAGAAAAATCGATCTACACATGCACGATCTTAACTACTGAGGCAAACGACATGATGAAAGAGATACATAACAGAATGCCAGTTATATTGCCAAAAGAGCAAGAGCATGACTGGCTGGATCCATCTATTGAAGATTTCAACATCTTGAAAGATATGATGGTATCGTATCCTAGTGACAAAATGAATGCGTATGAAGTTTCCACCCATGTTAATTCGCCTAAGAATGAAGATGAGACATGCGTTCTTCCGATAGAAGAGATATGACAAAAGTTCCTATATCTCAACACATATTGAGAAAGGAAATTTCTTTTTCCTATTGAATTCTTTTTCGTAGACAGTATGAATGGGAAGGAGAAATTGAATGGATCGATTCGATGAACTTATTCAATTACAGCTTCAACTTGCCGATAAGATGATTCATACGAAGAAGGAAATACAATCAAAAGAAGAGATGTTATCTGCATCCACGTTAGAGCAGGGAGCGTTAGTAAAACAGAAACAAGAGCTGTTGAGAATGGAAGAAGACTTTAATAATTTGATTACCGAAGTGATCTCTACGTTTGAAAAGACGTCAGTTTAATGGACTACATGGAGTGCCATTCATTCGAATGGCGCTTTTGTTTTAACTTTCGGATGTTAAGCGTTATAATAGAGGGGAATTAATAGGAAGAGACGATTGATAAACTTTGTAGTGATCGGAAGGAAAGAAGGATGCTGTGAGTCTGCCTTACGTGAGGCATTCATCGTTTTCCGGAATTTCTTAGAAAGGAGAAGGAGATGAGTTTCCCAACGACCGGAACGAGAATTCAAATTCAAAGCTATAAACACCGTGGTACTCTACACAGAACATGGGAAGAGAGTATCGTACTTAAAGGGTCATCGAAAGAAATCATCGGGGGAAACGATCGTATTCTCGTCACTGAATCAGACGGTAGACAGTGGAGAACTCGTGAGCCAGCCATTTGTTATTTTAGTGCTAATCACTGGTTCAACGTTATCGGCATGTTGAGAACTGACGGAATTTACTATTATTGTAACCTTGGTACACCGTTTACGTACGATGAGGAAGCACTAAAGTATATTGATTACGATCTTGATATTAAGATATATCCCGATATGACTTATAAACTTTTAGATGAAGATGAGTATGAAGCTCATAAGAAAGAAATGAATTATCCAGATGCAATCGACCATATCGTTAAGGAAAACGTTAAAGAACTGATGAATTGGATACATCAACGAAAAGGACCGTTCGCACCAGGTTTTGTCGATCAATGGTATGAACAATTTTTACAATATAGGTGAGAAAACCTGTTGAATCATTTTCAACAGGTTTTTGCATGATAGAAATGAACCTGTTAGCACAACGATGCAAGAGGTAATGAAACAAAGGGTGATGTCATCTGGGCAGTATCAAGAGATATATGCGATTTGTTAGACCATACCGAAAGCAGATTGGAATTACGATCGGTATAGGGATATTGAAGTTTGGAATACCACTTTTGCTTCCGTTGATTCTGAAGTATGTGATCGACGATATCATAAATGCAAATGGTATGACGAGTGGTGAGAAATATGAACAGTTGCTGTGGTTAATGGGAGGGGCGTTCTTTCTATTTGTAATTGTAAGACCACCAGTAGAATACTTCAGGCAGTATTTTGCACAATGGATCGGAAGTAAAATCCTCTATGATATTCGAGATAAGCTTTTCTCTCATATTCAGCAGCTCAGTTTAAAGTTCTACTCGAACAATAAAGCTGGAGAGATTATTTCGAGAGTGATTCATGACGTTGAGCAAACGAAAACGTTCGTGATTACCGGGCTTATGAATGTATGGCTAGATATGATCACAATCGTGATCATTATTGTAATCTTGTCATTCATGAACGTATGGTTAACGGTTGCAGCAATTATTCTTTTACCATTGTATGGTTTTGCAGTTAAATACTTTTATAAACGATTACGCGATTTAACGAAGAACCGGTCTCAGGCTCTTGCTGAAGTTCAGGGTCATCTTCATGAACGCGTACAGGGAATGCCGGTTATAAGAAGTTTCGCTCTTGAAGATTATGAGCAAAAACAGTTTGATAAGAGAAATACAAATTTCCTTTCTCGTGCAATCGATCATACGAAATGGAACGCTAAAACGTTTGCGACCGTTAATACGATCACAGATGTGGCGCCACTCATCGTTATTGCATTTTCAGCATACCTCGTTATTTCTGGGGACCTAAAAATTGGTGAGATGGTAGCATTTGTAACTTATATGGATCGGTTGTATAACCCTCTTAGGCGTTTGGTTAACTCTTCTACAACACTCACTCAGTCAATCGCTTCAATGGACCGAGTCTTTGAGTTTGTGGATGAAAAGTACGATATCGTAGACCGTGAAGATGCTCGAGAGTTGAAAAATGTTCGAGGTGATGTGAATTTTAGTGATGTCTACTTCAAATATAACGATGAAGATCTTCCGGTTTTAAAAGGGATCGATCTTCGTGTCCGAGCTGGTGAAACCATCGCCCTTGTCGGCATGAGCGGTGGAGGGAAGTCTTCTCTTGTCAGTTTGATTCCGCGTTTCTACGATGTGACGGGCGGTAAAATCGAAATTGATGGCACTGATATTCGTGACTATCATGCAAGAAGTGTTAGAAATAATATCGGTATGGTTCTACAGGATAATATACTCTTCAGTGAATCAGTGCGTATGAACATAAAGATGGGGAATCCAGATGCAACGGAAGAAGAAGTTATTGCTGCTGCTAAAGCAGCGAATGCTCATGAATTTATTAAAGATCTTCCTCAAGGCTATGACACACCTGTTGGTGAACGAGGGGTTAAGCTTTCTGGTGGACAGAAGCAACGGGTTGCTATTGCAAGAGTATTCTTGAAGAACCCAGCTATTCTGATTTTAGATGAAGCAACATCTGCACTCGACTTAGAAAGTGAACACCTTATACAAGAAGCGTTAGGAGATCTTGCAAAAGACCGAACCACTTTCATCGTTGCCCACCGCTTAGCTACGATTACGCATGCTGATCGCATCGTCGTTATTGAAAATGGAAATATATCAGAAATTGGAAACCATAGTGAATTGATGGAATTGAAAGGTTCCTATCACCAGTTATTCCAAGTTCAAAACTTGTGATATTAACAACAATAGCACCCAAATCGGGTGCTTTTTTGTGTTTATTTGCACATATTTGCGTAAAAGCGTCAAAAGATGACAGAAAATTTTTTATCTCTCATTGCCAAGTTTTCGATTTAATGTAATAATTATAAACAGATTTTAGTTTAATTAAAAAATTCAGAATTGGTTGAAAGGGGTGAGAGAGTGGAACAACCAGTGTTAAAAGTCAGCGGGTTAGAAACTCACTTTTTTACCGATGATGGTGAAATTCCTGCAGTAGATTCAGTTGACTTTCATGTCAACAAAGGTGAAGTGTTAGGAATAGTAGGAGAGTCTGGATCTGGAAAGAGTGTTACGTCCCTATCCATCATGCAGCTTATTTCAGCACCTGGAAAAGTTGTAGGTGGTGAAATTTCGTATAAGGGCGAGAATCTCCTATCAAAATCTGAAAAAGAAATGAGAAAGATTCGAGGGAATGAAATCGGCATGATTTTCCAAGAACCGATGACGTCTCTTAATCCTGTTTTCAAGATCGGGAATCAGCTCGTAGAAGGAATTCGAATACATAAGAAGTGGAACAAAAAGGATTCTTGGGCTCACGCGATTAAGTTTTTGAAGCTGGTAGGTCTGCCAAGAGCTGAAGAACTGATGAACGAGTATCCTCATCAGTTATCAGGCGGTATGAGGCAGCGGGTGATGATTGCGATGGCGATGGCTTGTGAACCTGATGTTCTTATTGCTGATGAACCGACAACAGCACTCGATGTAACGATTCAAGCACAAATACTTGAACTGATGAAAAAACTTAACGATGATACGGATACTTCCATCATCATGATTACGCACGACCTTGGGGTTGTTGCGGAGATGTGCGATCGAATCGTAGTTATGTACTCAGGCAAAATCGTTGAACAGGGTACAACGAAAGAGATTTTTGAATCTCCAAAACACCCGTATACAATCGGCCTGATCGAATCGGTCCCTGACGTTCGAACTCGAAAAGAGAGGCTATATTCGATTCCAGGTAACGTACCAAAGCCAGGCTCAATTAAAACAGGGTGTCATTTTGCCCCTCGTTGTAAGTTTGCTTTTGACAAATGTACAGAGGTTACACCTGAGTTAATCGATGCTGGTAATGGTCAGATGGCAAGATGCTGGCTTCATGAAGACAAAGAGAAAGCAACCTTGTTAGAGAGGGTAGAAAGCTAAGGGGGGCACCTAATTTGCAAGAAGCATTGCTCGAAGTAAAACAGCTTAAGAAGCATTTTCCGATAGAAGGCGGCGTGCTCAAACAGCAGGTTGGTACTGTAAAAGCCGTAGACGGTGTATCGTTCAAGCTACATAAAGGAGAAACGTTTGGCCTTGTTGGTGAAAGTGGTTGCGGGAAATCAACAACTGGAAGAATGCTTATGAGGCTTCTAGAACCGAGTGAAGGAGAAGTCATCTTTAATGGCGAGAACATTCTTTCTCTAAACAAGAGCAAGATGAGAAACCTTCGTAAAGATATTCAGATGGTTTTCCAAGACCCGTTTGCTTCACTTAACCCGCGACACACCGTTGAGAAGATCATTGAAGAACCGCTTATCGTTCACGGACTTGGGAATAAGGCTGAACGTAAAAAGCGTGTGAAGGAATTGTTAGATATCGTAGGGCTGAGTCCCTATCATGCGAGAAGGTATCCTCACCAATTTAGTGGGGGGCAGAGGCAGCGGATTGGAATTGCGCGTGCACTCGCGGTTAATCCAAAGCTAATTATTGCGGATGAGCCAGTATCTGCACTCGATGTATCCATTCAAGCTCAGGTGTTAAATCTCCTCGAAGATTTACAAAAAGAGCTTGGTCTAACATATTTATTTATCGCACATGACCTTGGGGTAGTACGTCACATCAGTGACAGGGTTGGCGTGATGTACTTAGGTCGAGTAGTCGAAATGGCTGATAGTGAAAAGCTTTATCTAGAACCAAAACATCCGTATACTCAGGCTCTTCTTTCAGCGGTGCCAGTACCTGACCCTGAATATGGAAAGGATCGCGTTATTTTAAGTGGCGATGTGCCAAGTCCAGCGAAACCACCTTCGGGATGTCCATTCCATACACGATGTCCAAAAGCAATGGATGTGTGTAGCACGGTCGTTCCGGAATTCAGGGAAATCGAACAGGGGCATTACACTGCGTGCCATCTTTATGAAGAAGACCAGGTATAAATAAATTCATAATCTAGGGGGAAAACGATGAAGAAAAAGTACATTTTATCATTAGTTTTTGTGATGTTGCTTTCCATTGGATTAGCCGGCTGTGGCGGATCTAATGAAACCAACGGCAACGGTGGGGGAGACTCCGACGGTGGCGAATCTGCTGATGGAGGAACGCTAATCTTCGGACGTGGCGGTGACTCTGTTGCACTAGACCCAGCAGCTGTAACAGATGGTGAGTCTTTCAAAGTAACAAAGAATATCTTTGATACGTTGCTTACTTATGGTGAACAAGATACAGAGGTAAATCCAGGTCTAGCTGAAGACTGGGAAGTTTCTGAAGATGGTAAAACATATACACTGATGCTTCGTGAAGGCGTAAAGTTCCACGATGGTACTGACTTCAACGCTGATGCTGTTGTGTTTAACTTCGACCGCTGGATGAATGGTAGTGAAGAATCTTTTTATTACTATAAATCTATGTTTGGTGGATTTAAAGGTGATGAAGGTCACGTAATCGAAAGCGTAACTGCAACAGATGAGAAAACAGTTGAAATTAAATTGAAAAGACCTCAAGCTCCATTCTTGAAGAACCTAGCGATGTCTCCATTCGCAATTGCAAGTCCTGATGCTGTTGAAAAGCATGGAGATAAGTTTGGTGAAAACCCTGTAGGTACTGGTCCTTTCGTATTTGATCAGTGGAGCCGTAATGACAAGATCGTTGTAACGAAAAACGAAGATTACTGGATGGATGGTTATCCAAAACTTGAGCGCGTTATTTTCAGAGCTATTCCAGATAACTCTGCTAGATTGAATGCGTTGATGGCTGGAGAAATCGATTTGATGGATGGATTAAATCCTTCTGACGTACAACAAGTTGAAGATGATGAAAACCTTCAAACGTTTTTCCGTCCTTCTATGAACGTTGGGTACCTAGGATTAACATCTAACCGTGAACCTCTAAATAACAAGAAAGTACGTCAAGCTTTGAATCATGCAGTGGATAAGCAAGCGATCATCGATGCATTCTATGCTGGACAAGCAGAGCCAGCTAAAAACCCAATGCCACCTGTAATCAGTGGGTATAACGATGATATCGAACCATATGAGTATGACCTTGATAAAGCGAAAGCACTTCTAAAAGAAGCTGGTTACGAAGATGGATTCGATATGGAGCTATGGGCAATGCCTGTACCTCGTCCATATATGCCAGATGGTCAAAAAGTAGCTGAAGTTATTCAAAGTAGTTTTGCTGAAATCGGCGTTAATGCTGAAATCAAATCTTATGAATGGGCAACTTACCTAGAAAAAGCTCGTAATGGTGAAGCTGACAGCTTCCTACTTGGTTGGACTGGTGATAATGGTGATGCTGATAACTTCCTTTACGTTCTACTAGACAAAGACAATATTGGAAGCAACAACTACACGTACTATTCTAACGATGAGCTTCATGACATCTTGATCGAAGCGCAGTCTACTCCTGACGAAGCGAAGCGTGAAGAGCTTTATAAGAAAGCTCAAGAAATCATCCATGAAGATGCACCGTGGATCCCTCTAGTGCATTCTAAACCAGCACTTGGTGGATCTGAGAGAGTAAAAGGATTCTCTCCACATCCGACAGGATCTGATACGTTGACGAAAGTTACTGTTGAACAATAAATGAAAAACAGGGGGGAGTGGAGCACTCCCCCTTACTATTCGGTTAAAGACGGAGATGCAATCATGAATCGTACATAAGGAAGAAGAGGTGAGTATATGCTTGCATATACAATTAGACGGCTGTTAATGCTTATACCTGTTCTATTTGGAATGACGTTGATCGTGTTTTTTATGATAAGAGCTATTCCTGGAGACCCTGCGCAAGTCATACTTGGTCAACAGGCTACAGAGGAAGCGATCGAAAGTCTCACCAAACGATTAGGGCTCGATCAGCCATGGTACATACAATATGTTGACTACATTAAAGGTTTGTTTACTGGAGACCTTGGAACATCATTACGCACAAGTTCAGAAATTAGCGGTGAAATTTGGCCGTACCTTGCAGCTACGCTTGAGCTATCTCTTGTAGCGATGGTCATTGCAATTTTCATTGGAGTAAATGCTGGAATCATCAGTGCATGGTTTCAAAACTCCTGGTTTGACTACACGGCGATGGTACTTGCTCTAGTGGGTGTTTCGATGCCAGTTTTCTGGCTTGGACTAATGGAACAGTGGGCATTTTCTCTTGAATTAGGCTGGCTTCCGTCCACTGGTCGAGAAAATGTAAGAAATCCGGTCGATGCGATCACCCATCTCTACCTTGTCGATACCCTTATCCAAGGTCGTATGGATCAATTCGGAGAAGTAGTGAAACATTTGATCTTACCAGGGATTGCACTCGGAACGATTCCGATGGCAATCATTGCACGAATGACAAGGTCGAGTATGCTTGAAGTCATGCGCTCTGATTTTGTTCGTACTGCACGTGCTAAAGGAACGAGAATGTTCTGGGTAGTATACAAACACTCTTTGAAAAACGCATTTATTCCTGTTTTAACGGTAATCGGTCTACAGATGGGGCTTCTACTAGGGGGCGCTATCCTAACAGAAACGATCTTCGGTTGGCCGGGAATCGGAAGGTATATTTACGATGCGATCAACTTTAGAGATTATCCTGTAATTCAATCAGGTATCCTTGTTGTCGCTGTTATTTTCGTATTCATCAACTTAATTGTCGATCTGCTCTATGCTGCAATTGATCCTCGAATCAAATACAACTAAGGGGGCTTCAAGATGGCTGAAATTGCTCCGCAGAAGCAAACAAATGTACCAAAACAACCAGACGAAGAAGTAATCTCACCATGGCGCGAAGCCTGGAAAGGGTTCAGGAGAAATAAGCTGGCAATGGTCGGCATGGGTATTGTTCTCTTCTTCATTCTTCTTGCCATTTTTGCCGGAGTGATTGCTCCGGAAGGTATCAATGAACAAAAATTATCCGAGCGTCTACAATCGCCTTCAGCGAGTCACTGGTTCGGAACCGATGACTTCGGAAGAGATATTTTATCACGTATTATTTACGGAGCAAGGATCTCATTATGGGTAGGGTTTTTTGCTGTACTAGGTTCAGCTGCAATTGGAAGTTTACTAGGAATGATTGCTGGCTATTATGGCCGCTGGGTCGATACGATCATTTCACGTATTTTCGATATCATGCTTGCATTCCCTAGTATTCTACTAGCAATCGCTGTAGTAGCAGTACTTGGACCATCACTTCGAAATGCTTTGATCGCGATCGCAATCATCAACATCCCGAACTTTGGGCGGTTGGTACGGTCAAGGGTATTGAGTGTAAAGCAAGAAGAGTATGTGATGGCTGCACGAGCCGTAGGGATGAGGGATACACGGATCATCTTCTCTCATGTACTTCCGAACTCGTTAGCCCCTATCATCGTTCAAGGAACGCTCGCGATTGCAACAGCGATCCTCGAAGCGGCGGCGCTGAGTTTCTTGGGTCTTGGGGCACAAGCACCTCAGCCAGAGTGGGGTAAAATGCTTGCAGACTCTAGACAATATATCATCCAAGCACCTTGGACCGTTTTCTTCCCTGGTCTCGCAATCATGTTGACCGTTCTAGGATTCAACTTATTAGGAGATGGGTTAAGGGATGCACTCGATCCGAAAATGAAGAAATAAAAAAATCAGCCGTTTGGCTGATTTTTTTTATTTTGCGTGTAACTCTTGTATGTCGACTTCGTTATCTTCTTGGTGGTAGGAGTGGAAGCTGTCTACGAGTAGATCTAAATGTTCAAGATGATCATGGTAATCGATAATCATACCGATCAATGGGAAGATCGTCATCCATAGGTCACGATTACACTCTCCGCCTTCATATAAATCTACGTACCTTTCCGTCAACGAAGACTCTCCATTATCTACTATATTTAACATCTCTTCAGGTGATTGGTGTCGTACTTTACCAATGTATTTCAGATGTATACGTTCATGGTAGTTTGTTAATTCGTCTAAGTGCGTCTGAATGAGTTTTCTTACCTCGTCAGGCATAATCAATATTTTCACATCAAGCTGATCTAACATTTTCAAGATCGCAAAAGATTTTTCAGTAGTGGCGATCATCTGTCGAAAGAGAACCAACTTGCGTGCTTTTACATAATCTCTTTTCTTAAAGTATGTTCGTTCTTCCTTATATAGGAGGAAGTACTGATCACTTTTCACCGTATCTTCTTTAAGCTGGTTTAAATTTTCCTTCAATACCTTATGCTCCGCATCATTTCTAGTTGCGAGGCGAATCCATTGCGAAATGTATTCTGTGTTCCGTACGATTTTATGAAACAACTTCGTTTCGTATTTTGGAGGGAGAAAAATCAAGTTTACGAAAAATGAACTGATCACCCCGACCATGATAACAAGGAAACGGTTGGTTGCGAACGAAATAAATTCTTCTTGAGGTGCGTTCATAATCAAAATGAGCGTCACGATTGCAAGAGGAATCGTGCTTTCGATCTTAAGTTTAATGTTGATCGCAATGAGTAAGATCGCACCGAGTCCGATGACGATAGGCTGATTTCCAAATACAAGTACAAGCACTACTGCTAGAATAGCTCCAATGATATTTGATTGGATTTGTTCAATTACTGATTGATATGATCGATAAATAGACGGCTGGATCGCAAAAAGAGCTGCAACTCCTGCAAAAGAGGGTGGGTCTAGTTCTAGCCAAGTAGCAATATAAAGAGCGATCGTAATCGCTAGCCCTGTTTTAAAAATCCGGGCACCAAACTTCATTTTTGATAGATCCTTTCATGAATAGCTTTTAGTATAGTGATTATCCTGTCTTACCACTTTTAAACATTACAGAATGTACTAGTTATACAATGGAATGAGAAAGATAGCAAGCCCTATTTTTACTAAAAGAAAGACAGAATAGCGTTTATTCTGCCTCTCTAATCTATACTAAATGTTGCTCATCTGTTGGAAGACTCGTCCGACAGCATCAAGTGTGTCATCGATATCTTTGGTCGTATGTTCCGTTGTAAGGAACCATGCTTCATATTTGGAAGGTGCCAGATTGATTCCTTCCTTTAGCATAAGTTTGAAGAACGTTGAGAATTTCTCTCCATCCGTATTTTCTGCTTGCTCATAGTTTACGACTTCCTCTTCTGTAAAGTAGACAGTTAAGGCACCTTTCAGTCGGTTGATTGTAATCTGGATGTTGTTCTCTTCTGCAAGCTTATGAATACCCGTTTCAAGTCTAGCTCCCATCTCATCCAGGTGTTCGTACACACCATCTTGTTGTAAAACTTCTAAACAAGCGATACCAGCTGAAATGGAAGCTGGATTTCCTGCCATCGTACCTGCCTGATACGCTGGTCCAAGTGGTGCGACGCTTTCCATGATCTCTCTCTTACCACCGTATGCCCCGATCGGCAAACCACCACCGATGATCTTACCTAATGCTGTCATATCTGGTTCAACGCCGACTAGGTTTTGAGCTCCGCCGTACATAAAACGGAATGCGGTGATGACTTCATCGTAGATAACGAGTGCCCCGTAATCATGAGTAATCTCATTCACTTGTTCAAGGAAACCTTCTTTCGGTTCTACGATGCCAAAGTTACCCACGATTGGTTCGACAAGAACGCCAGCGACCTCATCGCCCCACTTATTCATCGCTTCTTTATATGCCTCAATATCATTGAAAGGGACTGTAATGACTTCTTTCGCAATACTCGCCGGTACACCAGCAGAGTCCGGGCTACCAAGTGTTGCTGGACCAGAACCAGCTGCCACAAGAACAAGATCAGAATGTCCGTGGTAGCAGCCAGCAAATTTAACGATTTTATTTCGGCCTGTATAAGCACGAGCAACACGGATCGTCGTCATGACAGCCTCTGTACCCGAGTTCACGAAGCGCACACGCTCTAAAGATGGAATTGCATCTTGAAGCATCTTTCCAAAACGGTTCTCAAGTACGGTAGGCGTACCGTACAAAACGCCGTTTTCTGCCGCGTGCGTAATCGCTTGAGTGATATGTGGATGTGCATGTCCTGTGATGATAGGACCGTAAGCAGCTAGATAATCTATGTACTTATTTCCGTCTACGTCCCAGAAATAAGGACCGCGAGCTTTCTCCATAAATATCGGGGTGCCGCCTCCAACACCTTTATAAGAGCGGGAAGGACTATTGACTCCGCCCAGCATAATTTCTAGTGATTCTTTATGATGTTGTTCTGATTTTGAAATGTTCATAATTGCCTCCTTCTAAAACTAATTCCTGTTTCATTGTAGCATGATATATATAGGAAGAAACAAGCTCATTGATTGTACATTTATAAAGCCTCTTGTAAACTAAATTGGTATGTGTAAAAAGGAGGAAGGCAAATGGAAAAAGTCATCGATGTGCAGTCACTGCGCAAAGACTTTAAATCACACTCGAGCCGCTCTGGACTTAAAGGAGCTTTTCGAGATTTGTTTACAAGGAACTACAAAGTGATTTCAGCTGTTAAAGATATTTCGTTCACCGTTAATGAAGGTGAAATGGTTGGATATATTGGAGAGAACGGAGCGGGAAAATCAACGAGTATCAAAATGTTGACTGGCATTTTGACTCCGACGTCAGGTACAGTTCGCGTCAATGGAATGGATCCCCATAAAGAAAGAGAGAAATTCGTTCGTTCGATCGGTGTTGTGTTTGGTCAGCGATCTCAACTGTGGTGGGATATTGCTGTTCAGGAGTCCTTTCGCTTACTTAAAAAAGTATATAACGTTCCAGATGATGTGTATAACGAACACATGAACCATGTGATCGAATCACTCGACATTGGCCCTTTATTAGATAAACCGGTTAGAAAACTCTCACTTGGTCAGCGCATGAGGTGTGAACTCGCAGCAGCACTACTTCACAATCCTAAACTATTGTTTCTAGATGAGCCTACAATTGGACTTGATGTATTAGTAAAACTTAAGATTCGTAATTTCTTAAAAGAAATTAATGAAAAGTACAAAACGACTATTTTACTTACAACGCATGATTTAACTGATATAGAAGCACTATGCGATCGAGTGGTCATGCTCGATGAGGGACAAATCATCTATGATGGTAAACTTGCGAAACTTCGTTCGAATTGGGGAGAAGGAAAACAGATCGAGTTTCAGTTTGGTGAGGATGTTAACAAAGAAAAGCTTGTTCCGTTATTGAATGAGCTTGAAGCAGAATGGACGATAGGTGATCGCCCAAATGTCTTTGTTGCAAACGTTGTGAATGAAGAGCACGTTATTTCTGAAGTGATCGGTAGGGTCGTGGCGGCTCATCGTATTACAGATATTAAGATTCATGAGATTTCGACTGAAGAGATTATACGTAACATCTATGAAGAGGGAATGCTCAATGGGTAAGTATATTGAGATGATTCGAATTCGTTTCCTCATGATGCTTGCTTATCGTACCAATTATTATAGTGGTATCTTGATCTACAGCATCAACATTGGGGCCTACTATTTTTTGTGGAGTGCGATCTATGGGAACAAAGGAGAGATCGAAGGCCTATCCGTTATTCAGATGACGACTTACATCGCAGTGGCCTGGATGGCTCGGGCATTTTACTTTAATAATATCGACAGAGAAATCGCTCAAGAAATTAAAGAAGGAAAAGTAGCTGTAGAGTTTATTCGACCGTATCATTATTTAATGATGAAGACGATGCAAGGATTAGGAGAGGGCATCTTCCGTTTGAGTTTCTTTTCAATACCGGGCATGTTCATCGTTAGCTTAATCTTTCCTATCGAGTTTTCAGCAGCAGCCTCAACGTGGCTTTTCTTTACGCTAGCAATTATTCTTAGTTTTATCGTCAATACTCAGATCAATTTGTTAACCGGCGTCCTTACATTCTTTTTCTTTAACAACGACGGCCTTATTCGAGCGAAACGCGTTGTTATCGATCTATTCTCTGGACTACTGCTGCCGATCAGTTTTTATCCCGGGTGGGCGCAACAGGTAATGGACTTTTTACCATTTCAGGCGATCAGCTATATTCCAAGTATGATCTTTACTGAAGGTTTCCAAGGTGCTGCCGTTTATGAAGCACTTCTTTTTCAAGTGGTATGGGCAGCGATTTTAATTATTCCGATTCAAGCTCTCTGGATCATCGCAAAAAAACAACTGATCGTGCAGGGAGGGTAATATATGAAGCACGCAACTATTTTCTTTCTATATGTTTCACAATATATGAAAACGAGATTAACATATCGCGTTGATATGGCGATGGAAATCATGTCTGACCTATTGTTTCAAGCTGTAAATCTAATCTTTATCCTTGTGGTATTCGGACACACTAATATGCTGAGTGGTTGGTCGAGGGATGAAATCATCTTTATCTATGGCTTTTTCCTCGTTCCGTTCGCTATCTTCGGTGCCTTCTTTAACATTTGGGATTTTAATGAAAGGTACATCGTTAAAGGAGAAATGGATCGTATCCTTACTCGGCCGGTTCACAGTTTGTTTCAGATCATCCTTGAACGAATGGAACTAGAATCATTGTTTGGAATGATTACGGGGATAGCGGTTATGGTTTACGCAGGAAGCAGGTTGGATTTAACTCTATCTTGGTATGATCCGTTTGTTTTTCTTATGATGGTGATCGGAGGGGCATTTGTTTATGCAGGAATCTTCGTTCTTCTTGCTAGTATTAGCTTCTGGTCTGATAGCAGAACAAGCATTATGCCGATGATGTACAATATCGGAAACTATGGAAGATATCCAGTCGATATCTACAATAAAGTTATTCGCTTTATCCTAACATGGATTCTTCCGTTTGCATTCGTTGGTGTCTATCCTTCCGCTTATTTTCTAGGCCGTGAAGAATGGTACGGCTATGCATTTCTTACACCAGTAATCGGTTTTGCTTTCTTCGGTTTCGCCATATTCATGTGGAACATCGGTGTAACTAAATATCGAGGCGCAGGTAATTGATCGACCAGAGGGACTCCCTCTGGTTTTTTTATTTAGAAGCTAAGCCAAGTTGAGACAGCGCAAGATTTTCTTTGAGTTTTTTAATTCCTAACCGAACGCGGCTTTTAACTGTACCGAGTGGAATTTTCTTTCTAGTCGCCACTTCTGATTGTGAGTACCCTTCAAAATAAATAAGTCTCATGATTTCTTGCTGTTCATGCGTCAATGTCGTTAATGCCTGATCGATCACATGGTTATCTTCTATATGATCATGTGTATAAGCTGTTTCGTTCACAGCACGAAAATCCTCCATCACCGTTTCTTGGAAGCTGCGCTGTTCCTTTTTGATTCGATCGATGGCACGATTCTTCGTAATCTGATTCACCCATGAAGAAAGTTTTCCTTTACTAGGATCGAATTGATTGCGCTTATTCCAGACCTCCATGTACACATCTTGAACGACCTCTTCAGCAATTTGTTGATCATTGACGATACGACGTGCGATGTTGATCAGCGTCTGTTGATTTTCGTAACAAAACCTCTGGAACAGCTCCTCATTATTCGAGCTCCAGTAACCGATCGCGAAGTTTTCTTTCTTCACGTTACGCAACTCCCTCTCTAGTTAATTTAGTAGGTTTATTCCCCTTGTTTCGAAATAAAAACAAATTAACTTTAAAAAAAGTGATCCATTCACACTCTTTTTGTCGTATTAATAGTTGAACATAGGTTATACAAAAGTATAACAAAAACAAAACAAGAGGAGTGGAAGCATGTTGAAGAAATTTATGGCGTCCGCAGTTGCACTAGTTATGATGTTTGGTCTTATCGGTACTCAGGCTTTTGCGGATGATCACGAAGCGATGGTTCGCGTTATTCATGCATCACCTGATGCACCGGCAGTAGATGTTTATGTTGATGGAGAAGCGGTTGTGGAAGGTGCTGAGTATAAGCAAGCGACAGATTATATGGCTCTACCTGCTGGAGACCACAAGATCGAAGTTTTCCCTGCAGGTGAAAACGGTGAAGGTGACCCAGTTATCATTCAGAACGTAACACTTGAAGAAGGAATGAAATATTCTGCAGCTGCAGTTGGTAAACTTGATGGAATTTCTCTTTGGGCGCTAGGTGATGACGCGAAAGCTTCTGAAGGAAAAGCGAAAGTAAGAGTTGTACATGCTTCCCCGGATGCTCCTAACGTTGATGTAGCAGTAAAAGATGGAGATGTTCTTTTCTCAGATGTTGCTTTTAAATCCACATCTGACTATGCTGAAGTTGATCCTATGACGGTTGATTTAGAAGTTCGTCCAGCTGGTTCTGAAGACGTTGTACTTGAAATCCCTGGAGTAGAACTTAAAGAAGGATATGTCTATTCTGTATATGCAATCGGACTTGTTGAAGGAGAACAACCTTTAGAAGCTTGGCCGCTTGTAGATTCTTCAAACATGCCTTCTGATATGCCTCAGACAGGAATGGGTGGTACGGCTGATCAAGGAAACAATATGATTGCTTGGACATTGTTAGGTGCTGGAATTCTAGCAGCTGGAACAATCATCTTTATTCGTAAAAAGGTAACAGCATAATTCATTAAAGAGGAGGAGCAGCGATGTCACTAAAGAAGGTGTTCAGTATCATTCTTTTAGGGGCAGCCATGGGCTGCTCCTCTTCTGATAATACTGAGCCAGAGGCGATGCCAGTTACTGAGAGTGCAGAAGTGGCTGTTACTTATGAAAGTAAATCAGAAGCAAAGACACCAATATATGAAGGGGTTGTACCAGAACGATTGTCGATCCCAGAAATAGATGTAGATGCAAAGGTTGAACATGTTGGTCAGTTACCTAATGGTCAAATGGATGTGCCAAAAGATGATCAGAACGTAGGGTGGTATGAATTAGGCGCTGAGCCTGGGGAAGCTGGAAATGCTGTAATTGCTGGACACGTAGATAATAAAACTGGGCCTGCAGTATTCTTTCATCTAGGCGATCTTAAACCAGGCGATGTCCTAACCGTAACGAGCAATATCGGAAAATCCTATGAGTTTACAGTCGAGAGCACATCTTCATATCCAAGAAATGATGCCCCGCTAGAGAAGATTTTTGGTATGAGTAATAAACCACGATTAAACCTTATTACCTGCACAGGGACTTTCAATCGAAGTGCCGGTACGCACGAAGAGCGGATGGTCGTCTATACCGTGCTATCTTCGCATTAGTTTGTCCTATTTCGTAATAATCCTCATAAAGTGATTATGAGGTGGTTCAATGATCATTGGATTGATAATTCTAGCAATGATAATCGCTACTTTAGGAATTGGGAAAAGTCTAGTCTCACTAATGAAGAGGACGCGTATACCAGGAAGTCTTCTCTCCGTTTACAAGCTAGTACTATTATTTATCGTATATTTTACGATGATTACAGCTTTTGCCTGCATCTATCTAGGGCTAATCATTCTTGAAATTCCTGTATTAAGAGAAGGTAGTATTGATATTTCCTTAATTCCTATGGATGCGTTGACTAGGGTGCAATCCGTTCTTTATTTTAGTGCAGTGACACTTTTATCAGTTGGATATGGTGACATCACCCCAATCGGGGTAGGGCGCTGGATCGCTATACTCGAAGCTTTGATAGGATACTTAATGCCAGCAGCATTCTTTGTGACGACGATCGTCCATTACAAAGAGGGGTCATGAGTTGTAAGTTTCTTCGTATTTCGGTACGCTTACTTTAGAAGTAATTATAAGGAGGCGTAACGATGAGTGTTGAAGTTGGTCAAAAAGCACCTGATTTTAAATTAGAAGCAAGTACTGGAGAAACAGTATCCCTATCAGACTACAAAGGTAAAAACGTCGTTCTTTATTTTTATCCTAAGGATATGACACCTGGCTGTACGACTGAAGCGTGTGATTTCAGAGATCATATCGAAGGTTTCGAAGAGCTCGATACAGTTATTCTAGGCGTTAGCCCAGACCCTGTTGAGAAACATAAAAAGTTCATCGATAAATATGAACTTCCTTTCCTTCTTCTAGCTGACGAAGATCATCAAGTAGCTGAAGCGTATGACGTATGGCAGCTGAAGAAGAACTTTGGTAAGGAGTACATGGGAATCGTGCGATCCACGTTCGTTATCGATAAGGAAGGCAATCTTGTAAAAGAATGGCGCAAAGTCAGAGTGAAAGAACATGTGGAAACAGCACTAAACTATATTAAAGAATACCTAGGCTAAAAGGTGATGCTTTAATGGCAAAAGACTATCCAGATCTAGTCGATATGCATAGTCTATCAGAAGATCATATCTTCAGTTTTGAGCGCAAATAGCGCTCTTTTTTATTGTGTTTATTCGGAAAATTCTCTTAACTCAAGGGTTTTCGTTTAAAGGGTCAACATAAATCAGCTATACTTGAATCATAATAATTCCCTGAGGTGAAACTATGAACATTGTATCTACAGCAAAACTTAAATCACAAATTAAAAGCGATTTGATAAGTGAATACCCAGAAGTTACATTTCAGTTTTATCCTTCTATGAGTGAAGCAGAGGAACACCTACATGATGCAGACGTACTGGTTACATATGGTGAGGACGTTCAAGAGGAGCATATCTATAAAGCGAAAAAGCTGAAGTGGATCATGGTCTTATCAGCAGGGGTAGAGTTGTTACCTTTTAATACGATAAAAGAGAGAGGGATATTCGTTACGAATGCAAGAGGAATTCATCGTATCCAAATGGCAGAATATACGGTTTGGGCGATGCTGATGACGGCTCGTAATACAAAAGAACTTCTTGCGAATGAAGCTTCTAATACGTGGAACAAGAGGATGCCATTAAATGAGATATCTGGATCAACTCTCGGTGTAATCGGTACTGGAGCTATTGGTGGCGAAATAGGTCGAATAGCAAAAGCATTCAATATGACTACGATTGGAGTGAATCGTAAAGGGGAGCCATCTGCATATTTCGATCACATGTATTCTAATGACAAAGTGATGGATATGCTTCCGAAGTGTGACACTGTCGTCAACGTACTTCCAAGCACTCCTGATACGTATCAGTTCTTTAAAGGCCAACACTTCCGTGCGATGAAAGACACATCCGTTTTTATAAATATTGGAAGAGGCGATACTGTAGATGAAAATGCTTTGGTGAGTGCACTACACAATGAAGAGATCCACCATGCTGTCTTGGATGTTTTTGAAACCGAGCCGCTCGATAAGGAACACCCTTTTTGGGAAATGCCTAACGTTACTGTAACACCACATCACTCAGGAGTATCACCGAATTATCAGCCTCGTGCAATCGAGATTTTCAAAAGAAACTTGAACGAATACATGAACGGTACGAACGATTTTCAAAATAATATTAATCTAGATAGGGGGTATTAATGATGAAGATCTATACTAAAACGGGTGATAAAGGTGAGACGTCATTAATCTACGGGAAGCGTGTCCCAAAAAATGATATTAGAGTAGAAGCTTACGGGACTTGTGATGAAGCGAATTCTCAGATTGGACTTGCGCTCAGCTATGTCTCAAACGCCCGATTCGATGGAAAAGAGAATTGGGATGATATTTTTCACAAAATCCAAACGTGGCTTTTTCATGTGGGTGCAGAACTAGCCACTCCTGATGGTAAAAATGTTGGGTGGAAAATAGAAGCTTCTCATATTGAAGAGATGGAAGCTCAGATCGATGTTTGGGAGAAACAACTTGATCCTTTGAAAAACTTTATTCTGCCAGGTGGACATCAAGCCGGTGCAGGTTTACATGTTTCAAGGACGATCGTACGAAGAGCAGAACGAAATGCAACTTTAGTAGATGGGGTCAATCCGCTCGTTCTTTCATTTCTAAATCGCTTGTCTGATTTTCTATTCGTAGCTGCACGTTATATTAATTATCATATGGGAGAAAAGGAATCTATTTTGCATGATGAAAAGAAGTGATTCCTTGCACGAGTAGTAGATCATTGACAATTGATGGCTCTACCATGTACACTAATTATAAACATTATAATGTAAGAATGCTTGTTGGAAGAGAGGTGCATGACGAATGGCTGAAGAAAAACTGCATGGAGCGATAGAAGCAATGAAAAGCTCGGGTGTGCGTATTACCCCTCAACGTCATGCCATATTGGAACATTTGATCCAATCAATGGCCCATCCTACAGCAGATGAAATATATAAGTCGCTTGAAGGAAAATTCCCTAATATGAGTGTAGCCACTGTCTACAATAATTTAAGAGTGTTTAAGGAAATTGGACTCGTTAAAGAATTAACATATGGAGATTCTTCAAGCAGATTCGACTGTGTTACGACTGATCATTACCATATTATCTGTGATGAATGTGGGAAAATTGTAGACTTCCATTATCCCGGATTAGATGAAGTTGAAACGCTAGCTGAGCAAGTCACAGGCTTCAAAGTTGGCGACCACAGGATGGAAATATACGGTTCATGTCCGGAGTGTCAAAAGAATAAACACTAAAAAAACTCGCCTCAAATGGCGAGCTTTTTTTGTGTTAACAAAAAAGGAGCACAGCGGCTCCTTATTTATTTTTAGTCTTTTTACTATTATATTTCTCGTCGAACTCGACACCCTCTAAGCTTGGATCCATCGTCAATGGCTGTTTGCAGTACATACAAGCATCCACTCGCCCAAGAACTTTCGTGGTTCTCTCGCAATTAGGACAGGTGACCTGGACAGCTTTGGTCGATAGCATCCCAATCCAGAAATACACAACAGCACTAGCAATCGTTGCTAAGAAACCAATAATCATAAACAACGTCATTAAGAAGACGGATGTTTTAAAGAAAATACCTATATACATTATACCAATTCCGATAAAGACTAAGCTCAGTGCGAACGTACGAATTCTATTTATTTTGTTTGTATACTTTAATTGCATCACTTGTCCCTCCTGCAACCAAGTATAGCATATGGATTATCTGTAAGCACTTTCCTTACCATCTTCCATAAAAAGTTCAAAATTAGGATTGCTTAATTTATAACAGGATTTATAATATTGAATGTTGAATTGTTTAGACAGGTACGGGTCCAAGAATAAAAAAGTACTGCTGGAGGAAAGTCAGATGGAAAACCTTTTAAGGCCGATTTACCAGGAAAGAGCAAGTCACCCCGAAACCCTTGGAGTTATTGTAATTGAAAAAACAAAACCACATCATCCATTGACTGATAACTTTGATGTCGTTTTATTGATCATCGTTAATAATAATCAAAAGCCATGGCTTGTTAAGCATTATGAATTTGAGGACAAGAAAGCAGCGATGCATGTTGTTTCTGAACAACAAGTTCATGATTGGTTGCTTACAGGAAGCCATCGTCGTCTAGTGGCATGGCTTGTTAACGGAAAGATCATTTTTGATCGAAATGAATACATAGCAGGATTGAAAGAGCGTATTCGTGAATTTCCATTAGAGGAACGTACTCGCAAGATCGGAGTTGAATTCGCTAAACTCATCAGAAGGTATATGGATGGTAAGGAACTGTTTGCTTCAAAACAATATATGGATGCTTACAATTTTATTTTGCATGCTTTGCATCATCTAGCACGTTTATCTGTCATCGAGCATGGTTTTCATCCAGAAATCACCGTTTGGAATCAAGTGAAACATATTGAACCTGAAATCTTTAAGTTGTATACTGAGCTTCTCACTGGTGAGGATCCTCTTGATAAACGCCTTGAATTGCTCCTTCTTGCTAATGACTTTTCACTTTCATCTAAATCTTTCAACGCTACTCTTCATATAAGGAAGGTTATGAATGAGCGCGATGGAGTTTGGACTTATCAGGAGCTCTTGGAGAACGATCAGTTAAAAGAGTATGGAATCGACCTAGGCGCTCTTCTAGAGTATATGGTAGAGAAAGAACTAATTGAAGTTCTACTATCTGAAACAAAAGGTAATGGAATTTATAGTCGTCAGTATCGAGCAAAATAGCAATTTAAAATAAACGGGGGAAAATATTATAAAAAGGGTTGACCATATTTTTACCCCGTGATATATTATTACTTGTCGCCGCAAGAAAGCAACGCGGCAAACAAAAACTTTCAAAAATGTTGTTGACTTCGAACGAGTTAATGTGTTACATTAATAAAGTCGCTGAAAACGACATTGAAAGAAACAAATCGATCTTTGAAAACTGAACGAAACGCCATGCAAGAACTTGTTTCTACGGAAACAAACATTGTTTTAAAGCTAGA
>NZ_CANDOB010000004.1 GCF_947387515.1 Alkalihalobacillus sp. CinArs1 | reverse complement strand
TTGGCAACCAATGTTGCCTCGTAATTCTCCATAGAAAGGAGGTGATCCAGCCGCACCTTCCGATACGGCTACCTTGTTACGACTTCACCCCAATCATTTGTCCCACCTTCGGCGGCTGGCTCCAAAAGGTTACCTCACCGACTTCGGGTGTTACAAACTCTCGTGGTGTGACGGGCGGTGTGTACAAGGCCCGGGAACGTATTCACCGCGGCATGCTGATCCGCGATTACTAGCAATTCCGGCTTCATGCAGGCGAGTTGCAGCCTGCAATCCGAACTGAGAACGGCTTTATGGGATTCGCTTCACCTCGCGGTGTTGCTGCCCTTTGTACCGTCCATTGTAGCACGTGTGTAGCCCAGGTCATAAGGGGCATGATGATTTGACGTCGTCCCCACCTTCCTCCGGTTTGTCACCGGCAGTCACCTTAGAGTGCCCAACTGAATGCTGGCAACTAAGATCAAGGGTTGCGCTCGTTGCGGGACTTAACCCAACATCTCACGACACGAGCTGACGACAACCATGCACCACCTGTCACTCTGTCCCCCGAAGGGGAACGTCCTATCTCTAGGAGTGGCAGAGGATGTCAAGACCTGGTAAGGTTCTTCGCGTTGCTTCGAATTAAACCACATGCTCCACTGCTTGTGCGGGCCCCCGTCAATTCCTTTGAGTTTCAACCTTGCGGTCGTACTCCCCAGGCGGAGTGCTTAATGTGTTAACTTCAGCACTGAGGGTGGAACCCCCCAACACCTAGCACTCATCGTTTACGGCGTGGACTACCAGGGTATCTAATCCTGTTTGCTCCCCACGCTTTCGCGCCTCAGCGTCAGTTACAGACCAGAGAGCCGCCTTCGCCACTGGTGTTCCTCCACATATCTACGCATTTCACCGCTACACGTGGAATTCCACTCTCCTCTTCTGCACTCAAGTCCCCCAGTTTCCAATGGCCCTCCACGGTTGAGCCGTGGGCTTTCACATCAGACTTAAGAGACCGCCTGCGCGCGCTTTACGCCCAATAATTCCGGACAACGCTTGCCACCTACGTATTACCGCGGCTGCTGGCACGTAGTTAGCCGTGGCTTTCTGGTTAGGTACCGTCAAGGTACCGCCCTATTCGAACGGTACTTGTTCTTCCCTAACAACAGAGCTTTACGACCCGAAGGCCTTCGTCACTCACGCGGCGTTGCTCCGTCAGACTTTCGTCCATTGCGGAAGATTCCCTACTGCTGCCTCCCGTAGGAGTCTGGGCCGTGTCTCAGTCCCAGTGTGGCCGATCACCCTCTCAGGTCGGCTACGCATCGTGGCCTTGGTAAGCCGTTACCTTACCAACTAGCTAATGCGCCGCGGGCCCATCCTACAGTGTTAGCCAGAGGCCAACTTTCAACGTTGCATCATGCGATGCTACGTGTTACCCGGTATTAGCTCCGGTTTCCCGGAGTTATCCCAGTCTGTAGGGCAGGTTGCCCACGTGTTACTCACCCGTCCGCCGCTGAGAAATGGGAGCAAGCTCCCATTTCTCCGCTCGACTTGCATGTATTAGGCACGCCGCCAGCGTTCGTCCTGAGCCAGGATCAAACTCTCCGATAGAAAAGTTCAATCTAGCTTTAAAACAATGTTTGTTTCCGTAGAAACAATTTCTTGCATGGCGTTTCGTTCAGTTTTCAAAGATCGATTGTCATTCTATTAAACTTCCATTTTGTCTATCTCGTTTGTTTCAGCGAGTGACAACTTCTACTTTAACAGTAGTGTCGGAATGTGTCAACACTTTTTTATAAGTAATAAAAAAGGTTGATGTCGTTTTTCGAAGTGACAAGATATATCTTATCATCCCCTGCAAGCTTCGTCAATAACTTATTCCAAAAAAATATCTCCCTCATATAGGGAGGTGCTTCTGCCTGTGAGTGGGTGGTCTTCCTTTCTATCAAGAAACAGTTTCATTACAGCCTTCTTCTATATTATCAACGCTATCGTAATCTAAAAGTCTATAAACTACTAGACTTGAAAATATAAGTGATGGTGAAGAGAACACTTATCGTTAAATGCTGATCCACAAGATGGACAGCTTGAGTTAGATGTAAGGTATTGATTAATTGTAAGCTCAGTCTTACAACTTCCGCATAGCACTGCGAATTCGTTCCATTTGTTCATTGGCCACAACTGTATATCATGAGATACGGTTTCTTCATGGCATTTAAAACATGGGAAATACGAATCGCAGCAATAAAACTTAATCGCCACGATGTCTTTCTCAGTTTGATAATGTACGCATCTTGTTTCATTGTCTACGAGCTTTCCCTTTATCTCCGTTTCTTTCAAGTAACCCACTACTCCTTTTCTATAATCGCTATTCCAAAAGAATATTTCGTTCCTTCCCGGGGCGGCTCGAAAATGACACCACGCTGGTAATAATAGTCTACTTTCTTATATGGAGAGAGTAGTTCCCTGAACTCCTCCTCTGTCAGCTGATGGATATGGAAGGGTTCGTTCGTCGGCTTCCCTCTTCCTCTTCCAAAAGGTGTAGAGACGATTAATGTTCCACCGGTCTTCAACATCTTCATTAGATTTCGTAAAAACTGCCGGTCATCTTCTACGTGTTCTAATGTTTCAAAGCTTACGATCGAATCAAACTGGCCAAGCTTAGAAGGTAGTTTGGGATCTAGCGCATCTGCACACTCATACGTCACGAGCGGATGATGATAACGACCTCTGGCATATGTTATTGCTTCGATGCTTCGATCAGCCCCAACTAACTCAGTAATGATAGACTTGTTTTTCTTTGCCAGATACTGACTTCCATAACCACTTCCGGATGCAATATCCAACGTCCTTCCTTTCACAAATTCGCTCGCAAAATAATACCTGGCTAGATGTTCGAGCAGCATTCCGTTAGTTGGCTTCATCGTATCAGGAATGATTCGTTCCCCAGTATTCTCTAACAAAATAACACCCCCTTCTTAGTTTGATTTTGAGTGAAACTCTTTGTTTATTTTTTCCACAACGGGGTACGGTATAAAGTGAATTATGCCCCCCGTACGCGCGTCGTAAAATATAGCTACATGCTTTACACTTCTAAAGATAACCCTCAACTAGTGCTTAGAATCGAAAGTTAGCTCGTTTTCACTAGACTATATCATCCTTTAATTGAAAGCAATCGCTCATCTTCATTTATCATTTTGTAATTATGAAAGGGTATTTTCATAAATTGTGGAACTTACCATTTAAGGAAAACAAAATCATTAAGATAAATGGGGGATTTGAAATGGAAAAAGAAAGCGGTCTAGATACAAACAACCTCAAGCTTATCTTTCGCCATCTATCAGATCTTATTTTTCTTATCCGAGTTGTTGATTTACAACACTTTGAGATCGAAGCCATTAATGAGGGGTACCTAGCAAACTACAAAACGACAAAAGAAGATATTTCAGGAAAACGAATCGAAGAATTTTTAGGTATGGATCAGGGCATTAAAGCGATTCGGCGTTTTCAAGAAGTCATCATTCGAAAAGAAACGCTGCACTTCGAAGAAGCCTATATCTTTCCTGAGCAAGGATACCGTATGTTCGATATCACGCTCGTTCCGATCATTGAAGGGAATACGGTCGCGAACCTTATTGGAACAGCAAAAGATATTACAGAAAGGCGATTAAATGAAGAGCAGCTTGCTCAATCCGAGAAACTATCCGTTGTTGGTCAGCTAGCCGCTGGAATTGCACACGAGCTGAAGAACCCCCTCACATCATTGAAGGGTTTTTTAAAATTAATCGAATTCCAGAACAAAAATCAAGATGTTGAGCGTTATATTAAAGTAATGGACACAGAGTTTAATCGGATCGAACAAATCATCGAGGAATTCTTAATGTTAGCGAAGCCTAACAAGGTCAATTTCAGCTACTATCATATTGACCACATTATTGAAGAAGTGATCGAACTATTAAATGCACAGGCAAACATGGAATCGATCATCTTAACGACAGAGTATCCTGACAGTCTTCCACCTGTTTATTGTGAGAATAACCAGCTAAAGCAAGTGTTTATCAATATTATAAAAAATGCGATCGAAGCGAGTAACGATGGTGAAAGGGTGGTCATTAGCGTCGCCACTTTTGATGATCATATCGAAGTATGTGTTAAAGATTTTGGCGGAGGGATTCCAGAAGAGGATATCAAGAAAATAGGTTCACCATTTTACACAACAAAGAAACAAGGAACTGGCCTAGGTCTTGCTATTTGTAAACGAATCATAGACAAACATAATGGAAAATTTTCAATAGACAGTGCAACCGGCCAAGGGACGAAAATAACTGTCTGCCTACCCATTCACCATACTTAAAACACCACCTTGTCGTCATCGACATAGGTGGTGTTTTTCTAATGCATTCGTTTCTAGTGTGAACGTGAAGAACTTTCAATAGAAGAAAGGTCTTCCTGAGCAGCAAACCAACCTCGAATTTCGTTTACTACTTCCTCTGGCTTTTGCCAGTGAAGAACATGCCCCGCATCTTTAATTGCAGTTATTCTACATTCACTTTTAATCGCCCTTCTCATGGAATCTACTGCATCCACTCTAACCGCTTCTCCTTCTTCTGGTAACGTTCCTCTTAACAAGTAAACCGGAACAGAAATAGTATCGAATACTTTACTAGAAGGTTCATTATAGAGCGCTTTCATAATAGCTCTTGCTGTTTGCTCAGATGTTCTCATCCGAACACCATCGGTATCAGACGTCATGTCTGCATGAACCATTTTTTGTAGCGCTTCTGACCATCTTCCAACTTCCGCTTTCTTATTATCTTCGTATTCTTCAATCGATCGAAAATGAGAACCATTGATCCAATCAGACATGCGTTGTAAATGCTCATCAAGATCTGCAGATGGTTCATCTGACGGAGAAAGATATCCTCCATCCAGCATGACAAGTCCTTTCACATCCTCTTGATACAACCTTGCATAATGAATAGCGATCGCAGCCCCCCATGAATGTCCAAGCAAATAAAACGGTCTATTGGACACTTTTTCAATGACCGCCTTCAGCCACTCTGTAAAAGGTGTGGATAGGTAGGCGTCATCTTCCATGAAAGCATCTGTTTTACCATGACCAGGTAAGTCAAATGATATCAAATGAAATTGATCCTTCAACTCTTCTGCCAACTCGATAAACCCTAAAGCATTGTTCGTTAATCCATGCAGACAAATGATCGGAGGATTTTCTGGATTCCCCCACTTATAACCATGAATCGATTGGCCTTCTACGTTTATCTCGAATTCTTTCATCTATACCTTCCTTTCATACTTCCCTTGCTAACCATAATTCGACTGGAAGGGAATCATCCCCTCTACGTAGAAAACAAATTAAGAAGAATGCACTACTCGATATTTACACTTTTGGGGGACAATTATGAGGATACGAAAAGCATTTGTTGAAGATTCGACTGATATTGCAAGGGTTCACGTAAACAGTTGGCGTACAACTTATCAGGGAATAGTACCTAGCTTATTTCTTGATTCACTCGATATGAAAGTGCGAGAAGCGCGCTGGAAGAAAGGGTTAGAAGACGGAAAGAGTATATTTGTAGCAGTCAATGACAAGGACGAAATCGTCGGCTTTGCAAATGGCGGTAAGAATAGGAGCGAAGATCTCCCTTATGATGGTGAACTATACGCGATCTATTTATTAGAAAGTGCACACCGTAAAGGAGCTGGTAAAAAACTCCTATGTCATGTAGCGAAGGAACTAAAAGACGAAGGACATCAATCTATGCTTGTTTGGGTACTTAATGGAAACCCTGCTGACCAGTTTTACCTTCATTTTGGCCCAAGCTATGTGATGGAGAAAGACATTACGATTGGAGGAGAAGAGCTTCTTGAAACCGCCTATGGCTGGAGTGATATAGATGATATTTTGTCCGTGTGTTCGTAACTGTAAAAAGGTCGCAAAGCATGCGACCTTTTTTAACAGAGCTAAAACAAATCTAGTTTTTCAATACGACTGACCGCTTCTCTCAACCTGTCTTCTGAGGTCAACAAACCAGCTCTAACATACCCTTCACCATATGTTCCAAACCCATTTCCTGGTGCTACAACTACTTTAGCTTCTTCTAATAGGTAGTCAGCAAATGTCTCTGAAGTAAACGATTCAGGAACTTTTAACCAGGTGAAGAAAGAACCAGCTGGCGCCTTTACATTCCAACCTATGTCCTTTAGCCCTTCGATCAACACACTTCTTCGGCTTTCATACATGTGATTCAAATCTTCCACACATTTCTGTGAGCCTAATAGGGCTTCTGCAGCTGCCTCTTGAATTCCACTGAACAAACTAACATAGAGGTGATCTTGTAATAAATTGATGCTCTGGATAACGGATGGATTTCCGATCGCAAAGCCTACTCGCCAGCCTGCCATATTGTACGTTTTGGACATCGTGTAGATTTCAATCCCGACGTCTTTTGCACCGTCTACTTCAAGAAAACTTATCGGTTTCTTCCCATCGAAGCCAATCGCTCCATAAGCAAAATCATGAACGACACAAATATCATGCTCATTTGCACGCTTAATCGTATCCTCAAAAAAAGACTCTGTTGCTTGTGCAGCAGTCGGGTTATTAGGATAGTTTAGAAACATCAGTTTTGCTTTACGAAAATCTTCTTCTGAAATCGCTTCATAATCTGGTAAAAAATCATTTTCCTCTAATAGAGGCATGGGATGCATCTCTGCCTCGGCCATCGCGACTCCTGACCAGTAATCCGGATAACCTGGATCAGGCATCAATGCTTTGTCTCCTTTATTCAATAAGCATTGACTCACTTCTACCAAGCCTGCTTTTCCACCAAACAAAACAGCTACTTCCTGTTCAGGATCAATCGTCACATCAAATTCCCTTTTATAAAATTCAGCAACAGCTTGCTTTAAAAAAGGTTGTCCTCTGAAAGGTGGGTATTTATGATATTCAGGTTTTTCAGCAGACGACTGCAGTGTTTGAATAATGTGCTGTGGCGTTGGTTGGTCAGGATTACCTTGTCCTAAATTAATGATATCGTGTCCTTCTTCTTTATACCGGTTCACTTTAGCGGCTAGTTTTGCAAAGAATTGTTCTGGTAATCTCTTTAATGCGTCCGATTGCTCAAACTGTTTCAAACAACTCACATCCCATTTATAATTTTCTATAAATTCTAGTAATTTATGTTATCTTGAATATTCGCTTCTGTAAAGTCATGACGTAGGATTCCCTATAGGGATGGTTCATAAGACATAAAAAAACAGAGGCAAACCTCGCCTCTTTACCAATTAGTAGGATAGTACCCTAAAGGCTTACTTGTTCCCCCAAAAAATGCATGCTCGTGTTTAGTATGGGAAAAAGTTTCCCCATCAAATTCATGATAATGTCCTCCACCAGGTAACGGGATAGGAGGTCCAGTTTTTATACTGAAACGATGCTGATGATGATTTTGCATCGTCACCCCTTCTAATCTATGAACGTGCTCATCACGATCATTTCCACTCGCAGGGAAACTAAAGCCAACGACATGATGATCGTGATCCTCTTTCTCAGTCGTTTTCGTCTTAAAATGATGGGTATGTGCAAAAGGAAGCTGCATTCCTTTGTTCATCTTTCGACCACCTTTTTATCATTATTCGTTCTGACTGAAAGGAAACAAGCCTCTTGAATAGAAAAAGAAGATAAGTACAGCTATCATATGAAAAGGAAGAGGTGACTTATGCGTTCAACCTTAATGGTTTATGGTCATCGGGGCTCAGCCGGTACTCACCCAGAGAATACACTCGTCTCGTTTAAAGCTGCAGAGAAAGCAGGCGTTCACGGGATTGAGCTTGATGTGCAATTAACGAAGGATGGCGTTCCAGTCGTGATTCACGACGAGAAGGTAGATCGAACAACAAATGGTGTGGGATGGGTGAAAGATTACCAATACGAGGAATTATGTAAGTTTGATGCTGGCGGGACTTACTCAAAGCGATTTCAAGGTGAACCCATTCCAAGTCTAGATGACGTGTTAGCTTGGATTAAGCCGACCTCTTTACGGTTAAACATTGAATTAAAGACCAATTATCTGCCATATCCAGGAATAGAAAACAAAATCATCGCTCTTTTACACCATCATCAGCTAACCGATCGAACCGTTCTTTCATCGTTCAATCACTATAGCATTCAACGTATTAATCAACAGGAGGATAGCATTGAAACAGCGATCCTCCTTTCAGATAAACTTGTTCACCCATGGGAATATATGAAAAGGACGGGAGCAAAAAGCATTCATATCGAATACCATGCTTTGGATGAATACCTAATGGAACATACAACAAAGCTACAGATTCCAGTAAGAGTTTATACGATCAATTCGATCGATCAAATGAGTAAAGTTGAATCCATGGGATGTGAAGCCATGTTCACTGATTATCCATCCGTTGCTATTCATCGTAACGATTAGGGCTAATTCACTAAAAATGTGCGATAGCCTACTTCCGATTCACCCAGTCATGACATAGGTTATTACTGAACCAAAGAAAACAATGAAGGAGTCGTTTTATATGGGTGGATATGGATACAACCAGGGATTTGCTCTAATCGTCGTGCTGTTTATTTTGCTAATCATCATCGGAGCTTCTTGGCTATACTAAAAAAACAAGCCGGCTAAACGCCGGCTTGTTTTTTTTAGTTATTTTACGTTTGGATTCGCCGTGACATTTCCAGGTGTGCGTGATTCACTTCCTGGAACGGTTGTTTGTTCATCAGTATCCGTTACTTCTTGACCTGCTTCCTTTACTTTCGAACCTATTTCTTGTAATCCCTCGCCAGCTTCTTTCGCAGATGAAATCACTTCACTAGAATCCTCTTTCACTTGGTTTACTTGATCCACAACCTCATCGTTCACTTTCTCATAAAGCGTTTGAGCGTCATTAACAGCTTCCTTCAACACTTCTGATGCTGACTGGATACGATCCATCCAATCATTCTTAAATTCAGATGGGTTTTCCTTTACGTTCGTGTACAACCCTTTAGAAGAATCGACCGCATTACTCGTTGCTCTCTTCACCTTTTGGCGTGTAGTGGAATCTAGCATCGCAACCGCTCCTCCAACGATCGCTCCTACTACGATACCTTTCATTAGTTTACTATTCTTTTCTTCATTTACAGTGGTCGTTTGCATGGGTTCTTCCTCCTGTATAAATAGATTGTTATCTACTAACTCTAATTTCTCTCTTTCCCTTTCCTTCAAAAGCTAAACTAAATTGTGGAAGCAAAAATCACTTCGCTTTCCTAAAATCCTCTGTTATAATAGACTGCGTTGTATGAGAGCAGTTCGAAACCTTCCTGCTATAACAAAACTAAGGAGGAATTTTTTTATGAATAGTATGGATAAAGCCTGGCTACCTTCTTCTGGTCCTATGCCAAGACCAGAAAGTGTAGAACAAGCTCGTGAAGTAATAAAGAACGAATCGTTCGATGCCCCAAATGTACAAGAGATCACATTCAACGCACTCGAATTTACAGCTGTTTGCCCGAAAACTGGACAACCTGACTTTGGTAGAGTTGAAATCTCTTACGTACCAGATAAAAAGTGTATCGAATCTAAGTCGTTAAAATTTTATCTTTGGTCGTATCGAGATGAAGGAAGCTTCTGTGAAACATTAGCTGCTCGTATCGCTGATGATGTGGTTTACGCGATCGATCCTCTTAAGGTTACGATTACAGTGTATCAATCAGCTCGCGGTGGCATCGAATTGAAAACTACTGCAGTAAGAGAGAAGGCTGACGCTTAATATGAAGCCTCAGCAAATCGACCGCAGTCTTGTCCTGTTCAATGTGCTATTTGCAACCTCAATCGTAATTGCGAATGTACTAGCAGGAAAAGTCGTCATGATAGGAAGTTTTGTTATTCCTGCTGCAGTCGTAATGTATGCATTCTCTTTCCTTTTCACTGACATTATTCACGAACGATTTGGGCAGGAAGAAGCTAAGCGGACCATCCGCTATGGATTCGCTGCCCAAATCTTTGCCAGCATCATGATTTTCATCGGCATGTTGCTCCCTGTCGCACCGTTTGCTTCAGATACACAAGCTGCCTATGAAATTTTACTCGGACAAAATTATCGGTTCGTACTCGCTAGTCTTGCTGCATATCTTGTATCTCAGCACGTTGATGTATATATTTTCTCTGAAATCAAGAAACGGACTGCGAACCGACACAAGTGGATCCGAAACAACGCAAGTACAGCTGCTTCTCAGCTGATCGATACAACGATCTTTATAACGATTGCTTTTGTAGGTACCGTGCCAAATATTTGGATCATGATACTATCACAATTCGCTATAAAGATGGCTCTTGCACTTCTTGATACTCCGATCTTTTATGCGTTAACTAAGATCGATTCAAGAAGAGAAGAAAGGTTTCATTCAGAAAAGCCTCTAGATGTTTAATCATCTAGAGGCTTTTTTTATAGTGCTTTTTGGTTTGCTAAGATCATCGTTGTGGTTTGGAGTTCACCATCACGATAATAAGTGACTTCCATTTCATCTCCAACTTCTTTGTTAGAATACAGATACTTTCTTAGTTCTGCAGAACTTGTAATGTCTTGATCATCAAGTTTCACGATGACGTCTCGCTCCTGTAAACCAGCTTCAGATGCAGGAGATGATGGAGATATGCCCATCAGTACAACTCCGCCCTTCACATCTTCAGGAAGGTTAAGTGTACCCGTCCAATGTTGCTTCGGAACTTCAGCTAATGACGCCGGCGTCACTCCCATTACAGGTCTCTTTACTTCCCCTGTCTTTTCAAGCTGTTCAATAATCGGTTCAGCGACATTGATAGGAATCGCAAAACCTATTCCTTCTACTTGTGTTTGAGCGATTTTCGATGAGTTGATACCGATAAGCTGTCCTTGAATATTGATCAATGCGCCCCCGCTATTACCAGGGTTGATAGAGGCATCAGTCTGTATGACGTCTGCTGAATAATCCGGCTGACCGTTGTTATCGAGATCGACCGGAATCGATCGGTTGGTATTACTGATGATTCCCTGAGTTACGGACCCTTCCAGAAAACCGAGCGGATTACCTAAAGCGATCGCAGGTTCTCCCGTCTTCAAGTTTTCAGACGAACCAAACTCTGCTACGGTATCTACTTTGCTGCCATCGATTTCAAGCACGGCAAGATCTAAGAGAGGATCTGCTCCCAATAGTTTTGCATCGAGCTTTTCTTCATTATTCAACGTCACTTCAAGCGAGGATGCACCTTCGATTACATGGTTATTTGTTACAACGAATGCACTACCGCCTTCTTTTTTATAAATGACCCCTGACCCTGAACCAGCCGCTTGACCTTCCTGACCATCCCCGCTATCAAGAGAAAAGCCATCCTCATACTTTGTAATACTAACGACAGAACCTTGTGTTTTTTCTACCGCTTTCGTAATATCCGTTGAAACATCATATGAAACGTTGGAAGTAGCGGACTGTTCTTCAGTGTTTTGCACAGAAGGTTGGCTCATTGTTGGGACGTCAGAATTAGTAAACAGTGGCGCTGCCACAAGCATCACAGAAGCCCCGATTACGGCACCGAATGTGCTAGGCAAAAACCAGCTCATGCCTCCCTTAGCCTTCCTTACCTTTCTTGTTTGATTATGATCATCATAGTATCCCATTACTATGTCACCCTTTCTCCCCTTTGAACTGTTTATATACACATTGTAACGACTAGTCATACTTCTGTAGGGAATATGAGAGCTTTTTCATATTCTTTGATATTTGTCGTATTTTTGTATATATTTCCCGGGAGATTATGGGTAAAAACGTCGAAACTAGTAAACCCCTTACTGTTTATTCAGCAGGGATCGGGACCAGGTGAATAGTAGCAATCCGACTCCAATAACAAGCTGTAAAAGGATGACGAAACCATCCCAAAAATACATCGTTTGAATTGGGTGAGACAGGTGTTCTAGACTTGTCCTCAACATATAATAAAGTTGCGGAATCATATAGAAAATAAACAACAAAATCGATAGCCCTACCCCAATAATATAAATAACTCCATATAACCATAGAGTAATTTTTTCGCGGCTTGTAGTTACATCAATATTTTTCCCGAGTACCCATTCTCTGCTTCTTTCCATTAAGTTATAGTATCCAGTGGAATTTTCTATAACATAATAAAAATCCGTTTTCATATATACACAGCATTGGTAAACAAACTTAATAAATATATCTAAGAGTACGAGAGAGGAAATAGCTTGTAACATCGAGTTTTGAAAGAACATTTGAGTTAGGATCGCACATAAAAACAAGACGTTATCAAAACAAATACCCGAAAGGTAGAGTTGATTTCTCTCTTTTTTCTTTAATCTCCATGCATGTGTCATGTCTGTCTCGATCACTATTAAGAAAAGTCTATGACCAATTGAGAGATTTGTAGAAAGATTATGTGAGCGAACAGCTAATACGTGTCCCATTTCATGAAAGAAAATTAAGACAAGCGATAATAACAAGTATGTTAACATCGAAACAGCTAAACTATCTGAAATAAATAAATCACTATAATGAGGAATAAATTCTGGATGCATAACCAATAGTGTTATATTCACGAGGAAAAGAAGTAAATAAATCGTGTAGGAAATAGTGTTAAAAAAGAACCTTGCAATTTTAGGAGAAATTCTGTCAACAACTGATGGCTTAGGAACCGGTATTCTTTTACTATTATTGTCACCTAAAATAAAGCCTAACTCAACTAACTGTTCAGTAAAACCACGAACATCGATATCGTCTTGAGGAAACTTATTTAATAGAATCCTCTCGATCTCATCTAAATCTTTCCCTTCATCAAGTAGTTTAATCGCTTCTACCGCGGACTCATTCATTTCGTAGTATTCAGCAGACCTTACATTTTCGACAATATATTCATTCTGGTTTTTATGTATTTGATAATCGGTTAACTTTATTGAAGATTCACTGTTCATAAAGAACTCCTTTCAAAAAAAGAGGGTGCAAAACACGCACCCTACACACCTCTTAAATAAATACACCACCAACAAGGTGTTTTTACTTTTTTGAGTTTACGAATTTTCATTAATTTCACCTCCTTTATTAGTTGGTTCAACTAAATTAGAATGTTCCTTATGATACGCAGACCACTCCGGAAATACTTTTTTAAAAGTCTTCACCATCTCAGGATCGAATTGAGTACCTTCTCCCTCAATTATTTGTGAATAAGCTTCGGTCAAAGACATCGCTGGTCGATATGATCTTGAAGAAGTCATGGCATCAAATGCATCGGCTACTGCGGTGATACGCGCTAGAAATGGAATCTCTTCTCCCTTTAAACCTTCCGGGTATCCCCTTCCATCCCATCTTTCGTGATGGTATTTTACAACGTCGAGGCAACACTCTAAACCTTTAATACCAGATAAAGCTTCTGCTCCTACAGTGGGATGAGTTTTAATCACATTAAACTCTTCGTTGTTTAATCTCGATGGCTTCATTAAAATACTATCTGGTATATTTACCTTCCCAACATCATGCAGTAAGCATGCGTAGTTAAAATTCGCAAGTTGCTCGGAAGAAAATCCATTTATTCTTTTTGCAAGCATACATGAGTAAGCAGCCACTCGTTGACTATGACCTCGAGTATATGGATCTTTTAACTCTAAAGTAGCCACAACACCCTTTACAATCCCTTCCAATTGTTCATCAAATGTAGATTGTATTGTATTTACATAAGCTTTAAATCGCTGCAATAAAATGAAAGCAATTAATGAAACTACTACTAGTAAAACAACTGGCAATAATAATGTTTGGTCTTGAAGGATAAGACCTAATAGGGAATATTTTAATAAACTCCCCGTAGCAACAAGCCAGAAGAACCTGGAATTTATAAAAATAGGGCTAAATAGTACGATCAGTAATTCGGCAATACTCCCCGAGCGATAAGGTATATCATTGCCGTAATAGATTACTAAATCATTAACAAAATTAAGTAGTGTATAAACGATAAAGATCATATATTTCACACGGAATGTGTAGTTTTTCCTCAGACAAAAAAAGATAAATGGAATCATTAATAATTCTATTACGAAATACCATATACCTAATCCACCATTTAATATTTGTGAAGCTTCACCGTTTAAGAAGTTTTTCAAAATAATGCTATAAAAAACATCGTACGAAAAAGAGACCAGATAAAATAACCATACAAATAGGATAACTGCTCTCTTCTCTTCTACCATTAGGGTTGGATTAATAAATTTCCTCATGCTTATTACCTCATTTTCGGGTCTGTTGACGGTAAAAATATTTTAAATGTCGTTCCTTTCTCTGGTGAGCTTTCCACTTCTATTCTTCCGCCATGTTCTTCAATAATTCGATAGCTTACCATCAAACCTAATCCGGTGCCATCTTCTTTTGTCGAGAAGAACGCTTCTTGGAGTCTACCAATATACTCTTCAGGAATTCCAGTTCCTTCATCTCGGCATATAATGCAAATTTCTTCGTCACTATAATTATCGGCTATAATTTCTAAGTTTCCACCATTCGGCATAGCATCTATTGCATTTCGAAAGATATTAATTAAAACTTGCTTAATTCTATTCTCATCACATAGTACATACGGATTTTTAGAATTAAATTCAACATGATAAGTAATACCGTTAGCAGTTGCCTGATTCTTTGTTAACCTTACAACATAATTGATAATAACCTCGATACTCTTACTCTTTAATGATAAGCTACTCGGTTTTCCAAGAACCAAAAGGTCATTAACAATTAAGTTAATTCTCTCGATCTCATCCATCATAATCGAAGAATGTTTGGAGTCAACATCTGATTGCAATGTTTGTAGCTGTAAAAAGCCTTTGATCGATGTAAGCGGATTTCTTATCTCATGAGCAATACTCGTTGCCACCTGTCCCATGAACGCAAGCTTTTCATTGTGTGCTAATTGTAAATATGCTTTTTCAATAGATTTAACATACGATAGCGATTTGTTAAGGAAGATAAATGTCAAAATAGAGATTAATACAAGTATTGTGACAGGATGAATTACCTTAGGAATTGATAAAGACAAACCAACGATTAAATATTTTGAGATCAAACCCAATGTGACCCACCAGAAATATTTCTTATCTAAGAATATAGGGGTGAAGAGAACGAAAAATATTTCCATAACACTTCCACTGGTATATTCCATCTCATAGATAGAGTAAATAATAAGCTCTGTAACCAAAGCAACAAATAGATAAACAAGTAAAAATATGTACCGAATAAGTCCACTTTTATTTACCTTTATTAAATAATAACCAATCAATAGCAGGACCAGTTCAGTAGAAAAATAAATCCATTCATCAATAATGATTTCAGGAGTTCCAGGGTTTATCTCAGAAGAAATCCTTTTTTCAACTATTAAAGTAAATATCCCTGATACTAGAGTGATGATAAAAAATAGATATAAAAATAATCTGGTTGATTTTTTTTCCTGTTCCAATATTGTGGAACTTAATGATGCTGCTTTCATAACTACTCCTAACACTGCATTCAAGGCAGTACCAATGTATCTCAAACACTCTTGATTATAGCATATTATTCGACAATAATTACCAAATTCCTATTTAATTTTCATATTCTATTTGTAAATTTACAGTGCTGAAATGTACTGTGTTGTGGGATCGACAACAAATAAAAAAACCCCACTAACGGGTGGGGTATGACGTTCAAATATATTTATTCTTCTTAATGAATTTCTCTTCGGTTATTTTATCTTTCGCAATATTTTGTTGAACCTTTAGTCTTGATAAGCCTAAGCGTCTCATCACTGAATCGATATTCTCAGATTCAGGATGTTCTTCTTTAGATTTATCAGAAAAGACCCAGCTTACAAGAGCATTCGCCATTTCAACAGCATAGCCTTTATTGCGATAATCTGGTATCAAGTGGTATCCAACTTCTAGATTTCCTGATGCGTCGCCAGTATTCTTGAATCCCATCGTTCCTATTACTTTTTCATCAGACGTATGAATAAGGATTCCTTCCCACTTGCAGTTTACCTTGGATAGATCAGAATCATCCAGGTGAAATGGTAGAAAGTCTTCAAACTGAACGTTTTCAAATTCTCTAGGAACTTCAACGTGTAATAATTTCTCTAGTTCTTTCTTATTCGCCATCGCTTTAATAAGATCAAAGGAAAATGGAATAATGGTCAGACGATCGGTCTGAAGGTAAGGCATTTTATTTCAAAAGTCCTCCTTGTGAGTTATTTTCAATGAAAGTGAAAATGACTTTTATCACTATACCTTACAGATTTACTTACTGTAAACCATACCCTTACAAATCCTTAATAAACGAAATTTTCTCTATTTATGTTGTCCTTTCTCTTATAGGTTATGCAGGACAAACAAAAAAGCTGCCACAAAAGTGCGGCAGCCTAGTTAGATTTCTTGAAGTCTTTCAACGTATCATCTTCCTCGATGTTAGCCAGGTCATTGTTTAAGATTTCTTTGTACTTTTCGGCCACTTCGATCGAGATGATTTCATCTTGCTCTAGTTCTGTAATTCGTGCATGCTGTGCGTATAAAGAATGTTTCTTCAGAGTGATAAGCTGACTCTTTTTAAGATGAGGATGTTCTTCTAAAAGGCGATCAAGGTTATCGTGAATCTCATCGATTTCTTTTTCATAGGTAGAAAGCATTTCTCCATAGACAGGCTCAGGAATGAAGAGCTGTGATTTTATCTTTTGAATTTCAGCAATCCCCGCTTCATGTCTATGTAGGTTTGCAACGATATCTTCGTATTCTTTTGAGCCGCTGTGCTTGGCGCGCAATCCAAAATAATTGATCAACGGCTTGATCGTAATTCCTTGAACGACTAGAGAGAACAGCACGATGCTAAAGGTAAGGATCAAGATGGTTTCTCTTCCATCGAAGTCACCTGGCAAACTTAAGACTAGAGCGATGGATAATGATCCTTTTAACCCACCCCAGTTAAGAACGTGTCGCCAAGATGCCGGTAATCCTTTTACAAACATCGTACTTCCATAAACTGCGATGCTTCTACCGACTAATACGATTAACAGCGCGAGGCCAATGGTTCCCCATTTATCTGCAAATTCAATTCGCGTAATTTCAAGTCCGACCATTAAAAAGACGATTGAATTCGCAAGCAATGCTGCAACATCCCAGAAGTTATTAATATTTAACCTTGTCGTTGGACTCATTCCAACTTTTGAACCAAAGTTTCCAAAAGTGAGTGCTGCAATAACCACGGCAATAACACCTGAGACGTGGATACTCTCTGCTGCAATATAAGCACCATAGAATAGAATCACACTAAAAATAATCTCGAGGGGATAGTCGTCAAAGTACTTTGTGAGGATTGAAACTGCATATCCAAACCCTCCACCGATCAATAGACCACCAGCTACAACTTTCACAAACTCTAACACACCACTAGTCAGTCCACCCCAGCCCATATCCATATAAGCTAGAAGAGAAAATGCAGAGATTTTGAACAACACAACCGCAAGTCCATCGTTAAATAAGCTTTCGCCTTCAATCGTTGTAGAGAGTTTATGATTTACACCCATACTTTTAAAAATGGAAAGCACGCTTACCGGATCTGTAGCGCTCATTAATGCCGCAAATACAAATGCAACAGGAATGGGTAGACCCAGAAGATAGTGCGTTGAAAACCCGATAACGAGGAAGGAAAGAAATGTCCCTCCGAAGGCAAGGGCAAGAATAGGCTTCTTGTTTTCATTCAAATGAGAAAATGGAAGCTTTAATGCAGCCTCACCGAGCAATGCAGGTAAAAAGATCGTTAGAATAACAAAATTAAAAATATCCCCTTCCGTAATGAACATCTTTAACGGTTCAAGTACAGGAATATTCAATAAGCCAATTAACGTTCCGATTATAACCAGGGCGATAGGATAAGGCTGTTTTAATTTTTTTGCAACTGCTGTTATTCCAGCTGCCATTATCACGAGAATCAGGCCAAGTTCAAAAATATGATGCAAGTCTAAATGTTCCATATCTTCCCTCCGATTCTTTATTCTGTTTATATTATAACCAAATCATATGTAGAATGGAAAATCACGGAAGATTTCACCAATGGTAGTGTTCCCACCTAACGATGATTTCACACAAAAGAAGAGCCCCACTTCGGGACTCTTCCTTCCATCACTCTTTTTAGTTCACACCAACTTGAGACCAAGCACTTGCTACTGAGTTATACGTTGAGCCAGTTCCATAAAGATCAGATGTTGCTTGAAGTAATGCAGAGCGAGCATCACTAAAGTCAGTAGATGGAGTCATGTATAAGCTTAGCGCACGATAGTAAATTTTTTCTGCTTTTGTTTTTCCAATGCTCTGGATCGTTAGATAAGCCGCTTTGTTTGGAATACCACTGTTCGTATGCACACCGCCATTATCAGAAGAAGTGTAATAGTAGTCATCCATATGAGACGGCTGACCATAAGCTTCTGGATTTGACATACTTCTTAGTGCATCTCCTGGTGTTCCAGGTGTATACACATCTTCTCCCATTAGATAATCTTCCGGTTCAACAAAGTAACCGAAAACATCGGACATGGATTCGTTAAGTGCACCAGATTGATCTTGATAGATTAAACCTGCCGTTCTTTCAGTGACTGCGTGAGTAATTTCGTGCGCTACGATATCGAGTCCGCCTGAAAGTGGATCAAACGTTTGGCCATCGCCATCACCATATACCATCTGAGAACCGTTCCAGAATGCGTTATTGTAGTTCGAGCCGTAATGAACCGTGGAACGGATCGTGGCACCATTGTTGTCATAGCTGTTTCGGTTATGAGTATTCTCAAAATAATCATAAACTACACCAGCGTTATAATGCGCACTAACATCAGCACCTTGAGAGTAAGCTGTGAAAGCATTGTTACTATCTACAGAATAGCTACCCGGGAGTGATGTGCCATAATTCGCAGTTCTCGTCTCAATCACACCGCTCATAGGCTTTGTTACATCGTATAGATAGTACGTCCCGTTAGCATAGTACGTATTTAAAGATTTATATTTTCCAAGGACATCATAACCATATCCACTTGTAGCGCCTTCAGTTACAGCGTTATAAGCATCTACAACTGAGCCATCTCGAGCATCTACGAAGATTTGCCAGTTCGCTGGGTAAGGATCGATAAACTGAAGTTGCACTTTATAAGTAAGGTAGTACTTATCGTCCTTCTCAACAACAACTTTCTCGCTCTTTTCTATTTGATCTGATACTTTGGACTTTCTAACAAAACTAGGGTTTTCACTTACAACATTACTAGGTTTCACATCGATGTGATCCCAAGCCTTTGCAATCGCTTGCTTATCAGAAAGCTTTGCCTTACTACTGCCTTTAAAATTCTTTTCAGCATTAGGATGTAAATCGCCGTTAATCGCTACAATATTATCGTTTTTATCCGTATGTACGATAAATTTCGCTCCGTCAATTTCTTCTCCCTTTACAGTTTGAACGTATTCATAATGCGTCATGCCCAAGTCATCTGTAGATTCGTTAACCAACTTTAAATTCTTTTGATTAACATTGAATAACCCTTCGTTAGATTTTAAAAACGCTTTGACTGCTTTTTCATTCCCTACTTTGTCTTTTGATAGTTTACCAGATAAAAATGAAGGTACGTTCCTTTCCTTTTCCCACGTTTGTTTCACATTCTCCATTTTTTGAAGTGCATTTTTTTGATCTAGACTAAGATCCTTATCAGAAGCTGCTGAAGCGGTTGGAAGCGCTGATCCAAAAGCAAGCCCCGTGGCGAGTGCTACTACCATTCCTTTTTTCATACTGCTTTCCTCCAATTCAAAATGTTTAGAATTTTTATTACATTAGTAGAATATCACAGATATTTTTACGTTTGTATTGGGAAATGTATAGAAAAACACAGGAATATTACCGATGTTTCCATCCACATTTCCCAATAACATTCATCAACTCTTGGTGATATAATAAATCTACAACTCTCCCACGCTGGAAAAATTTAACTTTTAAGCACAAAAAAGACGAGCTTATTGCTCGTCCATAAACGATCAGGAACATTTCCTCTACATACTAGGTAACTCTATTCCACTTGTTTGTAATAAATAGGTTTCTACATCCTTACCTGGAAGCGGTCTACTGTAGTAATACCCTTGAACATCGAAGCACTCTAACCGTTTCAGCACGTCAATCTGTTCTTTTGTTTCTACGCCCTCGGCAATAATCTCTAAGTTTAAATGTCTCGCTAAAGAGATGATCGTTGTGACGATACCTAAACTACTAGAATTATCAATCAATCCTTTGATAAATGATTGGTCGATTTTCACCCTGTTGATAGGTAATCGCGTTATGTAATGCAAAGAGCTATACCCTGTACCGAAGTCATCCATACTTACGCCAACGCCTATCTTCCTTAGCTTCTGTAGCTTTTGAATCGTGGTGTGCTCATTAAACATCGCCATACTTTCTGTGATTTCAATTTCAAGCGATTCTGGTGAAATGCCTGCGTCTTCTAGGTTTTTCATAATCGTACAGACGACGTCCTCCTGATGGAAATGACGCTGAGATATGTTCACTGACATGGTATATCTTTCGCAGTATTGCGTTTGCCATACTTTTAACTGTTCACAGGCTTTTTTTATAACGATTTTTTCAATAGGAACGATCAAACCCGTTTCTTCCGCTGCCTGGATGAATTCATTCGGAGCAATCAACCCGATCTTAGGATGAAGCCACCTAACAAGTGCTTCGAAGCCAATGACGCTGCCTGTCACCGTATTCACTTTCGGTTGATAGTAGACGATTAACTCATCTTGTTCAATAGCCTTTCGAAGATCGTTCTCTAACATGATTTTATGAAGCGTTTGATTACTCATCTCTTCTTGATAAAACGCATAGTTGTTCATATCCTGTTCCTTAACATGATACATCGCCATATCAGCGTATTTGAGCAACTCTGCCCCTTTCTTTCCGTGAGTCGGATAAAGAGCGATCCCGATGCTAGCCGTCAACAAGCATTCTTGATTCTCTATCATTAGAGGAGATTGAAATGCATGTAAGATAGAAGCTGCGACTCGTTCGACATCTTCCTTCTTACTGTAACGAGGAAGAATGATGGTAAATTCATCTCCACCTAATCTTGCCACAAACAAACTTTCATCTAATACTTCTTCCAACCTTTTTCCGATGGACTGGATAACCAGATCCCCGAAATCGTGACCGAACAAATCGTTGATCCGCTTAAATCTATCGAAATCGATCAACATTATTGCGAATGGTGAGGGTACCTTCTGATTTAGGAGAGACGTGAGCTTTTCGTTGAAATAACGCCTATTCGGTAACCCCGTTAATTCATCATGATATGCAAGGAAATGTATGGTTTTTTCAGCACGCTTTTTCTCTGTAATGTCCTTTGCGATGCCGTACACACCTACTATTTCTCCTCCAACATTAATTGGTACGGTCGAGATATGTAACTCTTTAATCTTATTTCGTTTTGACATTATTTTGATATCGAATTGATGGACTTCACCTTGCAGTGAACGGCCGAACATCCCCTTAGCAAGATGAACCTCATCCCTGACTACGACCTCATGAAAGAACTTTGTTTTTAACTCTGGAATAGAATACCCTGTGTACTCAGCAGCTACATAGTTTACACTCGCAAATTTCCCATTCTTATCGATTGAAAACACAGCATCTGGATTGTGATGAAAAAGCGTTTTAAACTGCTGTTCGTTTTGTACTAGCCGATCGGTTTGTTCTATTTGTCTAGCGATTCCGTATCGATCTGGAACATATACTAGAATTCCTAAACAGATGTAATTAAAAGCGAGCGCTATCAGATACGGTCCAAATGAATTCTCTTCTTTAAGGTATAAACTTTGATCGACCATTCCAAAAAACAACAGGTATGGTAAACAAGAAAATACGATACTTGCAGCGAAACTCCCTGCAAATAACCAAATACGATAATACCGCTGATTACCATTTAAGTTCAACAATAATAAGAAACGTACGATACATAGCGAAAAAGCAAATGAAATGATAATAAATAAGATGATATGGATCGACTGAATGGACAGCGACTCCGAAAAGAAGACAAGGTTGCCAAGGATCAATGTGGTTAGGATCGCACTAGTAATCATCATAGAGCCAATCAAATGATACTTAGGATTCATCTTTTTGTTGATGAACAGTTTGATAACAAGATATGAAAACAATGAGCTCAACAAGATCGATAGAATGGCATGATACAAATAGACTTGTACAGAACCCGGGATTGATATGGATAAGTTGAATAGAAGGTTGATCATATACTGTGATAACCCGAGTATGACGGACGCAACCACAACGGTTTTTCTAGTTTTTCGTATAGGCTTCTTATTATAGTTCAGAAATAGAAAAACACCGCCATAAATGATCAAGAATGAAATCATAAAACCTGCAATGTATAATGCGTATTCGATCGTATATAGTTCGATTATTGAAAACATGAGGACCCCCGACAGTCTGCTGGCAACTAGGCAGCATTTTCTTTTCTGGTAATTAACAAACACGTAATGAAAATCTTTCTGAAAACATACATATTAAAACAACCCTGAACAAGCAGGTGATCGCACCATGCTAAAGAAAATAGCAGCTGTTTTTGTTGGAAGTATAATGGTCGGAGTAGGAGTCAATGGGTTTCTTGTCCCTAACCATCTCATCGATGGGGGTATGATTGGAATTGGGTTAATCTTTAAATATATATGGGGGTTCGAAACGGGACTCACGATTATATGTTTAAGTATTCCACTTTATGTATATGCCTTCCTTTATTTTCGCCCTTACTTTTATAATAGCCTACACGGACTATTACTCTCCTCTTTCTTTATCGACGTCCTTTCTCCCATGCGCCATTCCTTTCAATACCCTTCTTTAATAAGTGCTATGATAGGAGGGTTTTTTGTAGGTTCAGGAATTGGGATCATGCTTAGATTTGACACAAGCACAGGCGGGACGGACCTTTTAGCACAGTTTATATCCAAAATTTCATCTCTAAATGTAGGAGTCATTATTTTCCTTATCGATGGTCTCGTTATTATTATCGGCTCAAAAACGATCGGTTTGAACTCTACGATGTATTCTGCTATCGCTATTTTATTTGTTGGAATCGCTACAAGCTTACTCACAATAAAAAAAGAAGCTACATAAAAGCGCTGACTCCATTAGGAGCCAGCGCTTTTTTACTTAATTACTAACTTTTAAAACACTCCAGTAGTGCTCACTAAGAACGTCTGCTATGGCTTCAACTGTGCGACTGAGTTCTTCGAGGTTGTTATCTACTCCTCCCATTTCAATCAGCATCGCGTTAGGAGAAATGTCCTGGTTATACACACCATCTACACGCTGACCTTTCTTTCCGATTACGCCTCTGCTTAAGCCAGGGTACTTTTCCTTCAGAGCATTATGAAGCTCTTTTGCAAGCTTCAGGTTCTTTTCATAGTTTGGGTTCTCTTCACCGATGACAAAAACCGTTCTAGCATATTTCTCATTATTGATGGTGACCGTCGTATCATCCTTCCGAAGAGCATCTCTATGGATATCGATAAACATATCAAAATCTGAATTACTACTCATAGCCGATTGAACGATGGTTCTCGACACATCGTACGCTTTACCGTGCTGCCAGCCTTTTTCATTCAATAATGCACCTATATTCGACTCATCGACTACTGTACCGATTCCCCTGTTTTCAAGTGCTTCTCCTAGCATTTTTCCTACGAGAGTAATGTTTGTCTTCCCGTCGTTTGCAAGGTCTCCATTCTTATTGCCTTCGAGGCCTAGCAATGGTAAATATGACTCGTAGCTATGGGAATGATAAATGAATGCGACATCTTTACCGTTCGTCGTTTGAACGGGAGGTGTTACAGGTTTCTTCGGATCTTGGATCGTAAGCTTGTCAGATGGAACATCCCTTTCTATAAGCAGATCATTCAGGGGAGGTACTGACTCTACAGGTAAGTTAGCAAAGCTCGTCCCTTCTCCAGCCACATGAATCTTCGCATCATACAGAGCAAAACCCGGAAGCTCACTACCAAGAAGACTTCGGATGTCGCCTGGTTTGATGCTCGTGATAAACTGAAACGCAACAAGAGATAGAGCTGGCGGTTCACTTCCTGCCGGTAATACTTGCGTTAAATAATGATTTTCCGTTCCCATGGCATAAATGATCGCCTCGTTTGAAAAGCTCGTTACCCAATCGTGCATCATCGATGAAGAAAATCGATATTTTGTTTCGGACGAAGAGATAAATCCCGCAACGATAAATAAGCTGATTAAGCTAATGATCATAAGGAATGAAAGTGTTCTAAGCATACTGTTACTAGGATTCTGAAAAAGTTTAGCATTTTGTTTCATACGCTCTCTCCCCCACCGTCTTCTTACTCTATGTCTATGAAATCACCAATTACATTAGAAGATTTTTTTACTAGCAATAGTAGAAACGTATATGTTTCAAAATAGATGCAAAATATATTTGATAATTGAATGTGCGAAAAGTATGATTAAGATAGGATAGGGGAGGTGAACAGAATGGGAAAATCATCGGCGTACATTGCTTCGACAATTTTGTTCCTAGTGATCGTTGTAGGCTTTACATACTGGCTAACAACAACGGAAGAACATGCCGGCTCTGAAGGCGGTCATGGCGAGAAAACGGAAGAATCTGCTGGGGAAGATTCAGCAGGAGGAGAAGCAGAGAAAATCTACTCTCAGAACTGTGCTTCCTGTCACGGTGGAGACCTTGGTGGAGGAGCAGGTCCTGCACTTAATGCTGTAGGTGGCAAGTATTCTAAGGACGAAATCCTCGACATCATCAAGAATGGTAAAGGTGGCGGAATGCCAGCTGGTTTGATTCAAGGTGAAGAAGCTGAGATGGTTGCCGCATGGCTAGCCGAAAAAAAATAGTATTGTAATAAAAAGCTTTCTGTTCACTCAACAGAGAGCTTTTTATTATTTCTAAACGATGTTGTAATCAAGCTATTTTGAAAGCCCTATTATAGAATAGCTTGAATTCAAGATGTTTTTGTTGAGTTATCAGCTCTCGCCGTGTATAATAAAGCTGTAAAATATTATACGAACTATCTTCGGGGCAGGGTGCAATTCCCGACCGGCGGTGAAGGAGCAATTTCCTTAAGCCCGCGAGCCTGTTTTTTGGGCAGGATCTGGTGAAAATCCAGAGCCGACAGTACAGTCTGGATGGGAGAAGATGGTGGAGTAGCAAGCTTTCTATTGAAAAAATAGACGATAAGCTTGCTTATTTCCCCATGCCGACTACCATGAGCCCCATACTCATGGTTTTTTTCGTGCATAGGGCCACATCTCCTTTTCGATGGTTCAAAAATCAAAGGAGCAATGTCATATGAAAACTGTATCAAAGACACAGCGCATGATTGTTGTCGCAATGTTCAGTAGTATCTCCTATCTATTGATGCTACTAGATTTTCCGCTACCTGGATTTCCTGTTTTCCTTCAGATTGATTTCAGCGATATTCCAGCACTCTTTGTGGCGATCCTTTATGGACCTGCCGCAGGTATACTAGTTGAAGCGATAAAGAATCTTATTCATTACGGTATACAAGGAAGTTTCACTGGTGTCCCTGTAGGTCAACTTGCTAACTTTATCGCAGGTGTTTTCTTTATCGTACCGACTTCCATTGTATTCAGGAAGTTTAATCAGACTCAGAAAGGACTTACGATTGGGCTTATTCTAGGTACTCTATTGATGTCAGCAATGATGGGATTGTTGAACTATCTCTTGATCCTACCGGCCTATACGTGGTTCATGGGGTTTGAGGCGATGTCTGACTCAGCTCGTCAAGCACTTGTTCTAAAAGGAATTACGCCGTTTAACCTTATAAAAGGTTTCATTGTAGCTAGCATATTCATCGCATTCTTTATTAAGTTAAAACCCTGGTTTGCAAAACAAACGAGGCTTGCCTAATAAATTCGAGCGCGTATCCACACCGGATACGCGTTTTTATTTTGACCTATTTTCCAATTGAAGGAAAACTACTTTCGTTTGTTGAATACGTAAAAAAAGTAGAAAAGGAGGCTCATACTATGGTAACCATCGATTGGCTTGAAAAGTCGACCATTTTAGATTTACAACAAGCGATGTTTGAAGGGACTATAACATCCTACGAGCTTGTTTGTTTTTACTTAGAACAAATCTCAACGTACAATTCCGAAATTAACGCAGTGTTGGAAATGAACCCTGATGCCTTATTCATTGCAGAAGGACTTGATCGGGAACGACATATACAGGGACCAAGAAGCCTCTTACACGGAATCCCTATCCTACTGAAAGATAACATCAATACAGGTGACAACATGCATACAAGTGCAGGTTCTTCCCTCCTTTCCAATTCATTCGGGAGAGATGATGCGTTTCTTGTTAAGAAACTAAGACGTGCGGGAGCGGTTATCATTGGGAAGACCAACATGACCGAGTGGGCAAACTTCATGAGTGACTCGATGCCGAATGGATATAGCTCGAGAGGCGGTCAAGTTTTAAATCCATATGGACCAGGATCCTTGGACGTTGGAGGTTCGAGCTCTGGCTCAGCGGCTGCAGTTGCATGCCATTTCGCAACTGCTTCTATCGGTACTGAAACAAATGGATCGATCCTTAACCCTGCAAGCTCAAACTCAACTGTTGGGATTAAACCAACTGTTGGATTGGTGAGTAGACAAGGAATTATTCCCATCTCATCATCTCAAGATACTGCAGGACCCATTACGAGAAACGTTACCGATGCTGCAATTCTATTAGGTATTTTAGCAGGACAAGATGAGAAAGATCCTTCTACTCTTAGTGCACCCTCTCAAAGTGACTATACGCCTTATCTTTTCAAACCTACCTTTGAAACCATCAAACTTGGCGTAATAAAGAATGGATACTATGACGAAATGCATCCTGAAGAACAAGAGCAGTTTGATTTTGCTATTACAGCATTACAAGAAGCAGGGTGTTCCGTCTCCGAATTTAAAGAGATCGTACCTGATCAAGAAAAACTTGAAAATGACTACAACGTGCTTCTATTTGAATTTAAAGCAGGAATCGATGCATACCTTGCTAACGAAACAAGATCTGAAACCAAGCTCAACTTAAATACAATCGTAGACTACAATAATAAGAATGAACAGGCAATGAAATATGGTCAGTCACTCTTACTCGAGGCAAACGAAACGAGTGGCACATTAACAGAACCGGATTATTTAAAAAGTAGACTTAACGACATTAAACAAGCAAAAGAAATGGGCCTAGATGCATTGTTTAATAACGAAGGTTTGGATGCGATCGTATTCGGCGGCAGCTATGGATCTACCCTCCCTGCAAAAGCAGGTTATCCATCCATCACTGTTCCAGGCGGGTTTACTTCAAACGGCAAACCGTTTGGGATTACCTTCACAGGACCATCTTTTAGTGAACCTCAACTTATTAAACTCGCTTACACATTTGAACAGCTTACAAAGCACCGTGAAGCACCAAAAACAATTACCAAACCTGTGAGCAACTAAAAAAAGAGTCGGGCAGCAGCCCGACTCTTCTTTCGTTTACTATTCGATCGTTACCCACTTAAGTGTAGAATCTGCACCAAATTTGTGGATATGGTAGTTCTTAACATGTTCTTTCATCAAGATTGCGCCACCACGCTGGTAAGTAGGAACAATTGCCGTATCTTCTTCGATAAGGATACGCTCAGCTTCCTGCATCATTTCCCAACGCTTCTGCTGATCCGTTTCAACTTTAGCATCTGAAACGAGCTTGTCATACTGTTCGCTAGAGTAATCCATACGGTTGTATGCTCCGTCAGTTTCAAACATGTAAACGTAAGTCATTGGATCTGGATAGTCTGGTCCCCAACCACCAGTTGAGATATCGAAGTCACCTGCATCTTCAAGATCAAGGAACTGCTTCCAAGGCTGTTTGTTGATTGTAATTGTAAGTCCATCTAACTTAGACTCAAACTGCTCTTTTGCGTATTCAGCAATTTTAGAAGCAAGCTCTGAATCAGTTGTTAGGAATTCAAGATCAACTGAATCTTGTCCAATCGCTTCTAGACCTTTCTTCCAGTATTCAGCAGCGTCATCTGCTGTTTTGTCAGCAAGGTAGCCCTCTGGAGCTGGTGCTCTGAAATCTTCACCATCTTTGAATAAGAAATCTTTTGGAACAAGGTAACGAGCAGCAATTGAACCGTTGTTTAGCAATACGTTTACTAGACCATCACGGTCATATGCAAGGAATAGTGCCTTACGAATGTCATTGTTCGCTAGCGCTTCATTCTTTTGGTTCATACGAAGGAAGAAGATCGCTGTATCAAGAATTGTAGAGAAATCTTCTCTTCCCTGGAACTGATCAACAAAGTCTGCACTTAGACTAGCACGATCGATTTTTCCAGTTTCGTAAAGGTTAACGCGTGTAGCTTCATCTTTAACGATTTTATAGTTTGCTTCTTCAAGCTTTACAGTGTCAGCATCCCAATAGCCATCGTTCTTAGCAAGCTTCCAACCTTCACCATGGTTCCACTCAGCAAGAGTAAATGGTCCGTTGTAAAGCATAGTATCTGCTTCTAGAGCATAGTTTTCACCTTGCTCTTCAGCAAATTTAGAAGGCTGTGGATAGAATGAAGCAAATGTTAGAAGGTCGAAGAAGTAAGGAACCTTCTGAGTAACAGTAACTTCAAGAGTCTTCTCATCTACTGCTTTAACTCCAAGTTCTTCAACTTTACCGTAAAGCGGGTCACCTTCAGTTACGATTTCATTTCCATTTTTGACACCAGCTGTTCCTAGCATTGAAGCGTATCCGCCCAATGTATCAGGGTGAATGATCTTCTGCCAAGAGTAAACGAAATCTTCAGCTGTTACCGGTGTACCATCAGACCAATTCGCATCGTCACGAATCGTAAATGTATAAACCGTTTCCCCATCCTTTTCTTCAACCTTAGGCTCTTCAGCAGCCATACCAAGGACAGGTTTATTATCCTTATCTAAACGATATAGACCTTCAAATACCTGGTTCATTACGTTGAATGCTACAGTGTCAGTTGCCTGTGTAGTATCCATCGTTGGGATATCCTGTGTATCCGTAAGATTCAATACCTGTTCTTTGCTTGTTTCTTCAGTGCTTTCTGAATCTCCTGATGCTTTTCCTTCACTGTTTGTATTTCCAGAAGTACTGGAATTACCAGAACAAGCTGCAAGGAAAAGGCTTAACAACATGATGACTGAAAGCAGTAGAGAAAACTTCTTTTTCATTGTTTTACCCCCTATTTGTTTTGCCATCCAGGTAATTGGCTTGATTCCTTTCTTTTCAATATGGAAAAAGGAACGATAATGAGTGCAATAACAGGGAGGTCACCTCACTCATTGCTATGTACGCCTAAACCCACTTCAAAGAATGAAATCCGACTAGTTACCTGAATGTTTAAACTTATTGTAAATTTCAAAAAACTTTCTGTAACCATCCAATTTAGTCAAATTGACACCAACCAATTTGTAAATTTATGTTATAAATTCATGCAAATGGCTTATTCTCCTTATATATCAAGGACTTTTGAGCTAAAAAGTTTTTTAAAAATTTATACAATTTTCTTTAAATTTCTCTATAATAGTGTATGAGGTGATAAAAAATGGCGAGACTCATCCTAGATTTTGATAGTAAGAAGCCACTTTACAAACAAATTGTAGAATACTATCAGAATGCCATCCTGAATGGCTACTTGATACCAGGTACTCTTCTTCCTACTGAACGCGAACTTGCGATACAACTGGAGGTAAACCGGAGCACGATCACGACTGCTTACGCAGAATTAAGAGCGAATGGTTTAATCACTTCTAAGCAAGGTAGCGGTACGCGCGTAAGCGAAGAAGCTGAAGATCTTCTCCCCAATCACTCGATCACTTGGAACAAATTACGTAATCATCACTTAAACGAAGACAGCGTGGTTTTTAGACAAGTGTACCAATATATGAATGAACCCTCATTTATTAATTTGATGTCAGGCACTGCCGCCTCTGATCTTTGTTTAGCAAAAGAAACAAAGGAATTAATTCCTTTTACAATGAGAGAGAGCAATGGACGATCCGTGACTTCAAGTATTACAAGCTCTTTATGTCAATTCATCAAAAATGAAGCTAACCCGGAAAACATGGTTCTTACTTCGAGCATCGAGCAGTCCATACTCATCGCACTCAAATGTCTACTCACACCAGGCGACACTATTGCTGTCGAAGCGCCCGCTAAATTTTCACACATTAATATGTTATTGACTTCAGGTATAAAAGTGATATGGTTCTCAAATGACAACCCTTTGACAGAGCAGCTGTTACGAAAAGAAAAACTTAAACTCGTCATAACGAGCCCACTATACAATCAGAGTAACAAAGCATCGACGAGCAAAAAGCGAACGGATCTATTGCAGTTATGTGAAAGAGCGACTATTCCGATGGTGGAAATTATTGAAGCACCACTACTCATCCATTCTAAAATCAGTTCTATCCCTACTTATTATGAACTAGCTAGTGATCGTAAATTTGTCATACAGATTGGCCATTTCACTGGGATTGCACCTGGGATTAGCATCGGATGGATCATAGGACCATCTAATGTGAAGCTACGTCTTCAAGAGGTTCAAATGCAGCTCGGTCTTATCCCCCCTCCTGTTCTATTGGAACTTGTCGATAATATTTTGAGTTCAGAAGTGATGATGTCCCATCTCGATGATGTTTTAAAAGAATTGAATGATCGAAGACACCACCTCCTATCGGTAATCGAGCCGTTCTCAGAAAATATTACGATTGTGGAAAAAGGTGATCCTACTTCCTTGTGGATCGATATAAAAACCCAGGTGCCTGACAAAGAAATTGTTAAAGTATTTCTAGAAGAGCGTTTGCTGATTCTTCCGCATGCTGGAGCCAACGATACCGTACGAATCAAAGTACCCCTCTTCTATGTAGACCGAGAACCATTACTTGAAGGTGCCAGAAGATTGGTTGCTAGTATGAACAAAATTCTTAGGCGAGAGTTGGTACAAGCTTAAGCATTCTTTCACAATAAAAAAGTGTGTTGCTTTTACGCAACACACTTTTTGCTATTTCTTTTTCTTCTTCCTCTTGGAATCTTGCGGCTCGCCTAACTCAATTCCAGTTCCCTGTCCTTCAGGCTGAGAAGAAGGAAGGCCTGTTGTAGATGGATTTGCTTTTCGCTTTGCCATACGACTCACCTCCACTCATAGCATGTCCGGAGGAGTGGTCTCTTATGAAAGAAGACTATGGAATTCTATGCCCTGTTCGTTCATAAAAACCTCGATTTGGAGTTTATGATGATGATCATGTTCAACAAGTCCTTTTATATAGCTCGTTAAACATAATGGATAATTATCGATATAAAAGGTATGTTCCCATTCTTCGAGCGTAAATTCATTTAACTTTGCTACAACGTTACGACGTTCTAGAATACATTCCTCAATCAAATCGTCCATTGACTTACCTGACTTCGCATACTTTGAGGCTTTTAAATTGACCGATTCAACACTAACTGATGATTTTTTTAACCTCGCTTCTTTCTGAATATATGGGAGTCGCTCTTCTAACAGGTACGTGTCCCATACACGAAGGTGGGCTACAATTTCTGCAACCGACCATTTATTCGGCTTAATCGGCGTGAAAAATGTATCATCACTTAACGTCTTGACCGTTTGAATTAACCAGTCTGGTAAAGAAGCATATTGAGCTAAAACAGAACGTTCAACATCCATCATTTTGCTCCTCTCAGCATAAGATTACCTGCGGTGTTGCCTTGTACGATCTCCAGCTACTTTCTTCCATTTCTTTCGTTCTTCGATTTGAGCCCTCTTATCCGTTTGCCTTTCCAAATAAGCGAGTTCCCGCTCAAATTTCTTGTAATTGTCGAACCGCCTTTGCTCGAGACTTCCTTCTTCAATTGCAGAAAGTACTGCGCACTTTGGTTCCCCGGTATGTGTGCAATCTCTAAAGAAACAGTTTTCGGAAAGTGCTTCTATATCTTGAAAGCTGTTCGTCATGCTGCTCGCATCCCAAAGCTGGAGTTCTCTCATTCCGGGGGTGTCGATCAGTATTCCGCCTGTTTCAAGAACGATTAACTCCCTGCTGGTCGTCGTATGTCTCCCCTTTCCATCATCGTCTCTGATTCCCTGAACTAGCTGAATGTCACTACCATATAACTTATTGATTAATGTTGATTTTCCTGCTCCAGAAGATCCAAGTAATGCTACGGTTTTCCCGTCACTCACATATGGTTCTAGTGCTTCAAGCCCTTCACCGGTCGATGAACTAACAATGTGAACAGGCACTCCGATTGCAATTCCCTCAACAGAATCTGCTTTTGTGTCAGCATCATCACATAAATCAGATTTACTTAAAACAATGACTGGGTTAGCCCCACTTTCCCACGCCATGACAAGGTAGCGCTCGATTCTTGCTAAGTTAAAATCTTGATTTAGCGCATTTACAAGAAACACAGTATCGATATTAGCCGCTACGATTTGTTCGTCTGTTGTGTTCCCTGCAGCTTTTCTTGAGAATTTTGTCTTTCTTGGTATTAAATCGTGAATAATTGCTCTCTTTTCTTCAAGTAAAAGCGTCGCCATCACCCAATCTCCAACCGCAGGTAAATCATCTCGCTGAGCTGCTTCATAACGGTATTTTCCTGAAAGGTCTGCCCGAAACACAGTATCCCCGTTTGAAACCTCATATGAGCCTCGATGCTCCTCGATCACTCTTACTGGTTCTCTTCCTTCAACACGTTTCTCATTAAGCATAGCTTCAAAATAATCGTTCCATCCTAAATTCGTTAACTTCATTAAAATCCTCCTGATTAATAAAAGTATTAAAAAAAAGCCGTTGTTAATCACGGCTTTTCACACATCCCTACACGTGTGGGATAAAAAAACCATGGACATGTACGCACACAGTCCATGGCCTTATTAATCAAAAGGATCTTCTGAATTATTCTGGCGATCGATTGGACTGTGCACAATATGAAATTACAATGCTCATTTTGTGATTTAACATAATACACAGCCCCTTTCCGTTAGTAATACACTCATTATATGTTACTTATAATTAATTGTAAATGTTTTCTGAAAGATTAGACCATTTCTACAACGACTGCGATTCCCTGACCACCACCAATACAAAGTGAAGCTACACCATACTTACCATTTCTTCGTTTCAGTTCTTTCGTCATTGTATATAGCACTCTCGTCCCGCTTGCTCCAACAGGATGACCAAGGGCAATTGCCCCTCCGTTCACATTAACGATCGACCTGTCGAGCTCTAACTCCTTTTCCACAGCTAAATACTGTGCAGCAAAGGCTTCATTCACTTCGACTAAGTCCATATCTTGCATGGTTAAGTTAGCATTTTTTAATGCCGTTTGAATAGCAGGGACTGGTCCAATCCCCATTATGGAAGGGTCTACTCCAGCGATGCCCCATGAAACGATGCGTGCTAGCGGGGATAAAGAATGAGAAGATACATATTCCTCTCCTGCTAATACGACCGCTGCTGCCCCATCATTAATTCCGCTCGCATTTCCACCAGTAACGGTCCCATCCTTTTTAAATGCTGGTTTTAACGTGCTTAGCTTTTCTGTTGTTGTACCTTCACGAATATGCTCATCCTCAGTAACGGTTGTACCCTTTTTCCCTTGAATTTCAACTGGTGCTATTTCTTCAGAGAATTTACCTTGTGCTCTTGCAAGTGAAGCTCTTTCTTGACTTTGTGCTGCGAATGCATCCTGGTCTTCTCGCGTTATCCCATACTTTTCAGCTAAGTTTTCACCAGTCACACCCATTCCAAAACCTGTGTATTCATCGGTTAACGTAGCCCATAACATGTCGTCCACTTTTGGTGCACCTAGTTTTGTGCCAAAACGGCTACCTCTTAAGACGTGAGGCGATAGACTCATGTTATCGGCACCACCGGCGAGAGCTGTTTTCCCTTCTCCCATCATGATCGACTGTGCCGCGGATATGACTGCTTGCAGTCCTGACCCGCATAATCTATTCACGGTTAAAGCAGGACTAGAGATTGGAACACCAGACTTTAATGCAATATGACGAGCAAGGTAAGATGCATTGGAAGTTGAATGAATAACGTTTCCAATGACAGATAAGTCGATCTCTTCAGGACTGACCTTACTCTTTTTCATTGCTTCTTTACTAGCTGTTACGCCTAAATCTGTTGGCGACACGTCTTTTAGTGAACCACCAAATGTCCCGAATGGCGTTCGAGCTCCTTCTAAAATAAACACATCTTTCACACTATCTCCTCCATTCCTCATCTTTATTTTACAAAGGAAGGAAAACGTTTACAAATATTATTGAGCCGTATACCCTCCATCGATCACAGCAGCTTGGCCTGTGATTCCTTTCGCTTGGTCACTTGCCAAAAACATCGTATAATCCGCAATCTCTTGAACCGATAACAAGCGTTTTTGCGGAACTAGAGGATAAATGACATCTTCTAATACTCGCTCAAGTGGAACATTCCGGCTCTCTGCAAGGTCCTCTAGTTGACCACGAACTAATGGGGTATCGACATATCCTGGACACACAGCGTTAACGGTGATGCCGTGCTCAGCACCTTCTAGAGCAGCAACTTTCGTCAGGCCAATAACGCCATGCTTCGCACTGTTGTATGCTGACTTTCCTGAAAATCCAACTAACCCGTTGATCGACGACATATTGATGATGCGCCCTGTACCCTGTTTCTTCATGATAGGAAAAACGAGTTTAGTCGCAATAAAAGGTGCAACGAGCATCACTTTTGTAAGGAGTTCAAACTTTTCAGTTGGAAAGTCCTCCAAATTGGATACGTGCTGAAGCCCAGCATTATTGATCAGTACATCCACTCGATCAAATTGTTCTATCGTTTGGTCGAGCATCGCCTGAACTTCATCTTCTTTCGTTACATCGCATCGAATTCCAAGGGTTACAGCACCTTCTCCACGAATAGTTTCTGCAGCTTCCTTTACCTTCTCCTCATTCAGATCACTTAGAACAACGTTTGCTCCGTGATCAGAAAACACTTTTGCTAATTCTTTACCGATGCCACTTGCTGCTCCAGTGATCACGACTACCTTGTCTTTTACAAACAACTGACTTCCTCCTTTGAACCCTTATATTCCTAATCCAAGACTAAATAAAATGATGGCAATCGCTAAGCCGATCAACGGAACGATTACAGTCAATGCTCCAACTGCACCGTATGCATCCTGATGTGATTCTCCACATATCGCTCTGATCGTTGTAACCACATAACCATTGTGTGGAAGAGAATCGAGTGCACCAGAAGAAATCGCGATCGTACGGTGAAGTGCTTCAGGATTGACACCAGCGTCAATATAATGCGGCGCAAGGATCGGTAATGCAATGACTTGTCCACCAGAAGCTGATCCTGTTAATCCCGCGATAACACTTACCGCAATAGCTCCTCCAATCAAAGGACTACCTGGGATACCAGTCATAAAACCAACAGCCGTTTCAAAAGCTGGAACTGCCTTTGCTACTCCTCCAAAGCCAACAACTGCAGCCGTATTACCGATTGCGATCAATGCACCGAGGGTACCATCTGAAACAGCTCGGCCGAAGTTCGCAAAATATTTTCTGTTTAACAAATATGTAGCGACGATTCCACCTAGCAGCGCGATGATCAAAGCTGACTGTTTCAAACTATCGTGGAAGATAAACGAGATGATCAATACGATTACAAGAGGAACTAACCCCATCAGTGGATGTGGTAGCGGACGGTCTTCAACCTCAGGATCTTCATCTCTTGCAACGAACTTTTCGCCGTTAGCAACAGCTTTCGAGATCATGCGCTTTAACCACCAGTACCCAAACCCTGCCATAAACAATGCTACGATTAAACTGACTTCCCAGCCTGCATATGGACTTGTATCTAAATATTCGATTGGAATCCAGTTTTGAATCTCAGGTGAACCAGCAGATGTCATCGTGAATGTTACCGATCCAAAAGCAAGAGCTGCAGGAATGAATCGACGAGGCAAATCTGCTTGTTTAAATAAACTTACTGCCATCGGATAAACGGAAAACGCTACAACGAACAAGCTTACGCCTCCGTACGTTAAGATCGCACACGCTAGCACGATCGCGAGTACTGCCTGTTTGATCCCAAGCTTTGCTACGACCCATTTTGATACACTGTCAGCTGCTCCACTGTCTTCCATCACCTTCCCAAAGATCGCTCCTAGTAGGAACATCGGGAACCAAGATGATACGAATCCTGCGAATCCTCCCATATAATTGCCAACGAAATTCGCAGCACCCTCCTCAACGAGTTGAGGAAACAATGGGAGAGCACTCATGATTGCTACAAACAATGCACATAGAGGCGCTACTACTAACAGGTTCATTCCTTTCATCGTAAGGTAGATGAGTAGCAAAAGCCCCCCAATCAATCCAATCATACTTAACATTCTTGTTCCTCCTTCTTAAAATGCGTCATACGCAATATCTGACGCCACTACAAGATCTGTTCCGGTTGAATTCTTAATATCATCTAACGTATAACCTTTTGCTATTTCCTTTAACACGAGCCCCTCTTCAGTTACATCGATTACAGCTCGTTCAGTGATAATTCGATCGACGACACCTTTGCCTGTTAAAGGCAGTGAACATGATTCAACGATTTTCGGTGCGCCATCTCTGTTCACGTGTTCCATAATGACCGCGATTTTCTTTGCACCATGTACAAGATCCATCGCGCCGCCCATACCTTTAATCATTTTGCCTGGAATCATCCAGTTCGCTAAATCACCAGTCTTGGAAACTTCCATTCCTCCTAGAATCGCTAAATCGATGTGACCGCCGCGAATCATTCCGAACGATTCAGCACTGTCAAAAAACGAAGCACCTGTTATCGCTGTAACCGTTTCTTTACCAGCATTGATCAAGTCAGGATCGACTTCTCCTTCTTTAGGATAAGCGCCGATACCGAGCAGCCCATTCTCTGATTGAAGAACAACCTCTTTATTATCTGAAATGTGATTGGCAACTAGCGTAGGCATGCCGATACCGAGATTGACGTAGAAACCGCTTTCAATTTCTTGTTCAGCTCTTCTAGCGATACGTTCTCTTACATTCGTCTTTGTTGTACTCATTTCATCACCCCTTGCTCTTCACGTACAGTGCGACGCTCTATACGTTTTTCTTGCTCTGCCTCTAACAATGCTTGAACATAAATACCTGGCGTATGGATTTGATCCGGATCAAGTTCGCCTGTCGGTACGATTTGTTCTACTTCTGCAAACGTAACCTTTCCTGCAGCTGCGATCATAGGGTTAAAGTTCCTTGCTGTTTTGTTGAACACAAGGTTCCCCATCTCATCCGCTATACTCGCTCGTACAAGGCTGTAATCCGCATGCAGAGCATGTTCAAGGACATATTCCTTATCATCGAATATCCTTGTTTCTTTCCCTCTTGCTACTTCAGTTCCTACTCCAGCTGGTGTATAAAACGCTGGGATCCCTGCACCTCCAGCTCGAATCCGTTCAGCTAGCGTCCCCTGTGGAATCAGCTCTACCTCAAGCTCCCCAGAGAGAACTTGACGTTCGAACTCCTTGTTTTCTCCTACATAGGAACCGATCATTTTCTTAATCTGCTTTTTCTTTAACAAGAGACCAAGTCCCCACTCATCTACACCACAATTATTTGAGATTACCGTAAGATCTTTAACACCAGATTCCACTAAACCAAGAATCATCTGTTCTGGTATCCCTACGAGACCAAACCCTCCTACCATAATCTTGGAACCGTCTTTAATATCCTTTATTGCTTCATAGCCACTGCCATACTGTTTCTTCATGACTCCAACTCCTTTCCCATTCACATAAACCGTTGCAAGTATCGTGCCAACTTTCATTTTTCGAAAAATACTGACAGCTCTTACTTTAAAGCATTCGATCCAATCATACGTTTCCGCTTTTTCGGAATTTCAGAGCATACGCATTGAGAAAAATGCATCAACCCTCATCTATAACTGTCAAAATAGAAAAATTCCGCAAAAACGGAATTATTTCCGGTTTTGCGGAATCACTTAAAGGTCGTATTTTTTTATCTTGTCATATAAGCTCGTTTTCCCTATTCCTAGAATTTTTGCTGCTTCGATTTTATTATCGGAACATTTCACAAGCGTCTTTCGAATCGCTTCCCTCTCTGCTTCTTCTAGTACATCCTTTAATTTTCGACCAGCTGACACGATCGTTTTTTCTTCTGTTAAATAATCTGGTAGAGCATCCACATCGAGCGTTTCATTTCTTGTTAAGTGAACAGCTGCTTCAAGAGCATTCTCGAGTTCCCGAGCGTTACCGGGCCAGTTATGTTGAAGAAGAAACCTCATCGCTTCTTCCTCTATCCCAAGTACTCGCTTCCCAGTTTTTATCGAGATCTTCTTTACGAACAATTCTGCAAGAGGCGTTACATCCTTAAGTCGATCTCGTAAAGGAGGAATAAATAGCTGGATAACATTGATTCGATAAAACAGATCTTCTCGAAATCTGCGTTCTTCTACCATCGCTTCGAGCGGCCTATTCGTCGCTGCGATTATTCTTACATCTACTTTCTTTGAGCGGAGACTACCGACCCGCTCCACTTCACGATCTTGAAGAACCCTCAATAATTTCACCTGCATATTTACGGGCATATCACCGATCTCATCTAGAAAGATCGTTCCGTTATTCGCAAGTTCAAACTTGCCTGGCTTCCCGCCTTTTTTCGCTCCAGTAAAAGCCCCTTCCTCATATCCAAAAAGCTCTGATTCAAGAAGCTGATCTGGAATCGCTCCGCAGTTCACTTTAACAAAAGGGCGATTGCTTCGTTCGCTTAGCTGGTGGATACTGTGAGCGAAGAGTTCTTTACCAGTTCCACTTTCCCCGCGTATGAGCACAGACACGTTTCCACTCGCAATTTGCTTAACTTTGTCCTTTAAGCTTTGTATGGAGTCAGAAACGCCTGCGATATCTGAAAGAGAATAGCTTGCACCATTTTCTTTCGCTGTACCACTTCGATAATATTCAAGCTCTGAAAGCAGTCCCTTCACATGCGTGTTCATCTGTTTCCATTGCTCTGTATCACGAAAGATCACTGTTCCCACAGCTCCGATGAGTTCATCATGATGATAGATCGGGACTCTATTGGCAATCATGTAGTTTCCACGGATGTATTGGAGATCAGCAAGTTCGAGCTCGCCTGTTCTTGCTACGATATGCATACGGGTATTCTCGATAACATCAGTAACATGCTTTCCAATGACTTCTTCACTCTTCACTTCTAAAAATTCGCAGTACGTTTTATTCATATAATCGATTAAGCCATCCGTATTTACCACAACGATCCATTCGTAAGCGTTATCAATAATCTTCTCTAAGATGTTGCACTTGATCGTAAGCTCACCAGGGTTCAATTTAGCCACTCCTCTTTCCTATCATTCTCTTATTGTACCATCACTCTTCCTCTTAAAATCAATAAGACTCTTGTGACTAGCACAAGAGTCTTACCTTTACTTACGTCTATTTTTAGCATCGAGCAATCTGGACATCCGATCACTGTTTGACGATTCTTGTTTTTTAATAGGCAGCTCTTGCCTTTTCTTCTCATTCTTTCTAACGACTTCCTCTGGTGGATCAACTTTAGAAAAAGTTTTCTTCGTAGAGCTAGTTTTTGACGCTGTTTTTAACCGTTCAAATTTGCTCGGGCTTACTTGTGTTTGAGGGCGTTCCTTTTTCAATTGCTTGTTCTTCAAGTTGACTTTTATGAGACCAAAACGACGAATGGCAACATCTGCAATGAATAATAGAAGTGCGAGTAACAGCAGATAATTCCAAATAGGCTGTCGATCGTAGCCAACAGGTGTATTTCGTTCAAACACATTATCATTATCAGAAAGCACGCGTCCATTTCCTGCCTCAGCAATCGCTTCAAGCTTCTTTTGGTCGAGATTCACTGGACGGTACTCCTCCTTGTATGGGAGGGCGAATCCTGTTTGATAAGCGTCGGTTACTTCGCCATTTTCTTGCTGTTGAATCTGAGCAAAGTAAACACCTGTTTCTCCTTTAAAGGTTAATTCATATTCTCCAGGTGCAGTAATGTTAAATTGTGATGGTACTTCATTACCTCCTGAATCTACTATTTTTCCACTTACTTCTCCTCTAACATCATCATAAGATGTAATTGAAACAGTTGCCTGATCCCCTTGTTTAGCAGTCTTCAATTCAAAAGCACTACCTTCATACTGTGGAAGGGTGGATGTCACCATATTGTTCCAGAAAGCGGACCACTGCTTCCAAGATGGCCAATTACCAGACCATTCACCGCTAAGATCACTCGTCCAGGCAATCGTCTTACCAAGACCGTATTGCCACCTTGCAAGGACTGGATCTTCCTTCTCACTCTGAAGAAGAACAGATGCCCTCCCTTTTGGTGTCGTAGCAATGTAGGCATTCATTCTTGGTACCCCACCTTCAAGGAAAGACTGCAATTCATTTCCCGTCAAAACCGGGAAGAAAGGGTTGTCTTCAATATACGTCCTTGTCGTTAACGCTGTTTCTCTTGCTAATATACTAGGAATCGTCGATGGATCTTCAACGTCATAAAAACGTCCTTCTCCGTAGCCAGCGATTTCTTCGAGAAGCGCTTTATCCGCATCAGTTCCGATCGCAACAGTCGAAAGTGAAATATCGCTATTTTCCGAGGCGTTTATCATCGTTTCATAATCAGGCCGGTTGCTTGCCTGTCCATCAGTAAGTAAGATGATGTGCTTTCGTTTTAATTCGAGAGGAGACAATGTTTCATAAGCAAGTGAGAGTGACGTAAAGATTTCGGTCCCTCCACCGGAGGTAAGGCTCGATACTTTTTCGATCACACTCTTCTTATCCTCGATCGGCTTCGTTTCAATGATTTCCCACGGACGATCGTCGAAAGCGATAAACCCAAACGTATCCCTCTCTCTTAGCAATTCCACAGAACGAGCAGCTGCTTCTTTTGCAAGATCGAGCTTGTACCCTGACATACTTCCTGAACGATCCAGTACCATGACCATGCCGAGCGATGGAATTTCTTTTTTACCCTTCACATCCATATCAACAGGAAGAATTTTTTCAATCGGCGTTTGAAAATACCCACCTAACCCGAAACTATTCTTCCCACCTGTCATGATGAATCCTGTCCCAAAGTCTCTTACAGCCGACTCGATCATCGTCATCTGTGCTTCACTTACCTGCGTTCCGGACACATTCGCAAAGATGATAGATTGGTATTCCGCTAGACCGGTGAGAGTAGTCGGAAGAAATTCAGGCGTAATTTGCTTTACAGATAGATCAGTAGAAGCTAACGCTGCTACCGCATTATCTCCTTCGCCTTCTTCGCCTTCGACCACTAAGATTTTAGGCGTGCCTTTCACGACTGAAATTCCGTATGCTTCATTATTTTCAGGAATCGTGTCATCTGGTGCAGTCACTTCAGCTTTGTACTCCTTGAAACCCGCTTCTGAAATCTCATCGTTAAACGTAAACCGATTGATGCCAGCTTCGAGCTCAACTTCCTTATCTATGATTTGTTCGTTTCCTCCATAAATTCTTACGTTGCCTAGCATCTTTTCGTTACTTTCAACATTAAGCTCAAGAGTTGCCGTCTCTCCTGTATACACCTTATCTGGAACACGAAATGACGTAATCGCAGCATCTTTTCGTGATTCAGGCTCAAACGCTTTTACGTCTACAGTGATGCCTTGCCTCGCTAATTCTTCTGCACGTGCTACTGCATCATGCACCGTTTCGTTTCCATCCGTTAACAGAACGACCCTCGATCGATGGTTCGTGTTTAGTAGACTTCCACCAACACTAAGACCACTTGCGAGATCAGTAGCACTGCCATCGGTTTCAGCAAGAAATTCAATCTTCTGCTTCTCATAACGGCTTAAATTCCGTTCAACATTCACATCTGATCCAATGGTTACGACACCAAACTCATCATCAGATCGACTGTTTTCAAGTGAACTCTGAATATAGCCCATCATCTCTTCACTTTGGTTCTTTTGACTATCAGACCTGTCCGCGACAAAAATGGTTGAAACCTCTGTAACAGGCGTTACGATTTGCATGCCAGCGAGCGCAAAGATCAAGCAAACAAATTGTAGTGATCTAACGGAAAGTAAAACCCATTCTTCAGTAGTAGATCGCATTTGTTTCCAATAAAGAAATAACGATAGTCCGACGAGAAAGAAGGTGAACAGCCATAGAGGTTGATCAAAATGCATGCCCACGTCGATACACCTCCCATTCGATCAATAAAATGAGAAGTCCTAAACCAGCGAGCACATACCACCATTCAATCTTACCCGACTCTGTAACTGCTGTCGTTTCTTCTCCTAATGCGAAAGACTCGCTACTGATTGGTGACCGTTCATTCGAAGGCAGAGTTACAATGAAGCGCTTCTCTTGAAAGCCATCTGTTCGTTCTTCAACGATGGTATACAAGTCAGGTTGATAAGGAGCGGCTTGGCTCCACTCGTCCGTACTTAAATCTCCCAAGTGACTTCCTTTACTATCTTCTAATACAGCACCTTTCGTTGTTGATGAATACGGTAAATCGATTGTTTGACCAGGGGAATAAGAACCAAGGAAATGTTGATCTTCACTCACATATTGAATCGCGTTTTGTATAAAGATTGGAAAACTCGGATGCAATGGCCAATCAGAATCTTCGATATCGAATGAAGCAAACATCATCGGTCTTCCCTCAAGCTTTCCGCTGAGTAACACAGGAGTATCACCGCTAGTTACGATTGGTTCGAGTGGAATTGAAGTCGGATATGCAGCGTTCAGGTAAACATCTTCCATACTCACATATTCCAATACAGCCTGGTCTTTACTCATGAGCGTCTTTTCAAGTTCAATTTTCTCTTTCACTTCATAGCCATTGAAATCCTGAATCATAGGAGAAAAGAGTAAGATCCCTCCTGTTTCCGGCCAATCTTCACGTGCTACACCGTTCAACACGTAAATAGCATCCTCACGCTCAGGATATGAAAAAGAATCGCCTTCAATAGATAACGTGACCGGATCATACCCGAGCAGCGTGATGGCTCGTTTTATAAAAGGAGAGACATCACCAGCTAGATAGACTTGAGGCGTAGCCTCTACCTCTGAAAAGGTATAGAGGGTATTGTCGACCTTGTAATCATCTTCGTTCTTAATCTGTGCTTTAAAATAGGTACCCTCCGGTAATCCATCGAACTGAAACGTGAATGACTCTCCTGAATTCACCTTTTCATTTTTTGCTTCGATCAATGCTTCATCTTCAGAATAAACCGATACGCTGACAGTTGACGCTTCAGGCATTTCATTCTTCACTGTAGCCGTTGCTTGATTGTTCTTCACCCCAAAGGTTCGTAATGATAGATTTTTCACTTCTCCACCAATGTTATTTACCACAACCTGGTGTTGAACTTCGCTAACCTCATTCTTTTTCACGTCATCTGAGAATACGTATACACTCCCCTGTTGATTCGCTATGTACGATAAAGCAAGGCTAATCGCTTCTTGTATATTTTCTTCTTCATAAGTCACCGAGAGCTCTTCGACGATCTTTTTCATTTTTCGTTTGTCCGTTTCTTTTGCAAATATCATTGTAGGTACTGCCCCTGAAGTGACCATCGTTAAGCTCTGATCATCTCCAAGGGTGTCTATTAAATCGAGTACTTCTTTCTTTGCTTGATCAAACTTCGTCTCCCCATCACCTGCAGACATTGTAGCTGACGTATCGAGTACGACTGCCCCGGTTTCACCTGATAGGCGATCTGTCGTAACGAAAGGCCTCGCGAGTGCAAAAACGATGAGTATGATAAACAAGAGCTGCAAATAAAACAATAGGTTTTGCTGAAGCTTTTTCCACCATTTAGAGGCCTGCCACTCTTCAATCACTTGATTCCACAGAAAAGTAGATGGCACTCGTGTTTTATCAAATTGCTTTCGAAATAAGTAAAATACAATGATTACAGCTAATAAGCTTAATAGCCATAAAAAAGAGGGTACCAATAACCCCATGTCATCACCTCACAAAATCCAGCCTTTCCTACGGAAATCACGAAACACTACGTTGTCGATCGTCTCAGAAGTTGAACATGTCACAAAACTGATCCCACGCTCTGAACAAAACTGAGCGAGATCATGCTGATGAGACTCGAATCTTTTTTGATAGGAGCGAAGGACATTCTTACTCATCGAGACGTTTGTTTCTGTAGAACTTTCACTATCGATCAGTTTCAAGTCCCCTTTATAACTAGGGTTTACTTCTTCCTCTGACAGCACTTGCACCAATCGCACCTGTTGTTTTTGTGCTTGAAGTCGCTTCAGAGTAAATTGAATCTCATCTAATGGCTCCATGAGATCGCTGATCACGATGGAAATCCCAGTCTTTTTCGGAAGTTTACGAACAACGTCTTTCATAAAAGACTGCGTTGCTCTTTCCTCAATGTGATTAAGAGACGTAACATAGTTTAGAAGTTTCGTGCTATACGCTCGTCCCTTACGAAATGGAAAAGAGGGTATCTTGTCACCGACCGGATGAAGACATACTCGGTCATCTCCGCATAAACCCATATATCCGAATGCTACCGCGAGAGCTTGAGCATACTCCCTTTTTCCTTTGTCCAACATAACGGAAGAGGTAGAATCTAAATAAATGGAAATCAACAGCTCTTGTTCATCCATAAACCTCTTAATATAGTGACGCTTTGTTCGGGCATAAGCATTCCAATCGATTTGTCGCAGGTCGTCCCCTGGTGAATAAAGGCGATAATCGGAAAATTCGAGAGACGTTCCTAGCTTCGTAGATTTTCTTTCCCCTCGATGAGTACCTTTTGCGACAATTGCAGTTTGAATTCTATGTTTAGGTAATCGTTGAAGGAACTGTGGAGATAATAGCGTCATCTTTCTTCTAATCCCTTAATTACTTCCATAAGAAGATCATCCGTCACAACGCCTGATGCTTCACCCTCAAAATTCAGGAAGACTCGATGCCTAAGGACCGGTATAGCGACTTGTTTTATATCACCGATCGACACATTAGCCCTCCCCGCTAAAAGCGCCCTTGTTTTTGCAACCTTGATGATTCCTTGAAGGCCACGTGGTCCTGAACCGTATCGTACATATTGTTGAACAGCCTCAGGTGCTCCTTCTTGATCTGGATGTGTATTCAAAACGAGTGAGACTGCAAAATCCATGATGCTATCAGTCACGAGAACGTCGTTCGTTAGGTTTTGAACATCTACTATAAACTGACCGTCTACAACCTTTTCGAGTTTTACATCATTCCCACCCGTTGTTCGCACCGCAATCTCTTTCAATTCATTTCGCGAAGGATACTCTACGTCGATCTTAATTAAGAACCGATCCATCTGTGCTTCTGGTAGTGGGTACGTTCCTTCAAGTTCGATTGGGTTTTGTGTAGCTAAGACAAAAAATGGACGCGGAAGTTTTTTCATTTCTCCCATTACGGTTACTGTTTTTTCCTGCATCGCTTCTAGTAATGAGCTCTGAGTCTTCGGTGTGGCACGGTTAATTTCATCAGCTAACACGATATTTGAGAAGATGGGCCCTTTATGAAACGAGAAAGATTGTCCTCCCTTTTCATCAGGTTGAATCATCATCGTACCCGTAATATCCCCGGGCATTAAGTCAGGCGTATACTGAATCCTAGAAAAATCCAAATCCATAATATCTGAAAGCGTTCTTACGAGCATCGTCTTTCCTAATCCTGGCAAGCCTTCAAGCAACGCATGCCCTCCAGAAAAGATCGTCCAAAGAACCTGCTCGATCGTCTTTTCTTGCCCTACAATAAACTTGCCAAGCTCTGTTCGAATCTCTTCTACTTTCTCTCTAGTGTATGATAATTTATTTTCCTGTTCTTTCAATTCGACCACTGTTATTCTCCTTCCGGGTTCATCTCACTGTAATATTGTTTCACGAGAGATTCTAAATGTGTTGGGAGCTGCATCCGATCTACGCTTTGCCGGTATCCTTCTTCATAATCACCGTACACTTCTTGGTAAGACCTGACTGAACCAGGAAGGACCGGCGCTTCTTTGGCTTCTTCCATCTCACTGCTACCTTCTCCAAGTTCACCGCTATCTTGTTCGATCGTTCCTTCTCCACCAATTCGATCAGGAACGGTCAATAGCCCTCGATCACCTTGACCTGTTCCACCTGATGAACCGCCTGTTCCAGAGCTCGAACCGCTTCCAGTTCCATTTCCGTTTCCAGTTCCATTTCCAGTTCCTCTTCCTTTGCCTCCACTGCCCGACGTGCCTGCTCCATCGGCCGATTCAGAATTCCCACTGGCAGACCCCGTGCTTTTGCCGCTAGAATTTCCTTGGCTACTAGATTGTGAGCTAGAGTTGGCAAAAGAAAGCGATTGTACGCCTCCCATACCCGAAGCTTGCATCGATGAATTTAGAGACTTCGCCCCGCTTTGCAAGCTGTTTTGTAATGCCTGAATATCCCCCAACTGGTTGGCACTCGCAACAGCTTCACTCAATGATTTTTCAAGGCTTTCTAATAACTCACGTATCTCTTCATCAGACAACTCGCCGGAATTGGATGAACCGTTCATCTGTTCTTCTAACGTCTTCAGCGTGTTTTTTTGCTCCTGTGAAAGCTCTTCTTGTTTTAACGCATCCATCGCTTCCTTTAATTGATCTTGATCAAGGTTTTTTAGAGCCTCTGACATGCCTTTTAGCCCCTCACTCTTTTCGGAAAGGGTCATGAGCTGCTTTTTCGCTCTTTCAGCTTCTTTTTTCAATTCGTTTAACTCTTTTTCTTTTGTTAACAGAGTTTGCAACAGTTCCTCAGCTGAATTCGCTTCTTCAAGTTGTTTTGATAACTCTTTTTGCTCTTCCTGTAGTCGAGAATCTTTTTCCTTTGCTAGATCCTCCAACTCTTTTTTTGTTTTCTCTACCAATTCATTCTCTTTCTCGATGAGGAACCCTTGCTCCATCGTGTTGTTAGGAAAAAGAACCAAGGCAGCAATCAAAAGACCTGTACCTACCAAAGAGCTGATTCGCTTTTTGCTTGTTAAAAGTTTCATATTATGAACTTCTGTCATCGTACGACGCATTCTCTGAACAGTGTCGTTACGCTGAATACGGATCATCTCATTCGAATCATCTTGCAAAAACGTCAGAGCGGTCTCAACGCGATCTTCACCAACGAACCGGTCAAAAAACTTTGCAGCATCCGTTAAACGAGGCTTCTTCACCAACGCTATAATCAATGTAGCTAAGAAAACGAGTCCAGCACTTATTGCTGAAATATAAAGTAGATACGGAATTGCGATGATCCGACCAGCTACAAGGATAAGAATGGCTATTCCAAAAGCTACTAATAATCCGTTGATCGCTCTCATCGTTACATACTGAACCTGTAGCTTTCGCTTAAGGACTGTTAGATAGGAGAGAAACGACTCTTTTTCTGTCATGCTTTTCTCCTCTTGTTTACCCTCATATTCGGCCGCAACTTCGAAATGCTGATCCATAATGACAAGGTGATCAAGAAGACACACGTGAATAAGTAACTGATCCAAAGAGGAATCGAAATGCCACTTTGTTTCATCAATTCTTTTTGCATACTAGGTTCAAAGACTGTCATGAGCACAGCAGCAGGGTTCCCCATCAACATAAGGTATGGAATAGGATTTTGTGTTTGGGTCGGACCACCCATCGAAATGAACTGAATCGATAGAACCGCAACAAAAGCCGTAAATGCCGTTAAAAATAATGCGACGCCGTATGTCGTGATCATCGAAACGATCGTTTTTCGAATCAAAGTAGAAAACATCACGCCCAAACTACCGATCGTCAGAATTGTAATCATGTAAAGTCCAAAGGTAGCAAGAATGGTCCTAGGGGCTACCCCTCCAAATAGAAACGTGATGCTGTAGAGCGGGAGAGATGCCACGATGATCAAAAGTAGAAAAGATAAAGAAGACAACAGCTTTCCTACAATGATGCTTCCTGAAGATTGTTTTGTCGTAAGAAGCATATTTAGCGTTTGTCGCTCACGTTCCCCACTGATCACACCGGCTGTTAATCCAGGTGTCATAAACAAAATTAATCCTAGCTGCACCATCGACAGCACCATGAACATAACGCGACTTTCTTCCGGACGGAAATACCCCATCCTCGCGTTCATCGTCGTTAAAAAGATGAACCCGATTCCAATGCTGCCTAGAACGATTAAATAAATGAGTATCCCTAGATAGCTCTTAAAAGACCTGAGCCTCAATTTAAATTCTTTATTCAGGACTGGATTTAAAAGTAACGCCTTCACCTTATTCCACTCCTTTCGTAATTTCCATAAAGATATCCTCAAGATCCGTTTTTTCCTCAGTAAAGCTAAGGATCGGTAGGCTTTGTTGTAATGCCTCTTTCAGTAATCGGATTTGATCTTCGTCCGTTCCATTAAATCCAAACTGAAGTTCCATATCAGCTGTTTTTCGAACATCAACTGCAAGCGGCTGATCTTCGAAGAACTGTATAGCACGTTCAAACTCATTCTGAACAGTTACGATTAACACTTTGTTTGCTTTTAACTGCTGTTGAATCGCAGCGACTGAACCTGTTGCGACGAGCTGTCCATTTTCAATGACGCCAAGCGCATCACACATTTCAGAAAGCTCTGGGAGGATATGTGAAGAAATCAAAATCGTTTTTCCCATGGCTTTTAGTTCTTTTAAAATATCGCGCATTTCTACTCGTGCACGTGGGTCAAGACCTGAAGCAGGCTCGTCTAGAATTAATATTTCAGGATCATGGATAAGGCAACGAGCAAGACAGAGACGCTGCTTCATCCCTCTAGAAAGCGAATCAACGTACGTGTCTTTCTTCGAAGATAAGTTCACCAGTTCCAGTAGCTGAGGGATCAAAACTTCCCGCTCTTTCGGAGCGATACCGTAACTCGCACCATAAAAGTCGAGATACTCACCTGCTTTTAAAGAATCATATACACCGAAGAAGTCAGGCATATACCCGATGTATTCTCTAATCTTCGACGGGTTTTGCGTCACGTCGATCCCATCGATATATGCTGTCCCACTCGTCGGCGCAAGAAGTGTAGCTAGGATTGAAAATGTGGTAGACTTCCCTGCACCGTTCGGACCAACCACTCCGAATACGGTTCCTTTTTCTATAGTTAAATTCATTTGGTCGAGCGCTGTGAACGTTCCATAGCGCTTCGTAAGATTAACGATCTCAATCACTAGTAAACTCCCCCTTCACCGTTATACGAGGAACAAAGAATTGACCCTTCATACCGCTCGGTCTCTCTACTTGAAGAACGATTGCATTATCTATAACATAATCCTTCACATTGTTCGTTATCTTCTCGCTTTGTTGCTCTAGAACCTTGCCGTCTTCTTTATTCATCAAACGTATTTCAGAATTCCCGTTGAGTTGGTCAAATTTCACCCTCAACTCTTCAAACGTTACATCTTTATTGTTAATCGATTCAGGAAGCTGATAACGAAATTCAAATTTCCCCTGTCCTATATCGATCCAATTCTCACCGTTCACTAATGGTTCAGTGTAAAATTCAGCGTCTCCTTCAAGCGTTTCGATCTCAGGAACAGTGTCACCTAGATCGATGGAAAACTCTCCAGCGTCTGAAGTTTCAACTTCGACCGGCTTTACGATCATGTTTAAACTATTTCTCTTCGGTGATTTATCATTGATCTTCCCATTAAGGATCGAGTCATCTATATATCCGACTATCACTGGGGATGTATTTCTAGAATTGAGCAAGCCATTCGATAAATAGAATTCTAGAATCGAAAACTCTTTCCAGTTTTTGTTGCTCCCTTGTCCTCCATAAGCATTGTGCGCATTTGGAAACACATTTTGTGCAGCATAGGAAGATGGAGCAGTCATTAAGGTGTTATCGACGTCATCGACCGTAATCGCCGTTCTAGAGCTTGCTTTAACGTTTCCGAGCTCATACGTTTTTGTGCCACTGATGAGGTAGACATGGTTTAAATCGTACGTTAAGTTACTAGTGATCTCACCAGTCAACTGACCATCTTCCACTGCTAGATCAGCTTCGAGTTCACCTAGTTGGACTGATGGTACAGTAACTGTTGCAGATCGTGTCGACCAGTACTCTACATCCTGGAATGTGATCTTCTCTCCATCTGCCGTATTTTCTTTCATAGGAAACGTGCTGTAATCAATATCTTCATAGACGTGATCTGTTTTTGGTGAAAGAGATAAGGTTTCCCCCTCAAATGAAAGACTATAATCCCCGCTCCCATTTGTTAAAAGTGACGCACTTCCATAACCTGAAGCCATTCCGGATTCATTTAGCTCGAAAACCATCATTTCATTCACTTGTGTTCCTTGCAATCGATCTTTTGCTCCTACGAGATAGATACCAATGCTAGTAATCAAAGCGAGCGAAGGAATAATCCACCATCCCCACTCACGTCGATCTTTTTTCTTCAAAATAACGTAGAGAACAGGTACAACTACTATAAGATAGATCGCAAACACCATAACCAACATTGAAATCGGGACGACAGATCCTGGGAACATCTCTGAGTCATATGTAAGCTGCTGAAGCATGTCATCCGTTGAGTTGTACCCTCCCCTGCTAATATCTACAGTGTTTTGAATCAGTTTATCCCACCATTTGCTATTTCCTTCCCAGTCAACGAGGGCTTTTGAGGATGGGTTGTATGTAAGCTGAATGACCTGTCCCATACCGATAGAATCACTAACAACGAGTGGTGTGTTACCTTCCTTAAATTCTACCTTTGCTGAATCTTTCAATTCACCAGTCATCACTTCAAAGTTTGATAGAGACAGTGACTCCTCGGAATTAAGAACCTTGAATTCGTTTAACTGCTCTGATCCTGTTGGAGTAAGCGGTAACAGGTCACTCAACGACCCAATACGCTCCGTCACCCCAGAGGAACTCCCGATAACGAGGCTACCCCCTCGTTCAACCCATTCTGCTATCTTCTCCTGTTGATCATCTGAAAATACCGCTGCGTTATACTCATTAATAACAATGAGGTCAAATACCTCGAGTGCTTCTGCTGAATTATAAACGGAGTCCATTTGAATGACTTCTGGAGAACTTCCATTTATCGTCGTCACCTTAATCGCATTGAACGCATCTTGATCATCACTAAGCACACCGACTACAAGGCGATCGAACGGTAAAAAAGAAGGCGTTAAATCGAGATCTCCTGAAAGCTCCACTTGCTTTCCGTCCTCAAAGCCTCCCTCATAAAAATAAATATGCTGCGTTTTCTTTGTAGGGCTTGTCGAATGCTGGACGTGCTCCCCAAACCCTGAAACAGTGAGCTGGAAGGTTTTTTCCTCACCTTCCCCTAGTTCTACTGGAACAACCTGGTTGTGACCAGAGGAATAGCCTTTGCTTGAAGCAATGACCAAATCGCCCTTTACACTCTCCCCTTTGTTCTTAAGGGTGAGCTCGACAGGAAAGCCTTTTCCAATCTGTGCTTTTCCGTCGATGCCTATGTTTGTTTCTACCTCTATCCCACCTGCTGCATCGGCATAATGAGGTACCGAGATCGCAACTATGAAAAATAGAATAATTGCTAATTGTTTATGTATGTTCCTCACTTTTTCTTCCCCCTTTTTCATCGTCTCTCCACTAATTGAACGATTGATTATGCAAAAAAGTTCCATCTTCTGATAAAGAAAATGGAACAATATCCCTTACCGAACAGAAATCGATAACCTTATCATATCTCTGCATACGATTCCGTTCTCAATTATTTCTTCTTCATAGCGTTCAAAATAGCCATGTTGAATGTCTATGATCCTAAATCCACACTTTTGGTATAGAGCTAGCTGACCTATACTAGAGTTTCCTGTCCCAATTTCAACAGTCTCCACTCCCATTTGTTTTGCTTTAGCTAACGCATCCTTTAACAATCTCTTACCTATCCCTTTTCCTCGATATGATTCTTCTACTGCTATATTCATGATTTCTACGGAAGATCCTTTATGTAACAAAACATAAGTTCCGATGATCTTCTCACTAATTCTCGCGGTGTAACAAACCCCATGCGTGAGATATTCTTTCACCTTCTCGATTGATGGATCTGCATCGAGGAGAAGATCAAACGGATAGTCTTCCAACTCTCTATCTATTTTCATGATCAACCTCCTTTACTTGTTAACTTAAACGTTGTATTGTTCTCTTCAAGCTGTTCAACATAGGGAAAGTGACTGATCTTCAAGTTTATTTCGCTAGCATTTTCAAAATACGTTCTTTCGATCAATATATTTTGAACTTCTTTTTCAGGGGTCGGATTTAGTGAGCTACCGATAGGCTCTAAGATGTTTCCATCTTGGTCGGATATTTCAATAAGCGGGCCTTGCCTATATTGATAGACCTCAGACTCAGAATCACCTGAGATGTTATATTTTAAATTTTGCATACCTTCCGTCACGTAATTAAACCAAGTATTGAATTGTTTGTCCTCAACACCTTCTAACCCAACCAATATCCCCATCAATTCTTCATGTGGACCACCGTATGTATCATTAGTAGACAATCCTTCGAAAAAGATGTTCACGCCATTCTTAGATCCAATCTTTTTCTCGATAGATTGCGATTCTCCTTTATCCATTCTCAACCCTTGAGTGATTATTTCTTTCGGAATTGTAAACGTCATGGGCGTGCCTTCATCCATGAATTCAAGCGCAGTCACTTCAATGTCTAGTTCATTCGGGAATTCTGTAAACCCTCTCATGTTCACTTCATACTGCCCTTTTCCTAAACTCCCGACACTCACTTGGTCTTCAAAAACTTCTCCATTCGGTTTCTTAACTCGTAACGTCATACCTTGTAATGGCCGCTCGGTATCCATGTTGAATAAGAGCTTTGTATTATGAATAAATAAAGTGAGCGCTTCCCATTCGATCGTTCTTCCATCGTTCAAATTTGTTCTCTGATTAAGCTCCATCCTTTCGAGCTCATCATTTGCATTTGTAGGCAGTGAGAGACCGATCTTCATTGACTCCATTGCCTTCTTATCTTCAAATGAACCGTGAATCATGTTTGGCTGACCGATAACAATTTGATCAATTTCTTCATGTCCAGTTATGTTTTGAAGCTTTTCAAAGTTCTCTTCAGAACCTGTCATTCGTATGTTTATGCCTCTATACAATCGATAGTTATGTACATACCCTTTGGACAGCCAATTCGTCTCGAGTGTTGTGAGTTCAAAATTATAACGTTTCCCATCTGCCATTAGACCGACCTCTTCAAACATCAAATATGGCACGTCCAATTGCTTTTGATCCTCTCTGCGTAAATCGATACTATAAATAAGCTGTAGCTCACCTTGGTGTAACCATGCTTTTTCAACCTTCAAGGTGCGCTGAACCTCAATTAATAGTTTCTCATAATCTACATCTTCAAATAGTTGGTAGTTTGCAGCTAGCTCTGATCCAGTTAATTGCCTCGTCAATTCAGCCATCAACATTTGTTCAGAGTCAACTTGCTCGAAATCATCACTAATCGCAAAAGTAGGCTCTTCACCATGGTTCCAATTCATATAGAGGAGAAAGCCAGTAAAAATTGCTAAGACAATCAAAAGCTTGGGTGTATTCTTCTTAAGAATAATCTTCACTCCTTTTTACAGTTATTCCAGATTTATCATACTATTCTTTCTATTGGCAGCAAAGGGCTACAAAAAAACCGTGTTCACGACACGGTTAAGATGGTTTATATTTAGATGAAATTCCGATGCTGATCACGAGTGCTACGATTAAACTGATAAGATCTATTGGATTATACAACAGACCGAACGTTATGCTTCCTGTTATCTGCTGACCCTTGCTCCAGATCGGCAGCCATTCTGGTTGGAACGCTTTGTTCACAATAAAGCCGATGACCAAATTACATATAAAATAAAAACAAAATAAACTAATTGTGAAAATCACATATTTCTTCAAGTATCCCTACTCCTTCTAACACGTCTTCTCCAATATTGTAACCTGTCTTAATCTTTTTTCTCAACTTACCAGCAGTGACACATTCCAATTAATATCCATACCGTATAACTATGTAGAAGAAAAAAAGGAGGGGTGAAATGTACTTCCATTACAGACCACCGTATATACCACCAAACAGATATGTACCTTCAGAATATCTTCGACCGATGCCACCTGTTCAAGTAACTCGCTTTCAAGCTTCTGCAGGTACGTGTCTTCACCTTATGGAAGAAGGTAGAAAGCTATTGAACAAAGTGCATGACGACCATCATTTTGCGCACGAGCTTAAAGATGCAGCTCAAAGTAACGACCACACCTATGTTCACTCCCTTATTAGAAGTACTGGTGTTCAGTCTGCTTTGAAAACCACCTATACACCAGATGCGATTCGAATCGATCTTCATACCGGGGACGAAAGTGATTGCAGCGAACTCTCGATCAAGCTTTGCTGGTAATGAAAAAGAGAGCCTGACTAGAGGCTCTCTCATCATGAATTATTTCACGATTAATACCTGACATGGTGATTGCTGGGTTACTTTCTGACTAACGCTTCCTAACATCCATTTTTTCACACCACTCAAACCTCTGCTGCCAATCACGATTAACTCTGCTTCCGTCATAACAGCTAGATCTACTATCTCCTTAGCAGGATCACCTGCTCTTACTTCTGTGTGTACGTTTATACCCATATGCCTTAAAGTTTCTTTCACTTCCCTCAGCATGGCTTCTCCCTGACTTCGTTCAATGTTCATGCCTTCAGTATTTTCGTTCACAGGAGAAGGAACGCCAGCATGGCCCTCATTTCCAATGCTACCAGTTCCATAAGGAATTCTCGTTGCAGCCTGAGTCGAAAACTTATTCGAGTCTTTCATCACATGTACAAGCGTGAGGGAGGCTTGGTTGAGCTCTGCAAGCTTTACTGCTTGATGCAATGCTTTTTCACTATCTTCAGAACGATCATAGGCAACCAGAATTCTTGAATACATACTATTCACTCTCCTTATGGATTGAAGTAGTAATGATATACCCGGTTCCTCTAGAAAATAACGCTGTGGTTGAAAGCGTATTCTTAACGATATATTTGTTACATGATCATAACGTAGAAGTAATCAAATTCTTTCAAATCTTCTCAAAGCGAATTTAGAAACTGAGGTTCTTGTAGTATAATGAACTCTACTATTTGTACGTTTTTTGGAGGGAGAGACTGTGGAAGATAAGCAACACGAACAAGAACTGTTAACGCTTAAAGCGATCGCTGAAACGCTAAACCGTTCGACTGATTTAGAGAAGATGCTCCAGGCTGTGTTAGAAGAATTGCTGAGTGTAACCGGACTAACATCTGGATGGATATTTCTCACACACGATCGATCGAGCTTTACGTGTACTGCAGACTCACATTTACCTCAAGCCTTGTCACAGAACAACAAGCAGTTGATGTGTTCTGGATCATGCTGGTGCTTGAACCGTTATTGGGATGGCAGGCTTAAAGAAGCTGTAAACATCATTGAATGCAAGCGTCTAGAAGATGCCACGAAGTTAAAACTCGGTAATACTGAGGGACTGACGCATCATGCTACCGTACCTCTTGCTGCAGCAGGTGAAACGTTCGGGTTACTTAACGTCGGGTCTCCTGGAAAAGAACAGTTTTCAGATGAAGAATTAACGTTATTAGAATCTGTTGCATTTCAAATTGGTACCGCTATTAAACGGACGCTACTGTTTGAAAGTGAACAAAAGCGTGGCGAGAATTTCTCTAAACTCGAAACGATTACGAGAGAACTTTGGAAACAAGAACGAATCGATCATATCATCGACATCGTAATAAATCGTACAGGCAAATGCTATGGATGGCCATTTGTTGGCTTTTTTGTAAAAGAGGGAAACGATTTTCTGTTATCTAAACATCATATAGATGGGGAAAAATCACTTTCGAAAGAATGTTACGCTAAAGAAGAACTTCCTATGATCGATCAAGCTTTTGATGAACAGCAAACTGTGGAGACAACTAGTGAGTTTTCACTATATCCAGAGGCAGCTTCAACGCTCTCATTACCAGTTTCAGTAAAAGATGAGCATATCGGCGTTCTTTTAGTAGCAAATGAAAAAGACAACGCTTTTGAAAGTAGTGAAAAGGATGTTACGAAAGCAATCGCAGATCATATGGCTCTAGCGATTGAACATGTAAAACTAAATTACAAGAAACAAGAGCTGCTTCTCGCTGAAGAAAGGAACAGGTTAGCGAGGGATCTTCATGATTCTGTTAGTCAGAAGCTCTTCTCCTTGTCGATGACGGCTAGAGGAGCGCGCAGCTCACAAAAAGAAGAAAACCCTGTTCTAACAGATGCGCTATCAGATATTCAGCAGATGGCTCAGGACGCGATGCGTGAAATGAGAACCCTGATCTGGCAGCTAAGACCTGCTGGAATGGAGGCCGGTCTTATGACTTCATTAAATTCCTATGCGACAGGTCTTAACTTAGAGCCTCACTCTGAGACAGAAGGCATTAAAGAGTTACCGAGGTTTATTGAAGAGGCTTTGTGGAGGGTCGGTCAAGAAGCGTTAAACAATGTACACAATCACGCAAACGTGAAAGATGTTCGAATTAGTTTGGAGATACAGGAAAAGCAAGTAGCGCTTACGATTCAAGATTCAGGAAAAGGATTTGACCCAACCACACATTCGTCACTCACGTTAGGGATTCAGGGAATGAAAGAACGAACGGAGCTGCTAGGCGGTTCCTTAGAAATCAATAGTATTCCAACTCAAGGCACTACGGTTAAAGCCGTTCTGCCGCTAATGAAGTAGAAAGGGATCGATATGAAAATAAAACTTCTCCTTGCAGATGATCATTTAATGGTACGAAAAGGATTGAGACTCTTCTTACAAACGCAGACAGACATCGAAATCGTAGGCGAAGCGGCAACAGGAAAGGAAGCAGTAGACTTAGCTGAAGAACTTCATCCAGATGTTATTTTGATGGACCTTATCATGCCTGAGATGGATGGCATTCAAGCCACTAAAAGCATTAAAAAACAATTACCGAAAACCAAAATCATCATTCTCACGAGTTTCTCTGATCAAGAACACGTTTTACCGGCTATTCGAGCAGGTGCAGAAGGATATCAACTAAAGGATATCGACCCGGACGAACTGATCTTTACAATCCGTTCTGCTTATAAAGGACACCGTCACCTCCATCCTCAAGCAACGAATCAAATACTTTCACATATGAATGGGACTTCAGACGCAGAAGGTGAGCCATCACTCGAAATGCTTACACCGAGGGAGAAAGACGTATTACGAGAAATCACAACAGGTAAAAGCAATAAAGAGATCGCGACAACGCTATATATTACCGAAAAGACAGTCAAAACGCATGTCAGCAGTATCCTCTCCAAACTAGGACTACACGATCGAACACAAGCTGCATTACTAGCTACCCGAAAGAACTGGTTTGACGCATACGACTAAAGTCTGAGAATGGTATCGGTCATTCTGTGGATTACGACTTCTCTCTATTCTGATAATCTAAAAGTATAGAAAAAATAATGAAAGGGGAATACGCATGAATATTCTTGTAATCAATGGCAGCCCACGTGAACAATCCATGACACGCAACTTATCGAACACAATTATTGACGAACTAGATGAAAAAGGGATCAACGTCCTCTCCTTTGATGTGAATTTTCATGAACTACCGCTTTTCAAAGGCGATCAATCAGACCTAGAGCATCCTGAGGTACAGCGCCTCTTAGAATATGCGACGAAAGCTGATGCTTTCTTTCTTTGCTCACCTGAGTACCATAACGGCATGAGCGGCGCCCTAAAAAACGCCCTTGATTTTCTTGGGGGAAGTCATTTTAAACATAAGCCTACAGCGCTTGCTTCCGTAGGTGGCGGTGGTAAAGGCGGCATCAATGCTCTTAACAACATGAGAACAGTGATGCGCGGCTTATACGCACTCGTGCTGCCTGACCAGTTTTGCGCCGATCCGACTTGCTTTGATGAGAAAGGATACATGGCAGACGAACAAGCGAAAGAACGATTATTAGTCGTAGTGAAAGAACTGATCACCCTCACTAAACAAGTGAACCAGCCGACGGAAACACAACAAAACGCATCCAACTGATCTTGGATGCGTTTTTTCTTATTCGATTACTCCTGACTCTGTTATCACGACCTGCATATTAAATTTAATATCAACTTCTTGATAACGGTCCTTCCACTGATCGTAATCAAACTTTCCTCTCGTTACACTGCGTACAGCGTTTCCAAGACCCAGCGGATCGATGCCCTCCTCCTGGAATTTCTTAATCATCTCTCTTCCTTTCGCTTCAACCTCTGCCTCCATATCCTTTTCTATCTTATCTATCACTTTGGCACTTAATTCCTCTCCTGTATACTCTTTTATAACACCCAACACTTTACCTTTTATCGTAATCTCGTTCTTCTTTAACATTTTTAAGTCGATGTTTCTTTTTGAAGCAATATTGTATATTGATGCATGATCACCATTACCTAGGTCGGTTGTAAACGAATCGTTGCTGCTGAAATTTTCATAAAGGATTTTGAATGTAAAGAGATCGTCAGCAGGCAATTCAGCTACCATTTTATCTTCCTTTAGTAAAGCTAGCCCCGCGATCTTCACTTTTCCTTCCTCTAACGTGATGAGTGGAAGAAATGGATCATTTCCTTCTGAAAAGTAATAGTAGAAAAAGTTATGTAAATTGGTTTTCGGTAACATTCCATAATTACTGTTATGGTCTAAAAGACTATGAAGAAAATGACCTGTATCTGCATTCCCAAAGTTCGTACTTAACATTTTTTCGATGTCGGTATCTGAAATCGCTAGAAACGCACGTGACCCAATAAAAGGATCTCTTTGAAGGGTATCTGTGAGTTCCATGATTCCATCTTCTTCAGCAATCTCTCTGCTATAAATCGCGAGCTGTAATTTCCCACTTACGAAAGGCTTTGGAGATTCCGAATTGTATTGACTTCTTATTTCCTTACTAATTTCAGCTTCCTCAATATAAACACTGTTCTGAATCGTTCCATCTGCCTGAAATTGCGGAGCAACTGCGATTCCTTTAATTTTTCCATCCTCTCCTTTTTCATATCCAATAACGGTTACCATCTGAATGTCGTCCACAACTGAATTTTCTACACAGCCACTAAGTAAAAGAATGCTTATGCATAATAGCACTGGTAATTTCATTGTAGCTTCCTCACTTTGTATACGATGAATTGTAAAAGAAAAAGAAGAGGTATATAGATATAAGTCATATAAAACCCAACCTCACTTATACTACTATTCAACAAATCGATGTTTCCTCTTTCCGTAAGCATGCCATTCACAATCAATACTAAAATCAGGATTGGAATTGTCGCCTTTCTTTGCTTCACTTTGATGAGCCTTCTGATTCCTCTCCCTGCAACCCAGACTGTGATACACATATTCGGAAGAATAACGAGTGCCCAAGTTGCAATACCAATGTACTCAAAGCGTTCTACAAACGGCATCTCAGCAATTTTCCACGTAGTTAACGTTGCCCAAATTGTTTTTTCTAACTGACGCTCACTAAAAAAAGCGATTGTAGCGACCATGACGACCACATACATAAAAACCGTTAAGAGATGTCCGCCTTGAGCCCAACGATGCGATTTGGCAGGGTCTTTGATGAACGGAAAATAAATAAGAAGTGTCGAGAAGCCCAAGTATGGAAGTGAAGCACCTTTTGCACCTGCATAGAGTTCTGAAATCGAATGATTAAGTACCGGTAGAAGGTCTCTAAAATGACCGTGATACAACGGAAACGCCATCGTTAGAAGAAGATAGAACGGTAACACGACTCCAAAGAAGGAAATACCCGTAACGACCTTAAAACCGCCAGAAAGGCAGTAGTAGACGAGGAGTAAAAAAACACATCCAAATATCCATTTATTAAGATCTGGAAACATCCAAACTTGCACCACTTCTATGTATGTTCTTAAAACGGTAATGCTCATCGCGATAAAATAAATAATAAGAATCCAGCTCAGAAAACCTCCCAACCATTTCCCAAAAAGGTTTTTATGCACTGAAATGATATCACCATTTTCTTTTAACAATATTTTGTACATGAGAAAGATGATCAGGTGAAGGCTTAATCCTGCCGCCAGAACTGATATCCACGCATCGTTCCCTGCTTCTTTTGTAACGATGCGCTGAAATCCCATAACCCCAACGCCTACTTGCATCGTATGAACTAAATAAAACACAAGGAAAGGTGAAATTTTATGTTGTTCTTTAACTTCCGCATCTCGCATATAAAATCTCTCCTTTCACCTGCTATTCATGAAATTCGTTCTTATCTTTTTCAAACCTCACCGTCGATTCAGTTTGTAGTTGAATCGGTCTTTTCGTTTGAAATTTATTAGGTAACCTGATCAAAGCATCCTTTAAATCTTTTACACGAAGTGGATAAATCGGTTCAAGAAACGGCTTGCCTAAGGACTTTAATCGGAGTAGATGAATAAGTAAGAAACAGAAGCAGAGGACCACTCCTAGTAATCCCCATAGATGAGCAAAGAGTAAGAATGGAAAACGTATGAGTCGTATCGTATTACCCATGCGATAAACAGGTGTTGTAAAAGATGCAAGAGCTGCTAACGCCACGATGATCAATAAAACATTGCTCGTTAAACCCGCTTCAACTGAAGCAGTTCCGATTACAATACCACCTACGATACCGATCGTCTGACCAACCTTAGTAGGTAGCCTTGCCCCCGCCTCTCTTAATAGCTCGATCGATAGTTCTAAGAATATTGCCTCTAGAATAGGAGGAAGTGGTATTTGCTGCCTTGAGCTTACGAGCGTACTGAGTAAGTCGCTCGGGATAAGCTCGTAGTGATACGTCAATGTTGCTACATAGAGCGGTGTTACGAGAATCGAGAACAGCACTGCAAATATTCGAATCAGTCGTGCCGTAGATGCGATTATCCAATTCACGAAATAATCTTCGAACGCTGAGAAAAACTCGATAAATGTTGTAGGCCCAAGAAGAGCTTGAGGAGAGCCTTCTGATAAGATGACGATCTTTCCTTCACAAAGCACGGATGCTGCTCTGTCCGGCCTTTCTGTATCAACAAGTTGAGGAAAAGGAGAGTTCTTATTATCCGTAATAAGCTGCATGATGACGGAATTATCTACGACTTGATCAACATGAATGCCCTTAAGACGATCTTTGACTATCTGTATATTTTCTTGATTCGTAATGCCATCTAAATAAAGGACAGCTACTTTTGTATGTGTAAGTTTTCCAATTGTTATTTCATAGGCTTTCAGCTCATGTACAGGCAGTCTTTTACGAATCAAGTGAAGGTTTTTATCAAGCGATTCCACAAATGATTCCTTTGATCCTACTACTGTGAACTCTACTTCAGGCTGTGACACTTTTCTTGAAATATCTGTAGGGGAAGGAATTAAAGCACATTCGTTCGAATTTTCGTTGAAACGAAGGATAAGATACCCAATCATGACTTTCTCACAAATGTCCGAAAGATCATCTGTTAGAATGATTCCTGGAATTGGAACAGTATCTTTGACTTCTTTAAGAGATGAAACCTTATTCTTCACCATTGGCGCTAAGATTTTTTCGCTAAGTTCTTGCTCATTAACTAACGTCTTAAAGTAATAGATAAAATATGGCATACCGGTCTGTTCACTTTTAAAATGGAGAAAGTCCCCGGATGTTTTCAAGTTAGCAATGAGTTGGGGTAAGTTCTTTATCTGATCAGGTTTTTGTCGTTTTCTTAGCCATTGAAACACACAGATCACCCCCTCTTTCCTCCATTACTATCTGTACGTTAGTGTTCTCACTATTCATTTGATTATCCAAACATACACACAAAAAAGAAGCGCTATAATGCGCTTAAAGTTAGCCTTATATTCACCTATTAAAAGAAGCCTGCCGAGATTTTCTCGACAGGCTTTCATACCCATTTATTGACCTTGTGCTAATGAATAAGCAATTTTCCCATTAAAACGGTAGAGGTTTTCAATCTTGATCCAATCAAGCTCTTCGTCTTCGATGCGTGAAAGCAGTTCACGTATTTCTGACTGCTCGACTTGCTTTCCTTCTGCCTTTTGGAAACGGCAACGCCAGTGATCAGATAGGAACGTTTCTGAGAAACCATTTGGATAAACTTTCACTCCGCGGTTTGTCATCATGACGAACTCAAAGGATTCTCCAGCCGCTCTTTCAAGCTTTTCGCCGATTTCATCTACAGTAAGTGTGTTGTTGAATAAGAAGACATCTGTACCATCTAATTCTCTCTCAACTTCGTGTTTTGGACGGTCAAAATCTTTTTCTTTTTGAATTGTTTTCTTGTTATACGAAACGGGTTCGAGCGTTGATGGAGACTGACCAAGACGTTCAACGACAGCCGCTGCAAATTCTTTCGTTCCTACAGCTGCTTTCCCTCTTGCCATGTCGCCTGTTAAAACTCCGTCTTCAATCGTCTTCAACCATGCATTATGAATCTTCTCAGCCGCTTCAGGCTGTCCGATATGAACGAGCATCATGATTGCTCCGTGTAAAAGGCCAGACGGATTTGCAATTTCTTTGCCCGCGATATCCGGTGCACTTCCATGTATTGCTTCAAACATAGCGATTTCGTCACCGATATTAGCAGAGCCCGCTAAACCAACACTACCAGCAATTTGAGCAGCTATATCGGAAGCAATATCTCCGTAAAGGTTTGGTGTTACGATCACATCAAACTCTTCAGGTGTATCTGCAATACGCGCCATTCCAATATCTACGATGTAATGACTAGATTCGATATCCGGATATTCCGCTGCGATTTCTTTAAAGACTTGATGAAATAAACCGTCACTTAATTTCATGATGTTATCTTTCACTAAGCAAGTGACCTTTTTTCGGTTGTTTTGACGAGCATACTCAAACGCATAACGAACAATACGCTCAGAACCTGGACGAGAAATCAACTTTAGACTTTGAACAACATCAGGAGTTTGTTGATGTTCGATTCCTGCATATAGATCCTCTTCATTTTCACGTACAATCACTAAGTCCATGTCTGGATGTTTGTTTTCAATAACTGGACTATACGAAACGCATGGGCGAACGTTTGCATACAACCCCATAGCAGTTCGAATCGTAACGTTTAAGCTTTTATAGCCCCCACCTTGAGGTGTTGTGATCGGTGCTTTTAGAAATACTTTCGTACGACGTAATGAGTCCCATGCTTCTTGTGGGATTCCTGTGGAGTTACCTGTAAGATAAACTTTCTCACCTACATCAATATACTCTGGTTCTATTTCTGCCCCAGCTTGTTCTAAAATGTGCATCGTTGCTTCCATAATTTCAGGACCTATTCCGTCCCCTGTCGCAACTGTAATCGGACGCTTTTCTGCCATGGTTCTCTCCCCTTCTCTCTGGTCAGTCTCACAGATTCTATGATAAACCATCATGTTATCGCTTTCCTTCGTTATTATAGAAATCCTGTTGTTTTTTGTCAATTTAGCACGATGTAGCGCTAAATCAAAAAAGAACCTCATTGATGAGGTTCAAAACTATTCAGTGCTTCCCATACCGTAGGAGTACGAATACATCTTGCTTTCCTGCGGACGAACGCCCGATCCTCCTCCCGGACAAAAAACGTCCGGTCCGGGGTCTCTGTCGCCCGTTCTACCGCGGGAGTCAAGCTGTATTCACTCCTACTAGATTGCAGTCAAGTAACAATGTCCTACCTATTGTGATGATGAAATCTACTACTATTTTTTTCGCATCTTTTTCAAACGTTTCGCTTTAGGACGCTATTAAATTAATTTTGCAAAGCAGACGAAATTCAATCGTGAGGTTCTTCCTATTATTGCAGTGCCTTCACATCGTCTACGATTTCATCATATTTTACGTTCGAAACACCTTCGTATTTCATAACTACGATTCCCTCTTTATTCACGAGATAGAAAGATGTTCCGTGAGTGAATTGATCAGAGTTAGGGTCAGGTAGTGCTAGTGTTTGAAAGCTATTCTTCGCAAACTCCTGGATTTCATCTCCATCATAACCTGTTAGGAAATGCCAGTTAGATAAATCTGCATCAAACTTTTGAGAAAATGTTTCTAGCTGTTCAGGTGTATCACGTTCTGGATCTACACTAAACGATACGATTTCAGCATCGATATCTTGCTCTGCTAGTTTATCCTGTATTTTAGACATATTGGATGTCATAGGAGGACATACCGTATCGCAATTCGTAAAGATGAAGTTCGCAAGCCAAACGTCACCTTCTAAATCCTTAAGACCAAATTCGCTGTTTGTGTGATCCGTATATGTAAACTCTTCAACTTTCCAATCAAGATCATCGGGTACATCTTGTCCGCATGCTGCTAATAGCAAGATACTGATAAGACCGATCATCAATGTTAATTTTCTTTGCATTACTTTCTTCCCTCCAAACGTAATCGTTCTCTTACTACCATATATGATATATAATCGACTTGCCATACGTTTTATTCGTTAATTTTGAGCATTTCTTGAAATAGCAAGAGCCTGAATTAAATTCAGGCTGCTTGAGAAATAGTTATCATTCTTACTAGTTCATAAGGTATGAGCAAAATCACCCTCATTTTTCTTTTTGAACATTTCTAACGATCCTTGTCGCTAGTTTTCGAGGCATGAATCGTACGGATTTTGCCATCAAGCGATTTTGTCGACCAGGTATGATCACACTTCTGTTGCTCATAAACCCTTTATACCCTATTTTAGCAACAGACTCTGCATCCATCGTACCCATATCGAAAAGTTTTGATTTACCTAAGTCCGCTCGGTCGGCAAAATCTGTTTTTGTAGGACCAGGACATAGTGTCGATACTGTTACACCAGAACCGTTTAACTCGTTTTCTATCGCTTCAGAAAACGAAAGAACATAAGCTTTAGAAGCATAGTAAACGGCCATTAGTGGACCTGGTTGAAATGCAGCCGTTGAAGCGATGTTTAAGATCTTTCCGTGACCTCTATCTTTCATTCCGCGTAAAAATAGCTTCGTTAAATGTGTGAGGGAATTGATGTTCAAGTATAACATGTCCATCTCTTGCTGGAGGTCGTTCTCTATAAATCGACCAAACATGCCAACACCAGCGTTATTAACGAGAATGTCAACTTTCTTCCCCATTCTTTGTACTTCAGCATAAACTTCATCCGGTGCCCCGGGCTTCGAAAGATCGCTTACGATGACGTCTACCTGAATACCATGCTTCCTTAATTCGTTTGCGTTTTCCTCTAATTTCTTTTTGTTTCGTGCGACTAGAATCAGGTCGACGTTATCTTTCGCCATTAGTTTGCCTAATTCATATCCTAAGCCACCAGATGCTCCAGTTATCAGTGCAGTTTTCATATAAATTACCTCCATTACTTCTATTGGTTTAAACTTTTAAACATTAAATGTGTTAAAAAGTAGAAGACTAAAAGCAAGCATCTTCTACTTTTGCTAACAAGTGTTTTAATGTTGTTACGCTATCTTCTAACTGTAGTGAATAAAAACGTGTCGTACCTTGTTTAGAAGCAGATACAAGGCCTACTTCACGCAGGATCTTCAAATGGTGAGAGATCGCTGGTCTTGATAAAGTTGATTTCTCCGTAATTTCATTGACGCTCAATTTGTCATGTTCACTTAAGAGCATGATAATATCCTGTCTATATGGATCACCTAACGCTTGAAAAATTGGTGTGCTTTTTCTAAAAAGATCAATTACCTCGTGATGCTCTTGTTCGTTATTCATAGAAACCCACATCCGTTCAAAAGTTTAAACATATAATCTAATATGATAATAAGGAAAAAAGAGCTGGTTGTCAACCCAACTTGTCGAGGAACCCATTTCATTATTCGGTGCTCCCGATACCGTAGTCGATGACGATCGCATGCTTTCCGCGGACGAACGTCCAAGCCGGAGGTGAAACCCACACCCCGGTCTCGGCCGCCCGTACGACCGCAGGAGTCCGCGATCGTCTCTCCTACTTGATGAGAATTTATCCAAAACGAACATTCCGTCCAATGGTTTAACAGGCAGATATTTCAATATCCATCAACATTAATTAGAATGGAAATTATCATCTACTTTCATCTACCTTCGAGACTTTCTCTACACTCTGTGGTTGTCAACCTCTCTAAGCCTATGTACAACTACCGATCGTCCACAGACGACTCAGCCATCAGACAACGTTCATCTTGGTAATCGACTTGGATCGTTAAATGTTCCAGATGCAGCTCTTCAACAAACTCTTGAATTCGTTCTTTAATGTGGATGATTTCAGCTTTGTCTAGAGACTCTTCCACAACGATATGAGTACTAAGAACATGCTGTTCGCCATCGAGAGACCATAGATGCGTATGGTGGGTCGAAATAATGCCTGGTAGAGCTACAATCTTACTCTTTATCTCTTTAAGATCTACACCTTCAGGTACAGCATCTAAAAAGATCATAAGTGTTTTCTTGAGGTTCTTAATCACATTCACCAACACATAGAGCGTAATCATAACCGAAAGAATCGGGTCGAGAATCGGGATGTTTTTAAACATCAGAACGATACTCACGATCAATACAGCTACCCAGCCTAGTACGTCTTCAAGTAAGTGCCACGTTACCACTTTTTCATTCATGGATTTACCACTACGGAGTTTAAAAACAGCTGCACCGTTCACGAGAACGCCTAGAATTGCTAATACCATCATTCCACTCGCTTGAACAGGCTCTGGATTTAAGAGACGAGGGACGGCCTGTGTCAAAATAAAAAGGGAGCCGCCAATTAAAATGATGCTGTTGATTAAAGCTCCTAGTAACGAAAATCTTCTATACCCAAAGCTAAACGTGGCGTTACTTCCTTTACGGTTTGATTTCTTTTGGAGATACCACGAGATTCCTAATGATAATGAATCTCCTAAGTCATGCAGAGCATCAGATAGGATCGCCATACTGTTCGTTAAGAGGCCGCCTATGATTTCTATGATAGTAAAACTGAAGTTTAGGAAAAATGCCGTTTTAATATTTTTTACTGAGCTGTGATTATGGTGTCCCATCTTATCCCTCTCTTCGCTCGAATTCGCCATTATTATGTATTCCTTACTTCATGCTGTTTATAACAAAAAAAGACCTTTCTCCTCGGAAAAGTCTTTTATACATTACCAAATGCCCAGACCCAGTAGGCGACTCCCCATACTGCGCTGATAATAAGTAATATAATAAGCAGTCTTATATTTTTACTCCTCATGTTCAGGCATCTCCTTTTGATTCTCTTCCTTTCTTTCTTTTCGTTTTAGCATATAAAGAAAGAAACCAAACAGTCCGAAGACAACAAAGAAGATAACCGTCGACATGACGACTAAGATTGATCCTATATCCGTCATCTCGCCCACCTTCCTATGAAAACACTGTTAATTCCTTAGCCACTATAAGATAGATAGATCGATAATGCACCGATCACAACCATCGTAATAAAAGGCAGAATAAAAGCTAAGAAAATAACAGCAGATTCAGTTTTATGCTGCTTAATTTTTGCTAACATGCTTATTCCCCTCTCGTTCGTTCTATCCACATTATAACTTCGCTTACATTCATTCAACACCTAATTTTATGAACGTTTCCAAACTTTTTTCAATCATTCCTACTAATCATGACAAGCATGATTGATCGCCTGACTCAAAAGCGCCATAACGTGTGTATCATCTGGGGAATAATAAATGCTTGTTCCTGCTCGTCGAAATTTAACCAGCCTTAAATTTTTCAAGAAACGCAATTGATGTGAAACGGTGGATTGAGACAATTGAAGCCCTTCCGCTATTTCACTAACAGAGCATTCATGATCTGCTAGAAGATTTAAGATGCGTATTCTTGTAGGATCACCTAGTGCTTTAAACGTTTGCGACACGATAAATAACGTTTCTTCATCAAGATCCACGTTCTCAAGGATAGCGTCTCTTTCTTGATTATCCATACTTTTTCCTCCGTTTTATATGAATGTGCGTTCATATATGGTCCTGATGCCATTCTATGTGAAGGTTTGCTCTACTGTCAACTAGAGGTCAGAATGTCACGGTTCCTTCACACATTCCTATTAGGTATTGTTGTATTTCATTTGATTCCTTTTTACAATAATGGTAGAGGTTAATGAGATTTTGTATTGATGTGGTATGATGGGTATGTTGATTTGCTATGACTGGCTTATGAAATATAGATGGAGGTGTTCCTGATGTGGGAACAATTATCAAGCACGTTTTCCTTTAGTGCGTTGTGGAGCCCTGGGTTAATGGTCGCTGCCATTTTCGTAGGAGTACTCTATTTACTTCTAACTGGACCATGGAAAAATTCTTTTAAAGATTCAGCTCCTTTTCCGTTGTATAAAAAGCTGTTCTTTCTTTTAGGCGTATTTATACTCTATATTGGATTCGGTGGACCTTTATCACTTATGGGGCATTTACTTTTAAGTATCCATATGACCGAGATGGCACTCGTTTATTTAATCGCACCGCCATTGATGATCATCGGTACGCCAGCGTGGATGTTAAGACCGCTTCTCAATATCAAGGTCGTCCATAAAATTGTGAAGTTCTTTACGTTTCCAATCATTTCATTGCTCTTATTTAACGGGCTGTTTTCCTTTTATCATATCCCTGAGATCTTTGACTACTTAATGGTTAACTATACAGCTCAGGATATTTACAAGGTCGCACTGATTCTATCCGCTTTTGCAATGTGGTGGCCACTTGTATGTCCTGTCCCTGAATATGATACCTTATCAGGAGTGAAAAAGCTTGGATATATCTTCGCAGATGGTGTTCTATTAACACCTGCGTGTGCATTGATCATCTTCGCTTCAACTCCTTTATATGCTACTTATACTGATCCAACTGTATGGGCGACGGCAATGGGTTACTGTGTTCCTGGGGGCACTACTGTACCTCCTGAACTTTTCGCTCAATTTAAACCACTCGGAATCTTAGAAGACCAGCAATTAGGTGGAATCATCATGAAGATTATTCAAGAAATCTCATATGGTTCTGCACTAGGCTACATCTTCTTCCAATGGGCACGAAGAGAAAGAGAAAAAGATGCAGAAGAACTACAATCCGCAGATTTTCGAATGAGTGAAATTTAACTAAAACAGGCAGTGAGGAAAAATTCTCACTGCCTGTTTTTTAATTCGGTAATCTTCTTAATAAGAACTTTCGACACACAAGTCCTATTCCAACACCTATCACAATTCCGAGTATCGGAGTGAATGTGGGTGGAATCGGTATAACATTCGAGTAAATGACTCCGATCGTTGAAAAATATGCCCCTGAAACAAACGGAATACTTACGTATGTAGGAATACGCATGCTAAGACGCTGATATGCCATCACATAGCTTTCAAAAATCGCAAACAAATAGATACATGGATAAAACATCGCCCATTGATAGTTTGTTACATCGACTGCAAGGCTTGACTTGCCTTGAAAGCTATACAGAATGTTCAAGTTAAGGTTCGAGTTTACATTGATTAAAAATTCGAGAAGGATAAAAAATCCGCCGCGAATATAAGCACGATTTAAAATTTGTCCAAACCCTGGAAACGCGATACTCCAAAGTAAAACCTCAATAGGATAAAACTTCCTTTTCATCTGATCACCAGTTTCTCCACAGCTTTGTCACTTCCCTATTTTTTCCAAATAACTAGGATTCATTCTTTATTCATGGAATTATTTTCAGAAGTAGCATGTGAAGCTTTGCTACATACTACAACTATCCATAAAAATAAGGAGGCTGTATTTATGCTGACAACCAATCAGCTTCGTTCATTTAAAGAAATGATAAAGAATCGATTAGCAGAAATTGAAGAACAAGAAAGAACTGAACAAGACGATTTTGGTCTATCGCAGGCCTTTGTTCAAGAATCCACCGGTGAACTATCAAATTACGATAACCACCCTGGTGATACTGGAACTGAGTTATTCGAACGTGAAAAAGATTTGTCTTTAGATGAACACTTAAAACAAGAAAAAGCAGAACTAAACCTTGCCTTACAAAGAATCAACCAAGGTAAATATGGTGTTTGTCAGGAATGTGGAAAAGAAATTGCTACTGAACGGCTACTCGCCATGCCAACAGCAACAACTTGCGTCGACCATTCTCCATCTGATCAAACTTCCCACAATAGACCTGCAGAAGAGTCTGCAAATCCGTTTGGAAGATACGATAACGATAACCGTGATGCGAATTTCTTTGACTCTGAAGATTCCTGGCAACGTGCAGCGAGTTATGGAACATCAGAAACCCCTTCAGATTTCATCGATCCAAAAAAAGACTACGACAATATGTATGTCGAAGCAGACGAACCATATGGGTATGTTGAAGAGATCGAGACGTTTCTTACATCTGATATCGATGGGAAACCGACTGGTGTTATGCCGAATGAATCTCATGAACGATACGAAGAGACGATCGATGAATATGAACAAAATATGTTTGATGGAACAGTCGAGGATACGGATTACACGGGCTATTAAAAAAACGCAGATCCACTTAATGGGTCTGCGTTTTCCTTATAAAGCCTGAACCATGTTGTTACATTTCTTGCGGTGCATGAATTCCGAGTAATCGAAGACCTTCTGTTAACACGATCGAAACGGATGCCACTAAGTCTAGTCTACCTTGTTTCATATTTTCTTCATCAAGTATTCTTACATGGCTATAATATTTATTGAAAGAGCGAGAGAGATCGATCAAGTATTTAGCAACGATCGATGGGTCAAATTCACGCGCTGCTCTTTGAACCGTTTCAGGAAAAGCATTGAGTAACATAACGATTGGCCATGCCTTCTCATCCTCCACTCCAGAGACATCACCCTTAGTGTATTGTCCCTTTCTTAAGATCGAACATGCCCTTGCATTCGTATATTGCACGTACGGACCTGTCTCTCCTTCAACTCTCAACATGCTTTCGAGAGAGAAATCGATGTCGTTTCGACGGTCATTCTTCAAATCGTGGAACAGTACAGCTCCTACACCAACTTGTTTTGCAATAACATCTTTATTTAATAACGAAGGATTTTTCGTTTCAATATTAACTTTCGCAAGCTGAATTGCCTCTTCAAGCACTTCTTCTAGGAGAACGACTTTCCCTTTACGCGTAGACATTTTTTTGCCATCCTTCAACATCATACCGAATGAGATATGATGCATGTTTTCTGCGAAATCAAAGTCTAGCTTCTTCAATACTTCGATCAGTTGTTTAAAGTGCAAGCTTTGTTCATTCCCTACTACGTATAAAGATTGACTGAATCCATATGTTTCGTAGCGGTATAACGCTGCTGCTAAATCACGGGTAGCATATAACGTTGCTCCATCTTTTTTCTTAATCAAACATGGAGGAAGGTTGTCGTCGTCCATCTCTACAACTAGCGCACCTTCTGACTCTTTGAGCAACTCTTTGTCAGATAGAAGCTGAACAACGCGATCCATCTTATCGTTGTAAAATGCTTCCCCGTTTGTTGAGTCGAAGGAAATATCCATCAATTCATAGATACGATTAAACTCTTTTAGTGATTCTTCTCTAAACCACTCCCATAACTTTACGGCCTGCTTATCTCCATCTTCTAAGCGCTTAAACCATCTTCTTCCTTCATCTTCAAGATTGGCGTCTTTCTCAGCTTCTTCGTGAAACTTAATGTATAGAGCGAGAAGTTCTTTAATCGTATTCTGACGAACCTTTTCTTCGTCACCCCATTTCAAGTAAGCTGCAATCAGCTTACCGAACTGAGTTCCCCAATCTCCCAAGTGGTTGATTCGGATAGGCTCGCAGCCTATTTTTTCAAGTAATAGAGCTAGTGAATTTCCAATAACAGTTGAGCGTAAGTGCCCCATTGAAAAGGGCTTCGCTATATTAGGAGAAGACATGTCGATTGGAACCTTTCCATTGTTGCCATGATTGCTCCTTCCGAATTCATATCCACTCTCTAACACGTCACTTATGATTTCTGATGAAGCCTGTCTCTTTTTCAAATACACATTAAGATAGGCCCCTACAGACTCACATCTTTCAAACGCAGGATGTTCTAATTTGGGCGCTAACTCTGATGCGATTTGTTGAGGAGAACGTCTCATGATTTTAGCGAGATCAAAACATGGAAAGGCAAAATCTCCATAGCTTTCTTGACTTGGTTTTTCGATTCGGTTGAGGATGGTCTCGTACGCTACTTTATTTTCAATCACATGATAAAGCTCATTTGCAAATATGTCTTTATAGTTCAATTAAAAATCCTCCTTCATAATATACAAAAAACTCCGCCTCTAATCATTGATTAGAGACGGAGTAATCCGCGGTACCACTCTTATTGCCTGGTTACAACCAGTGCCAACTTTATTCCATAACGGGGAAACCGACCATTCCTACTAATCGTTCAGAACAGTATCTTGAAAGTCCGGTTCATGCTTGCCTAGGCTCCAGGCTCACACCATCCCCGGATCGCTTTTCCCTTCACAAACACTACTCTCTTTCGCATAGACGTTGTTATATTACTAATCAGTATAGCTAAATCACACAAAAAATCAAACCATTTTTTTGGCACATTAGCCTGAGTGCTGTTCCTGAGGTTGTTCTTGACGTTCTCCATCGGCCAAACCTTCTTTATAAGCTTCCCGATAAATAGAGGTCATGTACATGTAAATAAGCTGTCTTACTTTAGGTTCAACGTTGACGACTTCTAAATGTTTCATACACCGATCTACAGCGAGCTTCTCCTTCTGAGTGTTTCTTATCGTCATCGTAAGAACCACCTTCCAATTTAGTACCTTTATTATACATTACTTAAACAACAAGAGTACATACATTCGACAAAACCTATCAAAACATCAATGAAAATGATACAAATGGACAGCAAACCTGACTGTTCATCTGAGTCTTTTTGCATATATCTCGTTTGTTCAACTTATTTTCACCATACAACTATTGAACAATCGGTATACAAAAAAGTAGAACGAGAATATTACTCTCGTTCTACTTTTTCCATCTCTTCAATGACAGGTTCCTTTGAACCATGCCATGCATAAGCAACGTTGTAAAGTTCACCTTCGACTACTAAATTCCAAGTCATCTCATCTTCTACAACAAGCTTTTTGGCATCACCTTCACCCTCGGGCTGTACAAAGACATAGTACTCGTGGTGATGACTTTCCTTACTAACGATTTCGCCTCGTTCGATGTGCTCTTCATGAACATACGTATACTTCCCTAACAAAAGAGCTCCCACGATCACAATGAAACTTCCTATTATGAGATTCGTTAATTTTTTTCGTTCCATAATTCCTCCAATAGTAAAAACGACATACGCTTATCATTAAGTTACCACAAAATCGTGTTCGATAACAAAATAGAACATGTATGTTTAACTCATTTTCTACCAGGGTATCGATTTAATATAAGCCGATATTTACTACAAGGAGGAATAGCATCATGGCTAAGAACTCTCAATATCAACCGATTCACGAAAAAGGTTTTCAATTAAGTGATGCACAGGAAGTTGCATATGCAAAGGACTTTAAAAAAGCGGACATCGCAGGTGGCGTTCGAAAGCCTAAAGTAAAGCGAGCGAAAAGTGAAAATCCAGATTTATTAAAATAAGAACAACAAATGAGTCATGCAGCAGCATGACTCATTTTTTATTGACGATTATCGTTCTTCTTTTATGATCGCATCATACCCTTTTTCTCTTAATTCAGTACAAAGTGTTAGTGCTCGTTTCTTCTCTTGAAATGCACCAGCTTGCACAACATAGACCGACTGCGTCTTTTTAACAACGGCAAGCGCAACAGACTCTGCAAGTTTCAATCGAAGCGCACGTAGTTTCGCCATGTCCTCAGTTGAATCCAAAAAGCCATATTCTACAATGAGCGTTTCAACTGATCCAGTGAGGCGATGCATAAAGTAATAATCACGATCGTCTCTTCCTTTTCGCGAGAACACTCGCCTGAGAGGCATTCCCGCTGACGTAAGAGCATGTCCTGCTGCTTTTGCAAGCTTACCATCTGAATAAATTGAATGGATCACTTCAGCTCCTTTCCCTCCACCCGCGTTAAAATGATTACTAATACAAATTGACCCACCACACCGTTTGACGAGATTCGTTCGCTCTATAGGCGTCAACCCTTTATCGGAGGTTCTAGTCAGCACCGTTTGAATGCCAAGATTATTTAAAAACGATTGCTGATGCAACGACACTTCTAACGTCCAATCCTTTTCCCTTATCCCTCCTGCACATGCACCTGGATCCGTACCTCCATGACCAGCATCGATGATGATCATCATCTTTCACTCCCCATAAATAAATTTACTTCCTACTATATATCGAAAAGAAAAAGGAAAAAGGGGCACGCAAATGAAATAAATTAAAGATACCTGCAACTTTATGTAGGGGCGACCGTCTTTATAAGAAAAAGGACTTTTAAAGGGCTGATAACATGAGAAAGATCGACCTTAACTTAATAAAGAAAAGTGATATTACCTCCTATACCACTGTCGAGAAAACGCAGTTAATCGAACAGTTGATGTCACAATTTGGTGAGTCGATCCTTCGACTTTCTTATACATATGTGAAGGATTGGGGCAAAGCTGAGGACATTGTACAGGAAGTATTTTTAACATGCTTTCTAAAAATTGATACATATCGTGGAGAAGCTTCCTTAAAAAACTGGCTATACCGCATTGCGGTAAATCGTTGCCATGATTACGTTCGTAGCTGGTCCTTTAAACATATCGTTCCGAGCACAATGTTGAAGTTAATAAAATCTCATGATTCTTCTCCTGAATTACTAATCGTGAAAAACGAAGAAGCTTTGAAGTTGCGCAACGAAATTTTAAAGCTTCCCATTAAATACCGTGAATCGTTTATTCTTTTTTATCATGAAGATTTATCGATCAAAGAAATCAGTGATCTTCTAGATACAAAAGAAGCAACGGTTAAATCTCGTCTGCATCGGGCCCGACGCCTGCTTGAAACAAGACTCGGTGGAGAAAGTGAGTGAACAACTTTATGGAAACAAATGATATGAAGAAAAAGGTAAAGAACGTCATGTTTCAGAAGCAACATTTTACTGAAGCAAAAAAAGAAAAAATGCTCGACAATATACTCATCGAACATTACTCGAGACGTCCAAGGAAGAAAAGTATGGTCCTTGAATGGGTAGGGTTAGTAGCCTGCCTGCTCTTACTCATTACGACTACCATTCAATTAACAGGAACCGACATGTGGTTCCCTGAAAACAACAGTGCAGAGGAAAACATTGACTCCCCATATATTAGTGCCGCTTATATGAAGCGGTCAACAGAAATAGCAAAGCGAGACACGGATATTATGGATGTTACTTATTTCGCAAAAGGGAGCACGCTTCACCTTGAATTGATGGTCCCTGACTCCATGACGGAAGAGAAAATGAAAGAAGCAGCTAACAGCTATCTTACGTTACTTTCACACCTTTATATTGAGGAATATAACGGCCTCGGTGATCTTTGGAAATACTATTCTGTTGATATTATCATTACGGCAGAGAACGAATACGCCATACAAAATTATTTAGGTGGAGAGAATAGTGCGATTTTATTAAAAGGTACAAAAGGAAGAGATGACACTCGCATTAACTGGCTTCAACCAAATGAATAAAAATAGCACAACCTCCGCGGTTGTGCTTTTGTCTATCTGTTCACTGCTTTTTGATCTTCGTACTCACTTTCTTCATGGTTGATAAAATAAAATGACCCAGCTGACACGTTCTTCTCTTCTGTTGTTGTATGAACTTCTTTTCTCCGTTTACGCCTCTTCCCTACCTGACCATTTTGAGATTGCTTATAGCCTTCGAGGGTGATGTTAACTGAAAGAATGACTACGACAAAGAAAAGGATCGGGATAAGAGGAATCCACGTATTATACGGAAGAAATTCATATGTAGACCCGATTAGCCCCGACCACTCTGAAGACACCGAACGATATTCGTCCCCAAGCTGTGGATCAGGATTAAAGATTGTACCACCTAAGAAAAGCTTTAGTAATCCGAGATGTAACAACAGGATAAAGACATTGATCAACTGTTGCAGAAAGATGATCATCATTCTTGGCCACAAATGAGGAAAGATATGTTTGAACAAGATCCTTACTTTAGAACCGCCAAGAATTCTCGCACCTTCGATATAGCTTTTTTGCCACAATGAATGCGTCTCATTTGATATCAGTACGGTTGTAGTAGGAACAGCGACTGCTGTTAAGATAATGACTTCAAAGATCAACCTTTCCCAGAAATTATATTGAAACGTACCTTCCATCCCATTCTCCATCAGTACGCCCCTTAAGATAAAATAGCTCAGTAGAGAAATAGGAATGTACTGCATCGCATCTACCAGGCCTGAAGTTACACGAGACGTTTTCTTTGAATAGGTACCAGAGATCACTCCAGCTACAAAGGATAACGACATTCTCATACATGCGATAAGAAGCGCGATTCCAATTGTATATTTTGCACCTATAATGATCTGTTGAAAAAGATGGTATCCTAATTTATCTGTTCCAAACGGCTCAACCTGTGAAGGTGTTAATGGAGCTTTGTCGATCAAATTTCCTTCTTCATTATAAAGCATGAATGTTTGTGGAATGTGGTCATCATACGCGATGGTATAAAATACGCTCCCTCCAAACAAAAGGATAAGAACAAGTATCCCAGTAAGAAACATCGGATTTTTCATTAACACGAGCTATTCCCCCCATTCATCGTTACAATGCCTCCGCTTTGGAAACTCGTTCTGCAAGAAGTTGGTAGAGTCCTAGAATAATAAAGATCGGCACAAAAAGTAACAAAGCGCCAACTGTAAAGAGTTCAGGTGTAGGGTTAGTGTACATATAGCAGATGATACCGTTTAAGTTGAAAACAAATTCCATGATGAACAAATTTGAAAGCGCGAACCAGATGATTGACCTCGAATGAAAATAAATCGGTAACAAAGCGTTTCGAAACATATGAACAAACATGAGAGCAGTTCCTGCAACACCCTTTGTTTTCGCCAATTCGACATAAGGCTTTTCAGCTTCTTCTTCAAACACATGAAGCATGATGCGATAGAATAACAACGCTGGAAGGATCGACAACACGAGTATTGGCATCGCATAGATTCTTTCGAACGCAGCGATATCAACGAGTAGAATACTAGTCTTCTTATAGAACCAAATGACACCGATCTGTACGCATGCAAGAATAAAGACGTCTGGTAACGATTCGAATAAAAACGATCCTCTTTTAATCATCTGTTTAAATTTTATTGGAAGCATCATGGTGAGATATGTTGCCCCTAACGCACTAATGAAAGCTAAGATAAGTGCTGAAAATAGCAAGATCAAGGAATAGTTTAAGTATGTAAAGAGTTCAGGAAACAATGGATATTGGTTATCACCAACTCGGAAGGTGAGCTCGTTATAAGCCATCAGTTTTTGTATAGTCGCGACCAACCGATCTCCATAACCTCCTAGATCAAGTTTCATTCCATTGAACAAACCTGGTAAGGCACCAAGCAGTAAAACACCAACAAAAGATGCTATGAACTTCACCCCAAAACGATAGACCCCTCTAATCATAGATATCCCCTTTCTGTTTCTACCCTTCCACACTTGTAGACGTAAATAATTCCCAAAGGTTGCATATGGCGTGCCAAAATTTCAATTTCACTCAGTGATGAATTTTTAAAAAGATGAATAGGTTGTTAGAAGGAGCATTAAGAGGGGAGGAAATTCTATGAACAGTTCCTTGGAGATGATTCGAAAAGTAAGTGGGATCAGCGCTCTCAAGAGTCATTTTATAGACCTGATTGAACAAGATAAAAAGCTTGCAACTTCTCAAGTAAACAGTGAGGAGGTGTCATTCCCAACGCTTTATGTACTCTCATCATCTATTAGTTCAAACAGATTAACAAAATACTTATCAGATAGAAATAAAGTCGCACTCGCACTAAGAAAAGATATACTCGCAAAAGAACGTGCACCCGCGAGCCCTTTTCCATACTCAATATGTGAGACACCTCAGCTCATCCACTCTGTATTAAGATGGATCGTCACAACTGGGGCTAATGAAAATCTTAACTCGAAATACCGTTTTGTATTAGATCGGTCAGCAGGGTTGTTAACGACGATCTTTCATGACCCGACTGACCTTCCTGCTATTTCTCAGTTATTGTTTAAGCGACATCAAGAAGGACACCCAACGCATTATTTAACGTGGGCATACTTTTCAACACAAAACGTAAGTAGTTTACTTCCCGTGGGCGAAAGACTAGCATCGCATGATCGTGAGGAGAAACATTTCGCAAAGGAACTTCTTCACTTTATTCCTGGGCTGAACGAGTCAGAAAATCCTTATGTACATTTCAGGACGTGGTACGAAGAGAACCTTCCATACCTTGTACTCAATGAAAATAGTTATGAGCTTACAGCGCAGTTAGAGCCCTACTGTGTTGACTTTATGATGAAATACAAAGAACAGCCTGGAAACAGCCGCCTTCATGATGAAGAGTTCCGGTCACTGCCAGCGGAAACACAAAAACGTCTCAGTGACTTTTCATATAAATTAAGAAAGTATTCTCGCTCTGAATGGAATGAATGGTTAACACGGCCTCTAGAAGCACAGGTTCAATCGATTGAGGAGGTAAACCATGATACTTATAGGAGATAAGGTCGCGACGATCGACGATTTTGACCATCGTATGATTCAAAACTCCTTCGAGCGACAGGTGTTAGAAACGCTTCTCAACAGTTCAGTCACACACACGTATCGCTCTCGTGGCGAAGTCGTATTTGAAATGCAGTTTCGTTCAGCAATTACAGCGAGTGCTCGGGAACTTTATTATAGCGGCGCACAATTTGCGGACTTTTATAAATCAAGGTGTAATCCAATGTTTTGGAACTTGATGCCTGACGGAGCTTTTCAGCTAAGACAAGGCGTTCCTCCTGCTGAGGCTATCGTTGATATTTTTCGAAACGGAAGAATCTATGCGTTTGAATGCGCAACAGCCATGATCATCGTTTTGTACAAAGCTGCCTTAAGAATGCTTCCGCCCGTGAAATTCAATACGTTATTCGCAGATATTCGGCTATGGGGTTGGAAGTATGATGCTGACCTCCGGATCGTTCATAATATCCCATCGCAATATATTCCTGGCGATATACGGTATGTAAAGAATCCAGACGTAAATCCATTAACACCTGAATGGCAAGGTGAGAACATCGTCGATATGGGGGATGGTATGTATTTTGGTCATGGACTTGGTTTTAGGACGCTTCCTGGGATCATCGATGCCCTTGCGAGAAGACGACGACCTGGCGCCATGAGGATGCCTTACCTTCTTGAAACAGCAACAAGGCCTGGCTTCTCATATTTATACCAATTTGCGACTATGAGACTTGAGCAAGAACAAAACGTATTGTTATTTGACGATCAGCTGGAGAATAGCTCTTTATCTCTAGATGAATATAACAAGAAACAAGAAGAATTATTAAAGGAATACATTACGATTCGTTTTCCTCAATCATAAAAGAAGTTCATAAACTTCTTTTTATATAGATGACCGCCCTCCACTCTATGGATCGTTCTGCATATAGTATAAAAAACGGACGGTGCAGAACATGGATACTTTTCCAACACTTTTAACATCACGATTAGTGCTAACAGCTCTTCATCCGAACGATGTTGATGCTTTATTTTCCATTTTTTCAGATCCGCTAGTCACGTATTACGATACGGGTGACACCATGAAGACTAGGACACAAGCAAATCACTACATCAACGCTTTTAAAGATCCATCTTCGATTTCAACAACAAATTCAATTCGATTTGCCGTTCGTCTTAAAAGCAACAACCAACTGATCGGCACTGCAGGATTCCAAAACTGGGATCGCAATTCTTCCAAAGCGGAGATTGGCGCAGTACTATCGAGAGATTATTGGCGAGGAGGATATGGTTTGGAGGCAGCGAGGTCCATTATCGATTTCGGATTTTCAAAGATGAGATTACACAAAATTTATGCCCAGACCATCCAAAACAACGAATCTGCAGTCAAGCGCCTCAAACAGCTAGGGTTCAAGAAAGAAGGCTGTTTTAAAGAGCATATCTTTCTCCATCAAAAGTATTATGACGTTCTTGTTTATTCCATCTTTTCTAAATAAAAGCTCCTCCCATTCGATTGGAAGGAGCTTATTATTATGCGGGTTTCTTTGGAGGTGGAGATAAAAAGGCTGCAACCGTACCAAGGATTGGGAAAATCAAGATAAGTAATAAAATCTCTGTATACCCTCCAAATGTATCGTAAGCCACACCAAAAGGTAATGGACCGAAAGCAGAACCGATTACCATCGTTGTAGTCGCGATCCCTTTTATACTTCCTAGGTTTTCTCTGCCAAAATAATCTGGCCAAATAATGTTGAGGGTGATCCTCTCGATGCCACCTATGACTCCCCATAATACGCCGAACACAATTGCCAGGACATACGTATCTACTTGAGTCAATAACAGGATAAAAACCATTTGACCGATGAAAGAAAGGCCTAAAACGATATGTACATTAACACGTTCTAAAATAAAACCTGATGCCATCGTTACCGGAAAACCAACGATCGCCATGATACTCAAGATCAGTGCAGCTGTTTGGTCAGGTACACCTTGCTCTCCCAATATGGAAAACAAATGAAACGTGAGCCCTGTATTAACGAGTGCTGGGATACTCACACAAAATAAAATCAACCAGAACGCTCTCGTCCTCATCGCTTCCTTTACTGTCCAATTCGTTTCAAACCCTTCCTCATCTTCTTCACCCATCTTTTCTTCCTTACGCTTTGCTAGTCTTTTTTTCGAAACCGCATTATCAGGAAGTAAGCCGATGTCTTCAGGTTTGTTTCGGATTAGAAAGAAAACGACTGGTAAAAAGATGATGACGATTGCTGCTCCAAGAATTCTCCAGGCATTTTCCCAACCGAACGAGTTGATCAACCACGTGTTAAGAGGTGGAAAAATTGCAGAACTCAAGAATCCGCCTATCGCCATAAAACTTAGTGCTCGCCCCCTTTTAAGAATAAACCATTGAGGGACAAGCGTATTTGGAACTAGTGTCATTGAACCCTGTCCGAACAATCGGAGCATAAAAAAACCGATGAACAACATGACCGGTCCTATTACAAAGCTATTCCAAAGGCACGCGACCGCTAATAAAGACCCTATGGTGAGCATCATTCGTCTCTGCCCAAATTTGTCTACCATTCTACCAATAATAAATAGTAAAAGACCAGCTGCTAACGTAGCTGATGAATAAATACCAGAAACTAACGAACGACTCCAACCGAAATCTGAGATATAGTGATTAATAAAGACAGAAACGCCGTAGGTTTGTCCAGGTCCTGAAAAGAAAACGCCTAAGGCTGCTGCTGCGACGATCAACCATCCATAGAAAAATGGGGAAGACTGCTTAGAAGATTGCACGACTATTCTCCTTTTCATAAGGTATTGATTACCATTTTACAGAAATATTCATACTTCCCAAAACACTTTGTCCTTTTGAATAAATTTCAATGTCGTTGTAACCTTTTCGTAACGTATGTCGTTTTGTTATATAGGAGGAGGAGGGGTATAACATGAATGAAACATTTGATCGACTGTATAACGACTATCACGCAACATTATTTCAGTTCTTATTTTATATGGTAAAAAATCGTGCAGTCGCAGAGGAGCTTGTTCAAGAGGTCTATATTAAAGTACTACGCTCCTATCATTCATACGAAGAAAGAAGCAATGAAAAAACCTGGCTATTAACGATAGCGAGAAACGTCGCAATCGATTATTTGCGTACACATAACCGGAGAACTTCAAGGTGGCTGAGCAAGTTCGAATTTAACAAACAAAATACGAAAGATGATACACCGCTCCCTGAAGAAATCGTGATGCAAAAAGAAGACGTTCAAGCCATCTACCATAGTTTGAAAAATTGCACGCTCGACCAGCAACAAGTTCTTATTCTTCGCTACATTCAAGAGTTTACAGTGAATGAAACCGCCGAAGTTCTTCAGTGGAGCGTGAGTAAGGTAAAAACCACACAGCATCGTGCCATCAAAGCGCTTCGAGAACTTTTGGACGACCAAATGAAGACGAATTTAAAGGGGGTTTTATGATGAGTGAAAAAACAAAATCTCTGTTATCAAAATTACCCGAAGTTAAAGACCATCAAAGTAAAGAAATGATCTATCAACAAGTTCAAAATAAAATGAAAGAACGAGGTAGTCATGTGAAGAAGAAAAAACGTGCACCATGGATCATTCCATCATTTGCAACTGCAGCAGTCGTAAGTTTATCTTTATTTCTTTTACCAGGCTTATTCAACGAAACAGAAGATCAATCGCAACCTGCCATAGAATCTTCTTCGGGTCAAGGAGATTCCAATGCGAATGAAAGCGCAACTACCGCTACACTCGATGAAGATAAGAAAATTGTAGATGATCCGATCGGTGAAGCTGAAGATAGCGACAAGGGATTTGCCGCTAAGGAAATGGTAACGTTCGATCACTATACTCCTGCTATGCAACATGGCGCAGAAAGTATCGTCCTCTCATTTCCAGATCAAGAGGGGCAGGCTCTCATTCCTCTATCATTTCCTTTTGACAGTGAACAAACACTATCAGACCAATTAAAAGAAATCCTTTCCACCTTCGATGCAAGTGAATACGGACTTTCGGAATCGCCAATCTCTGATGCTTCCTTTACTATCGAAAATACTAATGATTCGAAAACCCTAGTCGTTGACTTCCCAACACCTGGTGATGGCCTTTCATCAAACGAATCGATCATGATTCGAGATAGTATCGCGTGGCTTGCGGATAGTGTCGATGCACAAAACATCGCATGGAAAACGAATGGTGAAGAAGGTTATACCCTAGGTAATTATGGTCCAGCAGAGCAAAGTATTGAAGACGAAACTGCACCATTCTTTCTATTTGAAGCGAGTACGGGCGATCGATACCTTGTAAAAGGTTCACCATTATATGGTGACAACGCGAATGATTTACAGAGCGTTCTCTCCCTTATGAAGAACGGCGATAGCGAAAACAACGCATATGCGCCTTCGATTCCAGAAAGTGTGTCGATCGATTCTGTTGAAAAAAGAGACGATGTAGCTGCGATCACATTCACAGAAGATAGCACATTTGATTCTCAAGAAGAAGCGATGGAAACACTTGAAGCGATTATGCTTACGGCATCACAATTCGGCTATAGCAAGGTCAGCTTCTTTAATACAGGGTTTGACAGGATTGGACCTTATTCTCTCTATGAAGCGATTCCAACCCCTCAGTCCCCAAATGCCCTCTCTCTCGATCAATAATCATAAAAAAACGCATCTGTTAATCCAGATGCGTTTTTCATTACACGGCAGCTTCTTTACCAAATAAAAAAAGAGCTTGAGGCACATGCCATTCCAAGCTCTTAAACTTACGATATGTTATCTTGCTATTTCAGCAATAATCTGAGCTGTTGTCATCTCTGTAGTAAGCTCGAATTCACGTGGTTGAATTGCAGTTTCCTTGCCTTTATCTCTTAATACCTTAATAAATTCATCAGCACTTTCCACGAGTTTTTGATCTTCGAGACTTTGAGCTACTTCTTGACTCGTCATGCCCTCTTTGATAACAAACGTAATCTTTTTAGGTTTTTCCTCTTTTTCCTCTTCTTCTTTTACCTCTTTATCTTTGGAGGTTTCTTTAGAAGTATCTTTAGCATTGATGGCTTCTAACTCTTTTTGTGAAGCCTGCAATGATTCGTACTCTTCTTTCTTTACCATCACCATGTTCTTTTCCTTCAATTGCTCTTCAATCAACTCGTCCGTTGATTTCTTACTCTCTTCAGCCCATGCACTTGAAAACATTAAATAATAGGCTCCGAGAAGAAGAGCAGCAACCAAAAGACCAGCCGCAATTCCCTTTGCTTCTTGCTTACTCATTGCTACCACCATTTGCAGTTTTTGCTTGGCGTTCGAGAAGTTCCGTACGTTGTTTTACAACTTTTAACTCTCTCATTAAGTTAATGTATACATCATCTACTTGTCCTTTAACTTCTTTCGCATAATCGTTAACGAAATATGAGTAAATAAAGAACCCTAGTGACCCGGCAAGCAATAGAAAAATGATCAAAAGCATTATTATCCCCCTACTAACTGTTTTTTGCATTTTCTATATATGTACGTATTTCATCCATCTAATTCTTTCGTGGGGTTTGAAGGCTTTTTGTCTATTTCAGCCAATATAAAAAAATTGCAAACACAAAAAAACTAGAAAATACGACATGAATCGACCTTTTCTAGTTTACCTATTATTTAAGAAACTGGCAATACATCTCTCATCCTACTGTTCACTTATAAGTTGAACGAAGTGGTATAGGATTCTTGCAGTCATCCCCCAAATCACATAATCCTTATAATAATAAAAGAACTCAGGTAATACAGAAGACGACCAGTTATATTCCTCACCATTTGGTATAAGATGAAACGGAAAGCTCTCATCGGGCTTTACATGTATTTTGATATCGTGGCGTTCAGGAGGATTCGATATAAAATAGCTTAAAGGTACTGTAAATACCTCCTCTACCTCCTCAGGATTATGAGACAACGTCGTATCTTTATTAATAACTCCCAGAAACGGGTAGACGATGGATTGAAAAGACGACACAAGGTAATCGAGCTCGCCAATGACTTGAAGATCATTTTCTGATACCCCCAGTTCTTCACACGTTTCTCTCGTAGCTGCTTTCAAGGGGCTATCATCGGTTCGATCGACTTTTCCACCCGGAAAACATACCTCACCAGGCTGTCTGCGCAGTGTATGAGCCCTCACTTCGAACAATACATGGAGTTCATCCTTCACCTCGATTAGGGGAAGAAGCACCGCAAATTTATAGAAGTTTTCGTTACCGAGTACTTCACCTTTTCTCCCTCCAACGTTAGCGTTTATCTTATGCCATAGCTGCATTCTATCGAACTCCTTTTATTCTTCCTTCACATTTATTATATACCCCTAAAAATAAGGATTACCTGCTTTTGATGAAATTTTCTAATAATCGTGTAACCTTTTCTTCACTTGAGTCGTCCAATTAAGAAAAGGGTGATTATATGCTTAAATACTTGGCTATCGGCAGTATCGCATTACTTACGTTAACTGGATGCGGAGAAGGGAATGAGTCAATGAATTCAACAAACAACGGAAATGGAAAGGCCGAAGAGGTTAACACTGGGGCAACTGGCTCCTCTGGCATTGTTGCTGGGTCAATGGAACCTTCCCTCACTTTAGATTCGATTAGTAACGGGCAAGCAACCTTTACTTACAAAGTTCAAAACCAAACTGAAAAGGTTCAAACCGTCGTTTTTCCTTCGAGTCAGAAATATGATTACAAACTTTATAATGAAGAAGGGGAAGTTCTTGTAACCTATTCTGCCAACAAAAGCTTCATCAAACAAGTTGAAAAGGAAGAAGTGAAACAGGCTGATACTCTTGAATATACAATCACGCTCGATTCACTTGCCAAAGGCTCATATACGTTAGAAATCTGGCTTGCAGTTGAAAACGAAGAAGATTTCAAGAAGACCATTGATTTTACGGTAGAATAATTCAAACCAGCTGGCATACCAGCTGGTTTTTTCATTATCAACGCAAGGCCTTCTCTAGATATTGTTTTGACAATGTTTGAAAGTATGCAGCTTCAACAGATAGTGATGAAGAGATAAGCAGACTTTCCATTGCTTCACTCTCCACAAACGTTAACCGACTCTTTGAACAAAGTTCCTGTGCCTTTTCTTTTACAACTGAAAGATTATTCTCTGAATGAACTTCTTCAAATAGACATGCATACGCATGATAAAAAACAAGAGGGTTGATCAAATCATCGTTTCGATCTGCAGGGTTGTTGAAAGCAAATCTTAATAACAGTCGAATGCTTTCAAAGTCATGAGTGTTCTTTAAATCTTCTACAATGAATAAAATCGCTGCCTGTTCAATCGAATACTTTTTCCCATGCTGCGGAGGGCCAATCCAATCTTTAATATCTCTTTTCACCCAATTTTGTACGGCAGTGGAACGAAAGCTTGCATATTCAATTTGATTACCGAGACTCACTATTTCATTGATAGACAATCCGATCGCTCTTTCTTCAGCTTTTAAGAGCTTTTGAAAGACAGTAGGCAGATTATTGTTTTCTTCAAATCTCCCTTCTCCTCCGGTACGCTCCCAAGCTTTCATCAAAATGTCATATGGACTTTCTTGATTCTTGATACATTGTAAGATCTTTCCCATTTCCATTCTAGTTAAATAATAGCCTTTCATCGTACACCCTACCTTATAAGGTCATTTGAACTTATCGTATAGTTTCTTTATGGAAATATCAAGAAGGAGTGCTTCTTACATGTAATAATTGGGCTTTTCACCCCTTATTTTGTTGTAACTGTTTAGGAACTGGGTGAATATCCTGTGTTGTGTAAAGGAGGAGTTCGCTTATGAACATGTACAACAACCCCTACGGGAACCAACAAGTTCAGGGTGCTAACATGCATAACCAAGTACAAGGCGCTATGAATGGTCCTAATCAGCAAGTTCAGGGCGCTATGCACGGATCGAATATGCCAAATCAACAAGTTCAGGGTGCCATGCACGGACCAAATATGCCGAACCAGCAAGTTCAAGGTGCCATGCACGGACCAAATATGCCGAACCAGCAAGTTCAAGGTGCCATGCACGGACCAAATATGCCGAACCAGCAAGTTCAAGGATGATGCACGGACCAAATATGCCGAATCAGCAAGTTCAAGGCGCCATGCAAGGACAGAAACAGCAAGTGCAAGGAGATTTAAAAGAACTTTCAGGGGACATGAAAAAGCTATGTAAGAAGTACAACAATTATCATGCAAACGTTCGAATGACTGATGGTATGGAGTATGAAGGTATTATAATGGACTCAGACAGTGAGCATGTTTCATTACTACTTCCTCAAGAAGTTGGAGAAGAAGAAACAGAGCGTCAGTACGGACGTCGTTACAGACGTTATGGAAGATACTATTTTCCACTCGCAGGCATTGCAGCACTTAGTCTAATTCCTTATTATCGCCCGTATCCTTACTACCCTTATTACGGCTATCCTCCATACGGATATCCATATTACTATTAAAATACCTACAAAAAGACGAAAAGGAAGCCGAGGGCTTCCTTTTCTTTTATGGTTTACCTTAAGCTTATTGCTTACTTTTAACATCCAAGTCATTTCTGGACATGAGCTCTTTTGCTTGCTCGGAAGTAAACCGTTGATTGAGTGAATCATCGGAAATACTGTCAAAAACCATATCTGGGTTCAATGAGGTATTCATCTTGATATCCTGTTTTGATCTATCCCTGTTTTCCGCCATGATATCCACCTCCATCATTAGTTATCATGACCTGTACTGTTCGAAACATACCTCACCCAACATTTAAGCTACATGGTAATTACGATTTTTCCGAACTGTTTGGCCTCAGCTAAATGATTGAACGCGTTCTCAATCTGCCCCAATTCATAGGACGCGTCGATGATCGGTTCAATGGAATGATTCGTTACAAAATCCAGCATAGCGCTAAATTCATCTGCACTCCCCATCGTCGAACCAAGAAAATTGTATTGTCCGTAGAAGAAAGCTCTTAAGTTAATTTCAGCTGTATCACCTGTTGATGAGCCAAAAATGACCAAAGTACCTCCACTCCGTAAGAGATCTAACGATCGGTTGATCGTCGCTGCTCCTACACTTTCGATTACAAGATCGACCTTTTCTTCTTTAGCAACGTTCGTCCAGTCATCTTCATTTGAAAGAGCGAGATCCGCTCCAAGATCGAGGGCTTTTTTGCGCTTTTCCTCACTTCTTGAACTAACGATTACCCTAGCGCCAATCGCTTTAGCAAATTGGAGTAAAAATGTCGCAACACCGCCACCGATTCCTGGAATAAACACCGTTTGATCACTTTTTAACTGTCCTCTTGTGAATAAAGCACGATAAGCTGTTAGTGCTGCGATGCCATAAGAAGCAGCTACCTCAAACGAAAGAGAAGAAGGCTTTTGAATAGCATTTTCTTCAGGAAGCACGATACTTTCTGCAAACGTACCGTCTCCAGGAAAACCAACAATTTGAAAGCCTTCGGGCGGTGCTGCAGCATTTTCTTTCCAACCGATCCCTGGATTAATGAGCACCTCATCCCCTACTTTTACTGATTGGACGCCTTCACCTACTTCACTGATGATTCCCGCACCATCTGAGCCTAAGATGACGTCAGGATCTCCGTTTGATCGTCGCGTAGGAACAGACAAATCTCTATGATTTAATCCCGCTGCTCGTAATCGGATTTTCACCTCACCTTTTCCAGGTCGAGGTTCTTCTAAGTTATCTTTGAATACTAGTCCTTCTTTTCCTTTGACTCCACCGTGCACATAACCTTGCATATGTAACTTCCCCTTCCTATAGTCATTTCGTCTCTTCTATCCAATGGTACTATTTATTCCCGGTGTTTTCGAATTCGTAAACCTTACCGCCGTAGTTAAAAAGTAAAAAGCATCAGGGGATAGTCCCTGACACTTTTATACTTATCCACTAATCCATTTGTATTCTTTCCCCCAGCTTTCTTTTGCAAGGGTTTTCACTTTTGCTACACTGTCTTGTTCAACTGCATACGAATCGCCCTGTTCGTATGGGTTGTAGTGAAACGCATAGAGACGAGAAGTGAATTCATCAAAAGGAAGCGAGCTTTCGCCAAAGTACTCACCGTTACCCATAACCGTACTAACAATTCCTTGCCCCCAGTTCTGAGAGCCGTCGTTATTCGGGTTATAGAAATAAACACGGTAGTTACCTTTAGGACATTTCGCAATTCTTTGAATCGATACCGCGTGGAAACCAAGCATCTTTCCATGAACGTTCGTGATGAATATACCGACAGGGTTCGGATAGATCAACTCATATTCATCGTTGTATTCCGGATGGTGAGTTGCATAAAACAGTCTCACAAAACCAGGATAGTCTGCGATGTTTCCAGTAATCGGTTCAATAACAGTGCTGAATCCTTTTTGTACCCAGTTTCCATAAAAAGCTGGATTTACCCAGCGATGTCCATCTTCTCCTCTTAGAGCTACCCTCGTCATCATCTCACTATAAATACGATCGAGGTGAGGAACTAAAACGATTGAAACAGGATCAAGTTCAGGATGTAGTTCAGGTGCTAATCCTCCCTGAAGATCCTTAGAGTAAATGTTAACACCTTCAAACACCATATCGATTTCACCGTCACGTGCAGCTCGAGGGATGATTTCTAATAAATAACCTGGAGCATGCTGTGCCCACAAGCTGATTCCCCTTGCAGCCTGACAGGTTGGGTTCAATCCTTGACCTACTCCGAGCGGTTGTCCGAGTACACTTATGACGCCAGCAAGGAGGATACTGTTCGCCGTTAACCCTTCACCTTCGTTCGCTTTGAACAATGCGTTTCGAACCTCTGGGCGGATATCAAGCTCAATCAGTCTTCTTAACCCTGGGATAACGGGTGATGCTGATAGTACGCCTCTTTCTAAGAGCAACGCTAGTCCGTATACAGATTGACATGTTGTCGGGAATAGAGCGACTTTTATAAGCTGATGAACGAGTTCTTCGTGCTCTTCGAAATTCGCTTTTCCTTTACCACTCAGTTGTAAAAGAGCAGGGAGAAGCTCCGGTGACTTCCTGCTTAACAAGCGTGCAAGCACGCTATGATGAGGAGAGCAAAGGCCAGTATTTCGCATCGATCGACCTAAAATTTCACTTTCCCGTTGAAGCTCTTCAACGGAAAGGTTCATCAATTGCTTCCGATATTCATTAGGCTGTGAATATAAATGACTTAAGTTAGACGGTCCTTCAATAGAGGCGACATATTGCTGAAGAACCTCTTTCTGCGTATCATTCTCATTTGATTTAAGCATTTCTTTCGCCATTTTGATGATGGAAACCGTTCTTTTGACCATTATCGGCCGCTGTGCAGTCAAACGTTTGATTTCATGGATCAGCGTTTCAGAAAGCGCACTCGATGAAAGGTATCGAGAGATAAACTGGAACAAACGCTGAGCCTCATCGGCATTCTCTTTTTTCTCGATTCGAGAAGCCTCTGTAGCTTGAGGGAAAAGCAAATCCAAATTGAGCGCCATGACCTCATTTAAGAAATCCATCGCCATTTCTTTAGAAACAGTAGGATGCTCCTCCATGCCTTCAGCAATAGCTAGCATACGTAAGTTACTAAGCATCTCAATGACATAAGGAAGCCCCTTCGCTTGCAGCGAACCTGCGACTAGCGGAGGCTGAAGCTTCGATGGATCTTCCCAAGGACCGTCTTGGAAAACACCTGCTTCATCAAAACGATCTGCATATTTAAATAGGATTTCGAGACCTTCTTCTGTTTCTAGGAGACGGTTTGCTTCTTGATAAACATCCGTCTGATATCTCGATTTTGCGTATGTTGGTGCCTCGCTGAGCTTAGTCAATGACTGGGAAAACCTTGCAATCTTTCCTTCTGTTACTTCAGATGGCATGCTTAATTCTCCTTTATGATAAAGAATATTCTACAAATAAAAATCGTACTTTTCATAGTATTCTAGTAGGCGTCTCATCTCGGCACTATCATCACCGAAGAAGAAAATCGTTCCATAGTGGTTACCAAAGCCTACTCGCTCTGCCACTTTACCTTGCGGTGGAGTGAACATGTCATGCTTTTCGAAGAAAGGATGCTCTTCAAGCTCATCTGGAATCGTTAGTTCTTCAATGTAAGTGACGTGCGGGTGTACCATAAGGCAGCCTGCATATCCATTAGCTTCATCTTCAGCTGGGAAGAATTTTCTTAGCTCTTCTTCTGTCGTGTTCGGGTCACTACAAAGAATTTGTGCTTCATATGCACTAAATCCGTAAGCGCGTTCAATTAAGTCGAAAATATGACCTCCTGGAACACGTGCAGCTACTTCACCGAAGTGCAACGTTCCGTCAGGCATGATGAAATATTCAGGATGAATAACCCCGTTCTCAATCTCAAATGCTTCGATCAGTTGCTCGATCGCTTGACGGATAACTGGTCTTTTCGATTCAAGAGTTGGAGAAGGCGGAACAAAGTTTGAATAACCTAACTTCACATATTCAGTGATGTTCAAGAATTGAATTTGTCCTTTGTGAACAAAAACTTCACATGAAAACTCTTGTCCATCAAGATGACTTTCCATCAAAAGTGGAAAATCATTGTCTGTTAGAGCTTCGATATCGGCTGGATTATCGATGGCACGGTGACCAACAGAACCTGCCTTATCGAGAGGTTTACAGTGAATTGGATCGTATTTATCTCCATCTACTTTAAGGAGTGCTTCATTAACTCGTTTCAGGAAGCGTTTGACATCATCTTTGTCTCTTGCCTCTTCAAAGACACCCACTTTAATTCCTGCAATCTGAGCCTTCCTCTTCATCATCCCCTTATCTCTCAATAGAAGTGAACGATTAAAGAGTCTTGGTTCTTGACGGAATCTGGCGTTTAGGGCTCCTGCCCATTCTACACATTCTTCATATAGTGGAACTGCAACTTCTGCACCAAGTGCTTTCAGCTGCTTATAAAGCTTGTCTGACCCTTCATTCAAACGATCAAACTCCCACCCTACAAATGTGATATTATGTTTTTCAGCGTAGTCTTTGAAATCAGGTGGTCCTACTACTACAAAAGGCCGTTTCAATTTATCACAGGCCTCAATTGCTGGAAGACTCCATCCAATTAAAGCAGTTAAATATGGAATAGTTTTTCCTTCTGGCTGACTTTCTTCCAACGTCTGGTTCATTTCTAATTGATCCAGTTCCATTCGTTTTCGCTCCTTTTTTTCGTATAGTAGAGAAATCTTCCTGAGCTTCCCTCTCTAACGTAGCAGATATACGATGACTTTTTAACTAATATTCTGACTTTTAGCCAAATTACGACAAAAGAAGTCGGCATTCTCTGTTATTCGAGTTAATTCGACTAGTCGAAAATCAGAAAACCAGCTAACTTCTCTATTCCCTAAATTTTCTATTTTCTAACAAAAAAAGAAAGCCACCCAATTGAGTGGCTTTCTAAAAATATAGCTTACGAAGCATTTTTCACAGCGATTTTATCTTCAATTACCTCTACTTTTACTGACGTTACATTGCCTTCGTCAACAAGTAGATCAGCTATTCCATCTTCAACGTGTTCTTCGATTACTCTTCGTAATGGGCGAGCACCGAACTGTGGATTGTATCCAAGCTCTGCTAACTTCGATTTAGCTTCCTCTGTGATCTCGAGGGTAATTTGCTGCTCAGTTAGACTTCCTTTTAACTCATCGATCATCAAGTCAACGATCGATACAAGACTTTCTTTCTCGAGTGACTTAAAGGATACGATCGAATCGAAGCGATTGAGAAATTCTGGTCTAAAGTAAGAGCCTAGGCTTTCCATCACATCGGTATAGCTATCAGCCGATTCAAACCCTACTGTAATACGGCGTTCTGTACTTCCTGCGTTGCTCGTCATGATGATCACGGTATCTTTAAAGCTCACTGTTCTTCCTTGGCTATCCGTCAATCGACCATCGTCTAAGATTTGTAGGAACATATTTTGAACATCTGGATGTGCTTTTTCAACTTCATCGATCAATAGAATGCTATAAGGCTTGCGGCGTACACGTTCTGTCAGTTGCCCTGCCTCATCATGACCTACATATCCTGGTGGTGAGCCGATCAATTTAGAGACGGAGTGTTTTTCCATGTATTCACTCATATCGAGTCGAACCATCGCATCTCGATCTCCAAATAACTCTTCAGCTAGAGATTTAGATAATTCTGTTTTACCGACACCAGTAGGCCCTACGAATAGAAATGAACCGATCGGTCTGTTCTTACGCTTCAGACCTGCGCGACTTCTTCGAATTGCTTTTGCAACCTTATAAACAGCGTCCTCTTGTCCAATAACTTTAGCATTCAGCTGTTCAGCAAGATTCTTCATCTTCATCTGTTCATCTTCTTGGAGTTTTTGTACAGGTATACCTGTTTTACTCTCGATGATTTGTTGAATATCTTCTAAGTTTACAAGAGCTTCCGCTTGATCATTCACACTTAATGATTCTTCTAGTTTCTTTTCAAGCTTTAATTCTTCATCACGGAGCTTTGCAGCTACTTCATAATTCTCTTCATCCGTCGCCTTCTTCTTTTCTACTGCAATTTGTTCGAGCCTCTTTTGTATTTCATCATGATTAGAAGTTGTAATCGTTAAGTTTCTTTTTGCACCAGCTTCATCCATTAAGTCGATCGCTTTATCTGGTAAGAAACGGTCTTGAATGTAACGATTTGATAATGTGACACAAGCTTTTATTGCTTCATCAGAAAACGCCACCTCATGATAATCTTCGTACCTCGGTTTTAGACCTTCTAGAATTTGAACCGCTTCTTCAATCGATGGCTCGTTAACCATAACTGGCTGAAAACGTCGTTCAAGAGCTGCATCTTTTTCAATTTGACGATATTCTTTCAACGTAGTAGCACCGATTAATTGAAGCTCACCTCTAGCGAGCGCAGGTTTCAGAATGTTTCCTGCATCCATCGATCCTTCGGCTGAGCCTGCTCCAACGATAAGATGAATTTCATCGATAAAGAGAATGACATTCTTTCTTGCTTGCAGTTCTGAAATCAACTGTTTCATTCTCTCTTCGAACTGACCACGGATTCCTGTGTTAGATACGAGAGATGCAACATCTAACAAATAGATCTCTTTGTTTTGTAATTTCGAAGGAACGTTTCCTTCAGAAATACGAAGTGCTAGTCCTTCGGCGATCGCTGTTTTCCCTACACCTGGTTCACCAATCAGGACAGGGTTGTTTTTGTTTCGACGATTTAGTGTTTCGATGACCCGTGCTACCTCTTGATCTCTTCCGATAACTGGGTCGATCAATCCTGCTTTTGCAGCATCTGTTAAATTCTTTCCTAAGTCATCTAGTAATCCACCGTTACCAGCGTCGGTTTGCTCACTAGGTTGAGTATGACCTGATTGATTCATAAATGATTGAAAGAAATCATCAAATTGACCTTTTGATGACGGTGTTGTCTGACCATTCATCACATTTGCATAGCAAGAGTTGCACAGATGAACACGTTTTTTAGAATGATTGATCTGAACATTCAACTGAACTGTTGCAGGATTTTGATTACATTTTTCACAAAGCATATGATGGCCTCCCTTAAAATTTATAAGATCGTTATATAATAGTGCGTTACTTGTATTAGTTAAGGTCAATGTATTTTGTTTTGACTTTGACTATATTTGACCTTGTAACCATATTATAATCTGACTATCTTTGACTTTCAAGTGTTATGCATTTTCTAATCTGTTCTTATAAACAAAGCCGCGATAATTGTATCGCGGCTAAAAAAATGTAATATTTGAAATAAAGGAATTTTTTTGAGGGTTGGATAATAGATTGTATTAAACTACTTTTCGACAAAGGGTATACAAGTTTACTAGTCTGGCAACAATGGTGATAGATTATAAAGGGAGGAATACCAATGAATGATTCAGTCTATCAATTGATAGTTGAAACGACCGTCAAGCGCGTGCCTACCTGTCATGAATCACCTAATGATTTCTTCATTGCCCTGGATGACTGTGATTACCCGTACCTTATCCTACCTACTCCTAAAGAAATGTTTGATAACGATGATGTCTTTGCCATTCGTTTAATTCCTGATGTGTTGAACAAATTCCGCTATGATTTGGACAACTCTTATACAAAGCTTTCGTTCAGTCGATTTTCTACTTTTTTCGATGATAAAACGTATTATTTTGGCCCAGAAGATAACATGCTAGTGAAATTCCTAACCTCTTCTATCTACAAGAACTATGTAGCGTGGATCAGCCACCTGTACTTCAAACGGATCGATGATTTAATTGAACAATACAATAATGAACCGGGCAAAGAGCAGAGAAAATCAATTAAAGCGAAACTTTCTCGCCTTCTAATCGAAGCTTAGACACTAGACGCTCCACTTCATTCTGGACAAGTTGGCATCCTTCATCAAGAGACTCATAGTGAACTTTTATAACCTCACCCACATTCTCTGTCGCCTTGTAGGTGTACCTAGGATCGTAATAATTCACCAGAAGGCTTTCGACGACTGCTTCATAGTTCTCTTCCTCAAGTGCGAGGGATATATAACGTCGTTCATTATCTGGCAGACGTTTCTCGATTCTTTGGATGCCCTTTACTATTTTCTCTCTATTCTGTTCGGGATGATATGTATCTAAAATGGTTTTTATTCGATAAGAAAGCGGGGCGTGAACATGTATGCGCGTCCCTTTTTGTTTGCCCTCAAAGATAAAGTCCGGAACGATAATGTTCCCAAGTCGCTTACTTTCAGACTCAATTACATAATAATCTGTCTCCCCTATTTCATTTAACCGATGAGAAAGCTTCGCTTCAAACTCCTTTTGACTTCTTTCAGGTAAATTCACTCTTCCGAAAACTGATCCTTTATGTGCAGCTAAGCCTTCAAGATCAATGACTGGGTAGCCTTTGTTTTTTAAATAATGTAAAATGTCTGTCTTAGATGTCCCAGTAAACCCTTCCACTATAAGAAAAGATACGTTTTTTTTAGCATGGCTTTCAAGTATTCTCATGACATTTTGACGATATGACCGAATGCCACCAACAAGTTGACGACATGGCAGCCCCATCATCTCAAAAATCACAGCAAGGCTTCTACTCCTCATACCACCTCTCCAACAGTAAACGACAAACTCCTGTCCTTTTGATAGAACTTTTGCCTTCTGATAAAAATCGGGAAGAGATGGAGACACAAGCGAGATCCCTAAATCCTTCGCTGCTTCTGTGCCTTGTTGTTTGTAAGTTGTTCCAACTAACTCTCTTTCTTCGTTTGAAAAGATCGGCATGTTAACTGCTCCTGGAATGTGGAACTGCTCGAATTCGGCTGGGGTTCGAACATCTATGATCGGTAATTTTCTATCGAAACATTCATCTATCGAAATAGTTCTCATAACGACTCATCCTTTGTATCTCATTATTAGCTCATTATATCATTCTAGACTTAAACCTTTTAAACCCTTGTTTATGTACCTTAAATTCGGGGAAGTTTATATTGAGGTGAAAAATATGGAAACTACTGAAATGGTATCTCGTATACAAGAAACCTTAAACGATTGGGTTGGCGGACATCTTATCATTCAAAAACAAGAGAATGAAGACTTGGATAAGGTAATCATGGTATTAGATCGCATTTCTTTGTTTCACAGAGAGGAAACGATCGATAATTACACGCCTTCTTCCCTCCTACAACTAGAGGGAAAAGGTAAGATCATATCTGAAAAAAATCCCGTTTCCCTTCCAGACGCTAACTATGAAGTACAATTAGAAGATTTAAAAGAAATCGATCGTTCAGCAAATGAGCTAAAAATAACGACAGAGAGAGCACATTACGTGATTACTTATAATTCCAACTAGAAGGAGCCAGCGACAGGTTCCTTTTTTTCGTTGGGAACAAATCGCAAAGAATATCTAAGAAGCCTTAATAATACCTTGTATATAGACGGTTATGAAGGAGGTACTTCATGGAAGAAAAGAACATTCAAACCCCCGATGACGAAACGCGTTCATGGGCTATGTTTGCGCATCTTTCTGCACTATCAGGCTATTTAATTCCGTTTGGTAACATCATTGCTCCATTAATCATTTGGTCACTAAAGAAGGATGTTCATCCTTTTATTAATGAGCAAGCAAAAGAAGCATTGAATTTCCAAATTTGCATGACCATCTACGGCATCATCGCAGGAATACTCACGCTCGTCTTAATCGGATTCATCCTTCTACCTGCAGTTTTTATCGTCCAACTTGTTTTTATTATCATCGCTTCAGTAAAATCGAATCAGGGCGAAGATTATCGGTACCCGCTGACGTTTCGAATGATCACCTAACATTCGACTAATTTTTAATGTTTCCACATAATTTAGGTATGTCCATGTTATAATGGAAGTAAACTTAGAATGTGGAGGGTGTGCCTTGACTGCAAAAGGAAAAGAATGGAACCGTTTTACTGTATGGGCGCTTGCATTTATGGTGTGGGCTGTACCTATCGCTTTTATCGTCGGTTTCTATATCACAACAAGACCTCAATAAACCAGCGGACCGCTGGTTTTTTATTTTTTCTGAATCGTTTTAGGCAGGTTTTAGCTTCCATCTTGTTGGGAAAGAAGTACATATACACCAACTAAAGGAGGAACAAAATCATGAAAGAATTCACAGTAGCACCAAACAAAGATGTAACAGGCTGGTATGTTAAGGTGGAAGATATTGCACCTACAGATTTATATAAAATGCGTTCAGATGCTGTTGAGAAGGCAGAGGAACTTGCAAAGGAAGATACTCCTAGTAAAGTATTGATCTTGAATGATCAGCATGAAGTCGAGGAAGAGCGTAAATTTTAATAACTACTCTAGCCCCTTTCAATAGAAGGGGTTTTAATTTTGTTTAAGTCCATAAAAAAAAAGAGCGGAGGCTTCTCCGCTCTTCGTACCGATCAATTACTGTTGCTGCCGTTTCCGCTATTTTTACCGCCTTTTTTTCCAATCTCTTCGTAAAATTCTTTGTCATGATTCTTAGATGTTTGCTCTCCGCCTTTTTCTCCTATTTCTTGATAAAACTCTTTATCATGCTCACGCGCTGTTTTGTTTCCGCCTTTTTCACCAATTTCTTCGTAGAATTCTTTGTCGTGCTCCCTAGCAGTCTTATTTCCGCCTTTACGCCCTGCTTCTTCTCTACTCATCTTGTTATTGTTATTATCAGCCATTTGAAAATCCTCCTTTAGAATGTGTGTTTATATCTCACTCAATTTACGTATTTTACTGTTTTTCATAAATTTGGTACACTCTATGTGAAGTATCATTTAGAGAGAGCGGGCCCAAACCGCTCTTTTTTTATTTGTTCTGATTTCCACCTTTTTTTCCTATTTCCTTATAGAACTCTTTATCATGATTCTTAGACGTTTGCTCTCCGCCTTTTTCTCCTATCTCCTGATAAAACTCTTTATCGTGTTCACGTGCAGTTTTGTTTCCGCCCTTTTCGCCGATCTCTTCGTAGAATTCCTTATCGTGTTCTCTTGCTGTTTTGTTTCCACCTTTTTCTCCTATTTCTTGATAGAATTCTTTGTCATGTTCATTTGCAGTTGTTTCTCCACCTTTTTGGCCGATATCTTGGTAAAACTCTTTGTTATGTTCTCTCGCGGTTTTGTTTCCACCTTTTCGACCAGCTTCTTCTCTGCTCATCTTTTCATTGTTATTTGCCATGTTCTCTTCCTCCTTTAAGATACTTTTTTCTTTTTTTGCTACAGTTGTGGTATTCCACGGTAGACTTTTTCAAAACCAAATAATGGGGTTATTTTACAAATATAAGCCAATCTTACCAACATGCTATGTTTTCTTCACACAAAAAAAAGCCCCCAACTTGGGGGCTTAGCGATTAAGAGTAGTACACATGGATTGGTCTTTCGTATTTCTTAGAAAGCTTTTCTAGTGATTTCTTTACGTTGATCAAATCGTCTTTATCGATTCCACAACCGATTTTTATTTTAAAACCTTTTTCTTCAAAGGGCTTTAATTCTTTAATCATACTCTCAAAAGATTTCAACCAGGCTGGGTAGTTGGTTTGAAGACCGGCTGGTTTATATTGACCGTATAGATTAGCAATAATTCTTTTATTATCATGACTCAAAGCAAACGAACATTTACCTAGCTTCTTTTTTGGTGGAAATGGAAAGTTTTCGTCTGCTTTCGCTGCTTCAGGGTACGTTTCTTTCACTGATTTTGCAATACCGACATCTAATGCATTGAAGCAATCACATTGGTGAGCAATAACAGTACAATCACTTTTAAGAAGGTTGCCTTTTTCTAATCGAATCATACATGCACTCTCCTTTAGAGAACCCTTTTGTATGATTATAATGAAAAATCAGATAAATTCAATAGGAATATTTTCCTTCGTTCTGCATAAAATGATAGGTTTCGCTATTTTAATAGGATCTTCCTATGAAAAAAGTTTTTTATCCCCTCTTTATCCCTGGTTGTTTTGCATGTATACTTCTTCGAAAGGCTGAACAACCACAAACCCTTCTCCCTCGAATTTCATCTGGATCGACTCTCCACTGCCTCTTCCAAAAAAGGACTTCAGAGACACATCAGTTTGAAAATCTGGGTTTAAATTACCAGACCATGCTACCGTTGCGTTTGGATCAGTAATAACTGGTTTATCTGGTGTTACTCGAATCGTGAGCGGCTCATAATGACTCGTTACGGCAATCATGCCAGGTCCATTACATGTTACATTAAATAAACCACCAGCCATCATCCCAGTAATTCGCTTCATCATTCGAATATCCCAATCGATTCGTTCTTCAAATGAAAGAAGATCATTGCCGTTTACGCTGATCGACTCACCATGACCTAAATGAATGATTGAAATCTTTTTCCCAGAATCAGCTAAGTATAGCTTCCCTCTTCCTTCAGCTTTCATAAGAGAAGCACCTTCACCTGTGAATGCTTTTTTGAACATTTTACCTAACCCATGTTCTAAAATTCCTTCACGTTCGAATTTTATTTCCCCATTATACGTGATCATAGATCCGGCTTTTGCCCATACTTTACCGTTTAAGTTCACTTCCAACATTCTTTCAGTTTCAAGTTCAAAAAAACCTTCACCTTTATCCTTTTGCTCTGTTGATTTTACGAACTCATCCATCGAGTATCGATTCACAAAAACCTCTCCCTTCTATTTCTTACCACCATTTTACAATAATCGCTATAACTTCTCACACAGTTGGTTTAGACTGTAGATATAGACTGTTTGGATCATTCCAGCACAGGGTACATTAAAACGTATAAGACTAAGACTGGAGGTATGACCTTGATCATCGTGTATGTAAGTATTGCACTAGTTGTCCTTTCACTCATTTATCTCGGCATCGTTGCAGTAAAAACCTCTAAAGAAACAAAAGTATCACTGAACGATTTTTCTGCCACTGCAGCAAGACTGCAAGAAAAAGTAGATAAGATCAACGAAGAAACAACGAACTTAACAAACACATCGAATCAAATAACAGAGAACATTCAATCGAAAAAAGAAACGATTCAAGGCGTGATCGGAGAAGCGAAAGCAACTCCTGAACCATTCAAAAAACTTTTCACATCGATTAAGAACACACCAAACCCACAAAAAGATACATCAGATGAAAGGTTGGTCGAACTAGGCGATCGACTGATCGACATGTGGGGCCGCTACCGCGTTAAGAGAAAATCGAGAGCGGAGTAAGGGCGCAGCCCTTACTTTTTTTGTACTGCAAAACAACTTATTAGGTGGGCTACTTATGAAACAAATTAGACAAATCATTTTCTTTATTCTGATGACAACAAGCCTTTATAGCGTGTTGTTCACATCGATCCCCACCCTATGGAAGTGGGTTTTTGGAACAATCTATCTTGTGATCTTATTTTCTATTCTCTTCGTCCTCATGCTTGAACAAAGGTCACCTTATAAAACGTTGTTGTGGATGTACGTGCTGATTTTCTTTCCCATTATAGGGTATGTGTTCTTCCTCTTCTCAGGTCAGTTAGAGGTAAAGGGGCACTTGTTTAAAGAGAAACGTACAAACGGCCTCGAGTTTTTTCAGAAATATGTTAATTTCTCTGCATCAGAGCGCTGGCATGACTTGAATGAGCGGAACCAAAACTTTTCAAACCTAATTGCTACGATGGTGTCTAGTCCTATCAGCATGCGATCCCAAACGAAGCTTCTTTTAAACGGAAGTGATACATTTCCTGCTATTAAGGAAGAAATAAAAAAAGCAAAAACGTACATTCACATGGAATACTACACTTTCCGTTCCGATGAGTTAGGAAAATCGATCATTGAGCTCCTCGTTGAAAAAGCGAAAGAAGGCGTTGAAGTTCGAGTGCTCTATGATTCAATCGGCAGTCATAATCTTTCGAGGGCTTCTAAGAATGCTCTAAGAGCTGCAGGGGCAAGTGTTCAGCAGTTCCTTCCCATTAAATACGGTTTCTTCAATCAAACCGTTAATTTTCGAAACCATAGAAAAATCATCGTGATCGATGGACGTACCGCTTTTGTCGGAGGCCTTAATATCGGAGATGAGTACGCCGGCGATTACAATAATAGGAACTACTGGAGAGATACCCACCTTCTCGTAAAAGGTGAAATCATTTCTGCTGTACACGGTGTTTTCCTTATGGATTGGGAATACATGTCTGGAGAAAGCCTGTTATCGGAAAAGTATCTAGAAACGTATGATGTGGAAGGTGACGGCGGTGCTCAGGTTGTCCCGAGCGGACCTGATACAAAGAGAAGTGCTATGACCGACCTTTACTTCAGCTTGATCACAACTGCAAAAGATCGCGTGTGGATCGCAACACCTTATTTCGTTCCAAACAAAGCTCTTAGAGCAGCTCTTTCCATCGCTGCGATGCGTGGTGTGGAGGTTAAGTTAATCGTTCCTGAAGTGAGTGATGGTTTTCTTACACAATACGCTACTCGATCCTACTTCTCACAGCTTCTGGAGTACGGTGTAGAAGTGTATATGTACCAACGAGGGTTTCTTCACCAGAAGATTATGATTGTGGATGATGATATCGCAACGATTGGAACAGCAAATATGGACATGCGTTCGATGCACTTAAACTTTGAAGTGAATGTTTTCTTATTTCAGGCGAACACCATTACCGACTTAATAAACGCCTACCAAGAAGATATAAAAGACTCTATAAAAGTAGATAAGAACAGATATAACGAAAGAGGATTGCTTCACCGTACGAAAGAATCCTTCGCAAGGTTATTTTCTCCCGTTCTCTAATGACATCACCAATCTTTTTTTAAGAGAGCGTGCATCATAAGATCAAAGTGCTTGCCTCCTGCGTATGCATAGTCTCTAAGAACCCCCTCCTCCTGAAAACCGAGCTTCGTTACTAACTTTCGGGAGGATGTGTTATCAGGATGAACCAATGCCCCTATACGATTGAGGTGCAACTCATCAAAACCAAACGGGATAATGGCGGATAGAGCCTCTGTCATATATCCCTTTCCTTCTGCTTTTTCTACTAAATCATAGCCAATCTCGATTCTTCCAACACGCTCAGCCCAGTTATGGAAACCACATGTTCCGATTAACTCATCAGACTCTTTAAGTGTGATTCCCCATCTCCATGCTCGCTTGTTCTCGAACCCTTTTCTAAAACTCATCATGATTCCTTCAGCTTCTTCTAAGTTCTGAATCGTATCATTGCCATAATACTTCATTGTGTGTGCACTAGAAAAAATCGTAAATAACGCCGTAACATCTTCTTCTTTAATCTCTCTTAAACGCAGCCTTGTTGTAATAAGTTCAGGAAATACGTTCACGTAAACATCCTCTCCACTTCAAAAAAATTCCTGGAGAACGTCTGCTCTCCAGGCAAAATAAAAAAACATAAAATAAGGGGATCAATTATAAGACGATTGAGAAACAATTAAGTTTCAATTTTTTGAATTTATTTTTTGCTCATAAGCTAATCATGGTAAAATTTATGATGAAAAATTATTCAGAGTAGTGAAGGAGTGATCTTAGTGAAAAACCTGTACCTCATTCGTCACTGTGAAGCAGAAGGTCAAGCTCATGATGCTTCATTGACTGCGAAAGGCCGGGAGCAGGCCGTGATGTTAGCGGACCATCTACAAGGTATAAAATTCGATAAACTTTATTCTTCTCCTTTCACAAGAGCTCTTCAGTCGATTGAACCGATTGCGCTAAAACTAGACAAGCAGATCACGATCGATGAAAGGTTAGAAGAACGAAGACTCTCAGAAGTAAGTCTAGATGACTGGATGACTGAATTAGAAAAAACGTTTGATGATTTCTCTTACAAGCTAACGGGCGGGGAATCTAGTTCTGAAGCAGCAACTAGAGGAGTAGAAGCTGTGATGGATGTTGTTCAAGTAACAAATGAAAATTCACTTGTGGTAACGCATGGAAATCTCTTCACACTAATTCTCAATCACTTTGAATCCTCACACGGATTCAATACTTGGAAGTCGTTAAAGAACCCTGATTGTTTTAAGCTGGTTTTCGAAAATGATAAAATCGTTTCGATCGATCATGTGAATGTGATCCCTACATGAAGACCGGATTTTATTCAAAATACCATTGTTGTGCTACGTGCATTCATTTTGAAATCGTTAAAAACCCACGTACTTCTTACAGATGCAAACGGCTCGGTTTTGAAACCAAACCTACGTATCGATTCGACTGCTGGGAACCTAAAGACGTTGTAAAAAAGCGGATAAAAAAAGACTTACCCTAAACCTCCTAATGCTTCGGGAGGTTTTTAATATGTCGTTTCGATATCAGTTACTTCGTTCATCCATTTATCGATTGCGTGCTGTGGTACATCCCAACTGATCCAAGAAGCCATCACTTTTAGGTCCTCCGACTTTACTACCCAGTATTCGTAGCGCTTTTCATGAATATTGCGATAGACTCCAGATTTATGAATGATCATAGACAACGCCTCCTCTTGAATCTCTTATATTTTTCATACCCTTTTAAATTAAAAGTAACACGGCAGATGTATGAATTATGACTTCATTATCAAATACTAACCTAAGTATATAGTAGGGGGTGATGGTAGTGAAGTATAGTAAATTACGACAAATCCGATCCAGCTTTTGGTTCATTCCAACCTTCTATGGAGTGGGAGCTTTCATTGCAGCGATTCTTACGCTTGTTTTTGACAGGCACTTCATTCAAGGAAATGCCATTATCCTACCTTACTTCTTCTTCGCTACCTATGATACAAGTATAACAATCTTAAGCACACTCGTGTCTTCAATGTTAACGATGACCACCATTACTTTCTCTACCATCATGGTTGTACTTACTACCTATTTATCAAATTTTTCTCCAAGAACACTTCAGAACTTCATAACAGATCGCATTACGAAGCGTGTCCTTGGGATTTTTGTAGGTGGGATCATCTACTTCATCATCCTTCTCCTACTGATCGAACAAACCGCAGAGGATGGATTCGTTTACTTTGCGCCGGTTTTGGCAGTCACTTATGCTATTGTATGCGTCGCTTATTTTGTGTACTTTATCCACCACGTTGCAAACTGGATTCTAGTCGGAAACTTAATCAAACATATCTCAAAGAACACGATGGATACAATCGATCGAACATTTATGGATTTTGAAAAGGCGAACGAAGGTGGATCCGCTTCATGGGACTCTTGGGAACTCGATGAAATCAAAATGAAAGAACCTCGTACAATTTCTTCTAGAGTATCTGGTTATCTACAAAATGTAGCGATCAAAGATCTATTAAAGATCGCAATTCAACATGATCTTATTATTAAACTTGATAGAGATATTGGTGAATTCATCGACGAAGGTACAGTCGTCATCTCTTATTGGTCTGCAAAAGATTATCCCGGAGAAGAAAAAATATTAGATGCCTTATCGCTTGGAACGGAACGAACAACAGATCAAGATATTGAATATGGAATCCAAAAGCTCGTTGAAATTGCATTAAGAGCAATTTCCCCTGGAATCAACGATCCTAATACTGCGATCAATTGCATCAATCGCTTAGGAAGGGTGTTATCAAGGTTAGGGCAAAAGCATATCCCACAACCTTTATACCATGATGAAAACAAAAACCTTCGCGTCATAACGAACCCAGTAACCTATAGTACGTACCTTTATAAAAGTTTTTACCAAATCAGGCATTATGCGCGTGAGGACGTATCCGTTCTTGGCTCGATCCTTCACTCACTAGAACTTGCAGCAGACGGGAATAAGCATGACATTCATGAGACGATATGGGAGTTCGGTCAGTTTGTGATAAGAGGATTTGATCCAAATGTTCTAGATGATCTGGATTTTCGATTTATCAATGAAAAATTAAAAAAGGTGGCAAAAGCAACCGGATTTGAAGAGGCTTATACGCCTCTCAAAAAGCCAGTCTAAAACACAAAAAACGGCCGATATGGGCCGTTTTTGTTTATGATGCAGATTGCAACCACTCTTCCATTTCTTCAAGGGTTAAAGGGCCTACCCGTTTTTCAACAATAACTCCTTCACGATCGATCATGTAGGAAGTAGGCATAGAAATAACTTTGTAGAGATCTTCTCCTACCTTCCCCTCATTATCCATCAAAACAGGAAATCTCAAGTTATTTTCTTCAACAAAGATCGGAATCTCATCCTTTTTAGGTTCAAACTTCGTAAAGTTCACCGATATCACTTCGACCTCTTCCCCGTATTGATCAGCGAAGGCCTGAATATCTGGCATTTCCTCTTCACAAGGTGGACACCAGGTTGCCCAGAAATTTAAAAACACCGGTTTTCCTTCAAAATCCGACAAGCTTACTTTTTCTTCATCTTCAAGTGTCGTAAGAGTGAAGTCAGGTGCACGATCGTTTATTTCTGTACCAACACTTGGTTCTGCGATTACCGTACTATAAACTCCCCATCCAAGCGCAGCGACAAGGATGAGAAGCACGATTCGTTTAAGCATCTCGTTTCACTCCTTTATTACGTATCTAGAGAGAAATATTCATCGCGAACGAAGATTTCTTCACGATTTACTGCATCATCTTTTGATGCTAGCACTAGCCCTAAAGGAGTATCGGTCTCTTTATCATTAATGATCGTAAACGGTATTGAAGCTTTGTTTGCTTCTTTTATATATTTCGATAGCATGGAATACGGTAAATCTCCATTTAGGAGTAAAACACGCCCCCTACTCATCTCGTTCTTTACAGAAGGATACAGTTTTTGAGCTACTTGTCTTTTCGTAAGTGCAACGTAAACTCGCTCCCTGAACGTTGATAAGTAAAGTGCTTTTTCAGCAGGCTTTAACTCAGGAGTACCATGTATTCCAGCTTCTAATGCTTGTTTGATCTCTTTGTCCAATTCATCCACCTCTTCTTGATGATTAAGAATAGTGTCTCACATAGTATGATTGAAATGCTAGTAAAGAGAGATTCGAACTTAGACATTTCTCTAAATAAAAAACGCCTTTCTGAGTTATTCAGAAGGCGCATCGTTTTCGTATTGATTTAGCATGATTAAACGTTCCATCATTGTTGGATGACCGTATTTGAAAAACTTTACTAAGATCGGTGGATTCACTTCGTTTAAACTGTTTATTGTTAGCTTCTGGAAAGACCCTACTGCAGCATCCACATCGTCTGTCATCTCAATAGCATATTGATCGGCATTCATTTCAGCATGCCTCGAGATAGCAAGTTCTACCGGACTTGCAATAAATGACATGATTGAAAAGAGAAGCAGCAATGCAGGAAGTGTCGTTATATCGGAGACTGATGTTGCCCCCCATGCATCTCCCCACTTCGCAACAATTTTACCTAAAAGGCGATAAGCGATATACAAACCGAACAAGCTCATGATCAAAGCACCTGCAAGGTTCCCATACAAGTGGTTCATGACATAGTGCCCCATCTCGTGGGCCATGATGAAAAGCACTTCATCATCTTGTAACTTGTTCGTTGTCGTATCCCATAGCACAATTCGTAAATTTGAGCCTATTCCCGTAACATATGCATTCATTGCATTCGTTTTTTCAGACATGTTCACTTCAAATACTCTGTCAGCTGGTATATTGGCCTCATTCGCTAACCCGAGAATTTGCTCCTCAAGTTCTTTATCTGAAAGTGAACTGAAGTCGTTGTACAAAGGATCGATAACGACGGGTTGAATGTACATCATAAAAGCTAAGTACGGGACCATCAGCCCCCATGCAGCAAGCCACCATCTTTTCTCAAAGCGTTTGATCAAGAAATACAGCACTCCGATTATGATTGAGGTGAGACCGATCTCTATCCAGAAAGAAATCATTTCGTCCTTCATCCAATCGGAAAAAGCCTGGGTATTGATGCCATATTTTACTGAAAGGGACCTGCTCCAAAATTTAAGAGGAAATGTAACGATCCACGTAAAGGCAGAGAGAAGAACAATATAGACAGGAACGATAACGAAACCTTTCTTTGAGATTCCTTCCCCAAACGACTTGAACATTTTCGATAGACCGAATCCTAGTACAAGAAGGTAGATCCCCCATTCAAAGGGAATTGACAGGAATGATAAAAAACTTCTGTAGCGTGAATATTCTTCCGAAAGTTCAAGCTGCCGTTCAGACATGAAGGTAGCTGGATCTGCCGCTGTCCCTTGATACGCTTTCGGTACTCCAAAGTCAGCCCAATAAAACAAATAAAGCCCCATTAAGAGCGCGTATGCGGAGAAGCCAAGAATAAACCACCAGGTTACTCGTTTCCTCATAATATTTCTCCTCCCGATACTTTCTCTATATTATTTGTACGAGCAAACCTCACAAATAGAACCTGTCTGTATTGTAGGGTTATGTATTAGTACTTTACCTATATTGTTATGATTTAGATCAATATTATTACAAACGTTGAACAAAAAAATCGGCGGGATAACCGCCGATTTCATTTCAGTTTATTTACTCTCCACATAGACGTTCGTGCGATCATAGCTGTGATCAAATCGGTTCATCACTCCACAATGTGGACATTGTGCAATCACATGGAGCTCAACCACTGGAGCTTGACTGCTTTTTGTCGTAATTGCAGTCGCTTCAACCCTACCTTGTGATTGATAATTATCCTTTGCTATCGGAATGAACCAAGTATAATCATTATCGCACATTCTACAAGTTGATTTTTCCTCAATTTCAGTTGGTTTTAACATGTTTCCAGCTCCTTTAGCAGATTATTTCTCTAGACTGCGAGAAACAAGGCTCCGGAAACCCTCCTTTTTAGATGGGAATCCCTTCCTGGTAACACAATTTCCCGCTCAAAAGGAACTGAAACGTAAATACCACTAATATTTTTGACTATTTCGTTAATTTAACCATCCTGTAATGAAGTAGAAATTGTTCAATAATCCTTGAAATGTCTCTTTACAAAAAGAAATACGCATAAACACTAAGAGCTCCAACAGAAGTCATCACTACGACAATTAGGTTGGCACCAAGGTAAGCAGTGATGAAAGCGACGGCTGCTCCGATCAGACCAAATGTCATGTCTTCATGAATCGTTAAGATACCAGGAAAAATTAGTGCGCCTAAAATCGCAAACGGTACATTTTTCAGTATGTTTTGAAGAGAGGCAGGTATGTGATCAGAGTTGAAGAATACGAGTGGCACCATTCTTGGAATATACGTCACGACAGCCATACCAACGATGATCAACAGCATTGTACTAGACATTCTCTTTCCTCCCCATAACAATCTCTACTAGCACGGATGATAATAATGTAGCTAGGACAATAGACCAACCTGTCGAGATGCTAAGATAAGAAAAGAAACTATTTAAGAGTGCAGCCAAACCTGCTAGAATGATGACTTTCCGACTCTTCTTAGAGGACGGAACAAGCAGTCCAACAAACATCGCATATAGTGCAACGCTCATCCCCTGTTGGATAACACCCGGAAGTGATGCTCCCACCATATATCCTGCTCCCGTGAAAACCACCCAACTCGTGTAGGAGATCAAGCAGAGTCCAAACATATAACCTGTCGTCACGTTTCCACTCTTTGTAGCTGCTACAGTAAACGTCTCATCTGTAATACCAAATGCATATAGAGCCTTTTTCCAGACCGAATCTTCTGTTACTCTTTCGTTAATGGAGGCACTCATCAATAGATGTCGAATATTTACAATGAATATTGTAAATATAATTTCTAATGCACCTGTTCCGATTGCAAGTAGGCTTAGCGTTATGTACTGTGCTGCGCCAGCAAAAACTAGCATGCTCATTAAAATCGCTTCAAACACAGTAAGCCCTGTCGTTCTAGCTAATAAGCCAAATGTGAGCGCTACTGGCATATAGCCAATCGCTATGCTTGTTCCTGCTCTAAGACCTGTTGCAAATCCTGACTCACTTCTTGTAACACTCGTGATCGCCTGCATACCATCACTCCTATTGGCGTTAGTTGTTCAATATATTATACTGATTGTATGTTATATTAAACAAAACATCAATAGGTATTTTACCATAGAATAGGAGATAAGAATGAGTGACAACTCTTTAACAAAACAAATCGGTGAAAAGCTTAAGAAGCTACGCCAGGAGAATGGTCTGAGTCTCGATCAGCTTAGCTCTCAATGTTCAGTTAGCAAGCCGATGCTCGCTCAAATTGAAAGAGGAGCCTCAAACCCGACCGTAAATACACTTTGGAAAATTGCAAATGGCCTTGGTGTTTCCTTCACAGCCTTTATAGATGAGGAACAACCAGTGATAAAAAAGGTGAACAGAGACGAAATTGAACCGCTTTTTGAGGAAGGTGGAAAAATGAAAGTCGTTCCCCTGTTTCCAATGGAACCAGGGAAATCGTTTGAAAGTTTCGCGATAACGTTAGATGTAGGCTGCGATTATCACTCTAACCCTCATCCAGAAGGCGTGGAAGAATACCTTTTTGTCGAAGAAGGGGACATGCAGCTCGTTGTGAATGATATCTCGTATACGATTAAGAAAGGTGAGAGCTTGCGCTTTACCGCAAATTATCCACACCGTTATGTGAATCCATCAAAATCTCTTTGTAACGCGATGATGATCATTCATTACCCCACGCGTCATAGGTGAGCAAAAAAACAACGCCAATCAGCGTTGTTTTTGTTTTGATTCTGTTTTAAATGTTTGAAGTGAATTTTCAGCTGCTTCGATCCATGCTTCTCCAAATCCCGGGTGAGGCGCAAATGGGTAAATAAAGTCTTCATCTCTAGCAACCATCTCCAGGGCGAGCGTTCCTTTTTCGATGAGTTCGATCGCACCGCTTCCAATTGCATGAAAGCCTAGTAAAAGATGCGTCTCCTCATCTCTTATCACTTTTACAAGACCTTCAGGTTGCCCTTGTAACGTCGCATAGCCGTTTGCTCTCATATGAGATAGCCCTGTAGATACTTGGTACCCTGCTTCTTTCGCTTCCGCTTCGGTTAATCCGACAGATGCTACTTGAGGTAACGTGTGCATGACGACAGGTAAAAAAGTAAGATCACATACAGAAGAAACCCCACAGCAGTTGTCTGCTGCTACCTTACCTTGCTTGATCGCTTTAACCGCAAGTGACGGTCCGTTTGTAATATCACCACAAGCATAGATGCGATCATTAGATGACTGACATGAATCGTCGATCGTAATAAAGTGATCGTCATTCACCTTAACTCTCGCATTCTCTAAACCGAGGGCTTCAAGATTACGCCTTCTTCCGGCTGAATATCCTAATATATCGGCAAACATCTGTAAATCTTTCCCCTTAGAATCGTGCGCCGTAACTTTTATAGAGCTTCCTTCTTCGTTTATCGTTATATTTGTAACCCCTGTAGAAACACGGATTCCCTGTTTCTTGAACTGTCTTCTTACTTCTTTTCCAATCGTTTCATCAAGTTCAGATAGAAATGACGCCTCATCTGTCATCACATGGACATGAGAACCAAGGGCTTGAAAGCTACTTGCTGCTTCTGCAGTCACATAGTCCGATCCATATAGAACGAGGGTCTCTGGCACACGTTCCAGATTGTAAAGGTCTTCGACAGATTGTACAAAATCACTATGTTCTTCATAAAAGGAGGGGATCTTCGGACTGCTTCCTGTTGCGACGATCGCATGGTTAAAAGACCATACTTCAAATTTCTCGCCTTGCTCAACACCGATCCGCTCCTCTGATAAGAAAGAGGCGTTTCCTTGTATAAATTCGATTTTACTCGTTTTGAACAATGAGTGAAGTCCTGTTTCTAGTTTCTTTACCACTTCTTTTTTGTCACTGTTCCACTGTTTCATCGAAAAGGAAGCTGACAATGTAAGGCCAGGAGCTGCTTCGTTCATCTTACTCGCAGAAACAGCAAGCAGTTTTGAAGGGATACACCCGCTATGTAAGCACTCCCCACCAGGTTCAGTGCGATCGATCAAGGTCACATCACGTCCGTAGTTCGCTGCACGGATCGCTGCCTGATAGCCTCCTGGGCCTGCTCCAATGATTACCAGATCTTTTTCATATACCAATTCTCCTACTACCATTATTTCAACTCCGTTAAGAGCAGTGCAGGCTGCTCGATTAATTCCATCACACGATTCGTAAATCGCATCGAATGTGCACCATCAGCTATCCTATGATCGAACGTCATCGATAGATTCATGATCGAACGGATCACGATTTCATCATTTTTACCTACGACAGGCATTCTCTTTGTTTTATGAAAAGCCATCAACGCTACTTCTGGGTAATTGATAATCGGAGTTGCACCAGTACTACCTAGGGGACCAGCATTGCTGATGGTAAATGTACTACCAGACATTTCTTTCGGAAGAAGCGTATTCGTACTTGCAGCTTCATATAACCTCTTCATTTCTTTATGGATTTCCTTAACTGAAAGCTTGTCACAATCATGAATAACTGGAACGATCAATCCATCCTCCGTATCAGCCGCAAGACCAATATGAATAGAAGGCTTTAAATGGATAACCCCTTCATCTTCATCGAGCACTGCATTGAAAATAGGAAAGTCTCTAAGGGCAGTACAAACCGCTTTAATATAAAACGCAGCAACTGATATCGCCTCTCCCCTTTGTTCTAACTGTGCTTTCATTTCCAGAACATTGGAGACGTCGACTTCATCAAAGTGTGAGACGTGAGGAATCGCAAGTCGCGAATGTGACATCTTCGCTGCAATCTGTTTACGCCTCCCCTTGAATGGTATGGTCGTTGTCGAGCTTTCATGTGGAGCTTCTTTCCTGACTTCTTTTTTCTCCTTGATCGGTGCCGGCTTCTTAACACTTGTTTTCATATGGTTGATCACGTCTTCATCCATGACGCGCCCTGCAGGACCAGTTCCAACAACCTTCTCGATATCTACCCCGTTTTCCCTCGCAATCTTTCTAGTAAAAGGAGCAGCTAGTATTCTATTGTGATTGCGCCATCCCCGTTCTGTTGACTCAGCAGGAGGCCGCTCGCTTTCCTGAGCCGGATTGATCGTTAACATCACATTCCCTACCTCGATCACATCTCCAGGAGAAACAAGGATATTCTCAATCTTTCCAGCGATAGGTGCCGGAAGCTCAGCCGTCACTTTATCTGTTTGGACTTCAAGCAACGGTTGATCCACAGTTACAACATCGCCAGGATTAACGAGAAGTTGAACGACTTCTCCCTCAGACATCCCTTCACCTATATCATGAAGTTTCACTTCCATTAACGTTCACCCTCCTTAGAAACGCGTCACTTCTTCAATTGCTCGATAGATTTTCTTTTCATCAGGCGCATAGTCGTCTTCAAGTGTAAATAGAGGTACAGGCGTATCGTAGCCTGTCACTTTTTTAATTGGGGCTCTCATGAAAAGGAAGGAAGTATCGTTGATGATCTCGATCACGTCATTGCTAACGCCACCAGTTGAAGGAGCTTCATGGACGATAATGGCTCTTCCCGTTTTCTGTACAGATTCAGCGATTGCATCTTTATCTAACGGATATAACGTTCTTAGGTCGATGACATCACAGTGCATTCCATTCTTACTTGCTTCTTCAGCTGCTTTTTCTGCAACTCTCACCATAGCACCCCAGGCGAAGATCGAGACATCATCACCTGTTCGTTTGACTGAAGCTTTACCAAGTGGAACAGAATAGCTTTCAGTTGGTACATCTTCTTTCCCTGCACGATATATTTTCATAGGTTCAAGGAATAGAACTGGGTCTGGATCTTTAATAGAACTGATCAGAAGACCTTTTGCATCATAAGGGTTTGAAGGTACAACCACTTTTAAGCCCGGAATATGAGTGAAAAGAGCTTCAGTACTGTCACTATGAATTTCTGGTGCTCTTACGCCTGATCCATATGGAGCTCGTACAGTTAACGGAACGGTATAGCGGCTTTGCGTCCTAGTTCGAATGCGCGTGGCATGGGTGATCAATTGATTAAAACCAGGATAGATAAACCCAAGGAACTGTATTTCTACAACGGGTTTAAAGCCGTTCATCGCAAGACCGATCGATGACCCGATCAATCCTGATTCTGCTAGAGGCGTATCGATTACGCGATCATCACCGAACTGCTCAAAAAGACCATCTGTCGCTCTGAATACCCCTCCGTTCTTACCTACGTCTTCTCCGAGCACCAATACGGATTCATCTTCAGCTAGCATTTCTCTTAACGCATCCGTAATCGCTTGGACGATAGTCAATTTCTTTGTATTTACGGCAGTACTCATCCCTTCTCGCTCCCTTCATAAAAGAAACGATGCTTTTGCTCCTGAACTGGCCAAACATCCGTCCCAAACACATGGTCAAACATGAGTGATTCATCAGATTTAATCGTTTTTTCCATTTCGATCACCGCTTCATCAAGCTTTTGTTCTGCCTCTTCATGAACATTTTCTGCCCAATTTGAATCCCATGCCCCTTCATGTTCAAGAAACCTCTCTACTCTTGTAATTGGGTCTTCATTCTCTCTTCTTCTTTTACTTTCAGACTGGTCACGATATTTCGAAGGCTCATCCGTCGTTGTATGAGCGCCGTACCTCCAGGTGACTGCTTCGATCAACGTCGGTCCACCGCCGCTTCTTGCTCGCTCGACCGCTTTGATCGTTTCATCGTAAACAGCAAACACATCGTTTCCATCGACGCGAACGCCAGGGATATCATATGCTAAAGCCTTCTGGGCAATCGTTTTTGTTTTCATCTGACGTTCAAGAGGAACACTGATCGCATAGCCATTATTTTGGTTGAAAAATACGACAGGAATATTAAACACACTGGAAAAGTTTAGCCCCTCATGAAAATCTCCCTCAGAAGTTGCACCGTCGCCAAAATAGACGATCGACACTCTGTCGGTCCCTTTCTTTTGCTCCGCCCATGCGGTACCTGTAGCGTGAAGAATCTGAGATGCAATCGGAACGGAAGGTGGAAAGATATGCTTTCCTTTCGGAGGCACACAGCCTTCGATACACCCTTTCCAATAGAGGAATATATTTTTTAAAGAATGACCAAATGCAGCAGTAGCTGCATGATCGCGATAAGTCGGAAACATCCAGTCGCCATCTTCCATAGCAAGTGCACTTCCGATCTGAGAAGCTTCCTGCCCTTCAAAAGGAGCGTATGTCCCAATACGCCCCTGTCTTTGAAGATTTACTGCTTTTCGGTCGAACAAACGAGAAAACACCATATGCTGATAAAAACGTTTTGCTTTTTCGATCGTAATGTTTTCAGAAATAGCTCCGGTTCTCCTGCCGTCACCAGTGATTAGCTGTACGATAGGGAATTTCTCATTCATATCCATACGTATCCTCCTATTATCTGCATTTAAGAACGCACAGCCCATTTGCCAGGCTTTTTGTGAGAAAAGAAGCTATTTCTTCTTTTACGGCTTTCAATTCTTTCTTCACAAAAATAATTCGCAGCCTGGACAGTCGATATTGAATTTTCTTCTGCGTTTTTGAACACCGTATGAAGCGTATCGTAAATTGCTTTCGTCTTTTGAAGTACACGCATCGGGTGAGGAGAATATAGCTCATCAGATACTTGTATCAACCCTCCGCTGTTCACAATATAGTCCGGTGCATATAGAATCCCTCTATTATGAAGGCGGTCTCCGTGCTCAAGAGTGAGAAGTTGATTGTTAGCTGATCCGACAACAGCACTGACTTTTAACATATCGATCGTACGATCATTGATGATCCCACCTAGCGCACATGGTACGAACACATCTGCGTCAGCTTCGTAGATCTCATCACCTGAGACGACCTTGACCTCACCCTTCAGTTCGATCGCACGCTGAATGAGTCGATCGATAGCGGAGCGGTTAATATCAGTAACGATAATTTCGGCGCCCTCTTCAAGCAACATTTCAGCAACTTTATACCCTACTTTTCCAAGACCTTGAATCGCATACGTCTTACCTCCGAACTCTTCATTTCCAAATACCATTTTGTTCGTAGCTTGTATGCCGTATAAAACACCTTTTGCAGTAGGAATAGAAGAGTCTCCGCTTCCACCATATTCTTCTGGAACGCCGACGATACAGTTCGTCTCACGTAGAGAATGTACAAAGTTATCTGGTGTCGTCCCCATATCTGTTCCTGTATAAAATCGCCCGTTAAGCGATTCCACAAACTGACCGAATGCACGGAATAATTCAGGAGTGCGATCTGTAAGAGGATCTCCGATAATTACAGCTTTACCTCCTCCGAAATCCACATCTGCTGCAGCACATTTATATGTCATTCCTTTAGAGAGTCTTAGGACATCTTCTAAAGCATCGTCTACGGTTTCATACGGTCTCATCCGACAGCCACCAAGAGCAGGACCAAGCGTTGTATTATGTATCGCGATGATGGCCTTAAGTCCTGTATCTGCGTCATTACAAAAAAGTACTTGTTCATGCTCAGCTATTCGATCAAACATGATTTTCACCCCTTAATGAAATCGCTTACAATTTAGCATTTGCTAATTTCTCTTCTATTGCTTTCTTAGGTAGGATGAACTGAACGACTGATCCCGTTCCAATAATATCCAATCCTCTTCTCACTTCCACATAGCTAATAACTGATTTACTCGTCAATGAGGTGATCGTTGCGGTGATCGTGATCTCTTGACCTTCACATGCTGGCCCAAGATGCTTCATTTCGACCCCTCCGCCAATTCCCTCTTCTTCCTCTTCTAAGTATGGAAGAATGAGCTTTCTCGATGCCCATTCCATATGGTAGACCATTGAAACGGTAGAATAAGCTGGATGGACAACGTTCCCTTCAAACTGAGCGAACATTTCTGATGTCACTGTTGTTGTAACTGTTGCTTTTTGTCCGATGGCGATACCATCCTTCACTCGCTTCATCCCCTAATCATCACACTAAAATATATGACGTTTATTTAACGATATAATAACATCACGTATAATAACCGTCAATTAATTGTCAAAAAATTACGACCCTTTCGCGTTAGAAAAGCTGCCGAACCTACTTCGACAGCCGTAACGTTCACAAGGTTTATCCAAGCAGTGCCTTGTCACTATTCAACTTTGAACCTTTGATTCTTTGAAATTCATGTAGCAGGGCTTCGATCGTAAGATTCTGCTTGTCCTCACCATCGACTTCTAGAATAATCTTTCCGCTGTCCATCATGATCAAGCGATTTCCGAGATCTAGCGCTTGTTGCATATTATGCGTAACCATCACTGTGGTTAGGCCCGTCTTCTCAACGATTTCTCCTGTAAGCTTAGTTATGAGCTCTGCTCGAGCTGGGTCGAGTGCTGCCGTATGTTCATCAAGCAAGAGAATTTTCGGATCAGTAAACGTGGCCATCAGTAGAGAGAGTGCTTGTCTTTCTCCACCGGATAATAATCCTACTTTCGCGTTCAGTCGATCTTCAAGTCCAAGGTGAAGGCTTTCGAGAGCTTCCTGGAAAGTGGTTCTTAGTTTTTTCGTAACGCCTTTTACAAGGGTACGCCTACGGTTCCGACAGTAGGCCATCGCTAAGTTCTCTTGAATCGTCATCGAAGGGGCTGTCCCTGCCATCGGATCTTGAAAGACTCGCCCAATTAACCTCGACCGCTTATACTCTGGCATCGTCGTTACTTTCTTGTCATCGATAAAAACATCACCTACGTCTGGAGTTAACACGCCAGAGATCATATTCATCAACGTCGATTTTCCTGCACCGTTACTTCCGATCACAGTTACAAAATCACCAGGTTGTAATTTTAGATCGATATCTTCTAGCGCAACCTTCTCGTCTAGTGTTCCTTCGTTAAACACTTTGTGAATCTGATTTAGAAGAAGCATACTCATTTCCTCCATTCTCTTTCAGTTTCGTTTGCTGTAGACGTTTCCGTTTCTTTCGATTTCGCTCCTTTTGCCCATCGATTAACTGCGGGAAGATCAATGCTCCGATAACAATGACTGCTGTGATCAATTTCATATCACCTGTTTCAAGAAAATCAACTCGAAGTGCCAGACTTACAACCAATCGGTAAACGATGGCTCCCCCAATAACGGCAAACGTTGTGATCGCGATCGTTTTCGTTCCGAATATCGCTTCTCCAATTATGACGGAGGCAAGACCGATAATAATCATCCCGATTCCCATTCCTACATCTGCAAATGAACTATACTGCGCAATGAGCGCTCCAGACAGTGCGACAAGAGCATTTGAAATACCAAGACCTAGGATTGTCAGTTGATCAGTGTTGGCTGAAAAACTCCTAATCATTCGTTTGTTATCGCCTGTCGCACGTAATGCAAGACCGACCTGCGTCTTAAGGAAATAGTCGGTCAAGATTTTAATAACAGCTGTAAGCAACAGCATACTGATTAAAATCGACCATGTAGAGGTGATACCTCCTAGCCCAACGGCCGATGCTATGCTGTTTACTAACGACTCAATTCCTAGTGATGAGAAAATGAATTCTACTTTTGTAAAGATCGACTCTTCGTTCAACAGGGGCACATTCGAACGGCCCATGATTCTGAGATTGATCGAGTAAAGTGCGATCATCATTAAAATCCCTGAAAGCAGTGGATTTATTTTTCCTTTTGTATGTAGTAATCCTGTCACACATCCTGCTAAAAATCCTGCACCGATTGCAATCAAAGTTGCAAAGAAAGGATTTGTTCCATTAACGATCAGAATAGCGGCAATTGCAGCCCCAGTTACAAAGCTTCCGTCTACCGTTAAATCTGGAAAGTCTAATATTCGAAATGATAGATATACACCGAGCGCCATGATAGCATAAATCACACCAGATTCAACCGCACCAAATAATGCTGAGCCCATATGTAAGCCTCCCCCTTAATTTCATTCTCACGAGTAAAAAAAATGGTTCGAAAAAGAAGCTGACTTCTTTCTCGAACCTGTCCTGTTACTCGATATATTCTCCTTCTTCCTCCCATTCTTGTTTAATATCGATTCGCATTTCTTCAGCAGCACTCTTATTCATCTTAAGCTTCAGATTTTGAGGATATTGAACAGGTAATTCAGATGCAGTTGCTTCACCATTTAAGATCTTTGCTGCCATCAAACCTGCTTCGTACCCAATATCTTTATAGTCGAATCCGTAGGCAGCAAACGCGCCTCGTTCAACAGAATCGAATTCCCCTGCAAACATTGGAATGTCTTTGTCGTTCGCAACGCTGATAACAGATTCAAGGGCAGATACGACCGTATTGTCAGTAGCAATATAGATCACATCGACTTTTCCTACTAGGGCTTCAGCAGCTTGCTTTACTTCAGCTGAAGTCGAAACGCTTTTCTCAACAGGCTTCAATCCGTTACTTTCTAGCGCTTCTTTTACAACTTTGACTTGTGCAACAGAGTTTTGCTCCCCAGCGTTATAAATTAACCCAACGTTCTCAGCGTCGAATTCACTCGAGATAAATTCAATCGTCTTTGGAATCGCATCAGGATGAGTATCAGTTGTACCTGTTATATTCTCTCCTGGCTTATCAAACGATTCTACTAGCTTCGCTCCAACAGGATCTGTAACCGAAGTGAAGATGATCGGTATATCTGACGTTGCGTTCAATGCTGATTGAGCACTTGGTGTAGAGTTTGCAAAGATCAGATCGACATTATCTCCAACTAAGTTTTGAGCGATGGTATTGCTGTTGTTCATATCATTCTGCGCATTTTGCACATCGTATGTAACGTTCTCTCCTTCTTTAAAGCCGTTCTCTTCTAGCGCCATCTTAAAGCCTTCGAATGCCGCATCCAACGACGGATGTTCAACGATCTGCGTTACTCCGATCGTATACATCTTATCTTCTGACCCTTCTCCCCCGCTGTCAGAGTCTGACGATGCATTGTTGCTTCCACACCCTGCAAGCACCAAGACACTACTGACAAGAGAAATCCCAACCCATTTTTTCCATGATTTCAACATCATTTTCTCCCCCTGTTCATTTAATGAGAACCTACATGTAGCTATCTGTCATATTTTATCGTAATGGTACACTGCAATTGTGAAACTTGTCAACGAATTATCAAACAATTATTACTATTGTATATTTTTAAAATATTTGTCTTAGACAAGGGCTTCCCCCTTATCCGTTATTAGGTTGTTTAAACTTGTTGAACTGTAGGGATTGATCGTTTAGTGTTTCTGAAGCTTCTCGTATCATCGTTACAAAAAGCTCTTCCACAGTAGGTAACGAATTGATCAGTCCACTAACTTGTCCACCATTGATGAACCCTTCTTCCAGCCGTCCTTCAACCGCTCCAATAATGTGCTTATCTTCAGCCGTCATCTTGGCAAAATCGTTAGGATGTACTCCATTTCTTTCTGCTTCTTCTATCATTGATGAATAACTTGTTTTTAATATCCTTCTTACTTTGCCTACACTTCGTCCAACGATCACAGTACCAGTGTCTTTCGACTGCAAAATTTGATCTAAATAATTTGAATGATACGGAGAATCTTTCGTTGCGACGAGTCTTGTCCCCATCTGAACCCCTTCAGCTCCGAGCACAAAGGCTGCCGCTAATCCTTTGCCATCTCCTACTCCACCAGCAGCGATGACTGGAATGGATACACTAGCTTTTAACTGAGGAATCAACGTCAAGGTCGTTAGCTCTAGAGATGAGTTGATCCCTGCTGCTTCAAAACCTTCTCCAACAATGATGTCTGCTCCGGCATTTTCAGCTTTCATCGCATGCTTCACACTCGCTGTCACGCAGATCACTTTTATGCCATGCTCTTTAAAAAAAGAAATATGTGGCGAGGGATTCCCTGCTGAGAGAGACACTACTTTGACGTCATGCTTCACTACCAGCTCACACATTTCTTTAAAGTATGGAGTTACGGTGATCGGGATGTTCACAGCGAATGGTAGTGATGTAAGCATTTTAATATCTACTAATAATTTCTCGACCTCATCTGGCGACATCGTTCCAGTTCCGATCGTGCCAAGACCTCCAGCCTTCGAGACTGCAGATGCTAGTTCTGAGCTTGAGATATTTCCCATCCCCCCTTGTATGATGGGATAGTTGATCGATAGCGTTTCACAAATCCGATTCATGATGTCTTCGCCCCTTTTCCTGTAACGTATTTATTACGTTTAATAGATTACGTGTTATACTCATACTAAACATTCAAAAAACAGACACTGAATTCCTGCAAAAAAATGAGAAAGAGAGGATTTTTTCGATGCTAATTTCTTATAACGGTCATAAACCATCGGTAGGCAAAGATGTTTTCGTAGCTCCAGGAGCTAAAATTATCGGGGATGTTACGATTGGAGAAGAATCAAGCGTGTGGTTCAATACTGTATTAAGAGGAGACGAAGCACCGATTACAATCGGAAACGGATGTAACATTCAAGATAATTGTACGTGCCATTTGTTTGAAGGGTATCCTCTTGTGCTAGAAGATGAAGTTTCGGTTGGACATAACGCGATTCTTCATGGATGCAAGGTAAAGAAAGGTGCTCTCATTGGAATGGGTGCTATCGTACTTGACGGAGCTGAAATTGGTGAAGGTGCATTAATTGGAGCGAATACACTTATACCTGCAGGAAAGAAGATTCCACCAAACACGATGGTTCTCGGCTCACCAGGCAAAGTCGTTAGAGAACTTACTGACAAAGATCGAGAATTGATTAAGTTAACGATTGATACCTACAAGAAAAAAGGAAAAGAATTTCTTGAACAAATCGAAGGCGTTGAAGAAATTCGCTGATACCAAAAAAGGAACGGGAGCCCGTTCCTTTTTTTATCTATCGATCAATAGTGGATGCTGAAGCGCATCATAACGATCGTCTTTCTTCTTCAATTCATTGCCTTCTTTAAAGACCTCCTCAAAAAAGCGTGATGAAGGTTTTGCAAGCGTACGGTAGTAGTCGCTGAATAGCTTCGCCGCATGTTCTCCCGGCCACTCATCTGGCAGCAGCTGAGGAGGAAGACCCGGATCCACGAATAGAAACTTACGATATTCATGAACAAGTTTTGCCCTTTCAACAAAACATTCTCCGTCTGTCATGTTCCCTTTTTCGATCTTATTACGATCGATGACGAACTTCTCACTGTAACGTTTGATAAAGGAGCGATATTTATCGCTGATGTCCTTCAAATCCCAGCATTCATTCACAAGAGCAGTATTTTCGTGTGGACCTTTGTAATCAGCTACAAAGAAATGAATATGTTCTTTAATATCGTATTTCTCGATCAATACATCCACTTGCTCTTCCAGATGATTAGGAGACATCCACAAACTCGCAGAAGAACTTCCAAAGCCGCTCCAGACAAGTTCTTTTCGTAGCTCGTCACGAATGTGTCTTTTTTCTTCTGGAATCGTGTAAAGAAGCATGCGCCATCTTCCATCCCAACTGAACGGCTGAAGCTTAAAGATACGCCTTGCCGCTTCATCGATCCGTTTTACCCCACGCTCTGTTAAGAAGTAATAGCTTTTGTTACCTTCTTTTCTTGATTGTACCCATCCTTGTTTGTTCATTCTTGAGATTGCAGCTCGAACTGACTGATCATTGTGTCCAAACTCCTTCAACAGCCTGATCAAACTTCCGATCCAAATCTCATTACCGTAGTGGCGGATATAATCCCCATACAGCGTAAAGATCATCGACCTTGTATTTAAACCTTCATTCATAACATTTTCCTCCGCTCAAGGTATACCGTTAATAAAACGCACCCTAAATATGATGTTATACTACCAAAGAGCGAAGGACATCGCAACTACTCTCCTTTAAACTCAGGCTTTCGCTTCTCAGCAAAAGCTTCAAGAGCTTCTAAACGATCCTTCGTGGGAATTGTCACTTCATACGCTTTCGATTCGATAGCCATGCCCGTATGTCGATCGACATTCATGCCTTCTCGGACTGCAAACTTCGCTTGTTGAACAGCCACCGGCGCATTCTTACAAATTTCAGAAGCAAGGTCCTCACACTGAGATACCAAGGCTTCAACTTTTACGACACCATTCAGGATGCCATAATCAAACGCTTCTTCTGAAGTTAGTTTTCTTGCGGTCAATACCAGTTCGAGTGCTTTAGCAGAACCGATAAGGCGTGGAAGCCTCTGTGTTCCACCGGCACCAGGTATAATACCTAGACTCGTTTCAGTAAGCCCCATCTTAGTTCCTTCTACTGCATAACGAAAGTCACATGCTAGTGCGAGTTCAAATCCGCCTCCGAATGCATAGCCGTTGAGCGCTGCGATCGTCGGTTGAGGAAGAGCTTCAACGGATGAAAATACCTCGCGAATCTTTTTGACGTTCCGCTTCACTTCACTTTCAGAGAGTGATCGTCTTTCTTTTAAGTCCGCTCCTGCACTGAAAGCCTTTTCACCAGCCCCCATAAAAATAACAACACGTACATTCTTATCGGTATAAATATCATCGATGATTCCTTGAAGTACAGAAAGCGTTTCATAGTTAAAGCAGTTTAGAACATCCGGACGATTCAATGTAACGTATCCTACGTGATTCTTTACTTCATATGTAACGACAGCCAATTTGCATCCTCCTCTAGTTAAGAACATAGGAAAGAGCCTGGTAGGATAATTAACCTCCAGGACCCCTTCCCCCTAACATCTATTATTCTCGATATTTCCCCCAGTTTCCTTCTTTAAAGCATTATGAACCTTGAAACACCGGGCGTCTCTTCTCAATAAAAGCTTTTACACCTTCATGATGATCGTTGGTTCGACCTGCTTTACGCTGCGCTTCTGCTTCAAATTCTAGCACTTCCTCAAGACTGCTGTCCCAACTTTTTGCCATCCCTTCTTTGATGAGTGAGACCGCTTTAGGTGGTAGATTCGATAGACGCGCAGCAAACTTACTGACTTTTTCTTCCCAAGCATCATGCTCATACACATCGTTGACCATACCAAGTTCCTTCGCATTCGATGCACTCACTTTATCACCAAGCATCGCAAGCTCTAACGCTTTTGCATGACCGATCAATCGAGGTAAAAAATACATGCTGCCAGAATCAGGAACAAGCCCGACGTGTACGAATGCCTCAATAAAACTAGCGTTCTCATGTGCAAGACGGAAATCACATGCGAGAGCAAGGCTCATCCCTGCACCAGCAGCTACACCATTAACAGCTGCAACGACTGGTTTCTCACAGTTCACGACTTGCTTGACCATAGGATTATATGCTGATCGAAGTACGTCACCATGATCGAGTCCTTCGTCAACTCCATTCAAATCCTGTCCTGCACAAAATGCTCTTCCATTTCCGGTAATCACGATACAGCGTACGTCTTCATTGGCCTCGCCACGCTCAACCGCTTCTTGAACTTCTTTATTCATCACCATTGTAAACGCATTCATTTTATCTGGTCGATTTAGGCGGATCCATGCAATCCGATCCCTTGTTTCGTATTCAATCGTTTCGTACATTCTCGTGCCCCTTTTCTATTGCTTAGTATCAGCTGTTTCGTGTACTTCTTCTCCGATCATCAGCGTAACAAGATCTCCAGCAAAGCTCATCAAGTCTTTTCCTGACGCTTTTCCTTCTTGTGATTTCATACCTGCCTTCATAGATTCATGATCTTCATAGTACATCTCGCAAAGTAGATAAAATTCACTTTCTCCCATAGGAGAACCAACGATTCTCGTTACTTCCATCTTCTTTAACCCTGGGATCTTTGACGTGATCGGCGCGTGCGTGTTGAAATAATGCTCATCAAATTTCTGCTTGTTCTCCGGCTGCTTATACAATGCGATAACTTTAACCATCTTTCATCAACCTTTCTATTTTAAAATTAAATTGCTACAGGCTTCATGGCTTCAAACGGATTTTTACAGCTTTTACAATAAAGAATACTTCGACATGCTGCTGGACCAAAAATGTTGTCCATCGTAGTGTATACAGAGTCACAGTAAGGACAAGGAACACGCCATTCGTCCCCGCTTCTCTCTTCTGGAGGAGCGATTCCGTAATCTTTCAGTTGTACCTTCCCTCTTTCCGTAACACGATCGGTGGTCCATATCGGTTCACGTATATACTTCACTTCTACGGATGTAATTCCTTCTATTGCTTCAATTGCTTCTTTAATATCTCGTTTGATGATATCAAGAGCAGGACACCCGGAGAATGTAGGCATCGCCTCTACTTCAACGTTTCCTTCATCCACCTTCACATCGTAAATGATACCGAGGTCGACAACACTAACCGAAGGAATTTCAGGGTCTTTTACAGAATCAAGCTTCTGTAGAACTTTCATTCTCGTTGTCATAACAAAGCTCCTCTCAAACTACCATTCTGCTGATGGTACCGATTGATAAACTTCTGACAGTGTTGATAACGCGCCCTCAAGGTGGTCAGTATGCTTGCCGTTTCTTCCATCTAAGCTCATTTCAATATCTAGGCTAAAGTCCACCTTCTCGTTAAGAATGTCCTTCCACCTCTGAATCAGTACCTCTTCACGTTCTATCAAGGAAAGACGTACGATCTTTTCTCCATTTTCTCCATATGAGAAAACGCCCCTCATTTCTTTGAGTACGATATTGATCGCGTCTGTCATTCTTCTTTTAGCTTCTGGCGTACTGTTCATTAGTTGATCGAACCACGTTTCCCAGTGCATGAGGTGGTACGACATCTCGACAGAAATCTTTTTCACGATTTGTTGAAGGGATTCATAAGAGTTTTCCTTGATGGATTGCAAGCGTACTTTTTTCGCTAACGTGTAGAAATAGTTTCTTACTACAGTAAAAGCCCAATCGTAGTTAGGTTCTTCGAGATATGTTCCTTGCCCGTTCGGAAGTTCTAATAAAACTGCATTATGGAAGTCATGAGGTGACCTCGCATGTGTGAGTTTGTCAGCGTCCCCTTCACCAAGCTCTTCGAGTAACGAATAGTAGAGGGTTGCATGCCCCATTAAATCCTGACTGATCGAAGAAAAGGCGACATCCTCTTCAATATGGGGAGCGAGTCCTAACCACTCTGATCCTCTATAGGCAAGGATAAAATCATCATCTGCAAGCTGGTAAATGAGCTCGATTAGACTATTGCGGTATTCGGCGGACTCCATCAATGATTGCCTCCTCCCATAATATCTTTTTCAGTAAGCTGTTCCTGTTCGTATTTGCGCCACTTTTTCTTCAAGTAACCATATCCTTTTGTTTCTCTATAAGATTTATCGAGATTCTTCATTCCCTCTCGTTCTTCTTGTGTCATCGTTCGGATATCGTCTCGTTTTACGACCCAGATATCTGCAGGCTGTTCTCGTCGGAAGAAGTTTTCCTTTGCCATGATAAAAGCAAGCTCACGATTTGGAGCAAGCAGGCTGAATTGGTACTGTAGCGGCGCTTTGTCATTCTTCTTACTAAACACTTCATAAACTTGGTAGAAATCCTTTTCACCTTCACTCACTTCAAGAACACCTCTCTATATATGCTGTGGTCTTTTACCAAGCGCCTCACGCACCCAGCTATTCATTTCATATGAGCGCACTCTAAGCGCTAGTCGTTCTTTAGACTTCGGACCATTTCCAGTAACGATTTTCTTAAATTCCGACCAATCAGGATCTGCGTACTCCCACTCTGATTTTTCTTCATCAAATTTTAATGTAGGATCTGGAATCGTTAATCCTAACGCCCAGATTCTTGGAACATATTTCGTTAAAAATTCCTGGCGTAGCTCTTCATTCGTTTTCGTACGCAGTTTGTACTGCATGTTTTTATCTTGATTCGAGTGACCCGTTTCATTTTTTGATTTAGGACCGAAGAACATTAGGAGCGACGTCCACCATCTGTTTAGCGCGTCCTGCAAAAGTTCCCTTTGCTCTTCTGTGCCTTCTGCAAGTGCCATGATGATGCTCTCGCCATGCTGCGCATGAAAGACCTCCTCAGCACAAATCCGTTTCAGAGCTCTTCCATATGGTCCATAAGAAGTGCCTAGCATCATCGTTTGTGAGATGATCGCAGCACCATCCACTAGCCATGCAATTATTCCCGCATCGCCCCACGTTGGTGCCTCCATATGAAACACGTTGTGAAACTTTAAGCGTCCTGAGAACAGGTCCTTCATGATGTCATCTCTATTCTTTCCAAGCGGTGCCATTAAATCTTCAGCTACACGAAGTAAAAGCTGCCCATGCCCCATCTCATCCTGAACCTTTGCCATGATCGCTAATTTTCGATGAAGCGTAGGTGCTTTTGGAACCCATTCCTTCTCGGGAAGTGCCCCCATTATTTCACTGATTCCATGCATTGATATCAAACGGATCAATGCTTCACGATACTCATCTGGCATCCAATCGTCCGCTTCGATTTTTTCGCCATTGTTAATTCTATCCATGAAATGATCAATATTTTGCTGATAAACAGCTTCCATACCCACACACCTCCAATATAACGTTTATTTAACGTCATTATATTTTATTGTTATATAAATATCAAATATTTTCTGAATACTTTTCGAAATAAAAAAGCCGGCTCTCAGCCGACTTCTTTGTTTCTACGCATTTACATGCTTTCTTAACGCTTTCCTTAGAATCTTTCCAGTAGTGTTCTTCGGTAGTTCATCGATAAACTCGACGATCGTTGGGCATTTATATTTCGCAAGATGTTCCCTACAATAGGTCTTTACATCCTCTTCCGTAAGCGTGTCTTTTGAAACGATAAAGGCTTGTACCGCTTCTCCGAAATCAGGGTCGGGTACTCCTACAACAGCTGCTTCCACAATACCTGGATGCTGGTATAATACCTCTTCCACTTCTCTCGGGTAGACATTATATCCGCCTACGATCACGAGGTCTTTTTTACGATCTACAATATAGAAATACCCTTCTTCATCCATCTTTGCGAGGTCTCCGGTATAAAGCCAGCCGTCTCTAATTGTTGCAGACGTATCTTCAGGGAGCTTGTAATAGCCCGTCATGACATTAGGACCTTTTACAATAAGTTCACCAACGACACCAGGAGACACTTCTTGACCTAGCTCATCTACTACTTTATTCTCTACATTCGTAATATTCGTGCCGATTGAACCAGGCTTTCTCGGACGATCTAACGGATTGAAACATGTAACCGGTGCCGCTTCAGATAATCCGTACCCTTCAGATACTCTTACGTTGAACTTTTCTTCAAAGCGATGAAGGAGCGCAACAGGCAGCGGTGAACCTCCAGAAATACATATCCTAACATGCTTAAAATATTCACTTCGTCCTTCTGGATACTGATAGAGAAAATTATACATCGTTGGAACACCTGCAAAAACGGTTGCTTTGTACTTTTCAGCAACACGAAATACTTCTTGTGGACTAAATTTCGGCATGATCAGAAGTGTTCCACCTGAAATAAGAGGAGCATTCATAGAAACGGTCATACAAAATACATGGAACATTGGGAGGGCTGTGATAACGACGTCGTCAGAATTAAACTCAAGATAATCGGCTGTGTCAGAAGCATTACTCACGATATTTTTGTGAGATAACATCGCTCCTTTTGGTCGACCAGTTGTCCCCGATGTATAGAGAATCACTGCAACATCATCTTCTTCTGTGTGAAGAGATGGTACAGGGTTTCCTTCTTCGGCAACCATACTTGTAAACGGTTTCAATTTTATGTTTGAAATGACCTTTGAATCCGTTCCTTCTCCTACATACGTAACGAGGTTCACTCCAGGAAGCTGACCTGCCATACCTTCTACAAGGGGTAATGCTTGTTCGAGCGTTACGATCGCCTTAACATCTCCATTGTGAAGCAAATAGCCGATCTCACTAGGGGTATAGACCGGATTGATTGGAATGACAACTGCACCCGCTCGTAATACGCCATAATAACTGATGAGAAATTCTGGTGAATTTCCAAGTATTAATGCCACGTGATCGCCTTTGTTGATATCCTCAGCTGCAAGGTTTGCTGCGAAAAGAGATACTTTCTGGTCAAGCTGTTCATACGTTACTGCCTCATCCTCATAAATATACGCTTGTTTATTTGGATGCGATAATGCGGCTCGTTTCAGTTGTTCCGAAAGATTCATTCGCTCTCCTCCTGATATGAATGAATAGTCATTCATTTTTAATTTTCTAAATATATTATATTGGAAGAAAATTTATCAAGCAAGGGGGGAATCCTCTTTCCAGCTCGATCCAATAGAAATAGGAGCTGATATATCAGCTCCTATCCGTTAATAAAGAAGATTTATAAATTCTTCTTCAGTAATATTTCCAAAATAATGTTTTACATCAATATCTTCAATCGCATCTCGAATGGACGCTGGATCATACCTGGTATCGTTTAGACGTTGTTCTAACTCTTTTACATCTCCTACCCCGAAGAAGTCTCCAAAAATCGTTGCTTCCTTAATGTAACCCTTCTTCACTTCTAACCTAACATCGATCGATCCGATTGAGAACCGCTTTGAATGCTGAACGTTGAATTTTGGGGACCGTCCATAGTTCCAATCCCAATTCTTATATCGCTTCTCTGCAATCTCATGTATTTTCTGCCAATCTTCCTCAGTTAGCTGATAGGTGGGGATAGTATCATACTCTTCAAAAATTGAATCCAATAGCTTTTGTTTAAATACTTCACGAGTCATATCGTCGTCCATATGCTCACTGATGTTCGTCACTCTGCTTCGGATCGATTTAATTCCCTTTGATTCTATCTTCTCTTTGTTTACTTTTAATGCTTTTACGACGTTTTCTAGATTCACATCAAACATCAATGTTCCATGACTATACATTCTACCTTTCGTTGAAAACTGAGCATTCCCTGATATCTTTTTTCCGTTTACGAGAAGATCGTTCCTCCCGCTTAACTCAGCTTCTACTCCCATCTTATGTAATGCTTTTACGACTGGGTCAGTGAACTTTTTATAGTTGTGAAAACTATTTCCATCGTCTTTCGTGATAATACTAAAGCTTAGATTACCCTGATCATTGTACACGGCTCCGCCACCTGAGAGACGTCTGATGACATCAACATCATTCTCTCGAATATAAGCAGTATCGATCTGTTCGATCGTGTTCTGATTCTTTCCGACAATTACCGTAGGATTCATTGAGTAAAAGAGCAGATAGGTTTCATCAGGGTCGAGTTCTTTTAGAATGTATTCTTCAATAGCCAGGTTAATCCCAGCATCCATAATGTTTTCATTATCGATATACCGCATAGCATTCCCTCCAGTTTGTACTGATTCTATTGTAATGAATTGTCTTAAACTAAGCAAAAAACCTACGCTCTCCCATAAAATGTTATGCGCTTCCTCCCCGTTCTTTTGTCCTATGCTACGAATACTTCTAGTAAACGCAAAAGAGGAGGAGCACAAATGAAGATTGTGTATTACGAAAAAGGGGATATCCCAGTTATTGTAGGTGCTTCGAGTTTAAATTCAAGCTTAACGATAGAGCAAATTAAAGCAGAAGGCGAAAAAAAGTGTAAGGAAATCGCAAGACTTCTTGGAAGAGAAATTGGTTTCTTAATGGATATGAACGGTAAACTCGAATCAAATCTAGATTAATATTTCAAAAGGACTGAAGGGAACCCCTCCAGTCCTTTACTCATCTTTCCCACGTTAATCCACTTTTCGCAAGGACAACTTCTCCATCAAAATACTTCTTCGCATCGTCCTCTAACTCTTCTAACACACCAAAGTGTGGCAGGTGAGTTAGCATTAGCGTGCCCACATTCGCTGAATTTGCAATTGTCGCCGCATCCGTACTATTCATATGACCCATGGCGGTCCCGTCCATATGACTGTATAGATTACATTCACATATAAAGAGATCAGCATCTCGTGCAAACGCTTCGAACTCTTTCATATAACTTGAATCTGCAGTAAACACCATGCTTGTTTGTTCATCCGTAATTCTCATAGCAAAACAAGTCACTGGATGCTTCGTTTTGAGGAACGTAATCGTAAATGGGCCAATCGTAAGCTCTTCGTCTTCCTTATAAGGTTTTGCCACTGTATATGGTTCATGACTGAGTCGTTTAAATTCTGCTTTATCATGAGGAGGCGCATAAATCGGCAGCTCAGGAAGTTCCTTACCAATCTTTGATTGTATGAGCCTTCCATGATAGAGAACACCGATATCCGCGATGTGATCAGGATGATAATGACTGATCACTACGGCATTCAGCTCCTCAACAGACAGATAGTGCTGTAGCTGTGCCAAGACTCCACTACCGCAATCTACTAGTAAGTTAAAGCCGTCTGATTGTACAAGATAACCAGCGCTAGCTTCTCCCACTTTAGGATATCCTCCCCACGGGCCGAGAACTGTCACTTTCATCTTTTTCACGCTCCTTTCAACTCAAGTAATGCTCTTGCAGTATATTGATCAGTAATTAAAATGTTTGCATAGCCGCCTTTTAACGCCCCAAAAATGGCCTCTACCTTCTTTGGACCGCCCGCGATCAAAATCGATTTTTCCTTTTTCGAAAGTTCTTCTAGGTCGATTCCTATTGTCCGATCATTTAAATCCTTATGAATCGGCCGTCCATTGCGATCGAAAAAACGAGAGCAGATTTCACCGACAGACCTTGAGTGGATGACATCTAATTCTTCCTCACTCACATACTCTGCTTGAACGATTACAGAATCTTTTGTTGGAATGCCTACGCTAAAGAGAGCTACGTTCGCATCGCGCCCCATATCGAGTACCTTCCGAATATGTCGATCAGCCTCCATCGTCTCTTTCACAAGCAGCTGATCTACGATAGCAGGTACAGGTAAGAAGTGACCCGCTGCATGGAACGAACGACTGAGCATCTGTATAACTTCATATGCAAACGTATTGGTTTCTGAATAGCTGATCCCACCATTTAACTGAACGACAGTCACATTCTTCAATAATTTATGACGGAGGTTTTTCCCCACCTCATGTAAGGTCGTTCCCCAGGAAACTCCAATTAGATCATTATCTTTTATCGTGTCATTAAGATACAGAGCAGCTGTCTTTCCCACATGGTGTTTTACGATACTGTCTTCATATTGGGGAACGATGGTCACTTCGGCGTCCATCAGGCCAAAAGCCTCGACGAGCTCGGTGCTTAATCGATGGACATCCTCAGAAGGATCATGAATGGTTATCTCCACGACACCTTCCGCTTTCGCTTGTTTCAACAGCCTGGATACGGTTGGCCTAGATACCGACAACTTGCTGGCGATTTCTTGCTGACTGAAATCAAGCTGATAATATAAGCGGGCTGCCTCTACAACCTTTTCAAGTTTTCCCTTATCCATAGCAACACCTGTAATTCCGTATTATTTGCCACCTAAACACCTTTAAAAAAGGCTTTCAGAAAGACCTTTTCGCCTTCTGAAAGCCTCTCAAGTGTTATCTTGATAGCATTGCTTTTACTCTTTTAACGACGTTTTCTGGAGTGAAGCCAAATTCTTTGATGACCGTATTTCCTGGTGCTGAAGCTCCGAAACGGTCGATCGCTAGGACATCACCTTGTTGTCCTACATAGCGATCCCAGCCCATGGATGCTCCCATTTCAATTCCAAGACGAACAGTTACATCATCAGGCAACACTGTTTTCTTGTAGTCTTCTGACTGCTGTTCGAAAAGATCCCAGCTTGGCATGCTAACTACAGAAGCCGTGATTCCTTCTTTTTCAAGAAGCTTTTGTGCTTCAACTGCAAGACCAACCTCAGAACCAGATGCGAGTAGAAGAGCATCCGCATTTGTGCTGCCTTCCACGATGTAAGCACCACGCTTAACGCCTTCGTAAGCTTCTTCGTGAGAGTCAGTTACTACAGGAAGGTTCTGACGAGACAAAACAAGTGCTGTAGGATTCTTAGAAGATTCTAGTGCTACTTTCCAAGCCGCAGCCGTTTCGTTACCATCAGCTGGTCTGATAACAGATAATCCAGGCATCGCACGAAGAGAAGCTAGCTGCTCTACAGGCTCATGCGTTGGTCCATCTTCACCAACTGCTACGCTATCGTGAGTGAACACATATGTTGCTGGTACACCCATCAATGCTGATAAACGAAGTGCAGGACGAAGGTAATCAGAGAATACAAAGAATGTCGCGCCAAAGATCTTAAGACCTTTGTGAAGTGCGATACCGTTCATCGCAGCTGCCATTCCGAATTCACGAACACCGAACCAGATATTTCTTCCGCTATAATCTGCTGCTGAGAAATCATTCTCGCCCTTAAGCATCGTCTTGTTAGAAGAAGCTAGGTCAGCAGAGCCACCGAAGATTTGTGGATTGTTCTTAGCGATCGCATTTAGTACTTCACCAGATGCAGCACGTGAAGCAGTGCTCGTACCTTTTTCATAAGAAGGAATTTCACTATCCCATCCTTCAGGAAGCTCCCCTTTGATCGCTGCTGTCAACTGTGCAGCTAGTTCAGGGTATTTTTCTTTATAGCTAGCGAAAAGATCGTTCCACTGCTTCTCTTTCTTATCTCCTTCTTCCTTAAGCTCTGCGAAGACACTCTTCACTTCTTCAGGAATATGGAAGTCATTTTCATAAGACCAGTTGTAGTTTTCTTTTACTAGAGAAATTTCATCTGATCCAAGTGGTGCACCATGAGATGTGTTGCTTCCACCTTTATTCGGAGAACCATAACCGATCGTTGTCTTCACTTCGATCATAGTTGGCTGCTCTGTGTTGCTCTTCGCTTGTTTTAGAGCATCAGCAATTGCTGCCATATCGTTACCGTCTTCAACGCGAATCACTTGCCAGCCATAAGCTTCATAACGCTTTTGAACATCTTCTGAGAATGACTGGTTTAATTCACCGTCAAGAGAGATATCGTTCGAATCATACATAACGATTAGACGGCCAAGCTTAAGGTGACCAGCTAATGAAGCTGATTCAGATGAAACACCTTCCATTAAGTCTCCGTCACCACAAATGCTATAAGTGTAGTGATCGATCACGTTAAAGTCATCTCTGTTGTATGTCGCTGCTAGATGACGCTCTGCCATAGCCATTCCGACTGACATTGCAAGTCCTTGTCCTAATGGACCAGTCGTAGCATCGACTCCTGGAGTTTCACCAAACTCAGGGTGTCCTGGAGTGTTACTACCCCATTGACGGAAAGATTTAAGATCTTCCATGCTAACATCGTAGCCGAACAAGTGAAGCATGCTATAGAGTAGCGCTGAGCCGTGTCCTGCTGAAAGGACGAAACGATCACGGTTAAACCACTCTGGGTTAGATGGACTGTGATCCATGAACTGGCTCCATAATGTATATGCCATCGGCGCAGCTCCCATCGGCATTCCTGGATGTCCAGAGTTAGCCTTTTCGACTGCATCGATGGATAAAGTACGAATTGTATTTACTGCAAGTGAATCCATTTGATTTGTTGTCATATGTATACACTCCTTTTTTTATTGTGAAATTTAGTAAAATGTCTTTTGAACAAATGTACATTCATTATTATACATCAGTGCTCGAAAAAGAAAAAGGAAAGATGTCTGATTTTACAAAAAAACATCTAGACCACAAAATTATCTTCCCTCGAAAATGAGTTTTCAATCATGAAAGTTTTATTATCCAAAAGAAAATAATATTTAGCTGTCTTCAGTTTGTAAAATACACTGGGTACCTACCGTAGGTGCAAATACCGCTCGCTTTCCGCGGACGAACGCCCGAGCCTCCTCGCAAAGAACGCTCCGGGGTCTCGGTCGCCCGTTTTTCCGCAGGAGTCTCGCGGTATTAGCTCCTACTTTTTAAGAGAATACCAGAGATAGAGAAGTCGTACCTTAGAAAGAGTAAAACAGAAATAAGCTGTCGAAATCGTATCGACAGCTGTGAAAGTCTTTTTTTTTTTTTGCAAATTCCCATTTTTAAATCAAATAAGCTTTTACTTCGTAAGGACGCATCGTAGAGGTTTGCTCTAATTTATCCGAAGTACTCTCATAGTTCTTGATAAGGAGGTTGCCTCCTTGCAGTGATTCATCTAGTTCATGTGTTACGTTTTCGCCTGAGAAGTTAGCGGCTACGATGAGTGTTTGGTCTTTGTATGATCTGGTATAGACGTACAATTGCTCGTTGTCTTCTAGTAGAAGTTTGTAATCACCGTGAACGATGATGTCGTGTTCTTTTCTTAGGCGAATAAGCTCTTTATAGAAGTAGAAGGTTGAGTTTTCGTCGCTCAATGCTTTTTTTGCATTCACTTCGGTATAGTTCGGGTTAAGTTTAATCCATGGCGTGCCAGAGGTGAATCCAGCATGCTGCTCATCTGTCCACTGCATTGGCGTTCTAGCATTGTCTCGTCCTTTTTTATGGATAGCTTGAAGGATTTCCTCATGCTCTCTCCCTTTTTCTTCTACCTCTTCTTTATACATGTTCAGTGTTTCGATATCTTTATATTCCTCAATCGAATCGAAGTATACATTTGTCATACCAAGCTCTTGACCTTGATAGATGTATGGCGTTCCTTGAAGCAAGTGAAGCCAGGCTGCAAGCATTTTTGCTGATTCAACGCGATACGATTGATCATCACCAAAGACAGATACAGATCGAGGTTGATCATGATTTTCCATATAAAGACTGTTCCAACCTCTACCATGTAACTCGGTTTGCCACTTAGAGATGATTTTCTTTAAATCTGTCAGCTTCCATGGCTGCTGGTCCCATTTTCCTCCTGGACCACTCGTTACGTCCATATGTTCAAATTGAAACAGCATGCTGACGATACCATCTTTTTCGTCTGTATACTTCACACCATCTTCAGGTGTAGCAAGCGGCATCTCCCCTACCGTCATGGCTCCATACTGGCTCAATACCCTTTCGTTCATGTCTTTCATATACTCAAAGAATTTCGGCCCATTAACGAAATAGTCGCCACCCCACTGGTATTTATCAGGTGAAGTTACTTCAGCATCAGGAAGACCAGGCTCTTTCGATATGAAGTTGATGACATCCATTCGAAAACCATCAACACCTTTATCAAGCCAGAAGCTCATCAGTTCATACACTTCTTCACGTAACGTTGGATTTTCCCAGTTTAAGTCTGGCTGCTTCTTTGAGAAAAGATGAAGGTAATACTCTTCAGTCGTCTCATCATACTGCCATGCAGACCCACCGAAGATCGACCCCCAGTTGTTTGGTTCATGTCCATCAACACCAGGACGCCAAATATAATAGTCTCGATATGGATTGTCCTTTGATTTACGAGATTCTGCAAACCATGCATGCTCATCTGAAGAATGGTTAACAACGAGATCCATCACGAGTCGAATGCCACGCTTATGCATCCCATCCAACATCTCTTCCCAGTCTTTCATTGTACCGAATTCATCCATAATCTCTCTATAGTTACTAATATCATACCCATTGTCATCGTTTGGTGATTGATATACTGGTGACAACCACACGACATCGATCCCTAGTTCTTTTAAGTAATCGAGTTTCTCTGTAATTCCTTTAATATCACCGATACCGTCACCATTACTATCATTAAAACTTCTTGGATATATTTGATAAACGACACTATCTTTCCACCATTGCTTCCCCACGTCGAAACCCTCCTGATCATAAAATTGCGCAAACGTTTTCACAACCTATTATATAAGAGATTCTATTGAAGTACAAATGAGGGATGCGAAGCGAGCTTCTTTTATTTCTAGTATGAAAATTGGTATAATAGGTCTATTCTTCAGTATCTAATAGGCAGAAAGAGTTTTGTCGAGAGGGGCTATACTACATGAGTATCATTCAAGTTAAAAACTTAAAGAAATCATTCGGTGATTTAGAAGTTCTAAAAGAGATCAATACTGAAATAAATGAAAAAGAAGTCGTCTGTGTTGTGGGCCCATCTGGGTCAGGTAAAAGTACGTTTCTTCGTTGTTTAAATAAATTAGAAGATATAACCGGTGGTAGCGTCATCGTGAATGGTCATGATATCGCTGATCCAAAGACCAAAATTAACAAAGTTAGGCAAGATGTCGGAATGGTCTTTCAGCACTTTAATCTCTTTCCACACAAAACTGTTCTTGAAAATATCACGGTTGCACCTATCAAAGTAAAGGGAAACAACAAACAAGAATCCAAAGAACAAGCTTTGGAACTGCTTCAAAAAGTAGGACTAAAGGAGAAGGCAAACAGCTACCCTGGCGAGCTCTCTGGTGGTCAAAAACAACGTGTTGCCATCGCTAGAGCACTAGCTATGGAACCAAGCGTCATGCTGTTTGACGAACCGACTTCAGCGCTTGACCCTGAAATGATCGGAGAAGTGCTCGAAGTTATGAAGCAGCTTGCTAAAGAAGGAATGACGATGGTAGTCGTTACTCACGAGATGGGCTTCGCAAGAGAAGTAGGAGATCGCGTACTGTTCATGGACGGAGGCTACATTGTAGAAGAAAATGTACCGGAAGAAATCTTTAAAAATCCACAAAATGAACGAACAAAAGCATTCTTAAGTAAAATACTATAAAAAAACGTGCAGATCACTGATCTGCACGTTTTTAAGTAGAAAATAATGACTTCTCCTCACTATTCCCTTTAGTCGATAAGACCTTTATCTTTCAAGAAGTTCATCGCGACATCTTCCGGCTCTTCTCCATCCAGGTCAACCTTCGCGTTCATTTCAGACATTTCTTCTTCAGAGATCTTACCTGCTAGTTCATTCACAATATCAGCTAACTCTGGATGAGAATCCAGCGTTTCTTGTCTTACAACAGGTGCAGCGTAATAAGGTGGGAAGAAGTTCTTATCATCTTCCGTACTTACAAGGTTAAAACGAGCGATACGACCATCTGTTGTAAAAGCAGGAATCACATCTACTTCGCCTTCATTCAAAGCATCGTACATGATGTTCGGATCAAGACTTTCTGTTTCTTTAAAATCAAATCCATACGTTTCTACCATCGCTTCGTAACCATCGATGCGTTCATAGAATGGGTGTGGTCCTCCAAATACCATTTCGTTCGATACTGGCACTAAGTCTGAGTACGTTTCAGCATTCAAGTCTTTATTCGTTTCTTGTGTGATCGCAAGAGTATAACCATTCTCAAAACCTAGCGGCTCAAGCCAAACGAGGTCGAATTCGTCCTTGTACCCCTCTTTAACACGATTAAAGATATCATCAGCAGATTCACTAGAATCCGCAGTATCTTTTAAGACCGTTTCAAGCCCTGTTCCCGTATACTCAACATACATGTCCACATCGCCATCCACTAAAGCTTGATGGATAACACTTACCTCACCTACAGCTTCATCGATCTCGACTTCATAATCGCTATTCGCCTTTATGTATTCACCAATAAGGTGCGGTAAAATATATTGCTCTGTCCATGGCTTCCCTGAAATAACGATTGGATCATCCTCACTACTTCCGCTATCGTTACCGCAAGCAGCCAGTACCATAGCGAGGCCAATAATGAATACCGTAAACTTCTTCAAATTAATCTCCCCTTTATTTTTTTGCTTTAATCCCTTTTGGAGTTGCTGCATTTTCTAATAACTTTAAGATCAAGTCGAACCCTAATGCTAGAATCGTAGCTGGAAGTGCACCAGCTAACACAAGCTCATCCTTGTTCGATGTAAGTCCTCTATAGATGATGTCTCCAAGTCCTCCAGCGCCAACGAACGTGGCTAACGTTGCAACACCAATCGTCAATACAGTCGCAGTTCTTACACCTGCCATAATAACAGGTAAAGAAAGAGGAATCTCGATTTTCTGAAGGATCTGCAAATTCGTCATCCCCATACCTCTACCGGCTTCGATCGAGGATTGATCGACTGAAGTGATTCCAGTGTATGTATTTCTCAAGATTGGGAGCAACGCATAAACTGTCAAAGCGATGATTGCAGTTGTGTTCCCAATTCCTAGGAAAGGAATTAAAAAACCAAAAAGCGCTAAACTTGGTACTGTTTGAAAGATCGCTGAAATTGCGATAAACGGTTCTGCAAGTTTTTTTCTTCGAGAGATAAAGATGCCAAGTGGAACTGATATTACGATTGCGATCACGATCGATATGAACGATAGAAAGAGATGTTCTTGTAGGGCAACTAGAATATCATCCCATCGGCCTTGAATGGTTTCAATGAACAAAACAAAGAAATTTCGATCATTCATTTAGGGCACCTTCCTTTCGCTGACTCACTTGATCGAGACCGGCTAGCCCTCTCATCATACTGCCATTTGTGATGACACCTTCAAGCTTTTTCTCATTCACTACCGGAATCATCTTCACTGTTTCTTCAGCAAACCGTTTTGCGATTTCTGGGTAAACCGTATCACTCGTAACAGGTTCAGGTTCACTCATCACATCGACGATGCGCTTAGAGTCATCCTCATAATGCTCTTGAACCACCTCAAGTGTAATCACTCCCTGATAAACTTGTTCAGGACCTGTAACGACAAGACTGTCGACGCGTTCTGACTTCATTAATCGAAATGCCTCGGCTAGGCCACGGCTATCTTTCACAGTAGCGACTTTTCGGATCATCAAATCACGAGCTGAAGGCGTTTGTCCTTTAGCAATTCGTTCATCACCTACAAAATCACGGACAAACTCATTTTTGGGATGGCGCAGAATACGATCAGGAGTATCGAGCTGGAGGATCTCGCCGTCTTTCATGATAGCGATACGGTCAGCGATCTTCATCGCTTCGTCCATATCATGAGTTACGAAAACAATCGTCTTTTGTATCTCCTTCTGCAGTTTGATCAATTCATCTTGGAGCTGTTCACGGCTGATCGGATCAAGAGCACTAAAAGGCTCGTCCATCAGTATGATCGGAGGCTCTGCAGCTAAAGCACGGATAACCCCGACACGCTGCTGTTGTCCTCCACTTAACTCTAGAGGATAACGAGAGCGAAATGTTGAAGGCTCTAGTCCAACAAGATCCAATAACTCATCAACACGTTTATCAATTTTATTTTTCTCCCATTTCTTTAGCTTCGGTATCAACGAAATGTTCTCTGCAATCGTCATATGTGGTAGAAGCCCAATTTGTTGAATCACGTACCCGATGCTTCGTCTGAGCTCTACTGGATCCTGCTCGGCAATCTGTATGCCGTCTATGTAGATCTGACCTCCTGTTGGTTCGATCAACCGATTGATCATTTTCATAGTCGTTGTTTTTCCACAACCACTTGGACCGATCAAGGTCAAAAGTTCGCCTTTTTCAATATGTAAGTTAATGTCCTTTAAAGCAGTTGTTCCATCAGGAAATTGTTTGCTAACATTTTTAAAAGTAATCATTCTTCCCCTTCACCCTGCCTCCTTAAAAATTCCTATTCTAAGTGAATACCCTAACGTGCTCGTTTCAAACTGAACGATACTATTACAATCTTACTAATACTCTATCCTTTTTCGCAGTATAATTCAAAGAAATAAGCCTTCTCACAATCGAGAAGGCTTAGTAGTTTTTATTTCGTTACAGCAGGTTCATCAAACCTCTGAGCTTTGCGTTTTTTCATTTCCATGAAGAAAAATACAATTGTCCCAACTATGAATATAGTGGTGAACCCGACTAATACCCATACGTTATCCCACATAAATGCAAAATCTCCACTAGAGATTACAGCCTTGAGTCCAGAAACGGTGTACGTCATCGGAAGCCATGAATTAAAGATTTGAAGACTCTCCGGAATTAACTCAAGTGGGAATGTACCTGCACTTGTCGTTAATTGCAGAATCAAAATAATAATAGCGACAAAGCGTCCAGGATCGCCCATCGTCGTCACGAAAAACTGGATCATCGCCATATACGTTAAACTCGAAACAATTGAAAACATGACGAATAACGGTACGCTCTTAACTTCGATTCCTAATCCATACAGTAATACAGCATCCGCGATCACTGCTTGAATAACGCCTACTGTAAGAAGAATTCCATACTTACTCACAAACCATCCTAAAGCAGACTTAGGATCTGCTGCAGGTTCCCGAAGCGGGAAGACGATCGACATAAGAAGAGCGCCTACAAATAATCCGAGGGACAGAAAGTATGGAGCGAAACCTGTTCCATAGTTTGGAACAGAAGAAGTTGCATCACTTTCTACATCGACTGGGTCTGCAAACATGTTGTAGTTTTCTTCATCTGCTTTTGTTTGAGACGTTTCTTTGGCAGCTTCATCTAGCTTAGTATGAAGTTCGTTCGATCCGTCACTTACTTTTTCAGCACCACTATCTACCTTCTTTGACCCTTCTAGAAGCTTGCCTGCACCTGTTGTTAGATCAGACGTTCCTCCTTCTAAATCGGTTAAACCGGTGACGAGCTTCTCTGATCCATTAGATAATTCAACAACACCTCTATTGAGTTTTCCTACATTCGTTATCATATCTTGCCAGCCAGATGACACGTCGCTCGTTCCTTGAGCTACTTGAGCAGCACCGGCTTCAAGTTTTGATACCTTTTCTTTCGCATCATTTATCTCTGTTCCAAACTGATCGAGACCTTGTTCAAGCTTTACTTGTCCATCATATAGAGATTCTAGTGCCGAAATAAGCTCTGATTGACTCGTTTTCATCTCACTTATGCTTGAAGAAACACCCTTTGAAACGGTTTCTAACGTTGTAGCTCCCTCCTGAATGGACTGAGCGGCACCTGCAGATTTTTCTGCGATTGGTTGCAGTTGACTGATCAACGCTTGTTTCTCTTCTTCTGTATAAGCATCATTTGATTGAATACCTTGAATCACGCCCTGAAGCTCTTTTGAAACTTGAGCAGCTCCGTGACCACCATTAACAATCGGTTCTTTTATGCTTTCAGCAGTCGTACCTAAAGCGGTCACTTCTGACGATTTTTCCTTAAGGTTCGTTAAAATTTGTTCGATGCCTTGTTGACTTTGTTTCACTCCACTTGCCAGGCTTTCTTGCCCTGACTTAAATTCATTGAAACCATCGTTTAACTTTGTCACACCATCACTGACTTGATTGGCACCAACAGTTAGATCATTTACTTTAGATTGTCTTTCTTTCAATGTTGTTAACAAAGTAGTGGAACCTTGACTCGCTTCGTCTAACCCCTTTGCAAGTTCCTCTGATCCATTTTGTAATTCACTCACGCCATTCGTGATTTCGATCGATCCATTGTTTAACTCTGCTAGATTTGCTTTTAACTGCGCTGTTCCATCTTTTAATTCTGAAGAGCCATCAGCTAAATCTCCTGCACCATCTGATGCATCTGACAACCCCTCTGCAATCTCGCTAAACGTATCAAAAACAAGTTCACTATAATTCTCTGTTATATTGTTCGCGATTTGAGACTTGATTTCACCTACAGCTGTACCACCTATTTGCCCCGCAAGGAAGTTAAAACTTTCATTCGGCACATACTCTAAATTAAGTTTTTCAGGCTTTTCATCAAGCACAGTCGTTGATCGTTCTGAGAAATCTTCAGGGATCTGAATCTTCATATAGTAGGTCTGATCTTCGAGACCCTCATTCGCTTTTTCCTCATCAACAAAGTCCCATTTGAATTGCGGATTTTCTTTCAGCTTTTCTATTAGTTCATTTCCTATTTCAATATGCTCTCCTTCAAAATCAGCACCGCTATCCTCATTTACAACAGCGACAGGAATTTGATCGAGATTTTCATACGGATCCCAGAATGCCCATAAAAACATACCACTGTATAAAACAGGGATGAATATGACTGCTAGAACAGGTATGAGAATTTTTTTATTAGTGAACAATGCACGCCACTCAGAACGGAGATGACGAAAATTCATAGTTGATGACCTCCTATTGTCTATATGACCAATTTTGTCATTTGGTCATTAATGCTAAAAAAAAGAACAATCCATACTATCTCGACTACGTTTTGACCAAAATCAAAATTTAGTCATTTTAACTACAGATAGTAATATATCATCCTTTTTTTATTTAGGCAATAGGATCTTTTATACCTTCTTAATCCCTTCCATCGTGAATAACTCGATGTGGTGTGCAATTTCTTCTTTTGTCAGAGAACGGTTTGATTTCTCCCAATCAAACACGAGAGCGATATACATTTTGAAAAGCAGGAATGCAGTGAGAGAAGGATCGCATTCTTTTATCTCATTGTTCCGTATTCCTCGCTCGATTTCTTGCTTAATAAAGGACGTAATCGCTTGTTCTACAAGATTGAGTGCTTCTAAAGCAGCTGGCGTTCCTATCTCTCGAACTTCTTGTGATAGTTTAATTGCGAGTTTATGTTCCTTCCGGTGCTCAAGTACATCGAACAAGCCTCTATGAAGATTCTCAAAAAACGTATCCTCTTCATTGATCGAGGTTTGAGCAAGCTCTTTCATCTCACTCACCATCTGGTTTACGATCTCATTGAAAAGCTCTTCTTTATTCCGAAAAAAAGTGTAGATCGTCCCTTTTCCCACATTCGCTATTTTCGCTACTTGGTCCATCGTTGTTGCTTTGTATCCAAACATTGAAAAAGATTTTTCTGCAGCATTGATAATGCTTATCTTTCGGTCAAATCCCATTGTCCTCCCCCTTTATTTTAATGTAGGGAGCGTTACCGTAACGGTCGTTCCCAAACCAATCGTACTTTCATACGATATTTTTCCATTCATATTTCTTATGAGTCTATTTGTTATCATCGTACCTAACCCAGTACCTTTTGATTTCGTAGTGTAAAAAGGAAGGCCGATCTTTTTTAGCTCTTCATCACTCATGCCAGATCCATTGTCTTTTATAACGATATCGACCGTGTTTCTCTTTGTTCCATTCTGCAGAGAGATTTCGATCAGTCCATCTTTCTCTATCGCTTCGATGGAATTCTTAATTAGATTGATCAAACACTGTTTCATCTCTTGAGGATTGGTTAAGATCCTGAAATCACCGTTCTCTTCGTAAGAAATTTTAACAGCATGGTAAACCCCTAGAACGGATGTCAACTCGATCGTATCACTGACAACTTTATTTAAATGGACCTCAACATGATCCAACTTTGTTGGTTTGATGAGAGTCAGGTAATCGGTAATAATTTTATTCGTTCGATCGATTTCATCTAGCATCAGTGGCGCATATTTTTTCACCTGCTGATCTTTTGCACCTGTAGAAATAAATTGAAGAAGTCCCCTAACCGTTGTGAGTGGATTTCTGATCTCGTGGGCAATTGAAGCAGCCATTTTTCCGGCAACAGAAAGTTTTTCAAGATAGACTGTCTCCTCGAGCTGGAGGTTAATGATAACAAGTTTCTCCGTTAAATAGAAAATAAAAAAATAGGCGATTGCAAAAGACAGAAAATAGATCGGATAAAAGTACGGTTCTGATGGTTTTACTAACCATAAGATGATCGATATATAAGTAATGATAAAGATACTGCCTACTTTTAAGATAACATTCCATTTCTGGATCGACCTTTCGAATAGACCTCTATATCCCCAAGCTAAGACAAATGCAATGATCGCTAAACTGACACCTACATAAGCGAACTCCCCGCCCATTGAGAATCGAGTGATCGAGATAACGACAGCACAGATGACTCCCGGGACTGCTCCTCCATATAACGTAACAAGAATGAGAGGAACCACCCGCAGGTCAAATACAGTATCTCCGAATTTTTCTAACGGAAACAGCATACACAAAAGGGCCATTAAGGAGCTAATCACACCATATAAGATTTTATCTTTTAAACTTAACGACCTTGACCGTGTAAAAGGCATGACCATGTTCCAGATAAATAGCACTGAAAATAGCATCGCAATATTCACAAGTAGAGGTCTTGCCATATCTAACATTGCCAAGTCTCCTTTTTCTATATGTTGCCATTTCATTTTATCATTAGAGACGCAAAGAGACTATCCTATATACAGTTACTACTGCCGCACAAAAAAGATTCACCAATTGGTGAATCTACTTGTGACTACTGAGGTATGAAACGACTGATGTTACGGATTCGACTCCTTGATCGATACAATCAGGAAGCCCAACTCCTCCATAGGAAGCTCCTGCGAGAAAGACGCCAGGCATTTTACTTCTTAATCCTGTTTGTACTTCCTCAAAGCGGTTTCTATGTCCTACTTCATACTGCGGCATAGCCTCACGCCATCTCGTAATGCGGTAGAACTCTGGGTGCCCTTCAATTTCCATGATTTGATTCAAATCATTTAGAACGGTTTGGACAATTTCCTCATCGCTCTTCTCAACGATTTCTTCCTCACCCGCTCTACCTACGTAGCACCTAAGAAGGACTTTCCCTTTCGGTGCAGCATGCTGCCATTTTCGATGTGTCCACGTGCAAGCCGTAATCGTATAATCGGCATTTCTAGATACGACAAATCCTGTACCATCTAATGATTTCTTAACTGCTTCTTCCGGAAAAGCCATAGCTACTGTTGCCACCGTTGTTGAAGGCATATCTTCTAATGGAGCAACTTCCTCGTGATCCCTGAACATCTTTGTCACTTGCTGATGTGGAGTCGTAACGATCACAGCATCAGCCTCGATCTGTTCACCGCTCATCGTTGTAAGCTTATATGACTCCCCATCTTTTTCAATCGAATCAACTTTAGTATTTTTTCTAATATCTACTTCAGTTAGGTGATCTTCAATCGCCTTTACTAGCGATTGCAGCCCTGATTTAATCGTTAAAAACGCTGGTTTCTTTTTACCCGTTTTTCTCCTTGAAGCTGGCGTTGTCTTCTTCATCCCTAATATTAAACTACGATGCTTCTTTTCAACTTCATAGAATTGAGGAAACGTAGACATCAGACTCAATTTATCAATATTCCCAGCATAAATTCCTGATAATAATGGTTCGATCAAATTTTCAACGACTTCATTACCCAATCTTCTTCTGAAGAAAAGACCTAATGACTGGTCCTCGCCATGACTATCTCGTCTTGGGAGTGCTAGGTCGAGGGCTGCTCTTAGTTTTCCTTTCAAGCTGAATAAACGCGTCGAAACAAACGGAGCTACTTCCGTTGGTATCCCCATTACAGATCCACCAGGAATGGGAAAGAGCTGATCGTTATTTAAAATAAATGCGTTACCGGTCGAGTTCGGTACAAGCTGATCTTCTAGCCCTACCTCTTTCGCTAACGTCGCGGCACTCTTCTTTCTTGCTAGAAATGAATCAGGGCCTCTCTCGATCACAAAACCATTGGTTGTGTCGGTATAAATCTTCCCTCCGAGGCGTTCACTGCCTTCGAGAAGTGTAATCTGAAAAGGTTCGCCGGAGTCTTTCATTTCTTTCTGAAGATAGTACGCGGCAGTTAAGCCAGTGATACCCCCGCCAACTATCACAATTCGTTTTTCTTTATTATTCATGATTTATCATCTTCTTTTTTATTAATTCTTTTGTCACAACAGAAGCTAATATCTCTATAAATTCGTCTCGTGCATTCGGCATATCAGGCCTATGATAGGTAGCCCCTAGCTCATCTGTTACCTGTTTACATTCATAATCGTTGTCATAGAGTACTTCGAGATGATCTGCCACGAAACCAACCGGGCAATAAATGAACCCTGTATACCCTTCTTGTTCAAATAGATCCCGAGTTAAATCCTGAACGTCAGGACCGATCCAAGGTTCTGGTGTATTTCCTTCACTTTGCCACGCAACAGCATAATTTTGGATACCCGCTCTTGTAGCAATATGACTTGCAGTTTCTTCTAATTGGGAAGGATAAGGGTCTCCGTGTTGCAATACTTTCTCAGGTAAGCTATTAGCAGTAAAGATGACGACAGTCTTTTTCTTCTCCTTGTCATCTAGCTTTCTCAAACAGGAGTTTAGTTGTTCAACCCAGTATTGAATGAATTTTGGCTCTGTGTACCATTCGTCGATGCAGTGGATATGCGGGAACCCTAGCTTTGCAGCAGCCTTATTCGCTCTATCATTATAAGCTTGTACACTATAACTCGAATAATGTGGCGCAAGAACGATGCTGATCGCTTCTTGGATGCCATCTCTCTGCATATTTTTCACTGCATCTTCTACAAAGGGTTCGATATGCTTCAAGCCTAAATAGCTCTTAAACGCAATGTCTTCTCCAAAAAGCTCATTCATCCTGACCTCAAGCTTCTCAGATTGTTCTTTCGTAATCTCATACAGCGGAGAAATGCCCCCGATTGCCTCATACCGTTCAACTAGATCTTGTAGCATGTCCTCTGTCGGCCTTTTCCCTCTTCGAATATGAGTATAATATGGTTCGATTTCCGCTTCGTTCCGCGGTGTACCATAAGCCATTACAAGGAGACCTATTGTTCGTTTCGGCATAGTTTACCTCCCGTTCCCCTGCCTATTTCTTACTTGTATATTCGTGTACAAAACGAGTTAATCTCTGCAACGTTTCAACTTCAACTTGCGGGAATACACCATGACCGAGGTTGAAGATAAACCCAGGATCCTGCATCCCTTGATCTAAGATTTCTTTTGTACGCTCTTCGATCACGTCCCAAGGCGCAAGAAGCAATGCTGGCTCGAGGTTGCCCATAAGAGGTTTAGTGATTCCCTCTTTCACTCGTGCATTCTTAATCGTGATTCTCCAATCGATCCCAATCACATCGACAGGGAGCTTGTTCCATTCTTGAATAAGATGGCTCGCTCCGACACCGAAGATGATAAGAGGAACACCGGTCTCTCTAAGACTAGAGAAAATACGATTCATGACTGGCGCTATGTACGTTCTATAATCAGCTTCGTTTAGAGCTCCAACCCAAGAATCGAACAATTGAAGCGCCTGAGCGCCAGCTTGTACTTGGGCTTTAAGATACGCGATCGTCATATCTCCTAATTTATCCATAAGACGGTGCCATGCTTCAGGATCTGAGTACATAAGCGCTTTCGTTTTGTAATAGTTTTTAGAAGGGCCGCCTTCTATCATATAACTAGCAACGGTAAAAGGAGCACCACTGAAACCGATCAAAGGTACAGATAACTCTTCACGAAGCATCTTGATCGTTTCCATGACATACGGAACATCCTTAAGCGGATCTAACTCTCCTAGTCGATCGATATCTGATACGGTGCGGATCGGGTTGTCGATTACAGGACCAATCCCTTTTTTAATTTCAACATCGACTCCGATTGATGGAAGTGGAGTCATGATATCTGCAAATAGGATCGCCGCATCTACACCTAGCTGCTCGACGGCAAACCTTGTTACTTCTGCAGCAACCTCTGGATTTAAGTTCATTTCATGAAAAGAGTACTTTTCTCTAATCTTTCTATATTCAGCCTGATATCGTCCAGCTTGTCTCATATACCAGACTGGCGTAAAATCTGTTTCCTCCCCGCGACATGCGCGAAGAAATTGATCATTGAATGGCGCTTTACTCATCGTTGTCCACCTTTCCCACACTCTTAGTGCTTTACGTTCATTTATGCATCCCTACATACTATAGCTGTGCATGTCTTACGTGTATAGTCATTGAAATAAACTGTCATAAAATTGTCCTTGTTTGATGCCGTTTACACTTCTTACCTTAACACACTGAAAACCTTGATTAAGAGGTATTATCACATTATTACCCTCTTTTGTAGATTACTACCCTGCTTCCTCTTCATTGCGGTCCATAAATCGATCAAAAAGACGGATCGACGTTTCATTCGAAGGCGTTCCTTCTTGGTCTGTAAGTGGATTAACAGGTACGACTTGATATGATACAGAGCCGAAGAAAGAAACGGAATGTTTCGTGTATTCGCCTTTTCCTGTCACTGAATCAATCTTCTTTCTGTTACCGTCTTTTACTTCATAGATGGCATACTCCACTCGATCATCTGAAGAAGCCGTCCATTTTAATGTTACTGCTGGTAGACCATATAAGAAATCGATATCAGCTTTTAAGTCATCGATTTCAGGAAGGTTGACAGGCTTCTCCATATCTTTTACATCTTCAGGTTTTTTAAAGGCCTTCGTTTTAGCTTCACTTGCGTTCACAACTTTTTTGAACAGCTGTACAGGATATTCGCTGCCGCCTTTGAGGTATTGGTCCTTTGTTGTTCTGTCATACCCCATCCAGACGGAGCCTACAATCTCTGGTGTGTAACCAACAAACCAAGCATCTCTAACGCCGCCTTTTACTCCTTCAAATGAAGTTGTTCCCGTTTTTCCTGCTAGAGCTGTGTTCACCTTACCACTTTGGGCAGTACCGTTCTTCACAACTCCTTCAAGAATACGCGTCATGTACCAAGCCGTTTGTTTTTTATAAACGGATTCTTTCTCAGGCTTTGCTTCACCTACAAGTTCACCATCGTGATTGTAGAGCTTCTCAATAAAATATGGTTCTATTCTTTCCCCTTGATAAGCAAAAGGTCGATATGCTTCCATCATTTCAAATGGAGTGACTCCCTTGTCGATGCCGCCAAGGGCAATCTTCAAATCTTGATCTTCAATCGAAATGCCGCTCTTTTCTAAATAAGATTTAGCATAAGAAATCCCGATCTCGTTTAAAAGCCAGACCGCTGGCGCATTCGCAGAAACTCTAACTGCGTCATACAGTGGCATCTCACCTGAGTATTGGCCATTGTAATTAGATGGTGAATAGCCGTTATACTCTTCTTTCTTATCTTGTAAAAGCGTGTAGGGCTCGTACTCTTTTTTATCGAGAGCCGGCCCATAGACAGCGATCGGTTTAAACGATGAGCCTGGCTGTCTTCGTGCATTCACATGGTTCAACCCTTTTTGAACGTAGTTCCTGCCCCCTTGAACAGCAAGTACACCACCGCTTTTAACATCCATCATCGTTAAAGCACCTTCTGGAGGCATGTTAGGATCGCTTCCTGGGAATAGCGCTTTATTCTGGAACTCTGTATATGCGGATTTCTGTAGCGTGACGTCCATTGGGACGACGATTTTATATCCGCCCCTTAATACTTCTTCATTCGAAAGGTTATATTTCGTTTTCGCCTCATCTAGTGTCATATCTACGTAAGTTAAAAACGAGGGATCTTTCGTGACCTCTGCGATGTCTAACGCCACCGTTTTCCCTTGTAAGCGAACAGCTTTTTCAGCGGTTAAATAGTCTTGCTTCTCCATAAGGGATAGAATCAGGTCTCTTCTTTCTTTACTCTTCTCCGGCTGATCGATCGGGGAATAGTTAGAAGGCGCCTTAGGAAGCCCTGCCAATAGCGCTCCTTCCTCTATGCTGAGTTCAGTCGTCTTCTTATTGAAATAGAGTTTAGAAGCGGACTGTATTCCATATGCACCGTGTCCAAAATAAATCTGATTCAAATACATCTCTAAGATTTTCTCTTTGCTGTAGTTGCGTTCAAGATTGATCGCAATCACGGCTTCTTTTGTTTTCCTTAACCAAGACTTATCGTTTGTTAAGAAGACGTTTTTTGCAAGCTGTTGCGTGATCGTACTACCGCCTTCAACTTTCTCACCTGCCAAGATATCTCGATATAATGCACGACCGATCGCTTTTATATCAAGTCCATGATGATCATAAAAGCGACTATCTTCCGTCGCAATAAAAGCTTCTTGTACGTGCTCTGGTATATCTTCGATCGATACAGGATCTCTATTTTCAATATATAGCTTTGTAATAAGCTCGTCTTTAGGTGTTACAAGCTTAGTCGCTGAATTCATCACAAGCTTTTTCTCATCGATCGCATAATTACCTGCAAGTAGAATGCCTAGATACCCTAGCAATCCTACTAGAAAAACAGCAATCGTCGCAATTAAGCCTATCCCTAGCTTTTTCATTATGTACGGCACCCTCCTTACAAGTCGAATAAAATTAAGCTTACATCACCGACTATGTTTTTTGTACATCATAATTTGACAGTTCTGTTTAGTTTTCGCCAAAAATGGGTAAAGTATCAGGCGTTTCCTATCTTATTGTAGAAAGGGTGTATAGCATGAAGGTTTATGTTACATACGGTACATACGATTACTTATTAAAAATAAAAGAAGAGAATAACGAAGAGATGTTTTTATTAGTTGATGATGACGGTGCAGAACTCTATCACCAAACCGCATCACAACCCGTTTTTAAAAGTGGGAAAGAGTATGACATACTCGACCAAAAAGGGAATGTTACTGAACCTAGATTTGTCGTCTTAAACCATATACCAGTGGAAGAAAGCGAACGCCCAACCTTTGAAGATCGATTCAAAAACAGGGCAGGAAAGGTTGAAAACGAACCCGGCTGTGAAGGCATCAGAATTTTACGGCCCGTTGATCCTAATGACCCCTACATCGTCGCCACCTTCTGGCGTAGTGAGGACGACTTCAAAAACTGGCAATCCTCCGAAGCTTACAACACCGCTCATAAACACCGTAATACAGATAAAGGATTACCGAAAACAGTCTTCAGAGGCAAACCCTATGTTAAAACGTACCATGTCGATTCCCCAAGCGTTTAACTAGAACGACTCAAGGGTATTTTCATTACAGCAGAAATAATTATACAGGAGTGTTAGCACATGCTTGTAAGTGAAAATGAAGTTTATAAATACAATATCGATACAAGCGACGGAGAAAAAGGTGCGCTGAAAGAACTCTATTTTGATGACGAGCATTGGACAGTAAGGTACCTAGTTGTCGACACGCATAAATGGCTGCCTGGAAAAAAGGTGTTAATATCACCATACTCAATCGAAAAGCTTACTCATGATGAAGAAACAGTTTCCGTTTCACTTTCGACGGAGGAGCTAAAAAACAGCCCCTCGATCGATACGGATCAACCGATATCTAGAAAGCATGAAATGTCTATGAACAAGCATTACGGCTGGCCTTACTATTGGGTAGGCACAGGCGCATGGGGGAGCGGGATGCACCCTAACCCTCACATGGACGTTCAAGAACTTGAAGTCTCTTATAAGGAAACTAGCGATGAAGATAACCATCTTCGCAGTACGAAAGAAGTTTCGAATTATCATATACAAGCAATCGATGGCGAAATCGGCCATGTTGATGATTTTATCTTTGACGATGAAACATGGAAGCTTAGATATTTTGTTGTAGATACGAAAAACTTTTTAAGTGGAAAGAAAGTATTGTTATCTACCGAATGGATTGAAGACATCCATTGGAATGACCGTAGTGTAGTCGTAAATGTACCGAAAGACAAAATAGAAAATGCCCCAGAGTATCTATTGAACGAGCGCCTTACCCGACGATTTGAAGAAGATCTCTATACTCATTACGGGAAAACAGGATACTGGAAATTTTAAATAAAGGGCGAGGTGGATACCATCTCGCTTTTTTCCCTTACTATTCTTCATGACACCGCAAGCGGTCTTTGTGAATACTAGCCGAAAAATAGTTTTTTTCAATCAACTGCATTTACGTTTGCAGTAATCGATTACGTTAGGAGACTTGTTATGGCAAATGAAGATAAATCGAAACAGCAGGAAGGAAAAGCAGCATATCCTGAAAGACAATTTTATTTTCCTGCTCAAATCGTTGAAACCTTTATCGTTAAGGGCGAGTCTCATAGTGCAAGACCACTCAACAGGCAGTTTATCTTATCGATATTAGCAGGAGCTTTCGTTACCTTTGGTTCGATCCTATCTGTCCTCATCGCTTTAGGGGTGGAAACGAAAGGCATACATAATCTTCTTGCAGGAGCAGGTTTTGTAACAGGCTATGCTATCGTGTTCATCTCAGGAGCGATTTTGTTCACAGAAGTAAACGTCTTGTTACCAAGCTATATACTGCAAAGAAAGTTCTGGATTCCAAAACAGCTCATGAAGTTTTGGGTAGTTTGCTATATTGGTAATTTAATTGGAGCACTTTTAGTCGGAGGTTTAGTGGTACTATCAGGTTCACTATCACCTGAATTCTATACAGAGTTAAACGTTTATATCGAACATAAGATGAAGTTTTTATCGGAAGGAACGAAAGGATGGTTTCAGATTCTGCTATCTGGGGTCATCGCAAACTGGCTGATCGGGATGGCAGCATTCCTTGCAACTGCAGCCAGAGACTTAACAGGAAAAGTACTCGCTACGGCGCTCCCAGTCATCATATTCGTGGCAGGGAATTTCCAACATAGTGTAGCCAACATGGGTTATTTCGGTACGGCTATTTTTAATAAGGGAGAATATACGTGGGTGGAGTTTCTATTCTTCAACCTAGTCCCTGCTAGTATAGGTAACCTTATAGGCGGAGGAGTATTAGTAGCACTTACGTTCACTTATGCTTATAAACAAGAAATCAATGAAGAGCATTTTCCTCGAGAAGAAGCTTAAGTTATTTAGGGAATACTAATCCAAAAACCATATGAAAGGAGAGCTTCCACTTTGGCGCATGCAGCCCTGATTCTAAATCCTAATGCTGGTAATCAAAAAATGATAAAGCAAATCGATACGATTAAAACGAGGCTCGATGAACACTATCAGCAATTTACGTTTTATGAAACCGAATATCCAGGACATGGAGCTGAGATTGTCGACGAGATTAATGAAGAAGTGGATATCATTATCGGAGCCGGTGGAGATGGAACGATCTATGAATTAGCAAATGCACTCTGCAGCAAGCAGAACCGCCCAACCTTTGGAATCATCCCCGGTGGAACGTGTAATGATTTCTCAAGAGCGATAGGAATCAATCAGAATCCGATTCTGGCCGTTGAACAAATCATCCAGAACATCACGAAAACCATCGACGTCGGACGTTCAGATAAAGAGTACTTCCTAAACTTTTGGGGCATCGGGATGATCACACAGGCTTCTGAAAATATCGATCCGAATACAAAAGAACTGTTCGGAAGGCTGTCGTATTATATCAGCTCTGCTCAGACGATCAACAACCCTTCTCCATTCCATCTTAAAGTGGAGGCAGAAGAGCACCAATTTGAGGGCGAAGCAGTGATGATGCTTGTAGGAAACGGACCATTTACAGGAGGCATACAGGCTTTCTTCCCTGAGAACAATCTTACGGATGGTAAATTCGACGTGTTGATCATTAAAGAATCGTCCCTTCCTACATTTTGGTCATTCTTTCAATCTAAGTTCACAAAGGAACCTGCTTTGCATGAAGATATCATCCATTACCAAACGAGAGAATTGCGTATTTCCGCAGATCCAGAACAGAAAATTGATTGTGACGGAGAGCGAAACTACACGACCCCTTCCACATTAGAACTACTTCCGGAACACTTGACCGTCCTCGCAGGAGAAGTATAGGTTTTAGGTGACAGGCACCTGTCGAATCTTCGCATAAACAAAAGCCGCTGAAAACTCAGCGGCTTTTGTTATCTTCGTTTAATACCATTCTTACAAGAAGATGAGCTAAAGCATGACGGTGCTCTTTTTCACCTACGAGCCATAGTTCTTGAAGAAGCTTTTCTTCTCTGTTCTTAGGCTCTTCTTTGTGAGCTAAGTAATCAGCCACTTTCTCTGCAGCTTGAGCTAATCTTTCTTCACTCAGTCCAAGCTTTTCACCCACTTCTACTTTATCAGCAAGGTACCCTTTGAAATGTTCAAAATTACTTAAAATATCATCGATTCGATCCTCACTAATACGATCCATCGTGTCGTCCACTTTTTTTAGATCTAATTCACTGTTTTTGTTTACAAGGTGATTTTTCTCACTCATACCTATACACTCCTTAGCTGTCCATTACAGACAGTGACTTTTCAATAAATGCAGGGATATCATCTGGGTTTCTACTGCTGACTAATGTTCCACCACATACGACAACTTCTTCATCGAAAACATTCGCTCCAGCATACTTTAGATCTGTTTGGATCGACTTGAACCCTGTAATGTTGCGACCATGTAGCGCTTCTGCAGTAATTAGCAGTTGTGGACCATGGCAAATCACAAGTGTCTTCTTATTCAAATACATCATTTTCTTCGTAAAGTTTACAAAGCGATCGTCGGCTCGTAATTCATCTGGAGAGAATCCTCCTGGAATGAATAACACATCAAAATCCTCTGCATTTACATCGTCGATTCCTTTGTCTGATGTGACCGTAGCGTCTTGTTGCTTCCCAGTTAACGATTCACCTGCTTTATGACTGATAACAGTCAATTCATGACCAGCATTGCTGAATTGCTCAGCCGGTTTTGTATACTCCACATCTTCAAACATGTTTGTCATAAGTACCGCTATTTTACTCAAGGTAAGTCCTCCTTCTGTTTAACCATCTAGTTGGACTATTACCCCTTCAACACCGATGCAAACATGAGAGTATGTAGCACCAATTATTCTTTCCATGTTTTATTAAATTCATGAATGGGTAAAAATAAGGTGGAACGAATTTTGTATAGAAAGGGTGTTTTGAATGGAAGACAAGAAACAGGAGCTAATCGAAGGGTTAAATGAAGACCTAGCGAACGAATATGCTGCGAGTATCATGTATACGTACAATGCGGCAGTTGTATCCGGCTTGTACCGTCAAACGTTGAAACCTTTCTTTGAAGGTGAAATAGCTGATGAGCAGGGCCACGCACTGTATCTTGCAGAAAAAATCAAGGTGCTCGGTGGTACACCAACAACGAAACCAGCGGAAGTTAAACAACTAAGTGATGTTAAGGAAATGCTCTTAGAAGCAAGAAGAGCTGAAAAAGATACGATCGACCGCTATGAAAAGCGAAAAGTCCAAGCTGAAGAGCTAGGGTACACGGAGCTTGTTGTAAAGCTGGACGATATGATCTCTGACGAAACGCATCACATGGAAGAGATGGATCGCATCCTAAGCGACGCTCGCTTTGAATAATGTGAAAAGAGCCGGCCATTTTGGCCGGCTCTTTTGCAATTTATGAGGAAGCGAGCATTCTGTAGCGATAGGCATTCATAGCAGTTTCACCTAGCCAATCGATAAAGTGGTAATTAACGAACGCTCCAACGATCGCACCAAAACCTGGAATCATTTGAAGTAGCTTCGGTAGATCAATATAATCCCTGTATTCAAGCTGAAACGACTTCCAGTTGTGTTCCTCATTAAAGAAATCTTTCTCTTTATAAAGGTGGCTCGTCTCTTCCCAATTCTTTAGTCGTTTGAAAATTTCTTTACGGGTTTTATCTGAAGAAAAAGCAAGTTGAAAGATGGTAAGGATGAAAACTCTCTCCTCAAATCGCCTTGCATCGTACCCATAAATACTAGCAAGGTCAAACAAAAACTTCATCTTGATGGACAATAGTAATGGAAAATCTGCTAGCCCTAACAGTATGCCTCCTGCTCCAGTTCCTGCTCCTTCAACAGCGGCAACTCGTTTGAAAGTGGCCGTTGCTTCCTTCGCCAATCTGTCCCTCTCTTTTAGTGAGAGATTCTGTAATGGCTCTTTCACTGCGTACGTATTGCCAGCAAGCACGCCTTCCACCATCGTTCGAATACTATTCGTCACAACAGTGTGGACACGCTCAGGTATCGCATCGTTCACTTTGTTTTGAAGTTTTTTAGTAGCTCTAGAGTATAATGGAGCTTTACGCGTCATCTTTTTTTCCCAAATAAAGAGTTCATCTCTCAATTCTTCTTCATAGCTGTTCATTGCAATCTTCCTTTACGGATCAGATTGGTGGTGCTTTTTGTTTCTTCGTAGTAGCGAATAGGACGGTTAGAATTCCAACCAAACATATTACAAGAAACGTGATTACGTCTCGTTCTAAAATAAGTGTGACCAACGCAAACAAGGCAGCTTGAATTCCTAGTAAGCGTCTTAACATTTTGTTGAATGCACGATCTTTTTGGTCCTCCGGAAGGGGATAAAGCTTTATCATCACGTGTGCTGAATAGTGAGGATATAATGTGCGCAGCTGTGTAGCCGTCAAATAGATAAATAGCCCTGCCCCAATTACCTTACCTATCGTCCCTGGAACGAAGACCACGACCAACAGACCGATGATCGCTAGGCGCAGATAGATTCCAAGGTATTCATTGCTTCGTACAAACGCTTTTTGATAAAGCTTTTCGTAAACCGTATCATTCGGAAGGAGTTTTTCAGCGATCGAACTGATCATTCTTCTTCCTTTAACAGACTGTTTTAGTTTCGGAACGTCTGTAAATAGATTTGCTGTTCGATAAAATTTCATACTTTGCTTCTCATCTAAAGCAAGAAGCTTCTCCCATTTAACCGAATACTTTCGATTAAGGGGATAAAACACAAACCATAAGAGACTAACGAGCGCTATAGCAGTCAGAGCAACAACGATCAAAGATGCTTGAACGAGAACGAAGTACGTAAACAGTAACGTAGCCACTGTGCGTAACCCTACGAATCCAGCAACAGATCGATGTGCAGGTAAATGTAATTCCATCCATTTCATGAAGATGTTTAGTGCTTTCAGTAATAACATGATCGCGATCACGAAAACGTAATATGCGGTCCCCGCTGCCATTTCATGCTGATACAACGGGGCAAGGATTACCATCGCAACAATCGTGATGAACGCCTGAAGCATAAAGCTATAGAGTAGTGATCGGTTAAAATAGTCTTTTAGATTTCTTTCTGCAGGTAATAAGAATACAAGATCAGCTTCTGATAGAAAGAACCTTAGAGGGGACCTTACGATTACAAAAGAAGCGATGATCGTGATAACAGCAATGCCTGGAAACGCTTCGGGCAGTACCTTGAGTAATTCACTATAATAATATGCGCCAAAGATAAGGGTCAGGACGAGCGTAAATAGAAAGCTGCTATTACCGATTAACCGGAAGTAACGAAGCGCAATCTTCCAAAAGGCACCCGCTCTTTCCTTCCACAGGGTCTCGAACTGCATCATTTCTCGCTCCTGGTCGCTTCGATATAGATGTCATCCAATGTAGCGTCCTTACGCCCGATTTGTTTCTGAAGCTCCGCCATTGTTCCTGACATAACAATGACACCATCATGTAGGATGATGAAGCGATCACAGTATCGTTCAGCTGTAGAAAGAATATGAGTAGACATCAATACGCCAGCACCCTTCTCTTTCACTTGGACCATCATATCCAAGAAAGACTGGATGCCGATCGGATCGAGTCCGACAAACGGTTCATCGACAATATAGAGAGAAGGTTGAACAAGGAAAGCACACATGATCATAACCTTCTGCCTCATCCCTTTTGAAAAGTGACCCGGAAACCAGCTTTTCATATTCGTCATTCGAAACTCTTTCAAAAGACCATCTGCCCTTTGTTCCCAACCCTCTTCCAAGTCGTACGCAAGAGCAGTCAATTGTAAATGCTCCCAAAGCGTCAATTCATCGTACAATAAAGGTGTTTCAGGTATGTAGGAAAATTGTTTTCGGTACTTATCTTTGTTTTCACTGAAAGTATTACCTGCAACACGGATGTTTCCTTTCATAGGATCAAGCAGACCAAGAACATGCTTAATAGTGGTACTTTTTCCTGCTCCGTTCAAACCGATCAATCCTACGATCTCATTCGCATTCACATTTAAAGAAAGATCATGCAAAACAGGTTTATTTGCCTGGTATCCACCAGTTAAATTGTTCACTTCTAAGATCGAATTCGACATAATGACCCTCTCATTTCTGTATTTGACTCCATTTTAACAAACTTTGATTACCTCGGTGAAACGACTACGCTTCTGGTAGCGGCGTCGGAGTTGGTTTGCCATAACCAACCTTATACGTCTCATCGATGAACGCTCGAATGTCTTTAACCGACTTTCCATTTTCTTTCATTTCAATGGCTTTCACAGCGATGTCAAGACAAACGCCGCACTTCGTACCATGGTCATCCCAAGTAGTACGTTCAGCTGTTTTGTCATGTACAAAGCAGTCGTAATTATTCATGTGACCTGCCGTGTCTCCACAACCGCAATAACATGGTATGTGTTGTAATAAATCTTCCTCCGACTCTACTTTTGAATAGATTGCCTGTACTGTATCGTGTTTATCTTCAAGGAATGTAGGGAGTTCGTTAGATGCTGTTGTTTCCCGTATATCTCCATTACTTAAATGTTCTTGGATATGACTTTCATTATTATTGCACCCCGTCATAACGGAAACGATAAGAATCCCTACTATTGCTAGAAAACGAAACTTCATTTGTCTCTCCTCCATTTTATAAATCTGTACACATCATATCTTGATTAAACGAAGGAATCCAGATTTTCATAAGAATATTCGCAAAACAGTTGAATAGTTTGTTCTATTTCCGAGCAACCTAGTACGGAGTGTGACGTCTTCCCTGAAACTAGTTACGCTCATGGCTCTGCACCCCCGGCAGAGCCTTATTTGATTTTTCAATAAACATGAAAAATATGGTACGATAAACAAAAATGATGAAAGGAAGATCGTAATGAGTCATTCTCCTGACTGTATTTTTTGTAAAATCATTAATGGCGATATTCCATCAGCTAAAGTTTATGAATCAGAAGATGTTTTAGCTTTTCTAGACCTCACCCAGGTAACGGAGGGGCACACACTAGTCATTCCAAAGAAACATAAGCAAAACATTTATGAGTTAGATTCTGATACAGCATCAAAGCTCTTTGAAGCTGTTCCTGAAATTGCAAATGCATTAAAAGCAAATTTTGCACCTGAAGGTATGAATATATTAAATAACAATGAAGCGATTGCTGGACAATCTGTGTTTCACTATCACCTTCACCTTATTCCACGCTATGGGAAAGGCGATGGATTCGGCGCTGTCTGGAAAACACACGAAAGTGAATACGATGCCGAGAAGCTACAGAAGCTTGCAGAAGGAATTCGCTCACAATTTAAGTAATACAAAAAAGGAGGCAAACGCCTCCTTTTTTATTTACATGACCTTTTCATTTCCTTCAACGTGTGAAACCCTGTTGGCTCTACCCAATCTGAATGGTCGAACTTCTCCTCCATGCCAGCCAGGAGTGTAGATACTTTTGACTGAAGGATCGAGTTCCAACGAAGTTCATGTATGAACTCCTCCCTATGCCCCTCATATCCCATCAGTCCTTTCAGTTCATTCAACAAGTCAGCCTGCCACATGGATGGCAAAGGCGATTGCCCCGGGATATCCATAAACCGTACCATTGAACCCTCTCTTAACAATGCATGAGGATAATAGTAAGCATATACCCGTTCAAATCGCTCACCTGTCGTTAGCATAAGCTTTTCGCCTTGGTGCTCCCTAAGAACATAGCTGCCTTCTGTACGGTTCAATAGCTCGAGTTGTTCACGCTCAACAAAGGTAACCCAAACCTCTGTTTTAGCACCTGTAACCGGGGCGATTACTGCCGGAAGTGCTCCATATGGTGCTAGAAACGATCCTGCAACGACATCGGTATCTACGATGTTTGCACGGAAAAACAAGATAAAGTCGTTTAAATCTGGATTAAGGCTGAATTTATATTTTAATTGCGCCAAACAAACGTTAGAACCATATGCCAGTAAAGGAATCCGATCTTCAATGGAAGTAAGCCCTTCACTCTTCAGCAATTCATTAACTGTCAACTTTGTTGGTGAGGAAAAAGATAGTGTTCCCGTTACTTCTTCCCCCATAGAGTATTGAACAACTTGTTCTTCGATTGGGACATTTTGCTGTTCATCAATTCTATGAGCTTTTCCGTTATGATAAACGAACGAAGAAGATGGCCTGGGTCCTGGATAAATATCTGGATGGTCGTATGGTCCGATATGAATTGGTTTATTTTCTCGGTACATGTTATGGTTCACTCCTTTTTCATTCGTTCCTATTAGGATAGCAAAACAATGCAAGTTATCAAAAAGTTAAAGCGAAATCTTTTATAAGATTCAGAAAAAATATAGCGATAAGGTTTCGATAATGATAGGATAATTACAAACAAAATAGGTTATCGCATTACTACATTAAAGGAGTGTCTTCTGTTGAATAGACGTTTTAATTTTAATGCCGGTCCTTCTGCATTACCTCTTGAAGTACTAGACCAAGCGCAATCTGAACTGATCAGCTATCAACAATTTGGTATGTCAGTCATGGAATTCAGTCATCGTAGCAAGGAATACAAAGCGATACATGAAGGAGCAGTTAACCTATTGCGTGAGCTTCTCAATATTCCAGACGATTATGAAGTTCTCTTCCTACAAGGTGGAGCTAGCTTGCAGTTCTCAATGGTCCCTATGAACTTTTTACAAGAAGGACAACAGGGAAATTATTTTCTTACAGGAAGCTGGTCACAAAAAGCCTTGAAAGAAGCACAAAAAGTAGGTGATACGTTCATAGGAGCAAATGGAGAACAAACAAATTTCAGCCGTATCCCCACTCCTGACGAATTAACCTACAGGGATAATGATGCATACGTACACCTAACATCCAACAATACGATACATGGTACTCAGTGGAAAGAATTCCCTAACGAACCAGACAAGACATTTATTGCAGATATGTCTAGTGACATCTTGAGCCGTGCTATTCCGATCGAACAATTTGGATTGATCTATGCTGGCGCACAAAAGAACCTTGGACCTGCTGGTGTTACGGTAGTTATTTTGAAGAAGGATCTACTAAAAAACGCACCTAAGAACTTGCCTACAATGCTAGATTACAGGACTCATGTTGAAAAGAGTTCACTCTACAACACACCTCCGTCATTTTCCATTTACATGCTATCACTCGTTTTAAAATGGACAAAGAAATATGGAGGCATTGAAGCGATCGAAAAATGGAATAAAGAAAAAGCAAGTCTTCTCTATAAAACGATCGATGAGAGCAACGGATTTTATAATGGCATCGCAGATAAACAAAGCCGCTCTAGCATGAACGTCACCTTTACATTACGTGAGAAAGAACTAGAAGAATTATTCCTTAAAGAAGCAGAAGACGAAGGTTTTGTAGGACTGAAGGGGCACCGTTCGATCGGAGGGTGTCGCGCTTCCATCTACAATGCAGTTCCACTCGAATCTGTCAAAGCACTATGCGACTTCATGAACACGTTCCATCAAAAGCATAATATTTAATACTTTTCAAGAGACAAATCGTTTGTTACTATTAAACTAGTTCTTTCGCAGGAGGCAACGAGTGCACTTCTGGAGAGAGCCACCGTCTAAGAGACGGAAATGAGATGAGAAGAGGAGAGTTTCTTTATGAAAACAAAAAATTTGGTATTGATGGCTTTACTACTTGGAATTGGGACGATTCTACACGCAGTAATTCCAGGACTTATTTCTGGAATGAAGAACGATATGCTGCTCACAATGATGTTCCTTGGAATCCTGTTATTCCCAGACCGTAGAAGCGTTCTAGTGCTCGGTTTGGCCACTGGCGTAATTTCAGCAGCAACAACGACATTCCCTGGTGGACAACTAGCCAACGTAATTGATAAACCGATCACAGCTTTTGTATTCTTCGGACTCTACTTGCTTGTCCGACGATTCAACTCACTCGTTACAGCTGGTGCATTAACTGCAATCGGAACGATGATTAGTGGAGCGATCTTCTTAGGTGCAGCGCTTGTCTTCGCTGGACTTCCTGGGGGCGCAGCTTTTACAGGACTATTCCTAACAGTTGTCATCCCAACGGCTGTCGTGAATACGATCGCTATGGTATTCATATACCCAGTCGTACAATCCATTTTAAAACGTACAACATTTGCCTTTTAAATAGATCGAACGGCAGGCTGTCGAGAGCTTTCTCGACAGCCTATTTTTTTTGCCTTTGTAACACACTCCTCCCTTCTATGTGCACCAATTTACTATTAAATTGTTTCTAATTTGGGTAAATAGGCTATGTTAACCATTATACGTTTAAAGAATCAGGTGAAAAAATTGAAGTTTAACTCTCTATATCGCATCGTTGTCATCGTCTTTATGTCCGTTAAATTCTTCATTCAACTCGAGACGTTTCGTAGAAGAAGCAAACATTCCTGGAATCAGGAACGCTGGCAAAAGCTCTTAAAAAAGCAGGCAAAAGAATATAAGAAAAAAGCAATTCGACTCGAGGGGTTGCTCGTAAAGCTCGGTCAGTTCCTTTCTACGAGGGCTGATATTTTACCTAAGGTTTTTCTTGAGGAAATTGAAGACCTTGTGGATCGCGTACCTTCTTTTTCATGGAACAAAGCAAAGCGTATTTTAGAAGAAGAATGGTCTTCTACTTACCAAGATGTCATTAAGGACATATCTGAACGGCCAGTCGCTTCAGCTTCTATCGGACAAGTGTATCGTGCAAACTTAATAAGCGGTGAAGAAGTCGCTATCAAAATTAGAAGACCCAATATACGTAAGATTATTAGAGCGGACTTCAAAGCACTTCAAATCGTCTTCTGGATGATCGATACCTTTACGTCATACAGTAAACAGCTCGATCTTCCTAAGCTGTATGATGAGATTCGAAACGTGATCGAAGATGAGCTCGACTTTAACAAGGAATTAAAAAATGGTCTTAATTTTCAGGAGCGATATAAAGAAAGTCTAGATTATCGCATCCCTCACTACATCTCAGAATGGTCAACAAAAAAAGTCCTCGTGATGGAATGGATGGAAGGCGCTCGGGTCACGAACATCTCTTATATAGAAGAGCAAGGCATCGATCGAAAGGAGTTAGCTAGAAAACTTCTAAAGGGATTTCTCGAGCAGTTATTACAAGAAGGTCAGTTTCATGCTGATCCTCACTCCGGTAATATCCTTATTCAGCAGGACGGCACTATCGTATTTATCGATTTTGGTATGGTTGGATTTATTGAATCACGCGATGCCCTTAGCATTCGAAAATTGATTACCGGCGTTGTTCTGAGTCAGTATGACGACGTAACCGAAGCGCTTGATGAGCTACGCTTTCTCCTTCCTGACTCTGACAAGAAACAAATTGAGAAAGCGATCAAAACCCTCGTGACCTTATTTATCGAACAAGATTTAACGATGATCGATGAGGATACTGCAGAACAAGTCTTACGAGAAGTCCAGACTCTTGTGAACAAGCAGCCCATCCAACTTCCTAGTGAATTTGCTTTCCTTGGTCGCGCCATCTCAACGATCATTGGCATCCTTTATACACTCGACCCTAAGATCGATCTTATCGAAGAAGGAAAGCCTATCGTTCAAGAGTGGATCAACCGAGAAGAAGCTTCTGATGAACGATACGACCCTTCGAGAATGATTCGAAAGCTATACGGAAAACTAACCTCGATAGAGAATCCTCTCGATCGACTTTCTGAAGAGTTAAATCAGCACCGGACATGGGAAGAATCAGTTAAACGAAGAGAATTTCAATCTAAAAGTATGCTTTGGAACAAGCATTATAGCTTTATCGCGTTGCTCATTTCTTTAATCGCCCTATTTGTAAGTTTTTCACTTGAACTTGATAATCTACAGCTTGCAAGCTCAATCACCGGTGGGATGAGTTTATTTCTTATCATCATAACGAGTACATTAGAGAAACGTGTCTGGTTAAAAAAGGAGGGTCCTAAATGAGCGACGTTATGAAAGAAACGACTGAAAAAGTTGGGGATTCAGAAGTAAAAATAGAAGGCCTCTCTAACGGATATCGCATTACTGTTAGAGGGGATGAAGAAAAATTAAAACAGAATAGACGCATAGGTGGCGCGTTCATCAATCTTTTAAGACAATTAGAAAAAGCCGGATACCGCCTCCCCTTCCCATTCTCCTGGATATTGCGTTTTTGGAATCGCTATTCGAGACCATAAGAAAAGAGGGGACGATCCGTCTCCCTCTCCATCTATTCATTAAATTTTCACTCCCGTTTCCCATTCACGAAACTTCTCTAGTTCTTGTCTCAGTTGACTAGCTACAAACCCGATGACTGCAACATCATCTAAAAGGCCTACCCCTGCAAGCAAATCCGGGACAGCGTCGATTGGACTTATGAAATACAATAGCCCGCCTACGATCATGACCACGGATTTTCGAGAAATATCTTTATACTCCCCTTTCCTCACTTCTTGTACCAACCTTGAGAAAGTTTTAACATCGACCCACATATCGCTCATGCCCTTTCTTCCTTTATAAAGAGCACCTTTCTTCAGAGATTCGAGGGAAACTTCATTTAAACGATCTTTGTCCTTCACAACACTAACAGCTTTTTTTGTCATCCTCTTAAATACACTTTTCACCATTCTATTCATCATACACACGCTCCTTTGCGTCCTTCTATCTATAGGATACCTCAAATGAGCGTATTTCTAACCTATCCCATTGGGTTTGTCAATCACGTTATATGGGAAAAATAAAGAAGGGCCTACTATAAAACTAAAAATGCCATCGAAACACCTAGTAGGAGAAAAAAGATTGCGAACGTCCCAAACAGAAATGCGTTTCGTTTCTTTTGTATTATTTGTTCCGTATAAAACGAATATTTTCGAACCATCAACAAGCGATTCACAGTTGCCAATAATAGTAGACATCCTACTGTAATAAGAGCAAAGATAAACCCAGCCATACTTATGCCTCCTATCTACCCTTCGTGTCTTACTAAAAGATATATGTACACTTGAATCATTTGATGACCGTGATGAGAGTGATAAAAAAAGAAGGAATTCAAGAGTGTTTGGAGAACTACAGTCATAGAAGCAGAGGATTGTCAGGAAAGGATGAAAGCATCATGGGAAAAACAAAAGCGCTAGCGACAGGATTTTTATTAGGTGGAGTGATTTCCGCCGCTTCAGTTCTATTGACGACCCCGAAGTCAGGGAAGGAAATGATTACTGACGCTAAGAATAAAAGTGATGAGATAAAGGAAAGCTTTACAAGATTGAAGGAAGATTTAAATGAACTAACAACCCAAGTCAAGCAGCTTTCTTCTGAAGGGAAACAAATCATAATCGAAGTTACTTCAGACTTAAAACGTTCGATCTCTTCATTCCAAGAAGATATTGAACCGAACCTTACTCGTCTGAAGGAAGACATTGAAGAAATGCAGCAGTCTATCGAAACAGTTAAAAGTGAAGTTAACAAACCGGCTCCAAAATAGCCGGTTTTTTTACAACGTGAGAACAGTATTCTAATATAGATTTCCCAATAAGGTTGGGAATTGTTAAGGAGGCAAATATGAAAGATAGTCAGGGTATATCTATCCAAGAAGCTATGATTTTCAGCCACCGAATCGGTCAATTAAGCAAGGCGCTTTGGAAATCGGTTGAACGAGATTGGCAGGAATGGTTAAAACCCTTTGATTTAAATATTAATGAGCACCATATCTTATCGATCGCATATCACCTTGATGGCTCTTCGATTTCCGATATCGCCAAGTTCGGTGTCATGCATGTCTCAACAGCTTTTAACTTCTCGAAAAAGCTTGAATCACGTTCCCTTCTTACCTTCTCCAAAAAAGAGAATGACAAACGGAATACATATGTACAGCTAACAGATGAAGGAGAGAGACTCCTGAAACAAACTTGGAAACATTACTCCCCAAACAGAGATAGTGTTCTAAAAGCATCGATGCCACTAAGAGACCTGTATGGTAAGTTTCCGGAATTCAATGAAATGATGAGCGTAATAAAAGGCCTTTATGGTGATGACTTCTTGGAAATATTCCAGAAATCATTTACGAAGTTAGAAGAAGAATTCTCCGAAGAAGAGAAATTCGTAAATGAAGAAAAGATTTATTGATAGTTTGGAGACGCTGAGAGAAGTTCAGTCATTAAGTTTTCATACTTCTCTTCTTGAGTCTGTATCGCTTTTATCGTAGGGATCGGTTTTAATTTCATATCTAACATTCCGACAAAATGTGTGAGCAACGAAGTTCGGCTAAGAAGCCCCTCTTCCATCTGCTCATGCATTTTTTGTTGGATTTCTTCACAAAGCGAAAAAACGCCCTTCACTTCTTCTTCCGTAAGGCCATGCTCGATTACAAGAGTATAGAAAGGATACTTTCCTTCCTCTTCGTACATCCTAGCAAGTAAACGATTATGATACTCTATTTTGTCTAGTCGTGCTTCAATAGATTCCATTCAAAAATAACTCCTCACTCTGCGATCAATTGTACTTATATTTTAACGGACTGGGGTAGGAATGAAAACGTCTTTTCCAATTCAAACCAATGCGAAAAAACGAGTATTTTGTCTAAAATTTTTTGACATATTTCAATTCTAAAAAACGTATTGATTTCTTCAGAAAATCGCTGTACAGTATACGAGTATTCAACATAATTAACATCTTAGACGGAAGCAGGTGATCCTTATGAATTGCTGGAAATCAATCTATTTAAATCGCGAATTCGGAGTACACCGACTTACGATTTTCTCTACTCTATTAACACTACTCTACTTCATTGCTTTTTACCTTACGTTCAGTATGTTCTATCCTAATACAGAACACGCGATTGTGCCGATTCTTCCTTTTCTAGGGTCGTTGGCAATTCTTTTCCCTATTCATAAGCTTCTACACTGGCTTCCTTTAACATTTGCTGGGATGAAGGCGACGATGCGATTAGAAAAGGGGTTAGCAATCGTTCCGAAGATGCATTGCGAAACATGTAATCCGATTTCTCGTAATCTTTATTTGATCGCTTCTTTAAGCCCAGCCGTTATTATCACAGCTGGTGCGACTGCATGTTCGATCGCGATGCCTCAATATGTATCGTTTTTCTCAATACTCGCTGCTATCAATCTCGGTTTTAGCTTTAGCGATTTTCTCTATGCTTCACAAGTAATAAAAGCTCCAAGACATGCTTTTGTAGAAGATCGAAGCGAAGGGTTTCACATTTTGATCAAGAGAGCATCTTGATTCTCATATTAGAAATTAAACAGAGCGCTCTCGTTAAGCGCTCTGTTCTTTTACATCTAGCAAAAAGCCGGCAGTATTGAATTCTTATAAGACTTCCTTCATAATAACAATAGAGCACAGATCTAGTTAATTGGATAGTAAGCATCAAAAATAATTTGATCATTCGGTAGATCAAATGATTGAGCTCTTAATTTCATACCATTCTTTAACTCTAGATCGCTAACAGCCATATAGATTGTTCCTTCGTCGGCATCAATCGTAATTTCAGGCGGTAACGATGCCTGTTTTTTTATAAACGAAAGTACTTTGTCACTCGGCAGCTCAAGAATTCCAATTTGAAAAGCCTTTTCTTTTAATAAGAGATCGCCATTTGGTTGGACTTGAGGTTCAAATTTAAGAAAGAAATCGACTTTCCGATCAAAAATCGTAAGATAGCCTTGAAAAGTTGCAAGCTCATTTAGGTTCACACTGTACCCAAGATTTTCTTGCTTTTCACTATACTTTTCTAGCTCGTTATTGATGATTTCATTTAGTTGGTCTTTCTTCATCTGAATAGAAAAAGTCGTTTCAAAGGACTCTTCTTCTGAAGTCTGATCTGGGATTCTAGCAAACTCGCTTTCAGGGAAATAATAGTGATAGGACCCAATTAAAACCACTATTACGATCAAGACTACAGAAGCAAGTGCAATAAAAGCGGTCCGCCATTTGTTCTTTAACATTCTAACCATCTCCTTGTGGGACGAATCTTTTTCATCATACTACGAATAGACAGCTTAAGGAAATACTGTTATACATTTCTTCGCATTATCGAATTGGACTCTGGGAGGTTTTCAAATGACAATTATAGGGTTGATTTTCATCCTGTTCGCTACAATGATCTTGCTTGCATTTAACTCAATGACAAATGCATTGTGCACGAAGAAGAATATTCCAGAGGAAAAGCAGCCTAACGTCTTTCGAACGATCAATGTTTTGATCACTATTCTGCTTATTTCATCCTATGTTGAAATTCTCTTCACATAATAAAGCAAATTTGATGGGGCTTATGCCCTATCTTTTTTATTATACTGAATGATTTCGCTTTCATTGTAATATGTAAATTCTCTCATATTTCTCACGCAATTTAACTTCATCGTACAATTTGTGCTATAGTATTAATTGTGACACAAAAATGTTAAATTTAACTAACGCTTAGGAGTGTATGCTTGATGAAAAAAACGTTCATTATACTCACTGCTTTCATCACAATGCTTGCTATATCAGCATGCAGCAATGATTCAGGTGATGATTCAGAAGTAGTAGTAGAAACAAATGCCGGTAACATAACGAAAGAAGAATTTTATCAGGCTATGAAAGATCAGGCTGGTGAAACTGTACTTAGCGACCTTGTTCAAACAAAAATCCTTGAAGATAAATATGATGTTTCAGATAAAGAAGTTCAAGCTGAGCTTGATAAGATTAAGGAAAATTTCGAATCCGATGAGCAGTTAGAGCAAGCACTACAAGCTAATGGCTATAAGGATTTAGATCAGTTTAAAGTTGATGTACGTAAACAACTTCTTGCTCAAAAAGCAGCTACTGAAGGCGTAGATGTATCTGATGAGAAGCTTAAAACGTTCTATGAAGAAAATCAAAATCTATTCACAGAGCTAGAAGCAAGTCATATTCTAGTTGACGATGAAGAAACAGCAAAAGAAGTGAAAGAAAAGTTAAATGACGGTGGAGACTTCGCAGAACTTGCGAAAGAGTATTCTAAAGATGGATCTGCCCAAAATGGCGGTGATCTTGGAATCTTTAAGAAGGGTGACATGGTTGCAGAATTCGAAGAAGCTGCATTCGCTCTTAAAGAAGGAGAAGTCAGTGACATCGTTCAATCACAGTTTGGCTATCACATCATCAAGCTAAAAAGCAAAACAGTCAAACCTTTTGAAGAGTCTAAAGATGAAGTTAAAGAGCAATATCTACAGCAGAACGCAAAAGACGTTCCAACTGTAATCGACGAACTGATTAAAGAATCTGATATCAAAGTTAAAGACGATCAGTTTAAAGATCTTTTTAAAGAAAAAGAGCAAGAGCCAGAAGCAAATGAAGAAAGTGCTGAATAGCATAAAAGCCGAGAGGGAACGCTCCCTCTCGGCTTTATTTGTTCATTGTCCGCTCACACGAGCTTTTTTTCTTCTCTCCCTCTCATCTTCCATCCGCTTCACATATACCTTTCCTTCCTCTTCAATGTGGATCTGGTCGACTTTTCGATCTTCGACAGTTAATGTCATTGATTTATACCCGCTGTAGATGATCCCTGCTAAAACGAAATAAACCCACCAAGGTAAACCTGAAGCAAACGCTGTAACCGCAGAAAAGATCTCTGTAAGCTGTAGAATACTAATAATAAATAAGACACCAAGTATGACAAGAATTCCTTTTCTCACCTTTTGCCCCTCCCCTTCATTCACTTCTAAGTACAAGCTCTTCAGATTACTACACTTTATGAATGAATAGAAAGGAATATACCATTGTTTCATCATAGAACGCTTTGATGGACCACTTCTTCCTTTGCCTCTCTTAATCGAAACATCACGTAATACAATAGTGCTGCGATAATAGCTAATAAACCGATGATAGAGAATGTCCACGTAAACCCTACTAGAGCAGTTAATGGGATGGCTAGTGGGGCAATCGTTCTACCGATCGTAAACCGGAGACTAGCTGCTGCAAAGTATTGCCCTCTCATATGTTCTGGCGCTAACCTTGAAACAAACCCTTCCTGAATGCCGACAACCATAAGCTCCGCCATCGTAAACAGGAACATCGCAAAAACAAGCACCCATACGTGGGTGGTAAATCCAAACACAAGCATACTAAACGTATAAATAAAGCAAGAAGCAATGAACACCGTTTTCTCTTTGAAGTGATTCATTCTTGTAGTCATATAGACAGTTAATAGCGCAACTAGTAAGCCGTTTTCAGCAATGAGCCATCCGAAGATTTGCTTCCCATCTGCTTGAATATTGAAGAGTACAGATTGTTCTGGTACAGACTCACTAAGGTAGACCGCGATCAAGAGATCAAGTTGCATAAATGTCTGCGCAACGAAAATTCCTGCCAGAATGAAGAGTAGAAACACTCTGTCCTGAACGATAACCTTATAGTCTCGCAACTGCTCTTTCATAAACCCATACCACTTAGTAGATGAATCTTTCACGAGCTTTTTATCCATTTGCTCTGGAGCCGTTTCTCGAATGAATGTACTAATCACCACAGCAATCCCGAAGCTCACGATCGCAGCCGTGAGCAATAGTCCGAATCGATACTGGAAGAAGAAAATTCCGCCGAGTATTGGTCCCACTACAACGGATATATTCAATGCAGTATAGAAAACGGCGAACACCGTATTTCGATCCTTTTCATCCACAACGTCAGCTACCATCGCATGACTAGCAGGCCAATAGAGTGCGCCGAAAATGCCAAGTATAGAGAAACTGATGAAAGTTAGCATAGGGGAATCGAGCCAAGGAGAATTTGCATAAGCAAAGAGTAGGAACGTTATCCCTTGTCCGTACGCGGCGATTACCATCATTCGTTTACGACCATACTTATCTGCACAATAGCCTCCTACGAGATTTGCTAGGACACCAAATACTTGAGAAAGCACAAGAAGTAGTCCTGCCATCCCTTTCCCAAATGAATCAGAAAAATAGATCGCCATAAAGGGGAAGAACATCCAGAACAGAACGTTGATCATCCCTTCACCAAACAGACGAATTTTTAAATTTCGATCCCAATCTCTTAATTTCATCTTCTTTTCCTCCATACATCCATACAAATGATTAGACTTGCTCACAGTAAAATAGAGAAACGCTCCTTAGCGTTTCTCTATCGATCTACAACATTATGATTTGGCTGTTTCCTTTTGGACTGTTGCCGGAGTATTCGGTTTATAGAATGAACGATTATCAAGTGCAAACACACGATCTGTGAATTCGCCTGGCTCGACTTTATCTAACGCACGGTCGAGCATGTTCATCTTTGCATCGATGTTATCGATCATATGAAGCATTTCTGCTTCTCGAATCATAGGAGGCTTCGGACTGCCCCACTCTGCCTTTCCGTGATGGCTAAGAATCATATGTTGAAGAAGCGTCACTTCTTCTCCATCGATTTCTAGTTCTTTTGCGGCTTGTCCGATCTCGTTCACCATGATTGAAATGTGTCCGAGTAGCTTACCTTCCTTCGTGTAGCTCGCTGCTACAGAACCTGATAGCTCGACGACTTTCCCAAGATCATGCAAGATGATGCCTCCATACAATAGATCCGTATCAAGGGACGGATAGAGAGTCGCAAGTGACTTAGCGAGGTCTAACATCGAAACGACATGGTACGATAACCCTGAAACAAATTCATGATGGTTTTTTGTCGCAGCAGGAAAAGTTAGAAAATCATTTTGGTGTTTTTTTACGAGATGACGCGTTATTCGTTGAATGCGAGGGTTACGCATTTCAAATATATATTGAGTGATTTTTTCCATAATATCATTTACTTCGAGTGGAGCCGATTCAACAAAATCCCCAACTTTTACTTGATCCATTTCAGTGGCTAGACGAATGGTTTTAATTCTAAGCTGGTTTCTACCTCTATAGCTGTTCACATCCCCAGTGACTTTAATGATTTGTTGAGCATCAAAGCTCTCTTCATCTTCTGGAGAAGCGTCCCATAATTTCGCTTCGATATCACCCGTTTTATCTTGGAGAATTAGCGTAAGAAATGGCTTCCCATTACTTGCTACTCCTTTTAATGATGATTTGATCAGCACATACTGATCGACCGGTTCTCCTACTTTATAGTGCCCGATTCCTTTTGATTCCTTCATCTTTCCACCTCCGTGTCAACATCTATTTTCTTAGTATAGCATAGCAACCAACTGGTTCGATTCAATTTAGTTTCAATCGATGTTCACTTTTTTTGGTATGACGATAGAGAAGGTTACACCGTCCTCTTCATTTTCTACTTTTGCATACCCCTGATGACGTTCTGCTACCTTCTTCACGATTGCTAGGCCGATGCCAAACTGTCCTTTGTCACCCTTTTGGAATGGTTCAAACAGTCTTTCTTTTTCTCCAGATTTAAACGAGATCGGTTCACCGTTGTTACTGACGCTGATAACCGTCTTTTTTTCATCTTCTCTCGCTTCGATTTGTATGTCACTCTTTGCATATCGAAGGGCGTTCTGAACAAGGTTATCGAGCGCAGTCAGCATCTGCTCTTGAACAGCCGTTAACAGGACGTCTTCCCCAGTTATCGAAATCTCTACATCGTCTCGTTGATACATGAAACGTTCCCTAATTTCTTCAGCAAGCCCTCCAAAACGAAACGTTTCATATCTGCCTTCAGGCTCATCGATCGAATCTAGTTTTATATAGGTGAGCATCGATTTCACTCTCTGCTCCATCCGGTCAGATTCGTTCAATATAACGTCCATTGTATTCTCCATCGAATCGGGCATCACGCCGTCTTTAATGGACTGCGCGTAGCTTTTTATAACCATAATCGGCGTTTTTAACTCATGTGACGCATGTTGGATAAACGTCTTTTGAGTTTTGTCATACCGCATCAAGTTTTGTCTCATCGATTCGAATTGATTCGATAGCTTTTGGAACTCTTCATCGCCTTCCCAGACGAAAGGCTCTTTCCAATTTCGGTTTGCGATTTGATCAAATCTTTCTCCTAGTACAGTTAGTGGTCTTCTTAAGTATCGCGCGATCCACATCGCAGGGAGTAAACTTAGAACCATAGCGAACGCCAATATGATGATGAGTCTCCACCATAAACGCTCGATCATCTGATTACGATACGTATCCCACATATAGGAGATGAAGTATGCTTCCTGACTATTAACTTGAACTTTTGAGATCACGTAAAAAAGGGACGCCTGATTATTGTACGTAAGTTCATATCTCGCTTTTGGCGTCTCTTGTTCAAGAGCGTTTTTACGCATTTCAACGATTACGGCATCAGGAATTGGGTCTCCTTGTAGTGGCCCTCTATATAATCTAGTAATGAGCGTGTGTCCTACAGAGCGAGAGGCATCCCTTCGTTCGATGAAATCTTGATCTGTCTCAGGAGGGAGAGGGGCGTCCCGGTCAGGGAACGTATACCGCTGCTGTTCAGATTCAATAATCTGATACGTTTCTTCAGTAAGTGTTCCTTTGATCGACAAAGGATAAATAACCGCAATGACGACACCCACGAGTAGAACGAGTATCATAAACGACAGCCATATACGTTTCGTTAAATTCACGCGAAGCAAATTCATGTGATCAACCGGTAACCAAGCCCGTAAGAAGTCTCTAGATTCATGCGAGGCATTTTCTTCCGAACACGTCTAATCACATCATCCACCGCTCGATCTGAACCGAAATAATCTTCTCCCCAAACATGAGTTAGAATTTGTTCTCTAGATAACGTTTGATTCACGTGCTCTACTAAATATAAAATTAAATCCATTTCTTTCGTCGTTAGTTCGATCGGTTCTCCTCGATCTGTAACTTTGCGAGTAATTGGATCTACTTGATATTCGGATACTTCGTATTTCTTTTGGGATGCTTGCTGATAGACTCGATTCAATAGCTTTTTTGCTCTGATAATCAACTCTCGTGGCATGAAGGGTTTAGCGATGTAGTCATCGCTTCCAAGTTCAAGCCCTACAATTCGATCGAGATCTTCATCTCTAGCCGAAATAAAGATGACCGGAACATCCTTCTCCGCTTTAATCTTCTTAAGTAACTCATACCCATCTATTCCAGGAAGCATGATATCGAGAATCCAAAGGTGACACGAATCGTGGATGTTGTCCATCGCATCTTCACCACTCAAAAATGTCTTAACTTCAAATCCCTCTTTTTCCATATACGTTTTCAAAATTTGGACAAGGTTTTCTTCATCTTCTACTAGATTGATCTTATAGGTTTCTTCCAAATCCAATCACCTCATTTTAAAATACCTTCCTAATGGAAAACACGCTCGAGCTTTATAACATGATCATCGATGCTATCTAAAGTCGTTTGATGGCAAGTTAGCATCAACACTTGCTGTTCTTTTGAAAATTCTTTTATAAAACCTTTCGCCACTTCGGTGCGCTTTTCATCGAAATTCACGAAGATATCATCTAATATTACTGGTAATTTTATCGAAGTGACTGAAACAAGGGCAAGCCGTATACAAAGATAGAGCTGTTCCGCTGTCCCTCTGCTTAATTGCGAAGGAAGATAGACCGTACCATCTCTATGACGAATTTGAAAACCATTCTTGTCTTTAGGAGCATGAATCGCAGTGTACCTTCCATCCGTTATCGCTGAAAAATAGCGCTCAGCATGGTGTAGCACAGCTGGTAGGCGTTCTTCTTGATACTTCGCTTTCGCTTTTTGTAAAAGCTCTGAGGCGACTTTAAACACTGCCCACTTTCTCCCTAATGAATGAAGCTCGTCTTCCTTTTGCTGACTTTTTAAAAGAAGATCTTCTAACGTTCCATCTTCTGTAAGTGTACGAAGCTGTTCCTGATGCGTTGCAATATCTTGATAAAGCTTTTGTTGTTCTTTCATCAAGACACCTTCCTCTTTCTCAATCCCAGCCTTTTCTTCTTCAATCTCTTCAACTGAGGAATGGTTTATACCGGCATCTTCAGCTCCGTCCAGTTGTGAATCAACAATTACTTTTTGACTCAACAGTTCCCTCGCTTCTTTTTGCGCATTACCCTTAACGCGAAATTCTTCTTCTGTATTCACTTCAGCTTCGACGAATAATTGATCGATCTGCTTGTTATATGAACGAAGCTTTGCTTGTTCATTTTTTTCTTTTTGCTTAAGGCTTGATAGCTTATCATGCAGTTTTTCAATGTGCTGCATGGTCTCCCTTTGCTTGTCTGCTACTAACAAGAGTTGCTGAATGGCTGTCTCTACGTCGTGAAATTGGACCTCGACTTCTTCACATTTTTTCTTAATTCCATCTTCAACTACCCGCATCTCATAGTCAAGTTCCTCAATTTGCCTCTCAATAACCTTAGCGTCTTGTTTCATCTGCTTGATGACGGCAACCTTTTCAACTAACTCGCTCATCAGTTCTGGTGATAGTTCAATATGGAAGGAATAGTCTGCTTTCCATTTTTCAAACGCTTCATCCAACTGGAACCTTTCTAGCTCCCATTGATCTACTTTTTCTGCGGCTTTCGTATACGTCCTATTCAACCGCTCGACCTGCTCTTTCACACTCTCTGAACGCCTTCTCAGTTCGCGCTGTTCTGCATGTTCTTCATCACTTTTCTCACCGGTCAACCTCATGACTATGGCCCCAACTATTACAATCACTGCTGCACCGATTGCTAAAAACCAGTTTTCAATAATACCGATTCCGAGGAAAAGTATTAATGAAATGAAGAGCATGACATTTGAAGATCGATATGTTGATTTTTTTGTTGAATGCTCTTTGGGACGGTCACCCTTTCTTCGAGCGAGTAGCCTTTCGTACTCACCTTCCTCCCTTTCAAGTTCTTCACGTGCAGATAATAGTGAGTCGTTCAAATAATCATACTGTTGATCAGACCGCTGATAACGCTGAACGAGTGCTTTTAGCTCTTCTTTCGCACTAAACGACGTGACCATCTTAATTATTTGATGTTCTGATAGCTCTACTTCTTTCAAACTCGAATGAAGCTTATTGTCTCTCTCCCATTTTTCCTTTTCTAATCGCTTCTTCTCGTCTTGTTTCGTTCGGTATACAACCAATTGCTCATTCAACTGGCTCACATGATGAAGGAGATCATGACGACCTTGAAGTTCCTGAGTTGTGATCTCTTTCTCAACCTCTGCCTGCTCGGTTTGAACTTGTTCGATCTCACCGGAAGTAATGACGACTCTCTCTTTCCATTTATCTAGTTGTGAAAGCCCATCTTCCGGAAATGGAGTATGTGAAGGAAGAGACTCTAGCTGCCTATGTAACTTTGTTTGTTCTTTTACTAAAGGCAAGATTGTCTTTTCATAATCTAACTCTCGGCGTTTCTTTTGATAAGAGATCAACACTACCTTATTTTCTTCGATTCTTTTCTTCAGTGCTTCGATCTTATCTACCGTCTCGTTATACGTACGATTTCGCTTCTCTAGTTCATAAACACTTTTCTTAGTGTTTTCCCATTCCTCGAGCTTTGCATTGATAAGAGGCTTTCTTCCATTAGGCTTGAACAGTTCACTCTGACGCTTCTCCAATTCTTTCTCGATCGTAAGTAGAGATGCGCCCCCTGTCATCCCTGCTTCATAAAGGATGCTGTTCCAGCTCTCTTCACTATGATCAGTATGATCATGTAACGTGTTCAGATTACAAAAGAAAAGCTGTCTAAATGTTTTTCGATCCATCCCTTTCAACAATCGAGCAAGGTCCTCTTCACTACCTATTGTGCCGTCGAAGTAATGAATCATGACATCTCCAGATGCTTTGCCTCTCGTACGCTCGATCGTTATTGGGCTTCCATCGAGTTCAAAGTACAAACACCCACCAGTGCGAGAATACTTTTTCACAAAATAGCTCTCTTCTTTTCTACTAGAAAAACCAAATAAAACATTCTCTATAAAAGCGATTAAAGTCGACTTACCAGCTTCATTTTCTCCATATATCGTCTGGAGCTGATCTGATAAGGTGGAAACTTTGTAGTCCTCAAATTTGCCAAATCCATAAATATGCCACCCGATCAGTTTCATGATGACCGCCCCCCTTTATCATCTACTAGATATGAGAGCAGCAATTCTTCAGCCTCTTCCACGACTGTACTTTGATCTTCGATGGGAGGAAACGCTTTTTTTGCTCTTCTGTGATGATAGAGAGGAGCGATGCTTTCTGTTACATCCTCAGTGCTGTACGAGTCTGAAACGTGAAGTAAATCTTGTAAAAATCCATCCTGCTTTCTAAGCTCATTTCTATCCCAGGATGGCTGAGAATGAAGTGAAAGCTTATAAGGCCATACGAATCCATCAAGCTCTCCTTCTTTTCCAATTTGAAGAGCCTGCAATAAATCATCAAGTACGTCATCTTGTAATAAGTGATGATGAAGAGTGCTGATTCCAATGAATTCAAACTCGACTAAGTGGCCACCAGAACTGTACGTCTCATCATGAAGGCGTTCCTCACAAATCCGAAGAAGATCCTGAATCGTTTCGATCTTTGATAGATCGATGGTTTCCTTCTGCCATGTCACATCAGAAGTAGAGTGAAAGGTTGTCGTAATGTTCCCTTCGTCCATCGATACGATATAACACCCTTTTTCCCCAACTTCTTTTCGATGAGCACCTTGTATATTTCCTGGGTATACGATCGGTGGATTTTCTACTAAAATCGTTCGAACATGAATATGACCGAGCGCCCAATAATCAAAGTTTTTATCGATTAAATCGCTTAAAGTAAAAGGGGCATAAGACGCATGGTCCGTGTTTCCTTCCACGTTTCCGTGCAGCATTCCGATCTGATAACTTTCATCATCCATTCGTTCAAAATAAGTGGACATATTTTCACTAACATGCCGACGAGGATAACTAAACCCATGAATATCAGCAAGCTTCTCATTTCCTCGATAGAAAGGAACAGACTCTACTTCCGGTCCGAAAAAATAGCTGCTCTTAGGCCAATCGATCGCGTTCCACTCCCCATCGAGAGCGTCATGATTTCCATGAGAAAGAAAGCTACGAATTCCTGCTTTATCTAGACGTTGAAGTTCACGGTACAAAACCATCTGAGAGTGCAGGCTTCGATAACTGCTATCGAAAAGATCTCCTGCAAACAAAACAAAATCAACGCTGTTCTCTAAAGCTACATCGATCAGTTTATGTAACGATCGATGTGCACTATCCTTAACAAAGTTATGTATATCTGGAGGCAAGCTTTGTGCTCCAGAAAAGGGTCTGTCTAAGTGGAGATCCGCACAGTGCAGGAATGAAATTTCTTTCATTGCTTACCACCCTTTCTATTGCTATCTACCTTTAATTTTACCACATTAGGTAGAGCGCACGTTCGCATTGTATGTTTCTTCATAAAAAAACCCGTTCAAGAAGTACTTGAACGGGCAAACATCAATTATCTTTCTTAGATAATTTAAGTGCTTTTCCAATGTCTTTAATAGATGATGATTTTCCATACATCAGTACGCCACCTCTATAAACTTTTGCACCGAGGATTGCAAAGAACACCGTCGTTCCCACTAAGAGAACAAGACTAAGTGCGATTTCCCAAAACGGTACAGAAAGCATACCTATTCGTAAGAACATCACGACAGGCGTAAAGAATGGGATGTACGATGTCACTGTAATGATTGGTGCAGATGGTGTCGATAACCCAAACATTGCGATGAAGAACGCAATGATAATTAAGAATTGCACAGGCAGAATGACTTGTTGAACTTCTTCAGCCCGACTTACGAGAGATCCAACCATGGCAAGGATCGTTGCATAAAGCAAGTAACCTAATACGAAAAAAAGTACGGCATAGATAACAAGTGACGCTGATAGATTGCTAAAGTCGAGAAACGACATAAACCCACTTGTTGTAAAGTCATCATCCTTGAACTTCAGGAATAAATAACCACACAAAATGATGACAGCATACTGAGTTAATCCTAATAGCGCTACCCCTAGTATTTTTCCAAACATTTGTTTAACAGGAGATACGCTCGAAATAAGAATTTCCATCACTCTAGAAGATTTTTCTGCTGCTACTTCTACCGCAACCATGTTTCCATAAAAGATGACAGAGAAGTAGATCACAAACAAGAGGATGTATACAAATACTCTTGCTTGATTCAGTTCATCTTCGGTTTTGGCTCCTTTTTCAAGTGCTATCTTTTCAAACATTACTGGTTGATCGATCTTAAGCAGTTGCTCCTGGGTGACCCCCGCTTGTTCTGCTGCGATCGAGCTCTTTATTTGTTGAAGGGCAGACTGCAGAATTTGCGGGGTTTTTTGCTCCGCTACTGTTTCAGCCTTATAAACTCCTTGAGGATTCCCGTCCTCTGTACTTTCTAAAACAAGGTAACTATCGATCTCACCTGAATCTATTGCTTCTTGTGCTTCTTCCTCACTTCCTTCGTAGGGCATAATCTCGATATTGGACTCCATCAGAGAGAGCTGTTGGTCTAAAAGAGAATAATAAGACTCTGAGCTCATTACGCCTACACGGTCAGCTTCATCTTTATCGAACGAATCCATAATGCTTGGAAGATTTGTGATTAAGAAAATAAAGAGTATCGTTACTAATGTCGTAATAATGAACGGTTTGGATTTTAATCGGTTAAAGTAGGTTTGAAACAACACGATGAATAGCTTATTCATACGAAGCACCTACTTTCTCAATAAAGATATCATTCAGAGAAGGTTCTTCTAACGCAAAATGTCTAACAAAACCGTTCTTCATCAATTCAGTTAGTACTTCTTGTGAAACAGCTTCATTTTCAATCTGTATGATCGATTGATTGACCCCGCTCTTTATCCGAAGGACACCTGGTATGTTTTTAAGAAAAGCGAGATCAAAATCAACGTTCACAAGAAGGTTTTTCTTACCATACGATTGCTTGATCTCTTTTAAATTGCCATTCACCACTGGTTTCCCTTTATGTAAAATACACAAGTGCTCACATAATTCTTCAACATGCTCCATTCGATGACTTGAGAACAGAATCGTCGTTCCCTTCTCCTTTAGGTCGAGAACAGCGTCTTTTAGTAACTCTACATTAACAGGATCAAGACCACTGAAAGGCTCATCAAGAATAAGCAATTCTGGTTTATGGATTACTGCCGCTATGAACTGTATTTTCTGCTGATTCCCCTTCGATAAGTCCTCGACTTTTTTATTCGCATTTTCTGGCACACCAAAACGTTCGAGCCAATTTTTTATTTCGATCTCAATCTCTTCTTTCTTCATCCCCCTAAGCTTCCCAAGGTAAATCAATTGCTCTCTAACCTTCATCTTTGGATAAAGTCCTCTTTCCTCAGGTAGATATCCGATAAGATGACTTTTATTGTATGATATGTCATTATTCTTCCATGAAATCATTCCATCCGTTTGATCGATCAAACGCAGCAACATTCGAAACGTTGTCGTTTTACCCGCTCCGTTTCCCCCGAGCAACCCGAACACTTCATTTTCTGGAATCGATAAATTCAACCCATCGACTGCTGTAAACGAACCAAACTTCTTCGTTACATTCTCTAAACGAAGCATCTACTTCCCCCCTATTTCGAAAATCGATTATCCACTCATACTACTATAACGTTTCTCACTCTTAAAAGATTCGTTTTTTCTGAAAAAAGTGACAATACCAAATCGAATCGGTAGAATAATAACTATAACTAGTAGGAGGGACAACACATGGAAAAGTACATTATCACAGCATTTGAAAAAGACGGAACCACCATCCTAGACGACAGCTTCGAAGCCCAAAACGACAAAGACGCAAAAAAAATAGGCCAAGAAATCCTAAACGAAAAAGGCTTCGAATCCAAACCCGCAAGAGTCGTTTCCTCAACCGGTAAATTGATTGTATTGCAAAGATGAAAAGCGGAAGTGGGCGCTTAGGCCCGACAAGCGCTGGAACCTTTTCGAATGAACACGCTCTTTGTGTTCAATCGAAAAGGTGAAGCGATCGAGGGCCTGCCCACTGCAGCTGGACATTCGAAAAGCGGAAGTGGGCGCGTTTTAAATCCGTAGGATGTTGGAGCCCGTGAGGATGAGACGATTTTGGTCTCAACCGAGGGGGCGAAACAGCCGGAGGATTTAGCCCACTGGAGCTAGACAATGAAAAGCGAAGGCGAGCGTTTAGAAACGGAAAGAGTGAAATCTCGCAGTTTCTGCGGACGCATCAGTCCCAACAGCCTCTCGAATCTTTTAAAATGATCAAAATCAAAAAAACGCTAGTCCAATTCGGACTAGCGTTTTTGTTATTAAACTTATTTAAGGTTGATCCACACGCTCTTAACTTCAGTATAGTTATCCAACGCGTAAGAGCCCATTTCTCTTCCGATACCAGACTGCTTGTATCCTCCGAATGGAGATGCAGCATCGAATGCATTGTAGCAGTTCACCCAAACTGTACCTGCTTTAATGCGATTCGCTACGTAGTGAGCAGACTTCAAGTTCTCAGTCCATAGTCCAGCTGCAAGACCATAGTTAGAGTTGTTTGCACGCTCCACAACTTCATCTAAGTCCTCAAACGGCATAGCTGCTACAACTGGCCCAAAGATTTCTTCTTTTGCGATCGTCATCTTATCATCAACATCTGAGAAGATCGTCGGTTGAACATAGTAGCCGTTCTCATAAGGAACTTGTCCACCAGTAAGAAGCTCGGCACCTTCATCTTGACCTTTTGAGATATACTCAAGAACTTTTTTATGCTGCTCATCTGAAACAAGAGGTCCCATTTCAGTAGACGGATCAAGACCTGAACCTTGCTTAATCTTCTGGCTGTGGCTAACGAGGTCAGCCATCACATTGTCATATGCTTTCTTTTGAATAAAGAGTCTAGAACCTGCACAGCAAACCTGTCCCTGGTTAAACATAATACCGCTTAGTGCTCCAGGAATCGCTTTTGTCATGTCTGCGTCTGGCAGAATGATATTAGGTGACTTACCACCAAGCTCAAGAGTTACTCTCTTAAGGTCGTTTGACGCCTGGTTCATAATATACTTACCTACTTCAGTTGAGCCAGTGAATGCGATCTTATCAACGTCAGGATGCTTTACAAGTGCATCTCCTGCTGTTTCTCCGTAACCAGGAACGATGTTGACAACCCCTTCTGGGAAGCCTGCTTCTTCCATTAGCTCTGCAAGATAGAGCACAGATAGAGGCGTTTGCTCAGCTGGCTTAAGAACAACTGTACAACCTGTTGCAAGAGCAGCACCAAGTTTCCACGCAGCCATTAGTAACGGGAAGTTCCAAGGAATGATCTGTCCAACAACGCCAAGAGCTTCATGACGCGTGTAGTTGAAGAAAGGACCGTTTACTGGAATCGTTTGTCCCATAATTTTTGTTGCCCATCCAGCGTAGTAGCGGAAATGCTCAATCGCTAGAGGCACGTCTGCATTTTTCGTTTCACGGATCGGCTTACCGTTATCAAGCGTATCAATCATCGCTAGCTCTTCTTTGTTTTCTTCCATAAGATCAGCTAGCTTATAAATTATTCTGCTTCTCTTTGAAGCTGACATTTTAGACCAAGGGCCGCTATCGAATGCCTTTCTAGCCGCCATTACCGCTTCATCAATATCTTCTTTTACTCCTTCACTTACTGTTGCAAGCACTTCACCTGTTGAGGGGTTGAGCGTGTCGAAAGTTCTTCCTGATAACGAATCCTTAAACTGACCATTGATATAAAGTTGTTTCTTACCTTTCAAGAATTCAGCTACCTTAGGATTCATGTCGAGAATTTTTTCCATTAATAACCCTCCATAATTTCAAAATTATCAAACATTATACTTATTAGATATTTTTCTTTGAAAGCCTTTTCATTTTGCGAAAATGCGTCAAAAGTCTCATAAAAAAAGCGCTTATCTCCTCGAAATTGAGGAAACAGCGCTTATTTTTGCCAATAAGTGTTGAAAAACTACCTTTTAAGTTGAAGGCGCATTTGCTTTCTAAACACTTCTTTCACCATGTAAGAAACCCCTTGCTGGTCGTTCGATCGTGTGACCCAGTCCGCTAACCTCCTTATTTCTTTAGGAGCATTCCCCATCGCGACACCGAGCCCAGCTTGATAAATCATCTCTTTGTCGCAATCTGAGTCACCTATCACTACCATACTATCAACAGAGATTCCAAGATGATCTCCTAAAAGACGAAGGCTCTTCGCTTTAGAGACACCTTTAGGAATGATTCCGAAATTACACTTCGTAGAGCGAACAATTGAAATAGTAGGGATGAGGTCTTCCAAAATTCTTTTGGCTTCCTCGCGTTCATCTTCGTTAAAAAAGTGCGCATCGATCTTAGGTGGTGACAGCTCTTTCTTCTCTAAATACTCACTAAGCGTCTCAACAAAATTAACAGGATAGAAAAGCGGATCTCCGATTCCGAGCGTCATCTTCGCTGACAGGTAATGGTTCTGATTCACCCGGTTTCCAACCGCTAACCGTTCATGAATGATACGAATATGGCAATCAAACTTTTCGAGTATATGAATGATGTCGCGAACATCATCTTTACTGATTCTTTCTTGATAGATCGGCTCTTGTACGTTTTGAGCGATAAATGACCCGCTATGAGTCACTATGATCGAGTCATCTAACTTAACGGATTTTGCGATCTTTTTAGCAGAGGCGAAATTTCGACTAGTTATCAGCGTGACATAAACCCCTTTATCTTTCACATACTCAATGGCTTCCTTCGTTTCCTTGTCGATTTTATGATTAGACCTAAGCAACGTACCATCAATATCTAAAGCCAATAGTTTATATACCATGTCGTCCCCCCTTTTCACCTGAAAGTCGTCCCTATGTCATTTATTTTTATGAAGGGTGTAATTTGTCCTATCACAAAATTTTCTCTAGGAAAATCTCTTTAGAAAAAAGCGTTTAAGTTTTTCTTCTCGTGGGAACTTCTACTATAAATCCACTTATATTACAAAATTATTACAATAAAACTACCATGAAAGGGGTATTTGAAATGACAGAAGGCAAAGAGAGAATCAGATTTGATTGTGTAGGTACGATTACTCAACCACATATATACAAATGTACGACGTGTGATCATGAATTCAGAGGAAAAGTTCAGATTGAAAAACACGAGCTTCAGTGTCCTGAATGTGAGTTGGAAGAACGAATCATCACTCAACCGAAGCAGTTTGAAGTAGTCGGAGTAATTGAAAACGTTGCGTCATAAACATAGCTAGAGTCATGATAGTTTGCTCATTTCATGAGAGTGACGTGAGTAAACCTTCACTCAAATAAGCAAGCTATCATGATCGAATAAAAAGAACTCCCGCAATGATTTGCGGGAGTTCTTTTTGTCTTATTGTTGAACGTTGTCTTCGTCAGCTTTACCGTAAAGGTCTTCAAGTGGCTTCGTAACGATCTTGTTGATGTCTTGAATCACTTGGCTCATACGCTGCTCTTGCTGCATAAGCTGGGAAATCACTTCGTGCTGTTGAACAAGTTCTACTTGCTGTTGAGCAGTTTGCGCTTCCTCTTCAGTGATTTGCTGACCAGTCATTTGCTTCTGTTGAAGCTCCATCTGCATGTTACGGAAGTTATCGAATAACTTCTTCGCAACTTCATCCTGGTTTACTTGATCGTAAAGTTCCTTAAGTTTTGTGTAGTCCTCATGCTCGCGCATAGCACTTTCTAGCTCATAAGCTACATCATAAAGATTTTTTTCAGCCATGATATATACCTCCTTAGATTATAAGGATTATTTTCGCTCTCATAACCCCGTACCTACCCACTATAACAAAGACCGACCAAATCATCCAATAATCGTAATAATGATTCCCTGAACAACTCCGATCAATCCTCCAAGAACAGCCCCAAGGTACGTGATCATCTTAAATTCTCTTCTAGAAATTGACAGAACCATTTCTTCGATTCGTCCAACCGAGAAGCCTTCCACCTGACTCTTTACGATTTCAGCAAGCTGTAGTTGTTCCATCAACGGCTGTAATTGGTGACTTAAGTAATTTCCAGCTGCATCTACGATTCTTGGAACAAAGTCTTCAATGATTCGATCCTTAAACGGTTCGATTGCTTTCGACAGCGGCAGTTCCATGATCTGGTCGATGGGAAGCTCCTTTACAATCGCTTCAGAAAGATCGTGTACGACATCGTTCAGATTCACCTTATCTTCAAACGTCTCAACTTTACTTTCCTTTATCGAACTCCACTCTTTTTCAAGCATCGTGACGATGACTTGTTGAATATCTTTTTGTTTTAACAAACGAAGAAGTTCAGGCTGGACCTTATCAACGATCCTCGTATTGGTAAAGAACATATTGATCATGCTTCCTAGTGTTCCTCGTTCTGCAAGATAAAGATCGATCATCACCGATAATTTTTCTTTACCTTCTGGCGAAGCGATATAATCACTGACTTTCGTTAGGATCAAATCAGAAAACGGTTCGATGCCACTATCGACTTTCGAAACAAGCCTATCAGGCAGCACTTCTCCTACTTCCTGCGCCTTCAATTCGTTTACCTTCGCTTCAAGCTTTCCTTTTATATACGCTCTCGCTTTTTCCTTCGTCACAGTAGATGGTGATTCCATATGGAGACCTTTTGAAATCAGCTCCTCGATCGTATCTTCTTTATCAAGATACTTCATGACTTCTTTTTGAGCATATTCGACCATCGTTAGCTTAAAAACAGGATCATGCATTTTCTTCTGAATGCCTTCTGGTGTTAATAAATGTTCTACAACCATTCTACCGAGTTGTACCGCCAATTCATCTCGGCGCTTAGGGATAAGACCAGGAGTAAACGGAACTTTCCACTTCCCAATATATAGCGGTTTATATGGTCTGAATAGCATTTTTATCGCTAATGAATTCGTAAATCCACCTATGATCGCTCCGATAACGACCATAAATAGAATCGTAATAATAATGGACGACATAAACAATCAACCTTTCTATCTCACGTTTTCACAAAGAAAACTCCATCTTCATAGTATACGTTATCCGCAATTGCCTATCCAGTTTAAGGAAGGCAATCTATCGAAAAAAATAGTTGAACGAGGGTTTCTATGAAACATACACATAAAGTGATCTTACACCCTTTACTCGAAGAAACGGGTAAAAACCGACTAATTATTCCTGAGTACCTAGCTACTAGATGGCACATAGAGAATACAGACGTATTTTTTAAATGCGGATCTCTTCAATATCCAGTTCACCTGGAGAGCTATGAAACAAACTCTGATCAAGCAGTGTATTGTTCAGAAGAGATCTTGTCACGCCTTTTCATTCCTAAAAACGAACTACGTGTTCTACTATCCTTTTGTAAAGAAACTAGCGTGATTACGTTAGGACCGATATTCTGCCTGACTACGAATGCGCAAGGAAAGGAAGACACTCCTTTTTCTGCTTATACTGATTTTTGTTTAGAAATTGCAAAGTACTGCGAAGAACACCATATCTTCTTTTTTGTTAACACTTTAAAAAGGTGGGACAACAACTCAGTAATCGGGAAGAGATGGCAAACTGACCAATGGATTGAAGCCCCACTCCCATTACCTTCCATCATCTATAATCGCATTCACTCAAGACGGTTAGAGAATTCAAGTGAAATAGAGAGCTTGAAGGAATTATGGCGAGAGCTCAACATACCTTATTTTAATGAAGCATTCATAGATAAATGGGATGTTCACGAAAAACTACTCTTATATGAGGAGCTCGCTCCCTACCTCCCTGAATCAGACATACTCGATACGATCGATAAAGTTGAACAAATGATGAATAAGTACAACACCATCTACCTTAAGCCGATTAACGGTAGTCAAGGAAGGCACATTTATCGGATCAGTAAGAGTCAAGATTGTTATTTGCTAGGCTATTCGAGTTTTAGCGGAAACAAGGTACTAACCTCCCCTACATTATCAGGCCTCTATCCTGCTATACGAGCGAGAAGCAAAAAGGTGCCATATTTGATACAACAGGGCATCCCCCTCTTTGAGGTAGGAGATTGTCCAGTTGACTTTCGCATTCTATGTTTAAAGGGACCTGGTGATAAATGGAGGGTTGTTTCAACAGTCGCGCGAGTATCTCAGTCGAAAGATCAATTCGTTTCGAACATTGCTCGAGGTGGACTCATCAAGTCAGTAGATGACGTTCTCTCACAATTTGATAAAGTATCCCGAAAACAAATCAAACGAATTCTTCCAGAGCTCGCTCTAGAAGTCTCTAAGGTAATCGATGGTGAAACGGACGGGATGTATGGAGAACTCGGTATCGATTTAAGCATAGATAAAGATGGGCATCCATGGATAATCGAGGTAAACACAAAGCCTTCAAAAACCCCTGATCACCCTTCGAACACCAACTGCCGTCCATCTGTAAAAGCATTGATTCAATTCGTTTATTGGTTCACTTCTAACTAAGAGAGGTGAAGAAATGGCTACTCTCGGAATCATGCAAACCTCATTTCGGCATGAGAAGCGGTATATGCGTGAACTCGCAAGAGCTGGTACGACCTGTGGTTTTATGGTGTTTCGATTTCAACCAAGTGGGCATTTACGATCGACCCTTCAAGGATTACACTACGATCATGGTCATGATCGATGGAGGAAAGCGACATTTGAAGTTCCAAATTTTATCTATGACCGTTGCTTCCATACAGCTCCAACAGAGCAATCCCTTACGTTCATTAAAGAGCTCAAACAATACTCGAACACCGTTTTCCTTGGATATGGCTTGCCAGGGAAGTGGGCTGTTCATAGCGTTCTAAAAAACGACAGTGATTTGAACGAACACCTTCCTCTAACGTTTCAGCTTAACCATCGAACGGCTATGAAAGTCATTCGAAGCTTATTAGATGAGAAAGCGGAACTGTTATTAAAGCCCATTACTGGATCTCAAGGGAATGGCCTGGTCCATATCACACAGCGTGATGACGTTTTTCATTTGATAATCAATCATAAAGGAGACATTCACCGTCATAATTATGATACAACAAGGTCTTTTCATACTTTCATTGAGAACTTACTTTCAAAAAAGGAGTATATGGCACAGGAGATGCTTCATCTCCGAGATCAAAATGGTCGTCCATTTGACCGAAGAGTGGTGATGAAAAAACAAGCGGATCTATGGAAGGAGCTTGGTCGAGGAACGCGGGTTGGATTGCCTCATTCGTTCGTTTCAAACCTTCATAGTGGCGGAGTGATTAAACCATACGCTGACCTTGGCTTAAGTAAAGACCTTCTAGCAAGAGCAGATGAAAAGATTTCTGAGCTTTCCTTAAGAGCAGCTAGACTGTTAGAGCTGCATTTTCCACCTAAATTTGAGCTTGGACTCGACTTTGGTATTGATCAAACAGGACATGTTTGGCTTCTAGAAGCCAATTCAAAACCAGGACACTCTATACTTCAAAACAAACAAGATCTCCACCTCCTTCCTTTTCAATACTGTCGATACCTCCAATCTCAAAAGAAAGGGGTAAACAAATGATGACAGATCCATGTCCTTTAACAAAAGACACCACATCTTCTGGGTGTTTGTATGTTCCCCCCTCAACGTTTAAGTCGTATGTTGAAAGGGTCTCCTTTCCTAACAAGCTTTGTTTTGGCACGAGGACATCTTTTTGCGCTGTGTCTCCACACCCAGACAACAAGGAAGAATATATGATGTCTGAAGATTTGTGGAAGATACTCGGTATCCCTGAGAAAACTTCTGTTCACCTATTTCAACATGGAGACTCTCTTCATATTGGTCCTCTTATCGGAGTATTCACAGCTGGCTTTACAAAAGATAGTATGCGTCCGATCGGTGAACGAAGCATGTACTTTGCGAAGCTAATGACTGCAGCGAGGAAATGCGGTGCTTTTGCCTTTGTCTTTGGTGCGCATCAAGTGGACTTTAAGGATCAGTCGATCAAAGGACTCATGTATAACAAAAAGGGTTGGAAACAAGTGAAAGTCCCGCTTCCTGACGTGGTGTATGATCGGCTGCCGAATCGAAGCTCAGAATCCCTAGAACAAGTGGCATCTACAAGGCACAAGCTACAATCTCAGTATTTGATCCCGTGGTTCAACCCTAGCTTTTTTGATAAATGGAAGGTGTTTGAGAAATTACAGGAAGATGATGCCGTTCGTCACTATTTACCAGGAACGATACTCAATCCAAAACAAGAAACCCTCGCAAAGATGCTAGAAGAGTATGAACAGATCTATATTAAGCCAGCTAACGGTAGTCTTGGTTTAGGGATCCAGCAAATCCTTAAGCCGGCTAACGAAAATTATTACTATTGTCGCTTCCGAACTGGCAAAGAAAACAGACTAAGGAGCTATAGCTCACTATCAAGATTAATCAAACAACAGTATCCTTCTGGGAAATTAGATGGATTCATTGTTCAACAAGGAATCGACCTTCATAAAATTAATCAGAGGCCAATGGATTACCGTGTTCATACAAATAAGAACAAGGATGGGAAATGGGAAGTTAGTGCGATCGCTGCAAAAATTGCTGGAGAAGGCAGTTTAACGACTCACACGTCATCTGAAGGCACAGTAAAAACCTTAAATGAACTCGTTACAGATTACGGTTTTAGTAAAGATTATGAAAAATCATTGAGTGAAGCAGCATTAAAACTTAGTCATTCACTCGATGATAAAATACCTGGTTTCATCGGAGAGTTTGGTTTCGACCTCGGTATTACCAAAAACGATGAGATCTATCTGTTTGAGGCAAATTCAAAGCCAGGAAGAAGTATATTTGGTCATAAAAGATTGAAGGCAGAAGAAATGAGTACACGGGTTCTTCCGATGGAATACGCGATACACCTTGCTAAATCTGCAATTGAAAAAGCTCTGGTTCACCACAGATGATCACGCTATATTATGATGATGAAACGAAAAGATGGTCTCAAAGAAGTACGTATCAAACATTATATTGGGGGAATGAGCAACGTCCGCTCTTCCCCCCTTCAACTAAACTTGCTAAATCGATCATCAAGATCTACTCAAGTAAAAACGGCATTCGCCCTTTGGTTGGTATTCTTGCTGGAGATAATGCAAACCACCACTTTAGTGGAAATGCAGCGATCTTCCATTCGATTCAAAAAGAGATCACCAAACAAGGTGGTTTATCTTTCGTTTTCACTCCTAGCAGTTTTTATAAGAACGATATCCTAGGTTATATCTTTGATGAAATAACACAAAAATGGACAGGTTATCGGTTCCCTTATCCGAACATCGTCTATAACAGAATTCCAAATCGAGATGAAGAACGTTCTATGTCAGTAACCAACATACTGAATTATTTAGATAAAAAGAAGATTCCATACTTCAACAAGCGTTTTTTAAATAAAGCGGACCTATACGAGCTTCTAAAAACCCATGAAGAATTGAAACCACATTTGCCACCTACAGAAATTCTGACAAAAGACACACTAGAACCTTTCCTACAACAACACCCAATCGCATACTGCAAACCTTCTGCAGGAAGTAAAGGTCACGGCATCTTTAAGCTCGAGAAAATCACGAATGCATACAAATATAGTGACCATGAAAAGACACATTTGTTTGAAACGGTTAACGACCTTAATACCTATTTGAAACCACTCCTTAAAGAAGTGTATTTAATCCAAAAAGCTGTCTCACTTTGCACGCATGGCAGCTATCGATATGATTTCAGAGTTTTGCTCCAAAGACCTTTTGACGACTGGTCCGTGACTGGAATTGGAATACGTGCAAATCACAAAAGCCGTTTAACAACCCACGTTCCAAGAGGTGGACGCATCCTGTCTTTCACAAAAATTGCGAAACCTATGGATGAAGAAAAGATCAACCAGTTAGCTATTTCTACTGCATCACTTCTTAAGAAAGAAGGGTTTTTCGCTGAGCTTTCAATGGATATTGGAAAGGATGATAATGGACAGCTATGGATTTTTGAAGTGAATGCCAAACCTATGCGTTTTGACGAACCGACCATCCACAGAGCTTCGATGTCTTCCCTTATTTCTACGTTCCGCACGTTTTCAGCGTATTAGCTTGATGTGGTATGATAGAAAAAAGCGTTTTCAAATAGGGGGAGTTTAGATGTTATCGCATTTTCAATATAAACAAATAGGACCAAAAGTTCGTAAGACGAAATGGGAAATCTCCTTCTTTTATCAAGGGACTTATTATCGTTCACTCTACCTTCACAACGGAGAATTCGACTGGTTTGAACCATCACCTAAAGAAGAAGATAAAAAGAAACTACAATCTCAAATTCATGAACTGATGCTCTTTCACGTTTATGAAAACTCAACTAATAAATAGCTTCTTTCCAACGCATACTAACCCTATAGAACCTTTATAGGGAGTTGAAAAAGCGATGCCGAAAAAGCAAACTGAAGGATCACAGTACGAGGGTCGAGACAAGTTCGACATGGATATTGACCGGATGGTGAATGAAGGAATGGCTGGTGGAGCTGTTCATCAAAGCTATAGACAAGCCCAAATCGAAGAAGCGATACCAGTCATGGAACAAGAACCACCACATCGATGTGACGGATAGTATCTTGATGGTATAATAATGAGAACCTCTGCTATGTACAGGGGTTCTTTCTTATTGAAGGCCTTAAGGAGGTTCAGAAAATGAACAATTTATCAGAACTATATGGTGAAGATTATGCAGTTACATCTGAACAACCTGAACGATACTATTGGTACAAAACAGCTGGTGGAGAGCGCTTCGGAGTTCGAAAAGCACGCCTCTCAGATGAAGAACATATGCTTCTTTGCACCCTCTTTTATCACGAGGTTGACAGCGACATGGAAGATCCTGTTCAACAAAAGTGGGTATCTGTCCTTTTCGATGAGAATCTTGACGTTTCCACAGTAACCGAGAAACCAGTAAGATACATTCATTTTCATTTAAAAGAAGTTCCCTCCGACTTTACTGAATTTAAAGAAGCGATGATAGGTTTATTCTCCACTGAAGTCATTTTTCTTTTTAAAAATGAAAAAGAGGGTCTTATGGTCCAAGAAAATACTGAAGGCGAACAGCTCGTTGAAGAATTGGAACAAATGGCAGCAGCGTTAACCGCCGACTTTTTTATCGAGATGTCTCTTTTCGTTGGGCAGGTTATTGAAGACACTACCCCATCGAACTTACTGAATACGTATCAAACTGAGAAGAGATGGTTCACTTCTGGCATAAAACTTATACCATCTCAATTGGTGTTCACTCAACCTGCTATTGTACCGGCAATCTTATTTAGTGAAGCAAGTAAGGAAACAATTCACTATATAAAAACCTTGATTGAACCTGTGAGTGAAGACGCTGAATTACTGAAAAGCATTCGTGCTTATTTAGAAGCGAACTTAAACATCACCATGGCTTCTAAACAGCTTTACGTACATAGAAACAGCTTGCAATACCGAGTAGATAAATTCATAGAACGAACCGGGATCGACGTTAAATCCTTCAAAGGAGCCGTTATGGTTTACTTGGCTCTTCTTACTTACGAACTGCGTTAAGCGACGCAGTTTTTTTGTGCCATTCGTTCATTTTGCACAAAACAGCTATCAATTTTTGTGCAGCCTCCCAATTTACGACAGCGTTTTCATAACGTACACTTAGAACTATCAAAAGCACTTCACTTACTAGGAGGCATAACATTGGCTGAAATTAAGTTGAATCACATTTATAAAAGATATGATAACAAATTCGAAGCTGTAAAAGATTTTAACCTTGATATTCAAGACAAAGAGTTCATCGTATTCGTTGGTCCATCAGGTTGTGGTAAATCAACAACACTACGTATGATCGCAGGACTTGAAGATATCTCTGATGGAGACCTCGTTATCGGTGATAGACGCGTGAACGACGTTGCTCCAAAAGATCGAGATATCGCAATGGTTTTCCAGAACTATGCTCTTTACCCGCATATGAACGTATATGACAATATGGCATTTGGTCTAAAACTTCGTAAGTTCGACAAAAAAGAAATCGAGCGTCGCGTAATGGATGCTGCTCGTATTCTTGGGCTTGAGAACCTACTCGATCGTAAACCAAAAGCACTTTCCGGTGGACAGCGTCAGCGTGTTGCACTAGGACGAGCAATCGTACGTGATCCTCAAGTATTCTTGATGGATGAGCCTCTTTCTAACCTTGATGCAAAGTTACGAGTTCAGATGCGTGCTGAAATTTCTAAACTACACCAGCGCCTTCAAACGACTACAATTTATGTAACGCACGACCAAACGGAAGCGATGACGATGGCAACTCGAATCGTCATTATGAAAGACGGCGTTATTCAACAAGTTGGTTCACCTAAAGAAGTATATGATGCTCCTGATAACGTCTTTGTAGGTGGATTCATCGGGTCTCCGGCAATGAACTTCCTTCGTGGCCAATTAGAAGACGGCTACTTCACGATGAACGATGTTCGAGTGAAAGTGCCTGAAGGAAAAATGAAGACGTTACGTGACAACGGCTATACGAATAAGGAAGTCCTTCTTGGTATCCGTCCAGAAGATATTCATGACGAGCCTGTTTTCATCGAATCTTCTCAAGATACAAAGATCAAAGCAGCAATCGATGTTGCAGAATTAATGGGTGCCGAAACTTACCTCTACTCAAAAGTAGCTGACCAAGATTTCATCGCACGTGTCGATTCTCGTTCTGATATTCATAGTGGTCAACACATCGACCTTGCCCTAAACATGAATAAATGTCATTTCTTCGATACAGAAACAGAACAGCGTATTTATTAATTTAAAATCGAAAGCACCCCTCTGAGGGTGCTTTTTTGTTTTCCATAAATTGCATGAACTTAAGGTTTAAAGTTAATAATGGTTCATGATTGACTTTAGAGCAAATGCTCACTAAAATAAAACCTGTAATTCATATCAATTTTGTAGGGATTTAAGGAGGAATTAAGTTTGAAAAAGACATGGTTAGGAATTGTTTTGGTATTAACTCTAGGCGTACTTGCTGCATGCGGTGCAAATAGTGAGAATAAAGAAACGTCAGAAGAGAGTGGTGAAAAGGAAACACTATTAATCGGTACTGAAGCGACTTACCCACCTTTCAGCTACCGTGATGAAAACAATGAGATCACTGGATATGATGTAGAAGTAGCTCGTGAAGTTGCGAAGCGTATCGACATGGAAGCTGAATTTAAGGCGATCGAGTGGAAAGGGCTTCTTTCTTCTCTAGAAACAGAACGAATCGATATGGTCGCAAACCAAGTCACGATCACCGAAGAACGTAAAGAGAAATTTGACTTTACGACACCATATACCATTTCAGGTGGACAGGTCATCGTTCATAACGATAACGAAGACATCAAGAGCATCGACGACTTAGAAGGAAAGACGGTTGGAACAACCCAGGGTAGTAACTATGAAAAAGCAGCAATTGATGCTGGAGCAGAAACAAAGATTTACAAAGGTGCGAATCAAGCTTTAACTGATCTAAGTAACAAACGTGGAATCGATGCAGCTATGAATGATCGTCTGTTCATCCTTACTGAGCTTCCAAAAACCGAATTTAATGTAAAAGGTGTAGGCGAGACGTTTAATGAAACAGAAATGGCCTTTGCATTACCTAAAGGAAAAGAAGACTTGGCTGAAAAAATTAATGGTGCACTTGAAGAAATGAAAGAAGATGGAACACTTGCAGACATATCCGCTAAGTATTTTGACGGAGAGAACGTAAGTGAGTGAACTAGCTAACGTATTATGGGACGCTTTGCCCTTTCTATTAGATGGGGCAAAGAATACCCTTTTGCTGAGCTTCTTCTCGATTTTCGGTGCACTCATCGTCGGGTTAATCATCGCACTTCTTAGAATCTCAAAAATAAAGATTGCAATCGGATTTGCTAAACTATATGTATCGTTCTTTAGAGGCACACCATTGCTAATCCAACTATTTATTTTGTACTTCGGACTCGTATCCGTCGACATTCAATTAACTGCATGGCAAGCAGCGTATACTGGACTCATTTTACACTTCGGTGCTTATATATCGGAATCATTGCGTGCAGCTATTCTATCGCTATCAAAAGGACAATGGGAAGCAGCGATGTCACTTGGAATGAATAAGTCCTTGATCTATAGAGAAATCATCATTCCTCAAGCTTGGAGAAGAGCCATCCCTCCCGTGTGGAATTCTTTGATCGACATCGTGAAGGCATCTTCTCTTGCCTCTGTTATTACAATATCTGAGCTTACCTATAACTCTGACCAGATAGCAGCATCTAGTTATGAAGTATTACCGATCATGCTTACGGCGGCATGCATCTACTGGTTCTTTACAACGGTGCTCAATCTCATACAAGGCTTTCTTGAGAAACGCCTATACATCCCATCCTCATAAAAGGAGCTGTCATCACGACAGCTCCTTTTTAGATCATCCATTCTTCAATTAGATAGACGACAGAAGTTCTACATTCTGGACATGATAAAACATGGGGACACTCATGGTCCTTTTCATCTAATCCATACCCGTCCGTCATCTTCACTGATTCAAACGATTCATACGGACTATAGTCATCATAATAATCCGCTTCCCTTCCCTTATCTAAAAGCGCACTACCGCAAGTTGAACAAGCAAGCTGGATAGATGTATAACTATTACAAAGAGGACACTCGAACGCCATTTGATCACTCCTCATTCTATATGTAGCAATCAAAAGAAGGGATGGACTCGTCCACCCCTTCACAGCCATGGTATACAATTATTTTTGGTATCCACCAAGTTGTTGTTCAGCCATCTGAACTAGACGCTTAGTGATTTCTCCACCAACAGATCCGTTAGCGCGAGCAGTAGAATCTGGACCAAGTTGCACTCCAAATTCAGAAGCGATTTCATACTTCATCTGGTCGATAGCTTGAGCTACACCAGGTACTACAAGTTGATTTGAGCTTTGTTGTTGTTGAGCCATGTCAATCACCTCCTTTGTACAACTAGTTTGTGATTTCTCGTTTTTTATATACTATATTTTTTTGGTAAATGTTTCTTGAAAAGCGGAGGTGGGCGGTTAGAAACGGAGATATTGGAACTCTTGAACTTGAACACGCTTTTTGTGTTCAGGTGAAAGAGTGAAATATCGCAGTTTCTGCCCACCGCAGCTGGACATCTTGAAAAGCGAAGGTAGCCGTTTAGGACCGACAAGCGCTGGAGCCTTTAGGAAAGAACACGATCTTTGTGTTCATTCCTAAAGGTGAAGCGATCGAGGACCTGGTCACTGCAGCTGGACATACGAAAAGCGGAGACGAGCGTTTAGAAACGGAGATATTGGAGCTCTTGAAATAGAACACGCCTTTTGTGTTCTGTTGAAAGAGTGAAATATCGCAGTTTCTGCGAGTCGCAGCTGGACATACAAAAAGCGGAGGTGGGCGTTTAGACCCTGACTAGACATCTTGAAAAACGAAGACGAGCATTATGGAGATATTGAAACTCTTGAGGAACTCTCAAAGAACTATTGAACCTCTCAACCCCAAATCCTCCCCAAACAAAAAAAGCACGAGGGTCTCCCCTCATGCTTCCTAACCAATGATCACTCGTTCAGTTGGATAATGATATCTTTCTCGTAATACAGTCCCTCTGATTAAGAACAAGAAGGATAATATCCCGATCCGTCCGATAAACATCAAACAGATAGTAACGATCTTTCCGAAGGTACTGAGCCCCGGTGTGATTCCCATCGAAAGGCCTGTAGTTCCGAATGCAGATGAAACCTCAAAGACAATCGCCACGAGCGGATAAGGTTCAGAGAATGAAAGCATGATGATTCCCGTGCTCCAAACCATAACAGCAACGGCAAATACGACAAAGGCCTTATGAACATCTTCTGGGTGAAGCTCTCTACCGAATACTTTAATCGAGCTTCCACCCTTTGCGAAAGAATAAATAGCGATAAGCACGATAGCAAAGGTGGTCGTACGCACACCGCCCCCTACACTACTTGGTGATGCACCAATAAACATCAGTGCAGACATCAATAATTGAGTAGGTTCTTGAAACTCGTTAACATCCATTGTCGATAGTCCACCGCTTCGAGTCGTGACAGATTGAAACATCGCATAGAAGAACGACTCATGCCATGACTTATCAGCAAAAAATGTTGTCGCTTCAAACGCCCAGATCAATATGGCTCCTAGCACAACTAGAACAAAAAATGTCATCGTTGTAAGCTTCGTAAATAAAGAGAATTTATAACGATACGTATTCTGCCGAGAAAATAAGAAATTTTTAACTTCGATTAAAACAGGAAACCCAATCGCTCCTGTAATAATCAAAAGGATATGAATAAATTGAACAAAATAATCTTGAGCAAAGGGCTGTAGTGATTTACCCGTGATATCGAAACCTCCGTTAGTCGTTGCACTAACTGAGGCAAAGAACCCTTGTAGATATGCCTCTTGCCAAGTTTCAAAGAAACGAAGATAATACGTTCCTAGCACGACGGCTCCAACTAATTCAATAATAAAAATCAGTGCTAATATTTGTTTCATCAATTGTACTAGTCCAGATAATGTCGATTGGTTTTGATCCGTCATGATGAGCTGTCTTTCTTTTAACCCAATCTTCTTACCCATTACTAGCCATACGAACGTCCCAAGCGTCATGATACCGATCCCACCGATTTGTAGCACAAATGCAATGATGATGATACCTGTGACACTAAACGTATCAGCAGTCGTGACCACCGTAAGACCGGTTACGCTAACAGCACTTACGGCTGTGAACAGCGCATCAATGAATGAAAGTTCTTTCCCTGGCTGATGAGCGACGGGCAAACTTATTAATATTGTGGATATAGTCACTGCTAGTAAATAAAACAAAACGATTAATTGTACGGATGTTAATCGTATGCGTCTAAAACGAGATCTTAACAAAGCACCCACAGCCTTTTCATATAATTACATTCCCTATCATAAACCAAATGAATGATCTGTCAACGTTTGGCACAATCATCCTCATTATTGAGAATCTTCATTCGTTCTCTTTCTTATACCCATTTTGTCATAGTGGATGTTCATTTTACACACAACAAAAAAGAACCGTAGTGATACGGTCCCGTCCAGTATGCTATTAAAATGCCCTTTGTTTCCCTTTGTTGATCAATGCTTTCATTTCAAATTGACACACTTTTGCTTCTTTATGACTGATCGCATCTCCCACTCTTGACTGTAGATCCATCAACCTCTGCATTTCATCTTTCGTTAAATAAACGGGTAGTGGACCATTGGTCGTCATGACTCCCTTAACTGCTGTATCTCCAGTATTTTTAACTTCCTCATCGTAGTACTGTAGGTTCTCAGTTTGTAAAAGCGCTGTGCTTTGTTCTTGAATAGCATTGATTTTTGAGTCGATGTAACGTTTTAAAAACGCACTGCTTCCGAAGCCAGTCAAAATCGATATATACAATAGATTTTCTACGTTTTTATATGTCTCAAAAAACATGAGCGTCATTAATAACGCTCCAATTCCTCCTATTAGAGGTTCTTTTAAAGAACCGATACTATAATAAACGCCTTGGCCTTCGCTTTTTACTTTACGCCACAGTCTGAATTCACCGGAGAGGAGAATATTGCCTAAACCACCTAATACTCCAGCAGAAACCACAAACAGAACATAAGTCCAGAAGCCCGGGAATGGCGCTCCTAACGCAATGTCGCTCATCACAGATACCTGCGATGCATCTTCTTTCCATCGTATGAGAATACAACTTCTTTTTCTTCTACCATCGTTTCCATATGAACAGGGCGGCCCCATACTTGATGAATGTAAGGCAGAACGCGCTCTAAATATTGAAGATCGAGCTCAGTATCTTCGTAAGAGTGTTTGATGTACATCTCTCCAGCCCTCATGTAGTCCCCATCAACTACTGTTAAATATGGAAAGCCTCCGTTTACTCGCATTGTTACGAGCTGATCACGGATCATTTCCCACTCTTTATCAACAATTTTATAATCTCTACCTTTTTTCTGGAATAAGTACAAATCTTCTCTATGAACAAGATCTTTTGTTAAATAATTTCGAATGAACGAGATATCAGCCTCTACCTCTCGAACTTCAAACATCTTCTCTCTCCCACTACCAGGCTTTACTCCTCTCATTAACATCTCTTCCGTAGGGTTATCATGGACCTCTTCAATGTTTTCAAAAATCTTCAGTCCTAAGTAGTATGGGTTTATTCTTGTTCTTGAAGGTTGAACAACATTCGCATTTAAGGAAGCAAACTCGATTGATTCTTCAGTTGTTAAATCCATTTCACGTAAGATTCTCTGATGCCAATAACTCGCCCATCCTTCATTCATGATCTTTGTCTCAAGCTGTGGCCAGAAATAGAGCATCTCTTCTCTCATCATCGTCATGATGTCACGCTGCCAATCTTCGAGCTCTTTACTGTATTCCTGTATAAACAATAAGAGGTCCTTCTCAGGTTGAGGAGGGAATTTTTTTCTTTGTTTCGGACGCTGCTCGTCCTTCGTGTCGTCACCATCTAACGACCATAGATCGTTATAAGGTGAATCGTCTTTTACCACCTTCACCTCTTCATCATCTTCACTAAGGTCATAAGCTAACTTCGCACGCATGATGGAAGGGTCGATGTGCTCTTGTATCGAAAGCACTGCATCTAGGAAATTCTCAACTTCTTCTTTTCCATACTGATGCTCATAATTCGCAATTCGTTCTGCAGTCGCAGTCATGCTTTCCACCATATCCCGACGTGTGTTTGAAAATCGGACGTTGTTTTTAAAGAAATCACAGTGTGCAAGGACGTGCGCAATAATCAACTTATTCTGAATCAACGTATTTGTATCTAACAAAAATGCATAACATGGATCTGAATTAATAACGAGTTCATAAATTTTGCTTAATCCTAAATCATACTGCAGCTTCATTTTGTGAAATTGTTTCCCGAAACTCCAGTGCGAAAACCTTGTTGGCATACCATATGCCCCGAACGTATAAATAATATCTGCCGGGCAGATCTCATAACGCATTGGATAGAAATCAAGGCCGAACCCCTTGGCTATTTCTGTAATCTCTTCGATAGCGTAAAAAATCTCTTTCTCAGCACTCATTTCCTTCCCTCCTAAAATATTGCTTATTAATATGTATGTGAGGACAAACCACTTCATGATTAAGGCAAGGAAATAGAGGTTTTTAGAAAAAAACATAAAAAACTGCCGGAAATCCAGCAGCTTTCCATCTTCCACATTCAATTGTACAGTTGAGTGATTCCCGATGTAACTAGATAGCCCACTAGTAAGCCTAAAACGATCGATGTAACGATATAGGACCTTGTCGAGCTAAATTCGATCGCTGGTCCATGTGTAGGTTCATAGAACCAGCTGTACTGAACGAACCCTAACATGATAAAAAATATGATTCCATAAAGAAAACTCGTCAATCGATCCCCTCCTTTTTCATTCCAAGTACCAGACCATTCAATAAAACGAACGACTCAGCGAACGAAACCCCTAATAATTAGCTGGTACCTATTGCACTGAAGATACCAGCTCTTCCATTTTGTCTTTACTCATTGGTCCAACTAATCTCTGTTTAATTATACCATTTCTGTCAATGATATAGGTGGTTGGAATTGTAATTGTTGCAAATTTTTCTGCTTGTTCTCCTTCAACATCTAAAAGAACGGGGAACGTTACATCATATTCTTTTACGAATTCTTCAACTGAATCAACGGAATCATTTGAAGTGAGGTTGACCGCTACAATTTCTACTTCCTCAGAATTTTCTTCATAGAAATCTTGCATATGAGGCATTTCAGCCTTACATGGAGGACACCAGGTAGCCCAGAAATTCAAGAATACGACTTTACCTCTATAATCAGATAGATTTGTTTTTTCACCTGAAAGGGTCTCTAATGAAAAGTCAGGTGCAAAGTTCCCATTTTGGATACCTTCCTCAACTTGAGCTAACGCCTGTTGACCAGCATCCCTTTGTGGAGACGTTCCGGAACCATCCGTAAAAGAGGATACTGCCGCATAAATGACTAAACTAACTACGACGATAATGCCGGGGATCAAACGCTTCATCTAGCTTTCCTCCTAAACACATCATATTGTGCCCAAACAGTATAAACGGCCACGAAAAGATACAACCATTGCTGCTTTGATAGGTGAAACATCACATCTTGCCTTATCATACCCACGATGAAGATAAGAATACTGCCCCACAACATTAAATCGAGGAAGCGCCATTCGTACGATTTCCAATAAACCATCAATAACACCATCGATAGTAATAGCACGATGAGGAGCAACGAGCTCTTAGTAGGAAAGTGAAAAGCTTCATAGCCTATCGTTCCAATCAGTAACCCGAATCCAAGTAGGTATAGATTATTTTTGCGGTTATCGCCCTTTAGCTTCCAATGAAGGTAGACCATACTAATAAAAAGCCCAATAATATAGCCCGTCTCACCACCCGTAAAATATAAGAGCGATAGAGGAGACTCAACAACCAGCAGCGGACTCACTATGATTAGACTCGCCTTCCAAGCGATAATAAAGGTAACGACCGTTTCGAAAGCTAGATCGGTAGCATTGGATGATAAGCTTAGGATTTTACGAATAATAGCGATACTAAAAAGTGCGAGGGCTATACTTGCCCCCATCAAAACGAGATGTTCTGGTACTGATACGTTTCCTATTTGCACAACTTAACTCCTTAGCGTACTTTGAATAGTGTAATGACGAAACTTAACGACTCTTAACAAGGAGATTCACTGCTTCTTTTACAACTTCTTCAGTCGACTCCCCTTTATCGAGCTGCATTCGAATGCACTCCTCTAAGTTAGACCCTACGATTAACCCGATTGTACGATCGATCGCTGTTCTGCTTGCGGATAGCTGGGTAATGACATCTTTACAATCTTTTTCTTCCTCCAACATGCGCAAAACGCCGCGTATTTGTCCTTCTACTCGTTTAAGTCGGTTCTTCATCTCATTTGTATATTCCATACTCCGAACTCCTTTCCATTAGGCTAAATCTATTTTAAAAGCATATACTTTTTTATAAAAGATTAAACACTTGCGCCTTCTCTTCATATATTGTAAAATAAATCTTAATTTAAGGATAGGAAAAAGGGTTATTTCATTTAAAGGAGGCAGGACCTTTTGGAGTTATCCGAAGATGATAAACGATTATCTAAGATTTACAGAAAAATTGTAACTTCAAATGAATACAAAGCAGGAAAGATTCTGGAAAAATTGGATAATGAGACGAAAGATAAAGTATTTAAGCTCATTCGAATGAACAAAGCTGAATACGAGGCACAATTAAACAAACAACATTTACATCAATAATAGAAAACCGGCCTTTAAGCCGGTTTTCTTTTGTTTTTCATGAAATAACCAGGACGAATATCGTCCTGGTTATTTTCTGTTATAGTCGTTCGTTAACTTTTGACATAACGGAAGATCTCAGCGCGTCTAGTTTTCTTTCGCTGTCTTCAAGGCTTGTACTGTTTACTCCAAAATAGAACTTAACTTTTGGTTCAGTGCCTGATGGTCGTAAACAAAACCATGAGCCATCTTCAAGCTTGTATTTCAATACGTTTGATTTAGGTAGATCGATTGTTTCACTACGGTTATCCTTCATATACGTACGTGTACTCGTTTGGTAGTCTTCTACAATCGCAACGTTTAATTCTGCAGTTTCTGATGGTGGCTCTTCACGGAATTGAGTGAGGAGTGAATTGATTTTCTCCGCACCTTCCTTCCCTTTAAGCGTTAGGGATTCTAGGCCTTCTTGATAATAGCCATATTGCTCGAAAACTTCTAGTAATCCTTCATACAACGTCATCCCTTTTGATTTGTAGTATGCCGCTACTTCTGCCGCTACTAAACATGCTTGAACCGCATCCTTATCGCGAACAAAGTCTCCGATCAAGTAGCCATAGCTTTCTTCATAGCCAAATAGGAAGGTGTGTTCACCAGAAGTTTCATATTCTTTAATTCTTTCCCCGATAAACTTAAAACCTGTAAGAGTATCATACGATGTAAGTCCGTTATCTTCTGCGATTACTCTACCGATTTCAGAAGTTACGATCGTTTTCAGCACAGCACCGTTTTCAGGAAGTTCACCTTTTTCCTTCTTTTGAGTAATGATGTAATCCAATAATAGTGCACCTGTCTGATTGCCTGTAAGCACAACATATTGACCTTCTTTATTCTTAACCGCAACACCTACACGGTCTGCATCCGGATCAGTTGCAAGTAAAACATCAGCATCTTCTTTCTCGCCATATTGAATGGCAAGTTCAAATGCAGCATGTTCTTCAGGGTTTGGTGATGATACTGTTGAGAAGTTCGGGTCTGGTAATTCTTGTTCTTTAACGACAGTGACATGCTTGAACCCATATGCTTTAAGTCCATCACGAACAGGATGGTTAGCAGTTCCATGCAATGGCGTGAAAACGATTTTAAGCTGATCTCCCATCTCTTCTAAGAGAGATTCATTCACGCGTAGCGTCTTTAACTGTTCAATGTATTGATCATCAATTTCAGAACCGATCATTTTGATGAGTCCCTGACTTTTTAAATCAGCTTCTGAAGAAACGTTCACCGCTAATTCGTTTTCTACACTGTTAACATATGAGATGACTTCCTCTGCTACTTTAGGAGGCAGTTGTCCACCATCTTCACCATACACTTTGTAGCCGTTATACTCAGGAGGGTTATGACTAGCTGTGATAACGATTCCCGCGAAAGCATTCAGCTTCCTTACAGCAAACGAAAGCTCCGGTGTTGGCCTTAGTTCTTCAAATACGTATGTTTGGATACCATGACTAGCCAATGCTTTTGCAGATTCCATCGCAAACTCTGGTGATTTATGACGAGAATCATAGGCGATCGCTACTCCTCGTTTCTTAGCACTTTCGCCATTCTTCAATATGTATTGAGCAAGGCCTTCTGAAGCTTTTCTTACCGTGTACGTGTTCATTCTGTTAATACCAGGACCAATTTCTCCACGCATGCCACCTGTACCAAACTCAAGGTTCTTATAAAATGCATCTTCTAGTGATTTCTCATCACCCTCAAGCATCGTAAGGTCGCGTTTTAACTCCTCATCAAGGTCAGTTGCTGTATTCCATCGTTTGTATTCGTTTTTCCAGTTCATCTCTGCCTCCTGTGTTGTGTCTAGCTTCTTTTAGCATATATTTGTCTTCTATGTAATGAACAAAATTCCTTCTCTCTATAGAAGAAAACCCTGCTCTTAGAGTTTATAATAATATGGATTCCAACGAATTCCAATAAAAAAGTGAAAGGTAATAAAAAAAGAAGCAAGCCCTGGAAGGCTTACTTCTTGTAATGAATCTCATATAAGTCTTTTCTTCTGTCTCTTAATTGACGAACAGTACCAGATTGGCGCTGTCTTCTTAATATTTCGAGGTCGACATCACCTACAACGACCGTTTCGATGTTAGGGTGACACTCTCCAACAATACCATCTCTTGAAAACGCAAAATCAGATGGCGTAAAGATGCCAGATTGCGCATACTGTACGTCCATATTCTCTACCTGTGAAAGGTTTCCGATCGTTCCTGCTATAACGGTATAGATTTGGTTCTCAACCGCACGGGCTTGAGCACAATAGCGTACTCTTAAGTACCCTTGTCGATCATCCGTACAGAACGGTGTGAAGATAATGTTTGCGCCCTTGTCTGTCGCAATACGACCAAGTTCAGGGAATTCGATATCATAACAGATTTGGATTGCGATTTTACCGCAATCTGTATCGAACACTTCGATTCCATCTGAACCGTGTATCCCCCACCAACGTCTTTCGTTTGGGGTCACATGTATTTTATATTGCTTCTCAATCGTACCGTCTCTTCTGAAAAGATACGCGATATTATAGATCTTCTCATCTTCTAAAACGAAGTGAGAGCCTCCGATAATGTTCACATTGTATTTGACGGCAAGGTCTGTAAATAGTTCGATGTATGGTTCAGTATAGTCCGTTAAACGTCTCACAGCTTTACTAGGAATGTCTTCATCCATAAACGACATGAGCTGTGTCGTGAAAATTTCAGGGAACACTGCGAAATCCGATCCGAAATCAGCTGCAACATCCACATAATATTCAACTTGATTAGCAAATTCATCAAATGAGGAAATTTTCTTCATCGCGTATTGGATCGCACAAATTCGAACTGGGAATGAAGATCTGAAATGACGTCTCGTCTTCGCTTTGTATTCAACGTTATTCCATTCCATAAGCGTGGCATAACGTCTTGAAGCTTTATCATCTGGTAAGTAGTTAGGATTGATCCGCATCACATTAAATCCATTCATAAGCTGGAATGTAAGGACAGGATCATAAATGTTTTGGAATTTAACTTCCTCCACATATTCAGATGGTTTCATCTGATCGGCATACTTATGATAGTTAGGAATGCGTCCGCCGATGATGATACTCTTTACATTTAATTCTCTTGCTAAATCTTTTCTGGCATCATAGAGACGTTTACCAATTTTCATTCGTCTATACTCAGGATGAACCATTACCTCGATTCCATATAAGTTATAACCATCTGGGTTATGGTTTGTAATATAGCCTTCGTCCGTGATGTCATCCCACGTATGTTGATCGTCATACTCATCGAAATTCACCATTAAGCTCGAGCAGGTACCGATGATTTTCCCTTCATATTCAACACAAAATTGACCTTCGGGGAAAACAGCTAGATGACTTTCTAAGTGCTCTCGCTTCCATGGATCCATACCTGGAAAACACTCATTTTGTAAAGCGAGTATTTCGTCGATATCTTCTTTTCTGATTCCTCTTAGTTCCATCTTTTTTTCGAATTTAGAAACATCTAATTCAGACATCTTATCAACCTCCACGTAACTGCCTATCTTACTATGTACCCGACTTTATCTTCATTTTATCATAGAGGTAACAATTTTCAGAATAAGAAGAGGCTGACATCAGCCAGCCTCCACATCGTTATGCTCGAGTTGTACCGTTTTGAGAAATGCTGGATAAAGCTGGGCCAGCTTCCTGTTGATCCGGTGTTTTCGTAGCAAAGTCCCCAAGCGAAACCATTCCGACTACCTGGTTGTTTTCAACGACTGGCAGTCGACGGATTTGATTTTGTGCCATTAATGCTGCTGCTTCATCTGCTGACATGTTAGGGTTCGCTGATACACAGTTGTTCGACATACACTGTCCAACCTGTGAAGTTGCTGCCCCGCCACTAGCAGTCGAACGCGTCGTAATATCTCTATCGGTAATGATTCCACACAGTTGCCCATCCTTCATTACAGGAAGGGCACCGATATTATGCTGACTCATCAATGCGGCTGCTTCCTGAACAGATTGTTCTGGTGTAACAGATACGACATTTCTGGACATGACGCCTTGCAGATTATTATGCACAAACATTCCTCCCAGTTGATAAATGGTAAAGACTCAAAAGACGAGGTCTTACACAAACTAGTCTGAGCTTCGTTTGCTCAAATTATTTTTCCTTTTTTTGACCCGTATGAAAAACGATCCTTTCCCCATCGCTTTTTGCGATAATTGTCCCAAGTTGGTCTGTCCTGAAAATGGGGATCTTCATCGTACTAAGCGTTTTTAAAACAGATTTATCTGGATAATGATAAGGATTGTTTTTGCCAACTGAGATAACGGCTGCTTGAGGAGCTACAGCTTTTATAAATGGTTTGGTTGAAGCAGAATCAGCTCCATGATGACCGATCTTAATCACATCTGAAGGGAGTTTTTTCTTTGCATCTGCTAATATCTCCTTTTCAGCTTGTTCACCAGCGTCTCCCATCAGCAAAAATGAATTATTGTGATGCCTTAATTGAACGACTGCGCTGTAGTCATTAAAATCCTCATATTCCGCATGTCGGATGGGCGAAAAAAAATGAAGCGTGATTCCCTTCCCAAACCTTGCTTTCTTTCCGCTCTCAGCAACACTAACCGGTATCTCTCTCTTTTTGATCACCTTCATTAAAGAGCGGTAATGACGAGTGGGGTAAGATACATCAGGCATGATCACTTTTCCTATTTTGAAGTCGTTAACGATTTGATCCATTCCCCCAATATGATCGTGGTGCGGATGGGTCGCGATCAGGTAATCTAATCGTTTGATACCAAGATTCTTTAAATAACTCGAAACTTTGTCACCATCCTTATTATCTCCAGCATCGATGAGCATTGCTTTTCCTGCTTGCAGTACAAGGATACTGTCAGCTTGTCCGACATCAATGAAATGAAGCTCTGCGCTAGCTTCATCAGCAACCGCAATGAAAGGTTGAAATAGGATAAGGATGAAGAAAATAAATGCTAAGGAAGCACTCTTCATAAGCAATCCTCCATTTTTGTTGTTGATTTTAGTATGAAGCTTCCTTTTCTTTTCATGCTTCCAAAACAAAAAAATGGTTCCCCTGGTGGGAAACCATTACGAATGAACTTCTTCCTTTTTGAAAAAACTCTTCATTGCGTGGTAAACATCCTTCTTCTCTTTCAAAATATAGTGTCTAAACATTGGATCATGGATATTCTTATAGGCACTCATCAATGTTGAGTGGCGATTGTAGGCATTAACTTCCCCGTACCCAAACATATTCGATACTTTCATGATCTGATTCACAAGCTTCACACAGCGTGAATTGTCGGAAGTAAGGTTATCACCGTCTGAGAAATGAAATGGATAGATATTATAGCGAGCTGGTGAATACTTTTCTTCAATCAGTTCTAAAGCTTTACGATAGGCAGATGAACAAATGGTTCCACCGCTTTCACCTTTTGAAAAAAAATCGTCCTCAGAGACGACTTTCGCTTCGGTATGGTGAGCAATGAACTCGATCTCCACAGTTTCGTATTTCGAACGTAAGAAGCGTGTCATCCAAAAGAAGAAGCTTCTCGCCATATATTTCTCCCATTTACCCATTGATCCACTCGTATCCATCATAGCAAGTACAACAGCTTTTGATTCTCGTTTTATTTCTTCGTTCCACGTTTTAAAGCGAAGATCATCTTGATAAATCGGTGCTATTCCTGGCCTTCCTTCGATTGCATTTCGTTTGTAAGCAGAAAGAATTGTTCGCTTCTTATCGATGTTACCCATCAAGCCAGTTTTACGAATATCATTAAACTCAACTTTCTTCTTCACAACTTCAGCTGTCTCTTTTTCACGTAAATTAGGTAGTTCTAGTTCTTTAAAGAGAATTTCCTGCAGCTCCATCAATGAGACTTCAGCTTCATAAAAATCATCGCCAGGTTTATCCCCAGCTCCTTCGCCTTTACCTCCACCAGGCTTCTTCTCACCTGATCCGTCACGGGCGATAACATCTCCAACCTGACTATCCCCGTCACCCTGGCCAACATGCTTCGATTTGTCATAGTTATACCGAATTTTATATTCATCAAGAGAGCGAATTGGTATTTTAATTACGTCACGACCGTTAGATAGTATAATGTTCTCCTCACTAATTAGATCTGGTAAATTATTTTTGATAGCATCTTGAACCTTCTCGGAATGTCGCACTTGATCCTGATAGCCTTTTCGGTGGAGGGACCAATTCTCCTGAGAGACAACAAAGTTTTTGGTGTTCCTGTCTTTCATGCCATATTCCCCTCCTTAAAAAATAATATTTCTATCGGATATTTATTCAATGATCGATGATCGCTCATGGTGATTGTTCAAAAGCGGAATACTAATTTTGACTCCCTGAATCTAAAAGGTAGTATACTTTATCCTATGCAAATACAAGCGATAATTGACAATTAATTCTGACAAATCAAGCTCGGAACGTACGAATTGTAAAACTATTGATAGATTGTATAAGAAATGCATTAAGAATATTCTCTTTTCGTTAATTGCCCATGCTGCCTAGACACTTTTTTTACAAAAAGAAGGCTGCCGAGAACATCTCGACAGCCTCCAAGCATGGGCTTTACTCTTTCTTACCTTTTTCGTTTTGAACAGGGTCAGGGCGTCGCCCATTTTTCTTTAATTCCTGGTTGGTTTCAAGCTCTTCCATCTCTTTACCAAGCTCTTTCATCTCTTTCTCATCCATTGCCATTGAACTGTTTGCAGGTTTATCTTTTCGTTCTGACACAATGAACTACCTCCTTAAGAAGAGAATACCCCTGCTTCACCTTTTTGGAACCTGAAAATTCATTTCTTGAAAGTGAAATCAAATTCTTCGATCGGCCAGTAACGCAGGTTCACCTCACCGACGACTTGGTCGATCGGGACGAGACCTATATGTCTGCTATCATAGCTATGGCGTCTATTATCACCCATTAAGAACAAGTACCCCTCGGGCACTACAGCTTTCTCCGTTTTATCTTCGAGTTTAAAGTTCTCAGTCAAATTCCCATTAAAGACCTCACTTTTAAAATGAGTTAGATACGGTTCTTTCATCTTCTTGCCATTTATATAAAGTTGGTCATCTTTATACTCAAGCGTATCACCAGGAAGTCCTATCACTCTTTTGATATAGTCTTCATTCTCGTTCGCATGAAACACGACGAGATCAAAACGATCTGGCTCAGAGACTTCATACCCTATTTTATTGATGATCAGCCGATTTCCATCCTGAATGGTAGGCATCATGGATTCTCCGTGAACAACATAGTTCGTTATGATAAATTCACGAATTACAATCGCCAAGACAACGGCTATTGAAAATGCTTTTAGCCATTCCCAAAGCGGACTGCGTTCCTTTTTCATGTCAAACCTCTCTTCAATACGTCTTTACGTATAATCTATCACTCATACTAAAAAGGCACAAGCACCCGGTTAATCTCACTATAGGATATACAAACTTTTTACAAATTAGACGCTGTTCAAGAAAAAAAGCACACCTGTTAGGCATGCTTTTTCACCAGTTATCGATTCAATAAGCTTCCTACATAACGAAGAAGTTCATTGGCAGAGATTGAATTGTATCCATGCTCATCGATCAATCGAGCGATAACATCATTAATTTTCTTCAACTGATTCTCGTTCGGCGTTTTAGAAGAAGTCGTGATCTTCACAACATCCTTAAGGTCAGCGAACAATTTCTTTTGAATCGCTTCTCTTAAACGCTCATGCGAATTGTAATCGAATTTCTTTCCTTTTCTTGCGTATGCCGAAATTCTGATCAAGATTTCTTCACGGAAAGCTTTCTTTGCGTTCTCTGAAATACCGATCTGTTCTTCAATGGAACGCATCAACTTATCATCTGGACTCATTTCCTCACCAGTAAGAGGGTCGCGAAGCTTATTCTTGTTACAGTACGCCTCTACGTTATCAAGGTAGTTATCCATGAGCGTCTTAGCACTTTCTTCATAAGAATACACGAATGCTTTTTGAACTTCTTTCTTAGCAATCTCATCGTACTCTTTTCGAGCAACCGAGATAAAGTTCATATAGCGCTCTTTATCTTCCTTTGAAATGGAAGCGTGCTGATCCAAGCCGTCTTTCAACGAACGAAGCACATCCAGTGCATTAATTGAAGGTACTTCTTTTCTGATGATCGTAGAAGATATTCGATTGATGACGTAACGTGGATCAATACCACTCATTCCTTCATCAGAATGCTCTTTCTGCATCTCATCAACATCTACCTGATTGAATCCTTCAACAATTTCCCCGTCATACAAACGCATCTTCTTGACGAGGTCTACTCCCTGACGCTTTGAATCCTTCAATCTTGTGAGGATAGAGAAAATTGCAGCGACTCGAAGTGCATGTGGCGCGATGTGGACATCAGCAACATCACTTTCTCGAATCATTTTCTCGTAAATGCGCTCTTCCTGGCTTACTTTTAAGTTGTACGGTACAGGCATCACGATGATACGGGAATGGAGAGCTTCGTTCTTTTTATTTGAGATGAACGAGCGATACTCCGCTTCGTTCGTATGAGCTACTACTAATTCATCTGCTGATATCAATGCAAAGCGACCGGCTTTGAAGTTTCCTTCCTGTGTTAACGATAGCAAATGCCATAAAAACTTTTCATCACACTTCAGCATCTCTTGGAATTCCATCATACCTCGGTTCGCTTTGTTTAATTCACCGTCGAATCGATATGCTCTTGGATCAGATTCAGACCCAAACTCTGCGATCGTCGAGAAATCGATGCTACCAGTGAGGTCTGCTATATCTTGTGACTTCGGATCAGAAGGACTGAATGTTCCAATTCCTGTCCGTTTGTCTTCATTGAAGAAAATTCGTTCGATCATAACTTCTTCGATTCTGCCACCGTATTCTTGTTCGAGACGCATAAGGTTTAATGGCGATAGGCTACCTTCGACTCGAACACCGTATTCTTTGTAGAACTCCTCTCGCATGTGGTGAGGAATTAAGTGAAGCGGATCTTCATGCATCGGGCAGCCCTTGATTGCATAAACCGCTCCTGCATCTTCGTGTGAATATTTCTCTAAGCCTCTTTTTAAAATGGTAACGAGCGTGGATTTACCTCCACTTACAGGACCCATAAGCAATAAGATACGCTTTCTGACGTCTAATCGCTTTGCAGCTGGGTGAAAGTATTCTTCGACTAACCTTTCGATTGCTTCCTCAAGACCATAAAGTTCTTCAGCGAAGAAGTTGTAGCTTTTCTTGCCATCTACCTCGTTAATACCAGCATCTTTTATCATATTATAAACGCGTGAATGAGCTGACTGCGCTACTTCAGGTCGTTCTTTGATAATTTCTAAGTACTCGCCAAAGGTTCCTTCCCACTTCAGCCGCCTCTCTTCATCTCGATGCTGCTGGATTTTACGTAAGATATCCATTACGAGCCCCCTCCAAATTTGATTCATCGGATTTAATACATGGTATGCGGGGATGTCCTATAACATTCTGTTTTCTTTCTTACGTAAAAAAAGGCTGTTCTTCTGTATAGCCATAACGTCTACTACAAACAAAAAAACCGGCATAGCCGGTTTTACGTGTGGTAAACAACATTAAATTCACTTAGCTCGTTTCCAGATGCAGGAGACTTTTCTTTTGATTCACGCTTTTCTTTGTGTGCATTTTTGAATGAGTCAGAATGAATCCATTTTTGATAGGCATCTTCATCTTCCCATTTCGTAAACACGATCAGCTTTCCATTTTCAGATGGCTGTTCAAGAAAAAGAAACTCAAGACAACCTTCAACGTTCTTCATGCTTTCTGCACTTTTTCCAAAGCGTTCTTTCATTACAGCTTTGTGTTCATCAGGTACTTTCAATTCGTTCATAACAACATACATAAACAAAAGCCTCCTTTTAATAATCTCCTTCTATCGTATAGGAATGTGGCAAATTTTCCAACTCATTCATCCCGAAGAGTATCGAATTACCTTCAAAACATTCACAACACCTTCAACATCGTTTATAATCATAGATAGACTTGGACATAATTTTACCTGAGGAGGATGAAACCATGAGTTTCCTGGGTATTTTAGTAGTAATACTTGCTTTTCTAGCAGCCATCTTTACGGCTGGGTACAATGATCGACCTCAAAAAACCAAAAAAGGTAGTCGATAAAAAAGAACGACCGTTACGGTCGTTCTTTTTTATTTCATGTTAGGATATCCTTGTTGTCTAAGTGCCTCATACACCATGATTGCCGCTGTATTCGATAAGTTAAGCGCACGCACGTGTTCTGTCATAGGTAAGCGTAGACAGCGCTCCTTATTATTCTCGATCAGCTCATCTGGCAAACCGTTTGTTTCTCTTCCAAAAACAAAGAACGTATCTTTACTAACATCCGAATAGTCGAAGTCAGTATGAGTATTCGTACCATACTTCGTAATATAATAAAATTCTCCGCCTTCATTCTGATTAAAGAATATTTCTAGAGAATCGTAATAATGAACGTCAGCATATTTCCAGTAATCTAGACCTGCACGTTTTAGCATCTTATCATCTGTAGAGAAACCTAATGGACGAATAAGATGAAGACTTGTATTCGTAGCAGCACATGTACGAGCAATATTCCCAGTGTTTGCAGGAATTTCTGGCTGAAATAACACGATATTTAAAGACATAATGATTCACCTCCGCTTCAAAACATATCTATTATAGCATGTTTTCCACGGAGAGAAAGAATATGCTATTCATCTTCAATATGAAAAAATTTATACTGGATATTCGGTGTCCATGCCGTTGAGTCTTCATAATCCCAATAACGCATTCTACAGTTCGTATTATGCCCATTTACAAGCGGCTGCCCTTTTCCATCTTGATCGACCACAATCGTCGTATGTTGCCAGTTCCCATCTCCAGTAAAATCATAGCTGATCACATCGCCCGGTACTAAATCATCAGGCTGATAGACTTCTCTTGCTTTAAGCCCACTCTTTGAACCACTAAGATACCACCGTAATGCATGAGCGACTGACCACGAATAGCTCCAGCTGTTTTTCCGCACCCACCATCCTCTCGTTCGATCAGGATAACCCCTCATAGGTGCTTTACCTGCATGGATACATTGAGAGACATAGTTCGTACAGTCTCCATCAAATATTGGATAAGCAGGATTATAATCATCCCACCAGTTTTCAGCATATTTCACAGCAGATAAGCGATCATAATACGATCCCTTCAACCTTTCATCTCCCCTGCCTGCCCGAACAGGATTATCACAGTGTACACCTTCTTGCTCAACGGAACGATCATGGACTAGCTCTCCATCGATTAACTCTGCAAGCCTTTTTTCAAAACGCTCTTCTTGATACATCTTCTTACCATGCTTGATCACAAATTGCTGGTGAAGATAGTAATCAAAGATTCGAGTTTTGGATAACTTCTTTTTGCCGAGGAGTACACCTTTATTCAGTACTCTCACAACTGTAGCTTCTCGAGCGTTGCATTTCTTAATAAACCTGTTAACAGCTTCTTCTTCCGTAGCTGGACGTTTTCCATTGCTTCTAAAGGATAGCGATCCGTTCATTAAGTATGACGCTTGTTCTTCCCAAAAGGGTTTAAGCTGCTCTTCCCAACCCATTTTGCGTTCCCCCCTCTTCGCACTTTATGTTGGTGAATGGTTACACATACCACTTAGTGCAGGGTGAAACGTTGAATAGAACAAAAAAGCTCGGAAGTTCGTCTATGAACTCCGAGCTCGATAATACTTATGAAGTTACTGCTGTTTGAATTGCGGTCTGCTGTTCGAGTGACAGCAAGTATTCCTTCTTATCCATTCCTCCACCGTATCCAACAAGAGCACCATTGCTTCCAATCACACGATGACAAGGAATAATGATCGGAAGTGGATTCCGGTTGTTGGCAGAACCGATCGCACGTACTGCTCGAGGAGCAGAAATATCAACAGCAACGTCTTTATATGAGCGGGTCTCACCGTATGGAATCGTACTAAGACTATTCCATACTTTCTTTTGAAAAGGTGTTCCAATCAAATTCAGTTTTAAATCAAACATCCTTCTTTTTCCGCTAAAAAACTCTTCTAATTGAACAATAATCGGGTCGATGATTTCGTAATTCATAACGAAATCTGGTTTTACATGATTTTTCTTAAACCATGCTTCAGCCGCGGGTAGCATATCCTCAGCAAATCCGAAATCAAGTCTGTAAACTCCTTCAGAACCCGCAAATAATGTCAGCGTTCCAATCGGTGATTGGAACTCCCCATAACTGATCACTTGTTTCTCCATGCTATCCCTTCTTTTATTCAACATTTTTCATTATCTTACAAGACATTATATTATTTGACCAATACCATTAAGACTTATTTTGAAGCATAGACAGCCCTTTTTCAATCTCATCTGCCGCTTCCTGGTCTTTTTCTTTCATTTGCTCATTTATTAGGGCATCATACGCCTTGTTTCCACCGATCTTTCCGAGGGCCCAAGCGGATGTCCCTCTAATGACAGGTCGTGGGTCATTTCTCATCAAATCGATCAGTGTATCCACCGCTGCTTCGTCTTTGTAATGCGCTAGAGCAAGAATGGCGTTTCGTTGAATTGGCTTCTTCCCTCGCCATGAACCAGCCGCTTTTCCAAACTTCTCTTTAAATTCTCTATTACTCATCGTAAGCAGTGGAATCAACTTTGGTTTCACCACTTCTGGATCTGGTTCAAGTTCAGGATGATGGTGAAAGTCGATCCCCTTGTTTTTGGGACACACCAGCTGACATGTATCACATCCATAAAGTCTGTTGCCTAACTTTGAGCGATACTCATCAGGAAGGAAACCTTTAGTTTGAGTTAAGAAAGCAATGCATTTACTTGCGTTTAGCTGACCACCTTCAACTAGTGCTCCAGTTGGACAAGCATCTACACAAATATTACAATCTCCACAACCTTCTTCCACTGGTTCATCCGGCTCTATAAAGACATCTGTGATCATCTCACCAAGATAGACCCAAGAACCGAACTCTTCCGTAATCAGCATCGTATTCTTCCCAGTAAATCCAAGTCCAGCTCGTTCGGCTACTGCTCGATCAGATAATTCGCCTGTATCAACCATTGAGCTTGTTTGAGCAGTTGGAACTTTCGATTTTATAAATGATTCAAGAAGGGAGAGCTTTTCTCTTAACACGTGATGATAATCGACGCCCCACGACGCTCTACAAAATAGACCTCTCCGTTCGCCTCTTTTACTTCTTGGACTATCCTTCATTTTTGATGGGTATGCAATGGCGATCGAAACGATCGTAGTCGCGCCACGTAACAAGAGCTCAGGCTCCGTTCGTTTCTCAATATCAGGTTCTTCAAACCCTGATTGATAACCTAACTGCTGCTGTTGCTTCAACCGCTCTTTGAGCGATTTGAAAGGATCAGCTGCAGCAAAACCTATCTTATCGATTCCGATTGATTTACTGTATGCAACGATCTCTTCCTTTAACTGGGCGTTTGTCACTTTACTCCCTCCCTTCTTCATGAAAATTAATGTTATTAGACGATCTTCAATGTTCTAAGTCGATTTAATACTGCTGCCAACTCTGTTCTTCTAATACGAGCGAGATCACCTGGATGTTGATTGGCAAACATAGAGAATGATCCGATTCCCTCATCATTCATTTGTTTTTCAACTGCATCCAAAAGCTCCGACACGGATACGTCTCCAAGTTTGTTCTTCCTTTCAAGAAAATGAAGAATTTCCGCAGCTAATCGCGTCTGACTCGGATCGATCAGCTGCTCGACTTGAAGGAGTGAAATATCAGTATTGCCATATAGAATGTGGTGAAGTCCTTTCGCAGAAACCTTCGCCTTTTTCCCTTTTTGACTATTTAAACTAGATTTATGAGGAAGGCGACGGTCTACCTCTCCGAAAAGCTCGCCACCTTCTTTATTTCGAGCTGTAGTAGACTCGGCTGAAATCCTTTTAGCCTCATTCGTTACATCATATGGAAGGTAATTCTCCATCAAAATAACCGTATCGGCTACATCGAAATAATCGCCTGACCCTCCCATGACGAGTACTGTTGAAACACTATGTTGGTTATATAGTTGTTGTACACGGTCAATAAAAGGTGTGATCGGCTCTTTGTCTTTTGAGACGAGTTGCTGCATCCGAACATCTCGAATCATAAAATTCGTTGCACTTGTATCTTCGTCGATCAACAGTGCATGACAGCCTGCCTCAACTGCTTCTATTATATTAGCTGCCTGAGATGTACTTCCACTAGCATTTTCTGTTGTGAAGGAACGAGTATCTTTCCCAAAAGGTAAATTCTCAATAAACGGTGAGATATTTACCCCTGTCACCTTTCTTCCATCTTCAGATCGAATTTTCATAGCTAGTTCATCAGTGATCACATACTCTCTTCCATCACCTGCAATATGATCATAAACGCCGTGCTCGAGTGCATGCAAGAGGGTACTTTTGCCATGATACCCGCCCCCTACTATGAGGGATATCCCTTTCTCGATCGCCATCCCTTTTATCGGTTCTTCTTTATGGGGGATCGAGATCGAGACTTCTTTGCTAGACGGAGACTTGAATGGAACAGCTTTATTCTGTAACGGCCGATCGCTAATACCACTCTCTCGAGGCAGTATGGCACCGTTCGCGATAAACGCTACGTACCCTCTATCTTTTAAGAACATTCTAATCGTTTCTTGTTGATCCGCTAAATGAATGGCTTCAATTACCTCACCCTCATTTAGAGAAAAAATAGATGCTTTTAGAATCTCTCGTAAATAGGTCGTTAACATTTGCTGGGCTTGTCTACCAAGCACACGTCTACCTTGTGCTGGTAAGCCCACTGATAAACAGATCGTGATGTCGGTTTTTGTTACTGACACGGCTGTACGTTCTAATACTTTTTGTTTAGGAGCATCAATGATAAAGGTACCACTCTTACCGGAACCCTTGATATTTCCTTTGTGTTTATAAATGGACTTCGCTACCTTCCTTGCGATAAAATCCTCTAACCTGATCCGCCTTTGGTCACCATCAAACCACTCAGTCTTCACCTTAGCTTTGTTACGAGGAATGATAGCTCTTATTCTAGATGGGCTTGCGAATGGATCTCCTTGTACATAATCGATCGAAAGAGTGTAATTCTCGAAATCATAGCTCCCTCTTATATCTTTATAAGCTTTATAACTTTTTCCATCTATACGTTGTAAATGATCGATCAAATTCTTCATATGAGGTGAGCCTCCTTTTGAGCTTCTAGTAGTCGCTTATGATAAAATGAACGGAAATAAACATTAAGGAGAACGGTAACATGACTAACATTTCTCTCTCAACATCTATTACCGAAATACTTCCTGACTTTAAGATTGGATGGATCACTTATCATGATATCGTGGTTGAAAACTCGCCGCAAATGGTGCGCGGAAGATATCAGTTCTACCTTGAAACTATGATGATGGATCTAGAAGATGCAGAGATCACATCTTTTCAACCAGTTAAAGAATGGCGAACAGTATTTAAAAAGCTCGGAACCGATCCTTCACGCTATCGCCCTTCGTCAGAAGCATTATTAAGAAGGCTTAAGAAAGGTTCTGACCTTCCTAGGATTCATTCTGCTGCAGATATAAACAACCTTCTCTCATTGCAGTATAAGATTCCGATCGGTATCTATGATCTAGATAAGGTAGAAGGATCGATCACCATCCTTCTTGGCGATGAGTCTACAACGTATCAAGGATTGAATGGTCGAGAAGTGAACTTCACTAACAAGCTAGTCTCTCTAGACGAAAAAGGGCCATTCGGAAGTCCGATTGTGGACTCAGAGCGTACTGCTGTTACTGAGGAAACTACAAATGCTATACAGCTATATTATATTCAACCTTCCCTCTCTAATGAGGAGGCAAATAAACTTTTACAAGCTTCTGGGGAAATGTTTAATCAGATTCATGGCGGAGACTTTAATTACGGATTAGCAAACTGAACGATAGTAGAGCAAACATAAAAAAACGCAACGCTTCGTTAATCATAACGAAACACTGCGTTGGGTAAATGGTGAAAATTCGAGGTTTTTCTACAAACCTCGCTGATGTAGTTAGAATAACACAAAGTATAATAGCAAAACAATAGGTAATTTTAATTTTCTTTAGATTTGCTTTACAATATTTCAATATAGAATCTACAAGTGTATGATAGTGACTGAAACCAATGTGAAAGGAATGAGCATATGGAACCTTTTTCAATACCATTCTTTGAAGAAAACTTTAGACAGTACATAAAGAAAAACGATGATGTGTTCTCAAAGCAAGAAGCGATGAACAGCTACTACCGGTCAGTTGTGTCGTCTATGATTTACGACAATCTTAACAAAAATTCTGAGATCGTTCGTAGAATTCGAAACCTGGATACTGCATACAAGACGATTAAAGAAGAAAAGACGGAAGAATAACAAAAAGCTCTCTTACAACTGTAAGAGAGCCTTTTTATTTGTTTACTTGATGTCACATGAATCAGTACCACAAGCGTCACCTTCACTGGTGATTACCTGAAGCTGCTTATCCTCTTCCCAGGCTTTGTTTAACGCCTGTTGGAACATCTCTGGAGGCTGGGCCCCTGAAACAGCATACTTTTCATTAAAGACGTAGAATGGAACGCCTTGAATGCCTAATTGGCTGCCAAGAGACTCATCAAAGCGTACTTCTTTTGAAAACTCTTCACTACTAAGGACATCATTCACTTCTGCCCTATCAAGTCCTACCTCTTCAGCTAGGTTACAAAGCGTGTCAAGATCAGAGATGTCTTCCGTTTCAGTAAAGTAGGCATAGAAAAGTCTTTCTGCCATCTTTTCCATTAAATCGTGTTTTGCAGCAAACTGAAGCAGTCGGTGAGAATCAAAAGAATTAGTAGGCTTCATATTCTTAAAATCAAACGTTAAGCCTTCGTTTTCTGCTTGTTGCCTCATGTTCTCACACATACCTTCAGCCTGTTCAAGGCTGACATTATACTTACTCGCTAAAAGCTCAGCTTTGCCTTTTCCAGTTGCTTTCTCTGCGTTCGGATCAAGTTCAAAGCTTCTATAAGCGACCGTAACCTCGTCACGTTGTGGAAAGGATTGTAGCGCGGTTTCTAAGCGTCTTTTTCCTATATAGCAAAAAGGACATACAAAATCAGACCATATTTCTATTTTCATGATTATCACTCTTTCATAGTAAACGATTTACAGTCAGTGTACCATTTTTCGCATATACAGCGATAATGTTACGCTCATTGTAAGTTATTGTGTTCATCATTCGGAGAAGAGGACATCGATGCCTCAACTTCAGAAAACAATTTAGAATTCATTGGGCCTGTCGTTGTCGCTGAATTGGATAAACTGCTACCTAATAACCGTTGAATCGCCATGAGATCCTGACGTAATGAATCGACATCGCCTTTTGTCGCTGCTTGCATGTGAGGCTTTAGTGTATAACCCAGTTGGCCATTCGCTTCCATTGTAGCTTCCTGAACGTCTTCGATCGAGGAGATTTGAGAGTGTCTTAATTTCATTTCTAATTGATCAACAGTTAACCTCAGCTTTTTTAGTTCTTTCTCTTGCAATGTACCGTCCTTAATAACCATCTTAGACCGCCCAGAAACCAATCCTTCGATCCAGTCGACTTTCAGCTCTCCAAGTTCGATTAAAACCAGAGTAAGTACGAGTACTAAAGCAATTACCAACGTTACTAGCACGTTTTCCCCAGCAATCGGCTGTACGATCAAGGAACCCATTCCAATCATAATAACGACCTGAGCGATCGTCATCTGATTAATCGATTTTCGTCCTGCAATCCGCAAGATGAACGTTCCTCCAACAACGAGTAATACAGCTTTCCATAACAATGAATAATCCAACACACCCTCTCCTCCTTCTCATGAAGTCGATCTCGGCTATCACACATTCTAGTTTTCACTGAAAGATGAGACATTATGAAGAAGTGGTTGTTTCTATCGAAGGTTTAAGACAATAAAAAAAGACTTCTACACTGTAGAAATCCTGACGTTTAAGTATCAAATATGTAACTGGTACCGGTGGTCGGGTTCGAACCGACACTCCTCACGGAACACGATTTTGAGTCGTGCGCGTCTGCCAATTCCGCCACACCGGCATAAAGACAATTTTTTAATTTCGGAAAGTAAATGGTGCCGGAGGCCGGGCTCGAACCGGCACGGAGGTACACCCTCCGCAGGATTTTAAGTCCTGTGCGTCTGCCAATTCCGCCACTCCGGCAGGACTTTTTAAAAAAATATGAAGATTGGAGGCGGCACCCGGATTCGAACCGGGGCGTAAGGGTTTTGCAGACCCGTGCCTTACCACTTGGCTATGCCGCCGTTATAAAAATGGAGCGGAAGACGGGATTCGAACCCGCGACCCCCACCTTGGCAAGGTGGTGTTCTACCACTGAACTACTTCCGCAACTAATATGGCTGGGCTAGCTGGATTCGAACCAGCGCATGACGGAATCAAAATCCGTTGCCTTACCGCTTGGCTATAGCCCAACATAATGGGGCGACTGATGGGAATCGAACCCACGAATGCCGGAACCACAATCCGGTGCGTTAACCACTTCGCCACAATCGCCATTATTTTAAATCTTAATTGGCAGGGGTAGTAGGAATCGAACCCACACCGGAGGTTTTGGAGACCTCTGTTCTACCTTTAAACTATACCCCTATCAAAATGGTGGAGGGGGACGGATTCGAACCGCCGAACCCTGAGGGAGCGGATTTACAGTCCGCCGCGTTTAGCCACT
>NZ_CANDOB010000003.1 GCF_947387515.1 Alkalihalobacillus sp. CinArs1 | reverse complement strand
TTGGGCTATAGCCAAGCGGTAAGGCAACGGATTTTGATTCCGTCATGCGCTGGTTCGAATCCAGCTAGCCCAGCCATTTTGCGGGTGTAGTTTAGTGGTAAAACCTCAGCCTTCCAAGCTGATGTCGTGGGTTCGATTCCCATCACCCGCTCCATTACATAATTTTAATTAAGACTTTTCCAAGAATGGAAAACGTGGTATACTAACTTTCAGTTATCGTATCACACATACTACCATGCGCCTTTAGCTCAGCTGGATAGAGCAACAGCCTTCTAAGCTGTGGGTCAGAGGTTCGAATCCTCTAAGGCGCGTATCTCAAAACCTCTGAGTGGTTACACCACTCGGAGGTTTTATTTTGTGAGTGAAGATAATGACGAGGAGTTCAAAAAGGCGAACATTCGCGTGAAAAATCAACCCATTATTAATTTTTGCGTATATTCGCACTCGTATCTCTTGATTTTCCCGCTTAATATGCTACTATATCCGTAGAAACCTTATTGCAGTAACTGACGACAAATGTGGAAGTAACCACAAGGGAGCTGTAATGAATAAAGCCGGTCGTCTGGGCGAAGAAATAGTGATATTTCTTAACACTGTCTAGGAGGAATCAGTTCATGTCAGAATCCAAATTATTAGATGGAAAAGCAGTTGCAAATCGTGTGAAAGAACAGCTTAAAGAAAGAGTGGAAGCACTTAAAACACAAGGTGTTACGCCCAGCCTCGCAACGATTCTTGTTGGAGATGATCCTTCCTCTGAAACGTACGTGCGTATGAAGGGAAATGCATGTGAACGTATAGGGATCGTATCAAAGAAGATTCATCTGCCAGAGGAAACAACCACCGAAACGTTGCTTGAAACCATAGAAGGACTGAACCGCGATGATGCTGTCCATGGTATTTTGCTTCAGCATCCTGTGCCGTCTCAAATCGACGAACGCCTTGCATTTGAGACGATCGCCATCGAGAAAGACGTCGATGGGGTGACGAGTGAAGGGTACGGACAGACTGCTCTAGGGTTTGGTACATACCCATCTTGTACACCTGCAGCAATTATGAAGATTATGGAAGACTATGACATTAATCCTGAAGGTAAGCATGCGGTCGTTGTAGGAAGAAGTCCTATTCTTGGAAAGCCCGTTGGTGCACTTCTTTTAAATGAAAATGCTACAGTCACGACGTGTCATTCGAGAACTGTTAATTTGGCAACTCATGTTAGTCAAGCTGACATCGTAGTTGCCGCTGTAGGAAAGCCAGAGTTCATCAAGGGTGAATGGATCAAAGAAGGAGCAATCGTCCTCGATGCTGGTTACAATAAAGGCAATATCGGTGATGTCGAATACGAAACAGCAAAAGATAAGGCGTCAGCGATTACTCCTGTTCCAGGAGGCGTTGGACCTGTTACGATCGCGATGTTATTAAAACATACGGTAGATGCTGCAGAAAAATCTGTAACTAACTAACGAAAAACTCGGGTATGATCCCGAGTTTTTTTATGTAGGAAAGCACATTTCATGAGCATTTTACTAATTGGTTTGGGAATACTGTGTTAGTCTCGTAATGAAAGATCATTAGTGAAGGGAGCATGAATAATGAAACTAGAAGGTAAAGTTGTACTCGTTACAGGCGCAAGCAGCGGAATAGGTGAAGCGATCGCACGCCATATAGCTGATGAAGGAGCTAACGTGGTACTTGCTGCACGTCGAGAAGAGAAGTTAACTGATCTCGCTCAGTCTTTAAATGATCAATCGAACGGAAAAGCGCTCGTAGTGAAAACGGATGTAACCAAAAAAGAAGACATGGAAAACTTGGTTAAAGAGGCGAAAGATACATACGGCAAAGTTGATATGATCATTAACAATGCTGGTGTTATGCTACTTTCGTTCATGAAAAATGATGAAGTGGATCAGTGGACTCAGATGGTAGACGTAAACATTAACGGTGTTCTTCACGGTGTTCACGCAGTCTTACCTGACATGCTGAAGCAGGAGAGCGGCCACATCGTCAATGTTTCAAGTGTTGCTGGACACGAAGTATTTCCTTCTAGCAGCGTCTATAGTGCAACAAAATACGCTGTTCGTGCACTATCGATGGGACTCGAAAAAGAACTTTCGAAAACAGGAGTCCGCGTAACAAACATCTCACCTGGTGCAGTGGAATCTGAACTTACAAACCATATTACTGACGACGAAGTGCTAGAAATGTTTAAAGATCGAGCAGCTTCGATGAAGAAGCTTCAAGCTGATGATATCGCACGTGCTGTCGTTTATGCACTAACACAGCCTGATTACGTTAACGTTAATGAAGTGGTTGTTCGACCGATGCAGTAATAGACTGGCGAACGTAAGCTTGAACCCAATGAGAATCATTGGGTTCTTTTTTTGTTTCCGAAAACTTCCAAAAAAACCCTTGGAACATCGAATATCAATAATAATGGCTATCCGAATCCCGCTTTAATCCAAATATATCAAAATTAGACGAAAAAATTTAGGTGCTCGATCGCTTGATATAAATAGGTTTTAAAGAAAAGGTTAGATTTCCTCTCACTTAATTTTCTGAAAAATACTTTAATAATTACAGAAAGTGCGTTAGTGTAATTATTAACGGAATAAATAAGGAATATGTCCGAAAATAAAGAGGGGGAATGGCCTTGAGCTTTAATGACCAGAAAGATAGCTATGAAGTTGAAAAGAAATCGATCGTTTCAAAGGTACTTGATGGCGTGGAGCGAGCAGGTAATAAGCTGCCTCATCCATTTATGTTGTTCGTTTATTTATCAGTTGGAATTATCTTATTGTCGTTCGTTGTAAGTATGTTCGATGTGGAAGTGGTCCATCCAGGTACGAAAGAAGAAGTGGCGATCAAAAGCCTCATGTCTGGCGAGGGTCTTACGTATATCCTGACTTCCATGTTATCGAACTTTACTGAGTTTAAGCCGCTTGGGCTCGTGCTAGGAATGATGCTCGGAATAGGATTGGCTCAAAAAGTCGGCTTAATTCAGACGTTTATGAAAAAAACGATTATCAATGCACCACCACGTTTTGTAACATATGCGGTTATCTTTACAGGGGTATTAGGAAACCTTGCCTCAGATGCAGCTTTTATTATCGTACCGCCGATAGCAGCGATGGTGTTTTTAACGCTTGGGAGGCACCCGATAGCAGGTCTCGCTGCTGGATTTGCAGGAGTTGGTGCTGGTTTTACAGCAAATATTATTATCGCTGGTACAGATGCTTTACTCTCTGGTATCTCAACAGAAGTTGCCAAAAATATCAGTGATGACCTTGTCGTGACACCAGTAGATAACTGGTACTTCATGTCGTTCTCAGTCATCATGCTGATGGTTGTAGGTGCTTGGGTCACGGAGAAAATAGTTGAACCAAAACTAGGAAAATACGAAGGAGAAGTAACAAAAGAGTTAGAGAAAGTAACGGACGTCGAATCGAAAGCATTAAGGAATGCAGGGATTGCTGGTGGAATTTTTCTTACTATCCTAGCGTTAGCAACTTTCTTACCAGGCGCTCCATTAAGTAATGAAGACGGCGGATTGATTCCTTCACCATTCTTAGATGGTATTGTTCCGATCATCTTATTTATGTTTATCACAGTTTCGGTTGCCTATGGCGTTACTGTTGGCAAGATAAAAGGAACAAGCGATGTTCCACGCTTCATGGGTGAATCTATGAAAGATATGTCTGGATTCATCGTGCTTATTTTCGCGGCAGCGCAGTTTATTGCCTACTTTAATTGGAGCAATATCGGTGTTTGGATTGCGGTATCAGGAGCAGAATTCCTACAAAGTATCAATATGACAGGATTACCTGTTATCGTAGGCTTTATTTTCTTAACAGCCATTTTGAATCTATTTATATTCAGCGGATCTGCTCAGTGGGCGTTGATGGCACCCGTATTTATACCGATGTTTGCCTTACTAGACTTCAACCCAGCGTTCGTACAACTTGCCTATCGAATCGCCGATTCTTCAACGAATATCATTACGCCGTTAAATCCTTATGTACCAATGGTCCTTGCATTTATGAAAGAATACGATAAGAAAGCAGGGTTCGGTACGCTGTTCTCTGTCATGCTACCGTATACAGTCGTATTTCTTATCATATGGACAGCGATCTTTATTGTGTGGACACTACTTGGACTTCCGATTGGACCAGGAATTCACATGAAACTATAATTACTACTTGGAGTTGATGGTATGAATTTTGAACTGAGCAACAACCGTATACAAGAAATCATTGAAATGAGAAGACATCTTCACAGAAACCCTGAAGTTAGTGGAGAAGAACGAAATACTGCAACGTTTATATGTAATAAATTGAGTGAATATGGCATCCCCTTCGTCTCAGGAATCGCTGGGAATGGTATCAAAGGTATTATAGATGGAGGGAAGTCCGGTCCAACTGTAGCATTAAGAGCTGATATCGATGCACTTCCAATCGATGAGAAAACCTCTTGTGAATTTACGTCTACTACCGATGGTGTTATGCATGCATGTGGACATGATGCCCATACCGCTATGTTACTTGGAGCTGCGAAACTATTAGTCGAACGAAAAGAAGAGATAAGCGGCAAGATCTTATTAGTGTTTCAACCTTCAGAGGAAGATGCGCCAGTTGGAGGATCGCAGCCGATGATGGACGATGGCTTGTTTGAAGATGATGAGCCTGATGTTATATTCGGACAGCACGTTTGGCCAGACCTTCCTGTTGGGCAAATCGGTATATCTGATCGAGAGATGATGGGGGCATCTGATCGGTTTAAAGTTACGTTTAGAGGAAAGGGCGGGCATGCTAGTATGCCGCATCAAACGACTGATGCCATTATGATCGCTAACACTGCAATCATGCAATTGCAGTCGATCGTTAGTCGAAACATCGATCCTCTTCAATCAGCTGTATTGACAGTGGGGAAGATCGAAGCGGGGTATCGCTATAATGTTATAGCAGATACAGCTGTGATAGAGGGCACGATTCGCACGTTTGATCCATCTGTGAGGAAACAAATGAAAGAGCGTTTTTATCAAGTGATCGAAAGCAGCTCCGCTTCGATGGGTGGAGAAGCGATAATCGATTATGTTGAAGGATATCCAGCTACCATTAATCATGAGCGTTGGGCGAAACGAGTAAGGGAAACGGCAAGAAAACATTATGGAGAAGAAGCTGTTCCTTCTGTTAACCCATCTCTTGGAGGAGAGGACTTTAGCAGGTATTTACACCGGTATCCAGGAGCGTTCTTTTGGTTAGGAGTTATGCCGGACAGTGGGAAGCCGTTTCCACTTCACGATCCATATTTCGAATTGAATGAAAAAGCTCTATCGATAGGCGTAAAGATGCTTGCTAACGTTGCAGTCGATGCACTAGAGGAGCTGAAAGTAACGTGAGTAATACGTCTACTATCGAATTGAGTAAAAGGGAAGAGAGTAACCTGGTTTCATTACGCAGGGATTTTCATTCATACCCTGAATTAGGTTGGACTGAATACGTAACAACTTGGAAAATTGCAAGTGCTCTTAATAACCTTTCGTTTTCTTTGTATATCGGTCATGAATCACTCGAGCATAGTGCGAGAATGGGTCTTCCAACACCTGAACAAATCGTCTTTGAAGAAGAACGAGCGAGAGCATATGGTGTCCCAGATGACATGATGAAAAAAATGGCTGACGGCTGTACTGGATTAGCAGCTGTGCTGGATACCGGGAAGGATGGACCGCACATAGCTCTTCGATTCGATATCGATGCTTTACCGATTCAAGAAGATCGTTCAACTGATCACTTTCCCGTTCATCAAGGCTTTGCATCTACTCGAGACGATGTGATGCATGCGTGTGGCCACGATGGTCATACAGCAGTCGGAGTTTTTCTTGCTAAGTACCTAGATGATATAAAAGATCAACTGAATGGTAAAATCACAATCTTGTTTCAACCTGCAGAAGAAGGCGTTCGAGGTGCCAAAGCGATGGTTGAAAAAGGATTGCTTGATGAAGTTGATTATTTTTTAACAGGCCATCTTGGAATCATAGAGGGACGGAAAACAGGAGAAGTAACCACTTGTACGGGAGGCTTCCTTTCTACTTCAAAATTTGATATCGAATTTAGTGGAAAGAGTGCACATGCTGGAAAAGAACCTGAAGCAGGGAACAATGCGCTCTTAGCAGCAGCTTCAGCAGCACTTCATCTTCACGGAATATCCAGGCACAGTGATGGTGCCACAAGAATAAACGTGGGGACGCTAAATGCTGGCCGGGGAAGGAATGCAATACCTGATCGAGCAAATATGGAAGTGGAAACAAGAGGTGAATCTTCAAACCTAAATGACTATATGGCAAGAGAATTGGAACGAATCGTTCACGGAGCTGCTCACATGTATAACGTTAACGTTACTAGTAAATTGATGGGGCACGCATCTTCTGCTGATAGCGATTCAACATTGTCCGAAGTGGTACAAACTGTTTTGAGACACTCGAATTGCGTTCATACGGTACATGATTTCGGAGAACTAGGTGCTTCTGAAGATGCTACGCTCATGATGGATAAAGTGAGAAAAGGCGGAGGAAAAGCGGCTTATCTGTTATTTGGAGCAGAATTAACCGAAGGACACCATCACCCATCATTCGATTATGATGAATCCGCATTAAGGATTGCATTTGAAACATATCTTAACACGATTTTGAAACTTCAGGGGGAGTATAGATGTTAAAGGTCGATGAACAGTGGTTATCTGATATTACTTATCAGGTAAATTGTACAGATACCTTGCTTAAAGAAGAAGGATTCACAAGGCTTGGGTTCAGTAAAGAAGAAGAAAAAGCGATTCAGCAGTTTACAGAAATCTCAACGAACTTAGGGTTGCATACTAGACAAGATGAGGCGGGGAATGTGATTGCGAAATGGGAAGGTTCTGATTCTAAAGATGCTCCCATTGCGATCGGCTCACACCTTGATACAGTAAAACATGGTGGTGGCTTTGATGGAGCTGCTGGTGTCATTTGTGCTCTAAGTGCAATCAAAACCCTTAAAGATAGCGGTTTTACACCATCAATCCCAATCGAAGTAATTTGCTTTAGGTCTGAAGAGTCGTCAAGGTTTGGCGTCTCGACAATCGGTAGTAAAGCAATGGCTGGACTCCTTGATAAAGAGGCGATCAAGGATGTGAAGGATGAGGATGGAACATCGGTTCAAAAAGCTGTAGAAGAAGTTGGGTTAACGTGGAGCAACTTTGAGAAAGCCGAACGAATGAAATCAGAGTTAAAGCAATTTATTGAACTTCACATCGAGCAGGGGACGAGAATTGAACAAGCTGGCTCTTCGTTTGGAATTGCACGAGCAATTGCTTGTCCAGTAAGGTTGTCCATTGAACTTTCAGGAAAAGCGGGTCATACCGGAACGACTCCGATGGATAATAGACGAGATGCTCTATGTGCAGCTGCCCCTTTAATTTCTTACGTTTCTGAAGAGGCAAGTAGACGTTCTGAAGCAAGTGATTATCCTGTAGTGGCAACAGTTAGTACGTTAACTGTTGAACCGAACGTGATGACCGTAATACCTGACACTGTTCAGTTAGGAATCGATATAAGAAGCGTTGATGATGAGCTAAAGAGAGAGCTCGCAGAAGCTATTGAGAAGAAAATCATTTCACTTGCAAATGAAAGCAGGGTAGAATGCCGTGTTGAAACTCTAGTTGATGACGATTCAGTATTTCTTGATCCAGAGACGTTAGCAAGCTTAAAACGAGTGGGCGAAAATCTTGGATACAAAGGATTTGATATGGAAAGTGGAGCTGGTCACGATATTATGAATATGGCACACAAATGGCCGACCGGACTTCTTTTCATTCCGTGTAAAGACGGGGTGAGCCATCATCCTTCAGAATTTGCCAGCCAAGAGGATATGGTTATGGGTGCTGAAATCATCGCCCATTATTTAAAAAATGAAGCATAAGATCAACCCCTTCTAAGAGGAAGGGGTTTTTTCTAGTATAGAAATCTTTGGTATAGTAAAAGAAAAGGTGTTGGAGGGTGTGCGATGAGAACGAAGCTTGGAATTCTCGGACCGGAAGATTCGATCATGAGAATTAAAGAAGTAGCAGAAAAAATGACAGACCTTGACGTACTCTATTTTCCTTATGAGCACGCCGCACAGTCAGAATCGATCATAAGGGAAAATAATCATAAGATCGATCACTGGTTTCTGTCTGGACCTGCCTTGTATCACTACTTATTAAGAAAAAACTTGATTAATGAAGAGAATGCCAGCTTTCCAGACCTTTATGGAGCAAGTTTGATGGGCTCTATCGTTGAAATGATGACTACATCCCACACCTCGATCAAACGGGTAAGTCTAGATACCATTCAAAAGGCTGAAATGGAGAGGGTAAGAAGCGAGTTTGCTATCGAAAAAATAGCTTTCACTTTATATGGACAGCAAGAATTTCTGCCTGCTGAAGATGTAATTGCTTTCCATAAAGATCTTTATGAACAAGGTAAAGTAGATGCGGTGATGACGTGCATAAAAACCGTTCATCTTAAAATGAAAGAACTTGGGATACCGTGTTTTCGAATTTCACCTTCTCGACTTAGTATCGAGTTAGAACTCAGATACATAAGGGAGTATGGTCAGGCGAACTGGTATAGGAAATCTTCTCTTGGTATTGTTGGTGTAGAAGTAAATGCCAAAAGCCTTCACCAAGAACAACAATTTTATTCCTATAAGATCAAACAGCAGATTTTAGACCTTAAACGATTACTATTAAATTTCTCTGAGCAAGTTCAAGGCTCATTCGTTGAAGTTGGAGATGGCTTGTTTTTTATCTATTCTACAAGAGGAGAGCTTGAAGTCAGAGATGATCATTTCTTACCAGCAGTCGTTCTAGATGATATGGAAAAACAAACAGGATTGTCTGTTCATCTTGGTATCGGTTATGGCATGACTGCATGGGGCGCCGAACAAAATGTAAGACATGCCCTTAGATTATCGAGTAATGATGAGGAAAAACAAGCTGTCCTCGTTGATGAAGAGAAGAAAGTAACGCTCTATAAGAACGATGAACGTGTTAGCTACCAAGAACGAATTCTCGGAGACGAATGGAATGAGAAACTAAAAGAAGCAAAGCTCAGTCCTGCAGTCGTGTCGAAACTTTCTTCCTATTACCGTCACTACGGTAGAGAAGCTGTTACGGCAAATGATATAGCAGGATGGTTGAAGAGCTCCGATCGAAATGCGCGTAGAATCTTAATGGAATTAGAACGGTTAAACTTAGCAGCAGTAAAAGGTGAAGAGGCTGCCGGTCAGAGAGGCCGGCCAAAGAAGGTTTACGAGCTTTACATATAAAGAAAAGCCAGCAAATGCTGGCTTTTAAGATTCATTCTCACTCTTTTTATAGATTCGCTCCACGACTTCCTGAAGCGAATCGGGCTTATGAAACTCGATTGGAGAGAAGCCTTTTTCAAACGTAATCGAATCGGCTTCGATTGCAAGTACGTATTTTCCGTTCACTTTCGCTAAGTGAATACTTTCTCCAAAATCAGACAGCATCGCTTTAACAGAAACATGATCGAGCTTAAGCTTCCATTCTACGTCAGGAGATTGTTCCACGATCTGCGAAGTAGCTTCCACTACTTGCTCTGTGGTAAAGTGCTCTTGTAACTCTCTCTTAGGACTCGCCGCCCATTCTTCCATCACCTGTTCGAACTGTTCTTTTTCTTCGCTTTCTGGTTGGAACGTTTCTTGAATGTGGTCCTGAACGATATCCATGGTTTGTGTTTTCACGATTTCAGGCATCGATTTTTCATATTCGACCCACTTCAAGAAGTCTTCGAAGTATCTTGCGTGTGAGGACTGGTGAACTTTAACTTCGGCGCTATCGATCATGCCCTCTTCTGGCATGTAGGGGTATTGGACGGATTTCATGTTTTTTGTTGTAATGGCCATCTCGATATTTTCTATTAGCGTATCTTCGTTAGTAATTGTTGCCACTTTCGGTTCGAAGTCACATTTCATTATAAAAAGGAACGGGTCGTCGAATAGTTTAGTGAGCTTTGCGGATGCGACGATTAACACGCCGCCTCGAATCGCGCTCGTATCAAGATACATCTGTACGATTTGATCTGCTTCTGATTCAAAATCATCTGCCGTTTCAGAGTATCTTGCTCTGTGGAATAAATTAAAATTCGGATTAGATGTCAATTCATGACCAGGTTCAACCATAAAACGGCCGATTTTAGTAGGAGCTCCTTCGGATTTTGCGTGACGATCAACTTTTCTTTTTGTGATTTTCGCAAGCTCTCCATCTAAAAAAGATTTAAGGGGGCTATCGGTATATGTAACTTCATCTAGTGTTTGAAAATGTTTATACTGTGCTTCTTCATTTTCCTTCGGACCTTCTACGAGGTAAAAGGATAAATAGTTCATAGAAAATTCCATTTTATCACCTGTTTTCTTAATACGTTAATCAAGTATAGGCAAGGAAAATACATACGTCAATTGCTGAATCCAGTAATTTCTTGATATAGGCTGCTCGTCAGTTGTAAACCATAAGCATAAGAATGTTTAACCCTATAAGGAATAGGGGAAATAACGTTTAAATATGCAATATAAAATTTTATTTTTAAAAGCAATATTTGACAGAAATGTGAGGCTACATGATGAATATACAATTTGACCTAATCAACGCTCGGATAAAAACCGTATATGGACCAAGCACTCAGAACATACAAAAACTTACTTTTCATTCGAAAAATGCGACTGAATCTTCTTTGTTCTTTGCGATAAAAGGAGAAAATCATGACGGTCACTTGTATATTGAAGATGCAATAAAAAGTGGAGCAGTTGCTGTAGTAGGAAGCGATTCATCTATTTTAAAGAGATTTACCGAGAAGTATCCTGAGATAACGTTTGTAGATGTCGAAGATGTTCGCATCGCCATGGCTTATTTTTCAAAACACTTTCATAATAGTCCAGATGAACGGTTGAAAACAGTAGGCATTACAGGGACAAATGGCAAGACGACAGTAGCTGCATACGTAAGGTCGCTGCTAACTCTTCTAGGTATGCCATCGGGTTCGATCGGTACGTCAGGTATTTATACTTCGAAACATAAAATCCCTTACAAGAAGAGTACCCCGACTACCCCAGAATCAGTCGATCTTCATCAGATCTTCCATGATCTGATTGACGCGAATGATTCGGCGGTTGCGATGGAAGTTACATCGATCGGTTTGGATCAGAAGAGAGTTGCAGGCGTTTATTTCGATGTAGCGATTCATACGAACTTATCAGTAGAGCATCTCGAATATCATAAAACCTTCGAGAACTATAAGGAATGTAAACTTCAGCTGTTTCGTCAAGCGCATTCAGCAGTCATCAATGTGGATGATGAAGGCATGGGTCAAGATCTCTTAGATTTGTTTAACGGTCCTACTGTGACATATTCGTTGATGCCTGAAACAGAAGCAGATTTAAAAGCGGTTAATATCAAGCATAGTGATACAGGTACTACCTTCACACTGGAAGTCAATCAAAAGGCGTACGAGGTTTATGTACCCGTGTTTGGAGAGTATAACGTCGCTAACGTGTTGTCAGCGATCGGAACTGCAATGTTGTTAGGCTATAATATCCCTCGGATTCTTCATGTGCTGACAAAGCTTGAAAGCCCTGAAGGAAGGTTTCAAATTATCGAAGTACCACCTAATCAAAAAGTCATTTTAGATTACGCTCATACTCCTGTTGCATTAACGAGGCTCGTGGAAGAAGTTCGTAAGTTAAAGCACAGCCGATTAATCGTAATGATTGCAGGGATCGGAATCAGAGACTTTGAAAAGATGCCTAAGATGGCAAAAGCAATCGATGGGAAAGCGGATGAGATTATCGTGACGGTCGATCATCCAGGACACCATGACCCTTCGATTATCGTTGATAAAGTGATGACGGGTTTTAGTGACCCTCGGGCAACTCATATTCACCGCACAAATACAAGAAGAGAAGGCGTGCTTAAATCACTGGAACTCGGTGGAGAAGGAGACATTATTCTACTTACAAGTGGTTGTATCAACGGAGCACAAATCGTGAAAGGGAAGGAAATCCCCCATTCTGATGAAGACATTATTCACTCGTACTCATACATGACATCGTAACCCTCCTACGTGAGGGTTTTTGTGTGAAAAAAATGTAGTTGAAATAATCATGAAGGTAACGTACAATTTTATTTTTGAGATTGGTTAGAAGGGACGTAATGGAGTGACCTGGGAAATACTAAACATTATTGGAACAATAGCATTTGCGGCGAGTGGCGCCCTTGTAGCACTAGAAGAAGAATTTGATTTTCTTGGTGTAATCGTGCTTGGACTTGCGACTGCATTCGGTGGAGGAATCATTCGTAACTTATTGATCGGCGTTCCCGTCCCATCGATATGGGAGCAGGATAGGCTCATCATAGTAGCCATCGCAACGATTCTCATCCTATTCATTCTTCCTGCTTCTTGGATTAATTATTATTGGGAAAAATGGGGAAGTTTCTTTGATGCGATCGGCTTAGCTGCATTTGCCATTCAAGGTGCACTCTATGCAGAAAGTATGGGCTTACCATTCATAGCGGCTATGGTTGCAGCTGCAATGACAGGAACTGGTGGAGGAATCATCCGTGACTTACTTGCGAGAAGAAAACCGACTGTCCTCCAAAAGGAAGTATATGCCGTTTGGGCTATGATGGCAGGGCTCTTGATCGGCCTTGGCTATCCACAAGGATTAACTCCTCTCATGATCTTGTTTGGCATGATCGTCTTCTTACGAATGCTTTCGTTGAGACTCGGTTGGAAGTTACCTTACCGAACGCTTTCGTAACGATAAGTTAGCTTGTAAACGGAAAGTGAGCTAGAACTACAGAGCTCGCATATATATAAGAGCGTCGATTCGATTCGGCGCTCTTTTTTTGGCGTTTAGCAGAAGTAGAATACTTAACAAGTATGAAAAACAGTTATTTTTAAAAGTTTGTATAGTACAGAGGAAAAATTCAGGGGTGAAATATATGGTAAAATGTAGAAGTCGATCTTCTGTTAAAGAGCAGGATTGTTGAAGACTTGAGTTCGAGATAATAGGTATAGTTAAAACCTTTTTCAAAAAAATATTTAGATACGTTGCAAAACTCTCAGTCTTTATTAATAATTTATAATTTCCAATTTTTGTAGTATATTTATTATTAAGAAAATTAAATTGGAGGGAATAAAAATGGCTGATATTCAAAAACAATTTATAAGTTTTCACGATGATATTAAACTAAAACGATTTAAAGAAAACAAAGAATTACGAGAGAAGCGAGATATAATTACCTCTAAAATTAAAGAAGGAGTAAAAGTCAAATTTGAAGAAAGGGAAGAAAATGTTCCGGAAATAGAATTCATAGACCAAGGAAGTTATGCAGTAGACCTGGGCATTGTACCAGAAGATAAGGACTATGATATAGATGAAGGTGTGATTTTCAATCTTCATAAAGAGGATTATCCAGACCCCATTGAACTAAAAAAAATTATAAGAGATATACTAAATCACCACACTAACACTTCTCCAAAGATAAAGAACCCCTGTGTAACAATAACCTACTTATCAGATAATGAACCAATGTATCATGTAGATCTTCCTGTTTATTTAAAATCCAAATATACTAATGATTTGTATCTTGCATGGGGAAAGGAATATTCTAGTGATGAAAATAAATACTGGGATACAGCCGACCCAAAAGGTCTCAATGAGCATATAAGAAACTCTTTTACTGATAATGAGAAAAAACAATTTAAGAGAGTTGTTAGATATATGAAAAAATGGAAAGATATTTGCTTTCCTTCATCAGGAAGTGCTCGGCCACCTAGTATTGGCATAACTATTGCAGCAGTTGATTTATTTTCATATAAACAAACCTATGACCCTATTACAGGTGAATTTAAAGACAACGATTTAATTGCTTTAAAACACTTTGTTAGCAACTTTAAAGGCAGATTTATTCCACAGTGGGATTATGGACTAGAGAGAAATGTATATACAGTTGAATACCAATTACCTGTACAACCAAATCGGAATGTTTTTTCAAAGATGTCTAAATTGCAAATGGACTCTTTCTACCAAAAGCTAAACGATTTAGAAAGTGCACTTAATGAAGCAGAAACTATAAGTGATCCTCATGATTCATGTAAAATCTTAAGTCCTAAATTTTTTGGAGGGAAATTTCCTATACCAGTGTCTAAAGAAGCTAGATACAAACAGGTTGGATTATCTAGTGCCCCTTCTTCTAGTTCAGCTAAAGGTATTTAATTATGACAATCAATTACCAAAACCTACTCCTTGAGAAAGTTTATCTATCGGGAATTGAAAGTATTGACTCCTTTCAATATAAATTAATTTTCGAATTAAGAACTGGTTATCAAATTCCCTTAATTCTAACTTTTAGTCCTCAATTCCCAACCGAATTGCCAATCATTCACATAGATAAATCCTCTCATAGTATCCCTGATATTCCCCATGTAATGAGAAGTGGTTTAATATGCTTTTTAGATGAAGAGGGTGTTATTTGGAGTGATATACCCGAAAAAACAATTGATTTTGTTTTTGAAAGAGTAGAAAATGTATTGATTTCTAATCCTCCTCAAGAAGAATATCATCGAGAATTCAGTTATTATTTTGGCACTTTAGAAAATGTCGAATTTGTTCTTTCAGTATATCCACCTGCAGATGAACCTGAAGAAATTTCGGTGTTTACAATTGGTAAGAAAGCATTCGCTTTTTTAAAAGGTGATATGGAATCTAAAACATTATTGGGAAGGTTATTTAGTACCAACATACACTCCAGAAGTCTTGAAAAAGCACATTATATTCCTTTAGAAAAAACGTTTGAAGGAGCTGTTCCTCAATTAGATCGGTTTTGGAGTAACAAGGAAATATCTAACATTATTCGATCACATATAAATCACAAGATGCTAATTGATATACAGAAGTTTTCTATGAACAAAAGTAAGCATTATTATTTGATTAGAATACCATTGTTAAATGGTGAGCAAACAGTGATTGGATTGAAATACGAAAAGATAAATCAATCTCTTTCAAAAAGAGTTATTCCACTAATTGATGAGGATATTTCTGATGAATTTAAAGTAACCCCCTATTTTGTATTTAGAAATGATGACACAACTTTATTACAAAGAGGTGGCGGTGTTAAGAAGTCACTCAATATTTTATTAATTGGGTGTGGATCTATAGGAAGTGATTTGTTATTTATATTAGCTCGATCTGGCATCAAACAGTTTACTCTGGTAGATAACGATGAATTAAAAATCGAAAATTCGTATAGACATTTCTTGGGAATGAATAAATCGATTGGAAGAAACTACAAAGTTGAACTACTAAAAGAAGAATTTGAAAAAAGATATCCAAACGTGAAAATTAAAATAAATGCTAAGGAAGCAATAAGAACAATAAACACTGGAAAAGTAGATTTAAATGACTATGATTTGATATTAGTAGCTATTGGAAATCCAAATGTAGAAAGGAAAATTAACAGACTTATATATAATTCATCTACTCCGGCTATTTTCACTTGGGTTGAAGCATATGGTTTAGGTGGTCATGCACTAGTCTCCAATAATGGAAATCAAGGTTGTTATGAATGTTTGATAGATAATGAATTAAGAATGTATTCTTCATTTGCAGGTGAAAGCGATGTTCCTTTCACTAGAAATATGAATGGGTGTGCTGGCTCTTTTACTCCTTACGGAAGTATAGACTCCATGGAAACAGCTTTACTAGCCGCAAGGTTAGTTATGAGGTTTTTAGAAGGGGATATAGAAGGCAACCCCTTAGTTTCTTGGAAAGGTTCTTCAGAGATTTTTCGATCTGAAGGCTTTCATACATCTTGGCGATATAATAAATCATTAGATAGTTTGAAGCAGGATAACTATGATTATATTAATCCTACATGTGATATCTGTGCTGAAAAACAGATGTGGTCTATTACCCATGATTGTTATTAAATATAATGAGGACTTGATATTAATAGAACAACATGTAATAGAGTTCATAGAAGGAATGAGACAACAAAAGTCATATCATAGAGAGACAGGAGGCATGTTGCTTGGCTCAATTTTATCTGTTAACAATGGCATAGTTATAAGAGATTATACTAAACCTTTAAATGGAGATTACTGCTCTAGATTTAAGTATATTCGTCAGAAACATAGTCATAATGCGATTCTACAGAAAAAATGGAAGCAAAGTAATCATACACTAATGTATCTAGGAGAGTGGCATACGCATCCCGAAAAAGATCCACATTATTCAAAGCAAGACATGAATAATTGGAAAAACCTATTGATAAGATCAGACACTTTTTCTAATAATTTATTGTTTATAATAGGCGGAATAGATAGATATAAATTATGGAGTGGTTGTCGTAAAACAGGTGAAATAGTCTTATTGTTTGAAGGAGAATATAATGAGGATAATTAGATCAGTTGAAGGGCTATTTAAATTAATTCAGAGTGATCCTGTGACTGCAATACTTATGTTATTAATATTAATATTTTCAAGCATTATTCTCTACAAGAAGTGGGTATGGCTTCAAATTGCTTACAATTGGATTATTAATCACATTCTCCGGTTTATGAAGAGGGATTTTGTAATGTTGGCTACTTTCACCAAGAAAGAGGCAAACTTCAATAATGTGAAAAAAGAGTATCAGGAGCAGGGATGTTTGTATATCTCTCAAAATTTTTTAAGTAAAACTAAAAAAGATGGAAGCATTAACTATAAAGACCTACAAAAAATCTTAGATAAACAAAGGTCTAAAATGAATACTGCAATAAAACGCAGTAAAAATTCAAACTCATTAATATATTTAGGGTTTCCACATGTGCCAATAGCATTTTTAGATGGATATCATTTTAAGAATACTGATGAAGCAATACTTTATGAATATCAAGGAGAAGACTCTGAGTGTCTTGGTAAAGGGTTTTACGAATTGAAAAGAAAGTACAATTCCGATATGAATATTATTAGTGATTTTGATATAAACACTAATTATGAGAAGGAGGTTGCTTTAAAATTAGAACAATCATTTTCACTAATGAATGAAGAGATAAAATTAGCTTCAGGGGTAGAACAAGTTATTTCTTTAGGATTAGAAACCCCTGGACGCTGGTCTGTAACTAATTATGCTCAAATCGAACTATATGAAAAAAAATTCATAGAGTTACTTTCTAAATTGAAGAAGAGCGGAGTGAACAGGGTTCATTTATTTGCTGCAACTCCTGTATCTCTCAGTTTTAGTCTGGGAAGAATAGTTGAACACTATCACCCAGATGTAATAGTTTATAACTACAATAACAACTCTTATGATTGGGCTATTAACTTAAGGACAGAAAAAATATTAAATATTAAGGAAAAATAACCTCTAATTCGCCTGATATAAATGAGTAATAAACTTATATCGTTGGTATGAAATACTATAGCAACTGATTAAAATCCAATAGCATTACTCCATAAACGGGAGCGTTGATCTAGAAAGGATGACGCTCCTTTTGATTAACTTAATACGTATATACGAAGGAGGAAGGGACCTAATGAGAAAATCAGTAGGTATTTTATTGGTACTATCCCTTGCATTAATAGGTTGCAGTTATGGAAATACACCTAATGAAGCTTCCTCCAAAGTAAAAGAAAAATCTATATCTGAGCAGCAAGTTACAACACACTTAGTTTACCAGGATGTTGTTATATTAGAGGTGAAGAAAACCAGCATCGTAATTGCACCACCTGCTTCAGATCCTGAGGCTTCTTACCCTGCTTACCTAGTATACATTGATGAAAATACTATAATAAAAGGCACCAAAGAAAAGTTTGATGAGTTAGTTGAGGGTGATGATGTTAGTGTAAGGGTTAACAATGAAGGTGCAGAAAAAGAGGTTGCAGAAAGTATCGTTGTCTACTAGTGGGCGTTCGTTGTTTCATTAAAGGGAGCGTTGATCTAAAAGGATTACGCTCCTTTTTGTTTAAGTTTAAAAGAGAACAGGGCCAAGGAGTTATAGGTGGAGTATGCGCCATTACTACTTCTGCACTCACTTCTGGTGTTTTTGGTACTGCAGTAACTGGTACCGCTGGAGGTGTGACTGGAGGAGGAGTTGCTTCATATGGATTATCATGGGGGCAAGAATGGCTTTATAACGGATCTAAGCTAACATATAGGGTGATTATTTGTATAAAATTGTTATTGGATTTGTAATTGCTAGCATAATAGGGTTAGTTTTATCAAAAGTATCTTCTATATTAGCAATAATAACGTTTAGTGGAATTTTAGGATTAGTATTTTATTATGAATTTGATAGATATAGACCTTATCCGTGGAATCTTATTGGTGGACTTATTTATCCAATAGGTGTGTCGATAATAATGTTAACTCGATCGGATATCATATTGATTGTTATTATAGTATTAATGGCTCTTTTTTTAGCTTTAGCTCCTTCAGAAGAATAGTAAGTGAGTAAAATCTCTAGTGAAAAAGTGGGTAATGAAGAAGAAGGAAGCCTACAGAGGATTAATTGAAATTAAATCTATAACTATCATAATACGAAGTCTTTTACAATCGGGAGCGTTGCTTCAGGAAGAATAAATTAAATTAATATAATTCCAGTGCAGTTTAAAGAATATTCGAAACTAAAATGTTTGGAAAAATTTAAATTAGTATGAAAATAGGTGGCGTAATGAAACGGTTAGTTATTATCACAGTAGGTAAAACCCATAGTGGAAAAACTACATTTGCAACAATGTTAGAAAGTAAGTTAACCAATTCTTTTATAATGGACCAAGATAATAATGCTGAATTTTTAAATACATATTATAAGAGTTTACTACCAAAACAAGGACCTAACATTTTGAAACATTCTATATCAAGAGTAATAATTAATTATGCTATAGAATACACAGACTTTCATATTATAGCTAGTAGTGCTAATCGTACAAGAACAGGGAGAAAATATTTGCTCGAAGAAATATATGATGAAAATGAATTTCTTAGTGTTATTGTTCATTTCGATATTCCTGATGAAGTTCTTCATAAAAGAGTAGCCAAAAGTCAACGAAGTACCAATATACTTAGAGGAGCTTATTCTAACTTTGAGGAAGTACTAATTAGTCAACAGAGTGGGTCTATGAATAAGGATGTTGTAAATCCAGAAGAAGGAGAGTCAGATTATTTATTTGTAATTAAAGATAATAAGGAAGTTGAATCTGTAATTAAAGAAATTGTTCATTTAGCCAAACAGTTATGATTGATTTTTCATTCTAATATTAAGTTAAAGGGAGCGTTTGCTAAATAAATTGCATTGTTTTGTATTCAATAGTATGAAAGTAATAGCCTTTATTTACTGAATAAATAAAAAACGTTTTATCATTATGTTACAATTACTCAAAATATCATCTACATATGAGTTATGATAACTGACCGATAATGATCATTTCACTACCCCGAAAATATTGAGAAGTTACTAGAAATTATCTAATTTAATGGTACTGAATGTTTAGTAAGACCCTTAAAATAGTAGTAAACGAGGAGGTTCAACACCTTATGTAAATACACCCTTTTTTAATCGATAACAAAAAACGATAAAAAGGGGTAGTTAGAATGAAATTATCATCTTTTCGGTATTTATGGATAGGACAAGCCTTCGCTAATCTTGGCGATGTTTTTTATATTGTAGGATTAATCTCTATTATGTTCGCAGCCTCACAGTCAGCATTCTATTTAGCTATGCTGCCATTTATTAATACAATTGGACGGTTTATAAGCGGATACCTCTCTCCCATATTATTTAATAGGTACCCGTTAAAAACACTCTTATCCGGTTCTCAAAGCAGTAAAACCGTTGTACTGTTTATTTTGGCGTTCATCATCACAACTTTTTCTCAAGATGGAATGCTGATTATTCTGCTTTCTATTTTCATCATTGCCTTCCTAGACGGATGGGCAGCACCAGCTAGCCGTGCAATGCTTCCAAGGTTAGTAGAGAAAAAGGAAATTGTTAAAGCAAATAGTTTTTTCTCTGTTATTAATCATGTGAATCAGCTAGGTGGTTGGGCACTTGGAGGGGTATTGGTTTCCTGGATAGGAGGTCAGACCGTCATATGGGTAACGGTTATCTTATTTACTCTATCTAGTGCTATGATGCATCTGATTCAAGATCCAACAGAATTTACTTCTAGAAATGGAAAGGATCCTATAGGAGCGGTTTTGAGGCAAGGTTGGAAAACGATTTGGGAGACACCTGTATTTAGGAAAATTCATGTTGTGATCTTTATAGAATCGATAGCAAATGTTGTGTGGATAGCTGCTATTATCTATGTTTTCGTTTCTCAAGTTCTTCATAAAAGTGAAGCATGGTGGGGGTATATTAATACCACCTTCTTTATTGGTCTTCTTGTTGGTGGCTTGATTTGCACCACCTTCTCATCAGTCATTGAAAAGAATTTGAAGCAGTTAATGCTATATTCTTCAATCAGTGCAAGTGCATTAACTTTTCTTTTTGGCTTTAATGATATTGCATGGATTGCCTTACTTTTGTCTGTGTTATATGGGATCGGAGAGCAGATTAAGGGGATTACAATTGAAACTTACCTTCAGAATGAAGCGACAACCGAAGAATTGCCCAAAATTTATGGAGCACAGGGAGCCTTGACTTCTTTAACGTTTGGACTGTCCTCATTGTTGCTAGGTGGCATGGCGGATCTTTTTGGTGTACAGCAGGTATTTCTATTATCCGCAACATTATTAGCGATCGCTGCTATTTATATTCTAGCTTCAAAACAATATTTTAAAACTAAGTATGCACATAATCATCAAGCATAAAATTTTCTCTACGGGAAGACTGCACTAATCAACGGTGTGGTCTTTTCTTTAACAATCGGGAGCAAATTTGAAAGGAGTTATTAATGTGAGAGTAACCATAGCTTTAACTCATTTCTCTCCTACTCTTAATGTATCGGAGAATCTGGGAAGAATGATAGCATTAATATCCAATGCAAAAGAAAATGATATTGTAGTAATGCCCGAAGGTTGCTTATCTGGATATGACGAGAATTTGAGTTTTCTGGACTCTACTGTTGCTTTTCATATCGAGTCGTCATTCGAGCAGCTACAATCCATTGTTGATGAAAGAAATATACATTTATTATTTGGCTCATGTATTTTTGAAAGAGGAAGTTGGTACAACGCAGGTATCTATATGGCACCTCATAGAAAAAGGCATACATATAAAAAAGTAAATTTAGCCTACCAAGAAAGGGGTATGTTGCAACCAGGTAGTGAATTATCGTGTTTTGAGTTACACCTAGGAGATTCAAGCATACTTGCTTCAATACAACTATGTCGGGAGATTAGGTTTCCTGAGCAATGGAAAGCCTTGGCCCAAGAAGGTTCACAAATTACTTTCTATTTAACTAATGTAACCAATTCAGATAATCTATCTGTTTGGAATGCGCATTTAATTAGTCGTGCTGCCGAGAACCAAAGGTTTGTAGTATCATCTAATATATCTCACCCTGAGCAAGGCTGCTCCTCCATGATTGTATCTCCTAAGGGGAAAATTATTAAGAAGCTCCAAGATGATGTAGAATCCATTGAAAGAATTACTATTGATTTAAACGAGAATTCTAATTGGTATGTAAACCAAACTCGTCGGGACGTTGTTAATATTGTGACGAGTTAAACCATGCATATTAAGATAACCAATATTAATTAGAGACAGAGCGGAGGATGCACGCCATGGAAATTAAAGGACTTAACCACTTTCTCTTTTCTGTATCTGACTTGGAACGATCTATAGATTTTTATAAGCAAGTATTTAATGCTAAGTTACTTGTAAAAGGAAGAAAGACGGCCTACTTTGATCTTAATGGATATTGGCTAGCTTTAAATGAAGAGAAGGATATACGTAGGAATGACATATCAAAGTCCTACACTCATATAGCCTTTTCGATTGAGGAAGATGATTTTGATCATACAAATGAAGAGTTAAGACGGTTAAATGTAAACATTCTGTCAGGTCGGAAAAGGGATAGTCGAGATAGAAGATCAATCTATTTTACTGACCCTGATGGTCATAAGTTTGAATTTCACACAGGAACTTTGGAGTCGAGGTTAGACTACTATAAAAAAGAAAAGACACACATGGAATTCTATGATTGAGGATTGTAGAACTAGAGTGTTCAATTAAAGGGAGCATGTCAGTAATAGATAAATGTCAAAAAGAGAAAAATAAGGTGGGAATTATGCACCAATTAATTAATAAAGCACTCCAATCTTTCTTCCCAGAGTATAACGATCTGAAAGTTGAAGACGAGCTGCACATTGGAAGTTGGAATAAAGATGTGCACTATAAAATTAGTGTGAATAACAAATTTTATTCAATAAGGTTTATTGGTAACAATCGCTCCTCTAATAATGTGTTTGGAGAAATAACCGACGAAATTCTAACTGAGCAGATAAGATACACCGATTATCTAAATCAACAGGGAATACCTTTTATGGAAAATATCATTTCTATAGCTGGAGATCGATTTGTTTCCGTTGAATGGAAAGGTAGTATTTATCGCGTAGTGTTATTCAAGTGGGTTGAAGGCAAACATATAACCGCATGTACAAATAGTTTTACTAAACTTGTAGGCAATACAGTCAGAAATATTCATACTGTTACCCGGAATTTTAGCAGTTCTGTCTTTGTACAGGAATCACATTTAACGGGTTATGCCAAGTTTATATCTCAAATTAAACACAAACGTGATACTACAAAACTCTCCCCTGATATAGCCAAAAAACTAAATTCTTATCTACATATAGCTGAAAACCATATCATTCGATCGAAAACAGATGAGTTAGATTTTATTGTTCAGTCGGATTTAAATCCTTTAAATATGCTATGGAACAATAAACATGAACTCGCAGGTATTGTTGATTTTGAATCAATAGGTTACACGGATCGAATTGAAGGGTTAGCTTGGTTAATCAAATGGTACTCCAGAATCGATGGAATAGGATCAACTCAAATGTCACCAGATTTAGCTAAAACATTGTTTGATTCCTATATGTTTGAAAACGCGTTTTCTTTCAAAGAAAAGGATCGCTTACATTCTCTTTTGTGGTTATCTGGCTGCATGAATTGGAACTTTGTGAAAAAAACAATAGAAATCATAGATTTACAAGATAAGACTACCTTAAAACAACATATTAGTTTCTATATAAAGCGTGGAGAGAAGTTAAAGTCATTACTTTCTCAAATGTAGAGCAAATAAACCATAAATCCATCTGCAACAAAATGGAGCGAAGAATTAATTCTTCTATGAGGAGTGAAATGCCAGTGTTTGTCAAAGTGTATGAATATCAAATACATCAAGAAAGCATAGAAGAGTATTATCGAATTCAGCAAAAAGCTGGAGAAATCTATGAAAAGTATATCGATGTTAAAACGACTTACTTACAAAGCAAGGAAGATCCATCAAAGTGGATAGAGATTGCAAAATATGAAAGTGAAGAAGATTATCAAACGGCGATGGAACTAATAAATCAGGAAACGGAGATACAAGAATTATTTAAATCCTTCGAAGCTATCCTTTTATCCGACATAAATTTGATTAGGGATGAAGATTTCTTGGATATAAAAAAATTATCAAACTCTTAATCAACAATCGGGAGCACTTGATAATCAAGAAGTGCTCTTTTTCCGTCTCTAACAGGATAATTATTATTAAAAGTATATTTTTTATTTCCATATTGCTGAATAACATTATGTATGAATTGTACTTTCGTCGACCATACTAGAATCTAAAATAATTGATTCATGGTTTAGGAGAGTGAATGTTTTGTTGTTATCTGAAGCATGGGAAAAGTATCAGCTTGATAAGAAAATCGAAGGGTATTCGCCTCTAACGATAAAAACATATGGCTTTCAGCAGGATATGTTAAAACGATACTTTGGGGATATCGATATGAACCTTATAACGACCGATCAGTTAAAAGGTTATCTGATTGAAGCTGGTGATCAATTAAAACCTTCCAGTTTGGGTCACCGAGTTCGGTGTATTCGATCATTATTCAAGTGGACGTACGAAGAGGGATTTATTCATAAAAACCCTGCTGCTAAATTGAAAGAGCCTAAAGTTGGAAAGAGAATACCAAAGTTCTTAACCGAACTTGAAATCGAACAATTAAGGGAGGCATCCCAAGGTAGCATGGAAAATGCCTTATTTGAATTTTTCTATTCAACAGGATGCCGAATAGGTGAAGTTGTAAAGCTGAATAGAAACGACATTAACTTTTCGACGAATTCCGTTATTGTACATGGAAAAGGAGATAAAGAAAGGGAAGTTTATTTCAACACACGTTGCTCTCTGTGGTTAAAACGCTATTTGGATGAACGAGATGACGACCAAGAGTGCTTGTTTATTACTGAGAGAAGGCCTAAGAAGCGTATGAGTATTGATTTAATCAGGTATATAATTAAGCGGATATCTAGTCGGGCAGGTATCAATAAAAGCATCCATCCCCATCAACTAAGACACAGTTATGCTACTCATATGATAAATAACGGGGCTCCAATTGAAGTAATCCAAAGTCTTTTGGGACATGAAAAAAGTGAAACCACAAAAGTGTATGCTCAGCTTAGTGGGAAACTAAGGCAAGATTTATACAGCAAGTATTTCTAAAACACGTTCTTTGAGAGCGTGTTTTTTTATTTGCAAAAAAATAGTTATTGAGTAAATTTGTTAAATTTGAAATAATTGGTATTAAGTATTAACAATTTGAAAAATATGTAATGATTTTCACCGATTACTATGGAGTTTTTCCCCAATGAACATGAAAGTTACTCATCCAGAATTATAATTAAAGATTTTATTACTAGTGCCAAAGAAGTGGAATGGATATAAGTGTAATAAATAAAGATAGAAAGCTGCTAATTTTATCAATATGAATGGAGTGGTTAAATGTCACGAGGTGAATTAATTACTGGTTCACTTAAAATTGATAGATTAAGAAACAAAATATTAGAAGGAGAAGTAAAGATTCCTCCATTTCAAAGACAGTTTGTTTGGAAAAAAGAACAAGTAGTTGAATTACTAGATTCTATTTATAATGATTATCCAATAGGTAGTGTCTTGTTATGGGAAACAAATGAAGAGTTACCGTCTAATAGAAACGTAGGTGGTTATAACTTACCAGACAGTAGAGCGGAATATCCAATAAACTATATACTCGATGGTCAGCAAAGAGTAACATCAATATTTAGTGTTTTTTGTTTCGATCTTGAAAGAGTTTCAGATGAAGTCAATGATAATTCTTTTGATATTTATTTTGATCTTGATGAAAAAAAGTTTGTGCCAGGGGATGATTTGATTAATCATAATCAAAACTTACCTTTAAAACTGCTTTTTAATAACTTTGATTTTAATCAAGAGATTAGAGATTATGATCGTGAAAAGAACGAGCTAGCGGTTAACTTACAATCCTTATTTCAAAACTATGAGATTCCTACGATTACCATTAAGAAACGAACTAAAAGTGAGGTTGGTGTAATATTCGAAAGAATTAATAATACAGGTACTCCTTTATCTACACTTGATTTAATGATTGCGTGGACATGGAAGGAAGACTATCATCTAAAAGAGGAATTTAATGATATCTATGACTTATTAGAAACAAAAAGTTTTGGTAACGTTAAGCAGAAGATTATTTTGCAGAGTTTCGGTGCAATTATTAAGAAAACTGCTATTACAAAGGAAATACTAGAACTAGATCCTGAGGAAGTACGTTCAAATACAACACTTCTGAAAAAAAGTCTCGAGAAAGCCATAGATTATATGTACACCCAATTTAATATTTTTCATGAAGATTTCCTTCCAAAAGCACATCAGTTAGTGCCATTAACTTTTTTGTTTTCTAAAACAAATCATTTAGACAATACGCAAACTGAAACGGTAAAAAAATGGTTCTGGAGAACATCTCTTTCCGATAGGTATACGGCAAGTACCGATAAGAAAATAGATGAAGATATTGCTTTTTTTGAAGAAGTACTTAACCATAAATACGAAGGTATTAATAAATACCATTCTATTGTGAGTAAAAGGTTATTTACTAAACAAAAGTTTATTAAATCTAACCACTATGTCCGTTCATTTTTATTAATTTTAGGTCAGAAGAAACCACTAGATTTATCCAATGGTAACTTTATTGATCTAGGGGAGACCCTATCAACTTATAATAGAAAAGAATACCATCATGTATTTCCACGAGCATTTCTTAAAGAGGGCCTAGGCCTGGATAGTAATAAAATAAATGTTGTTTCAAACTTTTGCTTTTTACCTGCAAGTTCAAATAAGATTATTTCCGATAAGTCCCCAAGCTCATACTTCTTTGAAACAATTCCTCAAGATAAATTTGAGATTATATTAACAAGTAATATATTACCAACAAATAAGGACATCTATACTAATAATGATTACGACCTATTTATTAAAGAACGTACAAACCTCATTATTGAAGAAATTAAGAAGTTAACGGGAGAGAATAACTCTGTAGAGGTATATTAACTAACTCCATTTAGACTGCATTGTCTGATAGGTATTAAAATCCTATGAAATAAATGCCTTCTTGAAGGAAGTTTTACAATTACCTTTTGTTTACAAATACAATCGATTAAAAGAAGTAGAAGCTTCGAATACTTATAGGTCAAGTTGTTTATTAGAAAAAGTACATTATCACCTTTAGAAAATAATTTACCTTCTTCGAGAATAGGGAGTGTTAAGGAAATCAGGGTTAAAGTTATCTGAAGAAATTTAAGTAATTATAATAAAACTTATTAAAGAGGTGTGATTTCTATGGTTCAATTTTTGTATAATTCAAGTGGGAAATGGATTGCATTTAAATTAGATAACTACATTTATAGTTCGAAAGCGAAATGGATCGGATGGTTTCCTTGGAATGATGAACACGCAGTTGATAAGAAGGGGAAGTATTTAGGTAGCATCTTTGATGATGATAGATTTTATAAGTTAAACAGTTTTCAATATAAAGGGTATCCCGGATATCCTGGATATCCGGGATACCCAGGTTACCCGGGTTATCCGGGATATGGAGGATATAAATCAAGACCAAACGGAACTACTGATTTTGACCCAGAATACCTAATACAATTAGGGGAGCAATAGTTTAAAAAATTAACGAAAGATATAAGGTTAATTTATGTAAGTCTTACAATGATAGTGGTGTGAAAAGAGAAAAAACTATCGAAATATTTATAAGTGCAAATAAACCCTAAACAGATATTCAACAATAGGGAGCAAACTTGGACAAATGGTTTGTTCCTTTTTTATAGTTTGTGCCAGACTAAATATAACTAGAATTTTCAATCGTTATTTAATGGGAGTATGATGTATGTTTCAAAATGTGCTTCAAGTGTCTCAACTTGTTGTTTTACGTTTAATGACAAGATTATTATTGAAAAGAAAATTGTACAAAGAACCCAACAACATAATGAGGACATTTCATTCTCGCTTTGTAGATAAAGGATTCTTGAATGATGACTTATCGAAAGGTGCAAATTCTTCACACCAATCTATCATTCAAGATTTAGTGCATTCATTTGTATCAATGCGTCATTATAGGAACCAAGAGGGCTTTTATATTCAAGTTGCAAAGGAATGGGTTCAAGATTTACACAGCACTAATCACAGGTTTTCTTTTTTATTTGTTATCGCCTACTTTTTGTTGTTATCGAGTGCTTTCTTTAATCAATATTTTGAGGTCATACCAGGTGGACTGTGGCTGTATGGAATTTTCTTATTACCCATATTTGGTTTTGTCATTGCCCTTGGAGGAAGAGGGTGGAAAAGGTGGACCCTATTACTCGCTCACCTATTACTGTTTACTTTTTCAATAGCTATTGTCTCTTAGTTTGAAAGAAGTTTACAAGTTTCGGTATTATTCACGTTATATACGATATCAATTTTTCAACAATTGGGAGCAGGAGTTGAATAAGAGTATTTGTTTATGTCGTTTTAGAAATGAGTGTAATAAAAGAATATGGGGGCATTTAATTTGAGCAAGTACATAACAGCAGCAATCGTAGCATTTATCTTTGGAGTTTTAGGTTCAGCACTACTAGGTTCCTGGGGATTTTTTATCACCGTCATTATTGTTACTCTATACTTGATTTACGAGGAACTGCGTGAAATTAAAAGAGAACTTAAGAAAACTAGTAAGTTTTGATGAATAAATTCCTTGTTCTCTAATTGGGAGCTTATCTGCAATAAGATAGGCTTCTTTTCATTTGAATTTAAAGGTTGAGTTATGTGAGTTGGTTTGAAATAATTGGTAATAGAAGGTTTGATAAAGGAGAAGGTAGGGAGCTGAGATTAAATTGAAATTGAAAGAACTCGCACATTCTGAATGGAGATTTAGTGTGATGGTTCTAGGGGCACTTCTTGGAACTTTTATTGGAATCTCTTTCGGACGACATGAACTTAACCCAACATTTGCGATAGGGTACCTAGCTGTTTGGGTATTAGTGGTGGTTATTAATGCGATTTACGTGCTCTATAAGAGAAGTAAAAATAGAGGGACGTAGAACTAGAACCAGGAGACAAGAAAAAGTGAAGTCGAAAATTCTGATGGAATTGAGTTTTTAAATCTATTTACTTACTATAATTATTTCAAATCATATATTTCAGCAATCGGGAGCTATGCTTTACTACTTTTATGTGTTCAAACAAATAAAAGAATTAAGGTATGCGATTGAATATAAGTAAGAGGAGGAGAGTTGCAAAATGAGCAAAAGAACTAAGGATCGTATTATCTCTGCACTTGCTTATGCTGTTACTGCTATTCTCTTCGGATACTTTATATACGGGGAAATAAAATGGCCTATTGTATTAGGATTAACGATAGGTGGTTTTGTTCTTCCTGTAACAGGCAAGTTAGAGCGTAAAGACAAATCGTAAAAACCTCTATTTTTCGTTTATTAGTATCTCGACTATGAGTCTTAAACAAACGGGAGCGAATCCATAATAAATATCTTTCCCTTTTTATATCTCTTTAAATAAGGAGTAAAACAATCAAAGAAACTAAAGAGCGCGCGTATTGGATAAGAAGCGAGCGCTCTATTTATAATTTTGATAGGCTATAACAAAAGGGGGTGAAAAAACATAAACAATACATTCTATCCCAGCAAATGGGTTGGGCTTATCCCCTGTATGATAGGGTTGCTTTTTTTAGGGTTGATGCTAACAATGACAGACTCTGAAACGACTCTCTTTGGGTGGTTTTCATTTGGAGTGTCAATTATATCTTTCCTGTTAATAGGGATTTTCCATTTGAGAGGGAAAATGCAAAAAATAATATTTACTAGTGAAATCTTTAAAATAAGAAATCTACTAGATAAAGATTTGCAATATAAATGGGGAGAAATAACTTATATCACCTATACCCGAAAGTACCTGAAATTGATACCTGTGTGGATCATCATAGGAGAAACAGTATATAGTTATAAGCAAACTACTTTGGTCGGCTACAATAATAAGCAATTTATTTCTGCACTTATTACATATGCTTCAAATGCAAGAATAAACGAAAGTGTAAATAAAAGAATAAAGAAATTCAAGAAGTAAGATAAAGGTCATATGTAATTAAAGGGAGTAAGCGCGGGATAGCTAGTGCAAGCTTCTCGAACAAGTAGTAAGGGGCTGACAAAATGAAGAGCTTCATTCCTTTGTTTTTGGTTATTACTATCATACTAGCCTCTTGTAGCAAAGATCCGTTAATTACAAAGCAATATACTGAAGCTAAGGTAGTTAACATTAATTCGGGTGAGGTTTTGTATGAAACTAACAATCAAAATCGAGTTGAAGAAATAATTCGCCAGATAAATACTTCTAAGAGAACAGACACCTGGGATGCCATAGGTTCAAGTTATATGCTGGTTTTGAAAAATGGGGAAGATACTCTAGAAGCCACATACTATAATGGCACTAAACGGGTTGGTGAAGTATCAGTAAATGGTTACCACGTTAATACTAGGTTTAGGTTAATGGATGAATTCTAATCGTTAAACAATCGGGAGCGTTGATCTAAAAAGGATTACGCTCCTTTTTGTTTAAGTTAATAAGATGCCAGAATTGTGGAAGCTTTGTTAAAAGGACCAATGCTTAAAAAAACAAATTCAATTACCTGGACAGGGTGGTGTATTTAGAATGTTTAAATCAGTACAAGCTAATAGTTTAGTAAAGTTAATTGGTATGTGGCTCCTCTATGCTTTTGTCATTTACAAAAATCCACGAATTTTTGATGGGGTCGGCACTACCATCTTCTTCGCTTTGGTTACTCTTTTTGTAGTGGCAATGACTATTTATGACCTGAAAAGAATTGTAAAATAAATTTGAATGTACATTAATCAATCGGGAGCGTTGATCTAGATAAAATTACGTTTCTATTTGTTTGATTTTGTAACAGAGCAGTTATCTTGTAGAATTGATGATTCAGAATTTATAAAAATAATTTAAAGGTAGTGATTATTGTTTCTAAGGATGAGAAGTTTTTTAATAGTTGGAGTGAAACTAGGAAAAAGGGAAAGTGGAAATTTTATTCTCTTCAATGGAGTTTTCCTAGGTGGATTAGGCTACTTATTAGGTGAAGTGGTACTTAAATTATTCTTAGGTAAAGGGCTTGGCAATATGACAGAATACTTTCCTAGGGCACTGGTATTCGGAATAATATTTGGAACAGGTATTTGGTTATATACAGAAAAGAGGTACAAAAAGTACATAGAGAATAACAATTAACTATTCAACTAATGGGGGCGAATACGAATAGAGGTGAACATATAACTTGAAATTCACATGTAATTGTTGCGGATATAAAACATTGGAACAAGAACCACCAGGTACTTATGAGATCTGCAGTATTTGTTTTTGGGAAGATGACGAATATCAGTTTTTAAATCCAGATGATAAGGAAGGGGCAAATAATGTTTCCTTAAGGCAGGCACAGAAAAATTTCCTTGAATTTGGTGCTTGTGATGAAGGAAGCATTATATATGTAAGAAGACTTAATCAAGAAGATATTAAAGATCCAAACTGGGTACCATTACAACAATGATAGTTTATTGTTAGGTATTCAGTTCAACAATAGGGAGCACTTGCTAAATAAGATTAAGTCAGAGAAAAGGTATTTCATAAAAGTAAATTCCACTAAGATGAGGGTTGATAGGATTGAATGAAAAGGAGTTTTTATCAGTCAACAAACAATCTACAAATGTTAGATACGAGTATTTTATAAAAAAAGTTGTGGATCTTGAAGAAGTTTGGGGATTGTATAGCGATGGCTGGGCAACATCTCAAGATGAGGAAAAGAAAATTCTTTTACCATTATTCCCCAATAGAGAAATTGCTGAAAGCTGTGCTAGAAAAGAATGGGCAGGTTATAGTGCTAGGTCAATACCATTAGGAGAATTTATAGACAAATGGCTTACTGGAATGGAGAACGATGAAATACGACCTTCAATCTTTCCTAATGAAAAGGATACAGCGGTCGTAAGAATTGAAGTTCTTAGGAAAGATCTAGAGAGAGAACTGGAGAATTATTAGAAAGGTACATCAACATATACATTCAATTATAGGGAGCGATAGATGTACAACCACTTTTTCCAGTGGTGGAAAATTGCTTTGGCACAAGAGGAAAGGATATCAATAATGAAAATACGCAGCGTGAAAAGTTCTGATTATTACGCTATCTCACCTTTGATCAATGAATGGTGGGGTGGTAGGCAAATGTCAGACATGTTACCTAAATTGTTCTTTGATCATTTTAATAATACTAGTTTCATTGCTGAAGAAGACGGACACATCATTGGCTTTTTGATCGAATTTTTGTCTCAATCTAATTCAGATGTCGCTTATATTCATTTTGTTGGCGTTAATCCTGTCTACAGAAAAAATCATATAGGAAAACAGCTTTATAATAATTTTTTTAACGTGATAAGAGAAAACAATCGAAAGGTCGTTCGTGCAGTAACTTCCCCAGTAAATAAGGTTTCGATTGCTTATCACACTAAGATGGGTTTCAGTATTGAAAATGGTGATATAGAAATAGACGGAGTGCCAGTAGTTTCTAACTATGATGGCCCGAATAAAGATAGGGTGTTATTCGTTAAGAATGTAGATTAATACCGTTGATTAAAGAAAGCATATTTGAAGAAATAGAGAAAGCTTTATTAAAGGTAGGTCTTATAAAGTGAGAAAAGTAGAAGTTCGTCCTTATGATGTGAACTGGCCGAAGATGTTTAAACAAGAAGTGACTAACCTAAAATGCATTTACGGTAATAGAATAGTTACTGTCCATCATATTGGTAGCACCTCAATAAAAGGTCTAAAAGCTAAACCAATAATTGATTTATTGCCAGTGGTTAAAGATATTACAGAAGTTGATAAATTTGATGATCAAATGAAAGCACTTGGATATGAACCAAAAGGTGAAAATGGAATATCAGGTCGAAGGTATTTCCAAAAGGGTGGGGATGCTAGAACTCACCACGTTCACATATACCAACAAAATGACTTGCAAATAGACCGACATCTAGCATTTAGGGATTATTTAAGAGTAAATAGTAAGCTAAGAAATCAATATGGAAATCTAAAAGAAGGATTATCAAAACAATTTCCATATGATATTGCATCATACATACAAGGTAAAGAGGAGTTAGTTTCTAAAATTGAGAAAGAAGCTTTAAATTGGTATAGGTTAACTAAGGATGATAATTTTAATCAAGAATAGGGAGCAATTTCTGGAATTAATGAGCCGATGAGAAGGAGAACAATACATAAAAAAAGGACGCCTAACTTGTACAAGGAAAGCATCCTTTTCTATATTTAAATACTCAGGTGCAAGATATGTTGTGGTCCTTTAGGACCGTTATATATTTCATTATTGTCCACAAATCCAGTTTTCAGATAAAGACTGATAGCTGCTTGGTTTTTTTGATTAACGCCAAGTACCACTTCGTTAATGTCAGGGAAGTTATTGCTGATGAAACTTGGTAGCATTTTAAGCCCTGACTTTGCTAAACCCTGGCCTTGGCTTTCTTTATTAATTGAAAATGCAGTTAATAGCCTTGCATTTTCATTACTACAATATTTTTGCAATTTCGAACCTTGTTCTAGAGCAAAATAACCTACTGCCTTTTCATCTTTTAGAATCAAAATATGTATGGTTTGGTCTGAAAGCTTAGGATCATTAATCTTCTGTAAGGGTAAAGCTGTGAACATTAATTGGTCATCTGGAAGGTGAAAGTTCGATAGATCTCTATCATAATTGCTATTGTATTTAATTAGTCGAACAGTAGTATTTGTAGTGGTCGAATCCAATATTTTACGCCTCCATTATTTGTAATATAATTCGATTATAGTCTTGTCAATCTCAAGTTACAAACAGCTTTTGAGAATATGATAATAATAAATAGATTCAGTATTAAGCAAACTGGAGCGTTGATCTAAAAGGATTACGCTCCTTTTTGTTTAAGTTAATAACTGGGCAGGTTACTTGAAGAAGGAATCTAAATACCAAATAGTCAATATACGAAAGGCTGAATAAGTCATGTTAAAAAAAGAAGCACCGATAATTCAAACAGAACGATTGGTTTTACGTCCGAGAGAGGAAAAAGACATTCCCAATATGCTTAAAATGTTTAACAATGATGAAGTAAGAGAATTTCTTGGAATTAATCCTCCTCGTGATGAACACTCAATGTTTGAAATGGTTAGGAATCGTACTGAAACAAAATGGACGGTCGCATTAAAAGATACTGATGAGTTTATCGGTGATGTAATGATTCCAGAAATAGCAGAAGATTATCTTGGCGAAATTGGTTATCGCTTCATGAGGGAGCATTGGGGGGGCGGTTTTGCGTATGAAGCGGTTTCCGCGGTCATTGAGCATAGTAAAAGCACATTAAACCTTAAACGACTATCTGCTACCATAGATAATAAAAATACTAAGTCAAAAAAGTTAATTGAAAAACTCGGATTTACTTTGGTAGCGGTCTTGCCTGAATCGAATTTACTCGGCAGAGTTACCGATGTAGCTTACTATTCTCGCATAATATAAGCATCTTTGATTGATTAAAAAACTAATAATAGATGGTATTTTTGAAAGAGTATTTAGTCGTTGTGAATAATAGGCTTATTCTACTAACGGGAGCGTTGATTTATAAGGGTTGGTGGAAGAACTAGGAGGGCATTTAATGAAGAAAAATCTATTGATTATGATGCTACTTTTAATAGCTCTATGCGCCTGTTCAACTAACGAATTAGAAAATGTTGAAACATAAAAGCGCGCTATTGGATTGGAAATGAAAAATCTCCAGGAGAAGTAGAGTTTGATAAGAACCAAGAGGTAGGAATATTCATTGATGCTACCACTAATGCAAAAAAATTGGATGAACAAAAGTTTATTAAAACCCCTCCGTTATTAACCTATGATCTTATTGGTGAAGGAAGCAATAATAAATCATTTCATCTATGGATAGCTGAAGATGGAGAAGGGTTCATACAAAGTCTTGTTCCAAAAGAAAGTCAAACTTACCGATTGGAAGAAGATACGATAAAAGATCTAACAAACATTTTAGAAAAGCATGAGAACGCTCCCCTTCTAACAAAAATCGAGTTCGAGGATTAATTTAATTTGAAGTATTCCTTTAAAGGGAGCAATTCAATAGTGAATTTTAAGTTTAGGGAGGGAAGTATGGAACTAGTATTTATACGACACGGTCAAGGAGAACACACATTAGATACACCTAATAGTTTACATATGAAAAATCCTTCTCTAACGAAAGAAGGTAAGGAGCAAGCATATTTATTAAGGGATACTTTTCCTTTAGATAGCGAAGACATGGTTGTTATTAGTCCTACTCAACGAACGCTAGAGACTGCTCAAATATTGATGGGGACTGCGGAAGTTAAAACAAATGTTAGCCCTGTGGTTTCTCCGAGAATGTTTCCACAAAAGCAAAAGTGGAGGACGCTTCCTTGTGACGTAATGATGAAACGGGAGGAAATTGAAAGGGTGTTCCCTACATTCTCCATAGATCATAACTGTCCTGATGAACTTTGGAAAGATGGTATAAATACTATGCCAGAGAAAGAGTTTCGTATTATTGGTAAAGCATTCTTGAATTGGTGTAAGCAGAAAGAGAAAGGCAATATTTATGTCGTGTCTCACGATGGAACAATTACGTCTTACCGGCAGTTAACTTCAAAACGATTACTTACTAGAGATGACTTTCCGAAGGATGCAGGTTGGGTAAGAATGCAGTATTAAGCAATCGGGAGCTTGATTGCTCAATAGAGTGCACTTCTTTAAAGCTAGTGTGATAACTGGTGGAACTGCGTTAAGAATTTGAGCAACTACATAATGGATTTAAACTAAAAAGGCGTGGTTTTTTTGTTCAAGATACTATTTGGTTTTATTTTGGCTAGTTTGGTTGGAATATTTTTATTTGAAATATCTCAACTTTTAGCAGCGATTGTAATAAGCGGTATAATGGGCTTGGTTATTTACAAAGTTACTGAAAGTAAAAGGCCATTTCCTTGGAACATCATTGGGATTACTATTTACACTGTTGGTATCTTTATTATCGCTATGTTTCAATCAGAAATAACTTTTATTATTATTTTTGTTATTATAGCATTATTCGCAGTAATCGCTCCGTCTAATGAATAATAGGATATTATCTAACTAATTAGTGAAAAGAAAGCCGGCATTAAAAATGTTAAAATGACATGCTAAAGAATACAGTGCCTTTTTGAGAAATTCTAGTTTATTTGAGAGTTATCACATTAATAAGTTGCTAAAAGGTCGGTTTTAGCTAATATTGGTGAACGATTTGGATTTTAATTACACCTTCTCTCAAACCTTCATTGCGAATAGGTTTTAGATGATCTTCAGCTAAAGGGAGCGTTGATCTAAAAAGGATTACGCTTCTTTTTGTGTAATAAGTTTAAGGAGCAGTAATGTTGAAGGAGAGAGGAAATAATGGCACAATCACTAATCTTTGATATGGATGGAACACTATTTCAAACAGATAAAATACTTGAATTATCACTGGATGATGCTTTTAGCCGTTTACGGTCATTAGATAAATGGGATAAGGAAACGCCTATTGATAAATACCGTGAAATTATGGGGATTCCTTTACCAAAAGTATGGGAGACTTTGTTACCTAATCATTCCGTTAAGGAAAGAGAACAAATGGATACTTATTTCCTAAATAGCCTAATTGAAAATATAAGCAGTGGTAAAGGTGCTTTATATCCTAACGTAAAAGAAGTTTTTAGTTACTTAAAAGAGAATGATTTTTCAATATACATAGCAAGCAATGGTTTAACGGAATATTTAAAAGCGATTGTCAGTTATTATCATTTGGATAAATGGGTTACGGAAACATTCAGTATCCAACAAATTGAATCGTTGAATAAATCGGACTTAGTCCAAAGTGCTATAAAAAAATACGGTATCACTAATGGAGCAGTAGTTGGAGACCGACTTTCAGATATAAATGCAGCCAAAGATAATGGTTTAGTTTCAATTGGATGCAACTTTGACTTTGCACGAGAAGATGAACTTTCTCAGGCTGATATGGTCATTGACGATTTAACAGAGCTGCAAACAATATTAACTAAATTAAACAAATAGCTTATTGAACTAAAGTGTGCTTTGTTTAGTTAGAGATCTATTACAAGGTATCTTGAAATCGAGTCTTATACTAACGGGAGCATATCTGTCATCAGATACGCTCTTGTTTTTTAAAGTATGATTGAAAAATTTCCTTCATTTTGAAATGATTGGTGTTGAACAGTGTTGTAGGAAGCTAGGTGTAATGAAATGAATATTATGAAATTAGTAATGGTGTTAATGATGAGTTTAACTATTTTAGGTGGATGCGGGAACGGAGCCGATACCATTGAAATTGAGGGGGATTATAGATTTATCCTCATACAAGGTGTAAATAGTAAGGAGATTGCCAGTGATGAGACCAAAAAAGAGGTAAAGGATATTGAGAAGATTAGTACTTTGATACAAAAGTTAGAAAGTGTCGAAGTGACTAAACAAAAACCAGAAAAAATTAATGAGAAGAATAAGTTATTAAATGAAACTAGTAACTACATAATTGCTTTATCAGAAAATGAAAAATTGCAGGGGAAAACCTATTTTATTAATATGTTTGAAGATGGTTCTTTCATTTACCAAGATCCTTCTGGTAACAAGCTTAAATATGTTTCGACTGAAAACCATCCTAAGTTGTATGAAGAGGTTAAAGAGCTACTGATGATTTCATTTTAGTAATAATTAATAGTCTATGTTCAATTATCGGGAGCTTATCTTTAGAAAGGTTGCTCCCTTAGAATTAATTCTTTTAGTTGTGTTTGCATTTTTTTGAAAGGGATACAGTTTTGCTTCTTTCTATGTCTTTACTTACTATGTCCCAAGAGGCAGTTCCTCTTCTCAGGGTTATCTTGACGTTGGATCCGTCGATTTTCTTATATATAAAATATCCCACAAATGAATTATCATATTTTGGCGGTAATGGCTCCATTCCACCTACAATTAATAGCATTTTCTCACCTTGTGAAGCACCACTATACAAAGGTAATAAAGATTTAAGATGTGAGGATTCGGTACCTTCAATTATTAGTGCTTTTTGTAAGTCATCTATCGAATAGCGAAGTGAATTGTCGTCTTTTAGGTAAGGAATTAATTCTGGGTAACTACTCGTAATGTCTTTCACTACTAACTGGTTGATATTACACGATCGACTTTCGTCACTATCTGAAAAGGCATACGTGTTATAAGAAGATAATAGTGAAATAAAGAGAAAAGGTATACTTAGTGCTGAAACTTTTGAAAACATAATTACATCCTCTCATAACATAATGTTATTAATTTCACCTAAGATAAGATGAATTATCACTAATTGTATAGAGAAATCGTATTCGAGGTCATCTTCCTTAATAGGGAGCTTTTAATAAGTAAAAGTTTTACTAGAAATAGCTCAATATATTATTAATTTGAGGTTTTTTGCAGAAAAAAGCACCGCTTTTTGCGGTGTTTAGTTGTGATATATTATCAAGATTCCTTATGTAAATTGAATTTTTAAAATTGCTAACTGGAATTATTTCACCATTCTTTTAACAGGTTATTTTAAATTATTTCGCACGAGCTAAAGCATTGGTGGATTGGCGTCTAATCCATCTCCAATCATCACGATCTAGATGAAAAAATTCGCTTTTTTCAGTGGGATCATTTAGATTAATATATCTTTTTGTTTCAAAGTACTTATGGAATTTCCTTTCCGTTTTTTCTGGATGATTAGTACGAATTAAGTGAATGACTTCCACATTATAAGAGGTATTCACACCCCCAAATATTTGAGTAATGCGTTTAAAAGGATCTTTCTTAGTTAAACCGATTTTAGTAGTTCCATCAGGTGTTTTAACAAAGTAAACATATCCTAAACCGTTCATATTCAATAAATTATTATAAATACCCTCGTTTTCTTTTCGATGGCGATTCGATTTAAGCATTTCATTCATCACTTCTATCATTTGTTGGGTTTGATTTGAAGTGGGATCTTGTTTAATATGATGCCATCGTTCAAAAGAAGCTTTTTGTTTTTCTTCTTCGCTTAATTGAATAGATTCGTTACCTGGTTGTTCAGTATAAGTGGATGTAGGTTTATTTTCTACTCTAAATATAAGTTTCAATATTATAGGCACAATAGTAATTATTACAAGACAAATTAAAATTATTTCAATATGATTATGTACCCAAATCCCTATGAAATTAAGCAGACTAAGAAACCAATTCCATACAGCATTAAGCCCGGCAATAATTAAATGATAAATGAAATAAATAGCCATAAGTCCAGTAATCATATTAGTTAATTGTTTATTCATTTTACTTATCACCTCGTTAGTAAATGATCAAATGTCTTTAACAATATGAGTGAAATTGGTGATCTAGACTATTTAAATTATCTATTTAACACTTCTTATTGTACGATTATTTGCACTTTCAAATTGAACTTACTATTAACAATCGGAAGCGTTGATTTAGAAAGGATTACGCTTCCTTCCTGTGTATTTATTTTAAGGGGCGATAGGAACAGGCTGTTAATATGAGTTGGAATGAACTTTCTAGAGAAAATGACAAACTATACAATGCTCACGTGTTTCATATCGATAGTTTTTTTTGATTCATTTTCAGAATTTAAAGAAAGAGACAAAGTGAGAGTATGGGGGAGAGGTGGAGCAAATGAATTTTATCCTCCTCAATGTCTTGATTTTGATTCTTCAATTAATGGGAGCGATGATCTAGAAGGGTTACGCTCTTTTTTGTTTTATTATCTTAAGTGGAACTATATTTATATAAGTTAAAGTAATTGGTAATGGTATATTGGGTAGCAAAAAGGAGTAATGATGATGGAGTATCCAGGAGAGTTAAACCTAATATCAGTCTTCGAAGCACTGCCTGAAAGAAACGATGAAACAGATGATTTATATAATGATAAATCAACATTTTCTTTTGAGAATAAGCACGAAGCCTTCGAAGTAATTATTTCACCTTTTTATCAGAAGTTTTCATTAAGTGTGAAGGATAAGAAAACAACTAACGTTTTGTCTTATATTGAATTTCACTCAGTAAAGAAGCTAGAAATTGTAGAGGATAGGAAGGATAGTTCAATAATTCGATTGATACACGGAGCATCAGAGAGATTTGAAAACATTATTGAGATTACACTAAAGCCTAAATATAAGTTTATTTTCAGAGAACAGTTTCGTTAAGTATTGAGAGTAGGCTATTCCAAAAAAGGGAGCAAATGCTAAATACAAAGACTCTTCAATTGACGTAGCAACTGATGAATAAGGATTAATTGGAGGGAATTGAATGACCATAAGATATAAAATTAACATTACTCTTGGTCTAATCACATTTATTGTTTCATTCTTTTTATTATTCTATAACTCCATATTCTTAGAGCAAGCAATGGATGGAGGTTCTTGGACTTTTTTGATATTAATGACACTGGGTCTATTGTTAGCTTATTTTCCTTTTTATTTAGTTCGCAACAAGGAGTAGATTGTTTCATTATAGGGAGCAGATATTTAATTAAGAAATAGGACCTTAAAGTTAGAACGAGCCGAGTTTTGAAAGGTAAATAAACGCACTAACAAATATTCATATGAGGAGAAATTCTATTGAACAAAAGTACATTAGATAACTATTCACCACCAAAACATATAGTCTCGGCAGCAGCTATTGTCATCAATGAACAGAAACAGATTTTATTAATCAGGGGACCTAGGAGAGGTTGGGAAATGCCTGGCGGACAAGTTGAAGAGGGAGAATCTCTAATTGAGGCTGTGATAAGAGAAACAAAAGAGGAAACAGGTATCGATATTGAAGTGGATAAATTCTGCGGGGTATTTCAAAATGTTCACGGATCAATATGTAATACACTGTTCTTAGCAAAATCAGTAGGAGGTAAAATAGCCACTTCACCAGAGAGTTTGGAAGTAGGTTTCTATCCTATTGAAAAAGCGCTAAAAATGGTAACATATAAAAATTTCAGAGAGAGAATTGAATATTGTTTGGATGAAAGTTTACAACCATTCTATATAGATTTTTAAAATGTTTTATTCCATTATCGGGGGCGATTGTTCAACAAGAGCAATCGCTTTTTTGTTCAATATTGGTTATACCTTATTAAAGAATAAGATTAGGTTTAGAAGCTAATCATGAAGTTGTGAGTTTCATATATCGAAACCACAACTTCTTTTTTTGATATTCACTTTTCGGCGCTATATGATAACAACTGTGCAAAGGGGGCACACACTCATGAGTCAATATGAAGTTTCAACGTTGAAAAAAGGATTGATCATTCTCGATTTGCTGATGGAGAGCGGGGGAATGACAATGAACGAAGTGATGCATCACATGAAGCTCAACAAAACGACGGCCTTCCGCATGCTCCATACTCTAGAACACATGGAATATGTAGAGAAGAACGGTCAAGTTTATCGGGTTTCTTCTAAGCTAGCGGAATTCAAACAAAACCACAATCCTTTAGTGGATTGGGTGTCGGTTTCTCCTCTGTACGAACTAAGCCAGGAGCTGGGAGAAACCGCATATATTGGGATATTGGACGGGACGGATGTGGTTACGACTCAGGTAGTCGATGGTACACATGCTATGCGCATTCATTCTGAGGTCGGGGATCGTGATCCTGCGCATGGAAGCGCCCTTGGGAAAGCCATTGTCGCTTTTTTTGACGAATCAAAACAAAGGAAATTCCTGAAAAAGCTACAGTGGAAGAAGCAAACGGAGAATACATTCGATGATGAACAATTGTTTCTCTATCACCTCAAAGCCATTCAAAATCAAGGCTATGCAGTGGATGATGAAGAAACGGAAGTCGGGCTTCGTTGTATCGCTGCTCCCATTTATCGAAACGGAGAAGTGGTGGCTTCTTTGGCATTATCTGGACCGGCTAGTAGAATTCCAAAACAATACGTCACTCAGGTCAGTAAAAAGATCAGAGCATGTAGCGCTCAAATTTCAAAACTATTGTAATTAAGACGTCAAGGAGGAGACAGCTATGAGTAAATTATCATCAAAAGCGATCATCGGACTTTTGTCACTAGCCATTAGTGCTTTTGCTATCGGTACGACAGAGTTTGTTATTGTCGGACTCCTTCAAACCGTTGCATCGGATCTGGATATTTCCGTAACCAAAGCAGGGACCTTGATCTCAGGTTACGCAGCAGCCATTGCTATCGGGACTCCCATTGTTACGACAATGACGGGAAAGCTTCCAAAGAAAGGATTGCTCCTTACTTTCATGTCCGTTTTCATCCTTGGAAATGTCCTCTCAGGGCTCTCCGGGACATATGAGTTATTGTTAATATCACGTATTATTACAGCTGTAGCTCATGGCGTGTTCTTCGCCATTGCTGCAACTGTAGCTGCGGAACTTGTGCCGAAAGACAAGCAATCCTCAGCCATTTCCATTATGTTTACTGGATTGACGGTGGCTACCATTATCGGCGTACCATTCGGGACATTTGTGGGACAAGCGGTTGGTTGGAGAGCTACCTTCTATTCTGTGGCAGTACTTGGACTCATCGGACTAGTTGCCAATCTATGGGCAGTGGATCGAATGAAGCGACCGACTGAATCTCCTACCCTCGGTGATGTAGGACGGCTTGTATCGAACTCAAGAATTCTACTTGCTCTACTGATGACAGCATTCGGTTTCGGAGGGACTTTCGTGCTATTCACTTACCTTTCTCCAATACTAGAGGAGGTAAGCGGGTTCACCGAAGGGGCTATATCATGGATGCTTCTATTATACGGAATAGCCGTGTCGATTGGGAATATCGTCGGTGGTAAAGTGAGCAACAGCCATCCTGTAAAAGCGTTGCGATTTGTATTCTTCATCCAAATCTTCGTACTTCTTTTGCAAATGGTATTGCTTCCAAACCAGACCTTTAGCTATCCATCAGTCTTTATTCTAGGTTTATTCGCCTTTATGTTGACTCCGGGGGTCCAGTCCTACATTCTCATGCTCGCTGAGAAACTTGTACCAAAAGCGAAGGATGTCGCATCGGCGATGAACATCTCCGCTTTCAATATAGGAATTGCCGGCGGTTCTGCGATCGGTGGTTTCGTTGTGGAGAAGATGAATTACCTTGATACAGCTTGGGTTGGTGCCATTATGGTGACCATCGCACTTCTTCTGGCTGTGATCAACTACCGACTAGATAAGAAACAACATTTATTTTAAAGGAGAATAGATATGAATATAGAAGGTCTACTACAACTCGAGGATGAGCTGGTATTCGACCAATTTACAAATGAACAGGCATTAAAACTGGGCATGGAACTCGTCCAATATGCGAAAGAGAACGGCAAGTCTGTGGCGGTGCACATCGAGAAAAATCGTCTGCCGCTTTTCACTCATCTAATGGATGGAACATCAGAAGAGAATATAAAATGGTTATACCGCAAAAAAAACGTCGTGGACCATTACAATCACAGCACACAATTCATTGCAGCTCGTTTTGAAGAAATGGGCACCACACACAACGAAAGTTCCTTGCTTCCAGTTGAGGAGTACCAAGCTGTCGGCGGCTCTTTGCCTATTACAATCAAAGGGGTAGGTACGATCGGTTCTGTTACCGTAGCTGGGCTTACTCCGCAAATGGATCACGATTACTGTGTAGCAGGAGTTAGACGTTTCTTGGATAAAGATTAAGATTTGAACTGTGTTGGGAAGGTTCTCGGGTTTGACAAACACGAGAACCTTCCCCATTTATATTTTATTTTACTTCTTGTGAAAGAACCTTTGCAAAGACACGTATGAAGACAGTAAGTTAAGTCTTTTGACTATTTGGGGTATTGAATGTAAATAAACTAAGTAAAGTATAGAAAAACGGTAATAAACCTTTAGAAATATTTAATTTTAAAAATATTGATGTTTTACTTATAGGTTTACACAAACACCTCGAATTCGAGTCTTCAAGTAAAGGGAGCATATCACTAAATGTGTATTATGCTCTCTATTTTATAATTAGTTAACCTAAGAAGGGTTTTTCTTTTCGGCTATCGAACCATGCTAAATAGAGATATTTTCAGTGAAAGGAATTTACATATGAAGAGAATATTTAATAAGGTATAAACATCATTATTAAGAAGTGAGAGATATCATTCACGAGATCCTCCTTAAGATGGAACAACCAACTAATTTAAACTATTACATCTACGGAGGGAAAATAAATGAGAAGTGAACAAGAAATGATGGACCTCATAATCAAAAGAGGTAAGGAAGATCAAAGAGTTCGTGCTGTATATATGAATGGTTCCAGGACAAATCCGAACGTGTCAAAAGATATCTTTCAAGATTACGATATTGTATATGTAGTAAAAGAAACCTTGCCATTTATCAAGAGTGAAGATTGGGTACATGGATTTGGAAATATACTTATGTTCCAAGAACCAGATAAAAATAGTAAGGAAAGCGGAATGGAAACGAATTTTAGTGAATCTTATGGGTATTTAATGCTCTTCGACGATGGCAATCGGATTGATCTTCATATTGAAACGAAAGAGCATATGAGGGAGCATTATTTAAAAGACAAACTAACGGTTCCTTTGTTAGATAAAGATAATTGTTTACCTAGTATCCCAGAGCCGTCCGATAGTGACTACCATGTAAAAAAACCTACTGAGTCTATGTATTTAAGCTGCTGTAATAACTTCTGGTGGTGCCAACAAAACATTGCTAAAAGCATGTGGCGAGATGAGTTACCCTATGCAAAATTCATGATGGAACGTGTGGTTAGACAGGAGTTAAATAAGATGGTTGAATGGTGGATTGGGATTGCCACTAATTTCGAAGTATCAACTGGAAAAGTAGGAAACTATTTTAGAAAACAGCTTCCGGACTCTCACTGGAATAAGTACAAAGCTACTTACTCTGATGACAACTACGAGAACATATGGAATTCGTTGTTCATTTGTGGGGAGTTATTTAGAGAATTAGGCAAAGATATTGCATATTATCTGTCGTTTAACTACCCATCCCATGAGGATGAAAATATGACTATGTATTTAAAGCAAGTACGGGTATTACCGAAAGATGCTAAAGAAGTTTTAAAATGAATTAAATAACCCTGCTGAATTGGCAGGGTTATTGTCTTCGTTTGAAGTCTTCAAGAATTGGGGCGAGTATTGTGAAAATAGACATTTGAAACACCTATCTATTATCTACCTATTAATAATATAAATTTTTAGTGTTATTTTTTGAGGGATAACACTCTAACTAACCGACCTCCTATAATAGGAGCAAGGATCATTATTATACTTAGTAGATATAGGCGGATTTCGAATATTGATGAAGATAAGAATAACAAAATAGGGTAGCAAGTCCAAAAAAGAATATAGAAAATGATAAACAAAAATTTAACTCTTTGAAGAAATTGCTGAAAACCTCTATTCTTTGCTTCAATAAAGTATAAAAATTCTATTGATTCTCTAAGCGTTGATAGCTTCCTAAATTTATGTAGGAGTAAACTTACCATTATGCTTATTGGGATAAGGGTTATTATTAGTATTTTCATATTCTACTCCTAACTTTAGCAATTACATATTTACCTTATCATAACTTAATTGTTCTTACTTGGTTAATCATAAAATTGAATTCTTCAATTAAAAGGGACTAATACAGAGTTGATAGCTACACATATAGGTAAAGGAAATAAAGGGTTCAAAATATGAAGATTATATCTAACATATAAAAGGGTGTTTTCAAATGATGCAACAGTCATTAGTACTTGTAGGAAAAAGAAAACTAGAATGGGAACGAAAGGCATTAAATCCTATTGAAGAAGATGAATTATTAATTCAAACAATCGCAGGCGCAATAAGTATAGGTGCCGAACTCCCTCAGTACAATGAATCCGATGTTACGGATCTCGATCCTAAATACCCCAGAGAAACAGGTTATGAGAGTTATGGAAAAGTGATAGCAGCTGGAAAACATGTATTAGACATCGAAGTGGGAGATTTCGTTCTAGCTTTTTATGGACATAAAGACTATGGGGTAGTAAAAGCTGAAAAGGTTGTTAAAGTCCCTGAAACGATTGATTATACATATGCTTTACTCAATACTCTCTCTTGCGACTCTGCGAAAGGTGTTATGAAGCTCGGACCTAACAAATGGGATCATGTCTTAGTAGCAGGGGCAGGAACAATGGGGCTGCTGACACTTCATTTTTTGAAAGAGTACATAAACGTTGAGAAAGTCGATGTATTGGAAACTAATAAAGCAAGAGGTAAACGAGCCAAAACGTTCGGAGCTAATAATGTTTATATATCAGAAGATGAAGTTCCCAGAGAGCATTATAAGTATGGGTTTGAGTGCTCTTCAAGTAAGAATGCATTTCACGCAATACTAAAAGCGTTGAATCATAATGGGGAAGTTTGTGTGTTGTCAGACGGGAACAAGGACCTTTTCTTTTTGAATGAAGACTTCTATAAGAAGGAACTTAAAATCGTGGGATCAAGTGACGGATGGGACTATCGACAACATAGTCAGTGGTTTTTCGAGAATATCAAGAAATCAGAATATGTAAATACTATTTTTGAAAGCCATATACATTCAAATGAATTAATTGATTACTTCGCGTATCTTAGTGAAACTAGTGAAAGTCCTATAAAAGTGTTGGTTACTTATCAAGTTTAATAACATTAGTATTCAATTAAAGGGAGCATTTCTTTAGAAAGTAGAAGAATACTTTTTTGTGAAATAAGTGTTCATAATAAAGATTACTGCTGTAAAATAAGGTATATTAATAAATAGATTCTCTTGTAATTGAAGAAAAGTGGTGAACAAAGTGGGAAGATACCAATTAGATAACAAAGGTAAGGTAGCTGTGACAAAATTTCATGAAAAACAGACGACTACCAAATTTGATAGAAAGAATCATCTTGAAAAAATGCGTGCAGAGTATTTAAAAAAGAAGCAACAACAGACAGATAAATAATATGATGGATAACATAGGAAGATTAAGTTCTTCCTATGTTTTATTATGAAATGTTTTATATCAATATCTTTTGCAATCGGGAGCAAATGATCAAGAAGCCAATAAATCTGCTTTGGCTAAGAGTGCCTGTCCCACTGCTATATAACTGTGAAAAATTAGGGATCAGGGGCCGATATTGTGAAAAGTGAGTTAATAACCGAATTAATAAGAGAGTCCACCCTATGAAGGGATTGGGCTCTTTTTTGGCAGTAATTAGGCGGATTGACCTTGCATTACGGTGTAAGTACTTAAAAATGTAATTACTATTTTTGGAAGTAACGCAATTGACAGAGAGTTGACGAAAGGGAGCATTTATATCATGTTGCTTTCAATCCCGGCGCAAGCGCATTTCGCTTGTGATTTACAATACAGAAAATTAACCAAGAATCACTGAAATCTTCAGAAAAAAATCATTGAATATGAATCATTTGAAAGACCTGTTTGAGGGGGATGTTCTCCTATAATGGCGCTTGACATCCACGGCAAAATCCCTGTAAAAGATTGTGGGTCAGGCATCTTCCTCAGTTCCTCTAAACCTGAATATTTTATACCTCCTTTGTATTTTTTCGTAATAATAGGAATTTTATATATTCTTGAGAACGTCTTCATTTGTATCGAGTTTGCTTTATACTAAAAACGACAGCAATAGACAAAAACGGCTACGGTATGAATATTCATTGCTGTTTTACAACAAGAGAGGAGGAAATTCTATTGTTTAAAAAAAGTAAAGGAATGTTTCAAAAAGGATTGGATGGTATTGAGTATGTAGGGAATAAGCTGCCCCATCCAATTACACTATTTGCTATATTAGCCCTACTGGTTGTCCTACTGTCTGCTATCGTTTCTAGTTTTGGGCTGAGTGTAGAGCACCCTGGGGAAGAAGGAAAAATTGTTGAAGTAAACAACCTCCTTAGTGCAGAAGGTATTGAGTATATTTTCTCCAGTATGACCGATAACTTTATTGGATTTGCTCCTTTAGGGGTCGTCCTAGTGACAATGCTTGGGATTGGAGTAGCTGAAAGAACCGGACTGATTAGTGCATGCTTACGTGGTTTTGTGCTGTCTGTTCCAAAATCATTGATCACTTATGGACTTGTATTTGCAGGGGTCATGTCCAGTGTTGCTTCAGACGCTGGTTATGTAGTATTACCTCCACTAGGGGCTGTCATTTTTGCAGCACTTGGCCGTCACCCATTAGCGGGGCTTGCTGGTGCATTTGCGGGTGTTTCTGCAGGCTTCAGCGCTAACTTGTTTTTATCAGCGACGGACCCCTTATTAGGAGAGTTAACGATTGATGCTGCTGCTATCATTGATCCTGCCTATGCGGCGAATATGAACATAGCGATGAACTACTATTTCATCGTTGTTTCTGTATTCTTGCTAACATTTGTAGGGGGATGGGTCACAGAAAAGATTGTCGAACCCCGTTTGGGACAATACAAAGGCGAGTTCCGTGAAGATTTAAAGGGATTGGATGCTACAGAAAAGAAAGGTTTGAAATGGGCAGGTATTTCTGTCGCTGTAGCAACCGTGCTTGTTGCTCTTTTGATTCTGCCAGCTGGAGCGCCTTTAAGAGGAGAAGATGGAGGGATCATACAATCTCCGTTTATGAGTTCCCTTGTGCCAATTATCACCATTCTATTCTTTATTCCTGGGTTGTTTTATGGCATCGCCGTCAAAAGTATTAAAAATGACAAAGATGTGGCAAACCAGCTTTCTGAGACGATGGCTTCCATGGGGATGTTCATTGTACTTGCTTTTACTGCAGGACAATTTGTAGCTTACTTCTCAGAAACAAATATGGGACTGGTAATCGGTGTTTATGGCGCGGAATTCTTAGAATCGGCCAACCTATCAGGGATCCCATTAATCTTAGGTTTTATTTTAGTGGCCGCTAGCATTAACTTGTTTATTGGCAGTGCTTCTGCAAAATGGGCAATGATGGCTCCGGTATTTGTACCGATCATGATGCAGCTGGGTTATTCACCTGAATTAACTCAGATGGCCTACCGTGTGGCAGATTCTACAACAAATATCATTACGCCTCTAATGACTTACTTTGCTATCATTATTGCATTCGCTCAAAAATACGATAAAAACATGGGAATTGGGACTTTGATTTCTGTTATGTTCCCATATACGATCTTTTTCCTTGTGTCTTGGACAATCATGTTAATTATCTGGATGCTGACGGGCATTAATTTGGGACCAGGCTCTCCTATCCACTATTAATGAGTCAACCGGATACTAATCAACAATCATTCAGTCTATGCTAGTTCATTTGCTTAACAAAATGTTAGCATCTGACCTCATTCTTTTTTTAACATTTTATAAAGCCAGGCATCATTTTTTAAGAGATTAGTGTGGAATATTTGCATTAACTAAGAGAAATTATGAAAGAGAGCTAAAATTTTTAGCTCTCTTTATTAAATTTGGAAAACAACGTGAACCTTATCCTTGAGTAATAAAATGTCCTCTTCATCAAGTATCTTCATATGACATTTAGACCATAGAGTCGCGATATTTGCGTGGTGTATTGAGGAGAAGGTAGGGCTTTGAATGAAGCAGGAAGCGAGGGGACGGTTCAAGCGCTATTGAAAAAGACAATAGAAGGCTAGGATTATCTTGAAATTGAGTCTTATAAAAACGGGAGAGTTAGTTTAAAACCCGATAATGCCAGAGAGGAATTCCATATTTGGAACTCTCCTTTTTTCTATAACTATCAACATTAAACTTTAACAAAGCGTATTGATAGACTTGGATATGTTCTAGTAAAGAAATTTAATAATGAAAAAGATAAAATTGATAACTACATAACGTTTATACATTTATTGGAAGGGTAGTTACTGATTGTACTTGCAAAAATTGGAGCTGGTGTTTTTTATCTGAAGTCAAAAATCGTATCTAAATTGGTTGTCCCTGTATTGAGCTCATAGTTGGTCTCTGGTAGTGTTACTCCGACTTTGGGACTCGAAACAGAAATTTGGATGCTTTCCGAGATTACTGCTGCTCTGGTTCTCTCTGCGCTTAATTATTCGCAAAAATATTAAGATTGAGTATGTAATGGGAGCTAATGGGTCTGATTTCGAAATCATATCAAGTGAATAAACTTTCGAGGAGGTTTAGAAATGTCTTTCGGGAAAAGGTTTCTTATTACATGTTTAATCTTAATGGTTATAATGGGTATTGAATATATATTCTTGCCAGATAATTTAATAATTAAGGCAGTGGCATTAAGTTCGACTACTATGATCGTTACCGCAGTAATCAATAGGAAATACCCTCTAAAAAAGAAAGCAAATTCCTAGCCTAATCTAAATGTATTTAATGAGTACATGATATTAGAAACTATTAGAAATTAGGTCGTACATTTGTCGGATTTCATGTAAGGCGATAGTGATGGAAAAAGAGTCAAATCTATATAGGTAAGTAGTTCAGTTTTGGAGTACAGAAACACAAATTGTACCCTTGATTGAACTGCTTTTTGCTTACGAAAATGCTTATTAATCTGAACCCTAATTTGCAAGGTGAATAGCAGCCAGGACCGCCAGCCTTATTGGAAGAATTATGGTGAAATAAGGTAGAATTAATGTTCAATAAACGGGAGCATATCTCTAGAAAGATATGTTCCTTTTTAATATAAGAGATAGATTTTTCGGAAATGTTTTGAAATAATTGGTATTGAAGTGTTGAGGCAGATGAGGGGGAAATGTATGAGTGAGCAAGTTCAATCATTGAATGAAATTATTGATCTAGGAGATGGATTGAAATTAGTTTATCAAGAACCTGATGAATACTTTAACTATTATTCAGTTTATTATGGACAAAAATATGCAGATTACTTCTTTAGAAGGTCTTCGGGAGCAATGAAAGAAATTGTATCCATTTTTGACTGCGGATATTTCATCATGAACGGTGACAACATCATTGGCGGTGTATTTATAAAACCCAATTTTATGGCGGATTTATTCGTAGTACCTCCTTATGAGGAATATGATGGGTTAGCTCATAAGCTTTTAAACCACTTAAAAAAGGTATCTAATACCGACGAAAAGATTATTGTTAGAGATGTTGTAGAGGAACATGTTGCAACATATGTACAAAGTGGATGTCATGTCAATGAAGTTAATTATTGGATGATTCGTCCAACCCAACCCATAAAGGCTATACTTCCTGATGGATATCTCTCTAACCCAGTTTTAGAAGGGGATATAGCAGATATAGTAGATTTAATAATTGAGTCTTATAGTGCGAATTCAGCTTATAAACAAATCGGAACGAAAGAGGACTATACGAATCACGTAAGAGAGTTCAACGAAATATACCAGCATAATAAAGCCATGGATGAGTGTTCAAGAGTTATTGTAGAACAGTGCACAAATAAGGTTGTTGGTGTGTGTCTGCACATGGAATTTGAAGACTATCCTCTCATCATGAGTTTGGCCGTACACCCTGAGCATCAACATAAAGGTCTTGGAAGATTCTTGTTAAGGCATTCTATAAATATGTCGAGTAAAGAATACCCGGCTACCCGTTTATCCGTAATTGAAGATAATCCAGCGATTAAGCTTTATGAAGATCTTGGATTTATAAAGAATAAATCTTTAACTGAAATGTACTTAGTATGATTTAAGCAAAGCATAATACGAAATGATTATTCAATTATCGGGAGCGATGATCTAAAAGGCAAGAAATAAGAAATAGTAAAGAACGTAAGGGGGAGTTTATGGAGAAGTTAAGTTATCAAGAAGTATGGAATTTGGATAAGATTTTTAGTGGTGGCAGTAAATCGAGTCAGCTTTTAGAACATATTGAGCATTTAGAAGCACTTATCCATGATTTAGAAGGTGTTATTAACTCTTTCACTGATCATAAAACAACAAATAAATTAGTTGAATTAGTAGGAAAAATGGGGAACACTCGCTTAAATCATACTCAAGCTAATTCATATATCACTTGTCTTCTTGCGCAAAACCCAAAGGATCATGACGCTGCTAGCTTAAGAGCAAAAATTGGTCAAATAGAAGCTCGGTTTGAAAAAGTATTATCTAAAGTGAAAAAGATACTATCAAATATCGATGAAGAGCGATGGAGAGAAATGCTAGATACGAAAGAGTTAGAAGGGTATAAATTTATTCTCGATGAATGGCGAGAAAACGCAGATTCGCACTTATCAGAAGATGAAGCAAGTTTAATTTCTGACTTAATGGTTGATGGGTACCATGCTTGGGGCGATTTTTATAAAGGTTTAATAAGCAATATTATCGTAAAGATAAGGATTGATGGAATAGTAGAGAACCTATCAGTTGGACAAGCCATTAATTTGCGTTCACACCATTGTGAAGAAGTGCGAAAGGAAGCTCATTATGCACTGGAATCAATATGGAAAGAGAAGGAAGAACTGTTTGCTAAAGTATTAAATCACATTACTGGCTTTCGTATACAAGTACATAAAAAGCGCGAGACGAAAAATGCTCTAGAAAGTCCTTTGAAGAAGAACAGAATAAAAGAAGAAACGTTGAATACAATGTGGTCAGTTATTAATACATATAAACAATCTTTCTCCAAGTACTTAGATCGAAAAGCTGAAATGATGGGCGATTCTAGTATGAAGTCTTATAACTTTTGGGCACCTGTTACAAACGTTAAGCAAGAAGTACACTTTGGTGAAGCAGTGACATTCATCACGGACCATTTTAGTCAGTTTGGTTCGGAATTAGGAAATTTTGTTAAAGAAGCCTTTAATCAAGGTTGGATAGAAGCTGAAGATCGTCCTAACAAAGCGCCTATTCCCTTCTGTGCTAGTTTTCCAGCTACTGGTGAATCTAGAATCTTCATGACGTATAGTGGTTCTTTTATGGATATGTTAACTCTTGGACATGAAATAGGACATGGTTTTCATAATTACGCCATGAAGTCTGTTGATGGCTTGAATAAGAGCTATCCCATGAGTATTGCTGAAAGTGCTTCAACTTTCTGTGAAATGATTATACTTGATGCGTCAATGAGAAAGGCAAATAATAAGGAAGAAAAAATTGCTATACTAGACGAGAAATTGAAACGTAGTATTATGAACTTCATGAATATTCATTCGAGGTTCTTATTCGAACAGCGATTCTATAAGGAACGTAAAGCGGGTATGATTTCACCCAAACGTTTAAATCAATTAATGGAAGAATCTATAACTGAAGCGTACGGGGGATCTTTAGATCAACCATCTATCTATTCATGGGTTTGGACACCTCACTATTATATTACTCAATCCGCTTTCTACAATTTCCCTTATACTTTTGGGTATCTATTTGCCTTAGGTTTTTATGCGAAGGCAAGAGAAAAAGGACTAGAGTTTGAAGAAGATTATCTGAACTTGCTTCGTGATTCTGGACATATGTCTATGGAAGATTTAGTTATGAAACATCTAGGAGAAGACATTACTTCAAAGGAATTCTGGGAAAAAGGAATGGAGCTATGCGTGAAAGATGTAGAGGAGTTTTTAGACTTAACTTCCAATTAAATAGAGTGAGCCTTAAATACTGTGAACTACAGTAAATCAAATATCTAGAGTTATAGTATTCCGTTAAATGGAGCGTTGATCTAAAAAAGGATTAACGCTCTTTTTGTTTAATATCTAACTGATGAGAAGGATTGTGAGAGACTCACTTTTTTACATATCTAATATTGATGCATTGTTCTTCTCAAAGCTTGTTGGCGTACTAGGATTTAAGGAACTGGTACCAGTACCTTTTTAGTAAATGTCATAAAGTAGTTCAGGATTAGACCACTTAAGCAAACGATTAATAAAGTTCCAATGCCGATTGGTCCTTTAAAAATCATGGCCAGTATTAAAAATAATAGGTAAATAATTGATCTAGAAAAAGTTATATTTGTTCTAGTTAATTCATGTATGATTAACGTTAATCGGTCAATCGGAATTGGTGCAAAATTTGTGTGTAGATATATGGCAGTACCCAACCCTATAACAATTAAGCCGAGTCCAAAGTAAACAACTTTGCTGTACAATAGCTCGGGTGTGTGCAAAGTTTCTAATAAAAAGAGCCACATATCGATACTAATCCCCGTTATAAATGCTGTTAACAAACCCAAAACTTCAGGTTTTTGTCTTTTTAAAAGCGAATTACATCCTATTAATATCAAAGCAATGATTATTTCCCAGGTCCCTACCGTAAAACCCACGTGGATAGACAGTCCTACCAATAGGGCGTCAAAAGGGGAAGTACCAAGGTCAGAATGTATTGTGAAAGAAATGCCGAGGGTTAATAGCAAGATTCCTAATACATAAAAGAACAGTTTCAAATTAATCTACCTCTTCATCATTATTTTTTTGTTGCAAATACAACAAAAATAAGTTAGATTAAGTATACGATGATAAATATTGCATTTGCAACAAAAATTTCTAGGGGGTTAATATGAAGGAAATCCTACGTGAAATTGGAATGATAGCGAGGGCTTTAGATTCTATAAGTAATATAGAATTTAAAGAGTATGACCTCACAAGAGGACAGTATCTTTATCTTGTGAGAATCTGTGAAAGTCCGGGCATCATTCAAGAGAAAGTGGCTGAGTTAATAAAAGTAGATCGTACTACAGCAGCCCGCTCGATTAAGAAACTTGAAATGAATGGCTTTATTGTAAAGAAAGAAGACGAACATAACAAAAAAATAAAAAAGCTTTATCCAACTGAGAAAGGAAGAAAGATTTTTCCTTTTATTAAAAGAGAAAATGACCATTCCAATACCGTTGCCTTAGAGGGATTATCCGAAGAAGACATAGAAAACCTTTTCGACCTTCTTCAAAGAGTAAGGAGAAATGTAGAAAAAGACTGGGAATTTGTTAAAAAAGGAAACAAGAGAAGTTATTGAATATAGAAAGGAGAGAAAGATTCAAATGAATGTTAAGGTGATCAGATGTTCAAAAGGAGATTCACGAAAACTTCAGGAAATTGGTTATCAAACATTTAAGGAGACGTTTGAGGATCAGAATTCTTTAGAAAATATGAAGGCTTATTTGGAAGCAGCTTTTAACATAAAGCAAGTAGAAAACGAGTTATCTAATCCTTCATCGCATTTCTTTTTTGTTTCGATAAATGATGAGGTCGCTGGATATTTAAAGGTTAATACAGGGAATGCCCAATCTGAAGAGATGGATGATGACTCCCTAGAGATTGAACGGATTTATATTATTAATAAATTTCAAAAGAATGGACTTGGTAAGTACCTGTTCAATAAAGCTAACGATGTTGCTTTAGAACAGAATAAAAAGAAAATTTGGCTTGGCGTATGGGAAAAAAACGAAAATGCCATTTCTTTCTATAAGAATTTAGGTTTTGTTCAAACGGGAGAGCACTCTTTTTATATGGGGGACGAAGAACAAACGGACTTAATAATGGTTAAAAGACTCCAATAATAATTAAAGAGGTGAAGGAGCATGTATATTCCAAAGCATTTTAAAGTCACGGACTTCGTTGAAATCAAAGACTTCATTCAGAGAAACTCTTTTGGAACGATTGTAACGACAGAAGAAGGAAAACCTATTGCAACTCATTTACCTTTGGAGTTACATAAACAAGGGGATGACTACTATCTCACTGGCCATTTCGCTTCTGCTAATCCACAGTGGAAAACTTTCGGGGATGATCCTGTTCTTGTGATGTATCAAGGCCCTCATGCTTATATTTCATCCTCTTGGTACAAGGATGAAAATGTGCCCACATGGAATTATCAGGCAGTCCATGTATATGGAACGGCTAGTATTATGACTGAACAAGAATTGCAGGAAAACCTGAAGGCTCTATTACAAAAGTATGAAAAACACCGTGAAAGTGGAGCGTTATGGGAGAAGCTCTCTCAAAAAACCAAAAACCAAATTAAAGGTATTGTTGGATTTAAAGTAAAAGTGCTAGAAGTTCAAGCAGCCTATAAATTGAGTCAAAACCGAAGTGAAGATGACTATGATAACATTATTGATAAACTTGATAAGGAAAACGATTTAAACTCTCAACAATTATCTGAAGTGATGAACGATAGAAAAAGAAAGTGATCCATTCTATGTATTTCCTTTATGAATGATGTTTTTATCTTGAATTCAAGTCTTCAACTAACGGGAGCATATCTATCATCAGATACGCTCTTGTTTTTTAAAGTATGATTGAAAAAATTCCTTCATTTTGAAATGATTGGTGTTGAACAGAGTAGTAGGAAGCTAGGTGTAATGAAATGAATATTACGAAATTAGTAATGGTGCTAATGATAAGTTTAACTATTTTAGGTGGATGCGGGAAAGGAGCAGAGACCATTAAAATTGAGGGGGATTATAGATTTCTCATCATACAAGGTGTAAATAGTAAGGAGATTGCCAGTAATGAGACTAAAAAAGAGTTAGAGAATATTGAGAAAATTAGCACCTTGATACAAAAATTAGAAAGTGTTGAAGTGACTAAACAAAAACCAGAAAAAATTAAAGAGAAGAATAAGTTATTAAATGAAACAGGTAACTACATAATTGCTTTATCAGAAAATGAAAAATTGCAGGGGAAAACCTATTTTATTAATATGTTTGAAGATGGTTCTTTCATTTACCAAGATCCTTCTGGTAACAAGCTTAAATATGTTTCGACTGAAAACCATCCTAAGTTGTATGAAGAGATTAAAGAGCTACTGATGATTTCATTTTAGTAATAATTAATAGTCTATGTTCAATTATCGGAAGCATATCTCTAAATAGATATGTTCCTTTTTCTGTATAAAAATTAGAGGATTATTACTGAACTATTTTAAAATTTGCAGGTCATGAATTAAAACCAGGACACGATATGAAGAAGTTATCGATAGCGATATTACAATTAGAAGATACAATATTTTCAATAATGAAAGACGGTATTGTAACAAATATGTTTGGCAAGATTGTTTTGAGCAGTATGAAAATTATCCCATTTGCTAACCCCGACAGTGTAATTAAGTATTCTTCAACAATATGGAGTTTTACTAAGTAGATATAATCAAATAGCTAAGGGAACCACATTTTGACGGGGTTCCCTTTTTTAGCTTTACATATTGAAATACAATACCACTACATGACTTCGTGGTTGTTTCAAATAATTTTAAATAGTTTGATTTTTCTAGTTACTCGTAGTATCCTGTCTTCATGAATCCGTTTACAAAGAGAGTGAAGGAGGTACAGAATATGAAAGCATTGAAAAACAGATGGTTAATTGCTTTATCAGCTATTTCCATCCACCTTTCCATCGGAGGTGCCTATGCGTATAGCGTATATACCACCCCCGTAAGTGAACAAATGGGTTGGACTCCAACTCAAGTAACGATTGCATTTACCATTATGATGGCACTGGCTGGGTCATCTGCAGCATTGTTTGGTAAGTTTGTTGAAAAAAATGGTCCAAAAAAATCAGCAGCTTTGGCTGGTGTTTTGTTTGGATTAGGACAAGCAGGTTCGGGGATTGCGATCGCGATTGAGTCACTTCCACTTTTCCTAATGGCCTATGGGGTAGCGAGTGGACTTGGACTTGGCATTGGCTATATTTCACCCGTATCAACTCTAGTGAAATGGTTCCCTGACCGAAGAGGTTTAGCAACCGGATTAGCGGTACTTGGTTTCGGAACAGGAGCACTCATTACAGCACCGGTTGCAGCTAACTTAATAACTTCAATTGGAATATCTAATACATTTTACATATTAGGGGCAGCTTACTTTGTATTTATTCTATTAGGTGCTTCTTACATAGCCCCACCCCCTGAGGGCTGGATGCCAGCTTCTATGAAACAAAATATGGCCTCTGGGAAAAAAGTTTATAAAAAGGATTTACAACAATTGACTTCAAAAGAAGCGGTTAAAACAAAGCGTTTTTGGCTGCTTTGGACAATGATGCTTATTAATACTACCGCAGGAATTATGATGATTTCAGTTGCTTCACCAATGGCCCAAGAAGTTGTAGGGTTATCAGCCGCTGCAGCTGCCACGATGGTCGGAATTATGGGTGTATTTAATGGCGGAGGTCGTCTTGGCTGGGCAACAGCTTCAGACTATATTGGCCGCCCCAATGTTTTTCTGATCTTTTTCTTAATACAAACTGTTGCTTTTTTCATGCTTCCTATTACATCAAACATCATCATATTCCAACTCTTAATATTCCTCGTTGTTACTTGTTACGGCGGAGGATTTTCTAATCTCCCTGCGTTTATTGGTGATTTGTTTGGAACGAAACAACTCGGTGCCATTCATGGGTATTTGTTAACAACATGGTCCCTAGGTGGCGTATTTGGACCTATGATTGTCTCTCAAATTCGGGCTAGAACCGATAGTTACACTCCTGTATTTTACGTTTTTCTTGCCTTAATATTATTAGCGCTTGTCGTCTCGATTCTTATGAAATTAGACATTAAAAAGACTGAGAAGGATTTAAAACACCAACAAGAAGAAGCTGTTAATTATTAATTAGCAAACCAAAGCATATGCATTTTTAAGTTGGATCGCGTCTTACCGACGAGGTTCAACTTTTTTCTTGGGAATGAGATTCTCGATTGAATCTTAATCTAGTCACTTTCCTTAGGAGTCTTCCAGATTGCACCCAATCAATGTAATAAGAGAAAGATGAACAAGGTCGAATGTAGAATTACAGCTGAAAGAAGATGAATACTCAAGTGACAATCAATAGGAATCTCCGCAACGTTTTCGACATTTCCCAGACGAAAAATGCCTCTTTATTTTTTACCACTAATTAACTGTATTCTTATCTATTAATTATTGATAAACTTATCTCTGTAATAATTCTGTAATAAAAGAAAAGAGAGAGGGAAATAGTGTCAAAATGACTAAATTATATAAAACGGGGAAAAAGAGTTTATTTTTAATTATTATTTTAATGGTATTTATAACTTCAGGGTTTATTGGTGCAGTGCCGGTAAAAGCTTCAACCGTTTCTACTGCTTATTTTTCTGTAGATGGTGAACTAATTAAGTCGAACTACTATATGCAAAATGGTCATGTCATGGTACCAGATCTATTCTTTAAACACACCGGAGCAACTGTTGAAAAAAATACAAAATACAATTCTATTGCTGTTGTAAGAAATAATTTTGTAGCACTTCCGTTAGAGAAGTCCTATATGGACTATTACGTGAAAGATAAAAACAAATGGGTTCGTGAGTACCTTGCTACCACGACAACTGTTATCAATAATCGTCCCTATATTCCTTTAGTGGTTACAGCAAAAAAGTTAGGGATGAACGTTACCTACGACTCTAAAATTAGAAGGACCTTTATTCAAACAAACACACCAGAAAAACCAATTGCGTACGAAAAGGCTAATATTACAGAAAAGAAGATCGCTTTAACTTTTGATGATGGTCCAGACAAATTGATTACACCTCAACTGCTTGATATCCTCAAAGAGAAAGAGGTTGCTGCTACATTTTTTGTTGTGGGAGAGCAAGTTTCCTACTTTCCTCAGTTATCTAAAAGAATGGTAGAGGAAGGGCATACCATTGCAAATCATACATGGGATCATCCTCAATTATCCAAGCTCTATACGGATGATGTTGTCCAACAGATAAGGTCAACAAATGAAATTATTGAAAAAGTAACTGGAGTAAAAGCTACGTTATTTAGACCCCCTTACGGTGATTATACTTTAGCAGATGCTATTGTATTTGATAGACTTGGATTTAAAAACATCATGTGGTCAGTCGATACAATCGATTGGAGTGGTAATTCAGCGGAAGAAATCCTTTCCATTGTTCACAGAGATAAATCTCCAGGGGGAATTGTCCTTCAACACAATTTCCAAAATAGCAAATTACAAGGAACCGTCGATGCGCTGCCACAAATGATTGATCAATTAAGAGCAGAAGGCTATGAGTTTGTAACAATTGACGGATTATTAAAATAAAAATTGTGATCTTAAATAAGTTGTATCGTTTGTACTTGAACGATATAACAATGTAAATAAATGCATTATGAGTACAGACCCTCGTTGACTAAGTAGTTACGAGGGTTTTTTTTACGCATCTTTCTAGGGTTTCCGGTGCATCGGCTGGAATGGGAAAGGCCACGGCAGCGGTGCTGCTAGAGAAAGGCTACGGGGCAGCGCGAAGAGTCGAGAAGATTGATGCCATTGCGCTGTCACACCCACATTACTATTCTTCACAAGTTGAATGGGCGGAAGCATTTCAAGTTCCAATATACATACACGAAGATGATAAAGAGTGGATAAGTCGAGAATGTAAACACATAGAATTATGGACTGGAGAATGCTCTGAATTTAAAAATGACGAAACCATTCATCGCTTAGGAGGGCATTTTAAAGGTGGATCTGTTCTTCACTGGGAAAAGGGTAATAACGGAAATGGCGTTCTTCTAACGGGAAATGGCTTTGAAAGTAAGACGATTGGAGTTTGATCGCATTTATAACGCTTTTCATAACATTGTTGCCTCTGATGCTAACCGTGTTGTGCAACGTTCAGCTGAACGCTACATTAACGCCCTTAATGGAAGCTTATTTAAGACTTAATTTAACATAAATAGGTGAAGTGATACGATTCACCTATTTGTCATCACAATCCTAAAGAAAAGGCTGAATTGTGAAATGACAAAAATTAACATAAAGTTTATAATTGGACATACCCTCTAATAGGAGGTGTTCAATCTGAAAAAAAGTATCATTGGTCTTGTCGTAATTGTCTGTATAGCTGTATGTGCATATTTTATTTATAATTATAACTCGGAAGAAAAAGCAACTATGAATGAAAGTAAACAAGTTGTTGACCAAGAGAGTATATCCAGGGAAATGGCTCTCATAATGAATGAAGTTATGGAAGGCTTAAAAGATAACGATGTAGTGGGAGATATTCATACAGATTATCAAAAGTCTGTAACGATTCAAACTTCTATAAGAAGTTCTGACAAAAATGCTGATGCTTTAAAAAGTGACATAGAGGAAACAGTAAATGAAATATTAAAGTCGGAAGAACTTAAATCCGTGTCTAAAGTTGATTCATATAAAGTTATAGTAGACTTCAAATGAAAAGTAATTGAAGAGAATGCAGTTATTATTGGCTATGTAGTAGAACGTGAAGGTGATAAAGTCCTTATTATTGATCCAAAAAATAAAAATACATCTATTTGGCTTTCGGGTGCACCAAAAGAAATTAGAATTGGTCAAGAAATTAAAGTTAATCTCGATGGGGTTGTTTTCTTTTCGAAGCCTGCTCAAGCAGAGTTGGGTGATTATGAAATAGTTAGTGAAGTTCAATAAAGAAATACAAGGTTAGGAACTGAAAAATACCATTTATATATTCAAATACATACTCAAGAATAGGGAGCGTTGATCCAAAAAGGATGCGCTCCTTTTTGGTTAAGTTAATAACGGGCATTAATAATGGAAGACCTGAATTTGAGGTATAGTTAAGATGTTTTTTAGAGTTTGAAGCGAATAGAAAATAGTGGTTGTGTAAGACTAAAGCCAATTGTCTATAAGTTAGTTTAATTTGACCCTGTACTATGGTACAGGGTTTAAAATATGGATTGAGGTGATTCATATGGAAATCAAGATTAGCGAACTAGCAAAAATATGTGAAGTGAATAAAGAAACAATTCGTTATTATGAACGTAAATCGTTGATACCAAAACCAAATCGTAACAAATCGGGCTACCGTATATATGGTTCCGCTACTATCAAACGACTACTATTCATTAAGAAAATGCAAGATTTTGGCTTCTCATTAAGTGAAATACACAAGCTTTTAGGGGTGGTCGATAAAGATTCTGATCGTTGTCAGGATATGCATCAATTTGTTTCTGAGAAATTGGAAGATGTTGAACAAAAAATTAAAGATTTACAACGTATTCAAACTATCTTATCTGAATTGAAGGCATGTTGTCCAAATGAACAAGACCTATATGCGTGTCCCATAATAGAGAGTGTTATTGAAGTTAACGAGAGAGAGGCGGATATCAAATGAAAAAGAATAAATGGTTTATTGGGAGCGTAGTGGGATTCTTTATAACCCTTATTTGCTGCACAACACCTCTTTTGGTAGTTTTACTGGGTATATTCGGATTAGGAGCAATAACAGGATATTTAGATTACGTTTTAATTCCACTTTTACTTGTTTTTTTGATACTTACTATAGCTACTTACAAGAAAAGAAAACAAACTTCCCATGATAAGGATTGTTGCTCTTAAGATAATAAAGGAGGAGATTGAATTGAAAAAATTTAAAATAGGAATAAAAGGCATGACATGTACGAGCTGTGAAGAACATGTGCGTCGAACACTTAAAGCAAATGGTGCCGATAATATTATAGTTAACTTTCAAAAAGGATTGGCGGAATTCTATTTACCTGACTATTACAATGAAGAGACTATACCTAAAGCATTACAGAAAACACCTTATCGACCAGAAATGATGAGCCGGGTACCACTAGCTGGTAAAAAAAGCACAACTGAAGAGTCGCTGGATTATGATCTCTTTATTATCGGTTCTGGGGGTGCCGCTTTTTCTGCAGCAATTAAAGCAGTTGAAAAAGGCGCAAAAGTTGCTATGGCTGAAAGAGCTACAATTGGAGGTACTTGTGTAAATATTGGATGTATCCCTTCAAAAACCATGCTACGTGCAGGTGAAATCAACTATCTTTCAAGTAGTAATCCATTTGCGGGATTAAATACAAGCGCTGAAGCAATAAACATGAAACAGCTAACAAATCAAAAGGAAGAACTTGTGCAAGAGATGAGGCAACAAAAGTATGTTGATCTTATTGATGAATACGGGTTTGAATTAATAAAAGGCGAAGCGACCTTTACTGATGAAAGAACTGTTGAAGTCAATGGAAAGAATTACACAGCTGACAAGTTTTTGATTTCAACAGGTGCGTCCTCTTCAGTACCGAATATCCCAGGCTTAAAAGATATTGAATTTCTTACTAGTACAACTGCCTTAGAATTAGAAGTAGTTCCGGAAAAGTTGGCCATAATAGGATCTGGTTATATCGCCATGGAATTAGGACAGCTATTCAATAATCTGGGGTCTCAAGTTACGTTGATGCAGAGAAGTGAACGACTACTGAAAGAATACGATCCAGAAATTTCAGAAGCCGTGGATCAAGCTTTAACTAATCAGGGTCTTCAGTTCATCACTGGAGTTACGTATAAAAAAGTGGAGCGAGACGGCTTAACTAAAAAAGTCTTTATTGAAGTGAATGGTAAGGAACATGTTATTGAAGCCGATGAGGTACTCATCGCTACAGGTAGACGACCGAATACTGACTCACTGAATCTACAAGCAGCAAACGTCGAAGTTGGTGAAAAAGGGGAAGTCATGGTTAATGAATACTTGGAAACAAGCAATCCAAACATTTATGCGGCTGGCGATGTTACATTAGGACCGCAGTTTGTCTATGTGGCTGCTTATGAAGGTGGTATCGTGGTTGAGAACGCACTTGGTAATGCCCGTAAAGAGGTGGATCTCAGATTTGTTCCAGCAGTAACCTTTACGAATCCCTCTATTGCTACAGTTGGTTTAACCGAAAAGCAAGCAACGGATAAGGGATATGATGTAAAGAGTTCTGTTCTTGCATTAGATAGTGTCCCGCGTGCACTTGTTAACCGTGAAACAGATGGGGTTTTTAAATTAATTTTTGACAATAAGACCCAGAAGATATTAGGGGCTCACGTCGTTTCAGAATACGCCGGGGAAGTAATATATGGTGCAACCTTAGCTATACAGTTTGGACTAACGGCAGAAAATTTAAGAAATACGATGACTCCGTACCTAACGATGGCTGAAGGATTGAGGCTTGCTGCATTAACATTGGACAAAGATGTCACTAAGTTGTCTTGTTGTGCAGGCTAACTAATACAAAACATTCATTCTAGTTAAATAGAAGTATTATTTAGATGAAGAGAATCTCTTAAAAAAGGAGATTCTCCTTTTTTTGATTAATAAAAACTTATCAAAGATTATAACTATGTATTAAGTACAAGGTTTACATGCGAAATCATCAAGGGAAATTTACAAAACATACATGGTATGCATATACATGAGGGTTACGTACACTTTGTAAAATATTTATTGACGTGGACTCGACCGATCTTTTTTTCAAGTTCCCCATTTCAAGATCAAGATCCCTGTCTAAAGCTGGCACACGGCCTGCACCGTGTATCGTAAGGTCTGCTTCAAATTGAACTCTTTCTTCATCCTTTTTTGCATGTACAGTGAACTTATTTTTTGAAGCTTAATAGGTAGTTATGAACTTAGACTGAGAAAGAAAGTAATAGAACATAGATCATCGTCACCTCTTATACTTTCTTTACACGTGAAAAAATTCGTATTGATAATCTAGTTTCTAGTAAATAAATAATTTTCCCCAACATAAAGATAATTTTGGTTGATCCTCTGATAGCGATCTCTTTGCACAAAGCTTTTCCACCAACCGTTAAACCGGCTACAATACTCGGAAAGATAATGGCTGTAATGGAATAATAAAAAGAATCATCGGTTTGACCAGCCATTAAGGACAATTGTAATACGACAGCTGCGGATGCTGACCCACTGACGATACCACATATATCTCCAACCACATCATTGAAAAAGCTTGAAAAGACTTCCGCATTTTTACAAACTTGAACAGATTCCTTTGCTCCGTTAATTCTTTTTGATGCCATTGCATGGAATGGGGATTCTTTTGCGGCAGCCGCAGACAATCCAATGGTATCAGAAATTACTCCAATGGTGATAAAGAAGAAAACTGTCATTATACCTAGCACTATAGAAGCGTTAGATAATACAAAGGTAGATATAGATGAAAATATAGAAGCAAGGAATATAGTGAAAACAGTTACTTTCGTACTCCATCCTAATGATCTAGCAAAAAAATCTCTCATTGAATCATCACCTTACACTTTCATTTAATCTTATAACATGTTTATGGAACTAATCTTCTACTCTCTATTAAGCGGAGGATTAGTAAATGTACATATCTTTTTAAGCTTGGCTAATTTTGTTTGTTTTTCTTAAATAGTTAGTTCTTTTATCAAGTAAAGCTATTTTCCGCCATTCTGCGGATAGAAATATCCACTCGACATACGCACGTATTACAGTTAGTAAAATAGCTCCTATTTTACTCCATCGTAGCCATGTAGACATATGGTTCTTACTGGTTTTTTGACTACATAACAAAAAGTTTACTTAGGGAAACTTTTTGTTATGTGGTCAATTCTAAGATGAAACGCAGTGACATGTCAAATTAATTATTTATCTAGGAATACATGGGGGGAAATAATATCTGTTCTGTAAAAGGATTGAATCTGATCGATTCCAGCTATTCAGCTTTCGAATTCTCATTTAATAGATTGATAAATAATTTTAATGGGCGCAAAACATGAAAAATTTAAAGAGTAACCCGTATCCAGAGACTAAAAAGATGTTAAGTTCGTAATAGTGGAAATTTATCATGGTTAGACTGAGTAGAATAAAAGGGAATTGAATTTAATATTCCAAGGGGAGTGTGACTCAAAAAAGATTTGATTAATTTAATAAGCGTTCTTTAGGGGGATAAAATGTTGCGGTTACATATGTAGAAATCAAAATTAAAATTTTGATTATCTTGATTTTAAGACTTTCAGAAAATGGAGCTTGCCCGTAATTGGCTAAGCTCCATTTTTCTTTTAAAGATTGAGTTTGCTTCTTCTTTTATAGGAGATTAGTATCTATCTCAGATTAATAATTGATGAATGCATTTCTTTAATGCGTATGGTTAGCTTTATCGAGGATCATTGATCAATAATAGACTTTCTACTAAAAACAAGTCATATCGCGAACGATATGACTTGTTTATCGTCTAGTAATCATCAATTCTACTTTTACTTAAGGGCGTCATAATAGGGAAGTCTGTGTCTATTTGATCAAGGGACCATAAAAATTGATGCCATTTGTGAAGTTCTCCTATGACTTTGATCGAAGAAGGTGAAGGACGGTTGTTGGTAGTGGCTAACTCATATAAGGTTTCTTTCTTCATGATAACAGTAACGTAATCCTCTTTTACTTCACCAGACAAGTAACGAAAGATGCCGCGCTTGATTTCCGTTAAGGCTTTTTCCTCCCGATCTGGAATAATAAAGTTCAATTTGAAGTCATAATCCCCAGCGATCAATCCGTTTATTCGTATACTCAGCATGTTCAATACTTGTTCGAGTGTCATAATATCCAGAACCTCTGTTGTGATGGTAGACCTCTGGATAGGAATTATTCCATAACGAAGTTCTTGAGCTCCCATCAAATACTCATTACGCCATGGTCCAGATTCTGCGATGTAGCCGAGCTGCTCAAGTGCATCTGCACAAAGGTATTTCGCTTTCTTATTCGTTGGATTTGCAAAGATGACGTGCTTGGTGACTTCAGCTACCCATTGGTAATCACCTTCTCTAAAGCATTCTTTCGCTTTTTTGATGACTTCATCCTCTCCACCCATATAGTTCACATATTTCTTTGAAGACTCTTCGGGTAGCATCTTGTTTAAGTCGACAGGATTTCCGTTATACCATCCCATATATTTTTGGTACACAGCTTTAGCGTTATGGTTGACAGTTCCGTAAAACGAACTGTTAAACCACTCGTCATTTAAACTTTCAGGAAAAGTTACCATTCTTCCGACTTGATCGATTGTGTAGCCTTGGTTGATCAATCTTAGTGTCTGATCATTAATATATTGGTACATGTCTCGTTGTTTTTCCATATACTCAATGCAGTATTCTCTTCCGTGCCTTGGCCAATTATGCACTTCAAACACAGATGTTAACTTTTCGCCGAATAGATCAATAGCCTGTTGAATGTATTTCGCCCAGGCGACTGGGTCCCTAACTTCAGCTCCACGTAATGTGTAGATGTTATGCAGTGAAGCTGTACAGTTCTCAGCAATACAAAGGCTTTTCTCCTCAGGGATAAACATATTCATTTCGGCAGGGGCTTCTGTATCAGGTGTAATTTGGAATTGCATTCTTACACCGTCAATGACTTTCTCGACATAGGATTCACCTTTCAAAGGTGAGATTTCTTCAGCAGAATTGACTAAAGTCACAACACCAGTAGATACATACTTTCCAATGCCGCTATCCACTTGACCTTTTTCTCCGCGAGGCAGCACCTCGCCATACATATAAAATCCTCGTCTAGACATTGCCACACCTGCGGTCACATTCTCTTCCAGGGCTGCACTTAAAAACCCGCTCGGTGCATAAATTTTTATATCATCCGTAGTTCCGCTAGAAAGAACTCCATCAACACCACCATAATGATCAACGTGTGAATGAGAAAAGATAATGGCACTGATCGGGAACTTGCCAAAATAACTATCGATTAATTGAAAAGCTGCTGCTGCTGTTTCTTTGCTTGTAAGACAGTCGATCACAATCCAGCCTGACTTTCCACGAATAATACTCAAGTTAGCAAGATCAAATCCTCTGACCTGATAAATGTTTTCTGTCACTTGAAAAAGACCGGCGTTTAAATTCAATTTTCCCTGATGCCATAGTTTCGGGTTAACGGATGAAGGGAGTTTGCCTTCCAGAAGGAATTCATACCGTTTTAAATCCCAAACAGGAAGAAGAGAATCATCTGGTTTGATAACAGGGAGAGAGGTGTTTTTCAGCACATTTCTCGTAGCCCACTCCTGTTCAATCTTCAGCTTTGCCCAGGGTAGGCTTTCTTTTATTAATTCATTTATTATTTGCGTTTTCGTCGTGGCATCCTTATGAAAAGGATTGAATTCTGCTATTCTCTTAAAATCTTTTTGGTCCATGAGATGTCACCTCCACGAAACATAGTATTCAGGTGAAATTCCTTTCATACATAAGAGAACGTACAAAACATGAGCTAAATGTAACATGTAAGATAAAATATGTATTATAGAATCATTACTAGATAAAAGGGAGCGTAGATCTAAAAAGGATTATGCTCCTTTTTGTTTAAATTAATAAGAGGGAAGTTATATTATAAAAATTTATTCATTTTGAAAAAGTAAAGGGGAAAAGTATGATTAGATTAGAAAAAATGAAAGCAAGTGAGTTTCAAAGTTATCTCAAAAAAGCTATTAAAAACTATGCAGGTGAACACGTAAAGGCTGGGAATTGGAGTGAAGAAGAAGCAATAGATAAGGCAACCAAGGAATATGAAAGGCTTTTACCAGAAGGTGAAGAAACGGTAAATAATCACCTATTTACAATACATGATGAAGAGAAAGAAGTAGGGATGATCTGGCTTGCTCAGCGCACAACAGAAAAAGGATTTATTTTCGACATAAACATTCGGGAAGGGTATCAAGGACGTGGTTATGGGAAGAAAGCAATGAAAGAAATAGAAATTGAAGCAAAAAAATTAGGATTGAAAATTGTAAAACTTCATGTTTTTGGTCACAATCAAATTGCTCGAGGTTTGTACGAAAAATTAGGTTATGTAGAAACAGATATCGTTATGGAGAAAAAGATATAAAACATATATTCTATTTCATTATCAGGAGCTCATTCATAAAACGAAAGGCTCCTGTTATATGAAAATTGAGTTAAGATTTTTATTTTGAAATATTTGGTATATGCAGTTATCCGAAAATGTAATAACGGTTCATAGGGGGATACGATGTCATTCAAGAAAGAAATTATTCTTGTTGGAACTTTTCACTTTGAACAACATGCAGAACAACTAAAGCATAAAGAAAGTGAAATTGAAGAGTTGGTTAGTTATTTATTTGACTTTTCGCCAACGAAAATAGCATTAGAGTGGGACGGGTCACAAGATAAAACACTTAACGAAGAATACTATAACTCAGAAAGTAGTTACCAAATAGATGAAGTACAACAACTAGGATTTAGGTTAGCTAAAAAGATGCAACACAATAGAGTTTATGGAGTTAATTGGGATGGTCATCTTACAAAAGAGGATATGGCGAACTTTAACCATGTAGTTCAAAGCTCTTATCCTGAAATTTATAAAAATATAACTTCACTAACTGAAAATACTCCAGTAATTACGTCTGAACTTAGTTTAATTAGCTCTTATGAAAAATTAAATGAAAGTGAATATATTAGAAATCTAGAAAAGATGTATCTGTCATTTGTAGAAGTTCAAAGTGATCAAGGTGAAATGGTTGGTTTTAACTTCTTAAACAAATGGTTAGAACGAGAATTGATGATATTTAAAAATTTAATGAATATTACCTCAGAAGACACGAATGAACGGATTCTGCTAGTAATTGGGAGTGATCACCTTTGGATGCTAAGGAAATTGTTCGAAGGGAAAGGATGGGAAGTAATAAATCCTTTTCATGGTCAAGAATTTAAGCAATAGTTTCTGCTAATCAACAATAGTGATCATTCTTCTAAGAGAATATATTCATCGGCAAAACTAGAGTTTATGAAAGGGGGCTTTTCATGAAAACAACAAACTACTCTACTATTGCTGCTAACTATGATAATAATCAATTTAGAATCGACGAATTAAAACTAGATTACGACTTAATGGACTATGTTGAACAGCATACTCAAAACAACATTGAAATGCTCGATCTTTCTTGTGGAACAGGCCTATATCTTGAGAAGCAAATTCAACTTTTCAAAGGGAAGAATATTAATTGGTATGGCCTTGATGCATCAAAAGAGATGTTAAATAAAGCCAAGGAAAAGGTTGAAGATGTTAATCTCGTACACGGTTATGTTGAAAAGCTGCCTTATAATTCTGGTGTCTTTGACTATATTTCTAATAACTATGCTTTTCATCATTATGAAGATAAGGAAAAGGCATTAGATGAAATAACTAGGGTACTTAAGGTAAACGGTATATATAAATTACATAATATTGCTATTCATGACATGCCGAAATGGTGGGTTTATTATTACTTCCCTACTGCTTATGAAGAAGATATAAAGCGGTTTTGGAAAAAGGAATTGGTCTACCAAAAACTCATTGAAAGAGGGTTTAAAGTTAATCTAAAAATGGAGTATAGAATGGAAGAGATAGCAGTAAAGGATTATTTTCATCACGCTGAAAATAGAGATATTTCTGTTCTTACTTTAATTAGCGATAAAGATTATGAAGATGGATTAATGAGAATGAAACGTGACTTGCAATTAGACCCTTCCAAGAAAATCACAAATGATTTTGCAGAGGTGTTTTGGGTTTCAAAGAAAATGTAGTGCAGTTTTTTTACCATATTGTAAAAGTATTACGATGGTTAGCCCAAAAAATCTCTTATCGTTATATCAACAGGTCCGCTCTCAATGATTAAGTAAAGGAGTTAGTCGTGGATGATACTAACGTGAGCTTAACCGAACGAGGAGCTTCAACAGCTCGACTTCAGGGTGTCAGCCCTGTTCTCCAATCATTCTTATAATGGATAAACAAAAAGCATACCGTTTAATAAAGGAGGAGAGGAAATGCAGGTAGGATTAAATAAAGAGGAATTCCATAAACATATGGCCGTCTCACTATTTAACTCAACATGGGATTTCTTAGATAAACAAGAAAGAACGGATCGTGAAAGCGAGACGATGATACATATGGCACATGCTTCTCGTTATCACTGGGAAATTATCGGGGAGCCAATTAATTTGGCTAGAGGAGATTGGCAAATATCTCGAGTTTATGCTGTATTAGGTCGGTTCGAACCAGCTCTTCATCATGCTCAACAAAGTTTGGATGTTTGCTTACAAGAAGAAATAAAAGGTTTTGATCTTGCATTCGCTTACGAAGCATTAGCACGGGCATACAAGGTTGGGGACCAAGAAGAAGAAAGTAACAAATATAAAGAACTCGCTTATCAAGCTTGTGATGAAATAGCTAAAGAAGACGATCGAAAAGTTGTAATAGAGGATATAGCATCTATTTAATGAAAGAAGACTTGCCTCAAAGTGCAAGACTTTTTAAGTTTTACTTTTTTGATTAGTTTTAAAAGAAGTGCTTACTGAACTAACAGTAAGCACTCTAGAACGAAGTATTAAGCCTTAACAATTTTCTTCACCTTTACGACAACAGTACCAATATCTTCTTCACAGATCCCATTGTTCGTGACGAAGCGGATCGTGTTAGGACCAAATGCACCTGTTAAAATATCGTGATTCTTTAATTGATGAACGAACGCATCCGTGCTTAATCCACAATTAGAGATGTCTACTAAAATAATGTTTGTATCCACACTATTTTTAATAGTTAAACCTTCAATTGCTTGAAGCCCTTCGGCAAGGTGTTTTGCGTTCGCATGATCATTCTGTAGACGCACTATGTTTTCTTCGAGTGCGATGATACCGGGTGCAGCGAGTACACCAACTTGCCTTAGTCCGCCGCCTAAGCGTTTACGCCATTTTCGAGCGTGGGTAATGAATTCAGAGGAGCCGGCAATAATAGAGCCAACAGGTGCACCTAACCCTTTTGATAAGCAAAACTGCACAGAATCAGTATACTTTGCGAACTCTTTTATAGGCGTCTTAGAAGCAACTGAAGCGTTGAATAACCGTGCACCGTCTAAGTGAACAGGAATATCGTTTTGTTTCGCGACTTGATAAATTGCCTCCATGTTTTCAAGAGGCACAACAGCACCACCTGCTTTATTGTGCGTATTTTCAATGCAGATCAGCCCGGTTTCAGGCTGGTGGATATCTTCTCCACGAACAGCAGCTTCAACCTCTGCTGGATTCATTGCCCCATTCTCACCATCGATCGTCTTAATTTGAACTCCCGAAAACGCTGATAGAGCAGCAGCTTCATAGAGAAAGATGTGCGCCTGAGATTCCATGATAACTTCCTGTCCTGGAAGGCAGTGTACCAATCCGGCAATCTGATTTCCCTGCGTACCACTCGTTACAAATAGGGCATCTTCTTTGCCAAGTAAAGCCGCTGCCATTTCTTCAAGTTTATTTACAGTTGGATCTTCTCCGTACACATCATCGCCAACTTCAGCTTCATACATTGCTTTTCTCATTCTCTCATCTGGTTTCGTGACCGTGTCACTGCGCAAATCTATCACAATTCGTCCTCCTCAGTTACAATAAGTATAAGTGTATAATGGATTGCACGAAAAGTATAAGGGTAATTTTCAAGGTGATCAAGTTGAAAAAGTGGAAGTGAGGTCGTGACAAAGTTTGGACGTATCGTACTCCATCGGGACCTATTAGTACAATGTTGATTTCCCTTTTTACATAATGCTTCATATTACGAGTATATCGGCCATGCCCGTTTAGCTAATTAAGTAGTTAGTACAACTACACGAGCGTGGTAGAGTTAGAAAAAAGTAGCAAATGAAAATCTTTAGTGAAGTAAGGATGTTTGAATTGGAGAACGGAAAACAAGAATACTCAAAGAATAAGAAGGGGCTACTAATCACTCTCTATATTATGGGTGGTATCTTCGCAATAGGCGCAATACAATTTACTTTTGATGCCGACCACACAAATGACATGATAGGAAGTTATTTTACGTTAGGAATCGTGGCCGTTGGAATAGTTAGTCAAATGCTTAAAGAACTTTGGGCTGGTAGGAAGAAAGGTGCAATGATGGAATTACTGTTCGCGTTTGTTGTTGGAGCGGTTGTAGTATGGACACTCTTTGTAAGATAAAGAAATAAGAGATTTGATAAGATGATTTTGATTGATAAAAAACGTTACCTATTGGAGGCGAAACGACTATGAGAATTATCGTTACAAGTATATTTGTGCAGGATCAAGAAAGAGCCTTAAAGTTCTATACTGATACACTCGGATTTGTGAAAAAGGAAGATAAGCCGGTTGGTGAATATAGATGGATTACTGTTGTTTCTGACGAAAATCGAGTAGGTACTGAACTAGTACTTGAACCTAATATTCACTCCGCCGCCAAAGAGTATCAAGAGAAGATATACGCTGATGGTATCCCAGCAACAATGTTTGGTGTGGAAGATGTTCAAAAAGAGTATGAGGAATTAAAGAAACGCGGTGTTCAATTTACGATGGAACCAACAAATATAGGTGAGGTTACAATTGCTGTTTTCGACGATACGTGTGGTAACCTTATTCAGATTGCTCAAATGCATTAAATCCTAAAATGAAAGGTTCATTAACTTTAGGGAGTAAATGATTGAAGCGAAAGGAGAATGTATTTGAGTAATGATAAGAATGATATTGGGCAAATTCATTGGCGAGACTTGACGGTCGGGAATGCTGAGGAAATTAAAGATTTTTATACTAAAGTTGTTGGGTGGAAAGCCAGTGAACATGATATGGGAACGTATCATGATTTTGATATTAAAACGCCAGCGGGTGAGACAGTTACAGGAATTTGCCATGCGAAAGGAACCAATGCCTTGCTCCCTCCTCAATGGCTTATGTATGTAAAGGTTGAAAGTGTCAAAGAAAGTGCCGATAGTTGTATCGAACACGGTGGGCAGATACTTGATGGTCCTAGGTACATGGGTGAGATGTTCTTCTGTGTTATTAAAGATCCCGCTGGTGCAGTGCTGGCTATTTTTGAGTAATACGACTTTTTAGGGGGCGTTACATAAGATGTCGATCGTAGATAAACTTAAGTTAACAAAATACGAAAATATGGCTGTTCTTCATAACCCAGGAGGATATGAGTTCTTTGAGGAATACTCGAAGTCTTTGTCTGGGAAGCACGATGCTATATTTATATTCGTCAAAACGATAGAAGAGATGACTCAGAACCTCAAGGATATCATCGCTAATGACGAAGTGCTTTTGCCAAAGGGATATGTGTTCTTTGCATATCCGAAGAAAGGTAATAAAAAATACGATTCATACATTCATAGAGATGACATGTTTCCGGCGTTGAACGTAGGAGAAGATGGCTATGTCGATAATAGCGAAATAAAGTTCTCACGGATGGTCAGCATGGATGATGTATTTACTGTGGTAGGAATGAAAAAAGAAAAGAGAAAAGTTCCGAAAACGGCTCCTGCCAGTCAATGTGTTGCGGATTATGAAGATAAAATCAACGATGTAGAAACCCTTTTGGGAGAACATCCATCAGAGCTTGCATTCTTCCGTGATCTAACTCCCGGGTACCAAAGGGACTGGGCGAGGCAAATTTTCTCTGCAAAGCAGCAAGCCACCCGAGATAAGCGAACGAAGCAAATGGTTGAGGTTTTATCAGAGGGCTATAAAACGCTTGATCTTTATAGAAGAAAAAAGAGATAAGGATTAGTTTTCTGAACAAACCAAATAGTTATGGAGAATTTTTATAGCTAAGGGGGGACTTCTTTATGGGTGAGGTTCCCTTATTAAGTTTTGCAACGGGGGTACTTATGAAAACTCACTATTATTTAGGGTGGTTCACCAATTTCTTTCCAGAGAGGCTGGGAAGGCTGTTACAAAAAGATATAACTGATAGAAAATCGATTGCCATGATTAGCTCGAATCCATCTAAACTTGAAGATGATGGTGCTACTGAATGCTCCTGGCTTGATCAGGCTGGTATTTTGTTTGATGACTATCATTTGATTAATTATCGCGTACATAAGGAAGAAGCACAAACGATAATACAAAATGCTTCAGTTATTTTTTTGTTGGGTGGAGATCCTCTAACACAAAATGGTTTTTTAAGAGAATATGAGTTAATGGATTCCATTAAAAAAAGCAGCGCTATTGTGTTGGGTGCAAGTGCTGGTGCATTCAACATGTCTACTAAATGGTTATGCTCGAAAAACCTTGGATTTAACGTTGGAAAGAACACTGTTTACAAAGGAATCGGTCTTGATAATTTCTCCGTTTTATCTCATTTTGATCTTGAAAATAATATTGAAAGGGTTCAGAGCGAACTCTCTCCATTATCGGAAGAAATAACTATTTACGCTTCGAACAAAGATTGCGCTGTACGCGTAAAGGGAGACAGGATCGACGTTTTTGGAACTGCTTTCTTAATTTCCAACTCGAAGATACGGAAATTGAAAGAGACGCTCTAATTGGAATGACTTACGATGGCTCAATGTGTAAAAGAGCAGTTAATATCAAAATGTTTAAAAATCATTGGAGATGGTTGGTAAGGTGATAAGTGATGATTGGAATAAGTATAGCAACTAAATGGGAATATGAGGCAACCGTGGAATACTTCGGTATAAAAGATGACGAACGTGTCGGGTATCCTTATGGCGAATATTTTAAACGAACAATCAATGATACTGAACTGGTCTTTTATAGTACCGGCGTTAGAAAAGTGAATGGTGTTGGTGGTAATCAGTATATGATATCTCGTTTTAATTTAACTAAAGTAATCGTTGCCGGTACATGTGCAGGGATAGATGATACGTTCAATAATTTAGATGTTTTTGTACCCAATAAAGCAGTTCAATATGATTGTACAGTAAAAGAAATTGAGCCGCTTATTAAGCAATCTTTCGTAGTTGAACTCGATCTATCGAAGTATGGTAGCGATTTTCATACCGGAACAATTGGCACTGCCGATAAAGCGGTAGTGATGTGGAAGGACTATTTAACTCTTAAAGAAAACGAAATAACAATAGCCGATACAGAAGCGGGGGCAATTGCTTATATCTGTAAGAAGAATAATGTTGAGTGCATTATAATAAAGGGAATTTCTGATTTTCCAACAGATGAAAGAAACTCCGATAAATTCAAATCGAATAATGATCAGATCACTGTTTATTTGGAGAACACACCCAAAGTGATGAATAAAATATTTGATGAGTATTTAGAAAGGTTTATTTAAAATAAACGCGGTTGATTATTACCTTATTGCAAATTTTTTAATAGATGTAAAAGAAGTTCGTTACAAGTATGCAATTATTGAAGAAACTGTACACTATAATTTTTGTGTTTTGGGAGCGTTAATTTAGAAAGGATCACGTTCCACATTATTTAAGTGAATTTAATAAAAGGCAGTTTCTATTTTTACTTGATGATGAGTATCGTTTTTATCTTAGTCATACATATCAAATCATGAAAAAGTAGGTTTATAGTAGACCTTAACTCCTACTTCAATAGGAAGCTTTCAAAGAGTTAGACGATGTATTAGAGATACAGGAGCCGCAATATATGGTCTCCTGTTTTTTTTGTATTAGGTTATTAAGGAATCTTTTTAGCCATAGGTAACTGCGAGTGTTCACATCTGGGTGCTGGAACTACTATGGTAAAATATAGATGTATCATTTATTTGTAATTTTCCTCATAGTTTGCACAATCTATCATTCATAAAAATAAAAAGCTAGACTTGTTTCTAGCCCATTTCTGATTTGTTTAGCATTTCTTCTGTATCATTAATCCCGACTTATCCATTAATCAATTCTCCAATAAACAATTAGTCCCCACAATTAGAGTGTTTCTCATAAGGAGAGGTTAAATGAAACAATCCCGTTTTAAATTAAGTACGATCATCATTATCTTCGTGCTTCTAGTTGTTTTCTTCTCATTAGTCATTACGGATCTTTTGATTACCACGAGTACGAGTGAGGATATTCGAAATCAGCTTGAAGAGAAGGCGTTGATCGTTTCCCGTTCGGTGTCAGAATCATTTGTTGTACAGAAAGAACTACAACTTAAGACGAACAATCAAACCGTTCAGGACTACGCCATGAGTATTCAAGAAGCGTCAGACGTCTTATTTGTTGTAGTTATGAATATGGAAGGAATCCGTCGCTCCCATCCAAATCCTGATTTGATTGGAAAGGAATTTGTGGGTGGTGACGAGGCGAGAGTGTTGAACGGAGAAGAGTACATATCGATATCTGAAGGAACGTTAGGTCAATCTGTACGAGCCTTTACTCCTGTAATTGCAGAAAATGGGGAACAGGTTGGCGCCGTATCTGTTGGAATTTCCTTAGATGCAGTTGAAGCGTCGTTGAGAAGCAACCATGTTAATGTTTTAATAGGTTCTATTGTCGGTGTACTTGTAGGGGTCATTGGAGCATTCTTGTTAGCAGGATTTATTAAGAAAAGCTTATTTGGTTTAGAACCAGCAGCGATTGCTCGCATACATGAGGAACGAAACGGCATGCTGCAATCAGTTCATGAAGGAATCATTGCTGTAGATGCCGAATCTCGAATTACGCTCGTCAACAAATCAGCACGAACTATTTTTCATAAAGCAGGTATTGAGGAAGAAGATCCTATAGGTCTTCCGATTAAAGAATACATTCCTCATTCAATGCTTGGGAGAGTACTTATGACAGGAGAGGCAGAGCTTGATGAAGAGCAGCTAATCAATGGCTCGTCCATAATCGTAAACCGTGTCCCACTTATTGTGAACAATGAAGTGGTCGGAGCGATATCAACGTTTCGGGATAAAACCGAGGTGAATCAGCTGGCCGAACAGCTGACAGGTGTGCGTTTGTATGCAGAGTCGCTTCGTGCCCAGTCTCATGAATTTAAAAACAAACTCCATGTTTTGCTAGGTATGATTGAGCTCAAATCTTTCAAAGACATGAAGGCGTATATTAAACAGCTCGTCGATCATCAAGTTTATGAAGCAGATATCATAACCAATAAAATAAAAGATCCTGTATTAGCAGGATTTATGATTGGAAAATTAAGCTATGCTCGAGAACAAAATATCCAATTGAGCGTAGTATGTGAAACCGATATTGCAGCAGCAAAAGATGAAGGAGTAACCCATGAAATCGTAACGATTATTGGAAATTTGCTCGACAACTCTATCGAAAGTCTTAACGGAAGAAGCGAGAAAGTGATGTCTCTCACCCTATCATATGTTGATGAATTGCTCGAAATTGAAGTACGAGACACTGGACCAGGAATTAAAGAAGAACACCATCAAGAGATATTTCAAAAGGGTGTTTCGACAAAAGGAAATAACAGGGGATACGGCCTACACCTTGTACAAGAAAGTGTAAGAGCACTGGATGGATCTATTGAGTTTGATTCGATCGTAAACCAAGGCACAGTATTCACAGTGATTATTCCTTATGAAGCGGAGGTGGACAACGCATGATTCAGGTGATGATTGTAGAAGATGATCCGATGGTCGCCAACTTAAATAAACAGTACATAGAGCAGGTTGGAGGGTATCAAGTAGCGGCCGAAGCTTCTAATGTAGTAGAAGCTTTACGCTCATTAAGTGAGTGTCGAATAGACTTGATTCTCCTCGATGTATACATGCCTGGAAGAGACGGATTGCAGTTTCTAAAAGAACTCAGAGCAAAAGATGAGCAAGTAGATGTCATACTGATTACGGCTGCTTCAGAGAGAGAGCAAATTCAACAATCGCTTCGTCTTGGTGCGGTTGATTACTTAATTAAACCGTTTGATTTTCATCGTCTAAAAAGAGCTTTAAACAAATATAAAGAAAACCACTTTCCTTTAAAAGATAAGCCGAAAGTAAGCCAGGACGAGATCGACAACATTTTTATAAAGAAGGAACATCATTTTGAAGATAGACGTATCCAAGTGCCGAAAGGGCTGACTAAAACGACGCTAGAGCATATTATCGGTATCATCCACACGAAGCAGAACGAAACCTTTTCAACAGATGAGGTTGCACGAGAAGCAGATATTTCAAGGGTCTCCATCAGAAAATATTTAAAGTTTTTAAAGGAAATTGACTTTCTTGAAGAAACCTTGATCTATGGGATCGGGAGGCCTGTTTATCAGTATCAAATAAAAACTGAATATAATATGAGCCTTGAATTTTACCATTAAAAAAGCAGCCGAATTGGCTGCTTTTTTTAATTACAATAAGTTATTTATTTTCAAATGGTAGGAAAATAAAGCGTTTGCACGTAAGATAAAACTCACAAAAGACGTGGTTGCAAGATGGTTGAACGGTAAGTCCGAAGGGTGAATGACGTATTAGGACAACCATTTTGTAAGGTACACGAGAAATTATTTAGAAAAGGAGAGGTACTATGTCAAGCTCAGCTGAAAGAGTGCAAACGAATCAACCGTCAACGCAAGGTGTGACTTTATTAAACCAAAATAAGAAAGCGGTTACATTGTTTGGTCTTCCACTTACTTGGTTTTTCGTGATTACTGCCCTTACTCTTGTCATCATGTACACTGGGAACTTACCAGGAGGCATGATTGGAAGCCTACTCATTATGATGGTTCTTGGTGAACTTTTTGGATGGATTGGCGATCATACACCAATCTTAAAAACCTACTTAGGCGGAGGCGCAATATTAGCTATCTTTGGTGCTGCTTATATGGTATATGCTGGTTTCATTCCAGATGGTACAGCAACATTGATTAATGACTTTATGAAAGATGGAGGTTTCTTAAATTTTTATATAGCTGCTTTAATTACTGGAAGTATATTGGGTATGAATAAGAGCATTTTAATTAAAGTTGGCCTTCGCTATTTTCTCCCTATTTTCGGTGCTGTAGTCGGTGCTATGGCGGTAGGTGGGTTGCTTGGGGCAATGGTTGGTTTTACATTAAGAGATGCAGTACTCGTTATTACAATGCCTATTATGGGAGGTGGAATGGGTGCAGGTGCCGTTCCTATGAGTCAAATATATAGTGAATTGATGGGGAACGATCCAAGTTACTATATATCGATGCTCGTTCCTGCTTTAGCTTTAGGTAACGTATTTGCCATTATTATTGCTAGTATGCTGAATATGCTTGGGAAGAAAATGCCTTCTTTGTCTGGGAAAGGGCAGTTATTAAAAGGGTTTGAATACAAAGAAGAAAAACCCTCGTTTGATATACAAAAGATGGGAATCGGACTAATGGCTGCAGTATTGTTCTTTTCTGTAGGATCATTATTAGCTGGTTTCATCCCAATTCACGCATATGCAATTATGATTATTGTTGTCGCGATAACGAAGGTTGCTGGAATCATCCCAGAAAGCATTTTGAATGGAGCAAATCAATGGTATAAGTTTGTTGCAAAAAACTGGACGTTTGCGCTCTTGTTTGGGATTGGTATCGCTTATACCGATTTAGGTACTGTGCTTGAAGCATTAACGATCCAATACATTGTTACTGTGCTCGGGGTTGTTGTTGGTGCGGTGATCGGAGCAGGTCTTTTAGGTAAGCTCGTTGGCTTCTACCCGATTGAATCAGCCATTACAGCAGGACTTTGTATGGCAAATATGGGAGGGACAGGAGATGTAGCAGTCCTTTCATCTTCAAAACGAATGGAGCTCATGCCATTTGCACAAATTTCGTCTCGTTTAGGTGGAGCGATCATTCTGTTGTTAGCTGGTTTGATCATCCCATTTCTTGTATGAAAAAAGGTCCGCTCTCTTATAAGAGAGTGGACCTTTTGTATGCCATCAACACACAGCAGTGGTTACATAAGAATAAAAACGATTGTAATGCTATTAAGTTAGAACAGTGCTCTATTCGTTTCCAACCATGAATAAAGATAAACAACCATCATAAAAAGTTGAAGGAAAAGGTTAAAAACGTGTGAATGTAGAGGGGGAGATTATTGTTGATTCAAACAAATGAGTCATCATTTGTTTCTGAATTAGTGTCATCCGCGGTATCAAAGAAGCACATATATGGAGCTTTAATGTGTATTGAAAATGGGGATGATTCTCTGTCGCTCTTAAAAGGTGCTGGAAATCTAACGATCGATCGGCCATATTTTATTGCAAGCGTAACGAAATTATATGTCACTGCAGTCTTACTAAACTTACGATCAAAAAATAGTCTGAACCTCCATGATAAAATCTCAGACTACTTGAAAGATGAAACGATGCATGAACTCCACATTTTTAAAGGGAAAGACTACTCTAGAGAAATATCAATCAAACAGTTAATGTCAAACACATCGGGAATTCCTGATTATTTCTCAACTGGTGCGGTTAGGGAATTAACAACGGGAATAGACCAAACTTGGGGCTTTGAAAGAACAATAGCGAGTGCAAAACAAAAGGAACCGAAATTTACTCCCGGTAAAAAGGCTCAATACTCGGATACAAATTATCAGCTCTTAGGAAAGATTATTGAAACGATTACCAAGAAAGATATCAACACGGTCTTTAAGGAAGTTATTTTTGATGAACTGGAGTTAAAAGAAACGTATTTATTTGAAGATGTGAATGATCATCGACCTGCACCTTTTTATTTCAAAGATAAGGAACTTCATCTACCCAACTATATGTCATCGATAGGACCAGAAGGGGGTATTGTTTCAACCGCTAAGGAATCTATGATCTTCTTAAAGGCCTTTTTCAATGGTCAGTTCTTTCCAAAAGAAGATTTGAACGAGCTTAAAGACTGGAAACTCCTTTTCAGTCCGGGTGTGTTCTTTTATGGAGTTGGAATTGCAAGTCAGCCACTATTCCTAAAAGAGATTAAAGATGGAATGCTCGGACATTGGGGGCAGACAGGAGCTTTTTCGTTTTACCATCCAAGAAGTGACCTGTACTTTACAGGAACAACCAATCAATTTTACGGCCAGAATGTCGCAGCAAGGATGATGATGAAAATCATCAAATCGTTAAAATAACTACGTATTGTTAAATGAATGGGGAAATCTGAGATTTTAAAGTAGTGAAAGATGATACTTAAAGAAAAGGAGCGATCATCCATAGAGGATTACGCTCCTTTTTGTGTAAATTAATTACAGGAGGCGTTTTACTTAAAGATAAATAAAATGCAAGGAAGGAGGGTTTTAAATCAACAAAAGAAAGACATTATTTTATTTATTGTCAGCAGCTCTATTTTTCGCAGGTATCATTCTTACTTCGATTAAAATGTTTGTTTTGGGTCTTATCCCACTCACATGCTTGCTTCTATTATACTTTCGAAACAAGGATTATCGTTCTTCAGTTTCTTTGTTTATATTCTTTTTGTTAGGGTTACTCATCTATCAGGTTGGGAGCACCTTTGTTCAAAAGCTAACTCTTTCTCAAGAGATGAAAGTTTTAATAAATAGAAGTTTCCTATTGTTTATCCTAATAAGCACCATTATTTCACTAAAGGTATCCAGGCAGAAACTACTCCTGTACTTACGTTTACCGAATTGGAAAGATCACATTATGATGCCATTCCATCAGATAAAGGTAGGATACTTCTTGCTTTTTGGATTGATTGGTTCGAGCATGATATTTTTACCGCTTCTCTTTCAGGAGGTGAGCTATATACGATCACTACTCCTATTTGGGGTTTTGTTTGCCCTTATAAACGCTACTTTGGAAGAAGTAATTTGGAGAGGTGTGATGTTATCAAGCTTAAAGAGGAGTGTTTCAACCTTATATGCTGTTTTGATAACAAGTGTTGGTTTTGGTCTCTTACATATATCAATCGGAATACCTGTAATAATGAGTATCTTATTCTCTTTTGGCGGGCTTTTTTATGCAATCGTTGTCATAAAATCAAGAAGTATTTACCCATCTATCGTGTTTCATATGCTTATTAATTTAGGTATGGTTTTTAATGGCTGGATTGTTTAACCTCATTCCATGCTTGCTTATTAAGGAGGCAACTGAATTAGCAAGTCTATGTAATGCCCCCTTAATAAATGGCTTTTTTCTCGGTAAGAGCAAACGGAATTTAGTTTTTTGAAGATAAATAAGAAGGCTTTGTTAGTGAACATGAAGGCGATGGAATAGATGGAGCATATTGGCTAAGGTGGACTAAGAAATAACAGCTTTCGGGAAAATGATGTTCAAGAAATCTCAAAGTCGTGTTGTTTAGAACTTCATCAACTTGGAAAAGAGACATTACCTCTTCCACAAGTGCGTTTAAAGCTTGTATCGAATGAGCGACCTCATCTGCAAATCGTTGCTGTGCTCGAAAACCAGAGGGTGTGAATCGAAGAAACCCTCGCATTGCTCTGTTTTTCGAAATATACACTTGAAATTGGTTCTGAATACTCTGTGCTTTCCTTATAAACTCAACTTCTATTGGATCAAGAATATCGATTAAGAGCGCGGCATGACCCACTTGATCCGTTAACCATAGGTCCATTAAGTCTAAAAGCGAAAGAGGGGGAGGAACCTTTCCTTCAATATAGAAAGTAAGCTGACGCAAATATTCCTGATTCTCATCTAACGTTCCATTAAAGTAAGATGGACTAAGGTTAATGTTAATTTCATTTCGAATTCTACGTCTCTGAACCTTCCCTTCAAAATTAAAGTAAGCTCTTGCTAATTTATATGCTTTTTGAGAGAAGGTTATCATAGCATCTGAGCTTGCGGATTCATCCGGTTTAATAGAAGTAAGCTGGGTCTGAAGCTCATCGAATGCTGCTGCAAACTGATTTGCTTCATTCACATAGGTGTGTTCACTAGGAGATAAGTAATCACGTACAAAGACTGCGTGATCAGAAAGAATTTCAATCCAGAAATGATGTTCCTGCCAAGGGGTAAGGAGTGTCTGGTTCATGTGATGTTCCTCCTTTAGCCATAGTCTTTTAATTAAAACTATGAAGCGTAGCTCAGGTTATACCAATTAACAAGGAAGTGAAGAAATGCAAGGCTATAATGTTCTAATGATTTATAACAAAGAGATGGACAAATTATTGATGTGTGAAAGGTTGAAAGATCCCTATAAAGGATTAAGTAATTTAGTAGGTGGAAAAATTGAAAGTGGTGAAAGGGGGATAGAAGCTGCATATAGAGAGCTTCACGAAGAAACAAGTATTTCCAACGAAGATATTACGCTTCATCATCTAATGGATTTTACCTACTATCATCAAGATTGTTACGTTGAAGTGTACGTTGGCAGATTAGATAGGGATGTAGCGGTCTCAGGAGATGAAAACGTTCTTTATTGGTCTGGTTTAGATCAAAACTTTTTTGATATGTCCTTATATGCAGGAGAAGGCAATATAGGTCATATGATACAGCAAGTGAACGGTGTAAAAGAAAAGCTGTTTTCAGCAGAAGATTCACTTAAATAGTTTCTATAAATGCACCACTTAAACATGTTTGGAGGATCAAATACATGAATCAATTGGGAACGCTATACTTTTTTTGTGGAAAAATGGGCGCAGGAAAATCAACAAAATCGAAACAACTAGCAAGAGATAAACGAGCGGTTTTGATATCTGAAGATGAATGGCTGTCTTCTCTTTATCCTAATCAGATCACATCATTTGAGGATTATCTGAAATTCTCAGCGCAGATCAAGCCATTGTTGAAGAAGCATGTCCAAAACTTGTTACATGTCGGTACAGATGTAGTAATGGATTTCGCAGCAAACACTCGAAAACAAAGGAAGTGGTTTTTGGATATTGCATCAGAGGTCGATACAAGCCATCAATTGATCTTCCTTAACGTAAACAATGATCAATGTTTACGTCAAATCGCACAAAGGCGTAACGAACAACCCGAAAGAGCAGCTTTTGATACGGAAGAGGTGTTTCATCATGTTACGTCATTTTTTGAAGCGCCAGAAGCATCAGAGGGGTTAACAATCGTAGAAGTGAGTAGCTAGTATGCAGTCCATCAAGTGCAAATAGGAGCGTTTAATCTATAAAGGACTTTGTCAGACAGATGGAGGTATATAATGAAATCTTTAGAGGGGAAAATTGCAATCGTCGCAGGTGGAACGAGAGGAGCTGGAAGGGGGATTTCAGTTAAGTTAGGTGAAGCGGGAGCTACAGTTTATGTAACAGGAAGAACAACTTCAAAGAGTCTATCTCCCATGAAGCGTAAAGAGACAATTGAAGAAACAGCTGACATGGTTACAAAATCTGGTGGATTAGGGATACCCGTCAGAGTCGATCATACCGTTGAATCTGAAGTCGTTGAATTGATGAATCTAGTAAAAAGAGAAAGTGGACGACTTGATATTTTAGTCAACGATGTATGGGGTGGGGATCCGTTAACAGAGTGGGGGAAGCCGATAGGCGAACATAGTTTATCAAAAGGACTCCAAATGCAAAAGCAGGCTGTAGAATCTCATATTATTACATCTCATCATAGTATTCCGTTGTTTAAAGAAAATAATGAAGGATTAATAATAGAGATTACCGATGGGGTTGATTATAAGCCACGGGGAAATTTTTATTACAGTTTAGCAAAAGTATCAACTATACATATGGCTCAGGCAATGGCAGATGACTTAATAGATGATAAAATTACCTCCATCGCTGTAACACCAGGATTTTTAAGGTCAGAAGCGATGCTTGAATTGATGGGAGTGACAGAAGAAAATTGGAAAGAAGGAGTGAAAGTAGATCAACATTTTATTGCATCTGAGTCGCCTTATTACATTGGTGAAGCAATTAAATGTTTAGCTTCTGATCCTGAAATAGCTAAGAAAACTGGAGGAGTATATAGTACATGGGAGCTTTCAGAGCAATATGGCTTTAAAGACATTGACGGAACACAACCCCATTGGGGGAATTATTTCAGGGATCATGTAAAAGATTAATATTTTTCAAAAGGCGCAAGCGTTGCCCGAAGGGGGCACGCTCTTTTTTTATCTCATCCTACTGTAGGGTGATTTATGATAAAATCAGAATAGTTTTGAAATAGGGATGGTAGAAAACTTAAAAATTAAGAAACAGATAGTTTTATAGAATGGAGAGAACCCATGATTAAATTCAGTAAACTTGATGAAGTAGAATTTAAAAGGTATATGGATTTCATGATCCCTGATCATGCGGATGAAATCACAAGAAACTTCAACTTAACAAAGGAACAAGCTTTAGAGGAATCAGAGATGATGATCACTGACATGTTTAAGGATGGATTAGCCACTGAGGGACAATATTTGTATAATGTTGTGGAAGCGTATTCAAATGAAAAAGTGGGAGTTCTTTGGTATAGCATTATTCCAGAGATTAATTCAGCATACTTATACCATATTTTAATAGATGAACAACATAGAGGAAAAGGGTTCGGAACTAAGACTATTGAAAAGCTTCAAAGTCAGCTAAGAGAATGTGGTGTGAAGTCAATCGGATTAAGTGTGTTTGGGAAAAATGATGGAGCTTATCGCTTATATAAGAAACTAGGGTACTCGAATACAAGGATATCAATGGAGAAAGTGCTGTAAGGAATCGATGAATTAAGAAAGAACATTACAGGCCAAGGACTTATAGAGTTATGAATTAATCATTCCTAAAAGTCTATTAGGAGGTTGTAAATGTTAGGCCTTAACAAAGGAGAAGTTGTCTTAGTAAATCATTCAGATGAGTGGAAGCAGTTATTCGATGAGGAAAGATCTCTGTTACACTCAGTTATTGGTACACATATTATTGATATTCAACAGATTGGGAGTACAGCAATCGATGGCATAGAGGCAAAGTCTATTATGGATATAATGGTCGGATTAAACTCTTTAGAAGATATTGATAAGTTTAATATGGAAAAATTAAAAGAAGTCGGCTACTATCATTTACCAAAAGTACGAATTGAAGGAAAAACCGTTTTTGCTAAGTTCACTGATCTTGAGAATCTAACGAAAACACATGTTGTTCATGTAGTTGAGTACCGAGGGGATTGGTGGGAAGAACATCTGTTTTTTAGAAACTACTTAAAAGAAAACCGAACGGCTGCTAAAGAATATGAGCAGCTCAAGAAACTTTTAGCAGAAAAGTACCCAAATGATGAGCGCTCCTATACGAATGAAAAGAAAAAGTTTGTAGAATCTATTTTAAAGATGAAAAAGCATGGATCATAATCGATCCATGCTTTTCTACTACTCTATTATTTTGTTGCTTCAAGAACGTCGATCACACCGTTGCCATAATAGAAAGAATCACCAAGTGGTTTCGCTGTGTCGTTAAGCTTTTGACGAACTTCAGCATTTGTTAAGCTAGGGTTGCCTGCAAGGATAAGTGCAGCTGCTCCAGCCACGTGAGGAGAAGCCATTGACGTTCCATTGAAGCTGTCGTAGCCATTACCAGGTACAGAGCTTAAAATGTTAACGCCTGGTGCCATTACTTCAAGCTCTGAGCCTACACTTGAGAACGATGCGCGTTTATTGTTAGAATCTACTGCGCCGACTGCCATTGCAGAAGAATATTTCGCCGGATATCCAATTGTGTTAAAGCCGAAGAACGTTCCACTGTTACCAGCTGCCGCAACAACTAACACACCTGAGTTGTAAGCATTGTCAGTCGCATTTTTAAGTGCAGTTGAACCAGAGCTGCCACCCAAACTCATGTTGATGACATCCATATTATTGTCCACTGCCCACTCAATTCCTTGAATGATGCCGCTGTAAGTGCCGCTACCAGAGCTATCTAGTACTTTTACAGCATAGAGACTAGCAGAGGGTGCTACACCAAGTACGCCAACACTATTATTTAGTCCAGCAACTGTACCTGCCACATGAGTACCATGTCCATTGCCGTCTGTAGTTGCGTCTGGTTCCTCAGCAACGAAACTTGCACCGCCGCTCACGTTCAGATCTTCGTGGCTAGCGTCAATTCCTGTATCTAGTATAGCAACTTTAACTCCAGAGCCAGTGTTTCCAGTCGCTTGAACTTGATCTGCTTTAATATGAGGGATGCCCCAAGGTGTTGTTTGACCAATCGCATGTGCTACTTGATCTTCTTCAACATATGACACGTTAGGGTTCTTTTTAAGAGCTTTTGCCGCTGGCTCAGGCAATGATACAAGCATCGTATCCATATGTTTAAACTTATGCTTAACCTGTCCGCCTAATTTCTGTATGTTTTTTATTTGAGCTTGATTAACGTTTGTTTTAAAACCAACGAGGAAGTTTTTAGGTCCTTTGTCAGCCGGTGCAGCTGATGCTGAAGGTGAAGAGAAACCGACCAATAAGGATAGAACAAGAGCCACGCTGAGAATGATGCTTAGTCTTCTTAATGTAACTTTCATTTCATTTCCTCCTATCGTGATTTTAGATGCAATAACAATCAAACTAAGTGCTCGTGATGGACAGATCCCGGGCCCGGATATGTATGTCAGAAAAGTTCGACTATTACGAATACTATCGTATCATGAGTTAGAAAATAATAGTATTGGGAAATATACGGTCGCTAAGAGAGGTTTAATAGGTTGTTAACCAATTCATTTCCCAACCTACATTCCGCAGAATAACGTTATATCAAAAATTTTAAGTTGAATTTCAAATGACGTGCATAAAAAGACCATCATCAAAGTAGAAAAATCGATTACATGAAATTAATAGGTATGAAAGAGATAATAAATGAAGGCATTTTACTATAATTAATCTTAAAAGTAGGCAGTTAAACTGAAATTGAGATTGAGAAAGGTGAGTAAATTGTAAGTAAGAATATAAGGAGATTAGAGAGGAAAAGAACAAGAATATGCATGCTTTTGTGGAAGTGTAAGGGATAAGATAAAAAATGCATGGATCGTAATGATCCATGCATTCCTGCTAATGTATTATCTGGTAGCTTCGTACACATCGATTACGCCGTTCCCATAATAGAACGAATCTCCAAGAGGGATAGCTGTATCAACAAGCTTCTGACGAACCTGTACGTTTGATAATCCAGAGTTGCCTGCCATAATAAGTGCTGCTGCTCCCGCAACATGTGGAGAAGCCATCGACGTTCCATTGTAGCTGTCATAGCTGTTTCCTGGAACAGAGCTTAATATGTTAACACCAGGAGCCATCACTTCTAGTTCAGAGCCAACGCTTGAAAAAGATGCACGGTTGTTGCTTGAATCTACTGCTCCTACTGCCATTACAGAAGCATATTTCGCAGGATAGCCGATCGTGTTCTTTTTGCCTCTTGTTCCTTCGTTGCCAGCTGCTGCAATCACTAATACACCTGAGTTGTATGCATTGTCATTAGCATCTTGAAGAGCAGTTGAACCGGAACTTCCGCCCAAACTCATGTTGATAACATCCATATTGTTATCGACTGCCCACTCGATTCCTTGAATGATGCCGCTATAGGTCCCACTTCCAGAGCTGTCTAGCACTTTTACTGCATAGAGACTAGCTGAATGCGCTACTCCAAGGACGCCTACTGTATTATTAAGTCCAGCAACCGTACCTGCAACGTGCGTTCCATGACCATTGCCATCTGTAAAGGCATCAGGCTCACTTGAAACGAAGCTTGCGCCGCCGCTCACGTTCAGATCTTCGTGGCTAGCGTCAATACCTGTATCTAAGACAGCAACTTTAACTCCAGAACCAGTGTTTCCAGTCGAATGAACTTGATCTGCTTTGATATGAGGGATGCCCCAAGGTGTTGTTTGTCCAATTGCATACGCCATTTGGTCTTCTTCAACATAAGATACATTTGGATTTTTCTTAAGGGCTTCAGCTGCTTTATCTGGCAACGAAACTAGCATCGTATCCATAAATTTATACTGATGCTTCACCTGTCCGCCTAATTTCTTAATGTTGTTAATCTGAGCTGTCTGAATGTTTGATTTAAAACCAACGAGGAAGTCTTTAGGCCCTTTGTCCACCGATGCAGCGGATGCAGAGGGGGTTGTAAAGTGTAAGTTACCAACCAGTAAAGACAGAACGAGAACCAGGCTAAATACAGCGCTTAATGCTCTTAATGTAACTTTCATTTCTTTTCCTCCAATCATGATTTTATTACAAATAACAATCAAACAATGTGCTCGTGCTGTTAACGTCCCGGGCCCGGATATGTATGTCAGAAAAGTTCGACTATTACGAATACTATGGTAACATGTGCCAAAGGATAATAATATTGGGAAATATGTAGCTGTTAAATGACTATTAAGAGGTTATTAAACAATTGTTTTCCCAATCTACAAACTAACTAAAAAGTGTTATGATAAAAGTTTTAAATGAAATTGACAATGAGCTTGAAAAGCAGGTTTGAATCAATTTGACTGGATCATATATTTGAAACTTTTTTAAATGATTTAACGTAAATAAATGGAAGTGATAAAAGGAGGTCATGGATGTTGTATGAACATAAGTTTGTAAAAATCGACTTGTCTTCTTTTAACAAACCAAGGGATGACTATCATGAAGTCATTTTTGAGCATGAAAAGGAAGGTTGGGAGTTAGTACAAATTTTCGCCCCAGGTACTAGGAGTTATGGAATGTCTGCTTTTTTTGAAGTCATATTCAAACGCAAAAAAGACTAAGGTGGATGGACTTGCCTTAGTTTTTTCGCTTTAAGGTATTTATTGTTAGAAATATCTATTTCACTCGTTTTGAAACCTATAGGAGGTCATTTAATTTGGATGATCAAGACTTGAGATATAAAGAATTTGATAAAGTATTAGATTTCCTTGAACAAAATAGGCTATTTAGTGGCGTAGTACTGTTATCAGAAGAAGGTATTCCATTTTACAACAGAGCGATAGGCAGGAGAACTGCAACAGAATTACATACTCAAGATTCAGTCTTTGAAATCGCCTCCATTTCAAAGAGTTTTACCGCAATGGCAATAATGATACTGATGGAAGAAGGAAAATTGAATTTAGAAGATGACCTAATAACGTATTTTCCTGATTTACCATACAAAAACATAACGATAAAAAATATGCTAACCCATACCTCCGGACTTCCTGATTATATGGAATGGTTTGAAACAGAAGGAAACTGGGATATTGAAAGAATTGCAACAAATAAAGATGTCGTTGCATTCTTAAAAGAAGAAGAGCCAGACGTTTTGTTTCCGGCAGATGATAAGTGGGAGTATTGTAATACAGGGTATGTATTGCTTGCAGAAATAATAGAAAAGGTTTCAAGAATGGAGTATGGAACGTTTTTGAAAACAAAGTTATTCAAACCTCTAAATATGGAGAACACAACAACACATTCACACTATCTAGACGGTAATCTTACAACACTTTCACAAGGTTACATATATGACTGGAAGCAAGATTTGTACAAGCTTCCAGAAGAAATGGAAGAACACAAATATGTATATTTTCTCGATGGTGTAAAAGGTGATGGAGGAATTAAATCGACCGTACTAGATTTATTGAAATGGGAGCGTTCTCTTTATCGTAATGTATTGGTATCCAAAAAGACTATGGAAAGTGTGATTAATCCAGTTTCAAAAAAAAACAGCCAAAAATCCATTGAATATTGTCATGGCTTGCATGAACAATTAGGCGGCTATGGCTTTGGTTGGAAGATTGAAGACCATCCTCACTATAAAAAGCTGATCCTTCACGATGGATATTGGGCAGGGTATTGTTCTGGATTAATTAGTTATAAAGATTACGATAAATCGATCATCATGTTAACTAATTTGGATTTTACGGATGATAAATTTAACAAGGTACCACATTTGCTGACTCTTCTATTAGAGAATATTTTATTTGGAGGAAAAGCAGATCTAAAAGAGTTTGAGGATTTGATACTGTCAACTCATGTAGGTAAGTGAGAGTAGTAATATGTCATAGCTAAATGTTTTAAAACAGCCACTCTAAAACTAGAGTGGCTGTTTTAATGTTAAAATAAATTTGAATATTCTGTTCTATAAATATAGAATAGTAGTGGGAGGGATAATATGGAATTATTTTCTGCAAGCACGAAGTTATCAAATGGAAAGTATAGTATCCAACTGGAAAGCTCTCTATTATGGGAATCTGCTTTAGGTATCGCTGCGATAACAAACGACTCGTTGGTTGATACTTTGGATATTTCTAAACAAAAACGAAAAGCAATCGAACAATCTCTATCCACAAGAATGCTTGAACAGCTTCGATTTGTAAAAAAACATAATACGTGGAAAACGCTTCTCCAGATTCTTCATCAGAAAGAGTTTGATCATCTTGACTCTTTTACAGATTATGTGGAGAGGTTATCAGCACATCAGCTGAAGACCATTTCAATTCCGTATTTAGGTCAAGAGTATTACAATTTGATCAATGAACTTTTGAATGGATCGGAAGATGCACTTCGTGAATTGCGGATGATCACGAAGCATCACCCTTTTCTTCCAAGCTATTTAGAATTTATAAATCAAGTTTCTGCTGAAAAGCTGAAAAAACATCTAATTGAAGTTATGACCGGGTGGTATGAAACGGTTATTGAACCTGATAAAAACAAGTTGAATGATATTCTTCTAAAGGACAAGGTTTCAAAAGAAAACATGCTAAATCGTCTAGAGCCTGAGGAGTTTATTAAGTGGGCTACTGACGGTGTTACTTACTCGAAGGAACCTGGTGTCCAAAAGGTTCTTCTTATTCCACACTATTTTTACCGACCTTGGAACGTTGAAGCAGACCTTGAAGGAGTCAAAGTATTTTATTATGCGGTAGCCAATGAAAGTATCTCAGATGAGAAATATATACCTAATAAACAATTGGTACAACGCTATAAAGCGTTAGGAGATGAAACACGTTTACGAATACTGAAAATGATTAAAGATGACCACTTATCTTTACAAGAGTTAACGCACGAGCTGAAGCTAGGTAAAACAACCGTTCATCATCATTTGAAGATCTTGAAATCAGCAAAGCTAGTATCTCAGGTTTCAAATCATAAATACGACATTAATCAAAGTGCCATTGACTTCTTACCTGCAGATTTAAGTCTGTATCTGGATAGTAAATAAGAAGGGGATGCCTATGAATAATTCGATTGTACGAATGGGATCAGAGGATAAAATTCCTGAGTTCAAAAAGAATTCCCAAGTATTTCGGTTTATCGGTGGTAACTTAGTATCCTTCTTCGGCGATCAAATCTATTTGATAGCGCTGCGGTTGATTGTACTAGCAATTACCGGCTCACCGCTTAGCATGGGAATCGTAGCAGCTCTTGAAAGGCTGCCAATCCTTATCCAGCCCTTTACTGGCGTATTGGCTGATAATTTTAATCGCAGAAGGATACTCTTGTTTTGTGATATAGGACGGTTTTTAACTGTAGGCTTTTTAGGTTTTTTATACATACTAAACTCCTTAACGATTTGGGAGATATACGGCGGGGCGTTGATTGTTGGTTTGTTGACCCAGGTGTAAAATACGTGTCAATTTGCTTCTGTTCCAAAGCTCGTCAAAAAGAAAGACCTTCAACTAGTCAACTCAATAAATACAGGTGTTTTCCAAGCAGCTGTGTTTGTTGCTCCTGGCTTAGGTGGAATCATGATTAGTATTTTTAATCCTGGTGTAGGGTTAATCATTAACAGCTTATCTTTTTTAATTGGTTTCATCGTGACGTTAAGTCTAAGTATTGATAGTAATATACAGAAAGAGAAAGTGAAGACAACAACAATCATTTCAGAAATTAAGGAAGGGTTTCGATTTGTTATTGATGTAAAACCAATTTTATACTCAAACGTAGCGATGCTCTTTTCAATCTTTGGAACCACTCTTTTCTTAACGATGCTTGTGATCCATCTAAAATCAACAGCACGGTTTGATGCAATTGAAATTGGTTTTCTTTTATCGATTGGTGGTGTTGCGGCTATTGGTGGTGCGTTAACGTCGAATTGGCTAAAGAAACATTTCAGTTACAGATCGATCCTTTTCACAGCAGGAGCTTTAGGTGGATTATCAATTATCGGGTTTGTAATGTATGATTCTTTCCTTTGGTTAGCAATCATGAATGCAGTTGGCACAGTATCTGCGGCAATTATGACACCTTGTATCGTCACGATACGTCAACATCTAAGCCCAGACAATCTCTTAGGACGAGTTCAAGCTTCTAGTCGTTTTATGACTTGGTTACTAATGCCGGTAGCGGCTTTAGTTGCAGGGCTAATAGCTGAGCAATACAGTACTACCCTAACGATATTAATTGGTGGAGTCGTTGCTACTGCTTCTTCCTTTCTTTATTTACATCCATCTTTAAAAAAAGCATAGGTTAGTCGTGTCTACTATCTATAAGAAAAAGGAGCGTTATTCTAACAAGGATGACGCTTTTTTTATGTCTTTTTTTGAAACATTTTCCAATTGTAATCGTAATGATTAACAAGGTGTAGGGGATTTCTACACTTTTATTAAACTAAATAGTATCCATCAAAGTCATTCATCAATAAATCTGTCCAATCAACTATAATTGAAAGGAGTCATCGCTTTGATTTATAAATTTGTTTTCGGTTTAGTGTTTCTACTTAGTACACTTGCAATTGCATTTTTACTAAGTAAAATTTCTTCCACATTCAGTAAGGTTTTAGAAAATACGCTAAGTAGTAAGGTTAAGTATATCTTTCTAGTATTCGTAACAATTTCGTTCGACATTGCTTTAGTTTTTCTTTTTTCTTGGAAAACTCAATGGAATTTCTTAGATTCCTGGTTCACATGTAGCGTACTATTAATAGCGATCGTTTGGCTTCCGGGCTACTTTAGACCATTCCATGAGAACGCTAGTAGAACTGTTGGTAATTTTAGTTCAAGATATCAATCAAATAATATCTTAATCTTTAAATTATCACAGCACCCATTTGTGATAGGAACCTTAATCGTTGGAATAACCGGAATCCTATCATCCGTCATTTTATATCTTCCATACTTGCTTTGAGAGGGAAAAAAGTATAGGTTAACAGCTTTCGCTTGTTTCTAACTTTCGTGATCGGACGGTGAATATACAATGTTTAAGTCATCCCAAATGAATAGTTTAATCCGAGTAGTAGGTTTATGGCTTATTTATCTTTACATAATTTACAACAACCAACACATTCCGGAAGGTGTCGGGACTACAATATTGTTCTCTTTGATTTCGGTATTTGTCGTGCTCATAACTGTATTGGACATCAAGCGAATTATGAAAAAAGGGTGAATACCCTCTTTAAGTGGGGAGCTTTCTAGAGTGAGAAATATCAATCGATATGAGGTGCGCTTATGACGAACTTAGTATTCTATCAAAACGCTTCAATGGTTGAACGATCAGAAATAGACATGTTAGTAGATCGATTAACAATAATGAAAGAACGAGAAGGAAATCCGATGGGTGTTGAGATAAAAGAGTTTGGAGATGCGGTTGCGTTCTCTGTGAAAAATATTCCTGGACCTTCTTTCAATACGATAAAAGGTGTTTCTGATAATAATGTTGAGGACATTGATGCGATGTTGGATTTTTACACTTGTAGAGGTATTCCTGCTCGATTTGAAATTACTCCCATCCAACCAACCACAGAGTTCCTAAGAGCTCTGAGTAATAAGGGTTATTTTCAATGTGGGTTTCATACCTCTCTTTACAGAACATTTGATATAGGCCGATCACCTAATGACGAGCAACAACCATCTTTGCACATCCAAGAAATGAGCAAAGATGATTTTTCTTTGTTTGGAGAGATCTATACAAAAGGGTTTGGTATGCCTCCGTTCATCAAAGAACATGTTACGGAAAATAACAAGATCCTATTAAATAACGGTAAGTGGACGTTTTACTTAGCAAGTGTAAAAGGAGAACCAGCTGGAGTAGGAGCGCTGTTCGTGCACAACGGTGTTGGTATTTTAGCTGCATCGACAACAGTGCCGGGTTTGAGAAATAAAGGGGTTCAAACTGCACTAATAAAAACCCGTTTAGAAAAAGCGAGTGAGTTAAACTGTTCATTCATAGTCGGACAAGCGGCATATGGGATGTCAGCCACAAAAATATGGAACGAGCAGGGTTAAAGATAGCTTATACAAATGCTGTTTGGGAAAAGTACAAGTGATACAGCTAGAAAAGGAGAAGCTCTTTTTTACACCGTATACATGAGAATGTTAGTGACAGAAGGGCATAAAGTGTTGTTGCAAGGTCGTAATACTGAGAAGTTGGCGCAAGTGGCGCGCGAACTTGGAGAAAATAATACAGAACAGTATGTGGCAGATTTATCTCAGATGAGTGAAGTGAAGAAGTAAGTATTTTGATAATGACATTGAAGAATTTGGAGAACCCCATCCTGATGCCCGTGATGATAAAAAGTGTGCAGCGCTTGTAAAGGAATTGGATGCCCTCATAGAAAAATAAAGAGGTCAGACGCTTGTTGAAACAAAAACTAGCGTCTGACCTCTTTTATATATACCTTCTTATTAAAATAGAGATTTAGTTTCAAATGGTTGAGTAATAACTTTGTTTCATCGCTAAATTTTGGTAGATAATTATGTTGCACTATATGTGAAATATTTCACAAAAGCATAATAAGTAAGGTTTAAAAGGGGGGAGAATATGAGGATAAAATCAAAATTAATTTCAGCTCTATTTTCCACATCGTTGACATGTGTTTACTGGTTGATAGAGGGTTTTCTAAATACTAATGCCCTGTTTGTAATCACTGGGTCTCTTTTCATTATGTTTGTGATCTTGTTTGCAGGAATTGGTAATGTAATCTACGGAATTCCAGTGTCGTATTTATCTGATTGGCTATCATCTAAAGTGCCATCATTTCGGTTCATTACAGCAGCGTCCATTCACGTTTCGCTAGCTTTTGCGACAATTATTGTCATTGATGAGGAGTATGTTCACTTCGCTATTGTAGCATCCATCTTTTTCTTTATAGTAGAGGAATTACAGCACATGAAGCAGAGAACGATTCAATTAAAATCGATGATCATGAATACGATGATTATCCTAACTGTAGTCATTGGGGTGCTTTTTTATGATTCTTACGTATTAATAGAGAAGAAGGCGAATGGAGATGAAGCAAAAACAAACATAACTCATCTTATCCCAGAGGGTTATGAAGGCCCTATATTACTTTTATACAACTTCGATGGAAGTTCAACAGTTAAAGAGGAAAGTAACCGAAGGGTTATCACAGTTTATATAGAAGAGGTGGTTTATACATATGTTGGTGACAAGCTACAATACGGCGAAGCAAAGACTTCGTTTGCAATGCCAAATGGTTTGATCGAGGATACGTATTTTTATCAATATGATGATGGTGAGCGTACGGTTATTAATGAAGATTGTATCTATAGAGGAAATACAGGAAGTGTTCATTTGTATGGAGAAGGTGAAGTAAACTATGAAACCATCCAAGTCACAAATAGCGGTTGTGGACTTGATTTTAAGAGAAACGGAAGTTATCACTACCATGAGCGAATTGATCAAGTTTTAAACGAGTTAGGCAACCGAAACAAATAGTGTAAGAAAATCATTATCATTGATAGCGGAAACGTATAAAAATGCTTACTGCTATAAATTTCCTTTTTGGTATAATGATAGTTGCTGCTATTCCGATACGTGCTGGTACATTTTATTAGTCCTCTGAAGAGGTCAATAATAAGGTGAGGGGGTGGCCGTCATTCAATTCCAACTATTAGGAGACAAATCAAAGATTGCAATTGAAGTATTGGGAAGAAAATATCCTGACTCTACCGATTATTGGGACGGTAATTGGATTGACTCTTACGTTTTACTAAAAATCCCTGGATACTCAGCTAAATTCCGTGCGAATGTAAGAACGAATGAATTATTGTCTTTTTTGGAAGAACTGAAAACGATGAATGAAACGTTAAAAGGAAAGGCAGTGCTCGAGAATATGGAAGACTTCATTCTACTCGAGGGGAGAATGGATGCATTAGGTAACGTGATGTGGTCTGGAGAAACCTGTTATCCAATGGGGACTGGGGCTATATTGAACTTTACATTTGAATCGGATCAATCATATTTAACGAAGTTGATAGAAGAATTGATTGTTGTAGTAGATAAGTTTCCAGTTATCGGGAAGCCGTGAAACCCATGGGTGAAGAGATTTTAAAATGATTTCAGGGGGAGAAGTAATGCAAATGTTGCAGGGAACTTATATGGATCATCTCCATACACTATCGACAGAGATCGGATGCCGTCCAGTCGGATCAGAGGCAAATCACGAGGCGTCCCATTATATTGAAGAAGTTTTAAGAAATGCTGAAATCAACGTAGACATTCAAGAATTTGAAGTACCAAACTGGCGGCTTAATGAAGCTTTTATTGAGGTTGATGGGTATCGTTTAGAGGCTCTAGCTAATGGTTTTTCTGAGTCAGTCGAGGTTTCGGGGTCAATCGTTTCTTTTTGCACAATTGAAGAACTCTCTGCATCACAAAACCTTCAAGGGAAGATCGCGTTATTATACGGTGAATTATCAAAAGAAAACTATGTTCCTAAAGGGTTTACAATTTATAATCCTGAACATCATCAAAGAGTGATTCAACTACTTGAAGAGAAAAATCCTTCAGCCATCTTATTTGTAAGAATGGAAAAAGAAATAAATCAACCGTTAATCAACGATTGGGACTTTTTCATTCCATCTTTAACGGTTTCTCCAGAAGTAGGTTTAACCATAAAAAATAGCCCTTCAACCTCCTCAGTAAAATGCGTGATAAAGAGTAGAAGAAAAGAAGGTAAAACGAAGAATATCATTGGGAAAATAAATGGGTATGGGACTGAAAAAATCATTCTTACTGCTCACTATGATACGGTGTTTAATACTGACGGAGCTTTCGACAATGCTTCAGGAGTGGCAGTTGTCCTCTCGTTAGCTGAAGAGCTTTCTAAGAGAAGTGATTGGCACACTAGTTTCGAGTTCATCTTTTTTAGTTCAGAAGAATTTCTCGGTCTAGGAGACGAGATTTATTTGAAGGCATACCGAAACGACCTTCCTCAAGCACTAGTCGCCATGAACTTTGATGGTATCGGTCAATCGCTTGGCACGAATAATGTTACACTCATGTCTGGATCAAATGAATTTGAAAGTTATGTAAAAGCGATCAAGGGAAAGTTTCCAGCTGTCCAATGGACAGCACCATGGTATGAGAGTAACCATTACACCTTTTTCTCAAATGGTGTGCCTAGTATCCCGTTCAGTAACTGTGGCGTTTTAAATCTATTACATACAGTAGACGATACGATTAAGTGGATCAGTAAAGATAAATTGACAGAAGTATTCTCACTTGCAAATGAGATTATAAAAAGTTTGCAAGGAAAAACGAGGGAATGGACATCAAAACCCCAATAAAAGGAATGCTTGGCAGACATACGGAGAACGGTCAGAGGGTATCAACCACTGACCGTTTTTATATGCCGAAACGTTTAAAGATTACAGAATTAAAGCTGTTTTCTCTTGCCATGATGCTGATTAGAATCCAATAAAATCAGGTTATGGTTGTTCTGGATAATCACAGTACTCAATAATCGTACCTTCTGTATCGGCAGGGTTTAAATAGATCAACCTTCTTCCATGCTTGTTGATTCGTAGCGTATCCTCTAAGGTTCGTATGTTTTGTTTCTTTAGTTCTTCTAACGCCTCATCTAGGTTATCAACGCGATATGCGATATGGTGGACGCCTTTTCCTTTTTGTTTCATAAATCTTGCGATTGGAGAAGTCGTGTTATTCGTAGGCATCAAGAGTTCAACGCGGCTATCGTCAATATCGATCACTGCGATCTCGCTCTCCACCCCTTGTGCCTCACTCCGGTAGTGATCGACAAGCGTACCTCCTAAAACGTTCGTGTAAAACGTAATGCTTTCATCGATGCGCCGAACGGCTATTCCTATATGATCAAGCTGTTTGTTCATTGTGAATGACTCCTTTATAGGTAATGGCATAATTTTAACATAAGGTTGCTAAAGGAGTGCATTGCCAGCGTTTGATTGTGAGCGGCGTCTTCATTATGTACAATAGCTAATGAAACTAAATTTATTCGAAAAGGTGTTCATAAATGAAATCATATGTTGTTATTGGTGCTGGAATTCTAGGAGCATCTACTGCCTATCATCTTGCGAAAGAAGGTGCCGACGTTACGATTGTCGATCGAGCCGATTCGGGTCAGGCAACAGATGCTGCAGCCGGCATCGTGTGTCCTTGGCTTTCACAACGACGCAATAAAATATGGTACAGGCTAGCGAAGGGCGGGGCGAAATATTACTCAGATTTAATCGAACAATTAACAGCGGAAGGGGAAACAGAAACAGGCTACAAAAAAGTTGGAGCCATCAGCCTACACACTGATGAGAAAAAGCTTGATAAGATGATCGAGCGCGCTCTGAAGAGACGTGAAGATGCGCCAGAAATTGGGGAGATAAGAAAGCTGACGACAGAAGAAACGAAAGCAATGTTTCCGCCGGTTTCAGAGGATTACCAGTCTGTGTATGTGAGCGGTGCAGCAAGAATTAATGGTGCAGCGCTTAGGAAGGCTCTTTTACGTGTTGCTAAAAAGTTCGGCGCAACTATGGTAGAAGGAAACGCACAACTACTGCATACAGCGGGTAATGTGACTGGTGTTAAGGTTTCGGATCGTGAGATAAAAGCAGATAACGTGATCGTTACTGCTGGAGCATGGGCGAACGAGCTGTTCGAACCACTCGGTTTATCATTTCAGGTAACATCGCAAAAAGCTCAGATCGTGCATCTTGATGTGCAGGAAGACACTGGGCAGTGGCCGGTCGTAATGCCTCCGAACGATCAATACTTGCTGAGCTTTGACGATGGTCGAGTGGTTGTCGGTGCAACGCACGAAAACGATGTAGGATTTGATAAACGAGTGACAGCAGGTGGGTTACATGAAATCTTTAGTAAAGCACTACAAGTAGCTCCAGGTCTTAGCGATAGTACGATGGTCGAGGCGAAAGTAGGGTTTCGTCCATTTACACCAGGTTTTCTCCCTGTGTTTGGTCATGTTCCAGAAACAAGTGGTCTACTAGCGGCTAACGGACTAGGAGCATCTGGATTGACGGTTGGACCATACTTAGGTCTAGAGCTTGCGAGAATGGCGATGGGAAAAGAAACGGAATTATCTCCACTCGATTATGATCTTTCTGAAGCCATAACAAGGTTGGATTAGTGTAGCATAGGAAGGTTTCTCAACTCGTGTATAGAAGAGATAAAGAATCAGCCCTTGTCAGTAAAGGAGTGGTCAAGATTAGATGGTTTGCGTTACTAACGTTGCTTATGGTAACCGCATGCGCTTCATCAGATGAGCAGACAACTGCGCCAAATGAAGGATCTGCCGACGTTATCGTTGAAAACCTGCAGATTCCATGGGAAATCGTGAAGTCAGGTGAAACATTCTATATGACTGAAAGAGAAGGAACGATCGCGAAGTATGAAGACGGCAAGCTAGACCGCGAGGAGATCATGCTCGATAAGCCTTTACTAACGAAAGGAGAAGGTGGCTTGCTTGGTATAGAACTCTATCCGGATTTTTCTGAATCAGGGAAAGCGTTCGTCTACCATACGTATGAAGAGGATGGGCAAACAGTAAACAGAGTGATAGAAGCGACCAAAAGTGATAACGGATGGAATGAAACGAATGAATTGATAAGCGGGATACCTGGGTCTCTTTATCATAACGGAGGAAGAATCAAGATTGGTCCAGATGAGAAGGTATATATCACGACTGGCGATGCTACGAACCCTGATCTAGCTCAAGATAAAACGAGCCTTGCTGGAAAAATCCTTAGAATGAATCAAGATGGTTCGATACCAGATGATAATCCCTTTGCAAATTCCTACGTCTATTCATATGGTCATCGTAACCCACAAGGTTTAGCGTGGGATGATGGTGGCCAGCTGTATTCTTCTGAACACGGAGATTCAGCTCATGATGAAATCAACAAGATCGTACCAGGAGAGAATTACGGGTGGCCGGTTATTGAAGGAGACGAAGAACAAGAGGGGATGACCTCTCCAATGTATCACTCTGGTAAGGATACTTGGGCCCCTTCAGGAATCGTAATAAAGGATCAAACGCTCTATGCTGCAACGTTAAGGGGGAATGAAGTCCGCTCCTTTGCTCTTGATGAAAACAACAGTGAAACGGTTATTTCTGGTTTTGGAAGACTTCGGTCATTGTATTATGATGATTCCCTTTATGCAGTCACGAACAATACAGACGGCAGAGGGAATGCGTCCGAGAAAGATGATCGGTTCATTGAGATCCAACTAAATAAGTAATGCCATATATCGTCATCTCAATTCGTTTGAGATGACGATTTTTTATGTAGTTTGTTGAAAAGAGACGTAAGGCTTCATGTTGGATCTAAAAAGTTACATAATCCGTGTTGATATGGAGCATCGTTGGCAGATTTGATAAACCCTGACTGTTTTTAAGAACCTTTGTCATCATGCAGGAAATTCCATATGAAGGCATTGAATAGAACTGTAATACATTTGGGGAGGACTGGCAGTAATGAATAATCATCTGATGATTTCTGGTGTTGCTGACCTGTTTAAAGTGACCAAACATACATTGAAGCAGTGGGAGAATCAATTCTCTGCATTCCTTGAAATTCCACGTGATGAAAACAATTCTCGTACTTATACGGATAGAGATCTAGAAATCCTTTACTTGATCACCAACATGAAAGCGAGTAACACAGATGATGATGCGATTTCGTTAGCACTCGAACAGCACATTATTGAACTCCAAGAACAAAAAGCAATCGATGAATTTAATCAAGCTGCAGAGCTCAAGCGACAGGAGATTGAAAGGGAAAAAGAGCTGCAAGCACAGGTTGAAGAAGTAGAGAAAGTTGAAGAATCGGTAGTTTACTCAACGTATGAAGACCAAGAAGAAATAAAAGAATCATTATCAAAAATCGTTTCGTTTGTTGAATCGGAAGAAGTCAAGCAATTGCTGAAGATGGATAAGACGGTTAAGAAGATGGAAAAAGATATCGTTCATCAGATTCATGAAATCGTCCATGAAGAAATTGCGACTGCTTCTGATGCTCATGCGTCTATGAATCAACTAGAACTTAACGCGATTGGCAAAAAGATCGATGATTTAACGGATGTTTCTGCGGAGGAAAGAGCGTTCTACCAGGAAGAAGTTGAAAAGGAACGGAAAGTAGCTGCTGCACACATGTCGGAGCGAGAAGAGCGTTTAATGGCTATCGTTCAAAATCGTTTTCGAAATGAAGAAACGCAGGTAAAAAGGAATGAAGCTGATTCGAAATGGGGTGTAGGTAAGATTAAGCACATCTTGGGCTTTGTGAGGTAGAGAGAAGTAGAAACTTGATAGGGGGAAAATCGATGGAACATGCTAAAGTCATGTTTTCCATTCTTAGTCTTCTCATCGCTGCCACGTTCGCTGCCCTATATATTTATATATTTTCACTTCATACAGAAATGGAAGGGTCGAAGGCAAGTGCAACAGAGGTGTCTGCCGCATCATTTCCTACTGAATATCAGTTTGTAGAAGATTTTGTTTCAGATTTTCATGCTTTTTATAATAGAACGACCGGGTATGGGATGATCGAGAGAGTCGAAATGGAAGATCAAGAGAAACATGCTGAGGCAGTTACTGCCTACATCAATATCTTCCTCGAAAATGGTGTGGAGCATCATGATCTAAAAGTAGATTTACAAGCGATCAAAATGATCGCGAGCAGTGAGCTCGATGAAGCCGACGTGAGGCTCCTTCACCGTTATTTTCACGATCTTGATAAAGCAATGAACGGATACGATCATCCAGATACGTTCGGTGTGACCGAAACGTTCGGTGGAGAATACAATCATGAATGAAGTCATAGGTATGGCGACGTAGAAGCGATGTTTTATGAAGTGATAAAACATCGCTTTTCGAATTGTCTGTCAACACCTTGTGCGATTTCCTTTTGTTGGATAAACTAGTTAAAAAGGCACATGAGAGGGGAATCTATGAAAACAAAAACGGTGGTTGTCTGGCTTGGCGTAGCATCGATACTGACGCTTGCGTTAACAGCATATTATATTTTTTCCTTGGATAAGGAAGTGAAGTCAACGCAAGGTAGTTTTGTAGCCACCCCGAATGAAGCGGTGGCGCAAGATGAGAGGTTATCGACTGAAGAGCTAAGAGAATTAGAAGCTAAAGTGATTTCTGAACCACAGTTTGATAACATTAAAGAGTTTATTTCTCTTACGCACGGGTTTTATAACGAAACAGCTGGATACGGTGGTATAAAAGATTTAGATGATAACGTACAAAGTGAAAAAGCAATCAACGTCATCATTCATGCAAACCATTACATAGAGACAGAATCAGAAAACAAAGATCTCGTAAAAGATTTAAAAGAGATTAAAACGTACGCACTTCGTTATCTTGAAAAACCTGGTGCAAACCACATTAAGAAACTCCATCGTTATTTTCATGATTTAGATATCGCCCTAAATCAGTACAATGGTCATGACAAGGTGTGGGGCGTGACAGAGCTTTACGGGAAAGGAAGATAAAAAAAGTCACCATCATGGTGACTTTTTTCTATTAATCTTCGTCTTTCATATCTTCATCGTCTTCACCTAGGTACTCTTCGTCAGTTTCAAAGAGCAACCCGGTTTGACATGATTGACAATCTCTAACACATTGATTAAAGCTGAATGGAAATAACCTACGACAGACAGATGAACAGAATCTTGAACAGTCCCCTCTCGATTCTCCACCTGTATTCGAGCTATAAGAACGGTCGCTCGCAAGGCGAGGACGCTGAGGCAGTCTCTTAAAATAAGGTTTGCTATGCTTCACAAAATCCACCTCCTTACGTTACTAGAGTATGCAAGAGGAAGAGGACATGCTAATACTCTTAATGAAAAAGTTGACAAGTCAGGCTTTATCATCCATTCGTTTTATTGATACACTTAGTATAAAAATGTGAGAGGTGAAGGTATGAGTGAAGATGGAAAGAATCAATTCGTGAATAAGCTGATCGATGAAAAGTCGCCGTATTTACTTCAGCACGCACACAATCCCGTCGATTGGTATCCATGGGGAGAGGAAGCGTTCGAAAAAGCGAAGCGTGAAAATAAGCCAGTGTTGGTGTCGATCGGTTATTCGACGTGTCATTGGTGTCATGTGATGGAGCGGGAGAGCTTTGAAGATGTTGAAACAGCGAAACTCTTAAACGAGCGGTTCGTAGCGATCAAAGTAGATCGGGAAGAACGCCCAGATATCGATTCGATCTATATGAAAGTTTGTCAGGGATTAACAGGACAAGGTGGCTGGCCGCTCAATGTCTTCGTAACTCCAGATCAAAAGCCATTTTATGCAGGAACATATTTTCCTAAAGAAAGCCGGTATAACATTCCTGGTTTTAAGGATGCGATCATGCAGCTCTCTGAACAGTACAAGTCGAATCCAGAGAAGATTACGAGAATCGGCGATCAAATCACGCAGTCTCTTCAAGAACGAATGAAGTCAGAAGGTTCTTCTCTTTCTGAAGAACCGCTTCATACAGCCTTTGACCAGATGCAAAATATGTTTGATACAATTTTTGGTGGATTTGGGACGACGCCTAAATTCCCTTCTCCACACATGCTGATGTACTTGTTACGCTATGCGCGTACATTTGATAATGAATTGGCTACGACGATGGTAACGAGGACGCTCGATGGGATGGCAAACGGCGGCATTTATGATCACATTGGGTATGGTTTTGCTCGCTATGCCGTCGATCAAGAATGGCTTGTGCCACACTTTGAGAAGATGCTCTATGACAATGCGATGCTCGCGATGACCTATACAGAAGGGTATCAAGCGACTGGAAACGAACGTTATAAGGAAATTGCGCAACAAGTCCTCGAGTATGTAAAAAGGGATATGACTTCAAACGAAGGTGCATTCTACTCTGCAGAAGATGCCGACTCCGAAGGTGAAGAGGGGAAATTTTACGTTTGGACAAAAGAAGAAGTCATAAAAGTTCTTGGAGAGGAAGTAGGAGAATTCGTTGCTTCGACTTACGATGTGACTGAAAAAGGGAATTTTGAAGGTAAAAACATACCGAACTTGATAAAAACTACGATAACAAAGCAGGCTGAGACACACGGCTATTCAGAAGAGGAGTTTCGCTCGATTCTAAGTGAAGCTAGGAAGAAGCTGTATACTGAACGAGAGAAGCGTGTTCATCCCTATAAGGACGATAAGATCTTAACAAGTTGGAACATGCTGATGCTCGCTGTATTCGCAAAAGCTGGCAAAGTATTTGATAACGATGAATACAAAGAATATGCTGCACGAGCCTATTCGTTCATTGAAAAAAACCTTGTTGTTGAAGGCCGCCTTATGGCTAGATATCGAGATGGGGAAGTAAAACATAAGGCTTTCCATGATGATTATGCGTATGGACTTTGGGCTCTTAATGAACTATATGAAGCAAGCTTCGAAACGACGTATCTAGTAAAAGCGAAGCACATGGCAGATGAGATGAACCGTTTATTCTGGGATGAAGAAGTAGGCGGCTTCTATCTTTACGGCCATGACGCAGATGAATTGATTGCAAGACCAAAAGACGTCCATGATGGGGCGTTGCCGTCTGGAAACAGCGTTGCGGCTCTTCAACTCCTAAGACTCTCAAAGCTAACAGGTGAAACGAAGTATGAAGAATGGGGAAATAAAATGTTCACAGCATTCGCAGGAGATGTATCCTCGTATCCAAGTGGACATGCCTATTTCTTAATGAGTAAGCTGCTCACAGTTTCTTCTCCGAAGGAAGCAGTTGTGATCGGTGATAAAGAGGACGAGAAGACAAGGAAAGTACAGACATTTTTCCAACGTGAATTTTTACCTGAACTTACGGTTCTTGTAACTGATGATCCTAGTAAATTACGAGAAGCGGCAACATTTGCTTCTGAGTTTGAAAAGCAGAGAGAAACAGTGGTTTATCTCTGTGAGAACTTTACGTGCAGTATGCCGACATCAGAAATTGATCACATTATAAATAAGCTAAAATAGAGTAAAGCTATCGGGTTATCGCTCGGTAGCTTTTCTTAAGGTGGGCTATGTATGGATCGTATTAGAGAAGCGCTCGCTTTAATTGAAAAAGAGAACAACGTGCACATCTTGTTTGCATGTGAAGCGGGAAGTCGCGCGTGGGGATATGATAGGGCAGAGAGCGATTATGATGTAAGGTTCATATATGTACATGAGATAGAATGGTATCTCACTCTTTTTCAAAAAAGTGATGTGATTGAAAAGGCGGCTGATGAAGTAGAGTTGCACGGTTGGGATATAAAGAAAGCGCTAGGTCTTTTAACGAAATCGAATCCAACATTATTGGAGTGGCTTCAATCGCCGATCATTTATCGAGAAAGTGATTCGTTTCACCGTGTACGCGAACTTGCGGGTGAGATGATTCAGCTAAAGCCGGTCATGTTTCATTACACGAAGATGGGGAAGAAAAACCTTACAAATTACCGTGAGTCAGGAAAACAAAAACACCTGCTATATGCGCTTAAGTCCGTCCTGTTTACGGAATGGATCTATGACCGTAAACGTATACCGGATAAAAAAGTTCAAGAGCTCTTACAATGGTCGACGATACCAGTTCGTTTAAAGGTTACTTGTGCGTATTTACTCAATCGAAAAGTGATTCAACATGATAATCTGGTTTCAGACTTTCTTGAACAACAGCTAAACGTTTATGAAGAGAAAGCAAAAGAACTACCGATGCATGAGACCAATAGAGAGAAAGTGGATCATCTGTATCGAGAACTCATCGAAAACGACTAAAAAGGTTTTACATCTGTTCAAAGCGAATTGGAAGTGTAATAAAGAGGCGTTCTGCCTCTTTTTCTATTGCTTATAGGTAGAATTGCAAACAGACATTCGCTACAATAGGCATAGAACATTGAGGTGAAAGCGATGAATAGAAAACAAACGTTAGAAACATTAATACATGATTTAAAGCAAGATGAAAACATCGCTCATTGGCATGAGATCGAACCGGAACCTGCCAAGATGAGAGAGATGCCTGAGTCACTTGATCATCGAATACAAAGTGCCCTTCGTGAGAGGGGAATCGAACAGCTTTATACTCACCAGTATGATGCTTACAATGAAGTTCAAAATGGAAATAGTATAGTAGCCGTTACGCCAACTGCATCTGGTAAGACGCTTTGTTATAACCTTCCCGTGCTCCAATCGATCGCTGAAGATGAAAATAGCCGTGCGCTATATTTGTTTCCAACGAAAGCTCTTGCGCAAGATCAGCGCAGTGAGCTTACGGAGATAATCGATGATATGGGAATCGATATTAAGAGCTATACGTACGATGGTGACACGTCCCCAAATATAAGGCAGGTTGTGAGAAAAGCGGGGCATATCGTGATCACGAACCCAGATATGCTGCATTCTGCAATTCTTCCTCACCACACGAAGTGGGTGTCTCTATTTGAGAACCTAAAGTACATTGTGATCGATGAGCTTCATACGTATAAAGGCGTTTTCGGAAGTCACGTCGCAAACGTGATCAGGCGCTTAAAACGTATTTGCAACTTCTATGGCAGTGACCCGATTTTCGTTTGCACGTCCGCGACGATTGCTAACCCAAAAGATCTTGCAGAACAATTGACAGAGAAACCGATGTCTCTTATAGAAAACAACGGTGCACCTCGCGGCAGAAAACACTTTGTTTTTTATAATCCGCCGATTGTGAACCAGCCACTCAATATAAGAAAGAGCGCTACCGTCGAAGTAAATCGTATCGCAAAAGACTTCTTGAAAAATAAGATTCAAACGATCGTCTTCGCAAAAAGTCGTGTCAGAGTTGAAATCATTTTAAGTCATCTACAGGAGCTTGTTAAAAAAGACATCGGACCTAAATCGATAAGAGGTTATCGAGGCGGTTATCTTCCTAAACAAAGGAGAGAGATCGAGCGTGGCCTTCGTAGCGGCGACATCATGGGAGTCGTAAGTACGAATGCACTAGAATTAGGTGTCGATATCGGACAGCTTCAAGTATGCGTGATGACAGGCTACCCAGGAAGTGTTGCGAGCACATGGCAGCAAGCGGGTAGAGCGGGAAGAAGACAAGAAGAGTCGTTGATCATCATGGTCGCTGGGTCAACGCCAATCGATCAGTACATCGTTCAGCACCCAGAGTACTTTTTTGAACGGCCGCCAGAATCTGCAAGGATCAATCCCGACAACTTAGTCATTCTTGTCGACCATGTGAAATGTGCAGCTTACGAACTTCCATTTAAACAAAACGACCGTTTTGGGTCGATGGAAATAGAAGATATACTTGAATACCTCGCTGAAGAGAACTTGCTGCATCATAAGGGAGATAAGTATTATTGGATGAATGACTCGTTCCCAGCTCACAACATCAGCCTCAGGTCTGCTTCACAAGAAAACGTCGTGATCATCGATCAGTCGAACGTAGCGGATCATATCGTCATCGGTGAAATGGATCGGTTCAGCGCTATGACGCTTCTTCATGATGAAGCCATCTATTTGCACCAGGGTATACAGTATCAAGTGGAAGAGTTGGACTGGGATGAGAAGAAAGCTTATGTGCGCCAAGTAGATGTGGAATATTTTACAGATGCGAACCTTGCAGTTAGCTTAAAAGTATTAGAAGAAGACAAACTTTCTGAGCACGATTCCACTACTGTTGGGTTCGGGGATGTTACAGTGAATGCGATGCCTACCATATTTAAGAAAATCAAGTTAAGTACGTTTGAGAATATCGGTTCAGGGCCAATACATTTGCCAGAGGAAGAGCTGCACACGACATCGACATGGGTTAGCTTAAAAGAAGATAAAGATCAGCTCGGTACAAAAACGATGGAACAGATCCTCTCAGGCATTTCGAACGTGATTAAACACGTTGTTCCAGTACTCGTGATGTGTGATCAAAACGATGTCCACGTTGTTCCTCAGATCAAGGCAACACACAACAATTTGCCAACAATCTTCCTGTACGATCGTTATCCTGGTGGAATCGGCCTCTCGGATGAACTATATAAGCGATTTGAGGAACTCGTCACTTCAGCTGAGAACCTTATTCGAAACTGTCCATGCGAGGACGGTTGTCCTGCATGTATCGGAACAGAACATGAGGCGAGCAATGCGAAAGAATTGAGTATGAGACTACTTAGAAGACTGATGGAGGAGCGATGATCCTCCATCACAAGAGGGGCGCGAGTAGGTTAGCGCCTCTTGCTTCTAAATTTGTAAGAGGTGAACGTTTATGTCACTTAAAGCAAAATTAAATAGAATGAAAAAGCATATCAACACCGATGAAAAGAAAGAAGAAGTGAAAGCGGTCGAACCTACACTCACTGTGCCTCACCTTGAGAAATGGACGAGCCTTGATTCTGAGCCGTTCTTTTTTGACGATGAGTATGCGATCGTGAGAAAGAAGACTTATCCGAAGGACCATCAGCATGGTCGTTATGTATTCAATGAGCTTGAACGTGTGATCCAGAGGTGGAACAATTTTCACAGAGCTCATCCACTTTCATCAAAAAACCTTAATCCAAGTGATCTTTTATTTTTCGATACTGAAACGACAGGCCTTGGTGGCGGAGTTGGAAATACGATTTTTCTTCTAGGGTACTGTCAGTATACGAATGAAGGAATTTCAATGAATCAATACTTTCTACCAGGTCCAGGTAGAGAAGTGCCGATGTATAAGGCCTTTCTCGATGATGTTCAACATTTGAAAAACCTTGTCACGTATAACGGGAAAGCATTCGATTGGCCGCAGGTGAAAACAAGGCATACACTTATCCGTGAACAAGTTCCGAAGCTTCCACAGTTCGGACACTTTGATCTTCTTCACGGAGCACGAAGATTTTGGAAGAACGAAATGGAATCCGTGAGGCTATCGAACGTGGAGCAGCAGAAACTCGACTTCATTCGTAAGGAAGATACACCTGGATATTTAGCTCCTATGCTTTACTTTGAGTTCGTAAAGGATCCTGATCCAGACTTAATTTCGAGCGTGATGAAACACAATGAGGAAGACATTCTCTCATTGATTACACTCTATATTCATATGTCCAACTTATTATTGGACAATAGAGGACATCATTTATCTGCAATGGAGCAGTTTCAATCTGCAAGATGGTGGGAAGCTGTAGGTGAAGACGATCATGCAGCATCACTTTATCAGCTTTCGATCGACGGGAAATATGATCGAGATGCTAAAAAAGCTCTTGCAAAAATTCATAAAAAGCAAGGCGATCTCGCAAAGTCACTTCCAATTTGGATCGAGTTATCGGAAGACACGAACGATGAAGAAAGTGACATCGAGCTTGCCAAATATTATGAGCATAAAGAGAAAGACTATGAACAGGCGCTTCATCATGCTTTATTAGGCTACCAAAAGTGGAAGAGTAAGAAACGAATACTAAAAGATAAAGCTGAGGCTGAACGAATACAGTACATGAAACGAATCGAACGATTAGAGCAGAAAGAAGCACGTAGACGGTAGGAGGTTATTATGCAGGACTTTTATGACGTATTAAAGAAAAAGGAACCATTTCACTCACTTAGCGACGCAGAAGTTGAGGAATTGATCGCATCAGCTCGCTTCTCCACCTACCATAAAGGGCAATTTCTGTACCATGAAGATGAGGATGCAGATGCGCTTTATTTATTAGTATCAGGTATTGCAAAGAACATCGTTCATAAGTCGAACGGCCAACAAGCCACGATGCGCTTCTATTATCCAGGAGACTTAATCGGGCTCATGATTATGCTGACAGATGAAACGATGACGTTCTCTGTACAAGCCAATGATGATTGTGAAGTCATCCGCATTAAGAAGGAAGTTATGCTGAAGATCATGACGGAGAATCCTACTTTCTCACACAATGTTCTCGACACGATCGGTGAGCGGATGAGAAGCCTGTATGATGAGATCAAGCAGGAGCGGGACCGTGAGACAGAAGGGGAAAACATTGCTCTCTACCGTACAAGAGTGAGCTCGATCATGGATTCGAAAGTGACGATCCCACCTACCTACAGCGTTCTAGAAACCGCTGAATTATTTAGAACGAAGAATTATGATGGCGTGATCGTGAGCGAAGATGGAGAAAGTGTAATGGGGACGGTTACGCCTCTCGAGTTATTTAACGCGTTCACACGTGGGGATTTTCAAGATCCCATTCATAAGTGGATGTATCAAAACCCCAACCTTGTTGAGGAAGATGCATTTAGTTATGAGGCTCTCGCATATTTAAAATTTCACAAAGTATCTCTTCTACCTGTTGTAAAGCGAGATAAGCTCGTTGGGATGGTATCTGCAAAATCGTTCCTAGGCATTCAAGAATCGGCGTATCTTGACCTATCCTATCGATTATCACGTGCGAAAGAACTCCAGGAAATCGTTGATCTTTCTCCGCCAAATCACAAGGAATTTCATTCATTCATCGAAGAGCTGCTCGAAGCAAACACACTGGGGTACGAAATCTGCGAGATGATGTCCAATTACAATGATGAGATCCATAGAAGAGTGATTCTTCTAGCTGAAAAAGAAATGATCAAGGAAGGGTATGGACGACCTCCCGTCAATTACTGCTTTATCGTCATGGGAAGCGAAGGGAGAAAAGAACAGGCGTTCAGCACTGATCAAGATAATGGCATGATCATTGACGATTATGAGCACCTTGCTCATAGAAAAGAAATTGACTCTTACTTTAGCAAGTTATCTGCAAAGATCAATAGAAAATTAACAGAATGTGGATTACCAGAGTGTTCTGGCGGGATAATGGCACAAAATGAGAAATGGAGAAGATCGCTGACGAATTGGAAAAAAGAGGTAAATAGATGGATCACCGAAACTGATGCAGAAGAAATTCGTAACTTTACAATCTTTATGGACTTCAGACCGGTATATGGTGATTTTGATTTATCAAGAAGTTTACGGCATGCGATAACGAGCAAGATCAAACGTGCCCAAACTCTTCAAATGCTTCTGATGAAAGATACGATTCGGTTCCGTGTACCGTTGAATCCGATTGGGAAGCTTCAGCTTCGTGGAAAGGAAAAGACGCTCGATCTGAAAAAATCAGCGATTATGCAGATCGTAAACGGAATTCGAATCTTTGCCATGAAGTATGGTGTTGAAGAAGTGAATACCATCAAACGATTACACGCATTGAAGAAAAAGGAAATCTTTCACCATCGGGATGTAATCAACATCGAAACAGCACTTCATTATCTCTATAGTTTCAGGATCAGGCAAAACCTCCACCAGTTAAGTAGAGGCATCGAGATCACAAACAGCGTAAAGCCCATGGAATGGGATAAGGAAGAAAGAAGGAAAATGAGGGAAGCGCTCCTAGTTGCAAAGCGTATGCAGCAAGTAAGTGAACTGAGCTTCCGTAGGAATCGGAGTATTTAGTTATGCCTTCAATAGGATACAAGTTAATAAAATATTTATTGTTCAACCGACGAAAATGGAAAAAGAAGATGCGAAAGGAAATCGACTCGCCCGTCTATAAACGGCTTGAAGAAAAGCTGCCTGAATATCAGCAGGAGAGCGTGAGGTATTTTACAGTATTCGACTTAGAGACAACGGGGTTCTATCCTGCGATCGGTGATGAAGTTATTTCCATTGGAGCTGTAAAAATTGATCTTGTAGAAGGTCGGATATTAGAGGAATCGTTTTATCGAATCGTCCGACCGTTTAATAAAGTGCCGAGGTTCGTTAGACAACTAACAGGGTTATCCATCGGAGAGATAAGAGCTGGTTGGTCATTTTTAGAAGCTCTTGAAGAATTCATTTCCTTTAGTGAAGGCACAACGCTCATCGCGCACCCCGTAAAGTTCGATGTGTATGTTCTGCAAGCGCTCGTTCAAAAGTGGAATTTACCAGATTATTTACCACCTTATTTAGACTCTGAAGCACTAGCGAAGGAAGTATTTCCATCAGGAAATCCTCAGCTTGATTCGTTGATCCGCAAGTTAAATATCGAACGGCATGAACGACATCATGCGTTGAACGATGCAAAGATGACTGCGGAGTTGTGTTTGAAGCTATTCTCAAAGCTTCATGTCGAGAAAACACTAGATGAGGAAATAAAGGCTCGAATACAGCGAGAAAATCTGGTATTTGGCAGGAAATAACCATTCTTACTAATCATTTCCCGGGTAAGCGCATAATATTGTGCAATTCGACGAAATCTAAGTAAAAACTTGTCATTTCTGCGTTTACATTTGTCGTAACTTGTTGTAACTTTGAATAGGAAAAAACATTTTGTTTAGCATTAACGTAATGGAGAGATGGAAAGTGAAACAGGTCATAATGGTTTTGTTTTTTGTAGTGATTGCATTAACGGTAGTAGTTATGAGTGAAATCAGCGAGTCTGCTCAATTATACGATGATTCTGAAATCGTCCAACAAAAATAGGCGGTTTCCGAGCGTTTCAAACGGCAAATAAGGACAAACACACAGTACATGTACGCATGTGGTTACATAAATTAGTAGGGAAATCTATATTCTAGAAGGGGGAACCTACTAAATGTTTAGACGTAATGATCACATGGGTCCAAACGGTAACATGCCTAATCAGGTAAGTCCTAGTATGCATGGTCCGAACGCAAACATGCCAAACCAGGTCATGCCTGCTATGCAAGGTCCGAATGCAAATATGCCGAATCAAGTGAGCCCGGCGATGCAGGGGCCAAATGCAAATATGCCACATCAAGTTAGTCCCGCTATGAAAGGTGGAAATGGGCAAGTAAGTCCAGCCAATCAAGGTCCTTGTCCAACAGGTCCATTTGTCTATCCGACAAAGCAATGTGTAAAGAACTACTGCTACAAGCATCAAGTAGAACACATTCATCCTACACACATTAAGAACGTTCATCATCATATGTATGAGCACAACCATGTGTACCCACTAACTCAGTCTGACGAAGTATTGGCTTCGCATACGAACAATTATCCACCACCAAGACCTACAGGTGCTATGCCAGCTGGAATGGGGCAAGACCCATCACAAGTGGCTGGAGCAATGCAAGGTCCAGGCGGCCCGGCTCAAAAGAGAAGAAGATAATTACAACAAAACGAACTGGATCCCAGTTCGTTTTTTAATAGGAGTGGAAACGATGGCTAACGTATTGCTCGTTACAGGGTATAAAGCTCACGAGATAGGCATTTTTAATGACGATCATCCCGGATTACATATCATCAAGGAAGCTTTACGGATCAGGATCTCTCAGCTGATCGAAGACATGGAGTTTGAATGGATACTCATCAGTGGCCAGACTGGCGTCGAGCTATGGGCGGGGGAAGTAGCGCTCGATTTACGAGAAGAATATCCAGACCTTAAATTAGCTGTATTAACTCCGTTTCTTGATCAGGAAACGAAATGGAAAGAATCAACTCAGGAGTATTATCAAATGATAATGTCAGAGGCTGATTTCGTTGAGTCGATCACGAATCGACCTTATGAAAATCCTGGCCAACTGAAGGCAAAGAACGAATTTTTGGTTAAAAAAAGCGATGCTATGCTCATTCTTTATGATGAAGATACGCCAGGATCACCGGATTTTTATTTAAAAGAAGCGGACAACAGAAAGAAACAGCAAAGTGAATACGAAGTTTATACGATAACCCCTATCGATCTTGATTTGCTGCAGCAGGACTTGCAGGAGAGCGACCCAGATTTTTACAGTCAGTAAACATTCCAATTGACAAGTTGAAAGACTTTTGGAAGAATAAAATAAAGACAAAAAACAGTGTACATACTGAGGTGATATTATGGCAGAACAGCAATCGTTACAATTAACAGCTAAAGATATTCTTGAAAAAGACTTTAAGAGTGGTTTTCGTGGGTATGACCAAGATGATGTAGACAAGTTTTTAGATGTTGTGATCAAAGACTACGAGAATTTCGAGAATGAAATCGATCATCTTCGCCAAGAAAACACGCGTTTAAGAAGAGAAATGGACCGCATGTCTGAGCAACAAAAACGCCAACAAACGCGTTCTCAAACTCAACCAGGCAATACTAACTATGATATTTTGAAACGTTTATCTAACTTGGAGAAGCACGTATTTGGAAGCAAACTATACGAATAAACCGCCAAAACAGGTGGTTTTTTTTCTTAGAAGTAGATAAATTTCAATTACCGTACTTTACGTATAAAAACTTTAGTCCAAAACAAGATAGTAAGGTATTCTTGCAAAATCCATCGAATTAAGCTATAATGAAGTTTGTTGTCCTAATAAAGATAACGTTCGGGTAATCGCTGCATAGGAGTCTTATCTCTTATGTAGAGGAAAGTCCATGCTCGCACGATCTGAGATGATCGTAGTGTTCGTGCCTGATGAAACAATAAGTCAGGGTAGTCCATTCGGGCTAACGGCGGGGAAAAGGCCTAAGTCTTTCGAGATACGGCCTGAATACTCTGAAAGTGCCACAGTGACGAAGTCTTAATGGAAACATTAAGAGTGGAACGAGGTAAACCCCACGAGCGAGAAACCCAAATTATGGTAGGGGAGCTTTCTTGAAGGAATTTAACGGATAGAAAGCCAGACGGAGGACGCGTCTGGAGATAGATGATTACCACCTGAGTGCGAGGGGAGACCCGTTTGCAGTACAATGGAACAGAACATGGCTTACAGAACGTTATCTACTTTGAAAAGCCCCGCAAAGGGCTTTTTTGCATGTTTAGAGGAATTCCTGTATGATTAAGTCGAAAAAATGTACGGGGTACATCTTAGAAAGATGCAGTCATACGATCGGAGTTGAATAGAATGGCAAAATATGAACTGATTGCAACGGCTACAATGGGTCTTGAATCTCTTGTAGGTCGAGAAGTAAAAGATTTAGGTTTTGAAAACGTACGTGTCGATAATGGAAAAGTTACATATGAAAGCGATGAGCTCGGTATTTGCAGATCAAACTATTGGCTAAGAACAGCCGATCGCGTCAAGTTGAAGGTCGGGGAATTTAAAGTAACAACCTTTGATGAACTATTTGAGGCAACAAAAGCTTTACCATGGGGCGATCTCTTGCCAGAAAATGCGGAGTTCCCTGTTTCGGGTAAATCGGTTAAATCAACGTTATATAGTGTGCCGGATTGCCAGGCTATCGTAAAAAAAGCGATCGTAGAGAGTATGAAAGAGAAATACAACGTTTCATGGTTTGATGAAGACGGTCCGCTCTTTAAGATAGAGGTTGCTATTCATAAAGATACTGCAACCCTTACAATCGATACGAGTGGTAAAGGTTTACATCGAAGGGGATACCGTTATCATCACAGTGCAGCTCCGTTGAAAGAGACGATGGCAGCAGCGATGATCATGCTCACAAACTGGAATGCTGACAAGCCCTTCATGGATCCTTTTTGTGGATCAGGTACGCTTCCAATCGAAGCGGCGATGATCGGGCAGAATATCGCCCCAGGCTTTAACAGAGAGTTTGCTTCAGAAGATTGGGCGTGGATCGGGAAAAAGCGATGGGAAGAAGCGATGATTGAAACAGAAGACCTTGCTAAATATGATCAGCCGCTTCATATCTTTGGAAGTGACCTTGATCCGAAGATGGTCGAACTCTCAAAGAACAATGCATTAGAAGCTGGTTTCGGTGATATGCTTCAGTTCAAGCAGATGCAGGTTTCTGACGTGAGTTCTAAGATGGAATACGGTTGTTTGATCGGTAACCCTCCATACGGTGAGAGACTTGGAGATCGAGAAGAAGTCGAACAAATGTACAAAGACATGGGACGAGCGTTCCGCGATCGTCTCGACACGTGGTCGATCTATATCTTAACATCTCATCCAAAATTTGAAGAGTTATACGGCAAGAAGTCTACAAAGAACCGTAAGCTTTATAACGGTGATATTAAAACCCACTATTATCAGTTCTTTGGACCTAGACCGCCTAAGAAGTAATGAAGAAACCCCCAGCATGTGCTGGGGGTTTTGTTTATACTTTTTCTACGATATACGCTCGTTTATCTCGGAAATACTTTTCCCCGTCATCAGAGGAATGTTCAAAAAAACCTTCCAATTCATTCACTACTTTATATTCCCTCTCAGGATCTGAAAAAAGTTGGGAAGCATTACTTGCTAGTAGTACAACGTCCGTCGTCGATACGAAGCTATCAAGTTCTTTTGCGGTATAATGTTCTCCAGGTTTAAGTGTGTTGATTCGGTGTTGTCTCATGATTAACTCCTCCTATCTAATTGCGTTATAGTATCCTCTACCCGGGAACAACCTGCATGTAAACAACCGAATACGTATAAATTTAGTATTGAGAATTATTTGGGGAGGGAAGGTATGAAGAAAACTGGGTTTTATCTTTTTGTTTTTATTGTGCTAGGGTTGTTCTTGGTGAATCCTCAGTCTGAAGATTATGTGCAGTGGGCGGCTGATGAATTGAAAAAGGATCAAAATAAATTAGTGGAGATCGGGGTAGATCTTGCGGTAGTTCCGTATCTTACTGCAAACACTGCTCGGACAGATTGGTTCGTTTTCTCGATTTACAAAACGAAACATATAGATGGTACTGTCATTACAACGGTGGGCGTGGTGAATAACTTTATCGTTATTTCTAAAAAATGATTGATGGACGTGTACGTTATTTTCATGTATCGTTTTTAGTGGACTCAATAGAAAGGGGGATATGGAAATGGAGTTAAGCATTTTTAGTTTTCTAGTTCCGATTATTGTTGCTGTGTATCTTGCTATCGATGCACCTAAACATGGCAAAAACCCATGGCTTTGGGGGATATTAGGATTTTTATTTACACTTCTACCATTAGGGATCTACTTGATTAAGACGGATCGTAAAGTAGCGGGTTGGATTTTCGTTGTACTATCGATTCTTTCGATCATCGGTACAATCGCACTTATAGGCATGGTGATCGCTATTTTCTCTAGCGGAAGCGCAGGTATGTAATCTAGCTGTTTTGAACTTCTTAAAATAGGGAAAAAGAACCTCATTGGATATATGGAGGAATGGATATGAAGTATTGTATACAATGTTGTTCTTTGTTGAAGCGGTCAGAAAAGGAGTGCCCCGAGTGCTTGAACGACCGGTTTACTACTCTCGAAATTACATTACAGCATTAAAAAAAGACATAGGATTTATCCTATGTCTTTTTTCGTATTCTTAGTTAATCGTATACCAGGTTATGGTAGGATAGTTACATAGAGGGATTAAGTTGTTCTCAGTTCTTTCTCAGAGAAATATTCGGGCTTTTTAGCACCTTGTGCATGTAATTCCTTAAAGCAGCATTGATACTCATGCAATGACATGTTGCCATTTAAGTAATTCACCTGAGCGAAATCGAGCAGCTCGTCCGCAGTAGATGGCTCTTTACCTTTAACTTGTTCGAATGTTTTGATCAGACTATTGATAGACAATCTAGACCCCTCCTTGAACTAGTTTTCCTTACAAAAAGGATAACATGAGATTTTTAAAATCCATTGTTTTTGAATTTTTTAACTTCCGACAAAACGTTACATGTTTTAACGAGGGTTGTCGAATGCGTCATGCCGTTACATAACAAACACTTATACGAAAGGGAGCGAGAAATATGCAAGTCGATTTGAATAAAATTGAACAAGATTTTTTGAACTATACGAAGAAGATGACAGGCTTTAATGAAGCGATCGGGCTGATGTACTGGGATTTAAGAACGGGTGCGCCGAAAAAAGGAGCTGAGCAACGTTCTGAGGTCATCGGTATGATGTCATCTGAGGTGTTTAATATGTCCGTCTCGGACGAAATGAAAAACTATCTCTCTAACCTATCAAATGCAAAAGACCAATTAGATGAGAAGACAGTTAAGGCTGTCGAAGAATGTCAAAAAGAATATGACCGAAACATTAAAATTCCTGCAGAGGAATATTCAGAGTACGTTATTTTAAGTTCGAAAGCTGAAAGCGTGTGGGAAGAAGCGAAGGAAAAGAATGACTTTGAATTATTCCGACCATATCTTGAGAAGTTGGTAGCTTTTAATCAAAAGTTCGTGGAGTATTGGGGCTATGAAGACAATAAGTATAATACGCTGCTAGATTTATACGAACCTGGGGTTACGGTGGATATGATCGACCGCGTGTTTGGACAACTGCGTGACCATATCGTTCCACTCGTTAAAAAGGTAGTTGAATCGAGTGACAAACCTCATACTGATTTCTTATTCGAACATTTTCCTAAAGAGAAGCAGCAAGATTTCAGTTTAGAAATACTTAAGAAGATGGGGTATGACTTTGATGCCGGACGACTTGACACGACTGTACATCCTTTTGCTACTGGCTTAAATCCTGGGGATGTTCGTGTTACAACGAAGTATGATGAAGGTGATTTCCGCACAGCTGTATTTGGAACCATCCATGAAGGTGGGCATGCGCTGTACGAACAAAATATCTCTACAGATTTAATTGGGACACCACTATGTTCGGGCACTTCTATGGGAATCCATGAGTCTCAATCTTTATTCTGGGAAAACTTCGTCGGTCGTAATAAATCATTCTGGAAAAATAATTATGAGACGTTAAAAGCGTATTCTTCAGGACAGTTCGACGGCGTGAGTTTAGACGATTACTACCGTGCGATCAACGTTGCAGGACCATCTCTCATTAGAATTGAAGCAGATGAAATGACGTATGCCCTTCATATCATGGTTCGATATGAAATTGAAAAAGGGTTGATCAACGGGGAGATCGAAGTAAAGGACCTTCCGTCTATTTGGAATGAAAAGATGGAAGAATACCTAGGAATCACTCCTGACAATGATGCGAATGGTGTCCTGCAAGATGTTCACTGGTCAGGCGGTGCGTTTGGGTACTTCCCTTCCTATGCACTAGGTTATATCTACGCAGCACAAATAAAGCATGCGATCTTGAAAGACCTTCCTAATTTTGATGAACTCTTAGAATCAGGCGATCTTCTTCCGATAAAAGAGTGGCTCACTGAGCATATTCATCAATACGGAAAGATGAAAAAGCCTGTTGAAATCATTAAAGATATTACTGGTGAAGGACTAAACGCTGCTTATTTAATCGAGTACCTAGAAAATAAGTACAGTGAAGTCTATCACATAAATGCTTAATTGAAGCTTTTAGCTATCACAAGAGTCGTCCAATAAAACACCAAATACATCTCTGCCTGCACAGAGATGTATTTGTGTTTCCATCGTGCATGAACGCCTGTGACTAGCTACCTCTCACAGTTCATCTTGGTGTAACTACTCTTAAAGAAGGGTACATCCATTAGTGTTGAAAATGTAAGCAGATTAGAGGAGGGACGTTTTATGGAGAAGATCCGTTGGGGTATCATCGGATGCGGTGATGTGACAGAAAAGAAAAGTGGGCCAGCTTTTCAAAAGATTGAACATAGTTCACTTGAAGCCGTGATGAGAAGAAATGGAGAAAAAGCAAGAGATTATGCAGAACGGCATGGCGTCCCTAAGTGGTATGATGATGCAGAAGATCTGATACATGACGAAGATGTGGATGCTGTCTATATAGCCACTCCACCTTCTACACATAAACATTATACCTTGATGGTTGCTGAAGCTGGAAAGCCTGTATACGTGGAAAAACCGATGGCGAGTCGTTCGGAAGACTGCCTAGAAATGGTCCGTGCATGTGAAAAACACGAAGTACCATTGTTTGTTGCCTATTACAGAAGGTCGCTACCTAGATTTTTGAAAGTGAAAGAACTAATCGAACAAGGCGCAATTGGAGAAGTGCGATTCGTCTCGGTGCAGCAGATGCAACAACTCGTTAAAAGAGATGAAGAAGGGAATTGGCCGTGGAGAGTGAAGCCTGAAACGAGTGGTGCTGGATTGTTTTATGATGTTGGTTCCCATACATTAGACTTGTTGGATTATTTACTTGGTCCTATTTCAGATATCAAAGGTTCAGCTTATAACCTTGCTGGTTCCTATCCAGCAGAAGATACTGTGAATGGTGCCTGGAGGTTTGAGAGTGGTGCTGTTGGGACTGGCGTTTGGAATTTCTCTTCTTATAAAAACGAAGATGATAACCGTATTGTTGGGACACGTGGAGAAATACAATTTTCTACGTTTGATGATAAACCCATTCTGTTAAAAACGGATTCAGTTGAAGAATCTTTTCGTATTGAGCATCCTCATCATATTCAACAGCCACATATTCAATCGATCGTCGATGAATTACTCGGGAATGGGAAATGTCCAAGCACTGGGAACACAGCTTTAAGGACAAACAAAGCAATGGATATGCTTGTGGAAGAGTATTATCTGGGCATCGAAAAATAAAGGTCAAGGATACATTGAAAGAGCTTGGATCAGCAGCGTGCTTTCCCAAGCTCTTTTTTAATTTTCTAATGCCATAACCGTCAGTCAATCGGCCGACATCACATTCGTATGATGTTCTTTTACCCCTGCAAACCCTCTTATAATAATATCTGAAAATAACTTCGACCTCTCTTTCAAATCGTCAACCGAGTAAAGGCCAGAGAAATATTGGATGACTAAGCCGTCGATCATAGCAACGAAAGCACTGACCCCTTCTCTGTAATGAAGTGCCCAATACTCTTTTTGAGGATCTAGTTCTATGAATTTGTCTCTTAAGTAGAGGAGCATTTCATCAAAAGCACGTTTAAATTCTTTAGGTTCTTTGTTTTGTGCTTGTTTACTCATCTCAGCTTGTATCTTATCGAAGTTATCCTTGTTGTAGTCCATAGAACCATAAATGAAGTTTTCAATGAATTCTGGGACGGTTTCACCTTCACAGCAATCGATAGCATTTTCATAATCAAGCATTAGTCTAGATAAGTTTTCATTCATAAGATCGACTCCTTTTAAAAATGTAAACTCCTAATTCCCCGATAATAAAAAATAAAACCGTTGAAATATATTGAAAATTACAAACGTTTACATGTAAGATTAACATGTAGCTCTTTATTATCGTTGAAAAATGTTCTACATAAAAAAGGAGTGATCTAGGATGGAAAAGGTAACGTATGAAATTGTAGAAAGAACGGCAATCGTCACGATCAATAACCCGCCTCTTAATGTATTAAGTAAAGAAGTGATCAACCGCATTTATGACATCTTTCAAGAACTTGAAACGGATGACGAAGCTGTATCGGTCATCTTAACGGGTGCTGGAGACAAAGCTTTTGTGGCAGGTGCTGATATTAAGGAATTCCCTGAATGGATGGGACAAGCCAATTTCAAGGAAATCGTCATGGATACCCATCGAATGTTTAACTACATTGATGATTTTCCTAAACCGACGATCGCTCTTTTAAATGGACTAACATTCGGCGGAGGCTGTGAACTAGCCATGACTTGTGATATCCGTGTCGCTGAAGATCAGGCGCAGCTAGGTTTGCCAGAGATTAAACTAGGATTGTTTCCAGGTGGAGGAGGTACTCAGAGGTTACCTCGCTTAGTGGGAGAAGCGAGAGCAAAAGAAATCATGTTTACTGGTGAACCGATCACTGCGCACGAAGCAGAACAATACGGACTTGTGAATCACGTTGTGCCAACTGGACAAGGCATGACATACGCACAGAGTCTAGCGTCTAAGATATCTGATAAATCTCTTCAGTCTTTATCCAGAATAAAACAAGCGGTTAATAAAGGAACTGAACTGCAGTTGGAAAAAGGGATTGAACTTGAAGCAGATCTGTTCGACCAAGTTTTTCAGACTGAAGATATTAAAGAAGGTGTCAATGCCTTTTTTGAAAAAAGAAAACCACAGTTTACACACAGGTGATAGGGAAGAGGGAATGAGATGAGCCACGAAATGAACGTAAAGGTTAGATTTTGTGAAACAGATGCCCTTGGGCACGTGAATAATACGAGCTATTTCATTTACATGGAAGAAGCAAGGGTTGAGTTTTTGAATCAGCATAGAGGAAGTTCGGGTACTGATGACTGGAAATTCATCTTAGTATCTACAAATTGTGATTTCCATGCCCAACTGTACTTCGGTGAAACGCTTACGGTTGAAACGGATATCAAGAAGATTGGAACGAAGAGTTTCGTCATGCGTCACCGTATGACGAATGCAGAGAACGGTAAGCTTGTTGCTGAAGGTGAATCCGTGATTGTTTACTTTAATTTTAAAGAACAAAAAAGTGAGCCGATTCCTGAAGCGCTTCGAAAAGCGCTCGAGGAAAGTTTTCAAGTAAGTTAAAGGGCTGCAGAGCGAGCGTGGGTAAACCTCGCTCTTTCTTTTTTATGAGAAAAATGATTCGAAAAAGAGATTTATGGATATTGTGTAATGTATAGACCTAACGAAAGGACTGATTCTGATGAAAAAACTATCGAAGCAACAGTATGATAAAGCCTGCTCATACATAGAGAACGAGGCGAGAGGAATCGATCGAGCATATTTTCATTTTTGGAATGGATCAGGAAGTAAAGAGGAAGTTTTAGAACAGCTAGAACAGTACCGAAATGATGATGGCGGGTTTGGTCATAGTATAGAACCAGATTTCAGACTAAAAGAATCATCACCGATGGCTACCACTGTAGCTTTTCAATTTTTAATTAAGCTCGGATTATCTAAAGACCATCCGTTTATTCAAGAGGGAATACGTTACTTTCAATCTACATGTAAGGAGGAAGGCTGGAACGCTGTGCCAGAGGCAGTCAACCATGTTCCTCATGCACCATGGTGGAGTGTTCAGGAGGGAGAGCAGAAATACTCGGCAAACCCTGATGCCGAAATCGTCGGTTACCTGATGGCGTATAGTGATGATAAGGAACCTAAATCTGCAATGCTTATGAAAGTGATGGATCATTTAAGTGATTTGAACGAATATGAAATCCACGAAGTTCAATGTTACTTGAGGCTAGCTGATTTAGCTCAAGGAGATATTCAAAATGTCATACTAGAGAAAGTGCAAAAGCAGCTACCATATATCGTAGATCGTCCCGAGAAATGGGATTCGTATGGCGTTCAACCCGTTGTTCTCGTCGATTCAGAAGAGTCACCATTTGTAGATGAATTGAATCAGGAGGTTCATGTTAATCTTGACTACATAATAGAGAAACAGCAGGAAGATGGTAGCTGGGCACCTACTTGGGAGTGGGGGCAGTACCAGGATGATTGGGAAAAAGCGAAGAAAGAATGGAGTGGGCATCTTACAGTTCAGCAATTGATTACACTGAGCAAGTTTGATCGAATCGAACGTGAACAGTGATGAAGGAGGCTAATTAATGAAAGCTGTAGTGATCGAAGCCTATGGTGGACGAGAGCAATTGAAAGAAGTTGAACTTGATTCGCTAACGCCAAATGACGACCAGGTCGTTGTTGAAAGCTATGCAACTTCAGTAAACCCTATCGATTGGAAAGTAAGAGAGGGTTACTTGAAAGAGAAGCTTCCTTTCAATTTTCCAATCACACTTGGCTGGGACATTGCGGGTATCGTAAAGGAAAAAGGTAGCAACGTAACAGACTTTGAAGTTGGAGACAGGGTTTTTGCAAGACCAGCAACGACAGCTCAAGGTACTTACGCTGAAGAAGTTGTCGTGGATTCTCATTTACTCACTCATATCCCAGATAATATAACATATGAAGAAGCCGCCTCGATCCCGTTAGTCGGTCTTACCGCATGGCAGTGCTTGATTAATTTTGCAGATGTTAGAAGAGAGGATAAGGTTCTGATTCATGGCGGTTCTGGTGGAGTTGGGAGCTTTGCGATTCAACTTGCTAAGGAGAATGGTGCTTATGTAGCAACAACGTGTAGTGGGAAAAACAAGGAGTACGTTGCAGCGTTAGGCGCAGATCGTGTTATCGATTATGTAGAAGAAGACTTTTCTAATGTTGTGGAAGAATACGATGTTGTAATCGATACGATCGGAGGAGAAGTATTGGATAAAAGCTTCCTCGTATTAAATGGGGGAGGAAGGCTTGTGTCGATCGTCGATATCCCAGATAAAGAAAAGGCGAAGGATAAAGGAGTTCGCTCAGGAACAGTATGGTTAGAACCCAATGGTGAACAGCTAAATCAGATCGGTGAACTTTTAAGAGAGGGGCGTATCAAAGCCACTATCGGGCATCGGTTTCCGTTTAGTGAAGAAGGTATCAGAGAGGCGCATAGAGTGAGTGAATCGCACCATGCTAGAGGCAAAATCGTCATTCTTTTTGATAAATAAAGGCAGCTTCGGCTGTCTTCTTTTTATGTGTTTATAAAATTTCACGCACCGTATTATAGATAATAATTTTTAAAACAATACATTAAGAACTCAATACCAAAATAAAAAGCCAGGATATACAATCCTGGCAAAAAATTAAAAGATAATATGCGCCATAATCACGATTACTGGTAGTGAAATCAGTGTACGTTCTAAGAAAATGATAACAAGATCAAAGAAACGAACAGGTACTTTTGATCCAAGTAACAATCCACCTACTTCTGACATGTAGATCAACTGGGAAACAGATAGACAAGCGATGACGAAGCGAGTTAATTCACTTTCAATGCTTGAACCTATGATAGCTGGTAGAAACATATCTGCAAATCCGATCACCATCGTTTGAGCAGCTTCTGCGGCTTCAGGCACTTGCATCAGATTGAGTAACGGAACGAATGGTGCTCCCAAATAGCTGAATAGAGGGGTGTTCTCAGCGATAATCAATGCGATCGTTCCGATTGCCATAACGATTGGAATAACGGCCATCCACATATCTAAAACGTTTTGGACGCCGCCTTTTGCGATGGATGAAATCTTGTTTTTACTTGCAGTTTCAGTCGCTTTGACGATTCCGAATCGAAATGGTGTATAGCCGTCTGGAATTGCATCACTACGCTTATCGGATACATTTTCATGTGTTTCATCAGGTTTTCTAGATAACGGCGGTATTCTAGGCATGATGATTGCTGCAATGACACCAGCTAGTGCGATCGTTAGATAGTAAGGTATGAAATATGCTTGAAGTCTCATTTCAGCTAACACTACGATACTGAACGTAATGGATACAACAGAGAAGGTTGTTCCGATTACCGCGGCTTCTCTTTTTGTATAATATCCTTCTTCATACTGTTTACTTGTAAGTAGAACACCGATCGTTCCATCACCCATCCAAGATGCGAGACAATCGATAGATGAACGACCAGGGAGTGTAAAGAGCGGTCTCATGAATCTAGTAAGAAGCGCACCGCATAATTCTAGCAACCCAAAATTTAATAAAAGTGGTAAGAAAAGGCCAGCAAATAAAAATACAGAGAATAGTATAGGTATAAGACTATTTAGCAGCAAACCACCCGTTGCATCTGACCAAATCCATTCTGGCCCAATCTTGTATAAGGTAAGAATAGCAAAGATCATCCCAAGTGTACGGGCGATGAGCCAAATTGGTGAAACTTGCAGTAAGTTTACGAGAAATGGGGAGTTTGTTACCCATTTTGGCTTAGCCACCACTGCAATAATGCTGAGTATCACTGTGATCGAAATGATAAGTGTCATTACCTGGGGAAGCGTTACTGGAACTGATTCAGCAAAAAATACTTGAAGCCAATCAGCTAGTTTCGCTATTGGTATCGTGATTCCTTCCTTTGCGGGTATGGGAATCATGAATAAGAATATCCCGATCAATGATGGTATAGCGAATTTCATGATACTGGAAGCTGTTACGTTTTCTTGATGATTACTACTTTGCATCGACTGTCACCTCTGTTATGTATAATAATTTTATGAATAACTGTATCTTTATAAAAACAATGTTATAAATATAACACAAAGCTGTTAAAGTAACAGCAATAAAATGAAGTTCAAGAATATAGACATTGTTCTGAAAACAGAAACTATTATTTATTATACCGATAAAAGACAGGTATTTAAAGGTTTTTGTGACAAAGTGTCCATCTAACTTGGAAGATAACGTCCTAGAGAAGAGCGCAATTATACATAAATAAAGGCAAGGAACTCATTTGTCGAGTCCTTGCCTACGTAAAAGCTATATATGTTTAGCATGTCTAGTTTGCCGATTATATTCAAGATGATTTTCAAATGTAGAACCGAAAAAACAGGAAGAACATTTTTGGTATCCTTTTTGCTCCGTCAATACCTCGAGTTCTGTGTCAAGATTAACCTCAGACCGATCTTTAAGTGGTGTTTCAGGCAAGTGGCACTCATCACCAGCATAGGCTGTCCTATGGACAATTCGGTTTTGGTGGTCAATCATGTATTTTCCCATATTGTTATATCAATTCCCATCTATAAGAAGATTACTCTTAGTGTAACACATGGGTACTTATATTGATACAGCATAAATTATTTATTATACCCTATTTTGTTAAGAAATATTACTATTTATGCGTTATTTTCTAAAAAAATTCACAAACTTGAAACCTTAAGGGGTGTTTTACGTAATAAAAGTAAAACAAATGAGGAGGAATATCATGAGTGGAATCGGATTGTTTTTTCTAATCGTAATGACTAGCATAATTTCCCTCGCATTTTACTCCGATCATAACCGTAAAAAAAGGAGAGTAAGTTCGAATCCAAAACCTTCTTTCGAGTCCCGCTCAGCTGCAAGTATGTTTGTTATCGCATCGATTGAAGAGCGAGTAGACATTTCCCCAGAAGAACGAAGCGAACTAGATCAACTTGACGTAGAAGGTATCCTTGCATTTGCTGTTGCTAGAGAGTGGTTATCTAGTAATGATGAATCATCGATTAAAGACCAACTTCACTCAACAAAAAGTGAGCCTTCATTCGATTCAAGTTATGTTGAAACGGACCATACGTATGGTGGCTCAGGAGGGTACGATAGCGGCGGCGGATTCGATGGAGGTGGGGGAGGTGAATAACTTAATGAATGAAAATGTGTTTATCCAGTCTGGATCGTTAGCAATAAGGAGTCTCGCGCCAGGTGATGAAGACCTCTTATTAAAATGGCTGACCAATGATCATGTTTTGAAATATTACGAAGGAAGAGATCGTCCCTATACGTTAAATCGTATCAAGGATGACTATTTTGATCGAAATGATGTCGTCGGTTGTATCGTGTCCTATGATAAAGCTCCAATTGGTTATATTCAGTTCTACCGCTCCTATTCTATTGCGTGGGTATCCCTTCCAGATGGGACATACGGTATGGACCAGTTTATCGGTGAGCCTTCATACTGGAATAAAGGCATAGGTACTGAACTTGTCAAAATGGTTGTTGAGTTTCTTGTTAAAGAAAAAGAAGCAGCGTTGATCGTTATGGATCCGCAGGTATGGAACGATCGAGCAATTGCTTGTTATGAAAAAGTTGGGTTTAAAAAGAAATCTATTCTAAAACAACACGAGTGGCATGAAGGCGCGATGAGAGATTGTCAGCTAATGATGTATGAACCTTATCTCCACCTGAATTCTGTACAAGATCAAGATAGATCGTACATAAACGACATTTTCAAAAAGAGCTGGGGAAGTGACATGATGGTGGTTTCTTCAGGTGTTTATCATAGCAACGACTTAGACGGCTTTTATTTGAAGCATGAGGGTAAGGTCGAAGGATTAATCACTTATGTTTTCCGTGGTGAGACGTGTGAAATCATATCGCTCGATAGCTTTAATGAAGGGGCTGGCATAGGGAGTAAGCTATTACTTGAAGTCGAGCTTGCTGCTTATCGAAAAGGTATCCATAAGGTAGAACTTCTAACTACGAATGACAATATGGACGCACTCCGTTTTTATCAAAAGAGAGGCTATCGTATTACGAGCGTATTCCGTGGTGCAGTTGATGAGGCACGTAAGGTGAAGAAAGAAATACCAAAAACAGGGTATTACAACATTCCGCTGCATGATGAACTGCTCTTAACGAAAAACTTAAAATAAAAAATAAGAGCCCGGTGAGTGATCACCGGGCTCTTATGAATTTACAATTTATGCTTTTGTTACGTTAGCAGCTTGAGGTCCACGGTTACCTTCAACGATTTCGAAGCTAACTTCTTGGCCTTCGTCTAGAGTTTTGAAACCTTCGCCGTTGATTGCAGAGAAGTGTACGAATACGTCGTCTGCTCCTTCAACTTCGATGAAACCGAAACCTTTTTCAGCGTTGAACCATTTTACTTTACCGTTTTGCATAAAAAATTGCCTCCTAATGTACCACATCGTACATAATTTAAAATTCACCATTTCACTAAGTAATACGTTTACATTAAAAAACTGTAACTTCAAAAGCGAGGATTTAACTTTGTTACCCCCTCGAGAAGTTACAGCTAATTTAAATCCTAAATATATTAAAAGTAAAAATGGTTTAATTACATAATAGCACTCACATATTCGGAATGCAAACCTTTATTGGAATTCTTTTGGGATTTTAACGGTGAGTCTTATTCGTCGTTTTTGAATCGGTATGATTGAGCCAAATAGTGCGATTATTGAAGCGCCGATTAAGATCCCGGATACGCCTTCTCCAGCAAACAGTAAAAGTGATAAAAAGACGATTAGATCAAATATTGAATCTAAGATAGATAATAATGAAATCGTCGTAGCCCGCACATGCGAAGGAATGATATCGTTACTGAGCTGAGAATAGATCGGATAACGAATCGCACCGATCCACCTTAAGAAAAGGATGACACCAAGAATCAACCAAAGCGTATCTTGAAACAGTGCTGCTACAAGAAGCCCGCCTGCACTCAGAAAGCCTGAAGCATACATCAAGGTTATTCTTGAAATTCTTTTTGTAAGAAATGTAATACTTCTTGATGAAAAGAATGCGAGAAGTGCTCCAATTGCATAAACAGGTCCGATTAAAAATACAGGTAACCCCGCTTCGGTCATCAGGGGTTGATCAAACCTCTCGAACACAGCCACTGTGGGGATGAAAACGAGTGTAAGGTTCAGAAACATCAATAAAAGCTGCGGGGCTCGTTTGATCACACGTAATCCTTCTACAACTTTATTCATCGACGTATCGGATACAGTCATCTCAACGGCTGGTTCATGAATGAAGAATAGTAGAATGAATTCAATCAGATAGACGCCAAGGCTTAATAGTATTAACAGCTGGAATTGCTGCTGATTTAAATCGTTTGCAAGAAAAGCCCCTATCAATACGGCAAGAATCATCGAGATAAAACCTGCGGATTGAATTTTTCCCATCGCTTCATCCATCTTGCTCTGCTTTTTATCGACTTTTAACGATTCGTAGATTAATGCTTCATCCGCTCCAGAGAAAAAGGTAACAGAAAAGCCATTTAGAAAACTAAATAGCATAAATAACCACAGATCGTTTGAAAGCAATAGTACGATGATGCTCAGTAGTTTAATTAAGGAGCCGATTAAGAATGAGAGTTTCGGACCAAACCGGTCAGCAAAGACCCCAGCAGGTATTTCTCCAATTAATACGGCACCGCTCCAGCACATCAATACGACTAAAATCGTTGCTTCCGTTAAGCCATTACTTAAATAAAACAGTGTTAGAACAGGCTGCAAGAAGCTAATTGACCCAAAAAAATTCACCCAAAATAAAACAGAAATGTTCCTTTCAGAAATCGAGTACATTGTCCTCCAACTTTCTCAAAAATGTTCCGACAAATCGAAAGCAGGAGGGGTAATGATTAGTTCGTTTCACCTCTCCTGCTTGTAAAAGTTGAATGTAGAATTTTTGACATATGATTTCCTCCTTAATTGTTATGAGAAAATTATAGCAAATTTTTCAGATAAGATATATTGCACATTCAATTGTTTCGTTCTTGATAAAAAGAAGGAAAGTGTATTACTACGTTAACGAAAAGGAGAGATTGTGATGAAGCAAGCAGAAGAACGATTAGAATCCTATCGTACAGGGATCGAGCAGCTTACCGAATCATTACCTGAAGCTATAAAACAGTACAATAGGTTTACCGCAGAATGTTTTGAAGAAGGCGACATCCAAAAGAGTACGAAGCATTTAATGGCTTTAGCTATCAGCACGAAAGATGGGGATAAAGAGAGTATGACTTATCATATGGATCAATGTGTTGAACTTGGATGTAGTGACAAAGAAATCTATGAAACGATGTTGGTCTCCGCTGCATACGGTGGTGGATCAGCCATGAGTCAAGGAGTAACGAAGGGTTTAGAGATTCTTAAAGAGATTAGACAAAGATAACAAAAACTGTGTTACCATGAATTGGATAATGGGAGGGATTAGATGGAAACGTCTCTTACTACCACATCACATGGTATCAAGGAGTATTACTATAGGAGAGGAACTGGAAAGACGATCGTTTTGTTAACAGGAATGGGCGGATCACTTTATGAGTGGAACGAACTAATGGATTCTGACTTTTCATTTCTAGCTTATAACCGAGCCGGATATGGAAGGTCAGAGCCTGTATTGAACCACACGTTAGCAACCCCTCACGAAGAGCTTTATTCTTTATTAGAAGCGCTCTCTATCGACGAAGCAGTTATGCTTGCAGGTTTTTCGTACGGTGGATTGATCGCTCAAGGATTTGCGATGCATTATCCAGAGAAAGTAGCAGGGGTGTTATTGATCGATTCAACATCGATTAACATGCACCGCTTAGATGAAGTGAAGTCAAGTGATGAAACCAACACTGATGAGTATTGGCTCAAGATGTGCTCGAGGTTGTCTGCATTAACTCCTACAGAGCTAGAGCTCGAACAACCACCTGAACTCCATCCTAAACAAAAAGAATGGAACAACACTATTCAACAGGCATTATATGATCACGATCTCAACCCAAGTTTATATCAAACAGTTGGGAAAGAACTCTCACTTTGGAAGGAGTATGCTGCATCGCTACATAATCGATCGTTTCCACAAGTTCCACTCGTAATCATAGCGAGAGATAAAAAACATAGTATCCGGGAGCAAATCGATGCTGGAACTGTAAAAGATGAAGCGGAAGAGATGGAAACGGTTTGGAGTGAGTTGATTCAAGAGCAAAGGCTCTTAGCTTCTAATAGTACTTACCGTGTTGCAAAAGGATCAGGCCATCATGTTCCTCTGAATCGCCCTGACCTTATTCTACACTCTCTTAAGGAATTACTTAATCGTTGAGCGTTTTAATAGGGCTTGATTGAGGAAAACTTTATAATAGAGGTAACTAAGAAAAAGGGGTGTATGAAATGGCGATTGAAAACCCATCTCGAGAAGAGATTAAGAAAATCTTAAAGGACAATAAACGGATTGCCGTTGTAGGACTTTCGAATAACCCTTCTCGTACGTCGTATATGGTATCACAGGCGATGCAAGATGCCGGTTATGAAATCATACCCGTTAATCCGACGATCGACGAGACGCTTGGCAAGAAAGCAGTTGACTCATTAAAAGATATCGAAGGACACGTTGATATCGTAAACGTATTTAGACGGAGTGAGTTTCTACCTGACATTATGAAAGATGCTGTGGACATTGGTGCTGATGTGTTTTGGTCACAGCTTGGAGTCGCCAATGAGGAAGCCTATCGATATGGCAAAGAGCACAACATGACGATGGTTATGGATCGCTGCATCAAAGTTGAGCATGCGATGACGAAATAAGTAAAGACGTCCAACAGTGGACGTCTTTATTTGTTTAGAAGATAAATGAGCGTGATATCTGCCGTAATTGCAATTTGGCCAGGTTGGATAGGGGTTGCAGATGAGTAAGCGATATTTCTAGGAGTAATCGTCTCTGGAACGCCTGCTTCAATCACTTTGTGTGGTGATGAGGGGAGTGAAAGTCCAAGCGCTTCTGAGATGTTTTCTGCTTTTGCTTTTGCCTGGCGTATGGCGAGTCTTTGAGCTTTTTCGTAATACGGCTCTTTATTACGCACATCGAACGTAATGCTAGAGATGGTCGTGGCACCAGCCGACACTGCTGTATCGACCACTCTCCCGGTTAATGCAACGTCATCGATCACCACTTTTAATAAATGTGTGACCTTGTAACCGAGGAAAATCTTCTTATTATCCTCATACTTATATTCTTCTTCTATTTTGTAGACAGCCGTTCCGATGTTATGTGGCGGTATTCCCATTCCTCTTAACGAAGCAACGATATTAGTTGTTGTAGAGGCATTTTCTTGTTGTGCTTCGGTGATTGAAGCAGACAGCGTTTCGACCCCAAGAACAGCGATTCCACGGTCTGGTGTGACGTCGATCGTGCCCGTCCCCATCACCGTTATCGTATGATCGCATTGGCACTCTTCATGGCCTTTTCTTTCTTCCGTCATAGTAGCACCTCTTTCTGGTTATTACTCAGCAGGACAATTCCGATTACTTTTGTTAAACTTAAATTGTCAAACAAGGAGGAATGTACATGTCAAAACAAGAAACGCTCCAAAAATATGCAGAGCTTGCGCTAAAACGAGGAGTTAACCTACAAGAAAATCAAATGTTAGTTGTGAATGCGCCAGTTGAAAGCGCTGACTTCGCAAGGATGGTAGCAAAGAACGCTTATGAAATCGGAGCGAAAACCGTACATATTAATTGGACAGATGATACTCTTGATCGTTTATGGTATGAAAATGCAGCCCAGGATGTGCTAGAAAACGTCCCTGAATGGCGTGTGAAGATGTTCGATCATTTTGCTGAAGAGAGCGCTGCACTACTCTCGATTCGTTCTACAAACCCGGATCTACTTAAAGGAATCGACTCATCCCGCATCTCAGCTTCTAACAAAGCAGCTGGAGAAGCGATGAAGAACTTCCGTAAATATACGATGAACGACAAGATCACATGGTCAATCGTCGCTGTTCCCAATGAAGAATGGGCGAAAAAAGTGTTTCCTGAGTCAGGCGGTGAGGAAGCGGTTGAAAAGCTATGGGAGCAAATCTTTAAGATTACTCGTGTAGATAAGGATAATCCGATCGAAGCTTGGAATGACCATAACGCTACCCTTGCTAAAGCAAGAGATGTATTAAACGATCGCCAGTTTAAAAAGCTCATTTACAAAGCACCGGGTACAGATCTTGAGATCGAATTGCCAAAAGGACACATCTGGAAAGGCGGTTCATCTCTTTCTGAGAAAGGGATCGAATTCAATGCGAATATGCCTACGGAAGAAGTGTTCACACTTCCAGACAAATATGGCGTGAACGGTACGGTTTCGAGTACAAAACCTCTTAGTTACGGTGGTAACTTAATCAATAACTTCTCTCTCACGTTTAAGGATGGTGAAGTGGTTGATTATTCAGCAGAAGAAGGAATCGAGACGCTTAAGAGCTTGTTGAACATGGATGAGGGTGCGAGAAGACTAGGGGAGATTGCAATCGTTCCACACGAATCGCCTATTTCTCAATCAGGTCTCATTTTCTTTAACACCCTGTACGATGAGAATGCTTCTTGTCACCTCGCGCTTGGTAAAGCATACCCAAGCAGCATTAAAGGCGGAGCAGATATGGATGATGAAGCACTAGATCAGAATGGCGTGAACAATAGTATCACGCACGTTGATTTTATGATGGGATCTGGTGAACTTGATATCGATGGCGTTCTAGAAGATGGGACGACAGAAGCCATTTTCCGAAATGGAAACTGGGCGATCGATGTAAACTAATATTTAGAGCTCTGGCTAATAGCCAGAGCTCTTTTTGTTTGGCAGCACCTGTTATAATGAAAGGTAGTAAATACATAGATCAGGTGATGATATGCACGAATCAATAAAGGTTTCCGTTCGACCGCTCGTTGAATATGCATTTCGAAGTGGAAGCATAGACGCACGCTTTCGAACGGCGACTACGATGCATGAAGGGACAAAGCTACATCAATACGTTCAAAAACAGTATGGTGAACAGGATCAAAAAGAAGTTCCATTTGAGATGGAGTTTGAATACGACGACCTCCTTTTTTATATTGAAGGCCGATGTGATGGTCTATTAAAGAGAAATGATTCGTACGTTGTCGATGAAATTAAATCAACTTCACTTCCACTTGAGGAAATAAACGAAAACTCTTATGCCGTTCATTGGGCTCAAGCCAAGTGCTATGCCTACATGGCGATGATGAAGTATGACCAGGCTACTATTTCCGTTCAGTTGACATACATCCAATCGGAAACGAAGGAAGTCCGAACGTTTACCAATTCATACTCACTTGAAGACCTTTCGCACTTTATAAGTGAAGTCATACAGCGCTATACGCCTTTCGCAAGATGGAAAGTTGACCATCATCATCGGTTGATAGACAGTAGTCGTTCATTGACGTTTCCGTTTGAAACCTATCGAGAAGGACAACGAAAGTTTGCTGGATCTGTTTATAAAACCGTCCAAGAAGGTGCTACACTCTTTGCTTCCGCTCCTACAGGAATCGGAAAAACGATGAGCACGCTTTTTCCGACGATAAAAGCAATCGGTGAAGGACATGGACAGAAGATCTTCTACTTAACCGCTAAGACAATCACACGCGAAACTGCACAAGAAGCGTTTAAAATGATGGAAGATAAAGGTCTCATTGCTACATCCGTTACCATTACAGCGAAGGATAAAGTTTGTTTTAAAGAGAAAACGATTTGCCAAAAGGATTATTGTGAATATGCAGATGGGTATTATGATCGTATTAATGAGGGGCTATTAGACCTCTTGAGGAACGAAACGAGAATTACGAGAGAGGTCCTTGAAGGCTATGCACATAAGCATCGACTCTGTCCTTTTGAACTTTCCCTAGATGCTGCCTACGTTGCAGATGCCGTGATATGTGATTATAACTACATATTCGATCCGCGCGTATCGTTGAAACGGTTGATTGAAGAGCAAAAGAAACAAACAACGGTGCTGATCGATGAAGCGCATAACCTTGTTGATCGAGCAAGGGGGATGTTCTCTGCAGAATTGCATAAATCTGCGTTCTTACAACTAAAACGATCCTATCGATCGACTAATCAAGAAATTTCGAATGCCGCTTCCTCTATCAACAAATTATTTATCGATTATAAAAAATCCGCTCAGAGCGGTTATGTTGTTCAAACTGATGTCGATGAAGAATTACTCGTTCACCTCGATACGTTTGTTTCAGTGTGCGAGAAGGAGTTGTTACTTCAGGGGAATGATGAAGAACTGTTAGATGTGTATTTTACATGTCAAAATTTCATACGGATTGCGAAACTATACGACCATCATTTTTTCACTCTCGTTCAAGCGGGGAAATCTGAAGCTAGCATGAAATTATTCTGTTTTGACCCTTCAAATCAACTTTCTAGAATGCGAAACGGTTTCAGGTCGACCGTCTTCTTTTCAGCTACCTTCTCACCACTGTCCTACTATCAAAACATGCTTGGTTGGGAGGATGATGACTATCAAGTAACGATCCCTTCTCCCTTTCCGGAAGAGAATATGAGTGTTTATATCGCACCGTTGTCTACGAAATACCGAGAACGCGAGGAAACTTTGGAGCCACTCATCGATCTACTTGAAAATGTTGTGACAAAAAGAAAAGGCAACTACTTGTTTTTCTTTTCTTCCTACGGGTATATGGAACGCGTTTATGAAGCGTATACAGATAGAGAAATTGACACCGACACGATTCTTCAGCATCAAAACATGACTGAAGAAGAGCGGGAACAGTATTTAGAAACATTCACATCTGGACGTTCAAAAAGCCTCGCTGGTTTTGCTGTACTCGGGGGGATCTTTTCTGAAGGAATCGACCTTAAAGGAGATCGACTGACTGGCGTAGTCGTTGTAGGAGTTGGATTACCAAACTTTGATACTGAGCGCAAATTGATGAAAGAACGGTTTGACCTTGACGGGAAGAATGGATTTGAATACACGTACGTGTATCCTGGAATGAATCGGGTTCAGCAAGCAGGCGGACGATTGATTCGTTCTGAAACGGATAAAGGAATTCTAGTGCTGATCGACAGCCGTTACGTAGAAAAGAGATATCAACAGTTATTACCTTTTGAATGGAGAAACTTTGATCTGCTTACTCCTGAAAAAAAGATACAGTGAACAAAACCCGCTACGATGCGGGTTTTGTTGTGTCTCTCCTTCTCCTTCATAATATCCTCCATTCTAAGTTTAACTCCTAACGGAACAGGTAATAGATTAAGATGAATGAAACTTGAAGGAGACCCACACACAATGAACTTATTCCTTGTCTTTGTCTTATTTATCATTGCAGCAATCGCGACATACTTTGTGGCGACTCGGCTCGCTATGTACGGCGATGCCCTTAGTGAGAAAACAAAAACCTCATCAGCGTTTATGGGGATCATCATAGGTGCTGCTATATCTTTGCCAGAACTGACTTCAAGTGTGACGGCTATTGCGATCGATAGCCCTGACCTTGCTATCGGAAATCTGTTAGGAAGCAATTTATTTAACCTTTTAGCGCTTGCAGTACTTGATATTGTGTACCGGAAAGAGCAGATCATGGGTAAAACGGATATTGGTAGTAAACTCTATATCTACTTAGTGATCGTGATGACATTGATTGTAGTAGCTGGTCTATCTCTTACGCTACCTGCATCAGTGTTCCATATTGGATATAGCTCTGTCATCCTTGTTTTCGTGTATCTTGTAGGAATCAAGTTGATCAACAAAAAAACGGAAGAAAAAGTGAAGCGAAAGAGCAGGAAAAATGAACAGTACAATGATTTTACGTACAAAAAGGTCCTGACGAGATTTATCCTTTCAGCAGTAGGGATCATGATCGTGGGAACAGTCCTGACGTTAACGGCTGATCGAATTGCAACCGAAACGGGTCTTGGGGCTTCGTTTGTCGGCTCATTCTTAGTAGGTGCTAGCACGTCGCTTCCTGATGCTGTGAGTGTTGCGACCGCGCTGAAATTGAGAAACTATAACATGGGAGTAAGCTCATTACTAGGAAGCAACGCGTTCAATATCATGCTGCTTTCTTTTACGGATGTGTTGTATCTCGAGACGAATATTTTTAGACACGCTAGTATGTCGAACATTATTACGACTGTCTCGTCAGTCGTTGTCATCCTTGTGATTTTATATAGCATTACGAGAAGGAATCACAGAACGACGTTTTACTACGTGCTCCCACCACTTACAATCGTCATCATCTACTTCATCGCTACGTTTACAGTCTACCAAATGAGATAAATGATAGAGGCAGAATGCCTCTGTCATTTTTTTTTTTTTTTCGATTCGTACATGCGGGCATGGCAGGAATGAGAGCGTTTTACAAGAATGTAATAAATTTTCAAACACGTTTACGCGTGTGTAGACGGTGGAATCCCCCGGTTAGAATACATCTTGGAGGTTACACACATGTCAAAAGGAAATAGCATTCACGCTCTCATCATCCTATTATTTACACAGTTTATTTCAGGAGGAGTAACGAATACAAAAGGAATTGTTCTGAACCAGGTAGAAACCGACATAGGGCTCGATATGAGTCAATTTGGACTGGTGGTCTTTATCTTCCAGCTAGGTTTTACCTTTGCGAGTTTACTCTTTGGTTATTTAACGGATAAAAAAGGACTTCGCATAATGGTGATCTTTGCAACAGCTTTAATGGGGCTTGGATTCCTTGGTACGGGGTTCGCACCAAACATCACGTTCTTTCTAGGATTCTATATGCTGATCGGCTTTGGGCTTGGAGCTCTAGGTGTTGCATCGAATGCGATCGTTCCTGCTGCATACCCGAATAAACAAAATCAGATGTTTAACCTTGCTATGGGGATCTATGGACTCGGAATGGTCTTATTCCCTCAAGTCTTAAATTTCTTATTCCAGTTTGGGTCATGGCGATACTTTTATGTAGGAATCGCCGCTCTTAACGTGATCGTGATCTTCTATGTCACATCCGTTGCGTTTCCAGAAGGGAAGCCTCAAAAAGTTAACTTAAAAGCATTTATCCCAATGATAAAAGACGCTCAGATGGTCTTTCTCATGTTCTTTCTTATCTTTGAAGTCTCTGCAGAGGTTTCGTTTACGAATTTCTTTCCAACGTATTTGAAGTCGTTAGATCTCGGTGGTCTCTCGCAAGAAGCGAAGTCTGATATGGTCGCAACGATTCTATCGCTCTTCTCAGTGTTCTTTATGATTGGAAGACTAGGGGTCGCGTATCTCGCGAACAAAATAAATGAAAGATTGATCATGATCACATTTTCACTCGGTTCAGTGCTGATCGTTGGCATTAGCTTTCTGTTCGCAAACCAAATGCCTTATCTATTTGCAGGGGCAGGTTTGTTTTTCTCAGCGCTATTTCCAACCGCAACAGCATTCGGAACGAGCATTTCGAAAAACCCAGGCTCTGCGCTTGGCCTAATCTATGTAGCAGCTGGAATCGGTGGAGGACTTGCAGGGTATTTGATCGGAATTGTGTCGGAGATATTCGGCAACAAAGGAGGATTTAGCTTAATCATCGTGTTCCTAGGACTTATGTTTGTTTCTTCTTTACTACTGAACACGAAAAAATCGAGCCAGACACAGAGTGGGTAAGCATGAAAGGATATCCGAAATCACACCTATCTACTGGTGTGATTTTTTTGCTTCTAATGACCGCATACTAGTTCTTGAGAAGGTTTTCTACCTATCAGTTGAACGATCGTGTAGATTGAGAGATATGGAACGTTCTTCGTATATTGGCTTCTAATTCGATAAAATAATAAAATAACGTTGACCTTGTGGTGTACCCCACAGTTTATGATATAGGTGGGAGTGAGAGAATGTACAAGATTAGTGATTTTTCCGAGATGACGGGATTAAGTAAAGAAACATTACGGTACTACGCAGAAGTAAAGTTACTCGAACCCGCTTATATTGATTCAGTTAACAAGTATCGGTACTACGATGACGGTAGCTACTTCTTAGCAATCCTCCTAGTGAAGTTAAGAAGGCTTGGTTTTTCGATACAAGAAATGATCGGTGTGATGGAGGACGAGTCTTTTGCTAACTTAGAACAATTATTACTTCAAAAAAGAAACAAGATTACTATGCAGATAGAAGATCTTTATCTTCAGCTTGAGGAGATTGATGAGTTTCTTGCATCTGGAAAGGAGAACGATGAATGATTCAATGGAAAGAAGAAATGATTATTGAGAAGAACATAGAGAACGTATGGAGATTGTTTTCAGATGAAAACATTAAACGGATCATGCCGAAAGTAGAGGAACATATTTTGATCGAAAAGAAGGAGGATGAGGCAGGGGCAAAGCATAAGCAAACGTATCGTGAAGGAAAGCGGCTTGAAACCTACATTGTCGAAACACTAGCATATGAAGACCTACCGGACAAAAAACACAAAGAACAAAGTTTCGTTTTGGGGAAAGCGTTTGAGATCACACTTTCGTTTACGTTACTTAAACTTGATGAGACTACCACTAAATTTATATATGAAGGTCAAAACAAAGGTGTTAACTTTGTTGGAAGGGCTATGTTGAAGTTAGGTAGTGAGAAAAGTAACAATAAAGTGGTACACGAGTTTATGGAAAGAGTTAAGACCGAAGCGTTAACAGGGTAATACAGCATCAAAAAGAGAGCTTATCAGCGGGATAAGCTCTCTTTTTCATTATACTATGCGACTCTACTCTCAGAACGCTGAGAAGATTTATTCACTGCTTTGTAGATGCGTGGTGCCATAACAGCTGCGACGATTGACATGATGATATCTTTTGGTAGCGGAGCGAGCATCCACATCCAGGCCATACCATACGTGAACCCTTCAGGCGCCATCGCCCAGAATTTATAAGCGAAATACATATAGTTTGTTCCGAGAACGTAGTTAAGAATAAATGCTGTGAAACTAGCGATCATAAATGTTCGTAAAGTAGGCTTTGCTTTTGATTCAATGATCTTTCCTGCGATATAAGCGACTAAAATATACGATAAGATAAATCCAAATGTCGGTTTGAACAGAATACCAGGACCTCCTGTAAACTGAGCGAAGACCGGTGCACCTACGAAACCAACTAACGCGTAGACAGTCATTGAAATTGCGCCTAGTCGGCTACCTAGTAATAGCCCTGCTAATATAGCAAAGAATGTTTGTAGCGTAATCGGCACGCCACCTACGACTAAAAATTGTGCGATATTTGCTCCGACTGCCATCAAGGCAGCAAACATTCCAGCGAATACTAAATCAATCGTTCTCATTTTTTTCATAGTTAGCCCTCTCTTTCGGTTTCTATAAAGAATCGTAAAAGATTTCCGTCATAGTGTCAACTTAATTTTTGTGTAAGTTAACAAATAAAAAAGAGGTTAACAGCACTTCGATGTCAGGAACATTTATTAAAATTATATATGATTTATGTTAGCGTGAAACCCAATAGGCGTAGAAGGAATTGTAGGACGTTGCCTTGAAAACTACTACTTAAATCCACAATGTATGGTAAACTTATTACGAAAGTACGTTGAGAGGAGCCTCTGTATGAACTTACTGAGGGGAACCATTCTAGTCGTTTTATCCCTTTGCATCGTCCTTGCAATAGGAACTGCCTTTGCAAATGAGCAAAAGGATGAACTTGTTTTTGTTACTGGTGAAGTACAAAAGAAAATGGTGCGATATGAAGAACCCCAACTAACTGAAAAGACAAATGACAAGAGCGGGAACGATGAAGAGACGATCGATGCGGTCGAAAAACCTTATTTTTATCTTATTGTAAACAAAACTCCCTATTTAGCCGATGAATCAAAATGGAACAAGGTCGATGAAGGAGATCACGTCACGATCGGGTATGAACCTGGAAATGTACATAGATTAAAAACAATTGATGAAGAATAGACAATAAGGTACAATACGGTTCGATGTTTTTCTCTCCTGCCACTGTGCAGGATTTTTTATATACAGCAACCTTATTGAAACGGTAATCCGTCGATAATCGGTCGACAACTTATAAAAACAGCCTCTATCTGGCAATGCTGAACAAAATGAGAGAAAAAGAGATAGAAACACATGTTCTCATATGGTAGGCTATTCTATACAGAGTTTTGAAAGGGGAAAAACATGGCAACGAAACAAAAACAAGCAAACGAATATAGTGATGATTCGATTCAGGTGCTTGAAGGTCTTGAAGCGGTTAGGAAACGTCCTGGTATGTATATTGGGAGCACGGATTCAAGAGGTCTTCATCACCTTGTATATGAAATTGTAGATAACTCAGTAGATGAAGTCCTTGCTGGACATGGTGATGAAATCAAAGTAACGATCTATGAAGATAACAGTGTGAGCATTCAGGATAACGGCCGTGGGATGCCCGTTGGAATGCATAAGCTCGGTAAACCAACTCCTGAAATCATCTTAACGGTCCTTCATGCAGGTGGTAAGTTCGGTCAGGGCGGATACAAAACGAGTGGCGGCTTGCATGGTGTTGGTGCTTCTGTCGTAAATGCCTTATCTGAATGGCTCGAAGTGACGATCCACCGTGACGGCTTTACGTTCGTGCAGCGTTTTGAAAACGGCGGTAAACCGGTAACGACCCTTGAAAACAAAGGAAAAACACGTAAGACGGGTACATTGATTCATTTTAAGCCAGACACAACGATGTTTAGCACATTGAATTATAACTACGACACGTTGAGTGAGAGACTTCGCGAAGCCGCTTTTCTTCTTAAAGGATTGAAGATTACGCTAGAAGACCAACGTCATGATCGTAGCGAGCAATTTTACTTTGAAACAGGGATCGAAGCGTTCATCGATTATTTAAACGAAGACAAAGAAACGCTACATCCCGTCGTAACGTTCGAAGGTGAGAACAACGGAATCGAGCTCGACTTCTCGTTTCAATATAACGACGGTTTTTCTGAAAACGTTCTTTCGTTCGTTAACAACGTTCGAACAAAAGATGGCGGTACGCATGAATCAGGTATGAAGACTGCAATCACGCGTGTGATCAATGATTATGCTAGAAAAGTGAACTTATTAAAAGAAAAAGACAAAAACCTCGAAGGAAACGATATTCGAGAAGGGTTTACTGCAATCGTATCGGTCCGTATTCCAGAGCACCTACTTCAATTCGAAGGACAAACTAAAAGCAAACTCGGTACAAGTGAAGCGCGTTCCGCAGTTGATGCTGTTGTTTCTGGACAATTTTCTTACTTCTTAGAAGAAAATCCATCGACGAGTGAGATGCTTATTAAGAAATCGATAAAAGCGGCTCAAGCAAGAGAAGCAGCAAGGAAAGCACGTGAAGATGCGCGATCTGGGAAAAAAGGAAAACGTAAAGAAACGATCTTGAGCGGGAAGCTAACCCCAGCGACCTCTCGTAACCCTAAGAAGAATGAACTGTATCTTGTTGAGGGTGACTCAGCCGGAGGTTCGGCTAAACAAGGGCGAGACCGTCGTTTTCAGGCTGTTCTACCGTTACGAGGTAAGGTCATCAATACGGAGAAAGCCAAGCTTCAAGACATTTTTAAAAATGAAGAGATCAATACGATTATTCATGCCATTGGTGCAGGGGTTGGTCCTGACTTTGACATCGAAGATACGAACTATGACAAAGTCGTAATCATGACAGACGCTGACACGGACGGTGCTCACATTCAAGTTCTTCTACTAACGTTTTTCTACCGCTATATGAAGCAGCTTGTCGAACATGGCAAAGTCTTTATTGCTCTTCCTCCACTTTATAAAGTAAGTAAAGGAAAAGGGAAGAAAGAAGTCGTAGAATATGCCTGGGACGAAGAAGGCATGAAAGAAGCGATGAAAAAAGTAGGGAAAGGCTATACGATCCAACGTTACAAAGGTCTAGGTGAAATGAACGCCGATCAATTATGGGAAACAACGATGAACCCAGAAAGCCGCACGTTGATCCGTGTGAAGATCGAAGACATTGCAAGAGCTGAACGACGCGTTTCGGTTCTCATGGGGGACAAAGTTGAACCCCGAAGACAATGGATCGAATCAAATGTGGCCTTTGGATTAAATGAAGATACCAACATCATCGAAAACGAGAATATTTCCATCATTGAGGAGGCGTAACATTGGCTAACGCAGAGAAATTCTTAGATTTACCACTAGAAGACGTCCTTGGTGATGCATTTGGTAAGTATAGTAAATACATTATTCAAGATCGAGCACTTCCTGATGCTAGAGACGGACTTAAACCCGTGCAGCGACGTATTCTTTACGCGATGCATCATGAAGGAAACATCGCAGATAAACCGTTCCGTAAATCTGCTAAAACAGTCGGTAACGTTATAGGTAACTATCACCCGCACGGTGATACATCCGTCTATGACGCGATGGTACGTATGAGTCAAGATTGGAAAGTGCGAAACGTATTAGTTGAAATGCACGGAAACAACGGTAGTGTGGATGGAGATCCACCTGCCGCGATGCGTTATACGGAAGCACGTCTTGCAGCGATTTCTTCAGAACTGTTACGAGATATCGAAAAAGATACAGTTGAATTTGCACCAAACTTTGATGATACGCAGGAGGAACCGATTGTTCTTCCTGCTCGTTTTCCGAATCTACTCGTAAATGGCTCAACGGGAATCTCTTCTGGTTATGCGACGGATATTCCACCTCATAATCTTGGGGAAGTCGTTGATGCTGCCGTGATGCAGATGGAAAACCCGGATGTCACTGTAGAAGAATTGATGTCTGTCATTAAAGGTCCAGATTTCCCTACTGGCGGAATAGCGCAAGGAACGGAAGGAATTAAGAAAGCTTTTGAAACTGGTAAAGGAAAATTCATCCTTAGAGGAAAAGCCGAAATAGAAGATTTACGAGGTGGCCGCCAGCAAATCGTCGTAACAGAGATTCCATACGAAGTAAACAAAGCGAATCTTGTAAAGAAAATCGACGAACTACGGGTCGACCGTAAAGTTGAAGGCATTTCTGAAGTACGTGACGAAACGGATCGGACGGGACTTCGCTTCGTTATTGAACTGAAGAAAGAGGCAGATGCGTCAGGCATCCTTAAATTCTTGTATAAAGCGACTGACCTACAGATCACGTATAACTACAATATGGTCGCCATTTATAATAAAACACCGAAGCAAATGGGATTGAAACGAATCCTTAAAGCATACATCGAACACCAAAAAGAAGTCGTAACCCGCCGTTCTGAACACGACCTTCGAAAAGCAAAGGCTCGTCAACATGTTGTGGAAGGGTTAATACGCGCCGTTTCGATTTTAGATGAAGTGATCGCTACGATCCGCTCTTCAAAAGATAAGCGTGACGCTAAAAACAACTTGATTAGTGAATATGATTTTACAGAGGCTCAAGCGGAAGCCATCGTAACGTTGCAGCTTTATCGTTTAACGAATACAGATATCACGACGCTTGAAAAAGAGTCCAATGACCTGGATAAGTTGATTAAAAAACTCGAGTCGATTCTCGGGAGTGAGAAGAAACTCGTTTCGGTTATTAAGAAAGAACTTCTTGAAATCCGTAAGAAATATGCAGATGCGCGTATGACTCGAATCGAAGAAGAAATCGAAGAAATCAAAGTGAACCTTGAAGTGATGGTCCCTTCAGAGGATGTGATCGTTACTGTCACAGAAGATGGATACGTTAAGCGTACGAGTCCAAGGTCTTATGCTGCTTCGAACGGAAAAGACTTCGGAATGAAGGAAACAGACTTCTTACTGCGCCAATTTGATAGCAATACAACCAATACCATTCTGCTCTTTACGAATAAAGGAAGCTACATCTATTTACCTGTTCACGCACTACCAGATATCAGGTGGAAAGATCTAGGTCAGCATGTTGCGAATCTATGTCCGATCGATTCTGACGAGCGGATCATTGAAGCTATGGAGATCAATGAATTTGAAGATGAACGGTTCCTCGTATTCGTAACGAAGCAAGGGATGATTAAGAAAACGGAACTATCTCAATACAAAGCTCAGCGGTATTCTAAACCGTTGATGGCACTCAAGCTTAAAAAAGATGATGAACTAGTAGATGTGTATGTGACGAATGGTAAGAACGAAGTGTTTATTGCAACTCATTTTGGTTATGGATTACGATTTAAAGAAGAAGAAGTAAATGTCGTTGGTCAGCGTGCAAGTGGTGTGAAAGGAATTAACTTAAAAGACGATGACTTTGTTGTGAGCGGAATCTTGTTTGATGCAACAACGAAGTTTGACTTATTCCTCTTGACTCATCGGGGAGCGGTTAAGAAAATGCCGTTAAGTGAATTCGATCTAGCCTCACGTGCAAAACGAGGCGTCGTCATGCTAAGAGAGTTGAAATCGAACCCGCATCGAGTGATAGGCGTTAAAACCGTGACAAAAGGTGATACTGTTATTGTTCGGACTGAAAAAGGAGAACCAGTACAAATTGACCCTTCAAGCTACCGACCGAATGACAGGTATAGCAACGGATCGTTTATCGTTGATGTTGCTGACACCGGCAATGCATGTGAATTAAAGAAAGAATCAAATACTGATTAAAACGAATGTGAACCTGTTCAGTTAGTGAACAGGTTCTTTTTATGGAAAAAAGTATGCTATACTAAAGGATGCGAACGTATGATTGCCCCTCCGGAAAAATCGCACCATAATCATCTAAGAATAAAACAACTAGGGAGTTGAGAAGAATGGAAGGAAAAACCCACTTGATGGGTGGTCTTTGTATGGGGGCAGCGGCTCACAGCTATTACATAACGGAAGTCTTACCGGTTCCAGAGCTCATCGTATTTTACGGTAGCTGCTTGTTCGGAGCTTTGTTACCCGATATCTGTCACCCGGGCTCGTGGACAGGTAGAAAAGCGAAAGTATTATCTAAAAACATAAGTCGGTTCTTTGGTCATCGAACGATCACACATAGTCTATTGTTTCTAATCTTAGTCTATTGGCTCACATCTACGTTTACATTTATGTACTACGAGACTGTTCAAATCGGCTTGCTCGTCGGTATTGTCAGTCACATAGTTCTAGATGCACTAACGGTGAGAGGAATACAGTTATTTTATCCAATTCCGCTCAGAGTTCGCTTTCCACTCTACTTAAAAACCGCTTCTAAAGGGGAATCAGTCATATCGAGTAGCTTGATGCTCCTAACATTATTTTTTGTATACAAACAAATGTTCTCGTAGCGTAAAATCGGCACTTCTTTTCTTGTAAGCCTAATTACATTCAATCAACGTTACAGTATAGTAAGGTAGAGTAGAGGCTAAAGTAGAAAGGATGGAACTATGAAAAAACCAAGTAACTGGTTAAAGTGGGGCGGCATCATCTTAGTAGTAATTGGACTCATCTGGTTTAGCCGTACCTACTTAGATTTCCGAGTGAACGATATACGAGATTGGATTTTATCATTCGGAGTGTTAGCTCCCATTGTATATATCGTGATCTATACGATTCGTCCGCTCATTTTCTTCCCAGCATCGGTATTATCGATCGCTGGAGGACTCGCTTTCGGATCTTTATTTGGAACATTTTATACGGTCTTAGGTGCAACCTCTGGTGCCGTCTTATCATTCGTCGTGGCGAGAACGCTAGGAAAATCGATCGCGAATAAAGACTGGCAAGGGAAAGGACGTAAATTACAAGAGCAGCTTGAGAAGAATGGCTTTTTCTATGTTCTATTTTTCCGTTTTGTACCCTTGTTTAATTTCGATCTGATTAGCTATTCAGCTGGATTATCAAAAGTTAAGTTTTCATCATTCCTATTCGGTACGTTGATCGGAATAATCCCAGGCACGTTTGCTTATAACTTTCTAGGTAGTAGTCTTGTATCAGGAGATCCGCTTGTGATTGCTAGTGCAGTGATCGTCTTCTTGATCTTGTCTGTTATCCCAATATTGATACGAAATAAATACGCTAAGAAAGACCCAACTCTACAGAAGAAATAAACAAAAAGGATCCTACCGCGATGGCAGGATCTTTTTTATAGTTCAAGTTTTTCATCGCTTAAACGCTTTTTAGCTTTCTTTGTATTGCGCCTCTCAATCACGAGATAGATAATGGTGGAGACTAGTAAGATAGAGTGCGTCACACCAAATTCAGTGCCGTAGTAATCCGAATGCCAATAGGACACAATACCAGGAATAACACGATCACTAATTGGATAAAAAATTGGAACAGCGTCATTCATATGTGTTAAAAAGTCGACGAACACATGGAGGAACCATCCCCAAATAAAGCCAGAGAGTGGCGTTAGTTTAAACCCTTTATGCAAAATCATAAGGACAATAAACGCGATGAACCAAATCACAAAAGAATGTCCGAGTTTCCTCAAGAGATCGACGACAGGGTGGTCAAATAAGACATGAACGAAACCGTGCATTGAAAACGCTTCTTGTGAACCGAATAGTCTTTGTACTCCGTATTCAGCTAATAAGTATAAGAACATGACATAATAGATGATATCAGGAGCGATTCCACCGATCACGATCGACTTGACCGTTTTCCGTTGCTTCTTCCGAAAGAAGAAGTAGCTCCAAAACGCATGATGCAATGTATTCATGTTAATTACCTCGCTTAATCCTAACATTGACTCCTATTTTATCATTACATTGTAATGTATTGCTCATAAATACGCCTATCGACTTTTTATAAGCGTTATTTCAGACACGTTCCGCTCGTTTTGATAAAGTTATTGATGACGACTACCTTACGGAGGGATCTTATGAATTCATTTAATGAAGAAATAGATAGACACAATACTCATTCAGTAAAATGGGATCATACAGATGATATTTTTCAGAAAGAAGCTCTGCTTCCTATGTGGGTGGCGGATATGGATTTTAAAGCTCCTGAGAAAGTGATAGAAGTGCTTATGGAGCGGGTGAAGCATGGGGTTTTTGGCTATTCGATGCCTACACAGAATACGAGAAACGTGGTGAAAGACTGGTTAGAGCGAAGGCATGATTGGTCGATCGATAACGATTGGATCGTTTTTACGTCTGGTGTTGTCCCTGCGATAGCTGCAGCAATCAATACGTATACCTCAAAAGACGATAAAGTTCTAATTCAATCACCGGTTTATTATCCATTTCGGGATATGATCGAGAAGAATGATCGGATCGTAGTGGACAATCCGCTTGTTCTAGAGTCAGGTACATATAAGATGGACTTTGAGGACTTAGAACAAAAAGTAAAAGACCCAGCGGTTAAAATGCTACTACTTTGTAATCCTCATAATCCGGTAGGTCGCGTGTGGACGTGTGATGAATTAACAACTCTAGCGAATTTATGTGTTCAGCATGACGTGTTGATCGTATCGGATGATATACACTTTGATTTAATCTTAAAAGGGAATGAGCACACCCTAATTTCAACGCTTTCATCAGAAATAGAAGCGAATACTATCACGTGTATTTCTCCAAGTAAGACGTTTAACATTGCAGGTTTACAAGCATCTGCGATCGTTATACCGGACGAAAAGAAGCGGGAGCAGTACGAAGATTATATGAAGAAGATGGGATTGTTTGCTCCAAACGCGCTTGGAATTCTAGGGATAGAAGCGGCTTACACACATGGTGAGAAGTGGTTAGATGAACTCCTTATTTATCTAGAAGATAATTTATCCTATCTAACGGCATTCATTAAAGAAAATCTGCCTGAAATTCGTGTGATTCAGCCTGAAGGAACGTACCTGGTCTGGTTGGACTTTCGATCTCTTCAACTAAATCATGAAGAATTAGAGGCGTTTATACAAAATGAGGCAAAGTTAGCACTTGATGAAGGATATATATTTGGAGAAGGAGGGAAGGGGTTTGAGCGAATTAACATCGCCTGTCCTCGCTCCACGCTTGAAAAAGGTCTTAAACAATTAGAAAACGCGTTTAGAAAATAGAAATTGGATGCAGGGCGCTATACAACTGGCGCCTTTTTCTGCGATTAGCGTAGTACCTAATGAGGAAATTTTGTAACAAAACAATGTCATTTATAGAAGTTCTTACATAATCACGCGAAGAATCAGAATTTTTGTTATGATAGAAGAGGTTGGATTTATACAGTAGTCGCTAGATAAGGAAAGCGGGTGATGATTGTGAAAAAAGCCACAAAAGGACTCTTAACCATCCTACTTTTCTCTGTTCTTGCATTTAGTTATCTAAAACTTGCTGAAATTTATGTAGACTATAAGAACGATAAATATAAAAACACTGCGAGTGCAATTAGTCTCGATATCAGTTTGCACCAGAAAATCGAAGAACAGAACATTTATGAAATCCACTTACATAGTAAAACAACGAATGCTAACGAAGTGGTCACATCAAAAGAAAATGAAGAAACGTTAATCAAGTGGATCAACAGCTTCGGCAAAAGTAAAATAACAGAAGTTCCAACACACCGAGTAAGCGTTGATAAAGCTGATCTGATTGTTTACTTTAAAACTGGAAAAGAAATGCGTATCAACTTAGATGATGATTCAATTGTCATTTCGAGAAATGACAATGAGAACAAGAAGTTTAAAAACTATTTGATAAGTGATAATAAATTAACGGAAGACGTCAGAAGCTTATTAGGTAAATAATTTTTAATTCCGTCTCACTATCTTAAGTTTACTTAACGATTGAGACGGAATTTCATTATTTAATACGACTTCCTATAATATATATTATGTTAACTAAGATAAAATTAGAAAGACATGTAGATCTTCTTAAGCTCTCTCACTTCTGCTTCATCGTCATACTTTACGTTTACGATCGTTCATTAATTGTCATCTTCGTAGCAACCAAATAAATTCTAGATCGCTCTTTATAAATCTCGCTAAAAAACTATAGACTACTCGTGTTTACACGAATAGTCTATTAGTTTTGTATAATTAGTTTATTTGTATTATATGGAATCACTCATCGTTTTAATTTAGAATCAACGTCGGTTCATATCCAACACTTTCTCCACCGTAAAATTCAATTACGTTAGCATTGAATCCTGCTGTTGTCGTCGCTTTCAACCTGAACTGTGTAAGTCCATTCGAGTTAATACTAGATAAGCTGCTAGTTGGCAGTTCTATATCGATATAATCACCACTCGGAGGTGCAAAACTTGTTATTGTGGATTGAGTTGGTGCACTTCCGTAATCTGCTTGTTCAATTGAAGAATTGCTACCAAACGTTCCTTTTTTTACATCTAGCTGCAGGTTTGCTATGTTCCCTTGTTTTGATTTTACGTATAATCGGATTTTTGCGGATTGGATTGTCTCTGCAATCCCACTTGTATCGAACGAAAGCAGCCCACGATACGTATCAGTGTTATACATCCCTTTGTCGCCGACCTTTACTGAACTAGTTCCTTTTCCATCAGCTGTATATTGGCCAACAAACCCATCTTCATTCCCAATCGATACAATCGTAGTCGGATCATTAGGAATACTGGTTTCAATGAGATAATTTTCTGTTTTCACCTTTTCAGCGTTTCCATTCGAATCAACACTAAAGAATTTCAGTGTCGTATCTTTCGTAATCTTAATCGGACTGCTATAGACTTGTGATGATTGGGTTGGAATAGTTCCATCAATCGTATAGTATGTCGTTACTAGTTCATTAGAGCTTAGTTCAACGCTCACTGAATCTTGATAAGTTCCTCCACTTGGAGAAGCAGTTGTAACAGGCGCATTTGGATCAGATGGATCAGTCGGTTCGTTAGCATTAAAGAACTCCCACATCATCCTGCTCGCATTTGGTCCTTGAGGGTCTGTGTAGCTTCCCTGTGAGCTCCCACCAGACCATGCATGCCCCATGCTCTCCACGATAACTTTTTTCATCCACACTTTACCATCTTGCCCATGATAATCACTTAAGGTGTAACTTCTTCCGCCTGGAACCTGCAAGTTTTCCGTGTTTTCAGGAACATCATCAATCCATTCGTCTTCGGTACCTGTAGCTGATAAATCATTTGTTACTGCCCATTGTGAAATTACTTGATCACCGTTCACAGGTCTAACCGTGTAGTCAGACGTCCCATGAAAGACGATGACAGGTAACAGTTCTGCATGACTACCCATGGCGCTATATGCTGCACGACCTTGTAACGTTGGGTCAGGTCCTCCACTAGACATTGCACTAAAAGCAGAAGATGAAGTTGTAGCTGCTTTGTATTCTAGGCCAGCACCAACCCCAACTCCTGAGAATATATCGGGATAAGTAGCGCCCATGATCACACTCATCGCCGCACCAGCTGATAGCCCTGCTACATAAACTTGATTTTGTTGGATCGTATAATTTGTCTGGATTTCCTGAACCATTCCAGCGATGACTCCCGGTTCTCCACTACCTCGAGACTGATGACTTGGCTCAAACCAGTTCCAGCATTTACTTGAGTTTGCACTCGAGTTTTGCTCAGGATATAAAACAAGAAATCCCTTTTCGTCAGCGAGCGCATTCATTTGTGTACTAGTAGCAAATTGATTCGCATCTTGCGTGCATCCGTGAAGCATAACGTACAATGGGTAAGATTGATTTTGGTCATATTGTTCAGGAATATACAGCTTATATGTTTTTCCTCCGTAGGATCCTGAAGTGAACTGTCCTGCTGCTAATGTGGAAGAAGGTGACAAGACTGAATAGCATACTAACAAAAGAATTACACCAATAACCCAACTCATTTTCAATCGCATATAACAACACCCCCTTTCCATTGTGTGTGCTTCGCTATGATAAGGGGCTCGAGTTACACCGTGGTTACAGAAGGATTATTAAATGAAACTAATCTCCTATTATTATTAGGAAACTTACTTCGAGCACAGGTTATCTTTCAGTACAAAAGGATTAACTTTGGATGTTTCAAAACGTTACTCCTAATCATTCTATTTAATACTATCTCAGGATTCAAAGGCATTGAAACCATCTCAAAGGTTCAAAATTCCGAAACAGAACAAACGTTCTCTACTCGATAAAACCTTAACTCATAAAGAAAAAATGGGAAATGCAAAGCACCTCCCATAAATGTGACCTATAGTTGATCGTTTAGATTACTTCCCTTTAAATTGTGGAGCGCGCTTTTCCTTAAAAGCAGCTGCCCCCTCTTTATGATCTTCCGTCGTTACCATCATCGCCTGCGTAATTCGTTCCTGCTCTAAAACGTCTGGAAGCGATGCGGTTAGGGATACATCTGCAATTTTCTTTATAAAACCAAACGCTTTACTAGGCCCTTTAGCAAGTTTCTCAGCATAAGCGATCGCTTCATCTTGTAACTGAGATAATGGGTACGTTTGGTTGACGATCCTTAATTCTTTTGCCTCTTTTGCAGATATCGGCTGTGCTGAGTAGAATAATTCTTTCGCTTTGTATGGACCGATTAATCGCGGAAGGAATGATAGTCCCCCACCATCTGAGATCAATCCTACTTGAGTAAAGCTTAAGACGAAGCTGCTGTCTTCTGCTGCTAGGATGATATCACTTGCTAGCGCTAGGTTGAAACCAGCTCCTGCTGCAAATCCGTGGACGACAGAAATAATCGGCTTCTCAAGGTCTTTCATCGCAAGTACAAGTTCATTCAATTTCCCAATATGTTCATAAACTTCGGTTGAAGAAGTGTCGCCCATCGTCTTCACGTCTCCACCAGCACTGAAGGATCTACCCGCTCCAGAAAGGATTACAACACGAACCTCATCGTTCTCCTTTGCATCCTGAATTGCCTTTGTCAGACCTAAGATCATCTCTTTGCTAAATGCGTTCAAGGCTTCAGGACGGTTTAACGTAAGGTGAAGTACTGCTCCCTCTAGATTTACGTTTAAATGATCTGTTTTTACTGTAGTTTCCATTCTAATCTCTCCTTTTATTGTTCGATGAGCGAATCATCGTGAATTTTTATAATAAGAAAGCGATTGCAATTTTTGATAAGCTAGCATCGAATCCTTCCCGCTTTTCACACTTCGTACTTCTGTTTCTTGTAACTATGTTGAGCAATTTTTCTGTTCCGTTCAATCGAACTTCCAAAATCGTAAGGTGAAAGTTCATTGAAAACGAGTTGAACAGCTTGCTGTTTCTCTTCTTTCGGTAAAATACTTATAAGTAGCTTCCGAGCAGTTGACTCAGTAGTTTGAAGCGCTTCTTCTAAATAGGTTTTCGCAAGCATGAGTTTTATCTCACTCTGATGTTTCACCGCTCGAAGAACAGCAGACTCTGCAGCGTATAACGTGATCGCGATATTTGAAAGCTTCATCACAGTTTCTTGATGTTCCATCAACCGTTCACCGTGTTTCTCATATGCGCTTCCTACACAGTACAGAAAAACGTTTCGGATGCTCTGGATAGCCGATTCTTCATTTAGAGATTCATGACGATTGTCTTCTAAATCTCGTCTTGCTTTCTCGACTAGCTCTTCAGTCGGAATGTCACCCTTCATCGCTTTCTTAAAGAGGGTTCCGGTGATCAACAGTCGATTCACCTCGTTCGTACCTTCGAAGATTTGGTTGATCCTTGAATCACGGTAGATCTGCTCGATTTGATACTCTTGTATGAAACCGGCTCCTCCATGTAATTGAAGAGATTCATCGACGACTTCATCTAGCGTTTCTGAACCGAAGACTTTACAAATCGCACACTCGACTGCGTACTGCATCATTTGTTTGCCGATAATCGTATGATCCGTTTCGTCATAAAGTCTTTTCATGGCTCCCTCTAACAAAGATGCCGTTCGATATTGAAGAGACTCGGAAGCGTAGATTGTAGCCATCATATGCGCTACTTTATCTTGAGTAGCCGTAAATTCAGCGATGGTTCGTCCAAACTGTTTCCGTTCATTAATATGTTGAAGAGCTAACTTCATGGCATGCTTTGCTCCACCAGTACATGCTGAACCGAGGTTGAAACGACCTAAGTTCAGTACGTTTAGGGCAATTACGTGCCCTTTCCCTGCCTCTCCGAGAAGGTTCTCGACTGGTACCATGCAATCTTCAAAAATCACTGATCGAGTCGATGAGCCTTTAATCCCCATCTTCTTTTCCTCTGGTCCGAGTGATAGACCCGGGAAATCCTTTTCTACAATAAATGCTGAAAACTGTTCACCATTGATCTTGGCATACACGATAAACGTATCTGAAAATGCCGCATTCGTAATATATAGTTTTGTTCCATTCAAGAGGTAGTGCGTTCCTTCTTTATTCAGTACAGCCGTCGTTTGGGATGCTAGCGCATCGGATCCAGCATTCGGCTCTGTTAAACAATACGCACCGATAAATTCACCTGAAGCAAGCTTGGGTAAATACTTCTTCTTTTGCTCCTCGGAACCAAAGTGAGTGATCGGTAACGTAGCGATGCATGTATGGTTGGAGTGAGCAACACCATAACCGCTCGTTTCTCCAATCACCTCTCCAACGATCCCTTTAGCGATTTTATCGAGCCCAAGTCCTCCGTATTTTTCTGGAATGCTGTGAGCAAGTAACCCAAGCTGTCCCGCTATCCTCAATAGCGAAACAACTCGAGCGAAATCCTGCTGTTCAATCGCCTCTCTATGTAGATTCACTTCCCTCTCTACAAACTGACGAGCTGTCTTTGCAATCATACGGTGTTCTTCTGTAAATTCTTCAGGAGTAAAAACGTCGTCTGCTCTTTGATAAAGAAACTCAGAGCCCGCGGGATTTGCCTTTGTACCTGCCATGTGAGACCTCCTTAAAGGTGAAGCTTTTTTACCGTTTTACACTCACATTGTTCCGCGCGTGAGCGATTAGGCTTGCAACGAAGTGATTGAGGTGGCGGAAACGTTCATCTGATGTTTGTCCCTTTTTAAAGCGATAGTAGATTTGCTGACAAATAACAGCGAGTTTGAAATAAGCAAATGTTAAATAGAAGTTCATCTGAGAAACGTCTCTACCGGATTTACGCGCATAAGACTCGATAAATTCTTCTCTTGTCATAAACCCTTTCATCACTGTGACGGGTGGTTTTCCCATTCCGCGTTTAAGCGGTTCGGGGTCATCTTCTTGCAGCCAGTACCCCATTGCCGCTCCAAGATCTGCGAGAGGATCGCCTACAGTTGTCATCTCCCAATCAAACAAACCAACTAGTTTGCTTAGGTCATCATGGGCAAACATCGCGTTATTCAGTTTGAAATCATAATGAATAACAGTAGGATGTTGTGAGTGTGGAATATTGTCTGCTAACCAACGTGTTAGCTCTTCAACACCTTTGATGTCATCTGTCTTCGAACGGTTATAACGTTTGATCCATCCGTGAACTTGTCGTTCCATAAACCCGTCAGGATGACTAATTTCTTTCAATCTAGTTGTTTCATAGTCAATGCTATGAAGCGCTACGAGTGTGTCTACCATCGACTCAGACATGCTTCTGCATAGCGCTTCCGATGGTTGAAACCCGTCAGGAAATGATGTGTCGACCACTACACCTCTCTTTCTTTCCATCAAAAAGAATGGAGCACCTAGCAAACGTTCATGATAGAGATACGGTTTAGGAGCTAAAGGGAAGATCGGGTGTAGTTCCTTCAAGATCGTAAATTCCCGCTCCATATCATGAGCCTTCGGTGCTACAGGTCCTAGGGGAGGTCTTCTGAGAACGGCTTCCCACTCACCTATCGATAGCTCATACGTTAAATTGGAACTACCGGTACCAAATTGACGAATTGTAAGCGAATCATCAGGCAAATCCTCGATGTTTTCTCTTAAAAAGTTTTCAAGCTTTCGTTGATCGAGCTCTTCTCCTTCTCGAACAGAAATCGTATCATCTGAATAAGACATCGTTCACCTCCAGAATAGTAGCTTGCTAGTTCTTCACTTGTTTTTTTGTATAGTCATAAAAGCCTCTACCGGTTTTACGGCCAAGTGTCCCTGCCTTAACCTTTTCCTCAATGAACTTAGGAGGTTTATCCTCAGGATTACCAGTTTCACTGTAACGCTGCTGCATCACATAGTAGCCGACATCGATTCCTGATAGATCCATCAATTCAAATGGACCGATCGGGTGCTTGAGTGCTTTTCTACAGATTAGATCGATATCTTCAAAGTCTGCGATTCCTTCTTCGTATAAGTTCATCGCTTCTTTTTGTAATGCGCCTAAGATACGGTTTGCAACGAATCCTGAAATTTCTTTTCTTAGTAAGACGCCTGTGCGATTGATTCGTTCACAGAGTTCCATTGTGACACGAGCGGTCTCTTCTGAGGTCTCCTCACTCATAACAACTTCGACACAGTCCATAACGAGCGGTGGGAAGAAGAAATGCATGTTCACGACTTTATCCTTCCGATTCGTAACAGAAGCGAGTAGGGAATTAACAATCGTTGAACTGTTTGTTGCAAGAATGACATCTGGAGATGCGTATTCATCGATCTTTTGAAAGACGTCACGTTTAGCATCTAGTTTCTCGACGATGGCTTCGATGATAAAATCTGCTCGAACAGCCGCTTCTTCTAAACTTGTAGTAAAGTGCAATCTACTCATTGCTGCTTGTACATTTTCTTCTGTGATCTTTCCCTTTTTAACCCACTTTGTCATGATGTCTTCAAGTTTCTCACGTGCCCCTTTTAGTGCCTCTTCATTAATATCTTGAATGGTTGTGTTATATCCTCCGAGTGCACAGAGCATGCCGATTTGATGCCCCATCGATCCTGCTCCAAGGACTGTGATGTTCCTAATTTCTGAATGCTTCATTTTCGTTCCTCCTTAAGAATACTGAAGTTTTAATTGCTTTCCTCAATGCCATTTAACACCATATCAACGAATATTCTAGCTACTTCTTTATCAGGCAAAGGTCCATCTGGCTGGTACCATTGGTAAGTCCAATTTGACATGCCGAGAATACCAAAAGTGACGATTCCGATATTAAGATTGTTTCGGAATTCTCCATTTTCAACGCCTTGTTTTAACAAGTCCTCAAAATGAAAGCGGATTTGGTCCCGCTTCGGTAAAATCTCTGATAAATTTCCTTCATTCAAATTCTTTATTTCACGAAAGAAGACGCGCGCACTTTTTCCTTCGAGCTCAATGTTATGAATGAGCATGTAGACCATGTCATAGAGCTTTGTTCGACAATTCTTCGAGCCGTCTTCTAAAATCTCTTTTTGCTGCTGAATCATGCTGTCAATGTAAGAAGAATGAATGTCCATCAACAGTGCTTCTTTACTTTTAAAATAGTAGTAGAAGGTTCCTTTCGTCACACCGACGGCGTCTACGATATCTTGTATCGATGTTTCACTGAATCCTTTTTTCTCAAATAGCTCGATGCTTTTCAATGTTAGTTTGTGTTTCATAGTAGGTTCCTCTCTATCTATCGCGTATCATCGTTTTCTAGTCTTATGAAGCTTAAATTGAAATCCCCTTGGTGACATAACTCCTAATCACATGGCGTGCTGTCCACCATCAACGACGAGAATATCTCCTGTTACATAGTTGGATGCATTTGAAGCCAAAAACAATGCTGCACCCTTTAAATCGTCATCTGACCCAAATCGATTTAAAGGCGTCGAATCTAGTATTTTGTCACCGCCAGCTTCAATTAGTCCCTTTGACATTTTTGTTGGAAAGAAACCAGGAGCGATCGCATTAACGTTGATGTTGTGTTCTCCCCACTTTACGGCTAAATCTTTTGTAAATGTGATGACTGCTCCTTTACTCGTGTTGTAGCCGATCGCATTCATGAAACGAGGATCAGCACCACCGAGTCCTGCAACAGATGCGATGTTGATGATTTTACCGCTTTTTTGCTTGATCATTTCTTTCCCGACTTTCTGTGAAAAAAGGAATGTGCCGGTTACGTTCACCTCCATCACTTTATGCCACGCTTGAAGAGGCATATCGATAACAGACTCTCCCCACGTTGCGCCACTGTTATTAACGAGGATATCTATTCTCCCAAACTGTTTCATCGTTTCATCGACGACTCTTTGGATGTGTTCCTGATTCGTTACGTCACACTCGAATGCAAGGGATTTAACGCCCATTTTTTCTAATTCATCTCGAACTTCTTCACATGCTTCCAGTTTCCTTGAACAAACAACGACGTTTGCACCAGCTTCTGCGAATCCTTCTGCGATTTGTTTCCCAAGTCCTCTTCCGCCACCAGTCACGATGGCTGTTTTTCCTGATAAGCTAAATAACTCCATCACATTCATGCTGTGTTCCTCCCTTTTTAGCGATACTTATTCAGTTCATGTTTCGCGACAGCGTTTCGATGAACTTCATCCGGCCCATCAGCAAGTCGTAATGTCCTAGCATTCGCCCAATGTGCTGCAAGCGTATAATCATCGCTTACTCCAGCGCCACCGCATGCTTGAATCGCTCTGTCGATCACATTTAGAGCCATATTCGGAGCAACGACTTTGATCATCGCAATTTCTGCTTTTGCTTCTTTATTTCCGACGGTATCCATCATGTGGGCAGCCTTCAATGTGAGAAGTCTCGCTTGCTCGATTTCAATTCTAGAGTCAGCGATCCATTCCCTTACAACCCCTTGTTCTGAAAGTTTCTTGCCGAATGCTTCACGGTTATGTACACGCTTACATAAATCCTCAAGCGCACGCTCAGCTGTTCCGATTAACCGCATGCAGTGATGGATTCGACCAGGTCCAAGTCTCCCTTGTGCGATCGCAAATCCTTTTCCTTCATCCCAAACGATGTTAGATGCGGGTACCCGAACATCTCGAAACTCAATTTCTGCATGACCATGAGGAGCATGATCATAACCGAAGACGGGAAGCATTCGTTTGATGGTGACACCTTTTGTATCAAGAGGTACTAAGATCATCGATTGCTGTTCATGTTTCGCAGCAGTAGGGTCACTTTTTCCCATCACAATTGCGATTTTACATCGTGGATCTCCTGCACCAGATGACCACCATTTCGTCCCATTGATGACGTATTCATCACCATCTCCATCTCGCTCAATATGAGCTTGAATGTTAGTGGCATCTGAAGAAGCGACATCAGGCTCCGTCATCGAGAAACACGAACGAATATCACCTGAAAGTAACGGTTCGAGCCACTGTTTTTTCTGTTCATCAGTGCCGTACCTGACGAGAACTTCCATGTTCCCGGTGTCCGGTGCTGCACAGTTGAACACCTCAGGTCCAATCATGGAGCGTCCCATCACTTCGCATATCGGAGCATAATCAGTGTTCGATAGCCCTTTCCCATATTCGCTGTCGGGTAAGAAGAGGTTCCACAGTCCTTCCTCCTTCGCCTTTTTCTTTAACTCTTCCATAACTGGAGGTACATCTGACCAACGTGAATCTTGTTTTGAAAGCTGGTCTTCATAGACGCTTTCGTTCGGATAAACGTATGTATCCATAAATGCTGATACTCGTTCGAGGTAAGATTGACACACCTCGGAATAGGTAAAGTTCATCGTTATTCATCCCCTCAGATTACTAACTAACCGGTTGGTATGTTTATGATATTAGTATAAAATGTAATTTCAGAATATTCAACACAATAATAAAAAAGCGGGTGATTCACCCGCTTCCTTATCTTCCTTCTTAAAAATGACTCTAGACATATTCGTAAAAAGTAGAGTTCGATTCCTTAGTCGATCCTTTTCCGTGAAGAACCTCACGATAAGCATCAAACAAATCGTCGACAGCTTTCTTTGCTGCTTGGCTATTCCCGATCATATTGATAAAGCTATGTAGAAGTGACTTATAGTGAACGTGCTTAATAAGTGTACCTGCGTGATGTAATCGACTCGCGAACGCTTCTCCTTCACTACGGAGTGGATCTTTTTCAACTGTCACGATGAATGCAGGAGCAACGTCATCCAACTTTTCTGCGCGTAAAGGTGAAACAAGCGGATCACTCGCGCTGTCCTTGTCTTTTAAATAGTGATTCCAAAACCAGTCCATTTTTTCACTCGTTAAGTTATACGTGTGATTTTCAAGATATGATGCTGTTGAAAGGTTGTAATCCAATACTGGTGTGATCAACAGTTGAGAGCTCAGCTCACGCTTCCAAACGAGACTCGCAGCTGCTGCGAGGTTTGCTCCTGAAGATTCTCCTGAAATGGAAATGTTTGATGAATCACCACCAAATTGTTCGCCGTTTTCTTTCAACCACTTAAGTGTGTCGAGTACATCAATAAGTGCAGCAGGGTATGGGTGCTCTGGTGATAACCGGTAGCCAACGGATACAATCATGCATCCAAGTGATTGACACATATATCTGCAAAAGCTATCACTGCTTTCAATCGAGCCGAATACCCATCCACCTCCATGGCAATACATGACGATTGGTAAGGGGTTTGAGTGTTGAGGCGTATAAATTTTAACTGGTATGTTGTGTTCACCAATCTCAGTATGATAAACCGTAAGCTCATCTACTTTAATAGGAGTAAAGTATGCTCTTGCTTCCTCATAGTAATATCGGGATTGTTCAGGAGAAAGAACGCTTAAATCCGGATGCTCAAGTTCCTTCATTCGCTCTCCAATGCGAGAAATGAGGGTTAATGTTGCTGCATCAATGTGAGTCATTCGTTATGGTCCCCTCACACAACTTCTTTGCATCCCCAATGTTCAACGTTGCGCTAGTGTTAAATTCGGAACAGTAGTTTAGTAACGTTTTTTGCTCCATTGCAACTAACTTTGCTTTCTTGTTCGGAAGTTCGATCTCCTTTAGTATGTTTGCACCGAATCGTTTGATGATTGGAAGGATGATACGGTTCCTTACATCAGGTTCACCTATGATCCGTTTGGCACCATATTTATTGAAGAGGTAGTATCCCATCGCAAGAATGATCGCTTCTCCATCAGTTGGGTTTAAGTATTCACGAGGACCAATTAATAGGTGCATGCCAAGATCGCCTGGCTCTGGATCGTAATAGTTCTTGATTGCATCTTCTTTTATGTCGTACGCAATTAAATAACATACTGGTTCGTCATCGACGTACCCCATATAGACGTCTTTATGACTTGCTTGAGTTGAATTCGTTAACCAAGTGTGAAGGTCTTCCATTGGAAGATCGAGCTTCCAGAAGGGTTTGATATGCTTTTGGTGCATCCAGTTGTGTAGAATTGGTAAATCGCTTTCAACTTCGATAGGACGGAACGAAATGGTTCTTCCTAAGTGAGTAAATTGACATTCTGTTTTCATCATCTCTCTTTTCATCTTATCCCCCTTATAAAAAGGCGGGGAGATCCCCGCCATGTTAAGCCTGTTTGGTTGTAGCGAACTGATGTAAAGCGTTTTTCACCTTACCAAATTCAGATGCGTGTGGACGGTCATCACCGTCATCATAGCCGTAGTCCACCATACGGTTTCGGTTCAGTGTAAGCTTTGTAAGCTCTGGTTTGAAGAAATCAAACAGCTTGAATCGTTCTGACAGTTCCGGGAACCTGTTTTGATAGGATTCAATGCTTTCAGCTAACTTACTCCAGAATGACGTTTCATCCATAAGATCTGAGCGTTCTAACACAGACGACATGTAGCGCATGTGACAGATAAATAGACCTGTGAAGATGAACTGCGTGAGACCTTCAGGCGGTTCACTCCTTAAGACTTTCTTTAAGTCATCTGTTAGCACACTTAACTCCTCAAACGGCTGGTCACTAATGTTGACGTCATCGACGAAATCTTTTACCGCTAGTCGATGAGGCTTGTAATCTTTCAGAACAAGAATCGTATTTTGGCCGTGTGGTGAAAATACGACGCCATATCGGTACAAGTAATGAAGAAGTGGCTTCAAGGTCACATCCATGAAAGCTGTAATCCACTCATCTGGACTTAACCCTGACTTCTCGATCAAGCTTTTCACAAACGGCTTTCCATCATGGTCTTCGTAATGAAGAGCTGCAAGAGTGATCGCTTCCTCTCCATCTTCAAGGTACGTGTAGATGCTCTCACGGTAAATGACCCCTAGCATTTCAAGGTATTGATAAGGTGCGTTCGGTAGATCGAGATAATGCTTTTGATCAACGTTTAAACTTGCGATCTCACCCGGTAGGATCACACGGCATTCGTTTTTTAAAAAGTCATCATTCTCATAGATTCCTTTAATAAAGCTTGTGATCGTCGGAGCGATCAACGTTCGCTCTGCTGGCAGCCCTCGATACACGAGCGTGTTTAAAATACTCATAGGTAGCTTAACGTGATGCTTTTTTTTATCTGTCATATTAACAAACGTACGAATCGATTGTTGGGGTAAATAGCGATCAGACGATTCTCCGAGCGGAATGATCACTTTGTTCGCGATCTCACCAGGGAAGTTTTGAATAATCGTGTTTTTCCACTGCCATTCATGAATCGGCATGAAGTAGTAATCTTCGACCGTCACATTTTTGTCTATCATCTCTTGAGAAAAACGCTTGCGATCTTCCTCTGATAATACGTTGTTGATCAGGTGGTCGTATGACTCCCCTTCAACCGCTTGAAAGGAACTGCTGTCTTTATGAACAGCAATCCATGATAATGAAAGTTCGTTTTGCTGTTCAGGAGCAAAGGAAAGGTAATCGTCATACCCGAATCCGATTCGTCCTTTGTTGTATGTAATCCAAGGGTGACCAGTCATATACCCTTCAAGGAGAGCATAATCCATGTCGACGAGATCATCTGAAGAAACATGATTCGTTAAAAGGTGAAGGTCTGCTAAAAGGGTCTGATTCAATTCCTTAATGAGATGCCCCGCCGTTTCACTGGACATGCCGATGATCGGTTGAATATCAAGGAGAAAATCGATAGCGCTCGCTGCTTCTACCGTGTTTTCTGATTGTTGAATAATGATGGATTCAGGATCAACATAGAAGCTATCGAATAAACGACGCTTTGAACGATATATGTATCGCTTTGTATCATTGATGATCAACTGACATGTTAACCACCCGTTCCCATCCTCTGAAACTTCAGGTTTGATCATGCCTTCATACATATACTCAGACATCATCTTAGCGAGAAGCGCTTTATTTACAGTAATCCAGTTATCTTCTGTTAAAACGTTCATGAGTTCGTTTTTGTGTAGCATATTATTCCGCCTCCTTTATGTAGTAGCAAGTACTTTTGATCCGAATGATTGAAACACGTTTTCATTTTGAAGGTGATACACGTCATAGCCCATAATTTTATTTAAGATAACAGCATTACGGTGTGCGCCTAAACCGAGGTCTGGAGCACCGACACCGTGTGTATGCAGCTCGCCATTCTGTACGAACAGGCTACCGTGGTTCCCACCTATTGTTTTGATTCGATAGTCTTCTGAAATTTGCAGTCGTCCTTGTTCATCTTTCATTACAACCGCATCTGGCAAGAATGAGGGTGTTGATTGTTGATAGCCCGTACAAAAGATCACATGGTCTGCATCGATGAGCACGTCTTCATCCGTGATGGTTTGTTTACCAGAGAGCTTCCAACGTCTACCGTCACGAACAAGTTTGTTGACGCTTGTCATCGCTTGGAGATGAATATCAGGTTCAACACCACCAACAGACTTTTCATAGAGAAGATTATAAATGTCTGAGATTGTGTCAGCACTGATGCCTTTATAGAGCAGCCCTTGATCTTTTAGCAGTTCATCCTTCTTTTCCTGATCGAGTTGATAGAAGAACTTTGTGTAATCAGGTGAGAAATACTCTAAGCCAAGCTTCGAATACTCCATTGGGAAGAAGCCGTTAGAGCGTGTATACCAGCTTAGTGAATAGTCCTTTTCTTCTTGTTCTGACGCTAAGTCATAAAAGATTTCAGCAGCACTTTGTCCACTTCCGATCACAGCGATCGATTGGTTCGGTTTGATGAATTTTTTATGATCCAAATACTGTGATGAATGAAAGACAGAGTCACCAAGTGCATGTTGAAACGGTTCGGGTATGCTAGGGACAGAGCCAATGCCAAGTACCACATTCTTTGCATACACTACTTTTGTTTCGGAAGTTTGGACGTGCTGAACAATGACCTCATAACACGTCTCTTCGTGTGACAGGTTAATGGGTTCTACCGATTGGACGCGATGCCCGAAATGGCACGATGACAGTTCTTCACTCACCCATTTGCAGTAATGGTTGTATTCTTTTCTTGGAATATGAAATTTTTCTAAGAAATAAAAATGGTACATTCTGTTATGTTGTTCAAGGTAATGCAAGAAACTGTACTTGCTTCTGACGTCAGCCATCGTAACGAGATCAGCAAAGAACGGAACTTGCAGTGTTGTACCATCGATCATCATTCCGGGATGCCAATCGAACGATTCTTTCTGATCGAATAGCGCGACCTCAAGATCAAGCGGTTCCGCTAACGCAGCTAGTCCTAAGTTGAATGGCCCGATCCCGACTCCTACGACATCGTAAAACTCATTAGGCATTTCCCCACATCCTTTCAAATCGTTCCCGCTCACAAAACATCAATAGTCCAGTTTTGTCTGGAAGGTTGATTGGATAAGCAGGTTCAAACCCACATTGTTTAAATACATGGATCATTTTTTCGTTTCGAATATCAGGCTCAGCGATGACCCGTTTTGTTTGTTTTTCTTTAAATTGCTTCTTAACCATTTCACGGAGAAGTGGAAGAGCAAATCCTCTCCCAAGGTGATCTTTTTCACCTATAAGGAGATGAACGCCTTGGTCGAATGGTTCGTTTTCATAGGTCCCTTCTGTTACATCTCCTTTAACCCAATAAACCTCCCAATAGCTGATCGGTTTTCCTCCGTACAACCCTAGATAAAGAGAATGGTGGGAGTCGGCTAGCGCTTTTTTGAGATGGTCTTTGTAGGATTCGAATGAGACGTTCAGATTCCAAAATGGATGAACATGGTCCTCATTCATCCATTTATGGAGTAATTCCACATCTCGATCAAACTCCACCCGTTGAAAGGAGATCGTTTCTAATGAATTAGTTTTCATGAGTCACCTTTACTTCCTTTGCGATAGGGTTCTGGACCATCGTGTAAACAGATTGCGTTGCAAGCGAACCAACTAGTTCGTCCATGTCATATAAACGAGTGAGTAGATTCGCTTTGCATGAAATGACAGGGTCGTTAAGTAAACTCTTGATTAATGGTGAAGAATCACTGTGTTCATTGCTTGCTAGTCTTGAACGAACCATATCGATCAAGTCAGTTTCTCGAATTAATCCACTACTTCCGAAGCCGTTGATCAGGCCGAAAAGGTGGTTGAAAAAGAGATAGTATGTGAAGCGCTCTACTGCTACTTCATCTGAACAAATCGTATCACTTCGGTCATTTAATGAAGGAAGATGGGCTTTTAACGCATGTGCCTTTGACTCACTGAAATAGTACCCTTGATTATCGCGATAGTAGAAATGCTTCGGATAGCCATCTTCTAACACTACGACAGAGTTTTGCTGGTGTGCTTCTAGAGACAGTCCATACTCATGATGGAGCCAAAGCATCGGTTCAAGTGAAAGATCAAGATACTCCTTAAACCAATCACTGCTCACAGAATCGAGTGAGCGCTTTTCCCTACGCGCAATCCCATGAATGATAGCAGAAAGTCTTGATTTACCGCCAAAAGCGTTATCTTGGCATAGTGCAGCGATGCATGTCGCCTGCTTACTCACTTCTTTGAAAGGATTCTCTCTTATGACTGTCTCGAACCCTTTTACACCCTCAATGTTGATGTAGGCCGGGTCTTGCATAATATCGAAGGAGGGAAAATGAGTGTTTAATTCTTTTCCAAACGCAGTCGAGAGCAAACGAGACACTTCGACACCACGATCTAGCTCTTTTTGTTGATTGATGCGAAGAGAGTTTGTGATCTTAACCGGTACTGAAAACTTGTACATAAACTCGGAATCTTTGTTGTACACCGTCCGGAACGAAGATGTTGCGGAAAATGGTTTTCCAGCAGGACCGATATACTGAAGGTCTCCACGTAACAGAAGGTTTTGGACATCTTCTTGTTCGAGTAGCTTCATCGCTTGTAGCGGGTGAACTGGAATCAATACCAGGTGGTCAAATTGCTCCAACCATTCTTGATCAGCGCTAAGTTCCTCTTTAATCAATTCACTTGCGCCACGATCTAGAGCAGAATCCTCTATGACGATTGACGGATGAGCGCTAAAGTAATGAAGTTGAAAGCTTCCTTTCCATTCAGGCGAGTAGGTTTCATTGTCTCGCTCGCTTAGCCCCTGTTTACTTTTCGGCGTAGGATGTAAGAGATGACCAAGTAACAACGATTGTTCCGTCTCAATAAATTCAAATTCTTCTTCACTTAATTCTTCTCGTTCCTCATAGCGCTGGTTTAACGTTGATTCGATGGACTGCTTGCTTAACAATACGCGCATAACAAGTTCATCTTCTGAGCCAGATTTGTTTTGATCGAGAAGAATTTCTTTTATGATCAGACTCGTTAACGTCACATAATCAAGCGGTAGTAACGGACTATCTGCGACTTTGTAATACATCGGAAAATGGAACAAATGCCTTCCTGTCAAAGACCAGTAGTTAATTGGGATTAAAAGCTCGATCCCTTGACTTGAAAGTGGGCACGAGATGACATGATCGTATGTGCTCAATGCGTCATAAAACTCGTCCACTTTATAGAAATGCGACGTTTCTCTTAGATAGCAATTTAAAAAACTCTGCATTGTTGCGCGTTCAGCGAAATCTTTTGCGTGCTTCAAACGTGTTTCCTCCAATTCTCACCAAGAACTCGAATGCGATTTAGTATTTCTACAACATCAGGAAGTGTCGTCCTCGGGTTTAGCATCGTGAATTTCAAATATTGTTTTTCATCAATCGTCGTTTTAGCAATCGCTGCATACGAATGATAAAGTTCCTGTTGTATTTTACGGTTGAGAGGATTAAGCTTTTTTTCTTCTCCCCTCACATACCGGAATACAACCGTGTTTAATTCAGGTTCCGTATTTAGGAGCTCGAAGTCCTCTTGCTCACGAAGATAGTCTGCTACATCTATTGCGAGCTCGAATGTAGAATCGATCATGTCTGCAAAGAGGTCCAACCCGATTGTTTTGAGAGAAAGATACAGCTTTAATGAGTCAAAGCGCCTCGTTGTTTGGGTGGATTTTGCAACAAGATTCAGGATTCCTTCTTCATCATCTTCTTCTGGATTAAGGTAATCTGCTACATGATTCATGAGATTGAAGTGTTCGCCATTCTTTAATAGAAAAGCCCCGCATGAGATAGGTTGGTAAAACTGTTTGTGAAAATCAACGGTAATCGAATCGGCTTGTTCAATCCCATTAAGTTTCCATTGGTAAGTATCCGAAAGAATAAGAGCACCACCAAACGCTGCGTCAACGTGAAGCCACATCTTCTCTTCTGTTGCAATGGCAGCAAGGTCTTCTAACGGATCGATGCTTCCAAAATCGGTCGTTCCACACGTTCCTACGATGAGGAACGGAAACAACCCTTGCATCTTCATCTCTTCGATCAACGAACGGAGATGATCCGTACACATGCGGTGGGACTCATCGGTTCTGACCGATATGACTGCATTTTCACCAAGGCCTAGCTGCCCTGCTGATTTTTTCACTGTAAAATGAGCACTCTCCGAACAAAGAATTCTCATGCGATTGAATTGTTGTGGTAAACCATCTCGTTTTACATCATGATTCCATTTCTTATTGCAATAGTTGTCTCGTGCTAACAGTAGCGACATATAGTTGGACTGGGTACCACCACTTGTAAAGACACCATCGGAACCTTCGTCATACCCGAATTGACTCGTTAGCCAATGGATCATTTCTTGATCCATGAAGGTAGCTGCAGGACTTTGATCCCATGAGTCTAACGATTGATTCATCGCTCCGATAATGAGCTCTCCCACAACGGCAGGAATGACCGGTGGACAGTGCAGGTGAGCAATGCTCTTCTCATGAGAAACAAATAAACTGTTTGAGAGTACCGTTTTATGTAGGTCATTTACGATGTCTGAAAATGAATGGTTACCATGGAAAGAAATGAGCTCCCGAATCTCTTTCTTTACATCTTCAGGCGACTTTCCTTGATAAGGACGTTCAGCTTGTTGCAGGGAATGAATCAGTGTTTCCGTCGCTTGTTGAACCTGGTGCTGAAGTTCTTTTGCACCAGGTCCCTTGTTTAATATCGCCGTATCAAACGAATGCGTTCCTAAAAGAGTATTCATCCTAGGTTTCCTACTGCAGATCGAACGGCATCTTGTAGTATTGCGATCACTTCCTCTACTTGTTCTTCCGTGATAATAAGCGGAGGTAGAATACGGATTACGCTACCGTGGCGTCCGCCAACTTCCAAGATCAATCCTCTATCGAAGCATTCTCGCTGGACGAGACTTGCCAAAGCTGGATTTGCAGGTAGACCGCCAGTTTTTGTTGCTGGTTTGGATGGGTCGACCATTTCAACGCCAAGCATTAACCCTCTTCCTCTTACATCTCCGATTTCTGCAACGTCTTCTTTGAAAGTAGATAGTGCGGAAAGGAATTTTTCACCCATACGATCCGCATGCTCATGAAGACGGTTTTCTTTAATGTATTTAAGAGAAGCTGTTCCAGCTGCCATCGCCATTTGATTTCCACGGAACGTTCCAATATGTGCGCCAGGGTTCCACTTATCGAGTTCTTTATCATAAATCACGACTGAAAGAGGGAGACTTCCACCAATCGCTTTTGATAGAACGACAACATCAGGTGTAATGCCCGCATGTTCAAATGCAAACAGTTTACCAGTTCGACCGATCCCTGTTTGAATCTCGTCAATGATCAACGGAATGCCTCGTTCTTTTGTAATCCGGCGCATTTCTTGCAGCCATTCGATCGGAGCTGGTACAGATCCACCTTCACCCTGTACAACTTCTAGAATCATTGCTGCAGGAGGAAGAATGCCGCTTTCTGGGTCATCTAAAAGATTTTCAATATAGGTGCTTGAAAGTTTATGTCCTTCTTCACCTACACCATAAGGGCAACGGTATGCGTAAGGATAAGGTAGAAAATGCGTATCCGGCATAAGACCAGGAACGCGTTCTTTCGGTGCAAGGTTCCCGCTGATCGACATCGTTCCGTGTGTGGAGCCGTGATACCCTCCCTGGAATGTTAAGATCGTGCTTCTACCAGTAGCGGTTTTTACTAGTTTGAGAGCGGCTTCAATTCCATCTCCACCAGTAGGTCCACAGAATTGAATCTTGGCATTGTCAGCCATATTTTCAGGTAAGCTTGAGAATACTTCGCTTACAAAGTCTTCTTTTACTGGAGTTGTAATATCTAATGTATGTAAAGGTCGTTTATCGTGTATAACCTGTTTCATCGCTTCAACTGAAACAGGATGATTATGTCCAAGCGCGAGTGTACCTGCACCTGCCAGGCAATCCAAATAGCGCTTCCCATCCATGTCTGTTACAAAGATACCTTCTGCATGATCGATAGCGATAGGAATGCGTCTCGGATAAGATCTCGCGTTAGACTCTCGATTCTCCTGTTGTTGTAACAGCGTATTGTTGGTGGTTTTTTCCTGGGTAATCATAATCAAAACTCCTTTTTCAATTGATAATCATTTTCAATAACTTCTACAGCACTAAGCATAAATGATAATGATTATCATAGTCAACAGTACTTGAGAACTATTATCAATTATCTTTATTTAGTTCCCCATGGGTACATATAACCTGAATTCTTGCTATTATTTACAAATTGATAGTGTATGTTCAGTTGTTGACGGAAGTTTATCCATAAAACGGTGAAGATTGAAGGAATCATTATGGTGGGTAAGCTCTTTTCTTTTGTTGTGAAAGAAGGGTTTTTAACGAATAATCTGTAATAATTTATTTATGAATCAGCTCAACAAGTTTATGAAGTTCGGGACATATCATTATAGAAGCTGAAGACGACATGAAAGGTGGGTTATCATGCATTCTAAATTAATCCCAACAGGCTATCTTGTCGGACTATCGTTACTGATCAGTAGTATCATCTATTTCTTCGCTTCTAACTGGCAGCTATTTGAGCGAACGGAAAAAGTTCTTCTAGCAGGTATCCTTATGTTGGTTTTCTTTATCCTTTCGTTTGTTTTATCGAATTTTCAAACTGCATATTCGTTCTTAGAAGAGTGGATATGGCTAGCGGGAGCAATTGCGTTCGGGGTGAGTGTGGCAGTGATCGGTCAAACATACAATTCACACGCTGACTCTTACATGCTCTATCTCGTTTGGTTCATTCCTGTCATTGCCTTCTCGTTTTTGACGAGGTATCAACCGCTGTTTGTGCTGAGTTTTCTGTTATCAGTTGCGATCTATTTCTTTTACATCTTCCCTACTTCTTATGACCCTGGTTGGACAGACGGTCAGGAGTTCTTTTTTCTGCTGCTGTTCCTCCTGTTTTGCCATATGTGGTTCTTTTTTTCACGTTCATCCTATCTAACTTCGAGATGGATTGAATATGGAAGTTTTGGGATCATGCATGTCATATTTTTAACTCAGAGCTTTGGATCCGGTTTTCACACTGGAGTCACTGCCTGGATGTACATTGGGTATATGCTCGTTAGTTTGTACTTATGGAAAAAAACTGAAAATCGAGTGTGGTTCATTGTAAGTGGATTAGGTCTTTCTTTGTTTCTATTCTTTAAAGGCGTGTCTGTCGTATATGATGTGATTGGCATCGGAGTATACTTCATATTTCTTGCCTTAATTATTGTGATCATCGTGTTCACGCTCATCTATTTAAACCGCTTAGAACTTTCTAGCAAAGTGTCTGATCCGTGGAAACAACGAATGAAGTCCTCTTTATCTGTTATTGTTACGGTCTTCTGTACTCTTATGCTGATCAGTTCCTTTACTGGGTTACTAGCACTTTGGACATCTTCCTTTCTCACTGTGTTTCTAGCTTCCATCGGACTACTCATACTTCCATCGATGTTGGTTAAAAAAGGCGTCCCACTCCTTTCTCACGTCCTCCTTTTGGCTGGAATCACCATCATGTTTGGAAGTTCAATGATTTACTATTTCACTTATGTATTTAGTAGTGATGGTACACAAGTCCCTTATTACACAATCGTCACAATAGGTGCTATTATGCTTTTCATAAAAGTATTCAATCATCGATGGATTGACCTGTATCTCTATTTATTATTGAATGCGTCTCTCCTTCTCTCCCTCTTTGTATTTAGTGAGAATCGTGGATTATTCGATCGCATTGAAATCGATCATTATTTCCTGACGATGGCACTAATAAATATAGGTCTCTTTTTTCTCATTAAAAGAAATTGGCTTCGCTCTAATGCAATTGTTTATACGATATCCCTGTTGTTTGCACTTACATTTATGAATAAAGGCGAATGGGAATATTGGTTTTACAACTGCTTGTTTCTTGTCATCGTGTTTACGATGATTTTCTATAGAACGAAGCGTCATCTTTTATCCTATTGGGTAGGGATCACCTTTCTATTTGCGTTTCTAGTCTACAAATATTATGACTTTGCGTGGGCACTTTTTCATAAATCGATCACCCTATTGATCGCTTCGTTCATCATGTTTGGGGTTACGTGGTACTTATCGAAAAAGGATAAACGGGAGGTTAAAGTCTCTCCTTCATTCGTTAAGACGAAATGGAAACCCCTTCTTCTCATCGTGATCGTCATGACAGCATTCATCTTTTATCAAGGGTTTCAAAATGAAATGATCGTACGGAATGGTACTGAAATGAAGCTTAAGTTAGCCCCAATCGATCCAAGGTCGATGCTTCAGGGTGATTATGTCCATCTTAACTATGAGATTTCTACTTTAAACAATGTAAAAATCGATAGGCAGAAAAAAATAACAGTTGTATTGGAGAAGAATGATGAAGGATATCACGAGTATTCAGGGATCTATGGAGTCGAAGGGAACTGGAACGACGCGTATACACCATCTAGTTCTGATGTGATCATCAATGGCGTGTTAAATGGAAACGGCTCTGTTCACTATGGAATCGAAAGCTTTTTTATACAAGAAGGGACAGGAGCAAAATACGAAGAGATGGAATATGCAATCGTAAAGGTTGGCTCTAACGGAAATGCGATTCTGACGGAGCTGGGTAAATAAACAAAAAAGCGCCGTATCGGCGCTTTTTTCATTGTACGACTCCATGTTCAATGATCTCAACGGTTGTTTTTACATTGAAATCAGCTTCAGAAAATTCTTCAGGCCACTTATCCTCGAATGTTTTCCATTTATCGTATTCGAAGGCTCGCACATATTTCCCTAACCCAAACGGTTCGATTTTCTCTTCTTGTACTTTTTTCACAAGAGCAATTGTTTTTTTGTCGATTTCTTCTTCTATGATTCGTTTTATCTTTTTCTGATCCTTTTCGAGATCGATTGTAGATGTGTTTTCTGTGATAGCTACCTTTAATTTAAATTTCACGTCAAACGTGAGCTGATCATTTTTATAGGCTACATCAATATTACTTTTGATACGCGTAACCCCTACACTCAAAACTTTATTAGGATCTTCTACAACGAAAGAAATCGGTATTGGTTCCTGTACATCTTTTTTTAACATTTGAAGGATAGAACTATCTAAATGCCCGATTGAAAAGATGTATTTGCCATTATTGTCTAATAAAGCTGTGCCTTGTACCTGAATTTCTTCACCTAACAATTTAATTTCCGTTACAGCAGGCGTTATGCCTTTTTCGAAATTTGCATAGTGATATTCTTGTAACGTTGTTAGTACGGCGTTTTCTCTCAAGTGGGTGGTGTCGATTAAGTCTGATAAGTAAACGGCTATACGTGGCTTATCACTAGGTTTAAAATTCATAATTTCTTTAACAGATCCATCTACCAAAGCAATCCTTGCATTGGGTGAATTTTTTGGATCACGATAAAAGACATCTAACTCGTCGAATATTGGTTGATCTGTCATCAGCTCTTTTCCTAACAACAATACTTGGAGTTTTCCTCCAACGACAGTCCCTGCACTTTGAGAGTCTAAGTTATCTCTAGCTTGCCTAAGAGAATGGGCGATTGTCTCAAGAGTTGCTACGGTATCTTTCGCTTCTCTACTGAATACTGGACTCGTTTGATAGATCTCCATGTCCCCTTCTTCATCACTTTTATCAATTCCCACGACTAATGCAATCGAGGTTCTCTCTAGTGAAAGTTGATCAGATCGGCATCCAACTAACAAAATGAGTGGTACTAATACAACGATCGTTATGTATTTTCTATACTTCACGGTTTATGCCTCCTGACCTTTCGAAATAACCATCCATACACCACTAACAATAGCGGCATGAAGAATGCGATGCCAAGGCCGATTTTATTAAAAATGCCTCCGAGTTTATCTAAATTTGTTAATGAGTTCGTGAAGAAATAGAAGCAAATATAAAGCAGTGGAAGTGTGAGAAACAGAATGATCTGATGATCTTTACGTCCTAAGAGCTGTGCGATACTAAATGAGGAAGCAAAATAATATGGAATCCCAGTAGTAGCCAATATTAGTAAATAAAATGATAAAAAGATAATCTCGAAACGTTCTAGAAATGGAAACTCGATCGGCTTTACTAAGTTTAGCGTTGGCCAAACATATTCAAGTACTTCATATGGTCCATAGAAGATGAAAGAACTGAACGTCACGACCAAATAACTCAATAATGTTATACCGTTGGCAATTAATACTCCTTTTATCGCTTTCGTTTTATCTTCTAAAAATGGATAAAAGATAAATAACAGCTCTAACCCTAAAAACGAAAATGTAATACTAGGCACGGACTTTATAATTGGCATGAACCCATCTTTTATGATCGGTAATAAATTTAGTAAATCACCAGTAAACATTGGGCTCATAAATAAAAAGGCCATCCAAGACGTGAAAAAGAATACGAGAACACTAAAGCGAGAAATAATCCTTAACCCATTTCTAGCTAAATAAAAGCTAGGGATCGTAATGATCAATAGAATGAGATAAGGAGCGGTTTTTGGCAGCACCCATGTATTGATGATGAAGACGGAAGTAGCTGTAATGAGAAACATCCCTAATGCTGTATAGGCGATCCAACAAATTGAGAACACAGAACCTAGCCATTTACCAAAGAAACGTCTAAATAGCTGTATGATCGTATCTTCAGGATATTTTTTCATAACTTGAATGATGATGATCGACGCAACCACACTTAACGCATACCCAAGAAATAGCGCGATCCAACTGCTAGTGTCACCAATTTCGGCTAAGTCTCTAGGCAATGATAAAATCCCAATCCCAGATTGAGTCCCGTATATTAGTAAGGAGAACTGGGTCAAGGTTAACGTATTATTTTTAAAATTTGGCACGCTCACCAACTCCGTTTAATGTGCATCTAATTGCGACGTGATACTCTCACTTTATTAATTGTCCATAGTGGAAAACGGATGATTGAATCTTTTAAGTCTTTCCACTTTAGTGGTCCATATGGAACGCCATATGGTGTACCGACAGATTCGAGACTGACTAAGTGCATCACGATCGTCATAAAACCAATGACGATTCCAACCATTCCAAAGAATGATGCAACAAGCATCATTGGAAAGCGAATGAACCGTATGCCGAATGCCATTTCAGGGTTAGGCATAACGAAAGAAGCGATCGCAGTCATTGCAACGACGATAACCATGATGTTGCTCACGATCCCTGCTTCAACCGCGGATTGTCCAATGATAATACCTCCAACGATACCAACCGTTTGCCCGATAGACTTTGGCAGTCGTAACCCAGCCTCTCGTAACATCTCAAGGATAAATTCCATCAGAAATGCTTCGATTATAGGTGGAAACGGTACCTCTCTTCTTGATTGTCCAATGGACAAGAGCAGCTCAAGAGGTAGAATTTCATAATGAAATGAAATAATCGCGATATAAATCGAAGGCAAAAAGATTGCGATGACAAAACTGACAAACCGTAGGATCCTAATAAATGAAGATGAGATCCACCTCGAACTATAATCATCGATACTTTGAAAAAATGAGTTGAAATTAATCGGTGCTACGATGACACTCGGAGATCGATCGACGATGATTGCATATCTTCCTTGTAATAAATCAGCTGCTACACTATCTGGTCTCTCAGAGGAAAGGGACTGAGGAAAAATTGAATAAGGATTATCCTCGATCATCTGCTCTAATTCACCGGAATCTAATATCGTTTTATAGTTTACCTTTTCGATTCGATCCATTAATTCTTCGAGAACTTCAGGGTTTGCAAGGTTCTCCAGGTATAAAATGCCGACCTTGGTCTTGTTTTCATTTCCCACATACGTGTATTTGATCCTTAATTGATCACTTGTTAAAAACTGTCTAAGCATAGCAATGTTATCCTCTAAAGGTTCCACAAAACCAATGTGCGACCCTCGGATCGTTCGCTCATTTGCTGGCTCGTCAGGCTTTCTCTTTTGTAAGCTCTGAGCATTGATATGCAACGCGTCGTTCTCACCTTCTATAAAGAGAATACAGCAGCCGTGCAGTAGATTCGTTATGATATTAGTCCAATTATTCACTGTTTTCAAGTTTGGGACGGGAATTACATCTTTTACAGATTTTTGAGGTGAATGATCACCAAACAATGGACTGAGCACATTTTGGCTTATGTAAGCTGTGTCGGATAGATGATCAATGTACGTTAAAAGTGCACTCCGTCCATCAAAAATCGTAATTTCCCTAATCGATAGTCCTGGCAGGCTCGGTGAATGAATCAGAAACTCCTTGTTTTCAGCAAGGTATGACGAAATCACTTCCTCTTTTGATAAAGAAAGTTGTTTCGTTGGTTCTTTAATTTTTCTCCTTTTTCTTCTCATTCTCGTCACCTCACAAATCTTGCGCCTTTTTACTATGTACATCCCACCATTCCTCTATTCACATCGCCTTTCCGTTGTCATCGTTCATAGTATGAATATTAGTAAGTTTTTTTGAGAAACTATCTTACAAAGAGTCGTAGAGGAGTTTTTACGATGAAAGTGAGACGGCAAAGACGTTCGAAGGGTGAACAACAAAATCAGTCTTCATCCGAGTCCCCATTATCAAGAAATCTAGATGAAAATGAGACGTCCATCAAAGAAATTTTTAAGGATTGTGAAGATATTACCTATAACACGTACCAGTATAGTAGTTATTTCAATGAAAAAGCGCTGGTGCTACTTTGTGAAACCATCGTTCAAAATGAAAAAGCGAATCTTCTGAAAGAAGTCATGCAAGATCTTATTCCACATGAAGTTGGTAATGCCACGGAGGTTGAGTTAAAGGATGTAAAGGAGTTTTTTATTGAACAAGGTGTTTCATCTCGAGCAGTTAAGGTGATCGATAAGGTTCAACAAGTAAGTGAGAAGGTATTGGACGGGTATATCGTTGTGCTCTTCGAAGGTTGGAACAAGGCATTAGCATATGAAGCATTTGCAGTGGAAAAACGCTCTGTTGGTGAGCCACAGAACGAAGTGTCGGTAATCGGCCCACGAGAAGGCACGATCGAAAACTTAACGAAGAACTTAGGATTGATTCGTTCTCGATTAAAATCAGATAAGTTAAAAATAAAAATCCAGAAAAAAGGTGAAAAAACGAGGTCAAAGGTTGCATATGCCTTCCTGGATGGAACGGTACCTGAAGATACGTTAAAAGAGTTCGAAAAACGTTTCGACGAACTTAAAGACGAAGAAATACTGGAGACGTCTTATTTTGCTGAGTTATTAGAGGATTCCACGTATTCTCCATTTCCACAGTTTAAAACAACGGAGCGGCCAGACGTTGCAGTCTCTGCTCTTTTGGGAGGTAAAATCATTGCGCTGGTCGATGGAACTCCGACAATACTCATTTGTCCAGGATTATTCGTAGAGTTTTTTCAATCTCCTTCCGATTATTATCAGCGAACATTGTTTTCTTCCTTAATCAGAATGCTTAGGATTACAGGGTATATCATAAGCTTGTGTTTACCGAGTATCTATATCGCCCTCTCCACTTTTCATACTGAATTAATTCCATCTGTGTTACTACTTGCGATACTAGATACGCGAGAAGGCATGCCCTTTCCCGCTCTAGTTGAAGCACTTATCATGCTGTTCTTCTTTGAACTTTTACAAGAAGCTAGTTTGCGGCTTCCACGTCCAATCGGTTCTGCAGTAAGTATTGTAGGAGCGCTCGTTATTGGTGATGCCTCTATCAATGCGGGTATTGCATCTCCTATGATGGTTGTAGTTGTCGCTTTAACAGGGATCGCTTCATTCTCGATTCCTCAATATGAATTTGGAACTTCTTCCCGTATCTTAAGAGTTCCTCTTATGATAGGAGCAGCAATCCTTGGAGGGTTTGGTCTAATGGTTGGTTTTCTACTCATTTACCTTCATCTGATCAGTTTACGCTCGCTAGGTCAGCCGTACTTTGCACCACTAGGACCGATACGAAATGGGATACTCTATGACTTCATTTTCCGTTCTCCTCTTTCTAAACAATTAAGAAGACATAGGCAAAGTCAAGTCCTCCCTGAAGCAAACGATAAAGGAGGAGGCTGAGATGATAAGAAAGAAAGTAATCGTGCTCGTTTGTTTTGTAACAACCTCCCTTCTATTAACAGGGTGTTGGGACCATGAGGAGTTACCGGAATTTGGATTTGTTCAAGCAGTAGCGATTGATTTGGCTGAAGATGAAGAAAATAAAATCGACCTTACAACACAGTTCATTAAGCCGTCCCCTAAGATTGGTAGTGCAGCTGGCGGTGGAGATAAAGCTTTTTTAAATATTGAGACGACTGGAGATAGCGTGTTCGAAGCGATTCGAGATATTGCGACTCACCTTGGTCGTAAGGCGCAGTGGAGTCATACAAGAATCATATTGATTAGTGAAGAATTAGCAAAAGAGCGGAATGTTGGTGAAATATTAGAGTTTTTCTACCGCGATCACGAACCGCGATTACTGATCAGTATTGCGATAATGGAAGGAAAAGCGAAAGATTATTTAGAGGATAAACCTTTTATTGAGAATACGATCAGTCAGCAATTAAAGGAACTTGAATACTCGTCTTATATGTATAACGGCAAAACAGTCGATATGAACTTGCTAGTCTTTGGTAGAGAGCTTAAGAGTGAAACAGGGATCGCAAAGCTTCCTTATTATAAATTTGCATCAACTGGTGAACCCATCGTATCAGGCATTTCTTATCTTCAAGATGGCAAGTTAAAAGGAAATCTATCTGCGAGCAAAACAGAGTCTTTACTTAAGTTAATGAATGAAACAGAGTCAGGTATTATCGAAGTTCCTTGCGAGGGTTCAAAAACAAATTTAAACGAGTCTATTGAAATTAGTCATGTAGAAACGGCGATCAAACCGACATTAAAAAAAGATAATTCCGTAGATGTCACTGTCGACATGGACATGTTTGGTGATATTGGTGAGTTGAAGTGTACAAATATCGATACAACTGAAAAAATCAACAAATATAACAAAAAGGTAGCGGGTGTTGTAAAAAAAGCTGTTGAATCAACCCTTACCAAATTGCAAAAAGAAAAGGTTGATTTAGTTGGGATAGGAAATGAAATTTATCGTACTCATCCAAAGAGGTGGAAAGCGATAAAAGCTGAGTGGCCAGAGATTTATAGCGAGGCTACATTTAATGTAAATGTCGAAATGGATATCGGTAATTCAGGGTCAGACGTTGGGAGAGCATTCTTTGAGTAAGGACGTGTCGTATGAACGAAAGAATAATCGTGACCATCATTGTCTATCTACTGCTAGCTTATACATGGTTTCTTGATCGAGATAAAAAAAGTCGAAAAGATTTTCTCTTCTATATGGGTCTAGTTGGTATTTCAGGCTACTTAAGCTTCATTTTTATTAGTGGAAAAGCCATGTTTAATTTAGACGATCTGTTAGACATTCCATTTGAACGTCCTGCTCGTATGATTTTCTCCTATTTCACTTCCTAGAAAGGGCGTGCATGAATGAAACAAGTAGAAACGATCGATAAACTACAAATGGTACTATTGTTTCAGGCTTTTATCACAGGGTCTACCATCATCAACATTCAGGGCCCTTTCATTGGGATTGCAGAAAACGGAGCATGGATATCAATTCTTCTCGCCAATGGATTTGGAGCCCTCGTGATGGTTGTTGTCCTTTACATGTACGAAAAGTACCCAACCTTATCGTATATTCAATATACGAAAGTCTTAATGTGGAAACCGGTCGCTTACTTGTTTGGTATTTCTCTTGCATTGATTGTTATTCTTTTTACAGCTAACATCACGTATGGAATGGGACAATTTTTAACCACTTCAATGATGAAGGAAACTCCTTTATACATCTTTCATTTCTTAATCATTATGGTAGCTTCCTTAACCGTTCGACAAGGGATCGAAGTCATGGCTCGGATGTTCCATGGCATTCTCTACTTTCTTTTTTTCATCATCTTTTCTATTTTAGTACTTAATGTTACTCAGTATCACCCAGAATTTCTTAATCCGGTCCTCTCAATAGGGTGGAAACCTGTTTTTCACGCGGCATATGTAGGTATCGGATTTCCTTACATAGACATCATGTATTTTGCCATGATCCTTCCTTATCTTAAGAGGGATGATAAGCCTTTTAAGCGCTGGATGTACGGAGGTCTTCTCCTTAATGGCATCATACTAGCTGTAACCATCATTGCATCGATTATGGTTTTTGGTCCAATGGTTACCTATGAAAAATTTCCGATCTTCCAGCTTGCAAGAATTATTGAAATAGGAGAAATCATTCAACGTGTGGAATCGGTTTTCGGAATCGCACTCATCATTGGGTCTTATATGAAAATAACCTTAATGCTATTTATCATCGTTGAGATCGTAACACAGCTATTCGACTTATCGAATAAACGGGCATTCGTCTTTCCGTTGGGGCTGCTCGTGTATCTCTTTTCCACTACAAGCTTCAACAACGAAATTGAACTTGGAGAAAGCGGTTTGATCATGGAAACGATTCTTGCTTTTTCTCTTGGTTTTCTACCTTTATTGATTGTCGCTGCGCGAGCTCTCATCAAACGCTAGTTTCGTTCGTGAGCGAATTGAAGCTTGCCTCTTGCGCCGACAACTAATTTTTTCATAGCATCTCTATCACTTGTTATATATCGCGCATATACTCTTTCTTTTTCCTCAACAATTTCAATGAACTCGCCAGCTGGGAAAAGATCATCTATGTCTTCTGAAGAATAGCTTGCTGTTCGTTCTTTCTCTTTGTTGTATACATCTAACCTGTTAAATTGACCATCATCCATAACGACATGAATATGATGATAGCCTGACATTACTCCAATATCATCATGGTCACTGACATATGGTGGCGTGTTGATGTGATGCTGTTTGATCATTCCTGTAAAAACAAGTGCTACGATGAGCACTCCTGTCATGATTAACCCTTTCACTAGCGTCCCCTCATCATTCGTTTTATACAGGTTATTCATCCTAAGGAGAACTGTGAAAAAAACAGTTCACACCACAAAAAAGCACACCTATCAAAAGGTGTGCTTATACTTACTTCCCGGTTTTTTCTAACTTTTTCACTTGTTTACTTCTTAGCTGACCACATGCAGCATCGATGTCTGTTCCGTTCTCATGACGGATTACACAGTTGATGCCATGCTTCTTAAGTGTATCGTAGAAACCAAGGATGGATTCTTTTTCACTGCGCTGATAAGAATGATCATCGACTGGATTATAAGGGATCAAGTTCACATAGGAAAGTTTCCGCTTATCTTTCAACAGCTGAGCGAGCTGCACGGCTTCTTCCTTATGGTCATTCACATCTCGTAGCATAATATACTCAAACGTTATGCGTCGGTTGGTTTTCTCAAGGTAATAATCGATCGCTGGCATTAGTTTACTTAGTGGATAAGCTTTATTGATCTTCATGATTCTTGTACGCAACTCATCGTTTGGAGCATGAAGAGAGATCGCAAGGTTAACTTGCAAGTCCTCATTTGCGAAATCATAAATCTGATCAGCAAGTCCACTTGTTGAAACCGTAATGTGTCTAGCACCGATTGAAAGTCCTTTTTGAGAGTTAACGACGTGAAGGAAGTCCATCATGTTTTGATAGTTATCGAAAGGCTCTCCGATACCCATTATAACGATATGACTAACACGTTCGTCTTGTCCTTTATCATCTAGTGCATGCTGTACGTTCATGATTTGCTCAACGATTTCGCCACTTGTTAGATCACGACTTTTCTTTAGAAGTCCACTTGCGCAGAATGAGCAACCGATGTTACATCCTACTTGAGTTGTTACACAAACGGATAGTCCATAATGGAAACGCATAAGGACCGTTTCAATAACGTTACCGTCCTGCAATTTAAACAAGAATTTAATCGTCCCATCCGAGGATTCTTGTTTTATTTCTTGCTCTAACGTTTGGATAACAAAGTTTTCTTTCAGTAGTTGGATACACTCTTTATTTACGTTGTTCATTTCAGAAAAGTCTTTTACGCGCTTTTTATATAACCAATCCCACACTTGTGATGCACGGAATTTCTTATGACCATGTTCCATCAGCCAATCAGTTAACTGATCAAAAGTCAGTCCGTATATAGATTGTTTCATTTGTAACCCTCTTTTCAATTCTTAGCCATTCATTCCTATACTACTAGAAGTATGCCCAACAAGCAATGGGTTAAGACGAGTTTCCATACCTCAATAAAGAGTCTTTCGTCCTGATAACTTATTTACTTTGTGATTTGCATCTTTCTTTTATCGCTGCTAGAGCACTTTCTTTGTCGGTTTCATCAACTTCATGCCATCGAATTTTTCTGCCGAATTCATCCGCTTTTGCATAAGCATAAATTTTATCATCAAATTCCGCTACGCTAATCTCCCAAAAGTAGGAAACTTCTGCACCTGTTGGTTGTGTCACATCAACCTTATACAAGTAATAATCAACTTTGTTTAACATCATGTTCGTCCTCCCCTTCGTTAAAAATTTCATGATATCTGAGTATAGTTTACACTATTAAAAAAACAGCTGCTAACCAGCTGTCTCGATTCATCCTAAGTTTTCAACATCCCAAGTGCGTATCGCGTAATAGCCGCTATTTATTTTGTCTTTTTCAGAAATTAATGTGGCTTGAAGATCTTCTGGTAGTTTCGTAAATGACTCATGTCCTGGGTCGATTCCATCATAACTACTATAGATCGGTACCGTGACGATTTGTTTTTCAATCGTATCGAAACAATGCAGGCATAAGAAGCCGACACTTCTCATTCGATATGAAAACATAATCCTGAATCGTTCGTTCATGTCATTCCCCTCCTCGTGTTTATAGCACAAGTATTGACGAACGTTCGTTCGTTTAAACGAATTTTGCGAAAATAATAATAAAAGCACCTGTCGAAACAGGTGCTTTCCCTTATTTTGCAGACTTATATGGAGGTGAGTTGATTTCTAGTGTTGACGTGCGAGATCGATTTGAAGCAATAATGTAAACTGCTCCTGCTGCAATGACGGTTACAATAATCGTACCGAGGTTAAAGATCCCTTTCTCTGCCGTCCAAACGATTGAATAGCCAAGTGCGCCTGCAAGTGTCGCATAGTAAATGAATGGGATGAGTGTTTTACGAATGACATCCCCTTCTTTTCCAACTAGCCCTACTACTGCAGAAGCTGCAACAACGTTATGAACACAGATCATATTACCTGCAGCACCACCAACAGCTTGCAGAGATACGATCCAAGAAGGATCTACTCCGATTTTCGAACCTACATCGTATTGAAATAGTGAAAACATCATATTACTAACTGTATTACTTCCAGCGATAAATGCTCCGAGCCCTCCTATGAAGGAGGAGAAAAGCGGCCAGAAGTCACCTGTTAAGGATGCGACGCCATCCGCAAGGACGATCGGCATTTTTTCAAAACCAGATGCGCCTCCTCCTGAATTCAAAAATACCTGGACCATTGGAACAGTAAAAACAAGAGCCGTCGATGCAGCAATCATAGTTTTACCAGAATGTGCCCATGCACGTTTATAAGAATTCAAGTTCATTTGATGGATGAAGAATGTAATCAGAGATACCACGATAAAGATCGTTCCAGGCAAATAAAGCGGTTGAAAACTTGACGAAATTTCCGTCCCAAATAGATTGGAGAAACTAACATTCCATGATTTTACCCATTCGAGAAACGGAAGCGTTTTCAATCTTGTGAGAACTAAGAGTAACCCTACAAGAATATACGGGGTCCATGCCCTTACCATCGACATGCTGCCGCTTTTATGAGCGATATCTTTGATTTCGATACTACCTGTCCAGCTCGGATCCCAGTTTTCTTTCTTATCGAAATCCCAGCATTCCTCTTTACTAGGCATTAAAAAGCCTTTTTTAGCTGCTGTGACAACGATTGCTAGTCCAACGAGCCCTCCAATCATAGATGGGAACTCTGGACCTAGAAGGTTCGCTACGATTACATAAGGAATAGTCATAGCAAACGCTGCAAAGAGCGCAAACTTCCAAATCTTTATTCCTTCGCTAAACGATTTGTTTTTCCCAAAAAATCGTGTCATTAGAGCAACTACGAAGAGCGGGACGAGCGTCCCTATAATTGCATGCAAGATCGCGACACGTCCACCGACCATCGTTACTAAAGCAAGAAAGTTATCGGCAATGCTCGCATCAGCTGCTAATCCTGTTTGGACACCAACCAGGATTGGAGTACCGACTGCTCCAAACGATACGGGTGTACTCTGAATAATCATGCCTGCAACAACAGCAGCCATTGCAGGAAAACCAAGTCCAACTAAGAGTGGAACCGCAACTGCAGCAGGTGTACCGAACCCTGCTGATCCTTCGATGAAGGAACCGAAAAGCCAAGCAATAATAATGACCTGGACACGTCTATCTGGTGAAATGCCGATAAACCCTTCACGGATTGTTTTGATTCCACCACTTTCTTGTAGTGTGTTTAATAGAAGTATTGCTCCAAAAATAATATAGAGAAGTGTAGCAGCAACAACTAATCCATTGACTGATGCAGCCGCAACAGTAGCCCCTGGTACCTTCCAAACAAATAACGCAAGAACAACCGCGACAATGTAAGAGACTGGCATCGCTTTACTTGCAGGCCACCGCAGACCAACAAGAAAGATTCCCACCGCCGCAATAGGTAGTAGCGAGAGAATGGCTAGTAAGCCTGTACTCATTCTTTTTCCTCCATTTCTAAATGAATGGTAATCCAATGTTAGAATGATTATTCTCAGATGTTATCGCTTCACTAACTTGCTGGGGCTTTACTGGGGAATTTCGACCTTAGAGCTTGCGATGCTATTGGTTAAGTCTCCAATTTCATCGATCGTACACTTGACGACATCTCCGTGTTTTACAAAATGTGCACCTAGTGGGCTACCTGTTAAAATGACATCACCCGTATGTAAGGTCATGACTTTAGAAAGATACGATATCATTTCTTTTAATGGTACGATCATGCATTCAGTTGGACTGTTTTGTTTCTGCTCTCCATTTACTTCAGCTTTAACAAACACTTTTGACGGATCAAGGTCGGTTTCAATCACTGGACCAAGTGGTGTAAAGGTGTCAAAAGCTTTACCAAGCGTCCAATGGCCGTCTGAATGGAAGAATTGTGGTGCAGTAACATCATTACCGATTGTATATCCAAAAATGTGGTCAAGAACATCTTCTTTTTCTATATTTTTCGCTTCTTTTCCAATAACGACAGCAAGCTCTGATTCGAACTTAACTTCATCTAGCCCTTCTGGTATGGAGACTGGTGCTTCAGGTCCAATGATTGAAGAAGTAGGCTTTAAGAAAAAGACTGGTATTTCAGGAAGTTCTTCAGGAAGAGCTTCTTTCTTTTCTACATAGTTCGCTCCTATTCCGATGACCTTTTGAGGGGTAACTGGAGAAAGCAGTTCAGCATGATCTAGTGGAACTTGTTCGCCCGAATAATTCCAATCAGAAAATGGGTTACCATCAATCACTTTAAGGGTATTTCTTTCTACAACTCCAAACGACGTTTTATTTTGATACGAAAATCTAGCAAATTTCAACGTAACACTCCTTCATCAAATTATTGTGCTGCGGCAGTTTCTTTGATTACTTTCTTGATATCCATACAGCGACTCGGTGTTGGGAACAACTTCCCTTTATTTAATAAATCATTTGGATTAAATACTTCACGAATCGCTATTTGGGCTTCGAGTTCATCATCTGTAAAAATAAATCGCATTTCTTCCTTTTTTTCTATTCCAACACCATGTTCACCTGTAATAGATCCTCCAACATCAGCACATGCTTTTAAGCACGCGGTCCCTGCTTTTAGTGCTTTCTCGGTTTCGCCCTCAATTCTAGAATCAAATAGAATTAATGGGTGAAGGTTACCATCTCCAGCATGAAAGATGTTTGCAATTCTAAGGTTATATTCATTGCTGATTTCCTTAATGTTGTTCAGGACTTTCGGTAACGTACTTCGAGGAATCACGCCATCCTGCACTAAGTAGTCAGGAGAAATCGCTCCCATCGCACCAAATCCAGTTTTCCGATTCGCCCACCAACGCCCACGTTCTTCTTCGTCTCTCGCTACTTTCACATCGCGTACATTGTGGTTGCGACAAACAGATAAGATCTGGTCGATTTGTTCATCGATTCCTTCTATAATACCGTCAACTTCAATTAATAGCAGAGCTTCGATACCTTTTGGGTGTCCCACTGGAAATGCCCCGGCTTCTACGCCTTCAATCGCTGTATGGTCCATCATTTCAAGTGCGGCAGGCACAATCCCAGCCGAAATAATATCCGATACAGCATGGCTTCCGTCTTCCACACGATCGAAATAGGCTAGCACTGTTTTCTTACCTTCTGGATTTTTCAAAATGCGAACTGTGATTTTCGTAACGATTCCTAACGTACCTTCTGACCCTGTTAAGATTCCAAGTAGATCATAACCTGGCATATCAGGAACACCGTTTTCGCTAATCTCTACAATTTCACCATTTGGGAGAACGAGTTCTAGTCCCAGAATGTGATTCGTTGTCACGCCGTATTTAAGGCAGTGTGCGCCACCAGCATTTTCAGCTACATTACCACCGATCGTGCATACGTATTGACTCGAAGGATCGGGTGCATAATAATATCCTTTTGCTGAGATGGAGTTTGTTAGTTTCAAATTTACGTATCCAGGTTGAACGACAGCTTGTCTGTTCTCGTAATCGACACTTAGTAAGTTCTTCATTTTTACTAAGCTAATAACGACCTCTTCATGTAAGGGAATGGCACCACCGCTCAGTCCTGTACCGGCTCCACGTGCTAAAAACGGAATGTTATGGGTTGAACAGTATGTAACTGCTGCAACTACTTCTTCTGTATTTTTTGGAAAAATGACTGCTTTCGGTAGTGATTTATGAATCGTAAAGCCGTCGCAATCGTATGATAGCAAGTCTTCTTTATGGTGCAGAATTGATTTTTGCCCGACGATTTTAGCAAGGTTCTTCAGGTGCTCATCCTCGATGTCTTTTTTCTTCTTCTTAAACAACAAGCTGTTTCACTCCTTTCTTGCATCCGTTGTTTGTGGCTGCTTTTTTTGATCTTCTTGATATGCCCAGTCAAGAAGTTGAACAGTGTGCACGATTTCACCACTACGACCATATTTCTGTACACCCATTGCCATTTGAAGCATACAGCCTGGATTTCCCATAGAAATCATATCTACATCGTCCGGCACGTTTTCCATCTTTCGTTCAAGGACGGCAGTGGCCATTTCAGGGTTTGTGATGTTATAAATCCCAGCACTTCCGCAGCACGTATCTGCATTTGGCTGTTCAATAAAGGTAACGCCTGGTATATCCTTCAGTAGTTGCCTTGGTTCATGTCGAACACCTTGCCCGTGGGCCAAGTGACAAGCATCATGATACGTAATTCGCTTGTTAATAGAGCTTGTTGGCTTTTCATAACCTGTATCATAGAGATACTTAGAAATATCTTCTACTTTCTCAGAAAACGCCTCGGCTCTTTCTTTCCATTCAGGTTCGTTTCTCAGTAGTTCTGGGTACTCTTTAAGTGCACAGCCGCAACCTGCTGCGTTAACTACGACCTTATTGGATTTTTCAAAAGCTTCGATGTTTTGCTTCGCAAGCTTTTTACCTGTTTCTCGATCACCTGCATGCACGTGAAGAGCGCCGCAGCACGTCTGGTTTTTAGGTAGTTCAACATCGTTTCCATTGTGAGTCAGAACGTTGATTGTAGACTGATTGATGTCACCAAACATAACATCCATGATGCAGCCTTTTAGCATCGCAACCTGTGCCTTTGGTGTCCCTTTCGCAGGGATAACCTCTACGTCTTTATATTTTTTACGAACGGAAGTTGTGATCTCCGGCATAATCGCTTCCATTTCTGCTAAGTGCTTTGGCATTACGCGAAGGGCTCCAGTAGAACGGACTGCTTTTTGAAGGCCGCTTTTTTGGTAAAACTTTAATAAACCGCCGGCTGCTTGCAATCTGTTCGGATGTGGAAACAAGCCTTTTAAGAAAAAGCTACTAATAGCCCCTTTCATTCCGGTTAGTGGCATCGCTTGTCTCACTTGTCCACGAGCTTCTTCAATCAATCCGCCTACATCTACATCTGCTGGGCAAGCAGTTGTGCAGGCACGGCAGTCTAAGCATTGAAAGACAGGGTCCATAAATTGCTCATTCACTTCAAGCTTTCCTTCTGCTACAGACTTGATGAGATGAACTCGACCACGTGGGGAATGCTGTTCCTGTCCTGTTTCTAGATAAGTGGGACATGATTCGAGACACATGCCACAATGGACACAATCTGCCCATTTGTTTTCATCAGGGTGATCTTCCCATAGGTAGTTGCTTAACTTATTCGTGGCACATGGCGGAGATTCATTCGACAATTCCTTTTCGGTTGCAGTCACTCTATATCCCTCCTATGTACCGCTTTTCGTTCAATGTGTTCTTCGGATCATGCTTATGTTTAATTCCTTCAAATATCTTAAAGTAACTAGGTTCGTCTCCCCATACATTCACGCTTTGTCTTAATGAGAACGGTAGATGCTTAACTACTCCATATCCTTTAAGAGTGTGTGCATAGTGTTGAAGGTGATTAATCGTGTTGACAATAGCTGCGTCATCACCTTCTAGGAAAACTGTACTTAGTCCGTGACCTGCTCCTCCATGAGCTTCAATGGTCACCTTTCCTTCATGGTGAATACGAGCACACTCAGAGAGAATTGAGAATACGTCCAAGTTTTTTGTACCTACCTTTAATAAAGCTTGCGTTGCTTTACTGTCAGTGAGGGAGTTCGGATGAATTTCTGAAAAGGCATTCCAGAACTCCTTAACATTTGAAATGGTCGTGTAGTTGACGCCCGCAGGCTTATGTTGTTCAACCCAATTTGTTTGAAAATCCACAGATTTCTCTACATCTTCAAAAGCAATTAATAGAGAATACCCTTCATCATGAAATAATCTCTGAGATAAAGAGGGAGTAACAAGTTCAAGTGATACTGGTTCTAACATCGAATCTTGTATCTGCTTTGTATAGCCCTTTAATTCATCCAATGCTTCCTCTCGAACGGATAAACGGATAAGGTTTTCACTCTTTGGAACCGGTCTAAGCTTAAGCGTGATTTCAGTAATGATGCCAAGAGTGCCCATTGAACCAACGAGCAGCTTATTCATATCGTATCCTGCCACGTTTTTTACAACTTTTCCTCCGGTTCGAATCACTTTACCATCTGGATAAACGACCCTCATCCCTATAACGTGATCTCGTGCTGATCCATACTTCAAACGCTTAGGACCACTGTCATTCGAGGCAACAATTCCTCCGATCGTTGCTTGTTCAGGCCATGAAGGATCAAGAGCGACCATTTGGTTATGGTTTTGTAAATAATCTTGAAGCTCCTTCATCGTCGTTCCGGGTTTTACTGTGACGGTCATGTCACCCACCGTATGTTCGACAATTCCTTTCAAGTCTTTAAGGGAAAGAGTAAGATCATACTCTGACTTCACTCCTCCATATCCAAGTTTTGTTCCACCGCTAACGAGGCTAACGTGTTGACCCTTTTCATAAGCAGAACGAATGATTTCAACCACTTCTACTTCCGTTGATGGAGATCGAACGTTCTTGCTCCAGTTATTGAAAGTAACGGCAGACTCCTCGATCGAAAGCAGCTTTCGATCAAGCAAAGGCTTGTCCAAACTTAATTCCTCCTATCGTATCATTGAAAGAGTATTCTGAAATCTATGGGTAAAAAAGTTGCAAAAGCAGCTACGTTAGCCGCTTTTGCACAGACTTTTTAGTTATTTACACGAATCTTTGCTTTCGCTTCTTGTCTTCTTTTGTGCAAGATTGGTTCGGTATACCCGTTAGGCTGATCGATTCCCTTAAATACAAGGTCACATGCAGCTTGGAATGCAATAGAGTTCTCGTAATCGCTAGCCATCGGTCGATATTCTGGATCGTCTGCATTTTGTTGGTCCACTACTTTAGCCATTCGTTTCATCGTTTCCATAACCTGTTCTTCCGTACATACACCCTGGTGTAACCAGTTGGCCATGTGCTGGCTAGAAATTCGTAGTGTTGCACGATCTTCCATCAAGTCGATATTGTGAATGTCTGGTACTTTTGAGCAACCAACGCCATGCTCTACCCAGCGTACAACGTAACCTAAAATACCTTGTGAATTGTTATCAAGCTCTTCTTGGATTTCTTTTTCAGTCCAATTTGCTTCTGTAACAGGAATTTGAAGAATATCATCTTGATAATTCGAAGTGCTTTTTGCTAGTTCCGTTTGGACAGTTGGTACGTTTACTTCATGATAATGAAGAGCATGCAGGGTTGCTGCAGTAGGAGATGGAACCCAGGCTGTATTTGCCCCAGCCTTCAGTTGACCTCCTTTTTGCGCTAGCATATCTGCCATCATATCAGGCATTGCCCACATTCCTTTACCAATCTGCGCTACACCCGTGAATCCTGTTTTTAGTCCTTGCTGAACGTTAGACTTTTCGTAGCTTTGTAGCCATACAGAATTCTTCATATCTTGTTTGCGGATCACTGGACCTGCTTCCATCGATGTGTGGATTTCATCCCCAGTTCGATCTAGGAACCCTGTATTGATAAAGACGATACGCTCACTAACCTCTTTTATACAGTTGCGAAGGTTTAATGTCGTTCTACGCTCTTCATCCATCACTCCAATTTTCATCGTATTGCGTTCTAATCCTAGAACATCTTCCGTTCTGTTAAACAGTTCATTAGCAAAAGCTACTTCTTTTGAACCGTGCATTTTTGGTTTTACAATATAGATCGAGCCTTTTTTAGAATTTTGGTATTTGCCATTACGTAACACATCATGTTTTGCGATCAGACCGGTAATAACCGTATCTAATATACCTTCAGGGATTTCATTCCCATCTTTATCAAGTACTGCACTGGTCGTCATAAGGTGACCTACATTTCGTGCAAACATGAGGGAGCGGCCTGGTAAGGAGAACTGTTTTCCATCTGGACTTACATAATCTCTGTCAGCATTCAACGTTCTCGAAACTTCTTTCGTTCCTTTCTTAAAGGAAGCAACGATATCGCCTTTAATTAATCCAAGATAGTTCTTGTATACAACAACCTTGTCTTCTGCATCTACAGCTGCGACAGAGTCTTCAAAGTCCATGATTGTTGTTAGAGCGGATTCTACAAATACGTCTTTCACACCAGCTTGATCGCTAGAGCCAATCGGATGCTCGCGATCAATTTGGATCTCAAGGTGAATGCCGTTGTTCTGAAGTAGAATGGTAGTAGGGTTCGGTTCATCCCCCTGATAACCTGCGAATTGATCTGAATTCGATAAAACGCTTTCATTATTCTCATTCAAACGAGCCTTCAATTGGCCGTTCGCTACATAATAGCTCGTCACGTCACGGTGACTACTGCCTTCTAATGGAACAGTTCTATCAAGAACATCCTTCGCATAGTCAATCACTTTTTCACCTCGGCGAGGATTGTATGCTCCTTTTCGTTCAGCACCATCTTCTTCACTAATCACATCAGTTCCATACAATGCATCATATAGGCTTCCCCAACGAGCATTGGCTGCATTGATCGCGTACCTTCCGTTATTAACGGGTACGACTAGCTGTGGTCCAGCTTGCTTTGCGATTTCATTGTCAACATTTTTGGTTGTGATTTGAAAATCGTTGACTTCCTTTTCTAGATAGTTTAGTTCTTGTAAATAAGCTTTGTACGTTTCAAGATCATAGGTTTTGTTCGTTTGATGCCAGTTATCTAAACGTTCTTGAATCTCGTCACGCTTTTTTAGAAGCTCCTTGTTTTTTGGAGCAAGATCTTGAATGATTTCTCCTAAGCCGGTCCAGAATTGTTCTTTTGAAACACCGCTTTCAGGAAGTACGTCTGAATTAATAAATTCATAGAGTTCATTTGCAACCTGTAGATATTCTTCTTGAACATAATCTTTCATACGCTTTTCTCCTCCAATGGTTTAGCAGTTCAATAGAACTGTCTTATCGTTATGTAATATCTTATAATAGAAACGAACGATGATATAATATATATTTGGAATATGGACTATTCTACCTGGTTATAACGCCATCTTTATACTTTCATATCACAGGAGTGATTCGATGGAAATTCGTCACCTTGAACACTTTACAGAAGTTGCAAAACAGCTAAGCTTTACAAAAGCAGCGGCTTCTCTACACGTATCACAGCCTTCTATAAGTAAATCAATCAAGCAGATAGAAGATGAGCTTGGTGTGCCTCTTTTTTATAGATCGAAGCAGTTAGAGTTAACCGATGCAGGTGAAGCGGTACTCGTTAATGCGAAAAAAGTCCTTCTTGCCTTTGATTCAATGACAGCAGAATTATCGGATCTCACTGCTATTAAGAAAGGTCAGATAAAGATTGGAATTCCTCCAATAATCGGAGCCGCTTTCTTCTCTAGTCTGATTAGTCGATTTAAGGAAGCCTATCCGAGCGTCACGATTCTATTAACAGAGGTTGGTTCGAAACGAATCAAACAAGGTGTCGAAGATGGTTCATTAGATGTAGGGATGGTTTGCAATCTACCTCTCCAGAAAGAAAAATTCGAGACTCTTCCTGTGATAAAAGATCCGTTAATGTTAATCGTTCCTAGTGATCATCGGTTTACTGGAATGGATAATCTAACGATTGCGGATTTAGATAAGGAACCATTTATCATGTATCGGGATGATTTCACGCTCTATGATCGAATCATTGAAGCTTTTGAGAAGCGAGGTTGTTATCCTAACATCGTTTGCCAAAGCTCCCAAAAAGATTTCATGATCGAGATGGTTGAAGCAAAGCTTGGCATCGCTTTGCTACCCGATAAGATTGCCCTCAGCATCCAAAATCCTTCTATCACCGCCCTTCGTATTGTTGACTCTGAAGTAAACCTTGAACTCGGACTGATTTGGAAGAAAGATAAGTACTTATCCTTCGCAGTAAGAGAATTTATTAAACTTGCTAGGTGCTAAGCGAGCAACCGTTCAGATCCGCTTTAATAGAGCGGATCTGAATTGTTATCAGGTCATCTGATGACCTGGTTTCTAGTACCCATTATAAGGAGATGTTTTGCATAACTCAACCTTATTTTTAAAATTTTCTGAAAAAGGTATTACGTCTTAGGCATATTTAAGGAGAACACTTTCTACGGTGTTCAAGTGATCAAGCATCGCATGTTGAGCTTCCGAAGCATTTTGGCTTTTGATCGCCAAGAAAATGCGGCGATGCTCATCAAACAGTTTTTCTAACATGGTGGTCTCAGAATAAAAGGATATTTTCCTCGTTTCTCGAATCGAATCATACATTAACTGAGAGACATGATTCATTAGCTCTAAAAGGATGTTATTGTGAGATGCTGAAGTGATTGCCATGTGAAATTTCAAGTCAGCCTGCTCACCAAGTTCATGATTTAACGCTGCTTTTTCCATTTCGTTTAGTGCTTCTTGCATATTCATTAAATCCTGATCAGTCCGTTTTGCAGCAGCACTTGCTGCACATCCAGTCTCAATCACTTTTCTAACTTCTAATAACTCAACGATATCTTCTTTCTTCATTAACATCCCATTGACCGACAGGGATTGGCTGATACTTGAAGGGTCAAATTGTTTTACGTATGTACCTTCTCCTTGCTTCATTTCGATCAGCCCCATCGCTCGAAGTGCGCTTAATGCCTCTCTAACAGCTGATCTCCCTACATTAAATTGTTCTGCTAACAAATGGACAGAATCTAGCTTTTCCCCTGGAGACAGCTCTCCGCTTTTAATTCTATCTAATAGTTGATCGGCAATTTCTTCATATATTTTTCGACGTCTGATTTGTTCATAAGCCATATTTTACACCTCTTCCCTTTCATCTTACTGTTCATTTTAACAGATTTCCTAAAGGCATATAGAAAACCGATGAGTTTTCTCTCATCGGTTTGGATGCGTTATTCCTCTGTTATCTCCCACTTGTGTTCAAACTCCACACACCCTTTTAGGGTTTGGGCGACAGGACAACCTCGTTCAAACACTGCTAACGCTCGCTCGGCAGCATCTCTCTTCCCTTCTGGAATCACAAGGTTATACGTACACTTGATTTTTGTAATCTTTAAGACGCCGTCTGGTGCTTCGATAAGCCCTTCAAATTGTCCAGACAGTTTATTAGGATAAGTTGGTATTTGGCGCGCTTCCAGCGCACCTGATAGGGTACCGGTTAGTCAGCCACCAGCTGCAGCAACGATATGGTCTAGTGTGGATGGGTGTTCTTCTTCAACAGAAACACCGTAAAAATCTTTGACGCCTCCGTGAACACCAAATTCGATCGGTTCTTGGAAATCTGCGATGTAAGCGCGTCGCTTCTTCCCTTTGTCTTGCTCAATTCGTATATTCGATATTTCGATCGGTTTACTCAAACAATCCCTCCTATATTCTTCGTTATTAATCATTTTCCACTGCAACTATTTCGTTAAACAATGTATTGAATCCTTCTGCCGATATTAAGAGAAGGGATAACGAGAAAATGGTAGAATAAAGTATCAAAAGGGGGAATGCTAAATGCCTAAAACGTGGGATCAATCGATCGAAATACATGCACCCATAGAGGTAGTGTGGGGGTATTTAGATGGTTCATTAGAAAACATGCAGAAAATCATGCCTAATGTAGTGGAAAATACACCAGTTAAAGTGACTGATGAGGGCGTTGGGAGTATAGCCAGGCAGAAGTATCGTGAAGGAAAACGTGTGATGGAATATGATGTACATACGCTAGAGTATATGAGTAAAGAAGAAGAGAAAAAGCTAACGATCGCCTTTAATCTTGGTGGAATGTTTGATATTCAAGGAACATATGAGCTATTTAAGCTTTCTGAGGATACGACGAAGCTTCGATATACGGGCTTTAATAAACCGTTGAAATGGTACATCAAACCGTTCGTGCTCTTTTCCAGTGATAAAGTGGTTAACGAATTTTTAGATAGAGTGAAGCGCGTATCTGAAAATCGAGAATAGAAGCCAGGTGAAGTCTGGCTTTTTCATATATCTTTTCGACTGTTCACTTCAAAAGCAGCTCTGACACCTGATTCTATTGCCCCTTCGATCCAGCCATGGAAGGACGAAGTATGTTCGCCAGCAAAGTGCACTCGACCTTCAGGTTGAGTGATAACCTTTTCAAATTCTGTTATCTGGTTTGGCTTATAAAGAGTGAAGCATCCACCAGAAAATTCATTTTGACTCCAACTAAATGAAGCCCCATTCAAATAATCATCAAATACCCGCTTTCCATGAACCTTCGCAAGATCTTCAAGCGACTGAGTGATTTGTTGTTCTAGCGATAAACTATTCCATAACATTGCATTATCTTCCCAGCTATAACTGGCGAGTAACACCCCGCTAGTTGACTCATCGACGGTTCGACTAGGTGTATATGTATACCGGTTTGGAAAATCCGATATCAGGTTCGCACCGCCAAGTCCTTCCTCCTCCCAAAAATTCTTTTTAAATTGAATGCCGATCTTCATAGACGCCACGTAATGAAGCTCTCGAATTGCTTTCCACTTTTCAAAAGAAAACGAATGATAAGGGTACACTTCAATAAATTGAAACACAGAAAATGGGACGGTCATAATGACGACATTACTTTTAAACGTGTTGATTTCTCCTGTTTGTTGATTCCTACTTTGAACCACGATATTCCTCGGTCTTTGTACCAACCTGTGTACTTTTTCGCTATAGAGAATGTTTTCTTCTAGATCTTTAAGAAAGGACTTTGGCAAGCGGTCATTTCCGCCAGTTATCTCATTAAATTCTAACTCCGCATTAAACACTGTATTAACGATATCCGTTAAAATATCAACGAAGGATAGTTCTGAGAACCCCTCGATTCCTAATAACACCTTGATCATACGAACGGCATTTGGTGAGAGAGATGGTCCGATGGGGTTGTATCTCAAAAAATTTTCCATGGAATAGCGATCGAACTTTCTTCTTAAGAAATCTTTTTGGCTTTGATCCCCCTTCTCATATAGCGTATAAAAGGGTTGTACCGCACTTAAAAATAATTCGACAGCTGTTTTTCCCTTTTCTTCTGGTCTTATTGGGAAGTTAAGGATATCTGGGTTTCGTTCATACTCTTCCCTACTTACCTGAATGCCATTGGCATATAGGATATCTTTCGGTGAGCTGTTAATAAATTTATTTATTGGTAGGTTAAAACGTGAGATATATTCATATGTTAATTTATGGGTAACAGGAATCCTCATAGCACCGACATCAAGGTATTTACCATCAGTAAAAGGCTCTCTCATCGTATAGATTCTTCCACCAATACGCGTGTTTCCTTCAAGAATCGTTACGTTATGCCCCGCACTTTTTAGAAGGGATGCTGATACAAGCCCAGACATTCCTGCACCGATAATCATAACATTCAAAGTTCGATCTGGTTTAGGTAGACCATTTCGTATGATTGTAAGCATATCATCTGGATAACTCAGTGAGTGATCAATCGGTTGACTCATTGTTTCCCTCCTTTTTTATCACCCTATGTAGAGGAAGGAATTTATATGTTTATACTTGCAACACCATCTTATAGTTGACCATAGTGACTCCATTCTTTTTGACCTGCTGCTTTTTCACTTCCTGAAACCCTTGACGTTCAAAGAATGGTTTCGCGGTGATGCTTGCTTCAGTAGTCATTTGTTGTAAACCGAGCTGTTTCGCTTTTGTTAAGAGCTTGTTAACAAGCGCGGTAGCGACACCTTGACGCTGATAATCTTTATGAACATAAAGAAGGTCTAAAACTCCCTCTCCTGTTAAATCAGAAAATCCAATAATAATACCATCCTCGACAGCGACGTATGTATCATGATCACGAAGCGATTTTAGCCATTCAATCTTTCTTTGTTCTCTTTCGTGAGGATTAGCCCAAGCAGCTATTTGTTCATACGAATAATCTCGAGAGTTAATCGTATGGACAGTATCATAAAATAAATCGATGACGGGTTGGATATCTTCATCATGGAACTTTCTAATCATCATATGAATCCCTCCTATTACTACTTGCTAACCATGCGTTGAAATTTGAAAGACAGTGCAAAAGTGCACTGTCTTTCAAGGGTCACCTCATGTTTTCAACGAGCATGGCCATGCCCTGACCTCCACCTACGCACAGCGTTGCGATTCCATAACGTTCATTTCTTCTCTTCATTTCATACATCAATGACGTTAATATTCTAGCGCCTGTAGCTCCGAGCGGGTGCCCGAGCGCGATGGCACCTCCGTTAACATTTACTTTACTAACGTCAAGGTTTAGTTCTCTTATAACAGCGAGTGCCTGCGCGGCGAAGGCTTCGTTAAGTTCGATCAAGCCGATTTCTTGAAGGGACATATTCGTTTTCTCTAGTAACTTTTTTACAGCAGGCACTGGACCAACTCCCATGATCTCTGGGGACACTCCTGAAGTAGTCCAATCCACAACACGAGCGAGGGGTTCTACGTTCAATGCTTTTGCTTTTTCTTCGCTCATGATAAGCATGGCTACTGCACCATCATTTCTTCCACATGCATTCCCGGCTGTTACGGTCCCATTCTCTTTAAAAACGGGATTCAGTTTTGAAAGCTTTTCAAATGTTGTGCCAGGTCTCGGGTGTTCATCTGTATCAAATAGATAAGAATCTCGTTTCGATTTAATCTCTACCGGCGTGATTTCTTCATTGAAGGTTCCTTTTTCAATAGCAACAGCTGCTCTCCTTTGGCTTTCAGCTGCAAAGCGGTCCTGATCTTCTCTTGAAATCTCATACCGATCAGCAACATTTTCGGCAGTTATCCCCATTCCAAGGTTTGAACCGAAAAGTTCGATTGGCTGCTGTCCAGCTTCTGTGTTGGAATCCACCAATTGTGTCCTATCACCTCCGAATCGACTGTTACGTAAATAGATGGGAGCATTACTTAAGCTTTCGGTCCCGCCTGCAACGACGACTTCTGCTTGGCCAGATTGTATTTGTTGTACAGCAGATGCAACTGCCTGCATTCCAGATGCACAAAGTCTATTAATCGTAAAGCCTGGCGCCGTTTCTGAGATACCAGCGCGTAATCCTGCTACCCTCGCTACGTTTGACGATTCTGTCGTCTGTCTTACTTCTCCTAAGATGACTTCATCAACGGATTCTGGTGAGATTCCTGCCCGCTTAACCGATTCTTTTATTGCGATCGCGGCAAGCTCTCCAGAATTAATGCTCTTCAATGTTCCTCCATATCTTCCTACTGGCGTACGTACTGCTTCAACGATTACGATCCGTTCTTTCATCTTGCTTCCCCCCTATGTTCTCAGCTTCGCTATGAATATGTATAGAACCCTTTTCCGCTCTTCTTGCCAAGATGCCCTGCTTTAACGTACTTCGTCAAGATCGGGCAAGGTCTATATTTCTCCCCAAGCGTTTCGTATAGATACTGCATGTTACGGAGTCTTGTATCTAGTCCAACTAAATCTGCAAGTTCAAGCGGTCCCATGGGATGGTTTAACCCTAACTTCATCGCCTTATCGATGTCTTCAGGGGACGCCACACCTTCCATCACCATATTCATCGCTTCATTTCCTATCAAACAGTTCATTCGACTTACAGCAAAACCTGGAAATTCATTGATCTTTACACACTCTTTTCCAATCGATTCTCCAAATGCAATTGCTTTTTGGATCGTGTCATCTGACGTCTCAAGTCCGCAAATAACTTCAATTAGCTTCATTCTAGGGACAGGGTTAAAAAAGTGAAGGGCAATGCATTTCTCTGGACGGCTAGTTTGTGCAGCAATTTCTGTTGGTGACATCGTTGATGTATTTGTTGCAAGAATTGTATGATCAGGTGTCATTTCATCAAGCTGTTTAAAGATGCTCGTCTTTAATTCCATAATCTCTAACACAGCTTCGATCACAAGATCTCGATCGTTCACTGCTGCATTCAACTCAGTCGTGTACTCGATCGAACCCAAGGACGAATCTGCTTCTTCCCTCGTTAGGATTTCTTTTGCAACTGCACGTTCAAACTCTTTTTCATGGTAAGCTTTGGCCTTTTCTAATGAGGATTCGTTTATATCTTGAAGAACAACGGATAAGCCTGATATAGCTACGGAATACGCAATGCCTCGTCCCATCGTCCCTGATCCGATCACTGCTACTTTCTTAATCGTCATTAAGAACCACCTCTCGTTTGATAACGCTTTCAATCTGTATTAAGGACATGCTATTCTCTAGTGAAAATTACTTTTCCTTTTCCATAAACTTACCTGTTAGTCGATCTCAAAGATCTTTCCAGGGTTCATGATTCCATTTGGATCGAGTGAATGTTTTATTCCTCGCATCACTTCGAATGCTGGGCCATGTTCCATCTGCTGGTATTTCATTTTCCCTGTACCAACACCGTGTTCTCCAGTGCATGTCCCGCCTTTTTCGAGTGCATAGTGCACGAGGTGCTGATTTAGTTTAGTTGCTTTATCGAGTTCTGTCGGGTCATTAGGGTCTAACATGACGATCGCATGATAATTACCATCCCCAACATGGCCAAGCAATGCGCCGTCTAACCCGTACGCTTCTATCGCTTTTCTTGCATCAATAATCGCGCCTGCTAATTCAGATATCGGAACGCAAACGTCGGTAACCATCATTTTCTTACCAGGAGAGGCATGGCTAAATGAATAGGCAAGGTTATGACGGGCTTCCCATAGTTGAGCTCGTTTTTTTGAATCATGTTCAAAAATAAATTCATCGCAGTTATTATCTTCCGCAATGCTTTCAGCAAATGCAACGTCTTGTTTTAACCCTGCTTCGTTACCGTGAAACTCAATAAAGACGGTAGGTTTTTCTAAATAATCCGTTTCATTTGTTTTGTTTACTTGTTGAATCGATCTCGCATCAACAAGTTCCATCCTCGCTACAGGTATGCCAGCATGAAGAATGTTCGTGACAGTCGATACCGCATTTTCTATTTCTGGAAAAACGATACGTCCAGCTAGAATTGTTTCTGGTATCCCGTAAACTTTTAATGTAAGTTCTGAAAAAGTACCAAGTGTACCTTCCGATCCTACAAAAAGGCTGTTGAGATGATAACCTGAGGATGATTTAGCAGTTAAGCTCCCTGTATGTATGATGCGTCCATCAGCAAGCACAACTTCCATATCTCGCACGACATCTCTCATCACACCGTAGCGAACGGATGTTGTGCCACTTGCATTTGTAGAAGCCATCCCACCGATCGTCGCATCTGCACCTGGGTCTACGGTGAAAAATAGGCCGTATTTTTTAAGTTCTTTATTCAATTGTGAACGTGTTACACCAGGCTGTACGCGAACTAAAAAATCATCGGGACGTACTTCGATGATTTTGTTCATAAGTTGAAAATCGATCGAAATTCCGCCTTGGTAAGGAATCACATGTCCTTCAAGGCTTGATCCAAGCCCGAATGGTACGATTGGTATTCCATGTTGATTTGCTGCAGATACGACGTTACGAATGTCATCTGCATTCTTTGGAAACACGACGACATCTGGATTATGAGGAGTATGATATGACTCATCCCTACTATGTTGATCGATGATCGTTTCGTTCGTACTGATTTGGTCTGGTTCAAGTAGAGCTGAGAGGATCTCAAGGATATTATTCAAGATGAATACACCTTCCAATCTTTTGTGTAAAATTATAAGTATTCTGACAAATATCGTCACTCTTATTATGAACCAAAAGTCGTCAAAGGACAATGGTCGTGCACGACATATAAAAAACCAGGTACATATTATGTACCTGGCGATTCACATTATTTTCCGATGAACATTTGCGTCCAGTAATGACCATCTTGAGCGAGTCCGACACCAATATGGGTGAAATTACCGTTCATGATGTTCTTGCGGTGCCCTTCACTTTTCATCCAGGCATCTACAACAGCTTCTGGTGTTTGTTGTCCTTGGGCGATGTTCTCACCTGCAGTCTTAAAGTCAACACCAAAATCTCTCATCATATCAAATGGTGATCCATACGTTGGACTTGTGTGTGAGAAGTAATTATTCTTCTGCATATCTCGTGATTTTTCTTGAGCTACATCACTTAATTTCGTGAATGCTTTCAGATCAGAAAGTCCTTGCTTTCTTCTCTCTTTGTTCGTTAGGTCGATTACTTGCTGTACTTCTTTGCTAATTTCTCCAGATGGTTCTGCTTGCTTTTCGTCATTCCCTTGAGCAGGTTGCTGATTATTCTGTCCCTGGTTGTTGTCGTTGTTGTTTTGACCATCTCTAGCACGTTGCTTTGCCTGCTCATCTCCCCCACCTATTCCATACTGCTCAGGGAATCCTTCAGGTAGGTACTCTCTAGGATCAATACCAGGAATCGCTTCTTTGAACTCAAACTGCCCTTTTTTCACAATTTCTCCATGTGGGAATTTGCTACTAGGTGTTTCGGTGCTGTAAGAGTTCGGATCGATTGTAATCTGACCCGAATTGATTCGCTGAATGCCTTCGGTTGGAGCTGTTGTATTCATATTCATTGCTTCGTTTTTATCGTTATCACCGTTTGCGTTACATGCTCCGAGTAGGATTAACCCGGGAAGTAATAACGGCATTAATTTTTTGTACATGCTTTGCCCTCCTTGTGTAATTTTTCTTACATCCTTAGTTTTTCATCAAAAGGGCAAAGTATTTGTGGTAAAAACCGTGAATTCATCCATGAAAATAAGCCTCTCTGCATTTGTTGCAGAGAGGCTTTGTGTTATCAGCCAGTATTACGTAATCCGGCAGCTATTCCATTAATAGTGAGTAAAATTTCTTTTAACAATTCATCATCAGAGCTATTGTCAGCTCTGTATTTTGAAATTAACTCGACTTGAAGTGAGCTTAATGGATCTACGTAAGGATTTCTTAGGCGGATGGAATCTTTAATGTTCGGTGTTCCATCCAATAGTTCTTCTTGACCTGTAATCGTAAGGATCACATTTTTCGTCAGATGATATTCTTCTACGATCATGTTGAAAATGCGTGCTGCTACATTTTCGTCTTTAATCAACGCCATATACTTTTCAGCAGTTGGTAAATCTGCTTTCATTAGCCCCATCTGCAAGTTATCGATTAATGAAGCAAAAAACGGCCATTTTTCATACATCTGCTTAAGTTCGTTCAAGCCTTCTGAAGTCGATGCGTACTGATTGAGTCCAGTTCCAGATGCGTACCACGCCGGCATAAGCTGGCGACTTTGTGTCCAAGCAAACACCCATGGAATAGCACGGAGATCATCAAAGCTATTCGTACCTTTTCTACTCATCGGACGAGAACCGATGTTTAGTGCACCTAATTCAGGTAAAGGCGTCCCGTTTGTGAAGTAAGTTAAAAATCCTTCATCTCTGAACACAAGAGACTGATACTTCTCAAGTGAAAGCTCTGACATCTTTTCCATCGCTTCCTGCCATTTTTCTTGATCTGGATCTTTTTCAATCCCCGTTACAGCTGCTGAAAGTAATGTAGTAGTTGCTTGTTCAAGGCTTCTGTACGCAATATCGTAGAGAAGGTAGCGAGAAGATAGTACCTCTCCTTGTTCAGTGATTTTCACACCTGCTTTATACGTTTCTGGTGGCTGAGAAAGTAAACTTCTTCTCAATGGTCCGCCGCCACGTCCAAGTGCTCCGCCTCTACCGTGGAAAAATTTAAGCTTAAGGTTTCGTTCTTGTGCAATCTGGCTAATCTCTTGCTGGGCTTGGTAAAGCTTCCAGTTTGCAGTAAGGGTTCCGCCATCTTTACTGCCGTCAGAATAGCCTAGCATGATTTCTTGACGGTTCCCAAGTTGGTTAAGGTGCTTTTGATAGACGTCTAGGTCAAAGAGCACTTTCATCGTATTCCCACCAGCTTTTAAATCATCGATCGTCTCAAGGAGAGGTGCTACGTTAAGATTACTTTCGATACTTCCATCGGAGTGCAATCGGTAGATCCCTGCCTCTTTTGCAAGTACTAAAACCTCGAGAAGATCACTTGCTGTTTGGGTCATACTGATTAAGTAAACTGAGATCGACTCGTTGCCAAACTCATTGTGTGCTTTCTTGATCATCGTGAAGATATCGAGAATTTCTTGAGTCTCGCTCGTATAATCTTCGTATGTCGACAATACCGGTCGAGGATCTTCTAGGACTTCTGTAAGTAGATTAACCTTTTCACTTTCGGATAATGAGGAATAATCATCAGAAAGTTTGACGCGCTGCAATAATTCATGGATCGCACCTTCGTGTTTCCCACTGTGGTTTCGAATATCTAGTGTTGCTAAGTGGAAGCGGAAAAGTGTAACCTGGCGGATAAGCTTGTGAAGGTCATCAAAATGGAAGCCTTCTGGATAATGTTGACGAAGGCTATTTTCGATTAGCCTTAAATCATCAATGAACTCATCCGCATCTTGGTATCCCATATTTGTACCGATCTTATTTAGTTTCTCAAGAACATAAGATAGCTTCACACGGTAAGATTCATGTGGCACTCCCCACCGTTTAACATGTGGAAGCGTCTCTTCATCCTGTTCAATCGATGCGATAAGTTCACCGCAAATCGGAACGCGATTAGAAGACTGACTTAATTTTTTCATGAGCTCTTTTACGGATTGCTTATATTTAGAAATAACGACTTCACGCTGTTTTTCTAGCGTCTTCCAAGTTACTTCAGGCGTAACAAATGGATTGCCATCTCGGTCTCCACCAATCCACGAACCAAAGTTGAGGATGTTTGGGATGTTCCATGAGACTTCTGGATAATGTTCTTTTAAGCATTCATCAAGTTCCTCATGGATTTCTGGAAGCACATCAAACAACGTCTCTTCAAAATAAAATAACCCTAAATTCACTTCATCCATAACGGTAGGTTTCTTATGACGGAGCTCGTCTGTTTGCCAAAGTGTTGTAATTTCGTTATAGATTGAGTCCTTGATACTCTTTTTCTCTCTAGAAGTTAGTAATGGGCTGTCCATTTCTCGAAGAGCATTAGCGATTCGCTTATGAATTTCAAGCACTGATCTACGAGTCGACTCAGTTGGGTGAGCTGTGAGAATCAATTCCAATGAAAGGGATTTGAGTGTTTCTTCAATCAACTCTCCAGGCACATTGTTTTGTTTAAGCGTTGATATTGCATGTGGAATAGAGCCAGGCTGTGATTGGTCTTCCTCAAGCATTTGATAATCTCTTCTTCTTCTAATTCTGTGATTTTGTTCAGCAATGTTTACAAGATGAAAATATAATGCAAAAGCACGAATAACCTGTTTCCGTAATGGAGATTGTAGGTTTTGTATCGTCTCTTCTAACTCCTTCGTCATTTCATCCGTTGCATCTTGTCTGATCGACTTCGTCTTTTCACGAATCGACTCCACTTTTTCTAGAAGTTCAGGTCCGCCATGCTGCACTAAAACGTCACCGAGTAAGTTACCTAACATATTGATGTCACGCCTTAGTGCAACGTGGTGGTTTTGTTGTGATGTTGTTGCTGTATCGAGTTTTGCCATCTGCGACCATCCTTTCTTGATTTTAAATTCGAAAATTAAAATTATTTCAATATTTCTATTATATACAAGAAATTTTATTTTTGTCACGTAATAAGAAAGCGTTTGTAGATAGATGAATTCCCTATAGTAACTAGTGAGAAAGGGATGGAAGCGGATACATTATTTTTGAAATTTTTCTCTGAAACCATTGAAAAACCCGCAATATTTGCGGGTTTCTAAACGACTTTTTATAAGTGGAACTTTTTCCTGAACTGCTCGATCTTTTTGTTTTCCCCTACGATAAGAATCACATCATTACTTTGAAATGCGACTTCTGCATACCGACTTAAAATCGGTGAATCATCCCTCAAGATCAGAGAAACGTTAAGATCATACTTTCTTGAGAAGTCTAATTCTAGAAGTGTTTTTCCGACGAGTTCTTCAGGTACTTTTAATTCGACTGCTGAAACGTTTTTTGTGATTTCGATGTATTCAATCACATTAGGCATCGTAATCTGTCTTGCTACTTTCATTCCAGCTTCTTCCTCTGGATAAATCACTCGATCTGCACCTAAATTTGATAGGATTTCTCCGATTTCTTTACTTGTAGCCTTTACGATGATTTCCTTTGCATTACGTTCTCTTAGCCTGTTCGTAATAAGAATGGCAGAGTATGAATCTGTCCCGATCGCAACGAATACTGCATCGAATTGGTCGACATTCAAATCGTCCATCACACCATTCTCTCTTAGATCCCCTACGATTGAATGGGTGGCGTATTTCTCAACATCCTCGAGAGGCCCTTCGTCTTTGTCACAAACGATCACATCGCATTTTTGCTCATAAAGTTCTTGTATAATCCCTTTCGCGAATCTTCCTGCACCTAATACTAAAAATTGTTTTCTCACTTGATCAACCCCCTTCTTATCCCACGGCTAGGTCTTCTTTTAAATATCGAGTTTTTGATTTTTCTATTTTAAAAACAACATAAATAAAGCTAAAAATACCTATTCTTCCGATGATCATCAAAATGCATAACAGGAGCTTAGAGAAGGTTGCTAGTTCTCCTGTAATCCCCATGGACAGTCCAGTGTTCGTTAGGGCTGAGAGTACTTCAAAAGCGATCAATTCAATTTCCTGCAATTCGAAAAGTGAAAGTGCAACAGTCGATAACCCAAACAGAAATACAAAGCTTACAAAGATTAGAAAAGCTTTATTGATGGAGTCTTGTGAAATCGTCTTTTTCATTAGTGTTGTATGTTCTTGAGATTTTGCAACAGATACCATCTTAGCCATTAAAACGGAGAAAGTTGTTAAGCGTAAGCCTCCACCTGTACTAGACGAAGCGCCACCAATGAACATAAGAATCATAAGAATTAGGACTGTCGTGATGTGGAGTGTAGATATGTCGATCGTCGTTAATCCACCGTTCCGAGTTGTTGCAGATAGAAAGAACACATTGAACAATTTATCTGTAAACGAAAGGTGATGGAACGCTCCATTATGTTCAAGTGTATAATAAATTACTGCTGCTAAAAGAAATAATGACGTATGGAGCCGTATGTTGATTCGTGAGAATAAACTCCTTTTACGGCGAAACGGATTTATGTATTCTACGATCGTGGGAAACCCAAGACTTCCGATGAAAATCATCACCATAGTCGTTAATAAAAACAAACGACTTTCTTGAAATGACATAAGGCTATCGCCAAAGAGGTCGAATCCAGCGTTTGTAAAGCTCGCGACACTGTGAAATACCGTTACGAAGATCGCTTCTTTCAAAGAAGCAAATTCGTCTCGTATTCCATTGAACATTAATGCAAAACCTATTGCTTCCACGATAAGTGCAATCACAAGGACTGATATACTTAACGATTTAATCGTTTTTAGTTTGGATTGATTCTGATCTTTTGAAAGGAGAAGCATACTCGACATGGTAAGCTTCTTACCCATCATCATGAATAGGTAACTGATGAGGACGAGTATTCCTACTCCACCAAGCTGCATTTCAATGATGAGGATTGCTTGACCAACCCTCGTTAGTTTTGTAGAAACATCGATAACCGATAATCCAGTCACACTAAGGGCACTGGTTGATACAAACAAAGCATCAACAAATGGCAGGCCTCCGACATTTGCAAAAGGTAGGACATAGAATAGGCTAAACAGTAAAATAGTCCCCACGTACATCATGAATATATAACGAAAAGATTGAATGGTTGATTTGTTTTTATACATAACATCTCTCCAACTAGTGGGTGTCTTCACATTTATTTACAGCATATACACTATATCATACATTAAAAACAGGCCATGAAAAAACTCCTTATTATTAAGGAGTTTTTGCTTGCTGTTTTATTATATAGTCGTATAATCCCATAGCACATACAGATAAGTCTAGCTCTATGTAGCGATAGATATGATGGTCGGTTGCGATTCCTTGATTACTGAGTGTTGTTTGCACTTTTGTAAATAAGTCATCCGCAATCAGTTTACTAACATATTCAGGTGCACCCTCGTTAACATCATTTACGATTGTTTCAGCTGAACGAATGAATTCAGGTAACCAATACGTTAATTGTTCGGTTACGTGTTCAGGTGCATCCGATTTCCCGTAGTGTCCAAAATAAATCGCATCAGGGTTGAAAGCCATGATCTTCTCAAGCGAATCAAGCATATCATGGGGGTTGAACTGATTAGGAGATGTTGATGGTAGGTAAAGCTCAACATCTGATAGAGGATAATAAACCCCTATCGTATCGCCTACAAAAACACCGTTTGTTTTAGAGTCAAGGATTGAAAAGTGATGCTTCGCATGGCCAGGAGTATCGATGAATGTAAGAACTCGATCCTCTCCAATCGACAACTTTTCTCCATCTTCCATCGTGAGTAAACGATCGGATGGAATCGGAATAATCGGATCAAAAAGTTCATCAAATTTCTCACCGTATACAGCTTTTGCTCCTTGAATTAAGCGTGAAGGATTCTCAAGGTGTCGGTAGCCTTTTTGATGGACGATCACTCTAGCATTAGGACATTTTTCAAGGAAGAGTCCAGTCCCTCCAGCGTGGTCAAGATGAATATGTGTCACGATGATGTTACGTACTTTCTTTAAGTCGATGTTCAGTTCTTCAAGACCGTTTAGTAAATGAGGAATCGATGGACTTGCACTCGTTTCAATAATTGTTATTTCTTCTTCTGCTAGGATATAGCTACCAGTTCTTTTTTCTAGGTTTAGATCATTTAGATCGACAAGGTATAAATCTTCACCAATTTTTTCAGGTTGGGTCATTTTGATCTTCCTTTCATCCAAACTTTTTCTTTTTACCATGAAAGGCTTCTTCAAGACGGCCACAAACTCCTCTAATTCTAGGGAATTGCTAGTATGGTTGCAGTGTATTTTCAATCAATCGAGTAATGTCCTTAAACCTGTTCTTCCCGCCAAATGGACTATCGAGAAGACTACACAATGCCACGAGATCAGCTAGCTTCGCTAATTGCCTCCAGTTGGGCGATAATACAATGCTGTTGTTTTTTAAACCAGTTAGGAGCCCCTCTTCAAACGACTCCATATTCGGAAAGTGATCGTAGCGAATCATGTTACCAATATCTAAATAAATGCTCCCCGAAAAAGCGAATTCCCAGTCTAATACAGCACTGACTTCAGTTCCTTCAATCAAGAGGTTAAGTCCGTTAAAGTCACCGTGAACGAGCCTAGCTTCACTTTCGTCTTCTAAGAAAAGTGCAGCATGTTTTTTTGCATATGCAAGGATTCGGTGCGTTAAAGACTGTGAGATTCTTGAGGTCATCGGTCCGTTTTGAACAAACGATTCAATTATTCCAATAAAGGACTTTGGAGTAAGACAGAATGGTTCTTTTACTGTTACATTTGCATCTAAGAAGCCTTGTGAATCAAACGATAGCTTTCGTAACGAAGCGAGTTGATCACCAACGGAATAACCGATCGCATACATTTCGTTAGGTGAAGAAGTTAACCGATCTCTTAGTAATTTACCTTCCTTCCATTCAACGAGCGCAACACTAAATTCTGGTCGATGAGAGAGGTGTAGGAATTTAGGGGTTCTAACTTCTTTAGGTAGAATTTGATTAAGATTCTGTTCAAGGGTGAGTGTTTTCTTGTTCGTAGTGAACCTGGCAACAAGAGATGATCCATCTTGGAAATCCAGTTTGTAATTGGAGTGGCTCAATCCACCTTTTAATAAGTGAATGTTCGTGATGGATGATTCAGGTCGATAGCTTTCTACGATAGCAGAAAAAGTCTTTTCGTCTGGTTCGATGATCGGCTTATTCCGTTCCCAGTTCGTTTTCATCTAGCACCTCCTACTGTTGTTTCTAAAAAAAGAGCTCTTTCGTTTTTAGAAAGAGCTCTTTGATTAATTCCAACTTATTGGTAATGGCAGAACATCCTGGATGTTTTTTTCATAGCTTGTTCTCTCGTTTTCTGTCATCCAAATACTTACTGATCCTTTATCTTGACTCGTTCGAATCAAGCGCCCCACGCCCTGGCGGAGTCTAAGAAGCATGTAAGGTAGGTCCACATCCTCTTCAGGATTCCCCGCATGCTTGCGCTTTGCTTGGAAAACAGGGTCGTTCGGTGGCATTGGAAGAGATGAAATGATGACGTGTGAGAGTGACTCACCCGGGACATCTAAACCTTCCCATAGGTGATACGAACACAATACTGCAGAAGGATCATCTTGAAATTCTTTAACCGTTTCACTTATTTCACGATCGCCTTCGTATATCATTTTAAATGACCAGTCTTTCCTGCCTGCCCATGTTTTAAAACGGTTCATTTCTTCTGATGATGAGAATAGGATCAATGAATGACCATTATTCTTCGTAAGTGAATTTCCGATATCGCTCCACTTTTCTTCTTCATCACCTTCAATATTCCCTTTTAACTCCATCTGCTCTTCGTAGTCAAACGGTGAGTTCACAGAAAATGAAGCGTGTTTTTCAATCCCTAAACTGTTAGAGATATAAGAAAAATCCCCTGCTTGTGATAACGTTGCTGAAGAGAAAATGAATGGAATTTTCTGAGAGAAAACTTCTTTTCTTAATATATCTTCAACGAGTCTTGGCATGATGACGAGGCTCGTATCAGTAGTTGTTTCTTCTAGCCAATGAATTCCCTCACCATCTTTAAGGAAGGTTCTTAACCCATAAGCGAAGAACTCTAAATATTCTTCCATGATCTTTACATGATAATCATCCATCACATATAGCTCTGAATCGAATACAAGTTGTTCTAGTAGTGCATCTACTTTATGAACGATGGTCTCAGCTATCGAAACGATCGCATCAGTTCTTGAAACATCTTTTCGTACGGACCCTTCAACGGATTTCGCGTTTTGACTTAACTGAGCGAACCACTCATCGTGAAGTTCAAGGATATCCTCTACAAGCGTGAGTGATTCTTCTCTGACGTCCTGATCCATATATCCTGTAAGGACATTCGAGAGTGTTTCAGAATGAAAACGATAAGTTAGCCCTTTTTGTGCCGAAAACTCAAGTAAATGGCCTTCGTCAAATACAACAGTACTTGCTTCAGGTAAAAGAGGCAGCTGTCCTTCTCTTTTACGTGATTCTTTCGTCCAAATATGTTCCATATAAAAGTCATGTGAGCAAATGATAAGATCGCTTGCTTGACGATAATGCTTACGGTTCAGCGTTTGCCCACAGCGGTGACGCCAATCACAAGTAGAACATTGCTGCAGTGGATCCCATGCGATTTTTTCCCACTTTTCATTAGGGACCCAAGGGTATTCCTTTCGATCACCGTATCGATAAAAGGATTGCATAGAAGCAGCTGGTTCATAGACAAATTCAGGGATTTCGTCATGAACACTTAAGATATCTTCGTCATCTGTGCGATGGGAAAGATAGTCTAGTTTTTTCACACATACATATTGTTCTCTTGCTTTTGCTAGTCGCACATCTACAGTTAACCCAAGAGCCTTCTCAAGTTTTTCGATGTCGCCACCTTTTTTAACAAGCTGTTCGATCAGCGTTTCATCTGCACAGGAAATGATCGCTGGCTTTCTCGAGTATCTCGCATAACAGATGGCATAAAGCAGGTAGACGAATGTCTTCCCTGTTCCTACTCCAGCTTCAGCAAATACAACGCTTTTATTCTTAAAAGCCTGTTCGATTTGAAAGGCCATAAAGATCTGTTCATCTCGGAGCTCATAACCGTGCTCTGGAAGAATGTCATAAAAGACATCACCAATGTAGTCTCCAAGCACATCATAAAATGAATCTTCTTTTGTTATTTCAAATGGTAATGGTTGAGTCATGTACGGTCTCCTCTTCTAGATTGGTACGTCCTCTTTTTCAAGAAAACCAACCCTTATCATAACAGATATCCTAGGAAAAGTGGTGATTAACTCTCGTTGGTATACCGTAATTTTCTGGTAGATAAGAATCGAAACGATTGTTACCAGAAAAAAACGCCTGACTAGGCGTTTTAAATCAAAAGGTTAAATAAATCCTGATCTTTATTGATCTCAATATAAGAGAAGCCGCTCATCTCCATTCGTTCAATTAAAGGGTGATAATCTTCCACTTTGTTCAATTCGATACCGACTAGAACGGGACCTTTATCTCTATTATTTTTCTTTGTGTATTCAAAACGTGTGATATCATCGGTAGGTCCGAGTACATCGGCCATGAATTCTTTTAGAGCTCCAGCACGCTGAGGGAAATGAACAATAAAATAATGCTTTAATCCTTCATAGATCAATGAGCGTTCCTGGATTTCTTGCATACGATTGATATCATTATTCCCTCCGCTAATGATACAAACAACATTCTTCCCTTTAATTTGATCTTGATAAAACTCCAAAGCAGCGATCGAGAGTGCTCCAGCTGGCTCAGCGACAATCGCATTTTGATTGTACAACTCAAGGATGGTCGTGCATATTTTCCCCTCTGGTACAAGGATGACGTCATCTAAAAGCTGTTTGCAAATCTCAAGTGTCAGTTTCCCTACTTGTTTCACTGCAGCACCATCGACGAATTTGTTGATGTATTCAAGAGGAACCATTTCATTACGATCGATGGAACTCTTCATTCCAGGAGCTCCTTCTGGTTCAACACCGATCACTTTCGTCTCTGGGTTAATACTCTTTACGAATGAACCGACACCAGATGCAAGTCCTCCTCCACCGATAGGAGCCATCACAACATCAACATGGTCAAGATCGTTCATGATTTCAAGTCCAACTGTTCCTTGACCTGCAATCGTATGATAATCATCGAATGGATGGATGAAGGTCTTCTCTTCATGATTGCAGAAATCAATCGCTGTTTTGAACGAATCATCGAACGTATCTCCAGTTAGGATGACCTCAACTGAAGAGCCACCGAATAGTTCAACTTGTGATACCTTTTGTCTAGGAGTCGTAGCCGGCATAAAAATATGCCCTTGAATGCCAAGTGTTTTACATGAATACGCCACGCCTTGAGCGTGGTTTCCTGCACTCGCGCATACGATACCGCGTGCTTTTTCCTCGTTGCTTAGCCCATGAATGCGGTTATAAGCACCTCGAATCTTAAATGACCTAACGTTTTGTAGGTCTTCCCTTTTTAAGTATATGTTGCATTGATAACGCTCTGATAGGATTTCATTGCGTTGAAGTGGTGTTCTTTCTGCTACGTCCTTCAACACCTGATTTGCGATAATGATATCTTCTACTTGTACTTTGCTAATTGTTTTACTCATTCTCGCTCTCCCTTTATTTAATAAGAATAATCTAACTTTTTAGAAATCATTTTAACATAGTTTAGCACAGTTTTACGTTATTGAATAAAAGAGTTTTATTTCTTTTCATCCTCATGTCGTGCTACAATTCGTTCAAGAGAAACTGAGGTACGTTAGGGAGGGAACGAGAATGGCTAAATGGGCGTTTGTATCAGATTTTGATGGTACCATTTCAAAAAAAGATTTTTACTGGTTCATAATAGAAAACTATTTTCCTGAAGGAAGAGCACTATATAAAGAGTGGAAATCTGAGAAGTTACGAGATATTGAATTTCTTAGCAAAGTCTTCAAATCAATAAACAAAGAAGAAGCACAGATTATCGAGGACATCAAAGCGCTGCCGATCGATCCTCATGTCCCAGACTTTATTAAGGCCGTTCAGCAAAATGGTGGCGACTTCTTTATCCTAAGCGCAGGAACGGATTACTACATCAATCACTTGCTTCGTCACTATGGGATTAACGATGTTGAGGTCTTCTCAAACACGGGCTACTTTAAGGATAATAATGTCCACCTTTCAATCGATTCCACTCATCGACACTTCTCAAAAAGATATGGCATCGATAAATCACTCGTGATTAAAGAATTGAAAGAACGCTATGAAGTCGTGTATTTTGCTGGTGATAGTGAGCCTGATTCACATGGTGCTAAGGAAGCAGACTTAACGTTTGCTAAAGATGTTCTTCAAGACATCCTGAAAGATTTTAATGTAGCATACATTCCTGTGGATTCATTCATCGACATTGAAGATGAGCTGAAAAGCAGAAGTGTATTAAAATGAACGTCGCTTCACCCTTCTGAAATGTATAAAAAGACTGTCGGAAATGTTTCCGACAGTCTTTCTGCTACCTTGTTTAGTTAACATAATAAAATTATATTAAATCTCTGTACGGATATCCCACAGTTCTGGAAAAAATCGGTGATCGAGAACTTTTTTTAAGTATCCAACTCCCGAAGAGCCTCCGGTTCCTTTTTTAAACCCTATTATTCTTTCAACAGTTTTCATATGTCTAAACCGCCATTGTTGCAGCCAATCTTCAATATCTACTAGTTTTTCAGCAAGTTCGTAGAGATCCCAATATTGATCAGTATTCTTATAAACAGTGAGCCACGCGTTTTTGACAGATTCATTGCCTTCGTATGTGTTTGTTACGTCTCTCTCAAGCACTTCTTTGTCGATCGTAATTCCTGCACGATCAAGTGCTCGAATAGCAGCATCATAAATGCTTCTTTCACTGAATGCTTCCTTTAATTTTTTGTGGAGCGATTGATCTTTTTCATAAATTTTCAGAACGTGAGGTGTTTTGTACCCAAGTGCAAATTCGATCATCCGATACTGGTAGGATTGAAAACCCGATGCTTGCCCTAATGAATCTCGAAATTCCATATATTCTGACGGAGTGAGTGTAGACAACACATCCCACGCTTGTATGATCTGTGTTTGGGTTTTTGACACTCTAGCAAGCATTTTAAAAGCTGTAGATAGTTCGTCAGTTTCTATGGCTTTGATAGCCCCTTTTAACTCATGCAAAATCAGCTTCATCCACAGTTCGCTCACCTGGTGTATCACGATGAACAACATCTCATCATGGTGATCCGAAAGACGATTTTGACCGGAGAGTATTTTATCAAGACTTAAATACTCACCGTAGGTCATGTTTTCTGTGAAATCAGTGTGGACCGATGACTCTGTAGGATCAATGTGTTTTTTATCCAAGTAATAACCTCCTGACTGAATTTGAAAGCGTATTCAATTGTAAGCAAGTTTAGATGCAGCCCTCTTGCAAAATTATATCATTCTACCCTTTAATGTGAATCCGGATTTACCAAAGAAAATGAAAAAGCATCAGGTTTCACTGATGCCCTTAGCTTTTGTTCCTTGATGAAAAAATAATTGCCATGCTCCCCTGCTCTGTTTCCAAATTGAGCTTCTTAGGCTTCTAGATTCACTCTCTTTTCTTGTCAATGTGTACGTAATCAGGATAACGTCATCTGATAATTTCACTACGTTTGAGTGCGTCATAATTAATTCCGATGGTTGCTCTTCTACTAACCCTTTTAGAATATCAGCCTTACTCAATCTTACTCCAGAACTACCAAACTCTTCAAATTCATCTGCGATTAGTTTGTCTAAGGCTTTCTTAGACTTTCTGATTTGTGGCAGTAACAATTTATTCTCAAGTTCAGTAATTAAAACTTCTATTTTTTTCTCTGTTTTCATTGATTTTTTAACCACCTTATGGGTTTTTAAATAACTAGTAACTTTATATTTTATTATCAATACGGTAATTGAAATTTTAGAATAATGCATTAATTTTAAAGGGAGGTTATCCCTCCCCCTTTATTATGATAAAACGTTACTAACGTCTTTCCACCGTGTATCGTATGCTTGTACAACAAAGTCATTTTTCTTTGCGTATTCTCTAATCACGTCTTTTATCTCATCGGGTTGATACGTGAAATTCCGGTTATTAGCTAATGCGGGATAACCTGATCCTCTCAGTAAGTAATCGGATGAAGCTATGCTATACCATCTTTCTTCGTCTATTGGCTCTCCGTTAATTGTAATCGAATTGACCTCTGTACCATCATATTCGATTTCTGCCCCGGAAACATGCAACCTTCCAACATATTTACCTCTGAATCCTGGTCCCCTTCCGTCAGCCATACAAACGGAACTGTCGAGAGAATGCTCAAACGCTTCTTTCAAATACTTCCCCTGTATTTCGAAATAAGTAGGGTTTAAAGGAGATGGACAGATTTCAATCAACTTCTTCTCAGAAACAAATTGAATGATTCCTGCATTCGCTATTCCGCTGTTGATTAAACCGATCTCACATTTAAATCGATCTCTTAATCCATCCGCAATCAAATTAGATAGTGGGTTCTCTTCCAAGATATCATGCCAGAGCGGCTTTTCCACTGTGTACAGAGGTGTGCTTAAATTCTTAACAGCCTCTTCTTTACTACTTTCTAAAATACGTACGATTTCTTCATCTTGTTGTGCTTTGGAGGTAGAGATTGTTGAAGAAGCTAATAGTTCGATGCCTTCTTCAGCTATTTCTAATTCTACAATCCCAATATATTCACCATAGTTACCTGCTGAATTAATAATCGTACCATTCACAACTCTTGCCTGGTCATATAAAACGTGATCATGAGCGGATAGAATAAGGTCGATCCCATCGATGGCTTCAGCGAGTTCAATATCCGCTTCAGTTCCAACATGATTTAAAACAATGCATAGATCATACTTTCCCTGATGTTTGTTCATCTCATCTTTAATCGCCTGCTTGAAGTCTGAAATTGTAAAACCCATCAGTTCATTAAATTCTTGAAGATCAGGGGAAGCACCCGTTATTAAAATGTTAATCTCATTATGTTGTATAATTACGCTACTTCTAACACCTTGGATCGGTTCTCCGGTGACTTTACGTAAATTGCAGCTAATAAAAGGGAGAGAACTGTTTGTTGCCATATGTTCAAGTGTTTCGATTCCGTTGAACAATTCATTATTACCGATCGTGATAGCAGAATACCCTACACTTTCGAGTAGCTTGACCGCTGCTAATCCTCTTGTCCCCTGTAGTTCTATACTTTTAAAATCAGCAAAGTCTCCACCATCCAGTAATATGGTGTTTTCATCCATGTAATGTCTAATCAATGAAGCCGCTTTAACGAAATTTTCAAAATGGCTATGTACATCGTTTGTGTGTATAATGTTTACCTTCATGAATGCCTCCAATAGTATGTAAAAAACACTTATTTTCTTCCAATAGTACGTATTCTTAACTAACGGATAAAGTCCTGCTCTTACTTACAATTTTCTTATTATAGGATAAAGAAAAAACCCCGCATAAAATGCGAGGTTTTATTTCATCTGTACTGCTTCATGTTGATGATGTGATGCTTGGCGCTTCACGTATACCACATAAATAACCATCGCAATTGCAACAGACGTAGCAGATGCTAAGTAAATATCTGAATAACTAAACGTAGAAGCGATTAAGCCGAATAATATTGCTCCTAAACCAACACCTAGGTCAAAAAATGAAAAGAACGTAGCGTTTGCCATCCCTTTTCGATTTAATGGAGCTTCTTGAACAGCCCATGCTTGAAGAGCTGGTAACACCGTGCCAAAACCTGTTCCAAACAATACTGCTGCGAGTAAAAGCATAAATTCATTACTTAACAAGGTCAAATCGATCATCGCAAAAAAGACGAGCATAGTCCCCGGAATAAATACAGCTTTATGCCCTTTACGATCATATATTTTTCCAGCGAACGTTCTGACGATCATTAGTGAAAAGGCAAATACAACAAAATACAGTTCGATGCCTTCTATGTTTAAGCTTGTCGTATACAAAGGTAAGAATGTAGCGATACCTCCGAATACCATCGTTATGAAAAACAAAAGAATCGAAGGCATAAGAGCTGTTTTTTCAAAGAGATCCCACTTTTTTCTTTTAACGATCGTTTTTTCTCTAGGTTTGTAGTGGATGGTCGCTGCAATAAGAAATGCAGCTAAACCACCGCCGGCTGCAATCATAAACAAACCAGAAAAATTGATAAAAGGGATAAGAAAAAGTCCAAGAGCAGGCCCAAATGCCATCGCTAAGTTACCGGCAAGTCCAAAATACCCCATTCCTTCTCCTCTTCGCTTAGGTGGGATTAAATCTGTAGCGATCGTTCCAACTGCTGTAGTAGACATTCCCCACCCTAACCCTTGGACGATACGCATCAAAAACAGTAAGGCTAGACTTCCAGTGAAAGCATAGGAACCAACAGAAACGACAAAAACAAAAAGACCGATTAAGTAAACGAACCTTCTCCCTAAAGACTCTAACATATGACCACTCCATGGCCTTATAAGAAGTGCAGAGAGTGTAAAGACTCCGACTACGAGTCCTATAAGCTGATCACTTCCTCCTAGATCATTCACAAAAAGAGGAAGCGTTGGTAAGGTCATTTGAAAACCAGCAAAAATAAAAAAATTAGAAAAACATATAAAGATAAAGTCTTTAGTCCATATCTTTTCTTCTGCGTGCGGCCGACTCATCAAATTCCTTCTTTCTCATTTCATTATTGTCTACATCATACCTCATTAAAAGCTTCGACTCCCGAAATATGCTCATAAAAAAAGTGTAGCTCTATGAGCGTGAGCTATCACTTAACAAGACTTGATTAAGAAACTCTCGTATGACTTTGGGAGATTCTAACCTAGCCGCTACGGCTGGTGGGAGCGTTCCTCTCATCCCTTCAAAAGGCGTACCGATCCACATTCTTTCACGGTCGGTCACCACAAACGGGAAGGACACGGTACAATTTATGTACTCTTTGTCTTCTACTCCCTCAATCTTTGAACTTGAGATGATCGTGACGTTGTCTTCTAGTTGGTTGATTACTCGTTTCCACTCTTTGTTTAGTTTCGTACCATACGGAATGGAGATGAGAACTTCACCTGCTGATTTCATTTCTTTAAATAATTGCTCTGTTTTAATCGCATGGAACCACGTTAATTTAGGGTGTGGATGTTTAATCCAACTACCAATTTGTGATGGACTCACTAATTCTCCTCGATCGATTTGGTGAAAAACAAGTTTTCGCAGTGTTTTTGTTGACGATAGCTTCTTTTGAATAAAATCAACATTTGAGACGTGAATAAACTTACCTTTTGTTCTCGTCATCGCAACATTTATGAGTCTTTCACTATTCGCACCTGTAATTAACATACCAGCTCGATCTTCAGGATCACCATCAACCGTATCAAATACCATCATATCTTTTTCGCTTCCTTGAAAACGATGCACAGTTGCTGCTAACAAATCTAGGTTATCTACTTCTAATAAATCTTCTATTAAAAAGTTCATTAAATTTGCCTGAGCTCTGTATGGGGTGACGTAACCGATCGATGTCATTCCGTCTTTGATTGCTTCATAGATTGCTTGAAACGATAACAATAGCTGCCAAATGTTCATTCTTGATTTCGATGAATGACCAATAAAACAAAACTGACCTGTATTGCTTGTATCGAGTAGAACAGAGGGTTGGTCTTTAAAAGGGTGCTTCCTAGCAATCTCTGCTCTCGACGAACGTGTGGAGGGATGGTCCTTTACAAGGGAATGGTAGATGTGATGATTTGTAAAGGATGATATCGCTGGATGGGTTCGTCGTTGTTCATTCAACAGGAATAAGTTTGGGTGGATGCTAGATTCATCGACGCCTCTAACAATTCCTGAACAATAAAAGATGTCTTCACGTAACCACTTTGTTATCAAAGAACTTCTTCCTGAAGCAATTGGGGGAAGTTGTTTAAAATCACCGCAAATAATTACTTTTTTACCAAGAGAAGCGGCAAATGCCGCCTGTGGCACATAAGCCATGCTTGCCTCATCAACAATCACTAGGTCAAAGCGTTTCCTATAGATCGTTTCATCAATGGCAGCTCTCGAAAGTGTTGTACCAACAACTGCTGCCTCTTTTACAAATTTTGCTTCTTTTACACGTATCTTTTCGAGTACGTTTGCGAGTTTTGATTCGAGCCTTACTAACTCCTCTGAATCACGTCGACTGAAAGATTTCGATAAATCCTGCTTTAAGTTCTTACGCTCTTCAACTAGTCGTTCTTTTTCTCCTGCTAAACCAGGGTGTTTCTCCAGTAAGAGTTGGTCCGTAAATATGGGAAGATGAGAGCTGATATTTCGTTGCGATCCATACCTCATAATTTTGCCTTCTTCAAACTTGTCCTTAGTATCTGTGAACTGAACCGTTTCTTTCATAAGAACATCTACAGCTTGATTACTATGTGACAGAATAAGAACCCTTGCCCCTTTAAAATAATGGTTAGCTGCGGTTCTGGCTAATTTATGCGTTTTTCCTGTCCCAGGAGGTCCCCACACATACGTCACCGGGTTGTATTTCGAGCGTAAAATCAGCTCGTGAAGGCTGTTCTTTACTTTGTTCTCTGGGTGTTTGGTCGTTTTAGAAGGGTTCATCAATCTCTTGACTCGTTCTGATCTTACTTTACTCTCTTTGATTTCATCCAACCTTAGGATCAATTCCTCTAACAACTCCCAAGGGTCGTGGAACAACCTTGCTTCTTTAATGACGGTTCCAAAGCCGCCCTCTAGTTTTACGATCACGTTACTGCCTTCTGAAGACAAGATCCGTCCTTCTCTTTTAATATCTTTTATTTCTAACCGAACTTTAGAACCCGTTGGTATTTGAACGCTACTAGTCGTCTCAAAATAATATCTGTATTCTCCATTATTACTCGATAACAGTTGCCCATTAATGATCCGGTGTGGTTTACTTCCAAATTTCTTTAAATAGAGGATCTCTGATTGCAGTGCTTTCTGCCATTCTTCAAATATCTGTTTCATCTTACATCTCTTCCTTTTCAAAAGCCTTAATGGCCTTTAACACTATATCACGGACTGTTCATTCTCTCTACCACTAGTTCGTGTGATTTTTTACACGTTGGAGAAAAACTTCTAGCGCTTTTGTTTGGAATGGTGATCTCATGACGATTGAGAACATTCGTTTATATAGAAAACCTGGCAGCTCCACCACCGCTAATGTCCCAAGTTTTAGTTCTTTTCGTATCGCCCATCTCGAAAGAAAGCTTATGCCGATGCCTGCTTCAACAGACTCCTTTATTAGCTGAGTACTTCCGAATTCCATTTTGTTTGAAGGAGATAGATCTAACTGATGCCACATGTTTTCAGTCGCTTCTCTTGTACCAGACCCACTTTCACGGACAATCCATGTTTCTGATGATAAGGTGTTTAATTCCCCTGTTACTAGGGGATGATTTGGCTCAGAGACGATGACCATTTCATCTTCCGTAAAATTTGTTACCGAGAGTTCTTTTAACGGATGATCTCCCTCAATAATGCCTACATCCAACTGATGTGAGTAAACTAAATCTCCTATCTCTTTCGAATTTCCAATCGTTACGGTTGGAGATATTAAAGGGTATTTTTGATGAATATGTGCTAACACGTGAGGAAGTACATATTCCCCGTACGTATAACTCGCTCCGATACTGATTTTCCCACTTGTTTGATTCGTAAGTTCATCGATTAGATCAGTCATTTTAGAATATACGTTCAATAATTCCTTCGCATGATGATAGACGATTTCACCAGCTCTGTTTAACGACATCGTTCGATTATCCCGTTCAAGTAGCCTCGTGCCAAGCTTCTGTTCAAGATTCTTTATGTATTGACTAACTGCAGGTTGCGTCATATGTAAATCGTTTGCAGCTTTAGAGAAATTTTTGTTCTCTACGACCGAAACAAACACTTTTAATTGCTGATCCATTTTTATACCCCCATTATAAGTAATAACGTATATACATCATTATAATTATTTATTTCACTTATAACAAATGACGTTATAAAATGGAAGAGGAATGGAGAGTGCGGTTATGAACATAAATACAATGAAACATGAGGCACAGCTGTCACATAGAACACGCTGGTTTGCCGGAATACTATTTACTTTTGTTATAGCGACGCTAGGGTATTTTCTAGCAAAATTACCAGGGTTCCAACTAACCGGTCAGCTTGCATCTGCAATATTTATCGCCATTGTTTATCGACAAGTAGCAGGCTATCCAGAACTATTTCGTGAAGGCATAACGTTTTCATCAAAAAAGATTCTGCGATTTGCCATCGTTCTTTATGGCATCAAACTTAACGTGGGTTTTATTGTACATGATGGCTTATCGATCATCTTGATGGGAGTAGGAGTTATTCTGTTTTCATTTATAGCAAGCCACTGGCTATCAAAGCTATTGAAAGCGGATCGTTCGATAACAACATTGCTCGCTGCTGGAACTGGTATATGTGGAGCAGCTGCGATTGCAGCTGTTGCACCGATATTCCGATCAAAGGATGAAGATACCGCAATTGGTGTAGGAATCATCGCTTTGTTCGGAACGATCTTCTCGGTGGGATATACAGTGATTCGTCCTTTACTTTCGTTTAGCCCGAGTGAATATGGTGTATGGGCAGGTATTTCTCTTCATGAGGTAGCGCATGTTGCTCTTGCCGCTGCCCCTGCTGGAGAAGAAGCTTTAGCGATGGCACTTCTCGCAAAGTTGGGCCGTGTATTCTTACTGGTCCCCGTCTGCTTGATCCTTATCTATTTGATCAGTAGAAAACGAGATAAGGGAGAGTCAAGTACGATTCCTTTTCCATGGTTTTTAGTTGGGTTTGTGGTGATGAGCCTCGTGGGTACGTATGTATTAGGTCCAGTCGTTCCATTTACTGAAGATGCCATGCAGATGGTAAACACGGTAACAACCTGGTGTCTAACAGCTGCGATGGTTGGTCTGGGGTTAAATGTAAGCTTGAAAGATTTAAAAACAAAAGCATTAAGACCGGTCTTCGTCCTTTTGATCGTGTCGACTAGTTTATCAACACTCACATATGTACTTGTAAAGGTCATTTATTAATTCGACCATATTGAAAAGAGGCAACGTCATAGACGATGCCTCTTCTTGTTTACTGGAAATCATACTCTGCGAACGCAATTGCAATTTGATTTTCGATATCTTCAATTTTGTCTTCATCTAAAAATTGATTGATGATGATTGAGAAAACAAGCGGCTCATTCTTCATCACATAACCCGATAAAGAAGATACACCTTGTAATGTACCTGTTTTAGCGATTACGATGTTTTCAGCTGCTGTGTCATTCATACGGTTTCTCAGCGTTCCACCAACTAATCTACCACTCGCTCCAGCGATCGGTAATGACTTTAAATAATAGTCAAACCATTCCTTAGACTGTAGCTTGTAGAGTAATAGACTAAGCTGATTCGGCTGCACCAACGTAACGTGAGATATTCCTGACCCGTCACGAAGTAACATCTCTTCAGGGTTTAGACCTTCTTCAGTGAGGTATTCATTCACAACCTCTAGTCCTGCTTCCCAACTTCCCTCGTGTTTCGTTAACTTACCCATCTCTTTGACTAAAATCTCCCCATGCCCATTGTTGCTTAGTTTCATAAAAGGAATGAGTAATTCATGAAGTGGCATCGATTTTTTTTCGATCAAACCATTCATTTCTTTAGGCGCCTTCCCGACGCTTATGTCTCCCTCAATCGCTATACCAACATCCTTTAGCAATCGTTCAAACAAGTGAAGTGCATAGGCTGCAGGGTTTGAAACAGAGATCCAACTTTTTTCTAATGAGTCGTTCAGTGAAATGACACCTTCGATGGTAATGATATTCGTGCCATGTTTACGGTTTATCGTTAAATCCGTTTCTACATCTTGGCTAGTTGTCGTCGCCGTATTTTGAACCAATACGTAATCGGTATCAGGAGAAGTTCGTACTATAGCTCGCTCCCCTTCCTTACTACCCGGATAAACTTCTATAATAATCGTACCTGCGTCATAATCGGTATTCGGAGATAAGGTTAACGCAGAAACTTGTGAACCATAATACTCACTTTCATCCGTCCAAATCATATCTTCAGAAAGCTTTGTGGAATCGTACCAAGATTCGTCTCCAATAAGGTTTCCTTCGATACTCTTAATTCCCTTTTCTCTTATCGTTCTCGCAAAATGTTGATAATCTTCTAGTAGTAATGTTGGGTCTCCCTTTCCGATAAGAAAAAGGTCACCCTTTAACGTATTCCCTTTTATCGTTCCATTCGTAGCGATTTCTGTCGAAAATTGATAATCATGACCAAGTGTTTCTAGCGATGCTGCTGCTGTAATCAATTTCATGTTCGAAGCAGGAGTTAGCCTCGTGTCTCCATGATGATCGAAAAGTAATTCTCCTGAATTCGCTGATCGCACGCTTATGCCTGCAATCGATCCTTTGAGCCCTTCATCTGAAAGAATCGTATTGAGGCTTGTTGATAAATCTTGTTTCTTTTCTGCTTCAGATTGATTTCCTTTGCCGAATGATAGATTAGAGAGTAACAGTATTGCACTAAGCATGATGCCAACGCCCACCTTAATCGAAAATTTCAATAATTGATCTCTCCCCTATATTCTTTGTTAATTTTCAGATTACCTTCTTATGATGGAAAATAAAAAATGGAGTCATAGCGATTTATTCACGTCGCTTGACTCCATTACAAATTATATATAGTTAGAATGAACGTTATCATTTAGTATGTTTCAGCTCCTGTTCTGGCTTCATTCGTGACACTTTTTCTTCTTTCTTATACTCTTCTTGCATCTGAAGTCCCCAGCCGTCAGGAAAAAGCAAGCTTCCGCTCAGCGATACGGTCCTTCTTTCACGCATTTTCTCATCTCCTTTTCGATTATTTGTATAGTATTTCGTCAACCGAATGTTTTTTTCCTCTTTATAAGTCAAAAATATATCTTTTTACCTAAAACCTTGTCTAAAGTACTATACCGCTGGTGAAGTTTGACTATTTATCAATAAAAAAGCCAGGAACCATTAAGGCTCCTGGGGATCTTCCAATGCTTTCTTTGCTAGTAGGGAAATGACGGCATCATCCATCGGTGGATTGTGAAGCCCTGCCCGAACATCGCGATAATAACGTTGCATCGGGTTATCATTAAATAAACCTCTAGCTCCTACGATTCTCATTGCAAGATCCACAACATTAGCCGCTCCGTTTGTTGCGACATGTTTAACTGCTGCAAGCTCTTCACCCATGTTCTTTCGCTTTTCTGGCTCAGTCACCCATCTAAAAGCTATACTATACATCATCTCTCTCGCTCTTAAGAGTTCTAACTCCATTTCCCCTATTTTACGTTGTACTTCAGCGACATCTTTTATTGGACCAGGTAAGCTGTTAGGACTGTAAACAGTCGCGAATTTCACCGCATAATTTCTTGCAGCGATTGCAACCCCTAGATAGCATGCGGGTATATGGAGTAACCACGCTTTTGGTAGCTTCATTCCCTTAGAGTTTAGCGAATCTTCGATGAGTGCATCGTTAGGTAATTGAACGTTTGTTAACACAAGATCATCGCTTCTTGTCCCTCTCATCGACATGGTATTCCATTTTTCTTCAATGGTAATTCCGTCTGACTTCACGTTTACTAGAAAGAAACCTTTATTCCCGGAATCATTGATCTCAGCGGATACTAGAGCGTAATCAAGAGCTGGTGCCATCGAAGTGAAGCTTTTTCTTCCACTAATGGTCCATCCGTTTTCATGTTCGATGGCTTTCGTTTCGGGCATTCCCCCTCGTGTAGGACTACCGCTCGCAGGCTCTGTAGCCGCTCTATTCAACAACGCTTGTTCATTGACCACCAAATTAGCCATACGTTCAAACAACTCGTCAGACCATTCTTGGTCATCAACCATCTCGAGCATGATACCAAGATGCCAACCGACCGATAAAGCGGTGGAAGCATCACCTGATGCAATTCTTTCTTGTAACATGACAAACTCATATAGATCGATCCCTTTTCCCCCGAACTTTTCCGGGACGGTAAGAGAAGTATATCCTTTTTCTTTCATGGCCTTAAAATTCTCAAAAGGAAAGCGACCTTCTTCGTCTATATCATTCGCATTTTCCGAAAACGTATCAGCTAGATCGTCTGCGAGTTCTAACAGGTTTCGTTGACGCTGGTTTTTTACATATGGGTCATATAAATGCATGTCACTGCCTTCCTTTCCAATCCGTTCTTCCCATCATCATACAACAACGAAGAACATAATCTCTAGTAAATTGATCGGAAATAGAAAGCCTTACTTGTTCTGAAAGCGATACACAAGATCTTTATAATAAAATTCAGGAGATACGATCAGATCCATCTCTTTCACATCTTTTTCAATAGCATAGATCAGAATCATTTTAACGTGCCCTTCAGATTCCAGCCTGAACTTATTCCACCCTTTCTTATCAACAACAACAAAGTCCACAGGCTCTACTTGTTCACCTTGTACTTTCAATTTAGTATAGTAGCCTTTAAAAGCCTTTCCATATTCTTCGAAATTTTCTACGAACAGTTCAAAAAAGGCATACTCTTTGTTTGCAGGAAGTTCATTCAATTCAGCATCTTCAGGTGGCTCTTGTAGCCTTGTTACTTGTAACGTTAGTAATTTATTATCATCCATATCTTCTTCAACAAAGCTTTCGCCGTCTTCATATATTTTTTCTTCTTTTACAATCGGCTCTTCTTCAACAACTTTACTAGCTGCTTCAGGATCTCTGATCATGGTATACCAGGCTCCTGTAAAAAAAGCTGTAATCAAAAGTGCCATCGTGATTCCAACTAAGATCACCCTCATCAACCATTCCCCCTCTACCCTTATAGACGAATGCACGTTAGAAAAGTTGCAATTAAAAAAACAGCCTTTTCAATAAGGCTGCCTTCTTTAAAACTTGACTTCTTCATTTGTATTTTCTCCAACCAGATCACGTACAGTTTGACTCTTATCGACTTCTTTACCATCCTTATGTGTACCAAAAAGCATATCGATAAACGGATTAGAGACACCATACCAATAATTTTCATTTTTATAGTGATGTAACAAATGAGTTTGTTTCAACCACTTTCCAAATTTGGTTTTAGGAGTAAGAGGCTGATGTGCAACAAAGTGTTTCCACTCATACACGAGAAGCATCGTCATCAAGCCTGAAGCAAACGCAATCGTATTCACGATAGAAGGAAATAAAAGGTAGTATACGAAAGAAATAACAAGCATTTGAGGGATACTATACCATACTGGTAAAAACATTAAATGTAGGTCGTTGGGATCTTTGTGATGGTCATAATGCAGTCTTTTTAATAGTTTAAGTGCAAAGAGGTTTTTTGGTGGCTTCAAATGAAAAAGAAATCTGTGGGTGATATATTCATTAAAGATAAAGAGAATCAACCCAGCAATAAATGAAAGGGCAATGAAATGTGATCGTCCATTAACGAATAGGTAGATTAGGCATATGGAAAGTAACGCCAATATGAGCATAATATCCTTTATCCTAATAAACTTTTGAAATCCTGTTTTTTTCAATAGAATTCCTCTTCCCCTATTTTTTGATGAAACATACGACATAGTGAAATAATATTTATTAGGGTTATTCTCGATTCATGATTAAAAACCTTCAAAAAAAACCACCCAAAAAGGATGGTTAAATTTTCGTAGGTTTTTGTTTAAGCTTTGACTTGCGATTTTGGTGAGCGGCTGGTGAAGTTTTTACCCTTTCCTTCTCCGTCTTCGCGTCCTGTTCAAATGCTGCCATACCTTTCCCGAATAAAAGGCTCATAGGTGAATCCTCCTTAAAATAACATTACACACCAATTTCCGATTTATCGACGGTTAAAACTTAAATTTGGAAATTTCTTATAGGAAATTTATTAATGCTCTTCAAGCTTGCTTTCTGTTTCACTACAGTAGGCTTGTACAGCCTGCAACTGACTTAAAGATTCTTCAATTCGTTGCTTGTTATGCTCTTTTTCGACAGTTTGTAATGCTTGTTGTAAACTCGCTTCGGCTGCTTTTAAATCTCTGCATGTATCCTGTACGTACCCTCTTGCATTCTTTTCCATCGTCCCACCCCTTTAATAGTAGTATGGAGATAACGTTATTTTTTCATTCATAAAAAGACAGGCTATGTGCCTGTCTTCAAGATCCGTCTACTTGATCTTTGAGATCTTCAAGTTCTTTTAGGAGTGTTAGAACCATTTCGTCACTTTGCTTTAACTCTTCATTCAACAAGGTGATCGTATCTTCTTTCCAGGTGAACGGTTCACCGTCGTCAGGGATTTTCTTTACCTGCTCGTACTTTTCTCCTTCTTCAATTCCAGGTACAAAAGCGATTAACACTTCACAGCCTGCGTCGCCGAGCGCAATTCTTTTCCTTAAACTAACTTCGCCGTAGTCAAAGTGTCTAGCTGCTATACCACCAAATACGCTTGACGTCATCGTACAAAGGTGTGGGGCGTCCTTTACAAACTCACCAAAAGGGCACGAATGTGCTTTAACAATGACATAGTGAGGTGTAACTTCCGAGATATAAAATTCTCCTCCGATGGAATTTTTAATATCTACGATGACGTCCGCATAGTGATCAGGAGTCCAATCATGTATTTGATAGTAAGATTCAAACCACTCTCCTGTGCGGATACCTAACTGTTTGATGTATTCTTGAGCTTTAGACCCAATTGTTCGATGATGGATATGAGCATACTGAGTAATCAGCTTACAGAGAAATTTTTTTGCTGACAGACACTGGTTAACAGTCATACTCACCACCTGTCCTTTATGCTGTTTCTTTAATCATAATGCATAACCGACAAAAATAATAGAATTTTTAGAAAATTAACTGTTAAGTTCAAATTTTTGAAAGATATTATCTTCTAAAGGTGGATAGATTTCTTTACCTGCAATTTGATTTATTATAATTTTATTTCGGTTAACTGAAAGGCCCAGATTCGTAGAACCAACACCATGAGTATGTTGCATGCCGCTATGCACAAATATTTCTCCAGTGGTATCCTCGTTTAACATCAACTTGTAATCCTTTGAGACATTGTATCTTCCTAAGTCATCCCACTGAATCAAGTTACTCAATCCGCTAATGCAGTTCGGTACGAACGGACGGTATCCTGTTGCAGCGACAACCACTTCGCTTTCAATGAGAAATGACTCGCCCTTTTCCCATTGTCGACATTTCAGTTCATATCCACTTTTCGCTTCCTTTTCAGATATGCCATTCACTTCAGTCAATGGCATTAAGGTCACATCCATTTCTTTACCGCCAACCGTTTGTTCATATAAAAGATTATAGATATCTGTAATCGTATGAGGACTTATTCCCTTATACAGAAGCTGTTGGTTACTGAAGATCTCATCTTTTTGTTCCTGAGGCAGTTCATAAAAGTAATCGATATACTCAGGTGAGAAATGTTCAAGACTTAACTTTGTTTCTTCCATCGGGAAAAACCCTTTTGACCTCGTTATCCAATTGATCGAATATCCATGTTCTGTTCTCTCTTTCAAAAGCTCCCTGAAAATTTCAGCAGCACTTTGCCCTGAACCAATAACCGTTATACTTTTCGCTTTCTTGCAACGATCTTCATGTTGTAGATACGTTGAAGAATGGAAGACATCTTCTTCAGACATTCCTCGTAGTGATTTAGGTAAAGAAGGAATCGTTCCTACACCTAATATCAGGTTTTTCGTAAGGTATGAATGCGTCTCTCCAGTTTTCGTATTTTCGATTTCAACTTCATAGCGGTCGATCGGCGTTCCTAAAGGCGTTACCGAGGTAACTTTACTACTGAACTGACAGCTCTTCAATCGTTCAGACGCCCATTGACAGTAATGATTGTATTCATTTCTAGGCATTTCAAGCCTTTGAAGGAAGTAAAAGTTGTATAATCTGTTTTGGTGTTTTAGATAATTTAAATAGCTAAATTCATTTGTAGGGTCAGCCATCGTAACAAGATCCGCCATAAATGGAACTTGTAGCCGCGTCCCTTCAATAAGCATCCCAGGATGCCAATCAAATTCTTCTTTTTGTTCAAAAAACAGTGAATCGATCTCCTTGATAGGGTCTAATAAAGCAGCAAGTCCTAGATTAAATGGTCCAATTCCGATACCGATGACATCATATACTTTCTCTCTCATATAATCCTATCCTTTCTATCTTCTCTCTAAGAATAAGTATAGCAGAAATGTGCCTGATTTATTTTTCAAACAAAAAAAGACAGCCCTCTTAGACTGTCTTACATAGAATGTTGCGTTCTTTTATATTGATATTTTTTCCACTGAAAACGTACGAAGCATCCAATGCAAAATCCGAGGATCGCAATAAATGAGGCGAGGGCTACCATGATAGAAGCAGTGATGGCTAACCATTTGACGCTTGAAAGAACAGCGAGTAATGCTATTGTGAGTAAACTAACAGCGATTTTTTGGTTGAACGCTTGTTGATCTTTGTCTTCTAAAATATAAGGAGGTTTACCTATAAACAATTTACCAACGGACATGATCGGATTGAAACCAAACAACAAACTCGAAATACCAATCAATAATGGGATGACTAAAAATATATAGTGAAGTGTGAAAATGAATGCAGTAGCAAATAAAAAGATAAACCATTGATTAATTCGAACTAAAGGGCGTGGAATACCAGACATTTAAATCCAACCTTTCTTATAGGAATATACTTCTTTTATTTTAAACGTTTGCTCAAGAATTGTATAGTTATTTGCCCATAAAAAAACCCGCATTAAGCGGGTAAATTAATCGGTGGTTATCGGAACTAGATGCTCCATCTCAACATTTTTTAAGAAAGGATCCATCAACGATACAAACTCATTGAACCGATCTGACTTCATAAAGCCTTCGGTGTGAGCAGCGAGAGAGTCCCACTCCACAAAAATTACGTATTTGCTTTCAGTCTCGATCGACTTTGTTAATTGATGGCTTATAAAACCTGGAGAAGCTGATATGTACTGAACTGCCTTCATGAATGTTTCTTCAAAGTCTTTCTCCATTCCTTCATTTACGATAAAAGCTGCTTTTTCAATGACCACGAACGTTCCCACTTTCTTTAATAAGGTTTTTCTTGATAAAAATAATTTGGAGATACAATCGTATTCTTATACGGTTTATGGAAAATATGAGTTGTTGCTGGAGAAATCGGTGGAATTAACCATGTCCAATTTCCTGTTACTTTCCGCTCAGCTCGCGCTTCATTTGTCTCGAACTTATGAAACTGTCGAGCAGCTGTATGATGGTCTACGATACTAACGTTATCTTCTTGAAATGAGTATAATACAGCTCTGTTAAGCTCGACCAAGGCCCTATCTTTCCATAACGAGGCATTTGAAGAAGTGTCTAAATTCATGATCTCAGCCATTTCTGGAATTAAATTGTAGCGTGTTTCGTCCGCTAAGTTTCGTGCACCGATCTCTGTTCCCATATACCACCCATTAAATGGAGCTGCAACGTAATCGATACCGCCAATTTCAAGCTTCATGTCAGATATGATAGGTACCGCATACCAACGAGCTTGTAAGGAAGAGATATCAATTTCCGGGTGTCTAAGCTCCACTTGAAGAACGATTTCAGGTGGTATGGTAATGACGGTAGGCTCGTTATCATCTAGTTGGAAAATAATTGGTAACACATCATGTGGCGTACCCTTTCCTCTCCATCCGAGTTTAAGAGCTTGCTTAGTTATTTCTATCGAATCAGGATCACCGATCGTACCCTTTTCTAACTCATAACCAGCATAGCGAATGAGTTGGTGATTCCATATTCTAATTCTTCCAGGCTGGAAAATCGTAATTGTTGGTCGAATTCTTCCATTGTTTGTAGCTGAGTGAATATGATGGAGTAAAGCGTCCGCTACCTCTTCAACTGTTGTTGCAGAGCGCTTGTCAATTACGGTTAGAGTATTCCAAAACAGCCTTCCGATACATTTATTACTATTACGCCATGCCATCTTTGCTCCGTGCTGTAACTCTTCAAATGTATGCTCATACACACCTGTTTTTTCAATTTGGTCTTTAACCTCGTGTTTGCGTTCTTTTAAACGTTCAGGTGTATGATTTAATTCGTAATATGCTTGCTCTAAAAAAGAGTAAGCTTCTTCTAGCAATGTAGCATTGTTCACGTTCATGTCCCTCCTGCAGCTAGAGACGGTCTTATCGCCTGTTTAATTGCTCTTATGTAAGAGTCCAAGAGTATCATACCACAATGTTGGTTGATCCTATAATAAATACGTTTCACGAGAGGAAAAGGTATGGATCTACAACAGAAACGTCCAGGTCATCGTGACCTGGACGTTTACATTATTTTACTTCCTCGAAGTACTCCTTGTAGAAACCTCCGACCTTACCTGTGTTATCAACTACAAATAAGAATTCTTCAGTTTCATTTTTAACTTCGTAGGTTTTCCCTTCAGTCAACACACGGTTCACCATGTATTTTTTTGCGTCAGTGTGCACGCATTTTACTTCTCTTAGAGTTGGGCCATCTTTCCAATTTTCATGAATCATAACGTTCACTCCCTTTCCATTTCTTATTCTACTACAAGTTAGATTCAATCCTCAAACGAATACACGATCGAATCTCCTACAGGTTTATATCCCATCTTCATATAGATCGAATTAGAAGTTGGGTTTGATAGATCTGTATATAGACAGCAATAACGGTTCCCTTTATCTAATAAATATTGGCTAAAAGCTGCTACGCATGAAGAGGCATACCCTTTCCGTTCATGCTCAGGAGGTGTAAAAACAAAGTTAACCGTTGTTCCTCTCATGGTCGGTCTAGATTCATTTGCCATCGAAACCACTTCTCCATCAACCTCCCAGAGTACGGCTGATTTTTCATCGATAAATTGTTGCGCTCTTTCATGACTATCTTCGTCAGAGAATGGTTCACCCATCGCACATGAAAAAAGATAAACCCATTCTTTCAACAGAGTAAAATCCTCATTTCTGATTTTTCTTAATTTTCCACCTACACGTTTAGGAGGAATGACGGTATCTAATCGATAGATACGCTGGTTCATTTTTAGATTCCGCTTGCAGCTCGTAAGCTCGCAGTACCTCTTTGAAAAATAATCTACAATTGTTTTCTCACCTAGAACACCTGGAAACAAATAATCTTGATGAAGTTTTTTAACTGCAAAATCTAATGTTTCGTGTGATACTTGTTCACCTGCAAGTATAAGATTATGAGGCGGTGTTTGAATAAAGCAAAGTGTAATACGCCCTGCCTCTTCTATTGTACCGAGGAGAACCTTCTCTAGTTCTTCACCATTTTTTTGATTTTTTACAAGTCTAACCAGAAGCCCTAAAGGGAGACTATGTAATGCTTCGTTTTGCTCAAGAAAATCCTGGACATAACCTAGATACTCACTTGGATCAGTAAATGTACGTAATTCCACTTAAATTCCCCCTGGTTACAAATCAACTATTATTAAAAGAGAACCTGAATCATTATGATTCAGGTTCTCGATTATTACCCTTCTAAAAGCAATTGTTCTGGATCTTCAAGAAGATCTTTAATCTTCGCTAGGAAGCTAACGGCTTCACTACCATCTACAATTCGATGATCGTAAGAAAGCGCAATATACATCATAGGACGATTTTCCATTCGATCTTGGTCAATCGCTACAGGGCGCCACTGGATTTTATGCATTCCAAGAATTCCAACTTGCGGAGCGTTTAGAATTGGCGTGGAAAGCATAGAACCAAATATACCGCCATTTGTTATTGTAAAGGATCCGCCTTGAAGTTGATCTAGTGAAAGCTTGTTATCGCGAGCTTTCTTAGCTAGCTCACTAATCTCGCTCTCGATTCCTGCAAATGATAGTTTGTCTGCGTCACGCACAACAGGAACGACTAGTCCTTCCTCAGATCCTACTGCAATACCGATGTCGTAGAATTTCTTAAGAACCATTTCTTTGTCCTGAATTTCTGCGTTTAGACGAGGATATTTCTTCAATGCCCCAACTACCGCTTTTGTAAAGAAGGACATAAATCCAAGTTTTACATCATTATCTTCTAGGAATTTGTCTTTACGACGCTTACGCAAGTCCATGATCGCAGTCATGTCTACTTCATTAAACGTTGTTAACATAGCAGCAGTGTGTTGCACTTCTACTAAGCGTTTTGCAATCGTTTGACGACGACGAGACATCTTCACTCTTTCTACTGGTTTACCGTTAAATTCGTCCTTAGCCTGCGCAGCTTTTTCAGGTTGCTTCTCTTGCTTTTTCTCTTGCTTTGGAGCTTCTTTTTCTTTCTTACTAGAGTCAGCATGAGCTTTTACATCGTCTGGACGAACGCGGCCGTAAGGATCTTGAGTTTGAACTTTATCTAGATCGACACCTAGTTCACGAGCAAGCTTTCTTGCAGAAGGAGATGCTACTGTACGTCCGTTACCTGACTTTTCTTCTGAAGCTTCAGGTGCAGCGTGTGCAGAAGCTTCCTCGTCAGACTTAGATTCTTCAGGCGTTTCGTTTTGCTGTTTTTTCGCTTCAGCCTTTTCTTCTTTATTGTCAGAAGAAGGTTGTTCAGAGGAAGAGTCTTCCTCGCTTGCGTCACCAAGGTAAGCAATGATTTCTCCAACTTCTACGTTGTCACCAGGCTCTTTCAATAATTCCTTGATTACTCCGTTGTTTTCAGCGCTTACTTCGATATTTACTTTATCAGTTTCAAGTTCAACAAGGTTATCACCTTTTTCAACTTTGTCGCCTACTTTAATTAACCATTCGGAGATTGTGCCTTCTGTAATAGATTCTGCTAGTTCAGGTACTTTAACTTCGATCACGACGATTTACCTCCTTGGTGGGATACTGTTTTAGATGGCTCTAAGACTTCTTGAATGATACGTTCTTGGTCTCTCTTATGGATATTAGGCTCTCCACCTGCTGGACTAGATCGATCAGGACGACCGATATAATCGATCGAAACTCCCTCAGGAGCAATTTCACGAATTCGTGGAGAAATGTAATTCCATGATCCCATATTTTTTGGTTCTTCTTGTAACCAAACGATTTCTTTTACGTTAGAATAGCGTTCGAAAATCTTCTTAATTTCTTCTTCAGGGAATGGGTACAGCTGCTCTACACGTAGAACATGTAGCCAGTCCATGTCTTTATCTGAAGATTCGATTTCTGCTGCTAGATCTACAGCGACTTTACCAGTTGAAAGAACGATACGCTCAACTTTATCTTTCTTTTCACCGAGTCCTTGTTGTTCGATCACACTTAAGAATTGTCCTTGGCTGAACTCAAAACCTGGTGAAGAAGTACGTTGATTACGCAGTAAGCTCTTTGGAGTCATGATAACGAGTGGTCTAACCTCTTGCTCTCCAAGTATAGCCGCTTGTCTTCTTAAAATATGGAAGTATTGCGCTGCACTCGTCAAGTTCGCAACTGTCCAGTTGTTCTCAGCAGCAAGTGTTAAGAAACGCTCAACTCTTCCGCTGGAGTGCTCAGGACCCTGTCCTTCATAACCGTGTGGAAGCAAGAGTACCATTCCAGATTTTTGACCCCATTTCGCTCTTCCTGCGGATACAAACTGATCAAAGATGACCTGTGCAGCATTCGCAAAGTCACCGTACTGAGCTTCCCAAATCACGAGGGATTCTGGTGCGAATACATTGTATCCATATTCGAAACCGACAACGGAAGCTTCAGATAAAGGACTGTTATGAATAGCAAAGGAAGCTTTAGCCTCTGGTAATTCGTGTAACGGACAGAACGTTTCTCCTGTTTCCTTGTCGTGTAAAACAAGATGACGCTGCGCGAAGGTTCCTCGCTGTGAATCTTGCCCTGTTATACGGATAGGTGTACCTTCGCTCAAAATAGTAGCGAATGAAAGCGTCTCACCTAATGCCCAATCAACTTTTCCGCCTTCTTCTAACATATCTAATCTACGCTTAAGAATTCTTTCAAGTTTAGGGTAAACGTTGAAATTATCCGGACGTGTAAGTAGATTGTTATTAATTTCTTTTAATGTATCTAGCGGCACGGATGTATCGATCGAAGGTATTCCTTTAACGATTTCTTTCGGTGGCTGTATTTCCTGAACATCTCCACCATCTTCATTATCCTTAGCCACTTTGTTATAATCCTCTGAAAGCTCATTCAATACTTCTTCATCTAGCTTTTCACCGTATCCAGATTCAAGAATTCCTTGCTCTTCTAGGTAGCTAGCATAACGTGCTCGCACTGTAGGATGGTTTTTGATTTTCTCGTAAAGATGTGGCTGCGTTACAGCAGGATCGTCCATTTCGTTATGTCCGAATCTTCTGTAGCCAATTAGATCGATAAGAAAATCTTTATTGAACTTCATTCTATACTGATAAGCAAGGTTCATTGCTGATAAGCATGCTTCAGGATCATCTGCGTTAACGTGAACAATCGGTATTTCATATCCTTTTGCTAGGTCACTCGCATATCTCGTTGACCGTGAATCAGTGCTCTCAGTCGTGAAGCCAAGCTGGTTGTTAGCGATGATGTGGATCGTACCACCTGTATGGTAGCCACGTAGTTGGCTAAGGTTTAACGTTTCCGCTACAACACCTTCACCAGGAAAAGCAGCATCCCCATGAATAAGGATCGCAAATGACTTTCTTATATCCTGGATCGGTTCACCTTTTTGGTCCCTTGTTTCCTGTGCCGCTCTTGCATAGCCCTCAACGACTGGATCTACGAACTCCAAGTGACTTGGATTATTTGCTAAGGTGATCGTGGCTTCTGCAGTTTCAGAACCTTCAAACTTACGATCAGCACCCATATGGTACTTCACATCGCCTGTCCAACCGTAGTTGATTCCCATTGAACCTTCTGATGGAACAAGCTCCTTATTCGGTGCATGATGAAACTCAGAGAAGATCTTTTCATAAGGTTTATTCAAAACATGTGCAAGAACATTTAAACGACCTCTGTGTGCCATTCCGATCATGACATTTCGAGCACCGTCGCTTGCACCATCTCGAATGACTTCATCAAGCATCGGCACCATCGAATCAACGCCTTCGATCGAGAAACGTTTTTGCCCTACAAACGTTTTATGAAGGAATTTTTCGAACCCCTCAACCTCTGTCAGCCTTCTTAGAAGTGCCTCTTGTTTTTCTTTGTCTAAAGAACTAGTTACTGATCCACCCTCTACCATCTGATCGAGCCAGTTACGTTCTTCACTGTTGTGAACATGACTGAACTCATAAGATAGAGATCTTGTATAGAGATCCTGCAAACGCTGAATCGCTTCATACCCATCATTGATATCAGAAGGGGCATTGTTCCAGATCACTTCTGCAGGAATCGCTTTCAAGTCTTCTTTTGTAAGATCATACTTTTCAGGATTCATAAAATCATGATTCGATTTTTCTTCTTTAAGTGGGTTGATAGCTGCAGCTAAATGACCATATGTACGAATGTCATCAGCTAGCTTGACCGCTGCAATGACTTTCTTAAGATTTCCGGGTTGAACGTTTGATTCAACAGCGTCATTAGAACTTGGTGGCGGCCCCCACTGTTCAAATTTTTCACGTAGATCAGGATCTACTGATTCGGGGTCTTCCTGAAATTTCTCATATAGTTCAATGGCATAGCCAAGGTTTGGTCCATAGAATTCCTGCCAAGGATGTTCCATTCTGGACTGTTTGGTATTCAAAGCTCGCTACCTCCCTACTGGGAATGTTCTAATACGTTTGTATGATAAATTGTATTAGCTCCCATATTACCGCTCGATAAAAAGTTCTGCGGTTTCATTATTAGTCCTTTTCACTCTTTTACAAGTTTAAAAACCTCATTTGTAAAAAAACGCTTACATGGATAGTTTAGCACAGTGTATATATAGTCACAAAGCACTTAACCAACTTTTCGAAAAAAATTTCAAAAATGATGGTATAAGAGGAAATATTTTTCGAATATTTACACAGCGCAATACTAAATTACCATAAAGTATTCCCATAGTGAATACATATATCGATAATAAACTGGTATTGTTTGCAAAAATAAAAAGTACGCCGATTTGGCGCACTTTAAAGCTGATGTATCCCCTCCACAATTGTTTGAATAAGAAGGTTGAGGTCGTCTTCTTCAATCGATAGGGGTGGCGACATGGTAAGGATGTTATTATAGCCAGCAACAGTGTCTCCATTTTTACCGATCAACACGTGACGGGACTTACAGTATCCGATCACTTTGTTGAGAGATGCGACGTCTAGTGGTTTCTTCGTGTGACGATCTTCAACGAGTTCAATTCCTACAAGCAATCCTAAACCTCTAACATCCCCTACATATGGATGGTTCGATAACCTGCTTTGAAGCTCGGTCCTTAGCTTTTCTCCTAGATCTTTGGATCGATCGAACAACTTTTCCTTCTCCATAATCTCTAGATTCTTTAAAGCGACGGCACAAGATGCTGGGTTTCCTCCAAACGTGTTGATGTGTCGGAAGTGATCATATTGATTATTCCGTTTAAATTCGTCATAGATCTCTTCTTTAACCGCTGTAGCTGATAGAGGTAGATAGCCGCTAGTCAGTCCCTTTGCCATCGTTACGATATCTGGTTTAACTCCATAATTCATAAATCCAAATGGTTTACCAGTTCTACCGAAACCACAGATTACTTCGTCACAGATGAGAAGTGCACCGTGCTTTTCACACACTTCTTTAACTTGTTTCATGTAATGATCTTGTGGTATTAAGATACCTCCACCAGTAATGATCGGTTCCATGATCATCCCTGCGATCGTTTCACTCAGTTCCCAGGTCATCATGTTGTCGACCGCTGTAACGGATGGGAGAGTATGTTCCTCATTCACCACATCTCGATATGAATCTGGCGGTTGTACGTGAAGAAATCCCTGTCCTAACGGTTCATACTTATATTTTCTTTGTGCCTGGCCGGTAGCGGCTAATGCGCCCATCGTATTTCCGTGATATGCTCTGTACCTAGAAACGAACTTGTGTCGATGAGTGTCTCCTTTTTGCTCGTGGTACTGCCTCGCAATCTTAAAGGCCGTCTCATTCGCTTCAGAACCACTATTAGAGAAAAAGATCACATATCCTCCACCAAGCATGTTGTTTAGCTTTTCAGCAAGTCGAACTGCTGGTGAGTGTGTATGCGTGAGTGGATAATAAGAAAGTTCTTTTAGCTGAGTATATGCAGCCTCAGCAAGCTCCTGTCTTCCGTATCCTACATTTACACACCATAGTCCAGCCATGCCATCTAAATACTTATTCCCCTCATAGTCTGTAACCCAGGCACCATTCGCTTTTTCGATCACCATCGTCGATTTTGGATCAAAAGGTCGCATGGCATGCCAAACGTACTTTTCGTCTTTACCTGCAAGGTTTTCGTGTGCTGTATGCATTCTCCACTCCCCCTTACTAATAGTCAAAACGGGTCGTAATCATTTTACGCCGCGTATAGAAATTTACGCCATCTTTCCCATTTGCATGTAAGTCACCGTAGAATGAATCCTTCCAACCTGAAAACGGAAAGAATGCCAACGGTGCTGGTACACCGACATTTACTCCAAGCATTCCTGCATCTGCTTCTTCACGAAATTTACGAACGGCAGCAGCGTCTTTTGTATAGATCGTTGCTCCATTCCCATATCTTGATTTTTCGATAATGCCTAGTGCATCTGATAACGTATCAGCATGCAGTAAACTTAAAACGGGTGCAAAAATCTCCTCTTTTGCAATCGTCATATCTGGCGTTACCTCATCAAAAATAGTTGGACCGAGAAAATTCCCGTTCTCTTGTTCTTCCATTTCTTTTCTTCCATCACGAATTAAGCTAGCACCTTCTTGCAATCCTTTTTGAATATATCCTAAAACCTTCTCTCGATGTGATTTACGAATCACTGGTGTAAGTAAAACATCTTCATCTAATCCATTTCCTAACTTCAACTCATCTGCTTTTAGTTTTAAAGATGTTTTAAACTTTTCCCCATCTCCAACGACTACAACGGCACTACATGCCATACATCGCTGGCCAGCACTTCCGAACGTAGAGCTTAAGACTTGTTGTACGGCTTTTTCAATGTCAGCATCAGGCATGATGATGTGATGGTTTTTCGCGCCAGAAAGTGCTTGAACTCGCTTACCATTCAAAGCGGCTTTTTCATACACATATTTTGCAACTGGCTGTGATCCAACGAAAGAAATCGCTTTCACATCTTCATCTGTGAGCATCCCGTTCACCACATCATGGGCACCGTGAACGATATTGAAGACTCCTTTTGGAAGTCCTGCTTCTGTTAAAAGTTCAGCAAGTCGGTTTGCTAAGATGGGAGTGCGTTCAGAAGGCTTCAATACGAATGTGTTACCACAAGCGATCGCAAGTGGGAACATCCAAAGTGGAACCATCATAGGGAAGTTAAACGGTGTGATACCTCCAACGACGCCCACTGGATACCGATACATCTCAGAGTCGATATCTTCAGCGATTGTAGAAAGGTTATCACCCATCATAAGGGTAGGAGCTCCTGCAGCAAATTCTACGCATTCGATCCCTCGCTGCACTTCCCCATAAGCTTCTTTATAACTCTTACCGTTCTCTTTCACCACAAGTTCTGCTAGTTCTTCATGGTGGTGAACTAGCAATGAATGAAAGGTGAACAGCACTCTAGCACGCTTCGGGACAGGAACATTTCTCCAAGTTTTAAATGCCTCTTTAGCAGAACGAACAGCAAGACTTACATCTTCCTTGGATGAAAGAGGTACACAAGCTAATCTCTCTTCAGTTGCAGGGTTTTCAACATCTAGCGTATCGATACTCCTTGCACTGACCCATTCACCGTTCACGAAATTCTTCAAAACTACCGTATCGTTTTTAATAACTGCCATGAAATGCCCTCCTTTAGTCTAACTCCTACAATTATTGTAGGTGATTAGTGATTAAAGGGTCATTAGACAAAACGTAACATGGTTTCTGTAGTTGTTTTACACGGTGCTTTATGTCTGCAGGTAATCATATGCGTGAAGAGAAAACTCGATCGCTTGTCGTTTCGGAGAACTCATAAAATCTTTGCCTAATAATTCTTCAAGTTTTTCAAGGCGATGATAAAGCGTTTGTCTTACAACATAGAGTTGTTCAGCCGTTTCCTTTTTAGAACCATTGCAACACATATATACTTTAAGTGTATTTAATAGGTTACTATTATTCTTCTCATCATAATGAATCACTGGAGATAAATAGTCGAACATAAATTCCTGCAATTCTTTGTTTTTTGTAAGCTGGAAAATCATACGATAAATGTGGAAGTCTTGATGATAGATGACTTTAGAACTTTTGTTACAGAGCTTATCATTGATCGTTAAAGCTTCTAATGACGATTCATAACTCTTGTGCATTTCTTTCAATAACCGTACATGTTTCCCGATACTAATCCGGTCAATCTCAGGAACTGTCCGATTTTTCAGTGTATCGTTTGCCATCAATCGATCGAAAGCAGTCCTTAGTCTTTGAATGACATCCGATTCTTCACGTCGATTTAGTAATATAATGACTAGTTTATTTCTTGTGGTTAATGAAAGAACGAAAAAGCCTTCTTGCTCAAAGAGCGATCTAACGAGAAGCATGAAGTAAGTGATCTGCGACGATGTCTCGTTTTTCTTATTAACAAAACGGCATGTGCACACTAATAGCCCTTTTGGAATCAATGTTGCATCGATATCTACTAAGTAAGATAAGATTCTCTCTTCTGTGTGTTTGCCTTCTAGCCAATCATATAACCATTCTGTTTCCTTGACGCGCTTTTTCTCTTCGATATATAATTCGCGAAGTAAAAATTGAGCGATGGCAGTTGCGCTTCGATCTAATAAGAGCATGTCGTAATCCGATACAGAAGTATGCGGAGCTGGAACTAGGATTAACTTAGCAAATAAATAATCCATCGCCTGGACGTTTTGAAGGACGAGGCCCTTACCCATAGGCTGCAATGTAATGAAATGAAGAAAGGTTTCTTTTTTTTCGTTAGACACGTCGGGTACAAATTGTGCTTGACCATCTTTTGGTTGGTAGATCACTTGCATACCTGTTTTATTAGAAAGATGCGCTAGAATGTTTTGAAGACACTGGGGCTGGAGCAGTAAACTATTCAATTCTTGTGAAAACTGTTCAAGATCTGAAATCAATTGATAATGATGCGCGATAAGGAGAGAGTGTAAATCTTGGGTAATATCGACAAACCTTACTTCCTGATTGAAGATGATGATAGGGAACTTGGATTCATCTGCAAGCTGTATAATCTCTTCAGGGATTGAGTCCATATATGTACCGATTTCTATACAAAGCCCTGCAGCATTGCTCTGGATCAACTGCTTGACAATCGATAGAAAAACATCGAGGTTATCTTTCCATACGAATCCTGTTGATAAAATCAGTTCGTCCCCATTAAGCAATTGTCTAACTGATGTTACTTCCATAACATGCACCCATTTTATTCTACGGTTCAATCCTTCACGTCCAGCAATCACGGTTGCATTTTGAAATTGTTCTCGTTCAAGGACTTCCTGTACCGTTAAGCTCGTCATCCGAAGCATTCTTTCTCCCCCTGTCATTCAATCGTCTAATGAGAAAGGTATTGTTAGGAGATACGCTTTTATCTTTTTAGTCTATTAAATATAGTTATACTTCTTTGTTTTGAATTCCTTCAAAATATTCAAAATAGTACGGTAATTGAAATTTTTATATGAGAAACAAAAATACCGGACTATTGTCCGGTATCTGCACGAGACTCCATTTCCTCCAAAACCTCTAGTAAGTAATGATATTGTTTTCTACTTCTGAAATCTTCCTCTTTCCAATTTCCTCTAATCCAGGTTGTTAAGTCTTCAACAGAATTAAACACTTCTCCACTCGTGTCAGCTTTCCGAATCATGTAGCGACCATTCTCATCGTCGATTGTAACTTCACAAGGATAAGCGCTGTCCTTAGAATACAGATTGTATTCCATCCCCATCCTCCTTTAGGATACAGATTGAATTTGCTTTAATAAAAGTGCAGAAAAGTACTTTCTCCCATTAGCAGTTTTGATTTGGAGAGTCTCTTTAGAGTCTTCTTTATTATCTGTATTCATGCTAAATTCTATAAATGCGCCTTCCAAATTTTCTAACACACCGCTGATCTTATAGCCTCTATCAATAAAGTAGTCGATCTTTTCACGTTCGATTATATACGCCTCATGTTCACTCATTGCACTTCCTCCTTTATTCGATTGAACTACCGACCTCTTTCACTGACTCCTTTTCGGTCTCAGTATCAATGATCCAATCTCTTCCTACGGTTATCCCTAAGTATTTCTCGTCACTAGGCTCAAGGATCTCTGCTTGAGAGTACTTCTTAAACCACCAAAACTTTGCAAGTAGATAGTAAGAGATAGCACCAACAAGAAAACCAACTAAGAAAGAATAAGTAGATAGATAGTACGCTGCTACTCCTCCAATAATCCAGGCGATCAAACCAGCGAGATTAACCCCATAAGCGTAGCGGAATTGTCCATGATCTTCATAAAGGTCTGGCACATTCACCCTTCTTTTTCTCAATACGTAATAGTCACAATACAAAATGCCGATAATCGCTGATAAAATACCGCCGACTACAAGTAAGATCGGTATAAGAATATTGAACAAGCTCCACGGCTGTACGACGGACCCTACGATACCAGCGATGAATACACCTGCCCAAAAAGGAACTTTTGGTCCTCCTACGTTTGAGAAAATCGTAGCTGCTGGCACAAGGTTAGCAGATACATTTGTCGACCATTGTGCTAATACGATCATCAATAGTAAGATGCCTAAGATAAGTCCCGTGGCAGCTTCTTGCAATGCAACGACTGGGTCATAGTTTGAAACGGCTATATAAGAAACTCCTCCGATGATTACCATGAACGTTTGTGTTAGCGGCAATGCGATTACACTCCCGATCAACGTTCCTTTATTCCGTTTAAGCCAGCTCCTTTCAAACTGAGGAGCTTTAATAAATCGAGAGATAGAAGGAATATCTGCTGAAATCGTCGCCCAAAACCCCATGTTGCTAAAGATCACGACTAAAAATGCTGAGACAGCTGCTCCTCCGGTTACGGGACTCTCGATCCAGCTCCAAACTTCTCTACCTTGTGCAAGAGCTTGATCAGAGAGTGAGATATACATCCAAACAGAAATAAGGATGATTACTGGAGCAGCAAGATCTGCGAACCTTTCGACAGCTTTAATGCCAAGAGATGTATTCACTAATTGAACTGTCGCAAATAGAAGGAAACATACGAACCAGTTATCAAAACCGAACAAAACATTTAAGATGGCATTCATAGCAGTTGAACCAAAATACGTGTTGATTCCAAACCAGAACGAAGCAGCTAGTCCCCTTACAATCGAAGGGATATGTGTGCCAAGGGTGCCAAACGGTGCTCTCATGTATACTGGAAATGACAGACCGTGTTCGATGCCAATATCTCCGATTATCGTAATAAATAACCCGATCGCAACGGAACCGATCAATGTTGCGATCACAACCCACGTAAGGGAAAGTGATTGTACACCAGCCCCACCGATCGCAAACGCTGCTAACACCACTGCCATACCGACCCACATCATCGCAAAACCAGTCGTTCCGATTTTCTTATCCTTATGAGCAATTGGCAATAAGTCAGGTGATTTCAAATAGCTTACATCTTTTTTCATTCAGCTATCTCCTTTAACACTGCTTATTGTATTGTGATGGTTTTGTCTGTCTTTTGGCTAAACTGTCCGTATTTTGCACGCTTCATATAGTGTCCAGATCCCGGTGTGCCTACGAATTGTTTATTCTTGATGACATAATCTCCTCTTACAAGAACAGAAATAGGCTCGCCCGTTACTTCCATTCCTTCGAAAGCATTATAATCAACCGCCATATGGTGTGTTGATGCTGATAACGTTCGCTTTATTTCAGGATCGAATATTACGATATCTGCATCTGCTCCTACGGCAATCGAACCCTTATTAGGAAATAGTCCAAAGAGCTTAGCAGACCGTGTAGACGTAACATCAACGAACTGATTTAAAGAGATTCGTCCTTTTACAACACCTTCAGAGAATAAGATACTAAATCGATCCTCGATCATCGGTCCGCCATTCGGGATTTTTGTAAAGTCATCTCGACCTAAATCTTTTTGTCCCCTAAAATCAAATGAGCATTGGTCGGATCCAATCGTCTGAAGTTCACCTATTCTTAACGCATTCCATAACGCGTCTTGATTCCACTTTTCTCTAAGTGGCGGACTCCATACATACTTTGCACCTTCAAAATTAGGTTTCTCTAGATATGATTGATCAAGAACTAAATATTGTGGACATGTTTCACCATAGATATCATAGCCTTTCTTTCTTGCTTCTGCGATTTTGTCAGCGGCTTCTTTACAGCTCACGTGAACCACATATAGCTGAGAGTTTGCGAGTCCTGTTAGTTGTGCCGCACGACCGGTAGCTTCCCCTTCGACTTCAGGAGGTCTTGTAAGTGCATGGTAGATCGGTTCAGTCTTGCCTTTAGAAAGGGCATCTTTCGTTAAATATTCGATGACGTCACCGTTTTCAGCGTGCACCATAACTAGAGCTCCAAGCTCTTTAGCAGCTAGAAGCGTTCGATAGAGGGTTTCATCGTCTGATTGAAACACATTTTTATAGGCCATGAAGACTTTAAAAGATGTAATGCCTTCATTTTTTATAATTTCAGGCAGTTCCTTCAGTACTGAATCATTAATCTCACTGATCATCAAATGGAAGCTATAATCGATCACAGATTTATCTTTTGATTTGGCATGCCATGTTTTTACGGCGTCTGCTAACGGTTTACCTTTTTCAGTCAAACAGAAATCGATGATAGAGGTTGTCCCACCAAAAGCTGCTGCAATCGTTCCTGTTTCAAAGTCATCTTTTGTAACAGTTCCGCCAAACGGCATTTCGAGGTGTGTATGAGGGTCTATCCCACCAGGAAATACGTAGCAACCTTTGGCATCGATTTCCTCTGCTCCATCCTCATTCAATGAGCTGCCTATCATCGCAATTTTACCGTCTTTGATGAGTAGATCCGCCTGGTAGGTTTCACTTGCAGTAACGATCGTGCCATTTCGAATTATTTTGTTCATGATAAATCCCCTTTACTTTGTAATTTTACTGTCTTTTAACGCACCTAAAAGCGACTGCCGATCGTTCCATGTCATCACAGGTAGTTCATGGGGGACTTCGATCATATCGATCGCACCATCCACTGGACAAACGATCGAACATAGATTACACCCAACACAATCTTCTTCTCTTACACGGAGGATAGGGTTTCCACCCTCATCCTGTAATCGATCGATGCATTGATGAGAAGTATCCTCACAAGCAATATGACACTTATTACAATTGATACACACATCATTATTGATCCGAGCTACCACATTATAATTTAGATCAAGATTTCCCCAATCTGAATAGGTGGGTACTGACTTTCCAATAATGTCTTGAATCGATAAGATTCCTCTATCATCGAGGTAGTTTGATAATCCTTCAACAAGGTCTTCGATAATACGAAAGCCGTGATGCATAGCGGCCGTGCAAATTTGTACGTTACTTGCTCCCATCAACATAAATTCTACGGCGTTCTGCCAGTTAGAAACGCCACCCATCCCAGAGATTGGCACGTTGATACGGCTGCTTCTCGCACACTCACTTACCATATTTAAAGCGATCGGCTTAACAGCAGGTCCACAATATCCACCGTGAGCTCCTTTCCCACTTACATTGGGAATCGGAAGCCATGTATCGATATCAACTCCTGCTAAACTATTGATCGTGTTTATCATACTTACGGAGTCTGCTCCACCTCTTACCGCTGCTTCTGCAGTTGCAGTGATATCTGTTATGTTCGGCGTTAACTTAACGATAACCGGTGTTCCTGCGGCTTCTTTCGCCCAGGCCGTTTGCTTTTCTACAAGGTCTGGAACTTGACCTGATGCTGAGCCCATGCCACGTTCAGCCATACCATGAGGACATCCAAAGTTTAACTCTAGACCGTCTACTCCTACAGCTTCAACTTTCTTTACGATTTCATGCCATGCTTCCTGTTTCGGTTCTACCATTAACGATGCGACTACAGCATGTTCAGGGAAGCGTTTTTTCGTTTCATAGATTTCTTTTAAATTCACTTCAAGAGGCCGGTCCGTAATCAGTTCGATGTTATTAAACCCAGCTACTCTCTGACCATTAAAGGAAACTGCTGCATATCTTGATGAAACGTTTAGAATAGGGTCACCGAGCGTTTTCCATACGGCTCCTCCCCATCCTGCCTCAAATGCACGCTGCACTTGATATCCTGAATTTGTGGGTGGAGCTGAAGCTAACCAAAACGGATTTGGTGATGTTATTCCAGCAAGGTTTGTTCTTAAATCTGCCATATACATTCTCCTTTCTACGCGGAATACATTTCTTTTAAACTTTCGTGTACATGGTACGCAGCTGTTTTTCCTTGCTGAGCAGCTGATACGACCATCGCTTCTCCTTGTCCCTTGCCGAAAATCACGTCACCGCAAGCGTAAACCCGTGAATTTGACGTTTGCATGGAATCTTTATTGATCAAAATGACACCATCATGATGAGCTAAGCCTAACTTTTCAATAAAATCAGTGTGACGCTTTTGTCCAATCGCTTTAACCACAGCATCACATTCGATGATAAACTCAGAATCTGGCACTGGCTCTGGTCTTTTCCTACCGTCACTTGATGCCTCGCCTAACTGCATCTTGACGCATTTTAACCCTTTAACGTTACCATCAGCGTCACCTACTATTTCGATCGGCTGTGTTAGCCAACGAAATTCTACGCCGTCTTGTTTTGCAAACTCATATTCAAAGTCGTATGCAGTCATCTCTTTCTCTGTACGTCTGTAGATGATCTTCACATTTTCTGCACCAAGCCGTACAGAGCATGTTGCACCATCGATCGCGGTATTACCTGCACCGATCACGACGACCTTCTTGCCTTCTAGATGAGTGGGAAATGGAGAAGACTTTGTACTTCTCACAAGTTCGATCGCATCATGAACTCCATTAAATGTTTCACCAGGTACGTTAAGATTCGGTACATTCCCCATACCGATCGCAAGAATAACTCTTTCATTTGTTTTAAGAAGTTCATCAAATTCGATATCTTTACCTACTCTAACTCCTGTGTTTATCGTGACGCCGAGCTGTTCGACCTGCTCTACTTCCCATAGAGAGATCTTCTTAGGAAGCCTGAAAGAAACGATTCCGAATGTGTCTAAACCACCAGCTTCTTTTTCCGCTTCATAAACAGTTACATCATAACCAAGTAATGCTAGCTCTCTCGCAGCAGATAGGCCGCCGGGGCCACCTCCTACAATTGCTACTTTTTTGCCGTTAGGTTCCCCTTTCTTAAATAACACTTGATCGTTTTTAATTGCCCAGTCTGTCGCATACCGCTGTAAATTACCTATCAAGATCGGTTTCGTAGAGTGATTTAATACACAAGCCCCTTCACAAAGCTCTTCAGTAGGACAGACCCTCGAACAACTAGCTCCTACAGGGTTCGCTGTCATAATTGTTGTAGCAGAACCCTTCATGTTACCTGATGCGATTTTCTTAATAAACGATGGAATATCGATTCCTGTTGGACAAGCGTTTATACAGGGAGCATCATAGCAATAAAGACACCTGTTTGCTTCATTTAATGCCTCTTGATTAGAGAGTGGCAACTCAACTTCTTTGAAATTAGCTGTAAACTTGTCAGGTAAAGGCGATTCAACAGTACTCATGAACGTGTCCCCCTTCATTAAAATAAAAAGCAGGTGTATTTCATGCCTACACCTGCTGCTCATTATTACGGTAACAATGACGTCATTTCATTATAGGTTTCCGGTCTTCGATCACGGTAAAACTGCCATAAATCACGAACTTCACGAATCAACTTCTTATCCACTACTCCGATGATGACTTCGTCTTGATCACGTGATCCTGTCGCAACAAAGTTCCCCCTAGGATCAACGAGGTACGATTGACCATAGAACTCCCCCATGTTCCATGGTCCTTCCATACCTACCCGATTGATTGCTCCGAGGTAATAGCCGTTTGCAACAGCATGTGCAGGCTGCTCGAGCTTCCACAAATACTCCGATAATCCTGCAACTGTAGCAGAAGGATTGAATACGATCTCAGCACCATTCAATCCTAGCAGTCGTGCGCCTTCAGGAAAGTGCCTGTCATAACAAATATAAACCCCTACTTTCCCAAATGCGGTATCAAATACGGGATAACCAAGGTTTCCTGGTTTAAAATAGTACTTCTCCCAAAAACCGTGTCCGTTATCACCAACCGCTACCTGAGGTATGTGCTGTTTACGATATTTACCGAGATATGAACCATCTGCATCAATTACTGCTGCTGTATTGTAGTAGGTTGAAATGCCCTCTCGTTCATAAATAGGAAGAACAATAACGATTCCTAGATCTCGTGCAACAGCCTGAAATCGCTTCGTAGTCGGTCCATCTGGAATTTCTTCTGCAGCGTCATACCACTTTTTGTTTTGTTCAGCACAAAAGTAAGGTCCATAGAAGATCTCCTGTAAACAGACGATCTGTGCGCCACGTTCACTTGCTTCCTGCACCAACTTTAAGTGTTTTTCTATCGCTACCTCTTTATGCTTTTCTACTTCTTCATTTCCATCAACATCGTTTTTAGCCTGAATTAAGCCTATTTTTACTGAATCAGACATATGTACGATCCTCCTTTGACCGTCCTTGTAATTGACTGAATTTTCTTTCTATAAAAAGTGTAGAAGATTGTTGTAGATGAAGCACTATACATAATGTAAAATCGTTTCTTCAAAAAACGTTCAAAGTGTCGTAAAAAAAAAAGACTCACATGATGTGAGCCTAACCTATAAACCTGTCATTGTATTTCTTACTTGGAAGCATGCATGAATCTCTTTTACCGAACAATGCATATCTTTTTTTCGCGATCACATCGTACATTTTATCTCTAATGAAGACAGGAAGAATACGAATGATTCTAATGAAGTTAAAAACGCCCCCTAGTCTTTTACATATGTAGAGAACAGCTCTAGATTTATAATAAACGCGTCCATCAGCAATGACGATGATACTATCTGGTATCTCTTCTACATCAGCATTCTTCAACAATTCGGCAGCAACTTCTGATTGAAGCGATGCGAATTTGAAAACACTTTGCTTGTCATGCTTCAACATAAACTGAACGAGTCCATTACATAGATTACATACACCATCGAATAAGATGATGGGATTATTACGATCAGTCATCAAAACCCTCCTTACATGTTCAATACTTCACATTCTTATCATACCATTTCTTTCTAGTTCTTCTCTATAGATATGCTATAATTTTTCTGGTAACGAAACTATACAGTTAGGATGTTCTCATATGTACCCTACTCAATCACTCAGAGACAAACTAAAATTATTAGTAACCGTGTTATATCCAATCCTCATCACACAACTCGGACTATACTCGATGAATTTTTTCGACACACTTATGAGTGGTAGAGCTGGTGCCGGTGATCTCGCTGGTGTAGCGATCGGATCAAGTTTATGGGTGCCTGTATTCACTGGATTGAGTGGGATTTTGCTTGCTATTACCCCTATCGTTTCTCACTATATAGGAGCAAATCAAGAAGATCGCGTCTCATTTTCAGTCTTACAAGGGATCTATTTATCGATCGCCTTATCAGTACTCATCTTAATAGGTGGAGGAATTGCTCTAAATCCTCTTCTATCGCTAATGGACTTAAATGACCACGTGCAATATGTTGCGAAAGGGTATCTAATTGGTTTATCTTTCGGGATTCTTCCCCTTTTTATTTATTCAGTCCTAAGAAGTTTTATCGATGCACTCGGTCAAACAAGAACAACGATGATAATTACACTCTTGTCACTTCCTATCAACATATTCTTCAATTATGTATTGATTTTCGGTAAGTTTGGCTTTCCAAAACTCGGTGGGATCGGTGCAGGGTATGCTTCTGCGATCACCTATTGGTTCATTTTAATAATCAGCTTATTCTTTATCTTAAAAGTACGCCCATTTCGAACGTTCGACTTGTTTAAACGCTGGTATGGTGTATCACTATCCACTTGGATCGAACAACTGAAAATAGGAGTTCCAATAGGGTTTTCAATCTTCTTTGAAGTTAGTATTTTTGCAGCAGTTACGTTATTGATGAGTGCATACTCTACAGAGACGATAGCAGCTCACCAGGCTGCTATCAACTTTGCTTCGCTTTTATATATGATTCCATTAAGTATTTCGATGGCATTAACCATCGCTGTTGGTTTTGAAGTTGGCGGAAAACGGTTTCGTGATGCTAAAGTGTATGGGTATCTAGGTATTGGATTTGCTGTTGGGATGGCATTGTTATCAGCGTTCGTACTCTTTTTCTTCAATGATGCCATAGCGGGTTGGTATACGAGTGACAGGGAAGTTTTCGAATTGATCAAGGTGTTCCTGATCTATGCTGTATTCTTCCAACTTTCAGATGCGATTGCTGCTCCTATACAGGGGGCATTACGCGGTTACAAAGACGTGAACATCACGCTTCTCATGAGCCTCATCTCATACTGGATCGTCGGACTTCCTTCAGGGTATGTTCTGGCTAAATTCACTTCATTCGGACCTTATGGGTATTGGATCGGATTAAGCTCGGGCCTCCTTGTTGCTGCGATCACATTGTTTTTACGATTACGCTTCTTACAAAATAGAATGTCCCAAAAGGCATACACATAAAAAAATGCGTCCCGAATTCGGGACGCATTTCTGTTTTAATTATACATTTTCTCAGCTTTAGCTTGTAACGCTTCATCTTCTAGGTATTCATCGTAAGTTGATTCTTTATCGATGACACCATTTGGAGTAATTTCGATTACTCTGTTCGCAATCGTTTGGACGAACTGATGGTCATGACTCGTAAAGATAAGAGAGCCTTTAAAGTTGATGAGACCATTGTTCAGTGCCGTGATCGATTCTAGATCAAGGTGGTTCGTCGGATCGTCAAGTAGAAGGACGTTTGAACCACTAAGCATCATTTTAGAAAGCATACAACGTACCTTCTCTCCTCCGGAAAGGACGCTTGCCTTCTTGTGAACTTCCTCACCTGAGAATAGCATTCTTCCTAAGAAACCACGAAGGAAACTCTCTGTTTGATCTTCAGGAGAATACTGTCTCAACCATTCTACAAGGTTCAGATCCTGTCCTTCAAAGTAATCGGAATTATCTTTCGGGAAGTATGCTTGAGACGTCGTGATTCCCCACTTATACGTACCGCTATCTGCTTCCATTTCACCCATCAAAATCTTCATTAGTACTGTGTTCGCAATCTCGTTTCTACCAACAAGTGCCACTTTGTCATCCTTGTTAAGACGGAAGCTAACATTATCTAGTACTTTCACACCGTCGATCGTCTTCGTTAACCCGTCTACAACAAGAAGGTCGTTTCCGATCTCACGGTTTGGTGTAAACGCGACGTAAGGATACTTACGAGAAGAAGGTTTAATGTCATCAAGCGTGATCTTATCAAGCAACTTCTTACGAGATGTTGCTTGCTTTGATTTAGAAGCGTTCGCACTAAACCTTGCAACGAAGGCTTGAAGTTCTTTAATCTTTTCTTCCTTCTTCTTGTTTTGGTCCTCTTTCATCTTACGAGCAAGCTGACTAGACTCATACCAGAAATCATAGTTACCTACGTAAATCTGGATTTTACCGAAGTCAAGGTCTGCCATATGCGTACAAACTTTGTTTAAGAAGTGACGGTCGTGGGAAACGACGATAACCGTGTTTTCAAAGTTGATCAAGAACTCTTCAAGCCACTGAATCGCTTTAAGATCAAGGTTGTTCGTCGGCTCATCAAGTAAAAGGATGTCAGGAGAACCGAACAGCGCTTGAGCAAGCAAAACTTTTACCTTTTCAGAACCAGGTAAGTCTGCGAGCTTCTTATGGTGAAGGTCTTCTGAAATTCCAAGTCCAGTTAGCAATACTGCTGCGTCAGATTCTGCTTCCCAACCGTTAAGTTCAGCAAATTCTCCTTCAAGCTCAGCAGCTTTCATGCCATCTTCATCAGAGAAATCTTCTTTCATATAGATCTCATTTTTTTCCTTCATGACTTCATATAAACGAGCATGACCCATAATAACCGCATCAAGCACTTCATACTCTTCGTACTCAAAGTGGTTCTGCTTTAAGACTGCAAGACGCTCGTCTTTCCCCATACTTACGTCTCCAGTTTGAGGTTCAACTTCACCGGAAAGAATTTTAAGGAAAGTTGATTTACCAGCACCGTTCGCTCCGATCAAACCATAGCAGTTGCCCGGAGTGAATTTAATATTTACATCTTCAAAAAGCTTACGATCACCATACCGTAAGCTAACATCAGTAACGTTAATCATTTAGGTCGTATTCCTCCATCTATAATTAATATACAGGGTATTATAACATGTTCGAGCTCGAATAGATATGAACCTCAACAGATTATGTGATCGGATAGATCCAGAACGATTCTTGCTTAATGAACTTTAACATCTCAGAATTGAGATCGAGCGTGCCATCCTTAAGCCTCGGTACCATCGCTTCCGTTTGCGATCTGTGTGCTTCGATGGTTTTTATTTTCGTTTCCATAACATCAGTTACATCGAATACGCGATCGGGTTTCCCTAGTACCTCTTCTCTTTCAGGAGTGATGGGTAAACCATAAATCGTTGGTCGCTTTTCATGTGGTATACGTTTGACAGCCTCCACAACAGCATGCCCGCATGCATCGTGATCCGGATGGATGCCATGCCCTGGGTAAAATGTGATGATTAATGAAGGTTGTAGTTCGTCGATCAACCTTCCTATCGACGAGACAAGAAGTTCTGGATCTTCAAATTCTAGCGTCTTGTCTCTAAAACCAAGCATACGAAGGTCTTTCACACCCATCGCTTTACAAGCATTTAGAAGCTCTTCCTTTCTTACTTCGGGAAGCGTTTCTCTTGTTGCGAAAAATGGATTCCCCATGTTCCTACCCATTTCTCCAAGTGTGGCACATGCATAGGTTACAGGTACACCATCTTGAACAAATTTCGTCATAACCCCGGCTGTCCCAAATGCTTCATCATCTGGATGAGGAAATATCACTAATACTTGCTTTTCCATTTTTTCTCCCCCCCTTATTCGAACGGTGTATGGCTGAGTTGAACAGCAATAGCTAATCGTCCGCTATCATCGTGACCAGCCATCAGAAGTCTTCCTTTATTATCGAGTTGATAGTCTGTTAACCCTTCAGCATACATCCATCCTTCATCTAATTTAAAACCGATTCTGTAAGGACCTGCTCCTGCGATCTTAACGTTTGTAAATCGAACAGAACCGTTCCTTATATATGCACCGACAGATAGTTTTTCTTTATTTTGTGCTGCATAGGCACCACTCGTCGTTTCAAGGTGCAGATATATTTGTTGATTCTCAAATTTTTCAAGTAGTTCTTGTACATGTTCTATTTGTATTGCCTTCATGACATTTGCTCCTTTTTTAAGGCAGATTAACTAAAACTAGTATAGCTCATCTCTTCTTTACGGTAAAACGATACACAATCGACAGTTTGCAAAAAGGTGTTATTAGACAAGATAGGTTTTATTCCGTTATAGTTAACTGTTGAATGTATGCGAAATTGATTTATGCGGAGGGAACGGCAATGAATATCAATGAAGAATATAACATCCCGAATGAAATAAAAGAAAGAATTGAAAAACGACAAAAAGAAGCGAGCGATACCGACTCCTATTTAATAGGTTCAAAAGGCTATACAGCCCCTGACTCATCAATCGTAAAGGACGCAGTAACAGCATTGATTCTAGGAAAAAATGTTCTATTAAAAGGTCCGACTGGTGCTGGTAAAACAAAACTCGCAGAGCTCATCAGCTACATGTTCAACCAACCGATGTATTCGATCAACTGTTCAGTTGATTTAGATGCTGAAGCACTCCTAGGATATAAGACATTGTCTTATGACGATCAGAACAATGCTCATATTACGTTTGTGCCTGGACCTGTTGAAAACGCGATGAAGAAAGGACAGCTACTCTATATCGATGAAATAAATACAGCTAAAGCGGAAACACTACCGATTCTGAACGGAGTACTCGATTATAGACGAATGGTATTGAATCCTTTCACAGGAGAAACGGTTAGAGCAAAAGAAAACTTTGGCGTTATCGCTGCGATCAACGAAGGTTACATCGGAACCGCACCACTAAATGAAGCTTTGAAAAACCGTTTCATCGTCATCGAGGTTCCATACTTAGAAGGTAAAGCCCTTAAAGAGATGCTACAAGATCAATCGTTACTTTCTGAATCAACCCTACTCGATCACTTCGTTACGCTATCTTCTGATCTTCAATCGAAAGTAATCGATGGTCAGATTTCAGAAGAAGCAGCTTCTACCCGTTCTTTACTAGATGCTTGTGATCTTACGACTTACATGGAACCAAGAAGAGCCATCAAACGGGCGATTACAGATAAACTTGAGGATGAACGGGAAAAAGCAGCAGTTGAAAACATTGCAGAAACGATTTTTGGTCGCTATCAGGAGACAATATAAATGAAGTTTTTAAATTTTGCTGAGAATCAGACGGATCCTTTTCTGCATCTTTCACTATCTGACCTAGCAGAAACCTTGAGTAACAGCGAAATTGATGTGCAATTTGCCTTTCATTCTTACTATAGGCCTGAAGAAAGCTTAGTGACAGTGAGCCATTACTGGAACGATATTTTTGATGGTTCGCAGTTTGATGGAATGAAGAGCGATGTATACTTACGCTCACTCGGTAATGTACACAATACCGATTATGTGGAAGTCGACAAGTATCTTTTCAACCTACACAATCGATCATATCCGCTATTTCGTAAGCAATTGTTTTCTCTTCTAGAAGATATACGTCTAGAAGCGATTTGTATTAATAGAAGACCTGGAACGGCTTACGCTTTTGAAACGAGAAAACGTTTATTTCAGAAGCGATTTAGAGGAAGAATGGAAGTCCACGTTCGACAGCAGCAGCATCTTGATGCGCTTTTCTGTGCAATCTACCTTCAAGCAATCGGCAAACCAGTCGCATTGAACGACCACTTATCGCCTTATAAACCTTATATCAGGCATATGATTACTGAAATAAACAAAGCAGGGAGTACTGCGGATGTGGCTAAACTCGCTGAACTGTTTTCTGATGAATTGAGCGGAGATTTGAAGGATATGACAACCGAGTACCTCACGATGTATGGAAAGTCTTCTAAACCTGAAATTGTCACGGAAGAGCAAGCTCCAGAGCTCAAAAATGAGGACACACTAGAAACGAGCGATAATGAAGACAAAGAGTCTCATGATGAAGAGTTGAATACTTGGCATGAAGAACAAGAGCAAGAAGGTTCTAATTTTCTTCAGTTCGATCTAGAAGAAGGTGCGAAATCAGATCTCATCGGTGAAGGTGAGCGTAAAGAAGAGTCTGGAGATCAAGCCTTTGTTAGTGTACAAGGTGCTTCTAAACAGTCTGAAGGAAGTCAGTTTGATGAGGAAGAGATTTTGAAAAACAATAATACCGCCTCATCTTCAAAAGAAGCACCGCTTGGAGAAGCAAACAAATTCGTCAAAGAACAACAACGAGAATCAGAAAAACCTACTGAAGATGAAAAGGCAGCGTATCGTACTGCTAAAGGTGAAATCCAGTATGCTGAGAAATCACTAAGAAGTGCTATTCAAAAAACGATCGAACAGAAACAGATCGCTCCACGAAGTGATCTACACTTTGGGCGATTGAACAGAAAACTCCTTAGACTAGTCACAGATAAGAACCCAAGATTATTCTATAAGAAGAATGCACCTAGCACGAAGCTTGATGTGACTTTCTCTCTCCTAGTCGATTGTTCTGCTTCTATGTATGACAAAATGGAAGAAACACGGCTTGGCATCACGCTGTTTCACGAGACGCTGAAGGGGCTTGATATCAAACACTCGATTACGGGATTTTATGAAGATGCGTTTGAAGCAGATGATGAACAGCAGCCGAACACTCTTTTTAACGTGATCGACTACAACCGCTCTACTCTTCCTAATGTAGGTCCTGCTATTATGCAGCTCGAACCAGAGGAAGATAATCGTGATGGCTATGCGATTCGTAAAGCCGCTCAGGAACTACAGAGCCGTCATGAAAAGCATAAGATTCTCATCGTCTTCACAGATGGCGAGCCTTCTGCTTATGATTATAGTGAAAATGGAATTATCGACACGCATGAAGCAGTTAACAACACTAGGAAGCAAGGGATTGAAGTGATCGGTGTCTTTCTTTCAAATGGTGAACCACAGGAGAAAGAAAAAAACACGATGAAGAACATCTATGGAACGCAAAGCCTTGTCATTCCTTCTGCTCAAGATATTCCTGCTTACCTCACACCACTGTTAAAACGCTTGTTATTACGATTTGTATAGTTATCAAAAACGCGTCCGATTTGGACGCGTTATTTCTTTAGCTGCTTATAAATATCAACGAGTTCTTCAAGACTCATCCTGACGAGACCACTTGTTGAAGGAGCGACGAAATCTCTTGTGCCTTCAACCTGATTATGCTGTTGAAACCCCCAACTCACTTTTTTAATTCCTGAAAACTTTTGGTATACACCTTTGCCAACGAAACAATTTATTCTTGGTCGATACAGCTTAATTTTTTTGAGGAGCTGTTTTCTGCCTCGGTTGTAGTCCTCAGTCGTTAATTCTTTAACACCTCTTGTCGGTCGATCAACAATGTTTGTCAAACCATATCCGTATCGAAGCAATCGACCGTCTTCTTCTGGCTTTAGCTGCCGGTCTGTTAATCCTGAACGGTATAATACTGAGTAAAACCGATTCGTAGGGTTTGCATAATGATGCCCTACTTCTTCTGATTTAAGCCCAGGGTTAAAACCTATGAAAATGATTTGTAAGTTCATATCAAGGTGATCGGGAAGCATAGCACCCCTCCTATAGTTCTATAATTCCGTAATGAAACTTTGAAGTTTTTCGGATTTGCTGGTCAAACCCTAGTTGATCGAATCGGTCGCTTTTCCAGAAATCTTTAAGTACGATCCTTTTCCTTGCTACGCGTTTCGCTTCTTTTACCATCTCAATCGTTAAATCATCGTATATCGCTACGTTTCGAATGCCTTGTACACCGTCAGACTGAAGGATCGTCTCTTCAAACATAGGGTCAAAGTAAACCACGTCATAGGCGTTATCTGGAATGGTAGGCAATACTTCTTCATATCTTTTTAACGTTATCGATACTCTGCTCATCGCCGCGTCTATTTGTTCGTTACCCGTCTTCCACTTCTTCAACCCTTCTTGGAGTAAAATTCCAAGTAATGAACCCTCGCATGCATCTACCATGCCACTCGAGCCCGTTGCTAAGCTCCCTACGATACTATCTGAAGCTAGTCCTGCTGTGCAGTCCAGTAAGCTCATTCCTTCTCTTAATCCACAAGCTTCAACAAATGGATCGCTATTTCCTTTCATAAGGGACTTGCAGCGGAACATAGCGGAGTTTGGGTGAAAGAAGATCGGCTCTCTGCTATCTACATATAAAACTAACTTGTTATTTCCAACTACGAGGATTGGTTGTTGAGTCTCGTTTAAAAGTTCGTTTACGGAACGTTTTCTTCTATTTATGTAATGACCATTATAAGTATGTGCTAATCGTTTTGCTTCTTCTATGGAGGAAGAGGTAGGTCTTCCTGCTGTAGTATAGATCATGTTCTAACCTCTTTTCTATCTAACTATCATACAATAAAATGTCTAAATAGAAGAGGACAAAAAGAGGTAAAAGTAGTTAGTTAAAAAAAGCAGTCGGCAGACTGCTTTTTTTAGAATTTAGAATTATACCATCGAGCCGCTTCCTCGACCTCTTGTTTTGTCAGTTGGTGGCCCATCCTCTCCCAGTGAACGGTTACGTCTGCTCCTGCCTCTGTAAGAATGTTCTTCAATTCGACCGTTTCTTCTGATGAACAAATTGGATCATTTTCTCCTGCACCGATAAAGATCGGTGTATTGGTTAAATCGGATGTCAAACCACGAATCGGAACCATAGGGTGATGTAAGATCGCTGCTCTTAGAGAATTGCTATCATGAAGTAGTAAGCTTCCGGCAATATTCGCTCCGTTTGAATATCCGATCGCGATCACGTTATCTCGATCAAAACCGTATTTCTTTGAAGCATCGGTAATAAAATCGTTTAATTCTTTTGTACGCTCTACTAAGTCTTTTTCGTCAAAAACGCCTTCAGCTAGTCTTTTGAAAAACCTTGGCATCCCGTTCTCAGACACGTTTCCTCTTACACTTAAATAGGAGTTCTCTGGTGCTATGAGGTTTGCGAGTGGTACAAGATCTTCTTCTGTACCACCTGTTCCATGTAGGAGCAGCAGTGTTGGCTTCGTTGAGTCACCTTGTTTAAAGATGTGTTTCATACTTCATCACCTTCCAGTACTCTAGATTCAGCTGGTTCTAATACACGTTCAATCTGCGTCCTTTTCTCTTCTAACCATGGAGGCAAGAGAAGGTTTTTCCCCATTTCTGTTGGGTCTTCATCTCTTGCAAAACCTGGAGGGTCAGTAGCGATTTCAAATAGTATGCCGCCTTCCTCTCTAAAGTAAATCGCATTGAAATATTGTCGATCGATTACAGACGTAGGTTTGTATCCTTTCTCTTCGATATGTGTTCTCCAAGATTCATGATCTTCAAAATCATTTGCTCGCCAAGCAATATGATGAACTGTACCAGAACCGAGTGACCCTGCTTGGAGCCTTGTTTTCTTTACATCTACGGTGTTTCCTATCGTGCCGCTCGATTTAAATCTAACAAAGTCTCCTTCTTCAGCCACTCGTTTAAACCCGAGTACTTCTTCCAATACCTTATTTGTAGCTTCAGGGTGACCTGAAAGAAGTGTGGCACCTCCAAATCCTTTTATTGCATGTGAAGAATCGACACCTCCAAAGCTCCATGTGTTCCGTTCACCTTCTTCTCGTTCAACGAGTTCAAGATGTAACCCATGTGGATCATCAAACTCTAATACACGCTCACCAAATCTAATTCGTTCACTGTTTGTGACATTAAATTTATCTAATCGCTGTTTCCAGAAAGCTAAGCTTCCTTCTGGAATGACAAAACTCGTAACACCTACTTGCCCGGACCCTATCCTGCCTTGGTGCGCATTTGACCACGGGAAGAATGTCATGATCGTGCCAGGTGCTCCTTCCTCATTACCAAAATACAAGTGATAAGTACCAGGATCATCGAAGTTTACAGTTTTTTTAACTAAACGTAAACCTAATACGCCGCTATAGAAATCAACATTTTCTTGAGGGTTTCCTACAATAGCCGTTATATGATGTATTCCAGTTGTATGCTTCATAGTAAACATTCTCCTTTACTAGTTATGGTTGCAATGATTCCCTTTATTTGAATCAATTAATCTTCAAATTATCTTTAATTCGAGATATTTGACTTAAGTGTATTAAACTTTATCACTACTGTCAAATGTTTTGGATTCCGTGTATAGGACAACCCTCTATTACACCATGCTAGTAGTAAAGGAGTGATGTTATGCTAAGTATATATGAGGCTTTAACCATCATGATCAGTTTTTCGGCCCTGGTACTCGCCATCGTTCACTCTAAAGATCGATCGTCCTAAGAAAACAGAAAACCACTCCTAACAAGGAGTGGTTTTCAAACTGTTACGGTAACACTGTTTTATTCATAAGGTAGCGATCGACTTCTCTAGCGGCTCCTCGGCCTTCATTGATCGCCCAAACGATCAAGCTTTGTCCTCTTCGAACATCCCCGGCTGCAAAGACGCCATCGATATTTGTTCGATAATCGTCAAACTCAGCTTTTGCGAGTTTTCTATCGTCCTGTTCGATCTCGAAATGTTCAAGTACCCCTTCTTCGGGTCCAGTAAATCCGATTGCGATCAACACAAGGTCGACTGGCCATACTTTTTCAGTACCAGGTAACTCTTTCATAAACACGTTACCGCGCTTATCGACGTGTTTTTCAATCGTAACGGTATGAAGTTCTTTTACATTACCATTTTCATCTCCAACAAATTTCTTCGTCATGATCGAATATTGTCTAGGATCATCCCCGTGGTTTGCTGCAGCTTCCTCGTACGCATAGTCAAGCGTGAAAATCTTAGGAAATTCAGGCCATGGATTATCGATCATTCGATCAGCAGTAAGCTGAGGGTGCTTACCGAATTGGTGGACACTCTTACAGCCGTGTCGTAAAGAAGTCGCAACACAGTCTGCACCAGTATCTCCCCCACCGATTACGATGACATGCTTATCTTCAGCTGAAACGTACTGCTTATCTTCTAGCTTTGAGTCTAGTAAGCTCTTTGTATTTTTCTTTAAGTAATCCATCGCATAGTGAATGCCACCAAGCTTTCGTCCTTGTATTGGCAAATCGCGATGTTTTTGAGCGCCTGTACATAGAATGACAGCATCATGCTGTTTCTTAAGCTCTTCTCGAGAAATATCTTCACCGATTTCAGTATTTGTAACAAAACGCACGCCTTCTTCAGCGAGGAGCTTCACTCTACGTTCGACTAATTCTTTGTCTAGTTTCATATTTGGAATTCCATACATTAGCAAACCACCGATACGATCATCACGTTCATAAATGGTTACTGAGTGTCCTGCTTTGTTCAATTGGTCTGCAGCTGCTAAACCAGCTGGTCCTGATCCAACTACTGCAATTTTCTTCCCTGTTCTCTTCTTAGGTGGTTTCGGAACCATCCACCCTTCCTTGAACCCACGATCGATGATTTCTTTTTCAATACTTTTGATCGCAACTGCATCACTAGGGATAGCTGCTACACAGGCACCTTCACAAGGAGCGGGACACACTCTACCTGTAAACTCAGGAAAGTTATTCGTTTTTAAAAGACGATCGAGCGCCTCTTTCCACTTTCCTTCGTAAACAAGGTGGTTCCACTCTGGGATAAGGTTATAGAGCGGGCATCCAGAGGCATTGCCGTTTAATTCGATACCAGAGTGGCAGAACGGAGTGCCGCAGTCCATGCAGCGAGCACCCTGTTCTTTCAGTTTTTCTTCAGATTGAGGTAGCTGGTACTCTCCCCAGTCTTTCAATCTAGTCAATGGATCTCGTTCACTAATCTTTTCTCTCGGATAGTCTATGAATCCTGTTGGTTTACCCAAACAAATACCTCCTTATACCGGTTCCAGATCGCTTACTTTTGTCGGCTTCACATTACCGTTCTTAGCCTGCTGGAACACTTCCAGTGCTGCATCATCATCTTTGTATCCTTGTTCTTTTAACTCTTCTAGTGAAGCTGTAATCTTCTTAAATTCTTTCGGAATCACTTTAACAAATTGACCTACGAATTCATTCCAGTTCTGTAAGATCCGAATTGCTTTTGGACTATCAGTATTATAGGCATGTTCCTGTACTAGCTTTTTCACTTCAAGAATCTCTTCATAATTCGTTAAGGATTCCATATGCACTAATTCAGGATTAACATTTTCGAGAAATGCGTCTTTGTTGTCACTCAGTACATACGCGACTCCACCTGACATTCCAGCTGCAAAGTTCTTACCAGTTGATCCGAGTACTACGACACGGCCGCCGGTCATGTATTCACAACCGTTGTCGCCAATGCCCTCAACAACAGCTTTCACGCCACTATTTCGTACACAGAATCGTTCGCCGGCAAGACCACTGATATATGCTTCACCAGATGTTGCACCATAAAAGGCAACGTTTCCGATAATTGTATTTTGATCTCGTTCAAATGTAGAGAGCTTTGAAGGATGGATGATCAGTTTACCACCTGATAGTCCTTTACCAACGTAGTCGTTCGCGTCTCCTTCGAGTCTCATCGTTACGCCATTTGGAACAAAAGCTCCAAAGCTTTGACCAGCTGATCCATTGAAATTCAACTTAATCGTTTCTTCAGGTAACCCCTCTTCACCATAGCGTTTTGTGATTTCATGACCAAGCATTGCTCCCGCTACGCGATTCGTATTGTGTATACTGAACGTTCCTTCGAAGGACTTCTTCTCTTCAATCGCTCCTAAACAAGCTGGAATAATAGAAGTACGGTCGAGTGCTGCATCAAGGTTATGATCTTGGTTTCGTTGATGGAACGTACCAACTTCATCAGACATGTGAGGGCGATATAGCAATGGTTCTAGGTTTAAAAAGCCTGCTTTCCAGTGTTCCTTTGTTCGACGACTCACTTCGAGTACATTCGTCTTTCCAATCATTTCTTCTATTGATCTGAATCCAAGTTCAGCCATAATCTCACGAACTTCTTCAGCTATGAATGTTAAATAGTTAACGACATGATCAGGGCTTCCCATGAATTTCTTACGTAATTCTGGGTTTTGTGTAGCGACTCCTACAGGACAGGTGTCGAGGTGACACGCTCTCATTAAAATACAACCAAGAACAACGAGAGGTGCAGTAGAAAAACCGAACTCTTCCGCGCCAAGTAGCGCCGCCATGACAACGTCTCGACCAGTCATCATCTTACCGTCTGCTTCTAAAACGACGCGATCACGTAGGTCATTCAGCACTAGCGTTTGGTGTGTTTCAGCTAATCCTAATTCCCATGGTAATCCTGCGTGCCTAATACTTGTTCGAGGAGAAGCACCGGAACCACCTTCATAGCCACTTATAAGAATGCAATCTGCCAATCCTTTAGCAACTCCAGCGGCAATCGTACCAACGCCCGCTTTCGCAACGAGTTTTACACTGATGCGAGCTGAAGGGTTTGCATTCTTCAAATCATGAATTAACTGTGCTAAGTCTTCAATCGAATAGATGTCATGGTGAGGAGGTGGAGAGATCAATCCTACACCCGGAGTCGATCCACGTACTTCAGCGATCCATGGATATACCTTCTTACCTGGTAGTTGACCACCTTCACCAGGTTTAGCACCTTGTGCCATCTTGATTTGAATTTCATCCGCATTTGTTAAATAGTGACTAGAAACGCCGAATCGACCAGAAGCAACCTGTTTGATCGCACTTCTACGAAGATCACCATTTTCATCTGCTTTGAAACGGGATGGATGTTCTCCACCCTCACCACTATTACTTTTCCCTCCGATACGGTTCATCGCGATCGCAAGCGCTTCATGTGCTTCTTCGCTAAGTGCACCATAGCTCATCGCGCCCGTTTTGAAACGTCTAGTGATCGATTCAACACTTTCAACTTCCTCGATCGGAACAGAGCCATTCGATTGAAAATCAAAAGCTTGCCTTAAATATGTTAAGTTTTCTTCATGTGCCATCGACGAGAACGTTTTGTAGAGCTCATAATTATTGCTTCTTGCTGCATGTTGAAGGGTGTGAATCGTTTTTGGATTGAAAGAATGGTGCTCTCCTCCCCTTCTCCACTGCATGTCACTTCCTGTTTCAAGCGTCACATCCTCATACTCTGAGTCGTGATATGCGAAATGATGTCTTAGTAAAGTTTCCTTAGCAATAACATCGATCGGGATCCCATCGATTTGAGATGCTGTGCCAGCAAAGTAGCGGTCGATTACTTCATTACTAATTCCGATCGCTTCGAAGATTTGAGCACCTCTATAGCTTTGAATCGTGGATATACCCATTTTAGACATCACTTTAACGATTCCTGACGTTGCAGCATCAATATAGTTATCGATCGCATCTTTGAATGAGAATCCTTGAATCGTGCCGTCACTCAGCATATGAGCGATGGATTCGTATGCTAGATAAGGATAAATCGCATCAGCACCATAACCGATCAACATAGCGAATTGGTGAACATCCCTTGCTTCGCCTGTTTCGATAATAATACTCACTTTTGTTCTAGTTTCTTTCTTGATCAAGTGATGATGTAGCCCACTTATTGCCAATAACGAAGGGATTGCCGTCATATCTTGACCTACACCACTATCAGATAAGACGAGAATGCTCTTTCCATTTTGTATCGCACGATCAGCCTTTTTAAATAGTGCTAAAAGTGCATGCTCCATTTCCGTTTCTCCACGTGACGGATCAAACAATAAGTTAAGTGTTTCAGCCTGCATACTATCATCATGAAGGTTCTGGACTGCATCAAATTTACCCTTTGTCAGAATTGGTGTTTCGAGGCGAATTCTTCTGCAGCTTTCTTTATCTGTATCGAGTAAGTTTCCTTCTGGTCCTAATAGCGTCATCGTTGACGTGACGGATTCCTCACGTATAGAATCGATCGGTGGATTTGTTACTTGTGCAAACAGTTGCTTGAAATAATTAAATAATAGCTGTGGACGATCCGACAACACTGCAAGTGGAACGTCATTCCCCATCGAACCGATCGGATCTTTCTTTTCCGTAACCATCGGTGCAATGTTCTTCGTTAATTCTTCATACGTGAATCCAAATGCTCGTTGTATCTGAACGAGTTCTTTTTCGTTCCTTAACTCTAGATCAACTTCCTCAGACGTGAGACTCATCAAATTATTAGTCAGCCAATCACGGTACGGGTATTCAGTTGCGATTTCTTCTTTGATTTCCTCATCGTAGACTAATCTTTTTTGTTCAAAATCCACCATTAGCATTTTTCCTGGGCTTAGGCGGCCTTTCTCAATGATTTTTTCTTCGTCTATTTCGATGACGCCAACTTCTGACGAAAGAATGAACGTGTTATCATCAGTAACGACATATCGAGCAGGACGTAATCCGTTTCGATCCAGCATCGCTCCAATCTGACGACCATTCGTGAACGCAATTGCTGTAGGACCATCCCATGGTTCCATCAAACAACTATGGTATTCATAAAATGCTTTCTTCGGATCTTGCATCGTCGTATCTTTATCCCAAGGCTCAGGAATCATCATCATCGCTGCGTGTGGAAGTGATCTTCCTGATAAAGTTAAAAACTCCAAGCAGTTATCAAGTGAGGAAGAGTCACTTCCATTTTGACGAATAATCGGTGCGATCTCTTTCATGTCATCTCCGAACACATTTGATTTCAATGCGCCTTCACGTGCTCTCATCCAATTTACATTACCTCGAAGCGTATTTATTTCACCGTTGTGAATCAAATAGCGGTTTGGATGCGCACGATCCCAGCTAGGAAACGTATTCGTACTAAAACGTGAATGCACCATAGAAAAAGAAGATGTAAAATTCGGATTTTTCAAGTCGAGATAAAACTGATCAAGCTGTTCTGGTGTTAACATTCCTTTATAAACGATTGTATCTTTTGAAAAACTAGCCGCATAATATTTCGTTTTCGCTAACTGTGGATCACGTGAAATTTCTTTTTCTGCTTTTTTGCGAATGACATAAAGCTTTCGTTCGAACGCTTCTTCAGAAATATTACCTTTTTTAATAAATACCTGTCTGATGACTGGTTGAGCAATCCGTGCTGCTTCACCAATCGTTGATTCATCGATTGGAACTTCTCTCCAACCCATTAACTCTTGGCCTGCATCTTTTATCTCATTCTCAAGAATCTTTATAGCTCGTTGGCGAAGATGATTATCTACTGGCAAGAACATCATGCCTACACCGTAAGCGCCTTTTTCCGGTAAATCAAAATCCGTTTCACTTGCAAAAAATTCATGAGGAATTCCTAGCATGATACCTGCACCGTCACCCGTGTCAGGATCGCTTCCCTGCCCTCCGCGGTGATCTAGCTGGCGTAGCATATAAATTCCTTTTTCGATGATGCTGTGCGCCGGCTCATTATTCATATCTGCAATGAGTCCGATACCACATGCGTCATGTTCATGAATCGGATCGTACAATCCTTGCTTTTCCGGAAAGTTACTTCTAACCATAATCCCACTCCTCGCTCTTATCACAAATCGCCATGGTTTATCTCTTTACCGCCATAACGTCTTAATTGTTTAAATATTCTACATTTATTGTACGTTGCATGGACTCATGCTTTCAATATATAATTTAGATATAATCAATCTAATAATGATATGAATTAAAGAAAGGGTTGCATAATATGGAGTTACGGCAGCTATATTACTTTATGGAAGTGGCTAGACGAGAACATGTAACAGAAGCTGCTACCTCACTTCATGTTGCACAGTCAGCTGTAAGTAGACAGATTTCAAACCTAGAATCAGAACTTGGTGTTCAGCTGTTCTTTCGTGAAGGAAGAAACGTAAAGTTGACGCAAGTAGGACACATTTTTAAAGATCATGCTGAGACTGCTATTGCAGAAATTGAAAGAGCGACACAAGCTGTTCATGAATATTTAAACCCCGAAACTGGAACCATTCGTGTGGGATTTCCAAACAGTCTTGCAGCAAAAACCCTCCCCACTGTAATTTCTGCATTTAGGAATGAGCATCCAAGCGTTGGGTTTCAACTTCGTCAAGGTTCCTTACAAGAATTAACTGAGGCAGTCAGTAAAGGCGAAATCGATCTAGCTTTCGTCTCTCCTGTCCCGAAAGATCGTACAGATGTAGAAGGTCATATATTCTTTACAGAGAAGCTTCTCGCCCTCCTTCCGTTTAATCATCCGTTAGCTGACAATCCAATGGTCAGGCTCGGCCAACTGAAGAACGATCCTTTTGTACTGTTTCGTTCTGGATATGCGTTACATCATCTCGTTACTTCAGCATGTCAGCAAGTGGGCTTTAAACCACGTATCGCGTTTGAAGGGGAAGACATCGATACGATTAAAGGCCTTGTTGCGGCAGGCCTTGGAGTGAGCTTGCTGCCTGAAATCACGCTTTCTGAACAATTACCCCCGGAAACGGTCAAGATTGAACTATCCGAGCCCAATGTAACGAGAACAGTTGGGGTAATTATTCCAGTCGGAAGAGATCTCGCTCCATCCGAAAGGAAGTTTTTTGAATTTCTTACCCATTTTTATGAAGTTCTTAACCGCTTTGGCCAATAAATAGGACATCGGATACATATTGCACCATCAAATAGAAAAAGGATGAGACATTGAAGTCTCATCCTTAGGTGATAAAGTAGCCAGAATTTTGAGGTTCTGATAACGTAGGAGTTTGAAGACCTCATGCTTTCCTGTGGACGAACGCCCGAGCCTCAAAGCGGACAAAAACCGTCCACTCCGAGTCTCGAACGCACGTTGGACCACGGGGGTCATGAGGTCTTCACTCCTACTAGAATACATAGTTCTCAAGTTAAACTCCCCGACCTAATAAGCTAACAATTTCTCTTTCCTTTAGTTGGAGTTGTATTCTTCCAAAAATCCCTTTATACATTCTATTGAACAAATCACTACAATCTATTTGAAGATAGCTCTTAAGACACTTCAACAATACGAGGATGAGACATTTTTGTCTCACCCTTTATATTTTTTACGACTTAGCACGTTCGATTTTTATGCTACAAAGTCTCACTTTTCTTAGATGGAAGCTTCAAGAAGAACGCTAGTATCATTCCAAGTAGAAATATTACTACGCTTGCTAGGTACATTCTCTCATACCCGGCTAGTACTGTACTTTTTTCTATGGAAACAATCGTTTTATCACTTGCTGAAACTGCAATGAACCCTGCTAATATCACTGGGCCAAGCGATGTTCCGATCGAACGGAACAAACTAACGAGAGATTGACTTGCACCTGCTTCTTTCTCTGACGTGAGCTCAAACATAATGTAGTTAAGAGGAGTACCCATTGTAAATCCTATGCCGACCCCAGAAAAAATCATACCTATGATAAGCATTAGCCATCCGTTTGCTAGGAAACTAAAAATGAGTGCCCCTATTAAACTCAAACTAAAGCCAGTGAGCACAACTTGTTTTGCTCCCCATTTATCGAGTAAAACACCTCCGATCGGTGCAGCGAATCCAGAAGCAAGAGCTAGGATAACCATGACATACCCCCCTCTTCCGGTTGAAAGCCCCAAAAGCAGCTCTGAAAAAGAAGGGATAAAGATCATGCTTATGATCCCTATTCCGGTAATCGTTGAGATTAACAACGCTAAGACAATATTTCGATTACGGAAATATGAAATGTTGATGATTGGATCACTATGCGAAGCTTCTATCGTTAATAATGGATAAACTAAAACAATACTAAAGAGTAATAACGGCCATACTGTTAACGTTGTAAAAGATTCGATAAGGTTATTCGTATCCAGATTTGTCAATCCGAGTAATAACGAAACAATAATGACGGATAGGAAAAGAGCTCCCTTCCAATCAAGCCTCGAACGGTATCCCTTTTGTTCTTCTAACGGCAGCTTTAATGCCATAAGAAAGATGATGAAAGCAATGGGGATATTCATGAAGAAAATCCATCGCCAGCTTACGTGAGCAACTAAAAATCCTCCTACAGCAGGTCCGAGAATAGAAGCGATTCCGAACATGGCTCCTATCAATCCGAGCGCCATTCCTCTCTTCTCTTTAGGAAAACTACTCCCGATAACAGCGTTTGCAATAGGAATAATACCTCCAGCTCCTGCTGCTTGAATCGCTCTTCCTGTTAAAAGCTGTAGGAGTGACCCACTTATACCTGCAATAAGAGAACCGAGAGCTAACAGGAATATCCCAACAAGGAATATTCGCTTCCTACCATAAAGATCTGCCAGCTTACCGATAATCGGCATACTGACTGCGTAAACAAGGGTGTAGATCGTAACGACCCATACAGTAAATTTCAAATCGATATCGAGTTCTTTAACCAATGTGGTTAAAGCAGGTGAAATCACACCTGAGTCTAATGCGCCTAAGAATACTCCTAGGAGGAATGTTAGAAGGAGAAAACGTTGTTGCTTACCCATCATGGTCCACTCCCTTGAGAACAATATTTGGTCTACTTAGACCACAATAATTGCTTGAGTTGTTTGTAATCTTCTACATAAAAGTCTGCTCCAACTGCAGTATTTTGAAATAAACATGTTTTCATCCCAACTTCTTTCGCTGGAATGATATCTAATAAACGGTCACCCACTGCTAAATCTAATTCATGCTTGTTATGTAAATAACGATAAGAAGCTGCGTCTGGTTTTCTTGGATATCCATCATCGCCTGCTACAAGATCGGCAAAAAGATTCTCCATATTAAAATGCTGAAGAATGGTGATGACTTCTTCCCTTGGTTTGTGAGTCATGATGACATTAAGGTCTGATTTGTTCAGAATTTCCATAACACCTTCAAAAGGAGGCTTCTTATCAGGAGAAAGGGCGTTATCTAACACTCTGAATTCTTCAACTTGTTCCATTGTTAATCCAAATACATTTGTTGCATGTCGAAATGAAACTTTTAACTCTTTCAATATCTCTTCATTTGAAACATGTTCAGGAACAAACCGTTTCATAATACTAACAAAAGCTGGATACGTATCGAATAACGTGCCATCAAAATCCCATAAAATCTTCACGACTTCACTCCTTTACGTTAATCCTAAAGAAAAGCCGCTCGATCGAGCGGCTCTTTCATTAAAACTGAGTTTTTTCCTCTAAAAAGTTCTTTAGTTCAGAGATTGGCATTCTTTGTTGTTCCATTGTATCTCGGTCTCGTACAGTTACTTGCTTATCTTCAAGGGAATCAAAATCGAACGTAATCGCAAATGGTGTACCTACTTCATCGTGTCTGCGGTAACGTTTACCGATCGATCCAGCTTCATCGTAATCCACCATGAAATACTTCGCAAGTTCAGCGTGAACTTCCCTAGCTTCATCCGATAATTTCTTTGAAAGTGGCAATACTGCTGCTTTAAACGGTGCTAAAGCAGGATGGAAATGCATGACACTACGAGACGTGCCATCTTCTAATTCTTGCTCTTCATATGCTTCGATTAAGAATGCTAGTGTAACGCGGTCTGCCCCTAATGATGGTTCGATGCAATAAGGAACATAGCGCTCGCCTGTTTGCTGATCGTGGTACGTAAAGTCTTCGTTCGAATGTTCCATGTGCTTTTTCAAATCATAATCTGTTCTTGAAGCAACTCCCCATAGTTCACCCCAACCGAATGGGAATTTGTACTCGATATCTGTAGTTGCATTACTATAATGAGAGAGCTCATCTTCAGCGTGCTCACGAAGTCGGATATTATCTTGATCAACGCCAAGATTCAATAGCCAGTTCTTACAGAAATCTTTCCAATACTGGTGCCATTCTAGTTCATCTCCAGGTTTGCAGAAGAATTCTAACTCCATTTGCTCAAATTCACGCGTACGGAATGTAAAGTTACCAGGTGTAATCTCATTTCTAAAGCTTTTTCCGACTTGTGCAATTCCAAAAGGCACTTTCTTTCTCATCGAACGCTGCACGTTTTTAAAGTTCACGAAAATACCTTGTGCTGTTTCAGGGCGAAGATAAATGTCGCTTGTACTTGAAGTCGTTACCCCTTGCTGTGTTTTAAACATGAGGTCAAATTGACGAATCTCTGTAAAGTCTTGACTGTCACACTCTGGGCACTTAATGTTATGATTTTCAATCAACCGCTCCATCTCTTCAAACGATAATCCGTCAGCAATCATTTCGTTGCCTTCTTCAGAAAGTGCATCTTCAATCAGCTTATCTGCACGATGACGTGTTTTACAGCTCTTACAATCAATCAATGGGTCGTTGAAATTTCCTAGGTGACCAGATGCAACCCAAGTTTTAGGGTTCATCAAAATTGCCGCATCCAGTCCGCTATTGTGAGGAGACTCCTGTACGAACTTCTTCCACCACGCTGCTTTGATGTTGTTCTTAAGTTCTACACCTAATGGACCGTAATCCCAAGTGTTCGCTAAACCTCCGTAAATATCGGAACCAGCGAAAATAAATCCTCTGTGCTTTGAAATGGCAACGATTTGTTCCATCGAAATACTCATCTAAATCTCTCCTTTTTATCATTGTCTAACAACATAAAAAGCTCCCGTCCTCGGACAAAAATTTGTCCGGGGACGAGAGCGTATGCACCCGCGGTTCCACCCCAGTTGATGTGAAAGAACACATCCACTTTACGGTATCAACTCCAGACCGCCGTTTCACTAGACCTTTTTCGGGCTTCCACCGTCCCCGAATCTCTATAAAAAGGGTTACCTAGCTACTATCTGTCCTTCACAGTTGTTAGCTTATATATGTAATTGATATCACATATGATACAAAAAAGTTTCACTTAAAGTCAAGCGCAATCTACTCAGTATTCATAGACTACCCAGTTGCCTAACTGTTTACACACATCAGATTTTTTACTTCTAAAAAAAAAGAGCTATCAATCGATAGCCCTCCGTTTTTGTATACGCACAGGTGTTGGATCTTTTTTGCGGTCGAGAAATGCTCGGATTTCATCTTTTTTCAACCCGATTTCTCGTGCAACTTTCATCAGCATTACCCACTCTTGATCAAGTGCTTGTTCTGGCCTGGTTTTAATCATGGCCACCCTCTCCTCCTTTGATATTTCCAGGAGGACCAGCCGTCATCGTTGAATGTTCTCAACATTAGACCTGTGTCTTTGCGTCCCATTCTTTAGAATGGTTTGCCTTTTTCTGGAGAGTTAGAACAGACACGCACTACAATGTAACGGCAGTGCTAAATCAATAGTAAAACGGGACTAAAAAATGAGAAAGTTTAATAGTTTATACAATTATACTATATTTTAGCAATAATTCAATATATTTTGTATCGATTCTAACACTTTATCTTCTGCATCATAAACTAATCATGTATGATCTTGCTAAAGCTTGATCAGGGAGGGAATCGAATGGAACGAAATCAGATTGGAACCGCATGGCAAGGCACTCACGTCGTTTTACTAAGGTGTACTCCCTTAAACAAAGTTGTAGGATTTTATCCTAGCCTCCATGCACCTACAGAACCTGTAAGTCATCTTTGCAGTGAAGCATTATCGACATACCTCAGCATCGGTTATGTCATATCACATGTACATTCATTACAGGACGGAACGGTCGAGTATATCTTGACAAAAAATTAAAACAGCCCGTCGAGATTGCCTCGACAGGCTGTTTATTAAAAGTCAGATAAGTAATTTTTTACTTGATCTGGATTCTTTGTGTTGGCACTATGAAGATGCCCAACTTTTTTTCCATCTTTATAAACGAGGAGACTTGGAATACCCATTACTTCATTTTCCTCTGTTATTTCAGGGAATTGCTCAATATCAATTTGTGCCCATTGTTTATCGCTATGTTCTTTGATGATATCGTCGATAAATAAGTCAAGGCGTTTACAGTCCGGGCACCAATTCGCTTCGTATTTTAAAATCGTCACTTTAGAATCATTGATTAGATTATCATAAGATTGTTTTGATTCGATTTGTTGCATGTAAATCTTCTCCTTTACTCGTTACTATAGGCTAGTATAACTTACAATAAGATCATTTGTCTGTAATTGTGATTACAGTTTTCTATAAAGAGATACCAGTGTAAACGAGTGCTTCAGAAATAACCATGTGGCCACATTCATTAGGGTGTATGCCATCAAAGGACAAAAGCCGTTCTTCATTGCCCTCAAACAAACGATAAGCATCTGCCACTTTTACATCATTATTCTTTGTACATGTTACTAGATTTTGATTAAATCGATTGACCCAATCTTTTGCGAATGAAAGATGGGGATAAGGATTATACAAATTAACGATTCGAATCATAGCAGGCTTCTTTACTGTCATCGATAGGTGGCTTACAATCCAATTCATGTTTGTACAGCATACTTCGAGCGCTTTCTGGAAAACAACTTCTTCCTTATTTATAGCAAACTCTTCAGCTGCATCGATCAAATCATTTCCACCGGCCGTAATCGTAATAACATTGGCATGTTCGATCGGTAACGATTGCTCTAGCCAGTCTCTAACGTCGCGAGTAGTTGCTCCATTTCTTGCATATTTTGTTAGGAGAACATGTTCTTCTAACTTATCAAAGATAGCCGAACGATAGTAATCTGGAAAAGTCGGTGAAAAAAGGATTGTGCCTGTACCTAATGTAATAGAATCTCCAATAGCCGAATAAAGAAGATGCGACAAACCATCACCTCTTTCCAAAGATGATTTACTATATTCATCGCACCTATAAAAAGTTCATCTCAACATTCGAGTGATTCTGTATTAAAGTGAACTCAGAGCACACTTTATTGTTATAGACAAGCAGCGGTACAAGGAATTCTCCGGCCAATTGATAGAGATCTTCTTGTCTTTCTGGCTGTTCAAGGACATTCACTTCATCAAAGGAAATACCTGACTGCTTAAGGAGTCTTTTTGTTTTCTCACATTCAATGCAACTTGTTATCGTGTATAATCGAATATGTTCCATGTTAGACAAGTACCCTCCTAACAATTAGAGTATAACGGTATACGATTTATGATAATGTAAGCTATCTTACTCGTGAAAATGACTTGATTTAAGAACTGAAGGTGATCTTATGGATAAATTGACGATGCTTTCCCAGATAAACTTATTTGATGAAATGGAAATGAATGATTTAGTACAGATCGATCGTGTTAGCGATATGAAGCCAGTTAAAAAAGGAACCATCATCGTAGGACCTACAAAGCCGATGAAAGCGTTATTTTTATTGAAACAAGGAAATGTACGTTTGTATCGCTCCAATGATAGCGGAAAACAATTAACGGTCGATATTCTTGGAGATGGCAACATTTTTGGAGAAACCTCTAGTTTCTCACTAAGTGATGATTCTGTTTATGTTGAAGCGATGACAGACGTTTATTTATGTATTATCGGAAAAGAACAATTTGAAACTTTGCTCTCAGAAAACCCCAAGCTCGCCATAAAATTCATTGAAATACTGTCTTCACGCTTAAAAGAAATTTATGAAATGAGTGAAAACATTGCACTCAGAAGTGTAAAATATCGGGTGTTGTCTTTACTATTAAAACTTAGTGAGAAATTTGGAAAGCGTAAGAACGAATGGCAAACGATCGAGATCAAGCTTACACATTACGACATGGCTACGATGATCGGTTCTACTAGAGAAACTGTCAGTGCCACAATAGGAGACTTGAAAAAAGCTGGATACATAAAGAAGAACCCGTTAACTTTCGCCATACATGCTGAAAAAGCTAACAATTATTTAAGTGAAAATGGAGAGTAAAGATCAGAAATCTACAAACTTAAGCTGCCGAGGAATCCTCGACAGCTTTTTTAGTCATAATGATACTCTATAAAATACAAATCGAATCATTATGATTGCGTTTTTCCATCCGTTCCTTTTTGATTATCTTTTGTTCCTTCTAATTTATCCCATTTAATCGGTCTGTTTAAATTAAGTTTCTTTTTCAAATTCAATAAGCAGTTAAAATGACCAACATACCACTTATCGAATTTCACCATATGAATGGTCTCCCAGTCTCTCATCTCCTTTGTACATCCATCACAATGTATTTCCATTAAAGGCACTTCCTCTTAAGTAGATTTGTTTATTTATATTCAAACTACCAGGAATGTGATTGGTCATTTGTACGTAAAAAAGCGCATCCGTAGATGCGCTTCCTTATCTTACTTTAAATTTTCAGGATTTAATCCATTGAGATAGTCTGGTACAAACTTACCATCTTTTCTTATCAATTCATCATCAAACCAAATTTCTCCTCCACCATATTCAGGTCTTTGAATCAGCACCATGTCCCAGTGAACTGCTGAATCATTTCCGTTTGGTGCTTCGTCATAAGATTGCCCTGGAGTAAAGTGGAACGATCCGTCGATCTTTTCATCGAACAAGATATCTTTCATCGGCTCGCGAATATACGGGTTAACTCCGATTGCGAATTCACCGATATACCTAGCACCTTCATCAGTATCGAGTATGCTGTTCAATCGTTCTGTATCGTTCGCTGTCGCATCGATAATCTTTCCATTTTCAAACGTTAGCTGAACATTTTCGAAAACGAACCCATTGTATGGAGATGGTGTATTGTACGTGATCACGCCATTAACACTATCCACGACAGGGGCGGTAAATACTTCTCCATCAGGGATATTCAGTTGCCCTGCACATTTAATTGCTGGTATATCTTTGATGGAAAAGCTTAAATTCGTATCAGGTGAAACGATTCTTACAGAATCTGCACGATTCATTCGGTCCACAAGTGCATCCATCGCTTCATTCATCTTCGCGTAATCCATCGTACAAACATTAAAATAATAATCTTCAAATGCTTCTGTACTCATACTAGAGAGCTGAGCCATAGATGGGTTAGGATATCTCATTACAACCCACTTCGTATGTTTAACTCGTTGATTACTATGAACCTTTGTTTTATATACCTGATTAAACAATGCCATTTTTGCTTCAGGTACATCAGCAAACTCATTGATGTTGTCCGCGCCGCGAATACCGATATAAGCATCCATGCCTTCCATCTGGCGAAGATCATGTGTAGTCCAAGCCTCGATTTGCTCCTCGGTCGCATCTAATAATAGTTCACGTATAATCTGATTGTCTCGAAGGTTCACGTGTGGAAAGCCGCCTGCTTTATGTACCTCTTTTACTAAGCTCCGAACAAGTGAATTATCGATATTAAATGCTTCGATTAAAACATGCTCACCTTTTTCAATTCTTGTAGAATAGTGAACAAGATTTTCTGCTAATTTCTTAATACGAGAATCGATCATATTCTCCCTCTTTTCATTAATGACTTTACACCTATATTATAAGCGCTCTGTTATCTATCCTTCAAATGATTCGTTAATAACAAAAAACCGGAGAAAGTCTCCGGTCTTCTGTTATTTCGTATTTGGATCGTATTCCATGTAAATGACATGCGTCTTAAGGTACTCGTTTAGACCATGTTTTCCATCCGCACCACCGATTCCAGATTGCCCCATGCCTGCGTGGAACCCTTGAACAGCTTCAAAGTTTTCACGATTAACGTACGTTTCACCATACTTAAGCTCATTAGAAGCTCTCATCACTTCATGAATATTATCACTGAAGATAGAAGATGAAAGACCGTAGCGTGTATCGTTAGCCGCTTCAAGAACATAATCGAAATCGCTGTAGATTACGATTGGTAGGACAGGACCGAAAATTTCCTCTTGAATGATTTCCATATCTTGAGAAACGTCCGTTAACACGGTTGGTTCAAAATAATAGCCTTTCTCTCGGTCTATTCTCTTTCCACCCGTTTTCACTACTGCACCTGCTTCAACAGCATTGTTCACCATTTTCTCAACTGATTCAAGCTGTTCTTTGTTAACCAATGGACCGATATCGCATCCTTCTTCATCCAAAGAGTTGCCTACCTTTGTATCTTTAAAGGACTGAGTGATTTTTTCAATAAATTCATCTGCAACGTCTTCGTGGACATATACCCGTTCAGCATTCGTACAAGCCTGGCCGTTATTCGTAATTCTAGAAGTCGTGATTTTCTCAACTGCTAAATCGATATTCGCATGCTTTGTAACGATTGCAGGAGCTTTTCCTCCGAGTTCCAGGTTGACTTTCGTGATATTTTTAGCTGCTGCCTCCATCACTTTTGATCCTGCTGGATAACTCCCGGTTAAACTGATCATCGCAACATCAGGTGAAGATGCGAGCGGATTTCCAATATCAGATCCTTTACCAGTCACGAGGTTGAAGACTCCTTTTGGTAAACCGACTTCATGGATGATTGAAGTGAGTTCACATGCAGTGTTTGGAGTATACTGACTAGGTTTAATAATGATCGGGCACCCGGTTACAAAAGCTGGAGCTACTTTTCTAGCGAAGATGAACATCGGAAAATTCCATGGTACGATTCCCCCAACAACGCCAATTGGCTTTTTGAAGACCATGATGTTCTCATTCGGGCGGTCGCTAGGAAGTACTTCTCCTTCATATCTTCTCGCCCATCCTGCCATGTATCTAAAATAATCGATCGTAAGCTCTACTTCAGCTTTCGAAGCGTCTACCGTCTTTCCGTTTTCTTCAGTGAGCATCGTGATAAACGAATCTTTAGCTTCTTCTATTTTATCTGCAATTTTATATAAGTAATCGGCTCGTTCAATCGAGGTTTTCGCTTCCCACTCTTTTTGAGATGCTTTTGCAGCCGAAATGGCACGTTCGATATCCTTTTCATCCCCAAGCTGAATTTGTGAAATGGTTTCTTCCGTCGCTGGGTTGATGACATCGATCGTTTCTTCACTTTTACTATTCGTAAATTCTCCGTTTATATATAGCTGATACCGTTTCAATTGCAATACCTCCTACGTCTTGATGGAGGATACATTCCCAGGAATAAACATTTCAAAACCTTAAGGACGTCTTGAGTATGCTTAGATACTAGTAATTCCAGCGTGTAATGGTCTAGCGATCCATTTTTGAAGTGCTGCATGATGCTGTTTCGCATCTTCATATCCTTGATCATACAGAAGGGATAACCTTTCTTTTGAACGTTCGATACGATCCACTGCTAACGGTGTAGATGGTTGGATGACATAATAGTGTTCGGGATTTGACTCAATATGCTCGAGTGTTCGATTGTATCGTTCATACCTAGAATTGATGGCTAAGGCAAGCTTCGGATTTCTTTTATACAGTCGTTTGATGACCCACGAGAACTTGGACCGTTTCTTTCGATACCCTGCATTCCGTGTTAGTACGACGACATTCAAATGATTACCATCACGTTCAGATTTAAAGATCGGTATTGGATCTGCAATTCCACCGTCCAACAATAGTTTATCCTGTACTCTCACTGGAGGAGCCATAAAAGGTAATGAACTAGAAGCTCTTAAAATCGAAAGGAGCTGATCAGGTGCTTTTTCATTTTGAAAATAAACGGGTTCACCAGTGTATGTATCGGTCGTACCAACTATAAATTTCTCAGTAGTGGATGCGAAGGTGTCGAAATCAAACGGTACATGTTCAGTTGGTATGTCATTAAAAATCAAATCCATTCCAAAAAGCTGTTTCTTTCTTATTAAATTTTTATAAGACAGATATTCAGGGTGATTCACATAGTCGATGGTGACCTTTCTATTCCTCCCTGGCTGCCTTGAGAGATAAGATGCTGCGTTACAAGCTCCGGCAGAAACACCGATCACATAAGGAAAATAAAGCTCGTTCTCCATGAAGTATTCGAGTACGCCAGCAGTATATACACCCCTCATACCGCCGCCTTCTAATACTAAACCGATCGATTCCAAAGATAATCCCCCTTTTACATTTTTTTCTTATAATAAGTGTAAGGGATTACTCCGTTTAGCTCAACACGAAAAAAACCCCTGCAAGGGCAGGGATTATTCTTCACGCTCTTCATTTTTAACCGTTTTGTGACCGGTAGAGGCTTCATTAGGAAATGCTGTTTCATCTGCGTGCTGAGGACGTTTTCGCTGCATGCCTTTCTTCTTATGGTCGAATGCTTTCCCTCTTCCCAAAAGAAATCTCCTCCTTTCCAACTTTCATGAATAGTATCTCTCGCGTACCTTACTCTATTCTGAAATAAAATTAAAAAAGTTGAAATGGATTGTATATAAAACCAACAATGTGTGCATCATATATTTTGAAGAGGGAAGTTAAAAGTGCAAAAGGAATTACGGCTAACTTATCTAGGGAGATGGTCGCGTTGAACAACTCTGTTGGGAAAACAAGGCTCTAACTACTTTCATTAGAAAGAGGTGTCTCCAAAAGACAATTACCGTTTTACCCCATCGCTTTATTAGCAAAAGCTAACCTTCCTTCTTCAAGAGGGTCTTATCCATAAGGGTAGGGCCCTTTCTTTATGTGATGGGTTCTTCAACACTTAGGTGTTTTTTTGCTAAGCCCAGCTGTTGAACGATTTGCTCTGGAGATGTACCACCATAGCTTTTTCTTGCACTCATCACGTTATATGGTTTTAAGACTTCAAAAACATCTTCACTAAATAAGTCTGTAAACTCTTTGTACTCATCAAGACTAAGATCCAGCAGGTACTTGTTTTGCTGAATACAATGGAGAACGATTTTTCCGATCATTTCATGTGACTCTCTAAATGTCATCCCTTTGTTAACAAGGTAATCGGCTATATCGGTTGCATTCGAATAATCTTCATTAACTGCTTGTTTCATGTTTTCTTTCTTCACTGTCATGGTCGCGATCATCGGTGCGAGAAGCTGAAGTGCGCCATCTAGCGTTTTCGCTGTATCAAACATTCCTTCTTTGTCTTCTTGCATGTCTTTGTTATAAGCAAGCGGCAGTCCTTTTAAGACGGTAAGAAGACTGAATAGATTTCCGTAGACGCGACCTGTCTTTGCTCTTAGCAATTCCGGAACATCCGGATTTTTCTTTTGCGGCATGATGCTGGACCCTGTACAGAAAGAATCATCGAGTTCGATGAACTGAAATTCCTGGCTGCTCCAAATCACCAATTCTTCTGATAAGCGAGACATGTGCATCATAAGCATGGAGGCATTCGATAAGAATTCCAGAATAAAGTCGCGATCACTGACAGCATCCATACTGTTTGGATAAACAGCATCGAAACCGAGAAGCTCAGCGGAACGCTGTCGATCGATTGGAAAAGTCGTTCCAGCAAGAGCTCCAGCTCCGAGGGGCAGCATATTCGCACGCTTCAAGCTATCCTGAAATCGTTCTTTATCCCGTTCGAACATCCAAAAGTACGCGAGAATGTGATGAGCAAATGAAACCGGCTGTGCACGCTGCAGGTGCGTATACCCCGGCAATACGGTTTCCACATGCTCTTCAGCCTGGGTGATGATGGCTTCTTGAACAAGCTCAATATGCTTAATAAACTGCTTCACTTTTTTCACAAGATACATATGCATATCTGTTGCAACTTGATCATTTCTGCTTCTACCCGTATGAAGTTTCCCACCTACAGGTCCAATCTCATCGATTAAAGCTTTCTCGATATTCATATGAATATCTTCATGAGAAACATCATATTCAAATTGGCCAGACTGAATTTTTTCGAGGACGATCGATAAACCGCGCTTAATCTCTTTCATATCGCCCTCTGTAATCACACCGCACTCTGAAAGCATTTGAACATGGGCTAGGCTGCCTTCGATATCTTCTTCTGCTAGTTCCTTATCAAATTGAATGGAAGCTGTATATTCTTCAACGAGTTTATTGGTTTGTTTGGTAAAGCGTCCTCCCCATAACTTAGACACACTAACATCTCCTTATTGATGGACTTTTTGCTTTTGCTTTTTGTGAACTTCAGCGTTTACTTTCGTTGGTAAGCCCCACAACTTAATAAATCCTACCGCTGCTTCATGATCGAACATGTCTCCCTTAAGATAAGTAGCTAACTGTTCGTTGTAAAGGGAGTTCTCTGATTTACGTCCAACGACTGTATTCGTTCCTTTGTGTAGTTTGATACGTATTTTCCCACTCACTACTTTTTGCGTTTCGTTAATGAAGCCTTCTAGCGCTTGACGAAGCGGTGAATACCATAAACCGTCGTAAATCAGCTTCGACATTTGTTGATCGATCGTTGTTTTGAACTGAGATACTTCACGTGTGTGTGTTAAGAACTCTAGCTCTTTATGAGCGTTGATCAAGATCAATGCACCTGGGTTTTCGTACACCTCTCTTGATTTGATCCCAACAAGACGATTTTCGATGTGATCGATACGGCCGATTCCATGCTTTCCACCGATGATGTTTAGTTTTTCGATCAAGTCGACGAACCCTAATTGCTCACCATTCAATGCGACTGGGCGGCCTTCTTCAAAGTCGATTTCGATGTATTCAGGTTTATCAGGCGTCATTTCGAGTGGTGCCGTCCAATCAAATGCTGCTTCAGGTGCTTCCGCCCAAGGATCTTCAAGTACTCCAGCCTCACATGCACGACCCCAGATATTCGCATCGATTGAAAACGGGTTATCTAGCTTTACAGGAACCGGAATCCCTTTTTCTTCTGCATAGGCAATCTGTTCATCACGTGTCATGCCCCATTCACGAACTGGAGCAATCACTTTTAGGTTCGGGTTCAGCGCTTGAATGGAAACTTCGAAACGCACCTGGTCATTTCCTTTTCCAGTACATCCGTGTGCGACGGCTGTTGCGCCTTCTTTTTCTGCTACTTCTACAAGAAGTTTCGAAATTAAAGGACGTGAAAGAGCGGAAGACAGCGGGTATTTCCCTTCATATAGTGCGTTTGCTTTTAGTGCTGGTAGCAGATATTCTTCTGCAAGTAATTCTTTACCTTCGATCATATATGCTTTCGAAGCGCCAACGTTCAGCGCTTTTTCTCTAATGGTTTCTAGATCTTTACCTTCACCAACATCAAGTCCAAGAGCAATCACTTCATAGTCGTATTTCTCTTGAAGCCATTTGATTGAAATTGAGGTATCTAGCCCTCCGGAATAAGCAAGAATCAGTTTCTCTTTACTCATGTGATCCACTCCCTATCTCTGTATTAATATATATACTAACGTATATTTATTCAAATTGCATCAAAAAAAATCAATTTTTTAATAAAATTTTTAAAAGTGCTTTTTGGGCATGCAGACGATTTTCTGCTTCCTGGTATACAACGGAATGTGGACCGTCTATAACGCCTGTTGTAACCTCTTCTCCGCGGTGTGCTGGAAGACAGTGCATAAAGATGTAATTTTCATTCGCTTTTATACATAGCTCTTCATTCACTTGATAAGGTTCGAACACACCTTCACGTTCTTCTTGTTCAGATTCTTGCCCCATACTCGCCCATACATCGGTTATGATCACATCAGCATTTTGGATCGCGACTTCTGGATCTGTCGTCACTTCAATAATAGAACCTGTTTCTTGTGCAGTTTCTTTCGCTTGCGACAAGATCGTTTCATCTGGTTCATATCCCTCTGGACATGCGATTGTAAAATGCATTCCTACTTTTGCTGCTCCTTCAATTAAAGAGTGTGCAACGTTGTTTCCATCTCCAAAATAAGCTGCTTTTAGGCCTTTTAAGTACCCTTTCTTCTCTACAATCGTAAGAAGGTCTGCTAGGATTTGAGCTGGATGATGGAGGTCTGTGAGTCCGTTAATTACCGGAATCTCGGATGCTTCTGCGAACTGTTCAATCGTATCGTGTGCATACGTTCGAATCATCACGCCATCGAGATAGCCAGCTAACACATTCGCTGTATCAACAACTGACTCCCCTCGCCCTAGCTGAATATCTTTTGAACTTAGAAAGAGGGCGTGCCCTCCTAGTTGCAGCATCGCTACCTCAAATGAGACGCGAGTTCTCGTTGAAGACTTTTCGAAAATCATCCCAAGGACCTTTCCTTTTAGCTCTTCATGTGGAATGCCTTGTTTTTGTAAGTCTTTTAATTCTTCTGCGACTTTTAGGATATATAATAGTTCTTCAGTTGATAACTCATTGATCGTTAAGAAATCTTTTCCTTTTAAGCTTTCTTCAATTTTCTGTTCATATGTTTGAATCATATTCTCATCCTTCCTATTGTGTAACTTGCTTAAGATCGTGCCATTCTTGAATAGATGTAACGCTTGTTTTCTGTTGTTCGCCTAACGTAATCAATTGAAGTGTGTCTAAGTGTGTGAAGCATGGAATCTTGTAACGTGTACCTAACGCTCTGATTTGGAAACCTAAGCGATTTTTCTCACGTCCGATAGTTGGAATCGAAATAATTGCTTCAACCTCCTTGCTGATCAGTTGTTCAATCGCTGTTAGATTCTTCTCAACTTCTATAGACTGAACGCCTTCGCTCACTAGAAAGTTATGTGTACCAGGAGTTGCATATAATGTGACGCCTTTTTTTGTGAGCTCATCAAGTAGCAGAAGAGCGGCGTCTTTCGTTTCGTTATTGATTGAACATAGAACTGCTTTTGGAAGGCTAGATTTAACTGTAGGGATAATCGCCTTACTCAGTGCTTCCGTAACCGTTGAAGCGACAGAGAGCACTTCTCCAGTTGATTTCATCTCAGGCCCTAGCACATGATCCACGTTTTTTAACTTACCGTTTGAGAATATTGGAAACTTAACGGTGTAATACGGCTGTTCTTTCAATAATCCTTGTTCAGGAAGCTTACTTCCGTTGTTTAACTGCGCTTCGATCGCCCATTCAACGATTGGAACATTCGTCACTTTGCTCATTAACGGCACCGTTCTCGAAGCTCGTGGATTGATTTCCAACACGTAGATAGTATCTTCGCTAATGACAAATTGAATGTTCATGAGTCCACTGCATTGAAGTGCCTTCGATAGCTTTTCTGAATAGGTGGTGATTACTTGTTTTTGTTCATCCGTTAACGAGATTGGTGGATAGATAGCGGTACTATCTCCAGAGTGAACGCCGGCACGTTCAAGGTGCTCCATAATACCTGGAATCGCGATCTCTTCGCCATTACAAATGACGTCTACTTCACACTCCGTGCCTTCAACGAATCGATCTAATAGAAACGGCCACATTTTCTTTGAACTTGAGCCAAGTTTTTTCGTATATCGCTTCAGTTCATCCATCGTTCTAAAAATAAACATATTCTGTCCACCGATTACGTAGGAAGGTCTAACGATGATTGGGAACGTTAAATCAGCTGCTAACTGTTCCATTTCTTCAGGGTCATATGCCATTTTCCCTTCAACATAAGGAATGGTTAAGGAATCCAAAAGCTTATAAAACTGATCTCTGTCTTCCACTTTATTAATGTTCTCAACAGGCGTACCGAGGACTGGAATACCTCTTTCATGCAGTTCCTCCGCAAGGTTGACTGCTGTTTGACCGCCGAACTGAACAGCTACTCCCACAATGTTTTCTTTCTCAATAACAGCTAGCACATCTTCGATTGCAAGTGGTTCAAAGTATAAACGATCAGCAATAGAGTAATCTGTGCTCACAGTTTCTGGGTTGTTGTTCATAACGACAGCGCGGTAACCGAATTTTTTAACTGCGAGAGTGGCATGCACAGAGCAATAATCGAATTCGACTCCTTGACCGATTCGGATTGGACCTGACCCAAGAATAAGAATGGATGCATCAGGCTGATTCTCCGCTTCATCTTTTCCAAGGTACGTTGAGTAGAAATACGGTGTGACGGCTTCAAACTCACCTGCACAAGTATCCACCTGCTTCATTCCTCGCTCGATTCCTACTTTTTTACACTGAGTACGCACGATATCGATTGTTTTACCGATCGCCTCAGCAATAAACTCATCGCTAATATTTAGCTTCTTCGATTGAACAAGCAGCTCTGTATACGGTTCAGTCGTTTGTTTCAATTTCAATTCTGTATCGACGACCTTTTTAATTTTTACGAGGAACCATGTGTCGATCGACGTGTGGTTTCTTACCTCTTCAATGCTCAGCCCTCTTTTGAACGCTTCTCCAATAAGGAATAATCTTTCATCTGTAGGCGTTGTTAAGCTCTTTAGTAATTCTTCATTCTGTAAGTTTTGATAGTGTTCACCAGTTAAGGCATAACGTCCGATCTCTAGTGAGCGGATCGCTTTATTGAGCGCCCCTTCAAAGTTACGATCAATTGCCATCACTTCGCCTGTTGCTTTCATTTGTGTACCTAACACGCGATCTCCTTCAGGAAACTTATCGAATGGAAATCTTGGTAGCTTGACGACAAGATAATCTAGAGCGGGTTCGAATGCTGCGAACGTGTTCCCTGTTATTGGATTTGGCAATTCATCTAAGGTGTAACCGATCGCACATTTTGCTGCCATACGGGCGATGGGATACCCTGTTGCTTTTGATGCAAGTGCTGAGGAACGACTCACCCGAGGGTTAACCTCAATAATGTGGTAATCGTTCGATTCTGGATGTAAACCGATTTGAATATTACAACCGCCGATCACGTCCAGTGCTCGAATGACTTTTAACGAAACGTCTCTTAGCATTTGATACTGATAATCGTTTAGCGTCTGTGAAGGTGCGACGACAATTGAATCACCGGTATGAATTCCGACCGGATCCATGTTTTCCATGTTACAGACAATCATGCACGTATCATTTTTATCTCTCATCACTTCATATTCGATTTCTTTCCATCCAAGCATACTTTTCTCGATCAACACTTGATGTATTGGGCTAAGGGATAGGCCTCTCTCCACGATTTCTTCTAATTCCTGATCATTCGCAGCAAAACCGCCCCCTTCACCGCCAAGTGTATAGGCTGGTCGCACCATAATCGGGTAACCGATTTCCGATGCGAACGTTAACGCGTCTTCTTTTGAAAGAGCGATCTTTGATTCAGGAACCGGCTCTCCGATGTCGATCATCATCTGTCTGAATCTTTCGCGATCCTCACCATTTTGAATCGACTCGACTGAAGTTCCAAGCAGCTCGACATTGTGTTCTTCTAATATTCCTTTTTCATATAAGTTAACGGCAAGGTTAAGCCCTGTTTGGCCGCCTAGTGTTCCGATTAGTCCATCGGGTTGTTCCTTCATCAATACTTCTTCTACATATTCAAGTGTCATTGGCTCCATATAAACGCGATCTGCAATTGAAGAATCGGTCATGATGGTTGCTGGATTATTGTTGATAAGAATAACTTCGATTCCTTCTTCTTTAAGTGCCAGACACGCCTGTGTGCCAGCGTAATCAAATTCTGCAGCTTGACCGATCACGATTGGACCAGATCCTATAATAACGACTTTTTTCAGTTCTTTACGTAAAGGCATAGTGATGTTCTCCTGTTTGTGAAATTTGCTGTAAAAATGAGTTGAACAGAAACGCGGTATCAGAAGGTCCAGCATGTGCTTCGGGGTGGAATTGAACCGATTGGATGCTGAGCTTGTTGTGTTTTAACCCTTCTACGGTTTCATCATTTATATTAGTAAACGATACGGTGAAATTGGTTTTTTCAAGGCTTTCACTTACCACTTCATAGCCGTGGTTTTGAGAAGTGATATAAACTTTCCCTGTCTCTGTATGCTTAACAGGGTGATTTGAACCTCTGTGTCCAAAAAGAAGCTTTCTCGTTTGTGCACCATGTGAAAGCGCGAGAAGTTGATGACCAAGACAGATCCCGAATGTTGGGTATTGTTCACTAATCTTTTTAATGGTTTGGAACTGATCTGATAAGTCTTTCGGATCACCTGGTCCGTTACTTAACACAATGCCATCTGGTTTTAGAGCAGTGATGGATTCGTAACTAGTGTTATATGGGATAACCGTTACACAACATCCTAGATCAAGTAAGGATGTTAAGATCGATTTCTTATATCCATAGTCCATCAAAATCACGTGAGGACCATCAGCAGGATAATGCTTTGTCTCTTTAGTGGAAACGAACGGGACAAACACATTGTCATAGGTCCAATCTTCTTCGATCTCATTGGGAGCTTGTGATGTGATCTTCCCCTTCATCGTCCCATGTCCTCGAAGCAGCTTTACTATAGCTCTCGTATCAACACCGGTAAGGGAAGGAATCTTTTTTTCCTCGAGTCCATTTGAAAATGAGTTCTTAGATAAGTAATGACTAGGGATATCACACTGTTCACCTGTGACGACTCCGTGTAAGTAGAGCCCCTCACTTTCACTATCCAGCTCATTTAATCCATAGTTTCCGATCTGCGGATAGCAAAAAACAATGATCTGTCCTGCATAGGAAGGATCAGAAACAATTTCTTGATAACCAGTCATACTCGTATTAAAAACTACTTCTCCAAAAGCCTCTCCTTCATCATTCGTTAGTTCGCCTTCGAACACAGCACCGTTTTCTAGAACGAGATATCCTTTCTTCATTTGTGATCCTCTCCTTGCAGTTCAAATACTTGCTTCAATACGAATATAAATTCATTTATTTCTTCACAGCTTACATTTAATGGAGGTAAAATTCTGATTACATTCGGCCCAGCTGGTAAAACAAGTACGCCTTTTTCTCGAAGTGCCTTGATGAATGAAGCTGCATGATCTACTTCGATTCCAAGAAGCAGCCCTTTCCCTCTTACCTCATGTACAGCCGGGTATTTCGTGAATGGTTGTAATTCACTCATAAGAGTTTCTGAAACGCTTTTCACTTTTTCCAAAAGGTCCATCACTTCAATCACTGTCGCAACCCCAGCCGCGCTTGCTAATGGATTGCCACCAAATGTGCTTCCGTGAGTTCCTGGGCCAAAGGCCGTCGCGATTTCCGATTTTGCTAACATAGCTCCGATCGGAAATCCAGATCCTAGACCTTTTGCAAGTGTGATAATGTCCGGATCAAACCCATACTGTTCATGTGCAAATAGCGTCCCCGTCCTACCGATACCAGTTTGGACTTCATCCACAACGAGAAGGATATGATGCTTTTTACAAGTAGCAACGAGCTGATCGATCCAATCTTTGTTTGCTGGTCTAACGCCTCCTTCACCTTGAACGAGTTCAAACATCACAGCGGCGGGCTTTAGCTCTTCGATCATTGTGAGGCTTTCATAATCATTGAATGGTAGATAATGAAACCCTTCAAGCATGGATCCGAATCCTTGCTGAAGCTTCGGTTGTGCAGTCGCCGATAACGATCCTAACGTTCGACCATGAAAGGAATTTGAAAAGGTCACGATTGCTTCTTTTCCGCTCCACTTTCTTACAAGTTTGATCGCTGCTTCATTTGCTTCTGTTCCACTATTACAGAAGAACGCTTCGTCAAAACAGCTATTCTGAGTAAGAAGATTTGCGAGCTCTTCTTGTTTTGGGATGTTGTAGAGATTTGAACAATGCCACAGCATATTAAGCTGCTCCTCTATCGCTTTCTTTACGAATGAAGGCTGATGGCCAAGATTACAAGTGGCAATACCCGATGTGAAATCAAGATACTTCTTCCCCTCCGTATCGTAAAGGTAGCTTCCGAACCCTTTTTCTACGGTTAATGGAAGGCGATTGTATGTTTTCATAAGGCTTTCTGTAACTTTAGTTTGATGCGACATCCTCTAGCTCCTTCCGTACGATTCGGGTGCCAATCGAGCGATTCTCGACGGCTTTTTGTAACGCTTGCTCTTCTTTTCCATTTAAAATAATGACAGAACTGACTTCCTCAGATAACGCTGCTAATGCGCTTTTTACTTTAGGAATCATCCCTCCGAAAATAACGCCACTTTCGATCAATTCCATAATTTTTTCTTCATCTAGACACGGATAAACAACGTTCTCTCCGTTCACTGTTTCATAAATTCCTGGTATATCGCTGACAAGGCAAATAGGGGCTCGTAATGCTTTGGCTACGGCAGATGCTGCTTCATCGCCATTGATATTTAGTGTTTCTCCGCCTTGGTCCATACTGATTGGTGAAACGATCGGAATATAGCCACCTTCAGAAAGCTGGGTTATCAGTGTCCTATCTACCTTATTGACTTTCCCAACCCGACCGAGTGCTCGGTCGATGATCTCACATTGAAACAATGCTCCGTCCACTCCGCTTATTCCTACTGCCTTCCCACCAGCTTGGTAAATCTTTTTAACTAGTAACTTATTTACTTTTCCACTTAGGACCATTTCAACGATATCCACCATCTCTTCAGAAGTTACTCTCATTCCATCTACGAACTGTGTCTCGATCGAGGCTTGCTCGAGCATCAATGAGATCTCCGGACCGCCTCCATGGACGATGACTGGATGAACACCATAGATTTCCTTTAATTTTACGATGTCATGATAAAAGCTTTCTGGTAGTTCACTTAGAACACTGCCTCCACATTTAATGACAAAATAGCTTTTCTCACGTTCGGTATGATGCATTGATTCTGACGTAGTCATAAGAAAGGTCACACCCCCAAGCAACGGCTTTTTCGTTCCCATTATGAAGATCGACATGAATCTCAATCGTTTCACTTTCTAAGTATTCCTTTGCTTTCTCTTCACTGAAAGCTGTTGTGATTCCGTGATCGACGACGTTGATCGGTCCGATCGATATGGATAGTGATTCTTCCTCAACTGTTTCACCGCTATAACCGATCGCACATACGATTCTTCCCCAGTTTGCATCGGCACCATGAATTGCAGTCTTGACGAGGTTAGATCCTACGATCGATTTTGCGATCGCTTTGGCACCTTCTTTTGTTTCCGCCCCACTCACATGAACTTCAACTAACTTAGTCGCTCCCTCTCCGTCCTTCGCGATCATTTTTGCTAGCTGCTGGCTGACATATTCTAGAGCGGCAACAAATGTTGACCAGTCTGAATGGTTTTTATTTAACGGCACGTTAGCTGCTTTTCCGTTCGCCATTAAGAGCACCATGTCGTTCGTACTCGTTTCGCCGTCAACAGTGATCATATTATAGGTTCGATTCGTTATGTCATTTAGAGCAGATTGTAATGCCTTCTGTTCCACAGCTGCATCTGTCGTAACAAATGCCAGCATGGTCGCCATATTGGGTTTGATCATTCCAGAGCCTTTGGCTGCTCCTCCGATCGTGACCTCTTTTCCATCAATCTCACATGTTACCGCTACTTCTTTCGTAACTTTATCAGTCGTAACAATCGCCTCAGCAAACTGGTTACCATTCGTTGAATTCTTATAGTCTGGTATTCTATTAATTCCATTAAGAATGGCATCCATCGGCAAGTATTCACCGATAACGCCAGTAGAAGTAACGGCTGTTTCTGTTTCCTTCAAATTCATGATGTTCGCAAACTGTTTTCTCATTTCGTATGCGTCTTCTAAGCCTTTCTTACCTGTAAATGCGTTCGCATTCCCTGAATTGACCACGATCCCTTGTAAGGTTCCACCAAGTAGGCTTTCTTGAGTAACCTTGAGCGGAGGGGCTTGAAAGGTATTCATCGTGAATACACCTGCAGCGACTGCTGGAACATGTGAGGTTATCCATCCTAGGTCTTTACGTTTTCGCTTAAATCCTGCATGAAACCCTCCTGCTTCATATCCTTTTGGAGAAGTCACTGTACCGTTTTCTAAAATAGTAAACTGCCCTTCTTCTTTAACTGCTATCGTCACATCTTTCAATCCTTTCAATTTAGAATCATGGGAATACAGGCGTAAGTTCTAAACCTGCTTTTTCAGGTAATCCGAAGTGTAGATTCATATTTTGTACTGCCTGCCCTGCTGCACCTTTCATCAAGTTATCGATTACTGAAATGACGGTTAAGCGATTTGTTCTAGGATCTACTGAAAATCCAATATCGCAATAGTTCGATCCAGATACTCCTTTTGGTGTTGGCCACTTTCCTTCAGGCATAATTCGGATAAAAGGATGATCGTCATAATAAGAGCGATATAGTTCAATGATGTCACTTGTTGTTTTCGATTCAGTTAAATCAATGTACATACTGCACATCATCCCCCTCGTTAATGGGATTAGATGAGTTGAGAAAGTAACACGACTATCCATGTCAATTTGATCTGACAAAATTTGTTCAATCTCTGGGATGTGCTGATGTTTCCCTAGTTTATAAGCCGATATGTTCTCGTTAACTTCAGAATAATGTGTTGTTTGGCTAATCTTTCGTCCTGCACCAGATAACCCTGATTTGCCATCTATGATTAACGTAGCCGGGTTACCCCACTTTCGTTTTAGGACTGGCAGAATACCAAGTAAGGTCGCAGTCGGATAACAGCCTGGGTTCGCAATTAAAGCTGCTGTGGAAATGTCTTCACGATAGAATTCCGGCAAACCGTACACGGCTTTATTTAACACCTCTTTTGGTGGTGATGTATGTTTATACCACTCTTCGTATGTTCCTTCACCCTTCAATCTGAAATCTCCAGATAAATCTATACATGGAACACCTAATTTGAGCAACGTTGGGATAGACTCAGAGCTAACACCGGCAGGAGTAGCAAAAAAGACGACGTCTACCTTATTGGCAAGCTCCTCACATTGAAGGGAATCGAACTCCTCTATGACAAGATCTTTAAGATGTGGAAACACTTCTTCTACTCTCATTTCTGTATTCGATGGAGATACGATCGTATCAATTTTTATGTGCGGATGTTGAAGCAATATTCGTATCAATTCTAGTCCGCTATATCCACTTGCACCTACAATACCTGCTTTCACTACTTCAACTCCCTTAAATCTTTGTTATTGAATGATTATACATAAACAAGAATATATATACAATAGGTTTTTAGATATTTTAAAAATTATTTTATAAACAATAAAAAAGCACGCCCCTCGATGAGGAGCGTGCTTCAATTTGTAGAAAACCTGACGTATGATGATCCCAATGACGTAGGAGCAAGAATACCTCATGCTTTCCTGTGGACGAACGCCCGAGCATCAAAGCGGACAAAAACCGTCCCCTTCGTGTCTCGAACGCCCGTTGGACCACGGGAGTCATGAGGTATTCGCTCCTACTAAAAAACATTCAAACAATATAAACTTTCCGAACGATTATACTTACAAAACATATCAATTCAATGAACTTCTTAATTTGGATAATTAACCTTACGAGAACGAGGTGCGGAAGACTTCTCGATTCAAGCGAGACGAGTGTGAGGTTGCTCACCGTCCATTGGAAAGGGGCGTTCGCAATTCACTCCTATTCCTTTAGACATACCTCTATAGAATTTATCAATAGCCTGAAGCCCCCCCCCCTCGAAAAGGAGCGTGCTCATGTTATTTTCTATCAAACTCGAAAGTTAGTTTCTTATCAGCCGCATTCCATACCAATGCAGCGTCAAAAGATCCTTTCTTGCCTTTTAACCCTTTTATTATATTCGATTTACCATCTTTAAGTATTTTCTTAGCATTTGCTTGTGAAACTTGTTTTCCAAGGATTCGTTTTGATAACGTAAATGGGCATTTGTTCTTGGAATAACCGCTACATCCATATAATTTCCCTTTATCAATAACATCCGCGCCACATAGTGGACACATTCCAACCTTTTTTCCAAGAGCTTTCTTTGAAGTTGTCGAGGGTTCGATTGTAATTCCTTTTGTATCCCATGACTCTGAAGATCGAATCGCATCTTCTGTTAATTTTGCAGCTAGCTTCTTAACTGATTCCATGAAAGCTTGAGGTGAAGCGTGTCCACTTCCGATCTCTTTTAACCTCTGCTCCCATTTTGCAGTCATTTCTGGACTTGCAAGTACTGCTTCCCCGATCGAGTCGATGAGTAATATTCCTTTTTCCGTTGCTGAAACCTGGTTTTTGACGACTTCGATATATTTTCGATCTTTCAGCATCGTTATTATGCCCGCACGGGTGGCTTCCGTTCCAAGCCCTTCTGTGTCTTTAAGCACTTTTTCTAACGATTCATCTTCAAGATGTTTTCCTGCTGTTTTCATCATCGTAATGAGCTGACCCTCTGTAAATCGTTTTGGAGGCTGCGTTTTGCCCTCTACTACATCCATAGATAATACAGTCCCAGCCTGCCCTTTGTCGATTTGAGGTAGAACTTCGTCTTTTTGCGTTGAGTTTATGACCTTATGCCATCCTTCTTGAACTTTCACTTGTCCCTTAGATACAAATTCTGCACGATCATCTACTAAAGTCGTTAATGTCGTATAATCGACGATTGCGACATCTTCATGTGCAGCGAGTAAGCTTCTTGCGATAAGGTCATAGATTTTTGACTCCTCACCAGATAGCTTTTCTAGTTTAGGAACCTGCTCCGTTGGAATGATCGCGTAGTGATCACTCACTTTTGAGGCATTCACATATCGCTTATCGTTCATGATGGATTGTTTTGCTAATGGAAAAAACTCTTTATATGCGTCTTGCTTCTGGAGTTTAGAGAGAATTGACGGAAATTCTGCAGCTTCCTCTGTCGTTACAAAACTCGAATCACTTCGCGGGTACGATATCATCCCTTTTGTGTAAAGTTTCTGTGCGATATCGAGTGTTTTTTTCGGTGAGAACTTATACTTCTTGTTCGCTGCAGATTGGAGTGACGATAACTGAAATAGATAAGGAGGTTTATATTGTTTCCTTTCTTTTTTTACATCACTGGCCCGGCATGGTTTATTGAGACAAAAAGAGGCGATCGCATTAGCCATCTCCGGAGTATCGATTCTCGTCTTATCTTCTTTTATCCACTTTCCGACTACCTTTTGACCATTGTAATCGAATGTCCCTTTAACTTCCCAAAACGGTTCAGATTTGAAGTTTGCGATCTCTTTTTCACGCTTAACAACTAAAGCTAAAGTTGGCGTTTGAACTCTTCCAGCTGAAAAGACATCCTGGATTCCTTTCTGTTTAAATAAAAGCGTGTATGCCCTCGATGCGTTGATTCCCACAACCCAGTCTGCGCAAGAACGTGCATAAGCTTCGAAATACAAGTTCCGTGTATCACTTTCACTCCGTAAAGCTCTAAACCCTTCTTTAACAGCTTTTTCCGTTAAAGATGATATCCATAGTCGCTTCATCGGTTTTTTGCTGCGAACCTGATTCAAGATCGTCCTCACGATCAACTCACCTTCGCGACCGGCATCACCTGCATGAATAATGGATCCTACGTCTTTCCTATGTACGATGTCTTTTATGACATTGAATTGCTTCCATTTACTTTTTGTAACTTGATATTGAAATTGCTCTGGAATCATCGGTAAAGTCTGTAACGACCATTTCTTCCATTCTGACTTATAGGTTTCAGGAGGGACTAATTCGCAGAGATGTCCTACTGCCCACGTTACATAAGCACCACCCGGAAAATCAGGTGTAGGTTTAATGTAGATGTATCCTTGTTTTTTTTCAGAGGGATAAGGAGCGGCTAATCTTGAGCCTTGGTCTGGCTTTTCCGCAATAATACATACTGCTTCCAATCTAAACATCCCTTCTTCTTCATGAAATCTTTCCTTATCTCAGTATAGCTTACCACGTAATCGTTGTGGGCATAAAAAAACTGCTGGAACGCCAGCAGCATTTTTAACACCAGCCTAAATCACAATCGAACACGAATTGTTTAATGTCTTCTGGTTCTTTTTCTAAAACATAGATGCGGTGATCTTCAACAACATATGAAGCATCTACTTGATAAACAGCTGTTTTGATATTGAGTTCACCAATTTTCACTTTATTTCTATAAAGATCGATGTTACCTTTATTAAGTTTTCCTGTAACAAAACTTGTGACCTCAATTCTTTTCATCCCATATCCCTCTTTTCTAATAAATATGACCTTAAACAAAAGTCGTCTTTGATATAATGAAGAAATGATACGAGAAAGGGAGGGTAACGTTGGAACAACAGCATGACTTCGAAAGACGCAGCACGGTACATAACAAACGAAATAAAATAGGAGTTTTTCTTTCTAAATTAAAAGTTCATATCAACACCTTTATTAGTCGAACGTGGAAAGGAGCATCCTACGGTGCATTGTTTATGACGATGTTCCTCATCTTTTCGATAGGTTTTGATTTCCATACTGGACTCGGTAAAGGAATCGATATACTCATCTTCTCCCTCCTTAGTGTTTTAGGTACGTTTGCCACTTTCTTTATCGTGAGACTCATAATGAGGTTTATCATCAAACTACCGGTGTTCTTTATATCCGCTGCAATCGTTTCGGTTGGAGTGATCATCTATACACTCGATCAATTTAAAGCTTTTGAAAACATCCTTCCACTTGCTTATTTTCTTGCTGGTGCAGGCCTACTCATCGGTGGATTATTTGGTTATCCACTGGTACATGGATTTAAGAGACCTTCTTCTATTTTTATGCTCGCCCTTGGCACCCTAATAACTGGAATGTTCTTCTACTGGCTTTTCACTCCAGGAATTGTTGAAGAACGGTTAGATGTTCAGCAGGAATCTTTTTCACCAGTAAGTGAAAATCCGTCTCTAACAGGACCTTACAATATTAAGACGTTTACATATGGAAGCGGAACTGATAAACACAGAGATGTGTTTAGAGAGAACGTCGATATTGAAACATCCTCTGTTAATGGGTCAGCACTAATTGGAGAATGGTCTTCAATACGTGAATGGTTTTGGGGGTTTTCTGATACGAACCTTCCACTAAACGGCAGAGTATGGATGCCTGACGATAAAGGGAAATTCCCTCTCGTCTTAATCGTCCATGGCAATCATAAAATGGAAGAATTCTCAGATGAAGGGTATAGCTATTTAGGAGAACTGCTTGCAAGTAGAGGGTTCATAACTGTCTCTGTAGACGAGAATTTTTTGAATTCATCATGGTCAGGTGGATTAGGGGGCGATATTAACGGAAGAGCATGGCTTCTCCTCGAACATCTAAAAGAAATTGAGAAGCTTTCTGAAGAAGAGGGAACGCCATTTTATAAGAAAGTGGACTTTGAAAGAATTGCATTGACTGGTCATTCAAGAGGAGGTCAGGCTGCAATTTTAGCTGCGAAGTTCAATCGCTTAGATCGCTATCCAAATAACGCCTACAAGTCGTTTGACTATCAATACAATATACAAAGCGTTATTGCGATCGCTCCGACTGACTATCATACGTTAGCTGATCGAAAAATTGAATTGAACGATGTAAATTACTTAATTCTGCATGGATCATATGATAGTGACCTGTCTGAATTTGAGGGAGATCGACAATTCAATGGCATCGAGTTAACAGGTAGTGAAGATGTGATCAAGTCTGCACTCTACATCGACCGAGCTAACCATGGTCAGTTTAATACAACTTGGGGTGATAACGATACTTACTTTCCATTCACTCTTTTATTGAACAAACAGCCTTTGATCAGCGGAGAGGAACAGAGGCAGATTGCAAAAACATACGTTTCTGGATTTTTAGAAGCTACCTTGAATAACGACAACTCCTACCGACCTATGCTGGAAGATTACCGCTATGCGTTAGATTGGCTCCCTTCAACAACGTACATTAGTAAATATGAAGATACTTCTTATCATATTTTTAGTACATTCGAAGAGGATGTTGACGTCAATACAGCTTCGACCCCTTATATTGAATTGCAAGGAAACGGCCTATTGCAATGGTATGAAGGTGAATTAGACTATAGAAGAAATAAAGTGAGAGATAATCACGGCGTTTACCTTAAATGGAATCACGACTACTCTAGGAATGGTTCATACAAGCTTTCGTTTACCAAAGCGTTAGAAGATCCTTACGCGTTTAAGAAAGATAGCTCCTTAACGTTTGCAGCGGCGAATGTATCTGAAGTAGAAGAAGAAGTTTTTGTGGATTTCACAATAACAGCCACATCTGAAAACGGGGAATCTGCTAGTGTCAAATTGAGCGATGTGATGAGTATGCATCCTGTGCTACCGATTCAGCACACAAAAACGAAGTTCTATGAAGAAGCGCGATTCGGAGCCCTTACAGAACCGGTCCTTCAAACGTTCAACATACCGATGAGTACATTTATTGAACAAAACAACACGTTTGAACCAGATACCCTTACCTCCATAACATTTCAATTTGATCAATCAGAAAGAGGAAAAATATTCTTAGATCACATTGGCGTTAACCGATAATAAAATATAAGAGGCTTCCCACAAAGGGAAAGCCTCTTTTTTAAATTATGAAATTTTACAAGAAGACTGTCCACGCTTTGCTAAGTAGCTCTGATGGTACTCCTCTGCTTTATAAAAATTCGTTGCAGGAACAATTTGAGTTACGATTGGTTTCTTAAAACGTTTTGCTTCAGTAAGCTCGTTCAGTGCAAGTTCTGCTGAAGTCTTTTGCGAATCTGAGTTATAAAAAATAGCGGAACGATACCTAGTACCAACATCTTCACCCTGACGGTTCAAAGATGTGGGATTATGATTATCAAAGAAAACTTGGAGCAGTTCCTCATACGTAATAATCGCTGGATTATATTCGATAAGCACCGCTTCAGCATGACCAGTAAGTTCTTTATAGACTTCTTCATAAGAAGGATCGATCGTACTTCCACCTGTAAATCCTACTGAAGTAGACACGACACCGTTCAGCTGCTGAAATAGTGCTTCTACTCCCCAAAAACATCCTGCTGCAAATACCGCTTTTTCCATTCTTTCCACTCCATTTCTCCAAGTGTTGTTGCTATTTTGAACAGCTTTCTCTGTATATACCTTCTCGAGCTCACTCAGAGTTAACATGTAAAGCTGTTTGCCTTGTTCCTTATAGATACCTTTTCCTAGAAGATGGTTGATTATCATTTGTTTTTTGTCTGACGTTTTCTGCAATTCCATTCACTCCTTGAAGTAGTTTGTATGATGAGGAGTGCATATAAAAAACCCTCATCTGCCCGAACAGAAGAGGGTTTGGATTTACCGATCGCCTCTTCTTATTTTCCGACTTTCGCCGCAGGAATTGGCACGGTGCTCCCGTATAACATTTATAGGAATCCGTTGCCGAGGTATCAAAGGGCCAGTCCCTCCACCTCTCTGAATAAGAAGATCCTTGAAAAGGATTATTAAGTTAATGACAATATTAAAGGTTGTAACAGTAGGTGTCAATAGAAAAGCTTGCATTAGTGTGCTAAACGAACAAAGAAATTAAAAAATATCCGATTGCTGATACGCTAGCACCGATCAGTGCAGGTTTTAGCTTAAAGGAAGCATAAGCCATCGTGTTCAACTTAAGTATCTTGGCTATTGTATTCGTATTATCGCTAAGTGGTGACGAAAAAGCACCGAACGTTCCACTAGCAAACACAGCACCGATCACGAGTGGCAATGAAGTTCCTGTGGTAGCACCGAGAGAGACTCCTAAAGGCATAAGAATTCCCCAAGTCCCCCATGAAGAGCCAATGAAGTATGAAATGAATGCCCCCACCAGGAATAACACCGGTGGCACGAATAATGCAGGAATCCAGTTTAAGTTCTTCGTTACAAACTGAGAAAATCCTAATGCTTCAGCAGAAGAAGCAAGTCCCCAAACGATCGTTAGTAATACGATGACAGACATCATATCATTACCGCCTTCAATAAAGAACGTGACAAGGTTTTTTAATGAGAACCTCTGAAATAAATAAAATAGAAACGTTAACAAAACGGTTGTCATTAGAGCGAAGACCATCGCATCTAATACATCTGCTTCGATGAATGCCTGTACTGGGCTTTTGAACCCTTTCTCATACCCACTCCAATATGTGATTAAAAGCGTTAGGAAAATTACTCCTCCTAGTGGCAGCAAAAGGTTCATAGGTTTTGCCGGAAGATCTTTTGAAACAACAGGATGACAATCTTCCCATTTGTCATCGATTTCTTTCTCCATATTCCCTGCATCAGTAGCCGGGATCTTCGTATGATGAAAGAAACTTAAATAAAATCCGATGATAAGAATCGATATTGAGAAAAAATTGTACGGAATGCTTTGCAAAAACAATCTGTAGCCATCTCCCTCAAGACCCTGTCCTCTTAAAGAAAGGTCGACAACAGAGGACATATAGCCAACGAACGCAGTCGCAATCGGCATTAGAACAATTACTGGAGTTGCTGTGGTTTCAATCACAAAGCCAAGTTCCTGAGGGGTCATCTTCACTTTTTTCAAGAGTGCTTTCATAATCGGGGCAACCGTAACGATGCGAAAGCTCGGAGCACTAAACGTCCCGAGCGTTGATAACCATGTTAAAAATAACGCTCCTTTTTTCGAAGTGATTTTTCCAGAAGCGAATCGAACGAAGCCTTTTATTCCACCAGTATATTTCATCATTCCGATGAGACCAGTAAACATGTATAAAAAGATGATGATTTTAATGTTGCTCTCATCTTTTAAACCACTCATAATAAATTGATAAAACTGCTCGAGTCCTTCTATAGGTTGAGGCTTATGTATGAATGAAGCTGTTAGCAACCCTGCTATTAACCCAGGTATAACGAGTTTCGTCTTCATCGCTACGAGAATCACGACCAAGAACGGTACGATCGAAAGCCAATCCATTTTTCACTCCCCCTTTCCGGTTAGTTTGTGCTCGGAAAAGGGTGCTATACAAAAAGCCGGAGTAAATTCTCCGGCTACGATTGACGAAGCAAATTTGTTTTTTTGAGTTGCGCGATCGAAGACGCGCCAATTCCAAACATAGCAGTTTGTAGTTCGAACTGAATTCGTCTCAGCTGGTCTAATAACGCTTCTTCACTGTCGTCTACTGCGCTATGAAGAAGTGCTCGGCCAAACCCTGCAAGATCAGCCCCCAAGGCAATACTTTTGGCGGCATCAACACCGTTTTTAAGACCGCCACTTGCAATGATCGGCGCTTGTGGGAGTTCATTTCGAACTTCGATCAAACATTCAGCGGTAGCGTTCCCCCAACTTTGAAACGCTTCAGCTGCTTGTTCTCTCATACTCTGATGTGAACGATAGCTCTCGACCTGAATCCATGATGTTCCACCTGCACCAGCTACATCAATAAAGCCTACTCCGCTTTCTACCAACCGCCTTGCAGTATCTCCATCGATTCCCATTCCTACTTCTTTAATCCCGACCGGAACATCGAGTGCCTTCGCGACACTTTCAATTTTAGGCAATAGTTCTTTAAAATTGGTATCTCCTTCAGGCTGAAACACTTCTTGGAGCGGATTTACGTGAAGAATAAGACCATCTGCATCAACAAGCTCGATTGCTTTTTTACATTCATCTATAGTAAATCCATAGTTTAACTGTACAGCTCCAATATTTGCGAAGATGGGGATCGTAGGAGCGTATTTCCTTACTTCGAAAGAATAAGCTGATCGGTCTTCTTGAATCGCTGCCCGCATTGATCCTACACCGAGAGCCCATCCTTCTCTTTCAGCTGATTTCGCAAGCCGCTTGTTGATCTCCCATGCCCTTTTCGTACCACCAGTCATCGAACTGATTAAAAAAGGCGAAGATACTTTTTTACCTAGAAATGAAGTTGAGAGATCGATCTCATCAAAAGCAATCTCAGGCAGAGCTTGGTGTTTAAATCTAAACTTCTCGAGTCCGGTTGTAATACCTCGCCCTTCTACTTCTTCAGTAAGACATATGTCGATATGTTCATTCTTTCGTTTTTCTGTAAGATCATGTTCCATAGGTTTCAACGGTAGACCTCCTACGTTGTTCTTTTTTCTTTAATTTAGGTAAAAGTAGTTCAAGTCTGTTCCGATTGTACCGTTGAATCATGATGAAAGGGATATTTACAACGAGTGCATACCCGACCATAATCCAACCTACTAGAGGCGGGTTCCAGAAGAAAAATAATAGTGAAGGCGGTATTAGAATCCAGTGATTGATTTCCGCTCGTTTCGTTTCAACAATGAACTTGCTAACGTACGCAACCGTAAGCGCTTTAAGTTCTTTTTTTCTAAAACCCCCTCTAAAAACGCCGCCACCATCCGGTAAAATCGTTTTCCAATACTTGATTTTCAAACTTTCATATAAACTAGCTTCAAAGCTTTTTATACGATTCCTTACTATGAAGGACTCATAGAAGGAATCAGGGACTCTCAAACAGAAATAAGAGATACAAACATGTATGGCAAGCCACGCAAAAACGTTAGTTACGATCAAACCGGCAATCGATAGATGAAATACTTGCATGGGCTACCCAACTTTCATTATTTGTTTACAGTCTTTCATTTAAGGTAATAGTTCAGTCATACGTTTTAGAGCAGAGAACACACCAAGACTGTCATCTTACTTTCACAAAGGTTATACTTACACTATACAGCCGCATGTGAAAAAAGTCGACGTATAGACCTTATTTACACTGAGGAGGAGAAAAGTATGGGAAAAAAAGCAATTGTAATCGGTGCAGGACTAGGTGGATTATCTGCAGCCATTCGCTTAGCCGCAGATGGTCATGATGTAACGGTACTCGAAAAAAATGAACGACCAGGCGGGAAACTTAACAAACGTTCTGGAAAAGGCTTTTCCTTCGATACAGGACCTTCCATTCTCACGATGCCATGGGTTTTAGAAAGACTGTTTAAAAGTGCTGATCGAAATGTAAGTGATTATATGAAGATTACACGTATTGAGCCTCAGTGGAGAACGTTTTTTGAAGATGGTGCTGAGATCGATGTAACGAGTGATTTAGCAGTTATGCTTTCAGAGGTACATAAACAATCAGAGAAAGATTATTCCAACTTCCTTTCTTATTTAGATTATTGCAAATCAATGTTTGACCTGAGCTTAAAAAGCTTTTATAGCAAGAGCCTTTCTGGAATACAAGATATGCAAAAGCTTCACTCGTTTAAGGACTTGCTCGCGATGGATCCAATGAAATCGATGAATCAGGCAACAGAAAAGTATTTAAAAGACAAGCATCTTCGTCAACTGTTCAACTTCTTTGTCATGTACATCGGGTCATCTCCATACCATTCTCCTGCAATTTTATCACAGCTAGTCTATGTGCAACTTGGGCTCGGAATCTATTACGTCGAGGGTGGCATGTATAACATTGCCAAAGGGATGTTGAAACTCCTAGAAGAGTTAGATGTTGATGTTGAAGTGAACACAGAAGTTACTCAAATCATGACAAAGGATAAGAAAGCGGTTGGCGTGAGATTATCTAGTGGTCATGTGATGGAAGCAGATTTGATCGTTAGTAACCTTGAGGGCATTCCAGCTCACGATACTTTATTGAAGCAAGAACCTGGTGCTGACAAAGTGAAGCAAGAACTGAAGAAGTACACTCCTACTGTATCAGGTCTCGTCCTACTACTTGGTGTCAATAAGACGTTCGATCAGCTTCAACACCATAACTTCTTCTTCTCAGAAGATCCTAAGCGTGAGTTTCAGCAAATTTTCGACGAGGGTGTTCCGGCTGATGATCCAACAGTATACATTGGTATTTCTTCTAAATCGGATCCTTCGCAAGCACCTGAAGGCAAAGAAAATCTTTTCGTGTTGACTCATGTTCCTCCACTTCAAGCCGGAGAGAGTTTCGAAGAATACCGAGGGAGATACCGAGAAACTGTTCTCGACAAACTAGAACGTATGGGAATGGAAGGTCTCAGGGAATCGATCGTATTTGAATATCAATTTATTCCTGATGACATCCGTGAATTATATGGTTCAAACGGTGGTTCGATCTACGGGGTTGCTACTGATCGCAAAGTCAACGGCGGCTTCAAGATTCCTTCTAGAAGCTCCCTTGTAGAGAACCTCTACTTTGTCGGTGGATCGACTCACCCTGGTGGAGGCGTACCGATGGTAACATTATCAGGTCAGCTAACAGCTGATTTAATCGCTGAAGACCTTAAACTATCTGAAGAACAAACTGGCTAAGAAGGGATCTTCATTACATGCTCAAACTAGATAAAATCGTCTTTAATTTATTTCTATTTTGGTATGGATGTGGAATCATCCTCGTTGGATTCGACATCCTACCTCCATTTCTTGAATGGGCAAATGCTTTCTTCCTCATTCTTTGTGGCGTGTTAGCTACATTTTATTTTATTCGAACGTTCGGTAAGACTCTAGGAACGTCGATCAGCATCTTCATATTTATCATGAGCATGGCAGCGGAATCACTTGGTGTTCATTACGGATGGATCTTTGGTCAATACAACTATTCAGGAGACTTTGGCTATAAAATCGCTGAGGTTCCGATCGGAATTGGATTTGCATGGGTGATGGTCGTAGCTGTTACCCATGTTCTTTCTGCTCAGTTTTTGAAGAAAATGAATGACTCACTACTAAAATGGTTTGCATATTCCCTAATAGGAGCACTTATTGCAGTTCTGATCGATTTGATAATCGATCCTGTTGCATACCTTGTGAAGGGTTACTGGGGTTGGGAAGGAGACAGTTTTTATTATCAAGTTCCGTTACAAAATTTTTCGGGATGGTTTTTTGTTTCTTTCTTCTTTCATGTCCTGCTATATCCCGTTTATATCAGGATTTCTCCACAATCTCAAGAACGTTTCTTATTTTGGAAGCATCGTATGGTCGCCCTATTTGGAATGGTGATGGGCTTTTTTATTTTCTTAGGCATTCTAGATCAGCTCTGGTTTGCTGTAACGATTACTGGTATACCTACTTATGCTTTCTTGTATGCATATCGAAAAAGTATAAAAAACTTTGAGCTGTCTTCTTCTGAAAAGGTGATCGTCTAATGGTGATTAGTTATATTCTCATACTAGCGAGCTTCCTTCTATGGACTATCATAAATTCGCTGTTCATGCCAAGTCTGCGTAACGAAAAAGCAACCAGGGGTAAGGAGGAACTCGTTTCCGTCCTTATCCCTCTTCGTAATGAAGAAGAAAATGTAGTCGATCTTATCACGAATTTAAAAGCACTTTCTTATCCCAACATTGAAGTACTAGTATTAAATGATAACTCTGAGGATCATACATTACCTCTACTCACAAAACATACAAAACGTGATGATCGGTTCACGATACTTGAGGGTGAAGAACTTCCTCCTTCCTGGAATGGTAAAGTGTTTGCATGTCACCAACTAAGTGAACGAGCTAAAGGAAGCTATCTACTTTTTATCGATGCTGATATGCGTCTACATAAGGACACGATTCAAGCATCGCTCGAAATGCTTAGGAGAACGAAGGCATCTATGCTATCTGGATTTCCCGCATTTCCAGTATCATTATTATTAGAGAAATTACTCGTACCCCTTCAGCATTTCGTCGTTAACTTCCATCTGCCCCTTTTACCAGCAAACCATACAACAAGACCAGCTTTCACTGCTGCTCATGGGGCATTTATCTTAGTCGATCACAAGGCTTACAAGCGTGTCGGTGGACATCGCTCCATCCAAAACAGTTTAATCGACGACGTTCACCTTTCACGTACATTTAAGGTAAATGGATATCGCTCGATTTTAGCGAATGTTACCAAATTTACAACATGCTATATGTATCGTTCTAACAAAGATGTGTGGGAAGGGTTTACAAAAAACTTGTTTCCAGGACTCGGTCGGTCTCGTTTGCTCGTTAGTATTCTATTTCTCTTTTACGGCTGTTTTTACTTCTTGCCTGCCGTACTGCTGATCATAGGGGTTGTAAGCTATACGATAGGTGAGCCAATGTACTCTCTTTTCATTCCTTACATATTGATCACGCTCCAAAAAGCCTGGGTCGATTGGAAAACCAATCAGTCCATTCTACTCTCATTCATGATGCCGATTAGTTCACTAGCATTTATGTGTCTTCTGATCAATTCGATGATGAAAGGGATAAAACAAAAAGGATATGTTTGGAAAGGAAGAACCTACTCATGAAACAAATTGCAATCGTAGGTGCAGGACTCGCAGGACTTGCTGCATCGATTAAATTAGCAAGTGAAGGATACAAAGTCGATGTGTATGAAAAAAACGGATACGCTGGCGGCAAGATGATGCCGGTATCGTTAGGAACATACCATTTTGATTTCGGTCCAAATACGATGACGATGCCTGAAGTCTTTGATTCCGTATTTGAAGAAGCCGGTGTTGACCCAAGGAATTACTTTGATTGGATAAAAATTGAACGGCACACTAGAAACATTGATCATGATGGCAGTTCATTCATGATGAGTACAGATCCACAAGATATGGTCGACCAGTTTGAAAAGCTAGATTCATATGCAGCTAAAAACTATCAAACATATCTTGAGGAAGTCGATCGATTATACCGACTATCAAAATCGTCATTTTTCCCGAGGATGTTTCTTTCATGGAAGGACTACTTGTCCCCTTCCCTTTTTCAATCCATGCTAAAGGTAAGACCTTTAGAGAAAATGAATCATTTTCATGAACGATATTTTAAACACCCTCTAATCTTAAAAGCGTTCAATCGCTATGCAACCTATATAGGTTCATCACCTTTTTTATCACCCGCAACGTTTGCGATGATTGGATATTTAGAAATGGTACAAGGCGTATATTATGTGAAAGGTGGAAACACCTCACTTGCACGCGGGATGGAAAAACTAGCATCAGAACTAGGGGTTACAATTCATTTGGAAACCCCAGTGAAGACAGTACATGTTAGTAATGGTCGAGCAGAAATGATCGAAACGGTTGACGGTAAGGTGCAAAAGATAAAAGAAGTCATCATCAACGGTGATCTATTAGAAGTTTACCCTTCTCTCGTCAAAGAGTCTGAGCGACCATCATTTCGAGACACAAGAATTCAAAGCCTATCCCCTTCTATTTCCGCATTTGTCATAATGGTAGGGCTGTCTTCAAGACTTGATTTAGTACACCACCAAGTGTATTTCTCAGAAGACTACCAAAAAGAGTTCAAAGAGTTGTTTAACGGAATATGGCCTGAAGATCCTACAGTTTATATTTCAAATTCTTCTCATTCAGATCCTGATGTTTCGCCTGATGGTGATAACCTCTTCATTCTTGTTAATGCACCGCCTCTTTCTAATCATCATGAGATGCCTGAAGAAGCGTACAAAGAACGGATCTATGACAAACTTGAAAAACATGGGCTTCCTATTCGAAAACTAAAAGTAGTTGAGAAAGTTATCGGTCCATCTCAAATCAAGGACCGCTTTAATGCTTATCGAGGAGCTTTATATGGTATATCCTCCAACACTCTCCGAAATAGCTTTTTACGTCCTTCAAACCGTTCAAAAGACATAAAGAACGTCTACTTCGCAGGTGGAAGCACTCATCCTGGTGGTGGATCACCTATGGTGGTCATCAGCGGAAATAATGTTGCGAATCATATCATATCGAAACACGCAAAAAAAGACTCTAGAGTGTCTTACAACTAAAAAAGCATGGAGGCGCCGACGCTTCCATGCTTTTTTATTATTATGTAATAAGGTTAAAGGGTGTTTTTAAATTTTTCTGGGTTCTTCACATAGCTTTCTATGATAAAACCACAATCCGTACATAATAGGTGTTCAATTTCCGACCCTAAACTCAGTTTTCTTCTCATCGGAGTCATGACGGCATACCCTGAATGCTTTCCTTTTCCAAGATCTGTTCCACCGCATTTTGGGCACGTTGTCGTAGGAAATTTAGTCATTAAGATCCCCTCCTTATTATCCCATTTTCCCTCATCATACAACCAATTTTATCACTGATCTAATAATAGGTACATATCAAAACATGTTATTGACTAAGTAGTCAATGAGGTGTATTCTGAAATTGACTTCAGAGTCAACTATGGTTTGCGGGGGAGGAGCAAATATCATGGAAGCGGTAGAATTAAAGAATCTTTCAAAATTTTACAAGAAAAGCCGTGGGATTGAGAATGTATCACTTACGATTCATGAAGGAGAAATCTTTGGATTTATCGGTCCGAACGGAGCGGGTAAAAGTACAACGATACGTACGCTATTGAATTTACTACAGCCGACAGGTGGAACTGCGACAATTTTCGGTAAAGATATCGTGTCTGACTCGAAGGAAATTAAGAAGATTGTTGGTTATCTTCCTTCAGAAGTTCATTATTACGATGATATGAAAGCAATCGATTTGCTGCAGTATTCTGCTAAATTTCATCATTACAAAAATACGAATCGAATCTATGAACTTGCTGAAAAGCTTCAGTTGGATTTAAACAGGAAGATGGAGGATCTTTCTTTTGGTAATCGCAAAAAAGTTGGAATCATTCAAGCGATCCTCCATGAACCTAAACTTCTCATTCTTGACGAACCTACCGGTGGTCTCGATCCACTGATGCAAAACACATTCTTTGAATTGATTTCTAAAGAAAGGGAAAAAGGAGCAACGATCTTCTTTTCATCTCACATTCTTAGTGAAGTTCAAAAAATGTGCGATCGCGTAGCCATCATTAAAGATGGCAAGTTAGTTACTGTGGAGAAAGTTGAAACCTTAATCAAAAATAGTCTTAAGAAAATTAGTCTCACTATAGAGAATGGTGAAGACGTTCAATTCCCTTTTGAAGGTGTCAAAGATAAACAAACTCATGATAAGAACACAACGTTCCTTTATCGTGGAGACATGAACGTGCTCTTAAACCATCTAGCAACTCTCGATATTATCGATGTTCTCATCCAAGAACCTTCTCTTGATGAAGTATTCATGCACTATTACGAATGAAAGGTGAGTGAACCAAATGATGATCTATAACCGTGAGATGAAGAAAAATATGAAGTCACTTTTGATTTGGTCCATCATTTTAGCTGGAATTATCTTGATGACGCTCAGTATCTATCCTCAGTTTACCCAAGATCAACAGACAATGAATGACTTGTTAAGTGCTTACCCGGATTCATTTAAGCAAGCTTTTGGAATGGATCGACTTAATATTGGCTCACTACTCGGCTTCTACGGGATGCAAATTCATTTCATGACAACATTGTTTGGTAGTATTTTTGCAGTCATGCTTGCGTCGAATATGATTGCAAAAGAAGAAAATGAGAAAACGGTTGAATTTTTACTATCAAAACCGATTACAAGAGCTCGAGTAATCGCAGAAAAGCTACTAGCTGTCTTGACGAATATCGTGATTCTCAATGTCGTTATTATGTTAGTTTGTATAGTCGGGTTTCAATTTGCAGATGAAGATGTTCCTTTAAAAACATTCGGGCTATTGATCATTGGAACACTACTCATGCACATCACGTTCGCAGCTATAGCCCTTTTATTATCCGCAATCATGAAGAAAGCGAGAACAATAACTTCTGTTTCCCTTGGTCTTGTATTAATTTCGTATTTTCTTAGTGTGGTGTCAGGTATAACGGATGGTTTGGAATTCCTAACGTATTTTAGCCTATTCAAATACATTGACCCAGCAGATATTATTTCTAACGAATCGCTGAATTCCTTATACGTTGGCATTATGTTAATCGTTATCGTTTTAAGCATTTGGGGTACATTTAGCTATTATCGTAAGAAAGATATCGCCGTATAGGAAAGGAGGTAATCTGTATGTATTCAAATTTCGAAAAACTGGCAGATGATAAGAAAAAGCGAATTCTCACCATTTGTATAGAAGAGTTTGCCGATACTGGATATGAAAAAACGTCGACGGATACAATCACGGCACGTGCAGGAATTTCGAAAGGAATCTTGTATCATTATTTTAAAAACAAGAAAAACCTTTTCATCTATGTTGTCGACTATTGCCGAAAGCTGATTGGGGACAACATAATGGCCGAATTACAACATGTCGAGTCAGAGGATTTCTTTAACCGAGTAAAAGAAGTTGTCTTAATTAAAAAGCGCGTTCAATTTCATTATTTAAAAGAAACTGAGCTTGTCACACAAACACTTCTTAACCCTCCTCAAGGTATGGAAGAAGAAATTCGATCCATGCTTCAGAAAAACATCGACGTGTATAGTGACCAATACCTTGAAAAGCTTATTGATCGAAGTCTTCTTAAGGAAAATGCAACCCCAGATAAAGTGATCAATCTCACGATGACGATTCTAGACCAAATCGCTCAAAAAAACCTAAAAGCATATCAAGAAAAAGCAATGAGCTTTTCAGAAATACTTGAAAAAATCGAACCCGAGTTAGATGAATATATCGATATCATTAAATACGGAGCGTTGAAAAGAGTCTAAAATAAAATTGCGCGAGGCGCGATTTTTATTTAGCTTCGTTGGGATTTACTATACGATAAAGCGGCCGTCGCCATAACTTTAGCTGCGATTAACATCGCCCTTTCATCAAATGAAAAACGAGGATGGTGATGAGGGTATACTTGTTCTGCATCTTGGTTTAAAGCACCTGTAAAGAAAAAGGTACCAGGCACATGCTGCAAATAATAAGAGAAGTCTTCTCCACCCATTTGAGCTTCGTGTTCAGTTACTTCTTTTACATCAGGAACCAGCTTTGCATAGTTCTTCAATAGCTCTGTTTCAGTTTTATGATTGACTAGTGCAGGATAGCCATGAACATAGTTAAGCTTATAGTCGACATCCGCCGCTAAACATGTCCCTCTAACCACCCTTTCGATCTCTTTTTCCATTAACTCTTTTACGTTCTTTTTGAATGTCCTCACCGTCCCTACTAGTTGAACATTATTAGCGATGACATTGAATGCGTTCCGTGCATCAAATGTTCCAACTGATAGTACAGCAGAATCCAGGGGGTTTACTCTTCTGGATACTAACTGCTGTAAGTTGACTACTAATTGCGAAGCGATCACGATACTGTCCTTTGTTAAATGTGGCTGTGCACCGTGACCACCTCGTCCGATAATTTCTATCTCGAACCGGTCAGCAGCAGCCATAAACGGACCTTCTTTATACATGATCTTTCCCATTTCCTCTGTAGCCCTCAGGTGTGTTCCGAACACGACATCTACCCCTTCTAAGCAACCATCTTCAATCATTGCGATCGCACCACCAGGCTGATATTCCTCTGCATGCTGATGGATAAAGACGATGGTCCCTTCTAACTCATTCTGTATCGCATTTAGCGCTTTTGCTAAACAAAGTAATATAGCCGTATGTCCATCATGACCGCAAGCGTGCATCACACCATCCACCTTGGATTTATATGGAACCTCATTTTCTTCCTGGATTGGCAGCGCATCAAAATCGGCTCTCAAAGCAACGGTTTTACCAGGCTTCGTTCCTTTTAACGTTGCAACTACTCCTCTACCACCAACGTGCTCTCTGACATCATGACCTAACTCTCGATGATAGTTCGCTATAAGTTTGGGAGTTTCAACTTCTTCAAATGAAAGCTCCGGATATTGATGAAAATGTCTTCTCAGTTCTACCATCTCACTATATAAATCTTCAAGCTTATTAAATAGTTGATTCATAGCCTTCTCCCTTCTAAATGAAATGATCTGATATCTTAATAAACTAAAGTTTACCACCTTCAGAATAATAAGAATATAACAACCAAAAAAACCCTCACGTCTTCAGTGAGGGTTCTACCATCTAACTTCCACTTATTGCAGATAATAGTTCTTCTTTTTCGTCATCTGTCACATATGCGCGCTGATCAAATACATTGTACTCTTTTTTTCGAATCGATTTCAGAATCGCTCGGTAGAAAAGTGCTGAACTTTTAACTGGGAGACGGGCGTCGAGAGGGTAAAGGTCGATCGTAGCAAAAGCATTCTCATAGTGATATTCCGCTCGAGCAGCTAGCTTCTCCCACAATTCAATGAATTCTGGCGTTACCTTTCGATTAAAAAGATCTGCCGATGATACACCGCTAGCGTTCATTTCATCAGTCGGAATATAAATACGATCTCGATCAAGATCTTCAGAAATGTCTCTTAATATATTTGTAATCTGCATCCCGATGCCTAAAGAAACCGCGCCATCTGAAAGTGACTCAACCTTTTTCGGTGCTAAAATCGGTAGAAGCATCAATCCAACGGTACTGGCAACGTGATACGAATAATGTTCAAGTTCACTCAACGATTTGTATCTAGATTTATAGAGATCCATCTCCTGTCCTACAATCATATCTTGAAAAGGTTGATGGTCCATCTTAAATTTCTGAAAAACATCGTGGAGAGCAATCCACATAGGGTCATTCACCAATCTCTCACCGTTCAAAAACCGAGCGAATTGAGATCTGAACTCAGTCAATTCTCTCTCTGGATCAGTGCCTTCATCTACAATATCATCGACTCTCCTACAAAAACTATAAACGGCCCAGACTGCTTTCTTTTTGTTTGAGGGTAACAAGGAAAAAGCTTTATAAAATGTTTTTGAATGATGTTTTATAATCGATTCACAATGTTTATACGATTGCTCCAGCATTTTCACTCACACCCTTTCTATTTCTTTTACTAAGAGATCGGCACCTTGCATCACGATAGGTATTCCACCGCCTGGGTGTACAGATGCTCCTACAGCATATAGGTTTTTGTAATTTAATGGTTTAACCTGAGGACGAAATGCACCAGACTGTGTTAACGTTGGTGCTATTCCAAAACTGCCCCCTTCAAATAATCCTTCCACTTCTGCATCAAGTGGGGTCCGAATTTCCATCCATTCGATTGCTTCCTTCAAATGTGGGAAGCCTCTTTCTTCTAGTACTCCGATGATTTCATTTGCTAATGAATCTTTTTCTTCCCAGTTAGTAGCAGTACCTGAAGGCACCGGGATTAGTGCATAGAGGACACCTTTACCTGGAGGGGCAAGAGAATGGTCTATTTTTGAAGGGTGGAACGTGTAGATCGCTGGATCCTTTGAAATCGATCGGTTTTTGAAGACGTCTTTCATATGAGCTTTAAACTCATCCGTCATGAAAAATTGATGGACATCGACTTCTTCATAAATTCGGTCGAGTCCAAGATAAAGGAGCAAGCAACCTGATGATGGTGTATACTTTTTCTTCGGTGGCTTCTCAGCTTTAATCAAATTATGAATCATTGGAAAATCACCGTTAAAAACTACCTTATCATAATAAAATTCACCATCTAAGGCTCGGAATCCTTTACAATCGTTCTGATTTATTATAAACTCTTCAACTGCAGAGCCAAAGTTAACGGTAATCCCTTCTTTTTGAATATGTTTTTCTAATAGGGATATGAGGCTGGCATACCCGCCTTTGATATACCAGATACCATGCTCGTACTCACTAAAAGGTACTAGTGAATAGAGCGCTGGAGATCCAGATGGATCGCCACCGATGTATAGCGTTTGTAGTGAGAATGCATCCTGTAAACGCTCGTCTTTGAAATATTGGGAAGCTTGTGAGCGAACGTTTTGATGAGCTTTTAGTTCTAAGAGGAGCTTCATATTTTTAAAAGTAAAAAATTCTCTCTTATGAATAAAAGACTTTTCTAGAAAAGCTTTTTTTCCTTTATTAAATCTTACTCTCATATCATCTAGGTAGCGTAAAAACCCTTCTTCCTCTCCAGGAAACATCGACCTAATTTCTTCTACCTGATTTTGAATATCACTCGTTTTGGTGAATGAAGAACCATCAGGGTATATCATTCGATAAAGTGGATCGCAGCGGATCATTTCCACTTCTTCTCTATCAACTCCCGCTTTATTTAGAAACTCATAGATCATTTCTGGCAATAGTACGATCGTTGGTCCTTTGTCGATCTTGAAACCTTCCCTTTCGACAAATGCGAGTCTACCACCGAGAACGTTAGCTTTTTCGTGTATCGTAACGTTGTGTCCTTTTCTAGCAAGCATGAGAGCAGACAACATGCCACCGATTCCGCCACCAATAATTCCTATGTTCATGTGCCGCTCCTTTCTTGCTGGATGTTTTCTTGATGTAGAAGATTCGTAGTGATCCTTGCCGATTCCATAATCGTAGGAAGACCACTTCCTGGGTGTGTTCCACCACCTACAAGCCAACAGTGTTCGAATTCTTTAAACTGGTTTGGAGGTCTGAAGAACATCATCTGAGGGAGGTTATGAGCAAGATTAAACGTCGCACCTTTGTAAACGTTCATGTCGTACTCCCAATCAGTAGGTGTGTACATTTCTTCTACCTCAATATGATCTTCAAGATCGTTAAAGCCTGTTTTTTCTTTTATTTGGTTTAATACTAACCTTCTGAAATCATCTTTATGTTTCTCCCAATCTATTAAACTAAAGTTGTTCGGGACTGGAGCTAGAATATAGATAGAAGATTTCCCTTCAGGTGCCAACGTTTTATCCGTTACGCTAGCATTCTGAATATAAATAGAAGGATCTTCTGAAAGCATTTTTTGTTTAGTGATTTCCTCGACATTTTTCTTATAATCACCAGAAAATACAACTGTATGGTGTGATAAATCATAAGATTTGTTAACACCTAGGTAAAGCATGAATGCTGAACAAGAATATTTCTTCCGTTCCATCTTTTTAGGGGAGTATCGTTTTCCTTTTCCTTCTGGAAATAAGTGATTTACGGCGTGTGCAAAATCAGCATTAACGATAACCTCGTCAGCATATTCCTTTCTTCCATCTGCAAGTTCAACACCTTGTACACTTGATCCATCGATAAGAATGCTTTTAACTGCTGTTCCGGTATGGATGGAACCGCCTTCTTCTTCGATGACCCTTGCCATCGCTTTACATATTTGGTTCACGCCTCCGATCGGGTGGAAAATACCATATTCATGCTCCATATACGATAAAATGGTAAACGCTCCAGGGCACTCCCATGGTGACATACCAAGATATTTCGCTTGGAACGTAAACGAGAGGCGAAGACGCTCATCATCAAAATATGTGGACAGGCGTTCATAAACGCTATCCGTTACGGTAAGCTTAGGTAACGCTTTTAAAAACCGCCACCTTCCATAATCAAATAACGAATCGTGCTTGTTTTGTAAAATTGGCATAAGAGCCTCGAACTTCTCTTTTTCTTCTTTCATAAACCTTCTATACCCTTCACCGTTACCAGGGAATAAGTTTTCAATTTGTTCGACCATTTCTTCTCTCTTACGTGTTGGGAAAAATGACATATGACCAAATTTCAACTCATACATAGGATCTACTTCAACTAAATCTATATAGTCATGAACATTACGACCTGATTGCTCAAAAACTTCTTCTAGTATATGCGGCATATTAAGAAAGGTTGGACCCCTATCGAATACGTAACCCTGACGCTCGAACGAGGATGTACGTCCTCCTACAAATGATTGTTTCTCATATATCGTCACTGCATATCCTTTACTGGCTAATAACATAGCTGCAGTCAGTCCGCCTGGCCCAGCACCTATTACAATGACTCTTTTGTTTTTACTCATGAAAACTTCCCCTTCCAGCTCATCCGCAAAAAGTCGTACAATTGTTATACAAACATTATACAGTTACATGAAGATTTGTTCAATTATTTCGATGCTTCCGATTCGCTTTCATCAAAAAATACATGCTCAAGTGTGAAACACCCATCTTCTGATAACTCTAGTTTCCCAAAAGAATACTTTGGTTGTCTTCGTTTATAGGTTGGGGAGCCAGGATTAAAAACGATTTTCCCATCATATTCTTTATGAACAGGGATATGCGAATGACCAAAGATGACGATATCTACCCCATCACCTTCAAATAATTCCACGGAACGTTTTTCAGTTGTTTTACGACGTCCGTGTCCATGAGTAATCCCGATTCGCAATGATCCTATCTCAACGATGCTTTTCAAATCGAACTTTTCTTTAATCTGGTTATCATCGACGTTCCCATATACTCCTGTAGTTGGCGCATAGTGTATTAATTCTTCGTATACATCGATTGTTTGCCAGTCACCCGCGTGGATGATGAAGTCAGCGTCTTCAAGCTCCTTCACAAGTTTAAAAGGCAAGCTTTTCTTTTTCTTTGGTAGATGAGTGTCTGCGATAATTACGATATTCAATACATTCGCTCCTTTGTCGACTATTCCTACAAGAGGTGAATTATCTTGAAGCACACTGTTCGTCCTGGTGAAACTCTAACAAGCATCTCGGAAGATTACCGCGTCCCCCTTTGGGAAATATTACAAGTAAATACTTTACCTAATCCTAACCTTATCTATCCAGGTCAAATCATCTTGATTCCTGGGTATCCTGATCCTTCTACTATTCCCTATACGATTTATGTATCACTCTCTACCCGTAAACTATCACTTTACAAAAATGGTGCCATTGTTAAGGTATACCCTGTTGGTGTCGGTCGTATGCTTCATGAAACCCCAAAAGGTTTGTACATCATCATCAATAAAGCGCCTAATCCAGGTGGGCCATATGGTACGATGTGGATGAGCATTTCAAAAAAACACTATGGTATACATGGTACCAACGACCCTTCATCAATAGGTAACTATGTATCTAGAGGATGTATCCGAATGTATAATGAAGACGTTGAAGAGCTTTCTAGAACGGTTCCTATTGGAACGCGAGTAGAAATAGGTACTTAAACGAAGAGACACCGTCGATTTGACGGTGTCTCTTCGTTTATTATACTTTTTCACTATAGTAATCGTATAGCAATCTGCCTGCATTTGCGATTGCGTCTCTTCCATATCGATTTTCTATCAGTCCAGCTGTTAAAAACGCGTAGAAAACAGGGCCATGCTGAGTGAATAATATTCCTACATCATGCTCGATTCCTTCTAATTCGCCTGTTTTATGAGCGAGTTCCCCTTCTGAAAGATGAGCAATCTTTGAAGGAAACTTATCTTGAAATTGTTGTTTTGTTAATACTGATAATGCCCATTCTTTCGACTCATTTGATAACATGTTGCCAGAATGAATTGCCTGTAACAATGTCACTGTGTCGCTAGCACACATCAAATTGTCTTTTCCTAATTTCAAAGATTCATGATCCATCATCTTTCTCATCAATGTAGAATGGTAACACCCTAATTTTCTCATCGTACTGTTGATAGAGGAAATCCCTAGTAGATCGATCAACTGGTTTGTTGCTGTATTATCAGAGGAGATGATCATCAATATGATAAGATCCGAAACCTTCCATCCATCCTGTATAGAAAGGTGAGACAGCACCCCTGATCCCTGAACACAATTATGGTTCTCTACCATGATCGTATCGTCTAAATGAATCCGTCCATTGTCTGCTTGATATAATGCTTCAATCATAATAGGTATTTTTATTATGCTAGCAGATGATACAGGCTGTTCGGATTGTAATGTGATATCACCATCTGGACCTTTGATAAGAATTGAATGATTACCTTCAAGACCAATGAAACAGTCTTTTACTTTGTTTGAGATCATACTGAAATCTAACATCAATTTCCCCAATATCTCCTAACACCACAGAGCTCCTCTTCGTAGATCGTTCCCTTTAATGGTGTTATTTCGATTATGCGGCCTGTACTTGGAGAGTGAATCATCTTTCCATCACCATAATACATCCCGACATGGTGAACACTCCCTTTTCCTTTCTCATAAGCGAAGAATAATAAGTCTCCCACATCCCAATTTCCATCCTGTACGCGCTCACCTGACTTCATCTGATCATGAGCGTCTCTTGGGATGGTGCAACCGATCGAACGTGCCATGTTATAACTAAAACCTGAACAATCATAGCCATAAGAGGACATCCCTCCCCAGAGATAAAGAAGTCCAATAAATTTTTCTGCGTTTTTTACTAGCTCATCTCCATTTCCAACATCACCATTTACTTCAACTAATTCTGAGTGCTCCTTTTTGATCAAACTATCACCATGTGGTGTCCAAACTCTATATTCATCAATAGTGTGATCAATTAGAGGAAGTCTCGTTTGATAGCTTAGATGCATCTTATCATCACCTTGATTGGTTACCGCAGCACCATGTTTTATTATTGATACATATACTCCATCGCCATCATAAATTTCTTCTGATAGTTGCTCTGTAGGAATCCAGCCTGGGTAGCCTCTTGGATCCTTCGATGATGGCTGAGAAGGAACGATAACATGAGACCAGTCATTTTTTTCTTCTAAAATCAATACCTCATCCCCATAAAGGACCTGAGATTGAACTCGGTTTTCATCGCATAGTGCAAGGCTCGATGAATAGGAAAGTTGATCTAACCATCCTTCTAGATCTACTGGGTTATGTATCGCTTTTTCATCCACGGTTCTAGCGCTTTCCGGATTAGACCACAAAGTGGCTACTGTAGCACTTACTGTTTTTCTAGTTAATTCCAATTTGTAAACCCCCTTGTTTAACTGAATGTATACCTAATCCTGTGTATGAGTTAAATGTTATCATACTTTTGTTGTACGCTACCCCTCCATCAACATTCTCTTCCTTAAACATTAGGGGGGCATCAAAATCGAAACGCGTAATATTTTTCTGACTTGCAGCAAAGTGAGCCGCTGCAGTAATTCCTAGTTTTGATTCGATCATACTTCCAACCATACACTCTATCCCAGCGCTCTCCGCTATGGCATTTATCTTTAAAGCTTGATGGATTCCACCTGCTTTCATTAGCTTAATATTAATCAAGTCAGCTGCACGGATCGAAACTACCTGTAACGCATCTCGCGCTGAAAAAACGCTCTCATCAGCCATGATTGGAGTATTCACAGAATCCGTCACTCTTTTAAGCCCTTCGATGTCATGGGCAGGAACAGGTTGTTCAACAAGATCGAGATTAATTCCTTCTTGCTCTAATTTCGTTATCGCGTAAATCGCTTCTTTAGCTGTCCAGCCTTGATTGGCGTCTAATCTGATACTTGCCTTATTACCTGTGCGATTTTGTACCTCTTTAATCCTTTCTAAGTCACGTTCGATCGTATCCTTGCCTACTTTTACTTTTAATATGTTAAAACCCTCACTCACATATTGAGAGGCATCATCTCCCATCTCTTCAGGAGAATTCACGCTTACTGTGTAGTCTGTTTCAAGCAAATCTCGAAACCCGCCTAGATATTGATAGAGAGGTAGATTGGACTGTTTCGCAAGAAGGTCATAAATAGCCATATCAACAGCAGCCTTTGCACTTGTATTTCTTACTAAAGAAGTGTGCAAGACTTTAAAGATGGTCTCGTAAGAAGATAATTCTAATCCAATCAATTTAGGTGAAATATGATTGTTGATCGATGAAATCACACTTTCCTTACTTTCACCTGTGATCGCAACGGTAGGTGGTGCTTCTCCCCAACCAATTACATCTTCTGCAGTAACTTTCACAATGACAGATTCTGCTGTAGTAACCGTTCGAAGTGCTGTTTTAAAAGGTTTTTTTAATTGTGCACATACAGCAAATGTTTCGATATTAGTTATTTTCATCACGATTCTCTCCTTGCATATGATTGTCTGCAACTTCATAAGAAAGAGCCTGGGCGCAAACGCACCCGGCTCTTTAAACTATTTGATATCTGCCGTTTTAAGCTCCATATAACCAACAGGGTGTCTAACGATTCCTGTTACATCTTCGCTTTGTAAATAAACATGATTGTAGAAGTGAATTGGGAAAATTGGCATTTCATCGAATAAAATCGATTCTGCTTCGTGCATCAATTCAAATCGCTTTTCTTCATCTGTTTCATTCTTTGCTTGTTCGATCAAGCTATCAAACTCGTCATTGCTCCACCCAGTTCGATTCATAGAATGCCCCGTTTGGAAGCTTTCTAAGAAGTTAATTGGATCAGCGTAGTCAGCAAGGAACGAACTACGGGAGAATTGCAGTTTTAATGCTTTCTGCTCTGTTGAGAAGACGTTCCATTCCTGGTTCGCAAGTTCCACATCTACTCCTAGCGATTCTTTATACATTTGTTGAAGTGTTTCAGCAATCTTCTTATGAGAATCACTCGTATTATAAGTAAGTGTTACAGCAGGAAGTGTGTCATACCCTTCTTCTTCCATTCCTTTTTCAAGCAGTTCTTTCGCTTTTGCTGCATCGGTAGAAACCAGATCTCCTCCGACTTCTCTAAAGTCTCCTCCTGATGGATCTTCAAATCCGTATGCAACAAATCCTTTAGCTGGTTTTTCTTGTCCTTTTGTTACGAATTCTACAATTTGCTGCTGATCGACAGCCATTGCGAATGCTTTACGAATGTTTGCATTTTGGAACGGTTCCATTTCAGTATTAAAGCGATAGAAGTACGTTCCAGACTGGTCTTCTACTTGTGCTTTTCCTTCGTCGAATAACTGTTCACTCAAGTCTGCAGGTACGTCGGATGTATGAAGATCTCCTGTCTTATACATTTGATACTCTGTATTTGTATCATCGACCATCGCCCAATGAACTTCGTCAAGGTTTACACTTTCTGCGTCCCAATATTCTTCGTTCTTCTCGAAAACAAACTCCGTTTCATGAGTCCATTTTGAAAGTTTGAATGGACCATTACTTACATAGCTATCTGCTTCTGTATGCCATTCAGGGTTTTGTTCTACTGTTTCTTTATGAACAGGGAAGAAAGCAGGGTTTGAAATTAAAGTTGGAAAGAACCCAACAGGGCTAGTAAGTTGTACTTCAAGTGTTTTTTCATCAACGGCTGTTACCATCATATCTTCAGCGGAACCTTCGCCAGTATTGTAAGCTTCTGCTCCTTCAATAAAGTAAGCAAGAAAAGCAGCTGGTGATGCTGTATCTGGGTTAGCAAGTCGTTTCCACGCAAACTCAAAATCTTGTGCAGTTACAGGCTCCCCATTCGACCAACTTGCGTCTTCTCTAATGTTGAACGTATAGGTTTTTCCATCTTCTGAAACGTCCCACTCTTTTGCAGTAGCCGGTTGTGGCTCATCATTATCGTCGAGCCTCGTCATACCCTCCATCAAGTTATTCAGTGCATTCCATGATACACTATCAAACCCGATCGGTGGATCAAATGACGTAGGCTCTGCTCCATTGTTTAATTTAAGAATTTTTGAGCTTTGTTCTTGGCTATCTCCTTCACTTCCACTATTCGAATTACTAGAGCTGTCTTGCGTTGTTGTACAGCCTACAATTCCAATAAGAAGAAGAAGCGAAAGAAACATGGTGACTATTTTTTTCATTTCGTTTCCCCCTAAACTAGTTTATAGAAAAGTCGCTCATAATGAGCACTCTACTATCCTATTATTTTCTTAGCTTTGGATCTAATGCATCCTGTAATCCATCTCCTAAAACGTTAAAAGCAAACATCGTTAATGAAATGAAAAATGCAGGAAAGAATAATCTCCACCAATGTCCTGACAGTATGGCAGATAGTCCGTCATTCGCCATGACTCCCCAGCTCGCGATTGGAGCTTGGACGCCAAGCCCAAGAAAACTCAGGAAGGCTTCGGCAAATATTGCTGTAGGAACAGTTAAGGTCATTTGAACTATGATCGGTCCCATAGTGTTTGGAAGCAGGTTCTTCCTGATAACACGACCTGCACTAGCTCCAAACGTTCGAGATGCTAGAACATGTTCAGAGTTTTTTAACTGCAATACTTGTCCTCGAACGATCCTCGCCATTCCGACCCATCCTGTAACGGTCAAAGCCACGATAATAGTAAATAATCCTGGTCCCATCACGACCATCAGTAGAATAACCATCAAGAGATATGGAAGACCATAAAGGATTTCGATGATTCTCATCATAAAATTATCTACGCGTCCACCTTTGTATCCTGAAAAGCCACCGTAAGCTACACCAATAATGAAATCGATAAATGCAGCCATAAACCCTACAAACAACGATATTCTTGCTCCATTCCATGTTCGTGTAAACATGTCCCTGCCAAGGTTGTCGGTGCCAAACCAATGTTCGGAAGATGGTGCCTGGTTCCCATTCGTAAGAACTTGATGGTCATACGAATAAGGTGAGATGATCGGTCCAAATACGGCCATCAAGATTAATAGGATCAATACGATTAATCCTGCCATCGATAACTTATTTTGTCTTAAGCGAATCCATGCATCCTTCCAATAAGAGACAGACGGCTTTGCAATATGATCGACATTGTATGAAGAGTTTTCAAGAGGCACGAACAAGTCGTCAGGTGTATAGGGCGTACCTTTGTTTGTTTTTTCTGGTAACGACATCTCTAATTCCCCCTCTTGTGAAGCTTAATTCTAGGATCGAGAATGCCGTAAGCGATATCTACGATAAATAACATCATGATTAAAAACGCACTATAAAACACCGTTGTTCCCATGATAACTGGGTAATCTCGATCATTAATCCCATTGATAAAGTATTTACCCATACCTGGAATTGCAAAAATTTTCTCGATAACAAAGCTTCCTGTCAGTACACCTGCGACTAGCGTACCTAAAATCGTGATGACAGGTAGTAGTGCATTCCTCATCGCATGCTTGATTACGATCTGATACGTTGACATTCCTTTTGCTTTTGCTGTCAGTATATAATCTTGATTCAAAACCTCTATCATGCTCGACCGGGTTAAACGAGCAATGATCGCCATAGGACCTGTAGCAAGCGCAACTGCAGGAAGCACCATATGCATTGGTGAAGACCAAGTGGCCACAGGGAAGATCTCCCAGTTTACAGCTAACTGTTGAATGAGTAATGTAGCCATTATAAAGTTTGGAACGGATATTCCTATAACTGCAAACGTCATTGCTATGTAATCGATCGTGCCATTATGCTTTAAAGCAGCAAATATCCCGAGGATCACTCCCGAAATAACTGCAATCGCTAATGACAGCATTCCTAACTCCGCTGAAACAGGGAATCCCCTACCAATCATCTCATTTACAGAAGTTGATGATTGTTTGATAGAAGGTCCAAAGTCTAACGTTGCAAGTGATTTTAAATAGATAAAGTATTGAACGAATACTGGTTCATTCAAATGGTAGTGTGCTTCAAGATTTCGTTGAACAGCTTCGCTAGTATTACGTTCCTGGTTAAATGGTGATCCAGGAATGGCATGCATTAAAAAGAATGTAATCGTCACGATAATCCACAGTGTAATTAGCATGGCGAATAATCGATTTGCAACGTATTTCGCCAATAAAATCCCTACTTTCTAACTAAATGTCGTTCTTGATGCTAGTTCTGTCATGACAAGCATAGCTTGGTAGGCTTCTAGCATATCTTTTGCCTGAAACTTTACTGTTGTACCAGTTTCAATCTCAGCTCCTGGCATGATACTCGCCCATTCGGCCTGTCCATAATTCGTAAATTCGATACGGAAGATCGGTTTCTTTGGAGGAACTAAAGGATCTACTCGATGACGACTTTCGATGGCAGCAGTCGTTTGCTCCCTTAGTAGTTTGCCAGTTTTGTTGGGTGATGGAACTAATCCGGATGAACGCGAAATGGATTCTTTTACTGTAACAGTGGTAACGTTTGGAATAAGCGCTTCTGCTTCTGCTGTCGCTCTGTCATCTCCAGCTACTAATAAAACAGGAACGCCGTAGTACCCAGCTACGAACGCATTCAACCCTAGTTCTCCAACGGTTATGTCATCAATATAGAAATTTTTTACTGCATGTATCATTGAATGAGACATGATTCCTTTTAATGATGCCCGAGCATGGTAGCCTATGAATCCTGCCCCGTCATATGTATGGTCTAATCCTTCAACCATGGAAAACGGTTTTACATCTCCAGAAATAAGTTTTGCATCTTCATGTAGCTTTTCTACTAAAAGGTTGTTCATCTTGGAATGACTGTCGTTTACAATCACGTCTTCCACTCTACTTGCTAGAGCAGCCTCAATTACGTGGTTTGTTTCTTGCGTCATCAACTCTTGGCCGCGACGATAATTGTGTTTAGATGAATCCACAAACGTATCATCTACGATCCCAGAAATCCCTTCCATATCGACTGATAAATATAGCTTCACTCTTTCCCTCCTTCCACTCAATTCTTAACTTTCTGAATAATTATATCACGAATTCTCAAAATTTACTAAAAAGAAAAACCACCTGTTTCCAGGTGGTTCTCTTTACTAAATCTTTTCAGATAGTTCCGACCAGCGTTCAATTTTTTCTTCTAGCTCCATCGTTAAGGCTTGCTCTTCTTTGTATAATGTATCTACTTTCTCAAAGTCGCTGCCGGATTTTGTGATCTCTTCCTTTACGTTCTCAATCTTCAATTCGATTTCTTCAATCGTTTGTTGAATGGTCTCCCACTCTTTCTTTTCGTTATAGGACATCTTATTTTTCTTCGGTTTGTCCTCTTTCTCTACTACTTTGGTGGTTGCAACCTTCTTTTCTTCAGCTTCAAGCTCTTTTTCTCTTTTCTTCACATCTAAAAAGTCAGTGTATGAACCATAATAGTGATCGATCACACCGTTTCCTTCAAATACAAAAAGCTGTTCTGCAACTTTATCTAAAAAGTATCGATCGTGTGAAACCGTAATAACCGCGCCAGGAAAATCGGACAAATAATCCTCTAAAACTGAAAGTGTTTGTACATCGAGGTCATTTGTTGGCTCATCTAAGAAAAGAACGTTAGGCTCTTCCATCAAGATTCGAAGCAAGTAGAGTCTTCTTTTCTCTCCACCAGAAAGCCTGGATACATACGTCCACTGCAGCTCTGGTGAGAAAAGGAAGCGTTCTAGCATTTGTGAGGCAGTAATACTCCCACCTTTTTGAAGGCGTATTTGTTCGCCCCCTTCTCGAATGTATTCAATCACTCTTAAAGATTCATCTAGTCCTTCGTTTTGCTGAGTGTAAAAACCGATCTTCACAGTTGTTCCAATATCGATTGTGCCGCTATCTGGTTTTATCCGTCCCGCTAGCATGTTTAACAACGTCGTTTTACCAGACCCGTTAGCGCCAATGATTCCGATGCGATCTTGAGGAAGAACAAGGTAGCTAAAATCGTTTGTAATATAATGATCGTTGAACATTTTAGTAACATCTTCTGCTTCGATAACTTTCTTCCCTAGTCGGCTAGAACCAATCGCCATTTCAACGTTACCGTCAGTCTTGTGTTCTGGTGCTTCCTGCATGGTCTCAATTCGCTGCTTTCTCGCTTTTTGTTTCGTGGTTCTAGCTTTTGCCCCGCGTTTTAACCATTCTAATTCGCTTTGTAGCAATTTGTTTTGTTTATGAGCTTCTTTTTGTTCTCTTGCTTCTCGTAAAGCTTTTTGTTCTAAGAATGTTTCGTAATTCCCTCCATATTCAAACAAACGTCCCTTATCAAGCTCAAAAATACGGTTCGTAACACGATTTAGAAAATATCGATCATGTGTTACCAACAACAGTGTTCCTGAATATGTAGAAAGGTATTGTTCTAACCACTCGACCGTATCGTGGTCGATATGGTTTGTTGGTTCATCTAAAATCAATAAATCTGCTGGTTGAATAAAAGCTTTTGCTAAAGCCACTCGTTTTTGTTGCCCACCAGATAGTGTATTCACATTAGATTCAAATTTCGTTAATCCAAGCTTTGTAAGGATCGTCTTCGCTTTCGTACTAAAATCCCATGCATCCAATCGATCCATTTCCTCTTGAGCCGTAAGAAGACGCTCTTGGTAACCTGTATTTTCTGGATTATCAGTTACGTTTTGAAGTGCTACTTCATAGTTCCTAACTGCATTAAACAATGGTATATCACTGTCAAAAACCGTTTCAAGAATCGTTTTTCCTTCATGAAAAACTGGATCTTGTGGAAGATATTCCACTTGAAATGAATTTGCATGAAATAAACTCCCACTGTCTGCTGATTCGAGCCCAGCTAAGATTTTAAGAAGCGATGATTTTCCCGTTCCATTTACGCCTATTAAACCAATCCTCTGTCGTTCTTCTAATGAAAAAGATATTTCATCGAAAAGAGTTTTTTCTCCATAAGATTTGGTAATATTCTCAGCCTGAAGCAAGCTCATGACACTCATCCTTTTCTCTCTATAGTCTGCTTTCTATTTTACCCTTTTTGTCTTTAGAAAGGAACTAATTCACAACAATCACTGGATGAAGTGTGAGTTGCTCATCACTCTCTCGTACTTTGAATTGAAGATCACGGTTTGTCATATTGCATAGCGAAAGGCTCTCGAGATCTTCTCGACAGCCTCCTTATAGTATTGCTTACGCGTTCTTTTTTTGCTTCTTGTTTTTTTTATGTTTTTTGTTGTTGTTTTGGTCAGCAGAAAGTTCACTTGCAAACTCAGTTTCGTGCTTATGAGCTTGTTTTGGATTTTTCATTTTTCTTCACCTCCACTAGTAATAAGGTGTTCTGAATGTTATATTCTTATACTTAGTACGGTATGTGAAATTTCAAATAAGAAACCCTCAAACACGGTCGTCTTCCTTCGATCGTTCTAGCAACGATACCTGAGGGTTAAGCGTCACGTTTTCCTGTCCTTCTTTCCAATAAAGCTCCACCTCTTCACCGTTTAAAACAGCTGGGAATGCAATCAAACCATTTTCGATATCGATGATCTTCACTCCGAAACTGAGTAAGTTTCTAATAAACGTTTGAGCCTCTAATTCCATAAATTCCATTCTAGACTCTTTTTTGAATAGAATATCTTCATCTACTTTTGTTTTGTGACGATATAACAAGGTTTTCTTATGCTGCTCTAGCTGTTCATACTGTTCACCAAAAGATTGAGTCACGCTCTTAAGACCTGCCAGCTCTCGCTTTACTTTAGGAATCGTCTCATTCGCTTCGTGCTCTGTAAAATATCTCTTGTTCATGTGAGTTCTCCTCCATCCGATTATTCAATAGTATGTATTTACCCTTACTTGACATCTTTAAGCATAATTCGACGTATTTTTGCTTTTTGTTGTAAACCCTATAAATAGCTCTACAAATCCGCTATGATGGATAGTGAGGGGAACATTATAAAATAAGGAGGAATTTCTCTTGGCAAAAGTTACTGTACCAGATTATGGAACATTTGATGTAGAGGAAGGAACGAAGCTAACACTTGCGCTTGAAGACAACGATGTACATATTCTTCATCGATGTGGTGGTAAAGCTAAATGCACAACGTGTCGCGTTGAAGTGCTAGATGGCGATTTTGGAGAACTTACTGATATCGAAAAAGAAGCTTTTAAAAGAAAGGGTGTAGAAGAGAACCTACGCCTCTCATGTCAAGTCCGAGTAAACGGTGACTGTGAAGTTAAGCCAGCTATGACGATCGAAAGCTCGGGTCTTGATGATCCTGGTCCTCGCCCAGAGAAATAAAGAGTAAAACGCCGGTTCGTAGGAACCGGCGTTTCGCTTTTTATCTTCTTTCATAAATAACAAAATCATAATCGTAAGGATTCTTCTCATCCTTCTTATTTATATCTCTAGATTTCTCAACCCAATCCTCACTCTTTAAATCAGTGAAGTATGCATCGCCTTGAAATTCATTATGAATTTCTGTGATGTAAAGCCGATCGGCGTAAGGCAAGAGCTGACGGTAAATCTCAGCACCTCCGATTACAAACCATTCCTTTTCGTTATCTTCTTCAGCCATTTTTAGAAATTCTTCGATAGAATGTAGAATTGTTACGTTTTTGATGGAAAGCTCACGCCTTGTAATCACGTAACTTTCTCTTCCTGGTAGAGGCTTCCCAATGGATTCAAACGTTTTCCTACCCATTACGATTGATTTTTGCAGCGTCATTTTTTTAAAGTATGCAAGATCAGCTGGTAGATGCCACGGTAAATCATTGTTCTTACCGATCAAATGATTTTCATCCATTGCAAGTAAAAAAGAAATCATACAGATACCTCTCCCTTTATGTGTGGATGCGGATCATATTCTGTAAGTTCAAAGTCTTCAAATGAAAAATCGAATAATGATTTAACTTCAGGGTTAATTTTCATTTTAGGTAATGGTCTTGGATCTCTTGTTAACTGTAATTCAACCTGCTCAAGGTGATTATTGTAAATGTGTGCATCTCCAAGAGTATGGATGAATTCTCCAGGCTCTAAATCACATACCTGCGCCATCATCATCGTGAGTAAGGCGTAGGATGCGATGTTGAATGGTACGCCAAGAAAGACATCTGCTGAGCGCTGATAGAGCTGACATGAAAGTTTTCCATCAGCTACATAAAATTGAAAGAGACAATGACATGGAGGAAGCGCCATCTCATCCACTTGTGAAGGATTCCATGCCGTAACGATCATTCGTCTAGAATTAGGATTCGTTTTAATTTGATTGATTACGTTTTGAAGTTGATCTACCGTGTCACCATCAGCTCCAGTCCAAGACCTCCACTGGTGACCGTATACAGGTCCTAGTTCTCCATTTTCATCCGCCCATTCGTTCCAAATGCGGACGCCATTATCTTGAAGATATTTTACATTGGTATCTCCATTAATGAACCACAGTAATTCATGGATAATCGATCGTAAATGAAGCTTTTTCGTAGTTAACGCAGGAAAGCCTTCTTGCAAATCGAATCTCATCTGGTGACCAAAAACGCTAATAGTACCAGTACCCGTTCGATCAGACTTCTTTGTACCGTTATGTAGTATTTCTTCGCATAATTGTAAGTATGTTTTCATCTATGCTTCCCTCCCAAACATTTGCTAATTGTTATTGTACCACTGGAACGTTCTCATTCACACATCATATGTTATATGAGAAATTAAGGAAAGGATGATATGTGATGGGAAAAGGAGACAAACTTCCAAAGATTCTTCAGGATCCTAATCTTCAAAATTGGTTGAATACATTCGATGATTTTTTTAAGGATCCATTTTCTAATTTACTTCCACACCAGGCATTTCGTGTCGACCTATATGAAACGAATTCTGCTTTTATAGTTGAAGCTGAACTTCCTGGCGTATCAAAAGAACAAATTAAAGTAGAGCCATTAGGAGATAGCATCCGTATTTCCATTGAATCAGACAGCTTTCAAGAAGAACGGAATGATAAACAAAAGTACTATAAACAGGAAAGAGCGTATTCGAGTACTAGCAGATTGATCAAACTGCCCTATTCCTTTTCAATGAAGAATGTGAAGGGGAAATATGAGAACGGTATCCTCGAAGTCATGATACCTAAGAAAGATCGAATAAAAGATACCATAAACTATTTAGATATCGAATAAAAAAAGACGGAGGGGGATCCCTCCGTTTCTTTATTACATGCTCCAATCGATGAAAGCATTTCCTTCAAGGAATCTTTCACAATCCATCGCTGCCATACACCCAGTGCCTGCTGCTGTAATTGCCTGCCTGTAAGTAAAATCTTGCACGTCTCCACAAGCAAAAACACCTGGAAGGTTCGTACGGGTAGTTCCTGGTTCAACATTGATGTAACCTTTGTCATCCATGTCTATTTTTCCTTCAAGAAAATCAGTGTTTGGCTTATGACCGATCGCTACAAAGATTCCATCCGTCTCGATCGTTTCTTCATTACCTGAATCACTTTCTCTTACTTTGATTCCGCTTACTTTCTTTCCATCTGAAACAACTTCAACAGGTGAGTAGTTAAGCTTCCATGAGATCTTTTCATTATTACGCGCTCTTTCTTGCATGATTTTTGATGCTCTGAGTTCGTTCCTTCGATGAAGAATCGTAACTTCCGAAGCGAACTTAGTAAGGAAAGTGGCTTCCTCCATCGCAGAGTCTCCTCCGCCAACAACGACGATCTTCTTATTTCTAAAGAAGAACCCATCACACGTCGCGCAAGTGCTTACACCTCTACCCATATTCTCGGATTCTCCTGGTATTCCTAATAACTTTGCCGAAGCACCAGTCGAAATCAATACCGCATCTGCTTCTACATCACCAAGCGTATCGGTTTTTAAAGTATAAGGTCTTTTTGAAAAATCGATATCCTTAACCCAGCCTCTTTCAATTCGAGCACCGAAGCGTAATGCTTGTTTCTTCATGTTTTCCATTAACTCTGGGCCAAGTATTCCATCAGCAAACCCAGGAAAGTTTTCTACATCTGTCGTCAAGGTTAATTGACCACCCGGCTCTGGACCCTCGATAACGAGAGGCTCCATATTTGCTCTTGCTAAATAAATTGCAGCGGTTAAACCTGCTGGTCCCGTTCCTACGATAACTGGTTTATTCATAATGACCCTCCTCTATAAGCTTCATTATTTTATTTTTCCTTATTTTAAAGAAATAAACCCTCTATACGCATTTAGTATATCGTATTTACTGAATATTGCTTATTATTCTGCTCAATTGCAAAAGGTTGTTCATTACCATTCCTTCTTGATAAAATGAACAAGTGTAGAACTTGCAATCAGCATTGAGGTGATAATAGCATGAATCCTATCGTAGAGTTTTGTATGAGCAACCTATCAAGCGGTTCACATAAAGCGATGGAAATACTTGAAAAAGACCATGATCTAGATGTATTAGAATATTCTTGTCTAGGGCATTGTACGTTATGTAGTCAGGAGATGTATTGTCTCGTTAACGGAGAGCGCGTTACTGCTACATCTTCAGATGAACTCGTACGTAACGTATATCAATTTATTGAAGAAAATCCTATGTTTTAATTTGAGTTTGGTCTGGGCATAGTATTGAGTGACACCTAAAAGGAGGATTGCTCAATGAAAAGTCGCAATGGCTACGATCCCAAAACAGGGGCTCAGGGTACTAAAAGCGGTGAGGATGCTCTCCAAATGAATAAAAAAAGAGGCCCGCAACAAGCGCGCCCTAAAAAGAAGTAATACGACGCTGCTCAATTGAGCAGCGTTTACTTATGCGATTCTAAAACGATACAAAAACCAGAAATCCTCTATTGGTGACTCACCACTAGCAATGATATGATGCTCCCCTTCGTCATCAACTGTTATCCAGTTCTCGTGATCATCCTGATAGGCTGGATAAAAATTTCCTTTTTTAAATAATTTCCTTTCATTTTCAGTACCTGTTAAAGGATCTTCTTCAAATACATCTCTTATACATTGAACGAGTTCCATCTCTATTCATTCCCCTTCCAATCAAACAGAAACACCCCGCATGCCTCATTATGAGAGCCATTTTGGCGGAGTGTTTTTATCCCAATAAATTTTCCCAACTTCATGATGCTCACTAAAGTTATCTTTTTCGTCATGATAATGGAAGTTAAACCAGTACCCATCCTGAGGTGGATGGTCTCTTCTCACATGAAACCTCATCAAGTCATTCCCTGTTTTCTCGTTGTACACGTGCATGATACGTTCACCATAGCCACCAGATGGTTTATCAGTCAAACGAAGTGAACGAACGAAATCAACATCTAGTTCTTCGACTTTAGATGTAATGACCTCGCTTACTTTCGGAACGATTAAATTTATGTATTCGGACCCAACACGGTTAGCAATCGTGTCGCCAAACTTTCTTATTCCTAATTCTTCAGTTTGTAGTGAAGCATATGTAATGAATTCTTCTACTACCTCAGATGATGAAGAGCGTTCTGCAATCTCAGGCCATCGTAGGGGTTCACTCTCGACTTCTTCATATGATAGTTGAGGAGGCTCGTCCGTTTCAACAACGTGTGAAACGTCTTTTTGGTAGTTAGCTTCAGTCTTTTGTGCAGGTTTAAGATCTTGTAAATATTCTGTTGGTATAACTGTACCAAGCGTGATTACAGCAATGAATGCTACAAAAAGCTTTCTTGACCATAACGGAAAGCGCAATCGTCTACACCTGACTTTCTCAAATAAAAGATTTCTTACATTGTCCCATGAAGACGACGAAAATGCCAGATAATTTTTTAACTATTCTGTTACATATTTTGAGCGCTTCGTTAAAAGCGCTCATCCACTTAACAAGTAAACATTTCGATTCGATTAAGATCAATGCCTGTATATACCCATCTTCTTCCAGTCCATCGAAATCCAGATACAGATCTTCTGCCAACAAAAACTGGCCAGAACCAGAAGCGATTTCCACCTTTCATCCATATATACGTGTAGCGGTATAAACACCCTCTGATCGCAAACGGGTCTACTGCCTGCGTTCCTGCTTGTGCTGACATAGGCATTTGTGGTGTTGTTGATGGTGGACTAGAAGGTGGCTGCATCACTGGTTGTTGTTGACGAGGAGCCTCATAGGTATGAATGTGGTATGCGATGTGCTCATGTTCTTCACTGTACATCATTTCCATCCCTTCTCACTTGATATAGACACTGTATGCCCTTCTTAGGTGAGAGGTTCATTTGGACAACAAAAAAAGCACCTCTTTGAGTGTGCTGTCGCTTCATAATCAATTAAAATTATTATAAGAAATGGTGACCCGTACGGGATTCCGACGCGTTAGCTAGTCCTGCTGATTTCTCTTCTTCGAGAGAACTTCTGCAGGGGAACCCTTGGGTGAGAAGCCCGTAAGCTTCTTTGAAATGGTGACCCGTACGGGATTCGAACCCGTGTTACCGCCGTGAAAGGGCGGTGTCTTAACCGCTTGACCAACGGGC
>NZ_CANDOB010000002.1 GCF_947387515.1 Alkalihalobacillus sp. CinArs1 | reverse complement strand
ATGGCGCGCCCGAGAGGAGTCGAACCCCTAACCTTCTGATCCGTAGTCAGACGCTCTATCCAATTGAGCTACGGGCGCATACCTATGTGATTCTAATGGTGCGGGTGAAGGGACTCGAACCCCCACGTCGTAAGACACTAGATCCTAAGTCTAGCGCGTCTGCCAATTCCGCCACACCCGCGTGTGTGGTGCCGGCCAGAGGACTTGAACCCCCAACCTACTGATTACAAGTCAGTTGCTCTACCAATTGAGCTAGACCGGCGAAGTATTTTTATAGAGAAAGAATGGTGGAGGATGACGGGCTCGAACCGCCGACCCTCTGCTTGTAAGGCAGATGCTCTCCCAGCTGAGCTAATCCTCCAAATAAAAAGCGACCTCTATATTATATAACTACTTGTCCATTCACGTCAACACTTTTTTTCAAAGACATTATGTCGAAAAACGTTGTTTATGAGGACAAGATTTATATTATCAATAATCTTACTAGATTGCAATAGTTTTTCACATAAAAAAAAGCAAGGGATTTAATCCCCTGCTTATACTGATGATTGAACAAGAGTTTTATTTTTCTTTGGAGGCGCACTGCGTTCAGGATATTTCTTAGCTACCACTTCAACATCTACCTTACGATACTCTCGAATATTAGAGGCTTCCCTTAGTAGCTGATCTTCAACATAGTGACGCTTTCGTTTCAATAAAACCCCTCCTCATACTTAGTAACCCCTAGTTACCCTCTTTAGACCAATCATAAACCTGGTCTTTATTACCATATTTAAGCTGGTAATGATAGGTAGGATATAATGTATTCCTCTAGAGCACGTATTATGAACAGTCAATTGAAAAATGAAACTTGTTTATTTTTTCACCGGTAGCTTTTTCTAGAAACGTCACTTCTCCTTCGTTAGAGACCATAACGATCGTTTGTGCTCTGGTGCCATACTTTTCAGATTTAATATAGATGGGCGACAAAAGTCTTTCCCATTCTAGCGGGATACCTGTGTTTGGAAGATCTTTATCTGGCGCTGGTTCAGCATGATCAAGTAATTTGAACAGCTGATCAGAGTCAATCTCTTTAGTTTGGTCAAGATAATCTGATAGTTCTCTCTTGATTCGATCCACTTTGGGCCAGCTTGTATTCAACAGGTGATTACTTACAGCATGAATGCCCGACTCAACTTTCCTAACCTCGTTCTCCCGGTTTGAATAGTAAAAGAACTCATTTACATTACCCACAAACAAGTTGAAACCATTGTAGTGATCCTTTTGTTCCTGCACACTCTTTAAATAATCGTATGGATGAATAGACTGCGTGAGGTAATTGACAGGCAGCTCCCCTCTTGACCGCTCCTTACGATCTTCATTAGGCTCTCGAAAATTTGTTAATGCAGCAATGTTACCCTCAGTCGTAATTCCAAGCCATGTACCTTTTGCTCTTAGGTCTCTTCCAGCTAAAAGGTTAGTATAATCAGTCCAATAATGAGCCCTTTCAGTGGGTCGTTCGTAGAATTCATCTCGATTAGCAATTAAAATGAATGGGTATTTTCGGTTAACATCGATTGCAACTGCGATTAAACACATACGATTTGCCGCCTTCCGATAAGCAGAGGAGCACAGTGTTAACCACTGTGCTCCTTCAACCCTTTATTGTATCAACTTAACCAGCACAAGATGATGAACAGTAACGTTGTTGTGAGTCCAAGCACTCATCACAAACGATGTGTAGTTTATCACACTCTACATTTGCGCAGTTAATGTAAGTGTCTGCATGTGTGCCGCAATGATAGCATGTTCCAACTACCTTTGCTTCATCCGTTTGATTGACATCAACAGCTAAGCGATCGTCAAACACAAAACACTTACCATCAAAATATTTCCCTTGTACTTCTGGGTCTTTGCCATATGTTACGATCCCACCATGAAGCTGAGATACATCATTAAAACCTTTCTTCTTCAAATAACCAGAAAACTTTTCGCAACGAATTCCACCTGTACAATACGTGAGTACTTTTTTGTCCTTTTGATCTGATAAGTTCTCTTCAATCCATTCCGGTAATTCACGAAACGCTTTTATATTCGGTCGAATTGCATTTCTGAAGTGACCGATATCATATTCATAGTCATTTCTCGCATCAATAACGATAACATCATCTCGTTCAAGTGCATTCATAAACTCTTTTGGCTCAAGATAATTTCCCGTAAGCTCATTTGGATCGATATCCTCATCAAGACGGAGTGATACGATCTCATTTCTAGCTCGAACGTGCATTTTTTTAAATGTGTGAGCTTCCGCTTCATCGATCTTAAATTCAATATCAGAAAAACGAGGATCGTTCCTTAACTCTTGAATGTATTGCTCAGTGTATTCTTTTAGTCCTGAGACGGTACCATTTATGCCTTCTTTACCTACGAGTATTCTACCTTTTAAGTCTAGAGACTTACAGAATTTCAAATGCTTTCTAGCAAAGTACTCGGGATCTTCTATTTCTACATACTTATAATATAACAGCACTTGATATGCTGAAGCTTCTGATTGCAAGTCAAAAACCACCTTCTGCGTATTCTAAAATCAGTATTAAATCTTACCTGATTTCTGATGTGATGTAAAGATGATTCTCACGATGTAAAGTATTCATCCTTAAGCTTTTCCAACTCGATTAAAGAAGCCTCTGCCCATCTTCCACCTTCGTGTTTTAGTTCGTTGACTTGTGTGTCCACCGCTTCCTTTAACGACTCGAGGTAATCTGGAATTTCTTCATCATAGTGGTTGATGGCGGAAATAGGGACAAGCGCTTTTTCGTATTGTGATAGCGCCTTACGCTGGTGAAATAATGGCACGTCGAGCTGCTTCGGGTTGTGCAGGTCCCCTTGTGTTGGGTGCTTGATGACTGCAAGAACCTTTACGACTGCTTTGGGAGATTTTACATCCACGATTTCTCCAATGTATCTCCCTGTTTTATAACCTGCTGTAACGATTTCACCTTGTTCAAATGACTTTTTATCTGCCATGATGTCTTCACTCCTTCACCAATGCTTTTACAACCTGATGATATCACAAAATCCTCCAGGGTCTGGAGGATTTCATCTTGTGAATACATGTTTTCCAATTGTCTTAATGACATGTCTGCTTCGAATCCAATCATCAGTGGCTGTTTTTGGATTATAGTAAAACAATGCCCCGGAGCTTGGATCTTCACCTTTTAATGCTTCATATGCTGCAAGGTAAGCCTTTTTTCCAGGTTTCTTGCTATATTGACCGTCAGATACTGCTGTATATGCTCCACTCTGAAAGATAACCTCTTTGATCGAATTTGGGAACTTTGATGAACGAACACGGTTTAGCGTAACAGCCGCAACTGCCACTTTCCCTTCGAACGATTCTCCTCTAGCTTCACCATTTATCAATCGAGCTAGCATTTCAACTTCTTTTACAGAGTATTTTTTAACTGATAATTGGTGACCTTTTACTTCTTTTACATCATTCATATTATTAATAGGTAGGTTCATTCGTAATGCTACCTGGTGCTTTGTTTCTGGATCAGGTTTTGTTTCTTTAGGAGTATCTAATTCTCGTGTAGGCACTTTCGTTTCTGCTTTAACCGAAGTAACTGCTTCAACCTGATGTGATTGATAAGAGATCAGATTTATGAAAAGAGTCATAATCATTAACAATGATACATGTTTTTTCACTTAGCCTCACCCTTCCTATCTCTCAAAATCGTCACAGTTAGAAAGGTTAGAGCATATTCATCATCATTTCAATAGGAAATCGAAGGCCGTATTTCCAGAAAACCGTACAACATGAAACTTATTCCACCTTATTTAAATTCACTATTTGCTAAAACTTGCAACGTCAATTCGTCACTAGGTGGGTTATGGAGTCCTGCTCGTACGTCTCTATATAAACGTTCAATCTTGTTCTTTTTCATTAAACTTCTACCACCGATTATCCTCATAGAAAGGTCGACTACGTCGATTGCCGCGTTTACTGCTTGATGTTTCGCAGCGAATAGCTGTGACTGCATCTGCATTCGCTCTTCAGGATACTTATCCCATTGATCGGCAACAGAATATAGAAAATGGCGTGCACTCAATAGTTTTAATGAAATCTGTCCAATCTTATCTTGAATATGAGGCACTTCACTCAATGGTTTATCCAAACTGTTCGGCTGATACGTATTTACGAATTCGATCGCTTCCTGCTTAGCTGCTTCAGCAATTCCAAGGTAAACCGCAGGTATATGCAACAGCCATCCAGGTGGTATAGCTTTCGTTTTCCGCTCTTTGTCATACACTTCTAATAATCGTTCAGCAGGGACATGGACACCATTAAGAACAAGATCATCACTCCTCGTACCCCGCATGCCAATTACATCCCAAGTTTCTTCAATAGAAACTCCTTCATCTTTCATAGAAATGAGGAAATCGCAAGCTTCCTCACTGTCTTCCAAAGTCGCTTTCACAATCACCTGATCGAGATGAGTACTAAGAGTTGTAAACGTCTTTCTACCTGTCAAACGATATCCTGAATCAACTCTCTTAGCAATCGTTACAGGTAGCCCACCTCTCGTAGGGTCCCCTGTCTTTTCCTCTGTTTGAGCACGATTAATGATCGTTCCTTCTACAACATCTCTAGAAAGTCTCCCGAATGTAATGTCGTTCCACGGTCGTCGATCGTTTAGATCTTTCAAAATACCAAGATGCCAGCCGATCGAAAGCGCAGTAGCCCCCTCTCCTTTACCTAGCTCTTCTTGAATTAAAACAAGCTCATATAAAGAAAGGTCTTCTCCACCATATTGCTTTGGAACAGGTAGCGCTGAGTAACCAGATGTTCTGAACCGATCTAGAATCGATGTTGGAATACTCGCTTCTTCATCGATTTTCGATGCGAATTCCTGTAACTCTTCACTTAAATCCTGCGCTAAATGATGAAGTTTTTCTTCACGCTCATTACGAATAAATTTTTCTATCAAATAAGTCACCTTCCTTTAGTTGACTACTTATCACCGTTCAATTACGATAAAAGCAAATTAAGTTCTTATATTTAACAGTTCATCGATTCGGTCTTGCTTGAAGCCGATAATTACTTCTTCATCGATCACGATCGTAGGCGTAGACATCGATTTATGAGTATTGATCAATTCATCACGAGCTCTTGCATCTTCTTTAATATTAAGCAGCTCATATTCTATCCCATTCACATCGAAATATTGTTTAACAAACTCACACGGCGGACAAGCAGGCTGCGTGTAAACTTTTACATTCTTCATAAACGTCACTTCCCTAATAGAATCTTTTCCGTATAAAACATATCACCAGCGTTTCATACTTGCAACACATCTGTTCTTTAAAACGTTTGTTCCCGATCGATGAAGGGAATTATGCCGACAAGTAGTTGAAACTTTTTTTGAAGATAGAACGTATAAGGTATTACATGGTACCCAACTTTTCATTCTTTTGAAGGAGTGACATATATGAACAACTTACCTGAACAAAATGATAAACAGCGAGAAAAAGCGGAAGAAATTATCCAGAGCTTTTATAATGAAGATGACTCTGATAAAATCCTACAATCTTTATCAGGATTAGGAGAAGATGCTCAGAGGAACGCAGGGCAATCTTTAGAAGCGTTAAAACGTCCTGTAAAAGGAATGATCGATCAACCAGATAATGATCTTCCTGAAAACCTCCACAAGCTAAGGGAGCATGTATCTGAACTAGAACCGACTTATTTAAAGAAAACTAAGTTCAACAAGCTAATGAACAAAGTTCTTGGACGTAATGAAATCGAACAGTATGCAAAAAAGTATAAGACCGTTGAATCTCAAGTAGAGGTTATTGTTGAGTCATTATTAACAGGCAGAGACAAACTTCAAGAAGACAACTTGATGTTGAGAGAACTCAAAGATGTTGCACGTGAAAGGATCGGCGGATTAGAAGAGCAAATGGAACTTGGACAGACGTTGATGACGATGCTTGATGAAGAAGCTGCGAAAGATGAATGGAAGGAAAATCCTCTACCCATTCAAAAAGCTCAACAAAAAGTGGTCAGCCGCGTTAAAAATATGTCACAAGCTGTAATGGTATTGAGGCAATCGATGGCTTCCGTTGATCTAATCATAGAAAATAACGAAAAGCTAGAAGAAGCGATTTTCAATGCTGTTACGATGACGAAAAACATCATCACAGTTACCGCTTCCATCCAACTTGCACTTGGTAATCAGCAAAAAGTTATCACAGCTGTTCAAAATGTGAATGAAGCAACGGAATCAATGCTACTTCGAAATGCAGAAATGCTCAAACAGAACACCGAGGAAACGATTAAAACTCTTGAAAAACCTGCAATTGCGATCGAATCTTTCCGCAAAGCTTATAACGACGTATTCGAAGCGATCGATCTTACAGAAAAATCGAACGCTAGAATCATCGATAGTGGAAAACTATTTATTACTGAGATGGAACAACTCAACAATGAAATGAAGCTTAAGCTTGACGGATCAACTGTAAAGCAAAAGCAGCTTTCTGAAGCTGCAGACCGTCTATAAGACTGGAGGTTATGAACGTGGGGCTACTAAACTCTCCTGAATATCAATGGGTGGAGAAATTTTTGCCTCCCAGATTTAAAACTGTGGAATCATCGTTATTACAAGACGTAGGTTCCTATGAATTTTTAAATTTTGCAGAGCAACTATTAGATGAATTTATTCATAAAATCTCAAACGATTCTCACAAACAAGAAAAATGGAAGCGAACAGAAAAAGGATTTACTATTTTCTTAAAGATCAAACGGAATCTCATTCTTTTTTCAGGGTATGACAGCCAAAAAACTCGCTCTTCTACCCCAAAAAAATTCTTTATACAATGGCAAAGACAAGTTAAGTCTTCGAGTGAACATGGGAAATGTAAACAGGGGTTGATCTTAATCAATGATCGCGGACGAATCATCAAGCGAAGTGTGAAACGGTCCCCTTATTTTTCCGGCATCTTTCATCGAATTAAACAATTAGATCGAGCTCTATTAGGTCCAAAATACGTAGCCCATGCGCCTCAAATTGATGCTACTTTACAAGAAAATGTACAGTTGGTCGAACAGCTTTTGAAAGACCCATCTATCAAAGGGGTTATTTATTCAAGAGCAAACCGACTGTTAAATCTCATCAGTACGATGTTACCTGAACTAGACCTTCTTGATATCGAGGAAAGACACACTGTGAAACGAATGCTATCCACTGAAATCCCTGACCTTTTAGGAGGATATATCGGTTTATCTAAGGATAATAAAGAATTAAGACACGGTGACCTGTTTCAGGCGTTATGTAAAATGGAACTAACACTTCATCAACTGTTGGAAAAGTTAGAGCAACTAAGATTATCTAAAGTTGACCACCTCTTAAAAGTTAACAAGATGAGATACGATAACGATTAAAAGCTAGCTGTCAAAAAAGACAGCTAGCTTTTATTATACTTCTTGCTCTATATTTTCTTTCATGATCGCTTGAATGCGTTCTGTTACTTCTTCTTCTGATAGTCCGTGTTCTTCCACATAGCGATTACGTGGAGATACTCGGCATTCATGAGAACACCCTCGCAAGTATTTATGCTCATTCTCTTCAGAAGTAATGATTTGCTTATTACAATCTGGATTTGCGCAGTTGACGTATCTCTCACAAGGCTCACCAGTGAAATGGTCTTTACCAACGATCACGTGCTCTTTTTGATTGATCGGAACAGAAATCCGCTCATCGAATACGTAACACTGACCGTTCCAGTATTCACCTTTCGTTTCCTCGTCTTTACCGTACGTAACGATGCCACCATCAAGCTGGTTCACATCTTCAAAGCCCTGATTGATCATCCAGCCAGTGAATTTTTCACAACGAATACCACCAGTACAATAAGTTAGGATCTTCTTATCTTTTTTATCAGCAAGATTTTCCTGCACCCACTCTGGTAAATCTCGGAAGTTCTTAATATCTGGATTTATCGCACCTTTGAAATGACCAAGCTCATACTCATAGTCATTACGAGTATCTAAAATGATGACGTCCTCATCCTGCATCGCTTCACGCCATTCTTTAGGGGATAAGTGCTTTCCACCTACTTTGGTAGGATTGTGGTTATCCTCTAATCGAAGAGTTACCAATTCAGGCCGTTCACGAACGTGCATCTTTTTAAACGCATGCTCATCTGCTTCGTCTATCTTAAAGAAAAGATCAGAAAAACGTTCGTCAGCATGCATCATATCCATATAAGCTTGAGTTTGCTCAACTGTTCCAGAAAGCGTTCCATTGATGCCTTCTTCAGCAACAAGGATTCTGCCCTTTAATTCATGTTCGTTACAAAACTCCTGGTGTTTCTCCACAAACTCTCCAGGATTATCGATTTGTACATATTTATAATACAATAATACGCGATAGTCTTTATTGCTCATAATCGTATCTCCTTTATTTCACTGTTTCCATAACAGGCTCAACCGCTCCAAAATATTATTATAATAAATTCTCGCTAGAATGCAAATAGATGGTTTTGAATTACCATATGGTTTCAGGGATGAGCACAGTAAGGAAGCTAAACGATTTCAATTGATGGTTTTACAAATACCTTCACATTTCCTTTGATGGCACGTGTGATCATGCACCCATCTTCTGCTCGTTCTGCAATGTCCATGATCTGTTGTCTCAGTGATTCATCAGGAGATTCCTTCAAATAGACAACTGGGAAATGGTGAATCGATTCAACATGTATTCTTCCTTCTTCACTCACAATTAATTTAGATGAGATTTGAATATCGTCAAAAGGAATCTTTTTTGCTTCAAGATAAAGTCCAAGCGTCATAAAATAACAAGCTGCAGAAGAGCTAAGCAATAGTTCATCAGGGTTGGTGCCTTCATCTAACCCCCCCATTGACGTTGGGATCGTTACACTTGCTGAAAGATTTTCAGAATGAATTTCACCTATCCCAGTTCTCCCGCCTTTGTAGCTTCCCTTTAGCTCAAATACATGTTCCATCCTACATACCTCCATCTAATTTTTCTTATAAGAAAACTCCACTCTTGGAACAGAGTGGAGGTTGATTTAACAATATTGCTCGAAAGCTCCTGTCAAGTTTTCCACGATGTCTTCAACTTCGTGATCTTCAATTTCTTCACGAGGAATGAAATGGAGAACCTGGCCATCTTTCATCAACGCCATGGAAGGAGAAGAAGGTTCGTATCCTTCTAGATACTCTCTCATTTGGGCAGTTGCTTCACGATCTTGTCCGGCAAACACTGTCACAATATGATCTGGTTTCTTTTCATGTTCAATTGCTTCACGAGCTGCTGGTCGCGCTAAACCTGCCGCACAGCCGCAGACAGAATTGATCACAACTAGTGTTGTACCTTTCGTGCCAGTTACAAATTCTGCAACATCTTCAGCAGTGGTGAGTTCTTTAAAACCTGCAGAAGTTAATTCGTCTCGCATCGGCTGAGCCATTTGTTTCATATATTCTTCATATGGATTCATTATGAGAACCTCCTCTTATTTCGATTTCCGTGCTTGCGTCATTTGATGCCATACTGAGCCTTTTGCTTCTTCGCCACCCTTAATACGCTCAAGCGCCATCCTTGCTTGCATCTTTACTTCGAACTCTGGATCTTCTGTTGCCTGTTCTAAAGCAGGTACTGCTGATTCATCGCCTACCTCGTATAAGAACATGGCAGCCCTCCAACGAACAAGCTTGTTTTTATCAGATAGGGCTTCCACCATTTCAGGAATTGCTTCTACATAACCTAAATCAGACATACAGTCTCCCGCAGTACGTCTCACAGTCACTGACTTATCTTTCAACGCTTTATATAGTAGAGGCAAGACGTCTTTTGATTCGATCATCCCAAGATAAACAGCAGCTAGTCTACGTATAGAAGCCTTTTCATCTTGTAGCGCTTTTTCTAGTAAAGGAAGGTCGGTGATTTCTGGATCTAATCGATCTAGAGCAGCATATCTTTCCTTCCATTCTGGATGGTCGAGCATCTCAAGCGTAACATGCTTCTTTTCTTGTTTTCTTGAATCAGGCTGTCCTGGGTTAAAAGCATCTTTCACAAGTGCCCCAAGTCTTTTTTCATCATAAGTTGCAGATACTTCCTCAGTGACTTCAACGCCAACTTCTTCCGGAGAACCATAGCGAGGATTTTGCTCTTTCCACTCTCGTTCCATTACCATATTGTCAGAAGCTGAAGAAGCATCCATCGCCGCTTTCATAAATCGATCAGGTAGACCGAAACGATGTTCTTCTTCACCATCGAGCAGCTTTACCTGCATAGGAATACCTCTAAACATTTGAATGAACACTTTTACTTCGCCGAAATCATCGTCAACGGCATCCTTCGAATTGCTCGTTTCATTCGTTTCTTGTCCAAATGCTGCCCTTGCGCCAGGTAAGATATCTTCCCAGGCAAATCTTGCATTACGTTCTAAAGCAATAAAGTCCATTACATGATAGATTTCTTTTACACCAGGAACTTCCATTAGCTGTTGAATATAATCCGGCGCGTCAGCAAGGTCACTCCCCTGCTTATACTGGCGCGTATCCCCTGCGGCTAATGATTCGTTCAGGTTGATTTTCATCGAATTTGGACTCGGTGTTGGTTCGATCGATACGATCTTCATAGAACCTCCCCCTTCTTCAAGTGATTTTATCATAAGTGATTAACATGTACCATTAAGACCCATCACTCATTAAGTGTAACAACCGTCGCATTTTCTTTGTACTCATAATAATAACTTAATACATCATCCACATATTCATCACTATGGTTGTAAGCATACAGAGCGGTTTCTAACTTACCTTCACTCGCTCCGTTAGCTGATAGATAACTTGCGGCTGTGAATGCTGCATCAGTAATATTGTATGGGTCTGCTTTGCCATCCCCGTTTCCGTCTTTTCCATAGCCGCCGTATTTATTAATCAAGGCAGGATCAGTGATATCGATATCGTCACCCGCATTCAATTTTCCTAAGGCACTACCTTCATATTGCCAACCAAGCCATGTACGAGGCATGAACTGGTAATGGCCGATGGCCCCTTTTGGACTTTCTAGAGATGCCATCGTTGAAAATTTGGTCTCTACGCGATGCACCGCAGCAAGTAATTCCCACTGTATGTCATACTCTTCAGCAGCTTTTTTATACGTATCGACGTATTCTTCCGGAATATGAGACTTCGATAATTGAAAACGGAACGGTTCACTGTTCCCTTGCAGGAAAAGTGCGATTATGACACTTGCTATAATCGTAGTTATTATCAATCGTGCAGGTCGTTTCAACGTTGCCCTCTTCCTTCCTATTTTCGTTCGTTGATGTCTGTAAATTCTTCGCTTGGAAGATGGATCCATTTTCCTAAATAACCGTGATCGAATAGCGCCTTAATTAGAATTAATAAAATTGGCGAGAGAATGACCCCAGCAATCCCGAACAGTGATAGAGAAATGATCATAAAGGAGAGAATTGTAAACGCAGACACACCTAAAGAGTCACCAGTGATTTTCGGCTCCATAATCTGTCTAACAAGCATGACGACTCCTAATAAACCGATTAACCAGAATGCTAGTGTAGTCTGACCCACAATGAACAAATAAATCGCCCATGGTAAGAAGATTGCAGATACGCCTAGCAATGGAAGAATATCAAAAAACGCTGCTAACAATGCGATCGTAAAAGCATTATCTACTCTTAATATCCATAGCCCGCAAAGAACAAGAACAAACGTAATCATGATTAGTTTTAGCTGAGCTTTAACATAAGCACCAATCCCACTAAGAACGTTTTCTTTTAAGAAATAATATGCTTTCTTAAATGTGTTAGGCGTGCGTTTGTTCGCGATTCGTTTCCACATTTCGATTTCTACACTCAAAAAATACGCAAGAACGATGCCGATCACAAAATTGATAATTAACGTAGGGATCGATGTCACAAAAGAAAAGATGCCATTAAGAAATCCAGTCAATATAAACGAAGCTTTCTCAACAACGGTAACGGAGTATTCTTGTGCTTTAAGTAAGACATCAGGTGGTAATGCATTCATCTGGAGCTGAGCCCACTCAACATAATTCAACACCTGCTCTTGAAAGATGTCTACATAGCCAGGAATCAAAGATATTAGGTTTTGTAATTGCACGACAAAAATGGCACCAGCAAGAAAGACTACACTTAATACGACTAAAACAAACAGCAGGGTCGAAATCGTTGTTGCTACTGTTTTTCCCAAACCTTTTCTATGTAAAAACCTAGCGAACGGTTCGATGATCAAGAAAATAACATATCCAACAAAGATAGGAGCTGCAATATCAAACAAAAAGCTAAAAACAAACATGATTAAAAATACTGTTAAGACAATCAAACCAATATCGAAAGCAGTACGAGCATATTGCCTATAAAACGTTAACATTTCTTCACCTCTTGTCACTCTTATGACGTAAGCATATCTTTTTTACGCTCTCTTTTCCATAAAAAAAGGGCTTAGATCCCTATTTTTTATGTGTGCAGATGAAACAATGGCTTTTCAGAAGGTTTGCCAAAATAATAGCCTTGGCCTAGTGAGATTCCAATATCGTTACAGAAGTCAGCTTCTTCTTTCCGTTCGATACCCTCAGCTAATAGTTGGATTCCTTCTTCATTTGCGAGTTTCGCAATTTCGCGCAATGCATCCTGTTTACTCCTATCCCTATAACATTGATCGATAAATTGTCGATCGATCTTTGCGTAATCAGGTTTTAAGGCTAGTAGAATTTCCTTTGTTGCATACCCAGTCCCTAAATCATCGAGAGCGACTTTCATGCCTTCTTGTTTATAAGAAGTAAAGATTTTCTTCAAATGGTCGATGCGTTGAATCTGCTCCGTTTCCACCACTTCAAACACCAGATCACCAGGATTTACGTTATAGTCTTCAACTGCTCGAAATGTCGTCTTCAAGCAATGAGCAGGGTCATAAATAGAAGAAGGTAAAAAGTTAATAAATCTCTTGATTCCATTCGGAAGGAACTTTGAACTGATTTCAATCGCTTTGGTTCGAGCTGCGCTATCTAAAAAGGATTGTAAACCAGAGTTTTGAGCCATTTCAAAAAGTTTGAAGGGCTGAAATGAGTAATGATCATTAGTAGGTCTCAATAGAAATTCATATGCAACGGTTTCGTTTCTTTCAAGTGATAAGATCGGCTGCATGTGTGCAGTAAACAGACCTTCTTGCATTATGGTGATATAGTTCAGATTCTGCAACCGAACATAAAAATGCGGAAAAGCTATCGCAGGCTTCTTATCATCACGTAAAGTTAAAGTAGCACAGCTAAATGTTTTTGAAGCGTTTGAACTAAAATGATCGTCAATCCGACTACATATGTCTGTCAAATCAGTAAGGTTGTCATACGGGATTAAAAAGCTTTCTCCTGAAAGGTTAAATAAAGCGTTTAAACTTTCTAACAATATCGGGGAAGGCGTCGTAATTTCGAAGATACCATTCGGCAAGACTTTTGGAATAAATCCACAATTATTACAGAGCAAGTTTATCATCATCTCCTTATCATAAGAAAAGACAGGGGAATGCCCCCTGTCTTCCTACACTATAACTCTATTTTAAGAGGTTTTCATATAGGTCTGAATAAGTTTCAGCAGACTTTTCCCAAGAGTAATTCAATCGCATCGCACGTTCAACGAGCTTTCTCCATGTAAGACTTTCGTGATGGTAGTAGTGTAATGCGAGTCGAATCGTACTTAGCATATCGTGAGCATTATAATCAGCAAAACTGAAGCCATGCCCTTCACCCGTATACTTATTGTAAGGTTGTACCGTGTCCTTCAGTCCACCTGTTTCTCGAACGATCGGTAAACTTCCATATCGTAGTGCTATGAGCTGACTGATCCCACATGGTTCAAATTGAGAAGGCATTAGAAATAGATCGGAGGCTGCATAAAGCTGTCTTGCAAAGTCATCATTAAAATAAATGTTAGCCGAAAATCTACCTGGGTATCGATGCTCAGCCTCTCTAAGCATGTGCTCGTAGTGCTCATCTCCAGTTCCAAGAACGACAACCTGTACTTTTTCTTCCATGATCTCTGGAAGTACTCTGAAGAATAAGTCCATTCCCTTTTGCTCAACAAGCCGAGTGATCATAGATATCATTGGAATACCTTCACCTTTTTGAAGACCAAGCTTTTCCTGAAGATCGACTTTGTTTTTTTCTTTTAGAAGAAATGATGCATGGTACGTATATTTTAACGCAGCATCTGTTGATGGATCATAAAGCTCGCTATCGATTCCGTTAATGATTCCTTTGAAATCAGCTTCTCTCTTCCTTAGGATCCCATCTAGATATTCTCCAAAATAAGGCTGCTTGATTTCATCAGCATAAGAAGGGCTTACAGTCGTAATATAGTCCGAGTATGTAAGTCCGCCTTTCATAAAACTTACGTTACCGTGAAATTCTACACCCTCATTCGTGAAATGTAATTCACTCAAGTCCAGAAGGTCATGAAGGATGTCTTTTGGAAATATCCCTTGATAGCGTAAATTATGAATCGTGTACACGGTCTTGATGCTATCGTAGTGAGGATGATTACGGTAATGCGCTTTTTTCAATACTGGTACCATCCCAGTTTGCCAATCATGACAGTGGAGGATATCTGGTCGTTCATCCAAGTAAGGAATGGCTTCTAAGACCGCTCTACAGAAGAAAGAAAACCTCTCTCCGTCATCGTAATATCCATAGCTACCACTTCTTTTAAAGTAGTATTCATTGTCGATAAAGTAATACGTAATACCATTGTACCTAAGTGTTTCGATACCACAATATTGATGTCTCCATCCAACTGGTACCGTGATTGCTTCTTTTAGCTCAAGTTTTTCTTTAAACGATTCATTCATATCCTCATATTTTGGGAGGATGACAGATACGTTGATCCCTTGCTTTTGTAGTTCCTTCGGTAAAGCACCGATCACATCACCAAGGCCTCCCGTTTTAATGAACGGGTGGCCTTCGGATGCGGCAAACAATACATTCATGAATTGTTCCCTCCTGCTAAATAACTGTAGACTTTGCAATTACTCTCGGTTCATCTTCAGATGTCACTTTTTCATGTGGTGAGACGGATACATCCTTATCAAGGATAACGTTCTCAATAACAGCGCCCTCACCGATTTCACACTTCTGCATGATGATACTGTTACGAATAATCGCACCTTTTCCTACTCTGATTCCTCTAAATAAAATACTATTTTCGACTGTCCCTGAAATCTTGCAGCCATTGGCAATCAAGGAATTAGCAACGGTTGAAGACTCATCATACTTAGCAGGTGCCTCATGCTTAACCTTCGTATAGATCGGACCTTTGTTGTAAAAGAGTTCCTGAGTTACATTTGGGTCAAGCAGTTCCATGCTATAGCGGTAATAGCTCTCAACGTTATCGATAAATGTCACGTAGCCGCCGAAATGACAGCCGTGAACATTGTAACGCTCTAAGTTACTCGCTATTGCCTCATTAACTGACTTGTATTTACCCGTCTCCATGCTCTCTTCAACGATTGAAATAAGAAGGGATGACTTCATCACGAAGGTATTCAGGTACACATCGTCCCCAGGCAGTGGCTCTACATCAAGATTTAGCTTTTCAACACGATTTTCTTCATTCGTATAAAGAACATTGTACGTATTGCCACTTACATAAGGATCATCACATGGTTTATATACTAACGTAATATCCGCACCGTTTTCTTCGTGTTCATCGATTACGCTGTTAAAATCTACATTCCATACTAACTTTCCATTCGTTACGACAACATAGTTTGAAAGACTACGCTTAAAGTATGATAGATTCTCATAAAATGAACGGATATCACCATTTTCGATTCGTTCCTCACTTGCTGGAGGCTGGAAGAACAATCCGCCTTGATGTCTATCTAAATCCCATTCTTTCCCTGACCCTAGATGATCTAGTAAAGAACGGTATTTCTCTCTTGTGAAAACAGCAACCGTATTAATACCTGCATTCGTCATGCTTGACAGTGAAAAATCGATCAATCGATATCGCCCTGCAAAAGGAACAGAGGCAAAGCTCCGATGACTTGTTAATTCGCTAAGATCATTCTTTTCATCGATTAAGTTAATGACACCTACTACTTTTCTCATCGTTCATCCTCCTGTTCTATTTTGGTACAGAGACTATTTCGCCGTCAGCAATCAAGGAGATAGATCCGTCTTTATTTCCAAGCTCCATGCCATCTTCAATCACTGTACCACTCTCAATGATCGCATTCTCGATTTTAACATTCGCACCAATCTTCACATCAGGCATAATGATTGAGTTCTTGATCGTTGTACCAAGGCCAACGTGCACCCCGTAAAATAGTACTGAACGATACACATCGCCATACACTACGCATCCTTCGTTCACGAGTGAACGGCTCACGTTCGCCTTTGGAGCGATGTATTGTGGTGGCTGGTTTGGATTTACAGAATAAATTCTCCAAGATGGGTCATTTAGGATTAAATCTGGATCGTCATCTAACAGATCCATGTTAGCTTCCCAGAGACTTTGAAGCGTTCCAACGTCTTTCCAGTAACCGCTAAACGAATAGGCATATAGATCCTTTTGGTCTTCGATCATCGCAGGAATGATGTCTTTTCCAAAGTCGTTTGAGGAATTCGGATTTTGCTCATCTTCAGTCAAATACTTTTCTAAAGCTTTCCAACTGAAGATGTAAACGCCCATAGATGCTAGATTCGTTTTCGGTTCTGCTGGCTTTTCTTGAAACTCTACAATTCGATCATCGTCGTCTGTATTCATGATCCCAAAGCGATTCGCTTCGTTCCAAGGCACTTCAAGCACCGCGATCGTAGCGTCTGCTCCTTTTTCTTCGTGATAATCTAGCATTTCAGAATAATCCATTCGGTAGATATGGTCACCTGAAATAACAAGAACGTATTCAGGATCATATTGACGAAGGTAATACATGTTCTGATAAATCGCGTTCGCTGTTCCTTTGTACCACTCTCCACCTTTTTGGCCTAGGAATGGCGGCAATACCGATACGCCTCCGTTCTTTCTATCAAGATCCCATGCACTTCCGATACCGATGTAAGAGTTGAGTATGTAAGGCTGATACTGTGTTAATACGCCAACGGTATCAATCCCTGAATTACTACAGTTACTTAACGTGAAATCAATGATTCTGTACTTACCACCAAACGGGACAGCAGGTTTAGCGAGGCGCGTTGTTAACTTGCCGAGTCTCGTCCCCTGTCCTCCAGCTAATAGCATCGCTACACAACGTTTTTTAGACATATCGATTTCTCCTTTCAAGGTTGCTTTTATTTTTTTTGCCGAGAACCACGATACCTAATGGTGGAATTTTGAGCTGAAGACTATATGGCTGATTGTGATACGGTTGTTTTTCACTAAGCAACTTGTCTGCATTCACCTGCCCGGATCCCCCATATTTTTTCTGATCGCTATTAAACATTTCTACATAGTGTCCAGATGAAGGAACGCCAATTCGATAATCGTAGTAGACATTTGCAGAAAAATTGCAAATAATGATGTCGCAATCACCCTTCGCCTTTCCTTTTCTCATGAAAGAGAGTACAGATTGCGAACTGTCATTCGCATCGATCCATTCAAACCCTTCTGGCTCATGGTCGATTCGCCATAATGCCCTTGATTCCAAGTAAAATCGGTTTAAGTCTTTCACATAACCATTCATTTTGTTATGAAGATCATAGTCAAACAACATCCAATCGAGTTCACTTAAATCTTTCCATTCATCAAACTGCCCGAACTCTCCTCCCATAAACAGTAGTTTTTTGCCTGGGTGTGACATCATATACCCGTAAAGCGTGCGAAGATTAGCAAATTTCTGCCAATAGTCGCCTGGCATTTTGTTCAGGAGTGATTTCTTTCCATGTACCACCTCATCATGAGATAGCGGCAGGAGATAGTTTTCAGAGAACGCATAGAAGAATGAAAATGTGAGTAGATTATGATGATGTTGTCGATCATCCATATGAAGTTCCATGTACTTTAAGGTATCGTTCATCCAGCCCATATTCCATTTATAATTAAACCCAAGACCACCTTCATGGACCGGGGCACTTACGAGTGGATAGTCTGTCGACTCCTCAGCCATCATTAAAACATTTGGGAAGTGTTCAAAAATCGTTTTGTTTAATTTCTGGATGAATTCTTTAGCTGCATGATTTTCTCCTACCCCGCCAGCTCCCTCATGATGATATAAAATCATTTGAGAAACAGCATCTATTCTTAAACCATCGATATGATATAAATCAAACCAAAAAAATGCATTAGAAATTAGAAAGCTAACGATTTCGGGTTTACTATAATCAAAGTTATATGTTCCCCAATTCTTTCTCTCAGCAAGCTCTGGATCTGATGGTTCGAAAACCGGACCACCATCGAACTGCCCGAGACCATGAGCATCTTTACAGAAATGAGCAGGAACCCAGTCTAAAATAACCCCGATATCCTCTTGATGGCACCGATCAATGAATGCCTTCAAGTCGTCTGGATCACCAAATCGACTCGTTACAGAGTAATAACCTGTGATTTGATATCCCCACGAACGGTCGAACGGATGCTCCATCACCGGCATGAGTTCAATATGAGTATACCCATGCTCTTTCACATAAGGAATCAATTCCCTTGTCAGGTCATCGTAAGAGTAATAAGAGCCATCCTGTTTTTTTCGCCATGAACCTGGATGTACCTCGTAGATCGATATTGGAAGGTCATACGGCGGTGTTTTCTTCCTTTTATTCATCCATCTACTATCTCGCCAATCGTACTCATCGACTTTTTTTACGATCGATGCAGTTTTGGGCTTATGCTCTGAATAAAAAGCATACGGGTCAGATTTCATTAAAAGTGAGCCATCTTGTGAAGTAACGCCGTACTTATAAAGTTCACCTTCACGAAGACCTTCAATAAACGAAGACCACAAGCCAGATTCTTCAATCTTGGTCATTTCGTTCCTTGTTGCATCCCACTCGTTGAAATTTCCAACAACAGCTACTGCTTTTGCGTGCGGCGCCCAAACGGTGAAACGTACCCCAATCTTGCCATCCTCTTCTGCTAGATGAGCACCCATCGATCGGTAAGCTTGAAATAAGTTCCCTTGATGAAATAAATACCGATCGTAATCTGTCGGCATCGAAACTGTCATTGCGACACCTCTCTCTCATGCTAATGGTAGCGATTTACTTATGTACTCCGCTACTGTGTTATCATTCGACAGCGTCATTCCAATTCCTTTTCAATCCATGTATTTTCATGAAAAAAAAGTTGAAAATACTGCTGATTAGTCGAAATGTTTTTTCAATGTAAAGAAACCGTGGGTAAACCCACGGTTTCTTTACAATTACGATACATTTTCTTGTGATTGAGCCATTCTTTCTAATAGTTGGTAGGTCATCGAAACTGACCATGCTAATGGAGTATTTTTGTTTGGTACATCCGTTCCACCAATATATAGCTCAGGTATTTTCCCGCTTTCTGGCGTGATCGTCATCGTCTTTTCAAAGTATTCATTCATTTTATCTACTTGACCGATTTGACCATAACAGAGACCTAGCCATGGGAATCCAAAACACCATTCTGCTTCACTGCCTTCGTTATAGTATTGATCACCTTCGTAACGGAGGACTCCACGTTCCCTTTCAAGTCGTTCAGTAATGCGTTCTAAGATTTTTATGGCTGTTGATCTAGAAACGACTCGCAGCGGATAGATCAACGATAAAAGTGAGAGGTCGACTTCCTTTGTGGCACTTTCTGCTGGAAGAAGACGATCAAGGGTTCTCTCTCCTTTTTGAATGAGCTCTTGCGGCACTTCGACTAACGTTCTTACTGCTTTTAATCCAGCTACACACGCTCCAACGCTTGAAGCATGAATCTCTACATTTTCTTCCCACATACCATTATCAGGGTTTTTCCAATACTCGAGACATTCGAGATAATTCACTAGCTTTTGAACGATGCGATAGTCGACTTTATCACGTAATATTGGTTTTCCTACTTGTATTCCTTGGCCTATTCCAAACAGCAGGATGCCGATCGCATCATTTTGAGCATGACCCCATTCGACAGGAATCTCCTCTAGGTCTTTTGAATATCTAGAGTGAATGTATTCATGTAAATATACTGGCTTCTGTTTTGTGTGGATATCTAGCTTCCATTCGTATTTTCTAAGTAATGAAAGAAGGGAATGATAGGCCTTCTCGTACCTTGTACATTTCGATGTTAAATAGGGCATCACAGTATAACAGACGTCTCGGATCCATATATAATCATAATCATCAGAAGTACTCGCAACGTAAGCTCCATTCGGTAACCTCATGCTTTCGAGTACGTTATGCAATTTATATTGGTTCATCCCACTCACCTGCTCCTTATTTTTTACTATAATTGTTACCCTATTCGACATTTTTTTAATCACAAAAAGACCGACCCTTTTTTTAGGGTCAGTCGATTGTACTAGTGATTGCTGTGATTTCTTCATCAACAGGCTCTAGTCGATAAACATAATCGATGTATGTGAGCAGGTTGTCACGTGCTTCTTTTACTTTAACGAATTCTGTTTCGCGTATGAATGCATGTACGAATTTTTCAATTCGTTTTGCAAGGATATCGTCATCAGTTTTCATCATCAGAACGCTTAGATCGATACAAGCGCAGTGATGAGTGTAATAAAGAGCTTTGTCATAGTCGGTAATATCCAATGACTTGCCCCCTTTCTAGGAGCTTACCTATAGTATTTGCAGGGGGACTCCACATACACGAAGAAAAAGATAACAATGATTTCTTAAAGGACGAAGGTATAACCGTCCTTCTGCTCAACTTTCTTTTCTTTTAAAAGCTTACCCATCGCACGTTTGAAAGCAGCTTTACTTATGTTGAACTCACGCTTGATCGCTTCTGGATCGCTCTTATCTGTAAAAGGCATCTTCCCACCGCGATCAACCATATATTGATAAAGTTTGTCTGCATCTTCAAGTCGTGCTTCTTTCACCAAAGGACGAGTCGAGACATTGATCCTGCCGTCTTCTCTTACGAATGTAACCCGGACCTGAACCCTTTCTCCAAGCCGCACGTTTTGCTTCATTTCATCATTGTGAAGAAATGCAAGGTAACCATCATCTGTGAAAACTGAAGCTCCTTCATCAGAAAAACGGTAAACGACGCCTTCCGTTTCTTTATTTTTCAAATCCTCGCTTGCTTCGGTAGAAAGTTCTTTGATTTCTTCAAAGTTGCTTAAATCTGCAAACAGCCGATTCTTCTTATCGAGCTTAAGTCCGCAGTATAACTCGTCTCCTACATCTGGCCACCTCGTGCGTTCTGTTGGCAAGTCGTCTTTTGAAAGGAGCATGTCCTTTTGAATGCCAATGTCTACAAAAACACCTAGTCGAGGTTGCACACCGACCACTTTAAGGATTGAAAAAGAATCGAGCGTAACGACAGGCATCGTCTCAGTTGCAGAAAGCCTGCCTTCATGATCATGATAAAGAAAAACTTCTACTTCATTTCCTTCGTCATGTTGCTCTACCGCCTCATTCTTGTGCAGCAAGACATCTTCGTTCCCGTTCGTTAAAAAATATCCATATTCTTGTTTACGAGCTACTTTTAGCTTCGTTATTTCTCCAGCGTATAATTGTGTTGCCAACTCATTTCACAGCCTTTCATAATCCTTTACTTAGTATATCACTACACCAATATGTATTCTCTATTTATCATAAATCTTTTCATCCTGTAAATACTAACATGGACTTCAATCAAAGGAGAGGTGCACCATGTCAACTTACCGAAAACTTGAAGAAATGCTTAAAAATGCCGATGAGCTCGTTGAATATGCAGGTGAGCAGCTTGAAAAAGCTACTCAAGTCGCGCCAGGAATTACGGATAAAGAATACACTGAAACTCAACAGCTTCTTGAGCAAATGGCGATCGATATCGATAAAATGATCCATAGTGCCACACCAGAACAACGAGATGCATTAACTCGAGCAAGACAGCAAGTACAAGATCGTCAAAACGACTTCATCTTAGGCTTCGATACGTAAAGGTCTGCATTTCTGCAGACCTTTTACTTTTACTATCCTGAATACCCGAAGGAACCGAACTCACTTGCTAATTTCTCAGAATGTTTCCGACGTGCCTTTCTAGCTTTCATTCTCTCTTCTCCACCATCGTAAACAAATTTTTCTTCCTTGGTTTCTGGCAATGCTTCAGGTACCATCGTTGGTTTCCCTTCTTCATTTAACGCTACAAACGTTAAAAACGATGTCGCACAAACTTTTTTCGCACCTGTAATGACGTTCTCAGCGAATATTTTCACTAATACTTCCATCGAGGTGTTGTGTGTCCAGCTGACATAAGACTCAAGACTAACGACTTCTCCCTCGCGGATAGGCTGAAGAAAATCGATCGAGTCCGCTGAAGCCGTCACTACAGCTGACCTAGCGTGTTTTGACGCAGAGATCGCTGCGATGTCATCGATGTATGACATGAGTCTGCCACCAAAAAGAGTTCCGTGTGTATTTGTATCTGAAGGAAGAACAAAGCTTGATTTTGTTGTTCTAGAAACGCGTATTAATTTTTTTGTTAATTGAGTATCTGACATAACGACATTCACCTTTTCTAAAACAGACCGACTGCTTGACCGTCTTCTGTTACATCCATATTTAACGCCGCAGGCTTCTTTGGAAGTCCTGGCATCGTCATTACATTCCCTGTCAGTGCTACGATAAAGCCAGCGCCGATCGATGGTCTAAATTCCCTCACATTAATGGAAAAACCTGTCGGTCGTCCGAGTAAAGCGGCATTATCAGATAATGAATACTGAGTCTTCGCCATACATACCGGTAAGTGAGACCATCCGTTTGCTTCAAACTCTTTTAGTTGCTTGAGAGCCTTAGGACCGAATTGTACCCCATCGGCACCATAAATTTCTTGTGCAATCGTTGTAATTTTATCTTCAATAGATGCATCCAGATCATAAAGTGGCGAGAAGTTGTTTTCGGAATGCTCGATTTGATCAATAACTGTTTTAGCAAGGACTTCTCCACCTTTACCACCCTCTGCCCAAACATCAGTGAGAGCAACTGGCACATCATTTTCATTACACCAATCGAGAAGCGCGTTCACTTCTAAATCAGTATCTGTCATGAAACGGTTGATCGCAACGACGAAAGGTACGCCGAATTTTCTAATGGAAGAAATATGCTGCTGTAAATTGGCTAAACCTTCCTGTAGTGCTGCAACGTTTTCTTCTTTAAGGTTATCTTTTGGAATTCCTCCGTGCATTTTTAACGCGCGAATTGTAGCAACGATAACGGTAGCTGCAGGATCGATATCGCCAGCTCTTGTTTTGATATCAAAAAACTTTTCTGCGCCTAAATCCGCCCCGAACCCTGCTTCCGTCACGACATAGTCAGAAAGCTTTTGAGCCATTTTTGTCGCTGCTACACTGTTACAGCCATGAGCAATGTTCGCAAAAGGGCCACCGTGTATTAATGCAGGTGTGTTTTCTAGAGTCTGAACGAGGTTCGGATTCATAGCATTCTTAAGGAGGAGTGTTAGTGCACCCTGGACCCCAAGGTCAGCTACTGTAATCGGAAGTTTGGAACGGTTGTAGCCGATAACGATTCGTCCAATTCTCTGCTTAAGGTCCGTTAAATCTGATGCTAAACAAAGGATCGCCATCAGTTCAGATGCCACTGTGATATCGAACCCATCTTCTCTTGGAACACCTTGGGTTGGACCACCTAGCCCGATCGTCACTTGTCTTAAAGCTCTGTCATTAAGATCCAAAACCCTCTTCCATGTTATTCGTCTTGTATCAAAATCGAGTTCATTACCTTGATGGATATGATTATCGATCATCGCTGACAATGCATTATGAGATGATGTGATCGCATGTATGTCTCCTGTAAAGTGAAGGTTGATATCCTCCATAGGCATTACTTGTGAATAACCTCCACCAGCAGCCCCTCCTTTAATTCCCATACTCGGTCCAAGAGAAGGCTCCCTCATTGCAACGATTGCTTTCTCACCGATTCGATTAAGCGCCTGGGCAAGTCCAACTGTAACTGTGCTTTTCCCCTCACCAGCCGGTGTAGGATTGATAGCCGTTACAAGGATCACTTTACCAGATGGATTCTCGCTCAGCCTCTTCATGCTTGAAAGTGAGATTTTTGCTTTGTAATGTCCATAAGGCTCCCATTCATCCTCCGTTAAGCCTAAGCCGCTTGCTATTTCGTTAATTCGTTTCATTTTTGCATCTTGTGCAATCTCAATATCACTCTTCATTCGAACTTCCGACTTCATCAAATCCCTCCATACCCTATACTATTTCCATATATATCTTAACTAAGTTTATTAATTACGTTAAGAATAATCAACTGGAGTCTTTGAAAGCTTGACACTTCTCTTAAAATACAGTATATTTTAAATAACCGTTTATATTGCTGATTATTTATTGAATTTAGTCAGACCTTCTCGACTGTGCATTACGTACATAAAGATTGTTGCTTGATTCACAAACATACAATATGAATGGGGAAAATTAAGTTGCACGAAGAACGTGCTAAGTTTTTAGGAGGAACAAACATGCAAAACGGAAAAGTAAAATGGTTTAACGCTGAAAAAGGTTTTGGATTTATCGAAGTTGAAGGTGCTGACGATGTATTCGTACACTTCTCCGCTATCGAAGGCGAAGGCTTCAAAACTCTAGAAGAAGGTCAAGAAGTTTCTTTTGAAATCGTTGAAGGAAACCGCGGACCTCAAGCTGCTAACGTAAACAAGCTTTAATTAATATACGTTTGGAAGAGACTGATGCATGCATCAGTCTCTTTTTATGTTGAAACGATTAACGGATATTCTTTTGGGTCATACTATTCCAGAACAATACGTAAAGGTGGGATAGTATGTCAGAACCGTACTCTGATCTTCAACAGATCGAAATGTCGATTAAGTCGGCTCAACACCTCGTTGGACAAGCTACTAAAAGCATGAACGACAATCAGTTGAAGGCCGCACAAGATGCGTTGAATCAAGCTAAACAACAATTTCAACAAGCAGTAGCACATAAAACTGGCGTAAATGAGAATTTCTTTGAGTTTTCCAGTGAACTCATTGAAAAATGCGATACGCAGCTTAGGGAAGCACAAGAATAAAAGCAGCCAGTAGGCTGCTTTTTCTGTGTTTAGTTATCATCAAGTTCGATCACACTGTCGATTTCAGTTCCCTTTAAAGCTTGTACAGCGAGTCTATGCGATTCTTTATTTTCATTTCGTGAAACGTGCTCATAAATTGGCTGCAGTCTTAATTCCTTCAAGGTAGCATCAATACGATCCATCCATTTTGTTAGAAGCGGCTCATATACTGCCCATTCTCCTGAGAGCTGGCTGATCACTACTTTTGAATCTCCTTTGATCATGACCTCGGTATCATCGACTTTAATGTTCTTTAGCTCCTGTAAGCCAGTCCAAAGCGCTGCGTATTCAGCTTCATTATTATTTTCAAGATAGCTAAGAGCTTTATTCACACGAATCCTTTTTTTCTTTCTTCCTTCAAAAAAATAAATCACAGCGCCACAGCCAGACTCTTTAGATTCCTTATCAAAACTTCCATCAAAAAAAATCTCGACGGAAGAAAGGCTTTCTTCCTTTTTTGATGTGAATTTTTCAAATTCTTTCAGTGACCATTTTGTCCCCCGGTTATCAAGAAAATAAAGGTCGATGGAGCGTCCGGTTTTTTCAATATCTTTTGCCATTAAAATCGCTTGATGTGCAGGTATCTCATCAGATGTCATCCATGCTTGAATTCCTCGAGGCGTCTTGTATTTCCACTTTACAATCACGTTCATCATCTAAACTCCTTATTCATGTAAGGTGCTTTCCGAGCTGCTTTAATTCTTCACCTACAGAACATTCCGTAATACAAAAACGCTGGGCGTGGCACTTGCCATAGTCATGTTGATTCACTCTTTTTAACAAACACCCATCACAGTATGTATCTAGAATTAGACCCACTTCCATCATAACTTCTTTTTTCTTCATTTCTTTCACTCCTACACTCGTCCCCTTCTATATCAAGTTTCTCCATTTACCTTAAATGTATGTCTTCCAGTGCTGTTGATGTATATGATAGAATACAAAAAGACTTGATCAGGGGGGAGGAAACAAAAGTGATTGAAGTTTATATAGATGGAGCAAGTGCTGGTAACCCAGGACCATCAGGTGCTGGAATCTTTATAAAAGGGGATGGAGAAGTCATTCGCTCTTCGGTTCCTCTTGGCACACTTTCCAATCATGAAGCAGAGTTTCAGGCTTTGATTGAAGCACTACGCATTTGCCTTGAAAAGAAACATCGAATCATCTCGATTCGAACGGACTCTCAGCTTGTGAGTGATGCGATCGATCGAAGACAGACGAAAAAGCGAACGTATGAAACTTACCTCTCCAGTGCCCTCGCATTGGTAGATGAATTTGATCTTTGTTTTATTAAATGGATTCCTAGTTCTAAGAATAAAGTAGCAGATGAGCTTGCTAGAAAAGCAATCCAATTAAACACAGCAGGATAACCTATATTCTTATCCTCAATCCCAATGCATCTAGCTCCGTTTGTAACTTCTCATAATCCAGAGTCAGCTTTATATCTTCAAACGAATGTTCAGCAAGGTCTGGTATTTGTTTTTCGATTTTTACGAGTTGAAGACTCAACATAGCTGATTCTTCTCCCTCTATTAACTTCTTTCGATATCTGTTATATTTTGCATCTAATGTTTCGATGCTCGTATATACTCCTTCTACAGAGCCGTATTGTTGGACAAGTGGCAATGCTGCTTTGTCTCCTACCCCAGCAACCCCTGGGATATTATCACTTTTGTCTCCTAATAATGCTTTCACATCGATCCACTGATCTGGCGTAATTCCATATTCCGTCCTAAAATGATCTTCCGTGTACACCTTGTCTCCTTCTTTACGAATCGCAATAATTTGTGAGACGTTCTTATTCAGAAGCTGCAACAAGTCTCTATCATTGCTATAAATAAAACAGTCTCCCATTTCATCGAGACTCCATCGATGTGAAAGAGTTCCCATCACATCGTCCGCCTCAAACCCTTCTACAGTTAATTGAGGAATTCCTGTTGCATCAAAGAAATTCACTGCAGTTTGGTATTGCTGAATCAATGGTGGTGGAAGCTCACCTCGAGTACCCTTATATTCTTTGAAAAGCTCCCTACGCTTTGATTCATCTCGTTTGACGTCCCATGCAACTGCAAAATGAGTTGGGTTATAATCATTAATCAACGACATGATTTTTTGAAATTTCACCCTTAGCGCATTCGTATAAAGTCCTTCTGGTGTTTGGGTTAACTGATCTTCAGATTTCCCGTAAGCAGTCGCAAAATATCCTCTACTAAGTAAATTAAATCCATCTATTAGAATTAATCGGTTCATGAATTTGGTCATCCTTTCATTACATACCTTCCTTTATGGTAACATAAACCGTCTGCATGAACTTTTCCAATTTTTTAGTGGACTTCATCTTAAACAAAGAAACAGACTGCCGATTAACGGCAGTCTGCGTTGGACTTATTGTTGAGGATTCTTTAATTTCTTAGCTTCAATCTCTGCATATGACGGGATGTTCTGTTCCTTCTTCGCATTGTTGTTACGCTGAGCATTTGCATTTCCTTTTTTCTGACGACCCATGATGACACTCCTTTATCTTTCGTTACGATTAGTGTGTCAGAGTCGACCATTTCTATTCAAGAATTAATGAAGCGCCTGCTTGTAGGAACGAAGAAACGTGACGTATTGTTCTGATGCTTCCTGAAATGCTTTTTCGTCTCGACGATCAAGGGCTAAGTTGATCGTGTCTTGATAACGGTTTTTCTGGAAGGTAAAGACAGCTTCATCAAGGATTAATTGGGCGTACAATTCCAACTCAAACGTTTCTTGATCTTTCTTCTTTTTCATCGCTTTTTCTTTCATGTTGTCTCTATACGATTTATGATGGTTGTTCATGTTGCTCTCCCCCCTTAGAAGCTCTTTTTATTATTATACGAGGGAATCGTCAAAATATCAATATTTTTCAGAATATTCCGATTAAATTTCGTTTTTATTTGGTCAACCTCTTCTAGGGAATGCTATTTAAGCGGATAACGATCGATGTCAAAGTAATTCTTTTTTAAAAGCCTCGGTTGATCCATCAATTCCTTAAAGGTAAACGAGGAAGAAAGCTTGGAAGTATCGATCAACATCATTTGTTCTTCAACATCCCCAACAAGTTCATCAGTTTGGTAACACATCCCGCAATCGATACATTGAACAGAAGGTAGCTCCTTTATTTCAACTGCTCGCGTACCATCAGGAAGTTCCCAGTATCCAGTGCCTAGAGTCTCGAAAGCTCCTTCCGTTTCACACCATTTACACCTCATGAACTTTCCTCCTCCACATCATCCTTTTTATTGTATTTGGCTTGCTCAGCTTTAAACTTCTTTTCTTTCATTAAATCTCGCTTCTCTCTTTGATCTTTTAAAGAAGCATGATCTGGATCTTCACCATACTTACTTCTTCGATTCAACCTTTGTAGTCCTTCTGGCACAAGGTTAAATCGTTCATCCGTCATAAGTGAACTTATCCCGATCGCCGGTTTCTTCTCCGTCTGGTAGATACTATTAAAATACGTATCGGCCGTTCCAGGGGTGTAATTTTCTGGTTCTGGGTAAGAAGTGATCACACCTTCGAAATTACGCAGGATAACCTTATTCGCACTTTGGGAAATCATGTAGTTCGGTTGAAGGGCGATCTTCCCTCCTCCACCTGGTGCATCCACTACGAACGTAGGTACCGCGTAACCTGATGTGTGTCCCCTTAATCCCTCGATGATTTCGAGTCCTTTTGATACTGGCGCTCTGAAATGTCCGATGCCTTCTGATAAATCACATTGATAAATATAATATGGGCGAACTCTTATCTTAACAAGATCATGCATCAGCTTCTTCATAATCGCCACGCTATCGTTGATACCTGCGAGAATAACAGCCTGATTTCCAACAGGCACTCCAGCATTTACGAGCATCTCACACGCTTTCTTTGATTCCTCGGTTATCTCAATGCTCGTGTTGAAGTGAGTGTTCAGCCAGACAGGGTGGTATTTCTTTAAAATGTTACAAAGGTCCTCCGTTATTCTTTGCGGAAAAACAACTGGTGCTCTCGTACCGATTCGAATGATCTCCACGTGTGGAATTGCACGTAAATTTTTTAAGATGTATTCAAGGATTTTGTCATTGATCAACAGTCCATCTCCACCTGAGATAAGAACGTCTCTTACTTCCGGCGTTTTAGAAATGTAATTGATCGCTGCATCTAATTGTTTCTTCGGAACTCCCATACCGATTTGTCCTGAAAAACGTCTCCTCGTACAATACCTACAGTACATTGAGCACTGGTTCGTAACAAGAAAAAGTACACGATCTGGATAACGATGGGTTAAGCCGGGAACTGGAGAGTCTTCATCTTCATGAAGTGGATCTTCAAGGTCATATTTTGTTTTGTGCATTTCTTTAGAAATAGGGATCGACTGCATTCTCACTGGACACCTAGGGTCATCTGGATTCATCAAAGATGCGTAATAAGGTGTGATATTCAACGGAATTGTTTTCGTTGCAATTCTAACTCCTTCTTCTTCATCTGGAGTAAGGTTAACGACTTTACGAAGGTCGTCGAGCGTTCGAATCGTATTAGTAAGCTGCCAGATCCAATCGTTCCATTGATCTTCTGTAACATCTTTCCAAAGTTCGATATCCTTCCAATGTCGTGCTGGCTTATAGAGTTGCATAAGCATCGTACATTCCCCCTTCTTGGAATCTACTGATATACTATGCAAGTTTGATGCCAGCTCCATTATTTCTTTAAAACTCTTTTAAGTATACATTTATTACTGACCTTTTCTTTCGCATAAATAATTTATGCTCAATTTTCGGCACCTTCGTATTTCGAGAGTTTGTATTGCAATGTTTGCCTAGGAATCTGAAGCTGCTTGGCTGCTTTCTGAATGTTTCCTCCTGCGCTTTCCATAGCCTTCTCGATTAACCGAACTTCTGTATGGCGTAGCACGTCGCGAAGTGATCCAGACGACTGCATTGGAGTCTCGCTTATTTGTATAGCAGGGAAATCCTCTATTAACAATTTGTCGGTCTCTGAGAAGTTCATCGCTGATTGGATAACATGCTCAAGCTCTCGAACGTTACCTTGCCACTTCCGATCACACAGTAGCGATAAAGCAGCTTTCTCAATGCTTTGAACATTTTTGTTTAATACAGTATTATACTTTTGGATGAAATGATGGATTAGGTCAGGTATATCCCCACGCCTTTCTCTCAAAGGCGGAATCTTCAAATACACGACATTCAATCTGTAAAACAAGTCTTCTCGTAACCTTTTTTCTTTTAGTGCTAATTCAGGCTCTTCATTTAACGCTGCGATGATCCGAACATCGACACGACGTGTTTTGACTGCTCCCACTCTCCTAATAACACCATCTTCAAGAACACGTAGCAATTTTGCTTGTATTTCTACTGGCATCGAATTGATCTCATCGAGAAACAACGTTCCTTTATCAGCTAACTCAAACAAACCAGGTCGTTCTTCAGCACCTGTAAACGTCCCTTTAGATGTACCGAACAAAATAGATTCTAGAATGCTTGAAGGCAACGCTGCACAATTTTGAGCGATAAATGCTCCTTTTCTTCCTGAAGCATTATGGATCGATTGAATAATTAGCTCTTTACCTGTCCCTGTTTCCCCATACACGAGAACAGGCGATACTTGTTGCGCGGCCATCCGTGCCCATTTCTTCACTTTCAGAAACGTTTCATCTGATGTGATGATGTCTGTAAACGTGTATGACGTGCCATTATCGAATTCCTTTGAAGTATTGTTCGTCAACTTAGCTTGGAGTTCCATCACTTTATCAGAAAGTTTCTTTATTCTACTGATATCCCGCGCAATTTCAACAGCACCTACTAGCTCATCGTTCACGATGATCGGAAGAGTGGTATTTATGGTAGAAACAAGACTTCCTCTTACATTTCTATATGTTTGATCTTTATTAAAGATCGGCTTCTTTGTTGAAAGAACATATGAAAGTGTGCTCGTTTCTTTAGAAAGTGAAGGGAATGCTTCAAGATAGTGTTTTCCTAAGACATCTTCGACATTCAATCCATCATGCTTCGCGGCGATTTCGTTATAATAGATCGTCAAACCCTCACTATTAACAGCATGGATTCCTTCATCGATGCTTTCTAATATTGCTTGAAACATCCCATCCGTCATGGCGCTTTGTTTGACCATAAGCTACCCTCCCGCCCATTTTCCGTCTGCATCGCCAATTATTCGGCACTAACACCAAGAGATTTACTCCATAGATTCATATCTTCCCAATCGGAATAAATTTTCACATTATTAGTGAGCCTTCCACCGTATTCATATCCAAGTTGGCAAAAGACTGCGTTCATCCCAAACGATAAGCTCCTCGCGATCGAGTAGGCGTAGTAGATTTCTTCCTCTAATAGGGTGGATTCAAGAGCGTGAATCAGATGTCTCATCGTACCACCTTTTCGACTATCAGGTAACGTTGCACAATCTGTAATCTCGGCATTCTGGAACGTTCTGTTTACTTCTGCAGATGCGGCACTCGTAATTTTTTTATCATCTTCAACCAAATAAAAGATCGTGCCTTCCTTCATTACTTTTCGTATATACTCCGGTTGGTCCATCGGAGTTGGGTATACGTCGAATACCTTTTTATACAAGGTTGATAGCTTTTCTGCATCTTTCTCAGACGCTCGCCTCATGTTTGGTTTTTCAGAGAGAGGTGAAGGTGTTTTCGCAAAAACTCCATCGATAATTTTTTCTTCTTCTTCCCAGCGCTTCGCATTACGGCGCCAGCTTTGTTTATACTTCGTCATCACATGCATATCGACACCAGAAAAGTAGCGATTGATTGTTCCTTCGTATGAAAAACCCATGCTGATAAATGTTGAAAAGTCTCCTTCTTTCACTTTGACGATACATTTGGAGTAATCGTCTGTAAAAAGACGAAGCACATGAGCGATCACATGCTTTACATTTCCTGAGTAGTGTTCAATTCTAATACGTTCATTAAAAAGATCGTGATTACAATGAAATGCATAGTCAGTCCCTTTATAGTGCTGGTCCATCGCTAATTCTCTATGCTCTCCCATACCTTCCCCCACCTTTATTTCCTTTTTGTTTTTTTCGCTTTTTTCTTACCGAAATCCTCCACGATAAAAAGAATAAGAACGGTTTCCCGTTCTTATCAAGCTTAAAAAAATGTCTAATGACGTGTTCTAATTATTAGATGCTTACGCTAATCATCTTCACCAGTTAAACTGAAAGAATTGCTAACTATATTTTCTTATGCTTGGCCACACCATTCAATAATGGTATGAACGTAAATTTCTGCAACGAGCATCATTTTATCAATGTCTACATATTCATTCGAATAATGAGCAAGAGCTGTTTCTCCAGGACCAAAGATTAAGGAAGGGGTATCTGCCAATTCAGTAAGTAGGCCTCCATCAGTCCCCCAAGGAGATGCTTCGATTTGTATTTCTTCACCAGCGCTCTTCTTATAATTACGCTGTAAGATAGCTAGCAATGGATGTTCGACAGGTACTTCTCCTGGGAGCCACCTAGCTCCAAACCACTCGAGTTCGACGGGATGCTTCTTTAACCATTCATCATCAATCGCGTTAAGCGCGCTCGCCATCTCTTCCTTGGCATCCTCTAAAGTCTCCCCTGGAATAACACCCATCCTGCCTTCGATCGTAATTTGATCAGGAACAGAAGACGGCCAGTCGCCTCCTTTTATTGTTCCTAAATTAATCGGAACTGGAATCGGAATTTCTTTATATAGTGGGTCGTTTATCTTTTGGTTGCGATTTCTTTCGAGAGCTTGAATCGCGTTGATTACAATCAAACTCTTCTCTAACGCTGAAACTCCCTCATACCGTGTTCCCCCGTGAGCAGATTGACCGTTGATCCGTAATCGAAACCACATGGAACCCTGTTGCTTCGGAAACACTTTCAAGTTAGTCGGTTCAGGAATGAGTGCAGCGTCTGCTTTATAATTTCTCTGAATGGTTGAAAGCGTACCTGTCCCACCGCTTTCCTCTTCTACGACGCTTTCAAAGATCAGGTCTCCTTTTAGAGAAATACCTAGTTCTTTCAAGCATTTAAGAGCGAGTAACATAGAGGTATTGCCGCCCTTCATGTCTGTCGAACCTCTTCCATAAAGCTTTCCGTCTTTTACCTCACCACTGTATGGATCACTAGTCCAGTCCTCTCTCTTACCAGGGGGCACAACATCAACGTGACCATTTAATATCAGTGAACGTCCTCCACCCGTACCTCTTCTTACACCTACGACGTTCGGGCTATCTGAGAAGTCAGTACGGTTGGCACAAAAGAAAGGGTGAGATGTCGTTTCCTCACCCGGAACAAACCGATCGACTTGTAACTCTAACTGCTTAAGTTCTGCTTCAACGATATCTTGTACATACGCTTCGTTCCCTTGCACACTGTCACATGTAACGAGCTTTTGTAAGAGTTCTATTCCATATTCTTTGTTTCTCTCCATCCATTCCTTTACGTTTTTTTCCATGCTTTAATTCCTCCTGACGAGCTCGATTTCAATTTCCGCTTCAGTTGAATTAAGGACGTCTTCAACGGTGTATCCTGGCATAATTTCAATCAGCTTCAGACCACCACTCTCGATCTTAAGTACAGCCCTCTCTGTTATGATCATGTTTGCTCCTTCCTTTACAGTAAGAGGAAGCGAACAGGTTGTAAGTATTTTGGGCTTGCCATCCTTTGTGGTATGACTCATCAGAACGATCACCTTTTTTGCTTTTTGAGCGAGGTCGATCGCTCCTCCCATACCTGGCACCCGCTTTCCTGGGACGATCCAGTTTGCAATATCACCTTTACCACTTACTTCTAATGCGCCAAGAATCGTAATATCGAGATGGCCCCTTCGAACCATCCCAAACGCTTCAGCGCTATCGAAAAAAGAAGCTCCTTTGATGATCGATACGGGATAGCCTCCCGCATTAGAAAGATTTCCATCTTCATGTCCTCGTTCAGGACTTCCTCCCATTCCTAATATTCCGTTCTCCGTGTGTAGCATGACCCCTAAAGAATCCGGAATATAATCAGCTACGAGAGTAGGAATACCGATTCCAAGGTTAACCATCATCCCGAACTCAATCTCCTCTGCTGCTCGTTTAGCGATCAACTTTCTTGTTTCAGCTCCCATACCCATTTCCAATCAACCCCCTTACTTTGTACGACATGATCAACGAAAACACCCTGTGTGATGATCTCTTCAGGATGCAGCTGCCCAATATCCACAACTTCATCAGCTTCTGCTATCGTAATATTCCCTGCTGAAGCGACGAGGGGGTTGGTATTTCTCGCACTTTGATCATAAATGAGGTTCCCATACCCATCGGCTTTTTTACACGAAATTATCGCTAAATCTGCTTGTAATGCAGGTTCAATCATATATTCTCTTCCATTAACGGTAACTTTCTCTTTTCCTTCTTCGATCGACGTTCCTAGTCCAACGTCCACCAAGATTCCTCCGAGTCCCATGCCGCCTGCTCGAATCTTCTCAGCAAGGGTTCCTTGAGGGTAAAACGTTACCTCAAGGTCTCCGCTATGCATCTGCTTCCCAGCCTCTGGATTCGAACCTATATGCGAAGCGATCAACCTTTTCACACGCTTCTCAGTGACGAGCTTTCCTGGTCCGATCCAGGGAAACCCTGCATCGTTAGAAATCAACGTAATACCCTTTATGCCAGAATCCAATATCCAATCGATCAAGGTTGGTGGAGAACCAACGCCTCCAAAACCACCGCACATGATCGTCATTCCATCTTTCAAAAGGTCAAGATCATCTAGATGGCAGAGTTTACTCTTTCTCATTTTCTTCCTCCCCTTTATCAACTGATCGATCTTGCTTCATATAGTCCCTGATCCATCAATTCTTTCATTAAACTCGTGAATCCTTTATAAAGTTTATCGAGTACCAAGTCTATTTCTTTTTCGTTTATGATGAGGGGTGGTGCAACGAGAATTGCATCGCCTGCTGATCCGTTTAGTCCTCCTGCAGCAGTGTAGACGAGTAACCCAGCATCGTAGCAATGACTGATCAACCTATTGGTTATTTGATGTTCAAGTGGGAACGGTTCTTTTGATATCGTATCTTTCACAAGTTCTATGCCTGTGAGTAGACCCTTTCCTCTTACATCTCCTATGATTGGAAAAAAGGATTTGAGCTTCACTAATCCTTTCATAAGATGGTCACCTTGTTGTTCAACATTTTTGATGACGTTGTTACGTTCTAAATAGTCAAAGACCGCTAGACAAACTGCCGATGATAAGGGATTCGCGCTAAACGTATGACCACTCAGGACAATCTTCGACCCATTATAGATCGTTTCGATGATTCGGTCTGATACTAACGTTCCTGCCATAGGTGTAAATCCGGCACTCATTCCCTTCCCTAATGCGATGATGTCAGGTTGAACGCCCCAGTGTTCCATCGCATACATCTTTCCTGTTCTCCCAAGTCCAGTCATTACTTCATCAGCGATAAATAAAATATCATAGCGATCACAAACTTTTTTCATCGCTTTAAAATAGTGATCAGGTGGCACAACGGCTCCTCCGGCTGCGCCGATCACTGGCTCACAAACAAATGCTGCGATCGTATCAGCACCGAGTCTCTGAATTGTTTGTTCAAATTCTGCCGCATAAAGTTCCGAGCAGTTCGGGCACTTCCCCTCAAACGTACATCGATAGCAATAAGGCGGAGAGAGAGATGGGTAATGTTCTAGCATGGAAGAAAAGCGACTTCTACGTATCACATGTCCTGACATCGATAATGCGCCCATCGTAATCCCATGGTAGCTCATCCATCTTGATATTACTCTGTTCTTTGTAGGCCTCCCTTGCTCCTGCCAAAATTGAACAGCGATTTTCAGTGCTGTTTCCATCGCTTCAGAACCACTATTTACAAAGAAGATATAATTTAAATCCCCAGGTGCTGAGTTGCATAATTTTTCGGCTAATTCTTCAGCGGGACGACTAGTGAACTGTGAACGGTAAACAAACGATACTTTCTCAGCTTGCTTGGTCATCGCTTCATTGATTTCCTTAACGCCATGACCTAAGTTCGCAGTTATGGCACCAGAAGAACCGTCTATAAACGTATTGCCATCTTCGTCATACAAGTAAATTCCCTGACCGTGAGAAATGACCCCATAGTCCAATCCGAGAAGTGGTTTGATTAAATGAGTTCTATTCATAAAATCACTTCCCCTTTTTCTTTTTATTATTAGCCTATGATGAAATACAGGAATTTTCTATCTACTTTTTATACAAAAAATTCTGACTTTATTGTACGATTTGGATAAGAGAATGGGGGGACATCCATGTCGATCACAGTATATGAAGCGCTTCAATTACCAGAGATGAAAGAAATAAAATTGATCGCAGGAAAACAGGGGCTTCACAATAACATTAAATGGATCACGATTGTAGAAGTGATGGAGGATGTTTCACGCTTACATGAAGGTGAGTTTTTAATTACAACAGCGTATGGTTGGCATGAAGCAGAAGGATTTTATTCAGATTTAATCGATACGCTAGCGAGCAGGAAACTATCAGCACTCGCCATTCATACTGGCTTCTATCTCGATGTGATTCCAACTAGTATGATCGAAGCTGCTAATCGTACGGGGCTACCTTTACTCGAGATACCTAGAACGATGAACTTTTCAACTGTGACGAGGAGTATCCTCGAACAGCTCGTTAACAAACAGCTTTCTATGCTCGCATATACGCAGCGAATACAAGAAGATTTAACTTCACTCGTTTTAAAAAACGTGGGACTTTCTGTCATTTCACGATCTCTATCGAAGCTTATCAACGGAAATGTGTTCTTATATGATAAAGATCAAAACCTATTAGCAAGTTCATCACTCGTTCATAGAAAAATTCACGTAGAGGAGACGTATCATATAAGAGGAGATGGACGGGTCATCGGTAAGATGGTGATTCAAAAAGAAGGTGACATCTCACCTTTAGACCGCCTAGCGTTAGAGCAAGCTATCCCGATCTTTGCAATCGAATTTCAAAAACTACAAATTATTCATGATACGAAAGTTCAAATTCAAGCTGATTTCTTAGATATATTGCTTACAAAGAACTATGAAAGTGAAGAAGCCATCCTAAAGAAAAGCAATGAATTAGGATTTGATTTCGAAGGAAAGAATCGAATCGTCATCATCTCCTCAAATAACCTCGAACACCTAGAAAAGTTCGTTCACGAACGGCTTATAACCAAGACAAAAGGCATTGCAAAAAGGAAAATCGATCACCTTATACTTTTACTCACAGGAGATTTAACTGACATCGATGCATTTCAAACTCAGAGCTCTTCTTCTGGTATCAGCTCCTACGTCGTCGGAATTCATGATCTCGACAAGGCACTCAAAGAAGCTTATGCCGCTCATTTATTCTCAAAGTATAAAGGTAATCCAATCGTAATGTATGAAGAACTTGGCGCGTATCAAATGTTTATACAGCTAAAAGACAATGGCGTAGACCTCAAAACGTACTACGAACCTCTTTTGCTTCCAATTATCCATTATGATGAAAAACATCAGTCAGAACTTCTTAAAACACTTGAGACGTTTCTTGAAAACAATCTCGTCATCAATCGAACCGCAGAAAAACTTTTTGTTCATCGCCACACATTAAACTATCGAATCAAACAGCTTGAGAAATTAACCGGTATCAACATTTATTCCTACGAGCTTCGCATTCACATTCAAATCGCACTGTTAGCTTATCTAACCGACCGTATTCTTTCAAATTAAAGTCCGCACGCATTCGAGCGTGCGGACTTTTTATTATCGTCAGAAAATTGGTTATCCACAGAATTCTGTGGGTAATTACTCACCGACCATGATACCCCCTAAACTTTCAAAAATACCTCTATAGGGTATATGGTTTCACCTGTTGATAAGTGTCAGAAAGCTTATCATACTAAGGATTCCTCCATTTATCAACAGGTGAGAAAAAAGGGGATTGTGGAAAAAAGGATCGATTCAGTCCATTTCGACGATACCAATAAAACTATGCTACAATTATGTTTATATTGTTCTCTGAAAGGAAGACGCGACTATGGAACACCTCCTCAACCCAAAAGTAAAATCAATTGAAATATCAGGTATAAGACAATTCTTTAATATGGTTGCTGATTACAAAGACATGATTTCACTCACGATCGGTCAGCCAGACTTTCATACTCCAGAGCACATTAAAGATGCTGCGAAAGTTGCAATCGATAACAATAAAACTACGTATACACACAATGCTGGTATGATCGAGTTACGGAAAGCAGTTGGACATTTTGTCCAATCAAAATATGGCTTATCTTATGATCCAAATCATGAGATCATTACAACTTCAGGAGCGAGCCAAGCTATAGACATAACGTTACGTACGATTCTAACGGAAGGCTCAGAAGTTCTATTGCCTGGACCTGTGTACCCAGGGTATGAGCCGATCATTACACTCTGTGGAGCAACACCTGTTCATATCGATACAAGACAGAATGACTTTAAGCTTACACGTGACTTAATTGAAAAATCTTTGACTCCAAAAACAACATGCATCATTCTTCCTTCGCCTTCAAATCCGACAGGCGTAGCTCTTTCTGAGCAAGAATTAGCTGATCTATCCGAGTTACTGAAAGATAAGGAGATCTTTGTTTTATCTGATGAAATTTATTCAGAGTTAGCATTTTCCGGAAAGCATACCTCGATCGCACAATTTGAAGGGATGCGAGATAAGACAATCGTCATCAACGGATTATCTAAATCACACTCAATGACCGGGTGGCGAATCGGTTTCCTATTCGCCCCAGCGAATATCGCAAAGCATATTTTAAAGGTTCATCAGTACAACGTTTCGTGTGCTTCTTCCGTATCACAGCATGCTGCATTAGAAGCTCTCGAGCATGGGGCAACAGATGCCATTCCAATGAGGACAGAATATGAAAACCGAATGAACTATGTGTTTAACAGACTTGTAGACATGGGCCTCTCTCCTGTTAAGCCTGATGGCGCTTTTTATATCCTCCCATCGATCGAACAATTTGGCATGTCTTCCTTTGACTTCGCTATGAAGCTTGCAAAGGAAGGAAACGTTGCTGTAGTCCCAGGAAGCGCGTTTTCAGCATATGGTGAAGGCTATGTGAGGATTTCGTTCGCATACGATATGGAAATTCTAAAAGAAGGCATGGATCGTCTCGAGTCATTCCTCTCTAAGTTGTAAAATAAAAAACGAGTCCTGATTGTTGAATCAGGACTCGCATTTTTTTTACGGTTCGATAGGATTGTCTTCATAGCTAATCCAGTCACTAAAACTGCCGGGATAAAGCTTTGCGTCAATTCCTGCATCGTGATAGGCCAGTAGGTTCACACAAGCGGTTACACCTGAGCCACAGTAGATGATCGGGGCATTATTTTCTTTCGTTACCCCTCCCCTACTCTCTTTGTCTTTCCACGTATGATCTGAATTTAAGTGGTTTTTCCAAAACAGGTTCGTCGCAGTTGGGATATGACCAGCTCGATTATCGATCGGTTCATTTTGTCCTAAATACCTTTCTTCCGCTCTCGAATCGATGATTTTTTCTCCTCGTTTGATTGCGTCTCTTACCTCTTCCATCGTAACGATCATTTCCTCATTAAGTGTAATAGGGTATGCGGTACGCTTCACTTCTACTTCTTCCGATTCAAGTCCATATCCAGCATCTTCCCATGCTTTAATTCCACCATCGAGAACTGCTCGATTCGTATGACCAGCGTAGCCAAGTAGCCACCATAACCTTGAAGCCATAGCGCCCATTTGTCTGTCATATGCAATTACGTTTGAGTTCTCGTTGATTCCAAGCTTTTCTAATGCAGCCTGTAGCTTGTCCCTGTTCGGGAGGGGGTGCCTACCGCCATGCTTTTTTACTGGTCCTGATAGATCCTTCTCTAGATCTGCATAACGAGCACCAGGGATATGTCCATTAAGGTATGCGTTGTACCCACTTTCTTTGTCAGATAAATCATATTGGCAGTCTACTACTATAGTATCTTCATCACCGAGGTTTTTCTTTAACCAGTCAACTGATACAATATTGTTCATCTGTCTCCCTCCTCTACTTTGCTAGGTACTTAAGTTCGTTGATCTTACTTGCAAGCTGCTTTTTCTCAATAGAGCTCATTTTCATTTCGATTTGAGACTCTACAAACTGATCTACACTCTTCTCGATGTTTTTTCTTACATTGATCACTTGCTGATCATAAAAGCGATGAGCCTTGCTTTCTAAACTTTCTTTAATACGTTCCACATATCGTTTCAGCGGCTCCTCTAGAAGAGCTGAGAGTTTTGTTTGCAGGTTTGCACTACCTTGTTGTTCAAAGAACTGCTTTGAACTTTTATATTCTGACCGAGCAGTCTTCACTAGTTCTTCACTAGAAATCCATTTTTTTAAAGAAGCTGTAAATTCTGGAGTTTCCATCTCCTCAATTTTATCCATTTCACTTAAGAAATCTGGCAACTCTTTGTTGATCAAATTGAATAATTCTCGATGATTTGATTTCAATTCATGTTGAATAAAATAGTCCATCCTTAGTGAAGCTGCTCTCATTTCTTGAATCAAATCTTTTTCTAAGTCCCCTATAAGGTCGTTTATCGCTTTACCTAACCCCTCTTTTCTAGTAAGCATGGACGGGTTAAATGCTTCCTTGTAAAAATCACCAAACCGATAAAAAAGACGTTGAGGAATATAATGAATTAGCTCTTCAATTTCTTGTTTGATCTTACTTTCTGTAGACTTAACAGAATACTCATTTATCTTCTTGACCGCATTCGACTTCGCTGTTTTTAACCGCTCGATATCCTCTTCCTTCTCAACACTATTACTATCAAAATTCGTTAACCATGATTCAAGCATCACAATCATTCGGTTAAGCTCACTCCAGTTCGACTGGATTGCCATTTTCGATAGATCAGACTCAATGAACGTATAGAAACGATCTTCAAACCGTTTCACACCGCCCTTTTCTTGCAATACGTCCGGAAGTGTTGAAACGCCAGCTTCATCGGTCATGGCAACTAAACTCGATACTGGAAATAGCGTAGGCTGTCGTATCCCGTATTGAGCAAGTTGGTCCTCAACATGTTCTTCAACAATCGAAAGTTCCTCACTATCTTTTGCAAGGTCTGCCGCATTCAACAAGAAGAACATCTTATCCATTTCAAAAACGTCTTTAACTCTACCGAGCTGGATGAGAAACTCTCTGTCAGCCTTTGAAAATGCGTGATTATAATAGGTAACATAGAGAATCGCATCTGCTTCCTTGATGTATTGAAAAGCAACCCCTGTATGCCTCGCATTGATCGAGTCAGCCCCTGGCGTATCGACTAGAGTGATTCCTTTTCTAGTAAGAGCGTTGTCATGATATAAGGAGATGGAAGCGATAAAACAAGCTCTAGATTCGTTAACAACTAAATCTTTGTACTCTTCTATCGCAACAGTACGACGTTTTCCTAAATAATCAAGCTGTGATTTACCTTCTAAAACCGCTCTTAAAAACAATGCGTGTGGTTTTGTATCTGATGATTCTCTTGCGAATATTTTTCCACTCTCAATTAAGCGTAAACTATCTTCAATCGAGAAAGTTTTCTCACCGAAGAACGCAAGTGAATGCTGAATATCTTTTAGCAGTTCTTCCTCAGTTTTATAAAACACATCAGCTGTTTCGTGCACGTGGTCAGGGCTTACGGGACATACTCTGTTTAGAGTTGCCGTCGTAGGATTTGGAGATGAAGGAAGAACTCTCTCACCGATCAGCGCATTAGCAAATGAAGATTTACCAGCGCTAAACGCCCCAAAGAGAGCAACCGTGTACGATTTGTGCTCAAGCTTATCCGCTCTTGACAGCAGTGAACGACGACTTTGAGTAAGTCCAGGAACGTCTTCGATTATCTCGGCAGCCTTATTCAATGCTGTGACGGTTTCTTTTCTAGACGGTAGATCATCATGAGAGCTGGTATCGGCAATCGTTTTTTTTCTCTCTACATGCGTTCTTTTTATAGATTCAGTCGAGTGATCAGGTTCTACATAAATTACCTCTTTTTTAGGAAGCTCAAGAAGCTCTTCCATATCGATTCCTTTAGCTTCTGAATCGCGTTTCCCTGTTAATAGATCTTCCAATCCTTCTTTCGTTTTGGACGCTTCATTCACTAACTTGAAATATTCCTTCGCTCGTTCTTTACCTACTGCATTAGAGAATTTCTCTTTCTCTTCTTCTTGAAAATTTTGCAATTCTTTCTCTAATTTCTCTATAAGAGCGTCTTTTTTTCGTTCTGATTGTCCTTTGACCTGAGACTTCAACCTGTTTGATATATTCTCTGTGAAGTGTAAAACAGCCTCGCCAGTTGCTCCTGTACCTTTTTCAGCTTCATGCTTCACAATCGCGTAATCAACCGAAACGGCATAGTCAGCTAATTCATTCTTCTGAACCATTCCTGCCTCTTCTTCTAGTGAAAGTAGCAACTGTTGAAAATGCCATTCTAATTGAGACTTGACCTGTTCTTTTAGTTTCTCTACGAAAACATCGTGCCGCTGTTCTCTTTCTTGCTCCGTTTTTTTATCGCGGAAAATCAATCCAACTTTGAAGCCCGGCTGTATGGATTCGAGGTATGCCCTTCCTGCCTCTCTTACCTCATAAGGCATCAACATAGCACCCTTCGTAATGTTTGTTGCCTCAGAATCGAAAGTTGCCTGCATTTGAGCAATTCTTTCTTTTTGTGATGCGATTGCTTTTGACATAGCAGACACAGCGTCGCTCACTTCATCATCTTCTGGATGAACCGTCGTCACTTCGTTAATCAATGATTGGGCAGACTCGTATACGCTCAGAACCTTGTCTTCTTTTGATTTTTTTGCAAGTCCTTCAATATACACCTTCAGTTGCTCAAACTGGTTATGTGGGTGAGAACGGTCCCTGAGTGAGATGAAGAAGAAGGACTCTAACGTCATGCCCCAAGCTTGAAAAGAAGAAGCTACAGACTTCTTAAACGCGCTAAAGGATAACTCTGATTCTTTGTGTTTATCGATTTGATTGACGATTAAAATAATTTTCTTTTTCTGACGATGGAGCTCACGAATGAATTGATAGTTCACTTCAGATTGAACATGGTTGTAATCCATTACATAAAACACAACATCAGCTACATACATTGAATTCTCAGTCGCTAATCGGTGCGCCTCATCCGTTGAATCGATTCCTGGCGTATCGATAAGAATGACGTCCTCTTCAAGAAAAGACGACGGAGCACTCAACTCGACTTGAGCCACTTCATCACCGTTCAGACAGTAGTTTTTTACTGTGTCAATATTGTATGGTGCTTGAAACACCATTCTTTTGCCATTAAAGAAATCTACGGCTGCACCCTCTTCTCCACTTCTCACCCTTACTGTGTTTGCACTAGCAGGTATCGGACTCGATGGTAGTAGATCTCGATCGAATAATGAGTTGATTAAAGTAGACTTTCCAGCAGAGAAATGACCAGAAAATAAAAAGTGCTGCTCTCTACTCTCAAGCTTCGCAATTAGCTGTTCGATTTTAGAAACTTCTTTAGAATCCAACTCGTTTTTGATTAGTGCTAGCCTCTTTATCAGTAATTCTGTATTTTTTAGTTGTACTGTCTGCTGACTGTTTTTCATATCGTTCCGCTGCCTTTCAAAGTAGTGTCTCTATAAGGATAACGTTTTCAAATGGTTTTTCCCAGTATTTATATATGAAAAAAAGCCGGGAAAGGCCCCGGCTATGATAATTAAGAATTTTTCTTTTTGTCGTTAAACTTACGGCGCTTTGCACCTGAACTACGGTCTTGACGGTAGTTTCCTTTACGTCCACCGCGGTCGTTGCGGTTACGACGGTCGCGGCCGCCACCACCACCTCGGCCATGGCTTTTCTTCGCACGTAGAGGTGCGATGTCTGTAATTTTAACTGGCGTTGTATCTGGTTCTCTAGTTAGAAGCTTAAGAGCTGCAGATACGAGCGTTACTGGATCGTGATCGTCTAGAAGCTGCTCAGCTGAAGAACGATATCCACTGTGATCTTGTTCTTCGATCGTGCTTTGAAGCTGTTGGATAGCAGACTGCTGCTGCCCTTCCATCGCTTCAGCAAAGCTTGGAATCGAACGCTTTTGCATCGAACGCTTCGTGATCTTTTCGATCGTCTTAAGGTGATCGTATTCACGATGCGTGATAAATGTTGAAGCTAGACCGGACTTACCAGCACGTCCTGTTCTACCGATACGGTGAACATAGCTTTCTGGGTCTTGAGGAATATCGAAGTTATAAACGTGTGTAACTCCGCTGATATCAAGACCACGAGCAGCCACGTCTGTTGCTACCATGATATCGATGGTACCGTCTTTAAACTGTTTGATCACCTGGTCACGTTTGCCTTGAGGAAGATCACCATGGATGCCTTCTGCCATATAGCCACGTTTCTTAAGGCCTTCCGCTACTTCATCAACACGTTTTTTCGTTCTACCGAAAACGATTGCTAGCTCAGGAGCCTGAATATCAAGAAGACGACAAAGTAGATCGAATTTCTTCGGTTCACGTACATCGTAGTAATGCTGATCGATTTGAGGAACAGTCATTTCCTTTGATTTCGTTCTAACCGTCTCAGGGTTCGTCATGAACTTCTCTGCAAGGATCGCGATACGCTTAGGCATCGTCGCTGAGAATAGAAGCGTTTGACGCTGTTCAGGAACACCTTTAAGAATTTTTTCGATATCTTCGATGAAGCCCATGTTAAGCATTTCATCTGCTTCGTCAAGGACAACGAAGGAAACTTCTTGAAGACGGATCGTCTTACGTTCCATATGATCGATTAGGCGTCCTGGTGTTGCTACAACGAGTTGAGGGCGCTTTTTAAGGGCTTTGATCTGATGACCGATACTCTGACCACCGTAGATCGGAAGCGCACGTACACCCTTTGCTTGGCCGATACGATTCAATTCTTCAGCTACCTGTACAGCAAGCTCACGAGTAGGTGCAAGCACGATTCCCTGTACATGTGATAGAGATGTATCGATTTTCTCGATCATCGGAATACCAAACGCTGCAGTTTTACCCGTACCCGTTTGAGCCTGTCCGATTACATCTTTATTCTGTAGTCCTAGAGGAATCGTACCAGCTTGAATTGGTGTCGTTTCTTCGAAGCCCATCTGATTTAAAGCTTCGAGTATTGTATTACTTAATCCAAGGTCTTGAAATTTTTTCAACGTATAAAAACTCCTTTTTACATTTAAATGCTATAAACTGGAGAATGCTCTCCACATCATTTTTAAAAAGAGCATTTTCCTTATGTTGGAAAATGCTCTAAACAAGCAATTCTTCATTCACATATAGCGCTAATTAACAGTACCACTATCGCATTAAAAATTCAACTGCGAGAAAAAAATATTTTACATTTATGAATCGGCTTTCGGAAGTCGTTTTTTGAATTCCTTTTGCAGGAGAGCGGTTACATCCCCCATGGTTCCTGATCCGATTTGATTACCACTCACTTCGATAATAGGTCTAACTTCCTGTGTTGTACTCGAGATAAAAACTTCATCGCTTTCAAGTAGTTGTGACTTACTGAACGCTTTTTCAACAGTGGTGATCCCAGAATCCTCTGCAGCACGTAAGATTGCTCTTCTCGTAATGCCATCAAGGATGAATTGATTAGCAGGGTGCGTGTAAAGAACGCTATCCTTCACCATGAATACATTCGTAGAACTTCCCTCTGTCACGATTTCTCCTCTATGGAAGATCGCCTCATCAAACCCTTGTTTTTTGGACTCTTCTTTTGCTAGTACATTCCCTAGCAAGTTTAAGCTTTTAATATCACAGCGCAGCCATCTAATATCTTCTGTGAACATGGCCTTCCCAGGTGGAGGTGTTTCATTACTTTCATATTCTTTGGTATATGCCACTACCACAGGTTCAGCTTTTGAAGGGAATGGATGATTACGAGGTGCGACGCCTCGAGAAACTTGCATATAGAGGTGTCCATTCGAAACGTTATTCCGTTCGACTAGCTCATTCACTTTCTTAGTGAACGTTGCTTGGTCGAAAGGCAGATCAATATGAATTTCCTTGGCACTTCTTACTAATCGCTCAAAATGACCTTCTAATTCAAAGAAGCAGCCATCATAGATTCGTATCACTTCATAGACACCGTCACCGAATTGATATCCTCTATCTTCTATATTAATAGAAGCGTTTTCTTTTGATATTATTTCATCATTTAATAGAATCATGTTAATCCACTCCCGTCTAACATATATACCATTTCACCTTAACATATTCTTTGTGTCGAAAGTATAAACACACTTTTTAATTTTAATACAAATTATCTATTTACAAATTGTGGCTATTAGACTAGTATTTGTATCTGTAGAGAACATTCTAACATTTCAGGAGGTTACACGGATGAAAAAGGTTTTATCTCTAACTATGCTTCTGGTTCTAGTATTCGCAGCAGCTTGTAGCAATGGTAATGGCGCTAACGAAAATGCTTCTGAGAATAACGGCCAGAACAACGAGCAAGCTAGCTCTGAAGAAAATGGTGATCAAACTGATGTTAAAGGTGCATTACTTGATTTCCAAATGAACCTTACAGGTATGATCAATGAAAAAGATGCACCGATCGCCGCTTTTGAAGCTGCTAAAGCGCAAGAAGAAAAGCCATCTGATGAAGAGCTTGCAACGATGAAAGAAGAAGCAAAAACTGCTGCAAACACGATCGCTGAAGATATTCGTGGCATGGAAATTCCAGCTGAACTTGAAGCTCACAAGAGTGACCTTGAAGCCGCTCTAGAAGATCTTGCAAAAGCATATGAAACAAAAGCATCAAACCTATCTGATGAAGCTGGTTATGTTTATGAAGAATCAGATAACCTATTCGCTTCAGCTGAAGAAAAGTTAGCAACAGTTTACGAAGACGCTGGACTTACAGCTCCAAGCATCTCTGCAGAAGTAGCTGACTAATATAAAAAACCGTTACTCTGTAACGGTTTTTTATATTGACTTCATATAGATCAAAATCCATAGATCGTCATGCCGCCATCTACAAATAGTGTTTGCCCCGTCATATAGTCCGACGCTTCAGAGGACAAAAACACGGCAGCTCCGACAAGATCCTTCAATTCTCCTACTCTATTCATCGGTGTTCTTGATAAGATATCTTCAAGATATTCCTTATTCTCAAGCAATTGATCCGTTAGTGGTGTTCTGAAATACCAAGGACCGATCGCATTTACTGAAATACGATCTTCTGCCCACTCTAGCGCTAAATTCTTCGTCATTTGTATCATGCCCGCTTTCGTTGCAGCATACACAACACCCGTACGAAGAGCTACATGTCCTGCAACTGAGGAAACATTGATTATCTTACCTCCCCCATGTTCCCTCATGATGGCTGCGCATGCTTGCGACATAAAAAACGCCCCCTGAAGGTTCGTTTGGAAAATCTTATTCCATTCATTTTCCGTTACGTCTGAAGCTTTCGATCGGATATTCATGCCAGCGTTATTAATCAATACATTGATCTTCCCAGCTTCTTGATAAATCTGCGACACCGCTTCTTCAATTTCTTGTTTGCTCGTTATATCTGTTTGAATCGGATAAGCCTTTCTCCCCTTATCTCTGATCAAACCTGCCGTTTCTTGAATATCAGAAGAAGTTCTAGCAAGGATTGCAACATCTGCACCTGCTTCAGCCGCACCGATCGCAACGGCTCTTCCAATCCCTTTTCCTCCTCCTGTTACTACTACTACTTGATCTGTCAATTCGAATGAAGGTAAATAATTCACCAAAGCCCACCCCTTGTAAAAATTGTGTCACATGAATTTCTTCTAGATATCGGGCGAACTTCCTGCAACTATTTAATTAACATAATGTTGTTATGGTAATCAAAACAAAAAGATTATGTATGGATAATATTTCCTTGTGATATAATCAAACTAAAAGGGGGATAGCAGATGCGACAGGATACACTCGGAACTTCCTTACGTGAACTTCGAATGTACCTTGGGCTATCGCAGGCTGATTTAGCAGATGGCATCTGTACTCAAGCATTGATCAGTCAGATTGAAAACAGTGACGTTTCACCGTCAGCAGAACTTCTCTATCACCTAGCATCTAGACTAGGAGTAGACATCAACTACTTTTTTAATATGATAGAAACGCCTCGCCTGGATTATGTGAACGAAGTATGTCGTCAGGTAAGGCGACACATTAAGAACCGTGAGTATCATACCGTCGCTGAAATCCTCTCTGATGAACAAAACAACCCTCTCTTTTCTACGATTAAAAATCGTCAGTTTTTGTTGTGGCATAAGGCGATCTGCCACTATTATATCGAGCATGATCCTCACAGTTCATTCCAGTTACTTAAGGACGCCCTTCTATTAACTGCAACCACCTCGAAAAATTTTTCTGAGAGAGAAATAGAAATATTAATCAGTATGGCGATTTTACACTGTGAAGAAAAAGAATGGGATCAAGCGCTTCCTTTGTATAAGAAAGCATTCTATCATGTTCGCTTTTACCCTATCATCAACGATGAGACGATTGAGATCAGACTATACTATAATTATTCTAAAGCTCTTTCCTCTACCGGTGATTACGAAAAATCGCTCTCAATTGCGAAAGATGGCGTGCAAATTTGTCGAGAGAAACAGCGGTTTTATTTATTTGGTGAGCTCACCTTTCAATGTGGAAAGCTACATCACCTTCTTGGGAACAAGGATCTTGCACAAACATACTTGTCCACCTCATCCACCATTTTTCAATTAGAAGAAAATACACCCTATAAAGAACACGTCGAGACGTTTGTTAAAAAGATTGGGTGCTAACCCTATTTATGCTTCGTTTTTTCTATTAAAATCACAATAAAGTTAAACAATGATACAAAGAATAAACCAGCAGTGATGAATAACATTAGCTCTTCCATCATGCTACCTCCTTTCGTATGAGGCTATGGACTATTCATTTTTCTACGATCGTATTTCATTTTTGCACACACGTGAAAGACCCCTTTTCATTAATTAGTGACAGTATGGTAGATCGTCTTCATCGAGTTGAACCATAACCCCTTGAGCCATTTCATTCGATTCTACTGGAGCAATCGCATAGCCACCTAATAAAACGATGGAAACGAGTAGCATTAATGACCATCTTTTCATCACTTCACCCCCCTTTGTTACACTTATATTACAGGTTTGGGAAAAATTATGCGTTTGTCCTATTCTATGCTTGGACATAACTAAAAAGCCTTATCCTTCTTAGGATAAGGCTTTTGGATCATTTCAATAAACTTACTTATACTTTATGACGATTTAATGCTTCGATCACCTGTGAAACAGGCTCTTGATAGCGCTCTCGACTCCATGAATTATAAGATGGATGTGGTACATCTTCGATAACCGTCCAATTTTCGCTAGAAACGTTTGCGAGACGGAAGAACTTTTGCGCGAATCTCCCGCACGGTACTAATGTCACTTCTTTATCTAATAAAGCAGCAAGACGCTCCCTAAACTTATGAAGTATGAACGATTGAACGATATTGAGCTCTTCTTCTTTAAAAGTATCCTTATGGTTATATTTTCGAATTGTTTCTAATCGTTCTAATAAATCCGCAGCAGATTCGATGTCATTTTGATGATAGGGACGCTTCTGCATCGGGATGTTGCATACGTTCAACAATCCGATCGTATCTAGTGAAGGCCGATCGACGTCATCCTCTTCATGCTTTTTTAACAATAATCCTAGCGGCTTGTTGTATTCCTGACCGAATAGCTTTTTTGCCATCGTAGCACCTGAAGCTCCAGCTACAGGAACCCCATTCTTAACCTCCGCAACATGAGGTGATTCTAGAATGAAAATCAACCTAGATTTAGGTGTGATGAATGGCTCAACACAATAACGCTCAGCTAATCGATTATATTCTTCTTCATATTGTTTATCCAAGTTAACCACTGCCTTTGTTCATATCTTATAGGTGCTCTTCATTCGATCGGGATATCATCCATGATGTCACTTTGATTTAAGTGATATTGAATTTGTCGTGCCATCAATTCATAGCCATCGTCGTTTGGATGGAACTGATCCTCAAAGAACAGATTTTCATCAACTGAATTGAAAAGTTCATAAACAGGCACAAACGTTGTGTTCTCATCTTTTTCTACAGTGGTCTGTGTTATGCCATTCCACCTTTGAACGATTTGATCGATCTCAGTTATTGATTGGAAACTCTCTAATAAAGGGTTATAAAGTCCGATGAAAATAATCGGTGCATCGCTATTCAAAGAACGAATGCGATTCATGATCTTATCAAGACGATCGACATAGGAAGACTGCTCTCTTTGAAAATCTGCCATCTGTAAGTCTAAGAAATGTTCTCTCACGACTTTCATCAAATCGTTCCCGCCAATACTCATCAAAATAACATCAGCGTCGCTCACTGCATTCTCAACTTCTTCTTCGAAAAGAATTTTGTATAATTTTGGTGTTCGTCTACCATGTACTGCGTAATTTTGGACTGAAACGCGTGTATCCGTGTCACTCTCTATATTCGTCGAAAGACGCCCGATATAGCCTTGACCAGTGGAATCACCGCTTCCTTTTGTAAGGGAATCCCCTAGTCCAACCATTCTTATATCAGCATCTTCTATCTCTTCAGGTTCGTTTTCGTTTTGGGCAGCCTTCGTTTTTTCTTGTGAATCAGCTTCCTCTTCCTCTTCTAATTCGTTTCTTTCAGCGATAGAAGAGATGACGGTTTCATTCGGTACTTCATTCACAACCATCATCGAAGCTGCTTGTTTTAGTTCATTCAGCCGCTGACTCCTATGCTCCATGATTGGCTTGATACTCAATAGGATGACACCGGCGAAGGTGAGGAAAACGATCAGCCAAATATTTTTCTTACTCAAGTTAAAGCCCTCCTCAGTTCAATACCTTCTATACCCTTATTATATCTTCTTATAACTACTAATTCTAACAGATGCATTCCTTTGCAAGATAACATTACATCTTTATAATAGATATGTAACGTAGTGTAGTGTCAGGAGGAATAATTATGATGATAACGATTACCCAGCCAGCATTGAACTGGTTCAAGCGTGAAATGGCATTAGAAAAAGGTGATTCGCTCCGCTTTTTTGTACGCGTAGGAGGATGCAGCACCGTTCAAGATGGTTTCTCACTCGGAATGACTGTTGAGGCCCCAACTGAACCAGCTTTATCGACCGAAGAAGAAGGCATTACGTTTTTCGTTGAAGAAAAAGACATTTGGTTTTTCGAAGAACTTGACTTCACTGTTAAATACAGCAGAAAAAAAGACGAAATCGTTTTTCAACATGGGAAGCAGTGATCAAAAAAACGCGAAAGCAATGAAGCTTTCGCGTTTTCAAATCAGCTTAAACCTTTCTAGATGGCTGATGAGTCCTTCGCTCTTAAGCACTCTCACTTGCTCATTCCCTAATAAGTCAAAATGCGGATACCCTTCTCGATCATGGATCCATTCGCCTTTAAAATTGTACTTCTTCCCCCACTCCACTAACTTAGCTACATCTCTACAGCCAGCCTTTGTAACAGTTTTGTATTGAGGAAATCGAGGGTCATACCAATAATGAGTTAGAAACGCAACTTCTCCATTCGCAACGTTTCGTTTCCATTCTTTTAATTCTTCTTTTGAAAGTCCAAATGCCATCGTTTTATAATTCCTTACTCAACGGTTTTTTCACTTTTTCATACTCTTCATGCCACTTCGGAAAACGTTTCTTGATCGAGATCGGTCGAAAAGATTCCTTCTTCACACAAGTATGTACCGATTTTCCTGTCACACAAATCGTATCGTCTTCTTTCGTCACTTCATACCCATAAACGACTCTAATTCCGTCATAGTGTTCAACCCAGGTCTTGACTCGTACTTCGTCTCCGTAACGCACAGGGCGTTTATAGCTCGCTTCAATGTCAACGACAGGTGATAAGATCCCTTCTTCTTCCATATCAGCGTATTTAAATCCGAGGTCATTTATTAGAGTGGTTCGTCCGAGCTCAAACCAGATCAAATAGTTGGCATGATAAACAACGCCCATCTGATCCGTTTCAGCATATCGGACAGTGATTGGTGTAGTTGATATAAACACTGGATATCCTCCTTACTTATAGCTAACCATCTCTAGTTTATCATAATTGCACGTTACGTAATGAAAAAAGCCGAATGGAAATCGCCATTCAGCTCCAATCGGTTACCGATTATTTATGTTCCTCGTCTTTAATTTCTTCTCTCATCGCATCGATGCTATCCGCACGACGTTCGTTTTTGGCTTGAATTTGCTGTTTTTGTTGATCGCTATCCGTAAATTCAATCGATGCTTCAGCATCATGGATGTTTTCGATCGTATCCTGTACCATTCTCTTCAACTTTTCAGCATTATCTCGTCTATCATCAGGTTTTGCTTTCATTATGTTGCCCTCCCTATTCATACAGTCCTGCAACTCAGTTGCCCTACTAGTATGTGTGAGAAAGGGTGGTCCTATCCTTTTATCCTTTAGTTTTGCAAGCTTTTTGAAAGGGTTCCATAGAGGGCATTTTCGTAAGCAAGCATGTCTTTCCGCATTTCTGCACTGCATCCGTTTGAAAGCAAAATGTTTTCCGCTGCCTCAAATACTTGCCTTAACAATCGCATCGCCATTCGGTAGTCAACGACTACGTTCTTTTTTATGTCTTTCTCATACTGTGAGAGTTCAAGCATAAGACGATACGTACATTCTAAAAGCCTCATCGGTACATCGTTTAACGTTTTAGCACTGCCATTCTCTAAGAACTCTTCGAATTGCACATCATCTTCATCACAAAGTAAGAAGTATGTTCTAGGTACATCTTCAAGGTCATGCTCGATTCCTGAGATCGTTAACGTCATGACCGCTAGTCTTGAGGCAAATCCTCCAGTCAGTGCGGCTGTTCCACAACCATACGGAGGACCTGAAGCTTCAAACATTTTAAAGATTTCACTGCCTAGTAAATCTTTTCTTTCCATGATCATCACCCACCTTACGGACCCTTTACCCTTTTTTTATTGGAAAAAATCGTCTAAACGGCTTCTTCAAAGATAATAGGGCTCATAAAGTCGATACTTTTCTGAGTGATGTCGATGAAGTTTCGCCAATATTCCTTTACGTTCTCATCGTATTTTCCTTGATCAAAACTAATTTGTAACCATGACAATTCTTCAAGCAGCCTTATCGATGATCCTACCCAAATTTTTTGTCCTTCGATTTGGAGTGTGAACGGTTCTTCAAATCGAAAAGGAAGATAAATGCCTGTATGGTTTGGATGAAGAATTAGATTTTGAAAAATTGTACCTTTAAAAAGCTTCGCATACGTTAATAACACACGGTCATTCTTCGCTGCTGCTTTTTTTAAGCTATGCAACGTTTTACTTTCCCCTAGTTCTAGGCTGGCGATCGCCTTCTCCCAATTTAACTCTTCACGGTAAGGAACTAGGTAACCCATCTGTTGCATCTTTATTTCTAACTCCTTGATTAGGAGTCCAGTTTCTGGTGCCTCTTTGGAACTGAAATTTGAAATTGGTTCTATTCTTGCTGTAATCGTCATAAAGATCCCCCCGAAAAACATATCTATTGTAATCATTCGCTTTTCTTATTACCTTTAAGACGTTTTTACAAACTTTGTTATAAATTGTTATAAATGAAATAAACCAGAAAGATCACTCCTTCTGGTCTAGCAAGCATTATTTCCCTTTAGGGGGAGCATAGTCTGGCTTTGGATTCCCTTTTGTTTGCATCTGCTTCCCTTTGTTTCCTTCTGCTTCTGGATGAAGGGAAGATAAATGGTTAGGAGCAAAAGATTTCGGAAATCGCTTTGGATTACTCATAAAGATCTCCTCCTTTACAGTTATACTGTGCAATAAGAGGAGAATTATCAGGTTTTCGTGTTAATTTTTTGCGTGTTTCTTTTCAAACTTGTCTTCAATACGCTCGATTGCTTCTTTGTCGTTCATGAGTTCCTGCTTATACTGAGAGACCAGTTCTTTGAAAGTAATCTTTTGTGTTTTTCTCATCATGTTCTCCTTTCGTAACGCGTCGCTTTATTGCAAGTATTCCCGAATTCAGAATATTTAATACAAAAAACGCAATTTTTTTGTGAAATGATACAAAAAAGACCGTCGAGTTTTACTCGACGGTCTAGAACTTTTATTAATTTGCTTGTAACTTGTCACGAAGAACCATTTGTAGAATTCCACCGTGACGATAGTAATCGATCTCTACTTCGCTATCGAAACGAGCGACTACATTAAACGTCTTCTCATCACCTTCTGGAGAAATAGCCGTTACTTTAATTTCTTCACGAGGTTTAACATTTTCAGTAATTTCTACTGCGAATGTTTCTTTCCCAGTTAGGCCAAGAGAGTCAGCAGAATCTCCCTCTTTGAATTGAAGTGGTAATACACCCATCAATACGAGGTTACTTCTGTGGATTCTTTCGTAGCTCTCTGCGATGACTGTTTTAATACCAAGAAGGTTAGTTCCTTTTGCTGCCCAGTCACGCGAGCTTCCCATACCGTAATCTTTACCTGCAAGAACAATCAGGTCAGTTCCGTCTTCTTTATACTTCATCGCTGCATCGTAGATTGGCATAACATCTTCTGTTTTCCAATACGTCGTCCAGCCACCCTCAGTGTCCGGTGCGATTTGGTTACGAATACGAATGTTTCCGAACGTTCCTCTCATCATGACTTCATGGTTTCCTCGGCGAGAACCATAGGAGTTAAAGTCGATCGGACGAACACCTTTGTCTTGAAGATATTGACCTGCTGGCATATCCTTCGCGATGGCACCTGCTGGAGAAATGTGGTCCGTCGTTACTGAATCGCCAAACTTCGCGATGGCTCTCATGTTTTTGAGCTCATGAATCGCTTCTGGATCTTTTGAAAGGTTTTCGAAGAAAGGAGGGTTTTGAATATAAGTTGACTCTTCATCCCAGTTGTAAAGATCGCCTTCACTCGTGCTCAACTGGTTCCAACGCTCGTTTTCTTCAAAAACAGTTTTGTATTGACGCTTAAACATTTCAGGAGTAACCGTTTCTGCTACGGCTTCTTTTACTTCTTCAGGAGATGGCCAGAGGTCTTTCAAATACACGTCATTGCCATCTTTGTCTTTACCGAATGATTCATTGTGAAGGTCAAAGTTTACACTTCCTGCTAGTGCGTAAGCAACGACTAGTGGTGGTGAAGCAAGATAGTTTGCTTTTACTAATGGATGAATACGACCTTCAAAGTTACGGTTACCAGAAAGAACAGATGTTACTGTTAGATCGCTCTTTGCTACCGCGTCTTCGATTTCTTCTTTAAGTGGACCTGAGTTACCGATACATGTTGTACAACCATAACCTACAAGGTGGAATCCAAGATCTTTAAGATATGGCATTAGTCCAGACTTCTCGAGGTAATCGGTTACGACTTTAGATCCTGGAGCAAGACTTGTTTTAACATATTCAGGTACTTGAAGTCCTTTTTCGACTGCTTTCTTCGCAAGAAGTGCAGCACCAAGCATTACAGATGGGTTCGATGTGTTCGTACAGCTTGTGATCGCAGCGATTGCAACCGCACCTGTTTTCATCGTTACCTCTTTTCCATCATGGAACTTTACAGTTGTTTCTTTCTTGATTTCATCCTTATCCATGCCTAGCCCCTGGTTACCTTGAGGAGCAACAAGCGCTTTATTGAACTCTTCTTTCATGCTAGAAAGAGGGATCAAATCTTGTGGACGTTTAGGTCCAGCTAAACTTGGCTCAACTGTTGAAAGATCAAGTTCTACGACGCTAGAGAACTCAGGATCCTCTGATTCTGGCGTATAGTAGAGACCATTTGCTTTACAGTACTCACGCACAAGGTTGATGTGCTCTTCTGAGCGTCCAGTTAAGCGCATATACTCAAGAGCTTCTTCGTCTACAGGGAAAAAGCTACATGTCGACCCTTGTTCAGGAGCCATGTTTGAAATCGTCGCACGGTCTGCAAGCGGCATGCTAGATAGACCAGGACCGAAGAATTCAACAAACTTACCTACTACTTTCTTTTCACGAAGTAGCTGCGTAACTTTTAGCGCAAGGTCAGTTGCAGTTGTTCCACTTGCAAGTTCACCCGTTAGCTTCACACCGATAACTTCTGGTACTGGGAAATAGGAAGGCTGACCAAGCATTCCAGCTTCAGCTTCAATTCCACCTACACCCCAACCAAGAACACCTAGACCGTTGATCATCGTTGTATGTGAATCTGTTCCAAACAAAGTATCTGGATAAGCAACATTTTCACCGTCAAAGCTGTTTTCTTGTACAACATTTGCTACGTACTCCAAGTTAACTTGGTGAACGATTCCAGTTGCTGGTGGAACAGCGCGGTAGTTATCGAAAGAATCTTGCGCCCATTTAAGGAATTTATAACGCTCAAGGTTACGTTCGAATTCTTTATTCATGTTAAATTCTAATGCATCTTCAGAAGCATATTTATCAACTTGAACCGAGTGGTCAATAACAAGGTCAACCGGAATTTCAGGGTTGATCTTATCAGGATCTCCGCCCATATCAGCCATCGCTTTACGAAGTGACGCAAGGTCAACAACTGCTGGTACTCCAGTAAAATCCTGTAGGATAACGCGAGAAGGTTTAAACGGTACGTCGATATCAGTCTTTTGCTCGCTAGTTCCCCATTTAGCGAGGTTTTCAATGTGCTCCTCTTTAATTACCTTACCGTCGTACTGACGCAGCACGGATTCAAGTAAGATCTTAATCGTGTAAGGGAGCTTGCTAACATTTGCGATGCCTGCTTCTTCTAGCGCTTGTAAGCGGTAGAATGAATATGTTTTACCATTAGCATCGAACGTTGATTTTGAATTATAAAGTTCATGATTTGCCATATGTAGTTCCCTCCTTCAAATTGCATAACAAAGCGGTAGTTGCAAAAACGCTTTCAACTTCCCTTTATCCATATTAGTAGTTTTTCAAACATAAGTAAATAACAAGATTGTTATTATACTTCATAAGTTTACCTTATCACTACATATTTTGACGGCCTGAGGACAAAGTAACATCGTGGAGGTGAAAGCTGATGGGTAAGCGTAAAGCAAATGGCGTACGTCCTGGAATGAACGATGCTGATGCACAGGGGAACGGAGCGGGATCTGATAATGAATATGCTCACGAGCATCTGTCCGCAGAACAGCGTGCGTTCAACAAAAAAACGAAGAAACGTCAATAGATGAAATACCAAACCCGTCATCAGAAAATGACGGGTTTTCCGTTTAAACGTCTTTGTTCATTTCAGCTTGTATGGATTGTAAATCTTTCTGAAACTGAAGCAGTTGTTCACGCTGATGTTCTGAGGCGTTCACTAGTGCTCCTTCAATTTGTGACATCGCTTCCCCTACTTCTTGTTGGAGATGTTTCAGGTCTTTTCCGTAATCACTGCTCGTATCGACGACTTCCTTACTCGCGTCTATCGCCTGATCATATCCTTGTTGAGCTGCTTGAAATGCCTGCTGTTTGTCTTTGTTATATGGCATCGCTCGGCCTCCTTATCCAATGGTTTCACCATAGTTTTATCCAAAATAAGGCTTGCTATTCCAGTCGTATAAGATGAACCTCCATGCAAATACTAACCGTAAAGGAGGGATAAACCATGACAGAAAGCAACACGTTTAAAGACATGCGTAAAAATGCCCCCAAAGGTCAAACTGGCCAACAAGAGCCAATGAAAGGCTCACATAAAGTTAAGAAACGTAATCAGACGAGACAAAAAAATGGTGAAGGGTTTTAATTATTTTATTCTATAAAAAAAGGCGACCTATTCGTCGCCTTTTTTTGATGAGATCGACCGTAACGCGTCGATTATATGCATTTCTTCATCCTTACTTACCGTTCTGAGGTCCAGTAGGATTCGATCTTCTTTTAGCCTTGCAATCACCGGAACTTCGAATTCCCTCAAGCCTTTCTCAATCTCATTACTTGTAAGCCGGTCAGAGGTAATAGCGATTACGAACGTATCGAGGTTAACTTCAGGCATTGTACCTCCGCCTACTTGAGAAACATCTTCTAGAATTTCAGTATGGTACCCCGTTGTTTTTTCATGTAAGGTTTCGATAAAGTCACGCGACCTTACGTTTATTTCCTCTTTTGATAGTAAGATATCCCTCACGACAGGAATATTCGTTTCTTCATTCATCAAGTGCTGCTGTAACGTACTTTCTAAAGCAGTTAAAGTAAATTTGTCCACTCGTAATACTCTTGCTAACTGATGCTTTTTCAGCTTATCGATGAGCGCTTTTTTACCAGCGATAATCCCTGCCTGTGGTCCACCAAGCAGTTTATCGCCACTAAACGAGACAACGTCTGCACCTTCTTTTAACACAGTCGGTACGGTAGGTTCCTCACCGATCCCATATTTATGATAATCAAAGATTGCACCGCTTCCTAAATCTTCGTAATAGATAACCTGATTACTTCTTGCAAAACTTGATAATGTTTTCCGCTCCACTTCTTCAGTAAACCCAACGATAGAGAAATTACTACGATGTACTTTCATAATCATGGACGTATTTTCAGAAACGGCCTCTTCATAATCATAAAGATGTGTTTTATTTGTTGTACCAACTTCTTTTAATAATGCTCCACTCTCCCTCATGATTGAAGAAACACGAAACGATCCTCCGATTTCAACGAGCTCGCCTCTTGAAACAATCACTTCTTGTTCATTCGCTAAAGCACGTAGCACTAAGTATACTGCCGCAGCATTGTTATTAACGACCATGGCTGCTTCAGCTCCAGTAGCTTCACAAATCAAGCTTTCAGCAATATCGTGCCTAGAACCTCTCTTCCCTGTAGAAAGGTTATACTCCAGAGTCGAGTAGCTACGTGCAACGTCTGTTAGACCTGTTAGCGCTCGTTCACTAAGTCGAGCACGGCCTAGATTCGTATGTAATACCACTCCTGTTGCATTGATCACAGGACGAAGATTTGGAGTAAGTTTTGCTATCGCGCTCTGTTCCAATTTCTCGATTATCTCTTTTTGAAATTCCTCTCTTGTCCTTGAACTACCAGAATAATTCTCATTAAGTAAACTACTACGAAGTTCATTAACCTCTTCTTGGATTAGGTGGGTTAGCCTTTCTTCTGGATAGACTCCGGCAAGGTCACTTCGTCTAAATGCATGCTGTATTTGATGAATGGGAGGAAGCTCCCTAACTAGTGTTTTCAACGGTATCAACTCCTAATAATGAAGGAAAGACACCCTTCCTGGGGTGTCTACCTACTCCTTCATCTGTTCCATCTCTTTAATAAAGCGATCTAATTCAGGATATTCTCCTGTTTCATGCTTGGAATGAAGCTTGTTACCATTCACGGTAACCTCAAAAGCGCCTTTAAATCCTGGTTTCATTTCTAGAGTAGTAATGTCATGGCGGAAATGATTGAAAAGTTCCTCCGCGAAACTCGCGGCTTTAGGTGCATAGTTTCACTGCATGCAGAATTCAATCGAAACAGTATACTTCAACTTTGTTCCTCCTTTTTTTTATTATGTTGCCCATACTATATCATTTCAAAAATCGAAACAAAAGAATTATACTTATGTGAGGAGGTGGTACGATGTCGAGTGAAGAAAAAATTCGTCTTACGTCTCTCTCAACAAAAGGTGGTTGAGGATGTAAGCTTGGTCCTGAGGACCTGGCGCAAGTTTTGCGTCACTTACCTAATAAAAAGACAGATCCAAATTTACTAGTTGGAGTCGAAACCTCCGATGATGCAGGCGTGTATCGATTGACCGATGAAATCGCCATGATCCAAACTGTCGACTTTTTCACACCGATCGTCGATGATCCATATATGTTTGGGCAAATCGCAGCTGCGAACTCATTAAGTGACGTGTATGCGATGGGCGGTGTTCCGAAAACAGTTTTAAACATTGTTGGCTTTCCAATTAAAAAACTCGCTCCTGAGATACTATCTTCTATCTTAAAAGGAGCTAGCGATAAAGTAGAAGAAGCAGGGGCAGTGATTGCAGGAGGCCATTCGATCGATGATCAAGAACCTAAGTTTGGGTTGTCGGTGACTGGTATTGTTCATCCAGACAAGTTCTATGCGAATGTTGGTGCGAAACCAGGTGATGCGATTGTTTTAACAAAACCGATTGGAGTTGGCATCCATACGACAGCAATCAAGCCACAAAAACTATCAAGCGAAAGGCTTGATATCGTCTCAGACACGATGGCAGAACTGAATAAAGTTGCATCTGAAGAACTCGGCTATTTCGAACCGAATGCTGTGACAGATGTTACAGGATTTGGCTTACTCGGACATTGCTATGAAATGGCAACAGGAAGTAATGTCAGTATCGAAGTTGATTTTGAAAAAGTACCAGTTCTTGAAGGTACACACGAGTTAGCCGAACAAGGCTTCATTCCTGGAGGCTCGAAAGCGAATCATCGCTGGATCTCTCAATCTGTTCAGTATACGAACCTAAGCGAACTAGAAGAGCTTATCTTATGTGACGCAGTTACGTCGGGCGGCCTTCTGATCAGTATGCCTGAAAGCCAAGCACACGCATATGTAGAGCGGATGAAAAACAAAGGAAAAAAGGCAGACGTCATTGGGAATGTTACAGAAAAACAATCATCATTCATCCATGCATATCGGTAAAAAAAAGCCGTAGGAATTCAATCCTACGGCTTTTTATCGTTCATACAAGTCGTTCTCTATTTCCTCTGTGAATTTCTCAGGCACATCATCAAAGACAACCCTGCCATCCTTTAATGCTACGATCCGAGTCGCATACCGAAGGGCAAGCTTTACACTATGGACATTCACGATCGTTAGCAGCTTTTGTTCTTCATGGATTTGCTTGATCAAAAGGAAAATCCGATCTGCAGTACCAGGATCTAAGCTAGCCACAGGTTCGTCCCCTAAAAACACATATGGAGACTGCACAAGAGCTCTCGCAATACCGACTCGTTGTTTTTGTCCACCACTCAGCTGATCAGCGCGCTGGTTTTGAAACGGTAACAGTTCGACCTGTTCAAGTACCTCTTGTGCTTTCAATTTTTCTTCTTTAGAAAACAAACCGAGTACGTTCTGAAATGTGGAGTGATAACCGAATAAACCGGTATAAACGTTTTGCAAGACAGATAGCCGGGGGATCAATTGATGTTGTTGGAAAATCATGCCCATATTTCTTCGAATCCTACGTAACCCTTCATCATCTAATCGATCGTATGACTGGTTTTGATAAGAAACCGTACCTTTTGAAAGAGGCTCGAGCCCATTCAGTGTACGGATTAAGGTAGACTTCCCTGCCCCTGTTTTGCCTAAAACACAAACAAACTCTCCTCTAGAAAAAGTTAAAGACACACCCTCAATCGCGGCGGATTCTGTTCGACCATACGTCACTGTACCGTCCGTGATTGTTATCAGTTCATCCTTACATAACATCTTGCCTCACCCGACTTCCTAAAAAATCAACTGCAATCACGATCACCATGATGATAAGAACATCAACGGCTACAGTCGAGTACTGAAAGGTTTTAAAATGAACAAATAACTGCTGCCCGATGCCTCCTCCGCCGACAAGGCCAAGAATTAATGATGTTCGAACCGCTACTTCAAATCTATAAAAGTAATGTGAAAGAACGTTCGGCCATATTTGCGGAAAGATCCCAAATAAAGCACGCGTAATTGTGGGAGCACCAACAGCTTTCATAGCTTCTTGTTGCCCCTTATCCGCCGCCTCGATCAATTCTCCAATCAACTTACTCAATACACTAGCGTTATGAAAGATGATCGCAAGTGTTGCAGCAAACGGTCCGGGGCCAACAACTGTAAGGAACATTAAGCCTAATACGATTTCAGGAATAGACCGAAAGAAGCTTAATAGTATCCGAGTACCTTTATAGAATCGCCCCGCAGTGTTTTTCGCAGCGAGTAGACTAAGCGGAAGAGCTATTAATAGCCCAAGAAAACTTCCTAAGAAAGCCATACCCAGTGTCACTAAACTTGCTTCTAACATTCGAGGAACAACTTCTAAATTGAGAGGAAACCAGTTTGAAAGGAAATCCACCATGTTGGTCAATGCGCGAATTTTACTTAAATCGAAATTAGTGATCCTAATACTCCAAATCGTGGTGGCTAGGATCAGTAGTGCACTGGCTACGTGCTTCCAATTGAACCAAATCATGATTATTCCTTAATAAGACCCTGCTTCACAGCGGCATCTCGTATACTTTCATAGTCTTGATTACGAGCTTCAGTAAATCCAGAAGCACCGAACGCATTTAAAATTGTCTCATTCTCAATCGATAAAAAGACCTCTTGCAATTTCTTTTTCGTTTCATCATCTGTACCCTTCCCAATAGCCCATGGGTACTGAAATAGCTTGTCTGACTCCCAGATCACCTTTAGTTTTTCTTCATCTATTTTTCCTGACTCGATCAGTTGATGGTAGATTGCGCTGTCAATTGCGCCAGCATCTACTTGCTTATTCTGTACGGCTAGTGCTGTGGCGTCGTGTGATCCTGTGTACGTAACCGAACGAAATGAATGATTATCTTGATCTTGGAATACTTCTCTGTCTTGCAGTTCAATCGAAGGGATCAATGAACCAGACGTCGAGTTAGGATCACCAAACGCAAAGCTTCGTTCATTACTTCTTTCTAAAAAGTTTTCTAGTGAGGTCCAGCTGTTCGAGCTGTGCGTGATCACGTAAGAGTGATAAAACGGTTCGCCATCGATCAGCTGGGTGACAATCGCTTCTGCCCCACTCTTTTCATGTGCGATCACATAAGTTAGTGGGCCAAAGAACGCCATATCGATCTGTTCATAATTCATTGCTTCTACGACACCATTGTAGTCTGGAAATGTTGTAATCTCCACGTCTTGATCTAGCTCATCTGTAAGTATATCTTGTAATTCATCCATCGCTTGATCGATTTCACCTTCTGTTTGAGCTGGAATAACCCCAATCGTGAATGAGTCGCTACCTTCTTTTTCATTCTCTTGATCGCTGCATCCAGCGAGAACACTAGCTAGCAATAATATACTCAATAGTCGTTTCATACTGCCATCACTCCGATTTCTCTTGTTTACGTCGATCGAGCCATCTTCTTTCTTGTCCATCTCGTACGGTATAGCCTTTTTCATCTAGGCTTTCGAGAAAAGGAACGAGAAACTTCCGGCTCACACCTAGAACTTCCTTTGCAGACTGCAGTGTGAAAGAGGTTGACGTTTCATTCTTCAACAAATCCTTTGATTTCTCCCACGCTGAGCGATGAATCATCAAATCTTTCGTTAGCTCCATTGCTACCGATTCCTCTAGTAAATATTGCTTTAACTCGACCTTTTCCTCTGATGGAATGCCTTCTTTATCAATAAGCACATCGATCGGTGAAGCGTTCATTCCCTGATCTCTCAGAGCAACTACGACATTCTCCATTCTTGTTTTCCAGGCTTTTGAAAAGGATGGGATAAAACTCTCAATCGAAAAATATGGTCCCTTTCGTATGACATTCTCCGTTTCATCTAACGTTCGTTCGATCAGCTTACCAGGGTACTTTGCCTTTAGTTCCTGAATCAATTCTGCCTTCGGAATGCCGGGTCTCATCGGATATTTATCATGATAATCCTGTAACCGCTCATCGATTTCAGAGCTAACGCTATTGAGGATAACTCGTGTTGTAACATCATCCTCAACAAAAACAAACTCAGGCGTCTTCTCTAGCTCTAAAAGAGTTTGATCATCCATACCAAGTGTTTGTTGAATCTCTTCTTTCGTAAGTAGCATCTCTTTATCAAGCAGCTGCTGAAGCTGTTCTGATGGTGTCCCCATACTCATTCTTTCAAGCATTTCGACAGTCTCTTTACCAAATTTATATTTCTGTCCCATTACGTTTACAATCGATCCACCACCGATCGTTTCAACAGGTGATGGCCTTCGAATGATCACTCTGTCACTCTTCTTCGCTAAGATGGGAGTTTGAAGACGTAGTTGACATAAGACCTTTTCGTCCTCTTCGTACTCTAAAACATTCCGATCAAAAAATACGATTGTTCCCCTCACTTCAGCAGTTCCAATATGAACGGTAACGGTTGATCGTTGCTTTAATTCATAGGACATCGTTTTAGCCATCTTCAAACTAATGTCTACTGTAGACGTAGTATGATAATAATCGCTCGCTACAACAACTTGACCTCTATCAATATTATCGCGGTCAACGCCAGCAAGATTGATCGCAACCCTCTGCCCAGCATATGCCTTGCTTACTTTTTCATTATGAGACTGGATTTGTCTGACCCTCGCTTCGATCCCCTTTGGAACGATCGATACGGGTTGTCCATCTTGTAACTCTCCGTCAAAAATCGTCCCTCTCACAACAGTTCCATGTCCTTGAAGAGTAAAAACTTGATCGATCGGCATACGAAACGGTCCAACTTTATTTCTTGAAGGCACGTCCAATAGATAAGCATGGATGCTATGTTTTAACGCCTCGATGCCTCTTCCAGACTTACTGTCTACTACATGAAAAGTAGCGTCCTCAAAGGCAGACCCAGATATGTATTCGATAATATCTTCTTTTACAAGTTCAATCATCTCTTCGTCAACAGCATCTGCTTTCGTAATAACGATGATTGATCGTTCAATGCCAAGAAGCGATAAGATTTCTAAATGTTCTTTCGTTTGAGGCATCACACCCTCATCCGCTGCAATAACTGGTATTACTATATCGATACCTGCTACACCAGCGATCATTTGCCTGACAAATCGTTCATGACCAGGTACATCGATAATCGATACTTTCATATCATCTGATAATTCGAAAGGTGCAAATCCTGGCTCAATCGAAACATTCCGCTCTTTTTCTTCCTTGAGACGGTCTGTATCAACTCCTGTCAGCGCTCCAGTTAACGTCGTTTTTCCATGATCGATATGTCCGGCAAGACCTATCGTGTAATAATTCATTCTTCTCACCTGCCTAAATGAAGTCATCCTTCATTAACATTAATGAAATAATGTTCCCTACGCAACTGAAAGCCCTTCGACTTTAAAACCTTGTATATGCATCGATGTATGTTTATTCAACCGTGTATACGAAAAAAGTTATTCACATTTATCCACACCAGCATCTGTTATACTGTTTATTTCACGCTGTACCACCCCTCATCCTGTTATAGTTCTCAATCAAGAACTGTACCAGTCACTCCGAATGTCGAACAATGTCAGATGATGGATTTCATCGAGGTTTGTCGTAATTTCTGGTTTCTGAAATGAATCAATAATTAATCGTTCTGTTTCTTGCTAATTCGACATAACCTCACAAAATATCCAACTAAACGCAATCAAATCGTTCAAATTAGTTGATTCTATGAAACGTATGCTTTATCATTCTAATAGCAATGGGGCTGGTTGTACGTCTGGTGAGTGCCACGGTCTTCAAAACCGCTTGTGACCTGCGTGCCAGGTCAGCTGGGTTCGATTCCCAGACGGTCCCGCCAATTTTTATCACCTGAGTCCTCTAATGACGTTTCATTAGAGTTTTTTTATGCAATTTATCTCGTTTTTTCAACTACCGAATGAAATTGTACGGATTGTTTAGCCTATACATTAAATACGTACTAAACAACGAGGTGAATAAAGTTATTATGAAATCTTCTCATACACTACTCTTCCTCGTAGTCCTATTTAGTTTTCTAGGCCTACCCTACAATAAAACTCATGCCATCCAACAGCCACATTCAGCTACACTAAGTTTTATGAAATCAGAAACAAATAAAGACGAGAAATTAGAAGAAGCTTTCAGTAAAATCTTTCAATTACAGCCCGGTGATGTTAAGTACTATTACAACCGTATCGATTTAAATGAGGATGGCACCCCTGAAACGTTCGTCTATTTGTCAGGACCTTCAGTTTGTGGAACTGGAGGCTGCAGCGCACTCATCTTCCAAAAGATCAATGAAGAATACAAAATGCTTTCGCGATTCAGTCTAGTTAGAACTCCAATTATCATTAGTGAAACATCCACTAACGGCTGGAAGGATCTCATTATGTATGTAACAGGTGGTGGTATAGAGCCCAGTTATAAGAAGCTAACTTTTGCCGAAGGAACGTACCCTCTAAATCCATCCATACAACAAGATGTAGAAATCGATGAAGTGAAAGGCGTTGGAATAATAAGTGACAACATGTCAGAGGATACAGGAATCACCTATTAAGCTTTATTACTCTAGGAAAATGAAAGAAGTAAGAATGTTTCCCGACAATTCCTTTCAGAGGTCCTAAATTGCAGCCCCCACTCCCCTACTCCACTTGATTTATGCGTGTTTTGAGCGTATAATGTGACCGAGTTCAAAAGCATGAGAGGTGAATGCGATGGCAGGTTGGTTTCAGTATTTTATCGTCGGTTGGACAATCGTGTTGATCTCGCTAATGGCGATCGGCGGTTTCTTCATGTTCCGAAAATTCTTAAAGCGTCTCCCTAAAGAAGATGGAAAATCCATACTGGATTGGGAAGACTATTACATCCAACAAACGAAACACATGTGGAACAATGATCAAAAAAAGCTTTTAGAAGAATTGGTATCTCCTGTTCCAGAACTATTCCGTGATATTGCTAGAAATAAAATCGCTGGGAAGATCGGTGAACTTGCGTTGAAAGAGAACAGCAAGGAAATGACGCAAGATCTCATTATTAGAGGATATATCATCGCAACTCCAAAAAGAGATCATAAATGGCTTATCAAAAAATTACACGATAAACGGATCGATGTTACACCTTATCAGCATTTATTCCATTAAAAAACTCGTTTAGCATGATGCTAAACGAGTTTTTTATAAAGTACTTTGATGTAATTCAGGGTTATGGCTTCTCTCTGTTTTACGAAACTGATAATACATAGCGACGCGCCATGGCACAATCATTCCAAAAGCAAGTATAAAAAACAGTGAGCTCGTTTGGAGGACAGGTATCGACTGACCGATTATGGTTTTAAAAGCGATCCTTACAACGAGTAATCCGAGCAAGATAAATACAAACGCTTTCGAACGTGTTAAATAAATCTTATTGTTTTTAATTTCAAATTTAGAAGTACGAATCAGTAGTAACGAAAATGCCGCACCAACAAGCAGTGCCTCCATCGCTTCATATAATGGTACTCTAGCTTCTGGTAATACAAACATAAAAAAGCCTGTCGCCATAAAAAAAGGCGGTAGGATAATTTTCTTTATCGTTGCAGGTTTTTTCGAAGCCTTTAACCTGATCATAATAACACCTAGAGCCATCAATGCTCCTACTACTGTACTGAAAATCAGCATATTTTCATCCCTCACCTATCAGGTTACTGCTTATCATTTCCATTGTATGTGTAAGAACAGAAAAAAACAAGCGCACATAAAAGAACAGGACAAGCGTCCTGTTCTTATCATTGCGTATTTTGTTTGGAAAGCTCCTCTTCACCTTCATCTGCAGCAATGTTCAAAATAATCGTCATCGTAACACCAACTACTGTAAAATACACCCCTAAATCAAACAAAATCGCCGTAGCCAAGTGAGTGTGCCCTAGGATTGGAAGCTCAAAGTAAGCATCCGTATGGCTTAAAAAGGGCTGGCCGAAGAAAAACGAGCCGATTCCAGTTAAAACCGCTATCAACAATCCGATCGGAATAAAATTTTTGAAGTCAAACCGAATGACCCGTTCCATCGTTTTAAATCCATAGGAGATATAAAGCAGCACAAGCGCTCCCGAAGTCATTAATCCACCGATAAATCCGCCACCTGGCGCATTATGACCAGCGAAAAAGAGATAGATCGAGAAGCCCATGATGATAAAGACGATGATCGTCGTTGTTGTTTTTAAAATAAGATCGTTGCTACGTTGCATCGAGTCGCATCCTTTCTAGTTAGAATCCTTGAAAACCGTTAAAGAGATTGTTAACAAGGAATGAAGTGAACATCGTCATGAAATTAAAGTATAGCAATACTCCCATAACGATCATTAAATATCCGCCTGCTTTCATAATGACTGTGCTGTTCTTCTTAATCCACTGTAACTTTCCGATAAAGAATGATAACAGGAAGAACGGAATGGAAAACCCTAGCGTATATGCAACCATATAGAAGAGACCAGCTCCCGGGTTTGAAACACCAAGTGCGATAACTGCTGCTAAAATCGGACCAGTACATGGAGTCCAACCAGCAGCAAAGCCCATTCCGATCAACACAGATCCAATGAAGCCTGATGGACGATTCCGAATCGTTAACCGTCGATCTTTCAAAAGGAAAGAAGGTTTCCAAAACCCTACGACAACGAGTCCGAAAACTACAATTAAGATCGCCCCTACTTGTCTCAATAAGTCTTTATATTGAACAAACAAGTTTCCAATAAGTGAAGCAGACATTCCTAGAACGAGAAAAATAATCGAAAAGCCTAATAAGAAGAATACTGTATGTAGAATTGCTCTTCGCTGCATCATTCCCCGTTCTTCTTTTAAGTCATTTACTGATACCCCTGTAATGTATGAAATAAACGCCGGATAAAGCGGCAATACACAAGGAGAGATAAAGGACAGGAATCCCGCTCCAAAAGCTAAAAAAATATTTAAATCAGCCATAACCTAACTCCCGTTCTATGCACGCACTTAGCATGCGCATTCTGAAATCGTTTCAACCCCATTGTACCGGTTTTCACATTAAATTGTGTGAACATTACGTAACGATTTACTTTGCAAAGAATTCTTCAAGAGTTATTCCAGCTTCATGAATTTCTTTGGCAGCTTCTTTTCCTACATACCGAACATGCCAAGGCTCATATTGATAGCCAGTAATGTCTTCTTTTCCTTTAAGGTACCTCACAACAAACCCGTATTTGTATGCATTTTCAGCTACCCATTCACCTTCAGGGGTACTTCCGAACTTTTCAGTTAACGCACCATTCAGTGAAGGTGTACTAATATCCATTGTTAATCCAGTCTGATGTTCACTCTGCCCTGCATGTGCACTCACCTGATTTGCTTTTTCAGCACCATATCTTTCTGCGTTGTAAGCAAAAATCGCTTCCTGCCTTTCATAAGAACGGTAACCAGAGACAGCTTTGATTTGCATATCAGCTTCTTCTGCAGCCGCAAACATTTCTTCAAGCGCCTTTGCTGCTTCGTCTACCATCAGTCTCTTCGGATCACCTTCATTTGCATAAAAAGGGACGTTAGGTTCTACAAGGTTTTTCGGAACAAAATCAGCCGGCAAATTTCTGTTTTTGTTAGCCACAACATAGATACTATCAGGATTTGTTACGATTTTTTTGCCGTTTTCTTCCGTCACCGTTTCACCCATAGCTGGATAAGCATTTTGTTGTGACTCATCAGGTTCGTTATTCGCACCATTTTGATTCGTATCTTCATTTGAAGAGCTATTTTCTTCGTTCGCTTCACTATTGGTCTTGTTATCTTCGTTTTTTTCTTCTTTATCAGGCTCAGTCTGCTCCGACTTTTCATCATTCATCGTCTGATCACTCTGCTCATTCGATGAACAACCTGCCACAAGAGCGAGCGATAGCCCTGATACGAATACTAGCTTTCTTACCGTCATCTCAACACTTCCTAATAAAATATAGTCTATCTTATCATATCATCATCTAGAATATGCCCGTCAACCAAAACCCCTCCATATAAAAAGCACTCTGTTCCCAGAGTGCCAGTACATTATTTGTTATTATCCATTTGACTATTCATAGCCTTCATCATCTGATTAATCTTCTTCTGAGAAGGTTTTTGCCCCATTTGCATCATCATTACGCGAAGCATATTTTCATTGATAGGGGGATTTTTCTTTAGATAATCCATCATATATTTGCGGGCAATAAAAAAGCCAAGCGCAGCCCCAGCAATTAATGCTAGAACGCCCACAAGCGTATACATCCACCACATGCTGTATTTCCTCCTTATTCTTTCTCTTCCATTAGTGTACTACAACCCTTCCTGATTATACAATAACGTCTACTAAAATAGTAGGGTTTGTTTAAACTAGCTTTTGTTTTTTGAGCGGGTTGAGCCATCCATATCGATTCGATTGATGATCGATGGCAAATAAAGTAGGAGTGAGCTTTCTTAGCACCTCAAAGAAGATCGTCTCTGCTTCATATGTACCGTTCGAATATACGTTGATTTTCTTTTGGTTTACAAACAGAGAGCCGTCACTTTTCGATTGTAAAATCGTTAAACAATGCCCTCCATTTCGATATTCATAATTCCGGAATCCACCTAATTCTGAAACAAGATATCGATTCACATCTATTACAGGGATAGACTCTGAAATAAATTCAATTTGTTTATCTAGCAATTCTTTTGCTTCTTTCTGAAGCGTACGTTTTCTTTCATTAAATAGTTGATATAACAGGAGTTCTTTTCCACCATATTGAACGGCTATTTCTTGCTTGATCAAGTGCATCTCATAATGCCTCATAACGATTCCTCCTGTCTACCTTGTATAATAAACATAAGTATAAAGGAAATTCATTAAGATGATTGTCTATACCTGTAGTTCAGTTTCCACTAGTTTTGTCGAAACTAAAAAACCTGTACTATAACATCTATGTTATAGTACAGGTTTATGTTATGCCATGCTCGGTAGGTCGCAAAGAACGCCACCGCACTTCGCATCATAATCTAGTTTCATTCGATCAACGAACCATTCATCTCCCGGCTTCACGAAGTAAGTGATTCCCCCAACTTCTTTTTTGAAATCGTCTGTAGCAGGCTTATCAGACATTACTCCTAGTGAAAATCCACCGCTATCTCCACTCCCAGCGTACCTTACAAAAAGTCTTAAACAATCCCCATTATTAAGCTCCATTTCATTCTTGTAAAACTCAGCCGCTGAATCCGTTACAACAAACATCCTATCCATCCTCTCTCTTTGTAATATAACACCTTGTTATAGTACAGTATAACGAATTTTCTAAAAATTGCAACCAAAAAAATAGCCTAATTTTGCGAAATGCAAAATTAGGCTATTTTTACTGAATCGGACCTCTATTTTTTTTACTCTCTTTTAGCTTGTCAGGTGTAACGTCATCGCCCGTCTCATCCACTACCTTAATGGAATGAAGTTGGTTTTCAAAGGAAGAACGAAGACTTTGAAGATATTCTTGACGAAGATCTTTTTGTTCTTTTTTCTCTTGATCTGTTAGTTGAGACTCTTTTGATTTTCTTGAGAGCTCATTAATTCGCTTTATTTTATCCTGTGATAACATACAGAAATAACTCCTTTATAACATCTAATTACTTTTATCCTAACGTAAGTCGTTACCACAGGCAAGTTTATAGCTTCTTCTCCAATTCGTCAACATGCTCCTTGTAGCGCCTATGAACCGTTGCTTTTGATGCTTCATAACCAAACCCTTTTAACGTAGCGGCAATCTCGTGGAACGTTAACCCTCTATCACGTAAATTCACTATTTCTTCGATCGGAACAATCTTTCGTTCCCTTCCACCGTGCCGTTGGTCACTTAAATTCCGCTGAGGCTTATACCCCTCTCGTACCGCTTTCTCCATTCCTCGCTTTATTTTAAGGTTATGTAGTTTTCTTTGAAACTCCTCAACGATACTTACGATTTCAAGGACCATCGAATCAGCTTCAGATAGCTGTAGCTCACCGTTCTGGTTTACTGTATAAATCGTTCCGCCATACTTATGGACTGCATGAAGCAGGGCGATCTTAGCATTTCCTCTTCCTAATCTTGTTTCATCTTGAATAAGAAGAACGTCTGCTGAGCCTTCTTTCAACAAATCTAAAACTTCTAAGATGCCATTTCGATCAATGTCATATCCACTGTGCTTTTCCTCGATCACTTTATGTACTGTAAAACCAGATTGAGCTGCAAATCTTTGCAGCTCTTCTTTTTGCCTGGCAAGTGATGATTCCTGTGTTTCTTTCTTTGTACTTACCCGACAGTATATGATTGCATTCATTACTTTTCCTTTACCCCCAGCGCTGTTGCATTTGCCTCAACAGGAATGATAAGTGTATCTCCTGCTACTATTCGATCTGCATCTATTTTGTTCGCTTCTTCCACCCAGCTGATAAAATTACGGTCAGACAGCTCATGTGCATCACGATATTCTTCTGCGATTTCAAGAACAGTATCTCCCCGCTCTAATTCAATTTCAGTATAACGATCATACCCTTCAGCAGCTGCTGCTCTCAATGATACAAACACGAATATTAATACGGCCACAAAAGATATAATGACAAGAAAATCAATTCCAGACAAGCCTCTAGCTTGTTTTCTCATCCCAATCACCCCGAATACGAATATTTGTTCTGGTTTCAGTATAAACAGAACCTCTGTTCGTGTCAACTGAATTTTCGAACTTATGTTTGTATGCGAACAAAAATTCTGGTATACTACTAACAAATAGATAGATTGGAACGAGGTGCCAGAGATATGAAACTATCAAACCGTCAGCAGGATATTCTGGACTTTATTAAAGTCGAAGTGAAACAAAAGGGTTATCCACCCTCCGTTAGAGAAATTGGTGAAGCTGTAGGACTCGCTTCAAGCTCAACTGTCCACGGACACCTTGCAAGACTTGAGAAGAAAGGTTACATCCGACGCGACCCAACGAAACCAAGAGCAATCGAAGTACTCGGACTAGATGAAACGATCGATATTCCTCGTCCAGAAACGGTGAACATTCCGGTCATTGGTAAAGTAACTGCCGGCCAACCGATAACGGCGATCGAAAATGTTGAAGAGTATTTTCCTCTACCAGAACACTTTGTACAAGATGACGAGCACACGTTCATGCTAATCATCGAAGGTGACAGTATGATCGAAGCTGGCATTTATAACGGTGACATGGTAATTGTGAAACAACAGCCTACTGCGAACAACGGAGATATTGTTGTTGCGATGACGGAAGATAGCGAAGCTACGGTTAAGCGATTCTTTAAAGAAAGCAACTACTTCCGCCTACAACCAGAGAATTCATCGATGGAGCCGATCATCCTTGATTCAGTTTCCATTCTAGGTAAAGTCATCGGTGTATTTCGTTCAATCCACTAGAAGCGCAAATTGCGCTTCTTATTTTTTATTCTAAAAACATGAATCCTTTCTTTATCTCTTATCGTATAATCAGGAAACAGCTAATTATGAAAGGTGGAAAATCATGTTTAAGAAGTTTCTAGCAAGTGTCGGAGTAGGTGCTGCAAAGGTTGATACGCAGTTAGAGAAGGATTATTTCGTTCCGGGGGAAACCGTTAATGGTAAAGTAGTCATAAAGGGTGGTGAAATCGAGCAATCGATCGATGCGATTCATATCTTCCTTATGACAGAAGCTATCCGTGAAGTAGATGATAAAAAAGTAAGAGAAAAAGTGGCGCTAAAGAAATATAAGGTTGCTGATCAGGAGAAGATCTCAGAAGGTGAAACGAAAGAAATTCCGTTTTCCATTCAACTGCCATACGACACGCCAGCTTCACTCGGAAGGCTTCCAGTATGGTTTGAGACAGGCCTAGACATCCCGATGGCGCTTGATCCAAAAGATAGAGACCTTATTCAAGTTTCTCCACATCCACATGTAAAAAAAGTAATCGAAGCATTAGAAAGCTACCTGGGCTTCCATGTGAAAAAGGTGGAAATGGAGCAGTCTCGCTACGGCTATGTTCAAGAGTTCGAATTCACGCCTAGCGGGAAATATCGCGCTTACTTAGATGAACTCGAAGTGATCTTCTTTTTACACGATAACCATTTAGATGTCATGCTTGAAGTCGATCGCCGCGCTCGCGGACTCGGAGGATTGTTTGCAGAAGCTTTGGAAATGGACGAAAGCATTGCAAAAGTGACGTTAACAAACCAAGAGCTGAACGATTCATCTGACGTTATCGCAAGAAAATTACAGCTAAAAATTGATCAATATAAAAAGTAATCTTATAGATTCACAAAAAACTGTCTCGATTGTTTATCGAGACAGTTTTTTGATTACGGAGAGTTCACGTTATTTTAATGGTATTACTACCTTTGTAATATTCCCGACTCTTTCATCGATACCATTATACAATTCCTTAAGCACTTCCAATGCTCTTTCGTTCGATTCAAACGTTCCTAACGTCTTTTTCCATTCGATGAAGAATCTTCTCTCTATGACCCCTTCGATCATGTTATCTTTTACAGTTATTTCTTTCACATTCACGAAGCTTTCAAGATTTTGAGTCATAACCCATATCATTCTCTTCTACCGCCTTCACATTTCGATGCTTACACTACACCTTTTAAAGAACCGAAACTTTTCTCATATTTAGTACGTACTACAGTTACAAAGCTTTGGAGGTGCCTAGTGAAAAATACTGCTAAACTGATTTTAGTCGTAATAGCGAGCTTAGCTTTATGGGATGGAATTAAGTACATCTTCAAATCTTTTACTTAACAGAAAAACAGCTTCTTGTAGCTGTTTTCCTTCCAAATAAACATTTTCTATCAAGAATCACTACTCTTTTAATGGCTTTTTATAGATTATAGGAGCATCAAAGCCTTCTTCATCTACCAATTCAATAAGTGCAATTTCTTCAACTCTTCCTTCAATCGTTTGAATTCGTTTCATACAATAGTTGAATGCTTCAGAGAGTTTATCGGATGATAAGTTATTTGCCAACGTACAATGCGGTATCCATTGATCAGGTTCATAGTATGGATTGGCATTCGTACTTAACTCACTAAAAAAATCATGGTGATTTGAATGCAGCTCTAATAGTTTTTTTGTATGTGTAGGTGATAGAAATAGGGTTTGATAATTTAAAAAGGATCCAATCGTATTAAATGTAATTTCGAAGCAACCTTTTGCTTCATAAAATGTTTTCATACCTTCAATGAATGCCTCTTTATCTAACTCGTAATAATGTCCCAATGTGAGATGAGGCCTCGCATCTTTCACTTCTTCTGAGTAGAAAGAAATCGAGTTTTGCTTTAGCTCTTCCCATATCGCTTTGATTTCTTGTTCTGTATTCTTATCAAATAACGCTACAACCCAAAACATGAAATTAGCCACCTTTAACAACGTTTATCGTTCACTAAGTCTTCACGCTTTCTTTATGTTCAATAATCAACTCATAATACGTTAAGGTTTGATCACTAAGCTCAAACTCATCTTTACCCCACGTGTCTCGTAAAAAAAGTTCCGCTATCGCACGCTTTCTCATCCCGCCTGCCGCGGCATCTCTTAACGAAATCACACTTTCATAGATAGACGTCATTAAGTTAGTAATCCGTTTACAGTGGAGAGTCTGTCGTGCTTCATCCATCTTCTCCAATTGCGCCAATTTCTTCTCTAGTACTGAAATACCACCGTAAACAAGTTCTTTCCTACCTGCTTCCTGTGGAATTTTCTCTAACTCATGCTTCATTTTATCAATAAAGATCAGATGGACTTTGTGCTTTTTGATCAGCCTAAGCACCTCTAAACCAAGAATATTCGCTGTTCCTTCCCAAACCGTTAATACTTGAGCGTCTCGTAATAGTCTTGGTGTGACGAAGTCTTCTATGTACCCATTCCCACCGTGCATTTCAATCGCTTCATGCGCGAATCGAACTGCTTGCTCTGCGGATTCTTTTTTCACAAGAGCGATGAGCAACCGATTTAAGGCTTCGTCCTCTGTCGTCACATGTGATTGTTTATCCATCACACCGTCAAATAGCGAGATTGCAGAAAAAACGCTGCTGAGTTCAACCTCTTGTTTCACCTTTAACTTTACTAAACTTTCTTTTATCATCGGAAAATCTTTTAACTGCTTTCTAAACGCTTCACGCCTGTACGAATACTCCTTTGCTTCAAGAAAAGACCGCTGCATGATTCCTACTGAGGCGATCGCATTGCAAAGCCTTGAGAGGTTCAACGCTTCCATCATATAATAGAATCCCCTGCTCGCATCTCCAACTAGAAAGCCTTTCGACCCTTCAAATACTACTTCAGCTGAAGGGACTGCTCTCACGCCTAGCTTATCTTTCAGCCGCCTTATACATAAGTCATTCACTTTACCATCTTCTTTTCTCCACGGAACAAGAAAGAGGCTTAATCCCTTCGTTCCCTCTGGGGCACCTTCGAGTCTAGCAAGTACCATCGCTACACCACACGTACCTGCATTACTAGCAAAGTATTTTTCTCCGTAGAGCCTATAATCACCTCCTTCATTAATGGCTTTCGTTTCGTTCGCTCCTACATCAGATCCTCCCTGTCGTTCAGTTAAAAATGTCGCTCCTTCATAAAGCTCGACCTCGCCAGTAGATAGGACATGTGGAAGGTATTTCTTCTTGAGCGCTTCATCTCCGTAGTGATCGAGAAGATACGCAGTCGCCATCGTTAATGTGACCGGACAATAAAACCCTGGTTCTGACTGTGACAAAAGGTAGCCTTGCGCGAACGAATAAAGATAGTTCCCTTTCGTACCGAGGTCTGGAATCTCTTTATGTACGTAGGCTACGATGCCACGATTATACGTCTCACTAACCGTTTTCTTGTACCCTTCGTTCACCCATACTTCAGATATATCGTTGCCCATCTTATCGTACTTAATGAGCCTTGGCTGGCCTTCTCGATCTGTATGTACTGCACGTTCATCAATCTCTGTCCCACAACGTTCTCCAAACTCGTATAACTCTTTCTCAGCCCATTTATAAAAGTTGGGTTCTAAGTACTGCTCCAATACAGATGATAAGTTTGGATCTTCTAGATAAAAATTCATAGCTAGCCCCCTTTTTAATTTTAAATTTTCAGATAGTTTAATTCTACACTAACCTCTAGTTAAGTTCCATAAAATGTTAAGTATAATAAAAAGCTACAGGAGGTCCTGTAGCTTTTTATTTCACTTCATAATGTAGCTGTGCAAACTGACCATATTGCTTTACGGATGTTAATAACAAATCTTGCTCGATGTCAGATTCCTTGAACAGTGGTATCCCTTTTCCAATAAGAGAAGGAGCGATGGAAATAATAAACCCATCCACTAGTTTTTCTCGCATCAAAGTATGGATAATCTCTCCACCACCGACTAGCCAAATCGTCTTGCCTTCTTGTTTTTTCAGCTCACGTGTGAATGTTGAAATATCTTCGTTAATAAACGATACATGCTCCGTATTTTCCTGCGTTCTCTTTGTAAATACATAACTTTCAATGCCCTTGTAAGGATAGTTCCCTTTTTCCTGATCCATCACCCAGTCATACGTTCTTCTACCGATCAATACGGTATCCACACTCTCAAGGAACTCAGAATAGCCAGCATCTCCTTCAATCTCGCCTCGAAACAGCCAGTCTAACGAATCATCGTTCGTTGCAATATATCCATCTAGACTCGTTGCTATGTACACGACTACTTTTCTCACTCTCTTTCCCTCCTTTAATTTCAATGTCCATTTACTAGTTTACCTAACCTTTTGATTGAACGCTAATCAACACCCCATAGAAAAAGCTCCTAACCACCTGTGGCGGTTAGGAGCTTAAAAAATTTATTAATAAGTCGTCATATACTGTTCGCGTTCCCAAGGGTGAACTTGCGTGCGGAACATATCCCACTCGATTTCTTTCGCTTCGATGAAGTGTTCAGAAGCGTGCTCACCAAGAGCGTTCATCATGACTTCATCCTTCTTAAGCAATTCAAGTGCATCGTGTAGCGTTGCAGGAAGATCAGTAATGCCTTCTGCTACACGCTCATCTTTGTCCATCACGTAGATGTTACGCTCTGTTGGAGCTGGAGGCGTCATGTTGTTCTTGATACCGTCAAGACCAGCTGCAAGTAGTGCTGCCATCGCTAAGTACGGGTTCGCTGATGGATCAACGCTTCGAACTTCGATACGCGTGCTGATTCCGCGAGATGCAGGAACACGGATAAGCGGGCTACGGTTACGAAGAGACCATGCAACGTAACAAGGTGCTTCGTATCCTGGAACAAGACGCTTGTAAGAGTTGACCGTTGGGTTTGTGATCGCTGTGAATGCTTCTGCGTGCTTCATCGTACCAGCGATGAATTGACGCGCTGTTTCACTTAGGCCAATTTCGTCGTTCGGATCGTAGAATGCGTTCTTTCCATCTTTGAATAATGACATGTTCGCATGCATTCCGGAACCGTTAACGCCGAATAGTGGCTTAGGCATGAACGTTGCATGTAGTCCGTGCTGACGAGCGATCGTCTTTACAGCCAATTTAAACGTTTGAATGTTGTCACACGTTGTGATTGCATCTGCGTATTTGAAATCAATTTCGTGCTGACCAGGTGCAACTTCGTGGTGAGACGCTTCGATCTCAAAGCCCATGTCTTCAAGCTCAAGCACGATATCACGACGGCAGTTTTCACCAAGGTCTGTAGGGGCAAGGTCAAAATAGCCACCTTTATCGTTTAGTTCGAGCGTAGGCTCACCGTTTTCATCCATTTTGAAAAGGAAGAATTCTGGCTCAGGTCCGATATTGAAGTCAGAGAATCCAAGCTCTTCCATCTCTTTAAGTACACGTTTCAGAACGGAACGTGGATCACCATCGAAAGGAGTGCCGTCAGGGCTATAGATGTCACAGATCAAACGTGCAACTCTACCTTTTTCAGATGACCAAGGGAAAACGACCCAAGTATCTAGATCAGGATAAAGGTACATGTCCGATTCCTCGATACGTACGAACCCTTCGATAGAAGAACCATCGAACATCATTTTATTATCAAGAGCTTTTTCAAGCTGATCGACTGGGATCTCAACGTTTTTGATAATTCCTAGTAGATCTGTAAATTGTAAGCGAATAAATTTAACATTTTCCTCACTTGCGAGGCGCTTGATATCATCTGCTGTGTATTTGCTAGCCATGTAAATTAAATCCTCCTTAGAAATAAAAAGTTTAGAAATTGGGATAACCAAACCTGTGTTTTACAGACAACGGAAACAAAATTTTTCTGAATTCATAGAACATTCCCAATTGCCGATCCCTTTCTCACTTATACTATACTATACACTAGACCGTTTGTCGTCGTGACAGAGTATGTCAGATTATCTAACATACTTTTAGGGCGAATAAAAAGCAGGGGATTCCCCCTGCTTTAGCTGATCGATACGAGACCTTTTGTTAGAAGGTCATCAACTGCTCTCAATACACTAATTTTCACATGTTCATATGTTAATCCACCTTGAACATACGCCACATAAGGTGCTCTTAGTGGTCCGTCGGCAGACAGTTCGAGGCTAGCTCCTTGAATAAATGTTCCTGCAGCCATGATGACGTCATCTTCATATCCTGGCATATAAGCGGGCTCTGGACGGACGTGCGCGTTTACTGGTGATGCTGCTTGAATCGCCTGGCAGAACGACACCATCCGCTCTCGGTCGTTAAACTGAACAGATTGAATCAGATCCGTTCGTTTACTATCCCAAGAAGGGCTCGTATTGAAGCCTGCGGATTCTAGCAGCGCAGAGCTATAAACGGCTCCTTTTACTGCTTGTCCTACAGTATGAGGAGCAAGGAATAGCCCCTGGTACATTTCTTGGAGCGAATACAGCGACGCTCCGACCTCTCTACCGATACCAGGCGAAGTTAATCGGTAACCACAAAGTTCGATTAGGTCTTCCCTTCCGACTATGTATCCACCGGTTTTCACGATTCCTGCACCTGGATTTTTAATCAATGAACCCGCCATTAAATCTGCTCCGACATGACAAGGTTCACGTTCTTCAACGAATTCTCCGTAGCAGTTATCAACAAATACGATCACATCTTCTTTAATCGATTTAACAAATGAAATCATCTCACTGATTTCATCGATCGTGAATGAAGGGCGGTTCGCATATCCTTTTGAACGTTGGATACCGATCATTTTCGTTTGTTCTGTAATCGCAGCTTTAACAGCTTCGTAGTCGATCGCATCATTCTTTAATGGGATAGCTTGGTAGCCGATATGGAAGTCTTTTAAAGATCCGTGACCTTCTCCTCTTGTACCGACAATTTCTTCAAGCGTGTCATAAGGTGCTCCTGTAATATAAAGAAGCTCGTCTTGAGGACGTAATATTCCAAACAAGGCTGTCGATATTGCATGCGTACCAGAAACGATCTGAGGTCTAACAAGTCCTGCTTCTGCTCCAAAGACATCACCGTAAAGTTTCTCGAGTGTGTCTCTCCCATCATCATCATAACCATAGCCAGTTGATGGAGTGAAGTGATAGTCGCTGATCTTATTGTTATGGAAGGCTTCAAGTACACGGTATTGATTGCTTTCAACCCGTTGATCGATTTCTTTCAGTATTGGGTAAATTCTTTCTTCTGCTTCAGTAGATAGCTGTTTCAATTTCTCTTGGTGTGTAAAGTGATTAAACATCGTTTCTTCTCCTAATCGTTGTTCCATTCTGTAGCGATACGTTGATAGAGGTGCGCTGGGGTGTAGCCTTTGCACCGGTAATGCTTATGATCTTCATCCCACTTTCGCTCGATGAGAATCGTATTTCTCTGAAGGAATGCGAGCTTATCTCCTTGATCTGCCTTTAGTGAGATCGAATAGTACTCCATTTGCTTTAACACTTGACTTTGAAGCGTCTCGTTCAGTTTCCTTAGATCTTCTTTTTTCTTAGCTGAGATATGAATCTGCTCGTTCATGCTGCTTCTTACACCAGGCTCTGCGCGATCGATCTTGTTGAACACGGTGAGAACAGGGATATGAGAAGCGTCGAGCTCCTTCAGTAGATTCAGAACGATTTCTTCATGACGCTCCCGATCTGGATGAGATGCATCGATCACATGTAGGATCAAATCTGCTTCCTTTGCTTCTTCCAGCGTCGATTTAAAGGAAGCAACGAGCGTCGTAGGGAGGTCTTGAATAAATCCTACCGTGTCTGTAAGCAGTACGTTGTATCCATTCGGCAGTTTTAGCTGTCTTGTCATAGGATCGAGAGTAGCAAATAACTTATCTTCTTCATAAGAGTCAGCCTTGGTCAGTCCGTTAAAGATCGTTGACTTTCCAGCGTTCGTGTATCCGACAAGTGCAACTTGAAGGGTCTCATTACGCTTTCTGCGAAGCCTGTATTGCTCTCGATGCTTCACAGTATTGTCTAGCTGCTTCTTAAGGTCAGAGATCCGGTTTCGAATGTATCGGCGATCGGTTTCTAACTTCGTTTCACCTGGTCCTCTTGTCCCAATTCCACCACCGAGTCGAGATAAAGAAGATCCCTGACCAGCAAGTCGAGGCAGCATGTATTGCAGCTGTGCGAGCTCCACTTGCAGCATCCCTTCTCTCGACCTTGCTCTTTGAGCAAATATATCCAGAATAAGCTGCGTTCGATCAATCACTTTCGCTTCGAGCTGTTCTGAAAGATTACGAAGCTGACTTGGTGAAAGTTCACTATTAAATATTATGACGCCAGCTTCGTTTTCATCGATCAGGTGAGACAATTCTTCTACTTTTCCTTTCCCGATATAGGTTGCTGGATGGATGCGCTCTCTTTTCTGAGAAAGCGTTTCTAACACTACTCCGCCAGCCGTTTCTGTTAATGCAGCAAGTTCATCCATCGAATAGGCAAACTGCTCATCTGTTTGATCTGGAAGCTGACAGCCGATCAAGATTGCTGGTTCAGCTACTTCAATTCGGTCTTTTTTCAACAGTACGTTCCCTGCCTTTACTTATCAGTCTGCTCTCATCATACCAGATGGCCCTTTAATCTTCTATAGGGATGTCTTCTGGCAGGATTAGCTCGAGTGACGTCCGGTCGATCACTTCCGCTCCGAGGAGCCGAACAGCCTGCTTTCGAATGGCTTTCTCGATAATATTACGAACGAATCTACCGTTACTAAAAGCCCCTGTCTCATCGATTCTCTTCATGATGAATGACTTTTTCAACTTCCATTCTGCTTCCTTAGAAAAACGATACTGACGCTCCGTTACCATCTTTCTTGCGATTTCTAACAATTCATCATTCGAATAGTCCGGAAAGTCGATCACAAGTGGAAAACGCGATGGCAGCCCCGGATTGAGAGATAGGAAGTTATCCATTTCTTCAGAATAACCGGCAAGAATTAAAATAAAGTCCTCATGGTTATCTTCCATCGCTTTCACCAATGTATCGATCGCTTCTTTCCCAAAGTCTTTCTCGCCACCACGTGCAAGGGAATACGCCTCATCTATAAAAAGAATGCCTCCCTTAGCCTTCTTAACGAGCTCTCTTGTTTTCTGCGCGGTGTGTCCGATATATTCACCAACAAGATCCGCTCTTTCCACTTCGATCAAATGACCTTTCGATAGGACGTTCATTTCTAAGAAAAGGGTACCTAGTAACCTTGCGACTGTAGTCTTTCCTGTTCCTGGATTCCCTTTGAACATCATGTGAAGGGCCTGAGGATTTTGTTTCAAACCATTTTCTTGACGGCACTGGTTAACGAATAACCATGCATATACTTCTTTTAACAGGTGCTTCACTTCTTTTAACCCGATCAACTGTTCCATTTCTTTTTGAATCCGTTCAAGAGGAATATGCTTTCTCGCTGCTTCAGCAAGCGCAGAGTCAGCTGCTTCCAATTTCTCTTCAGCATGGTGCAAAACAATATTAATCTGACTTTTTCGCTGAGTGATAGATTGCTGCAAGATGCTCACCTCGTTTTATTCTGACACGATAGTATACGCACCCGCCCAAAAAGCGTGACAAATGCCCAAAAGAAAAACACTCCTATTCGAGTGTTTTCCCTTGTATCATTCGATCCACAAACTTCTCTGGTATGGTTACTTTTTGGTCAGCCGAGTTCTTCTCGAACGATCTGTAATGATGGAGGTAGCGATCGTTTTCAGTGATGTCTAATTCGAGCACATTTCCGTCAGCATGTTCGAGCTGCCTCACAAAAACATCATCGTCCTTATACGTATACCTCTTGAACCCTATTCCAAGGTATGAAAATTCTTCAGACTTTACGCCAGAGAGGTCTTTGAAGACGGTAGAGAACCGTTGCTGAGGGATGACGTGTTTCCCCTTCCCTTCAGCTTTTGTAATGCTGAGCGCTTTATCAACTAATTTTTCGATCAGTTTATTCATATCACAGCCTCCGTTTACTTAATCTCAGGGAGGTTACGTACTTCACTCGCCATCTCACCGCCACATAACGGACATGAAGGTGTGTCTGAGAAGGAATAATCTGCTCTCATCCAACCAGAACAGTCCCCACTGGAACATGACCACACATCAGTGTCAACTTCAGGAATTGGTTCTTGTTGCTGTTTTGAAAAAAAGGCCATTGCAACCGCTCCTTTATTGTTTAGTATTGTTAGCATTCCCAAAAAAACCAAAATCATGTAATTCATTTCACGTTGTTTGTTATAATGGAAAAAAGAAAGGGGTAACGCAATGGAACTATTTGAGCAACCGCTACCTGATTTTCTAGAGGAGTACCTTACCTCCCTTGAAAGAAAGGGACGCCGGGCGTCAACCATCCGGCGTTATCGGTATGACCTTGTCGACTTTACAACCTGGCTCAAGACATTTCATCGAAAAGTTGAATTTCAAAACTTTAGTGAGCTATCGACAGAACAGCTACAATCATACATTCGTTACTTACATTTAGAACGTCATTATTCTGAGCGAACCCTCAAACGAATCATGACAGTATTGAATCAAGTATACCGTTATTATATGTCATTAAATCGGACAAAGAACAATCCTATGAAAGAAGTTGTCCTCCCCACGAATGAAGAAAGTGGATTTAAGGAAGAAGATTTTGTGGGAGAAAGCGAAAGCGAGCGGTTGTTAGAAACAATCGTTTCTCTTGCTGACTTAACTGAAAACCAGTTAAAAGCACGTGAGTTCCTAATCGATCGAAACCTTATCATCGCACGTTTGTTTCTTAATTACGGCCTAAGCTTACAAGAGCTCTGCAAGTTATCCATGAAGCACGTATCTTTTGAACAGAACGAATTAGAAGTTAATTCAGCTTCAGGTAACAGGACGATCAAGCTCGATCCAGAACATAAGAAGATCTTATTCAGTTACTACCAAACGATACCTGCCCCTGTTCGTCCTCGGTTAAAAAGTGATGATCCTTTATTCGTTGCATTTGATTTTCAACGTCAAACGTACCGATGGAGTTATGAAGTGGATCGACCGAAGCGACTGACAGAAATCGCCGTACAAAAGATGATCCGCTTAGAAGTACAGCGAGCAGGTATTCGAAAAGGAGTTTCGGCTCAGCACATGCGAAGGACGTGTGTGATCAAAGCGATTGAACAGGATGCTTCGATCGAACATCTACGGAGTAAGTTTGGACTGAAATCAGAGTTAACTCTCAAGAGATACTTCGATTATCTTGAAACCCATCAACCATCTTAGCTCTCATAAAGAAGTCCCTCGTCCTACCTAGAACGAGGGACCGGTATTACTTTTCAGAATCAAAATTTATTTCAACTGTACGCTGAGGAGCGAAAGTAGAAATCGCGTGTTTATAAATCAGCTGCTGCTTCCCATCGGACTCAAGAATGATCGTAAAGTTATCGAATCCTTTGATCGTCCCCTTTAGTTGGAATCCGTTCAGTAGGTACACTGTTACAAAAACATTATCTTTGCGCAGCTGGTTCAGAAATTGATCCTGGATGTTAATCTGTTGCTTCATATTCAGTCCTCCTCTTTTTCTCTAAAGGCATTCAATATGTACAGTTCTAGTTATCTGCTAACTTTCCTGCAACAGAGTGTAATATTTTTCGTATTTTTTCTTCTCTATTCTCCGTCATATCAAACCAGTCGATGTCCATCTGATGTCGAAACCATGTTAGCTGACGCTTCGCGTACCTTCTTGAGTTTTGCTTTAGTTCATCGACCGCATCCTCGTAGGATACCTTTCCTTCAATGTATCGATAGATTTCCTTATAACCGATCGCTTGGATCGATTGACAGTTCCTCACGCCTTGATCGTAAAGGGTGCGTGCTTCTTCCAATAGCCCCTCTTCCATCATTAGATCTACCCTCTTGTTGATTCTGTGATAAAGTGTGTCTCTATCCATCGTCAACCCAACATTAACAAGATGATAAGGCGAGTGCTCAGGTTGAGAATCTTTCGAGGCGGAAACTGGCTTTCCCGTCACATGATGGACTTCTAGCGCCCGAATTACTCGCCGAATGTTGTTCGGATGAATCGAATCATAACTCTTCGGATCGATATCTTTCAACCTCGAGTGGAATGCAACTGGACCTTCCTCGTTTGCAATCCGCTCTAGCTTTCTCCTATACGCTTCATCTTCTTTCACTTCAGAAAACGAATATTGATGCGTAACAGCTTTCACATAGAGACCCGTTCCGCCAGCGATGATCGGAACTTTCCCTCTTTCATTAATTTCACGAACAAGATTTGTCGCGAGTTCTTGAAATTCTGCCACTGAGAAGTTTTCTGTTGGCTCTTTTATATCAATCAGATGATGAGGGATGCCTTCCATTTCTGACTCCGTTACTTTGGCCGTCCCTATATCCATCCCTCTGTATATTTGCATCGAGTCACCGCTGATCACTTCTCCGTTCAAGGCTTTTGCTAACTCGATGCTTGTTTTCGTTTTACCTACAGCAGTAGGACCTAAAACCGTTACTAATTTTTGATCGTTAGTCATAACCTATTCACGTTCTTTCCACTGAGTTTGTTCTCATTTTCGACGTTACATCACTCGCTTAAACATTTTTTCCATCTCATATGTGGAGTAATGAATGATGATCGGTCTTCCGTGAGGACACGTATACGGATCGATCGCCTTTCGAAGCGTCTCAAGAAGTGTGAACACTTCATCATCTCGTAAGTGACGATTCGCTTTGATCGACTTCTTACAAGACATCATGATCGCTGCTTCTTCTCTTAGCTTTTTCACATCGATCGCGCGATTGTCGATCACTTCTTGAACGAGTTCTTCGATCGTCTCCTGCTCTGCTCCGCTTGGAAACCATACAGGATGAGAGCTGACGAGATAGCTGTTGCGACCAAATGATTCTAAAAACACCCCAACACTCTGAAGATCTTCAATTCGGCTATCGATGATCACACATTCTGAAGTCGTATATTCAAGCGTGATCGGTACGAGGAGTTCTTGTACTTCCGGATCGATCTCGCCGACCTTCTCACGGTAAAACTCATATTTGATTCTCTCTTGAGCAGCGTGCTGGTCGATGATGTAGAGGCCGTTCTCATTTTGAGCGAGAATGTATGTCCCATGCATTTGTCCGATTGGATAAAGCGGAGGAATACGTGTTTCCTCACTCTTCTCCTTAACGTAGTCGATTGCACGTTCTAACTCATCGACTTTGCTTGTTTCCATAGTCTTTACGGGCGACTCATAGTTTGATAGTGACAGCTCTTCTTTTACACTAAAAGGTTCTACAAACGAATCGTTAGCCTCTTCAGTCGTAACTTTTTGAGGTGAAGGAGTCGCTTCTTCAATCAGACGCTTTTCAGGAACGTCCTGTTTTTCATGCTGAAAGTGAAAAGCCGGCTGCTCGCTCTCCTTTTCTTTCTGCTTCAATGGTTTTTGTTCTGGTATAAGCTCCGTTTTCTTGAATATTGCAGTGATTGCGTCTTCAATCGCTTTCGCGAGCTCTTGTTCTTTACTAATACGCGCTTCTAATTTCGATGGGTGCACGTTCACATCGATCAACGTTGGATTCATCTTGATATGAAGCACGACGATCGGATACCTCCCGATTGGAAGCAGCGTATGGTAGCCCTGCTGAATACCTTTCGTAATCGGATAGTTCTTAATATAACGGCCGTTGATGACGAGAGAGATGTACTGCCGTGAAGCGCGCGTTAGTTCTGGCTTTGCAACATACCCCGTCACGTTGAAATCAATCGTTTCTGTTTGTAACGGAAGCATTTTTCTAGCAGTATTGTAGCCGTAGATCGCTGCGATGACTTGTAACAACTCTCCACTGCCATTTGTAGACAACAGTTTTTTACCATTATGAAAGAACCTGAAGGCGATCTCTGGATGAGCCATGGCCTGTCTGTTTACAACATCTGCAACGTTCGCAAGCTCTGTGTGCACAGTCTTCATATGCTTCAATCGAGCGGGTGTATTGTAAAAAAGACCTGAAATCGTCAGTTCAGTCCCTTTCCGACTATCTGTCGCCTTAAATTCGGTTACTTCTCCTGCTTCGATCTTCACATATGTGCCAGCACGCTCACCTGTAGAGGTCTTTAACTCGAGATGAGAAACTGCCGCGATACTTGGAAGTGCTTCTCCTCGAAACCCTAACGTTTCAATCTGAAACAAATCTCGCTCATTTCGAATCTTGCTCGTAGCATGTCTAAAAAATGCAAGTTTACAATCCTCTTCGTCCATGCCCGTTCCGTTATCCACGATTCGGATCTTGGAGAGACCGCCTTCTTCGATTTCGATCCTGATTTCACTGCTTTCCGCATCGATCGCGTTCTCTACAAGCTCTTTCACAACTGAGGCTGGTCTTTCGACAACCTCACCTGCTGCTATTTTATTTGAAAGCTGATCATCAAGTTGAACGATCTTCCCCATTTTCCTCACCTTTCTTTCATTCCTACTTTAGCTGTTTCTTTAATTCATAGAGTGTATTGATCGCATCCATCGGGGTCATTTCCATAATATCGACGGATTTGAGCTTCTTTAGAATCGCTTCCTCACCAGATGACTTTGAACGCCCCTTCTTTACATTTGATTCATCAAAGAAAGCTAGCTGTGCGTCTTCGTTCGCTTTCACGTACTCTTGTTTTGGACTCGCACTCGTTTCAGTTGTTTCAGTCGTTTCTGTACTCGACTCGAACTCAGACAAGATCGTTTGAGCCCGTTTAATGAGTTGGTCTGGTAGATTCGCAAGTTGAGCTACGTGAATTCCATAACTCTTATCAGCTGAACCATCGTGTACACGGTGAAGGAATACAACTCGGCCTTGTTCTTCAACAGCCTTAACATGCACGTTCTTCACGCGCTGTAGCTCCTCTTCAAGCGATGTTAATTCATGATAATGTGTTGAAAACAATGTTTTAGCTCGAACATGATCATGAATGTACTCGATGATGGACTGCGCGAGGGCCATTCCATCATACGTAGAAGTTCCACGACCAATTTCATCTAGTAGAATCAAGCTATTTTCTGTCGCTTTCGTGATCGCATAGTTCGCCTCAAGCATTTCCACCATAAATGTACTTTGACCTGCAGCAAGGTCGTCTGCTGCTCCAATTCTAGTGAAGATTTGATCAAAGATTGGAAGTACTGCAGATTCCGCTGGGACAAAACAGCCGATTTGACCAAGTAGGGAGATGAGCGCTAACTGCCTCATATACGTACTCTTACCGCTCATGTTTGGTCCTGTAATCAATAGGATTTCGCGATCTTCATTCATCATTACATCGTTAGCAACATACTCTCGCCCTTTTAGCATCTTTTCTACAACCGGATGGCGCCCCGCTTCGATCGCTACTTGTCGATCTTTAGAAAAGGACGGTTTTGTAAAACGATTTTCTTCACTAACAACTGCGAATGCTTGCAATACATCGAGTTCACTAATCTTCTTTGCTAGTTTTTGCAGTTCTGGAATATACTGTTTCACTTGCTCTCTTAGATTCGTGAATAAGTCATACTCCAAGTCAACAATTTTTTCTTCAGCTTCAAGTATAAGAGATTCTTTTTCTTTCAGTTCAGGAGTAATAAAACGCTCTGCGTTAGAAAGCGTCTGTTTCCTTTCATACCTTCCTTCAGGAAGATTCTGAAGGTTAGATCTCGTCACTTCGATATAATATCCAAAGACTTTATTGTAACCTATCTTAAGCGAACGAATGCCCGTTCGTTCTCTTTCTTGCATCTGCAAGGAAGCGATCCAATCCTTCCCATTTCTGCTCGCATCACGATAGCGATCGAGATCGCTATTATAACCGTCTCGAATCATCTGCCCTTCTTTTACTGAGAGAGGTGGGTTGTCTTCGATCGCTTCACTCAAAAGCTCAGTCAGCTCATCGCATGTTAAGATCTCATCTCCAAGCTCACTAGCATACGTATTATCGAGTTCTGTTACGGCTTGTTTGATCCCAGGGATTTTCTCTAATGATTTACGAAGCTGGACGAGGTCTCTCGCATTCAGGTTTCCAAATGCAACTTTACCAGCTAATCGCTCGAGGTCATAAACCCCCTGCAGCTGTTCACGAATCGTTTCACGTTCGAAAAACTGCTTCATCATCGTTTCAACAAGCTCCTGTCGCTTCACGATTTCACGATGCTGCAATAGCGGTCGTTCTACCCATTGTTTGAGGAGACGCCCTCCCATAGCCGTGACAGTACTATCTAAAAACCATACAAGAGAGCCTGTCCGATTCTTGTCTCTGATCGTTTCAACGAGCTCTAGGTTTCGTTTTGAATTCACATCGAGCTTCATATACTGTGAAACGTGATAATGACGTAATGGCTGAAGATGATCCATCGAGCGTTTTTGAGTTCGAATCAAGTAATGCAACAACCGGCCAAATGCACTCAGTAGCTTGCTCTGATCGATGTGCTCAGAAAGTTCCTGAAACTGCTCTGGAATCGTAACGTTATCCTCGGTCGAAACGGTAAGAGACATTCTTTCACGGATCGCAGTCGCTAACGGACCATCTTCAGTTCCAAGAATTACTTCTTTTGGAGATAGATTCGAAAGCTCACCAAGTACTTCATGATGATCGCCAGTTAAGATCGTGGCCATGGTTTCACCTGTGGTTAAATCGTTCGCAGCTAGGGAATATGTGCTATCTTCAAATTCAGATATCGCCACTATGTAGTTGTTTTCCTTTTCTTTTATCAAACGATCTGACATGACTGTTCCTGGTGTGATGAGTTGAACGACTTCTCGTTTCACCACGCCTTTTGCATGCTTCGGGTTTTCAGTCTGTTCACATATCGCAATTTTAAATCCTTTTTCTACTAGTTGAGAAATATAGTTTTCTGCAGAATGATAAGGAACACCGCACATCGGGATACGGTCTTCTCCCCCGCCATCTCTACTCGTTAACGTTATTTCAAGCTCTTTAGATGCACGCGTCGCATCTTCAAAGAACATTTCATAGAAGTCACCTAATCTAAAAAATAAAAAGGCATCTTGATACTCTGCCTTAATCCGTAAATATTGTTCGATCATAGGGGTATATCGAGCCATACTTCTTCTCCACCAATCTACATTTCTATTCAGCTAACAGTATATCACATCATTCTTCAACGCTTCTATGATAAAGAAGGTCGTGACTCGGCAAAAAAAATAAAACCAGGAAGAAGAACCCCTTCTCCCTGGTACGACTATTCTTCAAGATCACCAATTAAAAAGTTCGGATCTAAATCTTCAAACTCTTCATCTTCTACTTCATATTCCCAATCGTCATCATCATCTTCACAGCCATCAGGATTCACGTAAACGCAAATTTTTGTTTCTCCAATCACTTCTACGAGAAACTCCCTTTCGACTTGAACGATAATTTTATTTCCGTTCGGTGCAATGGTAGCTTCAAGACAGTTCGGCTCTTGAATCGCTTTTGCAACCACTTCGTCCGTTTTGCAATCTTTATCCTTGTAGCGAAGAGGGATTTCTTCACGATATTTAACGTTTTCCGTTACGACTTCTGTTTTTGTGTTATGACTGTATGAGTACCAGATATTAATGTCATAAGAGCCTTCAACAATGACGCAATCATGGTGCTTTTTCGCCTTGAATTTGTTGTTGATGATCCAGCAACCAAGAATACTTGAAGGTTTGTGCTCTGGAGTAACTGTGTTTGTATCCTGAGTAAATTTACGCCCTTTTCCGCAAACAGCTTTGGCGAATATCTCTCTGTAATTATAATCCTCTGACATCGATCATACCTCCTCTTCCAATCTTCATTCTCATCCTATGCATGACAAATGACTAGTGTGCCTTTTTTTTATTAAGGCTGTTCCACTATCAGTCTATGACCCTTATGTACAATGCTTTACAACCTTTTGTAAAATTTCTAAAAAAAATACGGTGAATGAAATTAAAAACGGAATAGGAGCACGAATATCAGCATAACAAAGCATAAAAAAAAGCCGGGAAAACTCCCGACTTTTACTTACTACAACCAGATCCTTGTGCAGAGCCAGTCGTACCTTCTAGTACGTTACCACCAGTCGCTTCGATGATCTCATCTGTGACGGTGTTTGAGATTGTATTCGCAATAAGCTGAAGAAGATCATTCACATCTGACTGAGAACGTTTGAATTCCTGAACAACAGGAATTTCATCAAGCTGCTCCATCAGTTTGTCGATACGCTCGTCTTTTTCTTTCAACGCCTCATGCTTACCATAATGCTGAAGGTTAACCGCTTCTTTTTGTTCAAGCTTAATGCGAGCGATTAAACTTTGCACTTTCTTGTTTTCATTTATCTTTTCTTCTGCACGCTTGAAGAAATCAACTTCTTCCGTCTCAGATACGAGCTTAGCTAGCTCTTTTGCTTTTACGATCACTTCTTGTCTTGAAATCATTATGCTTTCACCTCTGCAGTATTTTCTATATATTCTCCGTCTAACGACCAGGTTTTTGCTTTCGTAATCTTCACTTGAACGAGCTCACCGATAAGAGACTTCGGTGCTCTGAAGTTAACTACTTTGTTTCTGCTCGTATAGCCCGATAGGACGTCAGGATTCTTTTTACTTTCACCCTCGACGAGCACTTCAACGATTTCCCCTTCGTATGCTGCATTTTTCTTCGCCGCCATATCATTTACAAGGGCATTCAAACGCTGTAAACGCTCTTTCTTCACTTCCATCGGCACGTTATCCTTCATTTTTGCTGCTGGCGTACCATCTCGCTGTGAATAGATGAATGTATAAGCGCTATCAAACTCTACTTCTCTTACGAGTGACATCGTCTCTTCAAACTGTTCATCTGTTTCGTTTGGAAAGCCGACGATAATATCCGTCGTGAACGTTGCATTAGGCATAACTGCTTTAATTTTCCCAACAAGTTCTAAATACGTTTCTCTCGTATATCGACGGTTCATGAGCTTAAGAACATCATTGCTTCCGCTCTGAACCGGAAGATGAATGTGATCGAGCAGGTTGCCACCTTGTCCAAGAACTTCTACAAGACGATCATCAAAATCTCGTGGGTGACTTGTAGTAAAACGCACTCTTGGGATGTCGATCTTATGAATTTCATTCATTAGATCACCTAGGCCGTATTCCATATCCTCAAGGTCTTTTCCGTACGCATTCACATTCTGTCCTAAAAGCGTCACTTCTTTATACCCTTTTGCTGCGAGGTGCCTTACTTCCTGAATGATATCTTCAGGTCGGCGGCTTCGCTCCTTGCCTCGGGTATAAGGCACGATGCAATATGTACAGAATTTATCGCAGCCATACATGATGTTAACCCACGCTTTGATCTCACCTTTACGGGTTCTTGGAAGATTCTCAATGATATCGCCTTCTTTGGACCACACTTCCATAACCATTTCTTTACCGAAGACGGCTTGCTCCATCAATTGAGGCAGTCTATGAATATTGTGCGTTCCGAAGATCAAATCTACGAACTGATGCTTTTGCATGATTCGATTGACGACCGACTCTTCTTGAGACATACAGCCACATACCCCGATGATCAAATTCGGATTCTCCATCTTAAGAGGTTTTAAGTGACCGAGCTCTCCAAACACTTTGTTTTCCGCGTTCTCTCGTATCGCGCATGTGTTCAGCAAGATAACATCAGCTTCTTCCACAACGGTCGTTGCTTCAAAGCCCATGCCCTCATAAATTCCAGCCATGATCTCAGTATCATGTTCGTTCATCTGACAACCATACGTACGGATCAAGTACTTCTTATCTTGACCTAGGTTTCGTATATTCTCAGGAATCTCGAAGTCATAATGTACGTTAACGTTTTCTTTTCCGCGCTTTTTCGCATCTTTTAACGAAGGTGGCTGATAGGTAGTCTGAAAATACTTCGCAAAGTCCTCAGTCGTTTTCTCCGTTTTCTTTGGTGTCTGAATGTGCGACGACGCAAGCCGCTGTTGTTCGTTCATATGTTACGTCTCCTTTCCAGTCAAAGGATAACTCTGCTATGAAAAGGAGCATGTTGCTCCTAAACTTAGAAAAAACAGGCAGTGCACATCGTGCAAGCCTATGTTCTTTATGTTTGATCCTTTAATGTTTAACGGTGGACATTACCTTATTATAAGGGGTTGTACGTATTTAAGCAATAAGACCGGATGATGAAAAGGCAGTATCGCTTTAGAATCTACTAAATTGTCGAACGAGTACCATTCTTTACATCGTAAACGCTTAACGGATAAAAAATCAGACTGCCGAGCTCGACAGTCTGAGTATGCTGCTTATTTTAAAATGCCTAATTCTTTTGCTGATTTTTCGAAAGCGTCTAACGCTTCTTGTAGCTCTTCTTTCGAATGCTGCGCTGTTACGATCGTTCTTACACGCGCTTTCCCTTTCTGCACTGTTGGGAATGCGATGCCTTGTGCAAATACTCCATTCTCAAACAGCTTGTCTGAAAACTTATGTGTCAGGGCTTCGTCCCCAATGATAACAGGAGTGACCGGCGTTTCACTGATCCCCGTATCAAAGCCTAACTTCTCTAGACCGTCTTTGAAGAATTTCGTATTGTCCCAGAGCTTTTCGATCAGCTCAGGCTCTTCTACGAGAACATCGATCGCTGCAGAGCATGCTGCGGTTACAGCAGGTGGATGGGATGTGCTGAATAAGAATGGACGGCCTTTATGGATCAAGTAGTCACGAAGGGTCTTTGAACTAGCGATATAGCCGCCTAACACCCCGATCGCCTTACTTAATGTTCCTACTTGAATATGAACGCGACCGTTAAGATCAAAATGATCGACCGTTCCACGGCCATTACGACCAAGTACGCCGCTTGCGTGAGCGTCATCAACCATTACGAGCGCATCGTATTTTTCACAAAGCGCTACGATTTCAGGAAGAGGCGCAATGTTACCATCCATTGAGAATACACCGTCTGTTACAACGAGACGAGTGCGGTACTCTTGCGTTTCTTTAAGAGCATTCTCTAAATCCTCCATATCCGTATGCTTGTAAATACGACGACCAGCTTTCGTTAAACGGATACCATCGATGATCGAAGCGTGATTAAGCTCATCAGAAATAACCACATCTTCTTTCGTCAAAATTGCAGATAGCACAGCCTGGTTTGTTGCGAACCCAGATTGTAGCACGAGAGCTGCCTCAGTGTGTTTGAATTCAGCAAGCTTTTGTTCAAATTCTTCATGCATCGATAGTGTTCCTGCGATGGTACGAACAGAACCTGTTCCCGCTCCGTATTTTTCGACAGCTTCGATTGCAGCTTGCTTCATTTTAGGATGATTTGTTAATCCAAGATAGTTATTAGAGGAAAGCTGAATAACTTCTTTCCCTTTGATCGCAACACGAGATCCTTGTGCTGATTCTAGAGGGATCAGATTACGGAAAACTCCCTCATCTTGCATTTGGTCAAGCTCTTCTTGGAGATATTCAAAACCTTTCATATGACCTGCCTCCTTCTAATTATGTAAAAGCTCAACATGAGCTTTATGGATGTAATACTACCTTACCACATTTCCCTTCGAGCATTAATTCAAAGCCTTTCTCGAACTCTTCTAATGGAAAGTGATGAGTGATCATCGGTTCGACATCTACTTGTTCAGATTGTAACAAACCTGACACCTGACGCCATGTTTCAAACATCTTTCTCCCTGTAATCCCTTGAACGGTGATTCCTTTAAATACGATATCGTTTGTCACGTCGATTTCAACAGGGCGTACAGGTAAACTCAATATGGAAACACGCCCGCCGTTCGTAACCATCTTAAAGCCCTGGTTCATCGCGATCGGGTGTCCTGACATTTCACATACTACGTCGACTCCATGACCGTCAGTCAGCTCTTTTACTTTTTCAAGAGGATCTTCATGACGAGAGTTCACAACAGTCGTTGCGCCCATCTTCGCCGCAAGATCTAGTCTGTAGTTATTAAGGTCGAAGGCAATAACCTCTGAAGCACCGGCAGCCTTCGCTACGCCAACTGCCATAATACCGATCGGACCACAGCCGATGATCGCAACTGTTTTACCAGCAACATCACCTGCAAGAACAGTGTGTACCGCATTTCCCATCGGCTCCTGCACAGAAGCAACATCAAATGAAAGAGACTTAGGGTTCTTCCAAATATTTTGAGACGGTAGCGCCACATATTCTGCAAAGCAACCATTTGTATCTACACCGATGATCTTCGTATTCTCACAAATATGAAACTTGCCAGTTAAGCATTGCGGACACTGGTTACATACGATGTGCGTTTCAGCAGATACGTGATCGCCAACCTCTACATTTGTTACTCGCTCTCCCTTTTCAACGACTACCCCTGCAAATTCATGACCGAATACATACGGAGGATTCACGCGACTTTGAGACCACTCGTCCCAAGCATAAATATGTACGTCAGTTCCACAAATGGACGTCGCTTTCACCTGTATAAGAACTTCATTTTCATCTATTTGTGGAATATCGACTGTTTGCAACTGCGCTCCTTTAGCTCGCTCGTGCTTTACAATCGCTTTCATCTTTCCTTCCACGACAAACACCTCTCTTTTTTCCAACCTTCTCACAATACTGTTACCACAATCATAGTACCACTTTTCCTATTTATCGTAAAGGAAAAATGTCCACTCTGCGCGGACACCTATAGTTTTATTTCTGGACTTTATTATCTCTTTTATAAACCAATAAAATCCCTCGTTTTTCAACGAGGGACGACTTATCATTACATAAATTCTGCCATCAATTCAGTAAACTTGTCTTCAGATAACGTCAGGTTTTGTTTGGACAGAGGTGATTCACTATAACCTGTCACTGATTCCTGATAGGATGGTTTCGTTGGGTTATGATAGATCAACCCTTTTACAAGACCATCATGCTCCATGAGAGTTTGCATCGCCAACATCCGATTCGTCGGATCGTAGCCTTCAATATCTTTTAAACTGATCAAGTTTTCTTTGAACCAATCATACGTGTTGATCTTATTGAATGTTACACAAGGGCTGAACACGTTGATCAATGAGAATCCCTTATGCTGTATACCTTGTTCGATAAGGGCAACTAAATCTTTTAGATCGGTTGAAAAGCTCTGTGCTACGAAGCCACAACCGCTCGATAGAGCTAATTCCATGATGGAGAGTGAGGATTCGATCGAACCTGACGGTGTACTCTTGGTTTTAAATCCTTCAGCACTCGTAGGAGACGTCTGACCTTTTGTCAGACCATAGATCTGGTTATCCATGACAATGTAGGTGATGTCAATATTGCGTCGCATCGCATGGATCGTGTGCCCCATTCCGATCGCAAACCCATCACCGTCCCCACCGGAAGCAATAACGGTAAGGTCTCTGTTTGCCATCTTAACACCTTGCGCAATAGGAAGGGAGCGACCGTGAATTCCGTGAAATCCGTAAGCGTTGATGTATCCACTGATTCTACCTGAACATCCAATTCCTGACACAACTGCTAAATCATCTGGTTCAAGTCCGACGTTCGCAGACGCACGCTGTATAGCCGCTTGAACAGAAAAGTCTCCACAGCCAGGACACCAGTTTGGTTTCACCTGATTTCGAAAGTCTTTAAATGTTGCCATCAGTTAACAGCTCCTTGCATTGTTGATGAATATCACCTGGTAAGAATGGATTGCCATCATATTTTAGGAGACTTTCAATCTTATCAGCATAACCTACGTTCATCTTCACCAAGCTCGCCAGCTGACCCGTTGCGTTATGCTCGATGATCACAACCTTCTTAGCAGCTTCAAGCATCGGTCTCAGCTCATCCGCTGGAAATGGATGTACGAGTCGAATGTGTGCATGATTTACTTTGTACCCATCTTCTTCTAGTCGAGGGATCACCTCTTCGATCGACCCTCTCGTGGAGTTAAAGCCTACCAATAGCACATCAGGTTCTTTATGCTTCTCATCTTTATAGACAGGGGTGTCGAACGTTAGTCCTCTGACCTTACGAAGACGTTTTTCCATCTGATCTTTCCTGTTCTGAGGCACTTCAGAAGGTTTTCCTGTCTCGTCATGCTCAACACCTGTCACATGAAAGATTCCGTTCTTTGTACCTGGGATAACGCGGGGTGACACACCGTCTTCCGTCACTTCAAATCGCTTGAAATAGGACTTATCCTCTCTCTCAGGTAAATCATAGTCCGCCAGTTTCCCTCTTCGGATTTGAATTCTATGATAATCTAAAGGTTCCACCGTTTGTTTTCCTAGAGATAGTTGAAGGTCAGAAAGTAATATCACAGGGCACTGGTACTCTTCAGCGAGATTGAACGCTTCTATTGAATCATAGAAAGCTTCCTCTACAGTACTTGGTGCGATTACAATCTTAGGGATTTCCCCATGCGTACCATAGATCATCGCAAGGAGATCTGACTGTTCCTGCTTTGTAGGAAGACCGGTACTAGGACCGCCACGCTGTGTATCGACGATGACGAGAGGTGTTTCTGTGATACCAGACAGTCCGATCGACTCCATCATGAGCGATAGTCCAGGTCCAGCTGAAGCAGTTAGTGTCCTTACCCCTGCATAGTTTGAACCGATCGCCATCGTAGCGGCTGCGATCTCATCTTCTGTCTGAATAACCGTTCCGCCGAATTCAGGAAGCTTCTTGATTAAGTATTCCATGATCTCAGATGCTGGAGTGATCGGATAAGCAGCCATAAGCCTTGCGCCACCAGCAATCGCACCGAGGGCGATCGCATCGTTCCCAATCATGAACATGCGATTCTTCCCATCAGCTTTCTTAAGAGAAAGCGTCTTAAGATTTGAGTCAGCTGTCTGTTTAAATGCTTCAGCCCCGCGCTGAATCGCTTCCATATTACTATTGACGACTTTTTCCCCTTTTCTTCCAAAGATTTCATCGACAACTGCCTTATATGTCTCCGTATCGATCCCAAGAGCTGCGCTAGTTGCACCGATCGCTACCATATTCTTCATGAGTGAGGTACCGAGCTCTGTTGCAATTTCCGTAAACGGAACAATCACGAGCGTTGCTTTGCAATCATCTGGTTTAACAGGCTTGAATTTTGCATCTGCGATGATGATTCCATCCCCATGTAATTCGTGGCCGTTAACATCGATCGTTTCCTGATCAAATGCGATGAGCATGTCCAAGTCATCTGAAACAGCGCGAACTTCCTTCGTGCTTACCCGTATCTTATTATTCGTATGTCCACCTTTAATACGGGAAGAAAAATGCCTATACCCGTACAAGTAATAACCCATACGATTAAGTGCTATCGCAAAAATTTCACCTGTGCTGTCGATACCTTCCCCCTGCTGTCCGCCAACTTTCCATGAAAGTTGTTCGATCATATTGCCCCACCCTTTCTAGTCTAGTGAGAGAATCACTTGCATATAGTACTAGTTCGAAATAGGAACGGTTTTCCCTGCTCTATCATATTTATATTGTTAATTTCTACCTTAAGAAGGGATTCGTTCTTGCAAGTTCCTCCATAAAAAGCCTTCCACTTCCTTATTCGAATAGCGCATGCGTAATTCCTCTATCAACTTTGGGTAATCTCCATAACTTCTTAAGTCTCTAGGTACTTGGTCGATGCCATCAAAATCTGAACCAAGCGCAATATTAGCGATTCCACCGAGTGAAACAATATAGTCGATATGATCTAAAATATCTGCGATGCTCGCATTCCGATCGTTTCGAAGGAACTTCGGTACAAACGTTACGCCTATAACTGCATCTTTCTTAATGAGAGCCTTCAGCTGCTGATCATCAAGGTTTCTCGGATGCGTACATATTTTCTTTACGTTTGAATGAGAAGCGATAATAAGATCTGTTTCCTCTAACACATCCCAAAATGCCTGTATCGATAAATGGGACACATCTGTCCAAATACCATTTTCATTATGTAATCGTACGATACGCTTACCAAAATCAGTAAGCCCTCCACCCCGTGTTTCAAGAATCCCATCACAAGCGGCGTTTCCATAATTCCATGTCAGTCCAACTGAACGTACGCCAAGTCTAATGAGTGTCTTTAACCTCGTAATCTCTCTACCAATTGCGTCACAGCCTTCTAAAGTAAGCATCGCGCCAATCTTACCAGGAGGTAGTCGTCTCGCTTCTTCCCTCGAATAAACAGCTACAACGTCATCGTATGGTCTTATGATACGATCATAAAAAATATCGACCATCTCGAGCGCACAATCAAACTTTGCAGCATCTGGTACGCTTTCTGGTATATAAATCGCAAACAGCTGCAAACCGGCTCCCGCACTTCTCATTTGCTGTAAGTTCGTATGAAGGTCTGCTCCATCGAGAAATGAGAGTGAAGGATCATTCCACATCTTACTTAGTACGTCACAATGTGCATCGTATATTTTCATAGATATCCTCCAATGCCTATGTATTTCTCTAATCCGTATAAAAAAACCTGTTTGTAAAAACAAACAGGTTATCTTAACGGAATCACTTATCGCGGTTCAACAATTAACTTGATAGCGGTTCGTTCCTCACCATCAATTTGAATGTCGGTAAAAGCAGGGATACAAATGAGATCAACTCCGCTCGGTGCTACGAATCCTCTTGCAATTGCTACAGCTTTGACAGCTTGGTTAAGCGCTCCTGCTCCAATTGCTTGAATCTCAGCATTACCTCTCTCTCGCAGGACGCCAGCAAGTGCACCAGCTACAGAATTTGGATTGGATTTTGCTGAAACTTTTAAGATTTCCATTTTGAAAGCCCCTCCTTAATTTGAGCATCCATTACCACTCTAGACTATATTCCTTGCCATAAGCTTGTATTCCTGCTGATTCCGTTAATTTTTCAAGCTTTCAAACCTATTCGTAGAATGGATGATCCTCATTGATTGCGATTCGTTCGATAGCTTTAGCTGTACCAGTTTTTGGGTCAACTGTTAAAAAGACCCCACTAAGTTGTTCCCGACCTTTGGTTACTTCAAACCTTACGGGCATCGTTGTTAGGAATTTTTTAATAACCGCTTCTCGCTCCATTCCAAGGATACCATCATATGGTCCCGTCATCCCCGCGTCAGTCAAATAAGCTGTCCCTTGTGGCAAGATCCGTTCGTCTGCAGTTTGAACGTGAGTGTGCGTACCGATAACCGCAGAAACTCTTCCATCTAAATACCAGCCCATCGCTAGCTTCTCGCTTGTTGTTTCAGCGTGGAAATCCACAAAGATAACGGACGTACGCTTTCTCATTTCCTCTACAAGTTCATCCGCTTTAGTAAATGGATCATCGATTGCAGGAAGAAACGTTCTCCCCTGTAGGTTGATGACACCAACTTCCGTTCCATTTATATTAACGATCGTAGATCCATTTCCTGGTGTACCTTCAGGAAAGTTCGCTGGACGCACGAGCTTTGGCGCACGGTCGATGAACTCGAAGATTTCTCGATTATCCCACGTATGGTTTCCCATCGTGATCACTTGAGCTCCTGACTCTAAGAAATTACGGTAAATCTTCTCTGTAATTCCTCTTCCTCCTGCAGCGTTCTCACCGTTTACAATCGTAAAAGTCGGCTTGTACTTTCGTTTTAAACGAGGTAAATAGTGAGATACCATATCTCGCCCCGGCGATCCAACAACATCTCCAATAAATAATATCTTCATAATACAACTCCAATCTGTCTAGTCTTACTTAGTTTATCAAATGCTTCGCCGCTTTTTAAGCATTATAGAAATAAATAAAGCGATGCACGAGGCATCGCTTTATTATTTCGCATACTCTACTGCCCTAGTTTCACGAATGACCGTGACTTTAATGTGTCCTGGGTAGTCGAGTTCATTTTCGATTTTTTTGGTGATTTCTCTTGCGAGTCTGTAGGATGTTACATCGTCTACGATATCTGGCTTAACCATAATTCGAATCTCACGACCAGCCTGAATCGCAAATGACTTTTCAACACCGTCGAACGACTCAGAGATTTCTTCGAGTTTTTCAAGGCGTCGGATATACGTTTCGAGTGTCTCTCGACGTGCACCTGGACGAGCTGCGGAAAGTGCATCCGCTGCTGCAACAAGTGTCGCGATAACCGAAGTAGCTTCCGTATCACCGTGGTGTGATGCAATCGCATTGATGACGACCGGATGCTCTTTATACTTCGTTGCAAGCTCAACGCCAATCTCAACGTGACTTCCTTCAACTTCATGATCGATCGCTTTACCTAAATCATGTAAGAGACCTGCACGTCTAGCTAACTGTACATCTTCTCCAAGTTCAGCTGCCATCAGTCCAGTTAAATACGCAACTTCCATAGAATGCTTCAATACGTTCTGTCCGTAACTTGTACGGAATTTCAAACGACCAAGAATTTTGATCAGATCTGGATGTAGCCCATGTACCCCAATTTCGAACGTGGACTGCTCTCCTACTTCTCGAATGTATTCATCCACTTCCCTGCGAGATTTCTCGACCATTTCTTCAATTCTCGCTGGGTGAATTCTACCATCCTGTACGAGTTTGTCCAGAGCATTTCGTGCGATCTCTCTTCGAATCGGATCAAAACCGGAAAGAATAACTGCTTCCGGCGTGTCATCGATGATAAGATCGATCCCAGTCAGCGTCTCAAGAGTTCGAATGTTTCGGCCTTCACGACCAATGATTCGACCTTTCATCTCATCATTTGGCAGGTTAACAACGGATACCGTTGTTTCTGCTACGTGATCTGCTGCACAGCGCTGAATTGCAAGGGAAAGGACCTCTCTTGCTTTCTTATCAGCTTCTTCTTTCGCATTGTACTCACGCTCTTTTACCATTTGCGCAAGTTCATGTTCGAGTTCCTGCTCACTTTCACGCATGATGATCTGCTTCGCTTCTTCCCTAGTTAAACCGGAAATCCGCTGCAGTTCACGCTGTTGCTCTTGAAGCATCTCCTCCACTTTGCTTTCCATCTCTTCAATATGTCGTTGTTTTTTGGCGAGAGCGTCCTCTCTTCTTTCCAGGGAATCCTCTTTTTTGTCTAGAGTCTCACTTTTTCGATCAAGGACCTCTTCTTTTTGAACCAAACGATTCTCTTGTTTTTGTAACTCATTTCTGCGTTCACGAATTTCACGCTCTGCTTCAACACGAAGATTATGATTCTCATCCTTCGCTTCGAGCAAAGCTTCCTTCTTCATAGCTTCCGCATCGTTTTTACCTTCTCTGATAATCCGTTGCGCTTCTAATTCTGCACTGGAGATCTTCGCTTCAGCAATCGTTTTGCGAACAAGAAATCCAACAACTGCTCCGACGATTACAGAGACAAGCACAGTGGAGATGATGATAAATATATCCATCGAACTCACCTCCTCCTGCTATTAACTTGTTGGTTTGCTGTCATGTTAGTTCTTTGTACCACTTGCAAGATTTCAATCCAGCACATTTCATGTGTTAAAGTAAAGTTATAATTTTGCTAGAAAATTATAATTATACACTTAATATTGTAGCTTTCACCATTCAGGTTGTCAAGAGAGTGTCAGAAGGCGAAATTGCTTTAAATCCCTCTTTGTTACTCATTTTTTCTTGCCATTTAACAAGATAAGGTGATTCCTAGTATTGCCAACATTTCCTTATGCTAGACGATTTTTACTAGTTTTCATAGAAACATCATCTATGATATGCACCTTTATCTAATAAGAAAGAGCCGATCGAATTCGATCGGCTCAGTTTATTTTACTCATCTTCAAGAAGTGAATCTTGTCCAGCAGCTGTTTCGTCCACCTGCTTATCAGCATCTAAGTTATGATGCGCGCGTACGCGTGCATTGATTTCGTCTTGAATTGCAGGGTTTTCCTTCAAGAATTGCTTCGCATTCTCACGACCCTGTCCTAGACGTTCGCCTTCGAACGAGAACCATGCACCGCTCTTCTGAACGATCTCAAGGTTAGAACCAATATCAAGGATTTCACCTTGCATAGAGATTCCTTCACCATACATGATGTCCACTTCAGCTTGCTTAAATGGAGGTGCTACTTTGTTCTTTACAACTTTGATACGGGTTTTGTTTCCGACCATATCATTTCCTTGCTTGAGCGTTTCTGCACGACGAACTTCAAGACGTACAGAAGAGTAGAATTTAAGTGCTCTTCCACCTGGTGTTGTTTCAGGATTACCGAACATAACGCCTACTTTTTCACGGATCTGGTTGATAAAGATAGCGGTTGTTTTCGACTTGCTGATTGCTCCAGACAGCTTACGAAGCGCTTGAGACATCAAACGTGCTTGAAGACCAACGTGTGCATCTCCCATTTCCCCTTCGATTTCAGCTTTAGGAACTAATGCTGCTACTGAGTCAACAACAACCATATCTACTGCTCCACTACGTACTAGGGCTTCAGCGATTTCAAGCGCCTGCTCACCAGTATCCGGCTGTGAAAGCAATAGCTCATCTATATTAACACCTAACTTTTCTGCATATACAGGGTCTAGAGCGTGCTCTGCATCAATGAAAGCAGCCTGACCGCCACCGCGCTGAACTTCTGCGATCGCATGAAGTGCAACAGTCGTTTTACCTGAAGATTCAGGTCCGTAAACTTCGATAATACGGCCCCTTGGATATCCACCTACACCAAGAGCAATATCTAGAGCAAGTGAACCACTGGATACTGTAGAAACACGCTGCTCAGCCTGTTCGCCAAGCTTCATGATCGATCCTTTACCGAATTGTTTTTCTATTTGTCTCAATGCCATATCTAAGGCAGCTTTGCGATCACTCACGAAAAATTCCTCCTCGTTATTAAACTATCACTATCATATCTCTTTTTGGACGATTTGCCAATAGAAAACCGAACATTTATTCGTCTTTTTTTATATCGACTTCTTCTACTTCGCCATCCTAGCTTACCATAGGTACTTTAAAAAGAAGAACGATCAGCTCTTGAGCTGATCGCCTGGTATTATACTCTGCTTTTTTGAGGTTTTGCAGGTTCAAGGTGGATTGATTTACCACTTACTCCGCCTGCGCGAAGTGCTTCATATACGAACGGTGCTACGTCTTCAGGTACTTCAAAGAAGGAGAATTTCTCAAAGATATCGATTCTCCCAACAGTTGAGGTGTTTACGCCAGCAAGTGTTGAAAGCTCTTCAAGAAGCTTTTTCGGATGCAGGTCAATATTTCTTCCGACGTTTAAGAAGAAACGAACCATGCCGTTTTGTCCGCCTGTTTCACCGAAGTTGTACTCAGAAGGCGTCGTGTTTTGTTTCTCTTCGATGGCATTCTCAAGAAGTGACTGAACGACGCTATGTGCATCGTATTTAGAAAGAAGCAGATCTGCAATCTCACTTGCAGTCGAATCTTGTTTGAGTGACTTCATCTGCTTTTCAACAGATTTAACGATATTCTCAAGGTCGACCGTTTCATCTTGGAGTGGTTCTGCTGATAGGTTCAACTTGATCTTTGATTCGATCGACTGTAGAAAACGCATATCTTTAGGTGTGACTAACGTTAATGCAACACCTTTGTTTCCAGCTCGACCCGTACGCCCTATTCTGTGAACATAGCGCTCAGGATCTTCTGGAATATCGTAGTTGATCACGTGGCTAACGTGCGCTACGTCGATACCACGAGCTGCGATATCTGTCGCAACTAAAAAGTTAAGCTGCGAACGTCTAAACTGCTTCATAACACGTGTACGCTGTTGCTGTGTTAGGTCTCCGTGCAGCTCCTCTGCACGATAACCGCGTTTTTTAAGAGACTCCGTCAGCTGAGAAGCGCCCTTTTTTGTTTTTGTGAAAATGATACCGAGACGAACCTGTTCATTTTCAATAACACGACAGAGCGTATCAAATTTCTCACTATCGAACGTTCGATAATAGACTTGCTCAACCGTATCTGCAGTCACATCACCTTTTGAAACGGAAATCGTAAGCGGATCCTTCAAGTACTTTCCTGAAAGCTTACGGATTGGTGCTGGGATCGTAGCTGAAAACAGTAAAGACTGACGTTTGTCTGGTAGCTGCTTAAGAATCAATTCGATGTCGTCGATAAAGCCCATATCCAACATTTCATCGGCTTCATCGAGGATTGCTGTGTGAACGTGGTCCGTTCGTAGCGTCTTTCGTTTCAAGTGGTCAAGCATACGCCCCGGTGTACCTACAACGATATTGACACCTTTTTTTAGAGCTCGGATTTGATGGTAGATCGGTTCTCCACCGTATACAGCCAGAACATTTAACCCTTTGTAGCGAGAAATCTTCTGAAGTTCAAGCGCAACTTGAATTGCGAGCTCTCTTGTTGGAGTTAAAATGATCGCTTCCGGTCCGCCTCGCTTCGATACTTTCTCAACGAGAGGGATACCGAACGCAGCGGTCTTACCAGTTCCTGTTTGAGCCTGGCCAATCATGTCTCTACCTTCTAAAATAGGTTCAAGAGCCTTTTCCTGTATAGGAGTAGCCTCCTTGAATCCCATTTCTAGAACCGCTTTTCTTACTTCTGGTGATAAATCAAAGTCTTCAAAATTCTTCATACGTCCGTAATTCACCTTTCTAGCTTCAATAATGTATTAAATCCATATTTTACTGTTCGTTTTCGGATAGCATCTCGATTACCAGCAAGCTTTAAGCAAATGACTTCCTCACCTCGAGGAGATGCCATTCCAATAAAAACAGTGCCGGCTTCCTTTCCTTCAATTGAGTCAGGTCCGGCCACGCCGGTGAAACTAATGCCGATGTCTGTGTTATACGTATTCTTGATACTTCTCGCAAGTTCGATCGCACATTCTTCACTTACAGCGCCTTGAGAAGAAAGCGTTTCAGCTGAGACGCCCACCTTCTGTTTTACTTCGTTAGAGTAACACACAATTCCCCCATAAAAAAGCGATGAAGCTCCGGAAATACTCGTAAGCTCCTGACTGAACATACCTCCAGTGAGGCTTTCTGCAACAGCGATCGTCCAGTTTTGCTTTTGTAATAGAGAGAATGCTTCCAACGAAAGAGAGGTTTGGTCGTACCCATAAAAATACTTGCCAACTCTCTTTTGGATTTCTTTCTCTGTCTTTTCGATCAGCTTACTCGCTTCTTCTTCAGAGGCAGCTCTTGCAGTAAGTCTTAACGTTACTTCCCAATCACCAGCTAACGGGGCGATCGTCGGATTCGTCTGTTGATCGATTAAATCTTCGAGCTCAGTCTCTAGGCTGGATTCGCCGATACCAAAGAAACGTAGGACGCGAGAAATAATTCTCTCCTCCTGCTTCATTTCCTTCAACAAAAATGGTTCAGCGTAACTTGTAAACATCGGATAAAGTTCTTTTGGCGGTCCTGGGAACAGCATATATGTACACTCATTATTCGAGAATGCCATTCCAGGTGCCATCCCATTATCATTTGGAAGAACAGTAGACCCTTCGATGACTAGAGCCTGCTTACGGTTATTCTCTGACATGGTGAGACCAGTCTTCTTATAGTATGCTTCGATGTTATCCATTGCTTCCTGGTTGTAAACGAGCTGTTTTGAAAGAGCTTTCGCGATGGTTTCTTTCGTGAGGTCGTCTTTCGTAGGACCTAGCCCTCCAGTGAATATCAATAAATCTGAGCGGCCCTCAGCAACTTCGATCGCCTGTTTGAGACGAGTGCTGTTATCGCCGACAGCAGTGTGGTAAAACACATTTATCCCAAGGTCCGCAAGACGCCTCGAAATAAACTGAGCATTCGTGTTAGCGATTTGTCCTAATAATAATTCTGAGCCAATTCCAATAATCTCTGCATTCATAAGCTAACGCTCCTCCTCAAAACTTAAGCATAGTTCCTTTATATGTTGCGGGAGACAAAAAGGAACAGAAGAGTCTGTTCCTTTTTTGACATCAACGAGACTTTAGTAGAATCTCTTTGTTCTTATTAAAATAATCCCATCCTGAATAAACTGTGATGATTAACGCAGCCCATAAGGATATTGTTGCAAAAGGAAATCCTATCGCTTCAAAAGGGATGTTATTGATAAGTAGGGCTGAGATCGCTACGATTTGAATCCAGGTTTTGAGCTTACCGAGATTACTCGCAGCCAGAACCTCACCTTCAGATGCCGCAACGAGTCGAAGTCCTGTTACTGCAAATTCACGGCTCAAGATGAATACTACGATCCAAGCAGGAGCTGATCCGAGCTCTACTAATGAAACGAAAGCAGATGTAACAAGTAACTTGTCAGCTAGCGGGTCAAGAAACTTCCCAAGATTCGTCACGAGATTATGCTTCCTCGCAATGTAACCATCCACCCAGTCCGTTACAGAAGCCACAATAAAAATAATGGCAGCAATAAGCTGAGAATTTGAAATAAGTGTACCTGCAATTTCAGTTTCCCCTAATGGAAGTGGCGCTAATAAAAATAAAAGAAAAACAGGGATTAGAAATATTCGAGATACTGTAATTTTGTTAGGCAAGTTCACGTGTGTTCCTCCTAGAGATCATTTAGCAAAATCGTTTTCTATTTTATCATTGTTCCCTCAGACCAGAAAGGAAAACATATCCAGATCGGTTTTAAAAGAAGCAGGGGCCATCTCAAATAAGATGACCCCCAAGCTGCTACTCTGCTTTTTTGTAATTAAAGGTAACATTCTGGACTACTGGTTCGTTAGGGATATCGATCTTCTCACCGTTTACAAGAACGGTAATGTTTGGCGAACTGCCGATTCGTAAGGAAGCAGAAGCTACATTCGTTAAATCATGAGTGACCTTTTTATCCTTCTTGAGGCTTTCGTAGATATATTTCTTATTATCTCCACCGATTAAGGCAACCCAGCTACTTCCTTTTGCTTCAACGGTAATCTCAAACTTTTCGGCATTTGTAATTTCATATGTTGAACTAGATGCATTGCCTTCTGTTTTATTGATTTCCATTGCAGGAGCTGGCTCCTCTTCTGGCTCTTCATTTACTTCAGAATCTTTTTCATCTTCGGCTGAAGGCTCTTCGTCAGCTGCTGGCTCTTCTTTCGAGTCATCCTTTGGCTCGTCTTTCACTTCATCAGATGCAGGAGCATTTCCACTATTTTCGTCGCTCGACACCTGTTCTTCTGTTTTGTTCGACGCACCGTTTTGACTTGTTGTCGCATCGTTTCCTTGTACAACAAACCATATGATACAGGCTACCCCAATGATCAATAAGATAACTAGAACGGAAGGAAATACGGATGACCACCTGTTTGGCTTACTTGGAACGGTCGGTCTCGTACGCCTAGGGGGAAGATTTTCTGGTACATCTGAGTTTGATTTTGGTATTTCTGAGGCATACTCCTCCAGCAGTTCTTCACCGTGAAGGCCAACTGCTTCCGCATAGTTTTTAATAAAAGCACGCGTATAAAAATTACCTGGAAGCAGTTCGTAGTTCCCTTCTTCTATTGCAAGAAGATAACGTTTTTGAATTTTTGTAATGGATTGAATTTCATCGAGCGATAAATCTTTATCGTTTCGAGCACTCTTCAATCGTTGACCTAGCTCTGTCAATGGAAAACACCTACCAATTAGTTAAAGTCAAAACCACCCGAAAACCCAGAAGCTTGATTGTCGATAACTTGATATGTAATCTCTTGCTCTGGATCGTCACGCAATTCAATTATATAATCAAAATCATTCATCGTATACTCTGTTTCTCTCACAAAAATATCTGGATGTTCTACAACCTTCGTTGCAGGTAATCTCATCATATCACGTAGCAATTGCCAATGCTTCTCAGAAGACCTTTTAGCAGATACGATTCCATCGATGATAAAAATATGGTCGCTATTCATCTCATCATCAGCGATTTGCTGGCGAACCGTTTGCTTTAACATCGTAGACGAAAGGAAAACCCATCTTCTATTCGCACAAACGCTTGATGCTACGATCGATTCTGTTTTTCCAACTCGCGGCATACCTCTGATTCCAACGAGCTTATGGCCATCCTGCTTAAAGATTTCCGCAAGAAAATCAACGAGTAATCCTAACTCATCTCGAATAAATCGAAACGTCTTTTTATCATCTGCATCACGCTGTATGTATCGGCCATGACGGACAGCGAGTCGATCACGAAGCTTTGGCTCCCTTAGCTTGGTTACTGTAATGTTGTCCATCGTGTTCAAAATCGATTCTAAACGCTCGATCTGTTCAATTTGTTCAACGAGTAATAGCATCCCTCTTCGCTGATTATCAACACCATTGATCGTGATGATATTAATCCCAAGCATACCTAATAATGATGCGATGTCACCGAGAAGACCCGGTCTATTTTTGTGTATTTCGTATTCCAAGTACCATTCCTTCTTCTCCATATAGCAACTCCTTACACCTACACATTTTCCCATGTTTATTTAATCATAAATGATTTTAGGTAAGGTTAAAAGAGATGATTCAGTATTTTGTTTACTTTTCTTGTCTGCATTGGTAAATAAATAAAAAAAGAAGGGTGATAGCACCCCTCTCGCACTTGTTATTTATTTTGACCTTGAACAAGTTTCACCATCATGTTGGCAATCGCATGCTGTTCTTCTTCATCAGCAACATGCCATAGATCAGCTAGTAACTGTTCTTCTTCATTCTTCGCTTTAACGCCATCAGCTAAATAACCGCCGATTTGATATGCAACATCAGAGATTACTTCTTGAGAAAGTCCCTGCTGCTCCCCTTGAGATAGGCGGTCATGCAGAAAGCCCTTCCAGCTATCAAAGTTATCGAGTACAGACATCTTTGTCCCTCCTTTATTAGGTCATCACCTATATGTTGTCTAGAAGAGATTCCAATTATGCACAGATCTTTTTAAATCCAAGCTCCATCAACAGAAATAATTTGTCCACTTATATATGAAGAGTTCGTGGAATCTAGAAACGTTATAACGCCTGCGACTTCTTCAGGTGTACCCGCTCGACCTAAAGGAATCTCATCGATCAAATTCTGTTCATCCTCACTCGATAAGGAATCGTTCATATTTGTAGAAATGTACCCGGGAGCGACTGCATTCACACGAATTCCGCTTGGTCCAAGCTCTTTCGCAAAACTTTTCACAAAGGCATTCAATCCACCTTTTACAGTGGAATAGACCACTTCACAAGATGCACCTGTTGCCCCCCATACAGATGATACAACGATGATACTTCCACTTTTTTGTTGTACCATCGACGATGAGTAATGTTTCGCAAGCTTGACAGAAGACGTTAACTGCAGCGTGATCATGTGATCGATGTCTTTATCATTCATATCTGTTAAGAGTCCAATAAAGCTTGATCCGGCATTTAAGATCAGCGTATCGACTTTCTCAGCAATTCGATAGACGTGATCTAGTTCAGCATTGTTAGATAAATCTGCACGCACAGGAATGATATCTGCATTCGGATATTCAGCTATCATCTCCTTAATCCTTCTTTCGTTCGAATGATAATGAGCATAAACACGGTAGCCCCTCTGTATATACTCCTTCATCGTCGCTCGCCCGATCCCCCCGCTTGCTCCAGTAATCAAAACGTTCTTCATCACTACTCTCCCTTTCTACGCTAAAAAAAGCACCGCGCGGGTGCTTTTTTTACTTTGGAACTACTTGACATACCGTAAATGAATCTTCTCTGAAATGATTTTTAACGGCAGCTTCTACATCTTTTGCAGTCAATTCTTCAAGTACCGGAACAACTTCAAAAAGATCCATGTCGTTGAAGCGGTAACGTGTGAACTGATTTGCGATAAATTCTGGTGAGTTCAGAGCTCTTAAAAAGCTTCCGATCTTTTTCTTTCGTATACGCTCAAGCTGGCTCTCATCGATTGGATTTTTGGAAAAGTCTTGAACCATCTTATACAATCGATCCGCAAGTTCATCTGGAGAACTTGTGTTGCTTCCCATCACTGAGAAACCAAACTTTTCTTCTTCTGTAAAATCATAAGAAAAGCTTTGGTCGATCAGTCCTTCATTATACAATGCTTCATAATTCTCAGAGCTTTGACCAAACATCAAATCGAGGGCGAGATTGATCGAAAGCTCATGCTTTAGAAGTTCTCTCCCTTGACGACCAGGATTAGGTTCCTTAAATCCTACGAGGCACTTCGCCACTTGAACGGACATCGGCAGTACCTTCTTCTTCTCTGCCACGCTCTCTGGCTCATTATCAAAGAAACGCTCGATTGGTGGTTGATCTTTGTATGATTTTGAAGCTTGATTGCTTTCCACAAACGTCATGATCTCTTCAGGATCAACGTTTCCAACGACAAAGAGCAGCATGTTGGAAGGATGGTAGAACGTCTCGTAACACGTGTAAAGGGACTCTTTTGTAATCTTAGCGATCGAGTCAATCGTACCTGCAATATCGATTTTTACAGGATGCTTATGGAACATGTTTTCGATCACACCAAAGTACGCACGCCAATCGGAGTTATCGTTGTACATTTCGATCTCTTGCCCGATGATGCCTTTTTCCTTCTCTACACTTTTGTCGCTGAAATAAGGAGCCTGAACGAAATCGACAAGCGTTTCAAGATTTTGCATAACATTTTGTGTTGTTGAGAAAAGGTAAGCTGTTCTCGTAAACGACGTAAACGCATTTGAGGATGCACCTTGTTTACTGAAATCTTGAAAAACATCACGATCTTCTTTTTCAAATAGTTTATGCTCAAGAAAATGAGCGATCCCATCTGGAACTTTTACATCTTCAGAACCATTTAATGGAACGAAATGGTTATCGACGGAACCGTATTTCGTCGTAAATGTGGCATATGTTTTGTTAAACCCTTTCTTCGGGAGTACATACACATCCAGGCCGTTATCCATCGTTTGATGGTAAAGCGTTTCCTGAAGCTGATTAAATGGAATAGTTCTCATCCTTATGCCTCCTCCCCTTTTAAGAAATAAACGGTGTCGAGCTTCACTTGAGCTGCTACCTTTTTAATATCTTCTTCAGTGACCGCATCGATTCCGTCCAGCCAATCTTCTAGCGATCGAAGCTTCTGAGAAACCACACCATGATAAAGGAGTTCTACCATTCCTTTTGCGTCGTCTACCGTTTCAAGGAGCTGATTTCGAATCATTGTTTTCGTTTGCTTCATCTCACCATCGTTAAAATCGCCATTCTGCATCGCAGTTAACTGTTCTTTGATGATGTCGACTGTTTTATTATAGTTCTTAAACTCGATACCAGACATGACGATGATCAAACCTTTATGACTTTCATATCTTGATGCCGCATAGTAAGCAAGACTCTCTTTTTCCCGAACGTTTCTAAAGAGTTTTGAATGTGAAAAGCCTCCGAACATTCCGTTAAACACCTGAAGCGCATAATAAGCATCATCCGCGTAGCTAATTCCAGAACGAAAGCCCATATGAAGCTTACCTTGTTTAATCTCCTGCTCTTCTTTCACTTCTTTTTCTTCCACTTCTAACGACGCTTTTTCAGTAATGTCCGTTGAAGCTTGCGTTCTTTCTTTAAAAGGAAATAGATCCGTTACTAAATCCTTGATCGAAATTTCGTCTAAATCTCCTACGATATAGAGGTCGACTTCGTCTTCGTTACAAACTTTTTCGTAATACTCGAATAAGTTGTTCGCATCGATGCCATCGATTTGGTCTTTTACTCCATACACATGCAGGCCAAAAGCCTCATTCGGGAACATTTCCTCCGTTAGTCTCATATTGGAATATCTCATCTTATCATCGTAAATCGATTGAATACGCTGCTTAAGTGTGCGTTTTTCTTTATCAACGATTGAAGAATCAAAAGCCCCATCGACTTTCTTAGGGTTCATCACCACTTCTGCAAACAAACCAAGCGCTTTCTCTAGAAGTGGTTTATCCTCTGATAGGAACTTCTCATTGGCAAAATCCATTCTAAACGTCATGATATGAAAGTCGCCTTTCTTCGCTAAATCCACACCTAACGTCGCACCATAAAGCTTTTCAAGCTCCGTACGAAGAGCCTTCGATGATGGATAATTTTCTGTTCCACTTTGAAGCACATATGGCAGAAGCGCACGCTTCGTCACAGTATCTTCGGTTAACCGAGACTTAAACTGCATGACCACAGTGGTCGTCTTATACTTCTCAGTCTGAATCTTATGTAGCGTTAAACCGCCGCATGAGCTCTTCTCATGAGGGATAATTGCCATACAACTCACTCCTTTTCATCTCTCCATCGTTTTCCAACACAGGAAACCAATTCTTATTCCCTTTATACCATAGTATGTGTCAATGTGTAAGTAATTAACACTTGAAAAGCGAAGGTGGGTGTTTAGAAACGGAGATATTGGAGCTCTTGAACTGGAACACGCTTTTTGTGTTCAAGTGAAAGAGCGAAATATCGCAGTTTCTGCCCACCGCAGCTGGACATTAAAAGCGGAAGTGACCGTTTAGGTCCGACAAGCGCTGGAGCATTTCAATATGAACACGGTTTTTGTGTTCGGATTGAAATGTGAAGCGATCGAGGACCTGGTCACTGCAGCTGGACACACGAAAAGCGAAGACGAGCGTTTAGAAACGGAGATATTGGAACTCTTGAAATAGAACACGCCTTTTGTGTTCTGTTGAAAGAGTGAAATATCGTAGTTTCTGCGAGTCGCAGCTGGACATTAAAAGCGGAAGTGACCGTTTAGAAACGGAGATATTGGAGCTCTTGAACTGGAACACGCTTTTTGTGTTCAAGTGAAAGAGCGAAATATCGCAGTTTCTGCCACCGCAGCTAGACATTAAAAGCGGAAGTGACCGTTTAGATTAGAAAACCTCTGTTAACCTTTAAAAAGAGCACATTTTACTACTCAAGATGCTCAAATCCACTCCTACTCAACACGTTATTGTCCAAATTCTTCTTTTATTATCTAAAATCTATTTTTATTGTCCAAAATCGCGTTTTATTAGCCAAAATCATTTTTTATTGTCTAAACTAATATTTCTAATCAGTTTACTAGCTGCCAAACAAAAAGAACCCTCTTCAAATGTAGAGGGTTCTTACTTTCACCTAACGTTTTCCTTTTTCATAAGGTTGACCGATTGCTTTTGGTGCATCTGCTCGTCCAACGAGCCCTGCTAGTGCGAGGATTGTTAAGACATACGGTGAAATGAGGAGGTAAACTTCAGGAATTTCTTTTAGCCCAGGAATTTGTTGTCCTGTAATACTCAGTGACTGAGCTAGTCCGAAGAATAAAGCTGCTCCCATTGCACCAAGGGGATGCCACTTACCGAATATCATCGCTGCAAGTGCCATGAATCCTTGGCCAGAAATCGTTGCGTGACTGAAATTACCTGCGATGGATGTTGCATAAACAGCTCCACCTAGCCCCGCAAACCCACCACTTAGCATTACGGCAACATAGCGCATTTTTGTTACGTTGATTCCCATCGTGTCTGCAGCCATCGGATGTTCCCCAACCGAACGCAAGCGCAAACCGAACGGCGTCTTATAGATCACCCACCAAACGAGAACTGCAAGAGCAATCGCGATGTAAGAAGTATAGTAAGCATTTGAGAAAAATAGTGGTCCGATAAAAGGAATGTCACTTAAGAATGGTACATTCGTTTTATAGATACGTTCTTGAATAATTGGCGTCTGACCTGCATCAAAGATCTTCTTCACTAAAAAGATCGCAAGTCCTGCTGCTAGAAAGTTTAGTGCTACACCACTTACGACTTGGTCCGCTCGTAACGAAATACTTGCAACCGCATGGATTAGTGAGAACAGCGCTCCGATAATGATTGCGACGATTAGTGAGAACCAAGGTGAAGCTGCACCCATTCCCCACTGTTCCCCTAAGTATGTGAATAATGCTCCTGTAAATGCCCCCATTAGCATTAAGCCTTCCAAACCGATGTTAACAACACCTGACCGTTCACTGAATACACCACCTAATGCGGTGAAGATCAGGGGAGCGGCTGAAAAGATAGCTGCAGGGATGACGATTTGTAGAATCTGCATCATATCCATTTAAATTTTCCCCCTTTTGTTCACCCTATTGCTGATCCAGTGAATGAGATAGCTTGATGCAACAAAGAAAATAATCATGGCTATAACAATTTCAACGAGCTGAGTTGGTACTTGTGCCACAGACTGCATGTTCAAAGCACCGATTTTCAAACCTCCGAACAAAGCAGCAGCTAACACTACACCTAGTGCACTATTGGCACCGAGCAATGAAACTGCGATCCCATCGAAACCTACTCCAGTAAAGGCTGGCATGATCGTCATATAACCATATGTTCCAAGTCCCTCCATCGCACCTGCAGCTCCTGCAAATGCACCTGAAACGACCATGGAAAGGATGATGTTACGACGCACGTTAATGCCGGCATATTCTGATGCATACTTATTGAATCCTACAGCTCTAAGCTCGTAGCCTGTAGAGGTTTTCCATAGTAAGAACCACATGATGATCGCACCAATAATCGCGACGATAATGCCATAATGTAGTCGTGAGAAGTCCGTGACACTTTCAAGAAATGCTGATTGAAGTGACGCAGATTGATGAATTTCTTCTGTTCTTTCGCCAGGTGCTAGAAGATAAGTACGAATGATGGCATTGACTACGTGAAGCGCAACATAGTTCATCATAATCGTTGTGATTACTTCATGAACGTGATATTTTGCTTTTAATAAACCAGGCACAAATGCCCAGATTGCACCAGCCACTCCAGCTGCCAAAATCGCTAGCGGAATGTGAACGAATGGACTTAACCCTTCAAATTGAAGGCCAACGTACACAGATGCTAACCATCCTACTAAAAGCTGCCCTTCAACACCGATGTTGAAAAGTCCGGTACGAAAAGCAAACGCAACTGCGATACCTGAGAGGATAAGGGGCGTCATTTGACGAATCGTTTCCCCAAGAACATACGTATTTGAAAAGATTCCGTTAAAAAGGGCAGCATATGCTACGAACGGGTTGTAACCGCTCACTAGCATAATGATTCCGCCGACGAATAAACCGAGCATTACCGATAGAAGCGGGACTGTTATTGCTGACCATTTCCCATTTAGTATTTTCAAGATGTCTCACCAGCCTTTTTCCGCTTTCCACCGGCCATAAGTAACCCAAGTTCTTGTTCGGTCGTTTCTTCCGGCTTTACAATCGCAACGATTTTTCCTTCGTAGATGACGGCGATACGGTCACTTACGTTCATGATTTCATCAAGTTCGAATGAGATGAGTAGTACTGCTTTTCCTTTGTCTCGTTCCTCTATTAACTTAGAGTGAATAAATTCGATCGCGCCCACGTCTAGTCCACGAGTCGGCTGTGCTGCAATTAGGAGATTTGGACTACGATCGATCTCCCTTGCGATAATCGCTTTTTGTTGATTACCCCCTGACAACGCTCTCGCTGGTGTTGATTCACTAGGAGTACGAACATCAAACTCACTGATCAACGACTTCGCTTTATTTACGATCGTAGAAAAGTTAAGGATTCCATTTTTCGAAAAAGGTCTTTTATAGTAGGTCTGAAGGACCATGTTTTCGCCAATTGAAAAATCCAATACAAGGCCATGCTTATGTCTATCTTGAGGGATATGACCAAGACCACTTTCAGTTACACGACGTGGTTTCCAGTTCGTGATGTCTTTTCCCTTTAGCATAACGTTGCCGGATTTTGTTTTTCTGAGGCCTGTGATCGCCTCGATCAGTTCTGATTGTCCATTTCCATCTACCCCAGCGATACCGACGATTTCTCCAGCTTTAATCGAAATGTTTAGTCCGTTCACAGCTGGCACGTTCCTGGCATCTTCTACGACGAGGTTTTGTACTTCTAAAACGCTTTCTTTTGGTTGTGAAGGTTGTTTTTCAACTGAGAAATTTACTTCTCTACCTACCATCATCGAAGCTAAATCGTCCGGATTCGTTTCAGAAACGTCGACCGTTCCAATTCCTACACCACGTCTTATTACAGTACACCGATCGCATACTTCCATAATTTCTTTTAACTTATGAGTAATCAAGATGATCGATTTTCCTTCTGAAATCAATTTCTTCATGATCTCGATCAATTCTTTGATTTCCTGTGGTGTTAGAACTGCAGTGGGCTCATCAAAAATCAGGATATCCGCACCTCGATAAAGTGTTTTGAGGATTTCAACTCGCTGCTGCATACCAACTGATATGTCTTCTATTTTTGCTGTAGGATCGACTGCAAGACCATATTGTTTTGAAATAGCTTCAACTTCTTTTTCAGCTTCTTTCAAGTTAACCTGCCCTTGCTTTGTTGGTTCGTTTCCTAGAATAATATTTTCAGTAACCGTAAACTTTTCTACAAGCATAAAGTGTTGGTGTACCATTCCGATCCCAAGCTCATTTGCAATGTTCGGATCTGTGATCTGAACTTTATTTCCCCGAACATAGATATCACCTTTTTCGGGCTGATAAAGTCCAAATAAAACGTTCATCAAAGTTGATTTTCCAGCACCGTTTTCACCAAGAAGAGCGTGTATTTCGCCTTTTTGTAGCTGAAGGGTGATATTATCATTCGCAACAATTCCAGGGAACTCCTTACGAATGTTTCTCATTTCAATAACATACTCCATACAGATTTCACTCCCTTATGCGCTAACATAAAACAAAGGCTAGCCTATGAAAGTACTAGCCTTCGACATGCTATTTTCAAGATGAGACTTTCTCCAGGACCGACGAAGCCCCTGCTTCGATACTCCTTATAGAGAGCTTTCGAACGCTTCGTATTCTTCGTCAGTTTTAGGAACTTCTAATTCGCCATTCTGGATTTTCTCTTTATACTCTTCTACTTTTTTCAGTGCTTCTTCAGAAACGTTTTCTTGTGTTTCAGCGATACCCACTCCGTCTTCTTCAAGACCAAACTCTGTTACTTTTCCACCTGGGAAGTTATCTTCCATCGTTTGTTTTGACACTTCCATAACTGCAGTATCAACACGTTTAACCATAGAAGTAAGCGTTACGTTCTCAGGCATACCTTCTTCATGCTGGTCACGGTCTACACCGATAACCCAAACTTCTTCTCCGTTTTTCGCACGGTTCTTCGCTTCAGTGAACACGCCGTTTCCTGTTCCACCTGCAGCATGGTAAATGATATCTGCACCTTTATCGTAAAGTGTTCCAGCAATTGCTTGTCCCTTCTCAGCTGCGTTAAAGTCACCAGCATACTGTTCGAAGATCTCAGCGTCAGGATTTACAGATTTAACACCTGCTTTAAATCCGCTCTCAAATTTCTTGATAAGCTCGGAATCTACTCCACCGATAAAGCCTACTTTATTTGTTTTTGTTTGCATTCCAGCGATAACTCCAACTAGGAATGAACCTTGATGTTCTTTAAATGTAATACTTGCTACGTTCTCTAGAGGCTCGCCACTCTCGTTAACTGCTACACTATCTACTAAAGCAAGCTGAGCTTCAGGCTTTTGCTGAGCAATCGCTTGAATATCTTGCTGCATTAAAAATCCAATTCCGAAGATCAAGTCATAGTTATCACGCACAAGACCTGATAGGTTTGGTTGATAATCACTTGCTGCAGTGGATTGTACGTACTTGTACCCTTTATCTTCTTCTAGTCCATTCTCTCCACCAAACTCTTGTAGTCCTTCCCAAGCTGATTGGTTAAAGGACTTATCATCTACACCGCCAGTATCTGTAACCATAGCAACTTTGAAGTTATTTTTGTCTCCTTCTCCGCTACCGCCGCCAGCGTTCTCACCACTCGTGTCGTTCGAACCACACGCTGATAACAGCGTACCTGCAGCTAAAACAGCTGACATCATAAAACCATACTTCTTTCTCATCTTCCTAATCCCCCCAATAATAATTAAACTTAAGCCTAGCAATCTAGGAACAAGTTTGTATCCGTTTTCATAGTGATCAAAATATTTTTGGATAAAATATCCTTCTATGAAAACGATTTGAAAAATAAGTCATTTTTCGACATAACTATACCATTATTAATAAGATAAATAAATAGTTTTTTGAAAAAAAGCTCGATTACTAATATTTAAAATCGGAGGTAAATTCTCTTTCTTCGCCGACTATTTCACAAAAAAAGAAGCATAGTCCTTATGGACTGTGCTTCTCAGCTTGTCAATAAACCTAAGTTATTATTCGAGCTCCCTATGCCGTAGTCGATGACGATCGCATGCTTTCCGCGGACGAACGTCCAAGCCCGAGGTGAAACCCACACCCCGGTCTCGGCCGCCCGTACGACCGCAGGAGTCCGCGATCGTCTCTCCTACTTGATAAGAATTAATCCAAAACGAACATTCCGTCCCAATGGTTTGGGAGAAGGATATTGCGATTCTGACCTTCCATTTATCCATCAATTTTAATTTGGGAAAGAAATGATCGACTACTATCATTTCAACACCGCGAATTTCTCACCCTGTAAGAAGTATAGTCCTTAACTTGACTGTGCTTCTTCTTCTTTACTTACAAGAACTTCTCTTGGTTTACTGCCTTCATAAGGTCCAACGACTCCTCTTGCTTCCATCGCATCGATCAACCTCGCTGCTCTTGTATATCCGATTCTAAATCGACGTTGCAGCATTGATACAGATGCTGTTTGCATCTCTGTGATGAGCTGAACGGCATCATCGTACAAGTCATCTTCCACTTCAGGTTGGTCTTGTTCAGGCTTATCAGTTGGAATCATTTCTTCTTGATACTGAGCTTTTTGCTGCGCAATGACAAAATCGACAAGCTCCTCAACTTCTTCATCTGATAAGAATGCACCTTGAACTCGTTTAGGTTTGTTGGCGCCTACTGGTAGGAAAAGCATATCCCCTTTTCCGAGTAGCTTTTCGGCGCCACCCATATCTAGGATCGTTCTAGAATCTGTTTGGGATGACACGCTAAACGCAATACGAGATGGGATGTTTGCTTTGATTACGCCAGTGATCACATCAACAGATGGTCGTTGTGTAGCGATGATCAAGTGGATACCAGCAGCACGGGCCATTTGTGCGAGCCTTGTAATCGCATCTTCCACATCACTCGAAGCAACCATCATCAAATCAGCTAACTCATCCACGATAACGACGATATAAGGCAACGTTGGTTGCTTTGATTCAGCCGTTTCGTTATGGCGCTTGATGTAATTGTTGTACCCTTCGATGTTTCTCGTTCCACTATGTGAAAAGAGCTCATAGCGCCGCTCCATTTCACTCACTACTTTTTTCAACGCTTGTGAAGCTTTCTTAGGATCAGTAACAACAGGAGCGAGCAAGTGTGGAATCCCATTGTAAACATTTAGTTCGACCATTTTTGGGTCGATCATCATCATCTTCACTTCATGAGGTTTCGCCTTTAGCATGATGCTTGCAATGATTCCGTTAATACAAACACTTTTTCCACTTCCTGTCGCACCTGCGACGAGAAGGTGCGGCATACGGGAAAGGTCTGAGATGACCGCTTCGCCAGAAATATCTCTTCCAAACCCAATCGCAACTTTGGAATCGTGAGACTGATACTCTTTTGACTCTAACACTTCACGGAGCGTCACCATCGCCACTTCTGAGTTTGGTACTTCGATTCCAATTGCAGACTTCCCTGGAATAGGAGCCTCTATACGTAGATCTCTTGCAGCTAAAGCTAATGCAAGATCGTCAGTAAGGTTTACAATTTTACTAACCTTTACACCAGTGTCTGGGTACACTTCATACTTCGTAACAGCTGGTCCAAGGTGTACTTTCATTACCTTCGCTTTTACACCGAAGCTTTCAAACGTCTTCTCTAGTTTTCTAGCGTTTGCTGAGATTTGTTGACGCTCATTCTCTTGCGTGATTTTCTTCGGCGGTTGAAGTAGTGAAAGGGATGGTAATTTATAATCTTTGTTCTCAAGTTCTCCAACTGTGAGTGTTTGAAGAGGCTTATCCTCTTGAGGTTCTTTCGGTTCTGTTTTTACTTGTTCAGGCTTTGATTCGGTAGCCTCTTGTTGTGGCTCTTGATTTGCATATGCACTTTCAGTAAATGTACGTATCTCAGGCTCAAAATCCCCTTCTTCATCAGATGAGAGATCGTACGTTTTTTGTTCTTCAGGTATTGCTTCTTCTTCTTTCTTAAGTGCTTGCTGACGTTCTTTCTTATCTTTTCGAGACTTTTTACTATCTGCCATCAGTGTTTTTGCTTCATCATACGTATTAAGGACAAAGGCTTTCACCCATTCGATCGCTTTTCCAAATACGTCGCTGAAAGACTTTCCTGTAATTAGAACGAAAGAAAGTAGGATGAGCAGAAATGCGATCACTTGTGTACCTGCAGCATCGAAAAGCCTATAACAGAATGCGAATAGCAGAGCACCGATCATGCCTCCACCAAGTGGACCTGGGTTAGCTGGGTCTGTTACGCCCATTTGGAAGAGTTCGTATGTATTGAGAATCACAGATGCATTTTCCCACTCTCCATTTCGGGACAATGTTTCAAATAGACCCACATGGCTTAACAATAATAATGATACGCTCAATAAATAAAATCCCGAGAGTCTTCTTGTCCAAAAGCTCGGCATTTTTCTCTTAACGATTAAGTAACAAGCGAATAGAACTAATCCAGCTACGATTAAGCCGTACCATTCCCCTGCGAAAAATCGGAACATATGATAGAACGCTCGACCAACGATCCCCATCTTCAATACACCTAGAATCGTGAATGCAAGAATAGTCAGACCGATAAATTCCATTTTTACTTGTGATTGCCAGGCCTGTTTTTTCTTTGTTGTCGTCTTTTTTCTTTTTCGTCTTTTTGCCATATTCTCACCTCATTACAAGCCGTAGCTGGTGCGAAAAAGCAGCCGTTTCCGGCTGCTTTTTTTCTCACCAATCTATTCCTAGTATACCACATGTTACCGTGGTGCTATAGGCTCTATTTTTGAGGCGGCGTTAACGTCAACATCTGCCCAGGCTGTGTCGATTCATTTAAAAAATCTTGAGGATCTGTACTCAGTACTTGAACGACTCGACATTCACTGTGTGAAGTACGTTCAACAACGAGCTGTACGCCGTTCCAGTCGATCACCTGTTGCTGCTCATAAGCACTTTGTTCAGTTGGAAATACGGCTTCATTCGGTAAAATCGTATAAAGGATCACTGTACAACTTCTCCTTCCTGTGTTCCTTTATAATCCTCAATCAATCCGTTCAGCTTTTTCATCGCCTGTCCTACTGCTCCAACTTCATCGATCAATCCATAATTCACCGCATCCTGACCGACTACATTTGTCCCAATATCCCTCGTCAGATTACCCCTAGAAAACATAAGCTCTTTGAATTTATCTTCTGAAATGTTGGAGTGTCTTGTGACGAAACTCACGACACGCTCTTGCATTTTATCTAAGTATTCAAATGTTTGAGGTACACCGATCACGAGACCTGTTAAACGGACTGGGTGAATGGTCATCGTTGCCGTTTCAGCAATAAACGAATAGTTTGCAGCGACTGCAATTGGAACGCCGATCGAATGCCCTCCTCCTAAAACGATCGATACACATGGTTTAGATAAAGAAGCGATCATTTCTGATATTGCAAGACCTGCTTCTACATCTCCACCTACCGTATTCAATAAGATTAAGACACCTTCAATTTTAGGATTTTGCTCAATCGCTACGATTTGTGGAATAAGGTGTTCGTATTTCGTTGTTTTGTTTTGGGGTGGGAGCTGAACATGTCCCTCAATCTGACCCACGATCGTTAAACAATGGATGTTTGAATGTTCCATGCTTGGGACATTCGTTTGTCCTAACTGCTGGATTTTATCGACAAGCGTAGATTTCGACTGATCATCTTTCTTCGGATCAGGCTGAGTTGATGGATTCGGTGTTTCATTCTGTTCGAAGTTCATACTGGGTTCTCCTTCCTCACTCTGGTATTAGTAGTATGAACGTCGACTTGTTTTTCAATTCAAAAAGAAAAGCAGACGCGTGGGCGTCTGCTTTCAAACTTTATTTGTTTAATACTGCTGCTAGTGAAGAACGTTCTTCAGCTGTTAGAGGCAGCATCGGTAGACGAACGCTTCCTACATCTAAACCTTTTAGCTGTAGTGCAGTTTTAACTGGAGAAGGGCTTGGAGCTTTGAACAGTTCATTCATAGTTGGAAGGATCTTTCTATGAATTGCGGCTGCTTCCTTTACTTCTCCTGCATGGTACGCTTTAATCATTTCTTGCATCTCATTACCTAATATGTGGGATGCGACAGAAACAACACCATCACCGCCTACTGATACGATCGGAAGTGTAAGACCGTCGTCACCACTATATACAGAAAATGAATCATCTGTACGGCTAATGATATCTGTGATTTGGTCGAGATCACCGCTAGCCTCTTTCACTGAAACGATGTTCTCAATTTTTGATAGCTCTACAATCGTATCAGCCGTCATGTTGACCACTGATCTTCCTGGGATATTGTAGATCATAACTGGAAGCTTCGTTGACTCTGCTACAGCTTTAAAATGCTCATATAGGCCTCTTTGACCTGGTTTGCTGTAGTAAGGAGAAACGATCATAACAGCATCGACACCCGTATCTTCAGCCTTTTTCGTAAGTTCGATGGTGGCATGTGTATTGTTGCTTCCTGTTCCTGCGATAATTGGAATTCTTCCGTTAGAAGCTTTCACTGAATGCTTGAACAACGCGACCTTTTCTTCTGAAGAAAGCGTTGGTGATTCTCCAGTAGTACCTGCTATCACAAGACCGTCTGAGCCGTTCTTAATCAGGTAATTGATCAACTGCTCTGTTTTGGTGAAATCCACGTATCCTTTACGATCGAATGGCGTCACCATTGCTGTAAGTACTTTTCCAAAATTCATTTTCTACCCACTCCTTGCTTCTGGGTTACCGCTGATCCATCATCTGTTCTACTTCTTCTGTACCTGGCTCTAAGTGTAGATAAAACGTTTCATGCAGTGCGTTCACAGCTGCAGAGAGGTCGTTTTGTTTTACTAGAACCCATATGGTGGTATGTGAATCTGCAGATTGTAGAATGTCGATATTCTGCCCCGCTAACGCCTCGACGATTTTTGAGGTAACCCCTGGGACTCCGCTCATTCCTGCTCCTACTGCAGATACTTTAGCACAGTTTTCGATGACGACAGGATCGTAACCCATATCGTTTAACGTTTTCACTGCTTTTTCCGTCATTTCTTCCATGACAGTGTAGACGACGCCAGTTGGACTTATGTTGATGAAATCAACACTGATCCCTTCGATCGCCATTGCTTTAAACACTTTTGACTGTAAATCGTATTGCCCTTCTTTGGCAAATACTTTTATTTGTGAAACTCCATTCACATGGGCGATTCCTGTAATGAGCCGATCAACAACTTGTTCTCCTGCAGGATTACCCTTCATAGAAGTTACAAGCGTTCCTGTGGAAGACGAGTAAGTTGAACGGATCCTCATCGGAACCTTGGATTGCATCGCAATTTCAACTGCTCGAGGATGGATGACCTTGGCCCCTTGATATGCCATGTTGCACACTTCGTTGTATGTGACGATCGAAAGAGGACGTGCCTTCTCTACTAGGCGAGGGTCAGCTGTCATAATTCCTTCTACGTCTGTAAAGATATCTACCCATTCAGCTGAAAGAGCCGCTCCTAAAGCTGCAGCTGACGTATCGCTTCCTCCTCTACCGAGGGTCGTCACATCTCCTTTTTCTGTTATTCCTTGGAAGCCTGTCACGACAACAACGTCCATCGTATTTAACTCTTCAGATAAACGCTCTGTTCTCATCTCAAGAATCCGCGCTTTACTATGTTCACCCGTCGTGATGAATCCAGCCTGCCCTCCTGTATAAGCAGTAGCTTTCAGTCCTTCTTCAAGAAGCATGTTAGAGAACACGACAGATGAAATACTTTCACCGCACGATACGAGTAGATCATATTCTCTTGACGTTACTTTTCGATTACGATCACCTATCAGTCCAAGCAGCGTGTCCGTCGCATACGGGTCGCCGAATCGGCCCATAGCGGATACAACGACGACGACTTTGTATCCATCCTTAACTGCATCTTTTATATGATTTACTGCTCGATTTCTTCCGTCTTCACTTTTTAATGAAGTGCCACCAAACTTCTGGACGATGACTTTCATTTCGCACACCTTCTTCAGTCTATTTCAATATATTTAGGGCTGCAAGACTTTCAGCGATTTGCACCGAGTTCCACGCTGCCCCCTTCAGTAGATTATCAGAGACAATCCACATATGAAAGCCATTTTTTCGGTCAAGATCTTGTCTTATGCGTCCAACGAACACATCTGGTTTACCAACCGCATCAACAGGCATCGGATATACTTGATTCGTTGGATCATCTTGAAGCGTAACACCAGGCGCATTGCTCAATAGCTCTCTGATCTGCTCTACTGAAACATCATCGCTCTCAATCTCGACGTATACGGATTCAGCGTGACCTGTTTCAATCGGTAGGCGTACACATGTCGCTGCTACTTCAAGCTCAGCATCATGCATAATCTTCTTCGTCTCGTTTATCATTTTCATTTCTTCGAAAGTAAATCCATTTTCTTCAAACATATCTATTTGAGGAATTGCGTTAAACGCAATTGGATAATGTTTCTTATCACCTTTTACTGGTAGGTACTCAGGAGTATGATCCTGACCTTCTAATACGGCTTTCGACTGTTCTTTCATTTCCGTAACCGCATTCGCTCCTGCACCGCTTACAGCTTGGTACGTGGATACGATAATCTTGTTTAGGCCGTATGCTTGCTTCAAGGGCTCGAGTGCAGCGACCATCTGGATCGTCGAGCAATTAGGATTGGCAATGATTCCTTTATGATCGTTTAAATCTCTTTCATTCACTTCTGGTACGACGAGAGGTACATCTTCGTTCATTCTGAATGCACTCGTGTTATCAACAACAATCGCACCATGCCTCACTGCAGCAGGTGCTAATTGTTTTGAAATTCCGCCTCCTGCACTAAATAAAGCCAGATCGACGCCAATGAATGATTCAGGTTTTGCTTCTTGAACTGTCACTTCTTGGCCCTTAAAGGACACTTTCGTTCCAGCTGAACGTGATGATGAAAGGAGCGTTAAGGTCGAGATCGGAAAATCTCGTTCTTCTAGTGTTTTGATCATTTGTTGTCCGACTGCACCTGTTGCTCCAACTACTGCTACGTGAAATTGTTTAACGCTCATGTTAATAATTCTCCTTCCATATTCCAATCATTCAATACCCAGCACAACAGAAGGAGAAACCTACGTTTCTCCTCAAGATCTGGTGATTTTATTCTCTATTCTATCATAAACCTGTTTTAAAGAAAGAAAAACTGTTCTTTAATCTAAATAACGTTCGACTAAGACAGGCTGATACTGTTTTCCATTCATGGCATTCTCAATTGTCTCAGTCAGTGAGGTCATTCTTGCGACGAGGGAATTTGGTTTCTTAACAGGATCATCTTGACCAAAAGGAATGAAATAAATATTTTTAGTCGACATCAATCTAAGGATGTTTGTTCCATTCAAGCCGAGTCCATCATTGGTTGAAATTCCAAGAACAACTGGCTTCTCATTCCTTAACGTTGCTTTTGCTCCCATCAATACAGGAGAGTCTGTCATAGCATTCGCAAATTTACTGATGGAATTGCCCGTAATCGGAGCAATTACCATACAATCTAACGGAGTTCTAGGACCGAATGGCTCAGCTTTCACAATCGAATCCACCGCTTCATTACCGGTAATTTCTACAATTTTAGAAACCCAGTCTTCTCCATCTCCAAAACGTGTATTTGTCGATGTGACGGTATGAGAAACAAAGGGCGTTACCTTCGCCCCTAACTGCACGAGTTCTTCTATCTGTGGAACAACAGCGTCGTACGTACAATGAGATCCTGTCAAACCAAATCCAATGTGTTTTCCTTTCAAACTCATGGATTCTTCTCCTCCCCTTCTTTAAGCTGTTCAATTAGCAGCTGCGTCAAAACTCCGGCTATGATTTTCCCAGCTGTTTTTGGAGCGACAATTCCCGGTAGTCCTGGAGCTAATAGCGCTTTGATCCCCCGCTTTTCTGCGAATCGAAAGTCTGTTCCACCTGGTTTGGATGCTAAATCGATAATCAGAGTATGAGAAGGCATTTTGGAAATGACCTCTGACGTAACGATTTGAGCTGGAACGGTATTGATGCACACATCGATGTTCGCAACTTCAGTAGCGAGCGATGATAAATGAAACGGTTTTAACCCCATTTCCGTTATTCTCGCAAGGTGTTCGGGTTTTCTTGCTCCAACGCTTACGTTTGCACCGAGAGCATCGAATGATCGCGCTACTGACATCCCGACCCTTCCAAGTCCAAGTACAGCGATGTTCGATTGGTGGATCGTAATATCAGTATGCTGAATGACCATCATGATCGTTCCTTCTACAGTAGGAATCGAATTGTATATTGCAATATCATCTCGTTCGAATAATTTTACGAGTTTTCTTGACGCTTTCATAGCCATCCCCTCGAGGTGGCTATTACTAATACCACTATAAACAACGCAGTGTGAAGGAGTTTTACTGAAGTGCTCTGCAGTCAATACGACTTTTTCATTAGAAAAAATACTATCGACTTCACCTTCCATATTGGTTCCGGCAACTGGAAGGACAATGGCATCGAGCTTCGTAAGGTCTACTTCATCGACCGAGCACTTTGTTGCTCCTGTGAATCCATGATCTAACTGATCAAAGCCGATCAAAAATAAATCAGCGTTCATCTCTGTTAACTTTCGAATGATTTCAAGCTGGCGGGCATCACCGCCGATTACTGCGATATGTTGATTCGTTAGCATCGTTCCTCCCCTTTCTTTTTCCACGTCTACCTACGGGGATTTATTGTAATTTCTCAACATTCTATGTGGTTGATGCCCGCTTGGTGAATTATCGATCTTGCTCAATTTTACCTTCATTTTTATTTTGAACAATGATCATATCTCGACCGATCGTTTGAATATTTTCCCAAGGTATCGATATCGCGTTTTCCGTCCGTTTTAGTCCTCCCCATGATGTTTTTGGGATGATCAGCGCCTTCAAAGATCCGTTTGTTTCATCGAATAGTAAATCTGTTTGCCCGAGTACGCCGAGCCTTTTCCCCTTTTCAACGTCCACAAGCTCTTTTCCACTCAACTGACTAAGTCTCATTCGAAGCCCTCCCTGAGCAATATCCTTACCATAGTCTATGTTTGAGGCGAATGTAGAAGACGTGATAAACGAGTCGATTTCAGATGACAGAAAAAAAGCTGCCGAGTTAAACTCGACAGCTTCTAATCACTTCTCCATGCCTTTTGGAAACAATCCGTTCGGACTGATTAAAGAAGAAGAGAAATCGTCTGTAAACGTTGCCTGAACCATGTTGTTCACTTTTTCATGGTCAACGTTTTCAATGTTTTTAATGATATCATCAAGCGTGCGATGTTGATTTAGCAGAAGTTCATTCTTACCGTTACGGCTCATTCTACTATTTGTACTTTCTAAACTGAGCATCAAGTTACCTTTTAACTGTTCTTTACAGTTTTGAAGCTCTTTCGTCGTGATGCCTTCTTGTTTGAACTGAGAAAGCGTGTTCTGAATCGTTTCGTAAAGACGATCTAGCTGATTTTGAGCTGTACCTGCATAAATCGTTAGCAATCCACTATCTTGGTATGCAGAGTGATAGGAGAACACAGAGTAAGCTAGACCCTGTTCTTCACGTACTTCTTGGAAAAGTCGACTACTCATGCTACCGCCTAACACATTGTTCATGACGATTAAGCTATAGATGTCGTCTGTTCCGAACGGAAGCCCTTTATACCCTAGACAAAGATGAGCCTGCTCTGTTTCTTTCTTTCTAGCGATATGACCAGGTTCAAACGTCGGTGCTTGAACTTCTGGTTTTCCTGCAGGTGTCTCCCAGTTCTCAAACGCTCTCTCCACTTTTTCCATGAACGATTTGTCCACATTACCAGCGATCGAGATCACGATGTTGTCAGGTGTGTAATGAGTTTGCATATACTCTCGAAGCGTGTCGCCTGAGAATCCTTTTAACGTTTCTTCTGTTCCTAGAATAGGCATCGCAAGTTCGTGGTCCCCATAACTCGCCTGACTAAGAATATCGTGTACGATGTCATCAGGAGTGTCTTCATACATCTTAATTTCCTCATAAACAACGTTTTTCTCTTTCGCGAGCTCAGATGCTTCAAACTGTGAATTGAAAAACATATCGCTTAGCACATCTAACGCATATTCAGAATGATCATCGAGAACCTTCGCATAATAGCACGTGTATTCTTTTGAAGTGAACGCATTCACCTGTCCACCGATGCTATCGAATGATTCAGCAATTTCCTTTGCGTTTCGCTTGTCAGTGCCTTTAAAAAACATATGCTCAAGAAAGTGAGAAACTCCATTAAGTTCTTTAGGTTCAAAACGAGATCCAGTACCGATCCAGATTCCTATAGCTACTGATCGAACGGTCGGAATATTTTCTAATACTACTCTTACTCCATTTTTACAAGTTACTTTGTTAATCAAGCTTGTTCCTCCTGTAATGTAACCTAGTCATTCTGTTCCAAAAACACTATATCATTAAAACAGATTGGAAACAATTTTATGGAATCTTCGAAACTCGTTTTGAATCCAAAACTTGAGATACCGTACCTAAGTGATAGCCTCGATCTTTAATTCCCCTAACCATTGCTTCCAAGCTTTTTTCTGTTGGCTCTGTAGGGTGCATTAGAACTAAAGCACCTGCATGAACCTTTTGAAGAACTCTCTGTGTAATCACATGAGGTGATGGTTTTTTCCAGTCCACCGTGTCAACACTCCACAGTACCGTTTGCATACCGAGCTTATGTGCGATTTCTACGCTATTGTAAGCGTAGCTTCCACTAGGTGGTGCGAACACGACAGGCTTTTGATCGATCGCTGCTTCGATCACTTTATTCGTATCTTCGAGCTCCTTTTTAATAGCAGCATCATTCATTTGCTTCAAATCTGGATGTGAATAAGCGTGATTCCCTATTTCATGCCCTTCTTCATGAATCATTCGAACAAGATCCGAATTTTTCTTAGCCCAGGAACCATCCAGAAAAAATGTAGCATGCACATTATGTTTCTTTAGATGCTTCAACATGTCTGGTAAAAATTCTTCTCCCCATGCGACGTTGATCATCAAGGCCACCATCGGTTTGTTTGGGTTCCCTTTATAGACAGGTGCTGGTTTCAGGTCTTCTAGCTGGATTTCAGGCTCGATTTCTTTTTTAACTAACATCGCTTCGTCAAACTTCTTCCCTTGCATTTTTTCAAGAGATGCTTTTACTTCTACCTCTACTCCATTGTACCCAGGAATGCCTTTCCATACCCGATCGACGACGGCATTTACCGGCTTTATATCGTATTTTTCTTTCGCTTCTAAAATCTCATTATGTAGTGAGTTACTGCCACTCACCATGATTGCTTCCTCTTTTAGAGAAGTTAAGTACATCGTTGTGTAGGGGTTTTGAATGGTTTCTGCTGTCATTGCCAGAATGATCACAAATACAACAATGTGTATCCAAGTTTTCTTCATCAACATGACCCCCTTTTGTACAAAGGTTATGTGAAAAAGGCAAGCCCTAGAACTAGTGTGAAAAGAAACTAAATTGAAATAAAAAAAGAATTCGGCTGAGCCGAATTCTTAGCTTTGTTGACTTTGTTCTTCTCTTTCACGCGCTTCTTTCAATAATGCTTTGCGAGAAAGGTTAACGCGTCCCTGCTTGTCGATCTCTTTTACTTTAACCATTACTTCATCGCCGATCGATACAACGTCTTCAACCTTGTTCGTACGCTCTTCAGCGAGCTCAGAAATATGAACGAGACCTTCTTTTCCTTGGAAGAGTTCAACAAACGCGCCGAACTTCTCAACACGCTTAACTTTACCAAGGTAAGTTGCGCCTACTTCTACTTCTCTTACAAGATCTTCGATGATCTTCTTCGCTTTTGCGTTCATTTCTTGATCAGTTGATGAGATGAAGATCGAACCATCTTGTTCGATATCGATCTTAACGTTAGTCTCTTCGATAATCTTGTTGATGATCTTCCCGCTTGGCCCGATCACGTCACGAATCTTATCTGGTTTGATGGACATCGTTAAGATCTTCGGAGCATATGCAGAAAGCTCAGTACGTGGCTCGCTGATCGCACTCATCATGTTCTCAAGGATATCTAAACGCCCTTTTCTAGCTTGTTCAAGTGCTTGACGAAGGATATCTTCGTTGATACCTGAAATCTTGATATCCATTTGAAGTGCCGTTACACCTTGCTTCGTTCCGGCAACTTTAAAGTCCATATCGCCTAGTGCGTCTTCCATGCCTTGAATATCAGTCAGAACGGTTACGTCTTCTCCGTCGCTTACTAATCCCATTGCAATTCCAGCGACAGGTGCTTTGATCGGTACACCCGCATCCATCATAGCAAGTGTGCTTGCGCAGATACTTGCTTGAGATGTAGATCCGTTTGATTCAAGAACTTCTGAAACAAGACGGATTGTGTATGGGAAGTCTTTTTCAGTTGGGATAGCAGGTTCAAGCGCACGCTCACCTAGCGCACCGTGTCCAATTTCACGACGACCAGGTCCTCTCATAGGTCCAGTTTCACCAACACTGAACTTAGGGAAGTTATAATGATGCATGAAACGTTTGGATTCTTCTGTCCCTAGACCATCTAAGATTTGAACATCACCGAGTGCTCCTAGCGTACAAATACTTAGTGCTTGCGTTTGTCCTCTAGTGAACAATCCAGATCCGTGTGTTCTTGGAAGAATGCCAACTTCTGAGTTTAGTGGACGAATTTCATCCACACCACGTCCATCAGGTCTCACTTTATCCTTAAGGATCAAGCGACGAACTTCCTGTTTTACGAAGCTATTCATGATCGAACTTACTTCACCTTCAGGAACTTCTTCATTGTCTTCGTAAGCTTCAACAGCACGATTCATTACTTCATCGATCGCTTCTTGACGTGCATGCTTTTCAACTACTTTTACTGCCTCTTTAACGTCAGTTAGAAACTTTTCGCTAAGTTCAGCTTCAAGCGTTTCATCAGCTTTTTTCAGAACGACTTCACGCTTTTCTTTTCCGCAAGCTTCAATGATTTCTTCTTGGAACGTAATCAGGCGTTTGATTTCCTGATGTCCGAATAGGATCGCTTCAAGCATCGTTTCTTCAGGAACTTCATCTGCACCTGCTTCTACCATGTTGATCGCTTCTTTTGTTCCTGCAACCGTTAAGTTGATATCACTTTCTTCAAGCTGCTCAACGCCAGGGTTTACGACAAACTCTCCGTTGATGCGTCCGATTACAACTCCAGCGATCGGTCCATCGAATGGTAGATCACTGATACCTAAAGAAAGAGATGAGCCGAACATTGCTGCCATTTCAGAAGAGCAGTCTTGATCAACGCTCATTACAGTACTTACGACCTGTACCTCATTACGGAAACCATCTGGGAACAATGGACGAATCGGGCGGTCGATCAATCTGCTTGCTAAGATTGCCTTTTCACTAGGACGGCCTTCACGTTTAATGAAGCCTCCTGGAATCTTACCGACTGCATATAGTCTTTCTTCATAGTTAACTGTAAGTGGGAAGAATGGAAGGTCCTTTGGTTCCTTCGAACCTGTTACTGTTGATAGTACAGCTGTATCGCCATAACGAATCATGGCTGCACCGCTCGCCTGTTTAGCCAATTGACCGATTTCTACAGTCAGCTGGCGGCCAGCCCACTCGATCGAAAACACTTGCTTATCTTGTGCCATTACTGTGAGAACTCCTCTCATCCTATAAAATCATTTCTTTTAGTATACATTATACCCTAACCTTTTATCTTCTAAAAAGAAAGGACGAAATCTATGTATTTTAAACCTAATAAAAAAGCGGGAAAGAATCCCGCTTTTTAACTCATTATCTACGTAGACCAAGTTCTTTGATTAGTTCACGGTAACGAGTAACGTCCTTGTTACGAAGGTACGTTAGTAGGTTACGACGTTTACCAACCATCTTTAGAAGACCGCGACGAGAGTGGTGGTCTTTCTTGTGGAAACGAAGATGACCGTTCAAATTGTTAATTTCCTCAGTTAGGACAGCGATTTGAACTTCTGGAGAACCAGTATCATTCTCGTGAGTTTTGAACTTAGTGATAAGCTCTTGCTTACGCTCTTGTGTGATTGCCATCCTTTTCACCTCCTTCAATTCTTAATCCCCTGTTACCGCGCAAACGTCGGAGAGTCGATTGCCCAGTAAAGGTTGTGTACATATCGTACAGATATTAGACTACATGTTTTTGTAGTAAAATGCAAGAGGAATCTATTCTAGGATTTTTCTTGCGAGATCTGCATCTTTTCCAATCTGTTCGATCAATGCGTCAACGGATGGAAATTTCACTTCACCACGTATCTTCTTGTAAAACTCGACCGAAACTTCTTTTCCATACAAATCTTCTTCGAAATCAAAAACATGAACTTCGATAGAAGGTTTGTCTGGAGCATCATCATAAAAAGTAGGTTTATAGCCTATGTTGCAAACACCATTTCTCCACTGGCCATCGTGTTTCAGCCTTACAGCATATACACCAGTTGCAGGAACAAGGTATTCGTTATCAAGCTGAATGTTTGCTGTAGGAAATCCAATCGTCCTGCCTCGCTGATCACCTTTGATTACATTCCCAGAAATCACGTACCTACGACCTAAGACTTCTTCGATGTTTTCTACTGCGCCATCTCGAATATAAGAGCGGATTAGAGTAGAGCTCACTTTTTCATCATCCCTTGACACTTTTTCAATAACCGTCTGGTCGAATTTATTACGCGCATGGAATGGCATCGACTCCATCGTTCCTCTGCCTTTACTTCCATATGTAAAATCGAATCCAGCTACGACATGAACCACTGATAGATTGATGATATAGTCATCAACGAATTGCTGTGGCGTCAATCCTGCGATGGTTGTATCGAACTTTACAATATATAGTACGTCGATTCCCATCTCGTCGATCAGGTCGATCTTCTCATCAAGCGGCGTGATCGCTTCAACTTGAGGTGATGACTTTCCAAGAACGACTGATGGATGAGGGTAAAACGTCATAACTGAGGAAGCAACGCCTTTTTCCTCTGCGATTTTCTTCGCTGTAGATATCACCTTTTGATGACCTCGGTGAATCCCATCAAAATACCCGAGCGCCATGACAGATGGTTTATTCGATTCAATAAAATGCGGATGAGATAAATAAATTGTTTTCATAGCTTTCACCTTCTAACTTCATCTCGAGAACACTTTTTCAGGTTTCATAAGCCCTGGCTTTTCTGGGTGTTTCTGATAAATGGCGATGGCTTTACCTTCTTCACTATACATAACGAGTCGCTCATCTGTCATCTCTTCAACTTCAGGCAGTACCGAACCATTTTGTAGCTTCGATTCCATCTCTTTGTCTACCGTAAGAGAAGGCATAGAAGAAAGGGCATATTCCAGGGGAAAAAGTCTTAACGTTTCTTCTTCTATCATCTGTGTAATCTCATCAAATGTCAAACATTCTTCGAGCTTAAATGGGCCAGAAGCAGTCCTGACTAATGATGACATATGAGCCGGATATCCTAATGAAGCTCCGATATCGACAGCTAGCGTTCTGATATACGTTCCTTTACTACATACGACTCGAACAGGAATATCCACTGTACCGTCCTTATAGACGATTTCTCCGGTTCGTTCAATTTCATGAATCGTGACATGACGTGAAGGTCGTTCGACTACTTTTCCTTCAAATGCATATTCGTACAGCCGCTTTCCGTTCACTTTAACCGCTGAATACATCGGTGGAATTTGTTCAATTTCTCCTTTGAAGGCTTCTAGAGTAGACGTGATTTCCTCAGGTTCGAAATTCGTCGTTATGCTTTTTTCTTCAATCTTCTCTCCAGTTGCGTCTTCAGTAGAAGTCGAATAGCCAAGAGTAATAACTGCTTCATAAGTTTTAGAGAAATCCGTCATATACTGTGCAACCTTTGTTGCTCTTCCAATACAGAGGGGCAACACTCCCGTAACTGCAGGATCGAGCGTTCCTGTATGCCCTACCTTCTTTGTCATAAGAATTTTGCGTACTTTCGCAACGCAGTCATGTGACGTCATCCCAGCAGGTTTCTTTAATGGTAAGATCCCTTCCATCACTTTTCCTCCTTTCTAAACATAGAGAAAGGATAGACATTCCTGCCTATCCTAACGTTCTCTATTCATCAGATTGATTTAAATCCGCAAGAAGTCTCTCTATTTTATTACCGTAATCGATGGATTCATCGAATTCGAAATAAATTTCAGGTGTTTTGCGAAGACGAATTCTCTTTCCGATTTCTGAGCGAATAAAACCTGTCGCTTTTGCAAGACCGTTAAGAGTAGCATCTTTCTTCTCTTCATCACCTAAAACAGTAATGAATACTGTTGCTTGTTGAAGGTCGTTTGTAACCTCAACAGCTGTTACTGTAACGAAACCTACACGAGGATCTTTTATCTTTCTGCTGATGATATCCCCAAGTTCTTTCTTCATCTGTTCACCTACGCGGTGCGCGCGAACATTGCTCATCGTTACACCTCATTTCTTCCTAAAGCCATTCATAAGTTGTTCGGGTAAGCTCAATGTCAGGATTTGAATCGATCAATGCGATAGCTCTCTGTAATTCCCGCTCACAGGCTGTCTTGCTAGAAGCAGTCGTTACGATTCCTATCACAGTTCGTTGCCACAAATCCTGATTATCAAGCTCAGAAACTGCTAAATTATAGTGCTTCAGCCGGCTTATCACCGACTGCAGCACTGATCTTTTCTGTTTAAGTGACTGCGCATCATAGATTATGCATTCGCACTCAATGTAGCCGATCACTTAGGTTTTACTTCCTCCATTACGAATGCTTCAATGATGTCGCCTTCCTTAACATCGTTGAACTTCGCAAGTGTAATACCACACTCATAGCCTTTCGCAACTTCTTTTGCATCATCTTTGAAACGCTTCAAGGTATCGACTTCACCTTCGAAAACGACGATGCCGTCACGGATTACTCGTACGCCAGAGTTTCTAGTGATCTTACCTTCGATCACGTAAGAACCTGCGATCGTACCAACTTTAGAAACTTTGAACGTTTCACGAACTTCAGCTTGACCGATGACCTTTTCTTCATAAACAGGATCAAGCATCCCTTTCATCGCTGATTCAATTTCTTCGATCGCTGTATAAATTACGCGGTGAAGACGAATATCAACTTGCTCTGCATCTGCAACTTTCTTCGCATTGTTATCAGGACGTACACTGAAGCCGATAATGATCGCATTCGAAGCAGAAGCAAGGATGATGTCAGATTCAGTGATCGCACCTACGCCTGTATGAATGATGTTGATCTTAACACCTTCAACTTCGATCTTCTTGAGAGAACCTGCAAGTGCTTCAACGGAACCTTGCACATCTGCTTTGATGATGATGTTGATGTCTTTCACATCACCTTGTTGGATCTTCTCAAATAGATCGTCAAGATTCATCTTAGAAGACTCTTTACGCTGTGCTTCAATTTGTTGCTGAGCACGCGCTTCACCTACTTGGCGAGCCTGCTTTTCATCTTCAAATGCCACGAAGCGGTCTCCAGCTTGAGGAACATCACTAAGTCCAGTTATTTCAACCGGTGTAGATGGTTCAGCTGTTTTCACGCGCTTACCAAGGTCGTTGACCATTGCACGCACACGTCCGAACGTATTACCGACAACGACAGGATCTCCAACTTTTAACGTACCTTCTTGTACGAGAAGTGTTGCAACTGCACCACGACCTTTGTCTAGCTGAGCTTCAATAACAGATCCAGAAGCTAACTTATCAGGGTTCGCTTTGAATTCTTCTACTTCAGAAACTAGAACGATCATTTCAAGGAGCTCATCGATTCCTTCCCCTTTGATCGCAGAAAGATTAACAGTGATCGTGTCACCACCCCATGCTTCTGGAACTAGCTCATACTCAGTAAGTTCCTGAAGGACACGGTCAGGATTTGCACCTTCTTTATCCATCTTATTAACTGCAACGATAATTGGCACCTCTGCAGCTTTCGCATGGTTAATCGCTTCGACAGTCTGAGGCATAATACCGTCATCTGCCGCTACTACGATGATTGCGATATCTGTAACTTTCGCACCACGTGCACGCATTGTTGTAAATGCTGCGTGACCAGGTGTATCTAAAAAAGTGATCTTTTTGTCTTTGTTATCGATTTGGTAAGCACCGATGTGCTGTGTGATTCCGCCAGCTTCACCTTGCGTTACCTTCGTGTTACGGATGCTATCTAGTAGAGTTGTTTTACCGTGGTCAACGTGACCCATGATTGTTACGACAGCAGGACGCTCTACAAGCTTCTCGCTATCATCTTCTTTTGTATAATTATCAAGGTCTGTAATTTCAAAGATTTCTTCTTCTTCTACTTTTACGCCGTAATCGTCACAAATAAGTTCCATTGTATCTTTATCGAGCTCCTGGTTGATCGTTGCCATTACACCAAGACCCATAAGCTTCTTGATGATCTCAGAAGCATCTTTACCAAGCTTCTCTGCAAGCTGTCCAACCGTCAATGAACCGATGAACGTTACCTTTTCAGGCAATCTTCTTGGAGCTGCAGTGTTCTTAGGTGGTTGTCCTTTGCCACGACGATTTGGGCGTCTGCCACCACGACGTGCATTGTTTGGTTTATTTGTGTTGCTCTTTTGGTTTGAGTTTGCTTTTGGGTTATTTCTGTTGTTTTTATTTTCCATACTGTTTTTGTCGCTTCCCTTTTTGGATTGTTTCGAATTGCTATTAAGCTTCTCCACTGTTGAATCGTCGATCACAGACATGTGATTCGTGACTTTTATATTCATGCTTTTTAACTTTTCGATAACATCCTTACTTGTTGTATTGTGTTCCTTTGCATATTCATAAATTCGCATCTTACTCATACGTTCACCCCCGAGTTATTGATCAAGAATAGCAAAAAGTTTCTTTGCAAATCCTTCATCAGTGACGGCTATCGTCACTCGCTGTGCTTTACCGATCGCATGCCCGAGTTCATAGCGTCCTGCTACAATACATACTGGGATTCCATAAGTAGTTGCTTTATCTGTAATTTTCTTCTTTGTATTGTCGGATGCGTCATCCGCTAACAGTACGAGTCTCGCATGTTTTCGTCGGATTTCCTTAACTACTAATTCTTCACCCGATACGAGTTTGCCTGCACGTTGAGCAAGTCCCAGAAGTGATTCCCAATTTCCTCTCATGAACGTAACTCTTCAAGATGGAGATAAACGTCATCTGTAACTTCTGCTTTAAGATGTGCAGAGAGTGCGTTCTTTTTTCTAGCTAGTTTAAAACACTCTTCACTATTGCAGAGGTATGCCCCACGGCCGTTCATCTTTCCAGTCGGGTCAATCGCTATTTCTCCTTCTTTAGACCTGACAACGCGTACTAGTTCTTTCTTTGGCTTCATTTCCTGACAGGCTACACACTTACGCATCGGAATCTTACGGTTTTTCACGATGGACACCTCTCCTGATCCTACTATTCGTTATCGTAGTCAGTTTCTTCCTCTTCGAAGAGCGGAGTGTCATCTTCAGTATAAATGCCTTCTTCTTCCGCTTCTGACTGACTCTTAATATCAATTTTCCAGCCTGTTAGTTTCGCAGCAAGACGTGCATTCTGACCACGTTTTCCAATCGCTAGAGATAGTTGATAATCAGGTACGATCACCTGAGTCATCTTATTCTCTTCATCAACATTCACTTTAAGTACTTTTGAAGGACTTAGAGCGTTTGCTACGTATTCAACGATATCTTCTGACCAGCGGACGATATCGATTTTCTCGCCTTTCAATTCGTTCACGATCGCCTGTACTCGCTGTCCACGCTGGCCTACACAAGAGCCAACCGGATCGATTTCAGGATCTTCTGCATGAACAGAGATCTTTGAACGATCGCCTGCTTCGCGGGAGATCGACTTCACTTCTACAGTACCATCGTAGATTTCTGGTACTTCAAGCTCGAAGAGACGCTTCAAAAGACCAGGGTGTGTACGTGAAACCATCACCTGTGGTCCTTTTGTCGTTTTTTCAACTTTTGTAACATACACTTTTATTCTATCATGCGATTTGTATGTTTCGTTCGGCATCTGTTCGCCAGTTGGAAGAAGGGCTTCGATCCTACCGAGGTCAACATAGATGAAGCGGTGATCTTGACGCTGTACGATACCTGTCATGATATCGTCTTCACGCTCGATAAACTCACTAAAAATAATGCCGCGTTCAGCTTCACGAACTCGCTGAGTGACAACCTGCTTCGCTGTCTGAGCGGCAATTCTACCGAAGTTACGAGGCGTTACTTCAATCTCAACAACATCTTCAACTTCATACTGTGGATCCATATCCTTCGCATCTGCAAGAGAGATCTCTAAGCGGGAGTCTTCAACTTCTTCCACAACATCTTTACGTGCGAATACACGAATCGACCCTGTATCTTGATTGAAGTCTACTCTAACATTTTGCGCCTGGTGGAAATTACGCTTATAAGCGGAGATCAACGCTGCTTCGATTGCCTCCACGATAATATCCTTACTGATGCCCTTCTCCTTTTCAAGAACGGTCAGTGCATCCAATAGATCACTACTATTCATTTTCATTCTCCCCTTTAATTAAAAAACAACTGCAAGCCTAGCGCTTGCCACTTTGTCATAAGGTACTTCTACCGTTATTGTTCTTGTTTTAACCTTCTGCTCGACGACAACCGTCTCACCATCAAAGTTTACAAGCTTACCTTCAAAGCTCTTTTCGCCGTCGATGGGTTCATAGGTTGTAATGTATACTTGCTTACCTACCACTTTCTCGAAATCGGATGGTTTCTTAAGTGGACGCTCGGCACCTGGCGAAGATACTTCTAGGAAGTATGGTTGCTCGATCGGATCTTGCTTATCAAGTTGCTCACTTAATTTCTCGCTCACAACACCGCATTCCTCGATATCAACGCCCCGCGGAGAATCGATATAGACACGGAGAAACCAGTTCTTTCCCTCCTGTGTGAATTCTACATCTACAAGTTCCAGGTTCATTTCATCTGCTATTGGTTTTACTAGTTCTTCTGTAACCGTGATCACATGTTCAGTCATTGGTTGTCCTCCTTTCTGATCCTGTCAAGCAGGGTCCCAATCGAAAACGAAAGAGTGGGTTAGCCCCACTCTTTCGCTGCGTGTGTATTCACTAGTATTTCCACAATTACTATACCATACTCATTTAGCCAATTCAACAAAGAAGAGAACGCGGCTTCCTTTAGAAAAGACTGAGCTGATTAGCATCTGGCAGCCCTTCTAGACAGCCATGGTCATCTAGATACTCAAGGACCGTTTTTGAAATCTTACTTCGCTGTTGAAGATCTTCTTTCGAGAGGAATTCTCCATCCTCTTTTGAAGCTTCGATATTCAATGCAGCGTTTGTTCCCACTCCAGGTAGTGAGTTGAACGGAGGAATAAGAGAATCGCCATCTACGATAAACTCTGTTGCCTTCGATCTGTAGAGATCAACTTTCTGCATACGAAGACCTCTCTCTGACATTTCAAGCGCGATCTCAAGGACAGTGAGTAGGTTCTTCTCTTTCGGAGAAGCATCGAGACCCTTTTCGTTGATCTCTTCAATTCTCGCTCGGATTGCGTTCGATCCTTTTACCATCGTATCGATATCAAAGTCATCTGCTCTTACTGTGAAGTAAGCAGCATAGAAAAGAATAGGATGATGCACTTTGAAGTAAGCGATCCTCACCGCCATAAGGACATATGCTGCCGCATGGGCTTTTGGGAACATGTATTTGATCTTCAAGCAAGAATCAATATACCAATCAGGCACATCGTGCTTCTTCATTTCGTTGACCCATTCCTCTTGAAGACCTTTCCCTTTACGAACGAACTCCATGATCTTAAATGCAAGGGATGGTTCGAGCCCTTTATAGATCAAGTACACCATGATATCGTCACGACACCCGATCACTTCACTAAGTGAACATGTACCGGCCTGAATGAGCTCCTGTGCATTCCCAAGCCATACATCCGTGCCGTGTGATAGACCAGAGATCTGTACGAGTTCTGAGAACGTACTAGGTTTCGTGTCTTCAAGCATCTGTCGAACGAAGCGCGTACCGAATTCAGGAATGCCGTACGTTCCAGTTTTACACATGATTTGATCTTGCGTAACACCGAGCGATTCTGTGCCACTGAATAGCTTCATCACTTCAGCGTCATCGGTCGGAATCGTCTTCGGGTCGATTCCACTTAAATCTTGAAGCATTCTGATCACGGTAGGATCATCATGTCCTAGAATATCGAGCTTCAAGAGATTGTCGTGGATCGAGTGGAAGTCAAAATGAGTTGTTTTCCAAGCGGAAGTTTTATCGTCAGCTGGAAATTGTATCGGTGAAAAGTCGTAGATGTCCATGTAATCTGGTACTACGATGATTCCTCCAGGGTGCTGACCTGATGTACGTTTGACGCCTGTACAGCCTGCTACGAGTCGGTCGATTTCAGCACCTCTGAAATGGAGGTCGTTATCACCCATGTACCCTTTCACATATCCATATGCCGTTTTTTCTGCGACAGTGCCGATGGTTCCCGCACGATAGACGTTGTCTTCCCCGAAGAGTTCTTTCGTATAATTGTGTGCTCTCGGCTGATATTCACCTGAGAAGTTCAAATCGATATCGGGTACTTTATCCCCTTTAAATCCTAGGAACGTTTCAAACGGAATATCATGACCATCCTTAATGAGCGGAACGCCGCACGTATCACACTCTTTATCAGGAAGGTCAAACCCTGAGCCTACGGAACCGTCATCGAAGAATTTGGACTCTTTACACGTCGGACATACGTAATGAGGCGGCAATGGGTTAACTTCTGTAATTTCCGTCATCGTTGCTACGAATGATGACCCGACTGACCCACGTGAGCCTACGAGATATCCGTCATCCAATGATTTTTTAACTAGCTTTTGAGAGATCAAATAGATTACCGCAAATCCGTGACCTATAATACTTTTCAGCTCTTTTTCTAGTCTTTCCTCAACGATCGTCGGTAGTTCATCACCATAAATACTCCTAGCCCGATCATAGCTCATCTTTCTCATCTCTTCATCGGCACCTTCGATCTTAGGCGTGAAAAGATCATCCTTGATCGGCTTGATGTCATCGATAAGACTCGCGACATGCTGCGGTTTTTCAACCACGATTTCTTTTGCTTTCTCTGAACCAAGGAAATGGAAGCAGTCGAGCATTTCGTTCGTCGTTCTAAAATGAACTTGAGGCAACGTCTGTCTGTTCAATGGATTACCAGCTTGTGCTTTGATCAGAACTTTACGATAGATGTGATCTTGAGGGTCTAGATAATGCACATTCCCTGTCGCAACGACAGGCTTATCTAATTTCTCTCCTAGCTTTACGATATTTCCGATAATGTCTCTTAGTGCCATTTCATCCTGTACAAGCTCTTTTTCAATAAGATGCATGTAGTTCTGAGGCGGCTGAACTTCTAGATAGTCGTAAAATTTTGCAATCTCCTCAACCTCTTCAGGAGATTTTTGCATCATGCCTTCAAATACTTCACCTTTATCGCACCCTGATCCGATCAATAGACCTTCTCGATACTTCTCAAGCTTTGACCTTGGAATACGTGCTGTCCGATAAAAGTAGTCGAGATGGGAAAGCGATACAAGTTTGAAAAGATTTTTTAGTCCTACATCGTTTTTAGCTAGAATGATCGTGTGAGATGGTCTTGTTCGCTGGAATCCTGTCTGTCCCATATTCTCATTAAGCTGATTATGGTTTGTAATTTCTCTTTCCAGCGCATCTTTTAAAAGTTTCCACATCAGATAGCCTGTCGCTTCCGCGTCATAGATCGCCCTATGGTGCTGCGTAAGGTTGATATCAAACTTCTTACAAAGCGTATTGAGTCGGTGGTTTCTCATTTCTGGAAACAGGAATCGCGCAAGCTCTAGTGTATCGATAACTGGATTTTTCGCTTCACCTAATCCGATGTTACGAAACCCAACGTTCAGGAATCCCATATCGAAACTAGCGTTATGGGCTACGAGGATATCGTCGCCGATAAACTCATGAAAATCTTTTAAAACGTCCTCTATTTCAGGTGCATTCTCCACCATGTCATCTGTTATGCCAGTAAGTTCGATCGTAGTCGACGATAGCGGATGATGAGGATTTGCGAATCGCTCAAACTTATCGACGATCTCTCCGTCCTTCACTTTAACGGCTGCAAGCTCGATAATCTTATTATAAACTGCAGATAACCCTGTCGTCTCGACGTCAAATACGATATACGTACTTGACTCAAGATCTCGATCTGCTTCGTTATATGCGATAGGAACACCGTCATCAACAAGATCAGCTTCTAATCCGTAAAGGATTTTGATGCCATTTTTCTTCCCCGCTGCGTATGCATCAGGAAACGACTGTACGTTGTTATGATCCGTAATCGCAATAGCCGGGTGACCCCAGTTAGCAGCCTGACTGATCAGATCACCAACAGAACTCACAGCATCCATTTGACTCATCTGTGTATGTGCATGCAGTTCTACACGCTTCTCATCTTCAGGTGCTTCATCTTTACGAAGCTCCGGCGTCACTTGAGTGAGGTCGTTTCCAATCATGACGAGATCTCGAACGAACGTATCGTTTTGAATACCGCCTCTAACTTTTACCCAAATTCCTTTTCGAACCGCTTCAAGAATCGGCACATCTTCTTTGTCGCGAGAGAACATCTTCACTAAGATCGAATCCGTGTAATCTGTAATTTTGAATGTTAAGAGCGTACGACCACTTCGAAGCTCCTTCGTTTCTGCATCGAACACATAACCTTGAACAGCGATTCTCCGCTCTTCATCTTGAATGGTTTCGATCGGCACAGGATCTTCCTTGATCTTATAGCCGATAACGAGCGTATCAGGCGTCTGACCTTTGCTTTCAGCTGTATCAGCTTTTTGCTTTTCGATCAATGCTTCCATCATCTTGGAGTGGTCTTCTTGCTGCTTCTGCTCCATAAACTTATCGTAATCTTGCTTTGATTCTTTTACTTCGATTTCTAGCATGTATTTAGGAAAGCCAGCTGCTTCATAGCACTCTGCTAATGGGCCTGTTAGCTTCTTCTTTGCGATGGCTGCTTCCGTCTCGTTTCGAACGTGAACGAGCAGCTTGTTTCCATTGATTCTCGGTGTTTGACTCTTCAATAGTGCCGTTAAGGAAGCAGAGTGGTCCTGCATGAGTTCCACTACATTTTCCCAGTAGCTAGAAGCTAGTTCTTCAGTTGCTTCACCATCTGTCGTAATCGAAAAGTCAACTGTAGCGATATGCTTTAACCCATCGACCAATCGACTTCGAAATAGTTCATATATATGAAATGGTAGGATTGTAGGTAAATGAAAGTGGAAATGCCACTTCCTCGTTTCCTTGTATACTGTTAGTTTCGAGATATATCCTTCTTTAAAGAATTCTTCAAACTTATCCGGAAACGATATTTGCTGAAGGAGTAGCTGAAGTCGTTCCTTCCTTACCGTTAACTCCTGATCCATGTCAAAACCCCCTTTATTGACATCCTTTGGGTAAACGAAAAAAAAAGGTGGCAGGACCCAATAAAGGGCACCTGTCCACTATTTAACCCAATTGTTCAAAGAGCTTTTGTAGTTCTGAATTCAATTCATCTACAGCCACTTCGAATGATTCACCTGTATCTCTGCGTTTTACTTCAACGATGCCGTCTGCTGCCTTTTTACCAACAACAACGCGAAGCGGTACTCCGATTAAATCGGCATCCTTGAACTTCACTCCTGCTCGCTCTTTACGGTCGTCGTAAAGAACATCGTAGCGCTCATTACGCAGCGATTCATAAAGTCTGTCCGACAATTCCTTTTGATCATCATTTTTTACATTGACTGCAATAAGATGAACATGGAACGGAGTGACACCCATCGGCCAGTTGAGTCCGTTTTCGTCTGCACTTTGCTCTGCGATCGCTGCTAACGTACGAGAGATCCCGATTCCATAGCAACCCATGATGATTGGCTCAGCTTTTCCGCCCTCGTTAAGATAATTCGCTCCCATCGCTTCGCTATATTTTGTACCTAATTTAAAGACTTGTCCAATTTCGATTCCTTCAGCAAAGACGACTCTGCCTTTTCCGTCTGGAGAAGGGTCGCCTTCTTGGATAAATCTTAAATCTTCATAGCGTTCGATGTTAAGGTCACGTTCAGGGTTCACATTATGATAAGGGTTACTACCATTAACGCTTCCGTTAACGATCGATTTGACCGCATTGTCAGCAATGACCGTGCCTTCGAATTCTCTTACATCGATCTCTTTATTTACTTTTTCTACAAGGTCTGTACCGAATAAGTTCTTCACTTTAATTTCATTGAGGTCATGGTCGCCTCTTACAAGAACGAGCAGCTCTTCATCGTTTACATTCAGAAGTGTTGCTTTCAGTTCACGATCAGGAGATGTTTCTTTTTCACCTTTAGCTAAAGCCTCTTCCGCTTCACTAGGCTTAACGTATTCGACTTTCACTTCTGCCATCTCGATGTTCGCTGCATAATCGGATTCATCGCTATACGCGATCGTGTCTTCTCCAACGCTTGAGAGAGCCATAAATTCCTCTGTATCTTTTCCACCCATGGCGCCTGAATCTGCCACTACAGGACGGAAATTAAGTCCGAGTCTAGTAAAGATTTTGCTATAGGTTTTGTGCATAAGATCATATGCTTCATCTAATTGCTCTTCAGATGAATGGAAAGAATAAGCATCTTTCATGATGAACTCTCTACCTCTTAAAAGGCCAAAGCGAGGACGACGCTCATCTCGGTACTTCGTCTGAACTTGATAAAGAATAACCGGCATTTGCTTATAAGAGCTAAGCTCATCTCTGACAAGGCTCGTAATCAATTCTTCATGCGTTGCACCTAGAGCGAAAGGTCTGTCATGACGATCTTTAAGCCTCATAAGCTCTGGTCCATAAACATCCCATCGACCTGTTTCTTGCCATAGTTCAGCTGGTTGAATAGCAGGCATAAGAAGCTCCTGTGCACCAGCCTCGTTCAATTCTTCTCGAACGACTTCTTCAATCTTCATTAATACTTTCTTACCTAAAGGAAGGTAAGAATAAATGCCTGCTGCGTTCTGTCGTATAAAACCCGCTCGGACAAGCAGCTGATGACTTTTTATCTCGGCATCAGCTGGGTTGTCTCTGAGGGTAGGATTAAAATAACTCGATTGTTTCATGACCTGCACCTCATTTCATTTAAAAGGACTTCTGCCCCTACTTTCTTACAAAAAGAAACGTTGAATATCATTCCATGTTACAACGAGCATAAGTAACATGAGGAAAGAGAATCCAATAAAGTGTACAAGACTTTCTTTTTGAGGGTCGATCGGCTTGCCTCTTAATGCTTCTACCCCAATAAACAATAATCTTCCTCCATCTAGAGCAGGTAATGGCAGGAGATTAAAGATTCCTAGGTTGATGCTTAGAAAAGCAGCCCATCTCATCAATACGTACACACCTTTTGATGCCGCTTCTTCTGTATAACTATAGATCCCTACTGGTCCAGAAAAAGCATCGATCGAAAGCTGACCTGTTACGAGCTGACCTAGACCTACAAAGATCGCTTTAGAGAATTCATACGTAGATGTAAAACCAAAAGCAACTGAATCGAGGAAGTTCACCTGATATGCCGGTGCAACTCCGATTCGACCCACCGACTGATTCTCAGTCAACTCTTGTTTTTCCGGAGTTATTGAGAGAGATACTGCTTCTCCTTCACGATCCACGGTGAAACTTAGCTGGTTTTCTGCATTATCTTGAATGATCGAGGTCATTTTGTCCCAGCTCGTTATTTCAGTTCCGTTGATCTCAGTGATCACATCTCCATTCATCATACCTGCTTGCTCAGCGGGGCTTCCTTCAACAACTTCATTCACTTGATTCGTAGGTGTTCCTTGAAGCAAACCAAGTAGGAAGAAAATCACGATAGCAAGTAAAAAGTTCATGACTGGTCCAGCGAAAATAGCTAGGAAGCGATCCCAGAGAGACTTAGATCCGAATTGACGATCATATGGCGCAATCTGAAATTCAGATCCGTCCATCACATAGTGTGACTGCTCATCAAGCGGATAAACGACCGCTGGTTCATCTTCACCTTCGTACCCTTTTATAAAAAGTTTGTGTTCTAAATCGGCTTCTTCAACCGTGATTTCTTTTAAGTTCGTGTAAGCAGATTTCTGATTAATAACGATTTTTTCTATCTTGTTTTTGTTATTGAATAGCAAGCCTACGCGTTGACCGGGTTTTAATTCGATCATTTCCGGATCTTCTCCGGCCATTCGAACAAACCCACCAAGTGGCAATAGTCTTATCGTATATACCGTTTCACCTTTTTTTATCGTGAAAAGCTTCGGCCCAAATCCGATCGCGAATTCACGGCATAGAATTCCTGCACGTTTTGCAAGGAGCAAGTGACCCAGTTCATGGAAAAAGACCAGTGCTCCGAATATGATAATGATCGAAATCACAGTATTCATATCCACTTAACCACCTTTATTTAATTAATGACTGAACTCTCGATCGCGTTTCAGAATCGATCTCAAGAATTTCTTCTAGCGATGCGTTCTGAATCGAATCGTGTTGTTCTAGCGCTTTTTCAACGAGCTCTTCAATCGTCAAGAAATCGATCTTGCTCTGTAGAAATGCAGCAACTGCCGTTTCGTTCGCAGCATTCAACACCGCTGTCATTGAGCCGCCAATTCGACCAGCATCATAAGCGAGTTTCAAACTACGGAAACGCTCGAAATCTACCTTTTCAAAGTGAAGCTTACCAACTTCCCATAAGTTTAACTTTTTTGCATTTCTCATTTCAAGCCGATCAGGATAGCTAAGTGCATATTGAATCGGAATTCTCATATCCGGAGTACCTAGATGAGCCATTACGCTTCCGTCTATGTACTCGACCATCGAGTGGATGATACTCTCTTTATGAAGCAGAACGTCGATCTGATCATAAGGAGTTCCAAATAACCAATGAGCTTCGATTACTTCTAGACCTTTGTTCATCATAGTCGCAGAATCGATCGTAATTTTTGCTCCCATTGACCAGTTTGGATGATTTAGCGCATCTTCTACGCTGACACCTTGTAACTCTTTTCTTGTTTTATCTCGAAAGCTTCCTCCTGAAGCAGTAAGAATCAATCGGTCCATCTGATCGATCTTCTCTCCATTCAAACACTGAAATAGCGCAGAATGTTCGCTGTCTACAGGCAACAGAGCTGATCCGTACTTTTTGGCTGCTTCCGTCACGAGATGTCCTGCAGTGACGAGTGTTTCTTTGTTTGCAATCGCAATCGTCTTACCCTGTTCGATTGCAGACAACGTTGGAGTAAGACCAATGCTTCCAAGAACCGCATTTACGAGGACGGTTGATTCCGGATGACACGCTACTTCAAGCAATCCTTCTTCCCCATAAACGATCTTCGTTTGTCTCGAAATACTTCTTCTCAAGCTTTCTGCGTCTTCCCTTAATTGAACCGATAGCAACTTAGGTTGGAATTCATCTACGATCTCAGCAGCTTTTTCAATGTTTCTACCTACTGAAACCGCAACGAGGGAAAACAACTCAGGGTGCATTCTTATGATATCAAGAGTCTGGGTACCAATGGACCCAGAAGCTCCCAGTAAGCTGATTTTTTTCAAACGATCTGTTCCTCCAATCCATTCTGTTGATCCAGTTGCACATTTATACCAGGTGTAGCAAATGTAGAATTGGGAGTACAAAGATCAGGCTATCAAACCGGTCTAATATCCCTCCGTGTCCTGGTAAAATGCTTCCAGAGTCTTTTACGCCATAATGACGTTTAAACGCTGACTCTACCAGATCACCAATCTGTCCAAAAACTGAGGTTAATACTGAGACGATAATCACGATAGAAATTGATTCATAGACCGGATAGATCATTTGAAAAACAATTCCTACAATCAGAGCCATCCCTACTCCTCCGAGCGCACCTTCTACCGTTTTATTAGGAGATATATGCGGCCATAGCTTTTTCTTTCCTATTGCTCGACCAACAAAGTACGCACCAGAGTCCGAAGCCCATATCAAAAAGATGATAAAGAAGAGCTGGATCATGCCTTCTAAGCTTGTGTCTCCTAAATAACGCGTTGCTGTAAAATAATAAAAGCCTAATCCGACATACAGTGATGCCATCAAAATAAAAGAACTTTCATCAAAACTATATTTATTCTTTGTAAGGACCGTCATTGCTAAAAGAATGAGCAAGCCAAAAAATAATAAATCTATCTTTGTAAAAACAGAGGATGTGAGCGCAGCGATCCAATCTTCAGGCATGACTAGAATCCAAGTCCCGATAAGAGCCAGCAAACCAGGTAATGAAACGAGCGAGATCTTTTTCATCAACAATAGCTCGACCATTCCAACAGTAGCTACCAGCGTCATTAAAATAATAAAAGGCCAGTCTCCTACAATGATCATACCTAATAGTAATACGCCAAAAATCACACCAGTAATAATACGTTGCTTCATAACGCTAATGTCCTCCTACAATTAAACCCCGCCATAGCGGCGACCACGTCGCTGATACTCTTGTACAGCCTCAACAAAATGATGCTCTGTAAAGTCGGGCCATAGCACCTCTGTAAACCAGAGTTCAGTATAAGCCAGTTGCCATAGCATAAAATTGCTGAGACGAATTTCCCCGCTTGTCCGAATCAACAGGTCAGGATCTGGGTATTGGCTACTTAGAAGATAGGAGGAAATCTTTTCCTCGGATATCTCATCTTCAGACAGTATCCCCTTTTGTACGTCGCTTAATAACCGTTGCATCGCAGTCTTCATTTCATGACGACTTCCATAGTTCAATGCGAAATTCAAAATAAGTCCGGTATTGTCTTTCGTATCTTCGACTGCCTTCGAAATTGCTTTAAAGGTATGAGAAGGCAGTTGTTCACGATCCCCCATTATTCGAACTTGTACATTCTGCTCGATTAATTCTGGCAGATGACTTAGTAAAAACTGTTCAGGGAGCTTCATCAAGAAGTCTACTTCTTCTTTTGGCCGCTTCCAATTCTCGGTTGAGAAGGCGTATAGCGTTAAATAGTTAACACCGATGTCATTTGCTTTCCTGACGATTTTCTTAACTACTTTAACTCCTTCACGATGCCCAGCCACTCGTGGCAGGCCACGCTTCTTCGCCCAGCGTCCATTGCCATCCATTATGATCGCAATATGCCTTGGAATATTAGCAGATGTGTTAATGTCTAAATGTTCTTCATCTTCATTCTTTCTCATCCAGTTTGAGAACTTCCCAAGCATTGCAAATCCTCCATTGTGTCACTTACTTAACAAAAAAACCCCCTGTGGGAAAAGAGGGTCCTTTTATTATCTTATTTTACCTGTTATTGAATTAGACTTCCATGATTTCTTTTTCTTTGTCTGATGCAATGCTATCTGCTTCAGCAACGAACTTATCAGTAAGCTTTTGTACTTCGTCGGTTTTACGGCGAAGCTCATCTTCTGTGATGTCGCCATCTTTTTCCTTCTTCTTTAACTCATCGTTCGCATCACGACGGATGTTTCGGATAACGACCTTACCATCTTCAGCATACTTCTTAACGAATTTTACTAGCTCTTTACGACGCTCTTCAGTAAGAGCTGGGATCGTAATACGAATGACGTTTCCATCGTTAGAAGGAGTAAGACCAAGATCGGATTTCAAGATCGCTTTCTCGATATCACCGATCGCTGACTTATCATAAGGCTGGATAAGAAGCATACGAGCTTCAGGAACAGAGATCCCTGCAAGTTGGTTTACTGGAGTCGGAGCGCCATAGTAGTCAACTTGGATCTTGTCGAGTAAAGAAGCGTTAGCTCTTCCTGCTCTTAGAGTAGCTAGCTCTTTTCTTAAGCTAGAAATTCCGTTCTTCATACGTTCTTCAGCGTTTTTCAAGATTTCTTCTGGCATCTTAATTTCTCCCCTTTACGACTGTTCCGATTTCTTCGCCACAAACGGCGCGCTTGATGTTACCTTCTTCCATAATGGAGAAGACGACAAGTGGAATATCATTATCCATACAAAGTGAAGAAGCAGTAGAATCCATTACTGCAAGACCTTCTTTAAGTACATCGAGATATGATAGAGTTTCATACTTTTTCGCTGTTGCGTCAACAGTTGGATCTGCTGAGTACACACCATCTACATTGTTTTTCGCCATTAAAATCACGTCAGCCTCAATTTCAGCTGCTCGTAGTGCCGCAGTTGTATCTGTAGAGAAGTAAGGGTTCCCTGTACCTGCTGCAAAGATCACAACGCGTTTTTTCTCAAGATGGCGAATTGCTTTACGACGAATATAAGGTTCTGCTACCTCTTTCATCTCGATCGACGTTTGGACTCTCGTTTCAACGCCCAACGTCTCAAGGCTATCTTGCATCGCTAGAGAATTCATCACTGTTGCAAGCATTCCCATATAATCTGCAGTAGCGCGGTCCATGCCCATCTCGCTACCAACTTTACCACGCCAGATATTGCCACCGCCAACGACGACTGCAACTTCTACACCCATCTCATGGATCTCTTTGATTTGGGATGCAATCGACTGAACGATGGAAGGTGATATACCAAGTCCTTCTCCACCTGATAATGCTTCACCGCTTAATTTTAACACAACGCGTTCATACTTGGCTCCGCTCATATTAACCCTCCAGCATGTTTATTCTATCCTTTTTCTTGAAAAATAGGGAACACATCGTGTTCCCTACCTGTATTACTTCTTCACTTGAGACATAACTTCTTCAGCGAAGTTATCTTCGCGTTTTTCCATGCCTTCTCCAACTTCATAGCGGATGAATCCTTTTACAGAACCACCTTTAGATTCAACATACTTGCCAACCTTTTGGTCAGTATCTTTAACGAATGCTTGGTCAACTAGAGAAATTTCTTCGAAGAACTTGCCAAGACGGCCTTCTACCATCTTCTCAACGATCTTTTCAGGCTTTCCTTCGTTAAGAGCTTGTTGTTTTAGTACTTCACGCTCACGCTCAACTTCTTCAGCTGGGATCTCATCACGAGAAACGAAACGAGGGTTAACAGCTGCAGCGTGCATAGCAACGTCTTTTGCAACTTCTTCGTCAGTTGTTCCTTCTAGAAGAGTCAATACGCCGATGCGTCCACCCATGTGTAGGTAAGAACCGAATGCGTCAGCATCTGTTTTCTCAACGATTTGGAAGCGACGTAGAGAAATCTTTTCACCAATCTTAGCGATTGCATTGTTCAAGAATTCTGAAACAGTTTGTCCGTTTTCCATCTTGCTTTCAAGAGCTGCTTCTACAGACTCAGGGTTCGTCTTAAGAAGGTGAGTAGCGATGTCGTTGATCAACACTTTGAAGTTATCGTTCTTCGCAACGAAGTCAGTTTCAGAGTTGATTTCAGCGATTACTGCTTTGTTACCTTCAACTGCGATAGCTGCAAGACCTTCTGCTGCCACGCGATCAGCTTTCTTAGCTGCTTTAGAGATACCTTTCTCACGTAGCCAGTCGATTGCCTTGTCCATGTCACCGTCGTTTTCAGTTAGTGCCTTTTTGCAATCCATCATACCTGCGCCAGTTTGGTCGCGCAATTCTTTTACCATTTTAGCTGTTACTGCCATTAGAAATTCCTCCTTGGATTATGATATGTAAACATACTCTGTTGGTTAAAAAAAGGTGATAAAGGGGTAGAGTTCCCCTTTATCACCCCTTTGTGTTCTTATACAGATGTTTCTTCAGTTTCAACTGCTTCAGCTTCTGCCTCTTCTTCTTCTACTTTGCTAACTTCGATAACAGCGTCAGCCATTTTAGCAGTAAGAAGTTTAACAGCGCGGATCGCGTCGTCGTTACCAGGGATCACATAATCTACTTCATCAGGATCACAGTTAGTATCAACGATTGCAACGATCGGAATGTTAAGCTTACGCGCTTCCGCAATTGCAATACGCTCTTTACGAGGGTCGATAACAAACAATGCGTCCGGAATACCGTTCATATCCTTGATACCACCAAGGAATCTTTCTAGACGGTCCATTTCCTTCTTAAGAAGAATAACTTCTTTCTTAGGAAGTACATCGAACGTACCATCTTCTTGCATCTTTTCAAGACTCTTAAGACGGTTGATACGCTTTTGAATTGTTTCAAAGTTCGTAAGCGTTCCACCCAACCAACGTTGGTTGATGTAGTATTGACCAGCACGGATCGCTTCATCCTTAACAGATTCTTGCGCCTGCTTTTTCGTTCCTACGAAAAGAACTTTACCGCCGTCTTGAGCGATTTCACGTACAAAGTTGAATGCTTCTTCAACTTTCTTCACTGTTTTTTGAAGATCGATAATGTAGATACCGTTTCTTTCAGTGAAGATGTAAGGTTTCATTTTTGGGTTCCAACGACGAGTTTGGTGTCCGAAGTGTACCCCAGCTTCTAGAAGCTGTTTCATAGAGATAACTGCCATGATAAATCCTCCTAATGGTTTTTTAGCCTCCGCTTGCATCGCTTTCGGGAAAAACTGCGAACGCAGCACCATTTCCCAAATCAACAAGCGTGTGTGTTTAACACCGTTGATTAATATACCATATTGTTTTCTCTGCCGCAAGTTAGAAATCTAAAATTCCGCTTATGACCTAGTAAGTTCTTACTAATAAGCTCTATAAATACGAATGGTGAGGTTTTCACAAAGAAAAAAACTGCCGAGAAATCTCGGCAGTCGGTACATTCACGTAATTCTATTGCGTCTTAAGTTTTGATAATTCAACGAGGAATTTATCATTAAGAACTTTAATATACGTTCCTTTCATACCTAGAGAACGAGATTCAATTACACCAGCACTTTCAAGCTTTCTAAGTGCGTTAACGATAACAGAACGCGTGATGCCTACTCTATCAGCAATTTTACTAGCAACTAGCAAACCTTCGTTACCTTCTAGTTCTTCGAAGATATGCTCGATCGCTTCGAGTTCACTATAAGATAGCGACGAAATCGCCATTTGAACGACCGCTTTGTTTCTAGCTTCTTCTTCAATTTCTTCTGCTTTCTCATGCAGAATCTCCATACCTACAACTGTAGCACCATATTCTGCAAGTAGAAGGTCGTCGTTAGAGAACGAATCGCTTAGACGAGAAAGAATCAGTGTTCCAAGACGCTCTCCTCCACCAACGATCGGTACGATCGTAGTTAAGCCTTTTTCAAATAGGTCACGGTTTTCAACTGGAAAAGCAGTGTACTCACTCGTAATATCAAGGTTAGAAGATGTTTCATTAATGTTAAATAGATTCTGAGTGTACTCCTCAGGGAATTGTCTTTCAGAGAACATTTTCTTCATGCGCTCATTTTCGATCTCCTGGTTAATCGCGATTCCTAACAGCTTTCCTCTACGGCTAACCACATATACGTTAGCAAGAATCACGTCACGAAGCGTTTCTGCCATGTCTGTGAAATTTACCGGTCCTTCTGATTTCTGTAGCATTCCATTAATCTTTCTTGTTTTCTCAAGTAAGTTCATCTTTTTGTCCTCCTGCATGTGTTATAAGATATATTGACTTAAGTCACGATTCTTAGCTATAGTCGCTAATTTTTCATCAACGTATTCTGGTGTGATCGTAATACTTTCCAAATTGATATCGGGCGCTTCGAAAGATAGATCTTCTAATAGTTTCTCGAGAATCGTGTGAAGTCTTCTAGCTCCGATATTATCTGTGTCCTGATTTACGTCTGCTGCAATTGTTGCAATTTTATAAATAGCATCGTCAGAAAATTCAACTTTAATACCTTCAGTTTCCAATAATGCTGTGTATTGCTTCACAAGTGCATTATCAGGTTCTGTTAAAATTCGTTTAAAGTCATCGACTGTCAAGCTCGATAACTCAACACGAATTGGGAACCTTCCCTGTAATTCTGGTATAAGGTCTGATGGTTTAGCCATATGGAAAGCACCAGCCGCAACGAATAAGATATGATCGGTTTTTACTGGACCATATTTCGTTGTTACCGTTGAACCCTCAACGATTGGTAGGATGTCACGCTGGACCCCTTCGCGTGAAACATCGGCGGATTGTTGACTCTTACCAGCTACCTTATCAATTTCATCAATAAAAATGATACCCGTTTGTTCTGTCTTCGAAACAGCATCCTGGGATACTTCATCCATATCGATTAACTTAGCAGCTTCATCCTGAGTCAAGACCTTCCTTGCTTCAGCTACGGAAAGCTTTCGCTTCTTTTTCTTCTTTGGCATGATGTTTCCTAGCATATCTTGCATGTTCATTCCCATTTGCTCCATGCCGGAACCTTGGAACATATCCATCATCGATTGATTCTGCTCTTCTACTTCAACCGTAATCATTCTGTCCTCTAATTCACCAAGCGCTAGCTGATGCGCGATCTGTCTTCTCTTCGTAGCAATTGTTTGGTCTTCAGAAGTCTGTTGATCACTCGTGTCATCTTGCCCTTGATTACCAAAGAACATTTCGAGTGGGTTTTTGTACTGAGATTGTTTTTTTGCAGAAGGTACGAGCAGCTCAACGATTCGTTTGTTTGCATTTTCCTCTGCTTTATCTTTTACCTGATCCATCCGCTCTTCCTTCACGATACGGATCGAGGTTTCAACGAGATCTCTTACCATCGATTCTACATCTCTACCTACATACCCTACTTCAGTAAACTTCGTTGCTTCAACTTTAATAAATGGCGCATTAACAAGCTTCGCAAGGCGTCTAGCTATCTCGGTCTTACCAACACCAGTAGGTCCGATCATCAAGATGTTTTTCGGATTCACTTCATCTCTTAACTTATCGCTCAAAAGGCCTCTGCGGTATCGATTTCTTAGCGCTACAGCTACGGCTTTCTTAGCATCGTTTTGACCTACAATATATTGGTCGAGTTTTTCTACGATTTGGCGAGGTGTTAACGGATTAGACATATGATCGCCTCCAAGGTTACAAAATTTATCTTATAAGGATTCTACGATTATCTGATCATTTGTATAAACACAAATTTCTGCAGCAATCTGCATCGAAGCTTTTGCAATTTCTTCAGCGCTTTTCCCTTCACTATATCGCTTCAGCGCCCTTCCTGCTGAGAGAGCATAATTGGACCCAGAACCGATTGAGAGAATGCCATCGTCAGGCTCGATCACTTCACCCGTTCCTGAGATGAGCAGCAACTGTTCCTTGTTCATTACGATTAGCATTGCTTCAAGTTTTCGTAACACACGGTCGCTTCTCCATTCTTTCGCAAGTTCGACCGCTGCTCTCTGGAGGTTACCTCCAAATTCTTCGAGCTTTCCTTCAAACTTTTCAAAAAGAGTAAACGCATCGGCCACAGAACCAGCAAAGCCTGCCACGACTTTCCCATGGAAAAGTCTTCTTACTTTTTTTGCAGTATGCTTCATAACAACTGCATTTCCGAACGTTACTTGGCCGTCGCCAGCCATTGCACATCCTCCATTATGTTGAATTGCAAATATAGTGGTTGCGTGAAAGTCTCCCATAAGTTCCTCCTCCCGAGCATTCAAGCTCTTGGATGATGGTTCATATATATATTTCGCAATCGATCGCCTGTCACATGGGTGTAGATTTGCGTCGTTGAAAGGTTCGCATGGCCTAACAGCTCTTGAACAGACCGAAGATCAGCCCCTTCATTCAACAGGTGAGTTGCAAAGGTATGCCTCATGACATGTGGACTGATATGTACATGCATCGAAGCTTCTTCAACAATACGATTTAAAATCGTTCTGACGCCACGAGCCGTTAACCTTGCACCTCGAAAGTTTAAGAAAAGAGCTCTCGTAGAGTCTTTGTCTTTCGGAATAAGCTGCCTTCTTCCATCGTCCATGTAATTTTTAATTGCATCGATTGCAAAACTCCCGATCGGGACATACCGCTCTTTACGACCTTTTCCAATTACAAAGATCGTTCCGATAGAAAAATCGATATCTTCTATATCAAGTGCTACACATTCACTCACACGAATGCCACAGCCATAAAGAACTTCGAGTAACGCTTTATCTCGCTGACCAAGTGCAGTCGTTACATCCGGAGCATCGAAGAGCTTATCTAACTCCTGTGTGTACAAAAACTGCGGAAGTCGCTTCTCTTGTTTAAGAAGTGAACTCATCGTAAACGGATTAACCTCTAAAACTTCCTCTCTTAAAAGAAAACGATAAAGGCTACGTAACGTTGATATTTTCCTAGCAGCCGTTTTTCTTGCAAATCCTTGCTCATGCAATTGAGTTAGGTAAATCCTAACATCTGCATAAGAAACAGCAGCAAAGACATCGAGAGTCTGCTGCTTCATGAAGTTCTGAAAATGTTCGATATCCTGCAAATAACTAGAGATCGTATGAGGTGAACAGTTCTTTTCAATCTGCAAATACTCTGAGAAAGACTGAACAAGCCTCTTTTGATTATTATCCATCCTTTATCACCTCAAAAGGCTTCTAAATCGTATCACAATTTAGAAGCCTAAGCAATAGAAATTTACAATATTTTTTTAAAATTCTGAATTGTTTCCAATGCGCGATTAGCGATCGCTTCATTGCGTTCTTTTTTGTTCTTAATCCTGTTCTCTAACGGTGGAAAAAGACCAAAATTAGCGTTCATCGGTTGGAAGTTGTCCGGGTTCGCAGTAGTGATATAGTTAGCTAAGCTTCCTAGAGCCGTTTGCTCAGGGAACACCACTGTTTCTTCTCCGTCCATCAACCTCGCAGCGTTAAACCCTGCAATGAGTCCTGCAGCTGCAGATTCTACATAACCTTCTACTCCAGTCATCTGACCAGCGAAGAATAAATCATCTCGATCTCTATACTGATAAGTTGGCTTCAGTAGATTCGGTGAGTTGATAAACGTGTTTCGGTGCATAACACCATAGCGTACGATATCAGCATTCTCTAGACCAGGAATCATTCGGATCACTTCTTTTTGAGGTCCCCACTTCAGATGAGTTTGAAAACCAACGATGTTATAAAGTGTCCCTGAGGAATTATCCTGTCGCAGCTGCACTACTGCGTATGGGCGCTTTCCTGTTTTAGGATCTTCAAGTCCAACTGGCTTGAGTGGACCGAACGTCATCGTTTTCTTCCCTCTTTGTGCCATGACTTCGATCGGCATACACCCTTCGAAAAAGATTTCTTTTTCAAATTCTTTCAAAGGTACCGTTTCTGCTGAAATGAGAGCTTCATAGAAACGGTTGAACTCTTCTTCAGTCATCGGACAGTTTAAATAAGCAGCCTCACCTTTATCATAACGAGACTTCTTGTACACTTTATCCATGTCGATGCTCTCCGTTTCGATTATCGGAGCTGCTGCATCATAGAAATACAAGTACTCTTCACCCGTTAGTGCTTTAAGCTGATCTGATAGATCTTTTGAAGTGAGTGGTCCAGTTGCAATAATTGCAGGACCTTCTGGAATCGTTGTGAATTCATCAGAAAAAACCGTTACGTTTGGATGTCCTTTCACATATTCCGTTACTTTCGCTGCAAATTCATGTCGGTCGACAGCTAATGCACCACCAGCAGGTACTGCACACTCATCCGCTGCTTTGATGATGACAGAATCCATCTCACGCATTTCTTCTTTCAAGACACCAACGGCATTCGTTAATGTATTTGCACGAAGTGAGTTACTGCAAACGAGCTCAGCGAACTTATCCGTATGGTGAGCAGGCGTTTGCTTCTTTGGTCTCATCTCATAAAGATGTACGTTGATTCCTCGCTTGGCTAGCTGCCAGGCCGCTTCACTTCCAGCGAGCCCAGCACCAATCACCGTAACGTGATTACTCATTTCAAAAACCCCTTACTAGTTTTCTTCTTCAACGAAATCACAGTTCACACACTTGATTTCTTTTTTCTTCTTCGTTTTCTTTTCGACAAGCATGTCTCCACATTTCGGGCATGGACGCTTGATCGGCTTATCCCAAGAAAGGAAGTCGCATTCAGGAAAACGGTCGCACCCATAGAATAGACGATTCTTTTTGCTTTTTCGTTCTACGATGTTTCCTTCCTTACATTTCGGACAGTCGACACCGATCTCTTTCAAGATTGGTTTCGTGTTTCGGCAATCTGGGAAATTAGAGCACGCCATGAATTTTCCGTAGCGCCCCATTTTGATAACCATCGGCGATCCGCATTTTTCGCAGTCCTCACCGGCTGGCTCATCTTTTATCTCAACTTCCTTCATTTCCTCTTCTGCGACTTTCAATCGCTTATCGAAGTTCTGATAAAATTCATCGATTACAGAAATCCATTCTGCCCCTCCATCCTCAACTTTGTCAAGGTCATTTTCAAGAGCAGCTGTAAATTCGATGTTAATAATGTCTTCGAAGAACTCCAGAATGAGCTCTAGCACAATTTCACCTAGCTCAGTTGGAACGAATTTACGATCTTCTAACGCAACGTAGCCTCTTCTTTGAATCGTATCGAGAGTTGGTGCGTATGTTGAAGGTCTTCCTATACCTAGCTCTTCCATCGTTTTTACGAGTCGTGCCTCGGAATAACGTGGAGGTGGTTGAGTGAAGTGCTGAGTAGGATCAATTTCCGTCGTAGCTACATCCATCCCCTCTTCTAAATCAGGAAGCATCTTATCTTCTTCTTTTTTGTTATCGTCGTTCCCTTCTACATACACCTTCATAAAGCCTTTGAACTTTACTTTGGATCCTGTAGCTCGGAACGTAGCGCCATTATTATCGAGATCGACGCTCATCGTGTCCATGATCGCAGGAGCCATTTGGCTCGCGACGAAACGCTCCCAAATCAATCGGTATAAACGAAGTTGGTCGCGCTTTAAATAGGCTTTCATTTCAGTTGGATTTCTCATCACAGAAGTAGGTCTTACAGCTTCGTGTGCATCTTGAGATTTACCAGATTGTTTCTTGGAAGGTTTTTTAGTCGATAAGTACTCTTGACCATACTTACCTTCGATGTATTCACTCGCTTCTGCTTTAGCAGTTTCAGAAATTCTCGTAGAATCCGTTCTCATATACGTGATTAAACCAACGGTACCCTGTTTCCCTAACTCGATTCCTTCGTATAACTGCTGAGCGAGCATCATCGTCTTCTTTGCTCTAAAGTTAAGCTTTCTCGCAGCTTCCTGTTGAAGGGATGACGTCGTGAACGGTTGTGCAGGGTTTCGCTTCCGTTCCTTCTTTTGAACGGACTGTATACGGAACTGATCCCCTTCGATTCGATTCAATATGTTATCAACATCTTCACGGGATGAAAGGTCTGTTTTCTTTCCTTCTATACCGTAGAATCCAGCTTCAAACTGTTCGCCGTCTTTCTCAAAAGCAGCTTTAATCTTCCAATATTCTTCAGCCTGGAAGTTTTGTATTTCCTTTTCTCTTTCCACGATCAACCGAACCGCTACCGTTTGAACTCTTCCTGCGCTCAATCCTTTTTTCACTTTCTTCCAAAGTAAAGGACTGATATTGTAACCAACGAGTCGGTCCAATACTCTTCGTGCTTGTTGAGCATCTACTAAGTCCATGTTGATTGCTCGAGGTCGTTTAAACGCATCTTTTACTGCATCTTTCGTAATTTCATTAAATACTACTCTGCATTCTTTGTCTTCATGAATTTTCAAGCTATGTGCTAAATGCCATGCAATCGCTTCCCCTTCGCGATCGGGGTCGGCCGCTAGATAAACTTTCTTCGCCTTCTTCGCAGCATCTTTAATTTCTTTAAGCACAGGCCCTTTCCCGCGTATTGTTATATATTTAGGAGCATAGTTGTTTTCTACATCAACGCCCATCTGACTTCTGGGTAAGTCGATCACGTGACCCATCGATGCTTTCACCTTATACTTCTTTCCTAAATATTTTTCAATTGTTTTTGCTTTAGCGGGAGATTCAACAATAACTAGATAATCTGCCACAGTAAGTTTCCTCCCCCCATTGAGGTAATTTTAAAATCTTCACCATTATTAAATATTCAAAACTCTTTTGTCAAATAGTGCTAGCTACTTTTTCTTGAAATTCACTGTATTCAGCCAGTATATCTTCACCTTTTAATATAAGTTTTGCTCCCTGCTGAATCAATCGATTCGTACCTTCAGAATGCACGTCTGTCAATCTTCCAGGCAAACAGAAGACGTCGCGTCCCTGGTCGATGGCCTGGTCTGCTGTTATAAGAGAGCCACTTTTCTTTTTCGCTTCGACAACGAGAGTACCTTTTGATAAGCCGCTGATGATGCGGTTTCTCTCCGGGAACTGTTTTCGTTCTGGAAAACGGTGAGGAGGATACTCGGATAAAAGCAATCCTTCCTTCGCAATCGTTGCAGCAAGCTCTATGTTTTCTTTAGGATAAATATGTTTGAAACCAGAACCTAGTACTGCTATCGTTCCTGACTGGAGTGCAAGACGATGGGCGAGTGTATCGATCCCCCGTGCTAGTCCACTCACCACTGTCACATTATGTTGAATGATCGGTTTTAAGACGATCTTCATCGTATCTTTAGCATGTGGTGAAGGGTGTCTCGTCCCCACTACACTTAAGCTAGGAGTATTCAAAAGTTGAACCTTCCCCATACAGTAAACAACCCATGGTGCATCATAAATATGCTTTAGACTTTCTGGGTATGCTTCATCGAACCGTGTGATCACTTTCATTTCTCTAATCCCATTCGTTTTCCAGGGTTTCGTTACATGCAGGTCCTGGTGAAACCGTGATGCGGACTGAAAATCAAGGTTAAAGTTCATTAAGTCAACAGCAGACATATCATATATGCTTTGAAGCGTGGGGTCAAATGTTAACAGTGATCGAATAACGTTCCAATTTGCGCCTTCACAGTGATGTAGTTGGATCAATCGGCTTCTCAATGTCCTCACTACAATTCTCTCCAATCAAGGAATCTTTCATTTTTTTATGTATAAGAGAAATAGCTCCCGACCGGGAGCTATTGCCTTTACGCTTTATGTGTTGTGCATTTCTCTAGTAAGTCTTTTTCCTTCAAAACGGAAATCAGTGTATCACCCATTACGGCAGGGGTAGGAGCAACTTTAATGCCCGCTGATTCCATCGTTTTGATCTTCTCTTCAGCAGTACCCTTACCGCCAGAAATGATCGCACCAGCATGGCCCATGCGCTTCCCTGGAGGTGCCGTTTGACCACCGATAAAGCCAACAACAGGCTTCGTCATGTTTGCTTTGACCCACTCTGCTGCTTCTTCTTCAGCTGTACCACCGATTTCACCGATCATGATAACTGCATACGTATCTTCATCTTCATTGAATGCTTTCAATACATCGATAAAGTTCGTACCGTTAACCGGGTCACCACCGATACCTACTGCAGTAGATTGTCCGATACCTTGTTCAGATAGTTGATGTACAGCTTCATACGTCAACGTACCAGAGCGGGAGACAACACCGACGTGACCTTTTTTGTGGATGTATCCAGGCATGATACCGATCTTGCACTCGTCAGGAGTGATGACCCCTGGACAGTTTGGTCCTACAAGACGGGTTTTCTTCCCTTCCATATAACGACTAACTTTTACCATATCGATTACAGGAATACCTTCAGTAATACAGATCGCAATATCGAGTTCAGCGTCGACAGCTTCCATGATCGCATCAGCTGCAAATGCAGGTGGAACATAGATTACTGACGCTGTAGCACCTGTTGATTTAACAGCTTGCTCAACCGTGTTGAAAACCGGAACGCCTTCGATTTCTGTTCCGCCTTTTCCAGGTGTCACTCCGCCGACAATCTTAGTACCATACTCTAGCATTTGCTGTGTATGAAATAATCCAACTGAACCGGTGATACCTTGAACGATAACTTTTGTATCTTTATTAATGTAAACGCTCATTCCTAGTCCCGCCTTTCTACTTAACTAATGAAACAATTTTTTCTGCGCCGTCAGCCATTGATTCTGCAGCTGTAATATTTAATCCTGAGTCTTTAAGGATTTGCTTTCCTAGATCTACGTTTGTACCTTCAAGTCGAACCACAAGTGGAATTTCAAGACCTACTTGTTTTGTTGCTTCGACTACACCTTCAGCGATTACGTCACACTTCATGATTCCACCAAAGATGTTTACATAGATACCTTTAACATTTTGATCTGAAAGGATGATCTTGAACGCCTCAGTAACTTTCTCAGCTGTAGCACCGCCCCCAACGTCAAGGAAGTTAGCAGGGTCGCCTCCATAGTGCTTGATAATATCCATCGTAGACATAGCAAGACCTGCGCCATTGACCATACAACCGATATTTCCTTCTAATGCAATATAGCTGAGCTCGTATTTTGAAGCCTCAATTTCCTTCGTATCTTCTTCATCAAGATCACGTAGCTCAAGGATATCCTTATGACGATAAAGCGCATTTGGATCAAAGTTAAGCTTCGCATCTAGCGCCATCACGTTACCATCACCAGTAGTTACTAGTGGATTGATCTCAGCGATGGAAGCATCTTTTTCAATAAAGGCTTTGTAAAGACCAAGCATAAACTTCACTGTCTTATTTACCATTTCTTTAGGGATATTAATGTTAAACGCTAGTCTTCTAGCTTGATAGCCTTGAAGACCAACTGCAGGATCGATTACTTCTTTGAAGATTTTCTCTGGCGTTTTTTCAGCCACTTCTTCAATTTCAGTACCGCCTTCTTCAGAAGCCATCATTACGACGCGAGATGTCGCACGATCGACTACTAGACCTACATAGTATTCGTTTTTAATGTCGCAACCTTCTTCGATAAGTAAGCGCTTTACTTCCTTACCTTCAGGACCCGTTTGATGAGTAACGAGTGTTTTACCGAGGATCTCCTCAGCATATGTACGTACTTCGTCGAGGTTCTTTGCAATCTTAACCCCACCGGCTTTGCCTCGACCACCAGCATGGATTTGAGCTTTCACTACATAAACGTCGCTCTCTAGTTGTTTAGCAACGTCCACCGCTTCTTTTGCGGAGTAAGCAACTTGTCCATTTGGGACTGAGACCCCATAACTTCTTAGGACTTCTTTTCCCTGATACTCATGGATATTCATTCTCTTGTCCTCCTATCCTACTCAATCAAGTCATTGACGACGTTTTCATTGTATAGAAAATTCCCACCGCTTGTCTACCCTTTTACTAAAAGTACCTTTTCTTTACATTACTTAAGTTGGATGGGTGGTCTTCCTTAAGCCTTTCACATAGCCTTTCTTTAGCAGTTTAGTGCGTTCAAAACAAAAGGCTCCTTTCTTAAACTTTGTTGCTATAAGAGGAGTGGTTAACTTGCGCTCTAGCGGGGTCTCACCTGTTCCGCAAGTCCTGTAGGAGTCGAGCACCCCTCCAATCAACTAAGTGTGGGTCTCTATAGCAAAATCTTCAAAAGCAACCGTCTTTTAGAAAAAACCAAACAAAAACTGCCGAGGCGTCCTCAGCAGTAACTATTTTTATCTTCGATCTTCTTGTTCTTTTTCACCTGGAGATTTTTTCTCCTGCTCCCGCTTTTGATGATCCGTTACAGATAGATCCCTTGCTGCAGCAGGAGTATAGACACCAAACTCCTCACCAGCTTCTTCATAATAAGGGTCATTTTTTTCTGGATGCAATCGATCGTTCACTTGGCTCTTCTCCTTCTAAGTAGAATAACCATAGTATCATCAATTTACAGTGATTCATGCATCAAAGCATACCTAAACGTTCTCTCACAGGAGCAAACGTCTTACGATGTTCATTTGTGACGCCATAACGGTCTAATGCAGTCAGATGCTCTTTCGTTCCATAACCAACGTGTCTTTCGAAGCCATACTGAGGATACCGTACCGCCAGCTTCTCCATCATGCGGTCTCGCGTAACTTTTGCAACGATCGAAGCAGCAGCGATGCTTATACTTCTAGCATCTCCTTTGATTAACGATTCTTGTTGGATTGATAGCGGAAGCTCCATCGCGTCCACTAGTAAGAAGTCAGGGGAAACCGATAGCGCATGGACTGCTTTCTGCATTGCTTTTTTTGTTGCGTGGTAGATGTTGAGTTCGTCTATTTCCTCAGGGGTCATGACTCCTATCCCAACAGAGACAGAGTTTTCAAGTATCGCTTCGTATAGTTCTTCAAGCTTTGCTGTAGAAAGCTTCTTCGAGTCCTGAAGGCCATAGATTGGCTTCTCACCATCTAATATGACCGCAGAAGCCACTACAGGCCCCGCTAATGGCCCTCTTCCTACTTCATCGACTCCTGCTATAGTCGTAAACCCAGATGCGCTGTATCGCTCTTCAAACACGCTCATCTCTTTATGTAATTCTTTAACTTTTTCGATTTGCTCCTTTTTTCTCTGTTCTTTCGCTAAAAGTTCTTTCACACCTTTTCTGTCATCAGATTGAAATTCAGCCCAGTCTTCCTCTGAGTACTTCTTTTCTAAAATCATCTTTTTGATTTCGCTGATTGTTTTTTTGGAATTGCCCACACATTTCCCTCTTTCTTTATTTGAAAAATAATAAAAAAGGCAAGGCAATGCCTTACCTTTCCTCCTCTGGCGTCTCAAGAGTCAGATCGCCAAGCTTACCACTTCTAAGTTCTCTAAGTACTGTTTCAGCAGTTTTATCGTAATCGATCCAACCACCGCCTAATAAGAACCCACGTTTTTTACCGATTTCATCAAATAATTCAACGATATCTTCTGGAATATCATCTAACTTATAACGATCCATCAGTCTGTTGGGATAATGTTCGCCTAGAAATTTCAGAGTGAAGACTGCGACATCTTGAAAATCCAAAATTTCGTCTTTGATCGCACCGGTTGCAGCAAGCTTATAACCGGTTTTTTGATCTTCAAACTTCGGCCATAGAATTCCTGGCGTATCGAGTAGATCCATTTCTTTGCCTACTTTGATCCATTGCTGTTTCTTAGTGATGCCTGGACGATCGCCCGTTTTCGCAATCTTCTTTCCCGCGAGCTTATTGATCAGAGTAGATTTCCCTACGTTAGGAATACCAAGAATGAGCGCCCGAACAGCACGCGGCTTCATCCCCTTCTCTACCATACGATCGAGCTTTTCGCTAACAAGCTCTCTCGCTGCAGCAGGAATCGATTTCACGCCCTTACCCGTGTGAGAGTCGATCGGCAGAGCTTTGTGCCCCTGACGCTGGAAATACTCCTTCCATTCTGCTGTTTTCTGATCGTCAGCCATATCAGATTTATTTAACAGGATTAGCCTCGGTTTAGAAGAAACGATCTCGTCGATCATTGGATTTCGAGAAGAAAGTGGAATTCTAGCATCCACAAGTTCAATTACAACATCGATCATTTTTAGTTTTTCAGTTATCTCCCGACGGGCTTTGGCCATGTGACCAGGGAACCATTGAATCGTCATGCAATCTCCACCTATTCCATTACTTGAATATCTGTTAGAGGCCAAAACACGATGTTCGCCTCTCCAATCACTTTATCTTTAGAAACAAAGCCGATCGAACGGCTATCTTTACTATGTTGTCGATTATCCCCCATAACGAACAGGTGCCCCTCTGGTACAGTCGTTTCACCTGTTAAACCGATGAGGTCAAAATCATATGTCAAATTACCCGAGAGTAAATCGTTCTTTGCTGTATCTAGATACGGTTCCTCCACAAGTTGACCGTTCACATACAGGTTATCATCTTTATATTCGATTTTATCACCTGGTAATCCGATGATGCGCTTAATGTAATCTCTTCCTTCTACAGCCTCGAAAACAACGATATCGAAGCGCTCTGGCTCACCAATATTATAACTTATCTTATTTACAATCATTCGATCACGATCATGAAGTGTCGGCATCATGCTTTCACCATCTACGACGATAGGTGCAAATATGAAATAACGAACAGCTCCAGCAAGTATAAAAGCGATCACTAATGCTTTTATCCAATCCCAAGAATCTTTTTTCTCTCCTGTTTTTTCACTGCTCATGTTCGTTCTCCTCCTATGATGGATAGTTCCGGAATCATTAATTCCCTTTAATACCCTCTCACAAACCTATGCACAGTTCATTTTACCATAGCAAATAGGACACCGATATCCTATAGAATAGAAAAAAGGAGCCTGACAGCGCAAGCTCCTTTTTCATAGATACCATTATTATCGAATTTCTTTAATACGAGCGGCTTTACCACGAAGTGCACGCAAGTAGTATAGCTTAGCACGGCGAACTTTACCGCGACGAACTACCTCAAGCTTAGCAACTTTTGGTGAATGTACAGGGAATGTACGCTCAACTCCAGTTCCGTAAGAAATCTTACGTACTGTGAACGTTTCGCTAATTCCGCCACCACGTCGTTTAATCACAACACCTTCGAATACCTGAATACGCTCACGAGTGCCTTCGACAACTTTAACGTGAACTTTCACAGTATCCCCTGGTCGGAAATTCGGAAGATCCGACTTAAGCTGTTCTTTTGTGATTTCCTGGATTAACTTGTGCATCAAGTAACCCTCCTTCCACACAGATGCTCTTATAAATAATGGTGCATTACAGCGGAACATCGTAATTCATGACTAATGCCACAAAAAATATCATAGCATAGCAGGTATTAGATTACAAGGGAGAATCAATCAGATTCTTCTTTTATTTCGTTAAGGATTTTCTGCTCTTCTTTCGAAAGCTCCTTAGACTCTAATAAGTCTGGTCTTCTTGTCCAGGTTCGTCTGAGTGATTCCTTTAAACGCCACTTTTCGATCGCAGCGTGGTTTCCCGACAGAAGCACGTCAGGCACAGCATGCCCTTCGTACGATGATGGTCGTGTATAATGAGGATGCTCAAGAAGCCCGCTACTGAATGAGTCCATTGGTGCTGAGCTCTTATTACCTAACACCCCAGGCAGCAACCTCGTCACACTGTCAATGACGACCATGCTCGCAAGTTCTCCGCCGGTCAAAACAAAATCTCCGATCGAGATTTCATCTGTAATGAGGTGCTCTCGAATCCTTTCGTCATAACCCTCATAATGACCACACACGAAGATAAGGTGGTCTTCAGCTGCCAATTCTTCAGCTTTCGACTGTGTAAACCTTTCTCCCTGTGGACACATCAATATAACGCGAGGTTTTTTTGAAGGATCCGCGAGTGATGAGACAGCATCGAACACGGGCTGTGGCGTTAAGACCATACCAGCACCACCACCATAAGGGTAATCGTCTACATTCTTATGCTTATTGGTACTGTACTCTCTGAAATTCGTCACTTGATAAGAAACCGCACCACTTTCCTGCGCACGCTTTAAGATCGAGTGATTAAACACACCTGTAAACATCTCAGGGAACAACGATAGTACATCGATCTTCATGCTAATCACGAAGTCCTTCCATTAAATGAACGATCACTTCACCCTTCGATAAGTCTACGCTTTTGACTACCTGACTGATGTAAGGAAGCAGCAAATCCTTTCCTCCGCTAGCTTGTTGTACAACCCAGACATCGTTCGCACCTGGAGAAAGAATCTCTTTCACCTTACCAAGGTATTCTCCTTCGTCTGAGTGAACTTCAAGACCAATGATGTCACGATAATAAAATTCGTCTGCTTCTAACGTACCAAGCTGTTCCTCTTTAATTTTAAGAATTCCCTCTTTCATATGCTCGACCTCATTTAAGGAATGTAACCCTTCAAACGTAAGCAGATCGAACTGCTTATGTTTTCGATGAGAACGAACAACCAACTGAATCGGCTCTTTGTTTTCTTTAAACAAAAAGAGTTTATTCCCTTCAGCGTAGCGTTCTTCAGGGAAGTCAGTCCTAGAAATGACTCTTACCTCACCTCGAACACCATGTGTATTCACTATTTTCCCAACGTTTAACCATTGTGTCATGATGTAATTCCTTTCGTTTGAACTATGGGGTTATGCTTTGCACAATCCCATCTTTAATAATGATTTTACCTTTTTGTTCAGCAGCTTTCCACTCATCCCCCACTTCAATACTTTGGATGGCATCCACTTCCCCTTCATGAAGTTCGCTTTCTGGTGGAAGCTGCTCGATTTGTTCAATCTTATATTCAAGAATCGATATTTGCTCATTTCGAGAATGCAATTCCTTCTCGAATTGCTCACTGATCCACTCTTTATCAGAGGGCCGTTTCTTCTGCAACCGTTTCTTTTCAAATTGAAGTTGTTCTCGTTCTTGATCGAGGATCGCAATCTCTTGATCCCACTTATCTATATAAAAAGCTCGACTAGATTCTGTCAACAGCTGCTTCACTTCATACTTCTTTATGATATTCATTTCGGTTTACCTCCATGGTATAGAGGGATTTGGTAGCAACTCAATATAAGTTAACTATGTAAACATTCACGTCCCTTAAAACAACAAAAAAGAGGAGTACGACTCCCCTTATACGATTTCTAACTGTACACGCGTGCCTGATTGCACTGCTGCTGCATTCATTACTGTTCGGATGGATTTAGCTACCTTACCATTCTTTCCAATCACTTTGCCAGTATCGTTCGTATGAACATGGAGTTTATAAGTGACTTCCTTGCTTCCAGGTAGTTCTTCAACCATTACCTCATCAGGATAATCGACAAGGGCTTTTACGATCGTTTCAACGAGTTCCTTCATTTATTACCCCACCTTTTTAGATGATGGAAAAAAATACACCAAAGGAGGCTTTACGATAAAGCCTCCCCCACGGTGTCATGTTACTTTTGGTTTTTTGCGTTGTGTAGCTTTTCCATAAGACCTTCTTTAGAGAAAAGGTTACGGACTGTATCGGAAGGCTTAGCGCCTTTTAGCATCCAATCAAGAGCTTTTTCCTCGTTAATTTTAACGTCAACAGGATTAGCAACCGGATTATAAGTTCCGATTTCCTCGATGAAACGTCCGTCACGAGGAGCACGAGAATCTGCAACAACTACGCGGTAATAAGGGTTTCTTTTAGCACCCATACGTTTTAGACGAATTTTAACTGCCATGTGTTTCACCTCCAAAAAATACTCACATAAATAAATATAATATCATAAATTGTCACTCTTGTAAAGAGGAAATTTATTTCGTTTTTATTGCATGAATGGGAAGTTCATGCCCTTGCCTTTTTTCTTGCCACCTTTAGACATGTTGGTCATCTGTTTCATCATTTTCTTCATCTCATCAAATTGTTTTAAGAGACGATTGACGTCTTGTACAGATGTTCCACTGCCTGTAGCAATCCTTTTCTTGCGGCTCGCATTGATCACATCAGGCTGCTCTTTTTCAAGAGTGGTCATCGATTGAATGATCGCTTCAACTCGACCGATTTGTTTTTCATCAACGCTGACGTTTTTCATCGCCTTCTTGTTCATCCCAGGAATCATATCCATCAATTCATCAAGAGGGCCCATGCTGCGAACCTGTCCAAGTTGATCAAGAAAATCATCGAACGTAAAGCTCATCGTTCTCATTTTCTTCTCGAGCTCTTTTGCTTTGTCTTCATCCACTGAAGTTTGTGCTTTTTCAATTAGAGAGAGCACATCTCCCATCCCTAATATACGGGACGCCATCCTTTCTGGATGAAATGGTTCGAGCGCATCAAGCTTTTCACCCATACCAGCAAACTTGATCGGTTTGTCAGTGACTGACTTGATCGAAAGTGCAGCCCCTCCGCGAGTATCACCATCAAGCTTTGTTAGAACAACACCAGTAATATCTAGTGCATCGTTAAAGTTTTCGGCTACGTTCACAGCGTCTTGTCCAGTCATTGCGTCTACTACTAAGAAGATTTCATCAGGTGTTACTGCTTCTTTTACGTCCTTCAGTTCTTGCATAAGGTCTTCATCGATATGAAGACGACCGGCCGTATCGATCAGTACGTAATCTAAATGCTCTTCTTTAGCTTTTTCGATCGCTTTCGTGGCGATTTCGACAGGGCTTACCTGATCTCCCATCGAGAATACAGGCATGCTGAGCTGTTTACCTAGGGTTTCTAGCTGATTGATCGCTGCTGGACGATAGATATCTGCCGCAACGAGTAAAGGTTTTCGATTGTGCTTCTTTCGTAAATGGTTCGCAAGCTTCCCGACAGTTGTCGTTTTACCCGCACCCTGTAGACCAGCCATCATAATAACAGTTGGCGGACGGTTTGATACTGCGATCTTGCTTTGCTCTCCGCCCATAAGTGCAGTCAGCTCTTCATTAACTACTTTAATGACTTGCTGACCCGGCGTCAGGCTCTTCATTACTTCCTGCCCTACAGCCCTCTCCTTAACTTTATTAATGAACTGCTTCACGACTTTAAAGTTAACATCCGCTTCAAGTAGAGCTAACCTTACTTCACGCATCATCTCTTTGACGTCTGCTTCAGTAACTTTCCCTTTGCCGCGAATTTTCTGCAGGGTGCCTTGCAGTCGGTCGGCTAAACCTTCAAATGCCATGTTTGCCGCCTCCTAATCGAGTTTTTCGAGAGATTTAATCAATGTTAGAGCTTTCGAGTTTGAATCCTCTTGCTTGAGCACTTCAGTAAGCTCTTCAAACAACTCTTGACGCTTGTTGTATCTCTCGAATAGCAATAGTTTTGCTTCGTATTCTTCTATCATTTGTTCCGTTCGCTTAATGTTATCATAGACAGCCTGACGGCTAACTTGAAATTCTTCTGCGATCTCACCAAGGGAGTAGTCATCCAAATAATACAATGCCATGTAATTCCTTTGTTTCGGAGTTAAGAGCGACTGGTAAAAGTCGAATAACGCATTCATACGCATTGTTTTTTCGAGCAATGGTAGCACCCCCTCGTGTTAAGGCAATCACCTTTACGTTAAATATACTACTATGCGTAAAATCATTTGTCAAGATTTTTTCTTAACACAATCTTTTCGTGTTTTACTCTTCTTTTTCAACGTCTTCTTCGATGATCGATGAGAAGAGTCCATAAACGAACGTATCAGCGTCAAACTCCTGTAAATCATCCATTTGCTCACCGAGTCCAACTAGCTTAACAGGGATATCTAGCTCATGTCGAATGGCTAAAACGATACCGCCTTTTGCAGTTCCATCGAGTTTCGTCAGAGCGATTCCTGAAACATCAGTCGATTGACTGAACTGCTTCGCCTGGCTCATCGCATTCTGACCAGTCGTCGCATCGAGAACGAGAATGACTTCATGTGGCGCATTCGGGATTTCCCTTTGAATCACGCGCTTCACTTTTTCAAGTTCGTTCATCAAGTTCACTTTGTTCTGAAGACGTCCAGCCGTATCACAAAGCAGGATGTCTGCTTTTCTGGACTTAGCTGATTGTACCGCATCGAACACGACTGCTGCAGGATCAGAACCTGCCTGATGCTTCACGACATCGACTCCTACCCGCTCGCCCCACACATCTAACTGTTCGATGGCTCCAGCTCTAAACGTGTCACCAGCCGCTAGGAGAACCTTCTTGTTCTCTTTCTTAAACTTGTGAGCAAGCTTCCCGATCGTAGTGGTTTTACCTACACCGTTAACGCCAACGAACAAGAAGACCGTTAATTCGTCTTCTTGAATGTTCAACGAATTATCTTCTTCTTTATGAAGCAATTCAGCAAGCTTTTCAGAAATGACGCTTTGAAGTGCTTCTGTGTCCTTAATGTTTCTAGCTCTCGCTTCATCTTTCAATACATCGATAAGGTCCATTACTGTCGCAACACCCACGTCAGCGCTGATCAATAATTCTTCTAGCTCTTCGAAAAATTCCTCATCAACTTTAAGATAGTTCTTTACAAGGTCGTTCATTTTTGTAGAAAACGATGTTCGTGTTTTCTCGAGTCCATCTCTAAATTTCTCAGTCACATTATCCGATTGCGTTGTAAACTTGTCTTTTAGCTTTTTGAAAAAGCTCATTGAAATCCCCCCAAAGTCTTATTGCGATATTAATTGTTTCGAATCTTCAAGTCTAACTGACACAAGCCTTGAAACGCCTGATTCCTGCATGGTCACACCATAGAGAACATCTGACTCCTCCATCGTACCCTTACGGTGCGTAATGACGATGAACTGTGTCTTCTCACTGAATTGTTTCAAATATCTCGCAAACCTATTCACATTTGCATCATCGAGTGCGGCTTCAACTTCATCTAGGACACAGAAAGGAACTGGGCGCACTTTCAGGATGGCAAACAGTAGCGCAATCGCTGTAAATGCTCGTTCCCCGCCAGAAAGGAGAGCAAGGTGCTGAAGCTTTTTGCCCGGAGGCTGTGCAAGAATATCGACCCCGGTAGATAAGAGATTCTCAGGATCCGTGAGAACGAGATCCGCCTTTCCTCCCCCAAATAATTCTTCAAACACTTGTTGGAACTGAGTTCGAATCTTCGTAAACGTATCTTGAAAACGCTTCTTCATTTCTTTGTCCATCTCATCGATTACCGTATAAAGCGTATCTTTTGCCTGTAACAAATCTTTTTGCTGCTCTGTTAAGAACGTATAGCGCTCATTCACACGCTCAAACTCATCGATCGCACCAATGTTAACCGTCCCTAGTTCATCGATTTCAAGCTTGATCAGCTTTAACTTCTTCTTTGCTTCACTAGCATCGATCTTAAGCACATGCTTCTCTTTCGCTGCTTCATACGTTAATCCATACTCTTCACTTAGCATCGTGAGACGGTTTTCAAGTTCTACGTCTAAACGGTTCACTTGTACTTCAGCAGCTTGCAGTAACCCTGCTATCTGCTTTTCCTCATTCGATACTGCTTCATGTTCACTACCTATCACATCGATCGTTCGCTGATGATTTGTTTTCACTTCTCTTTCTTCTTGTAGTGAAGCTAACAAACCGTCTTTTTCTTCTCTTAATTTCTTGATATTTTCATCAAGCTTCTCTTCACCAGTTGAATTAGATGTCATCGCTTCATTTAGTAAGGAATGCTCTTCCATCGTTTCATTCAACTGATTCGTCGTTTCCTTTTGTTCTGAAGAAAGGCGATCGAGCGTTTCTTTTTGGTTCTGAAAGGACTGCTGATGTTCAGCTACCTTCACTTTTAACTCAGTGATTTCTGTTTGGATGGTTTCCTTCGACGTCTGCTGAGATTGCTTTTTCAGCGTTAGTGCTTCGATCTTCTCTTCTAGTTCCTCGGCTTGCTTTGAGATCGTTTCTAAACGGTTCGATAAGTAGTCGCTCCTGCTTTCATGCGTTTCTATTTCTTCTTCGATCGCGTTCTTCTCACGATCATATAGCTGAAGTCGTTCGTTCGTATTTCGCTCTTCACCTTCGATTCCTCTTAAGTCTCCTAGAAGTGACTGCTCTTCCAGTCGGAGATTTTCACCGTGCTCCCTCATCGTTTCAAGCTCTGATTCGAGTCTCTCAAGCTCTGCTTTCTCACGCTGAATTTCGTTTTCTACACCTAACGTCTTCTTTTCCATCTCTGCAAGCTTTGTTTCTAGAACTTCCAGTTCACGCTGTCTACTAAGTAGAGAAGTAGACTTTTGCTTCACACTTCCTCCACTCATCGAACCACCCGGGTTTACAACGTCACCTTCGAGCGTCACGATACGGTTCTTGTACTGAACGATTTTAGCTAGTTCGTTCGCACCTTTTAAGTCATTTGCTACAAGGACCGAACCTAATAAGTTTTCTAGGACGTTGCGATACTTCTCATCAAACTCGATTAAGTCTGATGCGACGCCAACAAACGCCTCGTGATTCTTCACGCGTTCATAATCATATCCTGAAACCTTCCTCGACCGAATGACGGTTAGCGGAAGAAACGTTGCCCGTCCTGAACGATTTTTCTTTAAAAATGATATCGCTCCGCGCCCTGCTCGTTCATCACTTACGACAACGCTTTGCATCGCACCACCTAAAGCTGTTTCCAGTGCTGTCTCCACTTGTTTTGGTACCGTCACAAGCTCCGCGACCGCACCCTCTATTCCTTCAAGGTCATTCCTAGCCTTCAGCACTTCTTTAACACCTTGATAGAAACCAGCGTAATCTTCCTGCATTTCCTCAAGCATTTGTTTCTTAGAACGATATTGCTGAATATATTGATAAGCTTGATAGAGTTTTGATTCTTTTTCTCCGAGAGCTTTTTTCTTTTCTTCTACGTCGTGCTTTCTTTTATAAAACGATGAAACATGAGTTTCGAGGTTCTTTTTTGAAACTTTTAGAGATTTAGTGAGCTCTTTCTTTTTATCTTCTACATCCGTCCGCTGTTTAATGAATTTATGATTGTCATCATCCAATCGCTTTTTGCGCTGTGAAAGAACAGTGAGCTGATCTTGAATGTAGCGATTTTCATTACGAATCGATGCTTGTTCATTCAACAGCTCAAAGTAATCAGACTTCATTCGGTCTAATTCTTGTTCGATATCTTGCTCGACATCAGCAAGTAACTCAGTTTCTTTCTTCAGCTGATCTTTCAATTGAGCTAATTCTTTTTTCTGGCGCTCAAACCTGCTTCGATGCTGAGTGATTTCATTTTCATAGTAGCTTTTCTTTTCGTTTAAAAAGTTGATTCGTTCTTTGAGATTCTCTTTATTCTGATGAGCGTTCTTTTTTCGTTCTTTAAGGACTTCTCTTTTCCCTTCGAGCTTTTCAAGTTCTTCACTTGTCTCGAGTAGGGTTTGCTGGAAACGCTCAATATTGTTTTCAGCTATGAGCAATTCTTGCTTTGCGTTTTCGAGTTCTTCCTTCTTAACCCGAACCGACTCTGAGATCTCCAATTCTTTCTGTTTCAACTCATCGAACTCAGCAGATTTCTTTTTCCAAGCAGCGTGAAACTCTTCGATCTCATGAACGGTTAGAGCTGCTTCGATCTTTTCTAACTCTTCCCTTTTCTCAAGGTAGTCTTTCGCTATCGAAGCTTGGATACGTAATGGCTCTACTTGATCTTCGAGTTCATACAGAATATCTTCCACGCGGTGTAGGTTGTCCGCTGTTTCTTTTAACCTTGCTTCTGCTTTATGTTTACGCGTTTTATATTTAAGAACGCCTGCCGCTTCTTCAAAAATCTTTCTTCTTTCTTCAGACTTGCTGCTTAATATCTCCTCAATACGTCCTTGTCCGATGATTGAGAACGATTCCTTACCAAGACCTGAATCCATAAAAAGTTCGATGATATCTTTAAGGCGACAAGTTTGATTGTTTAATAAGTACTCGCTATCACCTGAGCGATAGACTCTTCTCGTTACGCTAACTTCGTTGTATTCGATCGGAAGGTATTGGTCATGATTATCGAGAGTCAATGTTACTTCTGCAAGATTGACAGCTCTTCGTGACTCACTACCTGAGAAGATGATATCTTCCATCTTTGATCCTCTGAGTGACCTTGCAGACTGCTCGCCTAGCACCCATCGTATCGCGTCATTTATATTACTCTTGCCGCTTCCGTTTGGACCGACAACTGATGTAACTCCTGGAACAAACTCTACTGAAATTCGATCGGCGAATGATTTAAAGCCGACTACATCTAATCGTTTGAGGAACATCAATTTTTCCCCCTCATCTGTTTCATATCTATGTATGCTATCTCTTGAACTAACTGTCTTATTTTATCATAAATTCCTATAGCCTACGATACAATGCGTGATCCATGTTACAATAGGAAAAGCTCCTTAATCCTTCAACTGACGAAGGGCTTAGAGCCAGATTGTGTAAAAAGGCAGGTGGTACATAATGGATCTATCTAACAAGACAGAAGAAAACCTTGCATTTATGGTTGAAGGCATTAAAGAAAAACTTCAAGTAATTAACGCCGCCATGATCAAACCAGAATCTTTCGACCTTTCTCGTTACGAAGATATTCATGAAATCTATACGATGGTCAATAAGAAAGATTCGCTTACACCGGGTGAAATGCAGGCGTTGCTTGCAGAACTTGGTAAGCTACGCACAACATAATCTGATGACCACATACGTAAAAAGAATCCTGTTGATCAGGATTCTTTTTGATTACTTTCTTTTAAATTGAGAAGCGCCTGTTGTGCAGCCTTTTGTTCAGCTTCTTTCTTCGAACGACCTACCCCGATCCCGAGGTCAGCTCCGTTAAGCGTTACTTTGGACGCAAACTCTCGGTTGTGCGCTGGCCCTTTTTCATCCGTGATGACATAGTCTATGACCCCAAGGCTTTCACGCTGAATCACTTCTTGAAGCTGGCTTTTATAATCCATCACATGCGAAAAAGCACCGGCGTTAATCTTCGGATAGACAAACTTCTCTAGAAACTCAAAGACCACTTCTATGCCTTGATCAAGATACAGTGCACATATAAATGATTCGAACACATCGGCAAGAAGTGCTGGTCTTGCTCTTCCACCCGTCATTTCCTCACCCTTACCAAGAAGGACAAGGTGCCCAAAATTGAGATCGTTAGCAAACTGCACGAGCGATGGCTCACATACGATGGCCGCTCTTAGCTTCGTTAGCTCTCCTTCACTCATATTCGGGTATTTTTCAAACAGGTACCGTGATATTGTAAGTTCAAGTACAGCATCACCAAGAAATTCTAGACGTTCATTATCCATCTGCGGATGCAGTCGATGCTCATTCACATACGATGAATGAGTAAATGCCTGGTAAAGAAGTTGCTCATTATTAAAAGAAACATCAATTTCTTTTAGAAACTGAGCGAACTTATCTTTCGCAGTGTCCCCAACCACGAGTTGTCGTGAATGCTTAGGTTTAAAACGTCTTTTTGTTTTATGTGTGTGTTTGTGTGATTTGGACATAAATACCTCCACGACTAATCAAAATCTTCTACATAGAAAGGGAATAAAGCCCCGCATATACGGGGCTTAATCCACCAATTCAGGAAATTCCCGAATATTAATTTTGGCTATTTATGTAATCAATTACATCGCCAACTGTTACGATCTTCTCAGCGTCCTCGTCTGAGATTTCCATGTCAAACTCATCTTCAAGCTCCATAACTAATTCCACAACATCCAGGGAATCGGCACCAAGGTCATCTTTAAAAGAAGCTTCAGGTTTAACTTCAGACGCTTCAACTCCAAGACGATCAACGATGATTTTTGTTACACGCTCTAGTGTATCTGCCATTATACTCACCTCCCCTCAAGCTATTATAGGATATCTAAAAGAAAAAAACTAGATGTACAATTTTTCTCTTCTGTTACATCACCATTCCGCCATCGATGTGGAGGGTTTGACCGGTGATATAGTTTGCGTCATCAGAAGCAAGAAACTTTACTGCTTTTGCAATATCTTCTGCAGCCCCAAGTCTTCCAAGAGGAATTTGACCTTTCATTCCGCTCTTCACTTCTTCAGATAGTTCATCTGTCATATCGGTTTCGATGAACCCAGGAGCAAGAGCATTGACCGTAATATTACGGCTAGCAAGTTCTTTTGCGGTCGTTTTAGTTAAGCCGATCACGCCTGCTTTGGCAGCTACATAGTTAGCTTGCCCTGCATTTCCTGCAACACCAACGACAGACGCTACATTGATGATACGGCCGTAGCGCTGTTTCATCATTTGGCGAGTCACCGATTTCGTACAGTTAAATACACCTTTGAGGTTCGTATTGATCACATCGTCCCACTCTTGCTCTTTCATACGCATCAATAGGTTATCTCTCGTTATCCCAGCGTTGTTAACCAAAACATCGAGACTACCGAACTCCGAGATAACTTCCTTAACCATTCCTTGTACTTCTTCCATATTACCAACGTTAGCCTGGATCGCAATGGCTTGTCCGCCAGCAGCTTTGATTTCTTCAACAACCTCGTTCGCTTTCGCTTCACTACCGGCATAGTTAACAGCTACGTTCATTCCCTCTGAAGCAAGTTCAAGTGCGATAGCTCGTCCGATCCCGCGAGATCCGCCAGTAACGAGTGCCGATTTTTTCTCTGCCATGATTATTCCTCCCCTAGCTTTTCCATTAGTTGATCAAGTTGTTCGGGTGTACTCACCGCATGAACAAATGCACGTCGGTTTACTTTCTTAACTAATCCTGAAAGAACATTTCCTGGTCCTACTTCGATAAATCGATCAACACCGAGATCCATCAGTTTACGAATCGTATCTTCAAATAGAACAGGTGAATAAATCTGTTGAAGCAAGTTGCTCTTGATCTCTTCAGCTGATGTAGAAGGTTCTGCTGATACGTTTGCGATGACTGGCACTGTAGCATCAGAAATCGTGATGGAATCTAAGATTGCAGACATCTTTTCAGCTGCCGGCTTCATTAAGCTTGAATGAAATGGTCCGCTGACTTGTAGAGGGATGACCCTCCTCGCGCCATTTTCCTTCGCGACTTCAGACGCTTTTTCAACTCCGGCTTTTGCACCAGAAATAACGATTTGACCAGGGCTATTCAAGTTGGCTAGCTGAACAGTGTCAGTCGATTCAGACACATCATCTACGATCTTTTGAAGTTCGTCACGGTCCATGCCCATGATCGCTGCCATCGCTCCTTCACCTGCAGGAACAGCTTCCTCCATGTAAAGACCTCGATTTCTAACAGCATAGACAGCATCAGAAAACGACATAGAACCAGAAGCAACTAGTGCAGAGTATTCACCGAGACTATGTCCAGCGGTGTAATCTGGCGTAATCCCTTTTTCTCTAAGCGCTTCTAGAACTGCTACACTCGTTGTTACAAGAGCTGGCTGTGTGTTCTCTGTTTTTGTAAGGGTTTCGATCGGTCCGTTCATGATTAGTTTCGTAAGGTCGTAGTCGAGACGGTTATCCGCTTCGCTGAAAATCTTTTCTGAAGCAGAATAAACTTCGATAAAATCTTTCCCCATTCCTACCGCTTGTGAACCTTGACCCGGAAATAAAAACGCTGTTTTTCCCATTACTGATCTCCTTCCTGCTTCTCTTCAAGAGAAGTTTTGATTTCAGTTACGACATTTCCTGTTACCATCATTCTAGCTTGTCTTATTGCACTGAAAACAGCACGCCCGTTTGAGGAGCCATGAGCTTTAATAACTGGAGCTCGTAAGCCAAACAATCCAGCTCCACCGTACTCAGAGTAGTCAAGCTTGTTTTTTAAATTCTTCAACTTAGGCTTTAGCACTCCAGCAGCTACCTTACTTGTGAAAGAACTTGTGAGCTCTTCTTTAAGCATTGTAAACATCGTAAGTGCGGTTCCTTCGATCGTTTTAAGTACTAAATTTCCGGAAAACCCATCGCATACGACGACATCAGCTGCATTGCTCAATATATCTCGTGATTCAACGTTACCAACAAAATTCAAACCACTTTCTTGTAACAATGTGAATGCTTGTTTACTAAGTTCGTTCCCTTTGCCTTCTTCTGTACCGATGTTTAATAAGCCGATGCGAGGAGAGTCGATTCCTCGAACTTTTTCAGCATAAACAGCACCCATCTGTGCATACTGAAGCAAGTGTTCAGGCTTTGCGTCCATATTCGCACCAACATCAAGTAAAAGAAAACCTTTTTCATCGATCGTCGGAAGGGTTGGAGCAAGGCCTGGCCTTTCGATCCCCTCGATCCGTCCTACATAGAGCAAACCGGCTGCCATGAGTGCTCCTGTATTTCCTGCAGAAATACAAGCATCCGCTCGACCTTCTTTAACTTCGTTAACAGCGAGTACCATCGACGCTTTCTTCTTTCTTCTTGCTGCACGTACTGGCTGATCTTCTGACGATATGTATTCATCCGTATGTAATACTGTTATTCGCTCTTTACTCCCAGATAGTAAGGGGTTGATTTGATTTTCGTCTCCTACGATGGTTACTGAAAGATCTTTATACGTTTCTAAGGCTTCATAAACCCCATCGATGATCGCTTTAGGAGCATTGTCCCCACCCATCGCATCTATTGCAAGTCTCATGTTAGTTCAGCTTCCTTTCAAGGTTTAGTAGAGCGATACATCACAAACTCACCCGAAAATACGTTTTCATTCTGAACAAAGCTATTGACCTCGACCGTTGTTCTTCCTTTACTATTGTCGGTAACATTTGCTTTGGCTATCACTCGTTCGCCTTCCTTAACCTGTCTTGAAAAACGAATATTCGCTTTTGCAGTTAAGGCAAGCTCATCATTGATAATCGCAACTGCTAAAGAATTCGCTTGTGCGAAAAGGTGATGGCCTCGAGCGATATTATTTCTAGAAAAAACATGTTCTGGTCGGATATCTAGAATTGAAATCGCATTTTCATCTAGCTGTAGGTCGATGACTTGACCGATCACTTCCTCCATCGGGAGAGCTTTCACCTCATCAAACTGCTGCTGGGCAACATATTTGATCCGCTCCCGTAATTCTGGAATAGATAGTTCAAGGCGATCTAATCTGATTGTTTGAATGCTCACGTTAAATTTATCTGCAAGTTCCTCATCGGTTATAAAAGGTGTTTTTTCGATTGTCTCTTTTAATAACGTTTGACGTTCTCTCTTACTCCTCTTCACTCTCTACCGCCGCCTATCTAGCATTAATAAACGGATAAAGAGGATCCTATGATCCTCTTTATCTCAGTCTTATGACTAGGTCCTAAAACGTAGTATATAATGTAAGGCGCAATTTTGCAAGCTAATCAAGCTTTTCGCCACTTAAAACCCCCTCGTTTGATAAATAGGTTCTAAGGCGACGATAAGCGTCATCTTCCCAAAACGCCGTAGATTCAACGAGTGCTGAAGCGTCTTGACGTGCAACTTCAAGGACGCGATAGTCGTGGACAAGATCGGCAACTTTGAACTCCGGCAAACCACTTTGTTTTCTTCCAAAGAAATCTCCTGGGCCACGAAGCTCGAGGTCCCGCTGTGATAGCACAAAGCCATCGTTCGATTCTGTCATGATCTGCATGCGTTCCTTCCCGACTTCGGATTTAGGATCAGCAAGTAAAATACAGTAGGACTGATTGCTCCCTCGTCCTACTCGACCTCGTAGCTGATGAAGCTGCGCTAACCCAAAACGCTCGGCATCATAAATGACCATGATCGTCGCGTTCGGTACGTTTACGCCGACTTCAACAACCGTTGTCGATACCAATAGCTGAACGTCATTTCGGCTGTAGGCTTCCATTACGGCTTCCTTTTCATCAGAACTTAGTCTTCCATGCATCAATCCAACTTGATAGTTAGGCAGTGCGGTTTGCATTTGAGCATGAACATCGATTGCATTTTGGACATCCAGTTTCTCTGACTCTTCAATAAGAGGACAAATGACGTACCCTTGACGGCCTTGATCAAGCTCTTTCGTTACAAAGTCAAGCACTCTCGAGAGCATATCTGGCTTAGCCCAATACGTTTCGATCGGCTTTCTGCCAGCAGGCATCTCATCGATTGTCGATACATCCATATCACCAAATACAGAGATGGCGAGCGTTCGAGGGATCGGTGTCGCTGTCATGTAAAGCACATCCGGAGTCAAACCTTTTTCTTTTAGCACCCTCCTCTGCATAACACCAAAGCGGTGCTGCTCATCGGTAATGACTAAACCAAGTTGCTTAAAAACAACTTCATCCTGAATGAGCGCATGAGTACCGATCAACAAATCGATTTCTCCACTTGCCAACCGTTCAAGAAGCTCTCTCCGTTTCTTGCCTTTTATCGAACCAGTTAACAGTTCTACGTTCAGCCTGTCTCCTAAAAGGTCTTCAAACGATTCAAAATGCTGCTCAGCAAGAATTTCTGTTGGTACCATCAAAGCACCTTGATTCCCTGAGAGGTACGTAGCAAAGAGTCCGATCGCTGCTACGACCGTTTTACCTGAACCTACGTCCCCTTGAAGCAACCGATTCATACGATACGGGCTTTCCATGTCGTTCAAGATTTCTTCTACCACTCTATTTTGTGCTCCTGTTAGAGGAAACGGAAGACTCTTAATAAATCCCTCCAGATCCTTTCTACTATAATGGTGAGAAGAGCCCTTCGTGTTTTCTCTCTCCCTCTTTCGAAACAGCTGCATCTTCAGTTGAAATTGCAGCAGCTCCTCGTAGACGAACCTTCTTCTCGCTTGCTTTAAATGATCGTGCGATTGTGGTGTATGCATCGTCTCGATCGCTTCTCTTCTATTCATCAGCTTGTACCGCTCTAGCATTTGAGGGGGGAGCGTCTCTTCGATTTCACCTGCAAATTGTTTTAAAGCGAGCTGAATGTAGCGCTTGATCGCTTTCACAGTTATGTCTCCACCTACTGGATACACAGGCTCGATCGTACCATCTGGGTCGTGAGTCGAGAAAGTAATCTCAGAAGCGGATAAGGTCATCTTATGTTGGTCCCACTTCCCAGTTACGGTGACCGTCTGCCCAAGTGAGAACTGCTTTTTAAGAAAAGCACGATTAAAAAAAACGGCTGTAATGAGGAATCTTCCCACTAACAGCCTTACAGACAGTCTAGACTTTTTCTTTCCATAGTAGCGAACGACAGGTTCACTGTGAACCTTTCCTTCAAGTGTAGCTCCCTCCTCATGCTTAACATCTGCTAAATCTTTCAGTTCATAGTCTTCATATCGAAAAGGAAAATATTCTATTAAATCCGATATGCTATTGATTCCGATCGATGATAGAGAAGCAGCTTTCTCATCACCTATTCCTTTGATTTTCGTGAGTTCAGTCACCTTCATTCACTCATTTCTTATCCAGGGATACTCCAAAGATCCTGGCTTCTAATTCTCGTCCAGTCGGTGTTGCTGCAAGACCTCCTTGCGCTGTTTCACGTAGAGCAGATGGCATCGTTTGACCGATCTTATACATTGCATCGATCACTTCATCACAAGGAATCCGGCTTGTTATTCCTGCTAGTGACATATCTGCTGCTACGAGAGCATTCGATGCACCCATTGCATTTCTCTTTACACAAGGAACTTCTACAAGACCAGCAACTGGGTCGCATACTAACCCAAGCATATTTTTAAGCGCGATTGCAAAAGCGTGTGAAGACTGTTCAGGTGTTCCACCCATAAGTTCAACGATTGCAGCTGCAGCCATACCTGTAGCTGAACCAACCTCCGCTTGACATCCACCTGCAGCCCCTGAAATGGAAGCATTGTTCGCAACAACGAATCCGAAAGCTCCTGATGTGAAGAGGTAGTTCACCATTTGTTCTCTTGTTGGATTCACCTTTTCTCTGATCGCAAACAATGTTCCAGGAACAACCCCTGCTGAACCAGCCGTTGGCGTTGCGCAAATCGTACCCATCGCTGCATTTACTTCGTTTGTTGCCATCGCTTTACTAACTGCATCGAGCATCGTTTCACCAGAAAGGGATTTTCCGGATTTTAAGTAAGTTTGAAGCAGGACAGCATCTCCACCCGTTAAACCAGAGTGAGACCGAACGTCTTCTGTAATACCACGCTCTACAGCTTGCTCCATCACCTCAAGGTTCCTTTCCATTTGACCTACGACTTGTTCACGAGTCGAACCCCTAACTTCCATTTCTTGTTCGATCATAATTTCTGAGATCGGCACATTTCTTGATTGTGCTAGCTCAACTAGTTCTGCTACATTACGAAACATAGCGATTCCTCCTCTATTCGTTATTCACTGATTTTTGCAACTTGAAGAATGTTTGGAAGTGATTCGACTTCATCGAGCACTACCTGAGGAATGTTTTGATCAACCTCTATCGTCATGAGGGCTTCTTTCCCTTTTTCTTTCCTCGAAACGTTCATGTGTCCAATATTGATTTCATGCTTCGCTAGTAAGTTCGATACTCCTGCGATCGCACCGAACCGATCATTATGAACAACAAGTATTGCGGGACTGTTTCCAGACAAGCCAAGTGCAAAGCCATTTAATTCGATCACTTCCATCTTACCGCCACCGATTGAGATCCCTACTAGTTCCAGCTCACCTTTATCGTCTTTCAAGTGCACCCTAGCTGTGTTCGGATGATCAGTAACAGCATCTTCCTCAATGAACCTTACCTTTATCTTTTTCTCTTTCGCCAATGTAAGCGCATTCACAATTCGTTCATCGAACGTGTCAAAATCTAGGACACCACCCACTAGCGCCACATCAGTTCCATGTCCTTTGTATGTTTTTGCAAATGAACCATACAAAGAAATCGTGATGCTTTGTGGCTCCCGACCAAATAGATGTCTAGCTACTCGTCCGATTCTTGCTGCACCTGCTGTATGTGAACTTGAAGGGCCGATCATTACTGGACCGATAATATCAAAGACACTGCGAAACTTCACATCGACTCCACCTTTCGTTATGTACACCTAATGAACACTATTTGTTAATGGCAGAAAAAGAAAACCTGGCATGTGCCACGTTTCTTTTTCTGCTTTATTTAAATGCTACTCGACCGAAACAATATACGGATAGATCGGTTGCTTTCCTTCATGGAGTTCAACTTCAACTTCTTCGAACTGCTCTTCTATAAAGGAAACGAGCTTTTCTGCTTCTTCTTTGTCTGCATCTTCACCATAGATGATCGTGATGATCTCATCATCTTCGCCGATCATGGATTCTAATAGAGCTTTCGCTACATTGAATCGAGATGATTCAGAGACTACGATTTTCCCATCAGAAATCCCCATGAAATCATCTTTTGCGATTGAAACGCCATCGATTTGAGTGTCACGAACAGCGAACGTAACTTGACCTGATTTCACTTCAGACATGCTTGCTTTCATCGCCGTACCATTTTCCTCGATTTCTACCGAAGGATTAAATCCGAGTAAGCTAGCGATCCCTTGTGGAACAGTTTTAGAAGGAATGACAACAACATTTTCTTCAACTACGGAAGCTGCTTGCTCTGCTGTCATGACGATGTTGCTGTTATTCGGAAGGATGATGATATTCTCGGCATTCACTTCCTCGATCGCTTTCACGATGTCCTCTGTGCTCGGGTTCATCGTTTGACCACCAGAGATCACGTAGCTCGCGCCCAAACTCTTGAATAGGTCAGCGATCCCATCACCCATCGAAACGGTGATGATCCCATACTTCTTCTTTTCAGCAGCAGCTGGCTTAGAAGCTTTTTCTTCGTTAAGGATCGTCGAATGCTGCTCACGCATATTCTCAATCTTAATTTTGATCAAACTTCCGAAATTCTGTGCATATGTCATGATATTACCAGGGTATTCAGTATGCATATGTACTTTGACAAGGTCGTCATCAGATATCACGAGAAGTGAGTCCCCGTGCTTGTCTAGTTCATTTCGAAACGATTCTTCATCATACGGAGATTGTTTAAGCTTCGCATCCTCAAGTTGAACCATGAATTCAGTACAATATCCAAATTCGATATCTTCTGTCTTCATATGTCCTTGTGCACCTTTATGATGCTCAGCGCGAACCAATTCATCCATCTTTTCTTCTTCGAGTGACACATCAGGTGCTTCTTTGCCTTCAAGCACGGCAAGAAACCCTTCATAGATCACGAGTAAACCTTGTCCACCGGAGTCTACAACCCCAACTTCTTTTAGAACTGGAAGTAAATCAGGCGTACGTTGAAGGGAGGCTTTCGCTTCCTTTACAACGATTTGCATAAGCTCGATCATATCTTCCGTTTGCTTTGCTGACTTTACAGCTTTCTTCGCAGCGTCTTTTGCTACAGTTAGAATCGTACCTTCAACAGGCTTCATAACCGCTTTATAAGCCGACTCAACGCCATTGTCTAAAGCAGCAGCAAAGTCTACTGTTCCAATTTCACTCTTTGTATCGATCGCTTTAGAAAACCCTCTGAATAACTGTGAAAGAATTACTCCAGAGTTTCCTCGCGCACCCATTAATAGTCCTCGTGCAAATAGAGATGCTACATCTCCTACTTTCTCTGAGCTGCTTTTCTTAACCTCGTTTGCACCTGAAGTAATGGTTAGGTTCATATTGGTTCCTGTATCTCCGTCTGGTACAGGGAATACGTTTAATGCATCAACCATTTTTGCATTTTTAGATAGGTTGTTTGCACCTTCAATAACCATATGCGCAAACCGCTTACCGTCAATCCTCTTAATTGTCACAGACTGTTCCTCCTAACTCCACTTAAGGGTTCGTTACTCTGACCCCTTGTACGTAGATGTTTACAGAATCTACAGATAGTCCGAGCATTTGGTCAAGCTGGTACTTTACTTTTGTTTGAACGTTATGAGCAACTTCCGAAATTTTTGTACCATAGCTCACAATAATATACATATCGATATTGAGTTCTTCTTCTTCTCTGCGAACTACTATCCCTCTGCTAAAGTTATCTTTTCCCAACAATTCTGTAATACCGTCTTTAAGTTGCTTCTGAGAAGCCATACCTACGATACCATAACAATCTATCGCTGCGCCACCTGCAATTGCAGCTACTACCTCAGTAGAAATATCGATTTGTCCGTATTGGGTTTTCATTTCAATTGACATATTTGTTCCTCCCTTAGCGATTTGGGTGCTGACCAATGTTCCATTCTATCTTCATTACTAACTCTTGATGCTAAAATAAATTAAATACATCTCATTTAGAGCTAATAGTTATTTTACTACAATATTAGTGAATTTAAAAGTTCATCCTTGTAAAACACTCGTATCATCACTTTTAGCTGTTAAGTTTTTTTCTTGATAACCCTGTTGTTTGTCTTGCATTCACTATACCTACGTGATACTATAGTGGAGGATTTATCCTGCACTTCTTGTGCAATGTAGGACAGTAAGGAGGTTGAAATAATGGCTAAATGTGCAATCACTGGCAAAAAGACTGCGTTTGGTAACAAGCGTTCTCACGCGTTGAATACAACAAAACGTAAATTTGGTGCAAACCTTCAAAAGGTACGTATCATGGTTGATGGTAAACCGAAAAAAGTATATGTTTCTGCTCGTGCCCTTAAATCTGGGAAAGTAGAACGCGTATAATTGACACACGAAAAAGCACCCGCTAGCGGGTGCTTTTTTTATGTTAAAAGGCTACTGAATGATCATCCAACAAAATAGTGATCATTTACGCTCCAATCTGCGCTAATATGAAGGATTAAACCAATAATAATCACCTTGACGAGCTGAAAAGTTATGTAGCATAATAGGTCGGAAAGTTTAACTTTGATTGATTGTATTCTAGTAGGAGTGAATACCGCTTGACTCCCGTGGTCCAACGGGCGTTCGAGACTCAGAGTGGACGGCTCTTTGTCCGCTTTGAGGCTCGGACGTTCGTCCACAGGAAAGCAAGAGGTATTTAAACTCCTACGGCATAGGGACCAGATCAACTAGATCCTTAACATGCTTACACAAAAAAGCACCCGGGATCAGGTGCTTTTTTTCGTGCTATTCATTTTTACGAAGAGATCCAAGAATCGCCCTTACAAACCCACCGAGAAACTTAGGTAGTTTAATCGTATAGAACTTCATACTTCCCCCTCCTCAAAAGTCAAAAATGGAGACCAGGATAAAACAATATGAGATCATAATATTCTTTACTATTATATTCGCCAAAAATAAAATATACCCTAATCCTGATGTTCGGCGTCCGAACTTCTTACCACCATAAGTATGCCTTCAGTAAATGAATAAGACCCATTTTCCTCGACCAATTCATTACTTATGCATAAACTGGATCCCCATTCCAACTTTTTATCCGTAAGAGGGAATTTAAAGCCTTCTAACGTTAACCCCTTTACTTCGGGTGTATACGATAAGAACGAAGCATATGGATATCGCGCATCATTCTCTATAGAATAATGGCCTGGTCCTTTTAACTGAAGCCGATTCTGTCGATCTTCTAGCTTTACACTTACGCCACTCTTCAACCCTTTTATCAACATCTGCACGTTCATCCAGCTATGATCAAGTCTTCCCCCTGTGACCCCATACATGATGATTTCACTCGGTCGTTGGTCGATCGCCCAGTCAAGTGCTAACTCAAGATCGGTATGATCTTTTTCTGATGGATACACATGAAATGACAGATTATGCGTTTCGATCCACTCTCTTTCTTCAGGCGTGACAGAGTCAAAATCCCCAAACCCCTGAGAAGGAGTGATGCCATGCTTCAATAGCGTATACACTCCCCGGTCAACACCTACCCATTGCACACCCCGCTTATCTTTTAGTAGATTTTGAGGCAAATCAGAAACTGGTCCACTTGCTACAAGATAGATAGCTTCATTCGTCATGGGCGATGAACCATCTTCGGAGAAGTTGATGATAGTAAAGCTAACACAATAATCGAAACGGCTGCTGCAGGGAAAAGATAAGAAGCATTATATAAAAATGAGTACAGCGCGACAGGCGTACCTTCTGGCGCCATATCACCGAACCAGATAACACCCGAAGTAAAATGAGAAACTAATCGGAACAATGCTCCGAGAAAGCAGCCGATCGCAATCATCGTGATCCGTTTCTTTTTTGAAGCATCTTGTGAAACACTAAACAGTCCCGCTAGACCTACTACCATGAATCCAACCGGATAATCTAGTAAAAATTGTACCGGATGAACATAAAACGGTGCGACAAGAAGCGGCTGTAGGATGCCCACTAACAAACCAGTGACAATTCCAGGGCCGATCCCTCTCCGAAAGGCAATTAAGAAGATCGGTACCATCGCTAGAGAAACCGAACCACCATTGGGCCATAATCGGATAGAGAATAAATCCAATATCACCCCAATACCTGCCATGAGGGCGATTTCAAGAAGTAAAACAAGGCGATTGTTATTCATAATCATCTACTCCTAAACAATAATTTCACTTTACAAAAAAACAGCGGGCGTGTCGCCCGGCTGTTTTAAGATTGACGAAGGCTTTCGATTGCTGATTTACGATCTTCCATATTGTAAACCGCTGATCCTGCCACAAGTACCGTAGCACCTGCTTCGATACATTTTCTAGCTGTCTCTTTGTTGACTCCGCCGTCCACTTCAATTTCAGGCGATACACCCAAATCATCCGCTAGTTTTTTTACTTCTGCAATTTTTGGAACCACTCTTTCGATGAAAGCCTGTCCACCAAACCCTGGATTCACGGTCATGAGAAGAACAAGGTCAACATCTTCGATCACATGTTTGATCGCATCGACTGGTGTTGCAGGATTGATGACGACGCCTGCTTTAACACCTTTGCTCTTGATCAACTGAATCGTGCGATGTAAATGAGGACATGCCTCTGCGTGAACAGTCAGGATATCTGCCCCTGCATCTGCGAAATCTTCGATGTAGTGATCTGGGTTTTCAATCATTAGGTGCACGTCGAGCGGTAAGTTCGTAACAGGACGAAGAGCTCGAACGATAGGTGCTCCAATCGTAATGTTTGGTACGAAATGTCCATCCATCACGTCTACGTGAATATAATCAGCTCCACACGCTTCAACATCCTTCACTTCTTCTCCAAGTCTTGCGAAGTCGCTTGAGAGGATTGATGGTGCGATCTTTATCATATTAATACCTCCGTTTTTGGTCCTTAATCTCTGTGAAGAACGATGAATAATGGTCGTATCTGTACGCCTTTATCTCACCTTCATCTACAGCTGCTTTAACCGCACATCCAGGTTCTTTCATATGAGTGCAGCCTCTAAATTTACATTCGTTCGTTTTTTCTCTAATTTCAGGAAAGTAAAGCCATAAATCATCTGCCTCTATGCCCCTGAAATCAAGAGAACTAAAGCCGGGTGTGTCAGCGACTAATCCAGATCCAAACGGAATTAATTCAACATGACGTGTCGTATGTTTTCCTCGTCCCAAATGTGTTGAAATATCGCTAGTATCTAAGTCTAAATCTGGATTGATCGCATTGAGTAGTGAGGACTTCCCTACTCCTGATTGTCCTGCGAATACAGTGACATTATCATAAAAATGCTCCTCGATCTCAGATATTCCAGACAAACTCTGTGCAGAATTCATCAGTACTTCATACCCCACCTCACTATAGTCCTTGCTATAATTGTGTATGATTTCTTCTTCTGATTCTGAAACAAGATCCATTTTTGTGATGCAGATGACTGGCTTTATATCACTCGCTTCGATATGAACAAGAAACTTATCAAGCAGCTGCGTATTGAACGTAGGTTGAGTAGCTGAAAAAACGAGAAAAGCCTGATCGATATTAGCAATCGGTGGACGAACTAATTCATTTTCTCTTTTCTTTACTTCTAGAATATAACCATCTGTTTTATTCTCCGCTTCATAGACAACGTTATCTCCAACTAAAGGGGTGATCTTTCGCTTTCTAAAATTCCCTCTGCCTCTGCATTGATAGATTTCTTTATTCACTTCATCCTGCACGTAATAAAAGCCACTTAAAGCTTTAATAATTCTTCCATCTGCCATGTAGGACTCCTTACTCGTTTTTTCCGTATTTTTGTTTTGCTTGATCATAGGTAATCGTCTTCGACTCAATTTCTTCACCATTATCAAAGACTTTATACGACGCATAGTCTCCTGGATCGATCGTCAGTTCAAACTCAAATTTGCTCGATTTGTCAACTTCTTCAACGATTTCACCGTTCTCTGTCTTAGAGTCACGATAGATGATTTCAATTGTATGCTTTTCCTTATCCTTAACATCTACTTTTACTTCTTCAGTAAAAACAATTCGTTCTTCTTCTGGCTCCGGTTCAGGTTCTGGTTCTGGACCTTTAGAAAGCGTTACAGTAACCGTTTGTCCCTTATCGATTCTCGTTGCCGTATTAGGCGACTGATCCATCACGAGACCTTCCTTGACTGAATCGCTGAAAGCTGCTTCATTATAAGCAACCTTTAGGCCTTCATCGTTTGCGAACGCTTCTACTTCTTCTTTCGTTTTGTTCGTTAAGTCTGGTAATAAAACAGGCTCTGGTCCTTGACTGTACCAGATAACGATTCGATCTTCTGTCGGGAGAACCATCTTACCAGCTTCTGGACTCTGGTCATAGATTTCCCCCTTAGGTTCGTCACGATACTCTCCTTCGAACTTCACGTTTTCGAATCCTTTAGAATCAAGATCTGCTTCCACTTCACTCTGCGTCTTACCTATGAAATTCGGAAGCTCCGTCTTCTCTGCACCTTTGCTTACATATAGGGTCACCTTACTATTCTCTTTAACCATCGAGCCAGAACTTGGGTCTTGACTGATGACGTCATCTTCCTCAATAGACTCGTTAAACTGTTCTTCCTTCACAACAGCAAGGTTGCTTTCGATCAAAGCGGTTCGAGCATCTTCATACGTCATTCCAGACACATCAGGTACTTCGACGTCAGGTACGTAAAATAGATCCGGCATAAAAATGAATGCAAGTGCACCAGCACCACCTAACAAGAGTAGAATCAGGAAAACAATCGTTACGATTTTACCTGCTTTCTTCTTCTTTTTGTTTTTAGGAGGTTTATCCTGTTTCTCTTTGTCAGATTCTGTTTCAACTTCTGCTTTCTCAGGTTTACTCTCGGAAGCATCAGTTGGAACAACAGGACTAAGCACCTTTGTAGCCTCATCATCGTCTGAAACTACAGGTGCATCATACACCTTAGTAGGATCCAGTGCGTTATCTAACGCATCGTATAGTTCCTGAGCATTCTCATAACGCTGGTGAGGTTCTTTCGCCATCGCTTTCAGAATGATTTGCTCAACATTTTTCGGTAAAGAGGTGTTGATCAAACTTGGTTTAGGAAAGCGATCCTGCAGATGCTTCAACGCAACCGAAACAGGAGAGTCACCTGAAAACGGTAGAACTCCAGTCACAACTTCATAAAGGACAACGCCGAGAGAATAGATGTCTGAACGTTCTGTCGCCGCTCCTCCACGCGCCTGTTCTGGTGAAAAATAATGAACGGATCCGAGAACAGAGTTTGTATGAGTAATCGTTGCGGATGTCATGGCCATCGCGATTCCAAAGTCTGTGACTTTTGCTTCGCCATATTCATTGATCAGAATATTATGAGGCTTGATGTCACGATGGATGATTTGATTTTCATGAGCGTGTTCGATCGCCGAAGCAATTTGCTTGATGATATCGATGGCTTCTACAATCGGAAGGGCTCCACGATCTCGAATACTTTGCTTTAACGTTTTCCCTTCAACGTACTCCATTACGATGTAATGGTAATCTTCATCTTCACCAACATCAAAGATCGAGACGATATTAGGATGATCAAGACTCGTTGCGGATTCTGCTTCTCTTCTAAATCGCTTGATGAACTCATCATCCTTAGAGAATTCAGGTCTCAGTAACTTAACTGCTACGATTCGATCTAGAATTAAATCCGTAGCCTTATACACGATTGCCATACCACCATCACCGATGACCTCAAGCAATTTGTACCGGCCGTTAATATGCTTTCCTATCATTAGCTTTCACTTCCTGAAGACATAGAATGCTCTATGACTGCAACGGTGATGTTATCTTCCCCACCAGCTTCATTTGCGAGCAAAACTAATTTTGTCGCTTTCTCTTTAAGTGAAATACCTGATGACAAGATCTCCTTCAGCGTTTCATCTGTCAGCTTGTTTGTTAAGCCATCCGTACAAAACAATGCAACTTCACCCTCAGTCCATTCGAATGTATGGATATCGACTTTAACCTTTTCTTCTGTACCTAAAGCACGCAGAAGTACGTGCTTTCTTGGATGATCCTCCGCTTCTTCTTCAGATAATTGGCCGCTCTTCACAAGCTCGTTCACTAGAGAATGATCGCTCGTTTTCTGATTGAATTCACCGTCTTGAATCAGATATGCTCGGCTATCACCAACGTGTGCGATCGTAATAAATTCTTCTGTACAAATTGCCGCAACTAACGTTGTTCCCATACCAGCGTACTCTGTGTTGTCGTTTGAATAAGACAGTATCGTTGCGTTCGCTTCTTTAATCGTATGTAATAGCCAGGCTTCCGCTCTTCCCGGACGAAAGCCAGCCTTCTCTTTTTTCCAGTTTGTTTGCAGGCATTCGACTGCCATGGAACTAGCAATATCTCCTGCTTTATGGCCTCCCATGCCATCTGCCACGATTACAAGGTACTCACCAAGATTATTTTGAATAGCACTGGTACTGTCTTCATTGTATGCTCTGACCTGTCCGCGGTCTGTCAATGTTACAGCTTGCATGTGGTCACCCCGTCTCTATAATCCACTTTATCGCATCTAACTACTTCTCTTTAACCAACGTAGCGATATAAAAGCCATCCGTGCCAAAGTAGTGCGGTAATAATTGAAGCTCTCCACCATCAATATAAGGTGAAACTACTTGAGGAAGGCGTTCACTCATAGTGGTATCCATCGAAAATTCAGGATGGTCTTTTAAGAATGCTCTGACGACATCCTGATTTTCCGCTTCTTCTATTGTACACGTACTATAAACCAATTTTCCACCAGGTTTTACAAGAGAAGCCTGTGAATCCAAAATTCCCCTTTGAACCGATGTGATCCTCTCGACATCTTCAGGCTTTTTTGCCCACTTGATATCTGGCTTTCTTCGGAGAACCCCAAAACCTGTACAAGGAGCGTCAACTAGAATTCGATCAAACGTGTTTTCTTCGAACTCGTCGGCAACTAGTCGACTGTCGAGCGCTTTTGCTTCCACGTTTGAAAGGCCTAAACGTTCTGCTTGTTTCTTAATCAACTTGATTTTATGGTCATGAAGATCAAGAGATTGAATGTATCCTTCACCTTGTAAGCGTTCAGCAATGTGAGTCGTCTTTCCACCAGGAGCCGCACAGGCATCAAGAACCGCATGACCAGGGTCGATGTCGAGTGCTCTTGCTACGAGCATCGAGCTTTCATCTTGGATCGTTACTTCGCCTCTTTTATAGACATCGGTTTCGATCAATTGACCTTTCACTACTTTGATGGCGTCTAGTGAAAGCTCTCCTCCCATCACCTCTAAGCCCGCTTCAGCTAGATCTGATAGCACCTGGTCTACAGTGGTTTTCATCGTGTTGACCCTTGCAGTCACGTATGGTGCTTGAAGGTTTTCTTCACACATCGCTTCAGTTTCATCAAGTCCAAATTGCTCAACCCAACGTTTTACCAGCCAATATGGATGGCTTTTTTCGATCGAAATCCTTTCAACATCATCCGTTATCGAACTGAAATCTTTGAGGCCTTTTCTCTGCACGTTCCTTAAGACTCCGTTAACCATTCCACTGATGCCTTTATGACCTCGTTTCTTTGCTATCTCAACCGCTTCATGGATGACAGCTCGATCCGGTACTCGATCGAGATACACCATTTGATAAAGCGATAGATGTAAAAGTGAGATCACCCAGGATTGAACCTTTTTCCGATTCGTTAAAAAGTCATCAAGATAGAAATCGAGCGTCTTTTGGCGCTGAATCGTTCCATAGACGATCTCGGTTAGAAGACCGATGTCTTTTCTTGATAACTTATGTTTATTAATCGTCTCGTTTAAAAGGAGATTGCTGTAAGCTTGGTTTTTGTTGATTTTTTCAAGTACATCTAGTGCCGCTGCCCTCACATTAGTCATGTTGCTCACCGAATAAGGAGCCTTTTTCGAATGTACGTCCCTGTAAATATTGAGCAGCACTCATCCGTTTCTTACCAGCAGGTTGAATCTCAGTAAGCTTGATTGCAGTTGAATTGCCAGTCGCAACGACCGGACCGTCCTGATCTGTATATAAAACGGTTCCAGGGGCAGCTTGTCCATTCGCTTCAACTTTCTCCCCCCACCAAACTTTCATAACGTTGCCCTCATATTCTGTAAAGGCTACTGGCCAAGGATGAAGCCCTCGAATCTGGTTGTAAATCTCTTCCCCTGGTTTTGTCCAATCGATCTTTTCTAAGTTGCGTTTAATATTCGGGGCAAAAGTTGCTTCTTCATCCTTTTGCTTCTCTGGAGTTATGTTGCCTTTTATTAACTCAGGAATCGTTTCTTTTAAAAGCTTTGCACCGGACACACTAAGTTTGTCATGAAGAATACCAGTATGGTCGCGTTCTTCAATCGGTACGACCGATTGTGTAAGAATATCACCAGCATCTAATTTCTCAACCATATACATGATTGTGATGCCCGTTTCTTTATGTCCTTGTAGAATGGAGTAATGAATCGGCGCACCACCTCGAAGTTTTGGAAGTAAAGAGGCATGCACGTTGATACACCCGTGTTTAGGCGCATCAAGAAGCTCCTTTGGAAGGATCTGACCGAAAGCTGCCGTGACGATGAGATCTGGGTTAAGAGCTAAAATCTCTTTCAGCTGTTCAGGTTCTTTAACTTTTTCAGGCTGCAATACAGGCAAGCCGTGTTTTTCTGCTGCGACTTTAACGGGTGGCGGTGTCATGACACGTTTTCTCCCTTTAGGGCGATCAGGCTGTGTGACAACGCCAGAAATGGTGTATCCTTCTTCAACCAACATATCTAATACAGGTACTGAAAAATCAGGTGTTCCCATAAATACGATGTTCATCTTATTCGTCACTTCCTTCCTCTTCTAAATCAACGTATCGAATCACTTTTTCAGTGAACAGAACGCCATGAAGGTGGTCGACCTCATGCTGGATGACCCTTGCAAAGAAGTCCTCTGCTTTTAACGTGAATTCCTTTCCATGGCGATCTTGCGCCTTAAGGACGATTCGAGTAGGTCGTTCTACTTCACCGAATAAACCTGGGAAGCTTAAGCACCCCTCTAGATCCACTTCAGCTCCAGTTGCTTTTTTGATAACAGGGTTAATGATTTCAAGTGGCTCTTCTTCACGTGTATCGATCACTGCAATTTGCTTTTCGATGCCGATTTGTGGCGCAGCTAGTCCAACACCTTCCGCATCATACATCGTGTCGAACATATCATCTAATAGTCGATGAAGATCGTCATCGAACGTTTTTACCGTTTCACATTCTTTTTCTAGTACCTCATCAGGGTGTATTACAATTTTTCTTATAGACAAATTCATTCTTCCTTTCAAACGACATCTACATCATCATATAGGGCTGTGTGTCTATCGTGATCTGAAGCTTGCCGCGTGTCATTTCCTTCGCATAGTGCTTTTGTATTTCTTTTAAGCAGTGATGCAGTTTTGGTTCAGTTTTGTATTTTATCATGCATTGATAGCGATATCTATCTTTGATCCTTGGTATAGCTGATGCCACAGGTCCTAGCACAACACTTTCTTCTGAAAGGCTCGATTTCAGAAATTCCGAAATCTTTTCCGTTACATCGACCGTTTTTGTTAACTCCTCATGAGAGACGTTCACCATCGCAAGAAAATAAAATGGTGGATATCCGTACTGTTTTCTCATGATCATTTCGCGCTTGTAAAAAGCAAGATAGTCATGCTGTGAAGCAAGCTCAATACTATAGTGTTCTGGGGTATATGATTGGACAACAACTTCTCCTGGTAAAACGTGACGTCCCGCTCGACCGCTTACTTGCGTAAGAAGTTGGAACGTCTTCTCTGATGCGCGAAAATCAGGGATATGAAGCATCGCATCTCCCGCTAAAACGCCAACGAGCGTGACATTCGGAAAGTCGAGTCCTTTTGCGATCATTTGCGTTCCTAACAAAATATCTGCTTTCCCTTCCCCAAAATGCGTGAGGAGTTTTTCATGGGAACCTTTTCGACGTGTCGTATCGACATCCATCCTTACCACACGAGCTTCAGGTAAGATTTTCGTAAGTTCCTCTTCAACACGCTGTGTCCCTGTTCCAAAAAAGCGAATATGCTCACTTTCACATTCAGGACAAGAAGACGGCAGCGGTTCTTCAAACCCACAATAATGACATCGCATCGTCCCATTGATCTTATGGTAAGTGAGACTGATATCACAATGCGGGCATTCCACTACAAAACCACAATCCCTACACATTACAAAAGTCGAATACCCTCTTCTATTTAAAAACAGAACGCTTTTCTCTTTTTTCATCAGGCGATCTTGCAGTTTATCAAAGAGCTCATTAGAAAACATCGAGCGATTTCCGGATCTTAGCTCTTCCCTCATATCGACGATCGACACCTCGGGCATCTGCTGATTGTTGACGCGATGAAGAAGCTCGAGTAGTGTATAGACTCCTTTTGTAGCTCTTGCATAGGATTCTAAAGAAGGAGTAGCACTCCCTAACACGATCGGACAGTTGTGATTTTCACCACGCTTAATCGCCACATCCCTAGCATGGTAGCGTGGATTTTCTTCTTGTTTGTAGCTTCCTTCGTGTTCCTCATCAATAATGATGATCCCAAGGTTTTTAAATGGAGCAAAAACAGCAGATCGAGCTCCGACCACCACTTTTACTTCACCACGATGGATCTTTCTCCACTCATCATACTTTTCGCCTCTTGAAAGTCCACTGTGCAACACTGCAACGTTCGACCCAAATCTACTCTTAAATCGATTTACCATCTGTGGCGTAAGTGAGATCTCAGGGACTAACACGATTGCTTCTTTACCATCGTTCAATACCCTGTGGATGGATTGAAGGTAGATTTCAGTTTTACCGCTACCCGTAACACCGTGGATTAAAAAGGTACGATGCTGGTTGTTTTCGATGCTATCTAAGATCGGAGTGATCGCTTGCTGCTGAAGATCTGTTAAATCTAAAGGCGTGGAAGGAGCGAAACTTCTCCCTTCATACGGATCTCGATACAACTCCATCTCTTCTTCTTTTAGTATTGACTTTGAAACGAGTGCCTTAATGGTAGATCGTGTCGTATCGAGCGTGCCCATCAACTCTTTGTACGAAACAGCACCTTGATGATCGATAAAATATTGAATGATTTCCTGTTGTTTTAAGGCTCGATTACCCATTTTCTCTTTCTCGACCGAGAGCTCTTGAGCACTTAGCTGAGCCGAAACGGCCAACTGTGTTTTAGGAGCAGTTTTTTCCTTAACGTCGTACCTTACTTCTAACTCATCATGTTTGATCGCACGGTTTAAATCTTTGTGAGTAAAATGAGACAAAAAATCTTCCCATCTCATTCCGTTCGTCTCGCCGATCATCTTTCCCCACGGTGCTGTTTCATCAAACTGATTTCCCCGTACGACCGTCTTCGTCACATTTGCCTTCATCGCTGCTGGGAGCATCGCTTGAAAAGCAGAAACAGCATAGCATAGCGTTTTTTCTGTTAACCAAAATCCTAAATCAAGAAGCTCGGGTGTAAGTACAGGGGTTACATCTTTTATTTCGTCTAGTTCTTTTAGTTTATCAAGTTCTGAATCTTTCTCGATGCTGATCACAAACCCCTGTATCTTTCGAGGTCCAAATGGCACAACAATTCTCATGCCAGGCTCTAATACGTCTTGAAACGATTCTGGAATCGCATAATCAAACAGTCGATCCGTTTGATTAGCGGGTACATCGACAATTACCTTTGCAATCATCGAAGATCCAGCCGTTTCGCTTCGTCAAGAATTTTATTTGCAACATCATGCTTCGATTGCAATGGAAGGTGAATGTGCTCTCCGTCTTTTCGAATCAACGTCATAATGTTCGTATCTTTATCGAATCCTGCTCCTTCACTCGTAATGTTGTTTGCACAGACGAGGTCAAGGTTTTTCTTCTCAAGTTTCTTCATGGCATATTCTTCAACTTTTTCTGACTCAGCCGCAAAACCAATCAGGATTTGATGCTCTTTCTTTTTTCCAATCGAGGCTAAAATATCTTTTGTCCGCTCCATTTCAATTACGATGGAGTCATTTGATTTTTTGACTTTTTCTTTCGATACAACGACCGGTCGATAATCTGCAACCGCTGCAGCTTTAATGATGATATCCGCTCGATCCGCTTCACTCATCGCGGCTTCATACATCTCTTCAGCCGTCAACACATCGATTCGGTTTACACGAGGAGGCGTATCTAAGTGCACCGGCCCAGCGATCAATGTCACCTCTGCACCTCTCATTGCAGCCTGTTCAGCAAGTGCAAATCCCATCTTTCCAGAAGAATAATTTGTGAAATACCTTACTGGATCCACGGGTTCTCGAGTTGGACCGGCTGTAACCAATACTTTTTTACCAATCAAATCACGGGTATCTTCATTAAAATAGGTTTGTAATGTTGATAAAATATCTTCTGGTTCGGCCATACGCCCTTTCCCTACATACCCGCATGCTAATAACCCTTCACCAGGTTCGAGGAAGTGACATCCGAATTCTTTTAATATGCTCATGTTTCGAAGAACAGCAGGATGCTCATACATATGTACGTTCATAGCTGGTGCAACGAAGATCGGTGCTTGTGTTGCTAAGAGTGTTGTAGACATCATATCGTCTGCTATTCCATTTGCTAATTTTCCAATCATATTTGCCGTTGCAGGCGCAATCAGCACGATGTCCGCCCAGTCGGCAAGATCGATGTGAGCGACTGACGCTGGGTCTTTTTCTTCGAATGTATCTTGATAAACATCATTTCTTGACAACGTTTGAAAGGTGAGAGGTGTAACGAATTGAGATGCTGAATGCGTCATCAACACCTTTACCTCTGCACCTTCTTGAAATAATTTGCTAGTAAGCGCTGCGGCTTTAAAAACGGCAATGCCGCCACTTACGCAAAGCATGATCTTCTTCCCTTTCAAACTCATTACGCTTCACCTTCCACCATTCTAGTTAACATAATAATGTTACGGTATATTAAAAAGGGCTGCCATCTTTTATGAAAAAAATAACAACCTATTCTCATAGGTTGTTACTTCTACTAGTCGTGTATCATTCCATCAGCTAGCAATTTTCCGTCCATTACTTCTTCTAGCGCTTTTCCTACAGGCTTTTCGGACTTTGGATGGTCTACATATACATTCTCTGTTTGTTGAATAACACGCGCTCTTTTCGCTGAAAGTGTTACGAGCGTGTATTTGGAGTCAATTCTCTCCATTAATGAGTCGATTGATGGATATAGGATCATAGTTATACCTCCGATACGTTTTTATAATGATGTGCGATTCGATCACGTCTTAAATGCTCTGCAGTAATGATTGCTCTCATTCTTTCACATGCAAGCTCGACCTGATCATTTTCAACGATGTAATCGTACTGGTCAATCAATTCGATTTCTTCTTTTGCAACGCCCATACGATTATCGATTACGTCGTCCGTTTCAGTCCCACGGTTGACGATTCGATTTCTGAGTTCTGTTAGACTCGGTGGCATTAAAAAGATGTAGGCACCTTCTGGGAAATGGTTTCTTACCTGCTTAGCACCTTGTACTTCGATTTCTAGTAAAACATCTCTACCTGAATCAAGCGTCTCTTCTACATAATCGACGGGTGTTCCATAGTAATTGTCTACGAACTGTGCGTATTCAAGTAGTTTATTATTTTCAATCATCTCTTCAAATTCTGAATGAGATTTAAAGAAATAGTCTACTCCGTCAACTTCCCCTTCACGCGGTTTACGAGTTGTTACAGAGATCGAATATTGCACTTCCTCCGCATCCTGCATGAATGCTTTTCTTACTGTTCCTTTTCCAACACCTGAAGGGCCAGAAAGAACAATTAGTAATCCACGATCTTTATTCATACTAACCTCCACTTTCTAAATCCTACTCATCTGATAGTTCGTCTTTGTTGATCAGTCTTTGCGCTACAGTCTCTGGTTGTACCGCAGATAGAATAACATGGTCACTATCAGAAATGATCACTGCACGGGTTCTCCGTCCATATGTTGCATCTACTAACATATTGCGATCTCTAGCCACCGTAATAATTCGCTTAATCGGTGCAGATTCTGGACTTACGATCGATACAATTCGGTTAGCGTTGACGATATTGCCAAAGCCAATGTTAATCAATTTAATACTCATTGTCTTTCCTCCCAGGAATCACGATTCTATTTTTACACAGTTTTTGTGAATTTAAACGATGAATACCGTGCAGGTTACTCGATATTCTGAACTTGTTCTCGAATCTTTTCCACTTCACTCTTTAGCTCGACAACATGATGACTAATCGTTTGATGAGTGGATTTAGAGCCGATCGTATTGAGTTCTCGGTTAATTTCCTGCACTAAAAAATCTAGCTTTCGTCCGATTGCACCTTCTGTAGTAAGAATATCATGGAACTGAGTGAGATGACTACGAAGTCTTGTAATTTCTTCATCGACACTTGCCTTGTCAGCAAGAAGTGCCACTTCTGTTAAGACTCGTCCTTCATCAACATCCTCTAGTTCTTTCAATTCAGCTAGTTTGTGCCGAATCCTTGTTTCATACGTGGTGGTGACTTCGCTACTCATCGAAGAGATCAGCTCTACTTTCTTCTCCATCTCATTTAACTTCAAACGAATGTCTCGGTATAGTGCGTCGCCTTCTGATTCTCTCATGGTAACCAATGACTTCACGGCTTCCTCAAGAGAATGTGCGATCCCTACACTATCCAGATCAGTTTCCTGTTGTTGAACATGAAAAACATCCTCTAAGTGAAGCAACTGAGAAATAGAAAGGTCGTCTTTCAACTCGTATCGTTCACCGGCTTGCTTTAGCAATGTTATGTATTGGTCGAGCAACTCCCAATCTGCCTGCAGTTTATTCGAAGTCATATCAGCACCTTCTAATTGAATAAATACATCAACTTTTCCGCGATGTTCGTTTTGCTGCACGATCTTTTTAAACGTCGATTCGAATTGCAGGAGATTTTTAGGCATACGAAAGGATACATCGAAGTATCGATGATTTACAGATTTTATTTCGACAGTGATTTGAACACCGTTCCATTCGTTCGATGCTCTTCCATACCCTGTCATACTCTTAATCATTTTATCACTTCCAATAGCTATTCTATCCAATTGTACCACTTCATAATGCTGAAACAAAGTCATAACTTCGTCTCAAAGCTTTTTTAAATAGACTGTATTTTCAATCAAAAAACAGAGGATGTGGTCACCCTCTGTTCAAACGGATATTTCTTTTGAAAAAGACTGAGCCTGCGAGGAGAAACGTAGGGATGCATGAGAATACAAGAATCAACATCCACTCCCTCACCGACAAGTACGTTGTATGGAAGATCGGTTGCAGCGGCTCGTAGTAAATCACAGCGAGTAAAAGTCCAACCGAAGAGAGAACTGCGAGAACGAGTGCTTTGTTTTCAAATGGATTTCGATGGAATACCGAACGTTCGCTTCTACAGTCGAATACGTGAATTAACTGTGCGAGAACAAGGGTAGAAAAGGCAACTGTTTGAGCTTTCACTAAATCATCAGGGTTTTCACCAAAACAAATCATAAACGCTGCAAGGGTACACACCCCGATCATGATTCCCCTTGAAATGATCTTCCATCCTAAACCTCTTGCAAATACACCTTCCTTCGGGTGGCGCGGGTTTCTCTTCATCACGTTTCCTTCAGCAGGGTCGAGTCCAAGTGCCATCGCTGGTAAACCATCCGTAACGAGGTTCACCCAGAGGATTTGGATAGGTACCAGTGGTAAAGGCAGGGCTAAAAGAATCGCAAATAACATCACGAGGATTTCTCCAACGTTAGAAGCCAGAAGGTATCGGATAAATTTACGAATGTTTTCGTAAATGTTTCTACCTTCTTCGACAGCTGCTCGAATGGTTGCAAAGTTATCGTCACTTAAAATAAGAGAAGACGCTTCTTTCGAGACATCAGTTCCTGTGAGCCCCATTGAAATCCCGATATTGGATGCTTTGATCGCAGGTGCATCGTTCACACCATCCCCTGTCATCGCGACGATATGACCTTTCCTCTGGAGTGCTTGCACGATCTTCAACTTATGTTCGGGAGAAACGCGCGCAAACACATAAATATCTTCTACAATACTTTCTAACTCCTCAACAGAATAAGTCGAAAGCTTACTACCTTCCATTACTTTACCGTCGTCGGGTAAAATCCCAAGGTTTCGGGCAATGGCCGTCGCCGTCGTCACGTGATCACCTGTTATCATTACGGTTTTGATCCCTGCTGTTTTACAGTCTTCAACTGCTTGCTTCACTTCTTCTCTAGGTGGATCGATCATCCCTTGTAACCCAACAAACGTGAGCCTAGACTCAGCCTGTACGCTATGTAGAAGCCGTTCTTCATTTTGGATCGGCTTATAAGCGACGGCAATTGTTCGGAGCGCATTGTTTCCAAATGAAGCAAGTTCTTCATTGATTTGCTTTTCATAACTCTTTCTTAACGGCGCCTGACGTTCGTTCCAAAGTACTGATCCGCATTGTTTTAATACAATATCAGGAGCACCTTTTGCAATGACGTACCGCTTCCCTGCTTGATCTTCTACGATCACACTCATCATTTTTCGGTTCGAATCAAATGGGAATTCCTGAATGATCGTGAATTCTTCTTCGCGTATTTCTTCCGTTAAACCTGCTTTCATTGCGGCTGCGACGAGCGCTCCTTCAGTTGGATCTCCATCAAGGTAATAGTCACCGTCTTGTTCGAGCACCCTCGCATTGCTACAAATAAGACCAAACGTCAGAAGCTGCTTTAATGATTTTTCGTCATCGGAATAAACTCTTGTGTCCCCTTTGAAGAAGTCTCCGTACGGAGAATAGCCTGAGCCCGTTACGTTCCATGTTTGTCCACCAGCCCATAGCTTCGTTACCATCATTTTGTTTTGAGTCAACGTGCCTGTCTTATCCGAACAGATAACTGTTGCGCATCCAAGCGTTTCAACCGATGGGAGTTTTCGAACGATCGCTCTCCGTTTAATCATCTTTTGCATGCCGATCGCTAATGCGATCGTAACAATTGCCGGAAGACCTTCTGGGATTGCTGCGACGGCTAACGATACTCCTGCAAGGAACATGTCATAGACATCTCGTCCTTGAAAAATACCTAGTAATACAACGATCGCGGTTAAAAATAGTGCTGCGGCAATTAATATTTTCCCAAGTTGCTCCAAACGGTGCTGCAACGGGGTTTCAAGCGTATCCGCAGTTTGAATTAAGTGAGCGATCTTGCCCATCTCCGTATTCATACCTGTAGCTGTAACGATTCCGATGCCTTTTCCCTTTGTTACTAGCGTTCCCATGAACCCCATATTCAGTTGATCACCAGGGCCTGCCCCTTCCTCACGTATTGGCTCAGGATGTTTATTAGAAGGAACCGATTCACCCGTTAATGCTGACTCTTCGATCTGAAGCTCTTGGCATTGAATGATGCGAAGATCTGCTCCAATTCGGTCACCGCTCTCAATTCGTACGATATCACCTACTACGGCATCCCGTGCTGGTATCGACACCCACGAAGAATCACGCAGCACTTTCATGTGTGGAGACGATAGCTGTTTTAATGCCTGTAACGATTTTTCAGCTTTTCTTTCCTGCACAAAACCGAGTATCCCATTGACCAAGATAATGAGGATAATCGCAATGGCATCGAGGTATTCACCGAGAAGGCCTGAAATTAATGTTGCTGCAAGCAAGACGACGACCATGAAGTCTTTGAACTGCGATAGAAACAGTAACACGACCGATGGCCGCTCTGCCTCTTCTAGCTCATTAAGTCCGAACACTTTTTGTCTTTCAGCCGCATCCTCGGTGGTGATGCCCGTTTCAACATTCGTTTCTAGTTCTTCAGCCACCTCTGGTTCTGTCATGTTATACCAGCTCATGTTCAACACTCCGATCCTGCACAATGTCACTCTAATAGTCCATCTATATTCAGACAAGCTACAAAAAATGCTATACTATACAAGATGTCTATCGATAGAAATGTAGGTGAACAGTATGTCTTTTGACGGTATGGTTACAAGAGCCGTAGCGCATGAAACAAATGAAGTATTAAAAGGTGGTAGAGTAACAAAAATCTATCAGCCCTATTCGACCGATCTCATCCTCGTGGTGCGTTCAGGAGGGAAGAATCATCAGCTGTTATTATCAGCTAACCCATCTTATTCACGGGTTCATATTACAAAAGAATCTTATGCGAACCCAAAAGAACCTCCGATGTTCTGCATGCTTTTAAGAAAACATCTAGAGGGAAGTATTATTGAGCGGATCAACCAGGTCGATAACGAAAGGATCCTTCATATTACCTTTAGGGCAAGAAATGATCTTGGGGATATGACTACCAGAACGATCGTTGCAGAAATTATGGGACGACATAGTAATGTGATGCTACTAAATGAAGATGGAATGATTTTGGATAGTATCAAACATCTGTCTCCTTCGGTTAACAGACATAGAACGGTAATGCCTGGGCAGGATTATGTAGCTCCACCAGAACAACACAAAGCCTCACCGTTTAACTTAACTGAAGACGATTTTCTAAAAAGAATCGACTTTAACGCTGGAAAGTTAGGAAACCAGCTTGTTCAATCCTTTTCAGGAATCTCCCCTCTCATCGCGAACGAAGTGATTCATCGAGCGGGATTAGCAACAAGATCTACTCTGCCAAAGGCATTTTGTACTTTATTTGAAGAACTAGAAGATCACAAGTACACGCCACAGATGGTACTTTCTTCTAAAGAACATTTTTCAGTCGTCTCTTTGACACACCTTAATGGTGAAAGCAAATCGTTCCGCTCAGTAAGCGAACTTCTCGATCGCTTTTATTATGGGAAGGCAGACCGCGATCGCGTAAAGCAACAAACGAATGATCTTGAGCGCTTGCTTTCAAATGAGCGGAAAAAGAACGAGAAGAAAGTGAAGAAATTATCAAAAACGATTCAAGAAGCAAAATCTGCAGATAAATACCAGCTGCTTGGGGAGCTTTTGACCGCAAACATGCATATGGTGAAGCGTGGAGATGCCGAAGTCGAAGTCCAAAATTATTACGATGAAGAAGGCGGCACGGTGACGATCGAACTGAATCCTCAAAAATCACCTTCTGAAAATGCTCAGCAGTACTTTAAAAAGTACAATAAAGCAAAAAACTCTATCGAAGTACTTGAGGATCAAATCGTGAAGGCTCATGAGGAAATCGCATATCTTGAGCAACTTCTTCAGCAGCTTTCTTCAGCCTCTCCGAGAGATATTGAAGAAATTCGCGAAGAGCTTGAAGAAGAAGGCTATATTAAGAAGCGTTCTAGGAAACAAAAAAAGAAAAAGAGCTCCAAGCCTGAGTTAGATACCTATGAATCGACGGATGGCACCGAAATACTCGTAGGAAAAAACAATAAACAAAATGAGTATTTAACGAATAAATTTGCAGCACGGAGCGAGACGTGGCTTCATACGAAGGACATCCCTGGATCTCACGTAGTGATTCGAAGCAGCGACTATTCTGAACAAACGCTATTAGAAGCAGCGAACCTTGCAGCTTATTTTAGTAAAGCGCGCGAGTCTGGCTCTGTACCTGTCGACTATACGGAAGTCCGACATGTAAAGAAACCAAATGGAGCGAAGCCTGGCTTCGTCACATACGATCAACAAAATACACTCTATGTCACACCTGACGAAGATCTCGTATACAAAATGAAAAAATAAAAAGCGTTACGCCGATTGGCGTGACGCTTTTCTATAGGTTACAGACTTTGTTCTTTAACCGTTTCTAATGCGTTCAAATCGATCTTCTTCATTTTTAGCATTTCCTTCATCACTTTCTCGGCAATAGGAGGACCTGCATGTAATAGGTCCGTTAAACGCTCAGGTACGACCTGCCACGAAACCCCAAATTTGTCCTTCAACCAGCCGCATTGCTGTGCTGATTCATCCCCACCTTGAGACAGCTTATCCCAGTAATAGTCCACTTCTTCTTGGGTAGCGCATGTGACTATGAACGAAATCGCCTCGTTAAATGTAAAGTGCGGCCCCCCATTAAGAGCAACAAACCTTTGTCCATCTAACGAAAAATCGATCGTCATCACACTTCCTTCTTCTTTCCTATGAATCTCCTCGCCTGCTTTCATAAAGCGAGTAATCTTATGGACTTCTGACCGTTCGAATATACTCGTATAAAAGGTCACTGCTTCTTCTGCTTCGCAATCGAACCACAGGTTAGGAATGATCTTTTGAATAGTCGCCATACTACAATCCCCCTTAAGAATATGGATAAGTTCGCTACAACACGTCAAGAGACCCTTCTCTGTAAATTCCCTAAGACCTGCTATTGATTCATATTAAAAGCCCAGAAAGAATACTGTGCTGTACTCTTTCTGAGCTGCTCGACTTTTATAAATGTGCAACCGTAATAATCGCTAATCCATCCAAAACCTCAATATGATCCACTTTCTTTGCCCCAAGGGTCTGTAACTTTTCGCTCAATTGCTCTGATGTATAGCGATGCCTTTTTGTAGAAACGTTCGACCATTTAAGAAGAGACGTTTGTTCGAATCCACTCATTCCATGCTTTTTTGCATATGAAAAAGCAGAAGCCTGGTCCATACGAAGGGAAGGATTCAGCATTACGACTTTTCCTCCGGGTTTTGTAACCCGAATCATTTCTTTCATTCCTTCTTCAGGCTCTGGTAACAGAAACATCACACACGTCGATAACGAGATGTCGAACAGATCATTTTCGAATGAAAGGTCACAAGCATCTTCAACTGAAAAGTGTGTTTTGTCCAACCGATTTAAGAAGAAAAAGTTTTGTTTACTTGCTTTCAGCATCTCTGAAGATAGATCCACTCCTGTTAGTAACGATGCTTCTTCGACACCGCGTAACAGCAGTCTTCCTGTACCGCACCCTACATCTAATACCGATTTATCATTCCATGTACCTGATGCAGCTTTCAACTCGTCATGGACTTCACCAAGCCACTTTGTTCGTGCCATATCATCGAAGAATGAAACGAGTGAATCGAATTCTTCTCCTTGCATTTTTCTCATAAGGACCCTCCAACTAATTAACGGAGAGATTTTTCAACTGCTCCATCCACTCTTCTGAAGAAGGATCGTCGCGCCAGTTCAGCAGTGATTGAACCTCTCTTTCCTTAATCATACCTGTTTCTGTTGCACATGTTAATAACTCATCGAAATTCGTTAACGTGTGCCATTCGATTTGATGTTGAGAGAAATGTTCTTCACCTTTTTTCATCCCATATGTGAAAATTGCAGCAACACCTAGCACCTCAGCTCCCGCATTCTTCAATTGTGATGCCGCATCGATCGCACTTCCTCCTGTTGAAATGAGGTCTTCGATGACAACTACTTTTTCACCTTTTGTTATTTTTCCTTCGATCACATTTCCTTTTCCATGCCCCTTCGCACTGCTTCTCACATAGACCATAGGAAGATTTAACTTCTCGCTCACCCATGCAGCATGAGGAATTCCTGCAGTGGCCGTTCCAGCGATCACGTCCACATCTCTAAAGCGTTCTTTAATCAAGTTTACAAGACCTTCAGCTATCTCCTTTCTAACAGATGGAAAGGATAATGTAAGCCTGTTATCACAATAGATCGGGGATCTCATTCCAGAAGACCATGTAAACGGATCATTTGGCTTTAAAGTTACAGCTTCAATATCGAATAGTGCTTTAGCGATTGACTTCATGAAGACTCCCCCATTCTTTTTTTAGACGCTCATACGTTGTTAAAGGCCGTTTCGAACCGGTGATACTCCGACCCACAACAATATAATCACTTCCTAGCATCTTAGCTTTCGAAGGCGTGCACACACGATTCTGGTCGCCTGCGAGGTCACCTTCTAATCGGATGCCTGGCGTAACGGTCAAAAATCTCTTACCGCAAGCTTCTTTGATGACAGGTACTTCCATTGCTGAACTAACTACCCCATCGAGTCCGCTTTCTTTCGATAGCTTTGCAAGTGAAACGACACTATCTTTCATATTCATAGAGATGTTTAGCTGTTTTTTGATCATCTCTTCAGATGAACTCGTTAACTGCGTAACACCGATACATAACGGGCGTTTTTTCCCAGAAGGGGTACCCATTTCCAACCCTTCAATAGCGGCTTGCATCATCTTTCTACCACCGCTTGCATGCACGTTGATCAAATCCACGTCGAGCGAAGCTAGTACCTTCATCGACTTACAAACTGTATTTGGAATATCATGTAATTTTAAGTCTAGGAAAATTTTGTGACCCTGACTTTTCAAACGCTCGATCAATCTCGGTCCATAGTTGAAATAGGCTTCCATCCCAACCTTTACGAACAATTGCTCTTGCTTGAATTCTTCTAAAAACGTTTCTAGCTCTTCTTTATTCGAGTAGTCTAGCGCGAGGATGATTGAAGTGTCCATTCGTTTTTCCAGCTCCTTCCGATTAATTCATTGATGTGATTTACGCCAAGTTCGTCTAATAAAGGAGGGAGATCTTCAATGATTGTAGGGCAACAGAAAGGATCAACGAAATTTGCTGTCCCGACTGCTACTGCGCTTGCGCCAGCTAAGAAGTACTCGACAACGTCTTCAGCCGACTGGATACCTCCCATTCCAATTATCGGAATCGACACTTCTTGACTGACCTGATGAATCATACGAATGGCCACGGGCTTGATTGCAGGTCCTGATAGTCCACCAGCTCCATTCGCAAGAATCGGCTTACCCGTTTTTAAATCGATTCTCATTCCGAGCAGCGTATTGATCATCGTAAGTCCGTCAGCACCTGCTTTTTCAACTGCTTTTGCGATCGATACAATGTCCGTAACATTAGGAGAAAGCTTGACATACACGGGAACACGAGACACTTTTTTAACCTCTTTCGTCACCTCATATGCTGTCTCAGCGACTGTCCCGAATGCTAATCCTCCTTCTTTCACATTCGGACACGAAATATTGAGTTCGAGTGCGTGGACGTTCTCTGCTTTAGAAATCTTTTCTGATACGGCGATATAGTCTTCGATCGTTGACCCTGCAACGTTCGCGATCACGGGAACATCGTATTGGGAAAGCCATGGAAGTTCAGATTGTAAGACATTATCTAAACCTGGGTTTTGAAGCCCGATCGCATTCAGCATCCCAGAAGATGTCTCAGCGACTCGTGGGGTTGGGTTACCGAATCTGGGTTCTTGTGTCGTTGCCTTCACCATGATGGCCCCGAGTTTCTCAAGATTATAAAACTTACTGTATTCACGGCCAAACCCAAAGCATCCTGAAGCTGGCATCACGGGGTTCTTCAATGAAAGCCCCGGTAACTCGATCGTCAATCGACTCATAAGACTACCTCCCCTGCTTCAAACACTGGTCCATCGCTGCAAACCTTTCGATAAGCTAGATCTGATCCATGAACATGACACACGCATGCTAAACAAGCACCAATTCCACAGCCCATCCTTTGTTCGAGGGATAAATACACCTTGCCTTTAGATCGATATGCTTCAAGAGCTTGAAGCATTGGTGATGGTCCACAAGCAAAAAGATAATCGAATGAAAGATCAAGCTGACTTGTAACAAACCCACTTTCTCCGTAGCTCCCATCTGCAGTCGTAATCGTGAGAGGCCCTAGCTCCTTAAATTCATTCTCATAAAAAACACTTTCTTTCGATTGAAACCCATTTACATGATGAACTGCCACGCCTCTTTCTCTTAATTTTTCTGAGAGGTAGTAAAGTGGCGGAACCCCTATACCACCACCTACAAGTACCGCTTTTTGACCACTTTTAACCTCGTCCACTGGAAATCCATTTCCGAGTGGCCCCAGAATATCGATGACCGCTCCTGGCACCTCGTTCTTTAATAAGTTGGTTCCCTTTCCTTCAGCACGGTAGATCATCGTAAGAAGATGCTCCTCTGGATCAACGTGACAGATGCTGATCGGTCGTCTCAATAGCGGATCTGAACCAGCTCCAGCTTTCACATGAACGAATTGACCTGGTTTGAACTGATCATCGATGCTTTCATGATAGAGGACTGCTTCATAGATGGACGCAGCAATCTTCCGCTGGTTCACAAGCTCCGTTTTCAACTGTTTCATGAATGAATCACTTCTTTTTGATGAAATTTAGGCATGCTGACGCTAGAGAACGTCATCGTTTCAAGGACACGAAGTAATGCTCTTGCAGTGTCTAACGATGTGAAGCATACAACACCGTTCTCAACAGATTCACGACGAATCCTGAAACCGTCACGTGCTGGTTGCTTTCCGCGCGTTAATGTATTGATGACAAACTGCGCTTGCCCTTCACGGATCACATGTAACAAGTTTGGTTTTTCTGCTCCGATCTTATTGACTGTCGTAACAGGAATCCCAAGCTCACGAATAACGTCTGCTGTACCTTCAGTTGCGAGAATATGGTAGCCGATCGCATGGAATCGTTTGACAAGATCTACTCCTTCTTCTTTGTCTTTATCAGCGATCGTAAACAGGACAGATCCATGCGTCGGTATGTTCATCCCTGATGCAACAAGTCCTTTATACAAGGCTTTCTCAAGGGTAGCGTCTCTCCCCATTACTTCTCCAGTCGATTTCATCTCTGGACCTAGTGTGATATCGACACGTCGAAGTTTCGCGAACGAGAATACAGGCACTTTTACAAACACTTCGTCTCGTTCCTCTCCGTAGCCAGTTTCATACCCTAATTGTGCTAGCGTTTGACCGAGGATCACTTTTGTTGCTAAGTTCGCCATCGGTACACCTGTAATCTTACTTAAAAATGGCACCGTACGACTCGATCTTGGATTCACTTCGAGAACATACACGTTGTTTTGTTGGATAACGAACTGGATATTAAGCAAACCTACGATGTTTAATCCTCTCGCCAATTTGATCGTCTGATCGATTAGCGTCTGTTTGATTTCTTCTGATAGACTTTGCGGTGGATATACTGCGATCGAATCACCAGAATGGATGCCAGCTCGTTCAATGTGTTCCATTATGCCTGGTATATACACCGTTTCACCGTCTGAGATCGCGTCAACTTCGATTTCTTTCCCCATTAAATACCTGTCGATTAAAACGGGGTGCTGTGGATTCACTTTTACCGCGTTCTCCATGTAGTGAAGTAGCTCGCTTTCTTTATAGACGATCTCCATTGCTCTTCCACCGAGTACGTAAGATGGACGAACCAGCACTGGGTATCCAATAGTAGAAGCAACGGCTACTGCTTCCTCGACTGAAGTGGCTGTTTTCCCTTCAGGTTGAGGAATGTCAAGCGTCTTCATGGTGACTTCGAACTTATCCCTGTCCTCTGCTTTATCCATATCTTCTAGTTTTGTTCCTAAGATCTTAACGCCCCTCGCAGAAAGCTCATCTGCAAGGTTTATCGCTGTTTGACCTCCAAACTGAACGATAACACCCGTTGGTTTTTCAAGTTCAATTACGTGCATCACGTCTTCAACAGTTAACGGTTCGAAGTACAGTTTGTCTGAAATACTAAAGTCAGTCGATACGGTTTCTGGATTGTTGTTGATGATAATCGCTTCGTATCCCGCTTCACGGATCGCCCATACGCTGTGAACGGTCGCGTAATCAAATTCAATTCCTTGACCGATTCGGATTGGACCAGACCCTAAAACGAGTACGCTTTCTTTCGATGTTTTAGCAGATTCATTTTCTTCTTCAAAAGTAGAATAGTAGTATGGCGTTTCAGATTCAAACTCACCTGCGCACGTGTCAACCATCTTGTAGACTGGTACGATTCCTTCGCTCATACGTAGCGTATAGATCGCTCTTTCTTCTTCATTCCATAATTGTGCGATGAAACTATCTGTAAATCCTTTTTCTTTTGCTTCTCGTAACAGCTCAATGCTCCCATTATTTTCTGTAAGTGTCTGTTCGAGCTTAATCATTCCTTCTAGCTTGGTGAGAAAATAATAGTCAATTGCACTCCATTCGTGAATCTCCTGTATCGTCTTTCCTCTTCTTAGGGCTTCAGCTATTACAAAGATTCGTTCATCATCAGCATGTCTGATTCGTTCTTCCATTTCATCGTCACTGATCTCACTCATCGAAGGGATCAAAAGATGATCGACGTTCGATTCAAGTGATCGCACAGCTTTCAACAGAGATTCTTCGATCGTTCTTCCGATCGCCATCACTTCGCCTGTTGCTTTCATCTGTGTTCCAAGCCGGCGATTTGCACTTTCAAACTTATCGAATGGCCACCTTGGAATTTTTGTTACGACATAATCGAGCGCTGGTTCGAAGCTTGAATACGTTTTTCCTGTTACAGGATTCTTCATCTCTGAAAGAGACAAGCCGACAGCGATTTTTGCAGCGAGCTTTGCGATTGGATAACCTGTCGCTTTTGAAGCTAATGCGGACGATCTACTAACCCGAGGGTTTACTTCGATGATGTAATATTGAAAGCTATATGGATCAAGAGCTAGTTGGATATTACATCCTCCTTCAATCTGAAGCGCACGGATCACTTTTAAGGCTACGTTTCTAAGCATCTGATAGTCGCGATCAGAAAGCGTTTGACTCGGAGCGACAACGATTGAATCTCCCGTATGAATGCCTACCGGATCGATGTTTTCCATATTACAAACGACGATCGCTTGATCCTGACCATCTCTCATCACTTCATACTCAACTTCTTTAAAGCCAGCGATGCTTTTTTCAACTAAACACTGCGTTACAGGACTATACTTCAGTCCGCTCGATACGATTTCTTCGAGTTCTTCATCGTTATGAACGATTCCTCCTCCAGTGCCGCCAAGCGTATACGCCGGTCGAACGATGACTGGATACCCGATTCGTTTCACAAATGTATAGGCTTCATCAAGGTTATGAACGATGTCACTTTCAGGAACAGGCTCGTTTAACTTCCTCATCAACTCCCTAAAGAGATCACGATCTTCAGCCTGTTGGATCGCATTCAGGCTAGTTCCTAAAAGTTCGACATCGTATTCGGATAAGACGCCTGCTTCTGATAACTCCATTGCTAGGTTTAACCCTGTTTGTCCCCCAAGCGTTGCAAGAAGCGCGTCAGGACGCTCTTTTCTAATAATTTTACTAACGAATTCTAATGTGAGTGGCTCGATGTACACTTCATCTGCTATCGTCGCATCTGTCATGATCGTAGCTGGATTTGAATTTACTAGTATCACTTCGTAACCTTCTTCTTTCAATGCCTGACAAGCTTGTGTACCAGCATAATCAAACTCTGCTGCCTGACCGATGACGATCGGTCCAGAACCGATCACTAGAATCTTTTGAATATCCGTACGTTTAGGCATATGTTTTTTCCCCCTTATTTGCTGTGATCATCGAAATGAAGTCATCGAACAATTCGTTTGAATCTTCAGGTCCAGGTGATGCTTCTGGATGATACTGCACACTAAAAGCAGCATGCTGTTTATGCTTCACGCCTTCGATCGTGTCGTCATTGATGGCTTTATGAGTAACGACGAGTTCTGTATGAGCAAGCGTAGCAGCGGAAACCGTGTAGCCGTGATTTTGAGACGTGATCGCAACTTTTCCTGTGTTGATCTCCATAACAGGATGGTTTGAACCTCTATGGCCGAATTTCATTTTTTCAGTATCTGCTCCACAAGCTAGCGCAAATAGCTGGTGACCAAGACATATTCCGAACAGTGGAATTTTACCAAGCACACCGTTGATCATCTGGATCGCTTCAGGTACATCCTTTGGATCTCCAGGTCCGTTACTGAGCATGATTCCATCTGGGTTCAGCCTTAGGATTTCTTCTGCTGAAGTGTGGTAAGGAACCACGACAACATCACATTTTCTCTTCGTAAGTTCACGAAGGATGCCATGCTTCATCCCGAAATCGACAAGAACGATCCGGTATCCTCGGCCAGGACTTGCATATGGTGCTTTAATGGAAACTTGTTCAACCTGATTCCGTTTAAGTGGTGTGTTTCTTAAATCTTCAATAATTTTATTCGTATCCACGTCCATCGAACAAAGCTTGCCTTTCATCGTTCCGTTCGCACGAATTAGTTTTGTTAACTTCCTTGTGTCGATGCCTTCGAGGCCAGGGATGCCTTTGATCCTTAAAAGTTCATCGATCGTCATCTCATTTCGCCAATAGTTTGGCGCTTTCGTTGCTTCTTTTACGATTAAGCCGTGTACGGATGGATTGATCGATTCAAAATCATCCCGGTTAATCCCGTAGTTTCCAATTAGAGGGTACGTAAGGGTAACGATTTGAGCACAGTAGGATGGATCAGATAATATTTCCTGATAACCAGTCATGCCAGTGTTAAAAACAACTTCTCCACTCTTTTCGATTTCACTTCCAAACGCTTTGCCAACAAAGATCGAACCATCTTCAAGAATCAACTGTCTTTTCATTCGTGATCGCTCCCTTTCTCAAAAACCTTTTTTCCATTAACAAGTGTCATCGCAGCCCATCCTTTGCATTTCCAGCCTTTGAACGGCGTATTTCTTCCTTTCGAAACAAACGTATCAGGGTCGATGTGCTCTTCTTTATTCAGATCGATCAGCGTAATATCTGCAGCCACCCCTTCTTTAAGAGTGCCATGCGGCAGACCAAAAGCTCCAGCAGGCTTAATGGTTAACCAATCAACAAGCTGTTTTAACGTAAACGTTCCTTTTTTAACGAAGTTCGTATATAAAAGCGGAAATGCTGTTTCGAGTCCTACGATCCCAAAAGGCGCCTTTTCCATCGATGTTGCTTTTTCATCTTCAGCATGAGGCGCATGGTCCGTTGCAATGAAATCGATCGTGCCATCTAAAAGTCCTTCGATCAGGGCTTTCTGATCTTCCTTGGAACGAAGGGGCGGATTCATTTTGTAATTCGTATCGAGACCAGGAATATCATCTTCACAAAGTAGTAGGTGATGTGGTGTTACTTCTGCAGTAACATGGATGCCTGCTCGCTTCGCGTCACGTACTGTGCGGACAGACTCTTTCGTACTGATATGACACACGTGATAGTGCGCTCCTGCTGCTTCTGCGAGGAGCACATCTCTAGCAATATGTACTGATTCACAAACAGAAGGGATGCCATTCAGGTCATATTGCTCTGAAAACTTGCCTTCATGAACGCTACCTTTGTTTATTAACGTGTTTTCTTCACAGTGTGCTACGATCGATAGGCCAGCTGATGCAGCGCGCTTCATTGCTTCCAACATCACGTTTGCGTTTTGTACGCCTACACCATCGTCAGTTAGAGCGAAAGCCCCTGATGCTCGTAAGCCTTCAAAGTTTGTTAACTCCTCACCAAGCTGCCTCACTGTGATCGAACCATACGGCAGAACACGGACGCTTCCCTTCTCGATTCGCTTCATCAGGTCGGTCATCGTTGATGCTTGGTCAGGCACAGGCCTTGTGTTCGGCATCGCAGCAATCGTTGTGAACCCGCCTTTCGCAGCTGCTTTCGTTCCAGTTTCGATCGTCTCTTTATGCTCACCACCAGGTTCTCTTAGATGAACGTGCAGATCCACAAGCCCGGGAACAAGCAGCATTTCTTTTGCATCGAACTCATTGTGGTCAGTTTCGATCGACTCTGATATCCTCTCAATCTTCCCTTCTTCTGAAATAAGAACGTCACGTTTTTCAAGATTACCAGTTTCATTTACTAGCAAGGCATTTTTTATGATCATTACACATACATTCCTTTCTTATTGGAGTGAAGAACTCGGTTAAGGACAGCCATACGGACATAAACGCCGTTCTCCATTTGCTTAAAGATACGTGAGCGGTCACATTCTACTAATGATGTATCGATTTCAACCCCTCGATTTACTGGAGCAGGATGCATGATAATGCTGTTTCGCTTCATGTTCTTTTCACGCTCTACTGTAAGACCATGATCAGCGAGATAAGAGGCGTTTTCGTTCGTCTGTTGATGATGGCGCTCATTTTGGATTCGAAGGAGCATCACAACGTCAGCTTCTCTTACTGCTTCATCCATCGTGATGTATGGATATGCTCCGATCGAATCATCGCGCCAAGCCTCTGGTCCTGAGAATGAGACGAGGGCACCAAGTCTCGTCAAGACATATGCATTGGACCTTGCCACACGACTATGCTTGATATCACCAGCGATAACAACTCGCAATCCCCTGAACGAACCGAACTCTTGCTTGATCGTCAATAGATCTAGTAGTGATTGTGTAGGATGATGTCCACATCCATCTCCAGCATTAATGATCGATAGTGATGTTCTTTCTAATAAAGACTCGAAATATCTTTCTTTTGGGTGACGGATTACAGCTGCTTTTGCGCCTATTGCTTCTAACGTTTTAATCGTGTCATACAGGCTCTCACCTTTTTGCACGCTCGAGCCCGCAGCTTCAAAGTTTAATGTGTGGCATCCTAGTCGCTTCTGTGCGACTTCAAAACTAAAACGTGTTCTCGTCGATGGTTCAAAGAACAAATTCGCAACAAAAACAGTAGGGTACTCTATGGTTTCTTTACCTAACCGGAAGCGTTCTGCCATATGAAGAAGGTCTTCGATGTCACCCGGCTCGATCGATTGCATATCGAGTAAATGCTTCATCCTATCACTCCTCTATTTTTCTACATAAGTAACTTCACAAAAAAACACCCTGAACAGATTCAGGGTGTAGGAAAGTTGACGCGATAGATCTCGCGCCTTTTTCTCACCCTTTTAGGTCTCTCTGTACCTTTTTAAAGGATGTAACTATGCAGCTGTATGATCATTTTGCTCTTCAAACATATTCTCAATCGATTCCTGTGTAGTACCACCAGGGAGAATAAGGTTTAAAACGATACCGATGATCGTCGCGAGCGCCATTCCTGCGATTTGTAAGTCTTCCGTTACCTGGATAAACGCTCCTCCGACCCCAATGACCAAGATGACGGATGAGATGATCAAGTTTCGTTTCTCACCTAGATCGATGTTGTTATCGATCAGCATTCTGAGACCAGATGAAGCGATGATCCCGAAGAGTAAGATCGAAACGCCACCCATTACCGCCGTCGGAATGGTAGAGATAAGAGCTGAGACCTTGCCGATAAAGCCGAAGATTAGTGCTAGTACTGCAGCTCCTCCGATAACAAACACGCTGAATACTCGAGTGATCGCAAGAACGCCTATATTTTCACCATATGTTGTATTTGGTGGCCCGCCTAGCAATGAAGCGATGATCGTCGCCACACCATCACCAAGAATCGATCGATGGAGACCTGGTGTCTTCAAAAAATTACGTCCCGCTACTTTACTTAATACCATCTGGTCACCGATGTGCTCAGCGATCGTTACCGTTGCGATCGGAACCATGACGAAAAGAATTTCCCAAGAAAAGACTTGTGCTGGGTTATAATCTGCGAAAGGAATAATGAAGTCTGGCACCTCGAAAAACGATGCTTCTCTTACTGGACTGAAATCAACGAGACCTACAAAATAAGCGAACGTATATCCTGAAACGATACCGATCAAGATTGGAATAAGGCTTAAAAATCCTCTTAGGAAGATCGATGCTAAAATCGTAACACCAAGCGTGACAAGAGCCACTGTGAAGTGAATGCCGCTATAAGCTTCCGTTTCAGGATTGTTCATCGCCATGCTGATGGCAGTACCTGCAAGGCCAAGACCAATCACCATGATGACAGGACCAACGACGATCGGAGGTAGCAGTCTCAAAAGCCAGTTTAAACCTGCCGCCCGAATCGCAATGGCTACGATTCCGTAAACAATACCAGCGAAGAACGTCCCGATCATCGCCCCTTCAGGTCCCCCTAGTGATACGGCTGAAATGATAGGCGCGATGAATGCGAACGATGATCCTAGATATGCTGGGATCTTCCCCCTCGTAATCAGTAGATAAGAGAGGGTTCCAAGACCACTAGATGCGAGTGCTACTGCTGGATCAAGTCCTACTAAGAACGGGACGAGTATCGTAGCACCGAACATTGCGAATAAATGCTGAAGGCTTAAAGTTACCCATGTTGTTGTTTTTGGTACTTCTCGGATTCCTAATTCATGTTTCATCGTTATTTCCTCCTCGGATGTGCGTCCCGGCTAGAAGGAGGTATAAAAAAACTCCTTGCTTAGCCGCAAGGAGGTACACGCGTGTCCTGATCGAACAGCGTCTCCTCCCTTGGCTGTCTCTCTGGACTACCTTAAAGGGAGCACGTTATTGGTTTTTACTTAGCGTGTTTAATGCTTACTCTATCGAAATCATCTACTTCTGTTAGTGCAACCTCAATAATTTCTTCCTTCGAAGTTGGAACATTCTTTCCCACATAATCCGGTCGGATCGGAAGCTCTCTATGGCCTCGATCGACTAGAACAGCTAGCTGAATCTGAGAAGGTCTGCCTAGATCCATCAAGGCGTCCATCGCTGCTCGAACAGTTCGCCCTGTGAAAAGAACATCATCGACTAGGATGACTTTTTGATCAGTAACTGCACTCTCAATACTTGTGCCTTTAATCTTCGGATCTTGATTTTCATGTTTTAATGAAAGGTCGTCACGGTACATCGTAATATCGATTTCTCCTACCGGTATGCTCGAGCCTTCAATTTGTTCGATGCGCTCAGCTAAACGCTCTGCTAAGTAGATTCCTCTTGTTTTGATCCCAACGAGCATCGCATGTTGAATCCCTTTATTTCGTTCAATGATTTCATGAGCAATTCTTGTTAACGCTCTTCGAATCGCTTGATCATCGAGTAAAACCCTCTTATCTTCCATTCGTCTCTTCCTTTCAGCTTAACTGCTTTGGTCCAACGTCACTAAAAAACCCTTTTGCCATGGAGGCAAAAGGGTTTTGGGCATACGAAACACACGTTACGTACATAGCCGTTTTTCCTTTGTAGCCTCACGGGACCATCGTTAAAGGATTGCTATATTGTCTACATGTAGTATGGCAGAGCCGTGAAAACCTGTCAACCGTTTTTTATCTTCTTAAACGCGTTAACAGCTTTTCCATATCTTCAGGAACTTCCCGAGAAAACTCGAGCCACTCTTCAGTCACAGGGTGCTTGAAACCTAATACACCAGCATGTAACGCTTGTCCATCGATCGGCAACGTTTTTTTTCTTGGTCCATATTTAGGATCCCCTGCTACAGGATGATCGATGTATTTCATATGAACACGGATTTGATGAGTACGGCCTGTTTCAAGCTGGCACTCTACGTAAGTATAGTGATCATAACGCTCTAACACTTTAAAATGCGTAACTGCATCTCGGCTATGCTCATCTGTAACGGTCATCTTCTGGCGATCCTGCTTGTCTCGACCGATCGGTGCATCGATGGTACCGACATCGTGCTGAATGTTCCCGTGTACAATGGCTTTATAACGACGATTCACCGTTTTCGCTTGAAGCTGCTTAACGAGTGATTCATGTGCATGATCATTCTTAGCGACCATGAGCAATCCAGAAGTGTCCTTATCGATTCGATGAACGATCCCTGGTCTAATCACGCCGTTGATTCCACTTAAATCACGAACTTGGTGCATCAAGCCGTTTACAAGCGTTCCGCTTGGATGTCCAGGTGCAGGATGTACGACCATTCCTCTAGGCTTGTAGACGACTAAAACATCTTGATCTTCATATACGATATCTAAGTCAAGATCTTCAGGTACAACTTCGAGCGTTTCTGGTTCAGGGACGCTCACAACGATTTCATCGTTCTCCGAAACTTTGTAGTTTCCTTTCACAACTTCACCGTTCACCTGAACTTGTTCTTCTTTGATCCAGGTTTGAACCTGGCTACGAGACCAGTCTTGATCGAATGTCGGTATCACTTTATCGATCCGCTGGCCTTTATTTTCAGTACTTACTGTAAAAACGAACTTTTCCATTACTTATCTCCTTCAGCTTGCTTACTTTCAAATATCGTCCCGATAAAGATGAGGATGACCCCTACAACGAGTGAAGCATCCGCAACATTGAAGATCGGAAAGTCATACGAGAAGATATACGTGTTAACAAAATCTACGACTTCTCCTCTAAAGACACGATCGATAAAGTTCCCCACTGCACCGCCTAATATTAAAGCAAGGGTAACACTGACGAACTTGCTGTGTTTATATTGATTCATATAGTATAAAACAGCGACAATCACAATAACCGTAATAATGTAAAAGAAAATCATCTGACCTTGAAGGATGCCAAACGCAGCTCCTCTATTTCGATGTGAAGTCAGATAGAGAAAGTCGTTGATGAGTTTGATCGACTCTCCATATTCCATATTTTTAACAACAAGCCATTTGGTCCATTGATCTAGTATAACTATGCCAATGGCTATTAAATATTTCCACACGTGCGCTCCCCCGATCGAATGATACTTCCTATGAAAGTTTAGCACAGGATTCATTCCTGTACAATGTGAACGTTAACCGTAAACGCTTTGCATGGTGCAAAGTGCTCAGGGTATCGGGAACGCAATAACAGTAGCTGGAGTATAATTTGAGCTGACCGCCATTTCTGTGAATCTGAGCAGGAACCATAAGCCCTTTGCTCATGAATAAATTCATTTAAAAGTAACGTGGTAGCTCAAATAACTGTTCATAAATAAATCAAGCGCTTTGCATTCAGCAAAGCGCTTTTTACTATTAATAATGATTTTTTACAGTTTCAGCACAATCTACGCAAAGAGTAGGATACGTTTCATCTTGTCCTACAGTCTCTGTTACTCTCCAGCAACGTTCACACGTTTCGCCTTCTGCAGGGGAAACCATGATCGCTAGCTCTTCGTAATTCTTTGCTTCTGATGGAGCTTCAGATTTACTTCCTGCAACGGATGCTGCAGAAACGATCAAGAGCTTATCGAGGTTATCGATGCCATCAAGAAGTTCTTTCGCTTCACCATCCGCATAGATATGAAGCTGAGCCGTTAAGGACTTCCCGATTTTCTTTTCGTTACGTGCTTCTTCTAGTGCCTTTAGAACTTCATCACGTAGGTCCATCACATGATCCCACTTGCTTTCAAGTTCAGAAGTTCCTTCGAAGTTCTTCACTTCAGGCATGTCAGAAAGCTGAACGTACTCTTCTTTTTCACCCGGTACAAACTGCCATACTTCTTCAGCAGTATGTGGGATGATCGGTGATAGTAGCTTCGTCAATGCAACAGCCGTTTGATAAAGAACCGTTTGAATCGCTCGGCGCTTCGGATGGTCTTCGTGCTCGATATATAGCGTATCTTTCGCGATATCAAGATAGAATGAGCTCATCTCTGTAGTAAAGAAGTTATGAATGGTATTGTAAACCGTTAAGAACTGATACTCATCATATGCTTTCTTTACTTTCGTCACAACGTTATTCAACTTCACGAGCATGTATTGATCGAGCTCACTAAGGTTTTCATAGGAAACACTGTTCAGAGCTGGATCAAAGCCTTCTAGGTTTCCGAGCATAAACCTAAACGTGTTACGGATCTTTCTATACACTTCTGCTACTTGCTTGAGAATCTCATTTGAGACACGAACATCAGCCTGATAGTCAGCAGAAGATACCCATAAACGTAAGATGTCTGCACCGAGCTGCTTCATCACGTCGTTTGGAACCATTACGTTTCCAAGTGATTTACTCATCTTTTTACCTTCTCCGTCAAGAACAAACCCGTGACTCAGCACTGCTTTGTAAGGTGCTTTACCAGTTACTGCGACAGAAGTAGAAAGAGAAGAGTTGAACCAGCCTCTGTACTGGTCAGATCCTTCTAGATATAAATCTGCTGGTCGCGCAAGGTCGCTGCGCTCTTCAAGCACTGCTTGATGGGAAGAACCAGAATCAAACCAAACGTCCATAATGTCCATTTCTTTACGGAACGTACCATTCGGGCTGTGTTCAGACGTAAACCCTTCTGGTAATAGCTCTTTCGCATCCCATTCAAACCAGATGTTTGAACCGTGCTGACGGAATAGCTCTGAGACATGCTCGATCGTTTCGTCTGTTAAGATCGGCTCATCGTTCTCACCGTAAAAGACTGGGATCGGAACACCCCATGCGCGCTGGCGAGAAATACACCAATCTTCACGGTCTTTCACCATGTTGTGAAGACGAAGCTCTCCCCAAGTCGGGAACCATTCTACATCCGCAACAGCTTGCAGAAGTTCAGGTCGGAACTGCTTGATTGAAGCAAACCACTGCTCAGTTGCACGGAAGATAATTGGCTTCTTCGTACGCCAGTCGTGTGGATAGGAGTGTGTGAAGAATGAAAGCTTTACTAGAGCTCCAGCTTCTTCAAGCTTTTCAGTGATCGGCTTGTTTGCTTTATCATAGAACAAGCCTTCAAAACCTGGCGCTTCATTCGTGAAAACACCCTTCTCATCTACTGGGCACAAGATATCGAGCTTGTATTTTCTTCCGATTGCATAATCATCTTCACCGTGTCCAGGTGCTGTATGAACGCAACCAGTACCAGCATCAAGCGTGACATGATCACCAAGAATGACAAGGGACTCACGATCATATAGAGGATGCTGTGCTGTAACGTATTCAAGCTCGCTTCCTTTTACGCGATTTAGTTCATTCACTGTATTCCATTCAAACTCTTCTTTAAGTTGGTCAACTAATTCTGTAGCGACGATGTACTTGCTTCCATCAGCTTCAACAACACTATACTCAAATGAAGCATTGAGTGCGATCCCAAGGTTTGAAGGAATTGTCCAAGGGGTCGTTGTCCAGATGATGAACTTCTCATCTCCGTTTAGTACGCCTTTTCCATCCTTAACTTGGAAAGCAACATAGATGGATGGAGAGCGTTTGTCCTGGTATTCGATTTCAGCTTCAGCTAGCGCTGATTCTGAAGTAGGAGACCAGTAAACAGTTTTCTTATCTTTGTAGATATATCCACGCTTCGCCATTTCGCCAAACACTTTGATCTGCTGCGCTTCGTACCCTTTGTTCAGTGTGATATAAGGGTTATCCCAGTCTCCGCGAACGCCAAGGCGTTTGAACTGCTCACGCTGACGATCAACTTGCTTTAGCGCATATTCTTCACACTTCTTACGGAATTCAGCTACTGTTAACTTCTTTCGATCCACACCTTTTTTCGTAAGTGCTTGCTCGATCGGAAGACCGTGAGTATCCCAACCTGGAACATACGGTGCATGAAATCCGTTCATGGATTTGTAACGAACAATCATGTCTTTCAATACTTTGTTTTCTGCGTGACCGATATGGATGTCTCCATTTGCGTATGGAGGGCCATCATGCAGTACAAAAAGAGGACGATCCTTCGTTCTTTCCTGTACTTTCTCATAAAGGTTGTTTTCTTCCCATTCTTTTTGCATATCAGGTTCTTTGTTTGGCAGATTACCGCGCATTGGGAACTTCGTTTTTGGCATCAATAGTGTTTCTTTAAAGCTCATGTCCTTCCTCCTTCAATATCGTACGCTGCATTTCCTTAATAACATAAAAAAACCTTCTCATCCCTATAGGGACGAGAAGGTTTTCCCGTGGTACCACCCAACTTAAGCACACAATGTGCTCACTTTGCATTCGTAACGTGAATGATACGCCGGGGCTTACTTTATGTTCAGCTCGGGACTCAGGGGTGATCTTCACCGGTTGCTTAACGCCAGGCTCACACCAACCCCAGCTCGCTTTGTTAAGTGTAACCAGTTACTCTTCCCATCGCAGTCGTTCTTAATCATTATTTTGTAAGAAACAGCTTAGACCATTTCTTATGTCTATGTGCTTTTGATTGAAGATGTTAATCCAATTGTAGGACCAACTTCCATTAAAGTATATCAAAAGTATAGTGTATTCAATTTTAATAAGTCAAGAAAATGCGAAATAAATGTTAAAAGTTTACCTTATGCGTTTTCTTGAATATGCTCTTCTTCTTCATCAAAACGAGCAGCCAGCCCGTCCCAGTCTTCATTCGTCAGCATCTCGAGCTGCGCTTCGACAAGCATACGGAAACGTGTGCGGTAAACGGAAGCTTGCTTTTTCAATTCTTCATTTTCGAGTGAGATCTTTCTCGCTTTAGCTAACGAATCATTGATGATGCGGTCAGCGTTCTTTTCCGCTTCTTTTAGGATCAAACGGGATTCTTTCGTTGCACTCTGCTTTACTTCTTCAGCCGTTTCTTGAGCGACAAGAATCGATTTGTTCAATGTTTCCTCAAGGTTTGAGAAGTGTCCTAGTCTTTCTTCTAGGATCTTTACTCTCTCATTTAGCTCTTTCTTTTCTCTGATAACAGTTTCGTAATCTTTAATGACTTGATCTAAAAACTCATTTACCTCATCTTCATCATAACCGCGGAATCCGCGAGTAAATTCTTTGTTATGAATATCTAATGGTGTTAAAGGCAATTCAGCCACCTCCGGTTTACTCTCTTTTATGTCCCAACTCGTAATTCGACAATCTCTACGGGCAATCCTTCTAAATCTGTCAAATTATTTTCTTTTACTATACGTGATTCGCCATTTTTCTTTCTTTGTTTTACCGTCGATCGAATTCACCTTACTTCTCCCCGAACCCCTTAGGGATAAGTAATCTCCCGCTTTTACTTCGGTTGCGGGTTGATCGACGACTTTCCAATTAAGTTTAGCACGCTCATGTTCGATCATAGGAGATACCTTTGACCTAGATAGATTGTATATCTCTGCTAATACAGCATCGAGGCGAAGGCTACTAACGGTACCCGATTGTTCCTCCCACCTTATAGGAGGAACGTTGATCTGTGATGGTGAAATCACCTCTGGCGTGATCGAAGCTTTACCAGCTTGAGTTAGATTCATCTTAATATAATCCGCTACTTCTTTAGCTACGATAAGCTGTGCAAGTCCATCCTGCACAAAAATATCACCAAACTTTTCCCGCTTTAATCCAAGTCCCATCAGCGCACCGAGAAGATCTGGGTGCGATAATGTAACGAATTTTGAGGGATATGTAATGTCTAATGCAGCTATGTCATAATCTTCAGCTGTTGCTGTTATATAAGGTGGAAGAAGCAGTGCACGCTGCCGTTCTGCTCCGTCCACGCCTCCTGAAAAAGATACGCTCACATCGGGATGATTTCCAATTACTTGTGTAACGATATCCTGCTCTCGTGGATCTAGGAAATCAGTGAGTTTCGGAGAGTATCTGTCTTCTACTTCCCCTTGCCACTCTAACACACGATCAACAAACGTTCTTTCTTCAGGACGATAGTGTTCGTATATCGACATGGAATTAAAGGATCATTCCAAAGAGAGCAACGATTCCATACTGCGCAAACTGTAGTGCAAAAATAGCTACGATAGGAGAAATATCTAACATTCCACCGATAGGCGGGATGATTTTACGAAACGGCGCAAGATAAGGTTCTGCAATTCTTGCAATCATTTGTCCAATAGAGGATTCTCTAGCATTTGGAATCCAAGACATGAAGATATAAATGATTAATATCCATGAGTAAATCCGTAAAGCTTGTGCTAATAAATAAGCAATTTCCAAATTCTTCACCTTCCTTAGAAGCTAGTCTTCAAATATTTCATCGGTAATATTGCCGGAGATTTCAACATTATCCGGAGTACACATGAACGTGTCGGGACCGAGTTTCTGAATATCACCGCCAAGAGCATAAACCGTACCACTCAAGAAATCAACGATTCTCTTCGCTTGGTCATGTGGAATCTGTTGCAGATTCATTACGACAGATTTTCGGTTTTTTATATGATCAGCAATATCCTGAGCTTCAGCATACACTCTAGGTTCAACAAGTACAACTCTAGAGTTCTTGTGGATACTTTGAAGACTCACAACATTTTGATTGGATTGATTCGTCTGTTTCTGTTTATTATGGTTCCGACTCACCCTAGAATTCTCCATCTCATCATCCTCAGCATACGTCGTATGAACATCATCCTCGAACTCGATTTGTTCATCATCGAGTTCAAAGAACTGCTTAAACTTTGTTTTAATTCCCATTCCCTGCACCTCCGGGAGAGTTAGTTTTGATATTAACCAACAAGTGACGATCCGATACGAACAAACGTTGCACCTTCTTCAACAGCAATCTCATAATCATTTGACATCCCCATCGAAAGCTCTTTACATGGCGCGTAATCAAACGAACGCTCCTGGATGCTCGTTCTAAGTTCTCTAAGCTTTTTAAAGACAAATCTGATTTCGTCAGGATCCTTAATATGAGGTGCCATCGTCATCAAACCTACTACTTCAATATTTGGATAGTTTTCTAGAGACTCTACGAACGGCATGACTTGTTCAACCGCTAAACCATGTTTCGATTCTTCTCCAGAAACATTGACTTGTACAAAGCATTTCACTTTCTTTGTTGCTCTCTTATTGATCTCTTTTGCAAGAGAGCGTCGATCGAGGGAATGAATGTAATCTACGTGATCGATGACATCCTTGACTTTACGTGATTGCAACGTGCCGATGAAATGCCATACAGGCTGGTGTTCAAATGCTGCGACTTTTTCCACCAAGCCTTCTTGACGATTTTCCCCAAGATGAGTGATACCAGCTTCGACTGCTTCTTTCGCACGCTCTACACTAACGTATTTCGTAACTGCGATCACGTTCACATCTTCTGAATTTCGATTCGATCGATGTGAAGCGGCTTCGATGTTAGAAATGATTTCTTCTAATTTCGTCTTTACTTCCACTTTCCTGTTAAACCTCCTCAAGACCAATGTAACCCATCATTCTTCCAGTTTTGCCATGCTCGCTTCGATGAGAGAAAAACAGGTCACTGCAGCTTGTACAATAGTCACTCACAAGAATGTTGTCTTCTAATACGCCTGCTTTTAACAACAAGTGTTTATTCACAGCTTTTAAATCCAGCTGATACGTACCTTCGTTATGTGTGAAGAATTGTTCAGAATCGGATGCCACCTCGATTACGTTTTCGATCACCCTGTCATCAACTTCATAACAGCATTTTCCGATCGATGGCCCTATTGCAGTTACGATATCTTTAGGGTCGATACCATCATCTTGCCACCTTTGAATCATCTCTCCAGCAATATCTTTCGTTGTTCCTTTCCAGCCTGCGTGGGCTATTCCAACCCTTTTCGCGGAAGGGGAGTAAAAATATACGGGTACACAATCAGCATACAGTGCTGCCAACATCAAACCTTTTTCATCCGTATACATACCGTCCATACCACGTATTGCGGATTCATGATCAAGCGTTCCGCGCCCTAAATCATTCGCAGTAATGTGAGCAATATCATTCCCATGGATTTGCTCTGCAACTACCCAATTCTCGAGCGGTGTGCCTATCGCCTTACTAAGTATTTTTCTATTAGTCAACACATCTACTGGATGGTCAGGCACATGATAACCGAGGTTTAGACTAGCGAACGGATCTTTACTTACACCGTTCAACCGAGTCGAAAACCCAGCTTTGACTTGACCTCCATCTCTTCCGAAATGAAGTGCCAAAGTAGTCATGTCAGAAGTATCTAAAAACAGTTCGTTTCCCACAGCTATATCCCTTCATTTCTATACAAGTTTACACTCTATTTTATCATAATATGTTGAGAAGAAGGGATATAGATTGTGAGATATTGGCTACTCATGACTCTTTTTGGAAAGATTCTGAATCTGATGAATCGTAATATTTAACTAATATAACATCGGAACCTATTTTTACGATGTTGCGCCAAGGAATCACGAGATCACTCTCACGCGCAAAAAAACCCATCATTTTTCCTTGACCCGGGATAACGATCGCTTCGATTTTACCTGTCGTCAAGTTTATTTCTAGATCGGCTATATGTCCAAGTTTTTTTCCGTTCGATACATTTACAACATCCTTAACTTGAAATTCAGAGATTTTTATCATCACACCTCCACCTTTCCATTTTATTATATGAAAAGTGGGCAATAGAAAAGACCTGTTTAACAGGTCTCGTTCTAACTTTGTATATTTTTATTCATTTGCTGGATTGCTGCCTTTTCAAGCCGTGATACTTGAGCTTGAGAAATTCCGATCTCATCTGCTACTTCCATCTGCGTCTTCCCTTGAAAGAAACGCATTTGAAGAATCATGTTCTCCCGTTGATTCAGTCTCATCATTGCTTCTTTTAATGCGATGTCTTCTAGCCAATGAAAGTCCTTCTGCTTATCATCGCTAATTTGATCCATTACGAAAATCGGATCTCCACCATCATTGTAAATCGGCTCAAATAACGAGACAGGGTCTTGAATGGCATCAAGAGCGAAGACAACCTCTTCCTTCGTTACACCGAGTTCCTTTGCAATCTCAGTTGGATTCGGCTCTTTGGAGTTTTTCGTCATCAATTTGTCCCTGATCTGGAGGGATTTATAGGCAATATCTCGAAGCGATCTTGAAACCCTGATCGGGTTGTTGTCCCTGAGATATCGTCGTATTTCACCGATAATCATCGGCACTGCGTAAGTTGAGAATTTCACGTTTTGCGATAAATCGAAGTTATCAATGGATTTCATAAGACCAATACATCCGACCTGAAAGAGATCATCAACGTATTCACCACGATTGTTAAACCGTTGAATGACGCTCAAAACGAGACGTAAATTTCCATTTACTAGCTCTTCTCTTGCAGAAATATCACCTTCCTGCATCTGTTTGAAAAGAACTCTCATCTTTTCATTTTTCAGAACCGGAAGTTTGGATGTATCTACTCCACAAATCTCGACTTTGTTTCGTGTCAACTCTTTCCCTCCTCATCGGAGATGCTGTCAAAGTAAAGTATCTCCGAGAGTGGGAAAATTATGCATTTATCATTTTAAGAATGTTAGACCATCTTGTTGAATTCTTTTCGAAGCCTTTTGATGATACGCTTTTCTAGCCTGGAGATGTAAGATTGAGAAATACCGAGAAGATCAGCAACATCTTTCTGTGTTTTCTCTTCATCGCCTGCAAGACCGAACCTTAGTTCCATGATCTGCTTTTCTCGAGGGTTCAATGTTTCAAGAGCTTTCACAAGCAATTTCCGGTCTACTCGTGCGTCGATTCCTTTCGTGATGATATCTTCATCAGTTCCCAATACATCAGATAAGAGCAGTTCGTTTCCATCCCAATCGACATTAAGAGGTTCATCGAATGAAACCTCCGAACGAATTTTGTTATTACGACGCAGAAACATCAAGATCTCATTTTCAATACACCTAGAAGCATATGTTGCTAGCTTGATTTTCTTTTCAGGATTGAATGTGTTGACAGCTTTGATCAGCCCGATCGTTCCGATACTGATCAAGTCTTCAATATTAATCCCTGTGTTTTCAAACTTACGTGCGATATAAACAACGAGGCGCAAGTTTCTTTCGATTAAAATCGATCGTGCAGCCTTATCACCACCAGGCAATTTAATCAAAAGATGGGCTTCTTCTTCTTTCGTCAAAGGAGGCGGAAGTGCTTCACTTCCTCCTATGTAATAGATTTCGTCAGGTTTAATTCCGAGTTTGATTAAGATTCTCTGCCACCAGAGTACAACTTTTATCTTTAATTTGCCCATGCAGTAAACCTCCTCAATCTGTTTGTTTCTTATCTTTAAGAAGCATTTGCCTTTTCAGCTAGCATTTTGGGATGAAGGATGCAACTGTACTCTTTCTCCCCTGATAATGACTGGAAACTGAGCCCTACTAGTACTTTTTTGACAACGATCGTTTCTTCATTCGTTGAAATTTCCACTGCGTCAGGCTTTATCGCACATAAAAATTGATGATCTTGTCCGACGGCTCGAAATGGAACGATTCTAAGCCGATGCTCCCACCTGTCCACCTCTCCCTCACTTTGAAAGTCAGTTACATTTTTTGCTTTTTTAAGAAAGTTCTCTGAAAAATGGTTTGCATGGATGGTCATATCGAGAATCATGACGGGAGCTCCTGATAATGGATCCTTTAGTTGATTCCCACTGTCGATAAGTGCTGGTGCAGTCACGATCACATCATCGATCATGATTTTAACGCTGGCTATTTGGTCATAGTGAATTTTTTTCGCCTCGATATCACCTAACCTTTTCTTAGAAAAAAACCATACGGATGGAAAACCAACGAGCACAAACACCCAGCTGACAGGATCTCCAAATCCACTCCCCTGTGTAGCGATCGCTCCGTTATAAACACCTACTTCCTGTTTTAAAAAATAGTGCGCACCAAGCATGCCTCCACCGATCATAAACGTGACAAAATAGAACAGCAGCCAACTTTGAATGAAGCTTCGAAACCTTGTAAACCCAAACGTTATGCTTACGATGATAAACGAATAAAATAATTTCACAATCGGATGGACCATAAACTCCAACCCAGGAATAAAAAGAAAAATGACATATAACGAAGCGAATAGAGCGCCAGCAGCAAGTCGTCTTTTACGAACATGACGCTTAAGCAGCAAACTGGTAAGCATCAATAGCATGTAGTCAAAGCAAACGTTCAACAGCCATATTACGTCCAGATATACAGCCACCTGCTGGCTCCTCCCTATCGAATTTGAATTCTAGTATAGACTAGTTTGGATTGAAAGACTGTCAAATCGTGCCGCGAATACCGAGGTTATTTTGCATAATTATCACTATTTTTGTCACCCTTAGCGCAAAAAAAGCCGTCCATCACTGGACGACTAAAGTACGATCACCTTTGCAAAACATCATTCATTCGCTGTACTCCTGTGTTCGTAGGGAAAAGCTCTACGCAATCATATCCCGTTAAATTCGCTTCCATTACTGCTTTTAGTTTCTTAGCTGTCCCTATTGGTGTAAAGATTAACAAAGTTGGACCCGCGCCACTCAAGGCTGCACCATAAGCTCCCCAATCGACAGCTAAACGCTGAACACGTTCAAGATCTGGGACAAAATGTTTTCTGTATGGTTGATGAAATAAATCTTCATTCATCAAAGCTCCTGCTTGTTGCCAATTATTGCTCACTGCAGCTGCTGTAAAGACATTTGCAACACTACTCGCTTTGACTGCTTCTTCAAAGGTCAGACTCTTTGGAAGAACAGAGCGTGAGTCAGTTGTTTTTAATTTTCGTTCTGGTATTAAGGCAACGAATTCAACATTTTCAACGTTTTGAACGACAGAATCAAGGTCACCAAGTCCTGATGCGATGACAAGCCCTCCATATATGGAAGCAGCGACATTATCCGCATGCCCTTCAAACTCAGCAGCATACCTTACTTTTTCCTTAGAAGTAAGCGCAAGCCCCATCGTGATGTCTGCAATTTCCACGCCAGCTACGATTGCTGCCGCGCTACTTCCAAGTCCTCGTTCAAGGGGTAATTCACTCGTCATCGTTACGCGTTGCGGTTCAGGGGTTTTCTGTACCGACACTGCGATCGATTCGATCACTTTGTAAACCAAGTTTTCCTTACCTTGAGGAAACGTTTCTTGAAAACCGATGTAGTAAAAAGCCCACTCAGACGAAGGTTCGAACTTTACATGAAGATAACGATTTATCGCAAGACCGATCGAATCAAACCCCGGGCCAAGATTTGAAGTACTTCCTGGAATTTTTAATGAGACAGGTTGTTTCAATGACTAACACATCCCTTTAACTCCTCGAGAAAACTTCCTTTATCAGCAGCAACCACCCGCGGCTTGACGAGAACAGTATCCATAGCTGTTGACGGATCTTTTAGTCCGTTTCCTGTTAAAACAGCAACGACTGTGCTTCCTTCTTGTATTTCATTTGAAGCCACTTGTTTCAAAACTCCGGCGATTGAAGCACATGATGCTGGTTCTGCAAACACTCCTTCTTTTTTTGCAAGAAGCTGATAAGCATTTAAGATCTCTTCATCTGTAACGCTGTCGATTTTACCACCGGATTCTACGACAGCGTCTTCCGCTAACTGCCAGCTGGCTGGGTTTCCAATCCTGATCGCAGTAGCGATTGTTTCTGGGTTTTGTATTATTTTCTTTTTGACGATGGCTGCAGAACCCTCTGCTTCAAATCCTCTCATCTGAGGCTTTTTCTCATCTGAAAGATACTCTTTAAATCCTTTCCAATAAGCTGAGATGTTTCCAGCGTTTCCTACTGGAATCGCTAGCACATCAGGGGATTTTCCAAGTTGATCACATACTTCAAAAGCGGCTGTCTTTTGTCCTTCCAAGCGATATGGATTCACTGAATTAACGAGAGTGATCGGTTCAGTCTCTGCAATCGAACGAACCATACGAAGCGCTTCATCAAAATTCCCATCGATTTCAAAGATTTCTGCACCGTAAATCATAGCCTGCGCTAATTTTCCTAATGCGACCTTTCCTTTTGGAATAACGATGATGCAACGTAAGCCAGCTCTTGCTCCGTACGCAGCAGCAGCTGCTGCAGTATTCCCCGTCGAAGCACAAATGATTGCATCGCTACCTTCTTCCTTCGCTTTTGCTACTGCCATTACCATACCTCTATCTTTAAACGATCCTGTTGGGTTCGCTCCTTCAATCTTTACGTGTAGAGAAATTCCAAGCTCTTCTGACAGCGTATTTAATTTAAGTAGAGGGGTATTCCCCTCATTTAAACTTAGTGCAGGAGTATCTTCAGTAATCGGTAAAAAATTCTCATAGTGTTTTAACAACCCGTTCCAGACTGACATCACATTCCCTCCACTCGATACCTGCTTTTCACCTCGACCACCACATCTAAATCATTGAGTTGACTATGAACGTCTTCGAATGCTTGATGATTCGTTTCATGAGTGATGATGACGAGCTCTGCAGTTCCATTATTAATCACTGGTTCTTGGATTAACTTTTCAAGACTGATTCCATGGTCCTTAAATAAGTGTGAAATCTTTGAAAATGCTCCAGCTTCATCTTTTACAAACAATCTGATGAAGTATTTGCTCTTAATTTCATCATCTTTCTTCAGCTTACGTTCATGTTGAGGAAGAATGACACTCTTACCATTTACTCCAAGACGCATGTTTTTGATAACGGCGACTAGGTCAGATACAACCGCTGTAGCTGTTGGTAGTTGACCTGCACCAGGACCATAGAACATCGTTTCTCCGACTGCCTCTCCATACACATAAACAGCATTGTACTCATCATTTACAGAAGCAAGCGGATGGCGCGATGGCAATAGAGTTGGCTGAACAGAAAGTTCGATCGATCCGTTTTCTGAACTTGCGATCGAAAGTAGTTTGATAGTATACCCTAGTTTTTTACTATAAGAAATATCTTCAGCATCAACTTCAGTGATCCCTTTAATCTTGACGTCATCTAATCCTACTTTCATCGAAAACCCGAGTGTTCCGAGGATGACGACTTTCCGAGCTGCATCTAGCCCTTCCACGTCAGCAGTTGGGTCAGCCTCAGCAAAGCCTAGATCCTGTGCTTCTTTTAATACACTTTCATACGGCACATTGTTTTTAGTCATTTTTGTGAGGATATAGTTTGTCGTGCCGTTCACAATCCCCATCAGCTTTGTGATTCGATCAGAGGATAGACCTTCTACTAAACTTCTAAGAATTGGAATCCCACCTGCAACACTAGCTTCATAGAAGAGGTCACTTTCATTTTCAACCGCAGCCGTTAATAACTCTCTTCCATGTAAAGCCATTAAATCCTTGTTGGCTGTTACAACATGTTTTTTATTTTTTAACGAAGCAAGGATATACTCTTTCGCTTGGTCGATACCACCCATTACTTCGATCACTACATCTACTTCAGGATTATTGATCACTTCATCTGGATCCTGTGTTAACAACTCCTCGTTAACATCGACCCCTCTGTTTTTCTCAATATCTCGAACGAGAACCTTTCCTACCTTCACCACACAACCAACGCGCTGTTGAAGCTCCTCCTGATGGGATTCAATCATATGTACCACTCCACTACCAACAGTCCCAAGTCCTAACAGTCCTACAGATACGCTCTCCTTCATATTCTCCACTCCCTTATGTCCTCCTGAAAAGGACGTTTGTTTTTATATAAGGGACATTATACGTGTCATCCTTCACAAACACAACCACCTTTACAGAAAAATTTGAAATATTTAAAGAAAAGCAAAGTTTCGCGTTTAGACACGAAGTCATTGGAGCGCTTACAAAAGAACACGGTCTTTGTGTTCATTTGTAAGAGCGAAATGACGCAGTGTCTGCGAAACGTAGCTGGACACCACGAAAAGCGTAGACGAGCGTTTAGAAACGGAGAAATTGGAGCGCTTTCATGTGAACACGCTTTTTGTGTTCATTTGAAAGAGCGAAATTTCGTAGTTTCTGCGAGTCCCAGCTGGACATCCGAAAAGCGAAGTTTCGCGTTTAGAAACGGAAAGATTGGAGCGCTTTCAATAGAACACGTTCTTTGTGTTCAATTGAAAGAGCGAAATCTTGTAGTTTCTGCGAAACGCAGCTGGACATCACGAAAAGCGAAGTTTCGCGTTTAGAAACGGAATATTAAACCGCTTTCAAAACCAATAAAAAAACCAGCTCAAGTATGAGCTGGTTTTAAAACAATTATCTTCTGCGCTTACGGTTACGCAAGAAAGTAGGAATATCTAGTGTATCGTTAGATTCCTCTACGCGAGAACCAAACTTTGAAGGTTCTGGTTGCTGTACTTCTTCCTCTTCTTGTTTCGGCTGCTGAATTGGTGCACCCTGTTTAGACTGAGTAGAAGGGCGAGGAACAGATTTTTTCTTGTTTTCGTTCTCGTCGAATCCAGTCGCGATCACTGTTACAAGGATTTCGTCTTTAAGTTCTTCGTTAATTACTGAACCGAAAATCATGTTCACATTTTCATCTGAAGCTGAAGAAACGATATCAGCTGCTTCGTTTACTTCATAAAGACTCAGGTTAGATCCACCTGTAATGTTCATAAGAACACCTTTAGCGCCATCGATTGACGTTTCAAGCAACGGACTAGAAATCGCTTTTTTCGCAGCTTCAGAAGCACGGTTCTCACCTGTTGCGATTCCGATTCCCATCAATGCAGATCCTCTTTCAGTCATGATCGTTTTCACGTCTGCAAAGTCAAGGTTAATAAGACCTGGTACAGCGATTAAGTCTGAAATACCTTGTACACCTTGGCGAAGTACGTTATCCGCTTCACGGAACGCTTCTAGCATCGGTGTGTTTTTGTCAACGATTTCAAGTAGACGGTCGTTAGGAATAACGATCAACGTATCGACCTTTTCTTTTAGCATCGCAATTCCAGATACCGCTTGAGTTGAACGCTTTCGGCCTTCAAATGTAAATGGACGCGTAACGACCCCAACAGTTAGAGCGCCGAGTTCTTTAGCGATCTCAGCAATGACCGGAGCTGCTCCAGTTCCAGTTCCGCCTCCCATACCAGCTGTTACGAAGACCATATCTGCTCCACGAAGTGCTTCTTCGATCTGCTCTTTGCTTTCTTCAGCTGCTTTTTTACCGATCTCAGGATTGGCACCTGCACCAAGACCTCTAGTCAATTTGCCACCAATTTGCATTTTCACTTCTGCTTTCGCAAGGTTCAATGCCTGTGCATCCGTATTGACAGCAATGAATTCTACACCTTGAACTCCATTTTCAATCATTCGGTTAACAGCATTGCTTCCGCCACCGCCGACACCGATTACTTTTATTTGTGCTAATTGTTCCATATTCATATCAAACTCTAACATCTCAGGTCCTCCTAATCTTGTAATGCCCTTTATTCAACAAATAAATTAAAGAAGTTCTTAACTTTTTCTTTCATTCCTGGAGAAGACTTTTCCCCCGACTGAGGTTCAGGTTTGCTTTTACGCTTGGGCTTCACTTCATCCTCAGGGTTTAACGAAGCTGCAACTTCTTTGCCCTGAATCTTTACGTTTTTGTACGTAAATTGGATTAGACCAATGCCAGTTGTATATTGAGGTTCACGAACTCCAATATAGTCAGGAACTGCAACGCGTACATTATGTTGGAGTACGTCTCTTGCAAGCTCGAGTATACCATCCATTCCTACCATTCCTCCGGTAAGAACAAATCCACCAGGCAATTCGCGTATTCCCAAACGCCTAATCTCGTCTTCTATCAATTCTAACATCTCTTCAATACGAGGTTCTATAATATGTGCCAATTCGAACTGATTAAATTCTTGTTCTGCTGAACTTCCAATCGTAGACACTGTAAATGCCTCTTCTTCAGAAGCAAGATCAACAAAGGCATTACCATGCTTGATCTTGATCCGTTCAGCTTCTTCAGTCGTTGTTCTTAAACCAATCGAAATGTCTTTCGTTACGTTATCTCCACCGATAGGAAGAACGGAAGTCGCTTTGAGAGAACCCTCTTCAAATATAGAAATTGTCGTCGAACCTGCTCCCATGTTCACAAGTGCCACCCCTAGGTTTTTTTCGTCCTTAGAGAGAGCCATCGCACCACATGCTAGCGGCTGAAGACAAATATCAGCAATTTCAAGGCCTGCTTTCTCAACACATCTCAATAAATTATGTAATACGGTTTTAGAACCTGTAATAATCGTGCCTTCCATTTCAAGACGAACACCGATCATCCCTCTAGGATCTGTGATGCCATCTAACCCATCCACCACAAATTGACCTGGGATCACATCGATGATCTCACGCTCAGGAGGTATAGAGACTACCTGTGCTGCATCAATTACTCTCGCGACGTCTTCGTCATGAATCTCACGGTCCTCACTTGAAACAGCCACTACTCCATGACATGGCTGAAGCTGAACATGATTTCCATTAATTCCAACGATAACGGAGCGAATCGATAAACCTACCATTCTTTCTGCATTTTCTACTGCCTGTTTAATTGAACGAACAGTTTCATCTATATCCACAATCGATCCTTTACGAATTCCATCGGATGGTGCACTACCTACTCCAAGGATATTCAATGAATCGTTTGTCATCTGGCCAATGATCACTTTCACATTGGATGTACCGATGTCTAGACTCACATATACTTCGTTGCTGTTCATTCTCCTGGCACCTCCTTCGAATTGCTACCTATTTCAGGTATTTGTAAATTCTCTATAATAGGGTCGAATAAACCTCCAACACCTTTATATTCACATTTTTTTCTGTTAGTAAACCTCTTTTTAACAGAAAGGTACTGATCGCCATAAGAATGCGATATAAGGACACTATTCCACAAAACCGTTAATTTCCCTTCTTTTGACCAATATTTTATAAGTTTTTTTAGTCGTTTTACTCAAAAAATAAATTTGGTAGTTTCTAAGTCTTTTGTTACTTTACAGAAAGAACATACGTATAAGTCTACACCAAGTAGAACATGTAGAAAAGACAAGGATTGAGCTCCATACAAAAAGGTTCAATTCGCCTTTTCTAGGATACTAGAGAAGTAAAATTCTCTGAATCATAAAGGTTCGTACAAAAAAGCTCATCCTTGTCCATTAGGAAGATACTCATAGGTAATTTCTCGCTTATGATTCGGATTTTTCTTCAACGACTGTTTCATAAGGTTCAAGCCAGCTTCCTTCATTTAAAAATAGAACGCCTTTTGGTTTGTCCTTAAGTTCCTTAACGATCAATGGGTAATTGTTTATTCGTTCTGCAAAACTTCTGATGCTCGTCCGAACTTCATACCCATCACTCATAAATAACGTGAGGTTGAATGCATTATTTTCTTTTGGTTCGTAGTGAATCTCTGAAATTCGGTTGATCACACTCATTTTTACTTTTGTTAACTCTCCTGCCATCTCTGACAGCTCTGTACTTTCATCCCATTGAAGTAGAATCGGTGCATTGACAGGGGTATCTCCCTTTCCTAAAGCATCGAGGATCGTTCCGGTCTGAAGTATCGGAAAATAGTTAGTGCCTTTTTTCAGATAGGCTACTCGTTCATTCTCAGTTACTTCAATGTTAACCGTAGCAGGAAATTGTCTTGTAACGTCTGCATTTGCTATTTCTTTTGAACTTTCGATTTGGGATGCTACTTCTTTTTTGTTGATGTTCCAAAAGCTAACACTTTGATCAAGACCACTCAACTTCTCAATCTCTTTCGTAGCGATAAAATGATTACCTGAAACTTGTATCGTACGAATATGGCTCAGAGAAGATTGGAAGTAAATAATCAACAAAATTAAAAAGAAGAAGATTGATAAATAGACGATCAGTCTTCTGTTTGCACGCTGTTTACGCTGCGCTTTTAATGTCGGAATCCGATCTTCTATCGTTACTACTTTACGATCTTCCATCCTTTTGCCCCCGTCTTGAAATGTAATTCTTCAAAGTGCTCAATTTCATATCATGGCAACCGCACGGCATGATAAAGAAATACTGCTTATTTTCACCATTATAGCATATTTTTAGGGCTTTTTATTCAGTCATGAAAAATGTTTTCTAAGTCAAATATCGACTAAATTAGCCTTTTGTTAAGTAAAAAAAGAATTTCAATATAAAAACGCTCCATCAATTGGAGCGTCTTAGCTAATTGAAAAACATAAACTTTTGCAATACCTACGCCGAAGAAGTTTGAATCCCTCTTGCTCCTGTCGGCGAACGCCCTTTGAACCACTGGAGTCAAGCAGGGATTCACTCCTACTAGTATATATGAAGTAAAACTTTCCGAACGATTAAGGAAAACCTTCTATGCGTCATTTCAACTTGTTTTAACATCTAAAACTTTGCATACCGGCTGATATTCAACAAGACTCCCATCGCTACTAACATAAGCGTCAATGAGGATCCACCATAGCTTAGAAAAGGAAGCGTGATTCCCGTAACAGGCATTAAGCCAGTTACTACTCCGATGTTGATCATCACTTGAATTGCCACCATCCCGATAATCCCAACAGCGAGTAGGCTACCAAACAAGTCAGGTGCTCTAAGTGCAATTCGGATCCCTCTCCAAAGGAGAAGCGCAAACAATAAGATCACGAAGCTTCCACCAATAAAACCAAGCTCCTCTGACAGAATAGCAAATATGAAATCTGTTTGAGGTTCCGGTAAATAATAAAACTTTTGTCTACTTTGCCCTAGACCAAGACCCATCAATCCTCCTGGTCCGATCGCATAGAGGGATTGAATAATTTGAAATCCGCTACCGAGCGGATCACTCCACGGGTCGAGGTAAGAGGTGATACGAGCGATTCGATAAGGTGCTGAGAGAATCAACCCTATGAAGCCGGCTATCCCGAGTACCCCTAACCATGCAAAATGTGAAATCTTCGCACCTGAAATGAAGATCATGACGACACAGGTACCGACCATAACGGCACCTGTACCGAGATCAGGCTGAAGCATGATCATCGCAAATGCTACTAGTACAAGACCTAGTGATGGCACGAGTCCTTTTTTAAATGATGTGATGCGTTTCTGATTTTCTGAAAGGTATTTCGCTAGAAACGCAATCATCGCTAACTTTGTAAACTCTGAGGGTTGGATCGAAAACGCACCAACACCCAACCAGCTTCTCGCTCCACCTCTTACTAATCCCACCCCTGGGATCAGGACAAGTATTAAAAGAAAGAAGCAGATGATAATTCCTAACTTCGACCACGTTCTCCACGTCCAATATTCCACATTCATTACGAAGAACATTGCAATGACTCCAACCCCTGCAAAAAGAAGCTGTCTTTTTGCGAAGAAGAAGGCGTCATCGAATTTATAAGAAGCCCATACTGCACTCGCACTATAGACCATTACCAATCCGATTGCTAACAGAGCAAGTGTCACAGTTAAAAAGATCAGGTCTGGCGTTGATTTTGTTTTCGGCAATGAGTCCACACCCCGTTATCGTCGATTTACCCACCCTTCTCGGATAAGCATGACAACCTTTCATTAGAGTTTATGCATTGCGTCAATAAAAATGTCTCCACGCTCTTCAAACGTTTTATATTGATCCCAACTTGCACATGCAGGTGACAATAAAATCACTTCACCATCTGTTGAAAGATTGAAAGCTGTAGGAACAGCTTTTTCTACATTATCGACAACTGTTACGTTCTTCAATCCTGCTTTGTTTGCAGTATCTTGAAGTTTTGGTGCTGTTTCGCCAAAAGTTATGAGATGTTTCACTTTTTCTTGAAAATATGGAATAAGATCATCGAAATCATTTCCTCTATCGAGTCCCCCCGCTAACAAGACTACCGGTTGTTGGAACGAATCCAGTGCTTTTTTTGTTGCGATGGAGTTCGTTGCTTTAGAATCGTTGAAGAACTTTCGACCTTTTACTTCTCCAACGAACTGTAAACGGTGTTTAACGCCATGAAAATTCGTAAGTTCTTCATAAATCTTTTCATTCGAAACCCCAGATAGTTTTGCAACTGCAATCGCAGCTAGCGTATTTTCTATATTTTGTTTCATTGAAAGATCAGCGATCTCGATTACTTTCTCACCTTTAAACATGATAAAACCATCGACGATCGTAACACCGTCGACCTGCTTAGTTGCAGAAAACGGAATTAACGTAGCATTTGAAGCGCGAGCAAATTCTGTTACGAGAGGATCGTCAGCATTGTATACGGCGTAATCTTCTTCTTTCTGATTAGCAAATATACGAGCTTTTGCATTTGCATAGGCTTCTTTAGAACCATGGTAATCAAGATGAGCTTCATAAATATTCAGGAGAACTGAGATGTGTGGATGAAATTCCTCCGTACCTTGAAGCTGGAAACTAGAAAGCTCTGTTACGAGCGTTTGATCTGGCGTTGCTTTCGCTGCAACTTCGCAGACAACTGTCCCAATATTACCAGCAACGATTGGATTTGAGCTCGTCCCACTGAGCAACTCACCGATCAACGTCGTCGTCGTCGTTTTCCCGTTCGAACCCGTTATTGCGATGAAAGGTGCTTCAGAGATCTTTCCAGCCACCTCTACCTCAGTAATGATTGGAATGCCTTGTTTTTCAGCTTCCTGCAAAAGTGGGTTATGATATGGAATCCCAGGGTTTTTTACGATTAATTCAGTGCCATCAAGCAATGAAAGCGGATGTCCTCCTCCAACTACGGTAAACCCATCCTCACTAAGTTCCAGTGCTTGTGGGTTTTTTGATACTTCTTCTCGATCATTTACCACTACATTAGCGCCAAGGGAGCGAAGTAGTTTTGCTGCAGCAAACCCACTTTTCGCAATCCCCATCACTAATACTGAACGACCATTGTAAAAATCTTTGTTCTTCATTACAACCACACCTCTAGATAAATTCCTAACGCTGCACAAATTAATCCAACAGTCCAGAATGTTGCAACTACGCGCCATTCTGTCCAACCAGAAAGTTCGTAGTGATGATGAAGAGGACTCATCTTAAACACACGGTTACCGGTCGTTTTAAATGAAGCTACCTGAATGATGACCGATAAGGTCTCGATTACGAATACCCCACCGATTACAACTAAAAGTAACTCGAGCTTCGTCATAATCGCAACAGCTGCTAGCGCACCACCTAATGCTAGAGACCCAGTATCACCCATGAACACTTTTGCCGGATGTGCATTGAAGACTAGAAATCCAAGTACCGCACCGACAACACTTACAGAGAAGATCGCTACATCGTACATATATGTAGCTGCCGCTAGAATCGCGAATGCTCCAAACGCAATGGCTGATGTTCCTGCAACGAGTCCATCTAGACCGTCTGTTAAGTTTACGGCATTCGAAGCACCGACTAGCATAACGAAAAGAAGTACAACATAACCGATGCCAAGGTCAAAGCTCAACTCTGTTCCTGGAACGTGGATAGCTGTGTCAAATCCAATCGTACGTAATCCAAAATAAACAAGAATCGCGATGAAAACTTGACCAAGCAGCTTTTGTTTTGAAGTTAAACCAAGGTTTCGTTTCTTAACAACCTTGATAAAGTCATCTAAGAATCCAATCAAAGCATATCCGACGGTCACGAAGAGCAACAGCCAGATCTCCATAGAGATCTCATCGTACTTCAACGCGATCGCTACTGTACCAATAATGATTGCAAGAATGATAATAAGTCCGCCCATCGTTGGGGTACCTGACTTTTTCTGGTGAGACTTCGGCCCTTCGTCTCGTATACTCTGACCGAATTTCAGTCTCCTTAAGAATGGAATGAATACTGGAGAGACCAGTACTGCAATGATAAATGATGTTAATAAACTAAAAATTAATAAACGTTCAATCAATGTCCTGCCTCCTTAAAAAATTACTTCCCTTTTGCCTTTATAATCGTTTCAAGCCCGAGGCCTCTCGAAGCTTTTAATAGAACTGCTGTCTCTTTATCAAGGCGGTCCTTTAAATATGATGAAGCCTCTTCTTTCGTGGCAAAGGAAACAGCAGGAACACTTACTGCTTCATTCGTTTTCATCTCTTCATAGATCCATTTACCTTTTTCACCAACAGTAACGACTTCTGTTATCGGATTTTTTATCGCAGTTGCGATGTCTCGATGGAGCTGTTCTTCTTGATTACCTAGCTCATACATGTCTCCTAATACCGCAATCTTCTTTTTATATCCTTCTAACTCGATTAGTGTATTGACCGCAGCTTTCATAGACGTTGGACTTGCGTTATATGCATCATTAATAACCAATGCTCCGTTGCTAGTTTCATACGTCTCGAGCCTCATGCCTGTTAGTTTCAAGTTGGAAAGCGATGACCTGATCGCGTCGTCCTCTACACCTAGCTTTCTTGCAGCAGCAATACTAAAGAGCGCATTCTTTATATTATGCTTCCCTAACAAACGTATTTCGAACGGTTTATCTTCTTCCGAAAGGCAAAACGCAAAGCCTTTATCAAGTTGAGAGACTTCACTTATCTGAAAATCGTTACCGTCTTCATACCCACAAGAAATTGCACGGCTTTTAACAGGAGCTAATAATGGTTCATCTCCATCGATGATAAGAGAGCCGTTTTCTTTTAATCCATCGACGATTTCCATCTTAGCTTTCGCGATGTTTTCTCGACTTCCAAGTTGAAGAAGATGTGACTCACCAATGTTGGTGATAACGGCCACATCAGGACGTGCGATTGAAGATAAAAGTGAGATTTCCCCTCTTGAACTCATACCCATTTCTAAAATAAGTACATCAGTATCTTCAGGCATCGAAAGGATCGTCATAGGAAGTCCCCAGTGGTTATTTAAATTCCCCTGCGTTTTATATGTTTTATAGTTTGGGCTAAGAACCGCTTCTAACATATCCTTAACAGTTGTTTTACCATTGCTGCCGGTTACTCCTACCACATAGGGTTTGTGAGCATTCAATACAGCTTTTGCTAAGTTTTGTAACCCTTCAGTGGTGTCGCTCACATAGTAGACAACGATCTGATTCTCTAAATCTTTAGGAAATGGCTTAGAGTCATCCCATAGCGTCCCTGTAGCACCGCTCTCGATTGCTTTATCGATGAAGCGATGTCCATCGTATACTTCTCCTACAATCGGGACAAACAGTTTGTTCGTGCAATCCTTTCGAGTATCTGTTGCAATACCGTCAAACTGTAGCTCTTTATCGAGCGATGCTCTTGCAAAATCGCTTAATAACGTTGAACGAAATTTCATGCTTTCTTCCCCTTTATTGCCTGACGTGCTACTTCACGATCATCAAAATCATAAACATGCTCTCCAATAATTTGATACGTTTCATGACCTTTTCCAGCGATCAATACAACGTCTCCTTCGGTTGCATGATCGATTGCATAAGCGATCGCTTCTGCCCTGTCAGTTATTCTTACGTAGTGTCCATCTACACCGTCGACCATATCGTCTAATATTCGTTCTGGATCTTCACTTCTTGGGTTATCAGAAGTCAGAACGGTCGTGTCAGCAACCTTTGTCGCAATCTTAGCCATGAGAGGGCGTTTTGTTCGATCTCTATCCCCTCCACACCCAACAACAGCATAGACGTTTCCTTTCGCCATTTCCTTAACTGTCGTTAGTACATTTTCTAGACTATCAGGTGTGTGAGCATAATCTACGATCACTGGGAAGTTCTGACCTTCATCTACCAACTCGAAGCGACCTGGAACTCCTTGAATTTCACCTAGACTCTTCAAGGTATCATCTAACGAAATACCAGCAGCATGACAAGCAGCAATCGCAGCTAGCGCATTATACACACTAAACTTGCCTGTAAGTTTTATATTAACTTCTTTAACTCCTTCATGCGTGATGAGTTGAAATTCAGTCCCTGTTGCTGAGAATGAAATATCCACCGCTTTAACATCTGCTTCTTGATCGATACCGTAAGTAAAGATATGAGCAGACGTCATTTTTTCATATTCTAGGCTAGCAGGATCATCGGCATTCAATATGGCTACTTTCTTTTTACCCGTATCATATGTATTGCCTAATTGAGAGAATAAAAGACCCTTCGCCTGGCGATATTCCTCCATCGTCCCATGATAATCTAAGTGATCTTGCGTTAAGTTTGTGAACACAGCAATATCATAGTCGCAGCCACGAACTCTTCCAAGCGTCAACGCATGAGAGGATACCTCCATCACAGCTGTCTTGACTCCATGATCTCTCATGTTAGCAAATTGCTTTTGCAAAAGAAGGGGTTCTGGAGTCGTGTTTTTTGTTTCAAACTCTTCATCACCAATTTTAATATTGATCGTACCGATCAATCCTGTTTTTTGATTCTGATCACGATGAACCTTCTCGATTAAATGTGAAACGGTCGTTTTTCCATTCGTTCCTGTTACTCCGATCAAGTTAAATGCTTGAGTAGGATTTTGATAGTAATGATTAGCTAGTTCTGCTAATGCGCGATGTGTGTCCTTTACTACGATTACAGGGACAGAAAGCTTCATTTCTTTTTGCGCGACAATGGCAGCTGCCCCCTTCTTTACAGCATCTTCTGCAAAATCATGACCATCTACCGTATATCCAGGAATACATACGAAGAGACTTCCTTCAGTCACCGTACGATTGTCGCTTTCTACAGACGTAATTTCAGGATTTTCACTTCCGAGCTTTTTATATGTAAATAGTGCATGAAGTAGATCATCTAATCTCATCTTTGATCACCTTTCTAGTTTGCTGACTTTTTCAGAAAACAAGCCAAGAGCATATGCCTTGGCTTGTTTCATACTTATTGTACTCACAGAGTGGCTATTTGTCACCCATATAAAGTCTGATTTCAGAGCCTGCAGGTAATTTTACACCTGGATCAGGTGCTTGTGCAATAACCGTGTCTCCCTCACCACTCGCTTCAATCTTCAAATTGTACATTGCTTCCCTGATTTCTTCAGAAGTCATCCCTACAAGATTTGGCATCTCGATCGTCTCTTCGTCTAACCACGTTTTCTCTTTCTCAATTTGATCTTCCCTTTTCGGAACATCCATAACCGTCAAACTATCATTTATGATATTTCCAACAATTGGTGCGGCTACTACCCCACCGAATTGAAGTGTATCTTTTGGATTATCGATCGCTGTATAGACGACGATTTGTGGATCATCAGCTGGGGCAATTCCGATAAACGATACGATGTGGTTGTTTTTTAAATATGCACCATTTTTAGCCTTCTGAGCCGTACCGGTTTTTCCACCAACCCTATATCCTTCCACAAATGCGTTCTTACCTGTTCCAAGAGCTACTACGGTTTCAAGAGCGTGCCTTACTTCTTTAGATGTTTCTTCTGAGATTACCTGACGCTTGACCTGTGGCGTATTCTTACTGATTACAGCACCAGTATCAGGATCGATCCATTCTTTTGCGATATAAGGTTCGTATAATGTTCCCCCATTAACTGCTGCTGACACTGCTGTTACCTGTTGAATAGGTGTAACCGAAACTCCTTGACCAAAAGCTGTCGTCGCAAGTTCTAATGGGCCTACATTTTCTACGTCAAAAAGGATTCCACTTGCTTCACCTTGTAAATCGATCCCTGTTTTCTCACCGAATCCAAACTTGTGAATATATGAAAATAGTTTTTCTTTACCAAGTCGTTCTCCGAGCATCACGAAACCTGGGTTACAAGAGTTCTGCACACCTTCTAAAAACGTTTGACTTCCGTGTCCCCCACTTTTCCAGCACTTTAGCTTTCGACCCGCTACTTCAATACTGCCTGGATCATGAAAATGATCCTTCTCTAGATCGACCTTGCCCTCTTCTAACGCGGCTGCAAGTGTGATGATCTTAAACGTTGATCCGGGTTCATATGTGCTCCAAACAGGTTTGTTCTGGTTCCATATGTCTGGTGAGAAATCTTGAAAATTTTCCGGGTCGAAGTCCGGCCTTGAGGACATCCCAAGAATTTCACCTGTGTTCGGATTCATCGCGATTGCAACAGCACCATCAGGATTATAGGTTGCCTCGGCGATATCTAGTTCTCGTTCAATGATTGTTTGCACTTTAGAATCGATCGTCAAACGCAAATCCAATCCATCGATCGGCTTTGTGTAGTCATCAGCAAGCGAAGGCATTCTCTTACCTTTGGCATCCGCATAATATTCGACCTGCCCCTGCTGACCACTCAATTCTTCATCATAGTAGAGTTCAATTCCTGTAAGTCCCTGATTATCAATACCACTAAACCCAAGTACGTGTGATAAAAAAGCACCGTTGGGATAATGCCTCTTATTGTCTTCAGCAATATAAACACCAGGTAAGTTCATCTTACGAATCTCATTCGCCTTTTCATTCGTCATCTTCTTGCCTTCTGGTCGAATCCATACCATCGATTGTTTTTGAGTAATCGTTTCGTACACTTTCTCTTTACTCGTATTCAATGATGCTGCGATTGCTTCCGCAGTGGAAGCCGGATTTTGCACCTGCCTCGGCACGATCAGCACGGACGGCGCACTTATATTCGTAGCTAATGGAACACCGTTTCGGTCGAGTATTTCTCCTCTATTCGGCTCGAACGGGATGTTTCTGCTCCAAGAGTCTTTCGCTTTTTCACTGAGCCAGCTGCCCATGACCAGTTGAACGTAGCCGAGTCTTGTTACGATCACAGCAAATATAAACAAACCTACGAGTAGTGCGACTACTAACCTTCTACGTACAGTGACATTGGAAACGCGCATAAGCTCATCCTCCCTGATTATGCTCGTTTCACTATATGTCATTGATTAGTCTAATAGACCTGCTAGTCCGTTATCTCTTCCTCTGGCTCTTCCTCTTCTTCACCTTCAGGAGGAGGTGATGGTTTCTTAAGCTCAGCAACGAGATAATCACCTTCTTTAACCGCAGCTCCTTTCGCTATTCCTTGCTTTGCTACGTAGCCAGCACCCATAATGTTCGGTTTAAGTTCCATAAGCTCAACAAGTTTCATCACATCTGTTAGTGACCACCCGGTTATTTCTGGCATCGTTACTTTTCCATCCGTACGTAACAGGATTCGCTCACCTTCAAGAACTTCTGATTCAGGATGAGGAGATTGTTTTACGACCTTCCCTGAACCTCCGAGTACGGTAACGTTGAAGCCTTGCGCTTTAAGGTCTTTTTCAACTTTCTCACTATCTTCTCCAGTGAAGTCTTCGATTTTCCTAACATCATCCGATTCTTCAGACCCTTGTCCTTCAGCTTCTTCTAACGGATCGATGTTTAAATACTGAAGACTATTCTTCATCACTGTATTAAACACTGTCGCAACTGGGTCGCTCCCTAATTCAGGATATTCAAGATCTGGTCGATCGACTGCTACGTACACGAGAAGTTCAGGATCCTCAGCAGGAGCCATTCCTAGAAATGAGAAGATATTGTTTCCATATCCACTCATATACCCTTTTGCACCTTGCGAGATTTGAGCAGTACCTGTTTTACCAGCGATCGAATACCCTTCGATATCATAAGGAGTACCTGTACCCTCCGTTACGACTGTGCGAAGGATGTCTCTTGTTTTCTTTGCTGTTTCACTAGAAATCGGCTCACCCGCTACTTCTGGTTCGTGATTAAGTTTAACGTCCTTCGAGTCAGGATCTACGATTTTTTCGATTACATATGGCTTCATCATCTTCCCACCGTTAGCAACTGCAGTGGCAGCTTGAATCTGTTGGATCGGTGTTATCGTTGAACCCTGACCAAAACCTGTCGAAATTCTTTCTAAGTCCCCACCATAGATGATTCTTGAAGACCCTTCTCCAGGTAGATCTACTCCCGTTTTCTTATCAAAAGCAAATTTTGAAAGGTAGTCTCTGTACGTATCATATCCAAGTTTCTCCTTTACGAGAATGGACATGGCAACGTTTGATGATTTCTGAACACCTTCATCAAAACTAATCTTACCCCAACCTTTTCCATAGTTGTGGTCGGGAACCGTACCTCCAGGAACTGCGTATCTACCAGATTGATAGAGTTCATCTCCATTGTAGACGCCTTCCTCAATCGCTGCTGCAAGAGTGAATACTTTCATCGTAGACCCAGGTTCGAATGGCGAAATAGCCATATTCGTATAATCTTTTATATTCTTTAGGTTAGGATCAAACGTAGGTCTCGTTCCTAAGGCAAGTATCTTACCTGTGTCTGGATCTGCTACAATTGCGGTCATACGTTCGGGATTATAGTTTTCTTGCACATCATCCATCGCTCTTTCAACAAACAATTGGATTTTTTCGTCGATCGTTAAATAAACATCGTTGCCTCTTTTTGAAGGAGAAATGTGGTCGTTCCCATACGGAAGCTTGTACCCTTTTCGATCCGTTTGATACGTCTCTTTTCCTTCTTGAGGTAGAAGATACTTGTTTAATTGTTTCTCAAGACCGAGCAGACCCTCTTGAGTGCCATCATCATTTTCATTCGTGAACCCTAATACATGAGATGCGAACTCATCATTTGGATATAACCTTGTTTTTGATGGGATAAACCCGATGCCTGGAAGATCAAGCTCTTCGATTTGTTCTTTCTCGGACAAACTAAGGTCTTTTCCCTCTGATCCGAACTCGACTTGAAAGAGCCCTTCTTTTGATAGCCTCTCTTTAATCTCACTTTCACTCATATCGAGGACCCCAGCAAGTTCTTTCGCTGTTTTATCAACATCTTCCACGTGTTCTTCATAGCCTTCACTTAAGATTGCTCGAAGTGTGAATGAGGGAATATCCATAGCGAGTGCTTTCTCACCAGTCCGATCATAGATCGTTCCGCGATCAGCGTGAAGAATTTTACTTTTTGTCCATTTTTCTTTCCCAAGTTCAGTTAAGTCGACCTTTTCACCATTTTCTCCAGATACCGCTTGAGTCCATTCAATATAGAAAAATCGTCCAATAAAAGCAAAAAAGAGCAGGACGAAAAGTGCCATCAGTATCCCTGCTCCTCGATTAATATGTGGGTTCTTATTTGTTTCCTTCATTTCAGTGCAAACCTCCGAATTTATGATCCTCTGTTGATCACTTCTACGTTTTGATCATTCAGTTGCATGCCGAGTTTTTCTTCAGCAATATCAATAATTCGATCTGGTGCACTTAATTCTGTCACTTTCACCTGAAGCTCTTCATTTTGTTTCATTTGAGCCTGCTGCTTCGCTTCAATCTGTTGAATACTCGTATTGATATTATAGATAGAAGCATAATTGGAAATCATGATGATCGAAGCTGCTACAACTGCAATACTAAGCATCATCCAGAGCAGCTTTTCTCCTTTCGTGATTCTACCACGTTGAATATAAACTGCTTTCTTTTGTACTTCAACTTGTTCTTTTTGTGAATGCTGCTGTTGATACTTATACGCCAGGTTACTCATTCTTTTCCCCCTAACACTTTCTGTAAGTTTTATTTATCTTTTTTAATCTATATTTTCTCTGCAATTCTAAGCTTGGCTGAGCGTGCACGTCGATTCCCTTCCTGCTCTTCTTCAGAAGGAATGATCGGCTTTCTTGTAATCAGCTTCATTTCAGGTTGGTACTCATCCGGAATGATCGGCATGCCTGGAGGTAACTCTGGCCCTGAAGCCGCTTCTTTCATCGTGGTCTTGCATATCCTGTCTTCGAGTGAATGGAAGGTGATCACACTGATCCGTCCACCTGGGTTTAAGATCGACATCCCATCGATCAAAGCTTTCTCAAACACCTTAAGCTCATCGTTCACAGCGATTCTGATCGCTTGAAATATTCGCTTAGCAGGGTGTCCCCCTTTCCTTCTCGCAGGAGCAGGAATCGCATCCTTAATAATTTCCACGAGTTCGAACGTCGTCTCGATTGGCTTTTGCTCTCTGGCTTTTTCAATCTTTCGAGCGATTTGTTTCGAGAATTTTTCTTCTCCAAATTTAAAAAATATGGATACGAGACGTTCATATTCCCACTCATTCACCACTTCGTACGCCGTTAGATCAGAAGATTGATCCATCCTCATATCGAGCTTTGCATCGAACTGATAGCTGAACCCCCGTTCTCCTTTATCAAGCTGTGGAGATGAAACACCAAGATCAAAAAGAATGCCGTCTACTTTTTCTACTCCAAGATCTAAAAGGGCTTCTTTTATATAACTGAAATTACGTTCTACAACCGTGAGCTTATCTTCATAGCCAGCCAACACCGTTTTCGCATTATCGATCGCCCATTGATCCTGGTCAAATGCATAAAGATGCCCTGTACTCAACTGGTCGAGTATCGCTTTAGAGTGACCTCCGCCACCAAGTGTACAGTCTACGTAAATGCCATCTTCTTTAATGTTTAGTGCATCGACTGCTTCTTCTTTTAATACTGTAATATGTTCAAACATGTTTACACCTTAACCTTCACTGCATATTAACCTTTTACATATCAAAATCCATCATGCTTTCTGCAATCTCAGAAAAAGATTCTTCTGAGGCATTGAAGTAGTCTTCCCAAACCGGTTTACTCCAAATCTCTAACCTGTTTGAAACTCCAATCACAACGCATTCCTTCTCTAGTTCAGCATATTGTCTAAGCGTCCCAGCAATGTTTACTCTGCCTTGCTTGTCCAATTGACATTCCGTCGCACCTGAGAAAAAGAATCTGGTGAAAGCACGAGCATCTTTCTTTGTAAAAGGGAGTGTTTTCATTTTTTCTTCAAGGGCTTCCCATTCTTTCATAGGATAACCAAAAATACATTTATCAAGCCCACGAGTGAGGACAAATGTGTCACCAAGTTCATCACGGAACTTTGCGGGAATGATCATTCTGCCTTTTTCATCAACAGTGTGCTGATATTCCCCCATGAACATTGGCTTTCCCCACCTTCCCCACTTTCTACCTTTAAGTTACCACAACTCCCCACTTTTCACCACTAGAAAATGTATTCGTGCACCAAAATAAAAATCCTGCTGTGATCAGCAGGATTTTTTAAGAAAACTTCATTGTTTTTTTACAAATACACAACTTTGTGTTTTTCGTTTAGTGACAGCTCTAAGTTCATGAGACGTTCGATAAAATCAGGACCATGCCAGTTCAAGTAATATACAATGTTCCATTTTCTTTCCTGTGGAGCACCATTCGGTTTTAATGCAAGTCCGATCTCATCATATTTTATAAGCGTATGTTCGTGTCGCTCTAAAATCGTTGCCTGCAGTTTTTCTTTAAGAAGATCTAGCTGCCTTTGAATAAATTCCCCATTTTTGTTGGAATATCGCTCTAAACCTTTATCGACATTAGTCGTTAACTGCCTCAGATCGTCATGGATAGCTTCTATCTTCTCCCCGGCACTCGAGAACGTTTCTTCTAATCCATAGTGATCGAGGTTTTCAATATAGCGATTTCGGTAAGACATGACACCCTCTTTTACGATGTCATCTATTGATAGTGAGAGCTCTGATGCATATTTTTGAATATGTCGTTCTACAAACGTAAACGTCATTCTCGGAACAATAACCGGCATTTTATAATCAAACACCCGAAATGCCGACTTCAATAATGCCCAATATGCAAGTTCCCCAGGTCCACCAACGAAGGCGAGAACAGGAAACATCGCATCTTGCATAATCGGCCTCGTCACGACATTATTACTCAGCTTATCCGGCTTTTCCTCTGCTAGCTGAAGTAATTCTTCTTCTGTGTATTCTACTTCTCCAGCTTTCCCTCTGAACAGCGACCCTTCTCGTTCGAGTAAAACACGTTCACCTTTCACTTTCACAAATAAGTTCGCCTGATTTTCATCAAGATCAACTTCTACCGGGTAGTTACACTCATGTAGTGAGGCAGCTTGGTCAAGGACGCTCTTATTAATGCGTTCATTGTCTTTAATTATGGTTTTAAACACACTTGATTGAAGACTCCGAAATGCCTCATTCCCTGAGTCGACCAAGACAAGACCGTACTTCGAGAAAAGGGCTGTGATCATATGACAAAAGTGATCGACGAACGTAGCAGAACGATCTGTGATGTTTTCTAACCAGTTTAGAATGTCGTTCGTGTAATCCGTTTCACCAAACTCATGAAGAACGTGGTCCGTCCATTCTTTGATCGCTGCTTGATCGAGCTCAATATCTGAAAGCGCCTGTTTTCGATATTGCTTTTGAGGGACCGCTACTTTCGTTTCTTTCTCACTGAACGTATACACGTGGTTTACTTCATGAAAATCATGATCCTCACCTGCTATCCAAAATACCGGGATAACTGGAACGCCAAGTTGTTTTTCTTTTTCTTCAGCAAGTTTAATTACGGATATTGCCTTGTTAATCGTGTAAAGCGGACCGGTCAGTACACCAGCCTGTTGACCGCCAACTACGGTCACAGCATCTTTTCTTTTCAATCTCTCGATGTTTTTCAATGCCTTCTCATCTGGATGATAAACTCGATTAAACGCCTCGAGGTGGTCTGATAAAGCTGCACGTTCAAAATCACGCTCCATCAGTTCCTGGTAGCGCTCTTCATAAGACTCATTCGTTTGATATGTATAGTCAAAAAAAGCTGAGATGCTTTTGTTCCTCGCGATGTAATCGGTAGCAATTACATTTGTTCCCGGAAGGAAATTTTCGGTGAGTTTCATTGCTATTTCTTCCTTTCTCGACACAAATACGGTATTCCGCCTGCATAATCCTTAGTTAGTATATCAAACTGACCCCACTGCTACCAAAAAAAAAGCTTATGAGTTACACCGTAGCAATACGGTGTGCTAACCCAATAAGCAATAGTAGAACATATCCAGTTGAAAATACGAGAAAATTGAAGCGCCATGCTCCTTTCATCACTCTTTTAATACTGATATCTTCCTTTGTTTTCCAATGAAGAACAGTGAAACCAACTGCAATCATAATCATAAGAATAAAGATTACCCATAAAAAAGAGCGTTGAAAGAGCTCTACGCATATGAAATGGACGCTTAGAATAAAAAACAACGTGGATAGATCTGTTGCGAGCCGGATTGAATGTTTCTTCTTCTTTGTTACTTTTACAGTAAAAATATAGACGATGTACCAGGCTAGAAGCGGTACCGTCACAGCAGTTGCAACGATGCCAATCAGAACATCTCCCATTACAACCTCTCCCCCAATTTCAATTCCATCCCTTTGACCGCATCAAACACAAACCTTGTGTACGGAACATCGATCCCTTTTAATGAAGCTTCTCTTAACACAAACCCTGAAATTGCATCGATCTCTGTTCTTCGTCCAGCTTTAAGATCTGCCAGCATCGAGGAAGTATTGGCTGCTGTAAGTTGACACACACCTTGCACTCTGTTCAAAGATTCTTCAAATTCAAGATTCAAAACGGTACTGGACTCTTTTATTAATTCTCTCAAGATCGCAAAATACCTAGGGTTTGTCATCAATTCACCGTTTAAAATTTTGAAGATGGCTGTCAGCGGATTAATTCCACAGTTTATGACAAGCTTCTCAGATAATAACTTGTACCAGTTCTCTACATGCTGAATCGATAGCGTTTCATCGCACAACGTGCTTAAAAATGACCATTCTCCAGAATAGCTGCAGATTTTCAAACTGCCTTTACCTGTATGGATAACTGAAATGTCATCAATTTTTTTCGATCCATGGTCAAGCGTACCTAAAGCAACGTTATTGTGTAGTGTTTCAAGAAAGCGAACGTGCCCCATTCCATTTTGAATGAATAAGAGTTCAGGCTTTGCACCTTTTTGATATGTATGATTGATCATGTTGATCACTTCTTCAACTTGATAAGACTTTACAGCAACGACGACAATATCTGGATTATCAGGTAAAGAAGTTGAAGCTCGCACCTGATAAACTGCTTCTACACCTTCACTTCTATAACAAATCCCTTTTTCACGGAGCAGATCAGCTTGCTCTTCTCGTCGTGTGACCATCGTTACCATATGCCCAGACAAGGAAAATGAAGCACCAACAAGAAGACCAACTGCCCCAGCTCCGATAATCGTGATGTTCAATTGGATACACCTCTCCATTCTAATAGGCCGAATGCACTACGGCTAGTTTAGCATAGTTTTCCATCCTTTTTAATCAAAAAAACGATGTGCTGTTCAGCCAAGTGGGGTATTTCGTATGTATTGGTAAGAAACTGTTGAAGGGGTGGAAAATGATTGCGATCCATTAGGAAGTGTTTTGTGTTTTTCTTGATAGCAGTCTTAGTGTTCACTATAGGGTGCTCCACTATTGGAGGAGACAACTTAAAAGAAAACGCTAGTGAGCAAAACGTTCGAACCGTGTTACAAAAGCAGTTTAATGGACCTGATGAAGAACAGGAAAAGCTTATAACCTCCTACGATGGAGATTTAGAAACGTACGCCACTATACTGTCCGAATACAATAAAGAACATTTCAAGCCCTATATGAGTGAACGATATTATGAAAATTATATAGTGAAAAACAACGGCTCATTGATGTTCTTACGCATGGCGCATCCTAATCATGTACTGAAAGTTAGAGAATTAACGATTAAAGAAAATGAAGATAAAGACGCTTTTGATTTTACAGTAAACGTAACTACGGCTACTAATTCCGAAAGTAAACCATTAAGTGTTGAAGGTACAGCTCATACAAATGAAGACGGTAAGATCACGAGTATCCACTACCTCAATATAGAAGATATCCGGACAACATTAGATGAATAAGTGTACCGCTTACTGCTCTAAATACCAAGAGCGTTCTACATCTGAAAATCCCTTAACGGAAACGTTAAGGGATCTTTTTCTTCTATTACACTGGATAAACAGGGTGTTTCTTATCAGGCGCACTCATCTCTTTTGACTCGTAGTAAGATAATCGATCGACGAGCACTTCTCTTAGTTCATTACCAGGAACGATATCGTCAACGATCAATTCAGACGCAAGCCGGTAAATATCAATGTGTTCCTTATATTCCTGATGCTTTTCTTTCACATATTCGATACGTTCTTTTGGATCTTCAATCGCATTTATTTTATTAGCATAAACCGCGTTCACAGCTGCTTCAGGTCCCATCACTGCAATTTGAGCAGTCGGCAATGCGATACAGCAGTCCGGCTCGAAAGCAGGTCCTGCCATCGCATAAAGTCCTGCTCCGTATGCTTTTCGAACCACAACAGAAATTTTCGGTACCGTTGCAGAACTCATTGCGGCGATTAGTTTTGCACCATGCCTTATGATACCAGCACTCTCTACTTTTGTACCGATCATAAATCCTGGTACATCTGCAAGGAAAACGAGCGGAATATGGTACGCATCGCAGAGCTGAATAAACTTAGCGCCTTTATCAGCTGAATCTACGAACAAAACCCCGCCCTTTACTTTTGGCTGATTCGCGATGAGACCAACAACCTTTCCATCGATTCGCGCGAAACCAGTGATCAACTCAGGAGCGAACAATTTCTTCATTTCGAAGAAACTATCGCCATCTACTAGTGCATCGATCAAATCATACATATTAAAAGGTGCATTTTGGTTTTCTGGAACGATATCTGTAATCGATTTTTCTAATGAAGGCAGCTTCCCTTCCAGTTCAGGCGTTCTTTTATGAAAGTTGCCCGGAAAGTAGCTTAAGTACTGACGACCAAGTTGGATCGCATGCTCTTCATTATCTGCGAGAACATCTCCACATCCGCTCTTGCTGCAGTGCATTTTCGCACCACCCATTTCTTCGAGCGATACTTTTTCACCGATTACCTTTTCAGCCATACGTGGTGAGCCAAGATACATAGACGCATTTTTATCTACCATCACCACGATGTCACAAAAAGCAGGTATGTAAGCCCCACCAGCAGCTGACGGTCCAAACAACAAGCAGATTTGCGGAACCATGCCAGACATCTTCACTTGATTGTGAAAAATTCTGCCTGCTCCTCTTCGGTTAGGAAACATTTCTAGCTGATCAGTAATTCTTGCACCGGCTGAATCAACAAGATACAAGATCGGCACTTTGAGATTCATCGCTGTTTCTTGAATGCGAATGATCTTTTCTACTGTTCTCGCTCCCCAGGACCCTGCTTTAACGGTAGAGTCGTTCGCCATCACACATACTTTTTCACCGTTTACTTTCCCGATCGCGGTCACGACGCCGTCTGCAGGAAGGTCGCTCGCAAGATTGTTTGCAAATTTACCGTCTTCCGTGTATTGACCATTATCGAACAGTAAATTCAACCTGTCACGTACGAACATTTTGTTCGTTTCTTTCAGTTTCTGGTGGTACTTCTCTGCACCACCAGATTCTATTTCTTTCGATTTATTTTCTAGAAACTCTTCAAGATGATTCATGATGAACCTCCTTCATTTCATTAGATTGAGCGCTCGTTCAGCAATTTGACCTACTTAATTGTAACGAGTACATCGCCTTCGTTTACAAAATCACCGATCGTTACTTTTACTTCTGCCACAGTTCCATCTTCAGTACCTTCAACAGGAATCTCCATCTTCATGGACTCCAACATTACAAGTTCTTGTCCAGACGTAACAGAGTCTCCCTCAGATACCATTACGTTTAAAACTGTACCTGCCATTGATGATTTAATTTCGTTCATTGTTGTCATACCCCTTTTGTTAGTTATTTTTTGTGAGCTAGTTTTTTAGATAAGTATGATGTTGTGTAGTGACCATTTTGAAAATCAGATTCTTGCAGTAGATTCTCAAACAAAGGTCCATTATGCTTAATCCCTTTAAGTTGGAATTTGCTAAAAAATGTTCTAGCAATCTCCAAAGCTTCCTTACGATTCTCGCCGCTCGCAATGATCTTTGCGATCATCGGATCATAAAAAGGTGATACCGTCGATCCACTTTCGTAGCCACTGTCAATTCTGATTCCATCTACTTCCGGAAATTCGAGCGACTCGATCTTACCTGGTGAAGGCATGAACGTGTTCGGATCTTCAGCATATAAACGGAACTCGATACTATGACCGCTTGGAGAAATCTCTTCTTGTGCTAGAGGTAAAGCTCTACCTTCAGCGATCAATAGCTGCCATTCAACAAGATCGACGCCGTTTGTTTCTTCCGTTATCGGATGTTCAACTTGTAATCTCGTATTCATCTCAAGGAAATAGAAGTTCTCTTCTCCGTCCATGACAAACTCGACTGTACCCGCATTCGTATAGTTAACTTGTTTAGCCGCATTGACCGCCGCTTCTCCGATCTTATTACGCGTTTCAGGTGATATAAATGGAGAAGGCGTTTCCTCAACAACTTTTTGGTTCCTTCTTTGAATCGAGCAATCTCTTTCATAAAGATGTACGATGTTTCCGTGGTGATCACCAACGATTTGGACTTCGATGTGACGTGCTTCATCGATAAACTTCTCTACAAACATCGCACCGTTGCCGAAATAAGCCTTGGCACGATTCTGACTCGAGGAGAATGCTTTTTCTAAGTCACCGTCATTCTCACACCGCTGCATCCCGATTCCACCGCCGCCAGCGGCAGCCTTAAGCATGACGGGATAGCCTACTTCATTCGCATAAGCGATTGCCTTTTCTGCGTCTTCGATTTCCGTGCTCCCAGGTACAACTGGTACACCTGCATCGATCATCGTTTTCCTTGCCGTGATCTTGTCACCCATCGCTTCCACAACGTCAGCTGATGGTCCAATGAACGTGATTCCTTTTTCCTCTATTCTTCTTGCGAATGAGGCATTTTCGGATAAAAATCCATACCCTGGGTGAATGGCATCTACTTTCTCTTCTTCAGCAACTCGAATAATTTCATCTTGATTTAAATATGACTTTACAGCTGGAGGATCTCCTATTTCATGCGCATGTGTCGCATTTCTTACATATGGCATATCCTTATCAGCACTAGAGTACACAGCGACCGTTTCGATTCCTAGCCTGCTGCATGTTCGAATAATGCGATCTGCAATTTCACCGCGATTTGCTATTAATATCTTTTTCACAATACCTCTCCCTTCCCAGCACAATATACAGGTTGAAAACCCTTACATTAATCATATCATTAATTCACCGTCACGTTTCAACAAATATTCAAATAATTCCTTTTATATTTTGTTTTTCGAAATGAAGAAAAGTTTCGTGTTTTCGGTTATAATTGAGGAAAGAACCTTTTCTTTTAGAAAAAGAGAGGAATTTGTAACTACGACGGAGGGGGCACCATGATGGTAGATTTAACAGTAAGACCACTTGTGATCAATTACAAAACTCTAGAAGAGTTCAAGAAATTTAAAGAGTATGGAATCCAAGAACTATCGATGATGGAAGACTTACAAGACAACATCATCGAAAATGATAGTGAATCACCGTTCTACGGCATCTATTTTGGCGACAAGCTAGTTGCTAGAATGAGCTTATATCGAATCGATGCGAAGTATGACAGATACTTCGATCCACCTCAAGATTACTTGGAGCTCTGGAAGCTAGAGGTACTCCCTCAATACCATGATCGGGATTATGGATCAACACTCGTAAATTTCGCAAAAACATTTAACCTACCAGTAAAAACAAACGCAAGACAAGGTTCTAGTCAGTTTTGGGAGAAGATGGGCTTTGAAGCCGTTACGTACAATCCAGAACGTGACCGCGGAGAGAACCCGTATGTTTGGTATCCTGAAGGTGTTACAGAGCAGGATGTATAAAAAATAGGAACAGCCCATCGTGGGCTGTTCCTATTTCTTTACTTTCTCTAGATTGCCATTAGAATCCATTTGAAACCGTATGTTCCCCTGATCCTCATCTTTAAAAACAACCATTTTCCTTGCTCTCTCCATAATCTCCAATAAAGATTGATAGTCCTCTTGAACTATGACATATTCTTTTTCGATTTGTAAGAGCTGTTGTTTTAGCTGTTCATTTTCCATTAATATCTCTTTATAAGATTCTTCTAACCCGCTCACACTAGTAATGCAAGACTTTGTTTGGACAAGGATTCTAATCGCTTCATCAATCATAGCAATGCTATCTTGATCATGATTCCCTTCTGATTCTTTTTTTGGCTCGTTGTAAAGACCACTTCTTTTCTGTTCCTTACGATGCTTTTTGGCAAGAACGATAGCAGATTCATATTGTTTCCGAATAAGCGAATTCCACCTGAAACCACAAGCTGCAGGCGTCCTTGATAGTTTCTTCCCTACTTCCTCAAACGCAGCAAGCTGTGTACTCGCTTCTCGGATATGCCTTAAGACGACTTCAGCTAGTAATACATCTTCATCCTTTGACCAAGCATCCTGACGAATGGGTACCAAACGCAATCCCCCCTAAAATAAACTTTTTACAGTCATCTTATGCGTCTGATAGAAGTAGTAGAATTTTAGAAGCTATAATTTTTCAGATTTCTTAGAAAGCGCTATCTTTTATTTAGAAATTTTTCTACTGCGAGGTGATGTTCTTCAGACTCCCATAGAGTGGCGCATGCAAGAATTTCCTTTTCGATCCGGCTTGTGATAGAGTTTCGATCCAATGAGTTTAACCAATGCTGTTTATACGTTTCCAATATTTGCGAGGAATGAGGTAAGAGATTTTCAATCACTCCTTGAGCTTCCACTTTCCAATTCTCTTCTTTCAGTATGTAAGTTAGAAAACCTAGCTCCTTGGCTTCTTCAGGTGAGTACCGTTTTCCACTCATCAACATTTCCATAGCGACAGTTGAATTCAATCTTTCCATCGCATATACGGATCCACCCCAGCCAGTCGTTATTCCGATCGATCCTTGTATAAACCCAATCGTGACACCGCTACGAGCAATGCGATAATCACACGCAACCGCTAGTTCACACCCTCCACCTACTGCATGACCATTCAACAGTGCAACAGTTGGCTTCTTACAGAAAAACAACGCTTCAAGAACGTCCCCCATCTTTCGCAGCATTGGGTACGCATCTTCTTTCGTACGAAGGGAGACAAATGAAGCGACATCTCCTCCACCACAAAATGCTCGATCTCCTGTACCTGTAATGACAATATATGAAACCGATTGGTCCGATTCAGCATCACGAATCGCATCTCTTAACTCGTCCATGACTTGATAATTGATTGCATTTCGTTGATTCGGTCGATTGATCGTTAGAACGGCTGCACGGTTAACTTTTTCAACTAATAGACTCAAAGTGTCACCCCTACTTCTAAAATAAGGTATAAAAAAAACAGAGAGATTTCTCTCTCTGTTTCAAACGTGTTATAAGCTTACTTGCTCACAACGTTTTCACCTTTGTAATTTCCACACTCTTTACATACACGGTGAGAAAGTTTGAATTCGCCACAGTTAGGGCATTTCACCATTCCTGGTACTTCAAGTTTATAATGAGTACGACGCTTGTTTTTACGTGTTTTAGAAGTTCTTCTAGCTGGTACTGCCATCGTTTCCACCTCCTTAAAAAGTTAAATAATCTCTTGAAAGTTGTCCGGTCTATTTATCGTTCTTTTCATTAAAGAGATCAGCTAAACCGGCCAAACGAGGATCGATCTTCTCTTCCGTTTCCTCGTGTGTTACAACTTCCCATCCTTTGCCGGATTTGTTTTGCATTTCATCGGATTCCGAACTATGTTTTACAACACGAATAGGAATCTCCAAAAGTATATTTTCCTTAATATACGGAACTAAGTCAACCGTATTTCCCGAAACTTGATGAATTTCTTCATCATCTTCTTCGTAATCCATCCCAGATGTGTTCGGTTCGAGCACGAACGTTTCTAATGGATGAAGTACGAAAGGGAAATCAACATCTTCGAGCGTATTCGCACATGGTAGTACCATCTTGCCTTTTAGGGTAAGATGAAAGGTAACTTTATTACCGTGAAACGAAGTCTCGCCGGTAACGTGCACGGGCGTAATTTCTCGAATCTGTGTTTCTTCATTCTTAAGTTCCTCTACATTAACTAACTCGTCAATTGTAAGTCCTTTCTGTTTGAAGGACTTCAACTGATCTACTGACCATTTCATCTGTCTATCACCTCAAGGCAACAAAAGTATTATAGCTACAAAATAAGCAAATGTCAATATTTTTTCTTTACACCACTTTGTGAGAATCCAAATCTGGTATAATGTTTATCATACCAGAGAAAAAACCTTGAGTTCAACTCTTACATATGGACCGCCTTTCCACTAATAGATGAAAGGAGCTTTATGATGAAAACAGCTGGCGTTATTGTTGAGTACAATCCCTTCCATAATGGCCACCTCTACCATTTGGAAGAAACGAAGAAAACAACGGGTGCCGACATCGTCATTGCAGTGATGAGTGGGTCGTTTCTTCAAAGAGGTGAACCTGCACTAGTTGATAAATGGAGTAGAACGAAGATGGCACTAGAGAACGGAATCGATCTTGTGATCGAACTTCCCTATGTATACTCTACCCAAAAAGCGGAAGTTTTCGCAAAAGGTGCCGTTTCTCTGTTAACCGCAATCGGAGTAGATGAACTATGCTTTGGAAGCGAAGCTGGGCTTATTCAAGACTTTGAGAAAACGATGTCCTTCATAAAAGAAAACGACAAAGACTACAATGAAAAAATCCAGCTGTTCATGAGCGAAGGAAATAGCTACCCAAAAGCAGCTTCGCTTGCTTTTCAATCATTAAAAGACCATGAGACAGTTCTAGACTTATCATTACCAAATAATATCCTTGGCTATCAATACGTGAAAGCGATCGACGAGCAAAAGTCGCATATACAAGCTCAGACCATCTTACGAACAAAAGCAGGTTACCATGAAGAGTCGTTTACAGATAAAAAGATCGCGAGTGCTACTGCTATACGAAAAGAGCTACTATCTGAAGATCTGGGACCCCAAAATGTTAAAGCTTTTGTCCCTGAACCTACATATCATGAACTGAATCGGTTCTATCGATCGCATAACAAGTATCATGGCTGGCACCGACTTTATCCATTTCTTCGATACAAACTCTTAACGAGCTCACAGAAAGACCTTAAGAAGATTTACGAAGCTGAGGAAGGCCTTGAGAACCGCCTTGTTTCTGCAGCGAAGGCATCTGCAGATTTTATGTCGTTCATGGAAGCCGTTAAAACAAAACGCTACACGTGGACTCGACTACAGCGATTTGCACTACATATTTTAACGAATACCGTTAAGGACGACATGAAGCCTGCTCTGCACACAGATGCACCCTACCTTAGGTTGCTCGGGATGTCTAGTGCTGGTCGCATGTATTTAAATAAAGTGAAGTCATCACTAACGATTCCGTTAGTTGCAAACATCAACCAATTCAATCATCCTTTTTTAGATATTGAAAAAAAGGTGAGCGAAGTGTACGCGCTAGGTTTCGATGGAAGTGATCAAGAAGCGTTCCTAAAAAAAGAATTTACCTCATCACCTATAATGATCTAGATCACGCTCACATAAGAAGCAAAAAAACCTGTCGAGAATTTCCTTTTCTCGACAGGTTTTTATACGATTTCAAAATTACTTCTTTTCTAGTTGTTTTAAATAATCAGAAGCATCCTTAAATGTTTCAACAGGTACGATCTTCATCTTTGTTTTAATATCCTCTGCTGCTTCTAACGCATCTTCATAATTTGAATGTGCCACAGGTGCGAAGAATATATCGGCTCCTGAACCATCAGCCGCAACCACCTTTTGCTTTATGCCCCCGATCGGGCCTACTTCTCCATCTTCTGTAATCGTCCCTGTTCCAGCGATTTTATGTCCTTTTGTCCAATCTGTTTCTGTAAGTTGGTTATAGATTTCAAGCGAGAACATCAGTCCAGCAGATGGACCTCCAATTTGATCTGTGTTAATGTCGATCGTTGGGTCCGTTTTAATCGTTTTCGCTGTGACGGGGCCTGTGATTCCTATCCCCACTTTTCCATCCTCGGTATTAAATCGTTCAGGAAATGTATCAAACCCTACTTCGACATCACGCTCTTCTTCATCACGTTTGAATGTGATGACGACGGTATCAGATTCGCTGTATTCCGAAAGCATATCTAAAAGTTGTTTCGTCTTTTCTATCTTCTCACCATCTACACCTGTAATGAGGTCTCCAGGCTCTAGCTTTCCATCAGCCGGCATCCCTTCAACGACACCTGTTACGAGAACACCTTGATTGTTGATCGTGATTGAACGATCCGCTGCTTGATACGCTACGATCGTTGCGTTCGTTTGAGAACCAGCCATCACTTCAAGCTGACGTTCATGATATTCCTCATCTGACTCGCCTTCACGCTTGATCATATCTTCAGAGATCAATTCATGATACTGGTTGAACTGTGCCCAGATGTACTGAATGATATTGGCTTCTCCAACCCGTACAGTCGTGAGCATAAACTCCCCTTCATCAGCAGAGCCTCCGTCCACTTTGATCACGTCATCGAGCTCTCTTGCTTCCCCAGGTGTAGTGACATAGTACGGCAAATCAATAAACGTAAACGCTGCGACCAAAATGATGATCACAGCCCATACGATGCTAAATCTCTTGGTAGTCCGGTTCATTTATTTTTCTCCTTCCACTCTTCCACCGCGGCATGATAAGCATCGAGGTGGCGAAAAGCTTCTTCCTCTCCAATTTTTATGATGTCCTGTAAATTCGTGAACGACCGTGAATGAAACGATTCAAGTCGTGGTTTAATCATCACATCCGCGTTGATCTCGTGAAGTCGTACCATTTCGTTTTGCATGATGTCGATGCTCTGCATGATCACATCAAAGATCGAGGTGACGTCCGATTCCTTTTTCACATCGGAAACGTCTACTGCAATAACGAGATCTGCTCCCATCTCTCTTGCCACTGAAACAGGAACACGGTCAATGACACCACCATCAACAAGCAATCGATCTCCAATTTTTTCAGGTGTGAAAATTCCTGGGATCGCGATACTTGCACGAACGGCATCAGCAATTGATCCAGTCCGATAGACAACCTTCTCCCCTTTAATTAAGTCCGTTGTTACGACAGCGAGAGGAGGATCTAGATCTTCAAGCTGTTTACCATGCGTAAGTGTTCGAATTAAATTCTTCACTTTGTTCCCAGTAATAAATCCCATTTTTGGCACGGTAAAATCGAGATAGTATTTGCGTTTGAAAAGGGATGCCATCTTCACCATCGTCTCTACCTTATGGCCAGATCCATAGATAGCCCCAACGAGTGATCCCATACTGCTTCCTGCGATATAGTCAATTGGAACACCTTGTTCAACAAGTACTTTTATAACACCTAAATGTGCAAAGCCTCTTGCTCCTCCTGAGCCTAGAGCTAACCCAACCTTAGGACGGTCCATCATGAGATCCTCCCGTCTATACCTGCTTAATCATATGGTCTAATTGTTCCACAAATACGTATATTTTAACTAGCGGACATGTTTTCTTACACATTCATACATACAATACTGTCTCGATGGCCAGTACTGGGGGGATGCTTTAGTGAACACACAAGTGCTTAAAACAATAGTTCTCGCTTCTTCGATGACCATCATTGCACTTTCGATCATCCTCCTGCCGGAACATACGCTCAACGCTTCGAAAAGCGGTCTTTCCATGTGGTGGAACATTGTCTTTCCTTCATTATTACCCTTTTTCATCATATCTGAACTACTGATAGGGATCGGAGTCGTACGGTTTATCGGCGTATTATTAGAGCCATTGATGCGTCCTCTCTTTCGCGTCCCAGGTTCAGGTGCTTTTGTGTGGGCAATGGGGATTGCTTCAGGATTTCCGGCCGGAGCGAAATATACAGCCCACCTTAGACACAATAATGACATTACAGCGATCGAAGGAGAAAGACTCGTTTCGTTTACGAATTGTTCGAACCCATTGTTTATCTTTGCAGCTGTAGCTGTTGGTTTCTTCCATAATCCATCGCTCGGAATTCTACTAGCAGCTGCACATTACATCGGAAATATCCTTGTCGGACTCGTCATGCGTTTCCATAGATCAGAGGATCGATTCACGAAAAGCTATGAACGTTCCCCTTTAGGAAGGCTCCCGAGAGCATTTAAAGCGTTACATGAAACTCGCTTATACGACGACAGACCATTTGGAAAAATGATGGGAGACGCCGTTCATTCATCGATCAAAACATTATTGATGGTAGGTGGGTTCATCATATTATTTTCTGTGATCAATGAACTGCTAAGCGTCATCGGATTTACTTCATTGGTTGCAAGCATTGTGAACGTTATTCTGATAACCCTACACATATCTCCAACCCTTGCTACTCCGCTTTTATCAGGTTTATTTGAGATAACGCTTGGCAGTAGGTTGATTAGCGAAAGTAATGCTCACTTAATGCAGCAAACGATGGTCGCGAGTTTTGTTCTTGCCTTCAATGGCTTCTCTGTTCAAGCCCAGGTCGCTAGTATTCTTGCAGATACTGACATTCGCTTCAAACCGTTTTTCTTTGCTAGGTTACTGCACGGCGTATTTGCGATGGGGCTGACCCTTTTACTCTGGAAGCCAATCTACATAGACTGGTTATCAGAAGGCACTAAAACATTGCCGGTTTTTCACACAGAAAACTCAAGCTCAATCATCGATATACTATACGTTTTTTTCGAACGAACGGGTTCATGGCTCACATTGTTTGCTCTCATTACCTTTGTCATCTTATCCATTCGCCGTATGAGAATTCAAATACAGTAATATACTCCTTCAGTAGAAAAAAGCCCCGTTATTCTAACGGGGATCCTGCATATTTTTCTCTTAACGCATCCTGAACGATCTCAGGTACAAGATCGGATACAGGTGCATGGTATTTTGCTATCTCTTTTACGATGCTCGAACTCAAGAAGGAATATTGATTGTTCGTCATCATAAAGAATGTTTCGATCTCGTCTTCTAGCTTTCGATTGATTGAAGCGATCTTCATTTCATATTCAAAATCAGATACGGCACGCAGACCACGAAGGATTGTAGAAGCACCAACTTGTTTTGCATAATCGATCAATAAGCCTTGATACGAATCAACTGTTACATTCTCGATATCTTTTGTTACTTCCTTAATCAATTCTACCCGCTCTTCTACAGAAAACAAAGTTGATTTACTTTGATTGTTAAGAACGACGACTTTGATATTGTCAAAAACTCTTGCACCTCTTTTGATGATATCAAGGTGTCCAAACGTAACGGGGTCAAAACTACCTGGACATACTGCGATCTTACCCATGACTATTCCTCCCTCTCAACATCCGACTGGTTATATGTATAGATTGAAATGGTTGTTTTTCCACTGTATGTTTCTTTTCTAGTAAGCGTTAAATCTGCAAGTTCTTCAGGAAGATCTACTTCTTTAAGATGCTCAACAACAATCGTCGCATTCTCTTCAAGTAGCCCATAAGACGATAACTTATCAAGGTCTTCCACGATCTTCTCCTTATGATATGGAGGATCTAGCAATACGAGGGAGAACGTTACTTCTCTCTTCAAAAGTGCTTTCAAAGCTCTTTTTGAATCGTTACGAAACACTTCAGCTGATTCTGTAAATCCTGTTTGATCAAGGTTCCACTTGATCGTTTCGATCGCTTTACTGTCACGATCAACGAAGATGCATTTTTCTACTCCTCGGCTCAAGGCTTCAATTCCTAAAGCCCCACTTCCACCATATAGATCGAGCGCAAGTCCACCTTCAAAAAAAGGACCCACCATATTGTAGATGGCTTCTCTTACTTTATCAGTTGTAGGTCTAGTATTCATACCTGGAACGGGCTTTATGTGCCTACCTTTACATGTTCCTGCTATAATTCTCATCTCGTTCACAACCTTATCGTTTCCATATTCCTACCTATCCTACCATAAAAAAAGTGAAAGCTAAAATTAATGTATAAACGCATAGTGGATGGCGATACTAACTATAGCAGCATCTTACCAGGTTAATGATGCTGTCAACCGCGGAGAAGACTTACGTTTCCCCATAAGTTCTTCCTCCGGTTTCTCCTCTCCCATTTGCCTTAACCATTAGGTTTAAGGCACCCGCAGGAATGATTTCCTGCGGGTATTTTTGTGTCACCCCGGATCTAAATCTAGCGGTAAATCGATCGCTTGGATCCCATCCCAATCGTGATGAATCCATTCACCAAACTCATCTTTTGTTAAATTCGTATTTTGAATCACATACTCTTCTACTTCTGATAACGACGAGTTTGATAAAAAGTCAGCTTCTGCACTCGTTATCACACCATGAATGACCAGAGCTGCTAAAATATCAGCAATGATGATTCCTTGGATGAGGTTTTTATCGATGGTTTCTTCTTTAGCGTTTCTACCTTTCCAGTACAAATAGAGCAGTATCCCTATTACAGTCGCAAAGAGCAGAATCGATCCCATGGAAAAACCTCCTTTCTTCTCATTTTAATGGAAACGCTTCATCCTTTCCATCATTTAAATTTCATGCTACATTATGAGAGGATTTCTAAGACATGGAAAGGAGCAACAAACATGATACAACGTTTCATAGAACTTGGAGAAGGTTATTCTGATATTTATGAGTTAGTTGAACTTGCAAGAACAAATTCCCACAGAGTTCACCGTCTTTTGTTACTACATACAACGAAACATGAGCGAAAGGTCGTCTCTCCCGTCGTCGTATTAAAGTCTGCAGGAGAAGGAAATCTACAGCCTCTTTATATATGTCGTGAAGGCATACCTGCCAAAGAGCCCTCTGTTCAACGCCTTAAGATGTTTGAAGAACTTAGCGAAGAACTCTCACTCCCGATCGTCCCTCTTGAGGTGAAGCCATCGGATGAGTTTAACGAAGTGGAGATCTACTATAATCACATTATCGGAATTCTTCGCATGAACAATCTCATTCCTCCTATGCAGTAAAAAAGCAGAAACCTGAAGAGGTTTCTGCTCAGCATGTCGAGGAACCTATTTTATTATTCGGTGCTCCCGATACAGTAGTCTATGACGATCGCATGCTTTCCGCGGACGAACGTCCAAGCCCGAGGTGAAAACCACACCCCGGTCTCGGCCGCCCGCCCCGCGGAAAGCGAGCATCCTGGAGCGGAAATCCCCACTTTAAAAAGTGAATGTAGTTATTAAAAAAGCAGAAACCATAAAAGGTTTCTGCTTTTTATGAAGGAACTTCATTCGTTTGATAGACGGTTTGCTTTCGGTTTAAGATCGGTAGTACTCTACGCTTCACATAGACCACGCTTATTAATAATATGATCCCAGCAAATATAAAGAGCCCTCTCGTACCAAAACCAGCAACGATCCACCCACCTGTAATCGGACCAAGAAGGTTACCAAGATAAATGGCACTATTTGAAAAGCTGTACGTTCGGCTCTCCATCCCAGCAGGTGATAACCGTTTTACAAGAGAGTTGACCGATGGCAATAGCCCTCCAATGCAAAGACCTAAAAGGAATCTCAACGCGATCAATTGCCATAGTTCTTGCACGAATGCCTGTGGAATCGAGAAGATCGCTGCACCGATGAGCGAATAATAAAGTACATATTGCGATCCTTTCTTATCTCCGATCTTTCCAAGCTTTGGAGAAGCTACCATGTTTGCGATACCCATGACAGATGTTGCGATCCCAGCAAACAAAGCAACGTTCTCACCTGAAGCGAGCTTTTGAACAAACAATGGAATCAACGGATTCATGCCGAGTAGAGCAAATTGCACGAGAAACCCTACGATGAATAATGAGAGCATCGGAGAGTGAATCGTAACTCTCTTAAAATCTTTTATCGCATTACTTCTTTCAACTTTCGCTTCAGGATCTGGTTTGGTCTCTTCCTTAACAAGGAACAATACAACTACAGCGGCAAGTAGGATACATATTCCTGTTAAGTTAAAGATCATTCTGAACCCAAACGCTTCTGCCATAAGTCCACCAAAAAGCGGGCCGCATATTGCACCTGCAACTGCACCTGAATTAAGTGTACCAAGAGCATAACCAACGTGTTGTTTTGGTGTGTTCGTAGCGACTAACGCGATCGATGCAGGAATAAATCCTGAAACAACACCATTTAGTAATCGTAATCCAAGCAATTCAAAGGGACCTGTGGCAAACCCGGTCAAAATAATGACGACAGCCATACCGAATCCTGAACGAAGCACCATAAGCTTTCGTCCGTGTCGATCTGCCACACGTCCCCAGAATGGGGAAAATAAAAAAGCAGTTAAAAAGTTAGCACCGAAGATGACACCTGACCATATGCTAATTTGCTTCTCACCTTCAACTCCAAGTTCTTGGAGATAAAGAGGAAGAAAAGGCATAATCATCGTCATAGCGCCAAGGACTAGGAATTGACAAATGAACAATATCCAAACGTTTCGTTTCCAGTTATTCATGGTTACACATCCTTTGACTTGACCATTATAAACTTCGACACCCGAAACAATCAATACATCTGCATTTTTTCAAAATAAAAAAGTCACCCAGAGGATGACTTTCTACAGACCCATTTTATAATCGTATTGTTTTGCCTTATCAGGCTTTGCATTTTGATATTCGGTGCGTACTTCAGGTCGTTTAGAAGGTTCAACACGCTTGACGAAGTGAAGAGATTGCAACCGCTCCTTCGTGCTTTCGAGCTGATCGTAGTTTATGTATAGCACGACATACTTCTGTTTTGAAGAAACGTAGTGAACATTTCCAAACCTTCTTAACTGCTTCGCGTGCTTTAGCGATTGAATATACACTGCTAAGCCAACTCGTTCTACAAACATAACGTGCTTCCCCTTTGCTTATAAATTCTTGTTATAAATCTAGCATGGATGAGTTCCATCCGCAAGATTGGACATTTTGATGCTAGGTTGGATACTCTATCACTATAGAAAGGATGCGATCATGTGAACCTTAATGAAACATGGAATTCATTTTTAGATCTCTTATCGAATGAAGAAAGTATCACGTACGTTTATAAAGCAACCATCACAGGCATACCTTTCCTTTATATTACAACAAACCATTCTGTGAGCAAAGGTACGATTGAAGAATCGATCAAACTATTAGCTGCAAAGGTTATGCGTGGTAAACGACTTCAGATGGAATATTCGTTCGTACGTAGTGATGACACCTTACTCGTCTATCGGGTTCGCTTTCTCGTTCCTCAAGAAAAGATGTTTTGCTGTGGGAACTTGTGCCCTGACTGTATTCGATTTAGAAATTGAAAAACCAGAGCAAATGCTCTGGTCAGCCGCAACCGCAGCTACCGCCTGAACCGCAGCCGCCGCCACATGATTGATTATCGAAGAAAGGATTCCCTGATGGTACTTTAATGGAAGGAGACACCTCACCAGCTAGTAGCGTACACACTTCGACGAGTAAGTTCTCAAGGTTTGTTTCTGCTTTCTTAAACTCAGCAACCGTATCATGAAGATCCATGTCCCGCTTTGCTTCTCTAACCTTCACAGTAATCGTCATATAATCTGGATGATATCTACCGAAACGCTGAACTTCGTCGTAAAGTTCCTTCATCTCAGAAAAATGCTTGATCAAGCGCTGTGCCTCTCTATCTTTTTGAAGTGCTCTACGAGCTTCATTATACTCATGAGCAACTTCTGAATCTTTTATCGATAAGCCAAGGTCTTCTGCCTTGTCTAAAATCATTACACTATCAAGAGTAGCAATCATCATTACACCTCCGCTTTCATTCTACCACCTATGTGAAGCACATGACCAGTGTTGTCATACAAATCCCTTCAAATTTTCCTAAAATTAGGTATTGACTTAACCTGTATTAAAATCTATAATTTTCTAGATTTATGTTTTTTCATCTTAGAAAGGAAGATAAAGAACAAGTGAACCTTCTTACATTTAACCCTTTCCGCACGTTAGGGATCCCAGGAGTTTCTTATATTAAACCAGATCATATGTTTAAAAGAATTCAAGACATCAGGGCTTCAGATGTTTTGCTTTTTCCTGAAAACTGGCAAGTCAACTCTCTCGTCTATGGATTACAAAAGAACATTTTCCCTTCCATTCAATCCATCCAACTAGGCTTTGATAAAATAGAAATGACTAGAGCTTTTTGGTCACTTTCACAAGACCTTACACCATATACAGAAATCAGAGGTCGTTCTAAGGAATCGATACAACTCATATTAGATACGTTTCCTTTTCCATTCGTTGCGAAAGAAGCTCGTAGCTCGATGGGGAAAGGTGTATTTTTAATACAAAATGAAAAAGACTTTCTCACTTACTGTGAAAAAAATGAAGTATTATATGTTCAGGAATATTTACCGATCGAAAAAGACTTAAGAGTGGTTTATGTAGGAGATTCAGTCATATCCGCTTATTGGCGGATAGGGGATAATTCATTTCATAATAATGTTGCTCAAGGAGGAAAACTTTCTTTCCATAGCATCCCATCTGAAGCGATCGAACTTGTAGAGAAAACAGCTAAAGCGCTAGGAATCAATCATGCTGGATTCGACTTAGTTCAGGCGAATGGTAAGTTTTATTTCTTAGAATTCAACTGTTTATTTGGAAACCATGCACTCAACCAGCAGGGGATTCGAGTAGAGAACTTTATTTATGATTATGTGAAGAGTCAATTCAATCCGGTTGTCCCACCAACAAACCCGTTCAAACAAATATCTTAACAATCATAAGCCTCTTTACGAGGCTTATTTTATTGTTACTTTCAGTTCTTTCAAAGACAAGTAACGCCCTCCATCAGGTCTCATGATGTCTAATCTCAGCATGTGTTTCCCTTCTGGTAAGCCCTGTACGATAAATGCTGCTTTATGTTCCGTTTGATATTTCTTTCCGTTCAAATACACGTCAATATAACCTTTATGCTCACTAGTCTCTTTCCGATCATCAAACGTAAAATTAGGGATCAAGCATTCTACAAATACATTTGAACCTTTCACTTTATGATGCACCACAACCGTTTCCGACTCTTGGTGGTTTTGAGAAGGTTGTTGATACGACTGACCGAAACCAACGACTGGTATACAGCAAAGTACCATTAGTACTATAAAAAGTCCATGTTTCCCATAGTGCACAACAAAATTCAATCGAAACACACTCCTTTGTTTAGAGTGTGCCCAAGTTTAGGCTTTTCATGATAATAAAAAAAACGACCCTACTGATTTTGCTGGGTCATTAAGGCTAACATCGTGTTAACCATATTTAATTGGTTTTGAAACCGATCTACTTTTTGTGGAAACGTTTGACCAAAAAATTGTTTTGAAGCAACCTCACATTCTTTTAACGCATACGGTTCTCTACTAAGTCTGCGATACCAAACTGGCTGATTGCGGATGAAAAAAAGCAGATCGGGTCTTGTCGACAGATATGCTTGCACTTCTTCACGCATGTACGCTCCTCCTAATCATGGCGGAATGGAAACGGAGATTGGTGATGAATGTACGGCGGTGGCTTAGGCTTTGATTGAAATTGAGAAAGGACTTCCTGTATCGAATAGACAGCACCGCTAAATTGCTCGATATTCCTCTGTACCTCATCAAATTTCAGCCCTTTGATCATATTGAGAACATTTCCAATCGTACCTTCAGTTTTTGATGTAGCCTTTTCCTCAGACACGGTTTTTTCATCGCTTTCTGTATCTAGCCACATCTCGTCGTCTTCACCAAATAATGCCCATTCCTCAAAAAGATCCTGTAATGTTTTCTCACCACTTTTAACCTTTTTAATGACGTGAGGATGCGTTTTGACGAACGATTTAAATTCCTGAACTTTTGGGTTTGGCAGCTTTTTTGCTTCAGGCATATTCGTCCCCTCCCTTTCTTACACGACCTTACTACATCATAATTAGACTTTTCATAAATGTGCGCCTATTTTATTGGTCAGTTGCTCTATTATTGATAAGATAAATAAGTACTTCATATCAAAATAGGAAGGGATGCCGAATGGACAAATTAGATCAACAACTTCAATCACAAATAAATGCGATGATTCAGCATTCTGATAAAGAATCAAAAGAAGCTTTGCTCTCTTTATTAGAAGATGTTCAACGAAAGCATGAAGGTCGATACAAAACATATTTGGCTGCTTTTATGGGAATCAGCAGTCGATTGATCGATGAGGATACATATGAAAGCATCATTCCTAACCGAAAACTCGTTCATAATCCGCTCAACATTACACATGGAGGAATAACGGCTTCTCTTATGGATATTGCTATGGGGTCTTTAGTGCATCAATCTCTGCCACCAGAACAAGCAGCAGTAACATCAGAGATGAAAATTCATTTCCTGTCTAGTGGAACAGGAAATGAACTCAGATGCCAAGCACATGCTATTTTCAAAAGTGATACGAGGTGGGTAGTGAAGGCGAATGTTTATAAAGGCGACCAAAAGATCGTTGCGATGGCCACCGGTACTTTCATCATCGTCTCTAAAAAGGCTTGATGAAGTTTTGGGTATAGTACTCCCTGAATACGCCGACACCTATTTCTGTGAACTCTTTATTTAACAGGGCTTCTCGGTGCCCCTTACTATTTAACCATCCGATCATCGCTGCACCTGCGTCAGGATAGCGAGCAGCGATATTTTCTCCTGCATAGCTATAGAGAACATCTCCTTTTTTGAGTCGATCTGATAATTCACCTTTCGAAGGTGATGTGTGAGAAAAATAACCGTTGTCATGCATGTCCTTACTATGACCTAATGCGACTGTCGAAACATCATCATTGTATGCGAGTGATGCTACCTCGAACTGATGACGAATGACGTTGGTCATAGCATACACTTGCTTTTCTCTCGCATCCTGTACTTGTACCCACTGTTCTTCTGATAGATCAGCAGCTTCTAACAGCTGCCCTCTATAAGATACAGCGTACGGCCTTTGAACAGCTAACACTTGTGGGTTCGCGAGTCTTACAGCTACAAGTTTTCCATTAAACTTATCAAAATAATATTGAGCGTACAGCTCATCGTTGATTTTTATTAGGGGTTTTAATGATTGTTCTTCACTCGTTAATTGAAAGCGATAGACGCTTCCCTTTACGTTCATTGAAACTTCCTCTGTAGGAGAACGGTCTGTAAATACCGTCTCTTTCTGCTCACCCATTGGATAATGTTCTCCTGCTTGAATATCTCCCATAAAAAAGACCGTTACGACCTTCTCTTCTTGTATACCTACTTGAAGGTAAGCTGCATTCGATTGTTCATAAATCCACCAATCATATCCATAAGAGCTAGGGTCAATTCGATCCGGCTCTCCAAGCTCTTGTTTAAGGGAGGACACACCTTCACCCATCCACGTTTCGACCCCTTTAAGCTCGATGGGCTCTTCGTTTACAGGTTTATCAGGCACTGTTTCTTCTAAAACAAATTTTTCTTCGGTAATAAATTGATCAACTTTTGGAAGAACACGATCCCATTCAATCTTATTGTAAGCATCAATCGTGACCACAACTAAAACGATCAATAATACGATGCGAACACCATTTTTTATCATCGTACCGCCTCCAATTTATTGTAATCATTATGCCTCAAACGGTACCTCTTCCGCAATCTTATTGATTTGTGGTCGTCTGAAATATAAAAGAAGAGCCATTTAGGCTCTTCTTATGTTATGCGTTTATATGTTCTTTCAGATTAAAGTATGATACTAGTCCGACAAACTTTTCTTCTTCTACGATTGGAAGTTCAGTTAGACGATGTTCGTTCATAATTCTAGCTGCTTCTTCCGGCTTCATATTAGGAGATAGTGTCATCGGAGGATTCTCCATCACATCTTCAACCTTAGATCCAGGCTCTCCACTCACTGCGATCGCACGATCAGTCACGATTCCAACTAAACGACTGCTCTCATCGACGACAGGTACCATCGTAACGTGCTCGTCTTTCATAATTTTAGCTGCGTTACTCGTGCTATCTTCTTTCTTACAAGGTGTAACGTTTTTTGCAACCTCTGCAACTGAGACCATGCTTTTCTGTAAAGCAGCTCCAAGCTCATCTCGAAGCATATCGAGCTTCTTATAGCACGTGTTCAAAATGTTTTTAGGGAACTCTTCGTCGTACTCAACACCATGTGGATAGTAATGCTTTCCAAGATAAGGCTTACCAAGCTTAATGACAGCATGTGCAGACTCTACTTCGCCCTCGATCGCAACGCCAGGTACTCTTAGATAGTAAACATCACCATTTGTCATATCTTCAAATTTATAATCATATGTAACTCGCTCATAATCCCACTGTCCTGCTAGTACTAAATCGTTTTCATGCATGATGTGGTCCAATATAGAAAATTGAACAATTGTGGACTCAAGTCCTGTCTTATCAAATTTCATTAATGTTTGCCTCCTTTAATAGTTCGCAACCCTTCCACACTTAATAATAGTATAACGGACTGCGTGGTTGCAACGTTTACTTAGCTCTAAGCATTATACCAGATTATTTATTAGTCTCTCCACACTATTTAAACATTTAATACTTTTTTCAAAAATTTGATAGAAAATCGTGGTATTTTTCACCTTTCTGGTCACACTACCTATTGAAAGGAGATGAAACGATGAAGAGATATTTATCAGTTGCGATGTTCCTCGCACTCTTCTTAACTGCTGGAATCTTCACCCCGGATACAGCCTTTGGTCAAACTACATACACTGTAAAATCCGGAGATACGCTTTGGAAGATTTCTGTACGTTATCGAATCGGACTAAGTGAAATCATCAGCGCGAATCCTCAATTTGAAAACCCGGATTTGATTTACCCTGGAGACAGAGTAAACATCCCTACAGGTAACCCTTCGATCAATGAATCAAAGGACGTAGGACAACAGGTCATGGATTTAACGAACCAGGAGCGCTCCAAATACGGATTAGCTCCACTTAAGTGGGACTGGGAAGTTGCACGTGTAGCGAGGTATAAGTCTGCGGATATGAGAGACAAGAATTATTTTTCTCATACATCTCCGACTTATGGATCACCTTTTCAAATGTTGAAAAATTTCGGTGTTTCTTATCGTAGTGCTGGTGAAAATATCGCCGCTGGTCAATCCACACCACAAGAAGTTGTAACAGCCTGGATGAATAGTGAAGGGCACCGTAAAAACATTTTGAACAAGGGTTATACTCACATCGGAGTAGGTTATGTGTCCGGCGGATCTTACGGTCACTATTGGACACAAATGTTTATCTCGAAATAAATAAAACAAAACCCCCTCATCAGATACTAGCATCAATGCTCAGTATTTGTGAGGGGCTTTTTTATATTTCTTTATCATCTTCCATAATTAATGATGACACGACGATGTTGATGTCATTGACTTGAAAACCTGTCATCTGTTCTACTTCTTGTTTAATCCTTTCTTGAAGCGAAAAACAAACTAGAGGTATGCACTCACCAAACTTTATCCCTATTTCAACACTTAGCGAAAGTCCTTCATTTTCATCCGTCGTCTCGTCTGAATACGACTTACGCTTTCCTACGATTCGCCTCAACGTTCGCTTTACATTAGACTGAATTTGCTCAACACCATCTGTCTCAGCTACAACTACACCGATGATAACATCGATAACCGTTTCAGAAATAGACAGGGTTCCGTATACTCCAGGTTTCTTCATGATGAAAACTTCCCCCTTTTCGTAAGTCTCTTCTTAATTATATGTGGGTGATAAAACAAATTATGCTCTATGAAAATTCATCTCTCTTACTGGTAAACGATCCCCTTCCGTACTATAATAAAAGAAGATGGTAGGTCTAGAAAGGAGAACAAGATTGCCAAAGTTCCTCTCAAAACGCTTCTTATTAATCGTATTATTTATCGTAATCCTTGCATTGATTACATTCTGGATCTTGCCAGTATCGATTCCCTTAATACTAGCATTCATTACAGCACTTGCTTTAGATCCAGCCGTTCGTTTACTTAAGAAACGAACCAAATTAAAAAGGGCCCTCCCTGTTACGATCGTATTTACTCTCTTCGTAATAATGATTTCACTAATCAGTTACTTTTTAGTGACCAAAGTCGTTACTGAAGGCATTGATATTGTTGAAAATTCTCCCATGTACATACAAAACATTACTCAAATGTGGGAGAGCGTAGAAGCAAATATGTATAGCGTATCTAAGAATTTTCCGCCTGAATTTGTTCAGGAATTCACTTTTCAAATCGAACAATTTCTTGAAAATTTAAAAGTGAAAATTAGTAGTATCGATTACCTTAAAATCATTACAGTGTTTGTAACTGGCATCCCTAATTACCTAGTCAGTATTCTTGTTTATCTTATCGCGCTATTTTTATTCTTAATGGAACTACCTAAATTAAAAAAACAAGCTTATTCATACCTTTCCGAGCAGACAGCTGAAAAGGTTCAATTTATGACGGGTCGTTTGTCATATGTCATCTTTGGCTTTTTCAAAGCTCAATTTTTAGTAAGTATAATCATTTTTGTGGTCAGTTTAATCGGTCTATTGATGATCGCGCCAAAGGTAGCTCTGTTGATGGCATTCATCATTTGGGTGATCGATTTCATTCCAATAATCGGATCGATCGTTATTCTTGGTCCTTGGGCACTGTACTACTTTATATCAGGCGATATTACGATGGGTAGTCAATTAGCAATTCTCGCCATCGTTCTCCTCGTAATAAGACGTACAGTGGAACCTAAAGTAATGGGACAACACATCGGCTTGTCTCCATTATCCACTTTAATTTCGATGTATATCGGGCTTAAACTTTTAGGAATCATGGGCTTTATAATCGGGCCGATCATTCTCATCGCATTTAATTCAGCAAGAGAAGCTGGCTTGATAAAAATCAATTTTAAATTATAGAAACGCGCTTCGTTCGCGTTTCTTTTTTTGTATAAAAAGAAGCTGCTCATTAAATGAGCAGCTTCTTAGTATTACATTTACCAGATCATTCCCATAAGCGCTACAACACACGTACCTGCAACGAATACTCCAAAGAATATTCCCCATGCTGGGTATTGGTGCCCTTTGTGGCTTAAGTGCATGAACATATACAGCTGGAATACCAATTGGATTCCTGCAAGGATCATGATAAAGATAACCGTAAATGAATCTGAAATCGCATCACTTGCAACTGCAACAAATGCAAGCATCGTGATGAAAATCATCATGATGAAAGAGACGATTTGCTGTTTAAATTCCTTTTCATGTGCAATCTTATGGTGAATATCAAGGTGACTCTGATCGTGTTCTGAAACGTGTTCAGTGCTCTCATGAGTACTCATTGAGTTAACCCACCTTTCCCATTAAGTAAACGACTGTAAAGATAAAGATCCACACAACGTCGATAAAGTGCCAATACAATGCGAAGAGATAAAACTTAGGTGCAGTGTATAGGTCCATTCCACGACGCATATTACGGAAGATCAAAAGAGCAATCCATATGATACCAGCAGTAACGTGGGCTCCGTGAGTTCCTACTAATGTATAGAACGCAGATCCCCAAGCACTACTTTGCATAGTGTGCCCATACTCGTGTACATAGTGGTTAAATTCATAAATTTCAAGACCTAGGAACGCTAAGCCAAGTAAAGCAGTTACGACAAACCAACCAATCATACGCTTAAAATGATTTGTTTTCAATGCCATCGTAGCAAATACGGACGTTAAACTACTCGTTAGAAGTAGCATTGTGGCAATAAAAACGAGCGGAAGTTCAAATAGTTCATTTGATGTTACTCCACCGTTTGTTGCATTCCTTAGTCCTAAGTATACCCCAAAAAGCGAGGCGAAAAGCACAGTTTCGCCTCCAAGGAAAAACCAGAAGCCAAGAAATTTGTTTTTACCATCAAGTGTCGCCCGTTCTGGATTGGCAGGCAATTTGCTCATTTCTTCAGCTCTCATTTGCCTTTCCCCCCTTCAGCAGGCAGATCTTCTTTGTGAATATGATATCCATGGTAATCGATGACGGAACGTATAACCATACCAACAACCGTAAGTACAAGTCCACCGATCGCAATCACCCACATGGAATAGATTGCAGCTAAACCTGCGATGAACAATCCAAGTGACATGATGAATGGAAGTATCGATGCATCAGGCATATGAATATCATCTAGTGGTTCTGCAGGAACCATTCCTTTATTTCCAGCACGCTTTTCAAGCCACCAAGCGTCAAGACCGCGAATCAATGGTGTTTGAGCAAAGTTGTATTCAGGAGCTGGAGAAGAAATAGCCCACTCTAGCGTTCTTCCATCCCATGGATCGTTTCCTGCTTTTTTACCTTTAATAGCAGTTTGGATGATATTCCAAACCATTATAATCGTTGCAATACCCATCAAAAATGCTCCGATGGACGCCGCGAAGTTTGCTTCATCAAGACTTTGTCCTGATAAGTATGTGTAAACACGACGTGGCATACCCATTAGACCTAAGAAGTGCATTGGGAAGAATGTTAAATGGAATCCGATAAAGAATAACCAGAAATGAAGCTTTCCTAGGAATTCATTCAACATTGTTCCGAAGATCTTCGGCCACCAGTAGTAGAATCCAGCAAATAGACCAAAGACTACGCCCCCTACGATTACGTAGTGGAAGTGAGCAACTACAAAGTAGCTATCATGATACTGGTAGTCAGCAGGTGGAACACTCAACATTACCCCTGTCATACCACCGAGTACGAATGAAGGAATAAATCCAACTGCGAATAGGTTTGCTGTTGGGAAGCTTACTTTTCCTCCCCACATCGTGAACAACCAGTTAAAGATCTTAACACCGGTTGGAACTGCGATTAACATCGTAGCAACCGCAAAGATTGAGTTAGCGATCGGCCCAAGTCCTACCGTGAACATGTGGTGAACCCAAACCATGAATCCTAAGAAACCGATCAATGCTGTCGCAAATACCATCGCGGAATAACCGAAAAGACGTTTACGAGCAAAAGTAGCAATAATTTCAGAGAACATACCGAATACCGGTAGTACTAGAATATAAACTTCTGGGTGTCCGAAGATCCAGAAAAGATGTTCATAAATAATCGGGTTACCGCCTGCTTCAGCCGCGAAGAACTGAGTACCAAACAAACGATCGAACATAAGAAGAGCAAGACCGATTGTAAGTGCAGGGAAAGCAAATAGAATAAGACCAGAAGTAATAAAGCTTGACCATGTAAATAGCGGCATACGCATAAATGTCATTCCTGGCGCACGCATGTTGATGATGGTTACAAGGAAGTTGATACCACCGATCAATGTACCGATACCAGAAATCTGTAGTCCTAATACATAGAAGTCTACTCCATTACCAGGACTCGTTGTTGACAATGGGGCATATCCTGTCCAACCCGCGTCAGGAGCGCCACCCATAAACCAACCAAGGTTAAGTAGAATTCCTCCGGCAGAAAACAGCCAAAAACCAAGTGAGTTTACGAATGGAAACGCAACATCCCTCGCCCCGATTTGGAGTGGAATGATCGCATTCATAAACCCGAAGATCAGCGGCATGGCCGCCAAGAAAATCATTGTTGTACCGTGCATCGTAAGAAGCTGATTAAATGTTGCAGCGCCTACGAAGTCAAATTCAGGATAAAGCAACTGCACCCTTAATAGGATTGCTTCTAGACCACCGAGGAGAAAGAAGAATGCCCCGGAAACGAGATAGAGAATCCCGATTTTTTTGTGGTCAACGGTAGTAAGCCAATCCCAAATAGGATTTTTCTTTTTATAAGCATGTGCTGACACGAATTAAACCTCCTTATTTCCGTTGACTATTCTTCAACCTTTAAACCATTGAGATATGCAACAAGTGCGTCGAGTTCTTCATCATTCAGCTGATCGCCAAATGCTGGCATATTGTTACCAGGCTTGTACTCGCCAGGTTCAGCAATCCACGCCTTGATGTTCTCGTCTGTATGTTCAAGAATACCCGCGACCATTTCGCGATCGCCAAAGTTTGTTAAGCTTGGTCCAGTGTTACCACCTTCACCACCGACTGCGTGACAGCCGATACAGCTATTTGCAAATAGTTCTTCACCTTGTTGAGCTTGATCAGTAGCAGCTTGAGATGAAGCGTTCTGCATTTTCTCTGCCCAAGCATCAAAGTCTTCTCTTTCTTGAGCGATAACTTTAAAGTCCATCAACGCATGTGATGGTCCACATAGCTCAGCACACTTTCCATAATATGTACCTGGTTCGTTAGCATTGAGCCACATTTTGTTCACAGTAGCTGTGTTCGTATCCATTTTACCTCCGAGTGTCGGTACCCAGAACGAATGGAGAACGTCTTTGGAAGCGAGTTCAAAATAGACTCTTTCACCAGTAGGCATGTATAGATCTTGTGATGTTTTGATTTCAAGATCAGGATACTCGAATTCCCACCAGTATTGGTGTGCTGTAACTTTGATGACAAGTGCATCTTCAGGAGGGTTATCCGTTCCTTCATCTAATGCAAACGTAGCCATAACTGTTGGAACAGCAAGGATTAAAAGTAAAATAATTGGGACAGTTGTCCATAAAATTTCAAGAACTACATTACCTTCTGTTTGCTCTGGAATCTCATTGTCATCTTCACCACGTCTTCTGAAGCGTAAAAGCACAATCGTATAAATAAGTGCTACTACAACGAAAACCCCAATCATGATGTAAAGACTCAACATCATGAGATTAAATTGCATTTCCGCCCCTTCCCCTTTAGGAAGCAAAGCAGTTAGTTGCTCATTACCGCAACCAGTAAGCGTTAACGCAATTACCGATAAGAGTGGTAAAAAACGCCAAACATTTTTCCAACGTTTCATTTGCACCTTAAACCTCACTTTCTTAATAGCTTTTACTCAAATTGAATTATAGGAAGGCGAGGCGAGAAACTACTTTCTCGCTTCGCCTGACCATACTTAAATCAGTACCTTATTTGTTAATATTCACTGCAATCATTACGATAAACAGAATCGTAATATAATTTAGTGAGTATACAAACATGATTCGTGCCCATTTGATATCATCTTTCATGAAAAAGCCTGCTACTCCAATAGCGAACCATCCAAATCCAAGGATCGATGCTACTGTGATGTAAACCGGACCGAAGCTATATAGTAATAGCGATACCGGTACAAGTGCAGCAGTGTACAGGACGATTTGACGCTTTGTCATTTTGAATCCTGCAACAACAGGAAGCATTGGAATTCCAGCATCACGATAATCGTCAACACGTTTCATAGCTAGTGCTAAGAAGTGCGGTGGCTGCCAAATAAACATGATTAGGAACATTCCCCATGCTATAGGGCTTAAGTTAGGATCGACTGCTGCCCAACCGATAAGAGGTGGTAAAGCACCTGAGAACGATCCTACAACCGTATTTAGAGAAGTTGTTCTCTTTGTCCACATTGTATAAAGGACAACATAGATAACGAGTCCGAGAAGCCCTAGTAGAGCCGCCATCGGTTCTATGATGAGAAGCATGATCGAACCTACGATCGATAGTCCAAGTCCTACAAATAGAACCTGATTCGCAGGAATCTTCCCTGTTACGGATGGACGCGTATTCGTTCTTGCCATTACTTGGTCGATATCACGGTCAATATAGTTATTTAAAGATGTTCCCCCGGCTACAACAAACGCTGTACCTAACATCGTTAAAATCAATACCATTGGGTTTGCGAACAGGTCAAAACCTGTAGCCACAGAAGCAACCCACAACCCTGTAAATGCTGTAATTAAATTATCAAAAACAATTCCAAGCTTTGTAAGTGTTAAGAAGTCTTTCCATGTTCCAGAAGGATTAGCCTCAGAAAGAGGACCTGGCTCCATCACTCGGCTTGATGCCTCGTAAGCAGTTCTAGTCTTACTCATACGATACACCTCCTTTACGTTCGGCCATAACAGCCTGTGCATCATTAATGTTAAACAATCCCAAATTGAGATCGTATAATCTCATTGTGTTGTTAGTCTTCACGTCTACTCCCCCAGAATTACCTGCTGTTCAAAAAGTGTTAAGCAATTTTCACAAGTTATTATGATAACACTTCAACAGCTATGGTAAGATAATGTTGGTTTTGTGAGAGGAAGCAGTACCCGCAATCCTTATCCATTATAAACGAATCTACTTGTTTTGTATACGTTGTTTAAAATTAGTTAAAAATGCTTTATTTTGTAGGTAGATAAGTGCCCGCTGCTCTTCTCACATTCATTGTACTATGTTTTAGAGCCAATTTGATAAGAAGGTGGTATTTGTGAATAAATTGTTGAAATTGTTCGGGATCATCACGTCACTTGGTATGCTGCTCGTCCTTTTGATGGGGGCTGTCGTTACCAAAACAGGTTCTGGGGATGGTTGCGGAAATTCATGGCCACTGTGCTATGGAAAAGTATTACCTGAAGCACCAGAACTCGAAACGATCATAGAATTAAGCCATCGATTTGTTTCAGCTATTTTAGGACTACTCGTTATCATACTTGCTGTATGGTGCTGGCGAAAGATCGGCTATATGAAAGAAACAAAGGTTCTTGCGATCGCTTCCGTGTTCCTCATTGTTTTTCAAGGTCTACTAGGAGCTGCTGCAGTTGTGTGGGGACAATCTGATATCGTCCTTGCTTCTCACTTCGGTTTTTCACTTGCAAGCTTTGCGAGTGTCGTCCTTCTCACTCTGCTCGTTTTCGAAGCAGGTTCAACAAAAGTTCCTGTTGTTCCAAAGAAGATCCGAATTCATCTCTATGCAGTTACGATCTATTCTTACATCGTGGTGTATACGGGAGCTCTAGTACGCCACACGGGATCGAGTATGGCATGCGCAAACGTACCTTTCTGTAATGACGGTCAACTCCTTGCTTTTTCAGGACAACCTGGCATTCAGATGTTACACCGTACTGCTGCGATGTTGATCTTTGTTTGGATTCTTTACATTATGATCATCGGATTAAAAGAAATGAAGAATGAAAAAACGATGAGGAGAGGCCTTATCCTCTCATTCGTCTTTGTTTGCTTACAGGCACTAAGTGGTATCCTTGTGGTTGTCACAAAGCTTAATCTTTTCCTCGCTTTGTTCCACGGGTTATTCATATCAGGATTGTTTACGGTTCTCCTCTATCTCGTTATGCTCTCGCTCAGAGGGGCTAGAAATTAAAAAAGCTGCGCATATCGCGCAGCTTTTTAGTTTATTGTAATTCGATCAACAGATCCCCTGATTCGATTCCTTCACCGTTTGAAACGTGAATGTGTTTAACTACACCACTTCTTGGAGCTTGTACAGTAGTCTCCATTTTCATCGCTTCAGTAATCATGAGGTGGTCCCCTTTGTTGACCTTTTCCCCATTTTCTACAAGGACCTTTATTACTGTCCCTGGCATCGTTGCACCGATATGTTCAGGGTTGTCCTTATCTACTTTCGGTTTTGCGGCAATCGAAGTTTTGATGTTTTCATCTTTAATTACCACTTCACGAGGTTGACCGTTCAGTTCGAAATAAATCGTTCGCTTCCCTTCGAGGTTTGCCTCGCCAATCGACACGAGTTTAACGATGAGTGTTTTCCCTTGTTCGATCTCAACTTCGATGGACTCTCCTAATCTCATGCCATAAAGGAATGTCGGTGTATCCAAAACTGATACATCCCCGAACATGTCCTTCACATCCTCATATTCAAGAAATACTTTAGGATAAAGGGCATACGAAATTAAATCATGACTAGTGACTTGTCTATTTAATTTGTGATAGAGCGTTTCTTTGAGATCTGTAAAGTTTACTGGTTCTAATAGCCCACCTGGTCGTGCCGTAACTGGTTCTCTTCCCTTCAGGATGATTTGCTGAAGTTCTTTCGGGAAGCCTTGATACGGTTGGCCGAGATAGCCTTGGAACAATTCGACTACTGAATCTGGAAAATCAAGGGACTCTCCTTTTTCATATATATCATCTTCATTCAAATCGTTCTGGACCATATAAAGAGCCATATCGCCTACAACTTTTGATGATGGGGTTACTTTTACTATGTCACCAAACAGTTTGTTAACTCTACTATACATTTCCTTAACTTCGTCCCAGCGTTCTCCAAGACCTACTCCTTTAGCCTGTTGCTGAAGATTACTATACTGACCGCCTGGCATTTCATGCTGATAGACCTCAGTATGCGGAGCAGACATCCCACTTTCAAATCCGCTGTAGTACTTTCTTGTATCTTCCCAATAGTGTGATAGCTCTTCTAACGCGTTGATATTGATGTCAGGCTGACGATCTGACCCTTCCATCGCGTAGTAGAGAGAGTTCGCACTAGGCTGTGAAGTCAGACCTGCCATTGAGCTGACCGCAACGTCTACAATATCTACGCCGGCTTCAATTGCCTTGGCATACGTATAGACGCCGTTCCCACTCGTATCGTGCGTATGAAGGTGGATGGGAATGGATACTGTTTCTTTCAAGCTCGTAATTAGCTCATAAGCCGCTTGAGGTTTTAATAGACCTGCCATGTCTTTGATACCTAGAATATGGGCACCAGCATCTTCAAGCTCTTTCGCTAATTGCTTGTAATAGGCTAAGTCGTATTTGGTTTTCGTTGGATCAAGAATGTCTCCTGTATAGCAGATCGCAGCTTCAGCGATTTTGTTTGTTTTTCGAACGGCTTCGATTGCTTTTGTCATACCTTCGACCCAGTTCAAGCTATCAAAGATTCGAAACACATCGATTCCTGCGTCTGCAGACTTCTCTACAAACTCATTGATCAAGTTATCTGGGTAGTTCTTATATCCAACGGCATTAGACGCTCTAAGCAACATCTGAAACATGACGTTTGGAACTTTTTCTCTAAGTTTGATCAATCGATCCCATGGATCTTCTTTTAAGAATCGTAGAGATACGTCAAACGTAGCTCCGCCCCACATCTCCATCGAAAAAAGTTCTGGTAGCATTCTTGAAGTCGGTTCAGCAATATGTAATAGGTCAGAAGTACGCACTCGAGTTGCAAGCAGCGATTGATGACCGTCCCTGAACGTCGTATCTGTAAGTAATGGTTTTTTCTGATCCTTCACCCAGTTTACAACGCCTTCTGGTCCATGTTCATCCAGAATTTGTTTCGTCCCTTTCAACGTCTCTTCACTATAGGTTAAGTGAGGAACTCTACGTTTGGGATAAGCTGGCTTCTTCTTTTTATCAAGACCAGGAAAGCCGTTAACCGTGATCGTACCGATATACGAAAGCATTTTTGTTCCTCTGTCTTTACGCTTAGGAAAAACAAAAAGTTCAGGAGTCGTATCGATAAATGACGTATCATAAACCCCAGACTTGAAATTCTCGTGCTTGATCACATTTTCAAGAAATGCGATGTTTGTTTTTATTCCTCTTATACGGAACTCTTTTAAATTCCTAACCATCTTGGCGGATGCATGTTCGAAGCTTAATGCCCACGTAGAAAGCTTTACGAGTAAAGAGTCGTAGTAAGGTGTTATGACTGCTCCCTGATATGCGTTTCCTGCATCGAGTCGAACTCCAAAGCCACCACCTGAGCGATAAGCCATCAGCTTCCCTGTATCAGGCATGAAGTTATTCTCAGGATCTTCAGTCGTTACGCGGCATTGAATCGCCACACCGTGACAGTCGATTTCGTTTTGAAGTGGAATACCGAGACGGCTTCCGTGAAGCTCTTCCCCTTGAGCAATCATGATTTGGGATTGAACGATATCGATGCCTGTGATCATCTCAGTAATCGTATGTTCAACCTGTACTCTAGGGTTTACCTCGATAAAGTAAAAGTTACCCTGTTGATCGACTAGAAACTCTACAGTTCCTGCATTCACATACTTGACGTTTTCCATCAATCGAACAGCTGCTTCACAAATGTCAGTACGGGTTTTCTCATCGAGTGAAACACTTGGTGCTACTTCGACGACTTTCTGATGACGCCTTTGCACAGAGCAATCTCGTTCATAGAGATGAACCGTGTTCCCATGTTTGTCACTCAATATTTGAACTTCGATATGTTTCGGATTCTCAACAAACTTTTCTACGTATATTTCATCACGTCCAAAAGCAGCTTTAGCTTCTGATTTGGCTCTTTCGTAAGAATCAGCAAGAGCTTGTTCAGTGCGGACGATCCTCATTCCTCGTCCACCACCGCCAAGAGCAGCTTTGATCATCAATGGATACCCGTGTTCTTCTGCAAATTGCCTCACTTCATCCAAGCCTTCAACAGGACCATCAGACCCAGGGATAACTGGAAGATCGGCTAACACAGCTTGCTTCCTAGCTTCTACTTTGTCTCCAAACATTCCAAGATGCTCAAGTTCAGGCCCGATAAAGATGATGCCTTCTTCCTGACAACGTTCTGCGAAATGAGTGTTCTCAGATAAAAAGCCATACCCTGGGTGTATTGCATCGATGTGATTTGTTTTCGCAATTTCGATAATGCCTTCAATATCGAGGTACGCATCGATCGGCTTCTTATCCTCGCCTACAAGGTACGCTTCATCAGCTTTGTATCGATGATACGCACCACTATCTTCTTTGGAATAAATCGCGACAGTACGAATATCTAGTTCTGTACATGCACGAAAAATACGAATTGCAATTTCGCCTCTGTTTGCGACGAGTATTTTATTGATTGCTTTCAAGTTCGTTCCTCCTCCGGCTTAATTACATTGAAACGGATTTATCATTTCGATAAAAGTCTGTTTTCTTTGATTTACGGATATTAACGAAGGCTGATACATTGATCAAGATACCAACTGACATCATTAATAAAATCAATGATGAGCCTCCATAACTAATAAATGGTAGAGGGACACCTGTTACTGGGAGCCAACCTGTAATGGCTCCAAGGTTCACCGCGGTTTGTACACCGATCATACCTGCTATACCTATCGCTAATAAGCTTCCGAACGTATCCTTGCATCGTATGCCTATGACGAACCCTTTAAATACGATATACCCAAGGAGTCCGATGACGAATACAACGCCAAAGAGACCTAATTCTTCTGCAACGATCGCCATAATGAAGTCTGTATGAGGTTCTGGCAAGAATCCATATTTCTGGATACTTTGTCCAAATCCTTGACCAGTGATTCCACCAGAAGCAATCGCGATATAAGAGTTGATCAAATGAAATCCACTATCGGTTGGATCCGAAAATGGGTTATATGCTCCAGTGAATCTGGATAACTGCTCTTCTGATAGAGTCAGCCAAGCTCCTGCAAAAAGGACTACGCCTACTGCTATTAAACTAAATAAATGTTGCCACTTCATTCCAGAACATACGATTACGATTCCTGAAGTTAACGCGATGATCATCGCAGTACCGAGATCTGGCTGCGAAGCTACTAGCGCGAAGATCACGCCGATAACCATGATGGGAGGTAAAGCTCCACGTAAGAAGTTTGAAATATAGGCTTGTTTTTTCGAGTAAATAGCAGCTAGATAAATAATCAATCCCAACTTAACAAATTCAGAAGGTTGGAATCCGATTGGTCCTATATAGATCCAACTCTGCGCATTGTTAGTCGTCGAGCCTATTATTTTAACAAGCAGTAACCCGAGTACAGATCCTCCCAATATTGGAATAATGAACTTTCGATAAGCTTTGTAAGGGAACAGCATCGTTCCTAATAACACAAAAAATGACACTGCTAACCAGATGATTTGTCTGTTAAAGAAATAAGCGCTGTTGGTTTCATGTCTCATCACAGCCCAGACCATGCTTGCGCTGTACACCATTACAAGGCCGAAGCCACATAATAGAAGCACACTGATGATGAGAGAATAATCGTAATGCTTAAATAGTTTTTTAATCATAGACGTCATCCTACCTATTTATTTACTCTGGATTGAAGAACCGCACAAATTGAAACAGCTGACTGCAATGCGATTGAAGTATGTATAGCATTCGATGAGTTTTCAGCGAAACCTGCCTGTCCGAAAGAAATTAAGGCTTTTCTCGAAGTACTTTTAAGATCGTCCATCCATCCGACTCTTTTCCAAACAACTTAAAAGGAATCAAGTTAGTAAAACAGAGCCAAAGATTGAAAAATAGTGTCCAGGCTAGGATGTGAAGGGGCAATGGAAGAGCCAGTGTGAGGAGCGCCGCACACAAATTGAATAGCGGCCCACTTAGAGCGATGATGACTTTTCCGCGCGCATGGTCAGGCTGACTACTAATCGTCATACCTCCAGCAAAATAGAAGGCGTTAACAGCTAATTCTCCTCTTGCATGTTTCCAGGTAAATAATCTTGGTCCAACGCCAAGGTGAAGCTTTACACTCGAAGACGTTAATACGTTTGCTGCAAGGGTATGACCTGCCTCATGAACGAGTAAACTAAGAGGGGGAAATAACTAGAATCACCATGAGCAAATCATACATTCTTATCTACTCCTATTGTCTAATCTAGCCTTACACTCGTATTCTATCATATTTTTATCATACGTTCTTAAAGCAAAAGAAAAAGCTCAAACTATAAGAAGTATAGTTTGAGCTTTTGGCTATTACTTAATGCTAGCTTCGTGAAGAGCTGAGAGCTGACGTTCGAGAGACTCAAGCAATTCTTTGCCATCGTCTTCGTTCACTAGCCCTAGTCGAACAGCGAAGTCTATTTCACGTGATAAACCAAACATTTGAGTATCAAGAACCTCTTCATAAAGAGGACATTGAGGCATTGTTAAATTTTCCATCTGAACTTCAATGAGTTTTAGGATCTTGTGCGCATCGGCCTTCAACAGCTCGTATGCTTTTTCACGATGTCCTGTTGCCATCCCAGTTGACAAAACTGATCCCTCCGTTCCCTTTCCCATTCCTCTTATAATCATAAAAGCTTACACGGTAAATTGCAAGAAAAACCAGTATATTGTGTCCTAGAAAATGCTCAATTCATATTGAGATGAAAAGTTTTCAAGCAGCTTTATTCCAGCGATACTATTTCCTTTCGCGTCTAACGGAGGGCTATACACGCCGATTCCCATCTGATTAGGTACTAGACTTAGAATCCCACCCGACACGCCACTCTTTGCAGGTATAGCAACGTTAATCGCAAATTCACCAGAAGCATTATACATCCCGCATGTGACCATAAACGTTTTTACGATACGTGCGATATACTTCGGGATGATCTTACGTTCTGTTTCCGGATCGCGCCCTTCATTTGCAAGGACCATTCCGATTCTTGCGAGGTCTTTACAATTTACTTCGATGGCACATTGCTTTGTATATGCTTCGAGAAGCATTTCCACATCATTATCGATCAAGCCATGCTGCTTCATAAAGTAACATAGAGCTCTGTTAAGGTGGGCCGATTCAAACTCTGAATCGGCCACTTCATAGTTGATACCGATACTAGAATTGTTTGTCATGTCATGTATGAGTTGCAGGATGCGCCCTACCTTCTCATGCGAAGTCTCACCGTGGATTAAATCTGTTACTACGAGGGCACCCGCATTGATCATTGGGTTTAAAGGCTTTGAAGGAACCTGTGACTCAAGCTTTGCAATCGAATTGAAAGGGTCTCCAGTCGGTTCTTTACCGACACGTGAGAAAACGTTATGTTCTCCAGCATCCATGATTGCAAGAGCTAACGTAAGAATTTTCGAGATACTCTGGAGGGTGAACGCTTCGCCAACGTCTCCAGCTGATAAACAACCATCTTCTTTGGAGAAGACAGCGATCGACAGTTTATCGGGATCTGCTTTTTCAAGGGCAGGTATATAATCAGCTACCTTCCCATCTTTAGTAAAAGGCTTACTGCGCCTGACGAGTTCGACTAGTTCTTGTTCTGTAGTACATTTCATTTTTCCGCCACCCCGCTTTGAAGAATAAATTATGTCACCATACTATTCCCCAAATGTGACAAAAGCAAGCATAACCGGTATACTTGTTTTGCAAAAGATATAGATTGCGGGGTGCAGGATATGGAAACGATTATTCCAATCAAAGGGAAGGTCACTTATCCGATCACGCTTGATGCAAGCGTGTGGATTTTTGATGACAGAAAGATCGAACTCGAAGAATTTTTGAAATTCAACAGCAGTTCTGATGAAAATGAGAACGATTACATCAAAGCTCAATCTGAGCGATGGGAACAAGAACGCACAGGTATTAAACCACCTATCAATCAAAGCATTAAACGCTTTGAGAAGGAAAAAATATTGAATGGGAGCTATGTGATTCCCCTAGAGCCGTTTCTTTCTAACGCTGAGCCATTAACGGAAGGAAATCACGTTCAGCTAGAAACGACTGATGACGAACACATCGTCCTATCTATAGATGAAGCATTGAACGGCTTTCTTGGATTTGCAATAAATGGAAAGCCGCTCAAAGACGATGGTCCGGTTCACTTTTATCATGGTGACGGTGCAAACGCCGCAGAACCATTCAAAAACATTTGCGCCATTACGATTATTTAAAGTAGATCGGCCGCAAGCTGGGCTAACTGAGAACGTTCACCTTTCTCAAGCTTCACGTGTCCACTTAGCGGCTGGTCTTTAAATTTCTCTACAACGTAAGTCAGCCCGTTCGTATACTCATCTAAATACGGATGATCGATTTGCTGAGGATCTCCAAGGAGTACAATCTTACTCCCTTCCCCTACCCTTGTTAAGATCGTTTTCACTTCATGCTTCGTAAGATTTTGCGCTTCATCGATAATAATGTATTGATCTGGTAAACTCCTACCACGTATATACGTGAGCGCCTCTACTTGTATAGATCCGATACCTGCCAGGATCTTCTCCAATTCACCGGTTTTCTTAACATTAAATAAATACTCTAGATTATCATAGATCGGTTGCATCCATGGCTTCAGTTTTTCATCTTTTTCACCAGGGAGAAACCCGATATCTTTGCCGACTGGAACGATCGGTCTCGCGATAAACAGCTTTTTGTATTGATTTAAATCCTCTGTCTGCATTAACCCAGCTGCAATCGTAAGGAGGGTTTTACCTGTACCGGCCTTTCCTACTAGCGTCACAAGAGGGATGTCCTTTCTAACAAGTAAGTCAAGTGCCATCCTTTGCTGAACATTCCTTGGTCCAATTCCCCACATATACTCTGTTTCCATAGCTGTTTTCTCAATCCGCTTCCCTTTCTTATCGACTTTACCGATTCCAGAAGATGAGGGGTTAGCAGGATCTTTCAGAATGACATATTGATTTGGATACAGGTGTCTTCCTTTTAAAGATTTCATATCGATATAGTGTCTCTCAAAGAAACTGTTCAAGAGTTCACTCTCTATATATCGTTCTTCATAGCCTGTGTAGATTTGGTTAAATTCGACTACGCGATCACTCAAAAAATCTTCTGCTTGAATGCCTAGCGCATCTGCCTTAACCCTGACAAGTGCATCTTTACTTACAAGTATGACGGATCGGCCAGATTTCTGTTTGCCTTCTTCCAAAAACAGATTGAGTGCCACCGCCAAAATTCGGTTATCATTCGTTTTTTCAACAAATTTATCTTGAAAATATTGAAACGACCGATGATTGAGTTCAATTCTGAGAGTCCCTCCATTTTCTAAAGGAATAGATGAGTGGAGCTTCCCTCTCTCTCTGAATCCATCGATCATGCGTGAGATGTGTCTTGCATTCCTTCCTATTTCATCCATATACCGTTTTTTTGAATCGACTTCCTCCAAAACAACCGCTGGAATTACAATTTCATTCGTTTCAAATGAATAGATGGCATTTGGATCCTGTAATAAGACATTGGTATCCAGGACGTAAACCTTATCCAACGTTTCGCCTCCCGAGTGATTATAGTTGGTGTGACTGGTAGCAAATGACAGTTTGGACTATCTACGTTTTGTATAATCTATGACCCGGTGAATAAAGTTAGACGGTTATTCAGAAAATAATTAGCAAAAGAAGTGAATGAAAGAATCGATCACATACTCGGAGGAATTATTATGAGAAGTAGCAAATGGTTAATGGTAGGGTTCATCCTTCTTGCAGCATGTCAGTCAAATGATGAACCAGTCGCTGAAAAGCAAGAAAAAGTTGAATATGTGAAGCAGTCTGTCCGGACGCCTGAGAACGAAGAGCGATCTGCAACGGAAATTGCAAAACACCTTGTGACGATCGCAAAACAAGTTCCGGATGTTGAGGATGCTACGGCAGTTGTAACTGGAAAATACGCGGTCGTTGGAATCGATGTGAATGAAAAGCTTGACAGATCTCGCGTAAGCTCGATCAAATATACGGTGGCTGAAGCTCTACAAAAAGATCCTTTTGGTGCAAATGCCATCGTCACCGCCGATGCCGATACGACCTATCGTTTAAGGAGAATGGCATCCGAAATTAGAAGAGGACACCCGGTAGGTGGAATCATGGAAGAGCTAGCTGATATCGTCGGTCGACTTGTCCCTGAAGTTCCAGGTGACATTAATAAATCTGAGCGTGAACCAACTAGAGCGAACGATAAACAGCTTCCTGCTAATGAGAAGCAGCTGCTGAAAGAACAGCAAGAAAAACAAGATTTAGACAAGTAAAACCGGCTTTCAGCCGGTTTTATCACGTTACACCTGTTTTCTTCAATTCAGCCATAACAGAACGGTCTAGTTTTGCAGCCGCTTCAGGATCGTATGTTTTCTCATAAGCAGGTTCAACAGACATTTTCGCACCATAAAACATGATATCCCGCACTTCTTTGATCGATAGCGTTACCTTTGCAAGCTTCAGTGGTACTGAATTCATTGGTTCTTCATCAATGGTAGCAGTCCCTGAAATGGAATAGGTACTTTCATTTCCAATCAACGTGATGGAAACTTGGTTATTCTCCCTAAGATTCTTAACGATTCTCGATTTTAAATCCACCGCAAAGACAACAGTGCTATTGTCTACAGCGTAAAGCCACGAAATTGCGCTCACATTCGGACCTTTCGTCTCATGATCAATGGTCGATAGGAGAACGTATTGTTCCTTCTTGAGTAATGTGAGTAGTTCACCTGAAAGGGTATTCTCTACCTTATTTGGCATTCTCATCCCTCCATAAATAAAGTTCTAACTGCATTGTACTGCAAAACCTCTCCTCTTTCATGCTATACTAACTACATGAATGAGAGGTGTTAAACGTGCGTGTAAAATGTGTTCTATGTGATAAGATCGAATCTATTGATAGCGGCAGTCCACTCGCCAAAAAACTTCGCAACAGACCTATTCACACTTATATGTGCGACCCGTGCTATGATCGGATCGAAAGCCGCACAAAAGAGAGGAAAGAAAGCGGCGATTTTAAACTTTACCACAAAGAAGAAACTGATGATGAGTGGTAAAGTAAAAGAAGGACTGATCGCAGGTACACTATCTGGCATCATACTAGGATTATTACTGAAAGCAATTCAGTACAAAACGGGTGTCCTTGTGTATACCCTACTACTAAATATCGACTTCATACCGGTAATAGGAGATATTCAGTGGCCTGAAATGATTGAATTTATTTTCCACCTGATCATCTCACTAATCATCGGTATCGTATACACAATCGGAAGCTATCGATACTTCTATAAACGTAAGGTAGCGCAATTACTCTTTTCCTACCTTCTCACGCTTCCAACTGTATTCCTATACTTTCCTTTGACCTATTTAGCTGAGAAGCCAACTCCTCCTTTGAATGATATTGAAGCGATATCGTATTGGACCTTGGGACATGCTGTGTATGCGGCCGTGCTTTTCGCTGCTTATCGGTTTAACGAAAAATGATCGTTGTAAGAAAGACGTGCTCTGAGCACGTCTTTTGTTTATTGGTTATATTTAGGTTCATTTTGAATTGAACGTAACAACGCATCGATCAATTCAATTGGAAATCTCATATTCCTATTGTCATTTTCTTTTACAAAATGAACGATATAATAGGGTTCTTCAATTTCAATATCCAATTCCGATACACCGTGATCCTCTATCAATATTTCCTCAAAAAAAGCTCTTGTATCCTGGGCAGCATGATCGCTTTCTCTCTCATCGGCTACTTTTTTTATGCTTAGCCAATTATACATTGCATCCTGAAGGTTCACTGCTTCCCCCCGCTTGTTCTGACGTTAGCCCGCCTCGTTTTCGTTTTTCTTCGATTGATTGAGACGAACCTTATATATGATTAATACGACAGCAGCAGCTACTAATCCTTCCGCTACAGGAAGCCCAATTCCAAAAAAGGTAAGAGGGAAACAACCGACAATTAGCAGAATGTAAATAACAGCATTCTTAAGTATGGGTAATTTCTTCGCGAATCCTAGTCGATATACAACGATCGAAAGAATAACAATGATCGCATACAGCAAATAAAAACCTAATGTCATGTTCTCTTCTATTCCCACTAACTTTGCGAAGAATGATAAATCACCTGATGGAACCACTTCATTGTTCACATTTTACACCTCCAACATCTCCATAAAAAAACGATTCAAAAGGGATGCCCCTTTTGAATCGCACTAGACACCCTTATTGTTGGGCTAATTTTTTCTTTTTAGCTACTCTTTCGCGTTCATTCTTATCAAGGATCTTTTTACGAAGACGGATAGAATCTGGTGTGATCTCGCAATACTCATCCTCATTTAGATACTCAAGAGCTTCTTCAAGAGTCAATACACGAGGCTTCTTCATTGAAACCGTTTGGTCTTTGTTTGCTGAACGCATGTTTGTCATCTGTTTTACCTTTACGATGTTTACAGTGATGTCGTTCTCACGAGTGTGCTCACCAACAATCATACCTTCATAAACTTCAGTACCAGGTTCAACGAAAATCGTACCACGATCTTCTACACCCATAATTCCGTATTCAGAAGCTTTTCCTTTTTCCATCGATACGAGAACACCCTGACGGCGTCCACCAACACGGCCGCTAATAAGAGGCATATAAGATTCAAACGTGTGGTTCAAAATCCCATAACCGCGAGTTTGCGTAAGGAATTCAGTTGTATAACCGATCAGTCCACGAGCAGGTACCATGAATTCTAGACGGACTTGGCCTGCTCCGTTGTTCACCATGTTAACCATTTCACCTTTACGCTCACCAAGAGACTCCATGACAGCTCCAGTGTAGTCCTCAGGAACGTCGATTTGAACGCGTTCAACTGGCTCACTTGGAACACCATCGACTTCACGAACAATTACTTCTGGCTTAGAAACCTGTAGCTCGTACCCTTCACGACGCATGTTTTCAATCAAAATCGAAAGGTGAAGCTCACCGCGCCCTGACACGATCCACTCATCTGGAGAATCTGTATTTTCAACACGAAGACTTACGTCTGTTTCTAGCTGTGCTCTCAGACGCTCTTCGATTTTACGACTTGTAATATACTTACCTTCTTTACCAGCGAAAGGACTGTTGTTTACAAGGAACGTCATTTGAAGAGTAGGCTCGTCAATACGAAGAATAGGAAGTTGATCTTGGTGGTCATATGGACAAACCGTTTCACCTACGTTGATCTCTTCCATTCCTGAAACCGCCACAAGGTCTCCAGCTTTTGCTTCTTCAATTTCTACTCGCTTCAGTCCAATGAAACCAAATAGCTTGGTTACACGGAATTGTTTCACAGTTCCATCGATTTTCATCAATGCGACCTGCTGTCCAACTTTCATCGTTCCTCTGAAGATACGACCGATACCAATACGACCAAGGTAGTCGTTGTAATCAAGCAAAGTGATTTGGAACTGAAGAGGTTCGTCACTATTGTCGACAGGTCCTGGGATGTTATCAATGATTGTATCCATTAGAACTTTCATGTTGTCATCTTGCTTATCAGCATCTAAACTTGCTGTTCCGTTGATTGCAGAAGCATATACAACAGGGAAATCAAGCTGATCTTCATCTGCGCCAAGATCGATAAATAGGTCGATCACTTCATCAACAACCTCTTCTGGTCTAGCAGCTGGGCGGTCGATCTTGTTCAACACAACGATTGGCGTAAGTTTTTGCTCGAGTGCTTTCTTAAGCACGAAACGTGTTTGAGGCATACAGCCTTCATAAGCATCAACAACGAGTAGAACACCATCTACCATCTTCATGATACGCTCTACTTCACCACCGAAGTCTGCGTGTCCAGGAGTATCCATGATGTTGATTCGCTTATCTTCATAATTGATTGCAGTATTTTTAGCTAGGATTGTAATCCCGCGTTCTCTTTCAAGGTCATTCGAGTCCATCGCACGCTCATTTACTTGCTCATTGTCACGAAATGTACCAGATTGATGTAACATTTGATCAACTAGTGTCGTTTTACCGTGGTCAACGTGAGCGATAATCGCGATGTTACGAATATCTTCTCTAATTTGCATTAAACTCTCTCCTCGTATTCTCGTCCTATCCATGACGATAATCTCAATAACTAGTCCATTATAACACAGTAATGGCGTTAGGAGAAATTTATGTCCTTTCAGGAATCTACTCTTTATTGTACACTATAAGTATTAAGGAGGCGTCCGAATGAATAAGCATAACTTTCTATTACTATTAATGGCCATTTTAGCCGTGATTAGCATGTGCGCAATTGGCGTTTCAATAGCAGAACAAAGCGTGATCGGAATACTGCTGTCTTTTGTAGGTGTAGGATTTTTTATGGGAATGGGCTTCCGTATCAAACGAAAAGCGGAGCAATAGAAAAAAGAGTTGTCACTTCGACAACTCTTTTAGTTTGGTGAAAAAACAAACCTATCGTGATCCCTATGCCTCAGAAGTTTGAATCCCTCTAGCTTTCCTGCGGACGAATGCCCGAGCTTCGAACGCCCAGTTACATTTCTTTTTCCTATGAATCAGGAATAACCATAATCAAGTACTTCTTTCCGTCCTCTTCTTCTATCCCATATTGTTCAAATCCGCATTTTGAAAGAAAGAGACTCCATTCGATGTGCTCATATGGAAGACCAGCAAAGATTACGTTTTGCATCGTTTTCCTATGGGCTTCGATTACCGCTCTTCCAAACCCTTGTTTTCTGCAGCCTGGCTTAACCACAATCGTTCCAATCCAAGGTTTCATGTTTGAACTAGCACTCGGGTGTACACAGCTTATCGCTACAGGCTCATCGTTGTGCATCCATTTCGTCCATTCACAGCCGATACCTACATATGTTTGAATGTAAGAAACTAACTCTTCCTTTGTAGGTTGCCTCCCTATTTCAGTTACCAACCATGACGTATCATCCTTTGTCCAATGATGAAGCAGCGCTGCCTGTCCATCGTCAAATGCTTGCTTCGTCAACATTATGTTGAAGGTTTCTTTAAATAATAGTTTTGATCGATCGCAGGCTGAATATAGTGTTCTTGAACCTGTCGATGAAATGATTCGTTCCCGACGAAAAGCGTGGTTTTCTTAAGGATATCGATCGGTTGGTTATCGACTGTCGTGCAGATGCCACCAACTTCTTCAATAAGGATTTTTCCTGCAGCAAAATCCCAAGGAGCCAGCCTTAATGAAACATACCCATCCAATCTGCCTGCCGCTACATAAGCCATTTCGATCGCTGCGCTTCCATACGATCTCGTTCCTCTGATCTTCTTTAAGAGAGGTGAGAACGTTCTCGGATCGATTCGATGGTTCTCAGTCACCCATGTTGCATTAATTGCGAGAAGAGACTCAGATAAGTTCACTGGCTTAAGGGGACTTTGCTTCTGGTCATTAATAAACAACCCTTCTCCTTTTTTACAATGATAGAGCTCGTCCTTCGTCACATCGTATATTAATGCTACCTTTCCTATTCCGTCCTCATAAATTCCAATCGATATTGCAAAGTTGGTTTGTTGGTGAACGAAATTCATCGTACCGTCGATGGGATCAAGGAACCATATCACTCCTTTTACATCTTCAATCTCATCCCCAAAGCCTTCTTCTCCCATAATGCGATGATTAGGATAGTGGTTGTTGATTTTTTCTATAAAAAATTTTTCTGTTTGTTTATCGATATCCGTAACCAGGTCGTTCGGGTTGCTTTTTGTATGAATGTTGAAGGAAGTCTTAAAAGAAGCAACAATTTCTCGACCAGCTTCACGAATCCATTTCTTTGCATCTTGATAAATGTTCTCCATGTTAGTCTGCTTTGTCATGACTCGAACTCCTTTTAGCTTTGTCTACTTCTTATTATGACAGGAAAAAAAGAAAAAACGAACCTTTTTGCAAGGTTCGCCTCCTTATGCTTCGAGTCGAATCATTTCTTTCCTCAATTCTTCTAGCTTTACTTTGCACTTGAGAATTCCGTCCTTGTCACTTGCAATCATCGCATCGTGTAGTGTTGCCAACTCATAATCAATTTCCATTTTCAAAACCGGAATGCGCTTCTCTGCCTCGTTTCTCTGCAAAGACTGAATCACTTGTTTCATGGTAACCTACACCCCTCTCATAGTTTTCATCAAAGCAGTAGTCTGTGGCTCTCAAGGGTACAAGACTGAATATTCTGACTTTTCTGCTTTCAGCTTACTTTATCTTATGCCTCGAAGGCTAAGTATGCAACCTCTTTATTTACTAGTATTTTTCCTCTTTCACCTATCTTTCAAACCTTTAAGTGCGCATCGTTCGTCAAACTTCATACACTTTGTCGTTTTATGGTACACTATTTTCATAAAAAATTGACTTATTGGAGGAAATTATGTCATTTAACGGTTTTACATCAACTGATTTTAAAACGTTTGATATCGAAGGTCTCGAACCTCGGATGGAAGCGATCCAACAACGCATTCAGCCTAAATTCGAGGAAATTAGTAAAGAAGTGAAACGTGACCTTGAAGCACTTGTAGGAAATGAAATGTATCTGCATATTGCCAGACACTTAAGAAGAACAAAAAATCCACCGGCTGACACTTGGATGGCTTTCGCTCATAACAACCGTGGCTATAAGAAACACCCACACTTTCAAATCGGCCTTTTCGACGACCATGTATTTGTGTGGTTAGCTTATATTTATGAGCTTCCTGGCAAAAAAGACATGGCATCTATGATGCTTTCGAACATTGACCGATTGAAAGAGACGATTCCATCTTCTTATATGGTATCGACGGATCATACGAAGAAATCCGCTAGCAAGTCTATTCAAGAAGTAGACCTTGAAGAGGTGCTAACTCGATTTAGAGACGTGAAGAAAGGTGAATTCTTAGTAGGAAGACACTTTAAGAGTGATGATCCCCTTCTACAAGATGGTGAAACGTTCATTGAGACCGTTAAAAACACGTTCGAGACACTCGTGCCGATCTACCACCTTTCGATGAAAGAAGAAATAACAAAGGAGGGGTGATCCCCCTCCTTTACTTATTCATCATGACCTTCTCCCGCTCAGTTTCTCTTGCTTCCTTAACGGTATGGTATGTTGAATAACCTGTATCCTTATCAAACTGCTTAAACATCTGCTTCTCTTCAGATTTAGAAGGAACAACTTCCTTAAAATCTGAATAGGTACTGAGTACCTCTCCTTTACTAACCCCCCTCTCGTATGCTTTCTCAATGGTTTGAAAAAATTGTACGACCTTGATGACTTCCTCTTTACTCCAATCGATTGAAATCGGATATTCTACGTTCATGTGATGACCCCTTTCTGTTCACTCCATTTTTCAACCACTTTACTCGCCTCTTCGTCAAATCGATCAAATAGCTCAGCAACTGTCGGCACATCGTGAATCGATCCGATTACTTGCCCTGCCCAGGCAAATCCATCTTCGTCTTTACCTTCATAAATAAAACGCTTATTCGCTTCACCGCTTATGTAATCTTTCAAACTTTCATAGCCTTCTTGCCTTGTCTCGATTTCTTGGATTCGATCTGCAAATTGATTCCTAATCACTCTTGCAGGCGCACCGAGGCTTCTCTTAATAATAACAGTATCTGTTTCTTTACTCGATATGATTCTATCCTTATATGCTTTATGCGCATGTGTACATTCTTTTGTTGCAATAAATCTCGTTCCCATCTCGATGCCTTCTGCACCTAAAGACAGCGCGGCCATCAGTCCCCTTCCATCTCCAATTCCTCCTGAAGCAATCACGGGAATCGTTAAAGCCTCTACAACCTGAGGAACAAGAACCATCGTGCTGGTATCGTCTTTTCCTAGATGACCTCCACCTTCTTGTCCAACTACCATAACAGCATCTGCACCCAATTCTTCAGCTTTTACAGCTTGCCTTTTACCAGCTGTCAATACGAGGACCTTCGTATTCGTTCCTCTGACCATATCGAACACTGGTTTAGGATTCCCTCCCGTAACTGAAATGATATCGACACCTTCATCAAGTGCAGCCTCAACCATATGTTCAAACGGTCTACCATGCTGTCCGATCGCAAAATTAACGCCGAAAGGCTTTGAGGTTTTTCGTTTCGTGAGGTTGATTTCCTTCCTTAATAGTTCCGGAGTATCCATGGACATCGCGGTAAGCTGTCCAAGACCACCCGCATTACTTACTGCTGAAGCAAGTTCATGATACGCTAAATACGCAAGACCTCCCTGAACGATCGGTCTTTCGATTCCTAGTAAATTCGTTATACGAGTATTCCACTTCATGATGATCTCCTCCTTTTCTACTTTGTTCTAGAATGTAGCTTAAAACCCTTTAATTACTAGAGGGGGAGGATACCTACTTAAAATAAAACTTGCAAATATCGAGTGATGTGATTATACTCAGTTTGTTTATGGCATTATTAGTTAGAAATCCTTGTCTGTTTTTCTCAAGGATTCCTTATAGAGTATAGATAAAGAGGTGCTTGCTTTGCAACAAAACGAAACACCATTATTTACTGGTTTATTAAAACACGCCCAAAAAAACCCGATTCAATTTCACATACCCGGTCATAAAAAAGGAACCGGAATGGATCCTGAATTCAGATCGTTTATTGGCGATAACGCGCTTTCGATCGATTTGATCAACATCGGTCCTTTAGATGACCTCCATCACCCGCACGGTATGATTAAAGAAGCTCAAGAGCTTGCTGCTGAAGCATTCGGTGCGGACGCTACATTCTTTTCTGTTCAAGGAACGAGCGGCGCAATCATGACGATGGTCATGTCTGTTTGTTCACCAGGTGAGAAAATTATCGTCCCAAGAAACGTGCATAAATCCGTTATGTCAGCAATTATTTTTTCTGGAGCTACACCAGTGTTTATCCATCCGGAAATCGATCCTAAGTTAGGGATCTCCCATGGCATTACTCCTGACGCTGTAAAGAAAGCATTGGCTCAGCATCCGGATGCAAAAGGTGTGCTGGTTATAAATCCTACCTACTTTGGTATTTCTGCGAACCTTGAGGAGATCGTTTCGATCGCACACAGCTATGACGTACCTGTCCTTGTGGATGAAGCGCACGGGGTACACATTCACTTCCATGATCGCCTGCCTTTATCTGCAATGCAAGCTGGTGCAGACATGGCAGCCACTAGTGTCCATAAGTTAGGCGGATCTATGACGCAAAGCTCTGTGTTAAACGTAAAAGAGGGATTAGTATCAGCTAAGCGTGTGCAGACGATCATCAGCATGCTTACGACTACTTCAACATCTTACCTCTTACTCGCATCACTCGACGTTGCACGTAAGCGATTAGTTACTGATGGGTATGAGCTCATCGATCAAGCAATTGAACTGGCTGAAAAAACGCGTAAGCAGATCAATGAAATCACACCGCTTTACTGTGTTGGAAAAGAGATCATCGGGACGAATGCAACGTATGATTACGACCCGACTAAGCTGATCATCTCTGTCCATGACCTTGGAATCACTGGGTACGAAGCTGAAATCTGGTTACGAAAAGAAGCGAACCTTGAAGTAGAACTCTCTGATTTATACAACATACTGTGTATCGTTACCCCAGGAGACAACGAAGAAACAACTTCTGCACTTGTTTATGCTTTAAAAGATATGGTGGAAGCATTTCAAGAAGCAATAGGCTCTAATCCTGAGGTAGTTGCCGTTCATGTTCCTGATATACCAGTATTAGCCGTATCCCCTCGTGATGCGTTCTACGCTGACACAGAGGTCGTCCCGATCAAAGAATCAGCAGGCAGGGTCATCGCTGAATTTATTATGGTGTATCCCCCTGGTATTCCAATCTACATTCCGGGGGAAATTATTACTGAAGAAAACCTAACGTATATAGAAGAAAATATTGAAGCTGGCTTACCAGTTCAAGGCCCTGAAGATGATGAATTAAAAACATTACGAGTGATAAAAGAATACAAAGCAATCAAATAAAAGAAGAGGTGGCGAATGCCACCTCTTCTTTTATTTCTTATTTGCGGTCTTTCTTATTGCATTCTGGACATCTGCTATACAAAGTACTCACTTTATCTTCAATTACATGATCGATTGTTTTTTCACACGTTTGGCATATGATAATTCCCATATCTAACACCCCTCAAAGTAAGTTTTGAAAACGCTTCCGTTTTGCTTATCTCCATAATAGTGTGTCACAATTGTTTTGTCAATACTATATTGTATATCACATTAAGAAAGTTTGTTCCAATTTTTAGTGATATTAGGCGCATACAATTTACATATGTTAGCTATGTAATAATTGTCAGAAAACGATTTGGCAGGTACACTATATTTATATGAGAGGAGGAATTACGTTTGCCGCAAAGTGCCTATGTTGCTCCTAAATCTAAGGAGGATCTTGACTTAAATGTAGTGAAATCGTTTCTAATCTATTATAAGGAGATCACCGAAAAAACAGGGAAACAGCTTTCTTGGGATTATGGAACTTCCGCATTTCCGTATAACATAATGGGTCATGATGAGAATTGGTTTTATTTAAAAGGTACATCGGAAGAATACCGTGGAATCGTTATCGGTTTAACAGAAGACGCCCTTCAGATCGTTCTACCAGACTATGCGACACATGGAGATAAAGCTAAAGCAAACGAACTATGTAAATTCCTCGCAAAAAAAATGAACGGTGACCTGACGTTATTTAATGGCAGGACGATGTATACCACAAAAAAATAACCAGCCGGAGTGGCTGGTTATTTTTTATGCTCTATTTAGTTTAGTTCAATATCGATGGTTTCTGGATCGATCATGCTATACCCTTTGTCTCTTAATCCTTTTACGATATCAGCTAGACCTGCAGCAGTCCACTCACGATCGTGCATCAACAGGTTAGCGCCGTCTTGAAGAAGAGGCGTATTTACCATGATATCTGTAATACCTTCTTTATTTTGATATTCTTTATTCCAATCATATCCATATGTCCAGTTCATCAAGAGCATTCCCTCTTCCTTCACTAATGCTTTTGAAAAGTCCGTGTTGGAACCGAATGGTGCTCTGAAAAACGTTGGACGCTCTCCGATTACTTCTTCGATCATATCACTAAGTTTCACGATTTCCTCACGCTGTTTTTCTTCTGATAATGACTTTAAATCTGCATGACTCATCGTGTGATTTCCAATTTCAAATCCCATTTCATGAATTTCTTTTACAATCGCCTTTTCTTCTTCAGTATCCATAAAATGACCATTCACAAAAAAGATAGCAGGTGCCTCGAGTTCCTTCAACGTCTTTGCCATGTCGAGTGCATGCTTGTCAGGTGCATCGTCGATCGTTAGAAGAACAGCTTCTGATGGCGCATCATTAATTGGTTCAAAGCCCCAGAAAGCTGTGTTTAATTTATACTTCTTTACAACTTCCTCCTCTACAACGGGCTCATCTTCTTTTGCTTCTTCATTTTTTTCGTCTTTATCTTCTTCTACTTCATTTCCTTCTGTTTGTTTTGCATCTTCCTCGGTTGCAACTTCTTTGTCTTTATTTTCTGCAGTCTCCTCAGCATTAGAATTTGCATCGGTGGAACATGCAGCAAGAAGAACCAACACAAGAACCGATAAGATTTGAATAGCTTTCCTCATTCTCTCCCTCTCCCCTTCACCTAGTCTTTATCTATCATAAACGAATGTATAGGAAGTAGAAAGAGAAGAATGTCACATTTAACCAATCGTTCCTTTTTGCTAATTCAATCATTATTCTGACTAATTTTCTGCCATGCCAAAATACTTTACAAGCAAAAAATCAACCCATATACTAGAGAACGTGCCTTTTTCTGTACGGTAAATTGGCGAGGCAAAATCAGGTGTCGTGGCTAACGTTCGAATATTTTTTTCATCCCGGGGGCAACATTTAGTACACATAGTTTTTATTTTCTTTTACATTACCCGGTAGATTTCCATGTTTGAATAACAATTTAAAAGTGTTGATTGAAAGGTGTGATTTACAATGAGTAAGCTTACGAGAGTATTTATGATCTCTGCAGCTTTGACCCTTATCTTCATTATATGGGGTACGTTCGCTCCAGAGTCTCTCGATTCTTCTACATCCTCACTTCAAACCTTTCTACAGGTGAAGTTTGGATGGTTCTATCTACTAGCAGCTTCTGCATTTCTTATCTTTGCGATCTATCTTATCTTTTCTAAATTCGGTAGAATTCGTCTAGGTAAAGATACTGACCGACCAGAGTACAGTACGATTACATGGTTCGCCATGTTGTTCTCTGCAGGAATGGGTATCGGTCTAGTATTCTGGGGTGTAGCTGAACCAATGTTTCACTACTATACACCGCCAGCTGGCGCATCACCTGAGTCTGATGAAGCAGCAAGACTTGCATTCCAGTATAGCTTCTTCCACTGGGGCTTACACCCATGGGGGATTTACACAGTAGTTGCTCTTGCTCTTGCCTACTTTAAGTTCAGAAGAGGAGCACCAGGGGTTGTAAGTGCTGTATTCCATCCATTACTCGGTGACCGTGTATACGGTCCGCTTGGAAAGCTAATCGATGTAATCGCAGTTTTCGCTACAGTATTTGGTGTAGCGACGTCATTAGGTTTCGGGGCATCTCAAATTGGCGGAGGAATTTCGTATTTAACCGACATTGAGAACTCATTTATGACGCAATTGATGATTATTCTAATCGTCACAGTGCTTTATATGATTTCGGCAACAACTGGTATATCTCGAGGCATTAAATATTTGAGTAATACGAACATTGTCCTTGCCATACTGCTAATGTTCTTTTTGCTATTTGCAGGACCAACAAACTTTATTATGGACTTGTTCACTTCAACGTTAGGTTCCTATATTCAAAACCTACCAAGTATGAGCTTGCGCATGCGTCCATTTGAAGGATCTTCTTGGATTCAAAGCTGGACGATCTTCTATTGGGCATGGTGGATTGCATGGGCTCCATTTGTTGGTACGTTTATTGCACGTGTTTCCAAAGGTAGAACCATTCGTGAATTTGTATTAGGTGTACTTCTTGTACCGACGATTTTCGGTGGCCTTTGGTTCTCAGTATTCGGCGGTTCTGCCATCTCACTGGATATGGCAGGAACAGGCGTTTACGACATTATTAGTGATCAGGGTATGGAAGTTGCATTATTCGCTGTACTTGAGCAGTTCCCACTCGGTACATTTATGTCGATCATCGCTATTTTGCTTATCAGTACGTTCTTCATTACATCTGCAGACTCTGCTACGTTCGTTCTTGGTATGCAAACAACAAACGGCAGCTTGAACCCTTCAACTGGTGTTAAGCTTACATGGGGTGTCATCCAGTCGTCCGCTGCGGCAGTATTGCTGTGGTCAGGTGGACTAGGTGCTCTTCAAACAGCATCCATCATTGCTGCATTCCCATTTGCTATCATCATTATCGGGATGATCATATCACTATTGAAAGCATTTAAGGAAGAAAAACTTCCAGCTCGCGCACCAAAAAAAGATGAATAACATCATCTAAAAACTTAAAAGAGTACGGATCCTAGAAGGATCCGTACTCTTTTTTTATACTAAAAACGATGTTTAGAGATAGTATGATTTAGAGATTCTCCAATCATTATCATGCTAGGATTGAAAAAACTAGACGGTGTGATAAACCATTTCCATAATGGCAAACAACAATGTTGAGGCGAGCGTGATGAGAGCTACCGTTTTCACTTCGGGAATCATTCTAACTGTATATGTAATGATAAAATATAAAAACATGAGGACCATGATCCCTTTAAAGAAAAGTCGATCTTGGGATGATAGGTGCAGAATGACGACTAAAGCACTCCAAGAAGCTACGTGAAATAATAGCACAAACAACATTCTTCCCAAGTCCACTCACCTCCACTTTAGCTATATGCCCTTCGTACAAGCGGTATTCTTATAGTACACGCAGTACTCTTATATTTACTACAAAAAAGCCCTGCGAATTCACTAGGGCTTTTGAAATAATCAAGAAAGCGTTTATAACTATCTACTAATGGAACAGTGAGATTTCCGTTCCAGGATGCTTATTTTAAGGATAAATCAATTTGAAACGAATTAAAAACCCTGGTGAACTCACCAGGGTTTATGTTCTATCTATTATGCGATGTGAATTGGTGTACCAATCGCTACCTCAGCAGCTTCCATAGTAATTTCACCAAGAGTTGGGTGAGCATGGATTGTAAGAGCGATATCTTCAGCTGTCATTCCAGCTTCGATTGCAAGGCCAAGCTCTGCGATCATGTCAGAAGCATTAGGACCAGCAATTTGTGCACCGATTACAAGACCATCTTCTTTACGAGTGATAAGCTTCATAAAGCCTTCACTATCGTTTAGAGATAGTGCACGGCCGTTAGCGCCGAATGGGAACTTAGATGCTTTCACATCGAAGCCTTCATCTTTTGCTTCTTGCTCTTTGTAACCAACTGAAGCTAGTTCTGGTTCACAGAATACAACTTCAGGAATTGCAAGGTAGTCGATTTCAGCAGCTTCGCCACTAATTGCTTCAGCAGCAACTTTACCTTCGTAAGAAGCTTTGTGTGCAAGTGCTGGACCTTCAACAATATCACCGATTGCGTAGATATTATCGAAGTTTGTACGGCACTGCTTGTCGATCTTAACAAGACCTTTTTCAGTCATTTCGATTCCGAGCTCTTCAAGACCAATTTCTTCAGTGTTCGGCTTACGCCCAACAGTTACAAGAACGTAGTCAGCATCGAAGGTCTTCGTTTCGCCTTTGATTTCTGCTGTAACTGTAACACCTTCATCCGTTTCTTCAACGCCTTGAGCCATTGCTTCAGTAATGATGTCTACATTACCTTTCTTCTTAAGGCGACGAGAAACAAGTGTGCTCATCTGCTTTTCGAATGTAGGAAGGATTTGCTTAGAACCTTCAAGGATCGTTACTTCTGTACCGAAGTTCGCATACACAGAACCAAGTTCGATTCCGATATAACCTCCACCGATCACTACCATCTTCTTAGGTACTTCATCAAGTGCTAGAGCACCAGTTGATGAAATGACGCGTTTGCTCCATTTGAAGCTTGGAAGTTCGATCGGACGAGAACCTGTAGCAATAATACAGTTGTTGAACGTGTATGTTTGAGAGTTCTTATCATCCATAATACGAACAGTGTTCTTATCTACGAAGTAAACTTCTCCACTGATTACGTCTACTTTGTTCGCTTTCATCAAGCCTTCAACGCCACCAGTAAGCTTGTTAACAACTGAAGTTTTCCACTCTTGTACTTTCTTCATGTCTACTTTTACGTTTTCAGAAGTGATTCCGATATCTTCGGAATGCTTAGCATCTTCGTATTTGTGTGAAGCATTGATTAGCGCTTTTGAAGGAATACATCCAACGTTTAGGCAAACGCCACCAAGAGTACCCTTGTCTGCGATTGCAACTTTTTGACCAAGCTGTGCAGCACGAATTGCTGCAACATAGCCTCCAGGTCCGGCTCCTACTACAAGTGTGTCTAGTTCGATTGGAAAATCTCCTACTACCATAATTTTACGCCTCCATCATTAAGAGTTGTGGATCGTTCAACAGACGTTTGATGTGGTTAAGTGCCAATTGAGCAGTAACACCATCGATCAATCTGTGGTCGTAACTGATTGATAGAGCAAGTACTGGAGCTGCAACGATTTCACCATCGATAACAACTGGTTTCTCTTCAATACGACCGATTCCAAGAATAGCAGCGTCAGGGTTGTTGATAATTGGCGTGAACCATTGTCCACCAGCAGAACCCAAGTTAGAAATTGTGCACGTGCTACCTTTCATATCGTCCCCTGATAGTTTACCATCACGAGCTTTTTTAGCCAACTCATTAATTTCCGCAGAAACATTAAGGAGTGGTTTACGATCTGCATCTTTCACGACAGGAACAACGAGTCCAGCGTCTGTGTTTGCAGCGATTCCGATGTTGTAGTAATGCTTGTGTACGATTTCATCAGTGGAATCATCAATTGAAGCATTTAGCATTGGGAACTCACGAAGAGCTGAAACAAGTGCTTTTACAACGTATGGAAGATACGTCAACTTAACATCTTTGTCTGCAGCGTACTGCTTAAACTTCTTACGGTGAGCTACAAGATCGCTAACAACGACTTCGTCCATATGCGTTACGTGAGGAGCAGTGTGCTTAGAGTTTACCATCGCTTTAGCGATCGCTTTACGCATACCTTTCATCTTCTCACGAGTTTCAGGCTGAGCTGATGCTGCAGGTGCAGAAGTTGTTGCTGCTGCCTCTTGCTCTTGACCCTTCGCTTCTGTTGTTTCTTCTTTCGCTTCTGGAGCTGCAGCTTCTTGACCGCCGCCACTTAAGTGGTTATCGATATCTTCTTTAAGAACTCGGCCGTTCTTACCAGAACCAGATACCTTAGAAATCTTCACACCGTTTTCGCGAGCATACTTACGTACAGCTGGCATTGCGATCACACGCTTAGTAGGGTCAGCGTCTTCTTCTGTATCTTCAGAAGGTGTTGATTTCGCTTCAGAACTTTCATTTTTCGGAGCTTCTTCTTTAGGCTCTTCTTTTTCTTCAGCTTTAGGCTCTTCAGCAGCTTCTTCTTCGGAATCATCCTCATAGCCTTCTGCATCGAATGTGATGACTACATCTCCAACGACTACTGTTGCTCCTTCTTCAGCGTGAACGTCTTTAACAGTTCCGTCTACAGGAGAAGGAATTTCAACAACAGCCTTGTCATTTTGTACTTCTGCAAGGATATCGTCTTCTTTTACTTCGTCACCTTTTTTAACGAACCACTTTACGATCTCACCTTCATGGATACCTTCACCGATATCCGGCATTTTGAATTCATATGCCACAGGACTTCGCCTCCTATTTGTAAAAAATTTGCTTATATAAGGTGTGAAGCGAAGTGCGGATGCACTTCACTTCATTATTTTCTATCAAAGTTAACTTAAATTAGAAGTTAACGACTTGTTTTGCTTTTTCAATGATATCTGAATGATCTGGAAGCCATACATCCTCTGCAGCAGAGAACGCAAACACTGTATCAGGTGCTGCAACACGAAGTACAGGAGCCTCTAGGCTAAGGATCGCGCGGTCGTTAATTTCAGCCACGACATTTGCAGCGATACCAGCTTGTTTTTGTGCTTCTTGTACGACGATCGCACGGTTTGTTTTCTCTACAGATGCGATAATCGTGTCGATGTCTAGCGGGCTAACTGTACGAAGATCGATTACTTCAGCGTTGATGCCTTCTTTTTCAAGCTCTTCTGCAGCTTTAAGAGAAGCCTGTACCATCGCACCGTACGTTACGATCGTGATATCAGAACCTTCACGTTTCACATCAGCCTTACCAATTTCAATTGTATATTCTTCCTCAGGTACTTCTTGACGGAAAGAACGATACAATTTCATATGCTCAAGGAAAATAACCGGATCGTTATCACGGATCGCAGAAATTAGAAGTCCTTTTGCATCGTAAGGGTTTGAAGGGATAACAACTTTAAGACCAGGCTGTTGAGCCATTAGTCCTTCAAGGCTATCTGCGTGAAGTTCAGGTGTTTTAACTCCGCCACCAAATGGAGAACGAACGGTGATTGGAGCATGGAATGAACCTCCAGAACGGTAGCGTAGACGAGCCATTTGTCCAGAAATTGCATCCATTACTTCGTAAACGAAACCGAAGAATTGAATTTCTGGTACAGGTCTGAAACCAGTAAGTGCAAGTCCGATCGACATACCGCCAATACCTGATTCTGCTAGTGGAGTATCGAATACACGATCCTCACCAAATTCTTTTTGAAGTCCTTCTGTCGCACGGAATACGCCGCCGTTTTGACCTACGTCTTCACCAAATACGAGTACGTTCTCGTCATTCTTTAATTCGATACGCATCGCATCAGTGATTGCTTGAATCATTGTCATTTGCGCCATAGCTTACTTCGACTCCTTTGCACTATATTCTTCATATTGCTCGCGAAGGTTATGAGGAAGCTCTTCGTACATGATTTCGATAAGATCTGTTACTTTTTGCTTCGGAGTTTTGTCTGCTTGCTTGATGGCAGCTTTGATTTCTTCCTTCGCTTTCTCAACAACTTCATTTTCTTTCTCTTCGTTCCATAGATCTTTGCTTTCTAGATACTTACGGAAACGCACGATTGGATCTTTCTTTTCCCACTCGCTATCAAGATCTTCTGAACGGTAACGAGTTGGATCATCACCAGCCATTGTATGTGGACCATAACGGTACGTCATTGTCTCGATAAGAGTTGGACCTTCACCGTTGATCGCACGCTCACGAGCGTCAGTCACTGCTTTGTAAACAGCTAGAACGTCCATTCCATCTACCTGTACGCCATGAATCCCAACACCGACAGCTTTCTGAGCAATCGTCTTTGCAGCTGATTGCTTTTCAACTGGTACTGAAATTGCGAAGCGGTTGTTTTGAACAACAAAGATAGCAGGAGCGCCATAAGCACCAGCAAAGTTCATTCCTTCATAGAAGTCACCTTGAGACGCACCGCCGTCACCTGTGTAAGTGATCGCTACGTTTTTCTTACCTTTTTTCTTAAGTCCAAGTGCAACACCAGCAGTCTGAGTGATTTGAGCTCCGATAATAATTTGCGGGCTCAGCATGTTCAGGCCATCAGCCTGGTTTCCTACAAAGTGTCCACGAGAGAATAAGAATGCTTTATATAGAGGAAGTCCGTGCCAAATTAACTGTGGAACATCACGGTATCCTGGAAGAATCCAGTCCTCTTTATCAAGTGCAAATTGGCTTCCAAGCTGAGAAGCTTCTTGTCCTGCTGTTGGAGCGTAGAATCCTAGACGTCCTTGACGGTTCAAAGAAATTGAACGCTGATCAAGAATACGTGTATAAACCATGCGGCGCATAAGTTCTTGAAGCTGCTCATCAGTTAGTTCTGGCATAGCCTCTTCATTAATGATCTCGCCGTTTTCATTTAAGATCTGGAACATTTCGAATTGGCCTTCAATGTTTTCGAGGGTTTTTGTCCCCATACCTTTCACCTCATCCTTTCATTCATAAAGAGATAAATTATTTAATTGCAAATGCAATTGTGAGTGGGTCGTTCAGTTTTCAGACATATCTAGCATGTCCATTTAGCCTTTATTAAATGACAGTTTGTCTCGATAAAATTTGTGCCACTAAAGACAACACTCAATTTCATACCCTTATTTCTGGAGAAATAATCCCTAGTACTATGTACTACTGCGTTTTGTGAACTGTATCAGTAAAAATAAGGGAGTGTTTCTCTTCATGAGTAAGTTCGTTTTTCAGTTTACAATACAGTGTCTATATAGTCAATTATTAGGTTTCAAAAATAAGCTTTCTCTCCTATATGAAAACCTGTTATAACTATGAATATGAAACTGTATCAATACAAAGGGATTTTGTTTCCTAATACAATCAAATAAAAAACCGCTCAATTATTTGAGCGGTTTAGTATTATTCTCCATAGTTAACATTTAATTCTGCAGCTTTATAGAAAGCTTTTTTTGCTTCATTAAACTCAGTTGTGTACGTATTAAACTTTTCTTTCTGTTCAGAGACTTTCGTATATTGATCGTTCACGCTTTTGATTTGCTCTTGAAGTTGCTCTAGCGTAAGTTCTTTATCTTGCAGCATACTATAAAGCTTTTTGTCTAATTCGATCGCTGCTTTGTATTCTTTATAAAGCGTTTGGTACGCTTCATAGCGCTTATCCATCTTTTCGATGAGCGTGTTTGCGCTTTTTTGAACTTCACCTTCTAAGTCTTCACTTAATTCTTTCGTATTCTCGAATTCTTCATAAGCCTTATCGATACTTTCTTTCTCGTTGTTTAAGTATTCTAGTCTCTTTTCCGTTAGCGCTTCCGCTTCTTCTGAAAGAGATTTGATCTTATCGAACTCATCCATGCTAAGTGCAACGATTTCATCATAAAGCCCTTGCTCTTTCTTCTCGGCCTTAGCTAATGGTTCTTGCTGTTCTCTAAATTGATCTTCTAACGCTACTGCTTCTTCTAAATGGTTATACATCTTTTCCTCTGTACTCTCACCGAACTGACATCCAACAAGGATGAGAAAACAGAAAAAAAGAGAAATGATTCCTACTCGGTTCACTCTTGACAACAATAGTCCCCCCACATCTCCAATTAATACCAATGATTTCATATCTTTGATTACTATACCATATTCTATCAGGCAATAGAACAGTCGTTTTATCACAAATTTAAGCTGAAGAGATTATTGGTCATTCCGTAAACGTTACGATTTATTTTATCGCGTTGAGTGGTGTGCTAAACTGATAGTTAGATGATCTAGGTACCCATAAGTAAGTGTCTTCAATATACTTATAACGTGAGAGTCCGTGAAGATAGGAGTGAAAATGTTTATGTTAACAATGAAAGACGTACGTAGAGAGGGAGATCCGATCCTTACACAAGTAGCAGAAGAAATCGAACTCCCCGCCACTGAAGCAGAAAAACAAACGCTTCAAGATATGCTTCAATTTTTAATCAATAGCCAGGATCCAGAAACAGCTTTAGAATATGAGCTTCGATCAGGTATCGGGATTGCCGCCCCTCAAATCGGCATTAGCAAAAGGATGTTCGCCATCCATGTTACAGATCATAGAGGAACGTTATACAGCTATGGAATTATGAATCCTAAGATCATCAGTCATTCTGTAGAAAAAACTTATTTAGAAGGCGGTGAAGGATGCCTTTCTGTTGATCGAGATATTCCGGGAGCTGTACCTCGGTATACGAGAATAACCCTAAAAGGAATTGATACAGATGGCAACCCACTTAAATTAAGACTTAAGGGGCTCCCAGCCATTGTCGCGCAACACGAAATCGATCACCTGGATGGTATCATGTTTTACGATAGAATAAATGAAGAAGAAGCACAGGAGCTGTCACCTCTTCGGTAATAAAAAAGGAATCGCGCAAGTGCGCGATTCCTTTTTATTTCATCGTTACAACAGTCCTGCTTTTATCAATCCATTTCGGATTCCATCTTCATCGACTGGATCCGTCACGAAGTCAGCAGCTTCTTTCGCTTCTTGATAACCATTACCCATCGCAATACCAGTTCCTGCGTATTTGAGCATTTCGATATCATTCAAAGCATCACCGAAGGCAAATGTGTTTTCACGCTTAAACCCTAAGTGTGAAATCATCGCTTCGATTCCTCTTGCTTTTGAACCTCCTGGAGGAATAACGTCCATCGAAAAGTCGTGCCAACGAATAAAATCAAAGTTACCGTATGTTTCGCGGTAGTTCGCTTCTTCTTCACTTTGACAGAAAAGGAGAGCTTGATAGATATCACGATCGTGGTAATACGTAGGATTAAAGCCCGGGTAGTGCATTTTTAGATCATCCATACTCTTCATAATATGAGGATGCTTGTCGTGATTACTCATCATGGCTTCATGGTCTAGAAACACCATAGGATGACCGTTTTCTTTCGCTACTTTCTCAAGCGAAACGATTTCTTCCCTACTTAAAGGATTTGTTTGAACGATATCTTCTTTGTGTTTTACATACTGTCCATTAAAGCTGATAAACGAATCGACAGCTAACTCTTCTCTAAGATCTGCAAACATGAACGGTGCTCTTCCTGTCGCAATCGCAACCGTTACACCTTTCTCTGTCAATTCTTTTAGAGCCTCTCTCGTCGAAGCTGGAACTTTTTTATCATGATCTAACAATGTACCATCTATATCGAAGAAAACAATCTTATCATTCATCATTTCTCTCACCTATCCTTCTATGCAGACTTTTGTAAAAGTCTTTTCTCTGCTTTTGTTGTACGTCCTGATAAATAGACGCCTGTAAAGATAAACAATAGTCCAACGACCATTGTAACTGTAACCGCCTCATCAAGGTATGCACTACCCCAGAACAACGCCGTGACTGGAACCAAGTATGTCACTAGCGTCGCATACTCTGCACTCCCCTTTTGAATCATATAAAAGAAGAGAAGATAGGCGATGCCTGATCCAAACACCCCAAGTCCTATTAGCGATATAAGGATATCACGTTCGATGATCGGCGTAAATAATTGTACATCTCCTGAAACAAACATCATGATGAATCCACCTAGTGTTCCAACTGCTAGCGTCATGATCGCCAAGATATCGACAGGAACATCTGAAAGGTTTTTCTTAGTGAATTGTGATGCAAAGCCATAGCAAGCTGTTGCAATGAGCATCGGTACGACCCCAATCCAATCTTCTTTAAAAAATGAACCGAGATTGAATTCGATAAGAAATAATATACCGATAAATCCGATAATAACCCCTGACCACTGTCTCAGCTTGAGAACTCTCGAAAAGAACAATGCTCCTAGAATCCCGGTGAATAAAGGAGTCGTAGCATTTAAGGCAGCTGCTAAACTGCTAGAGATACGCTCTTCACTGAATGCGATCAACCCCCAAGGTATAAGTGCGTTCAACAAACCCACTAAAATCAAGCTTCCCCACGGGAGCCTTTTAAATAGGTAGCTAACTCGCCCTTTTACAATGAGATATATAAAAATCGCCAATGCCCCGAACAAACATCTGTAAAATACGACGCCCATCGGTCCAACCACTGGAACGAGTATTTTGATAAACATAAATGACATCCCCCAGATCAAGCTAAGTGATAACAGGGCGAGTAACAGTCTCATGGATTCCCCTCCTCATGCATTTCGTATCATTCTATCTTACATGAACAGGGTCTTCTTGTCTCTTGATTCATTTCCATCTGTTTCCTAACTATTTTTTTGACTATTAACGAATAATAACAACACTAAAACAATAGGAAAGGAATGGATCAAATGTATACGAAAATGAAACGAAAAATCAAAAAATCATTAAAAACCTTCTTTTTCCCTCACTCTCCAACTGTACAAGAATAAGAATTTTTCCTTTCATGGCGCGGTAAATCTCTATTTTTATAATGGAAAATCTATTTGAAACATGAAAAAGAAACCAATTTCCTATATAATAAACGGAGATGCACACAAATTGTCTTGGTTAAGGAGAGATTTAGAATGATTTATAAGGTTTACTATCAAGAAACAAAAAAGGAGGTTCCTGTAAGAGAGCGAACAAACAGCCTGTACGTTGAGGCTAATTCTGAACGGGAAGTTCGCTATAAATTAAAGGAACGCAACTACAATATCGAATTCATTCAAACAGTAGAAGATGAATTTCTAGAATTCGAGCAAAAATCAGAGCACTTTGAATTGGAGAATGTATAAACTATGAAATTTGTTAAAAATCATCAAACAGCCGTTTTTGCACTCGGTGGACTAGGAGAAATCGGCAAAAACATGTACGGTATTCAGTTCCAGGATGAAATTATCCTGGTCGATGCAGGGGTTAAGTTCCCTGAAGAAGAGTTACTAGGAATCGATTATGTAATTCCTGATTATTCTTACCTTGTGAAAAACCAAGATAAGATTAAAGGACTTTTCATCACACATGGTCACGAAGACCATATCGGTGGTATCCCATACTTACTGCGTGAGATTAACGTCCCGATCTTTGGAGGTAAGCTTGCGCTAGGATTCATCCGAAACAAACTTGAAGAACACGGCCTTCTAAGAGGAGCGTCTCTTAACGAAATTACAGAAGATGACATCATCAAGTTTAGAAAAACATCTGTTGCGTTCTTCAGAACAACGCACAGTATTCCAGATTCCTTTGGAGTAGTCGTTAAGACACCACCTGGAAACATCGTTCATACAGGTGACTTCAAGTTTGACTTCACTCCAGTAGGTGAGCCAGCTAACCTTACTAAGATGGCCGAGATCGGGAAAGAAGGCGTATTAGCACTTCTATCTGACTCAACAAACAGTGAAGTTCCTGGCTTTACGATGTCTGAGAGTCGCGTCGGTGAGACGATTCAGGACATTTTTAGAAAAGTAGATGGCCGCGTTATTTTCGCAACGTTCGCATCAAACATCCACCGTCTTCAGCAAGTTGTTGAAGCTGCGGTTGAAAACGGACGTAAGGTCGCGGTATTTGGACGTAGTATGGAAGCGAACATTACGATTGGACAAGAACTCGGATACATTCGTGCGCCGAAAGATACGTTCATCGATGCGCATCAAATCAACAGACTTCCAGAAAATCAAGTAACGATCCTTTGTACAGGAAGTCAAGGAGAGCCGATGGCTGCGCTATCTCGTATCGCTAACGGTACGCACCGTCAAATTCAAATCATCCCTGGTGATACAGTTGTATTCTCCTCTTCGCCGATCCCTGGTAACCAGGTAAGCGTTTCGAGAATTATTAACCAGCTGTCTCGTGCTGGAGCTGAAGTTATCCATCACAAACTAAGTGATATCCATACTTCCGGACACGGTGGGCAAGATGAACAGAAATTGATGCTTCGCCTGATCAAGCCAAAGTTCTTTATGCCGATCCACGGTGAATACAGAATGCTTAAGATGCATACGAAACTCGCTCAGGACTGTGGCATTCCACAAGACCACTCATTCATCATGGACAATGGTGAAGTGCTAGCTCTAAGCGAAAATGAAGCATCGATCAGCGGTAAAATTCCATCAGGTTCTGTATACGTGGATGGAAAAGGAATCGGAGATATCGGTAACATCGTTCTCCGTGACCGCAAGATTCTCTCTGAGGAAGGTCTTGTTATCGTTGTTGTCAGCATCAACATGAAGGAATTCAAGATTCTTTCTGGCCCAGACATCATCTCACGCGGCTTTGTTTACATGAGAGAATCTGGAGATCTTATCAATGATGCACAAGATCTTCTATCGAAGCATCTTAATGGCGTCATGGAGAAGCGTACGAGTCAGTGGTCTGAGATCAAGAATGAAATCACTGATACGCTTGCACCATTCCTTTACGAGAAAACAAAGCGTCGTCCAATGATCCTACCGATCATCATGGAGATCTAAAAATATGATTAAAGACCGCCTATCACTTCGATAGGCGGTCTTTTTTAGATTGTCGAGTATCGTTAATAGGTAACGATCCATTATGGGTGGGATTTGCGCTCCAGGATACTTGCTTTCCGCGTGGCGGGCGGTAAGCCTCCTCGTTCCTGCGGGGTCTTACCTGTCCCGCATATCCCGCAGGAGTCAAGTATCCTTCCGCTCCAATCTGCGTTAAATGTATTCTAAAACCTAAAAGAATTGATTTAAAAACAGTAGAACGCTTCTTCATTAGAGCTCAGGATATGAAATATTTCCTTTCCTAAATCTAATTAGAATGTACACGTCTTGCATGAAGAAAAAAACTTGATTCTCTTTAAACAATCTGTTTTTCTGCGGTATAGACACTACTAGAACGAAGTCATCATTTAAACTGAAAAAACCGCCTGTCACGATGACAGGCGTTTTTTTGATTAATCTCTATTAAGCAGCTGGCGCTCTAAACGGTTGATGTCTTGATCTGAGCCGATCACGATCAAAATATCTCCCTTGTAGATCTTCTGGTCCGCTTGAGGAGAAACGATGATGTCATCACCATTCTTAATTGCAACGATGTTGGCACCGTACTTTGCTCGGATATCGAGCTCGATAATCGTTTTATTATCCATTCTTGAGTTTGCGATAAGTTCGACGATACTATGTTCATCTGAAAGCTCTAAATAGTCGAGTACACTATTCGATATGATATTATGAGCAATCCTCATCCCCATATCTCTCTCTGGGTGAACGATCTTATCAGCACCGATCTTGTTCAGAACTTTTTCATGATAATCATTTTGAGCTTTTACCGTAATGTTACTTACACCTAGCTCTTTCAAGATCAACGTTGTAAGGATACTTGACTGGATATTATCTCCGATCGCGACAATCACGTGATCAAAATTTCGTATACCTAGATTTTTTAATACGCTCTCATCCGTTGAATCTGCGATAACAGCGTGCGTTGCTACGGAGGAAAATTCGTTAACTTTGTCTTCATCCATATCGATTGCGAGAACTTCCATTCCCTGTTGACTCAATGATTTGCATATACTACCGCCAAAACGGCCTAGTCCAATAACCGCAAATTGTTTTTTCAACGTACACTCCTCCTACTTATCTCGGAAAGAAACGTGACAGCGATCCGCTGCCACGTTGTTAACTCTATCCTATCACGTTGTACCACCGTGTCAATATGATCTCTTTACGACTTGTTCCCTTTTACATACTCAGCATCAAAGAGGAATAGTCGCATCAATAAGATTAGAGAAGGTACGAGTAAGCATAGTCCTGCTACGAACGCAATTACTAGGTAAACCCCCATCGTTTCGTTCGTGTAGCCAGAGTAAATCGTAACGTAGTCGTATAAAATCCACGGGAGGTGTGACACCCCGTAGCCAAAGAACGCAAAAAAGAATTGCAGCATAACAAAGATAAAGGCTGTTCCATAGCGTTTCTTATGAAAGATCAAGTATGTTGCAACTAAGAAACAAAACAGTGATGCAATAAACAGCCATGCATAGTCGAGCGTGCTCGCAAAATGCTCAGGGTTGTGTTGCTGCAGCGCTACGAAGACGAGTATACTAGCTAAAATGGTTGGTGCGCTCCAAAAGAGAGCGTATTTCCTTAGAAGCTCAAGCGCAGGCGTATCATTCGCTCTGCTTGCATAAAACGTAAGAAATGCTGCACTGATGAACAATACAGAAACGATTGCAAGTAACACGACTGACCAAGAATAAAAACTTGTGAAAAGTTCACCTGCGAGAAACGTGACGTTGCCATCCACTTCTTCTATGAAACCACCTTCAGATAAAGTGAGTGCCGTTGAGAGCGAAGCAGGGATCAATAACCCTGTCACTCCATACAAGAAGGTATACACTTTACTCTTTTTTGCACCGTAGTTCCCGAACGCATAAAATGATCCTCTGATGGCTATGAGAATGATCGCAATACTTCCAGGCACAAGCAACGCTGTTCCGAAATAATATGCTGTGTCTGGAAAGAAACCGATCAGACCTACAAAAAAGAATACGAAGAACACATTCGTGACTTCCCAAACCGGAGATAAGTACCGACTGATAATACGGTTGATGATATGATCTCGGCCTGTTAATTCTCCATAGTATGCAAAGAAGCCGGCTCCGAAATCGATTGAAGCAGTGATTAGATAGCCATATAGAAATACCCATAACACCGTGATCCCTATAACCTGAATATCCAATTTGACACCCCCCTATCTAGATTTTGCGATTTCCTCTAACTCATTTTCTGCTGGATTCGAGTGGAACATCTTTCTAAGAACGATGACACAAAGCGTCCCGAGGACGATGTATAACAATAAGAACAAGATCAGCATCAAGCCTACGTGATCCGACGTTGTTGCAGCGTGACCTGTTCGGAGAATGTCCCAAAGGATCCAAGGCTGACGCCCCACTTCTGAGAAAATCCATCCAAATTCAATTGCAAGCATCGAAAGCGGTCCTGCAATGACGATAAGCCTTAGTAACCATCTGTTACCCGGGTTGAATCGTTTAACCCTTAAAGCGAGCATATAGAAGAACGTCAGAGCTGCTAAATACATTCCGATTCCTACCATGCCATCAAAAAGGTAATGGATAAAGAGTGGCGGTGTTTCATCTTCTGGTACTTGATCTAAGCCCATCACTTCCGCACTCGGGTTACCGTGAGCAAGGATACTTAAGAAGTTAGGTAACACGAGACCGTATTTAACTTCTTCATTCTCTTCATCTAGAATACCTCCAACAATTAACCCTGCATTCCCAGTTGTTTCAAAATGCCATTCTGCAGCAGCTAGTTTTTCAGGTTGGTATTCCGCAAGAAACTTCCCTGCGAAATCCCCTACCATCGCGGTCCCAATCGCAAAAATAAAACCTGCTGTCATCGTCAGTTTCAACGCTTTTTTGTAATACGTACCAGTCTTGCCCCTGAGCATCATAAATGCTGTGATCGCGGCTAGTACGATTGCCGATGTAAGGTATGCGGACATTACAACATGACCTACTTTAGTTGGCGTCGCAGGATTAAACATCGCAGCAAGCGGTTCTATATCAGTCAATACACCATCGACCATCGTAAAACCTTGTGGAGCATTCATAAACGCATTGACTGTAGAGATAAAGACTGCCGACATGGTTGAACCGATTACGACTGGTATTGAAATCAACCAGTGGTAGATTGGCTTTTTAAATCGATCCCATGTATATAAATAGATTCCTAGAAAGATTGCTTCAAAGAAAAACGCAAACGTTTCTAAGAATAAAGGCAAACTGATTACCTGACCGGCAAGCTGCATAAAGTTTGGCCAGAGTAAAGAAAGCTGTAAGCCAATAGCCGTTCCTGTCACAACCCCTACTGCAACAGTTACAACAAACCCTCTTGACCAGCGTCTTGCTAATAACGTGTAGTAAGGGTCATTGCGCTTGATCCCGATCCATTCTGCTAAACTAATAAGCAAAGGCACACCAACACCGAGAGTTGCAAAGATTATATGAAACCCTAGTGTAAGGCTTGTTAAAAGCCTGCTGAGCATTGCTGAATCCATTTCCACCTACTTCATCCCCTTTTAGATCAACTCAAAGTCTTGTAAACAATCTTCCCTTATCAACTTGAACAAAAACTAACAAACATGTGAAGCTTTCTACAAATCTATTATGACTGAACAAGGACTTTGTGACAAGTATCACAATCTAAAATAAAAAAAGAAGCCCGAAAAGGACTTCTTTATTATCCTGCATCCATCATATTAAACTGTGAACGGACTAATTCGTAGTAGGTTCCACCTTTACGCATCAATTCGTTATGATCTCCCTGCTCTAATATACGACCATGATCTAACACGATAATATTGTCTGCTCCACGGATCGTTGACAGCCTATGGGCGATCATAATCGCAGTTCTACCTTCAAGCACGACGTTTAGTGCGTTCTGAATCTTGAGCTCAGTTTCTGTGTCGATACTAGCGGTTGCTTCATCGAGTATCAAAATTCTCGGATCGGCTAATAAAGCGCGGGCGAAAGATAACAACTGACGTTCACCCACTGAAAGTACGTTACCCCTCTCTTCAACTTCCGTTTCATACCCATTGCTTAGCCTCTTGATAAACTGATCCGCTCCGACTGCTTCTGCTGCTTCGAGTACTTCTTCATCTGTTGCATCAGGTCGACCGAAACGAATGTTTTCCATAATCGTACCAGAAAAGATAAACGTATCTTGAAGCACGACACTCACTTTTTGGCGCAAACTATCCAATTTAACATCTCGTAAATCGACGCCATCGATTTTTACTGACCCGTTTGTAGGATCATAAAACCTACTGATCAGATTGGCGATCGTTGATTTACCAGAACCAGTGTGCCCAACAAGTGCAACTGTTTCTCCCGCTTTCATTCTTAAACTCATCTGATGAAGTGCTTTTCTTTTCTCATCATAGGAGAATTCAACGTCTTCGAACGTGATTTCACCTTTCATTTCTTTAAATTCTCTTGCATCCTTTTTCTCAGGAACATTTGGCTTTTCATCTAAAAATTCAAAAATTCGCTCTGATGAAGCCATCGCTACGAGTAGCTGGTTATATACTTGACCTAATCTTGAAATCGGTTCCCAGAACATTCCTAAGTAAAAAGCAAACGTTACGAAGACACCATAATCGAGACCGTTTTGGATTAAATAGACACCAAACCAAATCAGAATCGCTGTTCCAATTGCATTCGACATCTCTACGAAAGGTCGGAACATCGCACTCTTCTTCGTCGCATCCTTCCAACTTGAGTATGTTTCATGGTTTACGCCTTCAAAGAAGTCCATGTTCTCTGTTTCCTGTGTATAAGACTGTGTCACGCGAATACCTTGAATGCTTTCGTTCAAGTGAGAGTTTAGCTTCGCTTGCTTCACCCTAACCTGCTGCCATGATCTCCTAATCCTTCTTCGTAGCCTAGTCGAGATTAAGAACATGAGCGGAAGGATGATCATGATCGCTAGCGTCAACTCTGGACTTAGAATAAACATGACCACGAGGATACCAAGTAATAAAACGATATCCATTAACAAGTTGATAACACCATTTGTAAAAAGTTCTTGCATCGAATTTACATCGTTTATGATTCTTACTAAGATTGAACCTGCTGATCGTTTGTCAAAGAATCCATGCGATAGCTTTTGTATGTGCTTAAATAACCCCTGCCTAATATCATAGATGATGTATTGACCGAGCTGATTCGTCCATTTGATACGGTATGTGTTCGAAATCCATGAAATGACATACAGCACGGCTATACCAATAATGAGCTGAATCAATAGCGTTTCATCTTTATTTTTTATCGCATGATCGAAAAGCAATACCCCGATAAAGATCGGAACGATCAACCTTACAGCTGTTGAAATAAGCATCGTAATGATTGCTTTTGGGAGAAGGGTTTTCTTATATGGTTCCATGTATCCTAGGAGCCTCGTCATCTGCTTCCAGTTAAACTGTTTTTCAATAGCTGAATCCTGAGAATAGTGAAATCGTTGTCTACGATTCTGTTTCATTTCGCTTTTTCACCCCTTTTCAAACCGTCTGTCTACTCATAATCTCTTTTTGATCTTGATACTGAATATCGTAGATACCTCGGTAGTATCCTTCGTTCTCAATCAGTTCATCATGCTTTCCGCGCTCAACGATTTCTCCTTTATTCAATACAAGGATTTCATCGGCATGCTTCAATGAAGAAATTCTATGCGCGATGATAAACGTCGTTCTTCCCTTCATCACTTCTTCGAAAGCTTTTTGAATCTTAAACTCCGTTTGCATATCGACTGCACTCGTAGCATCATCGAGAATCAAAATACTTGGATCTGTCAATATAGCTCGAGCGATTGCAATTCGTTGTTTTTGTCCTCCTGAAAGCCCCATTCCACGCTCTCCAAGAACCGTGTCATACCCTTCAGGCAATTCCATAATGAACTCATGCGCCTGTGCACGTTTCGCTGCATCTTGAATTTTCTCGAACGAAACATCAGGATCGCCATAGGCAATATTATCGCGAATTGTTGATGAAAATAAGAACGTCTCTTGAAGCACTACGCCAATATTTCTCCTAAGAGACTTGAATGTATAGTCATCGATCTTTTTACCATCGATTAAGATCTCTCCACTATCTGGTTCATAAAAACGAGCGATCAACTGCGTAACCGTTGTCTTTCCTGACCCCGTTGCACCTAATAAACCAATTGTTGTACCTTTTGGTGCATCAAAAGAAATATCCTTCAACGCCTCGTCATCTTCAGAAGCATACTTGTGCGTCACATGTTTAAACTCAACATGACCTTCTAAACGGTTCACCTCGATGGCACCTTCTTTATCAGATATATCTTCAGGTTCATCTAAAATTTCAAGTAGTCGCTCACCTGAAGCTTTTGATTGAGAGAAAGTGTTGATGACGAATCCTAAGTTCATGATCGGCCAGATGATGTACCAAACAAGACTAAAGAAAGCAACGAGTTCTCCAGGTCGAAGCTGGTTTTGGAATACGAGATATCCACCATATGATAGTAGGAACACCACACAGAGATTTCCGATAAACTCCATCATCGGGAAGAACTTCGCCCATATATTCGACGTCGTTAAGTAGTTGTCGCGATAGTCCGTATTGCTGTTTACGAACTTACCGATCTCGAAGTCTTCTCTCGATAGCGATTTGACCGTATTGATCCCGCTAATGTTTTCTTGTACCTTCGTATTTAACCTCGCCATCGATTTCCGGATTCCTCTAAATGCTGGGTGGACGTTTTTATCGAAGCGATAAACTGCGATACTGAGGAAAGGGAGCATTCCTAGCGTTACGAGCGCTAACGGAACAGAATAATTGAACATGACGATCAAACTGAATGTGATCAGTAGTAAAAAGTTGATCACTTGTGCGAATCCAAAAGAAAGGAAAAAGCGAAAACCTTCAACATCAGCAGTTAAGCGTGACATTAAATCTCCGGTCTTCGCATTATCATAGTATCGAAAAGGTAAGTACTGAAGCTTTTTGTAAAGCTCTTCTCTTAGTCGATAGACAGCTGTTACCCCAAAGAGATCCCCTAAGTACTGATGAAAGAATGTAGCGATACCCTTAAACAACATGATGCCAATAAATCCAAATGCGAGATAAGGAACCCATTGATACTCCTGACTCAGAATGACGTCATCGATCGTAAATTGCAGGACCATCGGATATACCACCGTGATTCCGGTTACAAAAAACAATGAGAACACAGACCATAAGAACAACTTCTTATACGGCCAATAAAAATCTTTTAATCTCTTAAACGTATCCAACGCGACACCACCTTTGACTATAAATGAATTGTAAAATTAGTGACAATATACATAATATATCGGATTTCGAAATAAATAACCACCAATTGAGACTATTAAATAAAAAAAACTCCAAGATTTTCTTCTTGAAGATTTTTTACCACTACTAGCATACAAATTGTTCTTTCTAAGAAAACAGAGTGAGCACGACACTTAGGCCATTGCACATGTTACATTACGTATAAACTCTTCTTTTTATGACCGATTTTAGTATGATAGTTTAAATAAAAAAACCTCCAGGATCACCTGGAGGTTTTAGGTTTACTCTATATTATACGTTTAGCGTTTCTTGACCTGGTTTCCAGTTTGCTGGGCAAAGTCCACCAGTTTGAAGTGCTTGAAGCACACGAAGTGTTTCATCAACGTCACGGCCAATGTTGTTATGGTTAACAACTGCGTACTGAAGTTCACCTTCAGGGCTGATGATGAATAGTCCGCGAAGTGCTACACCTTCATCTTCAATAAATACGCCGTATTCTTTAGATACTTTATGGTTTGTATCTGCAGCTAGTGGATAGTTTAAATCACCAAGACCATTTTCGTTACGGTCAGTGTTGATCCAAGCTAGGTGTGTATGGATTGTATCAGTAGATACTCCGATTACTTCTGCATCTAGATCGTCGAACTCATCGTAACGGTCACTTAGTGCAGTGATTTCAGTTGGGCACACGAATGTGAAGTCCATTGGATAGAAGAAAAGAACTGTCCATTTGTCGTTCTTCATGTTCTCTTCAAGACTTACTTTACCGAATTCTTTGTTGTTCATAACTGCTTCCATTTCGAAGCGAGGTGCTTGTTTACCTACCATGCGTTCTGCCATGTGTAAATCCCTCCTAGAAAATATCCTGCGGCTTTCGCCCACGTTTGTCATTATAGTACAACCATTTTTTATAGTCAATATTAAGTAATAATTAATTTAATATAATGAATAGGAAACGTACTTCCCTATATTGCCCGTGTATTCTATTTCATAAACATGACATGATAAGTATAACGAATTATTTTTCTTACGTCTTCTATAACACTTCACTTGAACCGTAGCGACATTTTTCGCTATACTTTGTCAGTAAGGTATATACCCGTATCTGGTTAAAGGAGGAGAAACATGGATTTTATTGAAAACATCAGCTGGGCAGAATTGCTCGTTGATACTGGACTACTCATTCTACAACTTATCGCAATCTTTATCGTTTATGCGATCGTGAAATCATTAGGAACTCGTTTTATTGAAAAGTCCTTCACTGAAGTAACTACGAAAAAAAATATGAGTCAAAGCAGAGCAGACACATTAAAGAATTTAACGATGAGCATTTTCGCTTATGTATTGATTTTCATCGTTGTCGCAGTCGTGTTCGATACGTTTGGATTCGATATTAAAGCATTGATCGCTGGTGCTGGTATCATCGGTCTAGCAGTTGGTTTTGGTGCTCAAGGACTGGTTAGTGATGTCGTGACAGGATTCTTCATCTTACTTGAAAAGCAGATGGATGTTGGCGACTATGTAACAGCAGCTGGATTCGGTGGAATCGTTGAAGAAGTTGGCCTCCGCACAACTCATATCCGTTCTTTTGACGGAACACTTAACTATGTTCCGAACCGTGAGATCAGCTCACTGAGCAACCATTCTAGAGGAAACATGCGCGCCCTTGTCGATATTGGCATTTCATATGATGACAATATTGACGAAGCGATTCGCGTTCTTCAAGATGTGTGTGAAAAGGTTGCCGAAACGAACGATTCAATCGTTGAAGGTCCTAACGTTCTAGGTGTTCAAAACCTGGGTGATTCTGATGTTGTCATCCGCGTTCTCTGTCAAACAAAGAATATGGAACAGTGGGGCGTTGAGCGTCAACTTCGTAAAGAGATTAAAGAAGCTTTCGATGCGAACGGAATCGAAATCCCTTTCCCACATCAAGTTTACCTTGAGAAGAAAGAGCAGTAATCGTTTAAGTGTCACTAGCGCTGGGTAAAGTAATGACAAATCGTTAAAGGAGCGTGACGTCATTGCCTTATGATTCGAAAAGTGACCTGCCAGATCAGGTGAAAGATAATCTTCCATCCCATGCACAAGATATCTTTAAGGAAGCCTTTAATTCTGCTTCAGAGCAATACGATAACGAGAAGACAGCTTTTAAAGTAGCTTGGAGTGCAGTGGAAGAGAAATACGAAAAGAACGATAATGGCAATTGGGTAAAAAAAGATGATTAACGAGAACCGCCCCCTTCTAGAAGGGGGCGGTTTTTTTTATTGCTGATATCTGCTGTCGACTTGCTGACAAACTTGATCAGCTGTCATGCCATCAGCGTTGATGACACTTCCTTGTGTAGTAGCGTCCTGCATTCCCATAACGTTCTGATCCTGACCTGAGATCACACAGCAATCACAGCCGTTTGCATCAGCTTCCTGCTTAAGGGAAACCACTTCATACCCTTTTGCTTGAAGCGCTTGTGCTACGTCAGAAAGCGTATCTTCTACAGCGATTCTTTTCATGCTTTTCACTCCTTCCCCTCTAATGCATTGCGAGTACTAGCATTAGGATGAACTATTTTCGCTAAACTATTCATTGTTTGAACATAAATCATTAGTTTCCGAAAAGAAATATTCGCACCCATAAAATCATAATGCGACCAGAACAGACATTGACCTCACTTTTCCAATTACCTTTGCATACTATAATTAATAGTCAATAATAGGACTAGCCTTAAAGGAGTTGAGCACTATTGGGCAATCTAAAAAAAGAAGTGGTAATCAACAAGTTAGTCTCACCTCCACTTCCTTTATACGATTCTAATTTCCCAATCCTATTCTTTTGGAGCCCAAAAGGAGGATGTACTTCACTTGCTAAATGGTATTTTTATCACATAGGACTACTTGAAACGGCCTCGCAATACGAGTCCATTCACTCATATAGAATGAACGAATTTCAAATACAGCCACATTATGAGAAGAATATACTGAAAGCACTAGTTAACGATGAAAAAAATGTATACAAGCTTGTTCGAGACCCGTTCACGCGTGCAGTGAGCTCATATTTTGCAACGATAACGAATGAAAGCATTATGAGAGTCATCGCACCACACCTTAAAGATGGTATGTCGTTCAAACAATTTCTGTATATTATTAGAAACATCGGTGTTACAAAAGGCGCGATCAACCTCCATATTGCACAACAATACACTGATGGAGAAGAGTTGCTAATAAAAAACTATATACGACTTGAAAACTTCATGAATGAGTTAAAAACGATAGAAAAACAATATAACCTGCCACACTCTCCCATAGAAACGATCGTAAAGTCTCCTCATCACATAACGGATAAGATGAAGAAATTTGATGAGAGGTGCTTTGCTGAAGTGAAGATGTCACAATCCTCCTTAAATAAGCCGGTTCCTGACTATCAAAACTTTTATAATGAAGAAACTATGCAATTAGTTAAAGAAATTTATAAACATGATTTTGTAACGTACCAATACAGTCAAACGCTTAAAACGGTTTAAGGCACAAAAAAACGCCTCGAGGTGATCCTCGAGGCGTCTTATTATCCAAACGTGCTGTCGATATAGTTTGTAAGAACATCGAACGCGACGTCAATCGCATCTTCATCTGGCTTCAAAGTAGAGGAATGCAGTCCTGATTCTGAATCTACTCCAAGCCAAAACATGAACCCTGGTATATCTCGTAAGAAATACCCAAAGTCTTCGCCCGTCATCGCTTCACGACACTCAATCATAGTTATATCGCTTAACTCTCTAGTAACGTTCATAAACCTTTCGACTAGCTGCGCATCATTGAACACCTGATAGTAGTTCGAGCCATAATCGATTTTCGCTTCACATTCAAATGAAGCTTCAATCCCTTTGACGATCGATTCAACACGCTTTTTCACAAGCGTCATTGAATCTGCCGAAAGCGATCTGATCGTCCCTTCAAGACGGGAGGTTTCAGCAATAATGTTTTGCTTCGTCCCCCCTTCAATCTTCCCGATCGTAACGACTGCCGAATCGAGGGGATCAATATTCCTTGCAACGATCGATTGAAGCTGTGTAACAAGATGACTGCCTGCAACGACCATATCGCGTGAATGGTGAGGATAAGCAGCGTGCCCGCCCTTGCCGATCAAGTCGATAAATAGCTCTGAAGTGTTTGCGAAGAGCAAACCTGGCTTCGTTGCGACCGTGCCGACTGGATATTCTGGTGCAATATGAAGAGCAACCATTTCATCAGGCTTCCAAGCGTTAAATTCTTCTGAAGCTAACATTGGAAGAGCTCCACCTGGTCCCTCTTCTGCTGGTTGGAAAATAAACAGCAGGTTATCCTTCACACGTTTTACAGCGTAGTGTTCAAGAAGGGTTAACGCGATCGTCATATGAAAGTCATGACCACAAGCATGCATGTATCCTTCATGCTCTGATTGAAACAGGTACCCAGTTTGCTCTTGTATCGGAAGGCCGTCTATGTCAGTACGGTAACCGACCGTTTTAGTCGGGTTACTTCCTTTTACGAGTACTAAGATTCCTGTTTTCCAAGTTTTCACTTCAAGATGCTCTTGAGGCAACTGTTCGATGAACTGAAGCAGATACTGCTGTGTCTTATATTCCTGAAATCCTATTTCAGGGATACGATGCAGATCTCGTCTTACTGCTCTTCTATTCATGTGAAATCAGTCTGCTTTAAGCTGACGAAGCTCTTTTTTGATCTCTGTTTTAGAACGAGTTTGATCATCGATTTCTTTAAGTACTCGTGCTGGAGTACCACCAACGAGCGTGTATTCAGGAACGTCTTCTGTAACGATCGATCCAGCTGCAATCACTGCGCCTTTTCCAACTTTTACACCTTCAAGGACAACAGCGTTCGCTCCAACGACAACATCATCTTCAATGATAACTGGTGTTGCAGAAGGTGGCTCAATGACACCTGCAAGAACAGCGCCTGCACCGATGTGACAATTCTTACCAACTGTTGCGCGTCCTCCAAGAACAACGTTCATATCAATCATTGTGCCTTCGCCAACAACAGAACCGATGTTGATCATAGCACCCATCATGATAACTGCGTTGTTTCCGATCTCAACTTGATCACGAATGATCGCGCCAGGCTCGATTCGTGCTTGAATGCCTTTAAGGTCAAGCATTGGAATCGCAGAGTTTCTGCGATCGTTTTCTACAACGTAATCTTCGATGTTAGAAGCTTCGTTTTCAAGGACGTTTTTGATGTCTTTCCATTCTCCGAAAAGCACACCAGTATCGCCAGTAATAAACGTCTTCGTGTTACTACCGAAGTCGATACCATCTAAGTTCCCTTTAATATGTACTTTGACAGGAGTTGATTTCTCACTGTTTTGAATAAAGCTAATAATTTCGTTTGCATCCATCATTTTCATGGTTATTCTTCCTCCTTGATTCCAAATAGCTACACGGCTTTGCCGCATGCTTTTCATTTTATCGTACATGATTGTTTTCGTGAAGTCTAATGATTTCCTATCCGTCGAGGAGTTCGATGAACTTTTCCACCTGTTTTAATTGAAGTGCGGTATCATTCGTCAATAACCACGTATCTCGTTTCAACGCGTTTCCTTCTTTATCTAAAAGAGGGATGCGGTGATATTCACTCACATCTTCTGTAATCGAGATCGACGGGAGGATCGCATAGCCGATGCCGTTCAGCGCCATCTGTTTGCACGTTTCGATTTGGTCCACAACGATCGTTTTCTTTGGTGGAGCAAACGATTGCGTTTGCCACCATTCCTGAATCTCTTGATAGTAAGTCGAATCACTCTTAAACTGTATGAACGGTTTCTCAGTTTGCTGAAGCTCTTCGATCGAACGGATCGCAGTGTCGACTAAATATAGTTCATCAGACAAGAGATAATGACTTCTCCCTCTCCAGTCTGGCTTGCCTCGAATGATTCCGACATGAATATCATCTTCATATAAATACTTTAAAATCTCACTGCTCCACCCAGTTACGAGCGAAATCTTTACACTAGGATAATTCTCAACGAACCTCTTTAACACAGAAGGAAGCCAGTACTGTCCTATGATTGATGCGACTGCTAGTTTTAACGTTCCGTGAACTTCAGAACTCAGCGAAGTTAATGCTTCATACACTTTTTCTTCTCTTCTGAGCGTATCGTTGGCAAAATCGATAATTCGCTCTCCTGCAGGTGTTACCGTCAAGCCTTTTTGAGATCTTAGGAAGATCGGTACACCCCAGGCTTTTTCGATGGATTGGAGCCGCTGACTTAGTGCTGGTTGTGAAACGTATAGCCGCTCTGCGGCTCTCCGCATGTTCTTCTCTTCAGCAAGAATCGAAAGAACCTTGTATTCTGTACTCATCTCATCACTCTCCGACGTTTTGTCTACATATTTCTGATGATCGTAATCATAAGTTTTTCTTATGTATTATCATCATTATTATCTATTTTCATTATCACTCTAACAATAATATACTATGGAAGGAGATTCCAATATGAACGAAAAAGGGTGATTCACTATGGAATGGCTATGGTTATTTGGAATCGGACTCATCGCAACATTTATTGGAACATTATCTGGTAGCGGCGGCTTGATCAACTTGCCCGCTATGATCTTACTAGGGCTACCGATTCATTCGATTATTTCTGCTAACAAATTTTCTAACATGTTAAGTTCATTTTCAAGCTTTTTCGTTTTATTAAGAAGAAAAGAGCTAGCGATGAAAGAGGCATTAAAAACAGGTCCTATTGCTTTAGTTGGAGGAATACTTGGTGGCTTGTTCGCTTCTTCCCTCTCCGATGATGCTCTCCAGCTATTCGCAGGTTCTCTTCTCGTAGCTGCACTCGGGCTATCATTTTTGAAGAAAAAGCAGTCTAGTACAACGTTAAAACAAGTCCCGAAAAGAGCGCTTCCCTTTGTCGGAGTTATCGGGTGGTACGATGGATCATTTGGTCCAGGACAAGCGACGCTTCAAATGCATTTATTTAGACAGAGCGGGCTTTCGTATCTATTTTCAATCGGATTAACGCGTTTTAATACATTTTTAAGCTGTACAGGCGCTGTTATCGTTTATTCCTTGAGTGGTCATCTAGATATGACGATCGCCATACCGTTAGCCGTCGGTTCCATTACTGGGGCTCAAATTTCAGTAAGAATAGCCGATAAGCTGTCGCTTTCACAGATCGACTGGCTTCTAAGAACGATGACGATCCTATTAATCTTCCAAGTTTGCTACAGCATATTCACAAGTCAATTTTAAGGAGTGTTTTTATATGAATATCGACTATCGAAGAGTTCATCACATACAAATCTGTATACCTGTAGGCATGGAGAATGAAGCAAGAATGTTTTATAAAGACGTTCTTGGATTTGTGGAGATCGAAAAACCTGAGGCATTGAAGAAAAACGGTGGGTTTTGGCTCAAGGGTACAGGCATCGAAATTCATATCGGTGTCGAAAAAGATGTTCATCCAAGTAAACGACACCCTGCTTTTGAAGTAGGAAACATTGATGAAGCTCGTGCTAGATTACAACACTTTAATGTTCAGATAAAGGAAGAAACGCAAATCGCTGGTTTCGATAGGTTTACTTTCTACGATCCTTTTAAGAATAGAATCGAGTTCATTCAACCGAAATCCGTCTCATGATCGAGACGGATTTCTTTTGTTCGAGTGCTTTGGCATAAAGATCACAACCGCAAAACTAACAAGAGCTAGTATGCCGATGCCGAAATAAACCCATTTTAGAGAAACCGTCAATCCGTTTTGCAAGATTGCTAGCGTAGCAGCCTCAAGATTATTCCTTTTTTCTTCATCAAGAAGCATATTAGCTGAATTGATATCAAGGTCGACATCACGACTTTCAAGATAGTGCTTCAGGCGGCTATTCAAGATTCCTCCTAGTAGTGCTGCACCTACTGCGCTTCCAAGTGTTCGCATGAATACGTTAGAAGCTGTTGCGATTCCACGCTGCTTCCAGGCAACTGAGCTTTGAATCGCAACGATGAAGGTTGTCGATGTTAACCCCATTCCGACCCCAATAAAAAAGGAACCTGTTCCGGCGAAAAGTGGCCCGAGCTCTGGCGTCATCATCATGTAGATCGTTGCGCCAATGAGAAGAGAAATGCCTCCTAAGACTGATGTAATACGAAATCCGATCTTGATGACGAGCTTACCTGCTATCGTAGATGCGATCGGCCATCCGATCGACATCGTCGTGAGTGTGAAGCCCGCAACAATAGGCGATCGCTCCATAACCCCCTGCACAAATGTTGGCAAGAAGCTCGAGACACCGATCAAGATGATACCCGTTGTGAATGTTACTGAGTTTGCGAGGGTAATTAAGGGGTCTCTCCAAATTCCAAGTGGCATGATTGGTTCTTTTGCACGCGTTTCAATAAAAAAGAACAACCCTATTCCAAACATTGTCAAAACGATCAGCCCGAGTATTGGCAAAGAAGTCCATTCCCAGTACGTACCACCTTGAATGAGCAAGACCATAAGAGCACTAACTGAAACTAGTAGTACGAGCGCTCCTGGATAATCCACTGGTTTCTTCTCTTTACTGATATTTTCATGTAGAAGCATTAGCACCCCAATAAGAGACAATATCCCAAGTGGGATGTTCATCCAAAAAACCCATGACCAATCGATATATGTAACGAAGAGCCCACCGAGAGCAGGTCCCGCAATGGCTGAAATTCCCCATACACTAGCTAAATACCCTTGTATCTTTGCTCTTTCTTCCATTGAGTACATGTCACCTACGATTGTAAGTGCGATAGGCTGAACAGCCCCTGCACCGATTCCCTGAATCAACCGAAAGAGAATGAGTGCTTCCATCGTCTCTGCAAAACCACAAAGTATCGAACCGATTAAAAACACGATGACTCCGAAAGCGTAGATTGGCTTTCGCCCGAAAAGATCTGATAACTTTCCAAATAATAATACCGTAATGGCGGACATAAGTAAGTATGATGAAAATACCCAGCTAAACTTAGAAAAGCCACCAAGATCAGAAACGATTCCTGGCATCGCTGTTGAAACGATCGTTCCTTCTATTGCAGCCATGAACATTCCGATCACAATAGCTGAAAGTACGAGAGGACGATTTGTTTCTTTCTTTTTCACACTGGTTAGAACTTTCTCCGTTAAACTCTTCATTATGACATCCCCACTAGTCACATCATTTACTAACATTTTACAAGTTATCTTTTGAGATGAAAATAGAAAAGCCCGGTATATTCATACCGGGTTTTACGTTTATTATGATTCAGATCGCTTAAATGAAGATTCATGAAGATACCTGTTAACAAACTTTAGAAGTGCTCTACGCGTTAAGATGCCTTTAAAGATGTTCTCATCATCAACGACACATAAAAAGGGATGATCGATCGAAAGCTTTAAGCCTTTGAAAAAACCTTCGTTTTCATTGATACATGGAATGTCAGTATTCATAACATCTTCTACAACATAGTCGCTTAACTTCTCAAACTCAATTCTTTCAATTCCAAGAATTGAATCCAAAATAAGCGGTTGACTGATTAAACCTTTCAGCCTGAACTGAGTATCGAGTACAGGAATGGAAGAATAACCAGACTTAATCAAGATGAGCATGGCGTGTTCCAATGGATTTGTTAATTGAACATGAGCCACTTTCTCAGCCGAGATAATCAAATCTTGTATTCCTGTTTCGTACAAATTTGGCAATTCCATATGCTTAGCCATATATAACTTCCCCTCAAGCATGATTCACCCTGTTAATCTTCTTCTATAATGAAGGGTCTTTGTTTATAGTAACATGAATCGTGATTGTCCGTTAACTGCAAACGCTTTAATGTTCATAGATCATTTTTCTAGTCATCCCACCATCGATCACCAAGTTTTCTCCAGTTATAAAGTCATTGTCTGGATGAGAGAGATAAAGACATGCTCTCCCAACATCCGATGGTTTTCCAACTCTTCCGGATGGGTGCTGCGCATGATCGATGCCTCTCAGCCCTTCATAATTTGAAACTTCAATCCAGCCGGGACTAATACTATTTACTGTGATGTGATACTTCGCAAGAGAAACCGCCAGGGCATGCGTCAGAGCAACGATTCCTCCTTTACTAGCAGCATATGCTTCACTGCCAGGTTCAGACATAGACGCTCTGGTTGATGCGATGTTGAGAATCGCTGCTTTTTCGTTTCTTTTCATGATTCGTGAAGCAGCTTGAGAACAGAGGAATACACTCCTAAGGTTTGTATCCAAAATCATATCCCATTCCCTCACATCAAGTTCCTCTAACGGTTTAAAAACAGAGACACCTGCATTATTGACCAACACATCGAGCCTGTCATAAACGTGATCGACGTGATTCATCAAAGCTTCGATGGAAGCAGGGTCACTTACATCTGTACGAATAATTTCCCCTTCATTGCCCTCCATCATTCTTAACGTGTCTTCACACCCTTCAACATCTTTATCAGCTAAAATGACGATGCTTCCCTTTTTAGCATACTGAAGTGCAACGCCACGTCCTATTCCGTGTCCTGCTCCTGTTACAATGACGACTTCTTTCATTTATAACGCTCCTTAAAACCAATTTTTCTTTTTGAAATACATCACCATAATTCCCGTAATGATGATCATGATGATCCAAACTGCAGGATAACCCCAAGAAAGACTTAGTTCAGGCATATGCGCAAAGTTCATTCCATATATTCCAGCTATGAATGTTAATGGAATGAAGATGGTCGACACGATCGTGAGCACTTTCATGATCTCATTCATCTTCATGCTTAACGTGGAATAATACACATCTAACAATCCATATAGCTGTCCACGGGATGTTTCGACCATATCATTTGCTTGAACGATGTGATCATGAATATCCTGTAAATAAAAAGAAATCGAATCACTGATGTAAGGAACTTTTCTGTTTATCAGTTTGTTAACAACTTCTCTTACAGGCCACACTGTTTTCTTCAATTGTAGAATTGTATTTTTATATTCATTGATGTCCTGTAACGAATGGTTATCAGGGTCCTCCATAATATTTCCTTCTAAATGTGCGATTCGATCATCCATGTCGTCCATAATGATTAAATATTGATCGAAAATCACGTCCATCAAAGAATAAAATAAGAAGTCAGCACCCGATTTCCTTATTTTCCCTTTGTTTTCTTTTAACATGAGTCTTACGGGATCGAAGAGATCTCCCTTTTTTTCTTGAAATGTGATCACAGTATTCTTCAATAATATAAAGCTAACTTGCTCTATATCTAGTTGATCTTGTTCAAGATTTAGCATCTTTACGATTGCAAGGAGGTGGTTTTCAAAGAAATCGATTTTTGGCCTGTGTTCCGTGTTGAGAATATCTTCTGTTGTTAACGGATGGAGTCCGACCATCTTGCTGATTTTATCAATGATTTCTACATTATGTACCCCATTTACATTGACCCACGTAATCTTTTCAGAATCAATTTTTGGTTTAAGATCATCTAATGAAACGTTATGCTGCTCATTTATTTCATGTTCATCAAATTCGATCGCCGAAACAGTAACTTCTTCCTGGTGCTCCTCTCCTACATACACAAGTGAGCCTGGTGGCATCCCCTTTTTTTGTGTTCTGTTCCTCATACGCGGTCGTTTGATCCTTCTCCTTAGTCCCACTGTCTTCACCTCACTTCTTTACTAAAGTACCCAAAACAAGAATAACAGAAACCAACTAGCCTTTTGCCCAAAAATAAAAACCCGCATTTGCGAGTTTGTAGTTCTCAATCTTCACTTTTACGTTTTTACATAATCTATGTCACTACAGTGCCTTTTCTTTTTTTATGATTTCTCTATAATCCTCCCATAAAAACTCCATGTCATGTTTTGCAGAATCGACCTTAATTCCTCTCCAAATAATCACCATAAATAACCCTAGACCTAAAAACATCGCAACTAGTCCAAGAATCGTTTCAAACACGTTATCCTCCTCCTCTCCTATAACACAATGTATTCTTGTCCATCATGCGAAATGTCAGAAAAGGCTGTAAATTACTTGATTCTTTTTGGAATCTAAGGTATGGTACGAGAAAGGTATTTTTAGAGGAGGAGTTCCATTTTGGATCGTTCAAATGAACAAATTAAACAGATCGAAGAAAAAGCTAAAGAAGAACAACGACGAGCAGAAGAGGCGAAAAAAGTAGTAAAAGAAGCCCAAAAAGCAGCTAATCCTCAGCGAGAGCATAGCGAATTTAAAAAATAGTTTATCAATAAAAATAAGCCCTAGGTTTGGGAGCTTCTTATCGCTCCCAAACCTAGGGCTCTTTTTCTATTGCTCTGTATTTAGTTCAATTAAATTTCCATCAGGGTCTGCAACAAAAATCTGCGCGAATCCGCTTCTGCTCGTAGGATTTTCATAAAAAGGTACACTTTTCTTCTTCAACCATTCTACGCAAGCACTATAGTCTTTAACCCGTAGAGCAAAGTGACCTACTTTTGAATCGAGTTCACTCGAATGTCTGAGAGAACTCGAAGATGGATACTCAATTAAGTGAAGCTGTCGATCTCCTATCGCATACCATGCTCCTTTAAAACCAAAATCAGGACGATCAATCTCCTCTAGGCATAATATATCTTTATAAAACTCGTTAGCTTTCTCGAGGTTCGTAACAGATATGCTTACATGATGAATCGTTACCGCTTCAATCATAGTTTCTCTCCTTTTTCTGGCGTCGATCTTCTATTTCTTGTCGAGCTTGTTTGCTGTCTAAGGGCAAACCGATAACAAATCGAGTTCCGATATTATCTTTACTTGTAACCGTGATCGATCCACCGTGCTCTTCTATTACTTTGTAACTCACCATCAAACCTAGCCCCGTGCCTTTTTCGGCAGTGTTATAGTATGGTTCACCTAACTTATGAATGATTTGATGTGGAATTCCGGTTCCTTCATCAGCAACTTCAATCATGATGTCTTGATCCATGGAGAGCGTCACTAATAATGTTCCTCCATTCACCATGGATTCGATTCCATTTTCAATAATATTGTATAGGGCTTGTCTTATATGTGATTTGATACAAACACAATATATACTGGTATTTGTTCTCGTGATGATTTCAACATGATGTTCCATTGCCTTATTTGAAAGGCTGGAGATGATGCTATCTAGCAGATCGACCATATTTACTTCTTCGTATGAAACCAATTCACGTTTAGATAATAGAAGGAACTCATTGACGAACTCTTCTACTTCTTTCATCTCAGTTCCTACTACGTTTAGAAGATCTTGATTCACTGAATCGTTCCCTTTAAGTAGCTGTAAAAACGCTTTGATCGACGAAAGGGGATTACGTATTTCATGTGCGACTCCTGCTGCAAGTTCTGACAAGACATTGCTTGTTTCTGTCCTTTTCGCAATTTCTTCTGATCGTTTAATCTTTGTTACATCGCGCACGATAACGAGGTGGTGGTTCGGATAGATATTGTAACTCACTGTGAAGCTATAAGTATGGACGCTTTCTGTTACGGGGTTCCATCGCTTGCCTTCGCCATTCCGCCCATTAGCAGCATGATAGTCCCACGTAATATCACAGTCACCTCTTATATCGTCATAGTGAGAACCAACCACATCATCTTTTTCAAAGTTGGCCATTTCTACAAAAGCGCGATTCACATCTTTAATCAATCCACCATGATGGATGATCGCCATGCCGTCCATCGCCCCTTCAAACAGCCTGCGGAAGCGTTCTTCACTTTCCTTAATCTCCACAATCATTGCTTTCGTTTCAGTAATATCTCTATAGATAGTCATGTAAAGGTCACCATGAATACTTTTCTTTGAGGTGAACTCTAAAAACTTCTTTTCTCCACCAGCTATCGTAAATTCTAACTCCGCACGAATTTCTCCCTTTTCTTCAAGCTCCTGTTGAAACAATTTTCCTGTAGATACGCTTTTACCTTCTAGGAAATCGAAAATATTGTACTTCCTGATTGTTTCAGACGTTAAGTTAAACATCTTGCATGCAGCAGGGTTCGCATCAACGATCATGCGATCTTTATTCCAAATCAAGATGCCATCGAGGGCATGATCAAAAATACTATTGAACTTTTCTTTGTTTTCCATTAATTCTTCGAATAATGCACGTTCTGAAGATATGTCTCGAATGATCGATAAATTTAAATCCTTGTACGCGCTAGACGTTATCGAAAGTTCGATAAACTTCTCCTTGCCATTTCCCAAAACAATCGGAAACTGGCTTCTAACATATCCAAACCTTTTAAGGTCCGTCATCATCTTCTCAAAGTCATCTTTACATTCAGATCGAATATGATGACCGATCTTCATGTTTAAGATGTCTTCTCTCTCTAGTTCGAAAATGTCACAGCAAGCCTGATTAATTTCGACCAACCCATTATCCTGGTCGAATAACGTGATCCCATCTTTCGAAGAACTAAAAATATGAGATAGTTTTTTGCTCTTTTCAACTAACTCACTTCGAAGATCGCTTTCATTTTGAATCGAGTTTTCACTTGTACTTAGAAAAAACAAATCGTTTCGTCTCATAAGCGTTCCCCTTTTAGTATCTTTGCAACGATTATATCATGCTCCTCTAAAGAGTCGTATAAATAAAAGAATACTCTCCCACGTATTGTGCAAAATAATGGGGATTCGACAAGGGGGATGATTATGAAATTTCTTGTTTCGATGTTAATTTTATTAAGCCTCATTTTACACCCAATCGATCGAACATACGCTATCCCTCCGTTAGACAATAAAGTACAGCTCATCCCTTGGAAAGAAGTAGAGAAAATCATTCCTAGAAAGGCAGTATTTTCGATTACGGATGTAGAAACGGGTAAGTCTTTTGACGTTCAGCGCAGAGCTGGAAGTGATCACGCGGATGTACAACCGTTAACACATAAAGATACAAAGATCATGAAGGCGATTTATCGAAAATGGAGCTGGAAACGGAGAGCTGTCATCGTTACGATCGATGGGAAACAGATCGCTGGCTCAATGAACGGCATGCCTCATGGAGCTGGAGCATTGCAAAATGGATTCAACGGCCACTTCTGTTTACATTTCTTGAACAGTTCCACACACAGATCTTCAGAACCTGATCCAGCTCACCATCTTATGGTCTTAAAAGCAGCAGGTAAGATCGATGACTACCTCGGTAAAAAAAGTCCAGAAGAAATTGTTGATGTCGCGATGATCGCGATTAACAATACGGATAAAACGTTGTTAGAAAAGGTTGTTGTGAATGAGGACAGTAAGAAACTATTTAAGCTGTACGTTACGAATTGGAACATTGAATCGATACAAAAGAATAAGGGTAATCCATTCGTTCGTGAGATAAAAACAAAAGTTGAAGTATACATTTCGGATGCAGGTACAATCACAACAGTAATTAGTCTCAATGCTAAACGAGATCCGCTCACTAGCAAATGGAAGATCGATACGGAGCCTTTACTCAACATGATCGATTAGAAAGGAGAATGGCACATGGATCGTTACGAGAAAGCGTTTGAAACCTACAGGCAGCAAAATGCTGTAGAACAAACCGGAACATACATCTCAGCAGTAAGAAAGAATGAAGATGGTGATCTTATTGCTTTTAAAACCAATACTGGTGAGGAGTTAGATTATATACAAGCACTTGAGGCTGCGAAGAGCGGTAAGTTAAGCGGGGTTGATGTTTTTCATAAATACGGTCGGGATATTATACGCAGTGAGCCAGACGGAATTAAAGAAAACAATTTCGATAATCTACCAGAGTTTTAAGAAAAAAGCGCGACCTCTATGAGGTCGCGCTGGTTAGGTTATGTATGGTGATCCGTACTGGATTTGAACCAGTGACCCCTTGCCTGTCAAGCAAGTGCTCTCCCGCTGAGCTAACGGATCAGTTCTTTAAGGACATTTATTAATATACATGACTGAATAAAGAACTGTCAATACTTTCCGTGAATAAAAATTGGAGAAGTCCCACATTTGGGACTCCTCTAAAATCAACCGATCCGCTCTTCTTGATCTCTCTTCTCACGCTCTTCTTTGTCCAATGCTTCCTCTCGGTCACGAAGTCTGTGAGCGAGACGACTAGAAGCGTTTGAAGCGATGCTAGCCACTAGGTCATCCAAAAATGTATGAACTCCGTTTCCAGACTTTGTATCGAGCTTCTCAATAATTCCAATCTTTTGTTTATCTAAATGACCATAGGTCGTAACAGCGATACTTCCATATCCGAACACCGCACCTAGCGCGATTGTTTCATCGACTCCGAACAACCCTTCGTCCATTTCGACGATGGACTGCAAAGGCTCTGAAAGTTTCCCCTGTTCAGCAAGCTTATCGAGTTCGATGCCAACGAGTACAGCATGCTGAATTTCACGTTTCATCAGAACCGCTTCAACGCTCTCTATACAGTCTTCCATCGATAGATCATCTACATAAGGAGATTGCATTTTAAACACAATATCAGCAATATCCTGAATCGATACGCCACGCTCTTTTAATAATGCTCTTGTTGCAGCTTCTACTTCACGACTATGTATCCTTTTCTTCATGTTAGTTCTCCTCTCTATGTCCCCCAAAAGCAAGTATGTTAGAATCATTATATCACTACGAAAAATTAGAATGTCAAATAAAACTAACTTTCACTACTGCACAGGAGGCTTTGAAATGAACAGAGGAACATACCAGGACACTTCACTATATAGCGAACATTTACAAGAAGAAATCCCACTCCAAATTTATTTGCCATATAACTATTCTCCACTCTATAAATATTCGTTTTTGATCGCGAATGATGGTAGCGATTACTTTAAGCTAGGTCGCCTTGGTCGAACGGCAGATGAGCTGATCGAAAATGATGAAATCGAAGAACTGATCATTGTAGGAATTCCATACAAAAGCGTGGAAGACCGCAGAAAAAAATATCACCCAGATGGCGAACAAAGTGAAGCCTACCTACGCTTCTTAGTCAATGAATTAGTACCGTTTCTCGATGAAGAATACGCGACCTTCCACTTAGGTTATGGGCGTGCTTTAATAGGAGACTCGCTTGCTGCAACGGTTGCATTACGTGCCGGGCTCGAATATCCGAGAACGTTTGGTAAAGCGATTCTTCACTCGCCATACGTTGATGACGAATTGAAAGAGAAAGTCGCAACCTTTAAAGACCCTGAACTTCTTTCGATCTATCATGTGATTGGTACTGAAGAAACAGAAGTACCTACGACTGATGGACAGAAGAAAAATTTCATCGACCCAAACAGAGAATTGAGTAAAATCATTAAAGAAAAAGACTTTGACTATTTCTATGATGAATTCGAAGGTGGCCACCTTTGGAAACACTGGCAGCCAGATATGAAACGCGCGCTTCTTCATATGTTCAAGCTGTAAACGACATTACCATTTCTTATTTTTGAATTTTTGGTATAATTAACAGTGGAAATGAATAAGTCACGTCCAGAGCAAATTTAATGGGAGGGATTATACTATGAAATACGGCATTGCAATATTCCCGTCAAAGAAACTACAAGACATCGCAAACTCATACAGAAAACGTTACGATCCACATTATGCACTTATCCCGCCACACCTAACGATAAGAGAAGCATTCGAAGCGACAGAGGAAGAAATTAAGGAGATTACACCAGAGCTCCACAGAATTTCTGACGAATCAAAACCTTTTACGATGAACGTTTATAAAATTGGATCGTTTCATCCAGTTAACAATGTGATCTATATGAAGGTAAAAGAAAATGACGTGTTAAATGACCTCTATCGTCAGCTTAACCCAGAGGAAGTCAGGACAGATCGTGAATACAACTTCGTTCCTCACATTACGATCGCTCAAAAGCTTTCTGATGATGAACATTCAGATGTGTACGGCAGCCTACGTATGATGGATGTTGATGAAGAGGAAACCATCGACCGTTTTCAACTTCTTTATCAACTTGAGAATGGGTCTTGGACTGTTTATGAAACATTCCACCTCGGTAAAGTTCGCTAATGCTAATTAAAGTAGCGGAAACAAAGAAAGAGATGGATGATGCTTTCAGCGTAAGACATCGCGTCTTCGTTCAGGAACAGAACGTTCCTGAAGATCTTGAGATCGACCAGCACGAAGACGAAGCTACACATCTTGTAGCTTATGATGAGGACACACCTGTTGCGGCAGGGCGCTACCGTATGGTCGGTGACTTTGTAAAAGTCGAGCGAATTTGTGTTCTAAAGGAAGCAAGAGGAACTGGAATTGGCAGGCTCTTGATGAACGAGCTTGAAAATCAGGTTCGTAAAATTGAAACAGCCGGATTGAAGCTCAATTCACAAGTATCAGCGATCGAATTTTATAAATCATTAGGTTATGAAGTGACGTCTGATGAATTTATGGATGCTGGCATCCCTCATGTAACGATGATCAAAGCACTATGACACCGGTTTAAGTCCGGTGTCTTTTTTTATTCTAAGCAGCCTTGACGAAGGGTATTTTCTGAATGATTCGCACATGCTAAGTACGATGGCGTATTAGGAGGGAATGGTAGAGATGGAATATGGGTCAATCTTTATAGAACTCATCGTAGGCTTTCTCGCACTACTCGTGTTAACCAAAATGCTCGGTAAGACACAGATTACTCAGATCACACCGTTTGATTTCATCTCCTCCCTCGTCCTCGGTGAATTGGTCGGTAATGCGATTTATGACAAAGATATTACATACGTAACGATCATTTACACAGTCACACTATGGGGATTGCTTATCTACGTTATCGAATGGATTACTCAAAAGTTTAGAGGAACGAGGAAGCTATTGGAAGGAAGTCCTTCGATCGTAATTCACCATGGTAGAATCAACCGAAAAAACCTTAAGAAGAATAAATTAGATTTGAACCAACTTCAGAACTTACTTAGACAAAAAGGCATTTTTTCCTTAAGAGAAGTTGAATTTGCCATTCTTGAAACGAATGGAAGTATAAGCGTCTTACAGAAATCAGAGTACTCACAGCCTACGAGAGGCGACTTTGACCTTCGTCCAGTGAAAGAACACCTTTCAACGACCTTCATTTCAGATGGTAAGGTCGATTGGGGCAACTTAAAAGAAGCTGGATTTAATGAAGAATGGCTTAATAAAGTACTAAAGAAGCATCATATCGATCACCCTGAAGAAGTTCTCATTCTCGAATGGAAGCAAGATGAAGGTGTATTCCTGCATCCTGTTAGACATGATGATACATAAAAAAAGAGCAGATGATCATCTGCTCTTAAAACCATGAAAAGCCGCCTTGAGGTTGATCGTCATCTTCAGAAGCTTCGTCTTTCCTCTCTTCATCATCACTTTCTACTTCTTCGGCAATTTCTTCAGTAGGTCCAGGACCAAAGAATCCCCATGGATCCCTTCTGTCGTCATCATGACGGTCTTCATGATGATCGTGGTCGTGATGACGTTTCTTACCGTGGTCTTCGATGATCACTTCATCAGCTTTTATGATCACCTTTTCAACACGTATCACTTTTGGCTTTCGTTTTTTCTTAGACATTTCTTGCCCCCTCTTCATCTAGATGTGGTTTCACATTCTTATCGTATGCAACTGGAAGATCGTGAGAGTGGGCGAAAACTCATTTATTCCAATTCTTAATAGCTGATCGCGATTTGATTCGACGTTTTGATCTTATAATCTTGTTCATAAAAGTATACGAATCCCTCTACAATAAAAGGTTCATGAATCTCCGTTCTTAATGGAATTTGAAAATTCTCGATCCCTATTTTGTTGCCAGGAGAAATGGAAACATCACCAAGAGGTGATACCCAGATCTCGCCTCGCTCTCTTGCTTTCGACATCCAGTCGCTATCCATGAACGTCCACTGTGTACCGTTTGTAGCCCCTCTTGTCTCTGCCTGTTCAACCGTTAGAATCTGACCTTTAATTATGGCTGTTTCTGCTGGACGGAATCGAAAACATACAACTGGGTTCTTCAGCGACGACATCCCTTTGTTCGTAATCTGCAAGTCCCCTCTTATGATGAATGACTTTTTATCATTCACAATGATCGAGTAATTTAAGTACGCTAACGCGTTTAGTTTATCTGTACTTTCAGATGTTTCTGTATCCTTTACATCACTTGGCGTTCGATATTTCATACGTCTTTCATAATCTTTTATTTTTGTTTTGAATTGTTGTATTTGTACTTCTTTCTCATTGATATCATTTTGCATCGATGTAAGAAGCTTTTCGTAATTCTTGATCCTACCTTCTGAAACTGCTCCTTGGTATTTCTTTTCTACAGCTTCAAGCTTCATCTTCAGGTCTGTTGTACTCTTTTGTTCTTTGTCGATTTCAGCCTTTGTTCTCTCAAGCTCACCGATTAACTTACGCCGCTCTTCTTCCAATGCTTCAATCTTTAGGTGAGCTTTGTTTACTTCCTTCTCAAATTCCTTTATCTTCCCTTCTTTCGTTTCGAGTGACGCTCTTTTAGCATCGTTTTCGTATTGTAACTCTTCCATTTTAGTTTCGACCAAATGAAGATGATCTTTTACAAATATCAGTTCTTTTTCAAGTTCTAATGATTTTTCTTGAAAGTATTTTGTTCTTGTAATCAACCTGGAATAGCTTAACGTTTCATCCTGTTTCACTTGGCTCACTCCTCTCCCTATTATATGTATGAACCTCGGTCCCCTCTTCATAACAAAAAGGGAGAGATCTCTCTCCCCCTTCACATCCTTCGATCTTAGTGATGTTTCTTGTACTTTATGTCGTCGAAATTAATGCAGTTGTCGATCGTTAAACCGCCTGTTTCAGCTTCGACTACACCAGAGTTGAATACAGTTTCCCCTCTACGGTCGTACAAATGCACTTCGAATTCATTGCCTTCATCAGTATCTACAACAGCTAGCTTGAATTCACATCTGATTCCGTTTTTCATTCTTCCGGATCCATTGATCATGAATTTAACACCTTCGTCTCCACAAGGAACGCAAACGAGTGAATCTTGATCGAATGACTCTGCTGTGAATGAAAAGTCCATCGTGCCATCTTCCATGTTTGAATCATTGAATGTAAATGACATATTGCTTCCAGTCAAGCTGCAATCAGGACAAATATTGAGCTTCATCGAGATATTTCCTTCGTAGTCTCCATTACCAGTAGAACCGCTGGCTTCACCCGCTACAGTACAATCGCAGCTTGGTCTTGGGAAGATATCTGGACATTGTTCAGGGAACGTAATTGGTGGGCACCACTCATCAACATCTTCTGGAGCGATCAGGTCATTATCACGAGGTGAACAGAACTTAGCAAGAACTTCTAGCTTCACCTCTGCTTCAACTTGAATATCTACACAGAAAATAACTTCTAGATCGAATGATTGAGGAACAGGACAGTTTAAGAGAATCGTGCCAGATGGGATGCGTGCGATGATCTTCGTAATGCGGCAATAAAGATCAGTTCCGTCCGGATAGCATAGAACGAAAGATTCTAATACAGATGCATTGCAGCTAACCTCTGTAACCGTCTGACCGTTACGGTCGACTACTCTTACTTTCACATCTGTGGTGAAGAGTAAATCGACGAGTTGTGCGTCCGCATAGCCTCCCCCTGGAAGTACGACGTTCACATCTCGTTTCTCTCCAACCTGTTCGCAAAGAAACTCCTCACAGTGATCGCTATCTGCTAGCGGAAATAATGGTGGCGCTTCAGGCGTTTGTGCAACGATCCTTAGCGGACGGCGACTAGGATCTTCCATTGCAGACTCTATCTGTTCTAACTGATCTTCAGAGAATTGGATGTTCTTTGAAACCATCAGTTGGTCCGTTACCCAGTCGTAAACTTTTTGAACGCGAATACATTCATCTTGCAAACTGTTCGTTGCAGTAGGAATCGTTCGGTTCGGTTTAGGCTTGTGACCCATATAGTTCATTCCTTTCTTCACATTATAGGTTGATTCACTACATATTATGGAATTAGGAGAGAAATGCAACAGTAAAGGCTGCCCAAATTTCTTTTATTGGAAATCTGCTTCTTATTCATTTTAATCCGTCGAAGGAGTGTTTTTATATGGAACAATTCTATTGGAAAGAGAGAGCGATCGGATCCTTAACAAAGGAAGAACGAGAGCACCTCAATCTTCTCATGCCATACTTTGGGCTATCCATCGATGCCCGCTCGAGTAAAGCGTCGAGCGCGTTCACCGGTAAAGTTGTGTGTATCGAGGGGTTACCTGTTGAGCTGTTTGATTCACTAAAAAAAAGTTTATTGCATACTGGAGTTCGGCTAACCACGAATCGACATGAAGCTCAGGACCTACGGATCTTCGTTGAGGTACGTCATAGCGGCTCTCATCCAATTGCACTCAGAGTAAATAATATGAACTACTATTTAAAGCCGCTACAGCTCTCGACGAAAAACGTTCAAGAGCACCTTCACAAACACTTATGGCTTCCAACGTTAAGTGCTACATTACGATTTCGATTTCAACCTTACGTTTCACAACAAATTCCTGAATGGCTTAGCTATGCGATCATACAGTCGTTTTATAGAGAAGAACTTTATCCAATCTCAGCGATCACGTTTCATGAATACCAAACGATCATTAAGAAAGTTCTTCGCCCCATCAATCCTCATTTTGCAAACTACCAATTGAACGAAACTGAAACAGACTGGCCAGACTTACCACCTGAACTTGCTTCTTCCCCTACAAAGAAGCCTATAGAAGCAAAGAAAGGTTTGCTCGAGGAAAAACCGAAATTAAGCCATCAGATCGAACCATTTAAAAACGTAAATGCTAATCAAGACGTCCAAACGTTTAATCCGTTTAAATTCCAAAATAGAGAAAACCGACGATCCATAATAAATCCATTTCAAAAAAAGCGTTAAATGCCTATACTCCGTCCTCCTCTAATGAATAAACTAGATCAAACCATCGATCGTATTTTAATAGGAGGATGACAATGTTAAAGAAAGATATACAGGAATTATTTAATCAAGCGAAACGCCGTCCTCGCGGTAAATCGCAACCGCCAGCACCAAAGAAATCAGGGTGTAAATCATGTGGGAAAGTGACATGGAAACCAAATAGATAAGTAAAGCCACCTACCATGGTTATGGAAGGTGGCTTTTATATGAGCGGCCAAAAAAGAGGGATCAAATAAAGCGTCGTGCACATGACGATGATTTTCACTGGCAAACCAGCTTTCATAAAATCGACGAATCGATACTTTCCTTCTTCATAAACTATTAGGTTCGTTTGATAGCCGAAAGGAGTTAAAAAGCTAGCTGAGGCAGCAATCGCGATCGCAATTGCATATGGTTCAACATTGAATCCTAGTTGTTCCGTCATATAGAGTGCGATTGGAAAAACGAGAGCAGCTGCAGCGTTATTCGTAATCATCTCTGTAACGACTGAGGCTAAGATATAGATTGCAACGAGTAAAGGAAAGGGGCCATACTCACTCAATGGTAAGATAAATGTTTCTGTCATCATGAGAGCAGCACCAGACTTTTCAAGTGCCACCGCAATCCCTAGAGCAGATCCAATGATGCTTAACAGCGGCCAGGGGATCGATCGGAACGCTTCTTTGATTGTGATCACTCTGAGAATGAGGAAAAGGATACAGGTGATCATTGCACCGTGAGCCATCGAAATCCACTGCAAACTTACACTAAGAAGCATGGAGAAAAACAAAACATAAATGAGGATTTCTTTTCCCGACATTGTCAGTTTCTTCACCTGAGTTGGAAGTTCTTTTTCTTCATGGTGTATTTCCGGCAGTCGTCGATAGCCGTAAATACTCATGTAGAGAATCACTGCTATCGCGCTTGGTACACCGACTAGGGCTAATTCGAACATTGAAAACCCTTCATACCCATTTTGTACGAGCATGGAATGAATCAAAAGGTTCGTCGAAGTTCCAATCAGTGTACACATTCCGCCTAGAATAGCTGCATAAGACACTGAGATGAGAAATTTTGATGGATAAGAGTTTTTGGCGATCGACCACTTTTTAACGATTGGGGTGATCAGAAGAACGAGCGGTATATTGTTAAGGAAGCTAGACATTGCGGAAACGATCGCCATGATCTTCATCGTGCTTTTTGATTCATTATCAGCTGACCTCGAAATCATACTTGTTAAGGTTTCCACAACGCTGGTCCTCTGAATGGCAGTGATGATTACGAATAATGCTCCAACCGTGATGACACTCTGATTAATAAATCCTGATATGGCTTCCATTGGAGAGAGCACTCCGATTAGAAGTAGAATGAAGACAACTGAAACAAACGCAATGTGAGCCCTTACCCACTCGAACATCAAAATGATAAACATGATGAAAATGATGCTGATCGTGATAAATCCATAGATGCTCATCATTTCAACTGACACACTCTCCTATTAAAAATTTTTTATGTTCAGCCATCTACAGTCTTCTTCCTTTGATTTCGTCTACAATTTTCCGATTCATGTTTCGAAGATGTCTTTTCCGAACGGTTTGAATTTCTTTTCGAATGGCTGCAGCATGTTTCTTCGTTCCCATTTCATCATGGACTCTATAGCGTACGAGAGGCTGATCTAAATACTTGAAGTCGTATTTTTGCACGATTCTTAACCATAAATCATAATCATGCGTGAAGGGAAGGCTTTCATCAAACACTCCGAGTTCTTCGAATAGTGACATCTTAAGCATCACCGTACATCCATTGATTGGGCAGTTCACCTTGATCTTTCTATAAAAGAGTAGATTAGTTGGAAAGTAAACACCGATCGGGCCAGTGACGACAGCACTCGATTGATTCATCAGGACGTAAGATGAGTAGCTGACTGAGGCATTCGTTCTTTTCATAAACTCAACTTGCTTTCGTACTTTATCGGCTTCATAACAATCATCTGAACTTAACCAGCAAAAATAAGCCCCCGTTGCTGCTTTGATTCCAGCGTTCAGCGCACTTGCAGTTCCACCGTTTTCTTTTTTTATATACGTGATCGAACGCAGATATTTCTTAACTTTTTCTTCATGTTTCGTAGAACCATCGTTCACAACGATGATTTCAATATTTTCATAGGTTTGGTTCAGCGCACTCTGTATCGCCTGATCTACGTATGCGCAGTTATAGAATGGAATGATGATCGAAACCTTTTCCAACGGTCTCCCCCCTGGATTTCATAGTCATATTAAATTATGCAATTGCTTCCAATTTGTATTGGACATTCCTCTATTTTATGGATTATGTATGCGATGAACCAAACCTCTTCTTATTCAAAGAGACCAACTTGTAGGTACTGCATAAGATGAAGGTGTGAAAGTATTAGAAAAAAGCAGAGAGGATTTTTGCTTTGACGAATAGAAACCCATTTTTTGCGAACTCCATTGCTAAGAGCGGAACACACTTAATGAAACAACTCCTAGAGGGACACCCAGAGCTTACGCACAAAGCATTCATCTATCCTGGTCATCTTCAACAACTCGAGGAGCATCGAAAAACGCTCTCCTCACTTCCAATAAACTCATTTGCAAACGGTCACCTCTTCCATTCGGATGAGTATACAGCCCTTTTTAAGGAACTGGAACTTAAACAGCTCTTTTTGTATCGAGACCCTCGAGATATCGTCGTGTCTTACGGTTATTTCTTCATGCAATTTCCCGACCACCCTTATCGAAGATACTTCCAAGATCATAAGTTGTCGATCAAAGAGAGATTTCTAATTTTCATAAACGGAGCAACTAATGATTTAATCAAGAGGCCTAATATTAGAGATTGGTACCAGAAGTTCGCAGGATGGTTGAATGAACCGAATGTTCTTCCAATCTCTTACGAATCACTTGTAGAATCAAAAGAATCTCAGTTACAGCAATTAGAAAGAATAGTACGCTTCTTTCAGTTAGAACTTCACCAAGACGTAATAAAAACGCGAGTCAATCAGATGCAATCGAATGTAGATCCTAAAAAATCAGTCACATTTCGGAAAGGGCAATCAGGAAATTGGAGGCAAGAGTTTGATAAAGAGGTGAAGGACGCCTTTAAAGCGGTAGCAGGAGATCTTCTCATTCAATTAGGTTACGAGAACGATAAGAGCTGGTAATGAAAAAAAGGGGGACCTCTCCCCCAATTAGCAAGCGATTATTTCTTAAAAGCGATCAACGCCTGTTCGAACAGATTCACACTTCGCTGCCATGTCCATTTCGCAGCTTCTTTCTGTCCCTCAACCATGAATTTGTTTCGAAGGTTCGGCTGCTGAATCAAGGTCGATACATCTCGAAACAAGTTATTTTCATGCCGGTAAGATAACAGGCAGTTCTCCCCGCTTCTGCAATAGTCCATGTTTCCACCAGAGTAAACCGTTGCAAGTGCCGCACCACACTTCATGGCTTCTAATCCTGGAAGAGAGGCGGTGTCGTAAGTAGACGAGCTCACGAATATGTCCGCTTGATTCAAGAATAGATTGAGCTGTTGATCATTTTGCGGAGTTAACGATTGAAACAGTTGATTTGCATGCATTTGCCTCAACCACCGTGATGAGTTTAATTCTGAAGGTGGTGTGATCAAATTTATTTTCAAATCAGGGTACGTTTGTTTCAACCGAGTGAAAACAGAAATCAAATACTCTTGCTCTCTATGCCAGGAATAGCCTCCTTCTGGTATTCGAAGGATGCCGCTCACCTCTAACTTCTTGTTGTTTCGGATGTTCATATTCCTGAACACATCACTGACTCCGACAGGTACAATTTTGCCTTCAATCCCATGATTTAAGTTGATGAGCTGTTTTTGCCAGTTTGAGAGAACAATAAGGTTCTTACTAATGTGATAGCTTTTAAAAGACGCTTCATGATCATCTAGAAAAACCGGTTCATAGCAGAGGCTAATCCGAACATGAATTCCTTTCCCTTCCTGACTCGCTTGCTGACACACGTTCGTAAGTGTGTAGAAGTTCGAAACAATCACGTCGCTTACTGGAAAATCATCTGATTTGATCCCTGTACCCTTTGTCCTGATAACCGTTACTTTGTTCGGATATTCGATAACGCCGCCAGGAGGCATAACAAAAGAAACGTCATGCCCCTTGTTTGCCAAACCATTGGCTAGTTCAACCAACATCCTTTGTGCCCCTCCCTTACAGAGAGTTAATGCAGCAAATGTAATTTTCATAGCATTGTTTTCCTTTCACTCAATTTGTCTTACAGCTTCTTTAAGCGATCAAAGCACTCTAGAAAACGCGTAAACTCTTTTTTGTTCCCCACTGTTTGAAGTTCTTCATGCAACGCTGCAACTTGTTCTTCACTCAGATGTTTAGGAATCAATTCTGTTAACGGTTCATTAAAAGCACGTCGCTTTCCGATACCTCTCAACATCTCATGAAACACTTTCTTCGTTAGCGAATAATCGTTCGGGTACGTTTCACATAGCTTGTGGTAATCTATCAATATTTGATTCACTTCATGCAAATTGAAAGGAACTGGTAAAAACGTAAGGCTAATGATCATACATTCGATCGACCGATACGTTTCTTGAAATCGGTAGTAGTTCTTTTTTGAATCGTCAGTATTATGAATCGAAACAGGATGTTCCTGGTGATAACTCACAAGCCTTGGATCCGTAACGTATTTAGCGCCTTTTTTATACAGTCTGAAGCCCATCTCGCAATCATCCCACCCATAGCCTGGGTATTCAGAGAACAGCCCTACCCGATCGAGCATTCCTTTAGAAACAGAAACATGTCCGGTTCCAAATAACTGCCACGGAATACGGTAGTCTTGTAATTGATAACCGTAATTGTTGATTAAAATACGTTTATAAAATTCTTCGTAATGTGTAGGCATAGTCATGGATTGGTACGATTGATTTATGATATCTGCTCGAGTGATCAAGGGTTTTCGTCCTTTGTTCACCTCGAACTCCTTAAACTTTTTTACCAGTATTGGATTACATTTTGCTAGTTCATAACACTCTTCGATCTGTTCAGGTGTGAAGTCATTAAATAGTACAGAGTACAGTCGTTTTATAAAAATGATTCCTGTTACGACCGCATTTTTAATTTCTTTGTGATAGGTGTGATGGATCGTCAAAAAATCCGGTCTCACCAGTATTTCTGCGTCAAGAAAGATAATAACTTTTCCTTTCGCTTCCATAAGACCTTTATTTCGTGCAGCCGCTCTTCCGATATTTCCGCCACAATCGATGTACTTCAGATCGAATGTAAACGAATGACGATTCATGATTTGAGCTGTTTCATCCGTAGAACCATCATCGATCAAAATCACCTCGACCTTAGATAAATCAAACGTTTGATTCTGGAGGGAGTAAAGCGTGAATAAATTTTGAGGAAATTTATTATAGGTCGGGATAATGATACTGATCTCTTTCTCAGTCTTGCTGCCATGCATGGAATCACCTCGCTCTCATAACCTTCATGTTTCTAGAATTCTTCTTTGCTCTTCTATAATCAGTTCATCGAGCATTCGTTCATACCGTTTTTTTAATGACGCGATTTCATTTTGTTGTTCATCACTATGGACAACGGATCCCATCTTCCTATGCTTTCGATAGTATAGTAAGGTTTCTTCCATACTTTCGATTCGTGCATATCTTGCCATCCTCATCCACATATCATAATCCTGGGTGTATTTCAGCTTCGGGTTAAACATTCCAGTTTTCTCAAATAGCGCTTTCTTAACCAATACTGTACTTCCATTGATTGGACAGTTGTTTTGTAAATGCTTTAAAAAAGCCAGCCTTGTTTTTAACCTTGTCCCTACATGCTCTCTAAAAACAACATTGTTCTCATCGATCAAGCTGAAGTTTGTATAGACGAGATCCGCTCCTGAGTGCTTCATGTGCGAAACTTGTTTTGCTATCTTGTCTGGTAAAAATAGATCATCTGAGCTTAACCATGCGATGAATTCACCTGTAGCTAAACCGACCCCTCGATTAAGTGCAGTCGCTGTGCCTCCATTACGTTTATAAACGTATTTTACAAGAGGGAGATAAGGGTCGATCAGCTGTTTGTGCATGGAAGAACCATCGTCTACCACAATGATTTCTATATGTTGATACGTTTGATTCAGTGCACTTTCAATCGCTTGATTAACGTACTCACAGTTATAAAATGGAATGATGATACTAACTTTCGGACGATCACTCACTGGATCCCTCCTCATATTTAAGTCGTTAACGTGTAAACTATCTTACCTATCACTAGTTTATGAATAAGACGAAACGCCGACTAGATACACACCCACAACTTTCCATAAACCAACTAAAAAACGGCACTTGTCTACCATGCCGTTTTTGATTACCAATCTGGAGTTTTTTCATATCCTAACGATGTTAAAAGGGTACCACTCTCTTTTTTAAATAGACTCTTTAAATCAGAATCGAACTCGCCTTGCCAGCCGCCTATCGTACCTTTTCGAAACGTTGGTGATGTAGAAGGGTCGATGTTCTTAAGCATATTTCCTACCATCCAAGATCGCGATTTAGGAACAGAATCGTCTTTCCATAGAAATTTAACGAGATGATGAAGAACGAGAATTCGATTTCGTTCTGATGAAATTAAGTCTTCAAACCGGATCGTAAAAACATTCGGACGGTCCTTCCATTTAGAAAAACTTGTATACCATTCTTCAATGTTCGGCTGATAAGGCTTTTGAGGCGTGATCGGTTGACCACCTTCAATTAAGAACTTCATGCGATCACGATGGGTAAATCCTTTTTGTGTGAATGTTTCGTAGAGTGGGTGTATTTCTAAAGTAGGAATAAAATACGCATAAGAAACAACAACGTCTCGCGGGTCTCTCATGACAAATATCTTCTTCATATTCAACTTCGTAAAAAACGCATCCCATTCATCCGAACAGAACAAATGACCATTCACAAACTCATTTTTTTCTAGATTCTCTGTTCTAGAAAGCTGTAGCTTCGGTTGATTATTGAAGTGACCAAACATCCCTTTATCAGGGAAGTGTTTCATTCCAGGGATGCCAAGCAGAATTTGCTTAAGCAAATGTGTGCCGCTCTTTGGAATTGAAATCATGATAAAAGGATCTAATTCATTTGTTTTAGACAATGTCGTTCCTCACTTTCTCGTAGTAAAATACTATGGCTCACGCCTGCTCAAGGTTTCTATAGTACTCTAGAGAATCTTCTAGACTCTGGCGAAGGGAGTATGTCGGATTCCAACCAAGGTTTTTAATGTTCGACACATCCATCGGAATAACAGTTCCATTCTCACCAAGTTTCTTGTCGACTACGAAATGAGATACCTCTGTTAACGTCTCAAGCTCCCTCACTACCTCTTGCAGTGCGACAAGTCTTCCAGTAGCAAGATCGTATGTTCGTGTCCTTTCTCCTGTAACGAATAACTTCTCATAAGCACTTACCACATCACGGACGTCAAGGAAATCCCTTTTCACCTGTAGATTCGAAACAGAAAACGCCTCGGACGTAAGGTTTCGTTCCATATCTACGATGTGTTTCGTAAGCAGTGCACATATCCCAGAAGAATTTCCTGGACCTATTAGGTTTGTTGGCTTAGCTAATACAACGTGAAGGTTATACAATTCTGCCAAGTGAAGAGCGACCTGCGACTGCATCGTTTTACTCAGCGCATAAGGGTGGCTGGGTTTTCCTTTAGCAGGATCATATTGAAGTGCAGAGCCAACCATCACGACTTTTGTCGAAGGCTTCGTAGTTCGTATCGCATCGAGCAAATAAACCGTCGATAACACATTTGCTTCTAACGTACTCACCGGATTTTCCCATGACGTCTGAACTGCGTTTACCCCTGCGAGGTGGAGCACATATGTTGGCTGTTCTTCTTTTATCAAACGATCGATAGCATTCTTGTCTGTTAAATCACACTGGACCGAACGCAAACCTTCTAAGCAAGTGTTTCGAACGACAGCAGTAACCTTCAGATCAGTCTTAAGAAAGTGTCTGCACGCATGCTGTCCCGTAAAACCAGACGCGCCCGTGATTAGAATGGAGTCATCACTCATCTTCCATCCAATCCTTAAGTTCCTTTAGCATCGATTCATAATTAGGAGGTGTATAAATAAAGTCTTTCCGCGTATTCACGATCGTACGATCTAGCACGACTTCTTCATCAGGTGTGATGCGTACGTCATCTTTATTAAATGCATTTTTGAACAAGTGTAGGAGCTCGTATTTCGATACCTTCTCACCAACGCATAGATGATAGAGTCCTGTTACGTTGTTCAAAAGCAAACAGTCGATCGCCTTCGCTAGCTCAAGCGTTGTTACGCCATTCCACATCATGTTCTTATACCCTTTTATTTCTCCTTTTTGCTGCATAAACCACAGTAGCAATCCGATACCGTCCTTCTTCAGTTCTGGACCCACGATTGAAGTTCGGATCGTTAACGCACTGTCATCGTTCACCTCGCCCATTGCTTTTGTTTTTGCGTAAACAGACGTTCCATCCTTGGAATCAAACTCTGTATAATCACCCTTCTCACCTGAAAATACACAGTCTGTGCTGATATGAACAAGCTTCCCGCCATACCGCTTCGTTAACTTTGCAAGCTGATGAGGGAGTAAGCTGTTGACTTGGAAGGCTTCTGTTTTATTTCGCTCGGCGTGCTGATTCAAGATTCCAATCGCGTTGATCACGATGTCCGGTTTCATCTGATCGATCAACTCTTCTACCTGGCTCGGTATGAGTACGTCTAAATAGATTCCACCACTATTGCTGTCCCGGCAAGTATAGGAGACATCCCAGCCGTCTTTTCGCTGGAAATAATCCACGATCATATGCCCGGCCATTCCTTTTCCACCTAAGACAAGTAGCTTCATGAGATGAATCCACCTTTTTGAAGGAGATTCTTCAACTCATCTCTCGACATCAAATTCTCGCTAGAATTATAGTTTTCTAGTTCTACTTGCTTAAAGTCAGCGTAATATTCCTGAAGCCCGTCTACTGTAATTGATGGTAAGATCACGAAGTATTCTTTGTCGTAATACACCGTGCTCTGACTTTCATACTCTGAAAATAGTAACTCGTGCAACTTTTCGCCTGGTCGTATGCCAAGTACTTCGATGTCTACATTTTCCTTACCAGACGCTTCGATCAGCACATCTGCAAGGTCTACAATCTTACATGTAGGCATCTTCATAACGAAAATCTCGCCACCCTTGCTTTCGTACGTTGCTTTGAAAAGAAGCTTGATCGCATCTTCAAGCGTTAAGAAAAATCGTGTCATCCTCATATCTGTTATACCGATTTTACCGTGTTCTTCTATCTGGTTCTTAAATACATGGATAACGCTCCCGTTCGTGCCTAACACGTTCCCGCCACGCACGCATACGAACGTTGTATTCGATTTGAGAACATTCGCATGAATGATCAAACGCTCACCCATCGCTTTTGTGAATCCGTAAAAGTTCGATGGATTCGCTGCTTTATCCGTCGAAATATAGATTACTTTTTCAACGTTATTAAGAATAGCCGCATCGATTACGTTTTGGGTCCCAATGACATTTGTCTTCATCGCTTCTAAAGGTTGATCCTCACATACCGGAACATGCTTAAGAGCTGCAAGATGAAAAACAAAGTCTACCCCTTTCGTTGCCTCGATTAGACCGTCCTTTTCCTTAATATCTCCTATAATAAATTTAAGCTTTTTCTCTTGATGAAAAGCTCGTTTCATCGCGACTTGACTGGACTCATTTCTCGAGAAAACTCTTATTTCGCTCGGCTGTTTTTCAAGCAATTGCTTTACAAGTTCATTTCCCCATGATCCAGTTCCCCCAGTTACCAGTATCGTTTTATTGTGGAACAACATGTAGCCCTCCCATTAAAAATTTCACCACTTTATCTGAAACTGCATCATCTGCATAGCCTTCTGGAAGATCCCATTCCGAAGGTTGATTCACCATCACGTTCACTGCTCGCAAAATATTCATCGCATTTAAACCTGAAACAATGTTGCTTCCACATGCAACGGTTTCTGGACGTTCCGTTGTTTTTCGTATCGTTACTGTAGGAATATAGAACAAACAACATTCTTCCTGGACAGTACCGCTATCTGTTAGAACACACTTTGCATTCTGTTCAAGCTTCACGAAGTCAAAAAATCCGAACGGTTCATGAAATTCGATGAGGGGATCTAATTCGATGCCATTCAATTGTGACAAACGTGATCTTGTACGCGGGTGAACACTACAAATCATCCGTTTACCATGTGTTTTAACAACATGATTCATTCCTTGAAGGATTTCTTTGAGGTTCTCATCATAATCAACGTTTTCAGCCCGATGAGCCGTAACTAGGAAATAATCCTTTTTTGTCAGGTTAAGATCCTCAAGAATTGAGCTTTCATTGATCTTAGCTTGATTATGTTTCAACACTTCATTGATCGGATTTCCAGAAACATAAACCCGATTGGTCGCAATGCCTTCCCGTAAGAGGTTTTCTTTACTTTGAGGCGTATACGGAAGATTGAATGTTGAGATCGCATCGATGACACGTCGGTTTTTCTCTTCAGGTACAGACCAATCAAAGCATCGGTTTCCAGCTTCCATGTGCACGACAGGAATTCCCATCCGCTCTGCTAAAATGGCACTTAACGCACTGTTTGTATCTCCTAACACAAGAACCTTATCAGGCATTTCTTTTTTAAATATGATTTCAAGCTCTCGATACATGGTCGCGAGCTGTTCTCCTAGCGATTGTTGCTGATTAAATAACATATAATCAGGCTCTCTTATACCGAGCTCCTTAAAAAAGATGCTGCTGAGGGTTTTCGTGAAGTTTTGCCCTGTATGGATAAGTACATGCTTATCTGCTAGATGATCGAGCTTATCGATGATCAAGCTCAACCGTATGATTTCAGGTCTAGTACCTAAAACGGTAATGATTTTCATGGTTCCTTCCCCTCCTGCTAGATTTCTAGGACAGCTTACTGATAGGTTATGTAAGTTATTAACAGTTTGATATGGTTAGCACACTATATTTGTAAAAAAACGGCATTCCGTTTAACACGATAAATTGAAACCAATGAAAATCTATTATTCTAGGAAGTATTTCTGTAGTTCAGTTATGGTCACAGGCTTTTGAATCGGAAAATCGACAAATCTTAACACAACAAAAAGACACTGAAGTGTGTCCTTACCTTCGCGTCTTTTCTTTATCTATGATCACTTTTTCGATGTGTTCCATCAGCTCATCTGCTCGTTTCGATGTGGAATGATTCGCAATCACCATCTGATGACCTGCTCTTGCTATTTGAAGTCGTTCTTTTTCATGTTTCAAATAATACGAAGCTTTCTGAAGCACATTCTGTTCATGAACAGCCACAAAGGTTTTCCCATCAACGAACCCGAGATCTGTTAATTCTTTCGATGAGGAAGCTAAAAGTAGACTATTGCATGCTGGCACTTCAAAATATTTTAGTACTGGATAATGGTAGATCGAGTCACACGTAAAAAACATCTTCGCACGATTTAATTCCATTGCGTAAGCTTCCCCTGCTAAATGACCTTTGCCAATTCGTTTATATCCAGGATGTTCATAGTATTTAAAATTCGTCGTAGCCTTCAATTGGTTGTACATACTCGCACGCAGTGGATAGAAGCTTGGAAACAATGCACCAAGCATTAAATAATCAGTACTTTTACCTAGCTTATAATCTTTGAAGATCGATGTGTCGACATGATGAGGAAACCAAATGAAGCGATCCTGAAATTCCGGATACCATTTTAAAAACGCATCTCGATAGTGAGCAAAGATTACAGACACGTTCCCTTTCTCGATAAACCGTTTACGGTGCTGCTTTTTATAATGAAGGTCATGCATAAAGATTCCGACCGGTATGTCTGTTTCATTTATTCTTCTTATAAAAGGGCAATAAGTAGGATGTAGATCGTTCATCAGAATGAAATCTGGACGTACTTGAATCTTAGCTAGAATGTCAGGTAACAATCCATGATCATGCCAAAAGATGACGTTTGCGCGTTTTTGTAATTCTCTCACCAAATAATAACTGCTGCGCTCTACATGCTTTGATAAATCTTTTGTAATAAATAAGATCGTTCGTTTCCGGACCATCCGTTCACACCCTTTCTTTCTAGCAGAATATAAAAAAGGTTTCACAGTTGTGAAACCTTCAAGAAAATTATAGTTCTAGTGAAACGATTTGATCTGTACATACCAGAATTTCATTAGCCTGTCCGGAAGCCCCTACAGGAGTAAAGATGACATAGTCAAAACCGATTTCCTTAATCATGACACCTGCAAGATCTGGTGTTCCATCACTATTTTGCGTTTCAGTCACATGCACCATCGTAAAGACTGTATTCGAGTTTTTGTACTGATACAATTTGGAATTCAATACTCTCAAACCCATACGATATCTCCTCTCAAAATAAATTCTAGGTTTATTCAACCTACTTTAATATAAATATGTATCCAAAAAATGGTTGTTTGGACAAATATCATTTTTTCAAAAAATAATTTATTTAACACGTAAAAACAAGGTGTTAGATAACTATTTTGTAAATAAATGGTTGTATTGCTCATACACTTTGTACCAACTTCTAATACATTATTGTAAGCCTGAAAATTGTCAGGTTGATCTTTCGATAAGGAGGAAATGATATGAGAAGAAGTCTTTTTGACGATACATGTTGTGGTTCTGTAAGACCTACTTCACATTGCAAAGGTTGTGTATGTGATGTGTTGCGCCGCATGGCTAACGGAAACAACTGTGATATTTGGGAAGATACAATGACTGAAGTGTATTTACTTCCTAAAGGTCAAACAGGATATATGTATATGAGTGGTGCAGAAAATCCTACAACATTCACTTTTATGGGGTTTGAATCGCACAGCTGTTGCGCAAGGTTCCGTTACACACCAGTAGATGCCGCAGGAACACCTAGAACAGTTATCATCGACTGTAGCACGCTTGCTGGTATTTCTCGCGCTGCAAACTGAGAATAATAGATTTTCCTCATCCATGAAGGTTGCTGAAAAGCAGCCTTTTTTAATTTGAAAAAAGCCTCTAATCAATAGAAGCTTTTCATTCTTTTCACTCATGTTCGATAAATAGCCTGAATCAACTTGATATACTCCTCTTCTTTCCCAATATCAAACCGTTCACCTGAAGAAATTCTGGCGAGGCATCGCTCTTCTGTAAGAATATCCTTTATTGCATCTGTCAGTTGAATTTCGCCCCCTTTACCAGGATTCAGCTTATTCAACTTTTCATAGATGTTCTTGGTAAATATATATCTTCCTGTTACTGCGAGATTTGAAGGCGGATTGGAAGCAGGTTTTTCTACTAGATCTGAAATCTCGTAAATTCCTTCAGACGTTTGCTTTCCTTTTATTACTCCATAGTCTTTAAGGTGCTGTTCTGCTACCTCTTTCACTGCGATCACATTTGCTCGGCTCTTATTATATACCTCGATCAACTCAGATAGAGCTGGCGTTCCAAGGAAGATGTCATCTGGAAGTAGTACAGCAAATGGGTCTTCACCAGTAAACGACTTTGCGAGAGAGATCGCATCACCCAACCCCTTTGCATGAGACTGCCTTACATATTGGATGGAGACGTTTGGGACCTCCGTTTTCTTTAATAAGTGTGTTTTATTTACACGCTCTAGAAACGCTTCAAGTTCTAATGAGTGATCAAAGTAATCCATGATAAGGTTTTTTGTTCGAGAGATGATGATCAATATTTCTTCTATACCAGAAGCAACTGCTTCTTCTACTACATAGTGGATCGCCGGTTTACCACAGATTGGGAACATCTCTTTTGGTATTACTTTTGTAATCGGTAGGCTTCTTGTACCATAACCGGCTGCAGGAATCACTGCTTTCTTTATCATACGTGCTCCCCTTCCTCTGTTCTCTATTTTAATACTTTATTCAAGGGTTAAAACACAGTAACTTGTCTTTTGAAAAACAGGCGAATAAGCATTACGGATGAATGCCTATTTATTACCAACTCATGCAATTTCATCACACCAACGCCTTCAAGCCTAATACGATATAAAGTAATGTGATTGTTATTGGAGGGAACACCGGATGGATATATGTATCGTTGGTGCAGGCTATGTTGGTCTAACGACAGCCGTTTTGCTTGCTGAACTTGGACACAACGTCCATTGCATCGATAAAGATATCGATAAGATCGAGAAATTAAACCAAGGGATTTGCCCTATACACGAGCCGGAGCTCGAGGATTTAATAAAAAAGAACACCAAGAATGGACGTTTGATCTTCTCTGATGATCGTGAAGCATGTATGCTTCATTCTCCTACCATACTCATCGCTGTCGGTACCCCGCCGAAGCCGAACGGCGATTCTGATTTAACAGCTTTTAAGAAAGTGTTCCAACACATCTCGCAAAAAATCTCCACACACAAAACGATCATTATTAAAAGCACCGTCCCTCCTGGTACAAATGAGTGGGCACACAACTACCTCATCGAGAAAGGAGTCGACCAAAACCTGTTCGATGTCGTCTCGAACCCTGAATTTTTAAGAGAGGGCTCTGCCATTTACGATTCGTTTCATCCGGATAAAATTGTGATTGGCTCGAGATCTGCAAAAGCAAGAAAACGGGTGAAAGAACTATACGCACAGTTATCAGCTCCCGTTATCGAGACGACCTTAGCAGGAGCTGAGATGATGAAATACGCATCGAACGCATTTCTTGCTACAAAAATTTCGTTCATCAATGAATTCGCAAGAGTTTGCGACAAGTATCACGTCGATGTTACTGACGTAGCCTCGTCACTAGGAATCGATCCGAGAATCGGACCGCACTTTTTACAGTCCGGACTTGGTTATGGCGGTTCGTGTTTTCCAAAAGACCTCGATGCACTTTGTTATGCTGCAAGAAAGAAGCGGATTTCAACTCAGCTATTAAAGGCTGTAAAGCAAGTTAACAGTGAACAGGTCGATTACTACATCAGGAAGTTAGAAAAGAAATTACGAGGACTAGAAGGAAAGCGAATTTCAGTTTGGGGGCTTTCTTTTAAACCTAATACAGATGATATACGTGATTCGCAATCGATAAAACTCTGCGAAAAACTCATAAAAAGCGGGTGTTCAGTCTTTGCATTCGATCCAGAAGCACATGCTGAAAACCTATTTATCCATCAAACGAACGATATGTATGATGCGCTATCAGGTTCAGACGCGTTAATCGTTGCAACCGACTGGGCACTATTCAAATCACCTGATTGGGAACGAGTGAGGAACGAATTGAAAGGAAGGATTGTATTGGATGGTCGGAACTTTCTTGATCCAGAAGAAGTAAAACATGCTGGTTTAACTTATCTTGGGGTTGGTCGAGCATGACGATTCTCGTAACGGGTGCTGCCGGCTTTGTTGGCTCGCACCTATGTGAGCAGCTTCTTAATACGTCCGAAACCGACGTGATTGGAATCGACCTGGACATCGAGGGAAATGAAACCAAGATAAGAAACATAAAGCAGCTGCTCAAACGACCAAAATTCAAGCTCTACGACATTGACCTTTTAAAGCAAGACCTCTCAGGGTTGTTAAAAAATGTGGATGTGATCTACCACCTTGCTGGGATACCTGGTGTAAGATCAAGTTTCGGCAGCGACTTTGAACGCTACATCCTCAACAATGGCCTGGTCACTCAAAAACTACTAGAAGCAAGTAGAAATCACTCAATCACAAAATTCATCTATGTCTCCACCTCCTCAGTCTATGGGGAGAAGGTTGGAAAGGTTTCAGAAGATATGAAAACGGTTCCCCTCTCACCCTACGGAGTAACAAAGCTCACAGGAGAACAGCTTTGTCATATTTATCATCTCTATTTCGGGGTGCCTGTCGTCATTTTGCGTTACTTCACAGTGTATGGCCCAAGACAACGCCCTGATATGGCATTCCATCGATTCATCAAGCAAATGCTGCAAGATAAGCCGATTACAGTTTACGGAAACGGGCTTCAATCAAGAGATTTCACCTATGTGAGCGACTGTGTACAAGCGACGGCAGCTGTAAAAGATGCAGACAACGTCGTTGGGGAAACGATCAACATAGGTGGAAAAGAACGTGCTACCGTCCTAGATGTGATTTCCATACTAGAAGAACTTCTCTCTAAGAAAGCCAAGATCAATTTCGTACCGAAAGCAACAGGTGAGCCGATGCACACATGGGCTGATATTTCAAAAGCTGAAAACCTGTTAAACTATCGACCAAGCGTGTTGCTAAGGGAAGGGTTAATGAATGAAATTATAGATTTAACCAAGTTATACGGTAGAAAGGATTGAGGATAGTGAATATCGCCTACGTTTGCACAGAGAAACTTCCATCTCCCGCTGTAAAAGGTGGGGCGATTCAGATGATGATCGATGGGGTGCTTCCTTATCTCACAGAACACCACTCCATGACCGTTTTCTCTGTTCAAGACCCAGAATTACCTGACTATGAAGAGATAGATTCCGTTACGTATATACGAGTCCCTCGTGAAAATTACAGCGAAAATGTTGCAGAAGTACTTACTGAGATGACACCTTTTGACCTCATCCATGTTTTTAACAGACCCAAAGCTGTTATTCTGTATAAGAGCGTCATGCCAGAAAGCCAGATTGTACTGAGTCTTCATAACGATATGTTTAAAGAGCGGAAACTAAGTGATGAAGAAGGCATGAAAGCGATCGAGTGCGCATCCCAAATCATGACAGTCAGCAATTATATTAGAGGAACGATATTAAATCGGTTTCCAGAAGCCGATGAGAAGATTCAAGTCGTCTATTCTGGTGTCGATCTAACCCAGTTTCAACCTTCGTGGACGGAAGAGGGAAACAAGATCAAACAAAAGTTAAAACAGAAGTACCAACTAACGAACCGAAAAGTGATCCTGTTCATCGGAAGACTCAGTAAGACAAAAGGACCACATCTTTTGATCAAAGCGATGCCAGCCATTTTAAAAGAACACCCCGACGCGGTACTCGTTATTTGTGGAGGAAAATGGTTTAGCGACAACCGTTTGAATGAATACGTCTCATACCTCTACAAACTTGCTAAACCGTTAGGAGATCATGTGCTCTTTACAAAATATATTCCTCACGAGGACATACCAAGAACCTTCTTACTCGGTGATGTTTTTGTCTGCAGTTCACAGTGGCAGGAGCCCCTCGCTCGTGTCCATTATGAAGCGATGGCAGCTGGTGTTCCACTCATCACAACGAAACGAGGAGGAAATGCTGAGGTTGTAACGCATATGCACAATGGTCTTGTTGTAGGAGCATACCGGCAACCCTCATCTTTCGCAAGGGCAGTATGTGACTTGTTAAACCACCCTGAGAAAGCGATAGAATTGAGCTTAAATGGACGTAAAGTAGTAGAAGCGAATCATACGTTTCAACACGTCGCAAACCGCTTAGAACGCGTATATCGTAAGGCATGTCCTTTAGAAACCATTCTACCCGCCATAGAACAATCGCTTGAACCAGTTGAGGAAGATGAGGTAGTTGAGGAAGTTGAAGATTTTGACGATGACACGTTTATATTTCCTGAACGTTCATCTACCCCTGTACAAGAAACGAGGCAGTCTAAATTAGAGGAACCCTGGATCTTCGATAGAACTTACAGACAAAAAAAGAAATAGAACCGGTCGTGACCGGTTCTATTTCTTTTTACTCGTCTTCTTCGTCCTCTTCGTCAAACTCTTCTTCCTCTTCATCATCAAGGATTTGAGTATCTTCAATAGCTGCTGCTTCCTCTTCTTCCTCTTCTTCCTCTGCTACTTCCTCTTCCTCTTCCTCGTCATCGTCTAAGTCAAACTCGAATGAGAGCTCTTCTCCACTCACCATTTCAAACGCTAGTTCCACTTCTTCGACTTCTCCTCCTGCAAGCATTTCTTGCAGCTTTTTCAATACTTCTTCGTGCTTATCGTGATGCGCCATCATAATTCCCCTTTTTCGTTAATTTGCATTGTATTCTCGTTAAAGAATTCTTTATAGGGTATGAGCATTTTGATTTTTTGTATAGGACAAATGGTGCGATTTACCTTCCACTGATGAACCTATTTTTCGATCAAGCTGGTACCCAGATTGAAGAAGCCTTCATTGGGCTATCGATTACTCTCACTTTCTTTACGCATTTTTCATCTTCATCTTCATCTTCATCTTCATCTTCATCTTCATCTTCATCTTCGTCATCGTCTTCATCTTCGTCCTCATCATCTTCATCTTCATCTTCGTCTTCGTCTTCATCTTCGTCTTCTTTAATCACGTGTCCTTCTAATTTGACCTCTTCTTCAATCGGTAACTCATCCTCTACTTCTTCAACCTCTAGCTCATCGGTTACATCTTCAGTCGTTTCCTCAACCTCCAGCACGTCTTCAACTTCTAACTCCTCATCTTCTACAATAGGTTCTTCACAGCCACAATCTTCTTGGAAGAATGATTGCTGATTCATAACTGGGCAACGATATCTGCTTTTACCTAAATTACGAGGTCGACCGATCGTTCTCACCGTAAGTGCATACTTCTCTTCAACTTCTCCATGTGTCTCTTCTGCTACCGGGGCTTCTTCAACGTTCTGTACAACTTCTTCTATCTCGCTTAATTCCATAGTCGGTTCTTCTATTGGAGCACTACTAGTTTCAGGCTCCTCACTAACACTTTCGGGGCTAAGCTCTTCTGAAGAAACAAGGGGTATGTTGATCGTTCCATCGCCTGGAGGCAATTCTTTCAAGTTTGTCGTTGGAATCGGAGGTGTATGAAGTGAAGATGTGGTGTCTACTTCTAACTCCGCTTGCCCATCAAGGATTTTTTCATATTCCGCATAACTCCACCCCATCGAACCAGGAGGAGAGAATCGAAACTCTTCAAGCTCTAACTTAGGAATCGCTTTCTGCTGTGAAACTTGTTCCATCGCTTATGACACCTCCTTTTATTCCTTTGAAAATTCCATCAAAATTCGATAGAAACTCTTCCTTTGAATTTTCTACAGCGATAATGTTCTGAATGTGCATCAAATATTTTTCATCTGACCAGGATCTTTTCTGACTGAGATAGTATTTATGAGCGATGGCACAGAATAAATGAGGAAATTTCAAATCTGTCCATAGGACCCGATATTGCCCTTCTGTTAGGGGATGGACCTGGTCATAATGGATGAGCATCTCCTCTGCTAGCTCATGATCCCAAACCGCAAGCTTCTTCATTACTTTATTCATCAGAATACGAATATCTCGAGATGGTAAATCAGCATTCACTGAATGAAGATCTCTCATGAAGGCAGCCCCATCTTTCTCGATCAAACGAGCCATCGTGAAATCTTGCTGACAGAACATTTTTGACTCAAAAACTTCATTCGTCCATGAAGAAAAGTTTGGATTGTCTAGTTCAGCTAAAGCTTCTTTTGCACGGGCGAGCATCAAATCGACCTGTTGTAAAAACAGAATTGAGAATTGATCCGTTGTGTAGTCGTTCGCAAGCTTTTTATAGCCTTCTAACTCTTGAATCTTCCAGCGATATAGCTTATGCCACTTGTCTATTCGACTTCGCTTCTTGCTTCCTTCAGGTTGAACGTATCCTTTCGAGGCATTGTGGAATTGTCCGATAAACGCCATCGTTTTCTTCGTCTGTTCTTTATCGTAATACAGCATCGTTTCGCCTTCTACATCTTCATACAGAACATAAGCATGGTCTTCACCCGCAAGGATCAATCCATTGTTTCGAGTTCGAATCAACTTTGCGATCGGCATGCCTTTTTCTTGGAGATGCCAATGTGCACCTGCAATGTAAAGCATCCGATCGGGTCTGATGAACTCTTGCCTCAACATCATCGTTCCTTGCTTCGTATGCACACGCCATTTTGTTCGTCCTTGTCTACTGAAGATCAAATGAACCGCTGTCGGTTCAACGGGATAATAACGGAGTACCTGGTTCAATTCAGCAAGATTGGCTGTTTCATGCACAAGAGAATAATCTCCGTCGTCAGCTAGATCTTCCATGTCTTCATTCAAATCATCGATCTCTTCACCGTCTATGTCTTCACTTACGTCTTCAGCCTCTTCAGCATGTTCCAAATCTTCTAACTCCTGCTCAAGATTCCTTTCTTCTTCCACGATCGTTTCCCTCTCTTCCTCTACCGTCTAGAAGCAGCTTCATAAACGGATTTTAAGTTAGACGCTACTCGATTCCAGCCAAACTTCTCCTCGACATACGCACGGCCAAATTTACCGTAGCGATCTCGAGTTCCTTCACTTGAAAGAAACTTGCCAATCATATCTGCATAGGCAGTAGGCTCATCAAATTGATGGATCACGTTCCCGTTCTTTCCCTCCACAATCACTTCGGGGTTGCCTCCACGGTCACTTGTTAATACAGGTAATCCAGCAGCCATCGCTTCGTAATGAACACGTGCGAGCGGCTCTTGCCACTGTGAACAACATACGAAAACATCCGCCATCGAGTAGAGCTTTGGAATGTCCTTCGGCTCAACAAATTTAATGAACGTAATGTTGTCAGGATACATGGCACCTAGTGTATAAAGGTGCTTTACATAGTTGTTTACATCGTTCTCACCAAACCATTTAGATCCAATGAAAACCATGTGTGCATCTGGATGTTGTTCGATAATTTTTGGCAGCGCATGAAGCAGAATATGAGGCCCTTTTACTTTACTCAGCCTTCCGACGAACAAGATGACCTTCTTATTTTCAATATTCAATTGAGACTTGATCGAATTCCTTAGTTCTCTGCCTTTCGATGTCCATCTCGGGTGATAGGTGTTTAAGTCCACACCAGAATAAACCGTTTGCACTTTTCCTCGCGCTGAAGGAAAACGATCTGTGATCGTTCGCCCGATATAATCACTCACCGTAACGATTTTCGAAACGAGGGAGATACACGTCTCTCCTTCTTCGTCCTCCATCTTTCCTTGTGCAAACATTTCATTATGCACGCTCAAGATAAACTTACTCGTAGGTGACGCCTTCTTTAATTGTTCGATCCAAGCTGGACGATTACAAACATGGATAACGTCGAACCTGTTATCACTGATCTCTTGGATAAGCCCTTCTAAATAATCTTCCTGATTGATGCGAATGTACTGCACTCCATTGCTTTTTTCTCTTGATTCCAAATTCACATCATCGATCGATATGACAGTCACATCATGATGATTTGCTAGAAGTTTTGAAACGGCTTCTAAATAAATTTGAATCGCACCGCCCCGTATTGCTGGAACAGGCAACTTCTCTGTTGCGACTAAGGCTATTTTCATGTTCACCCTCCTTTAATTCTTTAAGACTCCGTATGCGAACGTCTGATGACGTTGATAAGTTTTAGAACGTTAAGCAGAAGACCACTTAAAATTCTGTTTATAAGCATGATACGGAGGAAAAGGAAGGTTGTGCGAAATCCTATACCTAAAACATAAAAAGGGCTTTACCACCTGTTAAATATACCTATTTTTCAATAGATTGGTCGAAAATGGTGACATGACTATCTCATTCTCCATAACGTATTAGGAACAGATATGATAGGTAGGTGAACTTATGGAAACTTGGCACAATAAAGATGGAGCCTCAGAAGAATTCAGAGGATCCAATCAGGTAGTGTTTCGTTCTTCAGACATTGCCGATGAAAGTGATGTTGAGGTAACCATCGACGCGCCCGTAAGCGATTCGTTTCACAGCATGGATTTAAGCAACCTTGTTGATCCAGAAGAGGAAGAAGCCGGTACAGAACTTACACCAGAAATGCAGGAAAAGCTAACGAAGCTTGCGGAACTTTTACTCCCTAATTGGGAATTTAACGTATTGAGTATCGAAGTTATACAAGGCGGACAGATGGCTCTTGTATGGAAGTTTATGACTGACGAAGGACCTAAGTGTTTAAAGAGGATACATCGTCCTGAAAAGAAAGCACTCTTTTCCATTCATGCGCAGGATTATTTAGCAAAGAAGGGTATGCGCGTGCCTGGAATCATTCCAAATAAAGATGGCAGTCTTTATACAAAACATGGTCCATTCCTGTTTGTTGTATATGAATGGATTGAAGGTAGACCGTTTAACTTGACCGTTCCAGAAGACTTGCAGTGGATGATGAGAGGACTTGGGGACTATCATACACAGTCAGTTGGCTATGTTCCCCCTCCTGCAACACCAATCTTCTCTAAACTTGGTAAATGGCCTAAGCACTACATTAAGAGATGCCAGCAGATGGAAACTTGGAAACTGATCGCAAAACGTTTTCCAGAAGACCCTTTTTGCCAGCTTTATTTAGCAGAGATCGATCCATTCATCGTGAAAGGAAGAGAAATTTTAGACCAACTCCGTGCTTCTCATTATCCTGAATGGGTAGCGGCTTGTAAGAAGAAACCAAGTCTATGTCACCAGGATTACGGAACTGGAAACACACTTCTTTCAGAAGAACAGATCTGGATCATTGACCTTGATACAACTACCTTCGACTTGCCGATTCGAGATTTGCGTAAAGTAATCATTCCACTGATGGGCGATACGGGTGTATGGGATCATCAGCTGTTTGAACTGATGTTAGCCGCATATGAAGAAGTTGCACCGTTAACTCCAGAACAAAAGAATGTGATGTATATCGACATGCTATTCCCTTATGAACTTTACGAAACGGTCAGCGAGCGGTTTGGAAGAAAGAATGACATTATGCCAGAGGAATTGATGGCAGCGTTTGAATATGAAAAACGCAAAACAGAACAGCTTTCTCAGCTGCTATAAGAAAACGCCCCGGCATGTGCCGAGGCGTTTCCCTTATGTTGCGATAATGTTGTAGCCGCTATCGACGTGAATCATTTCTCCGGTGATACCACCTGAAAGATCACTCATCAAGAAGAGTGCAGTATTTCCTACATCTTCTTTCGTTACTGTTCGACGAAGAGGTGATTTCTCTTCAATTTCTTTTAAGACAGAGTTGAAGTCTCCGATGCCTTTTGCAGCAAGGGTACGAATTGGTCCAGCTGAAATGGCATTTACGCGAATGCCATCTTTTCCAAGGTCATTCGCAAGGTACTTCATGCTTGCGTCTAGTGAGGCTTTTGCAACACCCATCACATTATAGTTGTTCACGACACGTTCTCCACCAAGATACGTCATCGTTAAGATGCTTCCACCTTCTGTCATCAACGGACGAGCAGCCTTTGATACAGCTGTCAGTGAGTATGAGCTGATGTTGTGAGCAAGCATAAAGCCTTCTCTCGTTGTTTCAAGGTACTCTCCCTTTAGCTCCTCTGTTTTCGCAAACGCAATACAATGCGCTAGTCCATGAATCACACCGACTTCTTCTTTGATCTTTGCAAAAGTCGACTCGATCTCATGATCGTCTGTTATGTCACAAGGTAAAATAACAGAATCATCACGATCAAGCGTAGCAGCAAGATCGCGTACGTTTTTCTCTAAACGGTCGCCAGCATATGTAAAAACAAGTCTTGCTCCAGCGTTACTTAGTGCTTGAGCAATTCCCCAAGCGATGCTGCGTTTATTCGCAACACCCATTACGACGTATGTACGATTTTCAAGAGACAGGTTCATATCCATGCTCCTCCTCGATTTTTTATTATTAGTTCTTAGCACCACGTGCTAATTATAACATGTTTGATGGAACCTGTACCATGTAGAATTCATTACCCTTTGCTCGTTTCGATATTTCTTTTTTCATAACCGCAATGAGGGCATACAAAGATAATGTTCTGATTAGATTGAGCGGTAATCGTATGTTCTAGTTCACTCTTCTTATGACAAGCCGGACACACAACTTCAAGTTCAGGGTTCATATCCATGACCTCCTTCAACTGCTAGTAGTATCACCTCGAAGGAATTTTCTATACGAAAAAAAGCCCCGGCATGATGCCGGGAGCCTTTCCTAATAACTCAATAATGTTCTTACTTCTTCTACACTCTCACTGCTACCTGTTACGATCAAACGATCACCAATCCGTAGTTCCGTGTCTCCGTGTGGTACGATCGAGTCTTTACCGCGGAAAATACGAACGATGATCGTATCTCCTAAGTAAGGGAAGTTGCGGAGTGGCACGCCGTTATATTCAACATTGTTCATATTGATCTGGTAAAGCGCATTTTCTTCTTTAGTGAAGATATTTACGACTCCAGGTGACTCAATCAGAGCTTTGAGTAACGCTTTTGTAGAGAAGAATACTGAGAACACATCGATGTTCAGATCACGTAATTGATCAGCGACTTCAGTTAATTCAATTCTCGCAATGACACGTTCAGTTCCATACTCTCTAGCGAATACAGCGATATCTGCGTTCGTTTCATCGTCACCTGTTGAAATCAATAGGATATCTGCATCGAATACTTCACTGTTTCGGAGCGTATCGATACGATAATCAGAAAGTTCAGTAACGCTGAAGTGACTACTTTGCTTATCTGAGTCAACCTTCTCTTGCTTCGTATGATAAATCGACGTTTGATAATTCGCAGGATTCAGCTCTAAGGAAATCGGTAGCGTGATCTGGTTTGCACCAATAATCGCAAGCTTTTTAGCGTTGGATCGTTCTTCAGGTTTCGGCATTACTTTCCTAAACAAGATCGGTGCAACGATACAGCTGATGACGGCTACTAATATCAAAGCAGAAGACAATTGTTCATCGATGATATCGATTCGTTCCCCGATTTCTGCTGCAGCGATTACGAGAGAAAGCGTTGACGTTAATAGAATTCCACTTCCGAGGACCGTTTTGATGTCATACCATCTTTTTAGCACTAATACTGGAACTAGCTTTGAAATAAATAGTGCAAGCAATAGTAATGGAATCAAGACAAGTACTCTAGGGTCTTGGAACAATGACCAAACATCTAGCTCGACCCCTACCATCACAAAGAAGATTGGGATCAAAAAGCCATATCCAAATGAGTCGAGCTTTTGTACAAGTTCTGTATTTGGTGATAGAAGCGATACGAGTGCTCCTGCCAAGAATGCACCAAGGATATTTTCCGCTCCAACCGTTTCTGAAATACCAACAAGTACGATAATTAGTGTAAATACTGCTCTCGTTCCAATCTGTATCGTCCCTTTTGACATCGTTTCAATAAAGGAAAGATGTCTGAAATAAGCACCCATGAAATACAGAAGGATACCCGCTCCAAATAGAACTAACAAGAGCCACATGTTTCCTTCTCCACCTGAATGAAGAGAAACAAAGATCGCTAACAAGATCATCGTAGCAAGGTCAGCGATGACAGCTATCAAAAGAATCGTTTGTCCGATACTCGTTTTAAGCACATTTGCATCTTTTAATGTTGGCACAACGACGCCAAGCGAGATCGTCGAGATGATTAACGTCATGAAAAAGGCATTGTCTGTATAGCCGAGAACGACGAATAATATAGATAATCCATACGACACAAGAAATACGAAGACGAAGACGATGAATGAAACCAGAACACGGTTCGGTTCGATTTTTCCAGTCGGCAGCTTCACTTTCTTCTTTTTACTGGCAAACACAGAGAAATCGATCTCAAGTCCACTTAAGAACATTAAGAAGATGAACCCAAGCGTTGAAAGTGTGTCTAGCCAGGTATCCGCTTCGACCAAATTGAATCCACTCTGCCCGATAATGATACCAGCGATAATTTCAGCTACTACTACAGGAAGAATGTTCAACTTAAATCTGTGTAGAATGAATGGAATTAAAAATGCAATAACAACTACAATAACTAAGGATGATACTGATGCGCCGTGTTCCATGTCTTTCCTCCTTCAAACCCCAACGATATCCTACTAAATGAGATAGCTCATAAATGCAGTAGCCATACCAAAGTAGATGAGAATACTGATAATATCGTTGATCGTCGTAATGAACGGCCCTGAGGCCACTGCAGGGTCAATGTTTAATTTATGCATAAGTAGTGGTACAAGCGCACCTGCAAGCGTTGCGACTATCAGAGTACATAATAGCGAAAATCCAACTAAAATTCCAAGAAAAAAGGTTCCTTGCCATAAGAAAATAATAATTGTTACAAGGATCCCGCATGTTGCTCCCGTTATCAATCCTGTACCAGCTTCTCGTAAAATTAAGTTCCATTTACTATGTTCTTCAAAATCCCCTGTTGCAATCCCTCGGACGACAACTGCTAGTGCCTGTGTACCTGTATTTCCCGCCATCCCTGCGATCAACGGGATAAATACGGCAAGGAGAGCCACTTTATCGAGGGTTTCTTCGAATTGTCCGATTAAACTAGCGGTCATCATACCAAGAAACAATAAGATAACGAGCCAGGGCAATCGTTTTCGTGCTGAAGCAAATGGGTTTCGATCAAGCGTCCCATCGTCTGAGATTGCGGCAAGCTTGGAGTAGTCTTCTGAAGCTTCTTCTTCAATAACATCAACGATATCATCGTGCGTGATGATTCCAAGTAGGTGCTGTTGAAAATCCAGTACGGGTAGCGCGAGGAAGTCATAATCTCTCATCAACCTAGCCGCTTCTTCCTGGTCTTCTCCAACTGAAATCGATACAACACGTTCATTCATGATGTCTTCGATCAGGACATCTTCTTCAGCTATGATCAAATCTCTTAAAGATATGACGCCTACCAGCCTTTTTTGCTGGTCCACTACGAATACATAGTAGATGGTTTCTGCCTCGGGGGCTTCACGTCTAAGAATTTGCATCGCACGTTTCACCGTTTGGTGAGCTCGTATCGAAACAAATTCAGTCGTCATGATACTTCCGGCAGTCTTCTCTTCATAATGAAGCAGTTCTTTGATCTCGTCAGCTGCATCATCGTCCATGATTGTTAAATAACTTGCAATCTGTTCTGGGTTAAGCTCGTTCAAGACGTCAACAGCATCATCGGCATACATCTCAGCAAGCATTTCAGCAGCATATGGAGGTTCCATTTCAGAAATAAAATCTTCCTGCTCTTCTATTTCAAAGTTTTGAAAGATCTCTGCCATTTCTTTTGGAGACAAATACGTATATACCAATAGTCGAACGTCTTCTTCAACAGTAAGGAAGAATTTTGCCTGGTCATAAGGATGTATATCGAGAAATAGGTCACGAAATGCCTCTATTTTTTCTTCAGATAAAGATTCGATAAGGGCATCGTAAATAAGTTGGATCTCTTGTTCTGGATGTGCCACCAAGCACTCCCTCCTTCCTACTCTTTACTAAGCGCGTCATGCGTTATCGTAATAAAATAGACATAAATTGCATGTGAGGTCTTGTTTATTTCTTTAAGTAGCGTACAATCTCATTTATAATATAATAAGTAAAATTACCTTCCTATCTTAGTCGGAACATAGTAATTTTGTCAAAACAAATTCCTTTTTCAGATTTGCAAAAAGAGTTTTTTCAGATAAGATAGGTGATGTGCTTTGAGCACGTCTCCAACGCTTTTCTTTAGAAAGGATTATATCATGAACAATGACAATCAAACACCTTGGCAGCAGATCGATTATACGCTTCTGTTCTTTATCTTTTTACTGATGTGTGTCAGTACAGTTGCCATTTATTCTGCACAAGCTTCACTTCCTGGAGAGTTAAAAAACGTAAACTTCGCTGGAAAACAGCTAACTTGGTATTTCATTGGAGCGTTTGTATTATCACTCACTATGGTCATCGACTTTGATCGTTTCAAACAGCTCTCGTGGTACCTATACGGTTTCGGTATTTTCCTTTTACTACTGCTCATGATCATGCCAGAATACATAGGGAGCTATCAGATTGCCCCAATTCGAAACGGAGCAAAAAGTTGGTTCGTATTACCTGGGCTTGGAAGCGTGCAGCCATCAGAGTTTATGAAGATCTTTATGATCATCACAATCAGTTCTTCTGTCGTGAAGCACCATGAAAAATACGGAGAAAAAACGATTCAAACCGATTTGATCTTACTAGGTAAAATCTTTGCGATCGCTGCTCTTCCACTTGCGATTGTTATGAAACAGCCCGATCTCGGTACCGCGATGGTTTTTACCGCGATCGTCGTAAGTATTACGCTCGTATCAGGCGTTCGATGGCGTTTGCTCGCATTGCTCACGCTAACGGGAGTTGCAGGTATTGCTGCAGTAGTATTCACATTCTTTAAATTCCCAACCTTTTTCAAAAGTTACATTCTAGATGAATACCAGCTTGCCCGTTTTTATGGCTGGCTCGCACCAGAAGAATATACGGATGCAGGCTATCAAGCAACGAAAGCAATCCTAGCCATCGGGTCAGGAAAGCTTGAAGGAAAAGGCTATGCAGATGGTACCGTCTACTTCCCTGAAGCCCATACCGACTTCATTTTTGCAGTGATCGGTGAAGAGTTTGGTTTCATTGGAGCGAGTATCACCATCTCGATCTTCTTCCTTCTCATTTACCGCATGATTCATACTGCATTAGAAAGCAATGAATCGTTCGGTAGCTATTTATGTGCCGGTGTAATCGGTATGTTGACTTTCCAAGTATTTCAAAACATCGGTATGACCGTACGATTATTACCGATTACTGGAATCCCTCTTCCTTTTGTAAGTTACGGAGGAAGTGCCTTGCTCACATATATGATTGCAGTTGGACTTGTATTGAACGTTAGATCACGAACAAAAACATACATGTTTGAATAACCTGCCCAAGCGGCAGGTTATTTTTACATCACTTTCAAGAATGTGAACCATGAAAGTAGGGAATGGATAATCGCATAAAGGAGGAAGTACAATGTTCGATATTATTGGTGACATACACGGCTGTTATGATGAATTCGTATCCCTTACTCATCAGTTAGGCTACGAATGGAACAACGAGACCCCTATTCATCCTGAAAACAGAAAGCTTGTCTTCCTCGGAGACCTAACGGATAGAGGTCCACAATCCCTAAACGTTATTGAAGTCGTAACAAAGCTCGTTGAAAACCAAAATGCCTATTATTGCCCCGGCAATCATTGTAATAAGCTCTACCGCTACATGATCGGTAGAAACGTCCAGCAAAAGCATGGGTTAGAAACAACCGTAGAGGAACTTTCACAGCTATCAAGTGCAAGGAGAGAAGACATCATCGACAAGTTTACTACTCTCTATGAAGAGTCTCCTCTCTATTTAACACTCGATAATGGAAGTCTCATTGTCGCGCACGCAGGGCTGCCAGAAAAGTATATCGGCCAATCTGGAAAAAAGGTTAAAACCTTTGTTTTGTATGGAGATGTGACGGGAGAAACCCACGCGAACGGCATGCCTGTAAGAAGAGATTGGGCAGCTACTTACAAGGCTTCCCCTCTCATCGTGTATGGTCATACGCCTGTTGAGGAGCCACGATGGATCAACAGAACCGTCAATATCGATACAGGTTGCGTGTTTGGAGGTAAGTTAACAGCACTTCAATATCCTGAACTCACAACCTTTTCCGTTCCTTCTTCCTTACCACTTGTTAAAGAGAAGTTCCGCGCATTTCCATAACATTTCTCATATCTTCTTCCAATTCAGCAGTAAACGTAAGTGTTTTTTCAAGAAAGGGGTGATAGAACGCAATGCTCTTACTATGAAGAGCTTGTCGGTTTATCTCTCCTTTTTCTCCGCCGTAAAGATCATCTCCTAATAAAGGATGACCGATCGAAGACAAGTGGACTCGGATTTGATGTGTCCTTCCGGTTAATAACTTGATTTCAAGGAGGCTTTTTGTAGAACTCGCTCGAATCGTTCGATAGTGAGTAACGGCTCTCTGTCCATCCTCTCTTACAGCCCTCTCGATGATGCTGCCTTCTTTTCGACCAATCGGTTGATCGATCACACCATCTTTTTGTTCAATAACCCCATGAATGATTGCATAATACGTTCGCTTCATCGTTTTGTTTTTTTGTTGTCGCGAAAGCAGGTCGTGCGCGTAGCGATGTTTTGCAAAGAGAACGAGACCGGATGTGTCACGATCGAGTCGATTGACCGCGTGTACGGTTCTGTTTAAATCATGCTTTTGATAGTAAGCGAGTACACCTTGAGCAAGGGAGCTTTCTGAATGCCTAGATGGAATCGTAGGCAGGTTTGACGGCTTATTGATAAGTAAGAAATGTTCATCTTCAAACGTAATCCTTAAATTCATCTCGATCGGCTTCATGGTCTCACTAACCTTTTCTTCTGGAAACGTTAATGAAACGAGATCTCCTGTATGCAAAGTCGTCCGAACATTCCTAATTTCTCCGTTCACCCGAATGCTGCCACCTTTAAACTTAATATCCGTCAGCATACTTCTTGAAAGGCTTTTCTCTCTTAACAAAAATTCTCTCACTAAAGTTCCGTCGTTGCGTTCTTCTACCTTCCAGTTAAACTGTAAGCCGCTCATGATGCACCACCTCCTTTACTAGATAGAAAAGCAGTCCAGCTCTTCAGATGAACTGGACTGCTTCTGTACTTATTCATCATCGACGAACGATTCCTTCACGCGCTTCCAGAATGGGAAAGGTCTAAACCTAGCAAACCGGATCTTTTCTTCTGCAACACGATATTGAATCGATTTGACATCTTTTTGAAGTAAGAAAAGGTGGTCGACCGTAATCTGAAAATCCACGTCATTAACAGGTCTTAATAAACAAGTGTGATGCTGAGGCAAAACGAGCGGTGAGCCAACCGTTCGAAATACCCGATTATTGATCGATGCCATCTCGGAGAGCTGAATCGACGGCAGGGCTGGATGAATAATCGCTCCACCAAGCGCTTTGTTATAAGCTGTGCTCCCTGAAGGAGTAGAAATACAAAGGCCGTCTCCTCTAAATGTTTCAAAAAGATCACCTTTGATATCAACATTCATTACTAGTGAGCCCTCGACGCTTTTTACCGTACATTCGTTCAAAGCGAGATACCTATTTTCTTTCGAGCTATCAAGGTAACGAACCGTTACTTCAAGAAGAGGGTATTCAACGATTTGGAATGGCGTCCTCGCAATATGAATCACAAGTTTCTCAACTTCCTCAGGCACCCAATCTGCATAAAACCCAAGGTGTCCAGTATGTACACCGACAAATGCGGTATCGTCCAATCGATCTTGATAATGATGAAAAGCATGCAGCAACGTGCCATCTCCACCAACAGAGATCACGATATCTGGTTCTGCTTCATCGTACTCTAGATCAAAATCACGCAAATAGTTCTTTATGCGCTGCTGTAGCTGATTCGACGTTTGATCCCCTTTCGACTTTATAGCAAATTTCACTTTCGGCACCTCATCTACTTTAGTTTTCTTTCTCTTCCTTTTCTTTCTTTTGCATAAACACTTTTTGGGCTTCTTTTATTTCTCCCCTAATCTCCGACATTTCATCATCTAACCTTGAGGCGGCTTCTGCTGCTCGTTGAAGTCGCCTTTGGATGTTGCTCGGAATCTTCTTATTATATTTGTAGTTAAGGGAGTGCTCAATCGTTGCCCAAAAGTTCATTGCGAGCGTACGGATCTGAATTTCAACGAGAAGCATCTGTTCACCGTGAATCGTTTGAACAGGGTAACGGACTACGACATGATAAGAGCGGTACCCGCTCTCTTTTTGATTCGTTACATAATCACGCTCTTCAACGATTTCAAAATCTTTTCTGTTGCGTAAATGCTGAATCACACGGTTAATATCTTCAACGAACTGACACATCACGCGTAACCCAGCGATATCATGCATCTCTTCCTGTAGCTTATTCGTTGGAATATCTTTTCTTTTCGCTTTATCCATAATACTTGGAATCGGCTTTACTCTTCCTGTAACAAATTCTACAGGCGTATGATCATCCGCCTTTTCAAACTGATCTCTGATGCCTTTAAGCTTCACCTTCAGCTCGTTTACAGCCTGCTTATATGGCGCCAAAAACTCTTCCCAATTCATCCTACCACCACCAACGACAATATCTATGAAGTAGCTGTTAGAAATACGCTCTCAACAGCTTCATTCATTTCATTTCCATAGTTAGAATTCCCTTTGATATTCTCAACTAAATAAGCGAGCTCTTCTTTTATTTCGACAAGCTCGAGCTTATCCCCTGTCTCATCGACTAGCAAAACAGGTAAATCTTTATCTAGAATGCCTTTTAAAGAAGACCACACGTCCTTGTTAAAACGAATATATGTATACCCTTCATCACCATCAAGTAGATAAACAAATGAGAGGTTGTCTGAATCTACAAGCATATTCCCAGTTGCAGAATAACTAGTTAGATCCACTTTCTCATCGATATAAAAGATTGTATTCTCCTCGTTCATTTCTCCTCTTGTTACCTGGTATTGTAATGCCACAAATACCTCTCCTTCCTTGCAAATGCTATATGTACCACCATATAGTTTATCATATCGAATGGGGTGATTTCAGTTGTGTTGTCCTAAACACCTACTTATGACATAATTTCGATAGATAAGATATTTCCTTAATGGAGGCTCAACAAATGGCTCAAGAAATCGAGATCGAATTTAAAAATATGCTAACCGAAGAAGAATATGACGCATTATTAGCTTCCTATGAGCTATCACATGACGATATAAAAACACAAACAAACGATTACTTTGATTCTGATCAATTTATTCTTCGGGACAAAGGCGCAGCCCTACGTGTAAGGAAAAAGAAAAATAGGCTTGTACTTACCTTGAAAGAGCCAGCACAACAGGGATTATTAGAGACGCATCAAAATATCACTGAAGAAACATTTCAATCGATCAAAGAAACTGGACAATTACCAAACGGAGAAGTGTACCAACAAGTAGCGAAGCTCGGTCTTGCTGAAAACCTTTTCCATCTCGGGTCATTAACGACTCATCGTGCAGAAGTGAAGCTTCCTACTGGCCTCCTCGTTCTAGATCACAGTGAATATCTTGGATGTGAAGATTACGAATTGGAATTTGAAGTGACCGATTTTGAAGAAGGAGAACGTGCTTTCTACCAATTATTAGAAAAACATGGAATCGAAATTAGAAAGGCTAAGAACAAAATACAGCGATTCTTCATTGAAAAACAGAAGCAACTGTAGCGCTTCTGTTTTTTTATGGGAATCATTGCAAACCAGATTATTTGCTGTTACATATAGAGGTTGCTAAAATAAAACTGTAATAAGGTTCTAATTTCCAAAGGGGAAGAGCAATATGAAACAAAACATGTATGATTTAATTGGACGTTCAAAGTTAGATGAACTTGTGAACGCGTTCTATAACAGAGTTTCACAACATCCGAAACTTAAACCGATCTTTCCTGCTGACTTGGACGAGACAGCACGAAAGCAAAAACAATTTTTAACACAATTTCTAGGAGGTCCTCCTCTATATTCTGAAGAACATGGGCATCCTATGTTAAGAGCAAGACATCTACCATTTGAAATCACACCAGAACGAGCTACAGCCTGGCTAACTTGTATGGAAGATGCTATGGACGAAGTTGAATTAGAGATTGAACTTAAAGAACATTTATTAAACAGACTTACATTCACAGCCCACCATATGGTCAACACGGGTAATCCGGAAGAGAAAGGAGAATCGAATTGACACCGAAAGAGACAGGTTCCTTTTGCGATTCTTACAATCCAAACGGAGATACCGACACTTGTTCAACGCTATCCCAGAAAAGCAAGCCGATCGAGATCTACTCTTTCGTCGATCCGTTATGCCCTGATTGCTGGGGTCTTGAACCCGTCATAAAAAAGCTCCATCTTGAATATGGACATACATTTCGAATAAGGCACCTTGTGGGTGGTAATGTTGAAACGTTCAATTCCTTTAAAAGGAAAACAGAAGGCATTAAAACCCACGCAGATGTTGCGAAACGCTGGGAGCGCACTGCTACACGATCTGGCATGTCATGCGATGGGGACCTCTGGTTTGAGGATCCGATCGATACACCTTACATCGCTTCGATCGCAATCAAAGCAGCAGAGCTTCAAGGAAAGCTGCAGGGTCTTCGATTCCTTCGTAAAATGAGAGAACTTCTCTTCATCGAAAAGCAGAACATGACGAAAGAAGAGAACCTCGTCAATGCAGCTAAAGATACTGGCCTAGATGTGGAAGAGTTTAAAAAAGACCTCCACTCTCAAGCATCGATCAGAGCCTTTCAATGTGACTTGAAGATATCAGCTGAAATGGAAGTGAATGAACTTCCAACACTCGTTTTCTTTAACGAAAACATTGAAGAAGAAGGGCTGAAGATTACGGGTCTTTACGATTACGAAGTGTACGTTAGCATTTTACATGAAATGCTGAAAAAAGAACCGGAACCTGAGCCTCTACCTTCCATCGAACATTTCTTGCAGCGTTATCAGTTCGTTGCAACGAAAGAGGTTGCAGTTGTTTATGATTTGAGCCTTGAAGAAGCAAATGCCGAAATGAAAAAACTCGCACTGAAACAAAAAGCCGCACAAGTACCAGTGAAACATGGTTGCTTCTGGCGATCGACTTCTCAATCTTAAGGAACGGGGAAAATTCCCTCGTTCCTTTTTTACGGTCTAAAAACAAAAAGGTTTCATATTTATTTTATTGAGGAGGAGAAAGTATGTCTTATACTGTACTATTCGGTCTGATACTTGTGGCTTTGAGTTTTGGAGTTTTTTTAATGGGGCTTCTTAAGTTCATCCCTTCGATCGTAGGGATTCTTCTTCTGTTTTTCTCAATTTTATTTACAGTAAGCATGTTCAACAAGCGCAACCAATTTAAAGGCTTTCACTAAAAAACCCGCCTGTAGTTAGGCGGGTTTAGTACTGATAAAGTGGGGATTTCCGCTCCAGGATACTCGCTTTCCGCGAGGCGGGCGGTGAGCCTCCTCGGCTTCGCCTGTGGGGTCTCACCTGTCCCGCTGATCCCACAGGAGTTGAGTATCCTTCCGCTCCAATCCTAATATAAGTTTTATTGGAAGCGTAAACTTCCTAAAGAAGCCGGAAAGAAAAACCTTTTTTTCATAATAGATTCAAATGTTTCATTCGATTTGAAATTAATTTTGTGAAGTGAATAACTCTTCCTTCATGTGATTAACGGAGTTCATCCATAGAAAGACAGACCATAATACACTAGATTTTTGAACAAGCAAAAACCCGCCTGTAGTTAGGCGGGTTTGCATTGTTATGAGAAGAGCAGGTTTTCCATTTCATCTAGGATGGATTCAAACACATCTAAAGCGTCGCTGATCGGTTTTGATGATGTCATATCTACACCAGCTTTTTTCAATACTTCGATCGGATAGTCAGAGCTTCCCGCTTTTAAGAAGTCAATATAGCGTGAAACAGCTGGCTCGCCTTCATCAAGGATTTGCTTTGATAAGGATGCCGCTGCACTAAATCCTGTGGCATATTGGAATACATAATAGTTGTAGTAGAAATGTGGGATCCTTGCCCATTCAAGTGCAATATCTTCATCGATCACTAGGTTTTCACCGAAATACTTTTTGTTCAACTCATAATACAACTTTGAAAGCAGGTCTGGAGTCAATGGCTCGCCTTCTTGAGCTTTCTTATGGATCATGTGCTCGAATTCAGCAAACATCGTTTGACGGAACACAGTTCCACGGAATCCTTCAAGATAATGATTTAACAAATACAGCTTTTCTTGCTTATCTGTTGTATTTTTTAATAAGTAGTCATTCAGAAGAGATTCATTCGTCGTCGACGCCACTTCTGCTACAAAGATCGAATAATTAGCGTATGGATATGGCTGGTTCTCTCTCGTGTAATAAGAGTGTACGGAATGACCAAACTCATGTGCAAGCGTGAAAAGATTGTTCACGTTATCTTGCCAGTTCATCAAAATATATGGTCGCGTACCATAGCTGCCGGATGAATACGCTCCGCTGCGCTTCCCAACGTTTTCTTGAACGTCTACCCAGCGATTTTCAAAGCCTTCTTTTAAGATGTTTTCATATTCTTCGCCTAGTGGCGTTAATCCCTTTAAAATATAATCCTTCGCTTCCTCATACTTCACTTCCATCTTTACATCTGGAACTAAAGGTGTATAGAGATCATACATATGAAGTTCATCTAATCCTAACGCTTTTTTACGAATATCTACGTAACGATGCAACAAATCTAAGCGACTATTTACGGTTTTGACGAGATTATCATACACTTCTTCAGGAATATTGTTATTGTCGAGTGCTGCTTGACGAGCAGAATCGTAGTTACGAACGGATGCATAGTAGTTATCACGCTTGACCGTTCCACTCAGCGTACTCGCGAATGTGTTTTTAAATTTATCATACGTATCATAGACGGCTTTAAAGGCATCCTTCCTTACTCTACGGTCACTGCTTTCAAGGAAACGGATCAATCTACCATGAGTGACTTCAACCTCATCACCTTTCTCATCTTCAATCGTAGGGAATTTCATATCAGCATTGTTTAACATCCCGAACGTGTTGCTCGAACTATTCGTAACATCACTAATGCCAGCGAGAATCGCTTCTTCTTCTTTTGAAAGAACATGTGGACGCTGACGGTTAATTTCGTCGAGTGCTTGAGCATACAACTGAAGATCTTTGTTTTCTTTCAAATAAGTTTCGATTTCCTTCTCAGGGATACTTAAGATTTCTGGTACTACGAACGCAAGCGCGCTGCTGACTTGTGTCGCAAGATTTGATGCTCGATCATTCAAACCTTGATACGTTGAGTTTGTCGTATCCTGGTCGTACCTCATGTGTGCGTATGTAAAAAGCTTTCCTAGTTTTTTGGTAATTTCATCTTGCTTTTGTAGTCCAGCATAAAGCGTATCAGCTGATTCGCTCAGTTTCCCTTTATACGTTTCCATCTCAGGGATTAGCGCTTTAATTTCTTTGAATTCTTCTTCCCATTTCTGATCATTCTCATAAATCGCTTCTAAATCCCACGTATCTTCTACCGGAATATCTTCACGTTTTGGTAATGCATTTTTTGTTTTGTTCTCCATCTATCAGACACCTCCATCATATTTTCATATACATTAATTATCCTATCATATTTCTCTTATTATTCTTACATTTTCGCTCGACAATACTCGCATGTTAGCTAAGATTTGAAAGTACTCTTTCATCTGATTTTAAAGCGATTTCGACAGAATGATGCATGGCGGGTTGATGTATTTTTTCATACCGATCTCCTCTTTTTTTGAGGACGGATAACGTGATGAGTTGCGAGAGGTAACCTCTTAAAGAGAGTTCGATCCCTTCTTCGAATGATTGGGTTCGTACTTTGATAATGCCACGAGAAATGAGTTCTTTAAAGGAATTAGAAAGATGATGAAGTGTAAACGTTGATTTGGGACGTAGGTTTTGAAGGAAAACTAACGAAATCCAAGATTGCCATAAATACGCTGGGGTTTCGATCCAATAATTTGAGGATGAGGGGATGCCTGCTTCTGAAGGGAACAGTCTGAGTGTCCCTCCTTTTTTGTATAAAAGTTTCCTCATATAAAAATAGGCATAACTTTTTTCGCCATGAGGATTCATTCGCCAGATTCGTTTTTGTTTAAGCCAGATCCAATTGATATGAGAGTGAGAGAGTGTTGTTACGTGAGGCTGAAAAAGAGAAGTGATCGAGGTGGTTTCAAGAGAGATTATTTGTGAAGTACAAACGATTTTTGTAGGGGTCAAACTATACTGGGGTACAACGAGGGAGAATAGTTTTTCAAATGGACAGTAATAAAAGAGAATTGGTGTATGGTTTATCATTTTAACAGCTGCCCACTCCATGGAACTTACCGAGTGGATAAAACGATACTTACTTCTGAGTCGACTCTTACCTAAGATCCACCATACGTCGAGCCCACTTTGATAATAACTGTCTGAGCGGTGCTGTAAGAGGGCTTCTTCTATGGATGAGCATTGGTACTCGATAGCAAGGTTACGTGACTTTAAAAAGAGATCTGGCCGTTTTCGAGGCTCTGGTAGATATGTCTCTACTTCAACGTCAGCGTGCTCATTTCTTAACCAGCGGTAAAGCTGTTCTTTGCCCGAAAGATGATAGCTAGACTCAACCTCCCACGGATCAACACAAGGGGCATGGGCACGGTGGGCAAAATGCCAAACTTTTTTCTGACCGAGTCTCATGACGACTGATCCATTACAACTTGGGCAGTAAAAGTCAGTAGTCTTACGAAGCTTTATCAGAGAATCTAACCCCTCTTTGTTCTCAGCAAAATTCAAGATTGATCCAACGCTTGATACAGCTTTTAACATCTGTTCACCTCGATTTTAATTAGATGCGATAGTATTCTCTTCTCTCTCACAATTTTCCTCTTTTTATAAAAATAAAAAAAGCCGATTTCTTATTGAAATCGGCAATGGTTTATAAGAGTGGGAAGTGAACACGGAGCTGTTCAAGAGCCTGTTCAGAGAGAATTTCCTTACCGTATTCTTGCATCCTGTGAACTGTTAGATCTGACTCATATCCGTACTCTAACAACTGGCTCAAGCGGTTATCCTGATCATCTTCGCTCAATGCTTCGTCAAAAACAACGTGGAGGTAATATCTGTCTTCGAAATTGTACAGCCCGTTTTCAACTCCATCTGCATCAAATCCATGAGCTAAAGAGATGACATCTTCAAAATCTTTAAATCCAATTGTGAAGGTGAGTTCTTCTTCTTCAAGCTGTTCTGCTTCCTCTGTCTCATGACTACTTTGAATCGTGAATTTGTCGTCTAAAATTTTATCAATATTCTCATCGATTGGAAGATCCAATTGTTTATCTTCAGAGATCGGTAATTCAAGTTTAGAGCCGTCGTTAGACATCTGCGCACGTGTAACGATGATTTCCAAACCTTTTTCTAAGGCCTGTACTTGTATCCAGAGCGGACCTTCCAGTGAAAATTGCTCTCGCTGATGCGCTTCATCCATCATTTCCCAGAACAGCTCTTCTCCTCTTTCTCGATCGTACCAAATTTCTTCTCGATCAAATCCTCTATTTTCAATGTCCCTATACGTGATAAAGAATTTTAATGTATTTGCGTTGACTCGTTCTATTTCCATCCGTTTTCTCTCCCTCCTGTTTGTTTAACCGGAAGGCTATTCCCTCTGGGATACTCCTTATTGTTTCATTCCCTCAAGCGATTAAACCAAACCGCTTTTCTCTTGTAATACCATTCTATGATAAAACTTCAAAGAATGGAAATAAAAAAACGTTTGTTTTTCACTCATATTACAGCATATACACGATATAAATATTTATGTGTATAGCTTGCCCCTGTATGCTCCTGTCATGATTGTAAAATTTAACTAAATCCGGGAGTTGGCGCCATTGTTCGAAACAGAAATCATCACTTCGATTTTGTTCATTATCGGTATCGATATCGTACTCGGAGGTGATAATGCAGTCGTCATTGCTCTTGCCTGTCGAAATTTGCCTGAATCCAACAGAGGTAAAGCGATTTTAATCGGTACAGCACTCGCTGTAGGTCTAAGAATAGCACTAACCATTGTTGCCGTCTATTTATTGACTCTTCCTTACTTGTTGATCATCGGAAGTCTGTTCTTACTTCTGATATCACTCAAGCTTCTGAAGGATGATGAGAGCACAGAAACGATCGACTCTAAGTTTTCCTTCTGGGGTGCGATCAGGACGATTGTCATTGCTGACCTGATCATGGGGCTTGATAATGTTCTCGCTATTGCAGGAGCAGCCCACGGAAAGCTGTATCTGGTCGTCTTCGGCTTACTGATCTCTATCCCCATCATCGTATGGGGGAGCAGAATGATTCTACATGCTCTAAACCGCTTCCCTTTTCTCATTTACGTTGGAGCGGGGATACTCGCATTAACTGCAGGAAAAATGTTAACGAATGCTCCTGAACTCAAAGCATTTTATTACACGTACCCGTCTTTAGAATATCCTACCCACTGGTTATTCTTATTAATAATTATCATCGGAGGATGGTATTATAAAAGGAAAGCTAACAAAACGGTTCGTAACTAAAAAAACTTCTACAGGAATCTCCTGTAGAAGTTTTTATTAATTTACAAGACGCTGTGTAGCTTCTTGAAGTTGAAATGTACGAACTTTACGTGGAAGGAATCGACGAATTTCATCTTCGTTGTAACCCACTTGTAGACGCTTCTCATCTAAAATGATTGGACGACGAAGCAATCCAGGGTATTCACTAATTAGCTCAAACAATTCCTGAAGTGAAACGTTGTCTAAATTCAAGCCCAATTCCTGGAATGTTTTTGAGCGAGTTGATATAATTTCATCTGTTCCGTCCTCAGTCATACGAAGAATTTCTTTAACCTCTTCAATCGTGAGGGGTTCAGCAAATATGTTACGTTCTGTGAATGAAATGTCGTGCTCCTGTAGCCATGCTTTTGCTTTTCGACAAGATGTGCAGCTTGGAGATGTATAGAGTGTTACCATAAGGATTGGCTCCTTTCTATAAATGAACATTATTCTTTATTTAGAAACATTATCTTCTCACAATTTATATTATACTACACTGTGAAAAAAATAACTAGGGTGATGACAAAAGTTACAATTTAGTTGTACAATTCTTATACATGTAATCCTGATTCTATCTTCTACTTCCCCCATCGTTGCCCTTCTAAACATAAATTGTTTCAAAATGTTTTATTTTATTTAAGCACCACACTTTTCCACATGATAGTATTCGTACAAGAGACACTACTTTTGAGGTGAACATAATGAAGAAAGCGATTTATTTAGCAGGAGTGCTTGTACTCACAAGCGCATGTACCACTCCTGAAATAACGAGTACCGAAACAAAGGATCAACCGATCCCTGTAGAGGTTGCAGACGTTAAGAAGACCGAATTATCTGATGAGCTTGAATTAACAGGACAAGCTATCCCTGGCACTACGATTCCACTCGTAGCTCCTTCTCCTTTAGAAATCGTCGAACTGAACGTTAAAGTAGGAAGTTCTGTTGAAAAAGGGGATCTCATCGCAACGTTGGATGATACAGCTGCAAGGCGAAACGTTGCCAACCTTTCAAATGCAGTCGATGAACTTGAAAAAGCAGTTTCCCAAGCAAAACAATTATCAAGTGAAGCAGAGAAAAATGCGAAAGAGTTAAAAGCGATGCAAGAAGAATTGAACGCATCGTTAGAGCGATCTCAAACACTACTTAACCAAATCGATACGGAAGAAGTAACTGCTTCAGACGTTTTGAAAGAAAGTTTAGAAGTCGCGATTAAGCAAGCGGAGCTATCGCAAGCTGCAGCCTCTCTCCCGTCTATGTCGGCTGGAAACGTCACTCAGCTCGAGTCTCAGCTTGCTGAAACACGCGCAAGTCTGAACCAGGCTAGAGATGTTCTTAATGCCACAACGATCGAGTCACCGATCACAGGCGTTATCTCTCAAATCAACGCAGAGGAAAATGCCACTGCAGTCCCTAATTCTCCACTCGCTGTCGTGGTCAATATGGACCCGGTCGTGGCATCATTTCAAGTAAACAGCTTTCAAATCAGCAAACTTTCTAAAGGGCAGAAAGTCTCCATTACTTTCGATGGAATCGATGGTTCCTTTTCTGGAGAACTTAGCGAAATTCCACCGACAGCAAATGAACAAACCGGCTCATTTGTGATCGATATCGAACTTGAAAACAAAGACAATAAAATCAAAGGCGGCATGAAAGCAACGGCTTTTATTAAAACGGATGTGGTCGAAGATGCGCTGGTTGTACCAAAAGAATCGATTGTATATGGAGAAGACGACACCTACGTCTTTGTCTCACAAGGAAAGAAAGTGAAAAAAGTTTCGGTCAAATTAGGTGCAGAATCTAATGAGACTATCCAAATAACAGATGGGCTAACAACTGAAGATGATGTCGTTACGAATGGTAAAGACCGTCTATCTGAATCATCTGAAATACAGGTACAGAATTGAGTTGAAACGAAATGAATATTGCTAAACTTTCTGTTTTTCGTCCGATCGCTATGGGAATGGTCATCGTTTTCATTCTCATCATCGGTACGGTTTCCTTACGAAATATGCCTGTTGACCTTTTTCCGGATTTAACTTTCCCCGTTGCAGCCGTAACGGTTACATATGAAGGCGCAGGACCTGAAGAAGTAGAAAACCTACTCGCATCTCCTTTAGAAAACGTGATGGGTACGCTTCCAAACGTTGAAAGCATCTCATCCATCTCCCGAAACGGCGGCGCATTGATATTGGTCTCGTTTGAATGGGGGACAGATATGGATTTTGCCACCCTCAATATGCGTGAGCAAATCGATGCTGTCCGGGATTCACTTCCTTCAGATGTTCCGATTCCGAAAGTGTTACGGTTCAATCCTAGTGACATCCCTATCATGCAGTTAGGTGTTGCAGGATCTGAAGAAGAACTAACCGATATCAAACAAACGATTGAAGATCAGATTAAGCCTGCACTCGATTCCGTACCTGGCGTTGCAGCCGTTACGATAGAAGGGCAGTTAGAAAAAGAAATTCGACTTACAGCTGATCCAGACAGACTCAGTCAATATGGCGTTACGCTAACGAACCTTCAACAGCTCATCGGGTCAGAAAACCTGAATATCCCGAGTGGCTCGATCGAAACTGAGAATAAGAACCTTCCGCTTCGGGTCACCGGGGAATTTGAATCTGTGGATGACTTGAAAAATTTATCGGTCCCAACTGAAAATGGTCCGGTCAAATTGAATCAACTCGTAACGATTGAAGAAACAATGAAGCCTTCCGCACAGGAAAGCTATTTAAACGGAGAACCAGCGATAGGCTTCTCCATACAGAAACAGTCTGGCTCTAACACGGTTCAAGTTGTTAGTCAGATCAATGAAAAGTTAGAGGAAATCGAGCCCTCCCTTCCTTCTGATATGGAGATCAAGACTGTTTTTGATCAGGCAAAATTTATTAACCAATCCATTCGCGCCGTTGTTTGGAACATCATCATCGGGAGTATTCTTGCAGCAGCTGTGCTCTATCTCTTCTTAAGAAACATACGAAGCACTCTCATCATCGGCCTCTCGATTCCAATCTCCATCGTAGGCGCATTCATCTTGATGTATTTTTCAGGTCAAACGATCAACTTACTTACACTCGGTGGATTAGCCCTTGGGGTCGGTATGATGGTGGATAACTCGATCGTCATACTCGAGAATATTTACAGGTTAAGGCAAGAAGGAAAATCGATAAAAGATGCAGCTGTAGAAGGTACGAAAGAAGTAGGAAGTGCGATCATAGCATCAACGACCACCACTGTTGTCGTATTTTTACCGATCGTATTCGTTACTGGCCTAGCAGCGCAGCTCTTTAAGCCATTAGCACTCGCAGTGACGTTTTCTCTTCTTGCATCGTTGTTTACAGCATTGATCATCGTACCGTTACTATCGTCTCTCTTAATGAACCGAAACTCATCAAAATCAGGGTTTCAACTGAGATTCGAACGATTGAACGGATGGTACAAACGCTTGTTAGATAAATCTCTAAGGCACCCAAAGAAAACAGTTGGGTTAACGATTGGCTTATTGGTCTTATCCGCTGCAGGAACACCGTTTATCGGCACAGAATTCTTACCTGCTCAAGACCAGAGCTTCGTGAATATTTCTGCAAAGCTACCAGCAGGAAGTTCACTAGATGCGACAACCAATGTAACAGAAGAAATCGATAACGTATTAGAAGAAATACCAGAAGTAAAGCTTTCATACCTTACGGCTGGTGGTACAGATAATTTCAGCGTTGGCGCAGGCAGCCAAACGAACCGGGCCACATACAGTGTATTGCTCGTCCCGATCAATGAACGAAACTCGTCTGACCTCGAGGTTGCTGAAAAGATTCGAACTCAGCTGAAAGACATTCCGAACGCAGAAATTATGGTTTCGGCAAGTGATTCTGGTTTCAATGCGGATCCGATCGCGATCAACATTATCGGACCAGACCTAGATGTCTTGAAAGAACTATCAGAAGATGTCGTCAAGAGTATCTCAGAAGTTGACGGCGTCAGGGAGCCTACCTCTAGTATCGAGTCGAACAACCCTGAAGTACAAATCTTGATCGATCGAGAAAAAGCAGCGAGCTATGGTGTAGGAAGTACTCAAATTTCAACTGCCATTTCGAACGCAACTCAAGGGTTAGTAGCAAGTAACCTTGCAAGAGATGGAAAACAGCTTGATATCCGGTTAACGGTAGAAGAAAAGTATACCGATTCTCTAGATTCGCTTTCGAGCTTATTGATCGAAACGCAAACGGGGCAAAAGATTCCTTTATCTGCAGTGGCTGAGATCAAGCGAGGATTGGGCCCATCTGAAATTACTCGAAGTGATCGGTTACGACAGGTCGAGATAACGGCAAGCCTCTTAAACCGAGATCTAGGGACCGTAACAGACGAGATCCGAGAGAAGCTAGTCGAAGACGTGCCTCTTCCAAGCAATGCGTACAAAATTACCTTTGGTGGACAGGACGAACAGATGAACGATGCTTTCTTCAAACTTTCAGGGGCACTAGCGCTCGCCATCTTGCTAGTCTATATGGTAATGGCAGGTCAGTTTGAATCATTCCTTTACCCATTTATCATCATGTTCTCTGTTCCTTTAACGGCTATTGGAATCATCGTAGGCTTGCTCATTACGTTCCAGCCCCTTGGAGTCGGTTCACTCGTCGGAATGCTGATATTAACCGGGATCGTCGTAAACAACGCGATCGTACTAGTGGATTACATCAACCAGCTGCGCGCAACTGGGAAGGACACGAAGTCAGCTATCCTAGAAGCTGGTCCTGTTCGACTACGACCGATTCTAATGACGGCTCTCACAACGATACTTGGTCTCGTACCACTCTCTCTTGGATTTGGAGAAGGTACTGAGATTCAACAACCAATGGCGATCGTCATCGTATTTGGATTAACTGTTGCAACGTTTATTACATTGATTTTCATACCTGTCGTTTATTACTTGATCGATATGAGAAAACAAAAACGTATTGATAAAAAGCGAGAAACAGCAGAATAATAAAAAGGAAAGCCGAGTGGCTTTCCTTTTTTATGCTGACGTTTTTGTATTTGAGGCAGGTGACTTTGCAGGACGTGGATTCCATTTATTCACACGTTTTTTCAACATATCCTTAAGCATCTCACGCTTCTTTTTCTTTTTCTTATCCCGGTTTTTCATAGAAGCTTCCTCCTCGTTGAAAAACAGTCTTCTCAGTCCTCTACAAGCTCTTTGTCAACTTTCAAACTTAGTACTTCATCTACTGGCATGTACGATTCGCCGTATAATTGCTTATCCTTATAAGTATGAATTTCTTGGTACGTATGCTTCATCGCTTCAAATATTTCTTTCTCACCTGCTTCTTCAGGTGACCAGTACAGTATTTCCATTTCATTAATTTCATTTGTTGCGAGTGAACGTCTCCGGTAACCGATCGATTTAGCGTGTTTAAATCCTTCACGTTTATAAAAGCGCTGTCTTTTCTCTGTATCGGTATCTTCGTAATCTACAGGTTCAACTTCTAGAATAATCGGCTTATTCTTTTCTTTTAATCCATTGATCAGCTTTTTCCCAAGTCCCTGACCTCTGGCATCACCGGAAACAAAGATATAATCCACAAAGATGAAATCTGGCAAGTTTGCATACATTAGTACATGATTTGGCCCCTCATCCTTGATGTAAGTGTCGCTTTTTTCTTCAAGCAACAGGTCCATATGTTCCTTTGATTTCATTTCTTGAATTGGAAAATATTGCTTCAATTTCTCATACCAGTTCATTGATCTACTCCTTTTAGTAAATTGATCACTATTAGTATAACATATTTATACAGTTGTGGCTGAGACTTGACAGGGCTTGCAAACAATAATATTCCCTCTTTTCAAAAAACTAAACATTCGCTAAACTGATAAAAACAGGACTTGGAGGGATCGAAATGCCTCTTATCGTAGAGTTCACATTGTTCGCTTTGTCCATTATCGGTTTAACTGCATTCCTCGCCATCATCATGCATGCATTCGGAACAAACTTTTCTAAACAGAGCAAATCATTCAGTCACCACCTGAATAAAAGTAAGAGCAGCTGGCGTGGAATCCAACGAGATAACCATTAAAATGAAACAAGACCGCCAATGTGAGGCGGTCTTGTTTTTATGGTGTGTAATCAACGTTATTCGTATACGTGTTTCCTGCATTCCAAAGCAAGAATTCGTTGATATTGTTCTTTTTAAGTGCTTTTATTTGTGCTTCTACTTCGGCTTTACCGTAATTTAAGTAATTTCCGCTTCCTAGGTAACTCGCAGTGAAGTCTTGTATCCACGGTCTGCTCGTAGGTGGTGTGTCTAATGCAGCTAGCACTTTATTCTCCACTTGAGCATACTCATCGATGAGCTTGAATGGCTCTAGGTCTGGTTTAGAAATACCGAAGTAAGGACCCCAATGACTCGGATAGATCATGGATGAGATTACGTCAACGTTCTCAGAGATCTTCGAGAAGTTTTGCCCAATGCCAGGCGCTTCTGGAATCGTTGCAGAATAGCCAAAGATATCTACAGACACATCCACTCCATAAGGTTCTAGCTTAGAGTTTGCGTATGCTACGAAGTCTGTAACTGCAGCAACTCGTTTCTGGACGTTTTCCATTTCGAGATCTTTGTAATCGCCCATTGTGTACGTAAGAGAAGTGTCACGCTTTTCGAACCCTTCAGGGAATCGAACATAATCAAACTGAATTTCCTTAAAGCCCATTTTCGCAGCTTCGATCGCGATCTCTACATTGTAATCCCATACCTCTTTACTGAATGGGTTTACGAATGCTTCTCCTCTTCCATTCTTCCAAATAGCGTTTCCATCTTTATAGGAGAGCTCTGGACGTGCTTCAGCTAGTACACTATCTTTAAAAACTACTACTCTAGCAATCGGATAGATTTCATTCTTCTCTAGCTCTTCAAGTACCTTACGCGGATCTTTCATGAAAGGTTTGCCGATATCCAACTTAGCTAGTGGAGAATCTTCCTTTGGTTCATATGTAAGATTACCAAAATCATCTTTAATGTCGATAACCATCGAATTCAATTCGGTCGAATTCACAAAATCGATCAGCTTATCGAATTTTGCTCCACCGGCTGAATGTCCTGTAAGATAAATACCTCTTACAGCATCAGGATATTCAAAACTTAATCCTGAATCATACACGAATCGAGGAAGTGTATCTGGAAGCTTCAACACTTTCCCTTCAACTTTGATTCCATCATGATCTTTAGCTTCTAGAGCTGATTCTTCTGCGAGAGCTGGTTGCCCAATAACAGAAAAAATCAAAACCGTTGCCACTAGGTTTCTCAACCCAACTTTGAAAATACGCACAGCTTCTCTCTCCTTTATTGTTATGCCTCCTCTATTATAAGACGTTTATTAACACTTTGAAAGAACTTCCAGTAAATTTCACGAAGTCTTTTTTTGTCTTTTTAGTGAACGGTATCAGTTGCGTTCATTTTGAGTACATGGTATGATTTTTAGAAAAACATTTAGGATAGCGAGGAGGCAGTTAACCATGAGAAACGTTACACTTACAGATATTTTTCAATTACCATTTGCTAGAAAGTACTTGAAAAGAGCTGGACTAGCTCATGCGGTTACAGTCGCTCAAAAGGCTTACGACCTTGCCTGCCAGAAGGGAGTTAATGCAGATTTAGCTACAAAAGCTGCACTTCTACACGATATCGGACATTATACTTGGTATCGCAATGGAGAATGGGACTTTGAGCTTTATAAACAAAATGACATCCATGCGATCAAAGGCGCAGAACGTGCACACAAGATGCTCATTCGATTAGGTGAAGATCCAGAAGCAGCAAAAGAAATTGCTGTTGCAATCTTGTTTCACACGGACTCTTATTTTAAGGGAACTGTACAACGTACTTCACTTCAAGAAGTGGTCGCGATGGCAGACGAAGCTGATGAAGAACCAAACGGAAATCACCATTACAAAGTAATCTCAGAGGCAGAAGCTGCAGAACGTTTAGCAGAATTAGATGAATTGATCGCACAGGATTCTCGCCTTCAGCAAAGTGTCTAACTCATGTATTAATTTGGAAAGGAATCTTCACAATGCTCTCTTCTTTCTTCCTTTCCATCACCTTCCCTCCCCACTTCATCATAAATTCTTCTTGTCTTTCTCCACTAGGAAGCTTCATAATTAAACTAGTCTTCCCTTGTTTTTTTGATGTGCGAACAACGAAATCGTATAGTGCCCACTTCTTTTCATGATGACCATTAAAGTAAAATTCAAAAAGCTCAGCTTGATCATCCTTCATTTGAATCCATATATAACCAACAGGCGCATCGTTTGCTTCGAGTATATAAATAATTGAATCATTAGATGGTTCACCTGAACACGCGTCTTGATTATGACTTCTTAATAATTGTAATGATTCTTTATCAAACTCGGGATTATACGAATAAAAAATCATCTTCATCCCCCTTTTATCTTTTACATAAGGAGTTTTAAACCATGGCAATAAGACTCATACTGCTAGTTTCTACACTAGTACTCATAACAGCGATTTTAATAGACTATTCTACTTCATTGAACTTATCCCTTTTTATTCAAGCAATCCTTTTCGTAACAATTACAATTTATCTAATCTACATTGTAAAATACAAAATTAAAAACAAAAAATAAAAGGCTGCATTTCAAATGAAATGCAGCCTTTTTCTAATTATACCGTTACGGTTTTCTTTAGTTTGTTGTACTCTTCTTCCGTACAAGCAACCCAGTGGCCATCCGATACTTCACGAAGGATTCTTTCTTCGCCGTTCTCAGGCAAATTCTTCTCTGGATCGTACACCATACGCTGTCTTGAACGCTCATACTCAGGATCCGGTAGTGGAATCGCAGATAGAAGCGATTGCGTATAAGAATGGAGAGGATTACGATAAAGCTCTTCACTCTCTGCCAATTCAACGATTTGTCCACGATACATCACACCAATACGATCACTAATGTATTTAACCATGGAAAGATCGTGTGCGATGAAAAGGTATGTTAAACCTTTTTCACGCTGAAGCTTTTTCATCAAGTTAACAACCTGTGCCTGAATCGAAACGTCAAGAGCTGAAATCGGCTCATCGGCAATGATAAATTCAGGATCTACGGCTAGTGCGCGAGCGATACCGATACGCTGTCTTTGTCCACCACTAAATTCGTGAGGGTAACGGTTAGCGTGCTCTTTGTTAAGACCTACCGTTTCAAGCAGCTCATGTACTTTATCCATTCTAGCTTGCTTGGATTCTGCTAGGTTATGAATATCGATTCCTTCTGCAATGATATCAGCAACTGTCATTCTTGGGTTAAGTGACGCGTAAGGATCTTGGAAAATCATCTGCATTTTACGATTGAATTTTTTCAGATCTTTAGCAGACTTTTTGCCGTGAACGTCTTCTCCCTTAAAGATAACTTCGCCGTCAGTTGCATCATATAGACGGATGATCGTACGACCTGTTGTTGATTTACCACAACCAGACTCTCCAACAAGTCCAAACGTTTCACCTTTTTTAATATCAAATGTTAATCCATCAACAGCTTTCACAGTACTCTTACCCACTTTGAAATGCTGTTTTAGGTTTTTAATTTCGAGTAGTTTTTCTTGGTTAGACATTTCTTTCACCATCTTTCGTGGCAATGATCGGCTCGTCTGGAGCCATGCCGCGTAGGCGTTTCTTAATCGCTGCTGGCGGTTCTACTTTTGGTGCTTTTTCGTGCAACAACCACGTTGCTGCGTAATGAGTATCAGATACTTTGAAAAGAGGTGGCTCCATCTCAGTATCGATCTTCATCGCGTATGGGTTACGAGGAGCGAATGCGTCTCCTTTCGGTGGATCTAGTAAGTCTGGAGGAGACCCAGGAATTGCGATCAAATCCTCTTCAGTAGCTTCTAGACTCGGCATCGAACCAAGAAGACCCCATGTATATGGATGTTGAGGGTTGTAGAAGATCTCATCTACTGTACCTGTCTCAACGATTTTACCAGCATACATAACAGCTACGCGATCAGCGATGTTTGCTACAACGCCTAGATCGTGAGTGATAAAGATGATAGAAGTTCCCATCTTTTCTTGAAGATCTTTCAATAGCTCAAGAATTTGAGCTTGAATCGTTACATCAAGTGCTGTAGTAGGCTCATCTGCAATAAGAACTCTTGGGTTACAAGCAAGTGCGATCGCGATAACAACACGCTGACGCATACCACCAGAGAATTGGTGAGGATACTGTGTTACTCGACCCTCAGCATCTGGGATACCTACTAGCTTAAGTAGCTCAATCGCACGTTCCTTTGCTTCAGATTTATTCATATTTTGGTGCTTGATCAAACCTTCCATGATCTGCTTACCTACTGTCATCGTAGGATTAAGAGATGTCATTGGATCCTGGAAGATCATCGAAATTTCTGAACCGCGGATCTTTTGCATTTCCTTCTCAGAAAGCTTAGAAAGGTCACGGTCACCGAATTTAATTTCACCTTGCTTAATTCGTCCAGGAGGATCAGGAATCAAACGCATTACTGCCTTTGATGTTACGGACTTACCAGAGCCTGATTCTCCTACAATTGCTAATGTTTCACCTTTATTTAAATGGAAGTTTACTCCTCGAACTGCTTTGACTTCTCCAGCAAACGTATCAAAGGAGACATGCAGATCGTTTACGTCTAGAATTCTTTCCATCATAATCCCCCCTATTTACGTAGCTTTGGATCAAATGCATCTCGAAGCCCATCACCTACAAGGTTAAAGGCAATCATGATCAATGAAATGATGATCGACGGCCATAACACTAAGTGAGGGTAGATTTGTAGGCTTGAGAAACCGTTGTTGATAATTGAACCTAGTGAAGCTTCTGGTGGTCTGATACCTAGACCGATAAAGCTTAAGAATGCTTCAAAGAATATTGCTCCAGGGATCGTAAACATCGTCGTGATGATGATCTGACCAAGTACGTTTGGAATCAAGTGTTTACCTATAACACGGCCACTTGTTGCTCCAAGAGTACGTGACGCTAGTACGAATTCTTGTGTTTTTAACTTCAGAACCTGTCCACGTACGATACGCGACATTCCGACCCATCCTGTTAAGGATAAGGCTACGATAATCGAGAATATACCGGGTTCAAATATTAGAATCGCTAGGATGATCAAAATCAAGTTTGGAATTCCTACTAGTACCTCGATAATACGCTGTAGAACATTATCTACTCGTCCACCGTAATAAGCTGAGATACCGCCGTAAGCAACTCCGATTACAAAGTCAATGAATGCTGCCGCTGCAGCAATAAATAGTGAAATACGTGTACCTTGCCAAACACGAGTCCACTGATCACGTCCGAATTCATCGGTACCGAACCAGAAATACTCATCTTCATAACCTTTCGCTTCATATTGGTCCACGCCACGAATATCTACACCGTTTACTCCTAGAAAATCAAAGTTTTCTAAAACAGGCACTTTAGCAGGCAGCTTCGCTCTAGTTAGCTCCTGCGTACGATAGTCATGTTCGTTCATATAGGGCCCAAAGATAGCTAAGAAAGTGATGACAAAGATAATTACCAACCCAATGATTGCACCTGGGTTTTTCTTCAAACGTCTCCAAGCATCTTTCCAAAAGCCAGTACTTTCACCGGCTATCAATTCATTCTCAGAATCATCGATATTAGCGGGCTGAAACATATCATCTGTAAGGTCGTGTAGTTTTTCTTGTTGCATACTCATTACTCTTTCCCTCCCGCTAAACGAATTCGAGGGTCAACAATTCCATATAAAATGTCAACCAATAAGATTACTAAAATAAACAGAAAACTAAAGAATAAGGTCGTTCCCATAATGATTGGGAAATCATTTGTCAAAATGGAGTTAACAAATTTCTCACCAAGACCTGGGATTACAAATATTCTTTCAATAACTAGAGTACCTGTCATTAGACCTACAACCAGTGGTCCCATAATTGTAATGATAGGTATAGAAGCATTACGGATTGTATGTCTAATAACAACCGCTGTACTGCTTAAGCCCTTTGCTTTCGCTGTTACGATATAATCTTGTCCAAGAACCTCAAGCATCTCTGTTCTCATGAAACGAGCGATCGTCGCAACAACAATTGAAGCAATCGCAATTGTTGGCATGATTGTATATGCGAAGCCGTCCCAGTATGCTACTGGTAGAAGCTGCCACTTAACACCAAACCAATACTGCATAAGGCCAGCGATAACAAAACTTGGAATTGAGATACCGAGTACGGCTACGACCATTGTTCCGTAGTCCCAAATGGAATTATGTCTTAATGCTGCAACTATTCCAAGAACTAACCCTAAAATAGTACCTACCACTAATGATTGAAAACCTAGATAAGCAGATGGACCAATACGTTCTCCAATAATCGTTGATACTTGACGGCCGTCCTGCTGGAAGGAGACACCAAGATCACCCTTAAATAAGTTTGTCATGTAAGTAAAGTACTGAACTGCTACTGGATCATTTAGTCCATACTTTTCATTAAGTTGTACGATTTGTGCATCACTTAGCTTTTCCTGGTTATTAAAAGGTGTACCAGGGAGAAGCTTCATCAGGAAAAACGTTAGTGAAGCAATAATTAGAAAGGTAATAACCATTGAAACTACCCTTCCACCGATATAACGTCCCACTACAACCAACCTCCTCGAGAAATACCTGCTTTTTAATTATAAGTCGAAAAACAGTGAATAACCAGATATTATTTTTATCTTTCTGATAATTTAGCTATCATTCGACATTTTTTTTAATACAGGTAAAAAGAGAGTATATGTCAGGATGACATATACTCTCCTGAAAAGCTTTAATTATTTTTCAATCTTAATCCACTTGTAAGATGCGTCAGCACCGAATGGGTGTACATAGTAGTTCTTAACGTAATCCTTTTGAAGGATTGCAAGACCACGTTGGTAAGTAGGAACGATTGCGATGTCCTCTTCCATTAGTACTGTTTCAGCTTCTTGCATCATTTCCCAACGCTTAGCAGCGTCAGTTTCAGTTTTAGCGTTTGAAACTAGCTCATCATACTTCTCGCTTGAGTAAGCCATACGGTTGTATGCACCGTCAGTTTCAAACATGTAAAGGAATGTCATTGGATCTGGATAGTCAGGACCCCAACCACCAGTTGAGATATCAAATTCTCCGTTATCTTCAAGCTCTAGGAACTGCTTCCATGGCTGCTTGTTGATAGTAAGAGTAAGTCCGTCAAGCTTAGACTCATACTGCTCTTTTGCATATTCTGCAATCTTAGAAGCAAGCTCAGAGTCAGTTGTTAAGAATTCAAGTTCTACAGAATCCATACCAAGCTCTTCAAGTCCAGCTGCCCAAGCTTCTTTCGCTTCTGCTTCACCCATGTCAGCGTGGAAACCGTCTGGAGCGTGATCACGGAAATCATCGCCATTTGGTCCGCTTACAAAGTCTGAAGGTACGAAGTATTTCGCAGCGATTGAACCGTTGTTAAGAAGAACGTTTACAAGTCCTTCACGGTCATACGCAAGGAATAGTGCTTTACGTACGTTTTTGTTAGCAAGAGCTTCGTTCTCCTGGTTCATACGAAGGAAGAACATTGTTGGCTCAAGAATAGTAGAGAAATCTTCTCTATCTTGGAACTGATCTACGAAGTCAGAGCTAAGACCAGCGCGGTCAATCTTTCCAGTTTCATAAAGGTTTACTGCAGTAGCAACGTCTTGTACTACTTTTACAGAGATGTTTTCAAGACTTACAACATCAGCATCCCAGTATTCAGTGTTCTTCTTGTAGTTCCAGCCTTCACCGTGGTTCCACTCAGAGAATACGAATGGGCCGTTGTAAAGCATAGTGTCTGCTTCAAGAGCGTACTTGTCGCCTTGCTCTTCAGCAAAACCTTTAGGTTGTGGATAGAACGTTGCGAAAGTTAAAAGAGACTTGAAGTAAGGAGTCTTGCTTTCAACTGTGAGTTCAAGAGTTTTTTCGTCAACTGCTTTAGCACCTAGTTCTTCAACCTTACCGTATAGAGGATCGCCTTCAGTAACGATTGCGTTACCGTTCTTGATTCCTGCAGTTCCAAACATGGAAGCGTAAGGAGAAAGAGTGTCTGGGTGTAGAGCTTTGTGCCAAGCGTAGATGAAGTCTTCTGCAGTTACTTGAGAACCGTCAGACCATTTAGCATCTTCGCGAAGTGTAAAAGTATAAACAGTTTCACCGTCTTTTTCTTCTACTTCTGGCTCATCAGCCGCAACACCAAGTGTTGGTTCGTTGTTTTTGTCTAGGCGGTATAGGCCTTCAAAAACTTGGTTCATTGCTTTGAATGAAGTTGTATCTGTTGCCTGAGTAGTGTCCATTGAAGGAATTTCTGCACTATCAGTTAGATTCAGCTCTTGTTTAGCTGATTCAGATCCGCTGTCGTCTCCTCCAGCATTTCCATTACCTTCGTTTGAGCCGCCACCGCCGCAAGCGGAAAGGAACATGCTCAAAACTAGCACAAGAGATAGGACAAGAGTCCATCTTGATTTCTTCATGCTGTGTGACCTCCCTTAAATTATGTAGCTATAAAAGCCATTTTCTCGTGAGACGAAATTCATCAAATTATCTAAAAATTTGACTCGCTCCTTCCCACAACTCGTATTATACAAGTTTTCTAACTATTTTGCATATGTAATTTTAACGAGAATTTACAAAAACCGCGTCAGCATTACGTTTGCATAACAAAAGATAGTCCAAAAGACCTAGTATGTAATTCGGGGTTTTGGGTAGTGATTTGTACTTTTGCATGCTTTTGCATGAAAATCTAACTAGTGCCATGTATCTAAAAGTATGTAGTGCTTTAAAGTGAATAACCTATGCATGAAACATAATTTTCTAATAAATTACTTTTGTGTAATTAACTATAAGTTATTGTTCTTATCGTTTACATTTTTTATACTTATGAATGACAAACAAAGACGGGGGTTCCAATGAAATCATTATTAAAACGTTCTATAGTACTAATCGTAGTTGCTTTACTTGGAGCAGTCATCACTTCTATCCTATCCGATGATGGTTTTTCTTTCCAGGGTGCATCTGATATTTTATTTATGATATCACTCGCGATGCTATTGATCGGTGCTGCACTACATGTTGTTCAAACTGGATTTTTTGATGGCATCGTATATTCTTTCAAGAGATTTTTAAGATCTTCTACTAAACATCAAATGATTGAGGAAGACAAATCAGAGCTTTCGTATAGGCTGAATTATGATAATCCCATCACGTACCCGATATTGATTGCAGGTGGTTTTTGGATGATCATCACCATTATTATCGCTGTGATTATCACAAGTAGTTGAATTGTTGCATGAGTAGGTATCGTTAAGATATACTTATTGTACGAATAGGATACGGAAAACCGCTATGACAAAGAGTAGTACATTCAGCCGTGATATATAGAGAGCCTGTGGATGGTGTAAACAGGTATCACACTGTTTGGAATGGACTTTCGAGCACCTTTACTGAATGGTTCAGTAGGTAAAGGCGTGAGCATTCACGTTATCACCAGGTTTAATGATTAAACCAACAAGTGATCCATTAATATGGATAAGCAGGGTGGCACCACGGTCCATTCGTCCCTAGCAATAAGGGATGAATGGGCCTTTTTTGTATTCTATCGATAAAAAACTTTTTTGGAGGGAAAACAATGAGCGTTATTTTTTCAGGTATACAACCGAGTGGAACATTAACAATTGGAAACTATCTTGGAGCAATGAAGCATTTCACAGAGTTGCAAGAAGATAACGAATGTTACTTTTGTGTCGTTAACCAGCATGCGATTACAGTACCACAGGAAAAGAAAGCTTTAAAAACAAACACGAAAAGCTTGGCAGCTCTCTACCTAGCATCTGGAATCGATCCAGAAAAATCTACCTTGTTCATTCAATCTGAAGTGCCAGCGCACGCGCAGTTAGGCTGGATGTTACAATGCGTCTCTTATATAGGAGAACTAGAGAGAATGACGCAATTTAAAGATAAATCGTCTGGAAAAGATGCAGTTAGTGCAGGTCTACTCACGTATCCTCCACTTATGGCTGCTGACATTTTGCTTTATGGAACAGAGATCGTACCGGTTGGGGACGATCAAAAGCAGCATATCGAGCTCACACGAAATCTCGCTGAACGATTTAACCGCAAATATAACGATATCTTTGCAATGCCAGAACCACGCATTCCAAAAGTTGGCGCACGGATCATGTCTCTTCAAGACCCAACGAGAAAGATGAGCAAATCTGACGAAAATAAGAATGCATTCATCTCGATGTTGGATGAACCGAATACGATCATTAAGAAAATCAAGCGCGCTGTGACTGATTCTGATGGTGTCGTTCGATTCGATAAAGAAAATAAACCAGCCATTTCGAACTTGCTGACCATCTACTCCCTATGTTCTGGAAAATCGATCGAAGAAATTGAAACGATGTATGAAGGTAAAGGATACGGAGATTTCAAAGCAGAACTTGGTGAAGTCGTCGCTGAAACACTACGTCCGATCCAAGAACGCTACAACGACTTGATCAACTCAGAAGAACTGGATAACATCCTCGACCTCGGAGCTGAAAAAGCAAACCGTAAAGCAAATAAAATGCTAGCAAAAGCGGAAAGAGCGATGGGACTGGAAAGAAGAAAGAGGTAGACATGAAAGGCGGAAGTGAGCGTTTAGAAACGGCGATATTGGAAGCATTTCAATTGAACACGCTTTTTGTGTTCGGTTGAAATGGTGAAATATCAGAGTTTCTGCGAGCTGCAGCTAGACATGAAAGGCGGAGGTGGCCGGATAGGCTCGACAAGCGCTGGAACCATTGCGAATGAACACGCTTTTTGTATTCAATCGCAATGGTGAAGCGACTCGAGAGCCTGCAGCTAGACACGAAAGGCGGAAGTAAGCCGCTCAGAATTCCTTTTCGCAGATATATTCTCATTTTCGGATAAGTAGTACAATATCGCGGATAAATCAAAATTCCCGCGGATATCTAGAACCTTTTCGCGGATATCCATCATCTGGCAACTTGAATAGCCCTCTCCTATACCCGGAGAGGGCTATTTTATTGTCCAAAGTTCAATTTTATTAGCTAAATTCCTAATTTATTGTCCAAAACAGCTAGTTTATTAGCCAAAGTCTCATTTTATTGTCTAATAAGAGTAATACTTATTTCTACCCATACACCTCAGCATATCGAAACACAAAAAAAGACTGCCTCCCTGGCAGCCTTCTTCTTAATTCACATGTGTACCCTTCTCAAGCTCCCATATCTTTTCAAAATAGGGTTGGCCTTTGATAATTCGTTCGCAGATCTGTTCATGCTTAGGGGACCAGCCTGCTTTTACTTCACGATAAAGCCCTTCCCAGGCCTCGTCCATTTCCATATGTTGAATCGCCATGTATTTCTTTGGCTGGCATTCTGTTAACCAGTATCTGATTTCTGCTGAATTTCCAGTTGTGTAGAGCTGATCGAGTGCCATGAATAACAGCTGCTTAAGCTGACGTTCTTTCCTGGTCAAGCCTCTCATGACATCAGGACCTGGTGATAGAATGTGATGCTCTTTCACTGGGTTATCTGCTGTAAACGGATAGATCGTTGCTTCTACGTCCGCTACCATTTCGTAGACGGCTTTTTCTTGTCTTGGAATGACTCTGCTTTTTCGGATCGGGATTTTATATCCAAGCGTGTCAATGATGATTACGCCTCTTCCGTCAGTTGCAAGAAAACAATATTCTAATGGAGATCGCTCGTTATTTTTACGAATGTAGCTCTTCTGAAATACGTCACTAAGTAGACTTTCAGGAAGCTCTGCTAGGTCGTTCTCGATGTAGTGATATAAAAGTGATTCTACTTTAATGACTGGAACTTGATCTAATAACTCAATAAAGTCGTCTTTTCTCCATTCGTGAAAATCACAAACGTTATATCCGTTTTCTTCACCTTCAAACCAATTCACCCACACATCTCGCAAATATAACATTCGGTTACCCCTCACTTCGCTACTGTTTGTAAAATCAGTATAGTCAGGAGTAAGTCAAAATATTCCATGATGAGCATATTCTTAAGAAAAGAGTTTTATGACAAAGAAATACCCCCGGTTTCCCGGAGGTATCTTGTTTATTTTACAAATTTCTTGAAGATCAATGTTGCATTGTGTCCACCGAATCCAAGGGAGTTATTTAAGATCGCTTGTACATCTGATTTACGCGCTTTATTCGGCACATAATCGAGATCACAGTCTGGATCTGGTGTTTCATAATTGATTGTTGGAGGCAGGACGCCTTCTTCAATTGCCTTCGCACAGAAAATACTTTCTACTGCACCAGCAGCTCCTAATAAGTGGCCCGTCATAGACTTCGTAGAGCTTACTGCTAGCTTGTAAGCATGATCTCCAAACACCGATTTGATCGCTGCTGTTTCATACTTATCGTTATATTCCGTACTTGTACCGTGTGCGTTGATGTAGTCGATGTCTTCTGGCTTTAAGCCAGCATCTTCTATCGCTTGCTTCATCGATCTAGCACCGCCTTCACCTTCTGGTGCAGGTTGTGTGACGTGATAAGCATCTCCAGTAGAACCGTATCCAACGATTTCACCGTAGATTTTTGCACCACGAGCTTCAGCAGATTCTAGGCTTTCGATTACGAGAATTCCGGCACCTTCTCCGATAACGAAGCCGTTACGGTTCGCATCGAAAGGTCTGCTTGCTGAGCTAGGATCTGGGTTCGTTGATAAAGCCTTCATCGAACTGAAACCTGCAACGCTCATGTTCGTGATCGGTGCTTCAGATCCACCCGTGATCATGACATCTGCATCACCACGCTGAATGACTTTAAACGCATCTCCGATGGAGTTTGTTCCGGAGGCACATGCTGTCACAGTACATGAATTGATGCCTTTAGCGCCAAGCATGATCGATACTTGTCCTGATGCCATATCAGGAATCATCATCGGAACAAAGAATGGGCTGACGCGACGTGCACCTTTACTCATGAACGTACGGAACTGAGACTCGTATGTCTCCATTCCACCGATTCCTGAACCGATCCAAACGCCAACACGTTCAGCATTTTCGTCAGTGATCTTAAAGTTTGCATCTTCAACTGCCATTTGAGAGGCAGCTACAGCAAACTGTGTAAAACGGTCCATCTTTCTTGCTTCTTTTCTGTCCATGAACTGTTCTGGATCGAATTCAAGTGCTTCTGCTGAAACTTTCGCAGGAAATTCATTCACGTCCAAACGTTGTAGAGGGTTCACACCAGATACACCGTTTAAAACGTTAGTCCACGTTTCTGAAACAGAATTTCCTAAAGGTGAAATCGTTCCTAAACCAGTTATTACAACTCTTCTATTCATTTCAAACAACTCTCCTTTTCCAAAACTACAAGTTCACTTACTTACCTAATTTAAGTGCTACAGCACCCCAGGTCAATCCTCCGCCGAATCCAACGAGAACGACGATATCATCATCTTTTACACGACCTTCTTGAATCGCTTCAGAAAGTGCGATCGGAATTGTTGAAGAAGACGTGTTTCCATATTTCTTCACCGTCGTCGCCATGTTTTCCTCTGGTAATTCAAGCTTCTGACGAGCAGCTTCCATGATTCTGATGTTTGCCTGGTGCGGAATGAGGTAATCGACGTCTGCTTTTGTGAGACCTGCTTTGTCAATGACGTTAACTGCAGATTGTCCCATTTGCCTTACAGCAAACTTAAATACTTCTCTTCCGTTCATCTCCATAAATCCTTGTGGTTCTTGATATAAGTACTTTGAACCTGAACCATCTGAACCTAATTCAAAGGATAGAATTCCTCTTCCTTCAGAAACAGGACCGATTACGGCAGCTCCTGCACCATCACCGAATAGGACAGCCGTATTACGGTCTTCCCAGTTCGTGATTTTCGAAAGCTTTTCTACACCTACAACTAAGATATTCTTATATGTGTCATTATTAATAAATTGAGACGCTGTAATCATACCATACATAAATCCTGCACACGCAGCACTCACATCCATCGCTGCAGCTTTCGTTGCTCCTAGCTTATCTTGCAGGAGGCAGCCTACAGAAGGGAATGGAAAATCTGGTGTTACAGTAGCGACTAGAATAAGATCGAGATCTTCAGCTTTTATATTTGCATCTTCTAGAGCTTTAATAGATGCTTCATAAGCCATATCGGATGTACTCGTATTATCATCAGCAATTCTTCGCTCTTCGATTCCTGTTCTCGTGCGAATCCATTCGTCTGATGTGTCCACCATCTTTTCTAGATCATGGTTCGTTAAAATACGTTCTGGTACATAATGGCCAATACCCATTAAACCTGCATTCATATTAATTGCTCCTTTATAGGAAATTTTCTAACCCGGATTACCACCAATCTTTAGTAGCTGGTACTAATTTTAATTGAAACTCACCGATTTGTCTACACTATTGCTCGACCGTTTCAACACCAATCATGAGTTGCTACATAAAATAAACATAACGAATGAGTGAAGGAGGTCTATGGATGTATAATCCGTATCAACAGCCGTATCAACATCAGTACTACCCTCAACAGCAAGCTCCCTACCAGTCGTTTCAACAACCTATGGCTCCAGGATACCAACCATACTATTCCCAGCAATCTCCTGCCCCTCAACATTTTTCTGGGTATCCCGGAAGCTCGCCATATCCTAGTCAACCTGGTTACCATAGTCAATTTGGATATCAAGGGCCACCCGGTTATCATGGACACCCCGGCTTCCCTGGAGCACCGCCTTACCCTGGATATCCTGGAGGGCCTGGAGGATTTTTAAATAAGTATAAGAAACCTAATGGAAATTATGATATGCCTAAGATGATTAATTCTGCCAACCAGGTGATGAACACCTTCAAACAAGTTAGTCCGATGGTAAAACAGATGGGTTCTCTCATGAATTTATTTATTAAATAATGGAAAAGACGTGAATCATCACGTCTTTTCATGTTATTTAGAATACAACAGCAAGCTTCCCACCGTAACGACTAAAAGGACACCGGAAATGACCATAAGACCAAAACTTCCTATTAAGATCCCCAATAATAGTCCAATCAGCGGGATGAACCAGATCCAGTAAGATTTCTTGGTCATTTCGCTCTCTCCCTTATTCCTGTGCGTCCTGCTTTCCTAGCTCGTATGCATCTTCCATCGCTTTTAAGAATAGTTCGAGCAGCGGTTGCATCTTTTCTAGATCTAACTCGATATCTTGTTCGCTAAGAGACTGCTTCGCCTCTGGAAAATACTTCATTGCAATCTGCATAAATCTCATGTTTTGTTCCAATACATTCACCCCTATTATTCTTTCGCCTCATTAGGCTCGTTTCTATTATAACGACAAATAGGGTGTATTGAAATGCTCCCATTGTTCTCGCTGCCCCGAAACCATCTTAAGTACCATTGCAGCCTGTCCTCTATGGTAGGCTTCGTGATCGATGAGGTGGCTGATCACCCATTCGGGAGAATAAGCATGGACCTCACCGTTTATTTCAACCGGAGGACCAGGCTTCCGGTAATCGACATCCGATAAATTGTTATAAAATTTACGGCTCATCTCTCTCACTTCTGCGAGTCTTGCTAGAAACCAGGATAGCTCCTTATTCTCTGGTGCTGTAATCACCTGTTCTTCTTTAAAGTAAAACCGTTCCTTCTCATCCTTTGTTACTTCCTCACCCATCAGAGCATTCTTAACCCACCATAGTTCGATCTGTGCAATGTGAAGCAGGTAGCCAGCCACTGTTGGGAACTTTGAATAATGGTAATGAAGCTCTTGATCTTCAATTTTACTAACCATATAAAGCAATTTCTCTCTCGTTTCTTTCAGAGCCTTCATACCGTGTGAAGAATCATGAACATCATAATTTCCTAGCGTTTTTTCCAACATATCGATCGCCCCTTCCTACTCATTCAAGCTGCTGTGAATAATAATCAGGATAAAGCTGCTGTAATTTCATAAAGTGATTGCGCTGCTCTTCTAGCCCTTTTTCAATCGGGGTAAGTTTAGTGAACGAGAGCTTCTTGACACTTTCCTTATTCGACACAGTACAGGTTAATACTGAGCCTTTACGTACATCCACTTTATCTCCTATTAACCATTCGACTCCTTTTTGCCATTCTCCTTCTCTTCCACTAGACAGATTAAATGTTTCAGAGCGTTCCTTCCTCTCAGCTGCTTTCACTAGGGCTTCACATACGTCTTTTACATAAAGGGCGTCAAAATGAAACCTTTCTCCTTCTAACAAAAACGAGTTCGTCAGTGCTCCGGTTTGCAAATAATGTTGGAAAACATGACGATCACGTTGCCAAGGGCCATATACAAGAGGCAATCGTATCTTCTTTACGATCGTGATTTCATCAGAGCAATCAAGGACGACTTCTTCAGCTGCCTTTAACTTTCCTATTACAGTAGACGGATTCAAAGGTGTGCGTTCTGTAATCCTCCCATAGCGTCTCCCGAATACTTCAAACGAAGACGTGTAGATCAGCCGCTTTCCAGAACACGCAGAGAGCAGTTTTTTTGTTATCAACGTACCTTCTTCAAGAACTCGAGCAGATCGCTGCCCTTCAATATTAGAAGGAACACTCAGATGAAATACCGCATCGCATTCACTCACTAACGAATCGAGCGAAGCGTCGTCGATTCGTTCGTCTACAAACGTATAGTTTGCGTTTCTAGCGAAAAAAAGCTCTTTCTCGCTGTATTCAACTTTACGACTGTCGTCGACCTTTCCATCGACTGCCACAACTTCGATTCCTTCATCTAACAGTAATTCGCTCAAGTGAAACCCAATGAATCCAAGTGCACCGGTAATAAGCACTTTCTTCATATTCCTCATCCTCCAAACCTGAATAATTGACACAATCAGAACGCAGTCTAAGAAAACCAACTTAAAACGGAAGGAAAATGGACTATGGACCTTCACAATGGGAAACCATTTTGGCCAACATTACAACAGCATAAAACACTCTTTCCTAAGCTAAAATCTTCTATCTCATGTGATGTGTTGATCATCGGAGGCGGTATTGCGGGTACCATCATGGCTCGCATGCTTTCAGACTATCAATTGAAGACAGTGTTACTTGAAAAAGATGAAATCGGCTCTGGTAGTACTGCTGCTAACACAGGTTTATTGCAATTTTCGAATGATGAGTTTCTTGTTGACCTTATCGACTCCATCGGAGAAGAGAAAGCCGTTTATTTTTATAAACTTTGCTTAAAAGCCCTTGACGAACTCGATAAGTACCATTCCTACTTACCATCGCCTGCAGATTTCAATCGGGTGGACAGCCTTTACTATGCGAGTTCTGATCGACATGCTAAAAAACTTAAAAATGAGTTCGAAGCGTTACAAAAACACGGATTTGCTGCGGATTTTTTAGATCAACGAGCGATTGAGAGTCTATATTCCTTTCGTGCTCCATGTGGCATCTATACGAAAAATGAAGTGGAGGTCAACCCGTATAAATTTGCTCATGCTCTTGCAGCCCATTCACATGATCTAGGTGTTGATCTTTACGAACACACGGAAGTGTTATCACATAGATTTACTGACAACGAGCTTTATTTTGAGACAGAATATGGACAGGTCAAAGCGAAACACGTTATCTATGCAACAGGTTATGCAACTCAAGAGTTTGCAAAAACAAAAGGCGCTCTACTTGAGCGCACTTATACAATTGCGACTGAACCTATTGAAAGCTTTGATGGTTGGCACAATCGTTCTTTAATATGGGAAACCAATCGTCCTTACTACTACTTACGCACCACAGCAGACAGAAGAATTCTGATTGGAGGTCTCGATACCTCATTCAATAAGGAGGATATGCTAGAAACGACTAGTACGAAGTTGCTAGATAAGCTTCATTCGATGTTTCCAAACATCCAGACTTCGATCGCCAATGAATGGAGCTCCGTCTTTGCCTCTAGTAAAGATGGTTTGCCATTTATTGGACAACACCCAAAATACAAGGGCGTGTATTTCATGCTAGGATACGGAGGCAATGGAACCGTTTATAATATGGTGGCGGCTGACATCTTGAAGGACCTCATTCTGTACAACTACCACCCTGCGATGATGATCACTTCATTAAAACGGTAAGGTTAAAGACTACTTTCTTCCGACTGAAAAAACTGAACGATCTTTCTACCCAATGATTGATAACTATCACTTAACAATATTAGTTGTATTGGAGAGCCAGCAGTTTCTTGCAACTGCTCATACTTTCTGATCTGTTCGAGCGAGTAGGGACTTTTGATGGAATGATGCCATATCTTAACTGGACAACGAGCGATCGCAATTTCTTTCCCATCTAGAGTTTCTAATACATCTTCACGCTCGACTCCATATGCAAGACCGATTTCTTTTATCAATCGTTTATAAAACAATTTGTGCTTCTGTTCTTGCAAAATGAGATCTTTCACATTTAAACACGGATTCAAGTAAGCAGCTGAACGAATACGGCTGCTTTTATTATGTTGAAAGGCGTTTGCTGCAAGCACTCCCATTCCTTCAGCTAAAATATGAATTTTCCCATTTAAAATTTCCTGTTTATGAACGAGCTTATAAATCCGCTCTGCTAATCTAACAGCTTTATCTGAACCCCAGTGGCGCCGATATAAATTGCTCGTATAAACGGTATAGCCTGCATTCAGGAGTTCTTCAACGATACTCGCTCTTGTATAGTTTTGAAGCCAAAAACTTGTATCGGCATCAACAAAATGTGAGACGTCTCCGAAAATGAACACGCCGAATCCGTTAGGCTTTTCAGGGACAAGAACGATCGTCCACTCCCCGTCTAATCGATAGACTCGTTTACGAATACACATACTCTCCCCTCGCCCTTTTACATCTTTCTGTATACACTATGCAGGATAAGCTTAGAAGAAAGGGAGATGTGCCTATTTTATAGTCTTTTTCTATGGAGTGAACCACTATTTTCAAACGATGCCCCCTTACAACATCGTATGCCACCCCGAATCGATTCATGATAGAGCTTATTATTACAACAAAAAGGGTAAAAGGTTTGTGGTGGTGATAATATGAAAAAATCAACAGTAGTAGTATTTTTTGCTACATATGGATTATTTAGCCTTTCGGGGTTTCTGTTTCCTTACGACGCAGATTGGTACACCAGTCTTGCGAAACCTGAATGGACACCAAACGGAGCATTGATCGGTGGAATATGGGCAGTATTATTCGGTCTTATCTCCCTTTCCGTTGCTATCGTTTATCAGACGAACGGGTTTGGAAGACCAAATAGTGAATACCTTTCCCTCTTATCGATAAACTATTTATTGAACCAAGCGTTCAGCTTTTTTCAATTTCAACAGCATCAGCTGTTCACATCATTTCTCGATGCATTGTTTTTAGCATTAACATCCCTAGCTCTGATTTTTCTTGCCGGTAGACAGAACAAGCTTGCAGGCTGGCTACTCGTTCCGTATTTCTTATGGACGAGCTTTGCAACCTATCTTTCATGGATTATTTATGTCATGAATCGTTAAAATTGATAGGTGTCGAAAGCCTGTCTTTATGGTATGATGTTCGGTAGAATACGTTTACAAATGGGGTGAAATACTGTGCGCTATATCTGGGCAATTATTTGGGGATTCCTGCTTAGCAACATGATCTTCTACGTACTTGCATCCATGCAGGGCGGCCAATTCAATTTTGCGGCTGCAATTATCTTTGGGCTTATCATCTCAGCAGCTTCGATCGTTTTAGGTGATGGACTCATTACTGATTCAGCTGAACAATAGAAACAAGCGCCTGCCTGGCGCTTGTTTTTTTAGTGGTGTGGTTTTGGCTCACGTGCCCACTTACGATTTTGATTCGAACATTGAGGGAAAGCCTCACCAGCTTTGAGTTCAATCTGTTTAGGGTCTTTTACCATCGTTCCGGTTTCACCTATTTCAATATATACCCCATTGTTCGGAGCTTTTTGCCCTGGCGTATATTGACGATTTTCTCCACCCATCTGACAGCCTCCTTCCTCTTATTCACACCGCCCCCTTTAACAGCATTCAACACCGAATAGTTTTTTATGTAGAAACAAGGTCTTTACAAAACTGGAAAGCCTGGTGTTTAATGGATACATGTGTCAGATAGACGTTTAATTATTGGAGGAAAGAAATCATGGAATTGTGGGTACTTCTAAAGTACGCATTACTTGGACTGCTTCAAGGTTTCACGGAACCGATTCCAATCTCTTCGAGCGGTCACTTAGTTATTGCAAAAGAATATTTCAACTTAGAAACAAAGGGGTTAAGCTTTGAGGTTCTTATGAACTTCGCTTCTCTCATCGCAGTACTGATCATTTACCGACGTGACCTTATAAGGTTAACGACGAATGGCTTGAGTTACATGACGTCAAAGAACAAAGCCGCGAAAGACGACTTTATGTTCATCGTGTACTTGGTCATCGGTACGATTCCTGCTGCTGTACTCGGAATTCTGTTTGGTGACCTGATCGGTGAAAACTTAAGTCATTACAAAACGGTTGGCGTCACTCTCTTGATTACAGGTGTTGCGCTCTGGTTAATTAGAAACCTTCGTGGAGGAAAAGGCGATCAAGATCTTAACTTGAAGGATGCACTCATCGTTGGTTTCGCTCAAGCAATCGCACTTATTCCTGGAATCAGCCGCTCTGGAGCAACGATCGTTGCCGCAATGGGTGTTGGGATGAAGCAAGAGACTGCATTACGTTTCTCATTCTTGTTGTTCATTCCGGTTAGTGTAGGAACGATGGTCTTTGGTATCGGTGACATTCTAGCCGACCAGCGTCTACGTTTAGATGATCTGCTCATCCCGTATATCGTCGCTTTCCTGCTTTCCTTAATCGCTTCTTATTTCTCCTTAAAATGGTTCATGAATATCATGGCAAGAGGAAACCTCATTTATTTTGCGATCTACTGTTTTATTGCAGGTGCACTTGTACTTATTTTCTAAAACAAAAAACACCCAGTTCGGGTGTTTTTTTATTATCCTCCGCTAACTGGAGGAATAAATGCGATGACGTCATTCTTCTCCATTAAACGTTCCTCTTCTTCTTCATATTCCTCGTTGACCGCTGTCATTGTACGGTCAAGTGCTAAAGCAGGGTATTTCTCCTCTAAATAGGTCTTAACAGCGTGGATGTTCATCCCTTCACCATCAAACTCCAATTGATCTTTTCCCACTTTTTCTCGTTGATCTGCAAAAAACAATACCTTAATCATGCCGTTCCTCCTCTGGTCGACCGTTTGGATAAGAGGTTTGTTCGAGTTGATCACCGATCCACTCTTCCCCATCAACCCAGTATTCTTTCTTCCAAATAGGTACGATTTCTTTTATACGCTCAATCGCATACCGACTCGCTTCATAACTTTCTGCTCTATGTGGAGAAGCGACGGCGATGACGACGGCTATATCGCTAATCGCAAGCTTACCTGTTCGGTGGACGATCGATGTTTTTACACCAGGCCATCGATCAGAAATTTCACTCCCTATTCTACAAAGCTGCTTCTCTGCCATAGATGGATAAGCTTCATATTGTAAGGAGACAGTCTGTTTTTGACCAGTAAACTCACGAACAGTTCCAATAAACGTATTCACAGCACCTGACTCAGGGTGAATGACGCTTGAAACAACTTCATTAACGTCGATTTCTTGAGATGTGATTTTATAATACTCCATTTTGTAACTCCTCTAGTAAATGATCGATGCATTTATTGATATCTTGCACGTGATAGCTTTGAGTGTTAGGTAATTGCGACCCCTGTGTGACAATAGCTTTTATCATAGAACCAACGAGCAATCCATCATCACGATGGTCTCTTAGCATCACGACGCGTGGAAAGTGATGGCGTTTGTATCCTTCGATCATAATGAGGTCGAGCTCAAAAGAAGAATAAACGGATATGATTTTTTCAAGCTCCCACTCCTTTTCGTTCATAGCATTGATCGACAAAAGCCCATCTCCACTTACACCTGTTACAACTGCTCCTGCATGTCGGTGTCGGCCGGTGTCCTTTTTACGATCATATACGTCCGGCTTTCCATGACCGTGGTGTTTGATGACGCCTATCTTTAGCCCTCGGTTCTTTGCTTCTTTAATGAAGGTTTCAATAAAAAGCGTTTTACCACTGTTTTGGTACCCAACGACTTGTAAAATCGCAGCACTCATGAGTGGCTGGATCCTCCCTCACGAAGATGGAGGATTTCGACTACATCTCCTGCTTTAAACCCTCGTGTCCCACCAGGGAGAACGGTAAGCGCGTTTGCTTCAGCAAGCGATGTGACGCTACCGGATTTATCTAAACCGGTTGGTTTCACATGGACGGTTCCTTCTACTTCTTCTGTTTTACTGCGAACAAACCTTGTAAAAGGGTTCGGTTTAGGGAAATCCTTTTGTAGCACTGCTTTGCTTCTTAGACGGTATGGTGTATTCGAAAGAAGTGCTCGCTTAAGAATCGGTCTTACGAACAGTTCGAATCCAACGAAACAAGCTGAAGGATTTCCAGATAGTCCGAATAAAATTTTCCCGTTCCACTCGGCAACCGTCGTTACGCTGCCGGGTCTCATGCCTACTTTATTAAAGAGAACCGTCGCTCCTAACTTCTCATAGATAGCCGGTAAATAATCATAGTCCCCTACAGATACTCCGCCTGTTGTTATAAGAATATCAACTTCTTCAAGAGCTCTCTTCACGGAAGAGAAACATTTCTCAAAGTCATCTTCTAGCACCCCAAAATATGTTGGTAGCCCGCCTGCAGCTTTGATCTGTCCTTCGACCATCGGGGCGTTGCTGTTTCTGATTTTTCCAGGCTGTAATGCTTCATTCGGATCAAGGAGCTCAGTACCCGTTGCATAAATCCCTACTTCAGGCTTTTTTACTACCGGTACGTCTGCATAACCGAACGTAGCGAGTAGTGCTTTAACACCAGGAGATATGACTGTTCCACGTTCTAAAAGTACTTCTCCCTTTGATGCATCTTCACCTTGTTTAGATATGTTATCGCCTTTGTTAACGTTTCGCTTTATGTAAATGTACGGGGCATCTTCACGAACGAGTTCGAACATGATCACTGCTGTAGCACCGTTCGGTATCGGTGCACCCGTCATGATTCGAATTGCTTCGCCACGATTAAGAGTTTTCTTCGCAACTGTTCCTGCACCGATCTCTTCGACCACTTTTAATCGAACAGGATTTTCCTGACTCGCTTCATTGGTATCCTCAGCTCGAATGGCAAAACCATCGTAGGGAGAGCGATCGAACGGAGGCACATCATGATCTGCCTTTAAATCAACACCTAGATGCCTTGCGTCACTCTCAGAAAGGGGGACCGTCTCAATTTGACTTTCGTAAGATAAAGCCATGACTTTTTCTATGGCATCTTGTACTGGTAGTGGTTTTCTTCTTTCAACCATCTTGATCTCCACTCCTTTATTATCAATTGATTTCATTGTAACAAAGAACTCATCCATCCATTGGAATAAACGTTGAATGATTGCCCATCGAACTGAATAGAGTGATAGTGATGCTACTTATATGTGAATGGAAAGGAGTGATGAATATGCCTGAGAGCCACTATATGGTTAAGCCCGGCGATACGTTGTTGTCGATTGCTGATTCTCATAATCGGCCCGTGAGTGAAATTAAAGAACGTAACGGACTTCCTTCGAACATCATTTACGTCGGACAGATGCTCCGGATTCCTACAGATTCTACGCCGTATGAAGTCCAAAGAGGAGACACACTTTTAACAATCGCCGATCGATTCAGCGTCCCTGTCGACGAAATCAAGCAAGAAAACCAGCTACGAACCAATATTATTTATGTTGGTCAGCAGCTTGACATTCCTGAAGGACGCAGCCGCTCATACCGATTGGATTATACGGTGAAAGCTGGAGATAGCCTCTACCAGATTGCGAACGAATACAATACGACGGTGAAAAGTCTCCTTACATTAAATAACCTTGAAGCGGATTCATTGACCATTGGCCAAAAGTTGAAGATTCCTATGTATACCGAAGTTGTTACACGAACTGATCGTGCAAATGTAAGAACGGGACCTGGGAAAGGGTATAACGTCATTACTCAAATGCGTTCTGGCGCAAGACTTGCTGTTAATGGGATTCGTGACAATTGGTACAAAGTTGAGCTTTATGATGGGACGGAAGGTTGGATTTCTGATGGTGTCGTTGAGTTTAAAGTGTATGGCGATGATAAGCCAGTCTCTCGTATCATAGGCTATTATACACTTGAAGAAGGTCCTCAGCTTCCTTCTTCTTATAAATCGTTTGTGTCTCATCGGCCTTCCCTATCTCAACTCGCGCTGTTTCTGTTTCGAATCAGTCAGGAAAACCCAACGAAGATAGAAAAGTTTGGTAAGTTCACAGATAAAGAAATCGCTAAACTCGTGCAGCTCGCTCATGAGCAAAACATTAAGATCATGCCCGTCGTTCATAATCTTCTATATAAAAAGGGAGATACTGAACCGAGTAAAAAAGTGGTTCAGAAGCTCGTTTCCAGCGAAGAAAATAGAAGAGCTTTTGCGCTAAATCTCGTAAAGCTTGTGGAAAAATATAACTTTGATGGTGTTGACATCGATATTGAAGATGTGTACATCGAAGACTCAGAAAAGCTTTCACTTCTTTATAAAACGATTGGAGAGGAGATGAATAAGAAAGGCTACTTCTTCTCAGCGAGCGTACCTTCACGCGCATCTGACGAACCTGCAAATCCATTCTCTGACCCGTTTGATTATGCGGAGATCGGAAGTGCTGTTGACCAATTTATCGTTATGCTGTATAACGAATTCGGATGGCCAGGAAGTCCTGCTGGACCTGCGGTAACTGCAGGATGGATGGATAAAGTGATGAAGTATGCGAAAACGAGAATTCCTCCTGAAAAACTCGTGGCTGCAGTTTCTGTATTTGGATTTGACTTTAATCTTGATAAAGATAAAAGCACTTATGTAACGTATGATATGGCAATGAAATTAAAGAAGAAATATAATGCAGAATTAAAGTTTGATGAGGAGCGTAAAACGCCTTACTTCACATATACGGACGATGAAGGGAATAAGCATGAGGTGTGGTTTGAAAACGAAGAAAGCATCAGGGCGAAGATTAATCTCGCAGACCAACTCGGCATTCAAGGAGTAGCGCTTTGGAGACTCGGCATGGAGGATCCGGCGATGTGGACGATGGTCAGCGATGAAGTCGTTGTAGAAAGAACTGAATAAATAAAGGAAGAGGGTGAGCCCTCTTCCTTCTTCATGTTATCACGTAATGCCAAGTGCAATCTTAGCATAACGGGACATTTTGTCTTTTGTCCAAGGTGGATTCCACACGATATCAACCTCTGCGTCATTCACTTCTTCAACATCTGAAAGACAACGTTTTACGTCGTTGACAATCGTACCTGCTAGTGGGCATCCCATTGCAGTCAACGTCATCGTAACGTGCGCATTGCCTTCTTCATCTAAATCTACATCGTAGACGAGACCTAGATTTACAATATCGATTCCAAGCTCAGGGTCGATTACGTTCTCAAGAGCTTCGAGCAATTTATCTTTCGTTGCTTGATCTGCCATCTTCATTCTCCTTTCATACGTCATCCACATACTATTATAACAAACTGAGTTTTAACTTAAACCGAAAAGCACTTATTGCTACAAATGAGTTTTAAACCACTCCACTAATTCGAGCACAGCTTCGCGCGAAACTTTATGACCAGAAGTTTCATCTTTTACAAACTTTAAGTTTTGCTCGTTGCCCTCGTAATGCGTTTTAATTTGATGATAGAAATCATACGTAAGGGTGTAAGGCACTACTTTGTCCACTGTACTATGCCACATCAATAGAGGGCGACCACGCAATGTTTCTTCTTTTAGAGAAAGATCATATTCTTGCAGTCCTTCGATCTGTCTCTTCATCTCTTCTTCAGAAATCGGGAGACTGAACCCTTCTTCTTTCAAATAATGAATCTGTGCATTTGCTAACTTAAAATAGGAAGGTGATCCCATCAATGAAACAGCTGCTTTAATCCAGGAGTACTGTGTCAAAGCACCAAAGGTAAGGATTCCTCCCATGGATGTGCCTGACATACCGATTCTCTCTTCTTGTACGAGGTTTCGGCTAATTAGATGCTGCCTTATGTAATCGAGTTCATTCAAACTCTGAATGACAATATCCCAAAATACATACTGCCTCTTTTCTTCTGAGAGGTTTTTTTCACGTTCTCCGTGATGGACAGCATCAGGAAGTACGACCCTGAATCCTTCCTCAGCTAACAAGTATGCAATGTGGAGATTGTGTTCCTTTGCACTTGTAAAACCGTGCTGAAACATCACGAGAGGCAGCTTCTCTTTAGAGAGATTCGCATCGACTATATGTAACACTGGGATATTTTCCATCAACTCATTTTGTATCGTAATCATGTACATAGCCCCTTTATCGTTCATCTCTATTAATCCTACCATTCAAGGAAAGTATTAGTAAATTTTTTGCTCCATTTTCAAAAAAAAACACGCAGGCATTTGCCTGCATGTTCAATCTTATTTATTGAGTTGCTTTTCGTTGCTCTCTTCTACCGATTTCATGTTTTCAAGTTTGTTGTAGTACTGCGTAGGAAACTGGGACCCTTCATAAACCATCTTGCTATCTCCACTATCGTATGCTTTATCTGGAGGCGTTGGATTTCCTGCTTTTTCAACAGGAAGACCATCACTGAATTTTTTGGATACTTGATGGCGAATATCTTTGGCTTTCGTTTTCAACTTTGCTCTCTTCTCCTTATCTTTCAATAAGTAAGAAGAAATGCCGATTGTACTAGCTGCTGCAATACTTGAAAGAAGTAACGTTTGTTTTTTCGTCATAATCGACTGCACCTCCAATAAAATGTTAGTAATGGTTTACCCTCGTAATTCTATTCTCAAACAGGCATACCCTTCTTTTTAATTTATTGTAAATTTTGTAATATAGTTAGACACTTGTTTTGGAGCGATGTACAATATTCAGTATAGCCAGAAAGGCTTAAACTAACGACACTTTTCAAAGGAGCTTCTATGACAACAAAACCGCATCTTATCGCCATTGATCTTGATGGAACGTTGTTAAACGGAGAGAAAAACATTTCTGAACGCTCAAAAGCGGCGATCCGCGAAGCACGAAACCAAGGACATCACGTTGCCATCGCAACGGGAAGACCGTATCGAGCTAGCGCCCGCTATTACGATGAGCTTTCACTCGATAGCCCGATGATTAACTTTAATGGTGCATTTGTTCATCACCCGCTCGATTCATCATTCGGTACGTATCACACACCGCTTGATCTCAAGACTGCGCATTCGATCGTTTCTTCTTGCAATGAAATAAAGGTGAAAAATATTATGGCAGAAGTAATCGACGATGTATATCTTCATCAGCATGATGATCAAATCATTCAAAATATGATAATGAATGAGTCCTCCATCGTTACTGGAGAGATTCTTAAGAACTTAAATCATGATCCAACGTCTCTTCTGATTCTGCCTCACGATGAGCAGCTCACACAGCTTAGAGAAACGTTACACACTCATCATGCAGAAGCAATTGAGCATCGTGTTTGGGGAGCACCGTGGAACGTGATCGAAATCGTACGCATAGGACTTAACAAAGCGGTTGGCCTAAAGCGACTTGCCGAACACTTCAATGTTCCTCAAGAGCGCGTTATCGCATTCGGCGATGAAGATAACGATCTTGAGATGATCGAATATGCCGGGACAGGTGTTGCCATGGGCAATGCAATCGATCAACTTAAAAATATTGCGAATGAAATCACCGTAACAAATGAAGAAGACGGAATCGCGGTCTATCTAGAAGAACGTCTTAACTTATCTTCACACCGTACAGGACAGCTTTTATAAAAGCTGTCTTTTTTTATGCTCTATATCACGAAATCACGCAGGTGATGACTGCATAATTACTACAAAAAGGACTCATCCTAGTGACAAAGGGAGGGATTTCTTTTGGGTAAGAACAGCAAACAAAAGCAAAGAATGGCAAGAGCAGGAGCAGATCGAGCGGTTGCACATGACGACCCGCGTGATCTGACGAGCATGAGCAGTCAGGAACGTAAAAAGGTAGAACAAGAACGTCTATCGGGTGGTGAGTAAATGGGCAACCGATACTTTCAACTTGCTAGAGAAGCCGTTGAAAACGCTGAGCAGCTTGCATCAAGCGGTCAACAAGGTCTCCAGCAGCAAATCGAAGTAGCCAAAAACAATTTATCTGCTGCTTTCCATCAATCGACATCAGCAGAGAAAGAACAGCTTACTGCATACCAACAAACCATTCAAGAACTTAGTCAAGAATCTTCCAACAAACCCTTTTAAAAGCAAAAAGAACCCGGCTGCTGCCGGGTTTTCTTCGTTAAAATAATTTCAGCGCTCTCCTAAAAGAAGATCGAACGCCTAGTGCTTTATACAGTTCACTCGTTAACAGCTTATATCCTTTCCTGTTTAACTGAACACCGTCTTTCTCATACAGGGATTCCTGCGCTTTGTGTTCTTTCATGATCGACCATAGATCGATGTGTTTCGTATTAAACTTTTGTGAAAGGGACTTAATCTTATCTGCGTATCCTTCGATCTTATGATTGGTCACAGAAGCGTTCTCCTCTGCTCGAATCGGTGAAGGCGATATCAGAATGACGCGCTCTCTCGGCAAATTGTTCAGCATATACCCGATGTTTTTCTCATATTCGAGGAGATTACTTTCCTTATTTATGCAAGCTTCCTGTGTTCCAAAAAAGATCGTGACAAAATCAGGCTGATAGCTTAATACATCTGTTTGAAATCGTGAAACTCCTTCTCGAGTCGTTGAAGAAGAACCAGCATTGATCACGATCCATTCCTCTAATTCGTTTCTTATGAGAGATGTAAGCCGTTCATTTCCTTTCTCATCAACTTCCCTTGCTGTTAAACAGTCCCCAAAACAGACGAGTACTGGCAATGATACCGCCCCTTTCTTTATTGATTTTTAATCTTACTCCCCTTGAAGTCGTGCAGTTATGTATGGATCGTTGTCGATCATGCCTTCAATTGAAAACGAAACGGCATTTGCAAAGATTGGTCCATCATATACAAACGTATGAAATTCCCCATTTTCACCGCAAGGATCAACTTCATCACACAAACTAGAAAGAAAGGTGTGATCGAAAGGTCTCCCTATCCAAATGGGATCGATCTTCGTATGATCTACTGTAGTGATAACCGCTTTAAATCCGCTCTCTATAAAACGTTCTGCCGTATCTATGGTTGAATTTCGCCATAAAGGGAACACCCCCATTAGGCCACTTTTCTTTAAAAGCTGTTCCCGATAGTTTCGGATCTCTTCTACATATAGATCAGCGTATGCAATCCCTTCGATTCCCCTAAGGATAAACCGCTCGAAGGATTGCTTCATGATCATTTCATACTGGTTGTTTGAACAATTATCTGGTAGATTTGTAATCGTTAGTGGAAGTTGTAGCGCTTCGGCCTGTTTCTTTAGTAAATTCACCGTTACCCCATGAAAAGAGATCATTTCTTTTGGAGCAGTGATCGTGGTCCACAGGCCATCAAGATGGATCTTTTCATTTGTCATGATGTCATAAAGAGCTAATGCGCTATCTTTTCCAGAACTCCAAGAAAAAAGAAGATTCATTCGTCATTCTCCTTTCCTCTATATAGACGAATGAGAATGCCATAATGTTTCAATTATTTAGAAATTATTAGAAATAATATTAATTTACTTTAACAAGGGTTCTTCCATGAAAGAGTCGAAACAATTACACGGAGGTGGAGCGGGAATGAACGTTTACCAGTTGTCTAGCCAAGTCGAGGATGATGTGATCGAAAAAGTAGCGAAACTACTCATGAAGCAGATCACGCATGCCGATCGCGAAGGAAGTTATGAGAAATTAATCAAAGGAGCAAAACTTGCGATAAGCGAAGATACGGCTTCTAGAATCGTTGTTGCAGAAGATGATAACGAGATACTTGGCGTTGCGTTTTTTAATATGGGAGTGAGTGTCGCAAATGGCGGTCCTTACTTATGGTTGAATGAATTATTCGTGGATCCAGAAGCAAGAAATCAGGGTATCGGTCGAAGGCTTTTATTACATGTGATCTACTGGGCTGAACGCGAAGGAATCACGGGCATTGAACTTGAAACCGGGATAAATAATGCTGTTACGAAACATCTTTATAATTCACTTGGGTTTCACGATATTATTTCTAAGCGATATGGTTTCACTTTCTCGTCATAATTGATTTATGCTAAGAGAGAATTTTGGTACACTAGTAGAAGTTAAGAAAAGGAGGCTTATTATGCAATTACGAGTAGATCATACACCAAACCCAAATGCGATTAAAATCACAGCTGACAAGAACCTTTTTGAAGGCTCATCCAGTCATTCTTTTAAGAAGAATGACACTCCTGATCATCCAGTAGCTGCTGAACTACTGAAGTTAGATGGTGTCGACAATGTATTTGGCTATCAAGATTTCATCACGATCAACAAAATGCCTGAGGCAGAATGGGACAGCTTGCTCCCAGAAGTAAAAGAAATCATTACGAATAACGCATAAAGAAATTCCCCGGGACATCCCGGGGAATTTTATTTAGTGGTCTTTTCGGAAAAACCCAAAAATACCTGCAGTATTGACAATGTTCGTAAACGCATGAGGGTCGATATCATTGATGATATGTTCGAGATCATAAAGTTCATAACGTGTAACGACCATCATAAGCATTTCTTTATCTTCGCCTCGATATGCGCCTTTCGCAGGAAGCTTTGTAATTCCTCGTACAAGCCTGTCATGGATTGCTTTTTGCAGCTCATTCCCTTTAGAAGTGACGATCATCGCCGTTAGTTTTTCATGACGAGTATGGATGACATCGATCACACGAGAAGAAACATACAAGGTAACGAGCGTATAGAGTGCTTTCTCCCAACCATACAGCATACCTGCTGTTAAAATGATCAAAGCATTCAAACTAAAAAAGTAAGTACCGATCGGACGGTCATTCATTCTAGAAAGAATCATAGCGACGATATCCATTCCCCCGGTTGAAGCACCCCACTTTAACGTAAAGCCGATTCCGATCGCGGCGAGTGCTCCTCCGAATACTGCGTTAAGAAGAATGTCTTCTGAGAGAGCTTGAACAGGAATTATTTCAAGAAACAATGTTGTAAGGCCAACACTGATCAAACTGTATAGCGTAAACGCTTTTCCTACCTTCTTCCAACCTAGAATGCCAACAGGAATATTTAATAAGAATAGCAAGATACCCGTTGAGATATGGATCGGCGTATAATCGTTCAACACGCTCGAAATCAACTGGGCAAGACCGGTAAAACCACTAGCATATACGTTTGCTGGGATGAGAAATAAATTTAGTGATACTGCTCCTAGAATTGCTCCTAATAAGATAATAATTATTTTCTTTACTTCTTCCATGTTAACACCCTTTTCTGTAACTGCCTCTTCTTGATGAAAAAGGACGATTGATTTTATTTCATTAGCAAGATTTATTGTAAGGCTTTCGGCACAGTTCGACAACATCAAATTTAAGTGTTATTCAAGTAAAGCCGATCAAGCACTTACTTTACGATATAATCATTGATTTTAAACGATTCTAGGGATAAACTTTAAGAAACTAGCCTGTATCATAATTATGAAAGGACGGTTCTTAATGAGTGTACAAATCATTACAGATAGTGCCTCTGATCTTCCAGAGGAGTTAGTGCAAAAGCACAACCTCGAAATCATGCCTCTCATTGTTATTTTAGAAGAGAAAGAGTATTTCGACCGAGAACAGATCAAATCGAAAGAGCTATACACTGCGTTACGAGATGGAAAATTAGCGAAGACCTCTCAAATCCCTCCGGCTCGCATCAAAGAAACATTTACAAAGTTCGCGAAAGAAGGTCAGCCGTTCATCTATATCGGCCTCTCATCAGGTATATCTGGAACGTACCAATCTGCAGCCGTAATCAAAAATGAAGTCCAAGAAGAATACCCTGATGTCAAAATGGAAGTCGTTGACTCAAGAGGCGCATCTCTTGGATACGGGCTGATGGCGATCCACGCTTCAGAACTTTCAGCACAAGGAAAGAACGTTGAAGAGATACTCGAAAGCCTTAACGAATCATACATCGACCATATGGAACACATCTTTACTGTAGATGATCTCGACTTCCTACAAAGAGGTGGCAGAGTGAGTAAAGCATCTGCTTTCTTTGGCGGCATGTTAAAAATAAAGCCGATCCTCCATGTGGAAGATGGAAAACTCGTTCCGATCGAAAAAGTCCGTGGAAAGAGCAAGGTGTACAAGCGGATGGTTGAAATCATGGAAGAACGCGGTGTGAACCTTCAATCTCAGGTGATCGGTATCTCACATGGTGATGACCTTGAAAGTGCTGAAAAACTAAAAGAAGCGATTCAAGAAAAGTACGGCGGACAAGACTTCATCATCACTGAAGTTGGTGCCACGATCGGTTCTCACTCAGGCCCAGGTACACTTGCCTTATTTTTCCTAAATAAGTAAATTGTATGCTACATAGTATCTCCTTCAACTGTGTACCCTAAAAGTAGTGATTTAAACTATGGGTCCAGGGAGGGAATATCGTGCCTAATACGACAGACAATAATAAAAAGCCAGTGGATCATAATGCGAAGCGAATGCTGAAAAATGATCAAAAAGAAATAAACCGTGAAAAAGGGAAACATCAGTATTCAAAGAGCAGTGATCATCTATAAAAATCAAGCAGGCTGAACGATCAGCCTGCTTTTTTTGATCAAAAAAACAAAACTGCCTATTGCTCGGCAGTTTTGTTTTTCAGTCTGAATTTCTCACATCTGTAATTTCATATGTGGGGACTTCTAACCCTAACCAGACCATCGTCACTACTCCTAGGACGATGTACAGAACAAACAGTCCATCGAATTTTGATAAACGGGTCTCATAATAATACGTTCGTTTTCCATTGTGGAACTGCTTCGATTCCATCGCCACTGCTATTCGATGCGCTCTCCGAATACTTTGGGATAAAAGCGGTACAGCATACAACGTGATGGATTGCGTAATCCTCTTCCACCCTTTCTCTTTCTTTACTCCACGAACTAACAGCGCATTCTTAAGCTGTTGAAACTCTTCCACCATCATCGGTAGGATTCGAACTGCCGCCATAAAGCTATATGCAAACCGAGGCGGGACTTTCAGCTGCTGAGTCAATGAGTAAAATAGCAGGACAGGTCTTGTCGTAAGAGCAAAGATCAAACCGAGCAATGCAAAGTTAAGTGCTCGGAATCCAATATGAAGACCTCTGTAAAAGCTCTCTTCCGTAATATGAATGAGTCCCCACTTCCACCACGTCGTCGTACCCTGTCCAAAAAAGATCATGCTTGATGAGCTAGATACAAACAAAAGAAGAAACGGAATCATCAAGATTAACAATAGCTTTCTTTTATGTCCTGTAAAGAACGCCACAAGAATGAGCGGGAGCAGCGTTACATACGTGATGATGTTCGGATTATGAATAAACAACAGCCCTAAAAACAAGAAAAGAAAAAAGACGAGCTTAAAGGCAGGATTCATGCGATGTAACCACGTTTCATTGTAATCAAGAGTCAACTGCATGAACGACAGCCTCCTCTCCTCGATTCACGTTACGATCAGATACCCTTCTCCCTTTCGAGATGATCCACTCTCTCGTCGCGTACGTTTCTACGATATTTGGGTCATGAGTAACCATCATGATGGTGATCCCTTTTGACCGTAAATCCTCGAAATACTCCAGTAGTTTAAAGGTATTCTTTGCATCCTGTCCAAAGGTTGGCTCGTCTAACAATAGGATCCGTTGGTTTCCAAACAATGCCGTTCCAACACTCAGCTTGCGCTTTTGTCCTGTCGAGAGCTGATAAGGATGCTGATGTTGATGGTTTAACAACTCATAGTTCTGAAGCCAGGTCGTGACTCGATTCTGAACGTCCTCAGACATCGAATATGCTAACTCATCATATACCGAATTCGTAACAAATTGAAATTCTGGATTTTGAAATACAAACGCTAGTTTTTCTCTAGCTTCTTTTATAGAGTGCAACGCTTTACCGTCAACATGTACATCTCCCGTTGTTTTCAACACTTGCATGATACTAAGGAGAAGAGAACTTTTCCCGGCTCCATTCTCGCCAGTGATGACGATCCACTCACCTTCATGGATCACGGCTTCAGGAAGTTCTACAAGACACTTCTTCCCTTTGAAGCCTTTTAAATCCTCAATGGTCATAACAGAGAGGGCGTTTTTCGTCTCCCTTTTCAAGCCATGCTCGTGTTCTTTCCAAATACCAGGGTACCAAATTCCGAATTCCTTCATCTTATGTTTATAAAAAGAAAGAATCGTTTCAGGATCACTATCTGCAAGTATTGTTCCGCTATCGTCGAAAAGAACAACGCGATCTACAAAATCGATGACATGATCAACTTTATGTTCTACGATTACCATCGTTTGATCGTCATCGATCTTCTTTATCGTCTCCCATACGTCCTTCGTCCCTTCAGGATCTAGAAGAGCGGTAGGCTCATCCAAGTAAAGGACATCTGGTTCTAAAGATAAAACGGATGCAATAGCAAGCCTTTGCTTCATTCCTTGAGAGAGCGTAGCGATTTCAACATGAGGATCATCAAAATGTAACCCAACCTTATCGAGGTACGTATTGATCAATCCCTTCATCTCGCTTCTAGGGATAGCACGGTTCTCTAAAACAAAAGCCATTTCCTCATCAACGTAAGGCATACAAAATTGTGCGTCAGGATCTTGAAACACATACCCTGTCGATTCAGGAATCATCTTCTCTTCCACTTTCATTGGGACTGGTACTGCCGCTGGGATGAGTCCGGATAATACTTGAAGCAACGTTGATTTTCCACAGCCACTAGGTCCTAGTAAAAGCACCTTTTCCCCTTTTTCGATATGAAGTGTAAGGTCATTAAAAAGGAGCTCAGATGCTCCTGCATATTTCACTCTAAGATTCGTCACTCCTACTCTCATAAGCTGCCTCCTTACTTATCCAATGCTTTGAAGTCCTCATGACTAGCAGGTCTTACAAGGCTTGTCACCCCTGTTTTTTCAAGAGCTTCCACAAGGAAGTAAGCAAAGATTCCGGCAATCAGTATACCACCAAGAACTCGAGCTGAGATCAATAATAGCAAGTTCCACAGTGCGAGATCTAAAATGTAACCATAAGCTACATCCATGATCAAGGAACCTGCAGCTGCTGCAATTCCACTAAGAGCAGCTACAAATGCCGTGTAGCGCTTATATCTAAACAGCGCAAAGACAAGTTCAGTTCCAAGACCTTGAACGATTCCATATAGAAGAACAGAGAGACCATACTCTGAGCCGACTAGGAATTCACCTGAAGCCGCTGCAGTTTCGGCAAGCAGTGCTACACCTGGCTTTCGTAAGATCAACATTGCGACTGTTCCTGCTATAAACCACATGCCATATACGATGTCCCCAACATGTAGGCCAAATGGTTTTACAAGGTTATAAACGGGGCCCCAGAGTTTATAAATGATACCAAAAACAAGTGCGATGACAATGGTGATCAGAATATCTGAAAGTTTCAACCTTTTCATATCCGCTCTTCCTCCAGGATTGGAACAGGCCACTGTTCAATCGTATATGCCATCTCCCAAAAACCATACTCAAGTTGACAGCTTTGAATATAAAGGTCTCTCATCCTCTTAAGCTCAGCCTCCGTAGCTGATTTAGCTCGTTCGTCTACAATTTCCCTAAGCTGATCTGTTACGGACACCATCTCTTTTTCACCGTAAAATGTAATCCAATCATAAAATGGATGATCTTTCCTTGGAGAAAGGTCTTCAATCAGTCGCTGTCCGATCTCTTGATACGTCCATGGACAAGGAAGTAGAGCGGCAGCAATATCACCTAATGATCCAGAATGAGCTGCATCGAGCATGTGTCTCGTATAATGATGGGCAGTTGGGGCGAGCGGAAATCCTTGCAATTCATCGTACGTCACGCCTGCCACGTTACAGAAGTTCGTATGAGGGTGAACTTCACTGTTTAAAACAAATGAGATTTGTTCATTGAAGAATTCCATCTCCTCTCTCTTTTCACATTTCGATAGTGCAATCCCATAAATACGAGCAAACGTATTCAAGTACTCGAAATCCTGCTTCACATAATGAATAAGCTGCTCTTTTCCCAACTTTCCTTCAGCGATGCCCCTCACGAACGGATGTTGGTAAATGGCCTCAAAAATTGGTTCTGCTTCTCTTCTAATTTGATCAGTAAACAACATAAAAAACTCCTTTCCGCTTATCATCCGCCTGATGAAGAGGAAAGGAGCTCACATGCACGAACATCAACATTTTTGAAGCAAAACAAAAACCGCTCCAAAAATGGAGCGGTTGCGTTATGCATCCGTCTCCACTTTCCTCCGCTGGCGCTAACCAGATCAGGTTCAAAGGGTCCAGGTTTTCCTGTCTCAGTCATGTGAATGACTCCCCTAGTGGACTATAAGCATTTCATATTATAATCTTAAAGCTACTATTCATTTCTTCCTCTGTCAACAATTTTCTGGTAGTTTAATTACGAATGTTGTTTCATCTTCATTGGAACGCACAGAGATGGTTCCATTGTGTTTTTCAATAATTTGTTTGCAAACCGAGAGCCCAAGGCCTGTTCCGAGCTCCTTCGTACTAATAAAAGGCTCAAATATACTTTCAACGAGATGAGAAGGGATCGGCTCGCCGTTGTTCGTAATTTGAGTGATAACCCACTCACCCTCCTTAAACCCCTCGACCACTATCTTTCGTGACTCTTGATCGTTCTCACTCAATTCTTCTATCGAGTTTATCATGATATTTAGAACAACTTGTTTAAGCTGTTCCTCAACGCCGCAAACGAACAATTCTTTAGAAACCGTTGTGATCACTTCAATATTCGATTCAAGGAACCTCGGGTATAACACTTCGACAGAGTACTCGAGCAAACTAGTCATGTTCACCTTCGACGGCGTATCGTCGATTCCACGCATCTTTGAAAGGAATAAAAATTGACGAACTTTTTCTTCAAGATTATTCATTTCTTCATTGATAATTTCAAAATAGTGGTTCCTCAGCGTCTCATGCTGCTGTCCTTCTAAAAGTTTGAGAAACCCTTTTATCGATGTGAGAGGATTACGAAATTCATGAGCGAAGCTAGCCCCTAACTGTCCAAGGATCGTAAGTCGATCGCTGTGCATCTCTTTAATAAACAAATTCTTATCTTGAATGATACTATCTTTTTGCTTCGTATATTCGGTCACTGAATGGTAAAGGTAAGAATTAAAATAATCATTGACCTTATCTAATGCTCTCGATAGATCGTCGCGATTGAATTCCGATTCATTCAATACAGAAATCACCACTGAACGACCTGAATTAATATTCGCTACGAATTCACCTATATTCACATTCGCTTGAATACGCTCCGTTGCGATTTTCTTGGTTAGCGTAACGATCCAACTTTCATCTTCTGTCAAAATATAATGAGAAATCAATTCTACCGTACGTTTTCCGTTATTTATGATTTCCTCGTAGTAAGGATCTTCTTTCGAGAGCTTTGCGATGTTTAGCCACTTTTGAACAATTTTTGGCTGGCTATCTTTTAAAAATGCTGCGAGTTGTTGTTCAAACTGTTTATCATTTTCCATGGCGTTCCCTCACTGACTACTTATACTTGTTCTAGTTTATCATGAAATACTGATTCCTACATGATAGAAGCAATGTTTGAAAACTAACAGGAATGGTAATCACTACCATAGGTAAAATTATTCTTGAGGAGATGATCTGATTATGCGACCAGATTTTAAACAAACGGATGGTCAACCAGCTCAACATCAAAACCATCAACCAGGCTCACAAGAAGAAATGAATCCAAAGCCATTGATTGAAAACTGGGATTACAAAGGGTCTGGCAAGCTTACGAATAAAGTTGCTCTCATTACGGGTGGTGACAGTGGGATCGGTGAAGCTGCCGCTCTCGCCTATGCGAAAGAAGGAGCTAATCTCGCAATCGTTTACTTAGATGAAGAAGAAGATGCTCAAAACACGAAAAAACTCATCGAGGAGCATGGCGCTGAATGCCTTCTGCTCTCGGGTGATATCGGTGATGAAGCATTTTGTCAAAGCGTGATCAACCAAGTGATCGAAGCTTATGGCACCCTTGATATCCTGATTAACAACGCAGCCGAACAGCATCCTCAGAAAGGGTTAGAGGATATTACTGCAGAACAACTTGAGAAAACGTACCGAACGAACGTGTTTTCCATGTTCCATCTAACAAAAGCCGCTCTCCCTCATTTGAAAAAGGGTAGCGCAATCATCAACACGTCTTCCATAACAGCTTACGAAGGAAACGAACAGCTGATCGACTATGCGAGTACGAAAGGTGCAATCACGTCCTTTACAAGGAGCATGGCAAAATCGCTCGTAGGAAAAGGTATCCGTGTGAATAGCGTTGCTCCCGGGCCAATTTGGACACCATTGATCCCATCCACTTTTTCAGCAGATAAGGTGAAGAACTTTGGAACGAATACACCGATGGGACGCCCTGGACAGCCAGAAGAACTCGCTGCTGCTTATGTGCTTCTTGGTTCCGACGACTCTTCCTATATGACGGGGCAAACCATCCACATTAACGGCGGACAGTATATGACTTCATAGGACCTTCTCCAAACCTCCTTTTCGAAGGAGGTTTTTTACTTTGGCTAATAAAACGGATATTTGGACAATAAATCGAGAATTTGGACAATAAAATGGATGTTTGGCTAATAAATTTGTTTTTTGGACAATAAACCTCTATGACTGGTACATGCGACTCCTCTTTCATTCTATGTGCAACCGAATCCCAACCTTTTCTCTGCATGCTTTATCGTTCATGAGACATTCTAACAGTATAGAGAAGCTGAAAGGATTGAATATCATGCATACGATGTGGAAAGGCTCGATAAGCTTCGGGTTGGTTAATATTCCGATAAAGCTATATTCCGCTACAGAAAATAAAGATATCAAAATGCGCTACCTTCACGAGAAGTGTCATACGCCGATAAAATATGAGAAAACATGTCCTCACTGTGAAAAAGCACTTGAATCAGATGAAATCGTGAGAGGCTACGAGTATGAAGACGGTAAGTTCGTGATCATCGAAAGAGACGAGATCGAAGCGCTCGCTCAAGAAAAAAACAAGTCTGTCGAAATTGTGGACTTTGTCGAACTAGATGACATCGACCCCGTGTATTTCAACCGCTCCTATTTTATAGGACCGAACGAAAATGGCAGCAAGCCCTATACCCTATTGAAAAAAGCAATGGAAGCGTCGGGAAGGATCGGTATTGCAAAAATTACGATACGTTCAAAGGAACACCTCGCTGCCGTTCGTGTATACAAAAATGGATTGATGATGGAAACGATGTATTTTCCTGATGAAGTGCGTGAATTAGATCATGTACCTGATTTACCAGAAGAAATGGATTTAAGTAAGAAAGAATTAACGATGGCGCAGCAGTTAATCGAACAGCTAACAACTGAATTCGATCCTTCTCAATACAAAGACGAGCGACGAGAAGCCATCATGGCTCTGATTCAGAGTAAGATATCTGGTGATGATATTAAAGTCGTGAAAGAAAAACCAAAGAAGAATGTTGTTGATCTGATGGATGCCCTTCAGGCTAGTTTAGAGCCGGCGGATACTGGCTCAAAGGCAAAGTCAGAGCAAAAGAAGAAAAAAGTATCTGTGAAGAAAAAGAAAGAAAAAGAAGCGAACTAGCATGCTCGCATAGGCACGTGAAATGAGGACTTAAAATGAAACCGATCAAACCATTTGAACCAGTATCTTCTACCACGATTCCACCTTCTTATCTTGCTCAGGTGAAGTGGGATGGCGTGCGGGTTTTAGCCTATTTCGAACAAGAGTTAACGCTTTTTAACCGCTCTCTTAACGAACGTACTAATACGTACCCCGAGCTACACGATCTGCCGGATTTAGTAAAGGCGAAGTCATTTATTTTTGATGGTGAAATCGTAGCTCTAAACGAAAAAGGTGAACCTTCTTTTCATGATGTCATGCGCAGAGACCGACTAAAAAAAGACCACCAAATCGCAAGAGGTGTTGGATCGAACCCGATCTTCTATATGATTTTTGATGTTGTCTATTGGGATGGTGAATGGGTTAACGAACGTCCATTGTTTGAACGGCTCGCTCTTTTAAAGAATGGTCTCGAAGAAAACAATTCGATAAGAATCGTTCAAAATCACGAGGATGGTAACCAGCTCTACGAGGTGATCAAAGAAAAAGGAATGGAAGGCATCGTATGTAAAGATGTTAACAGCCCTTATGTAATCAATGGAAAAAGTGCAAATTGGATGAAGATCAAGAATTACAAAGACATTTATGCTCTTGTGTGCGGTGTCACGTTTCGAGGGAAATCAGTCAATACGTTGTTGTTGTGTTTGTACGACTCTGATAAGAAATTACGCTATATCGGAAGTGCTGGGACGGGGAAGCTGAAGAGCGATGAGATCGCAGACTTTTCTTCAACAATCGAATCACTACAAGAAGCGACGCCACAAGTTATTGATGGCCCTCAACAATCAGGTGTCAATTGGGTTTCTCCTAAGATCATTGTAAAAGTTACCTACCTTGAATGGACGAGTGATCATCGCCTGCGTCAACCTGTCGTTCAAACAATTGTCGAAGGTAATCCTACTGATTGTACGCTTCAACAAATTTAGGAGGGGCGTTAATGGAACAGGTATTGAAGGAAACCCTCTCTCATGGTGGTAGAGGAGTCGTTATTGTTACTGGGTATCACGAGATACGCGCGGAATTTATCGCATCGATTATGAAAGACGATGTGGTTACATTCATCGGATTTTTTTCGCAAGGTCTCACGAAACAAGAGTTTGAGAGCTTGCTTAAGACCATCGAATCAAACCAATCGCACCGTAATGGAGAAAGCATTTCAGTAGCTCCTGGAATATGCGTTGAACTTTCTTTCAAGGGTATGAAAAATGGCGAACTCACCGATACTTCATTTCTTTCTTTTACACTCGACACTGATTATCAAACTTGTACGATCGAGAAACTGATCCTAGACAACTTGCCTCATAGAGAAGACGTTTCCATCACACACCCTTCGAAACAATACTGGTCTCATGTAAAGAAGAGTGATTATATTTCTTATCTAATGCATGTCTCCCCTTTTCTACTACCGATGCTGAAAGAGAAGCAATTGACTGTTATCCGTTACCCTGACGGTGTGGATGGAGAGTCGTTCTATCAAAAGAACTGTCCTGACTATGCTCCCGACTTTATTCAAACAAGTAGACATGATGACATCGACTACATTGTGTGCAATGATTTATCAACGTTAGTTTGGCTAGGAAATCAGGGGACCATTGAGTTTCATATCCCCTTCCACACACGCAGGTCAACGAAGCCCGTTGAAATTGTGTTTGATTTAGATCCACCTGACGAGCAATCCTTTCATCTCGTCATTTTAGCTGCGAAGGAGATCCATGCTATCCTCTCCTCTTTAAAAATCGTGAGTTTTCCTAAGCTCACAGGAAGCAAAGGCATACAGATCCACATTCCGATAAAAGGGTTAACCTATGAGGAAACAAGGGTGTTCACTTCGTTTGTCGCAGATTACCTTGTCGAAGAGCACCCTTCCTCATTTACTGTGGAACGGTTGAAACGAAACCGTCACGGAAGACTGTACGTAGACTTCCTTCAGCATGCGGAAGGTAAAACGATGATCTGTCCTTATTCAACAAGAGGAAAACAAAACCCAACCGTCGCAGCACCTCTTTTTTGGGAGGAGGTTACGGATTCTTTATCTCCTACTTCGTTTACTATCGAGACTGTCCTTGAACGAATACAGGAGAAGCCTTGTCCATTTGATAAGTACTATGGTGAAAAGAACGAACCACTTAACGTGATCATCGATAAACTCCGTGAACGATAAAAAAACCTGCTGAGAAATTCTCAGCAGGTTTCGTAACCTAAAGCGTTTTTACAGACCATCGTTCAACGAGCTTATGCGGGACACAAACACGCTTGTTGCTCGACTCTGCATCTTCAATCTTTTCAAGTAAACAAGTAACAGCCTGATAGCCTAGTTGAAAAATATTAATATCAACTGACGTTAGTGGCGGACTTGCATATTCTGCAAGCATCACATTATTAAAGCTGATGATGGAAATATCATCTGGGACCGATAGTCCGATCTCATCTAACTTGCTCATGATTCCAAGCGCCATTAAATCATCCGCTACGACTAGTGCCGTTGGAGGCTCTTCAAGTGAGCACAGTTCCATCACGGCTTCATGTCCGCCTTCCTTCAGAAACTCCACATGCACGATATACTCATCGCGGTACGTTAAATTTGCCTCACGCAATGCTTTTTCATAGCCACTCAACCGATCTACCGTCACAACTAAGTCGAGCTGGCCACCTACGAACGCTACTCGTTCATGCCCTCTTTCGATCAGATGTTCCGTCACGTCTTTTGCGGCCCTGAAGTTGTCGTTATCCACATGTGTTACTTCGTCAGGATACTTGAACGGCTTTCCAATCACTGTAAACGGAAACTGTTCTTCTTTTAAAAACTTCATGATCGAGTCATCGATTCTAGAATAAAGTAAGACGATTCCATCTACTCTTCTTCCATGAACCATCCCTTTCACAGCATCCAGAATCTCTTCTTCCTTGGAACCGGTCGACATGTAAAGCGTAAATTCATTTTCATGTGCTTTTGTGCTGATTCCCCTTAAGACTTCTGGAAAGAAAGGGTTTTGAAACACTTTATCTGCTGAACTAGGCATGACGACACCTAGCGTTTGTGTGCTTCTGTTCGCTAAGCTACGAGCGTTATAGTTCGGGTGATAACCGAGTTCTTCCATCGCTTCACGAACGCGGCGCTTAGTTTTTTCACTGATTCTCGGATTATTTGCAATGACACGAGAAACAGTGGATGGGGCGACATTTGCTAACTTTGCTACATCTTTAATCGTTACTGCCACTGGTTTCCCTCCTGAACAACAGGCAAGTCGCTGCCAGTCACACCGGTCAAGCTTCTTCCGTTGTTTGTTACTTTCTTATTGTAAACGATTCCACTTTTAAAGTACAAAATGAATTAAGAAAGGAGAAAGAAGATGGCATTCACCTAATTCCTCTTCCTCCTTTATGACTTACCCTTTTGTTCCTCCTGCTGTTAGACCGGAGATAAAGTAACGCTGTAGCGATAGGAATAGAATGGAGATCGGGATTGCAATGAGAACAGAGCCCGCTGCGAAGGTTGTAAACTCATTTCCGAACTGATCAGAAATCATTCGATATAATCCCACTGCTAGTGTAAATTTCTCTTCACTTCTCAAAATAATCTGTGCAAGGATAAAATCAGTAAATGGTGTGATGAAGCTAAATAGTGCTACAACTGCTAGGATCGGCTTTGCAAGTGGCAAGATAATCTGCCAAAAAATTCGGAAGTGTCCTGCACCGTCGATACGAGCCGACTCATCGAGCTCTTTCGGAATCGTATCAAGATACCCTTTCGCAAGCCACGTATTCATCGGCAACAAGCCACCAGCATAAACAAGGATCAACGCAAAGTGTGTATCAAGGAATCCTGTGATATAAGCAAGGACATAGATCGCGATTAATGCTGCGAAGTTAGGAATCATCTGCAAGATCAAGAATGTCATCAGACCATTTTTACGTCCAACGAAACGATAGCGTGAAAACGCATATGCCATGCAAGAAATCATAGCGACCGCAATGACCATCGTGATGATACAGATCTTCAGTGTATTCCAATACCAAAGTAAGTAATCACTTTCAGCAGTATTGAAAAGATCTTTGTAGTGCTGAAGCGTTGCATTTTCAGGAATGATCGATGAACCAGACAAACTATCACCCGGATTGAAGGAAGAACCGACAATCCATGCTACTGGATATAGGATGATGATACAAGCGATAGCAATAACAATATAGGACAGTGTTAAACGGATGGTGTTCTGCATTTTTGTACTCATATTACATCATATCCTCTTCTTGGAATGATTTCGTTCTTCTAAACTGCCACAATGCAACCGCGATCACGATCACGGAAAGGATCATGGTAATTGCTGCAGCTTTACCATACTGTGCTGAAGTAAACGTCAATTTATAGATCCATGAGATCAAAATATCAGTCGAACCAGCAGTTTGACCTGAAACAGCAGGTCCACCTCCATTGAACAGATAGATCACGTTAAAGTTGTTAAAGTTAAACGTATACTGTGTGATCAGAATCGGTGCGATCGCGAAAAGAATCATTGGGAGCGTAATCGCTCTGAACTTTTGCCAGATCGAAGCACCATCGACTGTTGCAGCTTCGTATAATTCGTTTGGAATCGACTGAAGTACACCCGTAACCATCGCAAAGATGAAAGGGAAGCCTAACCAAAATTGTATGAGTATTAAAGCTACTTTGGTCCAGAACGGATCCGTTAACCACGGAATACTGTCTACCCCAAATGCAGCTAAGATGTCATTGTTGATGGCACCGAACGTTTCGTTGAACATTCCTGCAAAAACAAGGATCGATACGAAAGCCGGTACTGCCCATGGCAAAATGAAAATTGTTCGAATGATGCCTTTGAATTTAAGGTCTTTCTGGTTCATCAAGACGGCTAGGAAAATACCGATTGCGATTTGACCAGTTGTTGCGACGAACGTCCAGACGATCGTCCATGAGAATACGTCTAAGAACGTATTACGCCAAATATCCATACTAAAGATGTCGATGTAGTTTTGGATGCCAATCCAGTCTACTAGATTAGCAGGTGGCGAGTGATAAAGATCATAGTTTGTAAACGATAGTAGAATTACGAAAAGAATTGGAAAAATAACAACAAAGATTAATAGAAAGAATCCAGGTGCAAGCATTAAATAAGGAAAACCTTGCTCAGAAACATTTCGATACTGTTCTCTTACTGAGTTAAGTGGAATGCCAAGGTCACGATTTCTTCCGTTCAAGTAAGCATCCCGAAGGTTCAAGAAGTAGATCAACAACCCGATCGCAATGACTAGGACCGCGATGATCCCTTGCGTTAAAAGGAAAATGGAGTGATCTCTTGGTAACTTTTCTCCTAGCGTAACGATTCCCCATAGGCCGATATTGATTAGATCAGCAAAAGCAACCGCAAAGGAAATGGTTAGAATAAAGAACATTAACCCTTTCAAAAGCTGCTTGTTATAAAATTGACCCAACCCTGGTATGAGGGACAATGCTAATGCAATTTTTCGATGTTTAGTTTGACTTCCATTTGCCTCCATCGTGATGGCAATCCCCTTTCTCCCCTCACTTTGTCACCCTTTAAAGTGAGAAGCAGCACTCCGTTTCCGGAGTACCGCTTTTAGTTTTCTTTACCTTAATTGCTGTGGTTTTGTTCGATTTGAGACTTGATTGTTTTCGTAGCTTCTTCAAGTGCAGGCTTAGGATCTTGTTTTCCAGTCGCTACTAATTGAAGTGCAGATGCTGCTGGTCCCCAAACTTCTGCCATTTCAGGAATGTTAGGCATTGGAGTACCGTACTGAGATTGAATTGCAACTGCGCTAGCAGCTTCGTTGTCAGCGATTACAGGATCTTCGATAAGAGATTTAACTGGAGGAATTTCACCAGTTTCTTCATAACGAATCTTACCGTTTTCTGCATTTGCTACCCATTCGACTAGCTTAGTAGCCCACTCTTTGTTCTCAGAGAAGTTACTTACATGCCAGCCTTTAACACCGATAAACGTCTTGAAATTTTCTCCGTTAGGAAGTTTAGGCATCGGTGCTACACCGATCTCGATTCCAGCATCTTTGTATCCTTGGAAAGACCATGGACCGTTCATAACAGATGCAGCTTTTCCTTCGTTAAAGAGACCATCCATCGTAGATCCACCGTTTTCACCGATAAGACCTTTAGGGAATAAACCTTCTGTGTACCATTTCTCGATATATTCTGTACCTTCAACAGCACCTTCGTTTGCTAAACCAATATCTTCTGGGTTCAGACCTTCATCAGAACGATCGAATACATAACCGCCGTATCCAGCTAGGACTGCGTTCGCAAAGTAGAAGTTATCCCAAAGTGCAAGGAAACCATACTGCTTGTCCTTTGTGTAATCTTTTGCGAATGTGTATACATCATCCATTGTTTCTGGAGCTTCGTCCATGATTGCTTTGTTATAAATAAATACTGGTGTCTCAGTCGCTTTTGGAAGTCCATAAAGCTTACCATCGTATGTTTGTGCTTGAATAGAAGATTCAGTGTAACGATCAACAACTTCTTGATCCACTTCGATTGGAGAGATCAATCCTTCTACAGCAACTTGTCCAATTTGGTCATGAGGTAGAGTTAGAACGTCTGGACCAGTACCCGCTGGGCCATCAAGACGAATTTGCTCTCTGATTTCATCAGCCATTCCTAGTTCCTTAAATTCAACTTTAATACCATATTCTTCTTCGAAACTCTTAATTGCTGGTTCAAGCGCAATGCCTTTATCTTTATCTTCCCATACAACTAGTTTCTCAGGTTTGTTAGCATCAGCGTCTCCTTCAGAACCTCCGCCTTCGTTCGTAGAAGCGCTTTCATTGTTTTGCGGACCACAAGCAGCGAGTACGCCGATTGCTAAGACCAGTGTTAGAAATAAGGCAAAAAACCTTTTCATTTCCTAAACCCCCTCTAATTTTTACGATAGTTATGCTGAATCGTGAAAACGATTGCACTAACTTTCTATAACTAATTATACATGTAGCGGAATTTTTAGCAACCGTTTGCACAAACTTTTTTGAAATTTTTTTATTCTACATTTCTTTCGTTTATAAAGGGATTTGACTAGTTCTCTATAATCTTCTACATTTAATCTAAGAGTGCGTATCAGACTTCGTTTCGTTCGATAGGTACTTTTATACTAACAATTCATGCAAGCGATTGCATTCAGGAGGGGACAATTTGCAAAAAGAAGCGATCTATCATCGACCTAAAAACAACTTCGCTTATCCTTATGACGATGAAACGCTACACATCAAACTACAAACGCAGAAAAATGATGTAACAGCTGTATCACTCATACATGGGGATCCTTATGATTGGAAACAAGATGGCTGGCAATCTAAAAAGCAACCTATGACCCTATCAGGTTCAGACGCTCTCTATGATTATTGGGATGTTGCAATCAAGCCTCCATATCGCAGGCTTCGATATGGGTTTCACTTAGAGGACGATCAAGAATCATTCGTCTTCACTGAAAAAGGTTTTTACACAGAACAACCAGCTGATACGAACGATTACTTCAGCTTTCCCTTCTTGAATAGTAAAGACGTATTCCGTGCACCTGAATGGGTCAAGGACACGATCTGGTATCAAATCTTCCCTGAGCGGTTTGCGAATGGAGATCCTTCCATCGACCCAGACGACAGTTTACCGTGGGGAGAAGCTGCACCAACACCAACAAACTTTTTTGGCGGAGATTTTCAAGGCATCATCGATCACCTCGATCACCTTATTGAACTTGGCATTAACGGGATCTACTTCACCCCTATCTTTAAAGCTCAATCTAATCACAAGTACGATACGATCGATTACATGGAGATCGATCCACAGTTTGGTGATAAAGAAACGTTTATAGAACTAGTAAGACTCTGTCACGAACGAGGAATAAAAATTATGCTCGATGCCGTATTCAATCACAGCGGCTATTACTTTGAACCGTTTCAAGACTTGCTGAAGAACGGAGAAAAATCCCGTTATCGTGATTGGTTTCACGTTCGCTCGTTCCCAATCGAAACAGATCCGTTACCTTCATATGATACGTTTGCGTTCCAACCAGCGATGCCTAAACTCAATACGGAGAACCCGGAAGTACGTGACTACCTTTTACAAGTTGGGCGTTACTGGGTTGAAGAATTCGACATCGATGGATGGCGTCTTGATGTTGCGAATGAAGTGGACCATGCTTTTTGGCGTGAGTTTAGAAACGAAGTGAAAAAAGTGAAGCCGGAACTCTATATATTAGGTGAAATTTGGCATGATTCGATGCCATGGCTCCAGGGGGATCAGTTCGATGCTGTCATGAATTATCCGTTCACGGCTGCAATTCTTGATCATTTCGCACATCAAAAAATATCAGCTACAACGATGGCAAACAGACTCACTTCACTGATTCATTCATACCCAGCGAATGTGAATGACGTTGCATTCAACCTTCTCGGGAGCCATGACACTCCGAGGTTGTTAACGCTCGCGGGTGAAAACAAAGACCTCGTTAAGCTCATGTATGTGATGCAGCTATCGTTCCCCGGTACACCTTGTATCTACTATGGAGACGAAGTCGGTATGACGGGAGGGGCTGACCCTGGCTGCCGATACTGTATGGTATGGAATGAAAAAATACAAGACAAAGATCTGTTTGAATTCCTTCAAAAGCTCATCTCTTTAAGAAAAACTCACGATGCATTCGGGAGTGCTGGGTCATTTGAATTGTTAACAGATCATGAGAAAATTACGCAATATGTGAAGCGAACAGAAAAAGAAACGTTACTGTTCCTTTTGAACAATGACGACTCTTCTTCTACCCTTTCCATTTCAAACTTTGGTAGCCATGCGAAGAGTTTGTTAAGTCATGAAGAAATCGATGTGAATCATGTAGAGCTCAAACCTTATGACTATGAGATCATCTCACTAACCTAATCGCAAAAAGCTTCTGGATTTTATTCCAGGAGCTTTTTTGTGTTCAAAAAACACTTCCATATTGTGAAAGCGCAACCACCTCTACCCAGCCTGCACTTATACGAATTTAGAATTCCATCCATGTCAGATTACCTTACAGAGTATTTTAAATTTTCTAAAAATAAGCTTGAACTTATACGCTGTTCAGCATAATATAAGCATATAGAAAAATTAGTTTGTTAGATTAACTCACATGGAGGTGCCGAAAAGGTGAAAAAAGTCGAAGCGATTATTCGTCCTGAATCATTTCAGGACTTAAGAGATCGGTTACGTGATGAAGGGATTACAGGGATGACTGTTTCAGAAGTAGCGGGTTGTGGTCTCCAAAAAAAGCAAACTGGATTATTCAGAGGAAGTCATTTCGAAGTCGATCTCCAGCCGAAAGTGAAAGTTGAACTTATTTTTGAAGATTATCTACTCGATCATGTTGTCAAAACAATTCGCGATGTTTGTTCCACTGGACAGGTAGGAGACGGAAAGATCTTCGTTTATCCCGTAGAAGATGTCATTCGTATCCGGTCTGGTGAACACGGTCTAACTGCTTTTAAATAAAACAGTAAAGGATGGTTACGTCATGAAAAAAGTATCAGTTCTCTTTGCAGCTATTATTCTCTTATCAAGTGGAAAGGCTTTTGCTGCCACAGATGCATCTGCGGTTACAGCACTCAGTCAGTCCATCGACACGGTTTGGGTTATGATCGCAGCATTCCTCGTGTTTTTCATGCATGCAGGGTTTGCGATGGTAGAAACAGGTTTCACCCGCTCGAAAAACGCACTGAATATTTTGATGAAAAACTTGATGACGATGTCGATTGGAGCAGTATTGTACTTTGTAATCGGATATGCATTTATGTTCGGTGAATCTGCTTCTGGCTTTATTGGCAGTAATGGATTCTTTCTCGCCGGTCAGTCTGATCAAATTGGGTTCTTCGTTTTCCAGGCCGTGTTTGCTGCAACGTGTGCGACGATTATATCAGGTGCTGTTGCTGAACGTATGAAGCTTATAAGCTATATTGCGATCACCGTTGCAATGGTAGGCTTCGTTTACCCAGTAGTTGGTCACTGGATCTGGGGTGGCGGATGGTTAGCCGAACTAGGATTTACTGATTTTGCAGGATCAACGGTCGTCCACCTTACAGGTGCTCTTGGTGCAGTTGTTGCAGTTACGTTCTTAGGTGGTCGTATTGGGAAATATTCAAACGGTAAAGTAAACGTTATTCAAGGTCACAATATTCCACTTGGTGCTCTAGGCGTATTTATTCTTTGGTTCGGATGGTTTGGCTTCAATGCTGGTAGTACATTATCTGCTAGTGACGCACTCATTCCTTCTATCGTCGCAACGACTCTATTAGCCGCTTCTGGTGGCGTTATCTCAAGTGCCCTTTATTCCTATATCAAATACAAGCAGATCGATGCTTCACTAACGCTTAACGGTGCACTGGCAGGGCTTGTTGGTATCACTGCTGGTACCGCGAGCGTTTCACCGATCGGAGCGATTGCAATCGGTCTTTTCGCAGGGGTTATCTTGATCGAAGCGGTTCAGTTGATCGACCGTCGTGTGAAGCTCGATGATCCAGTTGGTGCCATCGCGGTTCACGGTGTATGTGGTGTGTGGGGTACGCTCGCTGTAGGGCTCTTCGCAATAGACGGCGGCCTCTTCTATGGAGGCGGCGCTGCTCTTCTAGGTGTTCAAGCAATTGGAATTCTAGCCGTCATGGCGTGGACGTTCTCGACAGTTGGCTTGTTCCTCTTCGTTTACACACGCTTCTCATCGATCCGCGTTTCAAGAGAAGAAGAAATTCAAGGACTCGACTTCTCAGAGCATGGATCAACAGCTTATGAAGTTCGTGGAGCGATCAACTCAAGCAATAGTCTTTCCACTGGCGCTGGCTTTGGTCATGGACTTGTCGATCGATTGAATCGGTTAGAATCTCCGAAAGTAAAAGAGTCTCAAACCCAATAAAGTAGGAAAACCGCTCGTAACCTGAGCGGTTTTTTCTTTTTATGATGAGGCCGTACTTGAATAATAGTCCACTTTGGATGGCATCACGCTCAAAACAATCAGTGGAAGCGATAAGAGGAACATGACAACCGAGCCTCCAACAACAGCAAACTGAATTGAAATCACTTCTGCCGTTAGTCCAACTATTCCCATCACGATAATAATGAGAAGTGATTCGATAAAACCAAATAAACTCCCGATTCTTCCCATTATTTCGACTGGAACGTTCGTTTGATAAAATGTATCGAACCCTGTGTTTGCAAAAGCAAGTGCGAACGATAACGTAAAGAACCCAACACTCGCCATTCCAAAGCCACCTGATAAAGCATAGACGATATAGCCTATCGAGAGAACGACCGTCCCCCCTCCTAATAACCATGATGTTGTTAGCTTTTTGATGAGAAGGGTATTAACGGTCGCACCGATTAGGATTCCTACGCCTGAAATACTTACAAGATAACCATACGTACTATTCGTTAAGTGCAACACTTCTTTTGAAAACGCAGCTTCTAGTGAATCCGTCCCCCACGTCATGATCGTGATTGCACTAAATAAGAAATAGATCGCGACAATGTAAGATGCCTTCCTAGAATAGTTAAACACAACCTTCCAATCTTCCACCATCACACGGAATGACAGGTTTAGCTTTGCCTTAACACTTCGTTCAACATCAGGGAGGGCCATCATAATGACAGCAGAAACTGCGAGGGCAAGAGCGTTTATATAGATCGCATACGTAGGCGTTCCTACGATAAACAGAAATCCCGCTATAGCCGGCCCAATAATAAAGGCACCAGAATCTACGAGACTTCTGATCGAATTGAAAGCCTTCCTATTTTTAGCCGGAATGAACTTTGTAAGGTATACCATCGATGTTGGCTGATATATGGAACTTGTCATGTTGATTAAAAGAACCATGCAGAAGATCCAACCAATCGAACTTAGTGAAGGTAGAAATCCTATAACGACAGATTGAAAAAGAGCTAATCCGATCATTAACGCTCGTTTGTTCAAGCGGTCGATCAAGGTACCACACCACCCGTTCGTAAGAAGCGATGCGAGCGGCTTTAAAGTATATAGAGCTGTGATTGCTAGCACTGATTTTGTCATGTCGAGAATGATCAAGTTAAGTGCGATATGATAAATCCACCCTCCAACGTTGGATAATCCGATGCTGACCAATAAGATAACATGATCCTTAGTAATTCCCTTCATCATACACACCCCGTTACATATTTTTTATTGAAACAATAAAAAAATCTCACCCCCAAGACTTTTGTCTTGAGGGCGAGAAGTATCGCGGTGCCACCTCAGTTTATCGATATGTCACCATACCGAACTTATCAGGTACGGCAATTTAACATTGCGTATACCCTATCTCGATAACGGGAGCTCCCGTTACACCATCACCAGTCGGATCCGATGTAAAGCTCAGAGGTTTGGTTCGATCACGTATCCTTCCTCCTTTTCAGCAACCGGAGTTCTCTGTAAAAAGATAGCATGATCTACTCTTCTCTTCATCGCAGCTTATTTGTGAAGATATTACCAAATCTCTTAACAATTGTAAATCACTATTTTTCACTTATTGATTTAAGTCAATGTGTGAAATACAATCTCTCAGGTATGATAGGTGTAAAGTAAGGAGGGTTATTATGAAACGTGTAAACACTCAAGAAGTGAACCCGCGACCAGCCATCATTGCTGGAGTCAGCTTAATCGTTATGACGCTAGCCGCTTTCTTTTCATATGGATTTGCTCATACTTCTTTGGTAATGAATGATGATGCAATGGCTACTTTGAATAAGTTACAAAGCTCTCTTTTGTTATTTCATTTTGAACTTGTAGGATGGGGGATCATTATCCTCACTGACATCATCGTTTCATGGGCATTTTACATGGTTTTAAAACCCGTCCACCGTTCATTTGCACTAGTCGCTGGGGGGATTCGGCTTTTATATACCTCGATTCTTGCCGTAGCAGTTTTTCAGTTAGGTAGAGTCACCACCCTCATACAGAACGATTCGACTGTAACACGAGATCTAGCAGCACAAGTCATGGGACAGATTGAAAGTTTTGAAACAACGTGGTCCATTGGATTAATCGTATTTGGTATTCACTTATTGGCCGTAGGTACTGTTGCGATGAAGGCGGCATTTATTCCGAAGGTGATCAGTTTATTGTTACTTATCGCTGGAGGAAGCTACATGCTGATTCACTCGATGTATAACCTCACTCCTCAATATGAAGAGATTACAGGTATGATCGAGATGTTCCTTAGTCTGCCGATGATAATCGGTGAATTAGGGTTCGGTATGTGGCTATTGATTAATGGAATCAAACCAAAAGTTAACCGCTCATCCCTTCAAACTCCCTAATCGTTTTTTTATTCTGCTAAATGATTCAGGCGTCATTCCTAAATAACTAGCAAGCTGATGCTGTGGAATTCTTTTTAAAAGCTCCGGCCTTTTCGCAAGGAGAGCTTTGTACCGCTCTGCAGGAGAAGAAGACATAAAACTAGCAAATTCATCATGCATTTCTCCTAAGTCACCTTGAACCATATTTAGGATCATCGCTTCAAGACCAGGATTCTCTTCATATGCAGCACGCTCTTCTGAAAGGTCTCCAACAACAAGGACACAATCCTCCACACATTCTAAACGATACCGTGATGACTTGTCTGCTGCATGCTGATTAAAGATGGTTACGCTTTGCTCCTCTGTGTAAAGCTTGAAAGTCGTTTCTTTTCCACATTCACTAACTGAATATTTACGAATACAGCCTTTTAAAATAAAGTAACATTTCTCAGGCATTTCTCCTTGCTGTAGCAAAACGGTCCCTTTTGAAAACTCTTCAATAGGCACATTGGATGCAATTTTGTTCAATTCTTCTTCAGTACAATCAGAGTATCTTTTCATATAGTTGATAAGGATGTGTTTCATAAGAGTCCCCCCTTCAGTCTCTTAGCAATGGATTACGATTCTACTGAAGGAGATCCATTACCTTCTACAAATTGTTTCTCTGAAATGACTGTAAAACCGTTTCGTTTTAATAGCGCAGACGTAACGCCGTCCCCTACAACCTTTTTGCCGTTAAATTCCCCATTATAAATCATTGAACTTCCACAGGATGGACTATTCTCTTTCAAAATTATGGTAGTGGCACCTACTCGCTTCGCTATTTCCAATGCCTTTTCCGCACCTTCAATATATGAAGCGGTCACATCCTTTCCTGTTTTATCAACGACTCTAGCATTACCGTCTAAAACGTCTTCTCCGCTCTCTCCTATGATTTCAGCGGGCTCTCTTGGCGTTCCGAACCCGCCTAGTAATTCAGGACATACTGTAACGGCTTTCTTATGTTCTACTAATCTCCTGACTTTTGAATGTAAACTATGGTTTCCATCATATCTTACTTCTAACCCAGCTAAACAAGAACTCACTAGGATCATCAGCTGCACCTCTTCCGTTTTTTCGCTGCTCGACGCATCTATAGAACACTTTCTTTTATTACTTTATCATTTTTCGATTCTTCGCATATCAGAATTTTGTTGGTAGTAAGAATCATGAAGAAACCACACCTGTTCTCAAAGGTGTGGTTTCAATGATGTTATTCTGAGCGATCAATCGACAAGATTAATCTTATTATGCTCTAACCAAAAATTAATCTGTGCAAGATGGGCGATGAGCTGCGGCCCTGCCATAAGCTGGCCAAACCATGGAACTTTGAAAGCTTTTCCATCCGTATCTAAGATATCCTGAACGACTTTTCGGTCGATCAGATCGAGGATTGGCGCCTGTTTATCTGCAAGCGTCTCTGTTAGCCACGTCTTCACCGCTTTCGTGTAAGCAGGGTTATACGTTTTTGGGTAGGGACTTTTTTTACGATAAAGGACGTCATGTGACAATGCTCCTGTCATCGCTTTTCTAAGAAGACCTTTCTCTCTTCCATCGAGCATCTTCATTTCCCAGGGAACGTTCCACACATACTCGATGATTCTGTGATCAGAAAAAGGTACACGCACTTCAAGACTTGCGCCCATACTCATTCTGTCTTTTCTTTCGAGGAGAGTGGTCATGAACCAATTCAAATTCAAATAGAAGAGTGCTCTTCGTTTCGCCTCAAGTTCACTTTCACCATCGAGCGTTGGCGTTTCTTTGACCGTATCTCTGTACCGTTCAGTAACATAGCTTTCGAGCTTTAACTTGTTTCTAATATCTTCTTTTAACATTGCCTGACGTTCAAGAGTAGAACGCATCCAAGGAAACTGTTCTTGGTCGAGTAGCTTTGGCTTATGAAACCATGGATACCCGCCAAAGATTTCATCTGCACACTCACCGGATAGCGCAACCGTTGCTTGCTGTTTGATTTGTTTTGAAAACCATAATAACGATGAATCAACATCAGCCATACCAGGCAGGTCACGGCAGATGACCGCTTCTTTTAAATGGTGCACGAGCTGATCGGTATCGATGACGCAGTTACTATGGTCCGTACCAAGCTCCGATGAAACTTTCCGAATCCAAGGCGCGTCTGAATTCGGCTGAAACTCACTGCTTTTAAAGTATTTATCGTTATCTACATAATCGACAGAAAATGAACGAAGGATGCCTTTTCCGTCATCTTTAAACGCCGATTGCGCGACAGACGTTATCGCACTCGAGTCAACTCCACCTGATAAGAATGTACACACGGGAACATCCGCGACAAGCTGGCGTTTTATGGAGTCCTTCAAGAGATTCCCAACCGTTTCGACGGTTGTATCAAGGTCATCTGTGTGTTCCGCACTCTTAACGTCCCAATAGCGCCATGTTTTCAACCCGCTTTGATTAAAGACCATGGCAAATCCAGGTCGAAGCTCATTGATTCCACGAAAGACGCCGTGGCCAGGGGTGCGCGATGGTCCGAGTCCAAATATTTCTTGTAACCCTTCTCGATCGATTTCTGTTTTCACATCTGGGTGCGCAAGAATCGCTTTAAGCTCTGAACCAAACTGTAAGGATGGTCCGCTAGATCGATAGAAAAGAGGTTTTACCCCAAGACGGTCTCTTGCAAGGAACAGTTGTTTTCTAAGTTCATCCCAAATGGCGAATGCGAAGATTCCGTTCAAATGATCGACACAGTCTTCACCCCATTCGATATAGGATGTTAATAGCACTTCTGTATCAGAATGAGAGCGAAACGTATAGCCTTTTGTAAGCAATACACTGCGTAAATCTTCTGTGTTATAAAGCTCTCCATTATAACAAATCGTATATTTCTGATTAAGATGTTCCCGTGACATCGGCTGGCTTCCGCCGGACGGGTCTACAACGATAAGACGCGTGTGACCGAAACCACAGTGTCTATTCACGAAACAGTTCGTATCGTCTGGTCCACGCTTTGACAGGGTGCTAGCCATCTGTTGAAGTACGCTTTCTTTATGTGTCAGGTCCTGCTTCCAATCTACCCACCCGGTTATTCCACACAAAGGCTTCCCCTCCAATCCATACTCTCTTTAACGTATGCAGGAGCCCAGGTTTTGTGATTGAAAATCATAAAAAAAGAAACCCTCTACAGGGTTCCCTTATGACGCTTTTTGGAACGTTAAACAGTACCAAGCCCCTTCTTTCACGATCGGTTTCATGTGCTTCAGTCCAAAACCAGCACGCGCTGCCATCTCGATCATTTCGGTGCTAGTTGGGAGCTGGTGTAAGTTACTATGAGCACTCATAAAACTATTGAATGCTGCTGAGAATGCATGCCCGTGATCTGATTCATGAAGAGGTGAAATAATGATAAGCGATCCGTGATCATTCGTGACCTCACTTGCTTTTTGAAAGAGATGAGACCTTTCATCTGGTGCAAAGTAGTATAGAAGATTATTCATCATCGCAACGTCAAAACGTTCGCCATCCCATTTCCAACTCATCATATCTTCAGGATAAAGATCGATCGATGATTTTAATCGGTACGGAATATGTGATTCAGCATCTAAACACACTTGCCGATTCTTCTCGATTCCTACGAGTCTCATATTTTCTTCTTTAGCACCGATTCTAGAAAGGTAGCCTGCATACCCAGCTCCGAAATCAACGACAGACTTTGCATCTACCTTTTGTAGCCATTGATAAACCTTCGGAAATGCGAAACGTTCGATAAAGCTTGAAGTAGCCGCTACTGTGCCTGCGTAATCATCGTCTTTGTATGAAGCATAGTCATCTCCTATCAATAGATCAGAGTAAGAGAGGAGAATCGGAATATGTAACTCCATCATCTCTTTTAACAATACGCCAACATCCTGGTCACTGCTTTTCGACATGGATTCAACCATGTTTTTCTTTGAGCGAATCGTGCCATCTTTCTCTTTCTTCAAGTGTCCGATCGCAACTCCTACTTCTGCCCATCTCGTTAGAAGCAGCTCGTTCATACCACGGTTCTTCGCTACGTCTCTGACTGTAGCGCCATGTTCGAATTCATCGAAAAGATCATGCACATAGCCTACGTGCGCATGCCAGGCGTAAAGGAAAGGCTCGTTGCTTTTCATCCATTTTCTTGCACGCCAGATCTTTTTAATTTCATTCATCCTATCTCCTCCTTATTCATTAACCAACGTTCCATGGATAATCATCTTTTTTGTTAAAAATCACGCTATGTTCCTTGGCTGAAATTTTCTTCGTATTGCTCCTAGCCGGAAGGAGACCAGCTTGCTTCATCCGATCCCAAATAGTAAACTTCCAAATTCCTAAGCCAGAAGTATTGAGCATCTGCTTGTAGTGTAGAACGGACGAATGTTCCGTTTGCTGCACGCCTTTTATTCTAAGCCTTTGCCATGTGCGGTACGGAAATGAATATAGTAATGCCGCCTGATGGCTGAGACGAGAAACAAATTCCGCTCTTGGCTTTCTTACTTTTTCGTACCATTCAAGGTGATTCCAATCCGTTTGGTTCGTCTTAAACATCCAGCAAAGGAGCTCCCCAAGAACATCAGAGTCTTGAATAGCAAGGTTCATTCCTTCACCAGCCATAGGATGAACACTATGCGCGGCGTCTCCAGTCAAAATAATATTCTCTTTCACATACTGCGAGACATTGTGTCTTACTGGGATCATGAGCTGTATCTTTTTCCAAGAATCGATCTGTTGCACATACCCATCTAATTCAGGGATGAGTTCACAATATGCACGATAAAACGAATCGAGCCCTTCTTTACGCATCGTCTTAAACTCCCCAGGCTTTATCAATAATACGCTGCGGACCTCGTTATTCGGTAAAGGAAATAGCCCTAGGAAACGATTCTGTGTCGTAATGATCGTCGATTGATCAAGGCTATCTGGACGAGGAAACGATACCGTTAGAAATTGATGGTTGTAGGTTGTTTTCTTCATCTCTACGTTCATGGCACTTCTGGTTGGTGATGCTCTTCCTTCAGCACCGATATAAAATTTCGCTTGAACTTCAAGACTGCCCTCTTTCGTCTCGATCAGCGCTTTTTTCTTTTCAGGATCCTCATCTGTAAATCCTGTAAACTTAGCTGGTTGAATGTGCTCGACCGAGTCGTACTTCGATGCCTCTTCAAACAAAAGCTCTTTTAACTTTTCATGCGGGATCATCAAGGAAGTGTTATAAGGTGAATCGATCACGTCATAGCGAAATTCATTTTCACTTAACTTCTTAAGAGAGGAATCATCGAGTCGTTCAAATTCATGAAATTGAATGGATGGAAGAACAACTCCGTTTGCTTTCACCTTCTCAAGCAGGCCGATTCGATCTAAGATATCAAGACTCTTCGGCTGTAAAAGTTCTCCTTTATAAATCAAGCCGCTTTTCTTATCTTTTTCTACGAGCAGGGTCTTCACATTGCTCTGACCAAGTTTCACAGCAAGGGTCAGGCCTGCGATTCCTCCTCCAATAATCAAGACATCGTATCGCATCTCTATCACCTCGTTAATACCCTTCTCTTCCCTTCAATTGAGGGGAATAAACAGCTTGAGGCTCTTGTGTGCGTTAACATAAAAAACCACCTATTGAACCAATTCGATTCAATAGGTGGTTAGATTCCGTTACGTTGCGAGCGGGAATTTACGAGACGTAAGTAATTTCTCAAAGTGTTCTTTGTTTAAAGGTTTACTATAAAAGAACCCTTGCGCGAAATTACATCCAAATCGTTTGACGATTTCGCCCTGTTCCTCTGTTTCGATCCCTTCCGCGACGATCGATAAATTCAGCCCTTCACACATTGTGATCACCGCTTTTACAATCGCTGCGTCCGCACTATTTTCCTTCAAATTGCGAATAAACGATTGATCGATCTTTAAAATATCGAGCGGAAAGTCCTTTAGATAACTAAGTGAAGAGTAGCCAGTGCCAAAGTCATCGATCGAGACTTTGATCCCCATCTTCCTCAACTGCTTTAGCATCGAAATACTATAGTCTGTGTTCACGAGCGTTGTGCTTTCCGTTACTTCTAAATGTAGTGAATGAGGCGATAGCTGAGACTTGTTAAGCGCGTCACGAACAGATTCCACAAAATGTTCGCTCTGGAATTGCCTACCCGAGACGTTCACAGAGATCGAAAGGTGCTCATATCCGAGATCCTGCCACATTTTCGTTTGCATACAAGCTTCATTTAATACCCAGATACCGATCTCTTCAATAAGACCCGTATCTTCAGCAAGCGGGATGAACTGTGCAGGTGATACTAAGCCCAACTTTGGATGATTCCACCTGATCAAGGCTTCACAGGCATAAATCTTCTGTTCATCTAAATTCACTTGAGGCTGATAGAATAGCGTGAGTTCTTCCTTCTCGATGGCTCTGCGTAAATAGCTTTCTAGCTCCAGCCTCTCAAACGCCTGGTCATTCATCTCATCTGTGTAAAATTCAATATGATTTGCGCCCTGCTTTTTCGCTCGGTCTAATGCGATATAAGCATTTCGCATCAATTCATCCATATCGACACCATCATGAGGGAACATACTTATTCCGATTCCTACCGTCATGAAGTATTCCACATCGTTAAACACGATCGGCTCTTTAAGTTCATCGATGATTTTCTTTGCTAAACACAAGGCTTCATTCTCGGCTTTTATACCTGAAAGAATCAACGTGAATTCATCGCCACCGAACCGTGCTAACACGGCATCATCTTGAACGGCTTCTTTCAACTTCGCTGTAACGAGTTTTAATATGTGGTCTCCTTGGTGGTGACCAAGACTATCATTGATAAGCTTGAAACGATCTAAATCTACAAACATAACAGCTACCATCTCATCAGGTGCTTTAAGAGATTCTTGTAATAGATTCTCAAATAAGAGACGATTAGGTAGTTCGGTAAGGACATCATAATAAGCAAGGTGTGCTATTTTTTCTTCTGCTCTAAGCTGCCTCATGATATTTTTACCGATTCCATATGCGCCAACGACTTCCCCATTCTCGATAATAGGAATATTCGTTATGGTAAAAAGAACGCTTTCGCCAGACTTGTGGATTAAATGCACATCATATGACTGAGCATTTCCGTTCAAAGCGAGTTCAAACTTTTCTCTTGTTTTTGAATAATCATTTTGACTTACGAAATCTAGAGAGTATTTGCTCATCACCTCATCGGGCCTATAGCCTAACAATGGTTTAAGAGCAGGGTTCACGCTGGTAATCTTACCGAAAACATCAACAGAATAAACGAGGTTCGGATTTTGTTCAAATAAGGAGTTATAACGTTGCTCAGACTGCTGCAAACTCGCTGCCAACGATTCCAACTCTTCTGTTGATGCCTTTATCAAGTGAGATAATGCCTTTGTTCCTCCATCCAATTCGTTCATCTCCTGCATGTTAAATGATAGTATACGTTCGATTTCCGTCTCTATGTAATATAATGACGTTTAGTTACGTCCATAATAACAAAAAGTATAGGGGCCCGAATACCTTTAAAGCAAAAATATGTCTATTACCCTATTCCTTATATCGGAAGAAAAAACCATTTGTTTAATAAAAAAACCGCCGTATTGGCGGTTTTTGTCTACAGCTGATATAGATGTAGTACAGAATACCCATAAAAAAAGACAAGAAAGAATGCAAATAGAAATTGCAGCCAAAACGGCCAGATCGATTTCCCCTTCTTTCCTCTTACGAGTATCATTTCCATAGATGAAAGCAACCAGATCGCTAGGACTGCTTTTACGATGGAAGGTCCCCAAAAATTATATCCAGAAACTAGTATAATTCCGGAGATCAATGTTAAGACGTACAACGTTCGGAGCACCATATGAGTGATCTTTTGCCCTTTCGCCTTCCCTTTTCTCATAAGAAAGTAGCTAATGATAAAGACCAATAGCGTTAATCCGAATGCAGTATAATGAGCATGAAGCATAGTGATGTTCCTCCTCAGAATGATTACAACGCTTCTATCTTATCATGAAGATGGATTCTCTTGGAAACTATCAGATTATTTTGACTCAAACGATATGAAGGATGCGATTTCATTGTTATAATAATGGAGTGTGACATGAATAAATAGACGGGAGTGACGGAGTATCATGGTACAAACACAAGACATTATTCAAATGACAGAGCAATACGGAGCTAATAACTATCATCCATTACCAATCGTCATCGCAGAAGCAGAGGGAGTTTGGGTTAAGGATCCAGAAGGGAATCGCTACATGGATATGCTCAGTGCGTATTCAGCAGTGAACCAGGGGCATAGACACCCTAAGATCATCCAGGCTCTTAAAGACCAAGCCGATCGCGTCACATTAACTTCTAGAGCATTTCACAATGACCAGCTCGGACCATTTTATCGTAAGATTTCAGAATTTACGAACAAGGACATGGTGTTGCCGATGAATACAGGTGCTGAAGCTGTAGAAACAGCTGTGAAAGCGATGCGCCGCTGGGCTTACGAAGTAAAAGGTGTAGAAAAGGACAAAGCAGAAATTATCGCTTGCGAAGGAAACTTCCACGGTCGTACGATGACAGCTGTTTCTCTATCTTCTGAAGAAGAATATCAGCGCGGATATGGACCGATGCTTCCTGGTATCAAACTCGTTCCATACGGAGACATCGAAGCATTGAAGAAAGCGATCACACCGAATACGGCTGGTTTCTTGTTTGAACCGATTCAAGGTGAAGCAGGGATCAACATCCCTCCAGAAGGGTTCCTAAAAGAAGCTTATGAATATTGTAAAAAACATGACGTTCTCTTCGTTGCTGATGAGATCCAAGCGGGCCTTTGCCGCTCAGGGAAAAAGTTCGCTTGTGACTGGGATGACGTAGAGCCTGATATGTACATCCTTGGTAAAGCACTTGGAGGCGGGGTCTTCCCTATTTCTTGTGTTGCAGCAAACAGTAACGTCCTCGGTGTATTCACTCCGGGCTCTCACGGCTCTACGTTTGGAGGTAATCCGCTAGCTTGTGCTGTTTCAATCGCTTCGATCGAAGTGCTTGAAAATGAAAAGCTTGCCGATCGCTCTCTTGAGCTCGGAAACTATTTTCAGCAGAAACTAAAAGAAATCAACAATCCGGTGATCAAAGAAGTTCGCGGCCGTGGCCTATTCATAGGCGTTGAACTTCATGAAGCTGCACGCCCTTACTGTGAAAAGTTGAAAGAAAGAGGCCTTCTCTGTAAAGAGACGCATGAGACGGTAATCCGTTTCGCACCTCCTCTTATCATCAGTGAAGAAGACCTAAACTGGGCGATCGATCAAATTAAAGAGGTACTTTCAGCATAAAATTAAAGCCCCGCTTAGCCAGCGGGGCTTTTTTCAATGTTATAATCCGATCGAAACATATTTTGTTTCTAGATACGCTTCGATTCCCTCATGTCCACCTTCACGTCCAAGTCCACTTTGTTTCATTCCACCGAACGGTGCTTGCGCAGCAGAAGGAACGCCGTCATTCCATCCAACGATTCCATAATCGAGACCGTTAACGACAGCATTGCCTCTTCGCACACTTTCACTGAATACGTACGCTGCAAGTCCAAAAGGTGTTTGATTTGCATACTTGATCGCTTCTTCATCAGTAGACACTTTTTGAATCGGCGCCACTGGACCAAACGTTTCTTCGTTCATGATCAGCATACCAGGTGTAACGTCCTTCAAGATCGTAGGTCGATAGAAGTAGCATCCGTTCTCTTCGTATCCTTCGCCTCCAAGTGCAACTGTTGCTCCCTGGCTCGTAGCGTTCTTCACATGTTTATCAACTTTGTCATATCCATCTTTATCGATCATCGGTCCGATATCAGTTCCAGATTCAAGACCATTACCGACTTTTAACGCTTTCGTTTTCTCTACGAACCGTTCTACGAACTCGTCGTGAATCTTTTCTTGTACATAAACCCTGTTACCACAAATACACGTTTGCCCACCGTTTCTAAATTTTGAAGCGATGACACCGTCAACAGCTTTTTCGATATCGGCATCATCGAGTACGATGATCGGCGCATGGCCACCAAGCTCGAGCGAAATGTTTTTAACCGTTTCAGAAGCTTGCTCCATCAGCTTCTTCCCGACTTCAGTTGAACCTGTGAACGTCATCTTTCTCACGTGAGGATTACTCATCAGTTCTCCAGCAACCTCTGAAGATTTCCCTGAAACAAGGTTCACAACGCCTTTCGGAATCCCTGCCTCTTCACATAGTTCAACGAGTCGAACTGCAGTTAGGGGCGTTGCAGAAGGTGGCTTGACCACGAACGTACAGCCTGCAGCAAGCGCGGGTGCAAGCTTCCTCGCAATCATTGCAGCTGGAAAATTCCATGGTGTAATCGCACCGACAACACCGACAGGCTGCTTTCGAACTTCCATCATTCTACCTTCTTTATGTGGAGGGATCGTGCGCCCATATACGCGCTTCCCTTCTTCAGCAAACCATTCAACGAATGAAGCCGAATAAGCGACTTCCCCCTTCGATTCATGAAGAGGTTTCCCCATCTCCTTCGTCATTAGCTCTGCTAACTCTTCTTCATGCTCCATCATGAGAGCGTGAAGTTTCTTTAAGTATGAAGCTCGTTCGTATGCAGTAAGATTAGACCATGCAGGAAATGCATCATGTGCAGCTTCGATTGCTTTTTTCGTTTCAGACTTCCCACCGAGTGGAACTGATCCAACCACTTCATTTGTTGCTGGGTTTCTTACTTCGATCTTTTCTAAATCGTGACCTGTCCATTCTCCGTTAATGTAATGCAACTTCTCCATTTGCTAACCCTCCTGATAAACTGGAATCTCGCCATACATTTCCTTTTTTAACGAGCTGTTAAACGCTCACCCTATACTTATTTCATTTTGAAGGGAACCAATTCCTTCAATAGAAATCGTAATCTTATCCCCATCTCTTAAGAACTTAGGAGGTTTGAACCCTTTTCCAACCCCCGAAGGCGTCCCCGTTGCGATAATGTCACCTGCTTCGAGCGTCATTCCTTTTGAAAGTACCGATATGAGCTCTGGAATATCAAAGATAAGATCGCTTGTATTTCCGTTTTGCCTCACCTCATTATTAATCGCTGTAACGATATTCAGCTGATGAGGGTCTTCGATCGCACTTCGGTGAAGAATGGCTGGTCCCATCGGACATGACTGATCAAGACTTTTACCGATAAAGAACTGTCCATGTTTTTTCTGAAGATCACGAGCCGTGATGTCATTCACGATGGTATATCCGAAGACATGCTCCATCGCATCTTCACGAGAAATCCTCTTCCCATCCTTTCCAATAACAATCGCTAGCTCACCTTCATAATCTAGCTGCTCCGAAACGTCTTGTGAGAAAGACAACACCTCATTCGGATTCGAGATGGTTGTCGGTGCTTTTGTAAAAATCATAGGGTCAGATGGAATATCCTTTTCACTTCCCATCTCGATCGCATGATCTCTGTAGTTTTTGCCAACACATAAGACATTCTTATTCACCTTCGGGATTGGAGCCAATAGCGTAATCTCGTTTATTGAGATGCTATACTGATCATTTTTTTCAAGAAGGTTTATCATCTCATCATGCATATCGTTCTTGATCAAATCGACTAAGGTTGAAATTTGTTTTCCTTTATCTTTGAAATACTTGAAGCAATCGATAACCTTTTCCTCTTCTTCTAACCAAACTCCAAACCGCTGTTCTTTCTCATAAAGAAATGATACGTATTTCAAATTTTCATTCTCCCTTCACGATATGTTTAAAAAAGACCTGCAGGTTGCAGGTCTTCTCTCTATCCTTTTGTTTCAGGATCGTTTTCTTTATTCTCAGATAGCAGCTCAGTAAACTCTTCTCTTGGTCGTTTTAACACGTTCTCTTCAACATTAAGACCAGATATCACTTCAACTGCGTTTTCTTTACTTCTTCCAGTTTCAATCGTTCTTAGCTCGAGCTTATCCTTTTCTACGACAACTACATACGATTTATCATCTTTCATGATGATGCTCTCCTCAGGAACGACCGGGGCATCTACGTTTTGATGAAGCGGCACTTCTATCATTACGTGCGTGCCTTCTTTCATTTCGTTTGTTCCTTCCATCAAGACAGTAAAGTTAAAATAGCTAGTTCCCTCTTCGATGGTGTACGGACGGTTTTCAATCAGTGTGATACGCCCAGTTAGTGATTGGCCAGGATACGCAGGCGCTTTGATCGTCACTTCTTGATCGACAGATAGTAAGGGAAGGTCGAGTTCAGAAACAGACCCTTGAACAGCAAGCTCGTTCGACAATACTTTCGCTACAGCTTCTCCATTTTCAGGTGTTCGGTTTAACTCAGCAACAATCCCTTTAAGAGATGACTCTACTTCTCGTTCAACGTCACTGCTCTCGGCTTCCTGGATTTTACGATCGAGCTCTTTCCCTTCTAACTCTGCTAAACGCTTTTTATACTCGGTCTCTCGTATTTGTTCATCGATCCCGAGTAGGAGTTGAATCCTTTCTTCCTCATTCAACTCAGAATTAAGTTGTATGGTTGAAGCCTGTGAAGAAAGGTCATCAAGTTGATCATCCAACACATCGATCTCTGTTTCTACTTTGTTTTCTTCTGCTTTTAGATCTGATACATTCACATCGTTCTCTGCTTCATATTCAAACAGTGCGGTTCCTACTGAAACTTCTTCTCCTTCACTCACCAAAAATGCTGAGATATCGCCCTTCGACTTTTCATAGTAGACTACTTCTTCATCTTGGGGAACAAGGAGACCTTCATAGCTATGTAAATCTTCAAACGTTTCTTTTTTGACCGATACCGTTTCGAGCTTCTTCTCACCTGCAAGAACACGATGGATAACAAAAGTGTTTACAGTTACGAAGATCACAAGAAGCAGACCGACACTTATACTGACTAAGACCGACTTACGGTTCAAGACGAAATCCACCTCTCATTTAAAATGCCGTTCGTATATATGCCATCGCGAAAGCAAGCACGATGTCTAGAATGATGATCCAGGTAACAATGTATCCTCTTCTTCGAGAGGTCGATTGGTATATGGCAGCATACTGTACGATGATGAGCCATACAAAAAACAACGATAGACTATAGCTAAAATAAAGCCAGAATGAATCATCCACGAAAAGATCGATATAAACACCGATACTAAAAGGTGAGATATATGAAGGTTCATGGAGAAACATAATAAATGGCAGCTGCAAGATCATCCCAATCAACAAAATAAACACGCCATAACTATGTATAAACGCTAATCTTTTATACCCCACATCCTGAAAGAACGGCCAAAACAAGAGAGCGCCTACAAGAATGATAGATAAAAAGACAAGTATTGCTAAAATGCCGTCTGAGATCACTTCACTCAATACGAATAGCAGCTTCTCACTTGAGGCTAGCCCCGCATACTCTGGCAGCTCACCAGCGTATTTGATATTCAAAAATGTTGTCGCTGCCGTTACGAGAAATGCAAGTAACGCAAGTAAAAAAAGACGCCACCACGAGCCTTTTATACGGTAAGCCGAACGTAATGTTCGAAAGTGAGTAAAAGGCCTCACAATTCCTTTTCCTAATTTCATAGAGTGCAACATCCATGTTCCTCCTACATTAATTACCTCAACTACTAATCATATTTTTACATAAAATGCGTTAATTTGACAGTCTCTTTCTTCAATTCTTTACATTTATTGTCTCTGTCTAAACAACAAGCCGCCGAGAATACTCTCAGCAGCTCGCTTAACCTTATAAAGTTTCTAGTTCGATTCTACTTCCTTTACCTGAAGGCTCAGACGGGGTGACGATCAGCTTCCTAGGAAGTCTCGCTCGTAATTCAGGTACATGACTGATCACGCCAACTGAAAGGCTTTCTGTTTGCAGCTTCTCAAGCGATGTGATCACCGTATCTAGTAAGCCTTCATCAAGCGTACCGAACCCTTCATCCAGAAAGAAGAACTGTAGCGGATGTGCGCCTCTCAACTGAATTTGTCCCGATAATGCGAGGGCTAATGAAAGTGAAGTTAAAAATGTTTCTCCACCTGATAGCGTTGAAACAGGTCTCTTCACTCCTCCGTTCGCATCATCTCTGATCAGGAATCCACCAGAAGAATCAACTTCAAGCGCATACCGTTGACCCGTTAGATCTCCTAGTTTCTGTGAAGCGTCGAGGCTTACCTGCTCGAGCTGTTCTGATGCGATAAACTCTACAAAGCTATTGCCTCGGAATACAGCTTGAAGTTTGCCTAGCTTCTCAAGCTCATCACTCGTTTTCTTTCGATCGCTTTCTAACTCCATAAAGCGTTCATGGCGTTTCGTAACATCGTCTAGATGATGACGACTTGCCGCAACATGCGAGTGGGCATCGTCCCTCGCTTTCTGCTTTTGCTTCAGAACATCCTCCGCTTCTTTCCATTCTTCTTCTGTAATCTTCTCTCCACCGAGTCTTGCTTCGAGTTCTTCAATTCCATGGATCACGCGATTCCATTCTCTATCGTGCGATTCCACCTCTTCTTCCCACTTTTCTCGAGAGTGTTTCGAAACGTCTGCTTCTCTCACACTCTCGCGATCTTGGAAGATCGATTCCTCTTGTTCTTCCTCGTAAGCAGATCTCGCTTTTTCCAAACGTTCACGTACGTCCTTAACATAGTGGTCATCAGATGCAGCCTGTCTTTCTGCGCTTTGGTAGTGTTCACTCTTTTTCGTTAATTCTTCTTGAGCCGCCTTTTCTGCAGCACGTAGATCCGTTAATCTCTGTTCAACTTGAATATAAGATTCATGCGCTGATCCTTCACCTACTAGTTCTTGAAGGTCTCGTTCAAGTCGTTCTAACTGTTCTTTATTTTGCTGAAGTATACTCTTGATTTCCGCTTTTTGAACAGAGAGAGCTTGAACGTTTTCTTGTAAACTAGCAAAACGTTCTTCTTTCTTCTCGATGTATGGAATGCTTTTTGAAAGGCGTTCTCGAATGACTTCGGCTTCGCCATCCATCTCCTGAAGCTTTGTTACTGTCTCTTCAACTTCATCAATCGTAAAGGAAAGTTCTTCCATCATACGTTCCTTTATTTCATCCGCTCTGACAGAAAGCGTATGCTTCTTTTCTAAGATGGCGGACAGGTTATGATTGACCTGATCGAGTCTGTAGGTATTTTTTGATACAGCCGTGTTGTACTCCTGAAGTTCTTTCCCTAGTTTTCTGATGTACTCTTCAAGCTCACGTACATCTTGAGTGAATGATTTCATTTCGGTGAGGAGATCGTCCGACAACTCGACAGGCTGATCGGAAGTGATATCTTTCACACCCTCATCAAGGTCGAGCATTTGATCAGAGAGCTGTTCGAGCTTGTATTGCAACTGCTTTCCATGTAAAAGGCTATCTTTAAAAGCCTCTCTCTGCTGCTCCGTTTGCTCGATTTTATGTTGCCATTCAAGTGTCTCGTCTTCTCCATCTGCAAGATCAACATGCTCGGTTGCTCCACAAACAGGGCACGCGTCTCCATCCTGCAGTTCTGAAGCAAGCTTGATCGCGATCGCATGAGTCCGACTGTTCTCAAGCTTTTGATAAGCGTCATGAATCTCTTTACTTAATCTTGCTATACGTTGGTCTACCGCTGTTTTGCATGCTGATACACCTTCATAGCTTCTCAACACTCTTTTGAAAAAGGTACGATAGCTTTCTTTCGCTTTTGTGAGCTTCATATTCAAATCTGACTGCGAAGCTTCTAAAGAGTTTTTTTCTTCGTTGATTTTCCGTTCTTCCTCTATCACTTCATCGATCTGCTTCTTAGCACCTTCGTACTCATGCTTTAATTGCTGCGCTGTCGAAAGACGCTTTCGTTCGTCATTCGGAACCTGAAGACCGTCGAGCTTGCGATTTAAATCCTCTTGTAAGTTTCTCGCAACGTTTAAATCGTGCTCAGCCTGTGTCATGGCTTTGTTCGTTTCGTCATCGTCTTCTTTGATCTTGTTCCATTTTACAAGATTTCTTTCTCGTATCGTTTTAAGCTCATCTACTTCTTTCTCAAGCTTTATTCCACGTTCGAGGTCATTCAACCTTTTGATCAATTGTGGTTCTTCACTCTGTTGTTTCGCTCTACTATCATCATGCTTTTTCTTCGCATCTTCATAGTACGTTTTCGCTTCAGTTAAAATTGCTTTCGTACGCTCATAACGGAGACGCGCTTCTTTTTCTTCCTTTTCGGTCGATTCTAGCGTATCCAGATATGGCTTGAGTGCTGAAGCCGCAAACGACCGCTTGATCTTCTTCTTAAGATGATCCATTTCTTCACTTTTCAATAGAAGTTTCGATTTCTTATTCGATAATTCCGTATGCTCTTTCTGAAGTGACCAGATTCTCTCTGCATCGTTTCTTCGTTTCTTCGATGCCTCAAGCTCTTCATTCGCTTTTTCAGCTGCTAGCTCAGCGCTTTTTAACGATTCCTTCGCTTCCTTCAGGTGCTCCTTAGAAGCATCTCCTAGACCCGTTTGCTCTGCTGTAAGCTCATTCAACACGCTTTTTTCTTTATCGACTCGGGCCTTCAGTCTGCGGTTGAACTGATCGCCATATTTCTCTAACTGAAACAGCCTCTGAAGCATCTGACGTCTTTCAGTACCTTTTAACGAAAGAAACTCGGCAAATTTCCCCTGTGGTAAAACGACGGCACGAGTAAAATCATCGATCGTCAATCCAAGAATTTCTTGAATTCTTTGAGATACATCGCGATCTTTATCTGCCAAAACGCTTTCTTCATCAGTGATTTCTACTAGACGAGAGGTCGTTGAGCGTACGGATATGTCTCCAGAACGCTTGTAGCTCCGCTCGACACGGTAATGAACCCCTTCACTGAGTTCAAAGGTAAATGACACGGACAACGTATCTTCTGCATGATTCATGATTCCCTGCGTATTGTTCGTCGCACGTTCGACCTTCCCGTACAATGCGAGCGTCATCGCATCGAGCAAGGAAGATTTTCCACTTCCAGTCGGGCCAAAAATACCAAAAACGCCTCCTTGACAGAGCGCTTCAAAATCTACAACCTGTGGTTCTCTAAAACTATGAAGACCTGATACAGATAATCGTAATGGTTTCACAAGTGGTTTCCTCCTTTCCTACTCATCTTCATCACCGTGAGAAAGCTCTAAAAACAAGCGAACGAGCTCATCATCCGGCTCGCCTCCATCCGTTTGCTGTTCATAAAACCGTTTGAACAGTTCATCGATCGGAAGACTTGATTTTGCCGCGGTATCCTTCTTTTCACTTTTATTAAAAACGGGACGAATATGAATGAACCCGTCATGCTTGCTCCGAAGCCTATGGATTTCCTCGATCGAAAGCGTATCGTTTAAATGCACTTCAAGATCGACCCAGGCATCCTGATCTTTTCCTTCTTCAAGCCAGGTATAGACCTGCTCGATGCCTTGATCTGCAACCCATTTCACAAGAGGTTTCCCTGCATTAAGAGGAACTTCCTCAATATGTGCGAGCCCACCAGGCTCCACCTCGACTAACGTAACCGACTTCGCATGACTTGCTTCAGAAAAGCTGTAAGCAAGAGGTGAACCAGCGTAACGAGCAAGAGCAGAACCTCTTGTAATGGTTTGAGGACGGTGGAGATGTCCAAGTGCAACGTACTGCGCCTCCTTCGGTAACGAGTTCGCAGAGACGGTGTAAGCCCCTCCTACTTGAATTGGCCTTTCTGAATCCGTTTCTCTACTTCCTGCAACATAGATATGACTCATCGCAATATGAACTGCATCGTCAGGAACATCTGAGGAAAGGTCATTAAACAACTTCTCCACCCGATCGTCGTAAGCGAGCTGAAGGACGCCTTCTTCCTGGCTTTCTGTTAAGCATTCGTTTAATCGTGATTCTGAAGGGTACGGAAGAGCAGCGATCGAAAGCGTTTGTCCATTACGAACTGTTAATTGAAGGCGTTCTGCTGTTGGAAAACCGATGATCGTGATCCCATTTCGATCAGCAAGTGGGCGAGATGCCGCTAGACGATCTGGACTATCATGATTACCTGAAATAATGATCAGCGGACGTTCGCCGTTTTGCGTGAGCTTAACAGCCGCATCGTAAAATAACGTTTCTGCAGCTGCTGGAGGATTGACCGTATCGAAGACGTCTCCTGCCATCAAGATCGCATCCACCTCTTCGTCATCAGCGATGGTGATGAGCTCATCAAGAAATGCTTTTTGTTCAGGTAATCTGCTTCGTCCTTCAAGCGTTTTTCCTAAATGCCAATCTGCCGTATGAAGCAACTTCATCGTGTTCACTCCTCTGCTAGTTGATTATGTATGTTTGAATAAATAAGCTAGCCGGACATGAGCCCGGCCAGCATGTTAATCGATCGTAATCGATCGTCCACCATCGAAAAAGTAAAGTACTTTTTCTTTACAAGGGAGATTCCATATTTCATCGATTGCTTTTTCGTATAATTTCAACTGTGTTGAATAGCGATTTTTCATGGTCGTTTCGACTTGTTCTTCTGAACTAAATCGGTTTTGAATCACATCTGTCTTATAATCGACTAGGATTAGGCCATCTTCTTCTTCGATGATACAGTCGATGACACCTTGTAAGACAACCGTCTCCTCTTCACCTTCAAAATCATCATAAATCCAAGTGGAATCAACACCAAGGCTGAAAGGAACTTCCTTGTGAATCGCTTTTGCGTGTCTCATCTTCTTACCTAGAGATGACTGCGTGAACTGCAAAATCTGGTTCGCATCAATCGCATCTGTTTGTTCAGATGTTAATAATTCCTTTTGTTCTAGTCGAGCGATTAAATCTCTTACTGCATCTTCATCCGTTACATTCGTAACATTCAAGTGTTGCATCACAACATGCATCGCCGTTCCTCGTTCAGCCGGTGTGAGCTTTTTACTTTGTAGGAAGCGAGGGCGCTCTTTTAGCGACTGTTTAAACCCACTTACGATCGTTGAGTCACTACGCTCATCAGAAAACACTTCCCTCTGCCTCTTCACTTCAGTGACAGACTGCTTGGATTTCGTTTCAGTCGCTGCCGTGTGGGGGTACGTCCAACTGAGTCGGTTTACGACTTCATCTCGATGTGTGCTACGTTCAGGAATCGTCTCTTTTGACTGAAGTAATTTCTCATACTCTTCTTGCCTCGCAACATCTTCAGATTCCACTTCTGCAAAATCGGCTGCAGAGTGAATCGCTAGGTCCCACCTTGACGTATGATTAAAGACAGGAGTTGGCTTCTTAATATCTGCCACGTCATCAACAATTTGTGCTAAATCTCGATGACGAAGTAGCGAAGGGCCAATCCAGCTCAAATATGATTTTCCTTTGGAACGTTCAAAATCAGAAAGCAACCATTCTTCTGTTGAAGCGCCTGTCCAGGATAAGAGCTCTTTTTCCCACTCTTTTACGGTACCGATCAAATAGAGCTTCTCCTTTGCTCTCGTCAATGCAACATACAACACACGCATTTCTTCAGCAAGCATCTCGAGTCGCATTCTCTTTTGAAGAGTAAAATACGGTAGCGTTGGATATGTGATGCGATTGATAGGGTCGATGAATTTGGAAGCTACCCCAAGCTCTTTATGCATCAGCATCGGATTGACCATATCTCTCAAATTGAACTGTTTTGCAATCCCTGCCACAAAAACGATCGGAAACTCAAGTCCCTTACTTTTATGGATGGTCATCACTCTCACAACGTCTTCCTGTTCACCGAGCGCTCTAGCAGTCCCAAGATCGCCACCTTGCTCTTTCATACGATCGATAAAGCGTAGAAATCGGAATAAGCCTCGAAACGACGTTGCTTCATACTGTCTCGCACGATCGTAAAGTGCTCTCAGGTTTGCCTGACGCTGAAGGCCCGCTGGCATTCCCCCTACAAACTCATAATAATTCGTTTCACGGTACAACTGCCAAATCAATTCTCCAAGAGAAGACTGTCTCGCTTGATCCCTCCATTGATTTAGCTTCTCTAGAAATTCTGAAAGCTTGTCTGCAAGCTCATCTGACTCATCGTCTGCATACGTTTGTAGTGCTTCAAAGTAATTCCCATTTTTCTCATGAATTCGAATCTGAGCCAGCTCTTCCTCTGTTAGACCGAAAATAGGAGAACGAAGCACGGATGCGAGCGGAATATCTTGATACGGGTTATCGATCACGTTAAGTAAGCTCATCATGACAGCTACTTCTGTCGCTTCAAAATAACCTGTTGCTAAATCGGAGTATGCAGGAATCCCTGCCTGTTTTAACTCTTCAAGGATGACCGGAGCCCAGCTCGCCGTCGCGCGAAGCAGGATGACCATATCTCTGTACTCAACCGGTCTCATGCGCTCTTCTTTTCGGTCGTATACTTTCGCACGCTCTCTTTCACCTTTCCCCATCATCGTCTTGATGCGAGATGCCATTAATCGTGCTTCGAGCTGCACCTTTTCGACATCCTCTTCCTGATCTTCTCCTTCTGAACTCTGGTCGATCAGATGAACTTCTGGAACGACCGCTTCTGAAGAAGGGTAGCTGGCACCAGGAATCAACTCAGCAGCTTCATCGTACTCGATTTCACCAACACGCTCATCCATGATTTGCTTAAAGATGTAGTTCGTCCCGTTAAGAACTTCTTCACGGCTTCTAAAGTTACGGGCAAGATCGATTCGCTTTGAAGGGGCGTCTGATGAACGCCCGAACGTCTTATATTTAGAGAGAAATAAACCTGGCTCTGCTAAACGAAAGCGATAGATACTTTGCTTCACATCGCCTACCATGAACCGGTTTCCCGCTTCTTCACCACTTCGACTGATCGCATTCAAAATCGTTTCTTGAACTGAATTCGTATCCTGATATTCATCGATCAACACTTCAGCAAACTGCGTTTGATATTCACGAGCTGCATTCGAAGGGATTGGATTTTCCGGGGTAGAATCCTTGTTGAGTAGTACGGCAAGACAATAATGTTCGAGGTCACTATAGTCGACGAGCCCTTTTTCTTTTTTCAGAAGCGTATACCGTTCTCTGAACTGCTTAACGAGCTCAGATAACGTACCTAGAACAGGCGCTAACTGTTCAAGATCTTCCACGTACTCTTCAGGAGTTCTCTGGAACAACTCTTCCTGCAAACTCTGAATCGTCTTCTTAACTTTGTCTCTCATCCCTTTGACTGCATCGATTTTGGCAGTATCATACTGATCGCCTTTACATGGTTTCAACCGACCGAAATGAAAAGCTTCAAAGCTAGATGCTAATGACGACCAGGTTGCTTGAGCTGAGGATAAGGCATCTAGTACCATCTTATGCTCAGACTGTAACGTTTCGAGGTACGGTTCAGGACCATCTGATGAAGATGCGAGCTCGATCGATTTTTCTTGGAGCTCCTTCATACCTTCAAGCTGAAGAATGACATCTTTCTTTAATTCCTTCACCCAAACGAGTTCATCAAATGCCACTTTCCCGGCATTTTCATACTGAGCGACACTTTCATACAACCATTGATCTGGCCATGGATGACTCGAGGAGAAGTGATACAGCTTTTCGACGAGCTGTTGAAGGTCAACATCGCTTCGATCGCTGCTGTACCTGTCGACTAGGTCAAAGAACGCTTCGTTCTCACCGCTATACTGTTCTTCGAATAACTCCTCCATCGCTTCCTCTCGAAGAAGAGCCGCTTCCGTTTGATCAGCTACCCGAAAAGCAGGATCAAGATCGATTTCATAATAATAGCGACGAAGTACTTCCATGCAGAAAGAATGGAGCGTTGAGATGGAAGCTCTGTTAAGCATGGATAGCTGTCTTCGTAAATAGAGCGAAGAGGGATCTTCTTTTAATCTCCCTTCGAGTGCTTCACCGATGCGGTGTCTCATTTCAGCTGCAGCAGCATTCGTGAATGTAACGACAAGAATCCGATCTACCTCTGCTGGGTCTTTCTCATCCGCGAGTCTTCGAATGATGCGTTCAACTAATACCGCTGTTTTTCCAGAGCCTGCAGCTGCTGCAACCAGCACATCCTGATTTCTAGCCGCGATGGCATCCCACTGTGCATCCGTCCAGTGGGAACCTTCTGGTTTTTTAATGTACTCCGTCATCCGTGCCCTCTCCTTTCTCTCTCATATTTCTTAAAATCGTTTCATCGTCTTTTACTGGGATCACTTTGTACGAATTGTCTTCCATCGCCTGGTCAAACTGACAGAACGATCGGTATGAACAGAACGTACACGGAATCTTATCTTTCATTTTGTATGGATCGATATCGATTTTACCGTCCGAAATATCTGTTCCAATTCTTTGGATCGTCTTTCTCGTATATGCCCTAAGCGCATCAAAATCTTCAGATGAAAGGACAGATGAGTTCTTTGTAAAGTTCCCATCTTTTTTCAGCGCTGCCGGTACGATATCTGACTTATCTCTTTCGATCGTATCGTCCATCAAGCTAACGACATCCTTATCAGCAAGTAACAAGCCTTTCATCTTAAACTTCTTGAAAAGCTCCCTTTGTATGGCTGATTGAGCTGGTGAAGACGTTTGAAGCATCGGATTATGAACGTGGAAATAAAGCATACCAGCTGCTGCCGCTTCTCTTCCTAGCCATAGATGAGAATAAGAAATCACGACATCTAAATATGTGAGCATCTGTAGTGCAAGGCCAAAGTACACTTCTGATAGATCGAGCGAAGTTCCGCTCGATTTGTAATCGATGACCCTCAAGAGGAGCTGATCTTCTTTAAACGCCTGATCGACTCGATCGATCCGTCCGATGAGCTGCAGCGTAACGCCGTTCTTAAGTTTAAATTGAATCGGTGGTATCGCTTCTCCAGGACCAAAAGCAAGTTCAAGCCCAGCAGGCTGAAATCCGCTTCGCTTTGCTTGCTGTCCGAGTACAGACGAAGCTCTCCCAACGACTTGCTTTAACTTCCTCATAATATAGTGATAGCGATTCGAGCTAAGCAGAATTTCATTTTGAAGCCTTGGCGCGAGCTGTTCAACGATTTCTCCTGAAAGCTCATAGTATTGATTCGTCGAAAGCTTACTCCAATCCCAGTCTCGTTGCTTGATTGTTTCAGCAAGCATGTTTAGTGATGCATGAAAAAGCTGACCGATATCCGGCGCTTCTAGTTTAAAGGTGGAGCGCTCTTTTAACTTAAGGCCATGTGAAGCGAATTGAGAGAACGCACAAGACTGATACCGCTCCATTCTTGAGACACTCGCCTGGATTTTCGAACCGTATAGCTCACGGCTCGTTTCACGAGAAAGGTTAGTCGCTTTGTTTCGATAAAACAAGCTTTCTACTAATCTCAGTTTACTACTCTCGCGATCGCTGTTTTCAACGAACCAGTTATACGCATCCCACCAGATCGCATCGATCGGATAGCCCCTGTGCCACTGTCTCAGTTGGCCAGTAAGCCTTCCGATCGTTTTTAGCGGATTCGTTATGAATGAGAGTTCGTCATCTGCTTCCTCGCCAGGTTCAGCAAACTTCAGTCCAATCGATAGATCTCTGAACATTTCCTGCATTCGATTCATAACGATCGAAGGCTGTAGGCCTTTCCCTTCGCCGTCCGCAAGTGGACAGCTCACCCATAAATTCTCTGATGGTGTTGAAAGGGCGTGATAGATTAGGAATTCTTCATCTAGTAATCGCCGCTTCAAGCCTGGAGCAAGCTGAATCCCTTGTTCTTCAAGCTTTTCTCGATCTTGTTCACTTAAAAGTCCATCATCCTGAAGTTTTGCTGGTAACACCCCGTCGTTCACGCCGAGCAGAAATCCACACTTTACATTTGTAAAACGGGTCCGGTCGATGCTTCCGATCACCACTTGGTCGAGAGAAGCGGGAACAAGTGCAAACTTCATACTTTCGATACCAGCTTCTAATAGTTTCGTAAACTGTTCGATCGATAACTCCTGGTCTCCAATCAATTCGACCGTTTCATCGAGAAGAGCGATGACTGCATCCCAAACTTGATCATGCTCTCTCGCCTTCGTTAATTGTCCCGCTTTCTCAGCGTGTTCTTTTAGCCGATCTACTTTTTCAGCAGCATTACAGTTTTCAAGGAAATAGTATAGAACTTCACACTTCTCGCGTACTGTCTTTGCTTGTTTCATCATACGCTCGAATTTTTCTAAAGGGTTCGAAACCCATTCTTTCGTTTCGTTCAATCGTTCTTCCATTCGCTCGATTTCATCAGACGTTACGGTTTCTTTATCCTCTAGTTGACGATAGATATTCGCCTTCCACCGCTCTCCTGATCTCCACCGGTATCCTTTGATCCCTTTTGCAATCACATAATTTTCGAGCTCATCCATCCGATTTCTAAGATCTGCTTTGCTATTCTCCGTGTCGTCAGGGAACAGAAGCTCTGTTTTCACACAGCGGAAAACAGCTTCATATCTCCAGTGATACTGAATGATATCGAGACTCGATCGTATAAGCTCGATCAAAGGATGATGGAGCATCGTCCGTTTTTGGTCAGAGAAGATAGGGATTCCATGATCTGTAAAAATCGTTTCAACAAGCTCGTAATACGTTGACATATCCCTGACCATCACAGAGATATCTCTGTATCGATAGCCTTCGTCTCGTACAAGCCTGAGCGTCTCTCTTGCTGCAGCTTCAACTTCAGATCGAATATTCACCGCATGATTGACTTTTATATGCTGAAGCTCTCCTGTATAAAAGACAGGAGGGCGTTCTCCGTAATTTGCTTCTAAATGACGAAGCTCGTTGTTTTGGTACCTCTTTTGGTTGGTTAGTAGCTCTGGTGCCTTTACGTCGATCCCTTCTTCATTCGCCATTTGAAAAAGGGTCTGGTACGTTGTCGCTGGCTCGTGAAAAAGATCTAGTTCATGGACAGAAGCTGGATTCATTTCGGTATCCATCGTGATGGTAAACGTGATATCCGCACCTTTTTTCATCAAAGCTTGTAAAACGAGAAGCTCCTGAGGTGTAAAGCTATGGAACCCATCCACCCAAATCGCGGCATTCTCTAGATACTGTGATTCAGAGATTTTCTCAGCTAGCAGCTGAAGGTAATCTTCCGAATCTAAATAATGACCGATCATCGCTCGTTGAAATGCTTCGTATACAAGGTGAAGGTCATAGAGCTTGTCTCGTAGAAGACTTCGATCGTCGGTTGTATAGTAATCATCAGCGTAACTTTTTATATGATCTGGCTCGAGGCAGTAGCGCTTAAATTCAGTGACCATATCATTCAACTGATCGATATAGCCTGTTTTGTCTGACGAGCGTTGATAAATTCTCAGTTGTGCTTTATTTTCTTCAATAATATGTCTAAGCATCATACTCGTACCGACAGACGTTAAATGCGGCCTCGCCATACCACCTGTCTCTTGAAGGACTTTCCATGCAAGACGTGTAAAACTGAACACTTGAGCACGAATCATGCCTTTTAAATTACGGTTATGTACGAGCTCATACTCTGACTGAAACGTCATCTGTTCTGGAACTAAGTAGATCATCGTCTCCCCAAGAGGACGTTCGGTCAACTCACGCTGAATGTCAGTAAGACAGTGATCGGTTTTTCCGCTCCCCGATCGACCTATAATAAATTGAACTCCCATTCGTTTCTCCTCCCGTACACGTGTACTAACTATCCCATTATCTCACGTTTTTTCGCAATTTAATAGACTTCATAAGAAGATACGTTCGCATTCTGTTTTCCAATTATTGAGTGATCGTCTCAGTAGGTTTCAGGGAAAACTGTAAGGGTATAGAGTACTAAGCACAACTTTTGAAAAGGAGTTTTGGACATGGAAAATAAAGAGATGGATACATTTAAATGGGAGCTCAACCGGATTACGAGAGATATGACAGAATTTGTGCATAGTTACGAAAAGCTCGATGAATCACAGAAAACGAGCGTCCACAACAACTATCCGTTTGAGTTAGATCTTCACGAATTAAAAAACGCGTTAGCTAAATGGAATAACACCGTAAACAAAATGTAAGCCAGCCAAGCACCTCCAATGAGTGGAGGTGCTTTTTTCATGGAGCGAACATCTTTTATAAGGAAAAAACATACATCTAATAAGGTAGCCAATCGAATTTTTAGGAGGGGAACGATGTACACCAATAGGAAATATTACGAACCTTATATTAGCCCCTTTGACCCGTGTAAGCCGATTCGAGTGAAATCTTACTCTACGCCTCCAAACCTTTACTTAGGTTTCCAACCTCCAGGACTCGAGCAGTTTTCGCCACGAGAAGCGCTCGCAGCAGGAACGCTCTGGAAAGTGTTCTATGACCCTTACGAAAAGAATAAGGAGGGCTAACGATGAAGCACAAACAGCTACCGAACGAGTATTACGAGTTACTCGAAGAGCTTCAGGCTACTGACTTTGTGCTGTTAGAACTAACGCTCTACCTCGACACCCACCCGAATGACATCGATGCGATCAAGCAGTTCAATGAGTTTGCAAAATTGAGGAAGCAATTAAGGAAGAGGTATGAAAAAGATTACGGACCTCTTCTACAGTACGGATTAAGCTACAGCAGCTACCCGTGGAACTGGAATGATACCCCATGGCCGTGGCAAGTTTAATTTGGAAAGGATGAGTGCTTTTGTGGGTCTATGAAAAAAAGCTTCAATATCCAGTGAAAGTAAGCACATGTAATCCGATGCTTGCGAAGTTTCTAATCGAGCAATACGGAGGCGCAGATGGCGAACTCGCCGCTGCCCTCCGATACTTAAATCAACGTTACACGATCCCAGATAAAGTCGTAGGACTTCTAACCGATATCGGTACAGAAGAATTCGCTCATCTCGAAATGATTGCAACGATGGTTTATAAACTAACGAAAGATGCAACACCTGACCAAATGAAAGAAGCTGGACTCGGCGCGCACTACGCAAACCACGACAGAGCACTCTTTTATCAAAACGCAGCCGGCGTCCCATGGACAGCAAGCTACATCGCAGCAAAAGGCGACCCGATCGCTGACCTTTACGAAGACATCGCCGCCGAAGAAAAAGCCCGAGCCACCTACCAATGGATCATCGACCTCTCCGACGACCCAGACCTAAACGACTCCCTCGCCTTCCTAAGAGAACGAGAAATCGTCCACTCCCAAAGGTTTAGAGAAGCTGTGGAGATTCTGAAGGAAGAGAGGGATAAGAAGAAGTACTTCTAGTGCGAAAAGCGGAGACGAGCGGTTAGAAACGGAGCTATTGGAACTCTTGAAATTGAACACGTTCTTTGTGTTCAGTTGAAAGAGTGAAATAGCGTAGTTTCTGCGAGTCGCAGCTGGACATAGCGAAAAGCGGAGGTGGCCCGTTTAAATACGCAGGGAGTTGGAAGAGGAGCGAATGAGACGCTTTTTGTCTCAATCGCTCCTCTGAAACTACCGGAGTATTTGGCCACCGCAGCTGGACATACCGAAAAGCGGAGGTGGCCCGTTTAGGCTCGACAAGCGCTGGAAGCGTTGTGGATGAACACGCTTTTTGTGTTCAACCACAATGCTGAAGCGTCTCGAGAGCCTGGCCACCGCAGCTGGACATGAAAAGCGGAGACGAGCGGTTAGAAACGGAGCTATTGGAACTCTTGAAATTGAACACGTTCTTTGTGTTCAGTTGAAAGAGTGAAATAGCGTAGTTTCTGCGAGTCGCAGCCTGTAAACCTCAGTTCGCCGATAAAATCCTCATTTTCGCTGATATATTTTAAAAAGCGCTGATAAAACCATCAATATCGCTGATATATCAAAAATTTCGCTGATATCCGTCCAATTATCGCTGATATCTCTACCAAAGCTTCCTGCGAAATAAGCAGTACACCCTAAAACAAACCTGTTATTGTCCAAAATCTCTATTTATTAGCTAAAATCATGTTTTATTGTCCAAATCTAAGTTTTATTAGCCAAAATCGAATTTTATTGGCTAAATTACCGCTCTAACATCAAAACAAAAGCCATGCCGCTACCGGCATGGCTTATCTTGATTGATCTTCCATTCTTGTTTTTCTTGGTCGCTGATTCAGCTTGAGCTCGATGATCTTCCCTGCACCCCATAATAAACCGATGGCGAGGACGATCAGCACCAATTGCAGTGGTTGATGGATTAACGAAAACACGTCATGTCCGATGAATGAAACGATGGCGATCATGACCATTTTTCCAAGAAGAACAGCTAGTACAAAACTTCTGATACTCATATTTGAAAGTCCAGCGACAACGTTGATGAGGGCTGATGGTGTGAATGGAAAGCACAGTAAGAGGAACACCATGCCAAACCCATGTCGCTCGATCCACCTTAGCGTCTTATCGATCTTCTTATGCCTTGTGATCAAACCCATGAACCGCTGTCTTGCAAGTTTTCTTACGACAATAAAAACGAGCAATGCACCTAGGGATGCACCTAACCATGAAAGAAGTGACCCATACCAAAAACCGTAGGCTGCAGCATTACCGGCCACAAAAAGAAACAATGGCAATATCGGGAGCACTGCTTCTAGCATCGGTAGCAGGATGCCTGGCAATGGACCAAGTGCAGCATACTGGTTAAGCCATTCTTTTATCGTCTCTTCGTTTAAAGAATCAATAATCATTCCCCACTCCATATGGGAATCAACCTCGTTTCATGATGCGAGTGTCATTTAATGTGACAGCACGAATTGCATTTCTTACTCTATATTAAAGCATAAATAAAGATCGATAGAAAGTTGGAAGCTATTTCATCAGAGCTGTATAGACCTCAAGATCCAGCGCTTCTGCTTTATCTTTGTTGTATGTTTTTTCAAATTGTGGGTCTGCAGTAATTTTGGCTCCCCAGAACATAGACTCGATCACCTGCTCAACTTCAACGTTGATCTTAGCAAGTTTTAATGAAACGCCGCTCATCGCCTTTTCTAAAATGGATGCGTTCCCTTGAATAGAATATACCGTTTCTAAGCCGATGATGGATAGTACGACACCCTTGTTACCTTTTACATTTTCCACCGTTCTAGAGTTACTCGTCACGGAAAAACGAATATTGTTCTTATCCAACGCTTTCACCCAGGAAATAGCTGAAACATTCGGAGTGCTTGTTTCATAGTCGATCGTCGATAGCATGACGAGTTTTTCGCCATTAAGAAACGATGCTAAGTCTTCTGTCAATTCGGTAACTTTATCTTTCTTTGCCATTCGCTTCATCCTTTCACTTCTATCTCTACTCTTTCCTAAAAGATTAGCACGAATACTTCATTATGGAAACGCTTCAGAATAAGGAGGTTAACAAAAAAATTGCCGCACTCGAAGAGTACGGCAAAAAGGGGGAAAATCAATGTGAAACATCATTACTTAGGGGGTTTGATACTAACTATACCCGGTTTTCTAGTTTCAAAACCTTAAAATTTATTTTTTTAACAATTTTAATGAGGCGCTTACCTTTTCCCTTACACGCACAATGTCAGGAAGGTAAGATAGCTTAACGGTTACTGGAGATAACGATGTGGCATGGCCCATATCGAGGTTTATGAGAAAACCTGTATCTGACTCTTCAATATCATAGATGAGGATATCATCGCCATTCCGATCTTTAATGGAAAGAGTGATGAAATCTTCTTTATATGGAAACTGACTGATCTCGTTTTCATTAATCATATGTAGCATTCGAATGACATCGTGTTCAACGGAATCTTGCGCCTCTAAAGAAAGAGCAAGAGCGTGCGACGATCCTCTCGCTCTCATACTGATCCCATAAGAGACTCCACCATAATTACCTGCTTCTACAACACCGCCATCTTTTAGCTTCGTTAACTCTTCAGAACTTAATGTTGATTCAACCGAGCCAGTTTTATCCCTAAGAATTCCCGCTATTTCAAGATTCAACTTCTCTTGTAACTCTTGAAAAGGTTGCATCGTTATTGAGAAACGATCACCTTCATTTTCGACTTTGTACCGATTTTGAAAGGTATGGTCTCCAACCTGCTCATTAACTAAGATGTAGGAGAGATCATTTAAGTCTGATTCAAAATACAGCTTATTTTTTGTGTAGGAAGCTGTAAATTTTTCGAACTCAATGGTCCCATCTCCCACTTGCAACGCTTGATCTAAATCGGCTTCTGCAAAAGGTGTTCCTTTATAACCCTTTTCCACCTTTAACGTCACATCGTTCAGTGTTTTTTTCTTTTCACCATGGCTTACTACGATGTCTTTTAACGTTAATTCCTCCAAATTGAGTAAGTCCATTTCTTCTTCAGTAATAAAATTCAGGTTACTTTCAGGGGTCAAGATAACGGCTTGATATAAACGGTATTCATTTACTATCGGTTTCTGTGATTGAATGAGATGTTGCTCCACATACTCTGATTTTTTTGCGCCTGATCCATCTCTATAGCTAATACTTCCAATGGAAAGCTGCGGGAGGTCGAACGGCATGTCTTCTTCTTTAAGCGAAAAGGAATAAGATAGGTAGATTCCACCGTATGCTACCACCATCGCTTCGTGTATGATCAACTCTCGATCCAAGTCGAGAATCGGAATAGATTTATTGTATGTATTGATAAGGTCGAGCTCTTTCGCTAATTTGAATTGGGGGATCATTTGATTCATGTGATCATCAAGTGCTTCTGCAGACTCAACGACATCAAATGCTTTTGAGTTCACTTCAAAATTCGGCTCTCTATTTTGCAGAAAGTTGAAGATCACCAGAAACAATCCGAATGTAATTAATATTCCGACTATTTTATATAGATTGAGTTTCTTCATTCTTATCCCCCTATGTGTTGTTCCTTCTAGTTTAGCATACGTTTTGATTTCAACTAAAAAAAACAGCAGATGTTCTGCTGTTTTTAAGGTTGAATTTCAACAGGAATACGGAATACGAACTGTTCCTTTTCCCCTTCGTATTCGATTGGAACTGCGACTTCAATTTGGTATACACCGGGATCGAGTTCTGGCGTTAGCTGTGCTTGTCCTTCAATCACTTCTTTTGGTGTTACGTCGACTGTATCCGTTGGTTCTTCAGAGCCAAAAGGGATCACAACTTCATCCGTTTTATGCTTTGTAATTTGATAATTCAACATCTCACCATTGATCACTTTAAACGAACCATCTTTTTCACCGCTGTATCGAAGTTTAGCGACTAAAGAAACTTGGTTATCGATCAGCTTACTATTTAGTAATCCCCCTACTGGAATTTTTGGTTGTGTTTCAGATCGAGATACGACATCCTTTTGATCTTCACTTAGAACATACTCACTCGTGTTCATTTTGCCGTCACTCATCAAAACGTTTGTGGCTCCGACGATAACAAATACGATAAAGAAAACAATGATAAACGTTGTACCGTTAAACTTGATTCGTTTCATGCTGACATCCTTCCATCCCTTAACTCAATGCTATTAGTATAGCATTTTCTTTCTCTTGTTGGATGAAGAATCACACAAACTTTCTAAACAGTTTGTTACACTAAAAGGAAACCTTCACCTGAAAGGATGTCACACATGCTATCGATTGTAATGGACGTATTGATTGCTATCGGACTTTTTTTCTTTTTACTGTTTGGATTGTACTTAGTCGATGTGTTTCGTCGCAAGAAGTAAATTAAGCTTCTGGCCCAGCCTTATATAACACTGATGGTGCCGGATCCACCACGGATGCGTCGAATTCTGTTTGAATTTTTGTTGGCGGAATTTCTTTTATTGCCCTTACAAGTTCCTCTTCATCAGGGCTATACCCTTTGTTTGATAAATACTCCATGATTTCATGAGTAGAAACTGGTTCTTCAACATTTCTTAGAAATTCAAGAATTGCGTTCTGCATATCAAGTCCCCTTCCTTGTCATTTTAACTCCATGGTTGATTATTATCTCCATAGGTTCATTACCCATTCAATAAGTAATGTAACCGTATAACAAGGTAAACCCTTTCCATTTCATCTAATTTTCGCTAAACTTAAACATACTAGCACATGTATAGAGGCATGTGTAAGGAGGGAGAAAGATCAGTGCGTCACATTATTCTTTTACTTACAATTGTGATCGCTTTCGTTATCTCTGGCTGTCAGAACAATGCTGAGCCAACAGATACAAATGGGGGTGAAGAAGTGTCTGAGGAGATTGATTTTGAAATCGTCCAAATGAATAATGCACCAAACGATATACAGACCACTTTGCAACAAAAATGGATTGAAAGAGCGACATTCGCCGTTCCTTCAGGAGATCACCTTTATATCATTATTACGCGAGGTGAAATGCCAACAGGAGGGTACTCGGTCACAATCGATAATATAACTAAAGAAGGAAACAAGCTGCTCGTTACATACTATACGACGGACCCTAAAAAAGATGACATGGTGACCCAGGCTATTACGAAACCTTTCACAATCGCTAAGATCGACCATACGAATGCACGTATTAACTTTCAGGAAATCAAAAAAAGCTCCCCTAACTAGGCGGAGCTTTCTAAACCTTTCGAAAGGATGAGTGGATGATCGTCTATGAACATAATGACTGCTTTGTCATGATCAGGCAGCACGAACATGCGCTTCTATCAGGACAGCTTGCCAAGAAGCTAAACCGAACGTACTGGCCAGACCTTTCATATCAATATGATGTTCTCTATGCGATTCACCATCACGATCGTGGATGGAAAACGCTGGATTCGGTTCCAATATGGAATGACGATGAAAAGTTCCCATTCTCTTTCATGGACTACCCTCTTCCGATCAAGCTCGATTACTACCAAAAGGGAATCGAAGAGGTTTTAAACTACAGCTCATACGCTGCATACCTTTGCAGTAAACATTATCAATCCTTCTTCAAACAAGCTACTTCGCGAAGAGGGGTCAGCTTTTACAATCATGAAAGCAAACGCCAAAAAGATTTGCTACATGACTTCGAGGTCCAGGAAGACCTCTTTACATTTCACTTTCAGCTCCTTCAATTTTTCGACGATCTTTCCTTATATGTATGCTTTCAAGAACCAGGTGTCACGAAAGAAAACGAACTTACGTGGTTTAAAGAAGGCTTTTCACAGTCGTTTTATTTTCTTGAAAAGGACGAACGCATACTCGCTAATTGGAAGGATGACCATACGATTCAATTATCACATCCACTGATTCCAACAGACGAGCGTTTTTCAATTCAAATAAAGCGCGTTCCAAAAGAGCTTGTTCAAAAAGATGGGATCGCATCAGCTTATGAAGCAACGTCTGTTGAACACCGCACATTTCAATTTTCACCCCCAAAAAGTTAAAATCTAATGAAAAACAGAGAAAACCGACGCATATTTAAGTATTTTAAGCATGAGTTCGCTTACACGGCACTATTAGGGGCTCGTCACATTCCTATTTCCTGCGTATAATTCACCTTGTTTTGTCCGGTTCACCTTTCCGGGGAGGAAAGGAATACGCAGAAAAAGGAAGTGTATTATTTGTCAATTCAACAATTAAAAAGTGAATGGTTTGGGAACGTCCGTGGTGACGTGATGGCAGGCCTAGTCGTAGCGCTTGCTCTTATCCCGGAAGCCATTGCTTTCTCTATAATGGCAGGAGTCGATCCAATGGTTGGATTGTACGCCTCATTCTCTATCGCCGTCGTCATTTCGTTTACTGGTGGAAGACCTGGAATGATCTCTGCAGCAACAGGTGCAATGGCTGTATTGATGGTTACTCTTGTCGCCGATCACGGACTGCAGTATTTATTTGCAGCAACGATCTTAACTGGTATCTTGCAGATTGCTATGGGAGTCTTGAAAGTCGGTAAATTTATGAAGTTCATTCCTCGTTCGGTTATGGTAGGCTTTGTAAATGCCCTGGCTATCCTGATCTTTAGCTCACAGCTGCCACATTTCGTTGGAGAATCTTGGCCGATGTATCTCATGGTCGCTGGAGCTCTTGCAATCATTTACCTTTTACCAAGGTTTACAAAAGCTGTCCCTTCCCCACTCATTGCCATAATTGTGATTACGATCATCGCAATTATGTCAGGAAGCGGAGTACGTACAGTTGGAGACATGGGTGAGCTTACCCAAGCACTCCCAGCATTCTTTATCCCTTCTGTTCCATTTAACCTTGAAACACTAATGATCATCTTCCCTTACTCATTAGCGCTTGCTCTTGTAGGACTTCTCGAGTCGTTCCTAACAGCATCGATCGTTGATGATATGACGGATACAGATAGTAACAAGAACCGTGAAGCAAAAGGGCAAGGTGTTGCAAACATCGTAACAGGTTTCTTTGGCGGTATGGCTGGTTGCGCAATGATTGGACAATCTGTCATCAACGTTAAGTCTGGTGGTAAAGGCCGTCTTTCTGCACTAGTTGCCGGTTCGTTCTTAATGTTCTTGATCCTTGTGATGGGAGATATCGTGAGTCAGATTCCACTAGCGGCTCTTGTTGGGGTTATGATCATGGTATCAGTCGGAACGTTTGACTGGTCATCACTTACAAACTTACACCGCCTGCCAAAAACAGATGCAGCGGTAATGGTCGTGACGGTATTAACCGTATTATTCACGCACAACCTTGCAAACGGCGTACTTGCTGGAATCCTCTTGAGCGCTATTTTCTTTGCTGCAAAAATCTCTAAGATTCATGTTAACAGCACACTTGATGATGCGAATAATCGCAGAATCTATGAAGTTTCTGGTCAAATCTTCTTCGCTTCGGTCACTGATCTCGTGAAAGCATTTGACTATAAAGAAAACATCGACCGTGTTGAGATCTCACTATCAGATGCTCACCTCTGGGATGATTCAGCAGTTGGTGCGATCGATAAGATTCATGCAAAATTTGTTCAAAACGGCATTTCTGTTAAGTTCGTTGGCTTGAATGAAGCAAGTACAACATTGATGAACAAACTATCCGATAATAATTCAGATAAAGTTGCGTCTTAAATGGAAAGGCACTTCCCCTTTTTGAGGAAGTGCCTTTTTTATATACAATTTCTACAATAAGTATGTGATGCCATAAATCAGTACTGCAAGAGTTGCGATTGAATAATTAAAAAGGCGATTGTCTTCTTTCCAATTCTCAGCGTTGAACTTTTCAAAGGCAAGGAGTCGGTATTTCGTCTCGCTTCTCACTCTCAACACATCCTTTTATTTAACTATTCAGAAAATATCTTTCTTATATTGTAAGCGCTTACTTTATGTTTGTAAAGAATTCTTCTCATATAAATAAGCGCCCGCATGGACGCTTATTTGTGCAGCTCTATTGGTAGTTTGATGCAGACGGTTGTTCCGATCCCTTCTTCACTTTCAAACGTAAGCTCACCTTGATGGTTTTGAATAATTCTTCTACAGATCATGAGTCCAAGTCCATTCCCTTTTTTCTTGGTTGTGTAGAACGGTTCGCCTACATGAGGTAATTGATGATCTGGTATGCCTGTGCCGTTATCTTTCACTTCAATCATAATATCTTTAGAGTCCACATAAACGGATACAACGATTTCCCCACCGTCTGGCATGGCTTCTATCGCATTTTTCATCACATTGATCAAGACTTGCTTGATTTGATTTTCACTGCATGTAATGGATGGGGCTGTATTAATAAGCCGTGTGTAGATTTGTACATTGTTTAAGATCGCCTGTGTTTCAATTAATGTCAGCACATTCTCAATAAGATCGAGAATATTTGCTTTTTCAAAAGAAACGGCTTGAGGCCTTGCCAATACCATAAATTCGTTTACGATCATGTTGATTCGATCGAGCTCAGACATCATGATCTTAATAAATTCTTGATCACTTTCATCAGAAAGCCTAGATTTAAGAATTTGTGTAAACCCCTTCAATGATGTGAGTGGATTTCTGATTTCATGAGCGACTCCAGCCGCAAGTTCACCAATGACCGAGAGTTTATCAGATGTTCTTAGGAATTCTTCGGTTTGTTTTCGATTCGTTATGTCTTTTCGAATATAAACATATTGATAGGGTTCTCCTTTATCATCTAGAAAAGGGACCACTGTCGTATCGACCCAAAAGATTTCTCCATCTTTCTTTTGATTGTTTATTTCACCTTTCCAAACTTCTCCATTGGCGATCTTCTTCTCCATCTCATGGAAAAAAGCAGGGGGATGATACCCTGAATCTAATATCTTATGTTCTTTACCCATCAGTTCCTCTTTTGAATAGCCAGAGGTTTTACAAAACCGGTTATTGACAGATGTAATTCTTCCTTGCTTATCTGTAATCGATACGAGCGCACTTTCGTCTAACGCATACTTCATATCCTTCAGCTGTTTAAGGGTCTGCTTTAATTCTCGCTCCGCTTCTTTTTTCTCTGTAATATCTCTTGTTACGACAACGAGTGTTCTCTCACTGTCCACTCCTGCAGGAATAAGGGTTGCCCGATCCTCAAGACATAGCCACGATCCATCGGCATGTTTTCTTCGAAATTCTACAACAGCTGGTGAGTGATCAAGTGGATCATCCTTTAATAAATCAACGATACTTCTCTGGTCATCAGGATACACATCGAGTTCGATGGATTCACCCAGGTAATAATGTGGTGGATGACCAAGAATTGTTTCGTGGGAGGGAGATGCGTAGATCACACGATCACTCTCAACATTCACTAAACTTATGAGCTCTGAAGTATGTTCAGCAATAAGTCTGTATTTCTCCTGGCTTTCTCTTAGAGCTACGGCTGTCTCTCTTTCTGACGTAATATCTCGTACGATACTAAATGCACCATCAATTTTATTATCTATGTAGACTGGAATCGTAATGATCTCCACATCTACTGTAACTCTTACTTCGTGTAAGAGGGTCGTTTGAATTTGAGTGATCTGTCCTGCTAGCGTATCTCTAAATGCTTTGTCGACTTCCTCTCGATCTTGATGAATAATAAATTCTGTATAATGTTTGTTAATAACAGTTTCACCACTTTTGTGAGCAAACTGTTCACCAAACTTATTCATATTTTTGACGAGTCCATCGAGGTTTAGAGAATAGATCATACCAGGATAATGGGTAAAGAGAGACAGATACTTCTCGTATTCTCGATGTAGCTCATGAAGCTGGTGTTTTTCTATGAGAATATTCTCTGACTGTTTGACCATTATTTCCTCCCCAATTTATGGTAAAATCATTATCTTCCTACACTTTTCTACAAGATTAGGTTTTTATCCTGCTTTTCTTAAAAAAATCCAACAAAAAAAGCCGTGTCTAATTAACGGCTTTTGCATTCGTTAAGTGGATCAACTTCGTCTTTCCACATTTGTTCATTTCGAAGAGCATACAACGTCCAATCATCGTTCCCATTATAATTAATATCATTGCATTCTCGAAATTGTACGATGGATTGAAAGATACTGCCTTCGATCGATTCTATTAATTGATTTCGCTTAGGGTGTTCTTGTATCCAATCAAACAACTCTTCGTTTAGAATTGCTTTAAGGTCAATTTTCATGATGATTTCCTCCTTAATTAACCCACACAGGAAGAAAAATATTTACCTCTAATTTCTCTAACCCGCTTATTACGTAGTCCGGCGTTGCATAAGAGCATTTAACAACCGGTCTAACTCCTGACTGCAGCGAATCGTTTTTTCAGAAGCAAATCCATACCGTCCAGCTATATCGAACATTTCTTTTCGTTTCTTCTCGATGATTGCTTCATACTCATACATTCTGCATTCCTCCTCAATCGAACACATAACCATTATGCCCAATAGTGAGTGGAATCAAAACGCATTCGACTAAACTTCTAATTACTTTGCATATAGTGCATAAATTAGACAAGCTTCGCCGCAACCTATTTATCAAGAATGTTATAAGAAAGTCATTTAAATTACTTATTTGTCTTATTCCCCAAAAAACAGGAATCCATGCATTTTGAAGTATAGAATTGCTTTATATGAACAAAACACATCAATCTTACTATATTATGAATACCTTCCTGATCATAAAAAAAGAACCAAGTGAACAGGTTCTTTTTGTGGTCCCTATGCCGCAGGAGTTTGAATACCTCTTGCTTTCCTGTGGACGAACGCCCGAGCCTCCAAGTGGACAAAACCGGTCCACTCAGAGTCTCGAACGCCCGTTGGACCACGGGAGTCAAGAGGTCTTCACTCCTGCTAGAATACAATTAAATCAATTTAAACTGTCCGTCTAATTATGCTATCTTCATGTAACTTCCATTTAAAGTTGATTTTTCTTTAATTCTAATGAACTTAAAACCAGAAGTTGAAGCGGGTAATCTAACTATAATAGTTGTAGATAGCTATTAAAGCTTTCTGGACATTCTAAGAACAGGTCATCCGGATCCTAGAAGCTCTCGATTACTGTTCAAATAGCTGATACAGCGAAACATCATGCTCATGATCTGGTCGATCTGTTTCATGAATTCTCGCTGTTTCCTTCTGCTCGTTTACGCTAGTCAACCAGACTGGGTTTCCGTTATGAAGGACTTGAATCTCTTCTTTTGAAGCTAATATTTGCTTGGCTCTCATTGCATCCACTAAAAACATCCTCTCGTCTTTTGTTTTCAGTTTGTACTAGTAAGAGTCAATTATTCATCCTTTTCCTTCCCACTCGTTATAAAATTGATCAAGAAATGCCTCCATAAATTTGTGGCGCTCTTCTGCTAGCTCTTTTCCTTTTTTCGTGTTCATCGTGCCTTTTAGCTTTAACAGCTTTTCATAAAAATGATTGATTGCTGTAGAACGTCCTTTCCGATAACTTGATACCGACATGGCTTCTCTAGGTGGAAGGTGCGGGTCATACATCTGATCCCCCTTGGATCCAGCGTACACGAACGTTCGTGCAATTCCGATCGCTCCGATAGCGTCCAACCGATCTGCATCCTGCACAACTTTTGCTTCAAGGCTCTCAACTGGCGGCATCCCTCCTCCCTTAAAAGAGATGGTGGAGATGATGTTTAAGATATGATCTGTTTCTTTAGTGCTAACTTTCTTTAAAAGATGTTCGACTTCTCGTATCCCTTCTTCAGGATCACCAAGCTTATCATCAACAAGATCATGAACGAGTGCGGCCACTTCACAAACGAATCCATCGGCACCCTCTGCTTCAGCAATCGTCTTTGCATACTTTGTTACACGATCGATATGTGACCAGTCATGGCCGCTCCCTTCACTTTCAAGCTTTTGTTGAACATACGCACGAATTTCTATAATTACATTCTCCACTTCATTACCTCCTGCTTCATAAAAAAAGGTCAGCTTGTTGGCTGACCTAGATCATCTCTTCTATTTCTGCTTTTTCTTTCAGCTCTTCTCTAAGCTCTTGAACTTCTTTTTGAAGCTTTGTTTCTTCAAGGTAGCTCTTGATTCGGTCTTTCATTTCATCATAAGATGGCGGGTTGTCCGCGTCCTTTGTAAACTGCTCATCGTAAAATGCCTTCATTTCTTCTTCAGTGACTTCTGGCGTGTTAATTTTCTCTTCTACATATTTATCGACTACAACAATGTTTTCATATTGAGTTTCAAGCTGTTCAAGTGTTAGCCCTTGCTTTTTCAAAGCTTCTTGTAACTGCTCTTCACTTTGAAACTGTGACTTCACTTGTTCAAGCTCTGTTTCTACTTCCTTATCAGATGCTTTATAGCCTTCTTCTTTAGCTTGTTGCAATAGAAGTTCCTGACCGATCAGGTTGTCCATCACTTCATTCTTAATCGTCTCGGCAGTTTCACTTTCAGAAGGGTCTTTTCCTTCCATCGTATAACGTAGTTGGGTTTGCATCAACATTGAATTGTAGTCTTTCCCTTTAATTTCTTCACCGTTAACAGTCGCAACTATTTTATCTTCTTCAACCTTCATTGCTTCGAGTTGTTTTTGCGTTTCTTCCATAGACACCGTATCATTCTCGGAAGTTTCTTTCTCTTGCGTGTCACCTTCATTGTTTGAACAAGCAGCTAGTAAGAGGGCTGCTAACAGGACTAGCATACTTATTTGTTTTTTCATGCTGTGTCGTTCTCCCTTCACGTTTGGCAATTTCCTATGTAAATGGTATCACACATTCAATGACTTTTACGACATAGAAAAGAGTATTTTGGTAATTTTTTGATACTTTTCTCTAAAGAAAATCCCTGCTAATGCAGGGATTTAGTTCACATAATAATACCGCTTCTCTAGCAATTCTTGTATGAATGACACGGCGACACAAACACCCCAATAAATGAAGGCAACCAAAATATAAAGTGTCATGAAATCGAACTCGCGCCCTCCGACTCTTTGAGCATGATGGAGCAGCTCTGGCACTGTAATAACGGCCGCTAGAGAGGATGCCTTGATCAAATCTAGCATCACATTCGATAAAGGAGGGATCGCAATCCTGGTTGCTTGAGGTAGAATGACCTCTTTCATCGTTCGCCAGTAGGACATTCCGAGTGCTGTTGATGCTTCCCATTGTCCTTTTTCAATCGAAGATAGCGCAGAACGCTGAATCTCAGCCATGTAAGCTGCACTGTTCAAACTGAATCCGATCAACGCAGCTGTTATGGCCGAAAACTCAATTCCTGCCATCGGAAGTCCAAAGTACAATATATAGAGAAACACTAGAATCGGTGTCCCCCTCATGAACGAAATGTACAACCGAGCTGGCCACCGTAACATTTTGACCTTCGACATTCGACCGAGAGCTAGAAACAAGCCGAGGATCAGGCCGACGATCATTCCGACCACCGAAATCAACATGGTTAACCCTAGGCCTTGAATCACATAGGGAAACGATCTTATCGCAAGATCTGCATCAAATAGGTTTTCAGGTTGAAAATTCCCCATTTGTTACAACACCCTTCTACTGCTCAAAATCAACATCAGGCTCTACTGAAACATCTGCACCGTTGAAGAACTCTGCAGAGATCTCTTTCAGCGTACCGTCTTCTTTCATTTCCTTGATCGTTTCATTAACCTTTTCTAAAAGCTCGTCATTTCCTTTATTCATCACGATCGCTTGATTGTTTGGTAGATACTTGATGTCTGGGTGAATCGTGATATTTAGTTCAGGAAATGCAGCTAAAGCGAGCGTTTGAAGGTAATAATCATTTAAAATGATATCCGTACGACCTGTAGAAACGTCTCGTAAATATTGTTCGTTGGTAGCATTTGAATAGATTTTCTCTTCAGCACCATTCTCTCGAGCGATCTCCATATAAACTGTGGTAGATGCGCCTGCAGCGATTTTCCCTTCAAGATCGTCTAGTGATTCGATGCCTGACAGATCATCTTTACGAACGATCGCTGTTCCATAAGAATATTTTACAGGCTCAGAGAAAGTAAACTTTTCTTTACGTTCTTCCGTATCTGTAATGTCATTCGCTGCAAGGTCGACTTGACCTGACTTTAGACTTGTCAGCATGCCATCGAAGCCCATTTCCTTAAATTCAACTTCAAGCTCAAGGCGCTTTGCCATTTCCTTTACAACTTCTACTTCATACCCAGTGATCTCATCAGAACCTTCTTTATAATACGAAGTTGGGTAAAGCGTTCCTGAAGTTGCAACGACAAGTTTGCCCTCTTCCTTGATTTCATCCCACTTTGAAGTCGTTTCTTCGCTTTGTTCGTCATTCGAACAAGCACTTATCGCTAACACGAGTAGTCCTACAACAAACATAGGTACCAATCGTTTTATGTACGTAGACATACTAGTAATCCCCCTTTAATATACTAAACAGTTAAAAATATATCATTTTTTTACGACAAAATGCAACAAATTGTACAACTTCCTGCAACATACTAAGTATTCGCTTTTTTCACAAAATAAAAAGCACGACCGTTTTCTGGAAGTGCTTTCTTAGCTTAACTCTAATGATGACGCATTTGCTCATCGATCTTGTCATGGAGATATGCGGTAGCTTCGTCGAGGTGCTTGATCGCCTCACCAGGAAAGCGGTCGATCTCTTTCGCTCTCTTCACATGACCATATAGTACAAGATCTTGTGAGTTCATAATGATTTCAAGAACTTCACTACCGATCTCATCCTTCCTTTGATCCATATGAATCGCTGTTTTGTATTCTCGAATTACTTCAGCAAGTATTTGCAAACGTTGAATATCCATACACTCAAACTCCTTACCTTTAGTCCTATTAAAAAGGTTACCACGATTGGTAACCTTTTTACATCATCTTACTTCATAAATCGGAGAAGATCGCCGTAAATCACGCGATCAGAATAATCTAGCTCATCTTGTACGTGTTCGAAGTGTCTTGCACATTTGTTTCGATTCGTTTTCTCTCCCGTTTCTTTGTTGTAGCATGTGTTCTTCGTATACACATAATCCTGGGTCACAAAACTTCCGTCACGTAAGATCACAAGGTTTTTTCGATCAGGTGCTAAGAGACTTCTACCAAAATTCAAGCCATTCTCCTCTTCAACACCCAGGAGTTCAAGGATAGTCGGCTTAAGGTCAATCTGCCCTCCAACGGTGTCAAATACTTTTCCCTCTTGACCTGGAATATGGATGATCAACGGTACTTTTTGAAGCTGAATGTGCTCTACTGGACCGATTTCTTTACCGAGGTATTCACCGATCGCGTTATTGTACGTTTCAGATAACCCGTAATGATCCCCGTACAGAACAAAGATTGAGTCTTCATAAAGCCCTTCTGCTTTTAAGTCTTCAAAGAACTTTTTGATCGATTCATCCTCATACCGAACAGTTGCAAAATAGCGATTCACAACGCTTTGGCTCGTCTCTGGTAATGGGATATACGTGTCTTCTTCTTCTAGCAAGAATGGGAAATGATTTGTGAGCGTGAGAAATTTTGCTGAGAAAGGTTCTTCAAGCTCTTTCAGATAAGGAATAGACTGTTCAAAGAAGGGGATATCCTTCAGTCCATAGTTGATTGAATTCTCATCTGTAACATCGTAATCTTTCTTTGAATAAAAACGATCATAACCTAGTGTTTCATACATTTCTTCACGATTCCAAAACTGGCGGTCATTGCCATGGAATGATGTCGTCGTATACCCTTCCTCCTTCAATACTAGCGGAAGAGAATGAAAGTTGTTTTCTGGTTTCCTAACGAAGACCGAACCTCCTGCAAGAGGATACAAACTATTATCGATCATAAATTCAGCATCTGACGTTTTTCCTTGTGCAGTCTGGTGATAGAAATTCGGAAAGTAAAAACTCTCATCTTTTAAGCTGTTCAAGAATGGCATAACTTCTTTGCCCTCAACTTCTTCTTCCATCATAAATGCTTGAGTGGACTCAAGTGAAATAAGAATAATGTTCTTATCTTCTGCAACACCGAAGAAAGAAGACCGGTCTACACTGTTCTTATCTACAAAGTCCTGTATTTCAGATATATCTGTATCGTCCGCGAAAACGCTATTTAAAGATGTGATCGATTGGTAAGCTACGTCGTACACGTGATAGGTATAAGCTCCTAACGACTTCACGAATAGCTCACGGTCGTAGGATTTCTCAAATAGTAATGGATGGAGCATAATCGCAAACACAGCTGTCACGAGAAACATTCCCGATGCAAGATAAGCTGTTCGCTTCTTTAGCTTGCTAGATAAGGAAGTCCCATGAATCTTCCACTTTTTCAATAGCCAAAACAATACGAACGAATCTAAGACAAGTAAAGGATCATACCAGTTGATCAGTTCGACCGTACTTTGACTCAATCCACCTACGTTACCAAACTGGAAAAGAACAGGCACCGTTATAAAATCTATGTAAAACCGGTAATAGAGCACATTTGCATATAAAATCACAGATAACAAAAAATAAACTGCTAACATCAGCCCTGGTTTTGAATGTTTCTTAAAAAGGCCGATCCCAAGCAGCAAAGAAATTGCTCCTAGTGAATTGATAAACAACAACAGCTCTTCTCCAATCCCGGTCATCGTTAATGAAAACTCAAAGCGGTAGACAACATATGTTTTCACAAATAACAGTGCTACTAATATAAAATAGAATTGCCATATTCGCTCTTTCCTTTTCTCTACTTCCATCTACTCCAACCCCTTACGTCTCCCTGTATCGTTCTATTCTATACATTAATACCACTAATAGAGGGAGACCAAACGGCTACCCTTGTTTTCACATTACTAGTTAAACGAATGATCTGCTGAGAAGGTTTCGTTTTAGTATGAAAAAACAAGTGCGATCACACCAAGTACGATGAGGATTAAGCCAGTAAACACACAAAAGAGCGTCACGATCCACCATGGTATCGCATCGAGTGCTTTCGTCTCAAGAAAGAACAGGATACTTTCTCCTCGATCAGAGTTTCTAGATGCTCTTGAATGATTGGCTGTATCTGATTTCTTTAATTCAAGTTTATGGAACAATACCCTTGGACTTGCAACGAACAATATTCCAAATGCCCAAAGAAGCATAGCAATCGTCCAACCCATCACCAATCCGCCTTTCATTACTCTATATGTATCGTAGTATGAGCCGATACACACAAGAACATGCGAAACAGATAGAAAAACGCTCAGAATTTACTCTGAGCGTAGCTTGATTCGGTCGGCTCTCGTATAAACGTTAAATCCGCCTCGTCTTATAAATCCGACTGTTGTGATCTCTAAATCTTCTGCAAGACGTAAAGCGAGATCTGTAGGTGCAGATTTAGATAAGAGAACTCCGATTCCCATTTTGGATAGTTTTATTACGACCTCTGACGAAATCCGTCCGCTGAAGGCTACTGCTAATTGAGACGGTGGCACCTCATTCTGAAGCATATATCCATATATTTTATCTAACGCATTGTGACGACCGATGTCTGTTCGAATCGCAATCATTTCTTCACGGTTAAAAAGAGCAGCATTATGAACACCACCAGTGGAATGAAAGGTCGAAGATTCATCTTGTAACGTGCTCATGTACTTTATACAATCTTCAGCCGACAAAGTAGGCGCGTTCATGATCGTTCTAGCAGTTTTCGAATCACTTTCAAAATAAAAATGTCGACTCTTTCCGCAACATGAACTGATTTTTCTTTTTGTATATGCCTTTGTTTCAAGCGAAACGTTCGTTTTAGCTTTCACATTCACTATTCCTTGTCCATCGTTGAAAAGCATTTCTTCAATCATTTTATGAGATGTCACAACACCTTCTGAAGCAAGAAAACCAATGACCAATTCCTCAAGATCATCAGGAGTACACACAACCGTTGCAAACTCCAAACCGTTCACTCTAATCGTAAGCGGCTTTTCTAACGCAATCGTATCTTCTTTCTCAACAAACGTTCCATCCTGATAGCTAACGATTCTTCTCTTGCTACTGTTCATCTCTTTTACCCACCTATGAAGGACATTTCGATCTTTTCTCGCTTTTCGACTCCTTCTTCCGTTCGTTCATCAGAATAGCGGTCGTCTCGTCCCTTCCAAACGGAATGGAGAAGATCTGCCATCTGACTGTCAGTCGCACCGTTTCGCAATGGATTTCGAAGACTTGTCCCCTTGGATGAAAATAAACAGGTATAAAGAGCTCCATCCGCTGATAATCTCGCACGCGTGCAATTCGCACAAAATGAATCACTTACAGAAGAAATCACACCGATTTCACCAGCTCCATCGAGGTATGTGAAACGATTCGCAACTTCTCCATAATAAGCAGGTTCGACCTCTTCCAAAGGGTACAGGTCAGAAATAGCATCTACGATCTCTTTTTTGCTTACGACATGGTCAAATTTCCACCCGTTTGAATTTCCCACATCCATATACTCAATGAACCTCACGACATGTCCGCTGTGTCGAAAGTACGCTGCCATCGGGATGATCTCGTGGTCATTCACACCTTTTTGTACGACCATATTAATCTTTACTCCGAGGCCAGCATCCGTTGCTGCCTGTATCCCATCGAGGACCGGCTTGATCTTTGTTCCTCTTCCATTCATCTTCCCGAACGTTTCATCATGAATCGCATCGAGGCTTACGTTGACACGATCTAAGCCCGCTTCTTTTAAGCTCACAGCATGCTTCTTTAGTAAAGATGCATTCGTTGTAAGAGCAATATCTTTTATTCCATCGATCGATGAAAGCATATGTACTAAAACAGATAAGTCTTTTCGAAGGAGGGGTTCTCCTCCAGTAAGTCTGATCTTCTCGACTCCCATTCCCACAAATACCTTCGCAAGTCTTGTGATTTCCTCAAAACTCAATAAACTTGCTTTTGGTAAAAATTCGTAATCTGGACCAAACGTTTCCTCTGGCATACAATAGCGACAGCGAAAATTACATCGATCGGTTACAGAGATTCGTAAATCTCGTAGCGGACGCTGATAGCGATCATAAACCTTTTGCTCACGAGCCATAACCTCACTCCTTTCACAATGTGGTAGTAAGGTTAATGTTAAAGGGTTCGTGCATATTTTTCCAGCCATAACCCCAAATTTATTAGGATTGTCCAAAGAAAAAAACTGGCATGGCCAGTTTAACTTATGGATTTCGTATAACGATCAGCAACACTGCTCGCTCCATATGAGTACGGTTTAATACGGGCAATGTACCCTACTGCTGTTACCCAACCAACAACCTCTTGGATGATCTTACGCGTTTCACCTTGTTTTCCTACATCAAGATGAATTTCGATCGGCCATTTCTTTAAAAGTTCAGCGATTCCTTCTTCCTTTAACGATTCCATAAGCTCGAGACTCATTTCAGTTTCTTTATAGATACGATGTCGCAATTCATGAATGGGTTTGTGTTTTTCTCTTCGGTAGAAGATTCTTGCTCCTTTTCCTACCCGGTGGATGATCAAGGCAGTTACGAATTGCGTCGTTTTACGTGTTGTTTGAGAATCAGTACCTATAACAATGCGATAAGTCGCTTTAGGGTCTTCTTTCGTATATGACTCGATTAATCCGGTAACTTGTTCGACCGTCACTCTTCCAGCTGAGGGACTAATAAAATCCATCGCAGTTCCCTTCTTTCATCTAAAAGTAGTAGTTAGTACTACTATATTTATTCAAAAGCTGAAAAATATGTACGCCCGAACGAAATTTACTAGTCATTATAGAGGCTTTTATCCTCGATTTCACCGTCTAACTTATGGATGATAAGCTCTGAGGGTCTATTAGAATCACAAAGCTCTCTTCCAAACTGATAGGCCTCTTCTTTTGTAGAAAACGTTTTGGTAGCTTGTTCAGCTCCTTCTCGTTTCACTTGCCACTTCTCATCACGATGGCTCTGAACGTGATAAATCGTCTTCAATTAGAACCACCTCCTTTTTGAAAAGTTAATACCACTTCCGGCCCTATTTTAAACGCTCTCCTTTCGCTTCGTGAATAAGAGAATTTCTGCAGGCGCTTTCTCTACTTTTATTACGAGCGTCTTATACCCTTCTTTTTCTTTAGCTTGAAAGGTTTTCCGCGTGATCGGACGTCTTGCCGACCATTGGATAGAAGAAGGATTTTGCCAGGAATCATGAGTAATGAGCTCCTGTTTATAATAATAGTGATTTCCGCTTTGATACTGTTCGCAAATATAACGAACGGTTTGCTTTGTGTGCATGCAATTCACTCCTAATATTGGATAGAAAGAACCGCAGCGGAATCGCTGCGGTCGTGTGTTAATTACCGTCTTTTACAAGAACAACGTTCAAACTAGGTTCATCTTCTAGGAAACCTACTGCTATCGCAGTATAATTCTGCCCACTTTCAACAGGAATATTCGGTAAATCTAAAACGGATTGACTACTCCCTGCAGGTCTAATCTCAAGATCATACGTCCCTGGGTCAACCGTCTTGTAGTCGGAAGATTTACCGAACGACAGATCGCTGATGATTGCATCTCCATCTTTTACAGCGATATCGACAGCCGGCGCGTCTGGCGAAGCATGAACAGCGCGGATACCCGCTTTCTCTGAAGTCGCTGTCTCATCCTCTAAAACAAGCAATGAAAGGTCAGAAAGCTTTCCTAAAGCAACAACAGAATAGTCTTTGCCGCTGCCGATCGTTAATGTTTTCTCGAGGACTGCATCCCCTTTTCCTCCCGCAGATGAAGGAAACACTTGTATTTTCCTTTCACCAGGTGTTACGGATGCATAGTCCGTTGCTGCTTGGAACGTCGCTCCTTCAAAAGCAGGTTTCCCGTCCACATAGACATCTACCTCTGGCGCATCTGGAGAAGCATGAATCACTCTTACGTTTGATTGTTCGCCAGCTTGAGTGATCTGGGTTAATCCCATTACCATACATACGGTTAAGAGTAATGAGGCGATCATCTTCATACAAACACATCCTTTTTCTTCTATTATCTGACGAGACTATTTTTTATCAGAAGGAAGTCAAATATTCAAAGAAGAAACGATCTTTATTAAATATGCTGATGACCCTTCGATACAAGAGGATGGATCCGCCCAATCACTTGTCTGAACATTAGCCCGTTTTATCGCATACAGTAACAAGAGACGCTAGAAAAAGGATGTGAAATCATGCCGGCATTAGTTGGAGCAATCAAAGTAAACAGCATCGGTAGTAGCGGAGTATTTCATGTCGGTGACGTGTTTATCGTATCTCCTATCAGCACAGCGAAAACATTTGCTGGTGCAGGTTCATTCAATACAGGAAACGGACTTAACGTAAGTAGTTCCTACAGCGTAACGACAGTAAACGATTCCGATGTTGCAGATCAGAACGTGGTTGCAAATATCTAAAATAGGGCGAACACCTATTATCAGTTACAGCATAGACTGAAGTAAGATTCCTATACGGGAGAGGATTGTCTATGTATCCAAACGATAACTTATACGCGATACTGCAACGGATGCAAGAAACTATTGCCCAACAAGACAATCGAATCAGCAAGCTTGAAAAAAAGATCAAGCGGCTCGAGTTAAAAATGCAAGAGCAAGCGCAATCTCCTAAAACAAATATTGAAAAAGTTGAATATAAATTTGACCAACTTAAAATAGAAAGGTTGGATGGTACCCTTAACATCGGACTGACGCCAGGCGCAAATGGAGAAATGTTAGAAGACTTTACGGTCAATGGTCAGCCACAAGGACCAAATGCTCCAGCAGCTTCACCAGAAGCCATTCAAGCCATTCAACAGAACGTCCAATCTTATATGCAGAGGGATGCGTTGCCTCAACTAATGGAATTGGAAAAACAATATAATTACCCTCTCGACGATCCTTATCGTCATTTTATATTAAACGATATACAAAAACAGCTCGATCAAAGAATCAATCATTATTTGAACGATTCGAGCACTCGTTCTTCTTCAGCAACGAATGAAGAAGTGACGGAAGAAATCGTAACAAAAATCAAGCGGGATGTCGTAAAGGGAATGGAAGCTTTCATTAAAAACTTACCGAAGGGGATGGAACCACATTGAAGTACACCGTCATAAATAGAGGACTTTCAGTAGGTCAGCTTTCGATCATGGCCGTAGCGAGCTCATCAGTCGTATTGATCGGAGATACGCAAACTGTCGCATGCTCATCAATATTCGATACACCTCCAGAATCATTAATCGTCACAAGACCATTTGTGCCGATTACGACATGATCCCTTCTAGAGCTTCACTCGTTAACTGGATTCGCGTCGCGTCCGTAGACCTTGCAGCAACAGTGCAGATAGGGGACAGCAACCAAGTTACTCCTGAATCGCAGGTATTCGCCGTGCAACGAGAGTTACCCATCTTTAAAGGCGATGAAGCAAAGGATTTATCCGAATTTCCTATTTATTCTCAAGAGATTCCTCTCCCTGTTATTACAGAGTGTGTGGAACAAATAACGATTCAAGAAAACCCCGTAATCAAAGTAGGCGGAGTCGATATTATCGGTGTTGCAGCTTCTTCTGTTCTACACGTAGGTTCCACGCAATTTATTCGAAGCGAAGCGAGAGTAAAGAACATTCGTGAATTCTTCTCTGATCCTGAAGAGGATAAGTAGAACATATCCCTAGATTAGACATAGTATACGGTATAACTATCACTGCAAAGGATGTTTATCCATGCCTTCTATTGTAGGTCCAGTAAAAATCAACAGCGCAGGGGGAGTCGTAAACTTCGGGGACAGCTTCAATACAACACCAAAATCGACTTCGAAAACGTACGCAGGTTCAGGAGGGTTTAATACTGGGGATTTTCATGTTGTAAACAATGGATTCAGTATGACGAACTCATTTGATCCTGACATCGCTGACCAAGATATCACCGCAAATAATTAGGGAGCTGAAGAGCCTTGAATTTCTTTGTAAATCAAAACATCGTCATTCATCAGCTTAGAGTAGAAGGAATTTCAAACTCTTCAGTTCTTCAAATTGGTAGTGCAGGTGTCATCAAACCTCTTTCTAACCTTTACAATACTGGAGCGTATACAGAGCCAGCTCCAGAATTTGAATCTCAACAGTCTCAGTCTGAATTTAGCCCATATGTACCGTTAGCCCCTCCATCTTGATACCGCCAAAGCGGCGGTATTTTACATACGAAAAACAACTAAACCTCCAGATGTAATCTGGAGGTTTTCAACATTAGCCGTTAGAAGACTGTTTCGTATTTTCAGTTGAGTCATCGTTTGATTCTTCATCCTCTTCATCAGTTTTAGAGCTTCCGTTTCCCGGTTCTGCTGAACCCTCTTCATTTCGAGTGTTTCCTGAATCTGAGCCATCAGTTTCTTCTTCACTTCCGGAGTCTCCTGATCCTGAGCCAGCACCTTCTTCACTTCCGGATTCTCCTGACCCTGAGCCAGCACCTTCTTCACTTCCGGATTCTCCTGACCCTGAGCCAGCACCTTCTTCACTTCCAGAGTCTCCTGATCCTGAGCCTCCTGTACCTTCTTCACTTCCAGAGTCTCCTGATCCTGAGCCTCCTGTACCTTCTTCACTTCCAGAGTCTCCTGATCCTGAACCATCTTCATCTCCGGAGTCTCCTGTTCCTGAGCCATCTTCACCTCCGGAGTCTCCTGTTCCTGAGCCATCTTCACCTCCGGAGTCTCCTGTTCCTGAGCCATCTTCACCTCCAGAGTCTCCTGTTCCTGAGCCATCTTCACCTCCAGAGTCTCCTGACCCTGATCCTTCTTCACTTCCTGAATCTCCTGATTCAGAACTCTCGGTGTCTTCTTCACTTTCGGTCTCTTCTGAACCTTGTTCACCGCTGTTCTCTTCGTTTGCATCTTCAGAAGAATTACTCTGTTCATTTGTTTCAGAGGACTCTTCAGGTTCATTCGTTTCTTTGTCTTTTTCTGCTTCCTTTTTATCGCTATTGTTAGGAGGAGCTGGTTTCTTTTTCTCTTCTTTTTTCGGTTTTGGTTCAGGCAGCTTTGCTTTTTCTGGTTCCTCACCCTTGAAGAATAGTTCAGTAATCGTTTCTGAACTAGGAGTCTTTGAGTTTGCTCGCAAGCCTGAATTCTTGTCGATCTTTAACTCTACAACAGAATCTGGTTTCTCAAAAGCTGCTGTTTCTACATCGGTCGATACTGTTGCCATCACATGCTTAAACAACAATTTTGCGATGTCGTCATCCTTCTTTTTTATAAACGTTTCTGCCGTTGTTTGATCATAACCCGTCCATACTGCTGCCGTAAAATTAGTCGTATAACCTGAGAACCACGAATCTGAAGTTCCTTCAGCATTGATTTCTTCTGGTAAGTTCGTCGTACCAGTTTTTCCAGCTACGTCAAGACCTGGAATGCTCGCTTGCATACCCGTCCCATCTTTTACTACAGTGCGAAGCATATCTGTGATCATGTAAGCTGTTCCTTCACTCATGGCACGGCTTCCCTCAGATGCTAGATTCAACTCTTTCCCATTTGGATACACGACTTTCTCTACGCTATAAGGTTCATGAAAAACTCCTCCAGAGCCAAAGGATGCGTATGCTCCAGCAAGTTCTAATGGAGATATCCCTTTATTGAACCCTCCAATCGCATATGAAGGATAAGTATGGTCGATCGAGATTCCTAGATTTTCAGCGAATGCTTTCGCTTCTTCCCCACCGACTTCCATGAATGCCTTGATGGCTGGGATATTATATGACCACTGTAATGCAGTCCTAATGGATACACTGCCATGGTACTCATCGTTCCAATTGCTAAATTCTTTTCCATTTAGTTCAAGCTCTTCATCCACGAACTGTTTGTTCGTAGACCACTTTTGTTTTTCAATACCAGGAGCATAATCTAATATAGGTTTAATCGTCGATCCAGGCTGACGCTCTAATTGTGTTGCATAGTTGAACCCTTTTTGAACATCTTTCTTCTCAGAGTTACGATTTCCACCTATAGCTCTGATCTTACCTGTTTGTGTATCGATCAACACAATACCAGCTTTAAACTTCTCATCTGGATACGCTACTGCCTTATCCGTTGTGAGGGCATCATCAACAACTTGCTGTGCATTTTGATCGAGTGTCGTATGGATTTCCAAGCCGCCTGTAAAAAGTGCTGTTTCAGGTATTCCTGCTTTCTTCAAATCTACGATCACTTGATCAATAAACGCGTCATTGGTCGTAGAAGGTGCTTTCTTCTCGACAATCAAGTCAGATACTGCTACAGATTCTGCTTCTTTTCGTTCCTCTTTACTAATGAAACCGTGTTTCTCCATCAGATAGAGGACGGTTCCTCTTCTCTCTTCCGCAAGATCTTCATGTTTGTATGGATCATATCCAGAAGGTCTTTGTGGTAATCCGGCCAATAGAGCAACTTCACCAGTCGTTAATTCATCCAAATTCTTATCAAAGTATGTATCAGCTGCGGTTGCGACACCGTATGCTCCATTACCAAAATAGATTTTGTTCACATACATTTCGAAGATTTCTTCTTTCGAATACTCTTCTTCTAACTCAATTGCAAGATAAGCTTCTTGGACTTTTCGCTTCATCGTTTTCTCAGGTTCAAGAAGCATGTTCTTCACGACTTGCTGTGTGATCGTACTCGCGCCTTCTGCGCCGAAACCTTCTTTGATATTCGCAAGAATCGCACCGCCTATTCGTTTCACGTCGACGCCGCTATGATCCCAGAACCTCACATCTTCTACTGCGATAAACGCGTTCACGACGTGGTCTGGAATGTCTTCAAATGCTACTGTTTTTCTATGCTCCTTACCGATAAGATCTTTTATCTTATTTCCATCTCGATCGTAAATCGTTGAAGACTGAGCAAGGTTTAACTCTTTCTCATCAAGTTTAGGTGCATCATTGATATAAGCATACGTATTATAGCCACCAAAAGATAATACAAATATCATGATAAACACCATGCTCAATGCTATGTATCTTAAGAAAGTACGTTTTCTAGGCTGCTTCGTCCCCTTATTCGTGCTTTTCCCCATTATAATCCCACCTTAAAGGTCTTAGTCTATAAGGAGGAATACCCACATACTACTTGTAAAAAACATTAAATTTTGATGATAAAAGTTCTATTCCCTTTCATATAGTAATAACGGCAAGTAAAGGAGGATGAAATATGGACAGTTCCACACCTGATGAGCTATTGATATGGGGAAATCATTTTTACGAAAAGATTATGAACAATGAGCGGTACGAATCACTCATCCCGTTAACAGAAAATTGGTTAAGGGATTTAGAATATCATGTAGAGCTCCAGGACCCATCTCCTAACAATTCTCTTTATATAAGAGCCGCAGAGCTATACAACGAATGGAGAGCGATTCGCCGTGAGAGTGTACCGATTGGTGGTCATACACTGCCACCTCTGCCTTATGCGTACGATGCATTAGAACCTTATATCTCTGCACGTATTATGAAGCTTCACCATGATAAACATCACCAGAGCTATGTAGATGGCTTAAACCAAGCAGAAACGGAGCTCGAAAAGGCTAGAAAAAAAGGAAAATACGAGCTCATCAAACACTGGGAGAGGGAGCTAGCTTTTAACGGTGCAGGGCACTATCTACACACGATCTTCTGGAAAGTGATGACGCCACACGGAGGAAAACCTTCTGGTGTATTGCTTGATGAAATCAATAAGAGTTTTGGCAGCTTCAAGCAATTTAAAGAACAGTTTACGAACGCTGCAAATAAAGTCGAAGGTTCAGGGTGGGCGATTCTCGTATGGTCACCCGTTTCGAGACGATTAGAAATTCTCCAAGCCGAAAAGCATCAGAACCTGAGTCAATGGGATGTGATCCCTCTTCTTGTTCTCGATGTATGGGAGCACGCCTACTACCTTCAGTATGAGAATAATCGAAAAGAGTATATTGATAACTGGTGGAATGTTGTAAACTGGCTCGAGGTAACTCATCGTCTTGAAACAGCACAACTTGTGAAATGGGAATCGTTTTAAATAAAAGAAGCAAAGACAGCGTCTTTGCTTCTTTACTTATCTATAAGAACCTTGCCAGTATGGTGAACTATACTGACTTCCATATCCTCCGTAACCACCTGGGTAGCCCCCGCTTTGGTAGCCTGCTCCATATTGTCCTGGGTAGTTTTGATATCCATACGGCGGATAGCCATAACCTCCACCGTAATAAGGAGGCCTTGGACCAGGATAGCCGTATCCGGGTGCTATGGCACTTCCGATAAATCCTCCAGCAAGCCCACCTGCCAAACCGCCGAGAAAAGGATATCCAAGGCCAAACTGTCTCATTTGATGATTGTATCTCGTGTGTAGACGCGGATCATAACAATTCATATGATGTCCCATATACCTCACATGTCATCTCCCTTTCCATTACCGTTCGATTGCCTACAGTATAGGTTATGGAAAGTGCTCGATTATGAAAGGGACATTAGCGGAGATATTGGGATTTCACACATTAAAACTTAGGCCAATATACACTTACCCAAATCACAATGATTCCAGATGCAAATAAAAACATCTCCGGTCGTCGTGATACATATTGTAAATATTCTAAAACAGTGTGACCGATGATAATAAAGTTTAGTTCGAGTATTAAAGTAACGCCACCTGCGACAGAGAGACCAAAGCCAACTAGAAAAATGAAAAAACGAAAGATCATGTCACATAGGCAAACGTCTTTTTCATTCCTGCCTGTCCCTCCCAACGTTTTTATTACCCATCATATTAACTTGTCCTTCTAATTATGAGTGTTAGAGCATATATCTTTTCATCTGTTGGCATAAATGATAAAACGGAATGGGGATATTACATACGAAAGGAGGAGAAAAAGTTGATCGAAAAAGTTGAACAAGCAGTAAGGCAAAACTGGGTTCCATCGTTTCGATACGAAAAGAACGAAACTACACCTTTCACACCTTTTACAAAAGATCTAAGTAATGCAAAAGGTGCTATCATCACAACAGGTGGGGTTTATGTAAAAGGACAAACACCTTTTACCGATCATTTCGGATTAGGTGATCCTTCTTACCGAGAAATACCTGCAACAACACCGAATAAAGATCTATCTTTCTCTCATGAACATTATGACCAAACGAACGTGAGGCAGGACCCTAACGTCCTCTTCCCGTTCGAAAGAATGAATGAACTGGTGGAGGAAGGAAGAATTGGGGGGCTCGCAGATACCCACTATAGTTTTATGGGCTATATCCCAACTCCTCATCCACTAAAACAGGTTACTGCACCTGAAGTAGCACAAAAACTACTTCAGCAAAACGTTGATTTCGCATTGTTGGTTCCTTCCTGACCAATTTGCCAACAGTCGGCCGGTCTGGTCGCTCGCATATTGGAAGAACACGGAATTCCAACCGTTACACTCTCGATGTCAAAAGAAATTGCAGACTATGTGAAAATCCCCCGCACGCTATATAGCAGATTTCCTTTTGGTAGTGCTGTAGGACAACCTGGTAATAAAGAACAACAACAACAGGTTCTTCATAAAGCACTCGATTGCTTGAAAGAGGTAACTGAAGGCGGAACGATCGTGGAGTCTAACATAAAGTTCAAGTAACGAAAAAACCGGCTGAAATCAGCCGGTTTTTACTTTAATTCGTCGAAAACTGTTCTTCTTCTGTTGACCCTTTGAGAGCTGTCGTGGAAGAAGTTCCTCCTGTAATCACTTGAGAAACCGCATCAAAGTAACCAGTCCCTACTTCCCTTTGATGCCTTGTCGCAGTGTAGCCATCCGCTTCGCTTGCAAACTCAGCTTGTTGAAGCCTCGAATAGGCAGCCATTCCATGATCTTTGTAATCCCGAGCAAGCTCGAACATGCTGTGGTTGAGCGCGTGGAAACCAGCAAGTGTTACAAACTGGAACTTATAGCCCATCTTCCCTAATTCTTTCTGGAATTTCGCAATGGTTTCGTCATCAAGCTTCTTCTTCCAGTTGAACGATGGAGAACAATTGTATGCAAGAAGTTTTCCAGGGAATTTCTCATGAATCGCTTCTGCAAATCGTTTCGCTTCTTCAAGGTTTGGTTCAGATGTTTCACACCAGATCAAATCAGCATAAGGTGCGTATGCAAGCCCTCGAGCGATCGCTTGATCGAGTCCAGCCTTCGTGTAAAAGAAGCCTTCCGGTGTTCGTTCGCCTGTTAAAAACTCTCGGTCATAGCCGTCTACATCGCTTGTGATCAAGTTAGCAGCGTTCGCATCTGTTCTAGCGATGATCACGGTTGGTACACCCATCACGTCAGCCGCTAGTCTTGCGGAGATAAGGTTCCGCACAGCTTGCTGCGTTGGAAGCAGCACTTTCCCTCCGAGGTGCCCACACTTTTTCTCTGAAGATAGCTGATCTTCGAAGTGAACACCTGCAGCACCTGCTTCAATCATGGACTTCATCAGTTCAAATACATTCAGTGCACCACCGAATCCAGCTTCAGCATCTGCTACGATCGGAACAAACCAATCACGATTAAAGCTACCTTCTGAATGCTCAATTTGATCTGCTCTTTGAAGAGCCTGGTTGATTCGTTTTACAACTTGCGGCACGCTGTTCACTGGATATAGACTTTGATCGGGATACATTTGCCCTGAAACGTTTGCGTCAGCAGCTACCTGCCATCCGCTTAAGTATATAGCCTTCAAGCCCGCTTTTACTTGTTGAACGGCTTGATTTCCTGTCAATGCACCGAGCGCATTCACAAAGTCTTCTTCGTTTATGGATTTCCAGAGCCTTTCAGCACCTCTACGTGCTAATGTATATTCGATCTGAACCGATCCTCTTAACTTCATTACGTCTTCAGGTGAGTACGGTCGCTCAACACCTGTAAAACGGTCTGATTTCCAGCTATCCAGTAACTTTTTTCCTTCATTCATCATTAATTCCTCCCCTAATGTAAGTTAACAAGTGATTCCTTTTCGTTTCTTCCATAACTGATTTGCATCTGGCATAATATAATTCCAAATGATTACCATACTTTCGATGGCTGTATGATTGCTAATACTAATTCCGTCAAATCCAGTTATCGCTTCTGATTCGGCTGCTTTCTCGGTGAACGTTCGCTCTTTAAGTGCGATGACATGAGTACCTCGCGCATGGCCGATCGCAATGGTGTTTTGTACGATCTCGCTATCAACGTGTCGATCATCAGTCACCACCCTAAGACCAGCACAATGGTCTTTAAACTCATAAAGAATGTGTTCGCAGTCGGTATAATTCACAGCGTCAATTTCAACCGCCACTTTGACAGTACCTCTTATAAGTGATAGTTCAGCTTCAGCGAAGGAGATAAGCTTTCTCCATACCCTCGCCATCTCACAAGAAGCAATCCCTCTTAGTGAAAAATATGGTGCTGACCGCCTATGTAATAAGGCTTCAGCATTTTGAAACAAGTACTTTCCAACGATTAAGACCGATTCCTTTTCGTTTGCTTTTACATCGCACATTATCGCTGGAATTTGGCTCCTGCTTCTCGTTGCTTCTTCGATAGCGCTTTGAATATAGCTAAATGAGGAATGACGATCTGATGAGTCTAAAAAGTCGACCGTAATCACCTTCGCCCTCGATTCAAGGCTTCTCTTCATTTCTGAATGATGTCTTACGATCAAACCGACTCTTTGATCTTGCAGATCTTTTCTCACCGGCTTAACGTGCCAGTTGCTGTCGATACGATTTACGTTTGTGTTCAATCCGCTGTTTCTTGGCTCATGTATCTGGGAGCGTTCTACATCGAATGTATGAATGAGCCTCGATAGGAACTTTGCTTCTTCATCTGACCGTGTTAGTGATACAGTTTTTACATTCACCGTTCCCATTTGTAGCCCCCTTTCAATTAATCCAAACGTCCGTTGCCACTGCAGCGGTGGCATCCAACACAGCCTTCTCCGCGACAATGCTTGCATTGTTCAGCCGTTCTTTCCTTACCGTGACAATGAGGACAAGAAAGTTCACCATTTCCAGAACACGTATAACAATTCATTATTTACTTCCTCCTATCTGTTATAGTACAACTAACTTAATATGTTAGTATTATATAACAATAAAACAAAAAGGTTCAACCTATTTTTCAGAAAAATAAAAAATATTATAAACACCCAAATTTCACAGAGTTTATCGAGTGATTTTTGTGTGATAACACAGAAAAGCACAGCATCCTGCGGGATGCTGTGCGCTGTTTTCTTATTTTCGTGTTATGATACAGAACTTCCCTCCTAGCTGTGAACCAGGAAAGCCTTAACCTTTTATAAGAGTCGTGATTCTCTCGATACTTGAAGCAAAGGAATCCATGTTAACAAATCGTGCTTCTCGGATCGTTTCTTTTCCCTCCACATATAAGAGGAGAACAGGGATCGTAAACACGGAGAACTCACCTGCCGCTTCAGGAACCTCATGTACGTTTAATTTTCCACACTTTATTTCTGGATACTGCTTCATCACTTCTTCTACCTGTGGTAGTAATGCATGGCAAACTGAACAGTTCGTTCCATACAGGTATAAAAAGAACAATGTTTCATCCTGTATCGCTACTTGTGCATCTTTCAACGAAATCTCTTTCAAACATTCCACCTACCTATGAAGAAACGGTTACTCTCCTATTCTTCGCCTTTACAAACATAAATAATCCATATGCGATGAAACCGAGAGCAACAATAGCTAATAGAACTGTACCATATGGCTGCTGTGACAATTCTGAAAGGGCGCCATCGAGTCCTTTTGTTTTATCAGGATCTGCTGTGATCGCTGTTTGAATAAAGAAGATTCCCATCAAAGCGAACACAACACCTCGAGCACTCAAGCCAAATTGACCGAAGCGCTTGCCCCACCACTGTTCCTGGTCATGCATATTGTGATTTTTTAAACTCTTCATAAACGACTTCTTATATGCTCGAACAACTTGAGAAATGCCGAATATGATGAACCCAACGCCAATTAATGCGATGATCCATTGTCCAAAAGGCTTACTTAATAACATAGCAGACCATGACTGTTTTCCGCCAGAAGAAGAACTCCCAGCTCTTGAGATGATCTGAACAGCGTTGTAGGCTAAAAATACATGAACGATCCCACTTCCGACAAATCCAACGCGTAAGAAGATTTCCTTCGTCCCATTTCCCTTTTTCTCAGGATCTTTAATGCCTTGAATACACTTCCACATCGCATACCCAAGCAATCCAACAGTTAAGACCCAAAGAAGTGCTTCTCCAAACGGTTTTGAGGCGACCGCTGCGAAAGCTCCCTTCGAATCAGTCGTTTTTCCTCCCGTACCAATTGCGGCTTGAAAGGCCAGAACACCAATAATTAAATACACAACGCCTTTTGCAATATAGCCCATCCTTGCCAGTCCTCTGATCCAGGGCTTTACATCGTTTTTTGCTTGCTGAGCCTTCACTCTTGATTCTGTACCTACATCCATCTCTATTTCTCCTCTCAATCAATTCCATTCCACAGGTATATTCCCTATGAAATTTCATTTCAATCTAAAAATAAAAAAAGAAATAGCCATCCTAACGAATCCAGCATTCGTTAGGATGGCCCTTCAATTGAGGAGATAGACCCGTGGGTACAGTCTATCGATATGAACTTACTATACTATAAGTCTCTAAATTTTCATATAGTTTCGAATCATTTCTTCTATAATTTATCGCGTTAAATGGATTATGAGTGCTGTGTAGATATCGACCTTCTAGCAAGCACCTTACCTAAGAGTCCATGTTTCGGAGATAAAATAAACGTAAGACCAAAGATCAAACCAGCGATCGAAGCCATAGAACCTGAAATCGAAATGTTCCATGCAAGCGCCGCGTAATAGCCTCCGACTGCAGAAGCGACCCCGATTACAGCACTGATACAAAGCATGATGATCAATCGATCTGTTAACAAGTACGCAGTGGCACCAGGTACGATCAACATCGCAACAACTAAGATCGCACCAACACTATCGAAAGATGCTACCGTCGTAATGGATACCATCGACATCAAAAGGTAGTGGATGAAGATGACCGGAATCCCGATCGCTGTTGCCATAGCAGGGTCGAATGAGCTGATCTTAATTTCTTTATAAAAGAAAAAGATTAAGATAAGGTTCAGTATCAGGACAAAACCAAGCATCCATACAGCAGATGGTCCAAGATCCATTCCATTGATCGTTAACGTATCCCATGGAATGAATGTAATTTCACCCATCAATGCATGGTTGACGTCAAGGTGAACTTTTCCTGCAAAAGCTGATAATAAGATAACTCCAAGAGCAAACAACGATGTGAACACAACGCCGATCGCTGCATCAGATTGAACGCCAGACGTATCGAGGACCTGTACTAAGAAGGCCGTCAAAAGTCCGATTATTCCAGCCCCTACAAGCATATATATTCCTTCGAGGGAGTGACTTACAAGGTATGCAAGTACGATTCCTAATAAGACGGTGTGACTGATCGCATCAGCTAACATCGCCATCTTCCTCAATATTAGAAAACAACCAACGATTCCACATGATACTCCTACGAGTGAGCCTGTTAGGATAATCCATGCGCCATAGCTCATGATCAGTTCACCTCCCTTTTCTGCTCATCATGATTTCCAAAAGTCGCAAATAACTCTGGATCTAATTTTGGCGTTCGGTCGTGAACTGCCATGTATCCCTTAAGTTCGTTTAACGTTTCCGCTGAAAGTTCTTTATAATTCCATGAATCGTTTGCGGCTAGTTGAAGATGTGCGAACTTCATTTCATACATCAAGTACGTTTCGAACAATCGATTGTTTAATGTGATTTCATAGCTCTCTACCGCACCGTTAGATGTTAATTTCCATTTGTCTCCCGAATTGACAACCAAGCCTTCTTTTTCAAGTGATAAAAGATTCGCTTGAAGTTTTCGATCACTCATCGGTCTGCGTTCAGCAATCGCTTGCGGTGTAAATTCGATTTCTCCACCGCTCGTGGTTGTCGACTCCGTTAAATCATAAAGCGTTTGGAGAACCGTTTCACGAGCGACCTCCTTACGTAGTTTATATAGCTTCACACCTTTTGAAACCAAACCGCGTTTTGGAGCGAAGACGAGTGAAAAAAGAAACATCAATGTCGCAGCAATGACGATGACTGGACCAGTCGGAAGGCTATTCGCCATCGAACTCAAAATCGTACCGAGAGTTCCTGATAGCGCTCCGATTCCTCCTGCAATGATAACCATGCGATCAAGACGATCCGTCCAATACCGAGCGGATATTGCCGGCGTAATCAGCATCGCAGCCATCAAGATAACACCTACTGCTTGAAGACCGATTACAACAGCACTAACGATCAACGTCATCAATAGAGCGTTCAACAGCCCTGTCGGTAATCCGATTCCTTTTGCGAATTGACGGTCGAACGTAAACAGTTTTAGTTCTTTAAACAAGAGATACGTGATGATCAGTAGTACAATTGCGACACTAGAGATGACCTTTACATCATTTCCAACTAATGATGCCGCCTGCCCAAAAATAAAATCATCTAGACCACTTTGATTTCCGTTTTCCGATTGTGCAATTTTTGTTAAAAGTACGATACCAAAACCAAAGAACACGGAGAGCACTAGACCGATCGCCGTGTCTTCTTTGATTCTTGAATGATGGATGATCGATTGGATGAAATAGGTCGCTAACAAACCTGATAGCGCGGCACCAATAAGAAACCAACCGATCGACTTCGTACCGTATAGGAGAAAAGCGATACAGATCCCCGGCAATGCCGCGTGGGCCATCGCATCTCCGATCAAGCTTTGTTTACGAAGCAGCGCAAAACTACCGAGCACGCCGCTCGCTATACCGAGAAGTATGGATCCAAAGAGGACCCATTGTGTATTAGCATCCTGTAGAGTCAGGAGTATCTCATTCCACATTGCCGGTCCTCCTTATCACTGTTGAACGAACGGTTGATTCACTTGCTGATCTAGAAACGCAAGTCTTCCTCCGTACGTTTTCTGTAAATTATCGATCGTAAACACTTCTTCAGTCGGCCCAAGTGCTACCTGCCTTTTATTCAATAGTAGGGTCCAATCAAAATATTCTTTGACTGTTTGGAGGTCATGATGGACCACCAACACCGTTTTACCCTGGGCTTTCAACTCGTTCAATAGCGCGATGATCGCTTTTTCTGTAGCAGCATCTACCCCAACGAACGGTTCATCCATAAAATAAACGGTTGCATCTTGAGCGAGAGCTCTTGCAAGAAACACGCGCTGTTGCTGTCCACCTGAAAGCTGGCTGATCTGTCTATCCGCATACTCTTTCATTCCAACTTTATCGAGTGCCTGCATCGCGATTTTAGTATCCTTCTTACCAGGTCTCTTAAACCATCCGATGTGGCCATATCTCCCCATCAAAACGACATCAAGCGCATTCGTTGGAAAATCCCAATCGACAGAGCCTCTTTGAGGAACGTATCCAACGAGTTTTCTCTGTGCCTTGTAGGGTTTGCCGTATATTCGAACAGTGCCAGAAGCTGTTGGAACCAGCCCTAAGATCGCTTTGATCAATGTAGATTTGCCTGCACCGTTAGGACCTACGATTCCAATAAGCTTTCCTTCAGGGACATTGAATGTCACTTCCTGAAGAACTGGCTTTCTGTCATATGCAACTGTTACGTTAGATATATCAACGGGATTCATTCCTGAAACTCCTTTCGACTTCTTACATCCTTATTTTAACGAATTCGTGATCGTATCGATGTTGTGTCGGTACATTCCTGTGTACGTACCTTCTGGCGTTCCCTTTTCTCCCATTGCATCTGAGAACAATTCACCGCCAATTTTCACATCGTGACCCTTTTCTTTTGCACCTTCGACTACTGCATTGATCGAGCGTTCTGAGATACTCGTCTCGATAAATACTGCTTTAATGTTTCTGTCAACAAGAACGTTCACAAGGTCTTGCACATCGCGCAAGCCGTATTCTGAATCCGTGCTTAGTCCTTGAAGCCCTTTTACTTCCATTCCATATGCCTGACCGAAATACTGAAATGCATCGTGTGCAGTTACTAGCACGCGGCTTTCTTCAGGAATCTCGTTGATCTTCTCCTGAGCTTCTGCCTGTACTTCTTCTAATTCCTTAATATAAGCTTCCGTATTCTTCATATATTCTTCTTTATTCTCAGGATCGTATTCGATCAAACCATCGCGCACTTCTTCAACTGCATATTTCCATAGATCGATGTTAAACCAAACGTGTGGATCGATTGCAGATGCGTCAGCTTGATCTTGAAGAAGTTTTTCTTCCGGAATGGCTTCAGCAATCGGATATGTTGGCTTATCTTTCTTCATCTTTGCGAAGATGTCTCCCATCTTTCCTTCAAGATGAAGACCGTTGTAAAAGATAATATCAGCTTTTGAAAGTTTATTGATGTCTCCCTGTGAAGCATTGTATAAGTGAGGGTCAATACCTGGTCCCATTAGTCCATCCACTTCTACGTGCTCTCCACCTACATTTTCAACGATATCTGCAATCTGACCGATCGTAGTTGTAACAACGATCTTTTCGTTCTCGCTCCCTGCATCTGTGCTGCCACAAGCTGAAAGAACGACCGCAAGTACCGCCCCTAGAAATAGTCCTATAAATTTCTTCATGATTTGTTCCTCACTTTCGATTAGTTAAAATAATATTCTTCGGTTGTGATATTGTGCATAGCGGAAAAAAAGGTGGCTTGGTGCATTTGTGACAAGTAATCTTGGCCACGTTTATATTTGTTTCCCCCGGGCAAAACTTGGTTAAAAAAAAGGAAGTCAGTTATGACTTTCAACTTTTTATCACACTATGCATTCACACACAAATGTTTCCTTAGTACAAAACTATCGCGTTCTGCCATCTTTGTCAACATTATTTTATTCATTTTATAGCTGTTTAGAATCATAAGCGTGATGAATGTCACAGTTTTCTTTCAAATCAGTCTATACAATAGCACTATAAACTGCTACTCGATAGGCAAATGCCCGCAATAAAAATTTGATAGGAGGAAGAGAAAATGAATGGATTATCTGAAATTATCCGAAGACATAGACTTGAAAAAGGGATGACGATTGAAGAGCTTGCCGTGAAAGTCCGCATTGGAAAAGGTGTGATGAAGGCGATCGAAGAAAACCGCAAATCTCCTGACGGGCAAACGCTTTTAAAAATTTCGACCGCTTTGGATATTCCCGCTTCAGAATTCAAAGGATTTGATCATCCCCATCTCGAGCAGCCGACGAAAAATGGAAGTTAGATCGCACAAGCGTTACGCCCTGGAACCGATTTTTGGTCAAATAATAAAGAAATGTAATATGTTTCTACAATAGGAAAAGCGCTGACAACTGTCAGCGCTTTAATTGACTATTATTAGATTTTCTTCAACAGAAGGCAAGACGACTTCGACAGTGGTTCCTTTTCCCTCACTACTTGTCAGCTGAAGCGTACCACCATGATTCTCGATGATGTTGAAGCTTACCATCATCCCTAGACCCGTACCGTTTTCCTTCAACGTGTAGAACGGTTCACCGATCCGTTTCAGCTGTTCATCTGAAATCCCCACACCTTGATCTGTTATACTAACTAACGCTTCGTTCTCCTCATTCAGCAAAACCTTCACCGTGATGATTCCGCCATCAGGCATCGCCTCGATCGCATTCTTAATAAGGTTAACAAATACTTGTTTGATCTGGTTCTCTTCACATGTGATCAGGAGACGATCAAATTCGTAATGCGTTCGAATCACAACGTCATTTAAAATTGCTTGTGTTTTTAGCAATGTAACCACATGCCTTAGGAGTGAGATCAGGTCACATCGAGCGAACTCTTTATCGTGAGGCCTAGCGAGGAGCATGAACTCACTAACGATCACATTGATCCGATCGATCTCAGAGAGCATGATCTGTAAAAACTCTTTCGACTTCACGTCTGTCGTAGAAGTTGAAAGGATGTTTGCAAAACCTTTTAACGATGTGAGTGGATTACGAATCTCATGTCCTACACCAGCAGCTAATTCACCTACTGCAGTTAATTTCTCAGATTTTCTGAGAAGCTCTTCTGTTTCTTTTATCTCAGTGATATCTTCTACAATGACGATAACCCCTTTAATGCTAGCATCGATCACATGAGGAATCATTATCAACCTAACTTTGACAGAGTGTCCCATCTTGTGCAGGATCGCTGACTCACATTTTTGTGAAACTCCTCTCTTTACTTCTATAAAGCACTTCATAGTTCTTTTTTTCGTTCCACCTGAAAGGATGTTATAACAGTTGAGATTTGTTGCCTCTTTTAAAGTATAGCCTGATATTTTCTCTAAAGCAGGATTGATGTTGATGATCATTCCCTCAAGATCAACGAGCATGATGCCATCTGGGTTGTTTTCTACAAGAGAAAGATAGCGTCGTTCACTTTCCCGCAGCTGAGCTGTCTTTAATGCTAACTTTCGATCTCTAACGACACTAATTAGAAGAAGGACCGTTACGATAAAAACAGCAGTTAAAACAAGATATTGCATCATAGAGTTTTCACTGTAGTTTTCAAGGTTAAACGATGTTGATGAAGAAGCATAAGAAATCGAGAAGTAATGAACAGATGCGATCCCTAACCCTATTACTAGAGCACCGACTAAGTTATTAATAAACTGACGCTTTTCATTCCTCATACCGTATACGATCCAAAAGCTACTAAACGATGAAAATAAAGCAATAAAAGCAGTCACGACCAATTGCCAGACGTTCCCTAAACTATAAGATATGCCTAGAATAAAAACAGAGCTCAAAAGCTGAAGAGCTAGCAATGTCACCGTTAAAGAGATACTGCACAACAAAACAGTAATAAAACGACCGAGCTTTAATGAAAGTAAAAAAAACGTCGCGATCGAACCGAGCAACGGTAGCATAAAAGAAAGCATAATGAAACGCGGTGTATCGAACTGTGATGTAATATTGCTCGAGTACCCATGCAAGCCTATATAATAAAGAATCCAAATACCAGAACCAAGCGTAATCGAACTTCCGATCACCCATAGCCTCTTCGCTCTGTAAGTAGCATTTAATGATCGCTCATGAAAGTCGAATGCCGTATAGGCATAGCTCACCACCATGAATATAGACAGTGCAACAATAAAGAAGTGAAATGTATAGGTGAAATTCCCCATAGAATACCCCGCTCAAATTGTGGATGATTGCAACACAATGTAAAAATAGAATTGTTATGTAATCTATTAGACATTTCTTTGTAATACCCTTCCATCTTTCAGCAAAATATCCTAAATTTCTCAAAGCAGCGCATCCATTTATAGGCACGACTTCTTGAGTGTTTTATAATAACAGTACCATCATAGAAGAGGAGGCTTCTCATGGATCAACTACTATTCAAAGTACAAAGAGTCATACGACTCGAAAACTATCATATACCAGGCACGCTTGAAGCGGAGGTAGAAGTAGAGTTGATCGATCGCAAATCAGGAGATTTGCTCAAACAAGCTGTCCTACCAGTCCGCTTCAATGAACATGGTGCCTTTCCTTCGATTTCACACGTTCGCTCATTTACAAGCGATAAAAAAACGCAGACGAAGCTATTGTTTGATATTAGAAGATACATTAGAAAACTTCGTCCATTCTTAGAACCTGATCAAGATTGATTCACATCATAAAGGTATTTATAGATGTTGCATGCGACCTGAATATTTAATAAATCCCCAGGTGAGTTAAAATCAACAGATAAGATTTCTTGTATTCTTTGTATGCGATAGTTCATCGTATTGACGTGGATATGAAGTAATTCAGATGCTCTTCTTAAATCCTGTCCAGTAGAAAGATAGATAAAGAGTGTATGAAAAAGGTCGCCTTTCCTACGTTTCTCGTACGTCAATAGTGGACTCAGATAGTCAAGGGTGTAATCGGAAAGCTCTTTTTCATTATTGTTCAGCAACAACCTTAGTGCTCCGATATCTGCATATGAAGCAACACTTCCCTCAAAGGCGAACCTTCGTAAAAACAGTACGGTTTTCTTGGCTTCTTTAAACGTTTCAAACAGCTGCTGCATTCCTTTAACAGTTTTTCCTATTCCGATTCTGTATTGCGGGTCATCGATCACTGTGTTCAGTAGCGATGTTAGCTTTTTAACAAAAGTGTCGACTTTCTCTATTGCATCGTGACGCTCTATCTCCTTGTCAAAATAGAAGAGCAGAACGATTTGCCTTCCCCACTCCGTAACGTGGATGTTTTTACATTGAGATTGAGAAATAGAATACTGAATCGCAGCATGAACGCACTGCCTCAACCACTCTTCCTTATCTGGACCCGTTTCCTTAGGAAGATCGATAAGTGAGATCGTATATAAGCCGTCTTCACTCGTATGTAGTCGCGTGGCAAGATAGTCAACATCAGCATCCTCACCTTCGACTGACATCATGTTGATCAATAGCTCATTCGTAAGCCGATGCTTTTCCTTCTCATCCCCTTCTTTCTTCATTAACTGCAATCCAGCAACGGTACAAGAATGCCAAATAGCAGAGTGTTCAAACCTTGTTAGTTGAGTGCCGTTCGATAAGATCGCTAGATAGCCTGTTGGAAACGTTAACCTTCCTAAAGCGAACAGCATAAAGCCGTCACCGTGGAACATACTCTTTCCAATGCTTCTCTCAGTAGAACGTATATTACAATGAATGGCTTCCCTTATTTCTTCAACGTGAGGAAACTCCTCTATGCTCGTTGCTTGAACATCTCCAAAAGCACTAAACAACACGACTGGACGGTCGATTGAATTTGCTAGGAAGGTACAGATATTCTGAAAAGAGTTCTCTTCCATCCCAAAATCAGAGAGAGATTGATGCGTTTCAACCGATTTTGATAGATTTTCGTTTTGTTCAACGACTGTTTTATTAAACGTCTTTAATTTCTCGATCGAAGCTTTTTTATTTTCATAAAGCCCTGCATTTTCAATAGCGATTGCAGCTTGTGAAGAGATCGCTTCAACGAGCTTGATATCCTCCTCTTCAAACTGCTTCATCTCATTAAAATTATCGAGTACGATCACACCTGTACAAGAAGATTCTTTCTTGATCGGAACACAAACTGTACTCATCGGTAAGCGGATTGCCGACTCATGATACAGCTCCTTATTGCGTGAGGTCATCGTGCTCATCGCCTCGGCTGCTTTTTCACTCGTAGGAAAATGCATTGTCTTCTTTCTTTCAAACGAAAGCCCCGTCATCGATTCTCCAGGATACAAAACGACTTCATTCAGGCTCGTTTTATTGAACCCTGTTGAAGCAGCGACTTTCAGCCCCTCCTCGTTTTCGTCTAACAGAAAAAGAATGCCTCCTTCAGCGGCATCGATCGCAGAAACTGCCTCTTCAATCACCGACTGTATAACAGAGTAAAAATTTAAAGATGAATTTAAAATCGTGGAAACTTCCATGAGTAGATGAAGTTGACGTTTACTTAGTTCAGCTTCATTGTTTAGTAACCCTTTCGACATACGTCCACTCCCAATCCGTGTAAACTCTCTCTATCTATGAGTCTTCTCTAAATATTTTAATGTAACATCACAAAGCGTTTTCGCTGCGATCAGCATCGATTTCTCATCGATATCAAACATCGGATGATGATGCGGATAAACGGCATTTATTTCTTCACTTCTTGCTCCAGTTAAAAAGAATGTGCCTGGGACTTGCTGTAAGTAGTATGATACATCTTCCCCTACCATCAATGCGTCTGTTTCAATCGTTTCGTTCACATCATCAATTTTTTCTGCAACTGATGCGAGCAGCTTTGTTTCCTCTTCATGAGTAACGACAGGAGGATACCCTCTTTTATATGTGAAGGAATAGTCGGCTCCAACTGCGTCACAAGCTGCTTTGATCATTCTTTCCATTCTTTTTACGATGTCTTCACGCACTTCCATATCAAAGGTTCGAACAGTCCCTGTTAACGTAGCCGATTCAGATATGACGTTGTACGCAGAGCCAGCATGAAATGACCCAACAGAAAGGACTGCTGTTTTAGAAGGGTCGATCGAACGGCTGACGATTTGCTGTAGACTTCCGACGAGCTGACTCGCGATGACGATGGAATCGATCGCCTCATGCGGAATACCGCCATGGCCACCTTTACCTTTTATGACGATTTCAAATGAGTCTGCTGCTGCCATCAGTTCGCCCGCTCTGTAAGCGATCGTGCCTGTAGGAAATCCAGACCAAAGGTGCGTTCCAAATAAAGCATCTACTCCGTCGAGGCAACCGTCTTCTATCATCGGTTTTGCTCCGCCTGGTGCAAGCTCTTCAGCAAACTGATGGATGAAAACGATCGTTCCTGTCAGGTTCTCTCTCTGCTCATAAAACGCTTGGGCTAAATAAAGCAATGTTGAGGTGTGGCCATCGTGTCCACAAGCGTGCATGACGCCTGGAACCGTAGACTTATACGGAACTTCTTTTTGATCATGAATCGGAAGAGCATCGAAATCTGCTCGAAGCGCGACGGTTTTTCCGGGTTCTCTTCCTTTCAGCGTCGCCACGACCCCTCTTCCTCCTACTTTGGTTCGCACTTCCATCCCGAGACTTTCGTAAAAGGATGCGATCAATTCAGGAGTTCGAATTTCTTCGAATGAAAGTTCTGGATGCTGGTGAAGATCTCTTCTGAGTGACACCATATCTGGGTATAGTTCTTCGAGTCTGTTATGTAACGTTTCCTTCATGTCGTTAACCCCTCTCCTGTGTTCAAAGTTGATTAGACTTATGAGTAGTTTAACAAAAAAGACTGGTAAAAAAAGGCTAATTACAATAATTTTCTGTTAAAAACGCAAATTTTCTAACAGTTTACCATAACGATTCGAACGATGCGCGTCGTTTGTTACGGGAAGTCGGTTGCATTGCAATCATAATGGAACTTTTCTAAAATAATGAAAGAGTACAAGGAGGTTTATACGATGCATATTTTACTATTAGGTAGCACTGGGAGAGTCGGAAGTCACGTACTAAGATCAGCAGTCGAAGACGGACATGATGTGACCGTCCTCGTCCGTTCTAAAGAGAGGCTACAAATGAAGGAAGGGCTTACGATTATCGAAGGTGATGTGCTCGATGCATCGAAACTCGATGAAGCTGCACGTAATGCTGACGTGATCGTTAGTGCTCTTAGTACAGATAAGACAACAACGTTATCTGAAAGCGCTCCGCTCATCATCGATACGATGAAGAGGCATGATATTAAGAGGATCGTTACTGTTGGAACAGCAGGAATACTGAATAGCCGGACAAACCCGGAGCTGTTCCGATATGAATCACCAGAATCAAAAAGGAAAACGACGAGAGCAGCTGAAGAACACCGGAGCGTCTACGAAGTATTAAAAGAAACGGACCTAGACTGGACGATTGTTTGTCCAACTTACTTACCTGACGGTGAAGCTCTTGGACATTACCGTACGGAACAAGATGTTTTACCTGAAGACGGCAAGAAAATTACTGTAGGAGATACTGCGGACTTTGTTTACAAAGAACTCTTTGAAAGAAACCATCTTCATAAGCGAGTTGGGATTTGCTACTGATCATTGCATCATTCCAGTGTCCTTCACTTTCACATCGACTGATAACGTGATCGGTGTCGTTTGAAGGATACTGTCTTTATCTAACGCTTTCCATTCCTTAAAGGATAATGAATTTCGCACATACTGCTTTAACCCAAGGCTGTCTGTGCGATTCTCTTTTAAAATGGAAAGAACTTTTTCTCCATTCTGTGTGATATAGTCTTCTGTTAGCTTTTCAATCTTTTTACTTTCTTCAGGAGAGGAGATCACGCCCTCTTTTGTATCTTCAAGGACCGAGCCTTTTAAATCGATCTTAATCTCGATTCCAGTGATGTCCTTTCCCTTCTTCTTCACCTTAACGTCTCGATCACTTTCATTATAGTTAAAGTTAATATAGCGCATATGCTCTCCGTCTGGCATCTTCACCGTTAACTCACTCGAATTCACTTTGCCGTATAGTGTTAAGAAGATTCGAGATAACTCTGAATTCAAACTGCCTACATACCGATCGTCCTTAAATAACGCTGTCCCCTTTAGATTAGCTCTCCCCTCTGTCAGTCCTATTAAAGGCGTTACAGGGTCAATCCCATCATCGAGGAGATCTCTGTAAAAAATGTGGATGTCTGAATTAGGAACTAAATATTCCTCGGCAGCTTTCTTAATCATTTTTTCCATATAATCACCGATGTTTTCAACACCTGTTGACTTTAAGATGGCTACAGCTTCGCCCTCTGCAACCATCGCCTTCACACGTGAACCTATTTCTTGCTCCCTTTCCATCGCTTGAATGATATCCTTGATTCCCTTAGATGCTAAATCTTCTCCGAATATCACAGAACGAATTTGCCCATTCACTAATTTTTGGCGCGTCTGATTCGCCAATTTCTCTTCAGCTTCTTTCATAAGGCTTGCTTCTGCCTCAAGTATTTCTTGTTCTGATGTTGCTTCGATGGAGTAATCAGGAATCACAGCCGTTACTTTCATCTTGTGCTCTTCCGATTCACTAATATCGTCATAACTGATTAAACTAACGATCCCAAGTTGTTCGATGATTTTTTGGTCATTACAACCTGTCAGCAGTATGAAGGCAAGGGTAACCACACAGCTCATTTTACGCACGATTTCTCCTCCTTATTTTCAGAATGCCTAAGACCGTAAGCATGATCAGAGGTAATGCTATTGCGATGCTAGCTCCTATGAGGCCAAATATATTCAACCACTCTCCTATCTCATACTCCAAGTTTGCATTAAAGGTAATGGCTAGTCCTGAGAAAATAAGAATGAGGGTTACCCATTTATCCGGAACGACTGGGAGAGCTCTCTTAAATAGGAGTTTTGCAACCCAAATATACATCACGATCGACACCACAATTTTCATCAAAAACAGCGTAAAGATAAAGCTTTCTATTCGCTCGATCAACTCTATTTCTATGAAAGCAATTAAGTTTAGGACGGGAAAACTCGTTAACTTTAGCTGCTCAAGTGAAAAGAACATATAGGAAACAATCGATATCACTAAGTAAATGAAAGTTGTGATCATATTTCCGATATAAACACTTCGGAACCAATTCTTCTTCGATCGATCGATATAAGGAAAAAGAAAGACCACAATTTCAAAACCAAGAAATGCTGTGAACAGATTGATAAATCCTAAGAGGAAGTTCTCCCCTTCTGCTAAAAAGAATGGCGTCATTCTTGTAAATGACATATATGGAATGTGATAGAAAATTAGTAATGTCATCCAAACCGTAAACACAAAAAACACAGCAGTCACCTTTGTAATGGTATACACGTCTTTACTTACTAGATAGATGACGAGGAGCAGCATGATGATGATAAAGTAATATGCGTTTGTATTTTGGAAAGAGAGCACCTGTGTGATCACAACATAATCTTTTCCGATGAGAATGACTAACACGGAATAAATAAATGCGAGTAGAAGATAAAAAGGTGCCATAACACCTCGAGGAATCAGCGCTTCCATGATGTCGAACAGGTCCTTCCCTCCACCTATTCGATTCACAAGACCGATTAGAAAGATGTTACAACACGCAACGAATGAAACGAGGATGACCATGATCCATCCATTCGTTCCAAAATCAACAGCAAGCAAACGAGGTAGTTTTGTCAGCGTTACTCCCGATTGGATCATATAGATTAAGATAGCTAGATGAAAAGGAGCAATCTTTTCAGACATTCTCATCCCTCAGTTCCCTATGCGTTTCGTTATACATTCATCGTTTTTGTGAGCTCTTCGAAATCGTCGGCTTCGTTTTCATTGAAGAAAAAGGAGCTCTGATCAAAAAGTCTCTCCAGTCCTTTTTAAAAAAAGGAGATAGAGGTGCAGTATAAGGAGCACCAGCACTAGTTAACCCACAAATATGAATGATTAGAACAGTAAGTCCGACCATAATCCCAAAATTCCCAAGAATTCCAGCAAGAATAATTAAACCAAACCTCGTTAACCGAATACTTGCACTCATCACATAGCTCGGAATGACAAAAGAGGAGATCGCTGAACTTGCAACTACAATGATAAGAACGTTACTCGTAAAACCAGCTTGTACAGCAGCTTGTCCGATCACGATACCCCCTACGATTCCGATCGTCTGTCCGATTTTCGTAGGTAATCTCGCTCCAGCTTCCCTAAGAAGTTCAAGGGTGATCTCCATCATCAACGCTTCATAAATCGGTGCAAACGGTACGCGACTCCGTGACTCAACGAGCGTCTGCAGAAGAGATTCAGGTATCATTTCATATTGATACGTTGTGACTGATACGTATAGAGCAGTTAATAAAATGGTGATAAGAAATGCTGCAAAACGTAATAGTCTTGTGGCTGAACCTGTAAGCCAGCGCTGGTAGTAATCATCACCAGCTTGGAAAAAATCAAAAAACGTAGACGGCGTGATGATGACAGACGGACTGCCATCAAAAAGGATGGCGACCTTCCCCTCAACGAGCTCAGCCGTTACTGAATCCGGCTTTTCGTTTAACACATGTTGAGGAAAGAGCGAGTATGGGTGATCTTCAATTAACTGTGAAAGCATATGAGAATCATACACACCATCGATCTTGATCGACTGAACACGAGTTTTAAGTCTCTCGACGAGCTCCTCGTTCGCGATTCCTTGAATATAGAGTAAGGTAACCGTCCCGTTCGTAACTTCCCCAACAGAAACATCTAAAGCCTTTAAATCTGAACTCTTCAATCTTCTTCTAATCAGGGAGAGGTTCGTTGAACTACTTTCGACAAATGCATCATGTGGGCCGTTTATCGTTCCCTCAGTCTCAGACGGTTCGATGCTTCTCTCTTTTGGACCGTAGAGATCGATCAAATACACCTTGTCTTGAAACAAGATACCGGCATAACCGTTTAAAATCTTTTGAGTGATCTCATGTATGTCGTCGGAAGCCATGTATGTAAAGCGATTAAAGACGGTCAACATCTCATCTTCTCTAACCTGATAAAGAGGTTTTAACAATTCTGTTTGAAACATCTCGTCATCAAGTAAATGTTGAAAATAAAATAGATGCAGCTGTAAATCAGGCAAAAACCTCTTAGAGAGATCTGCACATCCTTCAAACTGATGCTCAATTTGCTCTAGAAGAGTTGCTTCATTGGTAAGATCCTTTTCTTCTGATTCTTGTAATTTTCTTCTTCGCTTTATCGACCTTCTAACCATAACGAATCCTCCAACTGTTAGCTCTTCTTAGCATGACGCTAAACAATAAGAATATGCGTTGGACGTTGTGAGCCATAAAAAAAGAGGCTGTCGTTTGGACAGCCTCTTACGATGTATTATTTTTTTAACGATGCTTCAAGCGCAATGACCATCATATCTTTGAACGTCGTTTGACGTTCTTCAGAAGTTGTTTCTTCTCCTGTCACGATATGGTCGCTTACCGTCAATACAGTAAGTGCGTTCACGCCGTATTTCGCTGCGATCGTGTAAAGAGCAGAAGTTTCCATCTCTACACCTAGCACTTGATAATCAGATAACTTCTGGAAGATCTCTGGGTTGTCACGATAGAACGAATCACTCGTGAACACATTCCCAACATGTACGCTCATTTCTTTTTCTGCTGCAGCGTCATACGCATTCTTCAGTAGGTTGAAATCTGCAGTCGGTGCAAAGTCCATGCCGTCGAACTGAAGACGGTTCACGCCAGAATCAGTCGTTGCACTCATCGCTAGGATGACGTCTCTCACGTTTACTTCCTTCTTCAACGCACCGCAAGTCCCAACACGGATAAGATTTTTAACGCCATAGCTCTGGATCAATTCGTTTACGTAAATCGAGATTGACGGTACACCCATTCCTGTTCCCATTACAGAAACTCGTTCGCCTTTGTATGTACCCGTAAACCCGAGCATTCCTCTTACTTCATTAAAACAAACCACATCGTCAAGAAACGTCTCTGCGATGAATTTTGCTCTAAGTGGATCTCCTGGTAGTAAAATCGTTTCAGCGATATCGCCTTGTTTTGCTCCAATATGTACGCTCATTTGTGTTTCCTCCTTGAGTTTCATTCACTATCAAAAGTAGCATAAGATGACAAGACAATCCAGTATGAATCGCCTTTTGTTACGTTTCCATATTTTACAGAATGGTATGCGGATTTTGGGTAGTTTCCGCCAATAAAATTTGAAGTTTGGACAATAAAAAGCGATTTTAGCTAATAAATCTTGAATTTAGCTAATAACGTGTGCGGTTTGGACAATAAGTTGCGCTGAGGCGATGTATTGGAAATGCGGATTAGCAGATATCAGCGAAATGCAACTGGATATCAGCGAAAAATTCATTATATCGGCGATTTTTCAAATATATCAGCGAAAATCACATACTTATCAGCGATATTCCACTTTTATCGGCGAAACCGCCTCGACCACCCTCTCCCAAACAAAAAAAGCGCTCGAGTCAGCGCTTTTTAATAATACGGAGAGATCATCAAATACACGATCACACCAGTCAGGCTGACATACAGCCAGATCGGCATGGTCCACCGTGCGATCTTACGATGTTTCTCGACTTGCATGTTCAAACCACGCGCTACGGTGATCAGCGCCAGCGGCACGATCGCTGCAGCAAGAATGATATGACTGATCAGAATGAAGAAATAGATCGAACGGATGATTCCTTCTCCACCGAACGAAGTCGATTCAGATAAACCGTGATACGTCACATAGGATAGTAAAAATAATGCCGTCGTCGTAAAGGCTGCAAAGATAAAGCGTCGATGCACTTTCACGTTTTTCTGTAAAATAAAAATCAGGGCAGCTAGTAAAAACACAAACGTGAAGCTATTTAAAATCGCGTTTAATAATGGAAGGATCGTAATATCAAATCCTACTTCACCGTTGTATTCTGGTAGTAAAAACAGAACGACAACGAGCACGTTGACAGCGATCGATAGCCCTACGATCCATGGTGTATAGTTACGTTGTTTTACTTCATTCATTGGGATTCTACTCCTTATCACTGAGATGTACATACTAAGGATAAGAAAGTTTACCTTATTGAGCAACTACTTGCAGTCAACTGTAGAAAGATATTTTCCTCTCCATTCACGTTTTGTTCACATTACGGCGTCCATTGATCGTGAACGATCGCGACTAAGTGCGGCTCACCTTCATAATCGCTAAAAACGAGTTTGAGACTTTTCCAGTCCATCCCTTCATACTCTTCAGATCCAGGAACAAAATATTCCACATACGTACTTTCCGGGAATGCTTCATGGATGTTCTCGACACTGTTTGTCTGTTTGTACATCCCGTCTTGTGTTACAAAATCTGTTTCTAGAAATTCAACATCATATACATATTGATCAAAATACTCACGTGGGGTCAACCGAATCGGATCTCCTTTCCCAGCACTCACACCCCACTCAAACTGTTTTTCAAACTCCAAGAGCTTTTCGACCTGGCCTTTCATGAAGACTTGTGCTCTCTTCTTGTCGATCGTCGTATAAGGTGAGAACAGCAATCCTTTCGTCGGATGAACGACGTTCGAAAGTGCCTCCATTTCTTCGTTCTTTATTGCGGAAAGGACGTTGTACGACCGCTCCATCACACTAACAGGTTTCTCTGCTTCCACAGGCTTTTCCTCAACGTGTCCGTTCGTACAGCCTACCAATAATACTGCAAGGAACAAACAGATGACTCCTTTACGCATCGTCAATCATCCCCCTTTTGTTAAGCTGATTCGTTGTTAACTATATTCGCCGTTCGAGCCCACAATCATTCATATCGTCTAAAAGACGGGAATTTTCCAAATAAATTTTATTCGTTCTGTCATCGCTTACATCTCTATGATAATAGGTTCAAACGGGTAACTAGAGAGTAATCCTCAATCTCACAATTTGATTTTAGTAGGAAAAAGCTATAAAATTTTTACTTGGGAACCCGATAACTCATAAGTTATGGGATCGTCGCACTAATCATTCGAATCAAATTGTAGTGTCTGTTTCGTGATTAACGATACAAATGTCGCACTGTTCCGTTTGAATCCGTTCCCTCTGGAACAGCAATAATGAAAAGTGAGGTCAGAAAGATGAATCAACCATCCAAAAAGGCTTCTGTTATCGTCATATTTGGAGCTACGGGAGATCTAGCAAAACGTAAACTTTTCCCTTCGTTGTATAACTTATATTGCAAAGGTGAACTTGAAGAAGATTTTGCTGTTGTTGGTGTAGCTCGCAGAAAGCTTTCAAATGAAGAATTTCGTTCTCGTGTACATGATGCAGTGATCGATACGGCATGCATGGACAAGGATGATAAGCATAAACAATTCAGCGATCACTTTTTCTATCAACCGTTCGATGTGACAAAAAGTGAATCGTATCAAGATTTAAAAGCGTTGACTGAATCGCTTGATACAGAATTCAATATTCCAGGAAACCGTATTTTCTACATGGCTATGGCGCCAGAGTTCTTCGGAACGATTGCACTTAACCTTGATGCTGAAGGATTGATCGAAGGCGATGGCTGGAATCGTCTTGTGATCGAAAAGCCATTCGGTCATAACTTCTCCTCTGCTCAAAAGCTTAACGATGAAATTCGCCAAGTGTTCTCAGAGGATGAAATCTATCGTATCGACCATTATCTAGGAAAAGAAATGGTACAAAACATCGAAGCGATTCGTTTTGCGAACGCACTGTTCGAACCGCTTTGGAACAATCGTTACATATCAAATATCCAGATCACCTCTAGCGAAACGGTTGGCGTTGAAAACAGAGGCGGCTATTACGAAAAATCAGGTGCCTTACGAGACATGGTGCAAAACCATATGCTTCAGATGGTGTCCTTGCTCGCTATGGAGCCACCAGCTAGTTTATCGACAGAAGAAATTCGTAGTGAGAAAGTAAAAGTTTTACGTGCTCTTAGAGCCGTTATACCTGAAGAGGTTAGCAAATACTTCGTTCGCGGTCAGTACGATGCTGGTGAAGTGAACGGTACCCATTTACAAGGCTACCGTGAAGAAGAAAACGTCGATGAAGCATCGAATACAGAAACATTTGTTGGCGCGAAACTGATGATCGATAACTTCCGCTGGGCTGGCGTACCGTTCTATATCAGAACTGGTAAACGTATGACGAGTAAATCTACTAAAATCGTCATCGAGTTCAAAGATATGCCGATGAACCTCTACAAGGAACAGAGCGGAAAGCTCGGTCCAAATCTTCTTGTGATTCACATTCAACCTGAAGAAGGCATGACTCTTCACTTGAATGCGAAAGACACAGGAGATATGCGTAAAACGACGCCAATTCAATTAAACTTTAACAACAAACAGGAGAACTACATCAACTCTCCTGAAGCATACGAGCGCCTGCTACACGATGTGATGCGAGGAGATGCAACAAACTTTACTCGCTGGGATGAAGTAGCGCTTTCTTGGAAGTTCATCGACCCGATCTCGATCGCTTGGGCAAATGAGAAGGAGCCTACCTTCCCTAACTACGCTTCAGGATTGATGGGGCCACAGGCATCTGATGACTTGCTTGAAAAAGACGGCTTCCACTGGTGGCCGTTACCAGAAAACAAATAAGAATAGAAAAAGATACGTGCACAGCGTATCTTTTTCTTTCTCATATTCACTACTATGAAAGGAAGTGCAATGCGATGAAAATGTATGATGTAAGCGCACCAATTTTTAAAGGAATGGCAGTTTATAAGAACAAAGAAGAAAAGCAGCCAGAAATCGAAACGAAGACGAATGGTCATGTTACGGAATCTCGCCTTTCACTTGACGTTCATACTGGTACACACGTTGATGCTCCTCTTCACATGATGAACGATGGTGCAACGTTTGAAACGATCAATCAAGAAGACCTCGTCGGTACGGTAAAGGTGATCGACGTTACAAACGTTAAAGGGGCAATCACAAAATCTGATATCGAGTCTGAAGATATTCAAAAAGATGATTTCATTCTATTCAAGTCACAGAACTCGTTTGAAGAAGAATTTAACTTCGAGTTTGTATTCGTAGGTGAAGATGCAGCGCGTCACCTTGCAGAATGCGGTATTAAAGGTGTAGGTGTCGATGGGCTTGGAATCGAAAGAAGCCAGCCGGATCACCCAACGCACCGTTCCCTCTTTGAGAAAGATATCATCATCATGGAAGGTCTTCGCCTGAAAGATGTCGATGCTGGTCAGTATTTCATGGTCGCAGCACCACTGAAACTTCAAGGCACGGATGCATCACCAGCACGTGTGCTATTGTTCGAAGGCTTAAAAGAAGCATAATAAAAAGCCGGGGATACTTCCCCGGCTTATTCTTTTACCTCAAGCGCCATCTTTAAATACTCGATGAACATGATCGACTGCTCTTTTAGCTTGATATCTTCTCGATCTAGGATCGCGTAATCGAGCGCAAGTCCATCAACGAATGAAATGATTGACCGCGCGATCATCTCACTGTCGAACTTCGAGCTGAACTCACCACTCTCCTGTCCTTTCTTAATCACGTCATGATAAATGCTTAACCCATAAAAGTAGCGCTCTTTTCCATACTTCCTTCGTCGTTCATCGTTACGACCCGTGATGAAGAATTCAAGATTCGATGGTGCCATCGGATCCATCTCATCTAGCTCTTGCTCTTCTCCGAATAACCGTTTCATAAGAAGTGCCCAATGAGTGAGCTCCTCTTTCTTAAGAACTTCCTCAGTGTCCTCCATAGCCGTTTCTAGGCCTTCTTTTAGAATTGCCTCATACACATCCTCTTTACTAGAGAAGTACTGATAGAGACCCCCTCTGCTTACATTCGCTTCTTCCATGATGTGTTTCATCGTTGCACGCTCATAGCCACGTTCTATGAAAACAGTTTTAGCCGCCTCTAACAACTCAGCTCGACGCTGCTCCTTGTGCTCCTTGCTCACCTTTGGAGACATCGTTCTCACTCCGTTCTATTTTTGATCTAAACAGCAGTCCTACTAATGACATGATAACAAGTAATGATGCTGTTGTGATAAACATTGGGATCACCCCGAATACCGTTACGAGAATTCCGCCTAATAATGGACCGATAATCGTAGCTGTTGTTGTTGCGCTATTGATCACCCCAAATACTCTTCCCGTTATGTGTACCGGTGTATCCGTTTGAACAGCAGCTTGGAAAGGAATAAATACGATCCCAGCCGAGAAACCGGCTACGAGTCCAAGACCAGGTCCCCATAAAATTGAGTGTGCGAGGTCCATACCAGTAAAGACTGCTAATAAACCAAAGCTTACGCCCATTCCAAAAACACCAAACAGCATGAGGAGAATCGGTTTATAGTCTGTCTTTTTTGAGAGGATCCAACCGGAGAAAAACATTCCGAGACCAGAACCTGTCACAATGATACCGAACAAGTCAGGAGATGCGTTGGTTAACTCTCTGATCAAGACGATGATTTGTGAATCCGATAGTTGCAAAATAAGGAGGCTGATCGTGAGAATTGAAAGGCCGACTAACAAGAACTGATTCCCTTTCATGAAATTCACACCTTCTACAAAATCCTTTCTAAACGATGAGCTCTTACTCTTTTCACTTTCTAAAGGTTCAGCCAATGCGCTAGCAGGCAACGTGATGAGAAGGATTGCGGATAAGATAAAAGTTGCTGAATCGATGACGAATACAGGTGTAGAACCAAATGCTGTTACGAGCAATCCACTGAGTAGTGGTCCAAGCACTTTCGTTCCAGAATCGATCATCGATGTAATCGACATCGCACTCTTCATTTGATGATCAGGAACTAGTTCTTTTAACTTTCCATTTTTTGCAGGGATGAAGAGTGCAGCAAACAAACCGATACCAAATAAACAAATGTAAACCATCCAAATCGTTGTAGCAAAGATCAGCATGATGACGAGGCCTGCTCTAACGAGATCCGAAACCACCATCAATGTTTTTCGGTTGAATCGATCAGCAAATGTACCAGCAAACGGTCCAAACAACGCCATTGGCACAGCAAGACAAAGGATGATAAGCGATACTTCAATCGGTGATGCGTTCCACTTTAATCCAACCATTGTGATGATGGCAACGATACTTAACCAGTCGCCGATGCTTGAGATGAGCTGTGCAACCATAAGCGTAATGTACCCTTTGTTACGTAGTAGTGATCCTTCCATACGAACGCCTCCTCAAAAAGACACTAGTGTCTTTTTTGTTACTCTCATTATAACGACACCCGTGTCTTTTTTCAACCCTCTTTTTCAGAACATAAAAAAACACGCCTGACCTTAGTAGGTCAAGCGTGTTATTTCGATTACGATTAATCTTCAAGCCACTCTGTGTGGAAGACGCCTTCTTTGTCGATACGCTGATACGTATGAGCACCGAAGTAGTCGCGCTGTGCTTGTAGTAAGTTCGCTGGCAATGTTTCGCTACGGTAGCTATCGTAGTAAGCAAGTGCACTAGATAGACCAGGAACTGGGATCCCACGCTGTACAGCAAGTGATACAACGTCACGTGCAGCGCTCTGGTACGATTCAACGATCTCTTTGAAGTAAGGATCTAGTAGTAGGTTCGTTAAGCCAGCTTCACGGTCATAAGCTTCTTTGATGTTTTGTAGGAAGCCTGCACGGATGATGCAACCACCACGGAAGATCATAGCGATGCTGCCGTAGTCGAGGTTCCAATCGTACTCATCTGAAGCAGATCGCATTTGAGCAAAACCTTGTGCATACGAACAGATTTTGCTTAGGTAAAGGGCTTTACGGATCTTTTCGATCAACTCTTTCTTATCGCCATCAAATGGTTTTACATCTGGGCCACTCAGAATCTTACTTGCTTTCACGCGCTCGTCTTTCATTGCAGAAATAAAGCGGGAGAATACAGATTCTGTGATAATCGATAGAGGCACACCTAGGTCAAGCGCACTTTGACTCGTCCATTTACCAGTTCCTTTTTGACCAGCAGTATCAAGGATTACATCCACAAGCGCTTTGCCTGTTTCAGGATCTTTCTTTGTGAAGATGTCAGCAGTGATCTCGATCAGGTAGCTATCGAGTTCGCCTTCATTCCACTCTTTGAACACTTCATGAAGCTCATCAGTTGATAGTCCTAGCACGTGCTTCATCATATAGTAAGCTTCACAGATCAACTGCATATCACCATACTCGATGCCATTATGCACCATCTTCACATAGTGACCCGCTCCGTCTGGACCGATATACGTTGTACACGCTTCGCCGTCTACTTTTGCAGCGATATCTGTAAAGATATTTTCAACTTCGCGGAAAGCATCAGGCTGTCCACCAGGCATGATCGATGGGCCGTTAAGCGCCCCCTCTTCTCCACCTGAAACACCTGCTCCGATGAAACGGATGCCTTTTTCCTTCAATTGCTCAGAGCGAGCTTGCGTATCCTTGAAGAATGCATTTCCTCCGTCGATGATGATGTCATCTTTATCAAGATGAGGAATAAGCTGTTCGATCGTTCCGTCTGTTGGTCCGCCTGCTTTGACCATCAGCAAGATTCTTCTTGGTTTTTCTAGTGATTGAACGAATTCTTCAATGCTATATGTATCTTGGAAGTTACGTCCTTCAACTTCACTCATCATTTCTTTTGTTTTACCTTCTGAACGGTTATAGACAGAAACAGAATAACCGCGACTTTCGATATTCATGGCAAGGTTCTTTCCCATTACGGCAAGACCGATTACACCGATTTGTTGTTTTGACATGTTTTACCCTCCAACTTTATACTGTAATACTCTACTCGGGTGACTGCACTTGAAAGTATACCATAAACAGTGTTTTATAGTATGCACGCCTTACGGTTACTCATACAGCCTGACAGTATGCATTATACGTCTTTCATGCTTTTGGTGCAAAGGTTACAACCTCAGTGTGAGTAATTTTAGAATGAATGGGAAAATAAAAGAAGGTAACAAAAAAGGAGTGACTAGAGTGAATGAGAAAAAAGTAGCTGGTGAGCGTGCTGCTCACCTCGTTCAAGATGGAATGGTCGTCGGCCTCGGAACGGGGAGTACTGTTCATTATACAATATTGGAGCTTGCATCAATGGTAAAGGATGGCCTTTCGATCACAGGTATCCCAACATCTAAACAAACAGAATTATTAGCTCGTGAGCATGGCATTCCACTCGTCACGTTAGGTGAGGTAGAGAAGATCGACTTAACGATCGATGGTGCTGATGAACTGGATGGGCAGCTAACGCTTATTAAAGGTGGCGGTGGCGCACTACTCCGTGAGAAAATGATCGCCTATCACTCGAAGAAGATGATCGTCGTTGCAGATTCAAATAAACTTGTGAGACAGCTTGGAGCATTCCCCCTTCCAGTCGAGGTAGTTCCGTTTGGCTATCAGAAGACGATGGACGCTCTTACAAGACTTGGCTGTCGAACTAAGTTACGAACGAACGGAGAAGAAATATTCATTACAGACAACGAGAATATGATCGTGGATTGTTCGTTCGACAGTATTCCTTCTCCTCCTAAGCTCCATGAGTGGCTCAACGCCATTCCAGGTGTCGTAGAAAACGGCCTATTCATCGGAATGGCTGAACAAGCCTTTATCGGTCGCGATGGCGGCGTAACGGTTATCGAATAAAAGAAACCCCGGCTGATCAGCCGGGATTTCCTATTTAATCACGAGTACGGGGCAGCTTGCTCTCTGTAAGACGTTATGACTTACGCTACCAAGGAAGATCTCTTTAATTCCACTGAGCCCTCTACTCCCCATCACGATAAGATCACATTCATTTTCCTCTGCATACTTGACGATCTCTTCGCCAGGATTTCCTTCAAGCACCATCGTACTTAAATCATCCTGTGGAATTCGCTTTTTCACGCTTTTACTTACTTCGTCCAACATCTCAACAGCATCTTTCCTTAATTCGTTCAATACGCTCGCATAAATGACCGCTGAACTGATTTGAGCTGTAGGATTAAGAGCCGTTACGATGTTGAGATGAAGCTCTGGGTTCTCCTGAGCCATCTTAATGGATTCCTCGAGTGCCTTTACGCTCAATTCAGATCCGTCAAAAGCAACCAGGACTCTACTATATTGTTTCATACGTCATTCTCCTTTCCTGATCTGCTTAAAACATACCAAGTCTTACGTCCGGAGTCTGTGACAATGATCACAATAGGCAACCCTTTATGCTTTTTTCTTATACAACACTTGCTCAGTGACGATCGCAGTGATCGAACCTAATATTAAACCATTATTTAAGATTGATGCCATGATAGGCGGCGTGTTTTGAAAGGCTTCTGGCGGTATGAACATCGTACCAATACCAACCATAAAGGAAATGCCTATTATAAATGCTTTTCCCTCAGAAGTGTCCTTATTAAACTCATTGAAAGCAATTCCCACCATTTTCACAAAAACTAGAAAGATAACGGCATACCCTACAGGTTCAGGAAGAGCCGCAAAAAAGGCCATCACGGCTGGAAAGAGACTGATGAGCACGATTAATGCACTCCCAATTATAAACGGAAGCCGCTTTTTAATGCCTGTTGTGATAATAAATCCAGCAGCACCTGATATTGGAACACTCCCTACTGCTGAGAATACGCCACCAAGGAGCTGGTTGATTCCTGAAATGAACCCTGCTTGCTTATACCGAGACTTCGGCCGCTCATTATTCAGATTACTCAATACCTCTTCGACTACCCTGATGCTCGCGATCATGTTCGTAAGAAGCAATAGCGTGACGAGCGCTGCTGTTACGATCATACCGGAGTCCCAAATCGGCATACCAAAAGCAAAGATTTCAGGTAGCTTTAAGAGTGACTTTTCTGATAAAATGACCGGTTTAGCTAAGCCTAACAAAGCAAAAATCGCCCACCCTACCATTATAAGGATCAGGATGGAATATTGCTGAATAACGGGTGGCATTCTGCGTGAGAACCAAATCGATAGAATCACAAGGACGAGTGACAAACCTGCAATTCTTAGATCGAGCCCTTCTTTTAAATAGCCAACTCCCATCATGCCGTTTAAAAAAGACCCGCTGAGCTGTGCTACAAGAAGTAATAGGTACACCCCCGTTACAACAGGTGTAAAAAGTTTTGATAGTTTCTCAACTAGTCCTAGCCCGCTCAATAGAATAAAAAGAATTCCACTTACGATCATAGCTAGTTCAAGTGCTTGTAGTGTTTTGATTTCAGAACCAAACAACGTTGCACTTAATCCCGCGTAAAGGACAAAAACTCCCCACCATAATCCGGCAGGTCCTTCATTAATCGGCAGGCGATGACCTAGGGTAACTTGTAGAATTCCTGCTACTCCTAATACAAACATTGTTCGCTGTACAAACCCTGCAGCAGCAGTCGGATCTAAATGAAACAAACTCGCAATCGCAACTGGTGCAACGATCGATCCTGCAATCATAAAGACAGCCCATTGAAGAGCAGATAACGTGTTTCTCATCATATTGAATCCTCATTTCATGGTGATACGTTCCAAACTTCCTTTTCCATCATAACAAACGGTACTTGAGCGGTCATTACGAATTTTTCCACTGGGCAACGTACCTTCCCTCTGTTATACTGTTTTCTTGGTGATTTGATTTTTATCAAAGTCACGGGTGGGAGAGGGATAAAAAAGTAAGAAGGGAATATAGTGAAAACGAAAATTAATTTTGATTTTCAAGCTCACGATACTTCACTGAAAAAGGAGATACTCGCAGGTTTAACATCGTTCTTTACGATCGTTTACATCGCAGCTGTCAACGCTTCGATCCTCGCAGATGCAGGCATTCCGTTTGAAGCTGGGATGATCGCAACGGTCATCACCTCGGTCTTTGGGTGTTTGCTCGTTGGTCTATATGCAAATGCACCGATCATACTCGTTCCAGGAATGGGCGTAAATGCGTTCTTCACGTTCACGATGGTACAGTCGATGGGCTTAAGCTGGGAAGTTGCGCTTGCCTCCGTGTTTATTGCAGGAATTCTGTTTGCGATCACGGCATTCACACCACTAGCAGGGTTACTTTCAAAAGCGATTCCAGTTTCACTTAAAGAAGCAATTACAGTTGGTATAGGACTTTTCCTTACCTTCATCGGTCTTCAAAAAGGTGGAATCGTGGTGTCGAGTGACTCAACGTTCGTTGCACTCGGAGATATAGGATCAGCCCACGTTCTTGCAACGCTTGCAACATTAGCAATCGCAGCCTTGCTTTTCATTCGAAACATTAAAGGTCATTTCTTGATCAGCATGCTGATCGGAACTGCTATCGCATGGAGCATGGGATTGATCGAAACAGGTCAACAACAGGAAGGCTTCTCGTTCAGTTCATATGCATCGGTTTTCGCAGCGATGTCTTTTGAAGACTTCTTAGTATTACCGTTCTGGATCGCAACGTTTTCGATGGCGATGATCCTCGTTTTTGAAAACATGGGTCTTCTTCATGGACTGCTTCCAGATCAGTCTAAGTTCTCAAAAGCCTACAAAGCGAACTCGATCTCTGCTATATCAGCTGGACTTTTCGGAACAAGCCCGACTGTATCGACGGTAGAGAGTGCTTCTGGAATCGCAGCAGGTGGTCGAACAGGCATGACGTCCGTGACGACAGGACTACTGTTCTTAACCTCGCTGTTTTTCATACCTGTCTTCAAGATGATTCCTGATTCAGCGATTGCACCAGTGCTCATTATCATTGGTGGTTTGATGATCACGTCGATTCAAAACATTTCGCTGCAGGATTTCTCAGAAGGCTTTCCAGCATTCTTAATCATCGTGATGATACCACTTACGTACAGTATCGTTGACGGAATTGCGTTCGGTTTCATCGCTTATCCTTTCATGAAGCTAGCGCTTGGTAAAGGAAAAGATGTACCGGTTCCAATGTATGTAATCGCGAGCTTGTTTTTCATCAACTTCTTCCTCCACGGAATTTAACAAAAACGTCCCCACCGGGGGCGTTTTTTTGTCTAACGTTTCCTAAAAACCTGTGATATTCTGGTAAATAGGTGATGATATTGAAAAAAATGACTTTCGCTTTACTTTGTTTCTTGCTTGTTGGCTGTGACCAGGAAAACGTTATATTCCATTCCAATATCGTAAATACGATCCCTAAAGAGAAAGTGCTCCCAATACGTTCAACACTAAAAGATAAAGAAACGATCCTCTCCACCTTCATCAACAAAACGCCTAACGAATGGGGAGAACATGTGACGGGTGTGAAAACGTCCTTTCAAACGAATGAACGTGAACTTGCGCTGACGTTCGATGCATGCGGAGGTCCATTCGGAAGTGACATCGACCACGAGCTTCTCTCTTATCTAAAGGATGAACGGGTTCCAGCGACCCTTTTTGTGAACAGCCTCTGGATTGAAGAAAACAAGCAGGAGTTTCTAGAATTAGCAGAAGATCCACTTTTCCAAATTGAAAACCATGGGACTGACCACAAACCGCTATCCGTTACAGGGCAAACTGCCTGGGGTATTCATGGTACCTCTTCCGTTGGTGAAGCTTTTGATGAAATCACAAAAAACCATGAAAAAATCACTGAGCTAACAGGACGGTCTCCAAACATGTTTCGCTCAGGGACTGCTTATTATGATGAAGTGGCAGTTGAAATCGCAGATGACTTGGGGATTAGCGTTGTGAACTACTCTATTCTTGGAGATGCCGGTGCGACCTATTCGAGTCATCAAGTAAAGACCGCTTTGTTGAGTGCTTCACCTGGCGATATTGCCCTATTACATATGAATCAGCCGAATAGCGGAACAGCTCAAGGTGTGATTGAAGCGGTACCGCTTCTTAGAGAAAAGGGCTTCTCGTTCGTCCAGCTTTCTAACCATAAATTACGTTAATAAAAGCAAGGTCCTCTGGCTATGTTAATTATCATCAACTGAAAAGGGGTGATGATGAGATGAGTCAATCAAAAGGACAGCGCGAGCGTCAATTCCGAAAACGGAAAGAAGCACAGAATCCTCACGGCAAGATCAAGTCTCTTGAGCAGCTATCTAACGAAACGGATTCTAAAAAAACACCATAAACCAATCTAGCCGATTAAACTCCACTCATATCGGGTAACTACGCAAAGAGTGAACAATTTGAAGGGAGTTTATCCATATGAACGAAATTAAAGTGTCAGTAGCCGGCATGAAGGGCGAGGACTGTATACAAGAAATCGAACAAGCTCTACTTTCTCTTAGTGGAGTGGAAAGAGCTCTAGCTGATTTAAAGGAAGAGATGGTATCGATCGAATATGATGAAGAGGCGATCGACGTATCCGTGATCATCAATACAATCGAAGGAATCGGCTTCGAGCCTGCACAATAGCCTGCATCCGTGCAGGCTTTTTTTTCACTAAGAAAGAGTAGGCATTTGCCTACTCTTCAGAATAAAACCAAGTTTTCAACCTAGACATCTAAAGGCCTTTCATCTGGTGGAGCACTCATTCCAATTTTTCTCTTATGAATAAGCGCATTAATTTCTCCTCCAACAAGGAGTATCAGTCCCGTTAAATAAAACCATAACATAAGGATGATAACTCCCCCTAGGCTACCGTACGTTGCAGAATAGTTCCCAAAATTACTTACATAGAAAGAGAACGCGAGTGAAATCACCTGCCATCCAATTGTAGCAACGATTGATCCAACAAACACTTCTTTAAGAGGAAAATGTTTATTTGGAGCATAGCGATACAATACAGAGAGCACTAATGCCATAACGGCTACTGCTACGACCCAGCGAAGAACTCGAAACAAGATTTCCGTTGACTCAGGTAAATACAAGGACCTCGTTACAGTGTCGATGATGAGATCACCGAATACAGGTAAAACGAGTGTAACAACAAACGCTAAAATTAGTCCGATCGTAAGAAGAATGGAAAGAAGGCGAGCTTTGATGAATGACCTCGTTTCTTCCACATCGTACGCCAAATTCAATGCTCGTATAAGCGCCATAATTCCATTTGAGGCAGACCAAATCGTACCAAGAATACCGACCGTTAACAGCCCTCCCTGTGGTTCACTAATAATCGAAACAACATTATCCTGCAGGATGCCTCCGATCTCTCCTGGGGCAAATTTCGTAATAAAGTCAACCGCCTCCTGCTTTTCTATCGATAAATATGGGAGGATTGAGATGACCAATATGAGCAGAGGAAAGATCGATAGCATAAAGTAGTAGGCAAGTTCAGCTGCTAGACTTGTTACCCGATCTTCTCCAATCTCTTTTCCGAGTTTCTTAACAAAAGACATCATGTCGCTTTTCCCCTTTCTCTCAGTCTTTAATTTTCATACCCTCATTGATCGCTATGTAATCTTTCAAAAGAAAAAGAGCAGGCTGAATGCCTGCTTTATACTGTAGAGAAAGGTATAAGAACTATTTACTAAAATATGGGGAGAGTTTTACTCCACGCCACATTTCATTAAGGTTATTATATTTCAAAGATATAAATTATCTAAAATGATCAAACGCCAAGAAAGATTTGTTAGCACAATCGGTCGGAAAGTTTTATTTGATTTAAATGTATTCTAGTAGGAGTGAATACCTCTTGACTCCCGTGGTCCAACGGGCGTTCGAGACTCGGAGTGGACGGTTTTTGTCCACTTTGAGGCTCGGGCGTTCGTCCACAGGAAAGCAAGAGGTATTCAAACTCCTGCGGCATAGGGACCACATTATCTTGGTTTTGTTAACAACAAAAGAGCAGGCTATTTACCTGCTCCTTTGCTATCAGAGATCAACTGTGACCTTCTTTATTTTCCTCATCTTGATGTTCGATCGCATTTAAGCTATCGCTCGCTCCTTCAATATCCAAATGATCCCTTAACTCCATTCTTGCATTACTTAGAGTTGGTTCATCTAACTTTAAATAGTAGGTGGAGCCGGGTTGATAATTTTCACCTGAAAGCTGAATCTTATCGATCGAATCAAGGTTTGAAATAAACGGATAAAGACTTAGTGCTTCTTTAAACGTCATGCTCATCGTGAGGTTTTCACCTATACGCTCGAGTACGCCACCGTACTTTGGAATAGACGAAAGCGAACTTAGTTTATCGATCGAAGACGTAATAACTTCCATCTGTCGCTGTCCACGCATAAGATCAGAATCCGCTTTACGAGTTCTTGCGAATGCCAATGCCTCTTTTCCATCGAGCGTATTTTGCCCGACTTTTAAGGCCACCTCACCTTTTGATTCTTTATATAATTGATCCACAATACTTTGTTTCTCGATCGCAACATCGATGCCACCGATCTCATCGATAACCGTTTTGAACGCATCGAAATTGACTCGGACCACTTCATCGATCGGAATGCCGAGCATCCCTTCAACCGTTTGGATCGTTAAATCGATGCCACCATATGCATGAGCATGTGTGATTTTATCCATCCCCTGCCCTGGTATTTCGACATATGAGTCTCGAGGGATACTCAATAACTTCATCGACTTATCATCCTGGTTAAACGTAGCGACCATCATCGCATCGCTTCTCCCATCAGATGATGCTTCTCGATCATCCACACCAAGAAGCAGAACAGAGAAATGGTCTTTCCCGATGTCCACACCCTCTTCTCTTAAAGTGGATTGTGCCCCTCTATCCGGCTCCATCACAGACTGTTTTGAAACCGTTGAAACTTTATAAAATAAGTAACCCCCATAGCCGGTGACTCCGATTAAGAGCAGTGATAATACGAGGATAACGCTTCTTTTTAATCTTCTCTTTCTTCTACGCTTTCCATATCGGTTGTTCAATGTTCTAAATTCCCCTTTAAAAGAGTCTCATTTCGAAACATTTAGATCATTCGAAAGTAGCAAGTAAAAAAAGACGGTACACACTCTAAATGTTGAGATCACTATGTTTTTTGTATTTCACGCTTTATAGCTGTAAAATACATAAGTAGACCAAATAGAAGGGATGGAGCGCATTGGAGATAAAAATTAAATATGTACCGTGGATTATTATAGGAAGCTATTTCGTATTCGGTTCTCTATGGATCCTGCTCTCCGACACCATCCTTTATCAGATTACAGATAATTTCATGGTCAGTAAACAGCTCGGATTGTATAAGGGCTGGTTTTTTGTCTTAATCACCTGTCTTCTACTTTACTTTCTATTGAAACAACTTCTTTCCATAAATAAAAGCACACAGGATCGATTGACTGAAAGTGAAGAACGATACAGAAGACTTGTAGAATCGTCTCCTTACGCGATCGTACTCTATCAGGAGGGCAAAATCGTTTATTCGAATCAAGCGGGACTAGATTTGGTTGGCGTTCGATCGAAGGATGTATTAGATGACCGAACTCATCCGCGAGTCGTTGACCCTGTCGATCTTGTACATATAAGAGAGATCCTTAAACGGTTGCATGAAAAGGATCATGGTGTCGCAGAAAGCTTTGAATACCAAATTTTTAAGGACGAAGGATATGTAATCGATGTGGAATCAACGTTTACCCCTATTTCTTTTAAAGATAAGAATGCGGTTATCATTCAGACAAAAGATATCACAGAACATAAATCAGCTTTGAAGGAACTGTGGGAAGCAAAGCAAATGATTCAAGCCATCATATCCGCTTCACCGATCGCGATCGTGACGCTCGATTTAAACTCGACCATCCGTTCTTGGAACCCTGCCGCTGAAAAGATTTTTGGCTGGAGTAGTTTTGAAATCATCGGAAAACCGAACCCCATCGTTCCAAAAGATGAAAAAGATATTACGATCGCTGAAATCGTTCAGCATGGCCATATCGTAAATAAAGAAGTGAAACGAAAAAGAAAAGATGGCTCGATTGTCTACACCGTTTTATCAACTGCTCCTATCGAAGACGAAATGGGAGAGATCAACGGAATCATGGCTGCTTTTATGGATGTGACCGATACGAAGAAAACCGAAGAAGCCTTGTTGAAGACGGAGAAGCTTTCTGCTGTTGGGCAGCTCGCTGCAAGTGTTGCTCACGAAATACGGAACCCGCTCACTTCTGTAAAAGGATTCATTCAATTACTACAGCGTGATGAAGAGATTGCAAAGAATGCGCCATATCTCAGTATCATTCTATCTGAAATCGATCGGATGGATAATATCATTAAAGATCTTTTAGTCCTTGCAAAGCCTCAGGCTGAACGTTATACGACTCTCTCGATAAACGATTTACTCTCATACGTCGTCCAGCTATTGAACAGTCAGGCTTCCCTATATAATATCTCTTTCAAGATGGAGTTAACAGATGAGTGTCTATGTATTTACGGAGAAGAAAATCAATTGAAGCAAGTATTCATCAACTTGATCAAAAATGCGATCGAAGCAATGCCGACTGGCGGGACGGTAACACTTGAAACAGATCATGTTGATGACGAGGTAACGATAACGATTCAAGACGAAGGAGTAGGCATTCCTGCTCATAAAATCAAAACACTCGGTGAACCCTTTTATACAACGAAAGATGACGGTACAGGCCTTGGCCTTCTATCTAGCTTCCGTATCGTTGAAAATCACAAAGGATCTCTATTTTTTGATAGCACAGAAGGCATCGGTACAAGGGTAACAGTAAAGCTGCCCCTTGCTGAATCGGCGTGTGAATAGCCCAAACTAGTCGTTTCAATTTGAATTTTTTTGTCCTTCCTTCCCAATCTATGCTAAAATATCTTTCGTCTCTTATGTTCGAATAAGGTTCACCTGAAGGAGGAAGCAACATTGGATAAAATCAAACGTAATGATCCGTGTCCTTGTGGAAGCGGAAAAAAATATAAAAAGTGCTGTATGGGATCAGAAGCAGCACAAGGTCAAATCGAAGAACAGCTCTACACACAGGAGCTCTACACGATTCAAGCACAGCTTGTTGAATACGCGATGAGCGAACATGATTATAAGATGGTCACACTTGCAAATGAACTATTCATTCGCTATAACATACCAAAAGAGTTAGAAGAAACGTACATGCACGGCATTTTCCCATGGGCGATCTTCCATCAATCTGTTAATCAGTGGAATAAAACGATCGTAAAAGAATACATTCAGCGCTACGCTAGCACGTTTTCAACTGATACAGTTAGAGAAGCTGTTCAAGATTGGCGCGATGCTTACATGTCTGTCTATCTAGTTGAAGAAACAACAGGTAACACGGCAGTGGTAAAAGAATACAGTGCTTCACAGCCATTTAGTATCTTACTTCCAGATGGCGCAGATCTTACAAGAGGAGAAATCGTAGCAGGTATCATGCTACCTGTAAAAGGCGGAGCAATGCCATTCATCGAGCTACTTAAGATTTCAAACGAAGCGATGAAGACGATCATCACGAAACTTGAGCAAGATCAGCAAACGATCCGCACGCTCATGCATACTGCATTCCCTGAAGTTTTGAGCGACATTGTAAAACTGAAAAGCGGTAGCAAAGAGAACGAAAAAACAGAGCTTCAATGGGAACGAGAAGAAGATCAGGAAGTGGCATCCCTCTTTACTAAGCTAAGCGATGAAATAAGTACTGATCAGCGAGATGAAATTCTCTCATTCTGGATGAGATACAGTGAAACAGAATCTCCTTCTATTAGAAAGCCTGCGATTTTCGCAGCTGCACTCGAGTATTTAGCAGCGAAACAATACGGCATTTCAGTAAGCCAAAGCGCACTTGCTAAAAAATATGAAACGTCAGCATCTAGTATTTCAAGTAAGTATAAAGCGATGGCAAAAGAATTTGAGCTTGTACCACAGTAATTGAAAGAGGCTGGGACATAAGCATATAACCATGAGAAAGACCCGATCAATTCATTTGAATTAGATCGGGTCTTTTGTAATTTACAGATAGGAAACCGCCGCTTCGCCAACATACTTCGCTTTCCGCGAGCACGGCCTCAGTCTCCTCAGAAAGCAAAAAACGCTTTCCTGCAGGGCCTTCGGACTCGTGCTGTTCCCGCAGGAGTCTACCTACGTATGTTGGCTACGCTAAGTCTTACTCTTTACCATTCTACATTCGCGATTTCCTTCATGTATGTTGGTTTTGTCCTAGCCTCTTTTTTATTACCATGAATCATGTTTGTAACATTATCGAAGATTTTGTAATGGTTATCGAAAATAACACATAAAGACCAAATCCTCTTCCCTCCCCTGCTATACTGATATCAATCCAGTTAACCTTTCTCTCAACCCGGAAAGGAACTGGTGTTGATAGGAGAAGTAAGTGCATCCCTTTCCCCCCGGAAAAACCTCCTTATTCTTAAAGCTAGAAAGAGGCGCGTCGAGAGACGCGCCTCTTTCGTATTTGTAGAAGGCTCGTTCCGTAAACATTTTCTCTTGCAACAAAGATTCCCCTTCCTATTTCCTGTATGATAGACATTAGGAGGGTGATGAAGATGCTTACGGCAGAACATATTTATTCCACTTTCGAACCGCTTAGAAATCGTGAAAATGCAGAGAAAATGGAGAAATACATGCGGAACCTCTTTCCTTTTCTAGGTGTTAAAACTCCTGAAAGAAAACAGGCTTATCGATCTGTCTTAAAAGAATATGGCGCACCTGCTAAAGAAGAGATCATTCCGATCGTAAAGGAACTATGGCATGCAGAAGAACGAGAATACCAATACGTAGCTCAAGAACTACTTGCTCGTAAAAAACAGCTCGAGGTAGATGACGATGAACTGATCGAATTTCTTGTTACGACAAAATCATGGTGGGATACGGTCGATGGACTTGCTTCCAACACAGCCGGTACATATTTCATGCAATACCCAAAACGGACAGAAGAGCTTACAGGAAAATGGATTCATCATGAAAACATGTGGCTGAATCGAACAGCTATCCTTTTTCAATTAAAGTATAAGGAGAAAACAGATTTTGAACTTTTAAAAGACTACTGTTTAATTCACGCTGAATCAAAAGAGTTTTTTCTACAGAAAGCGATCGGATGGGCGTTGAGAGAATATTCAAAGACAGACCCTGATGCTGTCGAGCAGTTTATTGAACAGCATCAACTCGCTCCACTAAGTAAGCGTGAAGGGCTGAAAGTGGTTAAGAAACAAGCTACTAATAACAGATAAAAAAAGGCTGTTGAGAACATTGTCTCAACAGCCTCTTCTATGCAAATCGTTATTTTCCGATAAATTGTTGTGTCCAGATGTTTCCTTCTTCAACATAACCTACACCGATATGAGTAAAGCTTTCATTCATAATGTTCTTACGGTGTCCTTCACTGTTCATCCAAGCATTTACAACTTCTTCAGGAGTTTGCTGTCCTTTCGCAATGTTCTCTCCTGCTGTTCGATACTCAACGCCAAACTGATCCATCATGTCAAATGGAGAACCGTAAGTTGGGCTGTTATGCGCAAAATAGTTGTTCGCTTTCATATCTTCTGACTTCGCTTGCGCTACTTTACTAAGTTCAGTATCAACTTCTAGTGCTGGCAAACCAGCTTTCTGTCTTTCAGCGTTCGTCAACTCGACTACTTCTTGTTCAAATTGAGAAAGCTCATTTCCTTGCTTTGATTCGTTATTTTGAGATTTGTTGTTTTGAGCTTCATTCTTTGAAGCTGACTCACTCGGTGCCTGCGGTGTAGCTTTTTCTTCATTCTGCTTCGGAGCAGGCTTTTGCTCTACTTTTCCATTTGAAAAGTTGATTGAATCCTGGATCGATATATTATATTGGTTTTCGAATCGCTCGATGAACGACTGAAAATCCTTCATGTTATCAAATTGATAAGACTGTGTCTTCACGTCGATATTGGAGTTTTGTTCAGCTCCTGTACTCGCTGAACTTGTTGCTGGGTTTGCTGCCAACAGAGCTGCTGCCGCTGTGACACTTAGCAAAATTGATTTCTTCAATGGTATTCCTCCTTGTTTTGGTGAAAATGTCTTGCACATTGAACGTACCATATGAAAACGAGCATGTAAGACCGTAAAAAATTCCTTCGACTGAAATATCTGGTAAAGACTATTAAACTCATAAACACGAAAAAAAACCCTTAATATCAAGGGTTCAGTTCATTTCTCGCCCATTTTATAGCGAACGTCACTTGGAATTTATTCCATATTATAGGAGATGAATAGCCATTAACTATTCTTTTCAACTATTTCAAAATCGTAACAAAAAAGAGAGAGCTGTAACAGCATCTCTCTTAAACACTCAATTTGTTGATCTAAAGTCAGTGAACGGATACCAAACCATTTCCGCTCGCCCTACTACATCATCCGTTGCAATCTTACCGAGACCGTTTCGACTATCCATGCTTCTAAGCCGGTTATCACCCATGACAAACAATTGGCCTTCTGGTATTTCGATAGGTCCGAAATCTTCAGTTAACTGCATTCCCATCGTTTCCGCTTTATTTCGGTTCGTCGTAAGATAAGGTTCCTCTAATTCTTTTCCGTTCACTAAGAGGCTATCATTCTTCATTTCTACCGTATCACCAGGCAAGCCGATTACTCGTTTGACATAGTGTTTGTCTTTCTCAGGATCTTCTATAATGACGATATCACCTCTTGCAGGTTCGTCTTGTACATATGAAATCAATTTATTTACTAATAGACGATCACCGTCATGCAAGGTTGGATCCATCGAAGCACCTTCCACGATATAGGGTGCTACGATAAACATTTTCAACACAAAGGCTAGAGCGACCGCAAATAATAAAGGACTTGCCCACTCTTTTACCCATTTTGTTTGAGATTCTTTCTCCATGTGATCCTCCTAGTATGCATAATATCCTAACCTGATGAGATTCCCAGTATATTCTAGCATGATTTTCCTATAATTTTCTAGTCTATGCCACCGTCTAACTGCCTATTTTTGAGCATTAGATTTCATTTTTACACCAGTTTATGATGAACTTAACGTATCACACGTTTAGGAGGATATCTATGGATACTAGCAAAGCATTCGTTTTCGATGCTTATGGAACGTTATTTGATGTATTCTCAGTCATAGAGAAATGTGAAGAGCTTTTCCCTAGCAATGGAGAGGCAATAAGCCAAACATGGCGGAAAAAGCAGCTAGAATACAGTTATTTAAGACAGATGATGGGAAAGTATCGGCCTTTTTCTGAAGTCACGAGGGATGCGCTTCGCTACGCCGTTGCAGAAGCTGGTCAGGAGTTAACGCATCAAAATGAACAAGCGTTATTGGATGCATACAAAGAGCTTCATGTATACGAAGAAGTAGCTGAAGTATTAAAAGAGCTTAAAGCACATAACGCAACGATTGCAATATTCTCCAATGGGTCCCATGATATGTTAGACCCTCTCGTAGAACAGTCGCCTCTTTCTGAATATATCGATCATATTATTAGCGCTGATGACGTCAAACAGTATAAGCCAACCCCAGCATCATACACTCATGTGATCGATTCTTTAGGGATTAAAAGGGACGACGTTTTATTCATGTCTTCAAATGGTTGGGATATTTCTGGTGCAGCGAACTTCGGGTTCCACACAGCCTGGATCAACCGAAAAGAACAGCCAGTCGAAGAACTGAGCCTTCCACCTACATCGATCTATCATGATTTAACTGGATTAAAGAAATGGATGTAAACGACAATCCTATATAGAAATACGAAACTGCCGAGAGAAAACCTCGGCAGTTTTTTGATGACTTTTTTCATTCTTAATTGCCCAAACCATTTATAACTTCTTACATACAATACTATTACAGATCAACAAAAGCTTGTTAAAGGAGGTGACTAGAATGGGTTACGGCTATGGCCAAGGATTCGCGCTTATCGTAGTTCTTTTCATTCTGCTTATCATTGTAGGTGCTGCTTTCGTTTATTAATCTGTGCTAAAAGAAGAGGGAAACTCCCTCTTCTTTTTATTACTTCTCACGTTGCATCGTTATAGTAGCATAGGTTCTCCAAAAAGAACGGGTCTTTAGACCTAAATGGGACGAGCTAACTTCCCATTTTATACCCATTGATTCTTTCACCTCTTAGCCTTATAATCTTCGCATAGTACAAGTTTTGATGAAACGTGGTAAGGAGGGATGGGTATGATGCAAGAAAACGGTTTATTCAAAAGCGAAATCATTCGTTATCAGGAACATTTGAAACAATATCGAATTTCTTTTCAACAGCTAAGTGTTCACACACCAGTAGAACCATCTGTACGAAACTGGTGCAAAGGTGTGGCATACAAGCTGATCGAACTTCCTAAGCTTTCAGACCGTGTCATCCAAACACGAAAGCTCCCATACCGAGAGCTTGTGCAGCACTATTTATTTAATAAATCGACCCTTAAGCGCTATCATAAATACATCTTAGCCATTTTCCTATTAAAGCACGGTAACTACGAACACCTAAGTGGGTATCTTACCTTTTCATTATAAAATTTCATGTATGGCTTGGTGCAAATGGGCGTATGTTTTAACGCGATCAAAATCCAGCCCCAAGCTCACTGTTGTCTGTGCAATCTCTGGTCGAATTCCTGTGACCGTTGCATCGATACCTGATAGCTCTAGTATCTTAATCAGCTGAAAGATTTCATTCGCGACCATCGTGTCCATAATTGGGACGCCGGATAAGTCGATTACTAAGTGAGAAAGACCAAGCTCAGCACTTTTCTCAATTCCTCTTCGTTGAATGAGAGACGCACGGTACGTATCGATCGTCCCAATCAATGGGAGGACCCCAACGTTTTTTGATAGTGGAATAATCGGAACGCTCAATTCTGAAATTTTCGTATCCTGTGCATTCATTCTCTCTTCATTAAGCTGATTCGTATAAACCGTTACTTTATGAAGAAGAAGGTCAAAGGACTTGTTCATGAAGCTGCCCCATTCAGCCAGTTGGCTCGCTTGAATGTTTTCTGTTGTTTCTTGACTAAACTCAACCATAATATCCCATAGAATCTGTCTTAAATACGTAAGACTCGCGACAGATTGTTGCAAGGAAAACGTATGGTTCACAAATATTTCTACGATCCGACTCGCCCACTGCATAACATCACGTTCATTTGATTCGAGGAAAATCATTTGACGCACAAAATCTGAGCAAAACGCTTCGATTTCTCTTTTAAGCTCTGCATCATCGATGACTCCCGTATCAGTCGCCTCATTTTCGTTAACAAGCAAATGTAGTCTTGCAATCCACTTTTCACCGATTTCTCCTATGTGATCTTGGAAGAAATCTACATACCTTCGTTCAACTTTGTTCATGATCTCTTCTCCCATTTTTTAGAATTTATTGTTAGTACATTGATTCCCCCTTTTTTCATTTTATACACTTTACTATCATGAAGAATGTGCCATTTCTTAAAGGTATTAGCCTTTTAAAGTGGAATAGTATAAGGTGGAGAGTTTATTTCATATCGATACGTTTAGTAATTGCAAGCAAAGGGAAACAGTATTTTGACATGATAATCCGAAGTCAATGGCTCTTGCCCTGTATCATACATTCTCCCGGAGGTGCCACATGCTAAAAGAAAAACTATTAACGAAAGAGGAACTTCGTCGAATCGTACGTGACCTTCAAGGAAAAGGTGTTAAAGCACAGCTCTGCTACAGAAAAGCATAGGACACTCTGAGCGATCTTCCAAAAGGTCGTTTTTTTTGTTCTAAAATAGACACAAACGGCGTATTTGAACTCTTCCATTTCCTCAATATTCCTCATTTGCTTCGGTGAAACATGCCATTTGAGACCTTTATCTCGATCAAACATTCTGTTTCCTAAGGTGAAGATCAAATTGAAATACACTAAAGTTGCCTTACCGACGGAATTTGAAAAGGGTGCACCCTCACTGGAGAAGTATAGGTGGAAGATCATGAATTCGAAGTGCTCGTTACGCAATACACGCCTCTCATAAAAAGTCAGATTGCTAAACTGCGTCTTACGAAAAACTATGCGTACTATGAACAGATGGCTATGATCGCTTTATGGGAGTGCGCTACTAGGTATGACGCATCAAAAGGCAGTTTTTCATCATTTGCTTATGTAAAAATACGAGGGGCATTGATCGATGAGATAAGAAGAGAAGCAACGCGATCTACCCGATTCGTTAGTTCTGATGATATCACTGAGTTTCCTTCTGCCGAAACTTCTGTTCGCTCTGAGTATGAATTGTCCCACTACCTTTCTTTATTAACGTCGAATCAGCGGAAGTGGATCGAACTGTCACTTGCCGAAGAACTTTCCGTTAGCGACATTGCAATGAAAGAAGGCGTGACGGTTGAAGCGGTAAAATCGTGGCGAAAGCGTGCGATCATGAAACTGAGGAAAGCACTACAGTAAAAAAACACCCCGTGGGAACGGGGTGTTTTCATGCTTAGCGGTTGTATTTCTTCTTGAACTTCTCAACACGACCACCAGCATCGTTAAAGCGCTGCTGACCAGTGTAGAACGGGTGAGACTCAGAACTGATATCAACTTTGATTAGTGGATATTCGTTACCGTCTTCCCACTCGATTGTTTCGTTTGATCCTTGAGTAGAACCAGTTAGAAACTTAAATCCGCTACTTACATCTAGAAAAACAACTTTTTGGTATTCAGGATGAATTCCTTGCTTCATTAGTAGACCTCCTTTATCGATCGAATCATCATTTACGTTTAAATGAAGGGTATAACTTAAGAGATTTTGACTTCAACATACGATGAGTTCAAAACCCGTCCTTCCTAGTATATAATCTTTGAGCAATTTGTTCAAACATTGAATCACAGATTTTTAATAAAAATTTATTTTATGGTATGTAACGATCTTATCAACTCGTGCATACGGACGACACCTTCTAATAAAAACCGTATGAAAAAAATCGATAGAGATTCAATGGAATAGTTATGATAAGCTTATCGTGGAGGTTGTTGAGCGACGTAGCTCTAGAAGTAAAAGTGATTGTGTATAACGCGTCTTGATGAATAGAAGAACCGATATCTATCGAACTGCTTCTTTCTGTTGAAACTGAAATCTTTGATAAGACGTTAACAAACTATCTAACTCTTGACTACACTGTAACGTTTCCTCATGCGATATTCCTTTTTTTACCCCGATCTCAATCATTTCCTCCTGTTTACGTTTTATCCAATCAAGCAAAACTTCCCTAGCATCATAGTCAACATACAACAATCCAGGTCCCTCCTTCAATTTGTACAAACTCTATTATCCAAATTTTCACTCGACTTGTGAACCCTTTCGCCAAAACTAGACAAAAACTCCTGCTGTGTTTAATCTCTATACATTCATTCGCACAAACTTCCAATTTACGACCATATTTTTGAAATAAAAAACAGCTTCTAAATGAGAAGCTGTTAAGAACTAACCTTAGAATTTAATACCTGAAGCGTTTCTTTAGTAAGCGACAAGTAGTAATAAAATAATTCTGTAGTAGAACATTCGTATAATTGCTTATGCTTTATCTTGTATATTCCCTTTTCTAATAAAAGGGAGATAAGCTCATCTTTCGAGCGTGTAACCTTTGCCACGTTCATTCCTCCAACTACTAGGTATCAGGTTTAGCATCATCAAAATAATCAAGTGTCAGCCTTCCATCCGAGTGCAATTGCGCTAAATAGACCTCTTCTATGCTGACTTCTTTCTCTTTAAGTTTTGCTTGTAACCATTCTTCCGATTTTCCAATATTAGCAAGCACTTCTGTCATGACGTCTCCGTCCATGATTAATGACTTCGGCTCCTTTTCTTCAGGAAGGTGTAGCCATAATTCTGACGGTCGTACCGGACGGTAGTCCCGTTTCAAGAGGATGCTGAGCTCACCGTCTGCTTCTAGTAATGCAAACTCAACTTCACTTGCTGAAAAAACATCTTTCTTACGTAACATCTCTAATAGTTCATCTGTAGAGATGCGCTCCTTCCTTAAGTTCTTCTCAAGAATCTTTCCATCCTTGATGAACACAGTTGCTTTCCCTTCAACGATATCTCGAAACTTTTTGTTTTTTAGGGAGATGATACTGATCACAACAGATGCTCCTGCCCAAATAAACAGACTCGTTAGTCCATTGAACAGATTCGCTTCTTTACTCATCGTCAACGTACCTGCGATATCACCGATAATGATACCGACGATGTATTCAAAATAAGACAGTTTTGAGAGCTGCTTTTTACCAAGAAATTTTGTTAATAAAAATAAGACGATCAGCGTAAAAAATGACCTTCCAACGATTTCTAACCAATCACTCATCTCATTTTCCCCTTTTTTTCAACTTGAAACATCTCATTAACATTTTCTACTAGTTTGCATATCTGAATTAGAATTTATGTGTCCTGTACAGCTACTGTGGTGTACGATAAGATAAAAGTTGTCCGATCTGACAGAAAGGAAGATACCATGCTCGATCAAGCAAAAAGTCAGCTGAAACATTATTTTGGATATGATGAGTTCCGATCCGGTCAAACGAACATCATCAAAAGTATTCTTACAAAGCAAAATACCTTAGGAATCATGCCAACTGGTGGAGGTAAATCGATCTGTTATCAAATCCCTGCTCTTATGAACGATGGGTTAACGATTGTAATTTCACCGTTGATTTCTTTGATGAAAGACCAGGTAGATGCCCTATCTGGTTATGGTATCGATGCTGCCTATATAAACAGTTCTCTAACAGAAACAGAAATACGAGCGACAATGCAAGAAGCAGAATACGGTGAGATAAAACTTCTTTATATCGCACCTGAACGATTAGAAGCACCTTCTTTCAAACAAATGTTGAATCGAACGTCGGTTTCATTGATCGCAGTTGATGAAGCGCACTGTATCTCTCAGTGGGGACATGATTTCCGCCCTAGCTATATGAAGATCAGCCACATGATGGACGCTTTCTCTGACCGCCCGCCGATTATCGCGTTAACCGCAACCGCTACTCCAGAAGTCGTTCATGACATTCAGCGCATCCTTAACATCGAGGAAGAACAGACGTTTATCTCGGGTTTTGAGCGAGAGAACCTTCATTTTTCGGTGGTAAAAGGTGAAAAGAAAAAAAGCTTTATTACCTCGTACTTGAAACAAAATGCTTCTCAATCGGGCATCATCTACACGGCCACTCGAAAGGAAGCAGATCAGCTGCATTCCTCACTTGAGAAGCTTGGAATAAAGGTTGGCAAATATCACGCTGGATTATCAGAAACCGAGCGAAAGGCCGCTCAAGAAGCATTTTTATTCGATGATATTGTGGTAATGGTTGCTACGAACGCCTTTGGTATGGGAATCGATAAATCCAACGTGCGATTTGTCATACACCATAACCTTCCTAAGAACATGGAGTCTTATTATCAAGAAGCGGGACGTGCGGGAAGAGATGGGGAGGAAAGTGACTGTTTTCTTTTATTTTCACCAGGAGACATTCATATTCAGAAATTCCTCATTCAAGAAAACCAGCATGACGCTGTAAGAAAGTCAGCGGATCTTGCAAAATTAAAAGCGATGGTGGATTACTGCCATACTGAAAAATGTCTGCAAGGCGCGATCCTACACTATTTCGGTGATGAGCGTCCGAACTATCGCTGTGGAAAATGCAGCAACTGTGTTGACGAGCGAGAAGCTGTCGATATTACGAAAGAAGCACAAATGATCTTCTCTACGATAAAGCGAGTGAACGAACGGTTCGGGAAAACAATCATCGCACAGATTCTAAAAGGCTCTAGATCAAAACGAATAAAAGAACTTCAGCTTGATCATGTTACGACGTTCGGTCTCCTTGCACGTCGAACGCAACAGGACATCATCGATATGATTGATTTTCTCACGGCTGAGCAATTCATCACGTTAACAGATAGTAAATACCCTACACTCATTCTCCAAGAGAAAACCTTGCCCGTGCTTAAAGGACAAATCGCTATCCATAAGAAAGTATCGAGAACGCCTGAAGCGATCGAAGGAAACGATGAACTGTTTGAAAAACTCAGAACGCTCAGGAAGCAAATTGCTGACCGAGACGGCGTTCCACCGTATGTCGTTTTTGCTGATAGTACGTTAAGAGAATTATCCGAGGTGCTCCCTACATCACGTGACGAGATGCTAAAGGTCAAAGGTGTTGGAGAAATGAAGTATGAAAAATACGGAAAAGCATTTCTTGACCTATTAGACTCTCTCTCTTCTCGTCATCAAGATGAAAAGCCCAGCCACCTCACAACGTTCGAACTGTTTCAAGATGGAGAAGAGATTCCGATGATCGCTGCTTCAAGAGGACTAAGTGAATCAACCGTCGAAGGTCACCTTTTAAAAGCAATCGAAGAAGGATTGTTGGAAATCGATCGATTAGTAGCTCCTGAAACGGAAGAGCTCATCTTGAATGAAATAGATCGAATTGGAGTAGAGAAACTCAAGCCATTGAAAGAAGCACTGCCAGAAGAAATCACCTATACGCAAATTAAAGCTGTATTGTCCAAAAAGAGAAAAGTAACGAAATAAAAAGAGGAAGAGCGATTTGCTCTTCCTCTTTCATTACCTCTACTCATAACGTAACGAATCGATCGGATCGAGTCGTGACGCTTTGTTTGCTGGTAAGATGCCAAAGACGATACCGATAAGCATCGAAAACACGAGGGCTCCTACGACAACTTGCCATGAAATGAGTGATGGCCAGTTCGCAAAAAACGATACGAGGTATGCCGTACCTGCACCAAGCAAGATGCCGATCGTGCCACCGATCAACGTCAAGATGATCGACTCCACGAGAAACTGAAGCAGAATCTGCTGTCTCGTTGCGCCGAGTGATTTTCTTATTCCGATTTCTCTTGTTCGCTCCGTAACGGAAACGAGCATAATATTCATGACTCCGATTCCTCCAACGAGCAGCGAGATACCTGCAATACTACCGATGATCGTTGTCATGATCGTCGTGACCTGACCGATACCTGCAGCGATTTCCTCCATGTTCATCACTTGATAGGAATCCTCAGTATCATGCAAGCGATTCAAAACTTCTGTCGCCTGCTCTCCTGTCGGCTTAAGGTCATCTGTATCTCCTACTTGTAACGTTACCTGACTATAATTATTCGTTCCAAACATGTTCCGCATTGCAGACCATGGGAGATACGTGTCGACAGATCCAAATGCAAACAACCCAGTAGGCTTTTCAAGTACACCGATGATTTCGACGGGCTGAACGCCTACTCGAATGATTTCTCCGATTGGTGATTTTCCTTCAAAAAGCTCTTCCTTCATGGCAGCACTAACTACCGTCACTCTTCTCCCGCCAAGGAAATCAGCGGAAGTAAACCCACGACCTTCTGCAATATCAAGCTTGTTGACGTCCATGTACGCCTGGTTGATGCCGATGATCGATGTATCGGTCGATTCTTCTCGGAGCCGAACAGTGGAGTATTCTGAAGTCGATGCTACGACCTTCGTTACTTTTTCAATCTTTTCAAGCTCTCTGATATCATCGTTAGTAAATGGGTTCTGCTCCCAGTCGCCACGCTGCATCTCTTCTTCTGATGGCTGATAAAAGACTTCGATCGTATTTCCATCTCCAGCAATTTGAGACTTTAGCATCGCTTCGCCACCCTGACCTATCGCAACCACGACGATGACAGCGGCTACACCGATGATGATGCCGAGCATCGTCAAAATCGATCGCATTTTGTGAGCCTTAACGGACATCAGAGCCATCTTAATATTTTCTAAGAGACTCATGAAGGGAAACCTCCAGTCGTAGGCTGTTTTCCGAGCAAACCATCTCGAACGTAAATCACACGATTCGCATACGCCGCTACTTCTGGTTCATGTGTTACGACGATGATCGTTGTACCTTCCTTGTTCAGTTCAACGAAAAGTTCCATGATCGCGACACTCGTAGCCGTATCGAGGGCACCTGTAGGCTCATCCGCAAGAATGAGAGATGGATCATTAACAAGCGCTCTTGCAATCGCGACACGCTGCTTCTGCCCACCGGATAACTCGTTTGGAAGATGCCCCATTCGATCTCTAAGGCCGACGCGTGTCAATGAATCACTAGCACGTTCTTCTCGCTCTTTCTTCGAAGCCCCTGCATAGACCATTGGAAGTTCAACATTCTTTAAAGCGGTCAACCTAGGCAGAAGCTGAAACTGCTGAAAAACGAATCCGATCGATTTATTACGGACCTTCGCAAGTTCAGGATCTGAGTGTTTCGAAACATCTTCTCCTTCTAAATAATAGGATCCTGCCGTCGGACGGTCTAGGCAGCCGATGATATTCATCAACGTTGATTTTCCTGAACCAGACGGCCCCATGATCGCAACGAACTCACCTTTCTCAATATCAACGGAAATCCCTTTTAATACTTCGACCGTTTCTTTACCTAGCGCGTAGCTTTTGACGATTTTTTCTAGTTGGATCATTTAACACTCACATCCATCCCATCCTTAAGTTTACCAGGAGGGTCGATGACAACCTGATCATCCTTCGTAACACCGCTTGTTACTTCGATTCGTTCAGCGGTAGAAGAACCTGTTTTGATGTCTTTTCGAACAGCTTTTCCACCTTCAACAGCGTAGACATACTGATCATCACCGTCCTGAAGGACTGAACTAAACGGCAGCGTCATCGCTTGATGTGATTCAGTTTCGATCTCTACAATCATTTGAAAGCCCGGTTTAAGGTTAAGCTTTTGCCCATCATCGATCGTAACCGTGACAGGGAACTGAACAGCAGAAGATCCGCTCTCTGTTGCAGTGGTTTCCGGTAAATAAGCGACTTCAGAAACTTTTCCTTTCCATTCCTGATCTGGAACCGCATCTGACGTAAGTGTTACACTCTGGCCATCATCCACGCTCAACGTGTCATATTCAGAAAGCTTGCCTTTTACAACAAGATCGTTCATACTCCCGAGTCGAATGAGCGGCTTCTCACCCTGAGTCGTTGGCGAGCTACTTTCGTTCACTTCAATCACGACACCATCGATTTCGCTCGTCACTGTTAATTCAGACATGCGTTCTTTCAGACGATCACGCTGCAGCAACGCTTGACGAAGGTCAAGATTTGCCATGCGAATATCCATTTGTATTTGGTCGAGCTCAGCTTCCATCGTCTCTTCTGCTTCTTCTCTTCCTACGTCGTCTGCTAGTTCATCTTCTTTTTCTTGTAATCTCGTTTTTTGTTTGTCTAGTGAATTAATGCGAAGGTAGAGCGATTCGATGTTAATATCGTTCTGCTCTTTCTCCATCTTTAGATCAGGATTCTCGTACGTTAATACGTTATCACCCTTCTTAACAGCGTCTCCCTCTTCTACATGGACCGTCGTTAGTTCACCTTTCGATGGGTCTTCAAACAAAAGACTTTCATTTGCGAGGGTCAATGTCCCAGGAGTCATGACCGTCGTATTAATGTTTTCACTTTCTAATGTTCCTGTTTCAACCTCAGCTGATTTACTAGCTGACGTTCTGTATACGTTAAATCCTATTATCAGAGCTAATACTGCTACTACAGAAATCGAAATCCATACTTTCTTCTTCATTCGATTACATACCTGCCATGCTGTTCATAATCGCACCGATCGCTGCGAAACCGATACCGATCAAGAAGAAGATGATTGGAATGATCCATGCAAGTGCTTTTGGCCATCCAGCTGTAATTCTAAGACCGATCGCCGTTAAGATCGTTGTCCAGATTCCGAAGATTTCAAAACCATTCAAGATGCCGCCTGCAGCTCCATCTGCATTTACTAGACTACCGATACTCGTATACATCGAATCGATGGATCCGCCTAGTAATGCCATCAAACTACCGTTCAATAAAAGTCCGATCGTACCAACAAAAGTAATGAATAAGTTCATTGAAAATAACTGCTTGAATGTCACTTCAGAAGGTGTAGCTTTTGAAATCAACCAGTAAATAAAGCTTCCGATCAATACACCGAATATTGGGGAGAGACCGATTGAAATCGCAGTTGATATCTTAATGAAAGTCAGCATGCCTTCCATGCCTTCCATACCTTCTGCGCCGTTCATGTTACCAGCCATCATTTCTTGTTCAAAGTCAGGGCTCATCACCATCAACCAGCCCGCAAAAAGTGAAGCGAGCACTACGATCAGAAGTGGTACCCATACCTTTGGCTTTTCGCGGATCCTCTCAAATTGTTCACCTGGGCTAAAGATCATCCCTAGGATTGATGGATTTGTTGAGTTCTCGTTCATCTCGTCACAACCTTTCTAATTTACTCACCTGTATATACGCACAAGGATTTTGAAAGGTTCCCAAAAATTATAAAAATATGTTTTGATTTTCCTTCACTCTTTCTCATATTCGGCATCTTTTAGAACACGTTCATACTTCCTGACCGCGTTAATGATAAATCCAGCAACACTCAATAGTGTAAGCGATAGAACTCTTTTCATGAGATGCTCTCCTTTAGGTATGATTCCTTCATCGTATGATGGCATCGATGTTCAGTTCCATGATAAAAAAAGACGCTCAACTAAGAGCGTCTTCCTTCTGTTGATTTAGTACAGTTAATAGTTCATCATAGCGTTCAAAGAGCTGTTCTTTTGAAAGAGGTAGCACTCTTGTAAGGTCTTCCACAACACGCTCATCTGACCTTAACCAAGCGTGATACTGTCTCTTAACGTATCGTTCTGCGTCATCGAACGTATGGAACGTGCAGTCTTCCACTTCACCTTGTCTTACTACCTCAAACGTCTCATCGACTTGTCGAATAAAAATGATGTCACCTTCATGATTTTCATAGAATGAACCACTTTCACCATCTCTTTGGTTTAGACGATTACGATCAGCATCGCTTTTTAACGGCTTTAATTGAAATGGTTTTGCGATAAAGATTTCGAATGTCTCTTCTGTTAGTTCGCATCCAGAAGCTTTTGGATGGCCACCGCCTCCGAATCGACCGGCAAACTCCGAAACATCCACTTCATCATGAATCGTTCGAAAACCAAGACGCTTGCTTCCAATGTTGATGATCGTGATGAGGTCGAGATGAGGATGGCGTTTGTTCAGTTCGTTTCCTAACTCAGAATGATAAGATTCAGCATGCACCATTCCTACGCAATATTCGTCAATGAACGTTTGTACGATTTGAAAGTTCTTCTTATGAATGTAGCGACTGATCTTTCGCTCTTCTAAATCGAGAATCATTTCTTCGGATTCGCTCAATGAGAATGAGTCCGGATCACGAGTCAAACGTCTTATCATTTCTGCTTTGAACGTTTCTCTCCCTAATATCGAAAACAAATCGTTCAGGCGTTTGGCATCCGTATCATCGTCTTCTTCCCATTCCCACGTATCATATTTACGAACGAGTTCTAGGAAAAGTTCTAATCCCTCACTTCGTTCAATCTTTTCACGGTCTACTAAGTATTGATAAAACAATGTAGCTGCGCACGTTTTTTTGTCATCACCAGGCTCTACATATCCCCATTCGTACTCATTAAAGTGCATTGCGCTCGCATGATGATCGATCATTTGTACATGTTTGCCTTCTTGGAAACGCTTCTCCAACAGTTGTTCGATCTCTTCGTTCACAGAAAGGTCTGTAATAAAAAGTGGACTTTCATCGTTTTTCTCTAGAAAAGATTCTACGCGTTCATTTAAGTTCCGATATGTACAATGTGTAATGTCAGCACTTTTCTCAAATGCAAGTTCTGCAATGAGTGCACATGCTGATCCATCTAGGTCACTATCTGTAAAAAGTTTTATCATCGCCCACTCCTCCTATTCCACGTTAGTATGTGCTTGGTGTTTAAAATCATTACGAAAATCCACCTCATAAAAAAAAGCGAGCACGGTAGCTCGCTTTTTCTGACAACCTGACAACCCGTTAAATTATACATCTGAACGGTTTATGACACAACAGGTGGTCATGCGTTAGTTTTTGTTTCAAAACGTTCACGGAGCATGAACTTTTGAATCTTCCCACTTGCATTCCTCGGTAGTTCATCAACAAAAATATATTTCCTTGGTCTCTTATAAGTCGCTAAGTTAGGACTTTCTTGACAGTGACGATCGAGATCTTCTTCAGTAATAGATGCGTCTTTTTTCACGACGATCGCCGTTACGACCTCGCCCCACTTTTCATCTGGCTGCCCAAGCACCGCTACATCTAAGACACCATCATGGGCATGCAAAACGTCTTCGATCTCTCTTGGGTACACGTTCTCACCACCAGAAATCACCATATCATCTACTCGGTCGGAGACGTATAGATAGCCTTCAGCGTCCATATAACCGAGGTCTCCAGAGTGGTACCACCCTTTATAAAGGGCCTGTTCTGTCGCATCCGGACGGTTAAAGTAGCCGATCATCATACATGGTCCCTTCACGATGATTTCTCCTACTTCTCCCGGCGGAAGAATGGCTTCTGGATCTGATGGTCCTTCTTCAGAAGGGCGCACGACTCGCACCTCATGGTTAATCGCGGCTCGCCCAGCTGAACCAACTTTAGATAACTGTTCATGCTGATCAAGGAACGTCACTGCAGGTCCCATCTCTGTCATGCCATAAGCCTGAAGGAGATTGATACCGAGTCGTTCTTTAATGATCTTCACCATCGCCGGTGCCATTGGGGCAGCACCATATAGCCCTATTCGAAGGCTGCTAATATCATACAAAGCAAGGTCTTCTTGAAGAATCATGTTCCACATCGTAGGTGCACCAAAGAAGATGCTTACTTTTTCTTCTTGAATCGTTTCTAACACTTTCTTTGGTTCGAAATGATGAAGGATGACGTTAACCGCTCCAAAATGTACACGAGGCAAGAAATTACAATGAAGTTCAGCACAATGAAACATCGGAGCAGCGACAAGTCCAATGTCATGATCTTTTACATGTAAGCTAGCTCCACATATTAAACTTTGCTCCACCATGCTTCTATGCTTATGAAGCACTCCTTTAGGTCTTCCTGTCGTTCCGCTCGTATACATGATGGCATACGTATCGTTTTCATCTACCTCGATTGTTGGCTCTTCTACAGACGAAAGGCGTACAAGCTTTTCGTAGCTTTCAGAAAACGCTTGTGGCTCTCCTTCTGTTAACCAGAACGAGACATTAGGAAAATTCTCTTGCACAGCTGTTATGACAGGTTCAAGCATCTTTTCATAAACAACTACGGAAGGCTCAGCGTCTTTCAAAATGTAAGCGACTTCATTTGGCTTCAACCTAAAGTTGATCGGGTTAAGAACGGCACCGATCTTAGCACAAGCGAAAAACAGACAAGCGAGCTCAGTATTGTTAAACAGCAGTGTAGAAACACGGTCACCCTTTTTTACACCTGCATCCAAAAGCGCATTCGACACTCGATTTACTTCGACATTCCATTGCTCATATGTCCACCGTATCCCCTTTGTCTTATCGACAAGAGCTTCCTTAGGACCGAACTTTCTTACCGTTTGCATAAATAGAGAACCGATCGTTACGTACATGTACATCCTCCTCATTTGAATAGTGTGACGATGATTGGTCTCGTATGTATGTGTCCACTGTGTATAGTTCCGTTTTCTTTGCTAAAAATCCTTCTTATATCTGAAAATTCTGATTTAAACGGAGCCTAAGTCTGTCGAAAAGACTCTTGAGACCCATGACAGAATAGAGAGTATTTTCCCTTAGACCGCATCAACAAATTAAAAAGACTGTCGTGAATCGACAGTCTCATTAGTTATATTCGATCGGTCAGGTCGTCCTGACTCCATTTGTTCATCTTAGGTACGTGATGATGCTTGATCATCTCTAGTAATTGAACGGGGTCTTCGTGTGAAAGGAGAGGTTCCATATATTGTTTCGCTAGGAAGCCTTCGCTTACCATGTGTTCTAGCATGGAATGATAAGGTGCGTAGTAATTTTTTGTATTTAACAACGCGATCGGCTTGTTATGGTATTCGAGCTGGTACCAAGTGAATATTTCTGTTAGCTCTTCTAATGTACCGATCCCACCAGGCAGTGCTAGGAACGCATCACCGTGATCATACATTTTTGCTTTCCGTTCATGCATCGTTTCTACGATGATCAGTTCTGATAACTCTATGTGCGCAACATTGTCATAGATTTTTCTAGGAATGATGCCAGTTACTTTCCCACCGTGTTTAATCACCGTACGAGCTAGTGCTCCCATCAGCCCGACGTTTCCACCGCCATAAATAACTTCGATTCCCTGGCGTGCTAATTGCTCTCCAAGTTTTTCGACAGCCTCATAGTAGAGCCTGTCTACATTCTCACTAGAACCACAAAATACAGTAATACGATTTAAGTTCGTCATTCACAGCGCCCCTTTCGTAAGATATTCCCAACCACATCGTAATCGTACTATTTTATATGAAAGAAAAATAGAGGAAATACTCACAAAAAAGTGATGCCTACTTATCCATAAGAAGAGACTGCCAACGTTGGCAGTCTCCCCATCACCCTTTTTCTTCTGCTAGCTCTGTTAATACATCTTTGATTTTCCGATTGATGACGAGATCAGCCATCGTATCATATTTCGTTTCTTCATCATTAACGATGATTACTCTGGCACCATGGCGCTTCGCTTCTACCGGAAACAAGTTTGCTGGTGAAACACTTAAAGAAGAACCTAGTACGATGAAAAGATCCGCTTTCCTTGTTTCTTGCTTCGCTAAGTGGATCGCGCTCATAGGCAACGGCTCTCCGAACAACACTACACCCGGTCGTTTAAATCCCCCACAGTCGCAAATATTGTCATCGTTTAAGAAATGAGCGTTTTCAAACGCTTCACCACAATCGTCACAATACACTTCACATAATGTGCCGTGCATTTCTGCGACGTTTTTACTACCAGCTTTTTTGTGAAACCCATCAATATTTTGAGTTAGTATCGAGCTAATATGACCGCTTTTCTCCCATTCTGATAAATAGTAATACCCTTCATGAGGCATTGCAGATTGTAATTTTTCAATTCGATTTTTATAAAAACGGACGAACAGTTCGCGTTCATATGTCATGGCATCCCGACTAGCAAAGAGCAATGGATCATACTCATTCCACATGCCATCGAGTGCCGATCTAAAATCAGCTAAGCCACTCTCAGTGCTCATCCCAGCACCTGTCAGCACAACAGTATGTTTCGCTTCATAAAACCATTTTGCAAGCATTATCATTCACCTGCCTTAGAAGTACGAATAATTAACCATTCACATATTTTCAATTGTTCAAACCTTTTTCCCTATATTTTGTTATTTCTTTGTAATAAAAAAACAATGAGGCGAGTGTGCCTCATTGTTTTGTCAAATGTTACGATTTTGCAGGAGATGGGTCTTCTGAAACCTTTTGATCTCGCTTCTTATCCTTTTTCGGTTTAGGACTTTTGGCAACAAGATGCTTCTCTTTCGTTATCGCCTTATAGAAGGAGACGGTCATGAGAATCATAATGACTGAGAACGGCATCGCAGCGAGGATGAGTACATTCTGTAGTGCCTGTAACCCGCCACTATAAAGCAACACGGCTGCCATAGCTGACTGCGTTATTCCCCATGTGAGCTTTACACTAGTACCAGGATTTAGTGACCCGTACGTTGTCTGCATTCCAAGAACAAATGTTGCAGAGTCTGCGGACGTTACGAAGAATGTTCCGATCAATGTAATCGCTATGATGGAAAGTACTACACCAAACGGATAGTTCTGAAACGTTCCGAATAACGCTTCTTCTGTCGCAAGTGACGCGATATCTGCTGTTCCATTTTGTTGAAGATTAATCGCAGAAACACCAAAAGTTGAGAACCAAAGGAACCCTACGATAGATGGAACTAACAATACCCCAACAAGAAATTCTCTGATGGATCTTCCGCGAGAAACACGCGCGATGAAGATTCCAACGAACGGAGACCACGAAATCCACCATGCCCAGTAGAAGATGGTCCAGTTGTTGATCCACTCTCTATTCTCAGGGTTTAGCGGAGCAATGCGGAAACTCATCGCTAAAATGTTTGTTAAGTACGATCCGATCGTATCTGTAAACATGTTCAAAATGTAAATCGTTGGTCCAAGGATGAACATTGCGAGGAATAAAAATCCAGCAAGACCAATGTTCGCATTACTTAAGTACTTGATTCCTTTACTGATGCCTGTCCATGCTGAAATCATGAATAGCACAGTTACGACAGCAATAATGATCAATTGAGAGGTAAAATTGTTAGGAACGCCTGTTAAGTAAGAAAGTCCACCGTTGATTTGTACTGCACCAAAACCAAGCGTTGTTGCTACCCCAACGATCGTAGCAAAGACAGCTAACGTATCGATTACTTTACCAAGCAGACCGTTCACGCGATCACCAAAGATCGGGTAAAGTGTCGCACTGATCAACCCTGGCTTATCATGTCTAAATTTAAAATAAGCGAGCACGAGTGCAACGATGGCATAGATTGCCCAAGCATGAACTCCCCAGTGGAAGTACACATACTGCATGGATTCCTTTACTGCTGCTGGTGTTCCTGTTTCAGCTGTTGGAGCATTCACAGCATAATGATAGATCGGTTCTGCTGCTCCCCAGAAAACAAGTCCAATCCCCATACCAGCACTGAACAGCATGGCAAACCAACTTAGTGTTGTAAATTCCGGCTTTTCATCCGGCTTACCAAGCTTAATTTTACCGTACGGTGTAAAAATGATAAATACACAAAAAATAACGAGAAGCGTTACTAATATTAAATAATACCAACCAAACTTATTCGAAATAAACGTTTGGGCACTGGCCGAAATGGATTCAAGACTGCCAGGAGAAATCGATCCCCACACGACCATCATTAAACTGATAACCAGCGTACTCCAAAACACTGATGAAATTTTTCCTGTCACAGTTGTCACCTCAACTTCATTTAATTTTCTGTTTTAAAACAGAATTTAGTACGTTTTTACCTCTATCTATCTATACCACTACAAAATAGGTCGAAACACCGAATTTCAAGTTAAGGCGATCTCTTTTACCCACTATTTACTAAAAACCCTAATAACATGCGACCTATAGCGGGACTATTTTTTTCTATTTTTTTCGTTCGATTTCGACACTTTCACTCGTTTTGTGGATGGTTGTTTTTTTATCCACTTTAAAAACCGTCGAATTTGGTCGTCCTCTTTTAACTTTTTTATCGTATTGAGTCTAATTGCTAACTCTTGATTCGTGTATAACGCATGAATTTGCTTGTGACATGCAGGACATAAATTTGCAGTTGGTCCAAAGGTCCCTCCCTCTTCTTTTGGTGTTAAATGATGAACCGTACTAGATACTCCTTTTCGCCCGCACAGTTCGCATTCCATTCCTAACCACCCCTCAACTCTTCGTTATTATTTGTTCTTTGTTATTACGTATACCACTTAATCAAAAGAAAAAAGCCTTCCGATGTGAAAGGAAGGCTTCAGTCTGTAAACGGGATAGGAGTGATTTACGCTCCAGAATGCTCGCTTTCCGCGGGGCGGGCGGTGAGCTTCCTCGTCGCTTACGCTCCTGTGGGATCTCACCTGTCCCGCTAATCCCGCAGGAGTCGAGCATCCTTCCGCTCCAATCCGCTTTATTATGATGGATTAAAAATAAACTAATTGAAAATGATGAGTTGAAAAGTTGTTATCATAATAGACTGGAAAGTTTAACTTTGATTGATTGTATCCTAACAGGTAGGAGTGAATACTTCTTTACTCCCCTGGTCCAGCGTTCGTTCGAGGCTCGGACGGTTCTTTGTCCGCTATGAGGCTCGGCGTTCGTCTAACCTGGGTGAGTGTTAGCTTGTCTAGATAATGTGGTTCATATGCCATAATCCATTGCTTTCCAAATAACGTTGATGGATAAAAAGAAGGTTAGAATTGCCATGTTGGACTGTTAAACTATTAGGACGGAGTGTGACTTTGGACTTATTCCTTCAAGTAGGAGAGACGATCGCGGACTCCTGCGGTAGTACGGGCGGCCGAGACCGGGGTGTGGGTTTCACCTCGGGCTTGGCCGTTCGTCCGCGGAAAGCATGCGATCGTCATCGACTACGGCATCGGGAGCACTAAATAATGATATAGGTTTCTCTACAAACTAAAGCCTTCCGATGTTTCGGAAGGCTTCTTGCGTTATATACTTAAAATCTCTTTAATTTCTTCCTCAGAAAGGCTTGAGATCATCGTTTCACCAGGCTGTATGACTTTTTGAATCAACTCTTTCTTCTTTTGCTGGAGCTCATAAATTTTCTCCTCGATCGTTCCTTGCGTGATCAATCTCAGAACTTGAACAACTTTCTTCTGACCGATTCGATGTGCTCTTCCAGCTGCCTGCTCTTCAACGGCTGGGTTCCACCATAGGTCATATAAGATAACGGTGTCGGCACCCGTTAAGTTAAGTCCAGTTCCTCCAGCTTTTAATGAAATAAGAAAGATTTCTTTTTCACCGTCATTAAATCGTTCCGTCATCTCAACTCGCTCTTTAGATGGTGTTTGACCATCTAAATAAAACACTTCGTGGCCCGCGGCCGTAAGATGATCCTGAATGATACGCAGCATGCTTGCAAATTGAGAAAAGATCAGTATCCTCTGCTTGTTTTGAATAGACGTTGCTACGATATCCATAAGCTGTTCTAGCTTACCTGAGTACCCATCATAATTTTCAAGAAACAATGACGGGTGACAGCATAGTTGACGCAGTCTTGTCAGTCCTGCAAGAATCTTCATTCGGTTGCGTTGGAAACCTTCTCCTCTGAGACTCTCCTTTGTTTCCTCCTGAATTCGGTGCAAGTAACCGAGATAAAGTTCTTTTTGCTGCTTTGTTAATTCAGAAACTTGAACAGTCTCGATTTTGTCCGGCAGTTCTTTCAATACATCCTGCTTCACACGTCTCAAGATGAATGGGCGAACCATTCTAGATATTTGTTCATGCGGTAGCTTTTTAAAAGAACTTAAGTCTTGAAAAAATCCCGGCATGATCGAATGGAACAATGCCCACAGTTCATCTAGTGAATTTTCGATCGGTGTACCACTGAGCGCAAACCTTTTTCTTGCTCTCAACTGCCTAACGGCTTGGGACGTTTTTGTAGCAGGATTCTTAATCGCCTGCGCTTCATCTAGAATCACTGAATCAAACTCCATCGCTTCATAATGAGAAATATCCTGCCTAAGCGTTGGGTAAGATGTAATCCACACATCTGGCTCCGATTGAGACAACAATTCTCTCCGTTCAGGAGGTGCGCCGGCATTGACAGCTACGTCCAAGCTCGGTGCGAATTTCTCAAATTCTTTCTTCCAGTTATAGATGAGCGAAGCAGGTGCGATAACAAGTGCTTTTGCATTAGGATTTTCTTCCTTCTCTGAAAGGAGATAGGAAATGCTTTGCAGCGTTTTTCCTAGCCCCATATCGTCAGCAAGAATACCGCCTAAATGATAATATCCAAGCGCCTTCAACCATTGAAAGCCCGTCAGTTGATAGGACCGCAATTCAGCATCCAGCCCTTCAGGCAAGCTGAACTGAAGGTCTTCTGGATGTTTCAGTCTCGACAACAGTTCACGGAAAGCTTTGCCATAACGAGAGCTACGCTTCTCTTTACCCATCGTTTCATCGATTTGCAAGCCTCGATAAAGTGGAAGCTTGAGATCTCCGCGACTGATTTCACTTTCTTTAATGTTCAACTCGTCCAAGAGCTTTCCAACGTGCTGGAAATCTTCATCTTCGATCGAAACGAACGAACCGTTCTCAAGACGATAATACCGTTTCCTTTCGATCATCGCTTTCAGTACATTCGAGATTTCGCCCTCATTGATGCCTTTCATATCAAAACTAACGTCGAGCCACGTTCCTGTTCTATCTACGTCGACGGATGTGACCGGAACAGACTCTTCATCAAGTAACCATTTCTTTGCAGAATCTGTTAAAAGCACTTCTGCAAGTTCATCCAGCCGAGGAAGCGTCCAATATAAGAAATCAAAGATTAATGCTTCATCGTCTACGTACAGTTCTCTGCCATTGAATTTTAAAGATGCTTGCTCGATTAGCGCCATGATCTGCTGTTCTTTTTCACTATCTCTTAAGATGATCCCTCCATCCTTGTTCTCAATACGCGAAGCGCTGTCGAACGGATCGATTCGATCTTCCCCATATTTGTACGTGACGTTAACGAGAAGACGCTCACCCTCTGCATTCACATAGACCTTCGCTCGAAGCGCTGGACTTTCGATCTTCTCTGAAATATCTTCTGATAACGTGACGTCCCCTAGTTTCTTTAAACGCGGGACGACCTGAGATAGGAATGGTTCGATCTGGTCACCAGAAATTGATACAGAACTTGCAGCTGAATTTCGAAAGGGAGCTAACTCTCTTAAAAGTTTCTGCTGCCTTTGGCTCACTTTGTAAAGCGATTCATCGTGAAACACCCATCCGTATGTTCCAAATACAGCAGCTTCTTCAAACCCATTCAAGTGTAAAACATAGTCAGACTCTACTTGCTCAACAGCAAAGTCGAAAGGATGCTTATCTTTATAAAGCGTAACGCCTTCAAATAATTCACGATTAAATTCAAAACGTAGCGAACGGTCCTGTTTATAAAGCTCTTCTAGAAACTCGTTCGCTGTCAATGGAGGCAAGATCAACTCTCTGTTATCTGTAAATCTCCCCCAATTATCTGGAATGCTTAAATACACTTTCTCGTTACTTCGAACAGCTAGCAGCAACTCAATAAAGGGGTAATCCCGCTCATCGAATTCTTGTTCATGTGGCTCATAACTAAATTTCTTAGTAAAATATAACGATTCTTCAGCTAGCACAGCATCTAGAAATGCGCGAATGTCCTTCACGATATATAAGCGATCGACCCCTACTTTCATCTCGATCGTCCACGGGGCATCTCCCCTCGATCGTCTAAGCGATGGATAGGAGGTTCCTTTAATCGTAAACTCCACCTGCAGGCGATCTTTTTTGGATGAAGGGATATCAGACAAATCCACATCATAGTCGCTCAAAGCCCGGATCAACTGATCAGTTTCATCGTAGTTCTTGGGTGGCGCAGTGCTTTTTTCTTTCTTCTCTTCTTGATCCGGTGGATGAGAGTCGCTGATCGCGATTAGAACAGCGGCGATATGCTTACACGTTCCATACGTATCGAATGCGGCACATTCGCACGAGCCGAACCAGTTATCGCTCAAAAGCTCGATAACAACTTCATAATCATCCGTTCCGTGTACGTGTGCCGTATACGACTTTTTCTCTGTATCATAGTTCAGGACATGCACGCGACCGTCCTGATAGTAAGTGAGGCCTCTTTGATAGAAGCTCACCGGAAACCGTTCTTTTATTTCACTCTTCGAAAACATTGAGTATTGGTTCATCTCGATATCACTTCAATTCTCAGCGTAGTAGTACCCTTCATTATACAATCTTCTATGCATTCCACAAAATCTTAACCGCTTCTTCAGATATTTTTTCATGCATCACTTCTATTTTTCTACTTTGGGACATGTATTTAATTAGAGACATGCCAAAAAGGAGAATGCTATCGATGCTAGAAACTGTGGTAGGTCATATCATTCTTGGTTTATCGATTGCAGCACCGATCGGTCCTATTAATATTGAGATCATGAAGCAAGGAATACATAAAGGATTCTGGTCTTCCCTTCTCGTAGGCGGAGGCGGGATGAGTGCAGATCTCATCCTGATGTGTTTGATGTACTTTGGAATCGCTGCTTTTGTGAAAATATCTTATGTACAAATAGCTTTACTCGTACTCGGGTGTGTGATTCTTACATTATCTGGTCTTCAGGGTTGCTTGTCTTCTGTCAGTATTGACGAGGCGAGAGACAAAGATAAGTCGGGACTTTTCAACTCATATGCAACAGGCTTCATGATCGCTGCCTTCAATCCGATGAACCTTCTATTTTGGCTTGGGATTTACGGTTCAGTTCTCAGTCAATCCTTGCAGCGCCCTGACAAATGGGAAGCATTCTTTCTTTCCACACTCGTTTTCGTCGGAATCGGTCTTTGGAACTTGAATATGTCGTTGACCGTCCATTTCGGCAAGACACTTATGAAACCAGCAACGCTAAGAGGAATAAGCGTTGTTGCAAGCCTTGTCTTACTCTTCTTCGGTCTTCGATTTGGTTACCTCGCTGCAGAAATGCTATTTGTAGCTTCAAAATAAAAAGAGCAGCTTTAGCCGCTCTTAAATCATGTACACATAAATTGCGATTCCTGCAACAGCTAATATACTCACTACAACATAAATAGAAAAAATCGTAATGCTCGTATTTTTCGCTTTCTTATCGTACCCACTATCACTTTTTCCTGCTACCATAAGCGTACCGATCAAAATTAACACGATAAAAAATATGATTAAACCAGTTGCTACCTGTATCATATCTTTCCCCCCTCTTCTTTATCATACATTGGATTGGAGATATGATGGAACAAGGAATTTATCGATTTTCTTACAAAATCCCCGGGCATTTTTCAGCCTTACAACATGAGCACAAAATTTAATTATTTTTTTAACGTATTTGATTCCGGATTTATGACAACACTTTTTTATACAGTCGGTCATTATCTTTCATTACAATGAAGATGCTGTCAGATGGCCGGCCGTACCACAAGCAAGTCCCTTGAAAAGCCCCTCTACTTAGAGGGGCTTGTTCCATTGTCTAAAACGAAGTCTGCATGGAGAACGGGGTCTACTTTTTCAAAATAGTAGTCTTCAGCTTTCCAATAACGATTATAAAACTTTTTAAGGTTCTTTTTCGTTTCCTCACTCTCTCTTTCAAACCTCGCTCTACGAGAACATTCAAGATAAATAACGTATTCGAGATATCCTCTCCACTCTTCCCGCTGAATGAAAACTCCTTCAATAAGGACAAGTGCATTTTCTGGAATTAGTTGAACGTAAGAGGTGTGAGTATCACTCTTTTCATCATAACGCTGAAGGGTTAATTCAGAAGTCTGTTTAACCTTATCAAACAAGTGATCTCGTAAGTAGGAAACATCCCATTGAAGATAGTAATATTCGAACCACTCCTCATAGCCTGTTCCATATCGTTTATTCCTTGACACGATAAAGTCATCAATGTGAATCACGATGACTTCTCGTTCAGTAACCCTCTCACACATGTTATTCACTAAAGTCGTTTTCCCTGATCGACTCAATCCATCGATGCCTACTACCACCCTGTTTTGTTTTGGAAACTTTGATAAAATATCGTCCATTACTTCCTTCACGCTTCACTCACCTCAGAATTTTTGCTAATTTTCAACATTTTTCACAAATTCTATTGCTTTCCAACAAGGCAATGGATAAACTGATAGTACATTCGATAAAAAGAACAGTTTAGGGGGATTGAACGAATGCATAAAACCAAAACGCTGCCAGAAGATTGGCTACCTCTGGTGGAAGAAGCGATGAATTCATCCACTACGAAAGAAGAATTTGCTGCTTACTTAAAAGAAATAGAGACTTCACTTAAAAAGTCTTCATAAATAAGAAACCCCAACGGAAAGACGTTGGGGATTTTATAGAAACAAATGAAGAATGGACATAGGCCCTGATCTGCCTTCTTTCTTTTTACCTAAATCCACATATCCTTGTTCAAGGTAGATCGATCGAGCCACTCCGTTTTTCACATTAACGGCTAATACCACTTCATCAATTTCAGGGAAATTAGATTTTACATAGTCTTTAACAAGAAACATGGCATGTTTTCCATACCCTTTTCCCTGCTCCTTCTGATCGATACTGAGCGCTCTTAACAGCATAGCGTTTTTGTTTGAAGTGTATTCCTTCGCACCTTCACCACTATGTAATACGAAAAAACCAACGACTCTCTCTCCTGATAAAATGACGACTGGATGCCGTTCAGGATCTTTCATACACGTTTCAAATGCTGGCATCGGCAGAGAAGTGTACCTCATCTGATCATCTGAAAGAGTGAATTTCCGTAGTGCTTCAAGGTGAAATCCTTGTGTTCTTGCTAGTTTTAGTTGATCTGTAGCCTGCTTTGTCATCACTTCTCTCTCCTTTCGCACCATACTCATTCTATTTAACATATCGAAAAACCTTCTTCTAATAAAAAAAGCAGCATACGAGGTGTATGCTGCCAACATGTTATTTCTCTCTTCTTGCAAAATCAACGAACCGAAATTTATCTAACCTGTGACGAGATTCGGTATACTCGATTAAAGTCGTGTCGTTTAAATACACATAGTTCCGCACGACAACGACGTGCTCATAATGTTTTAAATCTAAATAGCGCCTGTCATCTTCGTGTGCATCCTCAACAACGATTTCTTTCTTCGCATAGCTGATCGATAATCCAAGGTCGTTTTCCAAATAATCATAGATCGAGTTCTCACAGATCTGTTTTGTTAATTCGGGAACGGACTGTACAGGAAAATAATCTCGATCCAAAATGATTTTTTCTCCGTCTATTTCTCTTGCTCTGACTACATGCCACACAGAATCGCCACTACGAAGACCAAGTTGCTCTCTCACCCATTCTGTGGGCTGTTCTTTTTCGAGGTAATGAACGATTGTTTTAGACGTTTTGCTCATTCGCTTAGATACTTCTTTAAAACTGACGAGACCCGAAACAGGAAACTCATATCGATTGACATCGATCACAACGGAACCTCTCGCTTTGATTTTTTGAATCAGTCCATTTTGTGAGAGGAGGTTCAATGCCTTTCGAATCGTTTCTCGAGATGTTCCATACGCTTCTGCTAGTTCGTGTTCAGAAGGTAGTTTACTGTTCGGTTTGTACGTCCCATCTTGAATTTTCTCTGATAGCTCTTGATAAATCTGTGCATATTTCGTTTGTTTCATTCCACCATCACCTATGACTTTTTGACATAGTACACGACGGATTCAAATGGTCTTAGCACCTTACCATCGATCTCCTCATGTGGATCTTCGGAGTAATTTGAAAGCAAGCGTTCGAACCCGTCAACCTCTACATGATCAGGAAGTTCAACCGTTGCTTCAGTTTCATAAAAGTTGTTAATAACGAGCAGCTTTTCTCGATCGGTTTCACGTACGTAAGCGAAAATCTGTGGATCTTTCGCTAAGATGAGTTCATAGCTACCTTCCGTTACAACCTCAACGGTCTTACGTAGCTCGATCAGCTTCTGATAATGTTCAAAGATCGAATTCTCTTCTTGAAGCGTATCTTCTACGTTGATTTGCTCATAGTTTTTTGCGACGGGTATCCAAGGTTCACCTGTCGTGAATCCTGCTTGAGAATCTGAGTTCCATTGTACAGGCGTACGAGAATTATCTCTCGACTTGTGTCGTAAAATCTCAAGAATCTCTTCTTCACTATACCCTTTTTCCTGAAGAATGGAATAGATGTTCAACGATTCAACGTCACGATAAGAAGAAATATCGTCGAACTTCGGATTGGTCATTCCAATCTCTTCGCCTTGATAAATGTACGGCGTTCCTTGCATCATGTGCATCGTCGTAGCAAGCATTTTTGCTGACTCTTTTCTATACTCACCATCGTTCCCATAACGGGAAACGATTCTTGGCTGGTCATGGTTGCACCAGAATAGCGCGTTCCAGCCTCCTCCTTCATGCATCTCTTTCTGCCATGTCGACAGGATGTTTTTTAATTTGAGGAAATCAAAGTCTGCGACCGACCACTTCTCACCGTTAGGATAATCCACTTTCAAATGGTGGAAGTTAAACGTCATGCTTAGCTCATTACGTTCTGGATTAGAATACTTGATGCAATCCTCTATCGTGGTTGACGACATCTCACCGACTGTCATCGGATTGTACTTCATAAACACTTCTCGATTCATTTCGTTCATGAATTCATGAGCACGAGGTCCATCTGTGTAAAATTTACGCCCATCTCCAGGGGCAACCGATCCATCATCGTTCGGAAAATCTTGGTCTTTCGAAATCAGGTTGATGACGTCGAGACGGAACCCATCAACACCTTTTTCAAACCAGAACGTCATCATGTTATAGACTTCATCACGTACTTTTTCATTTTCCCAGTTCAAATCAGCCTGTGTCACATCGAATAGATGAAGATAATACTGTCCTGTTTCCTGATCAAACTGCCATGCCGAGCCACCAAATTTGGATTGCCAGTTCGTAGGTTCCTCACCGTCCACAGGATCTTTCCAAATATAATAATCACGGTATGGATTATCCTTTGATTTACGTGATTCAACAAACCACTGATGCTCTGTCGACGTATGGTTTACAACGATATCCATGATGATTTTAATGTCACGTACGTGAGCTTCCTCAAGCAAACGATCGAAGTCTTCCATCGTCCCGTATTCTTCATAGATACTGAAATAATCACGGATATCATATCCATTATCATTTTGAGGGGAATCATAGATCGGCGTTAACCACACTACGTCCACACCTAGTGTTTTTAAATAGTCTAACTTCTCAATGATTCCGTTGATATCTCCTGTACCATTTCCTGTCGTGTCATTAAAACTCTTTGGATAGATTTGATACACGACTGACTTTTTCCACCATGCTTGCACGCAACTCAACTCCCTAATTCAATTTCAATGATTTCAATACGAAAAAACGATATCACCGGAACTGTCATATGAACCGGTAGACATTCCAGGTGATATCGTACGTCCTAATTAATTCTCTACTTTTCTTATCTTCCCATACATGAGTGTAAGAAGGAATGGTAGAACAAGAACGATTGCCATTCCTAGGAAGAATGCTCCCCAATATTCTTTAAAGATCGATAAGAATCCAGGAACGCCCCCAACACCGATCGACTGTGCTTCTACTCCCATTACCGTAATAACGAGTCCTGCGATGGCAGAACCGATAATTGCTGCAAAGAATGGGAAACGATAGCGAAGGTTTACACCGAAAAGTGCTGGCTCGGTTACACCTAGGAATGCAGAAACTGCAGATGTTCCTGCGAGACCTTTCGTTTTCTCCTGCTTCGTAACGAGCATCATCGCAAGTGCTGCTGCACCTTGAGCGATGTTAGAAAGAGCTAGCATCGGCCACAAGAACGTGCTTCCTGTACTTCCGATCAATTGAAGATCGACTGCTAGGAATGTGTGATGCATACCAGTAATAACGAGAGGAGCATACAGTGCACCATATACAAGGCCTCCGATCGCTGGTACTGCATCGAACAAGCCAATAAATCCATCAGTCAAGAGGTTTGCAATCCAGAACGTAACAGGTCCGATCAACGTGAACGCAAGGAATCCAGTTACGAGCAATGCGACTGGTGCAACGACAAGCATCTGTATGGAATCATGCACCCGTTTATTTAAGAACGTTTCAATTTTCGCTAATATATACGCGGATACAAGAACTGGTAAGACCTGCCCTTGGTAACCGATTTTTTCAATTTCAAGACCAAACAAGTTCCAGGTTGGAATGTCATCTGCCTGACCATACGTCCAAGCGTTAAGTAAATCAGGATGGACTAAGATAAGACCAAGAACGATTCCGAGTAACGGACTACCGCCAAACTGTTTCGCTGCTGACCAACCGATCAGTCCTGGTAAGAACACAAAGGCGGTGTTCGCGATCAAGTTGATGATACTTGCAAGGTCAGCCCACTGAGGATATACCTCAACGAGTGGTGCGCTGAAGAAGATATCTTCAGCAGTAAGGATGTTGTTGATACCGAGTAACAAACCTGCAGTTACGATGGCAGGTAAAATTGGGATAAAAATATCTGCTAACGTCTTAACAGCACGTTGTAACATATTTTGTTTCTGTGCTGCAGCGTTCTTTACATCCTGTTTGGATGCGCTCTCAATTTCTGTAATTTCAGCGAAGATCTTAAACACTTTATCAACAGTTCCTTGCCCGATGACGACCTGAAACTGACCGTTAGCCGAGAAAGAACCTTTTACGAGATCATTTTGTTCAAGTGCTTCCTGATCGACTTTGCTTTCATCATGTAATACGAGTCGTAGTCTTGTTACGCAGTGTGTAGCAGTTGATACGTTTTCTTTACCACCGATCGCTTCAACGATCTGCTCGACAGACTTTCTGTCAATAGCCATGCTTCTTCCCCCTATTCATAACCAACAGGTCGCCTACGAACGACCTGCTGTCATTCATCAATTACTTCTTAACCTTTGTATGCATAATTTCGACTTCACCACGAGTAGCGCCATCTGTATAAGACTTTTCAACATTCTCAAGAATATCTGCATTCGTGATGATGACAGGTGTTATCGTACTTGCTGCTTTTTCCTTCACAAGATCAAGGTCTACTGAGATCAATGGGTCGCCGACCTTAACTTTGTCGCCTTCCTTCACGTGTCCTTCAAAACCTTCTCCACCCATACCAACTGTTTCTAAACCAACATGGATGAGTAGTTCTAGTCCAGATTCAGACTCGATGCCGACAGCATGTTTCGTGTGGAAGAACTGAATGATCTTTCCGTTTACTGGTGAAACAACCTCACCATCAGTCGGTTCGATCGCAACACCATCACCCATCATTTTTTGTGCGAACGTCGGATCCGGTACGTTTTCAAGTTCAACGACCTTTCCGTTCATCGGAGCAAGAATCTTCTCCTCTGTAGGCGTTTCCTTCTTACCGAATAATTTCTTAAGCATCATGTATTCTCCTTTCAACCGCTTTCATTTATTGTTTAACTTGTCTATACATGTTCAATACAATTCGTAGTTTACCTTGTATATACAAGTTAGTCAACTGGAACGTTTTATAATCGATAATCGGGGGAAGAAGCAATTTCCAATGAAATCAATAATCCTTTTCCCTTTTATCCTCCTGCTAAACGAAAAGATGTTTTATGTTGTGTGAAATCGTTTAATATATGTATTAGACATGAAGGAGGGATAAAGAATGAACAAAGTGGATGTTGAAACGCTCTATTTAAAGGAGAATGGGGACATACCGAACAACCCAGATCTTCCTCTTATCCTTTATCGTGGAAGTTTAGTAGATCTTGAGAACCAATGCGCAGATCAATTCAAAAAGAACAACTGGACGAACAGCTGGCAAAACGGCGTGTTTGATTACCATCACTACCACAGCAATACGCACGAAGTCCTTGGTGTTGTAAGTGGAGAAGCTACCATCACGTTCGGCGGTGAAAACGGTGAAAAAGTAGACGTTAAAAAGGGCGATGCAGTCGTTATTCCTGCAGGCGTCGGACATAAAAGAGAAAGCGCATCTTCAGATTTCCAGGTGGTTGGTGCATACCCGAATGGAGTAGATCACGACTTGAAAACCGGTGATCCGAACGAACGAGATGCTCTTGAAACAATCCAGTTCGTTCCGTTTCCAGAGACAGATCCAATCTTCGGTGGCGATGGTCCGCTTATAGAGATATGGTCGAATGTAAATAGAGGGTCGTAAGGAAGCTCGTTCAATAGAAGTACACAAAAACCGACCAGAGGTAAATGCCTCTGGTCGGTTTTGTTGATATAGTGTCATGTTATTTCAAATACGACTACCCTTTTCTTCCCGGGACCGTTTCATCATAAAAGGGTTTATGGTCTGGATGATGAGCAAGCCTGCTATCTTCATTGCAAGCATCAATCTTCTTCATTTGTTCAGATGTTAAGTTAAAATCGAACAAGTCAGCGTTTTCTTTTATCCGCTCGGGCTTTGATGACTTTACGTTCACAACAACATCGTGGTTTAGACACCACCTCAATACAACTTGAGCCGGTGACTTTCCAACACTTTTACTGACCTCTTTGATCGCCCTGTTCGATAATACCTTGCCCCGTTTCAAAGGAGACCATGCCGCCACTTGAATATTTTTCGCATCGCAATAGGCTCTAAGGTCTTCTTGAATCAGTTCAGGATGAAACTCGATCTGGTTCATGACAGGCGTCACACTTGAATTCTTAAGGATCGTTTCGAGGTGATGCTTCTCGAAGTTACTTACACCGATCGCGCATACTTTCCCTTCATGATACAGCTTCTCTAGAGCCTGCCATGTCTCTTGGTACAGCTCAGGAACGGGCCAATGGATAAGATAAAGATCGAGATAATCAGTACCGAGCCGCTCGAGTGACCGGTCGAACGCGTTTAGTGTTTCATTATAGCCCTGCTCATCGTTCCAAACTTTTGAGGTTATAAAGAGTTCTTCACGAGGAATCCCTGATTGTTTGATCGCCTCGCCAACTGCTTCTTCGTTTCCGTAGTAAGAAGCGGTATCGATACCTCGGTATCCGCACTGAAGCGCTTCGGTTACAGCTTGAACAGCTTCGTTTCCATTTAGCTTAAAAACACCAAAACAAACCTGTGGCATCTTCACACCGTTTGAGAGTGTCACGCGTGCTATTCCCATCCCCTCTTCATCCTCCCCCTATGGTTAAATCAACTTCTTATATTCTTCAACAAACGAACGAGGATCTTCTTTTATCATAAAAGAGATGACGCCTCTGTTTGTGTGGAGATAAAGAAAACCAAAGCTTTCCGATGTGAAGCGATACGATACATCGAACACATCGTTCAACCGATAATACTGAGACGTGGAGCGAATGCTATCTTCATAGAGCTCTAATTCGTATTTTTCTTCTACCGTATGCTGACCGGTCCGCTCGATCTTACGAACCATCTCTATAAACGGATGAGAAGTGATAAATGTCATGTTCGTCACTGCTTTCTTTACATAATCTCAGTTACTACTATATGCCTGTTATACCATGTTTTAATCCTGCAGTAAAAATCCACTTCTACACCGTGCCCTCTAGCTCCTTCTTTTGGAACACATGTAACACGGTTTCGCTGATATAAGGGAGATTTCGCCGATAAAATTCATTTTTCGCCGATATCCACCCATGTTTCGCTGATAAAAAGCAAAAATCGCTGATATTCTTTCGTTTTTCGCCGATATGTCTGTTATTCCCTTATTTTCCGTCATTGAAAACCCACGATAAAACAAAGAAAGAGCGAATCTCGAGGATTCGCTCTCCATATATGCTTATGCTTCTAATGCTTCGACGACTTTATTTGCTGCGCTAGCACTTGATTGAGGGTTTTGCCCTGTTACGAGCTTGCCGTCACGAACTGCATAGTCAGCCCAGTTGTCTTTAGAAGTGAAATCTGCGCCCTTAAGACGGAGCGTGGATTCAAGCAAGAACGGCATCTTTTCGACTAGCTGCATCTCTTCTTCTTCAGAATCTGTAAATGCAGTCACTTGCTTACCTTGTACGAGTGGTGAGCCGTCTTTGTACGTTACATTTACGAGTCCAGCTGGACCGTGGCAAACAGCTCCGATGACCTTGTCATTCTCTGCTTGTTCCTGAAGAACGTGAAGAAGCGTTTCGCTATCTGGGAAGTCAAACATCGTACCGTGTCCACCAGGCAGGAATACTGCATCGAACTGATTCGCATCTTCATTCGATAATTGCGTCGTATTCGTTAGCTTCTCTTGCGCTTCCTCCCACTCTGCTGGGTTCTCTTCAGGAATACTGTTTGGATCCAGTTCTACTCGGCCACCTTTTATTGACGTTACCTTAATATCGTAACCTTTTTCTTTGAAGATATTGTAAGGAACTGCAAACTCTTCAAGCCAAAGGCCTGTTTTATTTTCTGCATCGATTTCTGTATGGTTCGTTACGACCATTAGTACTTTTTTACTCATTGAAATCCTCTCCTTTATCTTCTATGATCTAACCACTTTTGTATATTACCCGATGAAATAATTTTTAATCATACGAAGTGGCTAGACTAATACAGTACCTTTGGAATGATAAAGAACATATAAAAAACATTCAAGAAAACTGCTCCGAAGACGAGTAACGTGTTTTGCTTTTTCACTTGTATGATGTACAAAACAAGCCAAATGAGCAAAAGCCCAATCGGAATCAAGCCGTACACGTTATCTGATCTTAAAACAATAACGCCGATCAACTCGAGTATCGAGTAAGGAACGATGATGATTCCAAGAATTCCGTTTATAATATGTATCCATTTCTTTTCAAGCGGCTTCAATACTAATTCTCCTTTCGCTATCCCTACTATTCTCCTTTTCTAGTATATAACAATGCGTCGCCTTCTTTGTAAAACCATTTTCTGGTCGTTCTCTGGTTAAAAGGTAGTGTTTTCCTCTTCGATTGTCGTTACATAGCGAACATTGCCGAATACCTTTCTGTGAATACAATTGCAGAAAGTGAGGAAACATGATGTTTCGTAAATCAAAAATGATCATGATGTTCGTAGTTGCTGCATTCGTAATGATGGCAACGCCCGCGCTTGCATCGGCCGAGCTTGGGGATCGAACATTAAGCAAAGGAGACAGAGGTTCTGATGTTGTGGAACTTCAAAACTATCTCCTAACAAAAGGTGTGTTTCCGTATCATACGGCAACAGGGTACTATGGAGAGATCACTAAGAATGCAGTGAAAGAATTTCAAGAATCTCGTAATCTGAAAGTAGATGGCATCGCTGGACCGAACACGAACAGTAAAATCAAAGTGCTTCGCTATGGTGATATCGGAAAGCAAGTCATACATATCCAGAGTCAGCTTGAAAAAACAGGCTATCACACGTCAGGCCTTGACGGAGTTTATGGAAGTGGAACGAAATCTTCTGTGAAGAGCTTCCAAAAAGCAAAAGGGCTTACAGTCGATGGAATCGCCGGACCAAGCACCCGCTCCGCTCTTGATCAAGCTGCTTCAAAAAGTACAGCTGCAGGAAAAGAACTTACTGTAGAAAGCACAGCTTATACAGCTCATTGTGACGGCTGCTCAGGCGTAACGCGTATGGGTGTGAACTTAAAGAAATACCCTGATGCAAACCTGATCGCCGTTGACCCTGAAGTGATTCCAATGGGATCGATCGTTGAAGTAGAGGGCTACGGCCGTGCGATTGCTGCTGACACAGGCGGCGCGATCAACGGAAAGAAAATCGATGTCTTTATTGAAGATCAAGACGATGCAATGGCTTGGGGTCGTAAAGACGTGAAAATAAAAGTAATCAAGTAACCATAAACCGTACCGCTTCCTGAGATTAGGAGACGGTACGGTTTTTTTATTACGTTAATGTTTTATGTATTACAATAGCCAAAAGAAATCACTATAAAACGCTGACACCATCACGAAGATTAAAAAGATTAGTTGACTTATCGTAAACAGGTAATCTTTTCGATTTGCTGCATACTTCCATTCCATGTAAGCTGTAAACGATTCAGAAATAATTATTAATAATATTAATAAAAACCAAGGTTCGAGAAACCATACCCACTCTTCTCTAGCTCTTGTAATATTATAGAAGGTCCCAAAAAGGATAAGGACGATTGCTACCCCTCTCATAACCCGATCCACTTTCTTATGCGTGCCATTCACAATGGTATTGGAGTAAAGCTTCTTCTTTTCAACCTTTAGCAACCTTCTCATAATCGCATTGAAAGATGTGATTAAGAAAACTAAGATTATCAGCACAATCAGTAACTTCAGCCAAAAATATGGTTCCACGCCATACAATTAAAACCAATCCTTTCCCCCGCAAACCAGCTTATCTTCTCTTCTTTTCTGGAAAATCCTGATAAGACAAGCTTATCATAGAATTTCTCTTTCATAACGATCATTCAGTATTCCATACAAACAACGCCCGGTTTCCACCGGGCGCTTTCGCTAAACTATCTTATTTTCCATACCAGCTTTTGTTGGTTTCGATTTGGTCGTCATGTTCTTGATCCCAGTAGTCGACGCTATAAGCATAATCGTAGTTCATAATGCACTTGATGCCGCTTCCTTGCGGGTCATGACCTAGGCCATAGTTATGAGAGAATTCATGCTGAGCTGCATGCCATGTGTTTTCTGCACCTTGGTCAAGGTTTACTGAAACTGCACTCTGATATGGGTCGTTGGAGTACACATATGCGATTCCACCAGAGTTAAAGTTCGCATCACGCGTGAAGCCTACTAAGAAATCTTCTCCGTTTCCATTCCAGTCGCGGTCAAGGTCTTGAAGAATTTCAGAAGCGTTCGCACCTTCTGAGTTCCATTGTGCGAATGTCTTCACTTGAAAATCAATATCGTGGTCACGAGTAAATCCGTTATCTGCGTTTTCAATAATGTTTTGAGTATACGTTTGCCAGTCACTGTGTGCTGCACGGTATTCTTCGTCAGCTGCAACGATGACCGTTACGACGCGCGTTCCGTTATCTCCTGAACCCGTATCGCCATCGTCGTCAGATCCACCTCCGCCGCCACAGAACAAGCAGATAAGCTCTCCTTCTTTCTTGTTCTTAGCAACATTTTTATCTTCTTTCTTTTGTTTCACGTTCTTTTTGATTTTCTTTTCTCCGATTTTCTCGCCTTGCTCGTTCACGATCTCTGCAACGGAATCATTCTCTACTTCAGCAGCTCCAGTGAACTCTTTTTTCCCTTTGTTCTTCGCTTTTGGAAGTGATTCGATCATGACTTTATTTCCTGCAGAATCGATCGTAGTTTCCCCTTCATGCGCATCATGTGTTGAAAACCCTGGCGCGATCGCTAGCGTAAGTGCTAGAGATAGTGCAACAAACCCTTTACGTTTCATGTGATGTTTCCCCCAAGTTTTTTTATTTTAGATTCGAACAACTATTAATCTAGCACAACTAAACACACGATTTCAGGGGGCTATTGGTCGAATCTTGTATGTTTATGTCTAAGAACAAAGAACTGTTTTTTTAAATAAAATCATAACAATAGGCTAAAATTCAATAGAAAAAACTCTCCTATATCGGAGAGTTTTTGTTTAACTACCGCTATGTTTGCCGCGCTGCTGGAGCTTTATGAGTCTATAGGTATGGGTAGCGATCACTTTTAGAACGGCATAGGTCGGAATGGCTAGAATGAGTCCGAGGAACCCAGCTAGACTACTAGCAACGAGTAATAATAAAATGATCGTCAGAGGATGAATATCGAGTCTTCTTCCCATCACCTGAGGTGAGATCAAATTACTCTCAATTTGTTGTATCACGATGACACCTAAGACGACGTAAAGCGCAGTTAATGGAGATTGAATAAACCCGACGATCACACCTGGGGCTGTCCCAATGATTGGACCAATAAACGGTACAACGTTTAAGAATAGCGCTATGAATGCTAGGATCAGCGCATAGTCGAGGCCGATGATCACATACCAGATATAGACGAACGTTCCTATAAATAGGCTTACGATCAGCTGTCCTTGAATGAACCCACTGAGTGCATCATCCATATCCTCAAGAATCTTCGCACCTTCCTTACGGTGAGCACGAGGCACAACGCGTAACAAAGAAGGCATAAGCTTTTTTCCATCCTTCAACATGTAATAGAGGATAAAAGGTAGAAGGACAATTCCTATTACAACATCCGTCACGATGGTTAAGAACGATAGTAAGTAGTTACCGAACGATGAACTGATCTCTCCGATCGATCCTGATATCCGTTCTGTCAATCCATCGACCGACACCATCTCACTTTGTAAAAGATTCGCTATGTAAGGATTGCTTTCCCACTCTGTTAGTGCGTCTTGCAGATCAGCTACAAGTGCAGGCGCACCTTGAGCAAGACTATTAAACTGCTCTGTCAGTATGGGTCCGATGCTCAGCACGAGACCTGTAATCCCACCAGCAAGAGCAAGATATACGATCAATATTCCAAGCGGTCTCGGAACCTTCCCCTTTTCTAGTAAAGCGATGATTGGGCGCAATAAATAGTAGAACACTCCAGCAGCAATGATAGGGAATGCGAGTGTCGTAATTAAAATCCCGATCGGCCGAAATAGGAATTCGATCTTACTTCCGACCCATATCACTGTAAAAATCAATAGAAGCCATATGAGGAAACGAAACAAACGCGACCGTTCGATCATAACCATCCCTCACTTTCCTTTGTTAAATTTGATGATCCCTTTTCGATATAATCTGATGACCGTTTCTACGATCCATGCTGGCACTTTCTTCGGAAAATAAGAATTGCAGTAAATCGTATCGTAGGCTGTCTTCAGATCTTCCCAATGGCTGCATTCTTTCGTCTGGCGAAAACGAACAACGTCGATCACACGCACTTCTCCATTTTTAAGCAACATAACGTTTTGAAGATGTGTATCACTTGGATTCAACCCTTTCGTTCTAGCGTAATTGAGGGCTTCATCAACGACCTCTACCATTTCCCTTGTGATTTCGACCCCTTCGATCAAGCAATCATAGAACGTGATGCCATCCAAATATTCCAGAATGAGATAGCCCTCCCCAACTTCGTAGAGCTTCGGATAGTAGACGTCATTATCAAGTTCTTTATAAATTTCTGCTTCTTGAACTGCTAGGTTATGAAATTCAGGATAAAAGACTTTCACTACCTTCTCTTCACCAGAAAGTTTAAATACCGCTGCACTCCTCCCTTTCCCTATCGGATGGAGTCCGTCTGGATACGCAACGATGGATGCCCCTTCAAAACGAATGCTGTTAACGAGATCGACTGCTGTTGTCATAGGGTCTCTTCCTCTCCTGATCCTGCCGTTATCTCTATTATATACGAAAGAACCACTACCACTATGGTAACGGTTCACGAGCAGTACCATATACATTTCTTACGATTTTTCTATACTAAAAGTTTCATAGCTAGAATGAGTCTCCTGTCATAATCTCCATGAAATATCGATAAAAGTTGAAATAGTCCAGTTTTATCGCAACGTTTTGTACCGGCCTACCATCAAATTCTTCCTGCTCAAAACTTTGCCTGAAATCACCGATACTGAGTCCTCGTGCCACACCATCGATTTCAACCGCAACTGGCGTCTCAAAAAACGTAAACAATTCGGGATGGACGACCGCCATAATCGTTGCCGCATCATGAACAGGTGATCCGCCTAAACCAGGTACCTTTTTCTGATAAAATTCAAAGTAGTAGTAATCAAGAAGTGGTTTGATCAAATCAGACTTACCTTTCGAATCGATATAATCGACCATCCCAGGCGTAATGATCGCGCTTTGTGTCACGTTTAACGGAAAAAGATTCACATTTTGAGCGTATCGCATCACGATGTTCGCTGCGACCGGATCTGCATGGAAATTGGCCTCTGCACTCGGTGTCACATTACCAGGTACATTAAACGCACCACCCATTACGTAAAAAGCATTGATTCTCTCCATCTTCTCAGGATACAACAAAAACAGCGTCGCAAGTGACGTCATTCTCCCCACGTTCACGATTACGAGATCATCATACTTTTCAATTAACGGAATCACCTGAAAAAAGTTTTCCAGCGGTGGAGAATGATTCGTTGGTGGTGTGATGGGCCCGAGTCCTTCTGGTCCATGAACGTCGGGATAGAAAACAGGAACTTCACCGGTCATAGGTTTTTCGGCACCACCCATCACGGGAATGTCCGTACGCCCCACTTCCTTTAAAAGGTAACGAACGTTATTCGCAGTTTGTTGTTTCGGAACATTTCCATAACAGGCAACGATCCCAATCACATCGATTTCATTCGATAAGTAAGCATATAGAAGTGCAATCGTATCATCGATCCCTACGTCTCCAAAAAACAGTACCTTCTGTCCCATAGATCCACCTCATCCAATTTCATCCTTATGGGAATTTATTCAATGAGCGTGGCATATAGACGTATTCGAAAAGAATCGTAGAACCGGAGTCTTGTAAAACCTGCTTAGTCATTACATTCATACAAGAAAAAGAGCAGTTCTCACCTACTGCTCTTTCACAAAAATCGTTAGCTCATTGTGCAAGGCTTTCGCGCTGAACGGAAGGGGAAAGCCTTCATCTCCATCGATGTTTACGACGAGGTCCACCGAGGATTTTACTTCAAGGTTTGAAGCTGGGAAATACTCGATCTGCTCGTTACTCTGCAACTTGCCATTGAAGAGGTCTGGAATCAATTTGATCACATGCGGAATCGAAAGTTTCTTAAGAATGAACACATGAAAATACCCATCGTTCACTTCAGCATGAGATGCGAACGACTCGATGCCACCAACTGAATTCGTTAACGCTACAAGCATCAGATAACCTTCACCTCGCCACTCTTTGTCATCGTATGTAACCTTGAGATCAAAAGGCGTTTTGTCTCTGAGCGCTTTTCCTCCTTCGATGAAATAAGCGAGTGGACCAAAACGTGACTTTTCTTCAGGTGTTACATCATACACCGCTTCAGCAATGGCTCCGACAGCAAGAACGTTCATGAAATATTGATTGTTGATCTTTCCGATATCGACCGATTTCGTATGACGATCTCTTAAGATGTCGAGAGCTTTTTCCGGCTGCATCGGTATGCCGAGGGCTCTCGCAAAATCATTGACCGTTCCAAGTGGGATAAATCCAAAGTCAGGTCTGTCTTCTCTTTCAGCAAGGCCATTGATACTTTCATTGATCGTCCCGTCTCCACCTAGGGAAATGAGCGTTTGGTATGGTCCTTCACACGCTTCCACCGCAAACCTTGTGGCGTCTCCTTCTTTCTCAGTAAAGCGTACGGTCACCTCATCGTGATTCTCTTTCAATATCGCTACAACTTCTTCTTCAAATTCCACTGCCTTCTCTTTACCGGAAGAAGGATTCACGATCAACATCGCTTTTTTCATACAACATCCCCATTTCTCTTACTAATTGATAGGTAGAAAGCTATGGTTCTTTTCCCATTATAGAAATTGATGAAACAACGTAATCAAGGAGTATCGATCATCTTATATGAAACTTTCTCTTTCCTTCATCCGTATACGTGATGTACCTCATAATTGAAAGGATGATCTCATTGTTTAAAAAGGTTGCCTCAGACGTATTAGGACTAAGTGATGTAGGAAGTGTCATCAAACCCGCTGATTACGACAAGGTAGATGCAGATGATTACGTACTTCACGAAGATGGAGAAAAGATTTATTTCTTGATTAAATCGAAAGCTGATGAATATTGCTTCACAAATCTCGCTTTAATTCATGTCGATGGTAAGAGCGCAACGAGCAGCAAGCGTACGTTAAGACGCTATGAATACAGCCACAACACGTTCAAGAACGTAGCTCTTGAAACAGCTGGTACAGTCGATCTTGACGTTGAAATCAAGTTTCAGCTAGGGAATGAAGTGTTTTCGATCGATGTACATAAGAAGTTTATTGAGGAGCTGAAAGATCTCTATAAGTCTCTCATCCGAATCGCTGAACTATCTAGAGAAAACGAAACGTATCACGAATTCTCAAGAAAAAGTCTAGATTTAGCTTCCTCTACTTTGACGAGTATGCGCCACAGCAACACAAACCTACATGAAGAGTTCAAGCAGATCAACGAGATTGCATTCAACTGGCTCGAACAATCAAAGAAGCAATACACGATCAAAGACTTTGGAGATGTGTTTGAACGCTACATCAACAATTAATGAACAAAGGGTCAGGCAATACGCCTGACCCTTTACCTTTGACTTTCTAACGTCAATCCTTCTCTCGCTAGTGCAAAATGAATGCCGTGACGTAACGTTGAAAAACACGTAAGTCCTTCAAGTTCTGCCCGTGATTGAACAACTTGTATACTAAGCTTAGGGGAGATCCCTACCAACAAGCATGTTACGCCTAATAATTCTGACGCTTTTACCATGCTATGCAGTAAGTCGATTGTCACGTTATCGACATCATTGATTCCTGTTAAATCGAGAATCAACGTATTGGCTTTGTAGTCTGGAAGCTGTTTAAGCGTTTTTGTCATCAACTCATCAATTCGAGTTTCATCGTATTTCCCTATGAGTGGAATGACGAGAATATGATCCAATACCGGAATGATCGGTGCCGATATTTCTTTAATCATCTGTTGCAGCTCATTGGTACGCTCTGATACTTTTTTCTCTAGATCAACGAGTTCAAGCCGTTTTTTCTCCTGAATCAAATCCCTGATGTGCTCTTTAGGCGTTATGGATGATGGCGCGAATTCATACTCTGAATAGCTATCTCCTTTTATTTGGCTTTTCCTAACGTTATACCAAACTTTCTCTTTGAACAAGCCGCTGAAAACTCCTGCCCAATGTCCTGGAATAAACGTTCCTTCCTCATGTTTCCCTTGTTCTCTATTAACCTTGTATTCCCAGCTGTTCTTCACACGAACAATAGCTTTGTTTCTTGCTTGGTCAACGTCAAGTATCGTCGTAATGCCCCAACCAGCTGTTTTGTAAGTATTAGGTAAACTACTTACAATGAGCTCAATATTCCCAATCGATTCATGATAGAAATCGCTTACGATTTCTCCGGTTCGATAGCCTGCCGTTTCTAACACGAGTGCTGCCTCGTCTTCCCCTGCTATTTCTTCAATGGAATCCAGAAAAACTTTAAACGCGGTATTGATCCAGAAGATTAATGCCCCATCTCCTTCATACGTAAAACTTCCTTCGTCTGTATCCCACTCGAACTTCGAGCCGTTCACATCTAGATAGTGGTGATTCGTGCTTAAATCATTCCCCATCGGTAAACCTCCTAAAATGGGGTCAGGCACGCGCCTGACCCCATTGATATGCATATCCAGAGAAATAAACATCTTCATTATCTTTAAATGTATAAACAACTTCTTCTTGCTCAGGATGAAAGTAGACAATTAGATAGTCTCCACTCTGATCTTTCATACGCTTACCACAATTATACAATGGATACTCGTTAATTTGTAGAGAATCGCAATTTAATTCTGTCCTGATCCACTCCATCACCGCTTCATTCTCATCCATAACTTCCCCCTAAGATGTAGCTTATTAACACTACGTTTCCACATATCGGAGGTTCCAAAACCATTAATTGTTAGATTTCAATTTCCTTTGCGTCTGGATCGAGGCTGTGTACTTTTTGTAAGTAATGAGTGATATTCTTCTCGACTTCTTGTGGGCATTCAAAACCTAACTCATTAGCGACGTGTCTACAAAGATCCATGAAAAGGTCATTCATATTGAAAAGCGCGTTCCAATTATCCTCAATATCTGCCCCTGCATACGTTTCCTCAAGCTTTTCCCACGTTTCAGAATCAAGATAGCGCTTAAACCAGCGCCCGCATTTATTAGGGTTAACTTCCCAGTTAAACTGGACCCCTAATGACCATTCAAGAATTCTTTGTAAGTAGTTAAACCGCATCACATTGTCGAGCATGTATTTTGCAAAAAAAAGTTCATCACGCCACAAGCTTTTGGCCACATACGTCGTGTCCCACCAATAGCTATTGACGAGTTCTTGAAATTCATCTTGTGTCGGCTTTTTCACCTGAAATGCTTTGTTACTAGGCGTCACCATATCCTCAACGATCTGATCTTTATCTAATAAAACCTTATAACCCAGGTCATAGTGAGGTGGCAGTTCTTGTAACTGTGCGATTTCTTTTAAAGTCGCTGTACTTGAGATTTGGAAATCGATCCGAGTACCATCCATATACATAACGAGCCTCGTCACCCACCCATCACTTTCTCTTGGGACTAGCGGGACAGTCGTCAAACGATCACCAAACCGATTCAGCCATGTGTCGTCTTCTAGGAACCGGTCCAAGCTGTCTGTAAATACTTCGATATCATAATCTGTAAACACATCGCGAAATGCATGCGGATTTGCACGAGAGCTTGTCATCAATAACGCTCGAACATGTTCATCTGCGGTTCCCCATTCCATCAAGTCCATCAACATTTTTTTTTGATCCTTCACTTCTGCTTCACCCGCTCCCTTATTCTTTTGTCTGCCATTATGTATAAAAAATCCGAAGCTTCATGCTTCGGATCTTTTATTTAAATTTAAAACAGTACTCCAGCGATCGCTCCAAGCACTCCTAAAATAATGATTAGAATCACCCAGAAGATCGCAAAGATAACAATGATCCAACCAATAAGCTTTCTGCCTGTTTGGATAAAATAAATACCAAGTACGAGCGGACCAATAATCAATCCCAAAATCGCCCAAAGAATAGCGCTTTTATCTCGTTTTTTTGCATCAACATATAAATAAATAGCGATCACGATATTAATTAATAAACTAAATGACAGTTCCATGTCCTCACCTCACTTCTCTGTTGGTAAAATGATACCCTATTGAATTTTTAAATAAACAGAATAAATCCTTATCTTAAACATTCACCAAAAGCGTATCGTAAGCAAACGACACGTTCTTTCCTTCTAGTTTAAGCTTTTCTTCCACTTTTACTAAATCGTCGTATCCCAAGCGGTCCGGTTCTTCTATATGCGTAAACAGAACCTGCTTCACATTTAACTTCCCAATAATCTCCAACGTTTGTTCAAACGTTGCTTCTTCAGAAAGAACAGGGTGCTCTTCTAAGATTTGTCTCTTACCTGTTAATGGATTGAACTCAAACACTCCTGATGGAACAACTGCGAGATCAAGTTCTCCTAAGTCTGGTGGATTCCAGCCATATAGCTCGTCTGGGGCAATCAAGACCCTTTTATCTCCTTCAAATAAAAAGGCATACACATAATCCTCTGATAAACGGAATGGTGTGATTGTCACCCCATTTTGTGTGATCGATTCACCATCCGTAAGATGATGAATTGCTATGTAGTTTTGACTTTCAAAGAAGGAAAGGTGCTCACCGGAACCTAATCTCGTATTAAAATCGATGCCTACTTGTTCAGGTAAATACACATCCATCGTCGTTCCATTCGGTGGGTAGTTGATCCAATCTGCATTCATCGTCTCTAGTACCCTTCTTCCCATCACATGGTCAGGATGCCAGTGAGAATACAAAACACCATCGATCTTCTGAACGGATGAGCGATTCAATTGCATGTAGCTATCTTCTGGTGTATCGATCAAGACGTTCGGACCATGAATAAAAACACTTGGGCCAGACCTACTATATGGAACTCCCTTCTCTCTCGCTTCATTACATACATGACAATGACAAAGCGGACGCGGTGCAGCCATCGCTCCGCCTGTTCCTAAGAACTCGATTTTCATAACTCCACTCCTCTCTTGCAATAAGTCTACAGAAGTTCCTTATGGAAAAAAAGAGAAATAGTAGTAAAGTTTTACTTAAAATACACAACGGATTCCTCAGTTTAGTTCTCACTGTCGGTGGAAGATTTGCTATAGAATCAATTAAAGGAGGATGTTAGCTCAATGCCTGAAACGGAAACGACTTATCAACTGCCAAGGATTGGTTCACCAGCACCTGCCTTTACAGCAACAAGTACACATGGAAAGATTTCTCTTGAAGACTATAAAGACAAGTGGTTCATTCTCTTTTCTCACCCTGCAGACTTTACACCTGTTTGCACGACTGAGTTCGTCGCTTTTCAGGAGGTTTATCCTGAGCTTCGAGACTATGGAGTCGAGCTTATCGGATTGAGCGTTGACAGCGTATCTTCTCACCTCGCATGGATCCGAAACATCGAGAAGAATTTTAACAAAGAGATCGAGTTTCCAGTCATCGCCGACCTTGACCGAGAAGTCGCAACAAAATACGGCATGATCATGCCTGGAGAGAGTCAAACTGAAACGAGTCGAGCAGTTTTCGTCGTCGATGATAAGCAGGTCGTCAGGTCGATCATCTATTATCCATTAACAACCGGGAGAAACATGAAGGAAATTTTGAGACTCGTGAAAGCACTAAAAACAACGGATGATAAAGGAGTCCCGACTCCTGCAAATTGGGAACCTGGAGATAAGGTACTCGTCTCTCCACCTAAAACGGTTAAAGCGATGAACGAACGGGAGATGGATCCAAACCTCGAGTGCATCGACTGGTACCTTTGTCAAAAAGAACTGAGAGAATAACAGGTGCACGGCTGCTCAAATGAGCGGCCGTTTTGTATGTCCAATCCATTCCTGAAATTTCATCTTATGGCATATTCCTGCGACGATTGCACACAGTAAAGCTATATACGTAAAAAAAGCGAGGTGATGGTGATGTTCAATAAGAAAAAGTCTTTTCATAAACGAATCGAGAACATAAAGCAGACGTTCGGACAACCTGATGACTTAATCATTCATATTGTCCAAAAAGAATCGATCACTATTGCCATCATCTACTTTAAAAGCCTTGTAGAACAAGATGCCTTAAAAAGGGAAATCGTCAAGAAGATCCAGCTTTCTTCCGTTGATGAAGACTTTCTAGAAAACTACATGAACGTCGTGACGTCACCCGCTTCACTTAAGGAGCAAGACGAAATATTGGATGACCTTTTAGAAGGAATGGCCGTTGTGATCGTGAGTCATTCAGATGCATACGTGATGTGCGATGTTGCATCGACTGAAGGAAGAGATATCGTCCCATCAGAAACTGAGATCAACATTAGAGGCCCTCATGAAGCATTTACTGAAAGACTCGATAAGAACCTTGGTTTACTTCGCATGCGTCTAAGAAACCCTAAACTACGGTTAGTCACTTTCCATATAGGAAACGTGACAAAAACAAAAATAGTTGTGAGCTATATAGAAGGTACAGCTCCTTCAGAAATTGTGGAAGAAGTATTCAGTCGACTTAATCAAATCGATATTGATATCGTTCTTGAATCCCAGATGATTGAAGAATCGATCGTAGATAAACAAATATCGCTTTTCCCAACCATTTCAAATACAGAACTTCCTGCAAAAGCAGCTTCTAGACTCATCGAAGGGCGTGTTGCAATTCTCACGGAAGGGACTCCATTCGTACTAACTGTCCCTTCTCTTTTTACCGAGTTCTTTCAAGCCCCAGAAGATTATTATCAGCGCTGGGACATTGCATCGCTGCTTCGATTGTTGCGGTTTACAACGTTCATATGGGGCACACTTGTACCAGGGCTCTTTGTAGCACTCACAACCTATCACCAAGAAATGATCCCCGGGCATCTCTTATATAGCTTTGCAGCACAGCGTGAGGGTCTTCCTTATCCATCCCTCGTGGAAGTTCTCATTATGGAGTTTATCTTTGAAGTGCTCCGTGAGGCTGGGGTTCGGATGCCTGTTGCGATTGGTTCTGCCATTTCGATCGTTGGAGCACTTGTCCTAGGTCAGGCAGCGGTACAAGCAGGCTTAATTTCTGCTGCGGTTGTTATTGTCGTGTCACTCACGGCCGTCGCAAACTTTGTTAGTCCTGCATACAACTTCGGTGTCACTGGAAGAATCCTTCGATTCGGTTTCCTTTTAGCAGGCGGATTCCTGGGATTTTATGGCATGTTCTTCTTGTTTTTGATCGTCCTGATCCACGCTGCTTCCCTTCAATCATTTGGAGTATCATACCTCACACCTTTTGCACCAATAAACTTGCGTGATTTACAAGATACGTTCGTACGTTTACCTAGTAACTGGGTAAAAAACCAACTACCTAAAGGAATCGAAAGAAAGGAGTAGGAAGATGAGAAAAATCACTGCTCTTCTCCCTCTTCTTATCCTCGTGCTCCTTTCTGGATGCTGGGATCAGGGGGATATTTCAGAACTCGTAATCGTGGACATGATAGGAATCGATAAAGATAAAACGACCGATGAATTTATCCTCTACTTTCAAGTGGTCAACCCAACATCTTTTGCAACACAGGATAGAAGAGTAGAATCAAGTCCAGTCTATACGTATGTTAGCAGACACAAGTCATTAAAAGCTGCGGTAGATAAAGCGAGTCTACAAGTTCCAAGACATATGTTTTTTGCTAAAACAAAAATTCTATTGTTATCAAACGAGTTAGAAGTAGCGGATATGATCGAAGTGTTTAACTTCCTCGATCGAAATAGCGAAACAAGAGCACCCATTCAAACTGCCGTCTCTCTCCAACCGCTAAGTGAAACGATGTTTCGTCTCACAAAGATAAATTTTATTCCAGGGCAATGGCTCTCTGATAACTTCGAAGCCTCTCAAAAACATTACACAGCAACACATACGAAGTATCGAATCAGAGACAACGTAGAAAAATACTACAGAGACGGAAACCTCTTGTTCCCTGCAGTAATCTTCTTAGACCAAGAAGCAGAAAACATGGAATTCTTAAATGAAGTCGACACGAGTAGTGGCCATGCTCAGTTTGTAGGCGGAATCGCGTATCAAAAAAAAGCTGATCCGGTATCACTTTCAAATGAGGAGATGGCGCTGTATCATCTGTTAACGAATCAACTGAATCAAATGCCGATCACGATAATGGAAGATGAGAAGGATGCTCATTTTTTAGATATCAATCGATGCGAAACAAACCATAAAACCACAAAAAAATATCCTTTTGCATTTTCATTCGATATTAAATGCAATGCTGACTTTTTAAACAGTAAAGTTTCAAAATCTATAACGATCAATACAATCGATAACATCCAGAATAGCGCGAATGAAACTCTTGAAGAAAAACTGAAAGAGTTAACTGAAAAGCTGCAAGAGGACGAGCTAGACTTACTCGGGCTTTTTGCGAGGTATCCTTCGATGAACACTGAAGAGAAGCGTGCATCATTCAAGAACGCTACGATTTCATATGACGTTACCATCAAAATTGATGACGTCGGAAACATCATCAATCCATACAGCGACTAGGAGGAAGAGAGATGAAGGATTTAAGCGTCAACCATTTGACAACGTGGCAATTCTTCTTACTTGCAACGAACTACTTGATCGGACCTACCTATTTCGTCCAAATGAGTGGGTTGATCGGAACAACAAAACAATGGTCATGGATCCCACCTATTCTTGCATTCATCATGAGTCTTGGCGTCATTTGGCTATGGCTGCACCTATTAAAACGACATCCAGGAAAAGACCTTGCAGAAATTACGGTTAATCTGCTTGGGCAAAAAATAGGGTTCGTTATCTCCTTGATTTTTATTTATTTCTTCATCTTAATCGCATCCCTTGCAACTAGAAATGTTGGTGATGTGATCAATACTGTAGCGATGGATTTTACGCCAACCGTTGTGTTTAACCTCCTTACCATTACGGTCGCCATCTACGTCCTTTCAAAAGGAATACGTACTCTAGGTCGTACAGTAGAGATCTTAACTCCATTAATCTTCGTTATTTTCTGGGGTTCACTGTTACTCGTTATCGGGGAATGGGACACAGAACGCCTCATTCCAATGCCTGGGTCATTCGATTTGAAAGCGATCGGCAGCATGACGGTCTCGTTTTTCAGTTTTCCATATCTTGAATTCCTTCCCATTCTCATGCTGATTCCACTCACAAGAAATAACAAACGAACAAGGAAGAGTGTGTATTTAGCAAGCACCGTTACGACGGTATCTACGATCGGAGTCATTTTCCTTCTAGTAGGAACGATCGGTTGTATGCGTATATCAAACTTAACGTATCCTACCATGGCTTCCGCTCAAGAAATTAGTCTATTTAAAACCATTGAGAACCTTGACGTGTTTGTTTCATCGATCTTGATAACGACTGTATTGATCAAAGTTTCGATTCTGCTCTACGCAGCTTTTATCTTTATAAAATGCGTCTTTCGTTTTCCATACAAAACTCCCATACTTTTTACCCTTCTATTTACGACAACCGCTTTTTCAATGGGTGCTCACGCTAATATCGTTGAAAACATTCATTACGCTAAAACACTCGTACCGATCTATTCTGTAATCCTCGGTATTTTTCTCCCGCTGTTATTGCTAATCATTTCATATGTACGAAAGGGAGTTCAGTCATGAATGTGTTCATGTTTTTCCCATTTCTTGCTTTCATACTCATTACAGTGATCTACCTTATCGTTAAGAAAGACAAAATAAACCTGATAAAGTTTTTATTAATGTCCCTTGTAACCGGATGGATTTGGTGGACGTGGTCAATGGACAAACTCATCGATCCACTCTATCCAGTAAAGCTGCTTGCTAAAGGACTCAACTTATAATTGTCGTATCGAATCTAATAAAATAGAGCTTGGAGGGCAAAAAGCCTTTCCAAGCTCTCTTCATTAGAAAGAATAGCCCTTATTTTAATTTTTCCAATACTGTATCGATCTTCGCATGATCTTCAGGTGATGAATCGACATGCTGCCAGATCAACTGACCTCTCTCAGAATAGAGATACGTTCCGCCTTGTATGTAAACATCGGCTTTTTTCATAGATGTTAACACAACTTTTTTCTGACGCTCATCACTTGGAATAAAATTCTTTACCTTCCCAAAAACAAAACCGATCGCTGCTTTTGATAGAAGCTTCCATTTTGGAGATGTTTTATGACCTAATTGATAATACGCCTCTTTATTGGGATCACCAAGAATCGGAAATGGAAAAGGTCCAAATGCTTCTAAGAACTTTCCGATAAATTTAGCATTCGAAGGGGCAATCGCATAAACAGTGACACCATGAAACTCATCAATTCGCTCACGCAACTGCGTGAGATATTCTCGACAGATCGGTCAACCGAGGTGGCGAACAAAGACGATCATTGTTTTACTGTTTCCTTCAACGATCTGATCGAACGATCGTTTGCCTGACTGCGTTTCAAAGTTTACGTTCACACTACATTCCTCCATTCTCTTCAATTATTGTATCGATCTTCAAAAACCCTATCAAGAAATTGGATTGTTCGGAACTTTTTCCCATCACCAGTCGTACTAAAGGCAGTACAAGAAAAAGGAGGAACGACATGTTCAAAGTAGGCAGTATTTTCATTCCTGTAACTGATCTCAACAAAGCGGTAAAGTGGTACGAAGACAACCTCGGTGTGACGAAGATCGACAGCTGGGATGGCGGTGTTGGATTTTACTTTCCAAACGATGATACACAGCTCGCCTTAATTCAAGTAGGTGAGTCACAGTCAACTGAATTCACAATTTCGACTGATTCAAAGAACGGGTATTATAATTTTCTCGTCGATGATATTGAAGAAGCTTATGAAAAGTTACACGAAAATGGCGTTGTGACAACTGAAATCGAGGCATTTGGTGGCATGAAGGTATTTGATTTCTATGATTTAGACGGCAATACGTTCAGCGTAGTAAATGAAGTGAAGGACTCTCCATATCATCGTGATGAGGTACGGAAAGAACAGAACAAGCTCTAACATAAAAGCGCCCTCCCCCTGGGCGCTTTAGTTATTCAGTCCTGAACGATTGCATATACTTTTAAGTCACGATGTGTCCCTTTTACAAGCATTGCTTTTCTCGTTATCCCTTCATAGGACATCCCTAATTTCTTCATAACCTTTTCAGATCCGATATTTTCCAAAAAACACCTAGCCTGAATTCGCACTAAATCCATGCTCTCGAAACCAAACCTTATTACCGCCCTGCCTGCTTCGGTGATGATTCCCTCTCCCCAATGTTCATGAGAAAGAACATAACCAAGTTCTGCGCTTTTATGCTCAGGGTCCCACCAGACGAAGTGAACGGTACCGATCAACCTACCAGTTTGTTTGAGTTCGATTCCCCACGGAGCATCATATCGAGGTAAAAATGTATGAATAAATTCGATACTGTCCTCCAATGCTTCGTGAGTATGCCACGTGACGAGACGAGTTACGTCTTCATTCGAAGCATAATGATACACATCCACTGCATCATCGAGCGTTATTTTCCTTAGGATGAGTCGTTCTGTTTCAATCGTTGGGATATCCCCAAACCGTTCAGCTATCTTCATACGCCACCTCTCATAGTTCATAGATCCTTGCTTCATGAGGTCTAAGAGAAGTGCCCTTTAATACATCGTCCTCAGTAACATCACGGTAGTTTGCAAGAATTAATCGCTTCCTGTTCTCATCGATCGCTACATCGGTATGAAAAATCGTATGATCGTCGCTATAGTTTAAGATGATGAGCCAGCGGGACTCACCGTACTCCCTCGTATATACATAAAGCCTTTGTTGTCCTTTTGATAAATCTTTATAATCACCGTAAATCATAACCGGATGCTCTTTTCGTAGTGCTATGAGCTCCTGATAATAACCAAAGATCGAGTCCTCTTCAGAAAGGTCACGCTTGACGTTGATCTGTTTATAGTTTGGGTTTACCTTGATCCATGGTTCACCTTCTGTAAAGCCAGCTTGTTCTGTTTCATCCCACTGTATAGGTGTCCTCGAATTATCCCGACTCAAAGGCAATAAGGTTTCAAATACCTCAACAGGGTTTCGGCCCTTTTCAACTTCTTCTCTAAATTTATTTTTCATCGCGATATCGTTGTAATCTTCGATCGAATCGAATCGAACACCCGTCATGCCAATTTCTTCCCCTTGAAAAACATAGGGTATTCCTGGAAGTGTATGAATCATCGTGGCAAGAAGCTTGGACGATTCTTTTCGATAACGATTGTCATTCCCGTATCTCGTTACCTGACGTGTGTGGTCATGATTATTCAAAAACTGCGAATTCCACCCTTTTCCATAAAAAGTCTCATGCCACTTCTCCTGAATTTCCTTATACCGGACCATATCCCAAGTCGGCATATCGTCAGCTACCTCAAAATGAAAGAGCGTCTTTAACTCTCCTCGGTCTTCTGCTACGTACTTTAAGCCTTCCTCAGGTGTAACGAACGGAATCTCTCCAACTGTCAAAACGTCATAATGAGAGAGAACCTTTTCGTTCATCTCTTTCAAATACTCATGGATGCCTGGATTATTTGCAAGGTAATCAGTATAGTCGGGATTTTCAGCATTCGGAAAACCATCGACCTTCGCTAGAAGGTTAATGACGTCCATTCGAAAGCCATCGATGCCCTTCTCAAGCCAGAAGCGCATCATCTCATAGATCGCCTCTCTCACTTCTTTGTTCTCCCAGTTCAAATCTGGCTGCTCAACTGCGAAGGAATGAAAATAATATTGTCCTGTGCCTTCGTCAAACTCCCAAGTTGATGGGGTAAAATAGGAGCGCCAGTTATTTGGTTCTTTTCCATCCACAGGGTCTCTCCATATGTACCAATCTCTCTTCGGATGCTCTTTCGAGGACTTTGATTGTGTAAACCAGTCATGTTGGTCCGAAGTATGGTTCACCACAAGATCCATGATGACCTTTAGGTCCCTCTTGTGGGCTTCATGTAACAGCTTCTCAAAGTCCTCCATCGTACCGGCCTTCTCCATCACTGAGTAATAATCGGAAATATCATACCCATTGTCACGATCAGGTGATTCGTAAAAGGGATTGAGCCAAACGACAGATACCCCAAGCTTCTTGATATAATCTAACTTTTCGATCACGCCTCTTAAGTCGCCATATCCATCTCCATCACTATCATAGAAACTCCGCCAGTAAACTTGATATACGACTGCTTCTTTCCACCATGTTCGTTCCATCCCGCTTCTCTCCTTTTAAACCCATCTCTGTGTAATGACGCTAATAACATACTCCGGCTGATCCCAGTGGAGCATATGTGTACTATGAGGAACAAGTTCCACGATCGCACTCGCTTCTTTTTCAAATACACTCGCCATCCTCGAACGCTCACTCTCCCGCTCCTCCGGGAGGGTAGCGCGCAGTAAAATGATTTCTGCTGGGAGCGCTTTATAAATATCCATAATCTCATGCTTGTGCATGGCTTTTACAATACTACTTCCCGTTTTCCCTCTCGCGTGCCAGTAATACTTACCACCTTTCATCAGTAGCAGATCTTCTGCTGCGAGATCTAAAGATGGAGTTCTCCTCGTAACCGCTCCATACGCAGCATGCTCTCTAAACGATTCCCACGATTCCATATAATCTTCAAAATCGATTTCATACGAAGCGGCTTCTTCTTCCATCGAAAGCTGTGACTCTCGTTTACTTTGATAACCTCCATCTAGTAAGAGTGAACCTTTTACCTTTTCTCTGTTTTCCTTCAAATAAAAGAGTGTAACAAAACTTCCCCATGAATGGGATAAAAAGTAAAATGCGTGAATGTTCAAGCGATCGAGCACACGGTTCAACCACTCTACCATTTTTGGCATCTCATAGTCTTCTTCTCGATCGAAAGATTCCGATTTCCCATGACCAGGGGCGTCAACCGCGATGATGTGGTATCGCTCTTTTAATCCTTCAGCAATTTCGATAAAGCTAAGGCTCGTACTCCCAAGTCCGTGCAAACAGAAAATAGTCGGTTTATCCTCATTTCCCCACTCCGTAACACGGACGTTCTTTTCATTTACATTTATATAAAATCGATTCAATTACTTATCCTCCCGTAAGCTTGATCCGCACAACGCTTCTATTATTGTAACAGACTGACAATTCAGAAAGGGGGCCGCCTGTCGATTTAGAGAAACCAAAAAAATTGAGCGTCAATCAATTGCGCGCTCAATTTTGTCAGGTGTTTATTCTATTAACTCTTCTTCATCGAAGATAAACACGTCTTCTATCCGTGACTCTAGCTGTTTTGCAATTTTCGCAGCAAGCTTAAGAGAAGGATTGTACTCCCCTTTTTCCAAAAAAACGATCGTTTCTCTTCGCACGTTAACCCGCTTTGCAAGATCTGCTTGTGTTAACTTGCGGATTGCGCGCAGCTCTTTCATTCTTGTTATCATTACTGAAACCCTTTCCTTCTAACAAACAGCCAGTTAATTCCGAAGCTTAAGATCATGAAAGCGAGCCCTACCATGAGGAGGTCATCTTTTTGGAGATAAGAATGGAAGGCAAATAGGACAAGCCAAATGATAAGAGATGAAAAATACGCATAGCCAGCGGCAAACATCTTCACCTTTTTTGAGAGCTCATCATCATGAGGTATTCCAGCCTTCACATCTTTTCTTAGATTTAAGAGTACTGGGATTAAGATCACCATCACTACAACGGTTGCAGCAGTTAGCAGCAGCTGTGCTGACGTCATGTTATCACTACTTAACAGCGAGTACAGTTGAAAAAGGAGTCCACCGACAAGGGAAACTGACAGAATAGAAAAGAGCATCAACGCCGTTTTTGATTTCAATTCTTTCACTCCTTTTGTTAGAAATAATTAACTTTATGTTATAAATATATAACATTATAACTGATTTGTGCAAATTTTTTCTAAAAATAAAAAAAGCATGAAATCGATACGATTTCATGCTCTTCTGAATTAATTTATTGTTCCACCTGCTTGAATGTACCGTGCGTTGAATTCCTGTACAAATTGGTTCGTGATTGCATCATCATGAATGATGAGCATGTTTTCGTCATTCACGTCGTTACCGTTTGTGCTCCAGTTCGTTGAACCGACAATGACGGTTGGATCACTGTTCGTTTCTGCATCCACAAGCATCGTTTTACTATGAAGCTTACGGGATTCAGCATCCTTGTATACTGGAGCAGCATTCGCCCAGCGAATATTCGGGTTGTTTTGACTTCCCGTTACCGTGCGGCCCGTCATTTCGATACTCGCTGACCACCACTGATTCCAGAAATCACTTGAGAATACGCCTTTTACATCGAAGCCAGTAAGTGTTCCTTGCTGGTCCTGGTAAGAACCTTCCCACTTGTACTTCAGCTCATCGACTAGAGTCTGATCACTCCAAGCGAAGATCGTGAAATACGTGTTGAGATCAGCTTCAGTTTTGATTAGTTCAGCCATACGACCGACCGCATCATCTCCAGCGGAGAAGTAAACCTCAACTGTTTTCCCACCTATCGTTACTTGATGTGGTGTGTTATCCGTTTTACGAGAGCCAAAGTTAGCATTCGCTGTGCTTGGTGTTAATGTTGATGTTCCCCACATTTCATTGAATTCAGTTTCATAGATTGATGCTAATTCCGAAGAATTCACTTCCACAACGTGCTGCTGGTTACCATCAAGAACGCCGTTCGCCATGTTTTCTTCAGACCCATAAAGACCTGTCACTGTAAAGTTCCAGCTTCCAGTAAACACCCACTGGTCATCAACGAGTGCAAATTTATTGTGCATTTGATCGTCAGGAGAATAATACGTCCCGTCAGTTTGCTGTTCCGCTTCAACGAATAAATAGCCTGTCATTTCAGTGTTCCCGATCATAACCGTACGCTGTGGGAAATCATCTGGTGAAGAAGGTAGGTTATGGTCCGCACGTAGATTTGTGTCTTCGACTGCTAGCATTGGAGAATCAGAGAATACGTGAATATCGTCTGCCGTTCCGACAACCATATCTTTTCCACGCACCATTTCTTCAACATAAAGTCTCATTGTCTTGAAGCGGTCTACGTAGTGAGGATCTGTCGCGTCTTTCGAGTCTGCGATCACACGTACGTCTACACCTTCAGATGCCTTTTGGATAAGAGCATCAACGATTTTAGGAAGGTTGATCTCATATGTCGCGAAATCGATGCTTGTCGTTGCTGCATTAATACGCTTTAAGAGACGATCTTCAAGATTTACATTGTAGTTTGCTTCGTTACCTGCATCAGCATATTGAGCCATCGCACATTTATTGAAATAAACGTTGATTGCGTCAGGTGATTCAGAAACTTGATTCAGGTGCTCTGTTGTATCTGTACAAGCTCCCCCCGAACCGCCTGAGCCGCCGCTTGTGTTCGATGAAGCAGGCGTTCCTTTACCTTCAGTGTATGAACCAGTAGAAGTAACCCAGTTAGAAGCATCTGTGCCTGCTACTCCAGGGTCTACTCGTTCCATCGTCGCCTTCGTGTCGTTATCACCCGCATGCCATGCGTCAACGCTATCGATCAATGCGCCGCTACCATCGCGAAGTTCGAAGTTTTCGCCAGAGTTGCTAAGTGCCCCACTGTAAATATGATCAGCCGTAACGCCAGATATTGTATTATCATCTGTTCTTTCAAGTATGTAATAACCGTCTGCTGGGATACTGCCAGTCAAGTTGATAGATGGACTGCCATCTGTTGCGTTTAGCGTCCAGCCATCTAGTGAAATGGCGCTGCCCGTATTGTTGTAAAGCTCGATCCACTCATCGTTGTAATCAACTGTCGTCCCCATCCATGCTAATTCATTGACAACAACATCGCCATTCGTTGCTGCATGAACCTCATTTGGCGTCATCGATGGCGTAACAACAGTAAGTGCCATACTGATCGACGCAATAATCATTCCCAATTTCTTCATCGTGTTTCCCTCCCTAAGATGTCCTTTATGTAACTCGTTCCACACTATCCTACAATTTTCGACGAATTTTTAATATACTTTTAATGAAAATATTTTGTAAATTATAAATTTACATACTATGCACTAGTTCGAATAGCCCGAATAAAAGGTAAGCGCTTACATAATTGCCATTAAGAGCTACTATGAAGGGATAAAAACAGATAGAAAAAAAGACCGTCGAAACGGTTCCGACGGTCTTTACGCCTTTTGCAAGTGCGTGATTTTAAAGTCCTCTGTAGACTTCAATCCATATCCGATCATTCTGTCCATTCCGATATGTGCTGTCCAAATGAGCCCAATGGCTATGAAAAGGGGCTGATTCACCATCAAACTCATCAGGATCAAGATTAACGGCAGGCTATAGGAATGGATCACGTTATAGCAATACGCTCCTACTTTCTTCCCCATCGCATAGCCGAACATCGCTAAATCCGGTGTGAATAATAAAAGAAGAAACACCCACCAGCTTACGTCCATTGTCGAGAAAAAGTAGAGAGATAGAATGAAGACTACGAAACCTTCTATATGCAAGAGTAGTTTAGTCACTTTGGTATCACCTCTGATTGAAAAGCTGAAGGTACGGTATAGCAATGACTCGAATTGCAGAGCTTTTGAGACTGACTGTTATAGGAAAGCACTTCTCGAGTTTGCTTTCTACTAAACTCTTTCATACCTTCAGAAGTTTGTAGGACGATCGCATAATCTCCTTCTTTACTCTGACTGCTTTTTGATGAGTCTCGTATTGCTTCCAAGAACTCCTCTGCCCCTAAAACCGCAATCGTTTCACCCTCATGTTGTACAAAGACTTGGTCCATTACGCCGAATTCTGTTCCAAACATTTGGTTGATCTCGACCTCGATGTTTGATTTAAGAGGAGAGGGGTCGCCACATCCTGTTAGAACAAAAAGAAATATGAGAGTAGGTAGCTTTCGATTCACTCACTTGTCACTCCATCGGAAAAACCGTGATGCAAGAATCGTAGATACGACGGAAATACCGAGCAACACCCCTACTTCAAGACCATAATCGGTAATCGGACCAACGTTCCACGTTCCGCGAAGCAATTCTACTACGTAGTAAAGCGGAAGAACTTTTGCAGCATTTTGGAGGATAGTCGGCATGAATTCAAGCGGAAAAGCAGCTCCCGATAAGAAGAGCATCACGTTCAAACATAATGAGCTGATCGCTGCGGCTGCCTGCGAATTTTTTGCAAGCGACGTCAGAAACAATGCAAACGGGAAAAACGCTAGAATACTAACAAGAAGGGCTAGCAACGTGCTTCCCATATATACTGGTAACGTGAGATCATACATTAATATTCCGAAGACCATAAGCAATAGTGCTGAGATAACGAAGATAACGGAACCTTGAAACGTATGTGCAGCAAGAATCATCCATGAGCGAATCGGTGTGGATTGGTACCTCCTTAGAACCCCCGTCTCTCGATAGTTCGTTAAAACTGTTCCTAGGGTAAAGAAGGAAATCGTCACGATGTTTACACCAATCCAAGAAGGAACGAACATTTCTGCGAAGGAAAGTCCATTCAGATTGCTATCTCCAAACATCGAGCCGAACATCCAAATCATGAGAACAGGAAAAAGAAATGTCCAGAACACGCTCAGACGATCTCGGAAAAACATTTTTGTTTCTAAACTAGCTAGCTTCATCATCGCGGTCATGCGGACGCCTCCTTTTCAAGAAAATGGACGAACAGATCATCGAGTGATCCCTTTTCGAACCTAAAGTCTTGAACCGGAATCTCGTTATCATAGCAATATTTAAAAATGTAATACGCAGTCGTTTGCTGATCATCGCTTAACACCTTGTATGATTGGTTCTCGTTTTCAACGCTAACTACGCTTGGTAAGGAGATGAGGAAATCGTACAGCAGCTCTTCACTATCAAACGTAAGGTAGTGAGCAGGAATCTGGTTCAAGAGCTGTTGAGGAGTACCTAGTGCTCTTAGTTGACCGCTATAGATCATCGCAACGCGATCACAAAGCTTTTCTGCTTCTTCCATATAGTGAGTTGTAAGAACGATCGTGCACCCTTGTTCTTTCAGTGCATTGATCAAGCCCCACAGTTCTCGCCTAGCGTGAGGATCAAGCCCCATGCTCGGTTCATCAAGGAATAAGATTTCCGGTTTATGAAGGGTAGCGAGTGCAAGCGTAACGCGCTGCTTCCACCCACCTGACAAGTCATCGAACATCACACCTAGTTTTTCATGAAGCCCCAAAAGATCGATAAGATGATCTTTTTGAGTAGTTGGATAAAATGATGCGAATAGATCGATCGCCTCTTTTACCTTCATCTTCTTCTGAATGGCCGTTGCCTGAAACTGAACACCGATTTTTTTGTTCAACTCTCGCAGCTGTTTATGAGGCGTTAGGCCAAGAACCGAAAGTTCTCCACCGTCAGGCTTTCGTATGCCTTCAAGCATTTCGATGGTCGTTGTTTTCCCCGCACCATTCGGTCCGATGATGCCAAAGATCTCTCCCTTATTAACTGTAAGTGAAATGTCTTTTACTGCCTGAATACTACCGTATGACTTTACTAGATGGTCAGCTTTGATCACTTCTCCCATTCCTAGTCCCCCTTGCTTAAATTTCGCGGATACCTGCTAATTGATATGATAGTCTTCAACTTCTAATACGTTAATCCTTCAGAATAGTTTCAAAACAATTAAAATATCAGGAAGATTAACAAAGGGGGCTTTGGAAACCTATTTAGGCACAAATACCATATCCCAGAGTAGCCTCCTCAAGGAGGTTATCGGCGATCGTTAGCATTTATCAGCGATATTTTGTTTTTATCAGCGAAATAGAAGTTTATATCAGCGAAAAGGGCTGTTTTATCAGCGATATTTCCTTTTTATCAGCGAAACCGTATTGGTTCAGACAGCATAAAAAAGCCACCGAGATTACCTCGGCAGCTATGTTCTAACTCAATTCATCGTAGTGCTTTTTGATTAGGTTGAATAGGGATGAGCCTTCTTCAATGCCTGTGTAAGTTGTGATGGCGTTTGACAGGCCATTCGTTTGGATAGCTTCTTGGATTTGGACAGCTTCTTCGTCACCTTTTGGATCGAAAAGAAGTGCCGCCGCAATTCCTTTTGCTAAGTACGTTGGCTCTTTACCGATCTTCATCAGCTGACTTGCGGGCCCGGTTAATCGATCGTTCGGACCGAGTTTACGAATTGGTGCACGACCGACTCGTGTAACTTCGTCTACAAGATGTGGGTTCTCGAATCTCGCAAGAATCTTCTCGATATACGCACTGTGAACTTCTGAGTCAAAGCTGTATTTATGCTTTAGCAATGCACCCGTTTCTTCTAAGGCACGTTTCACATCTGCATAGAGCGCTTCATTTTCAAGAGCGTCTTTAATCGTTTCTGCACCAGCAAGGTAACCTAGATACGCCGTCATTGCATGACCCGTGTTCACAGTAAACAGCTTGCGCTCGATGTAAGGAGCGAGATCGTCAACGTACGTAATTCCCTTGATTTCCGGGACTTCTCCCACCATCATCGTCTTGTCGACAGCCCACTCATAAAACGGTTCGACCGCTACTGTTAAAGGATCGTCATGCGTTTGGTTCGGTACGATACGATCGACCGCTGCATCTGGAAAACCAGCATACTGTTCGAGTGAACCGCTTCCTCCCATTTGCTCCTGAATCGCTTCTTTCAACATCGTACTTCCGCCGATCATGTTTTCACATGCGATGATGTTAACGGGAGCTTTCCCTCTTTCGATGCGCTTTTCGATGCCTTCTTTTATACTACTAGAAATCATTTTTAGCACGGTTGGACCAACCGCTGTCGTGATGAGGTCAGCTTTACTAATCGCCTCAACGACCGATTCAGGATTCGCTTTACTGTTGATCCCCCGTACGTTATCCACCTTGATTTCTTTACGCTCTTGGCCAAGAATTTCTACAGTGTATTGATTCTTTTCATTCAGTTCATCGATTACCGTTTCATTGATATCAACAAAACAAACCTCATAGCCTGATTGTGATAGCAGCTTACCGATGAACCCTCTCCCGATATTCCCAGCTCCGAAATGTACAGCTAGCATGATTAGTTCACCTCGTTAAACATAGAGATAAATGTTTCTTTATCTTCTGCTTGAATGAGCTTCTCCACATTTTCTTCTTCTGAACACACGATTGCTATTTGAGATAGAATTTCAAGGTGCTCGTTATCTTTTCCAGCAATTCCGATAATAAGCTTCGCGATATTTCCATCACCAAAATCAACGCCTTCACGAAGCTGTACGATGGAAAGACCTGAATGATTTACTGATTTCTTCGCATCTTCCGTACCATGAGGGATCGCTACGTAGTTCCCCATATAAGTTGTCGTGATCTTCTCACGTTCAAACATTTGGTCGATATAGCTTTCTTCAACGTACCCTTTCTCCACAAGAATGTTTCCTGCAAGACGGATCGCGTCTTCCTTCGTTGCTGCAGTTTCGTTCAATACGATATTTTCTTTCGTTAAAATGCCGTTAGCCATATTAGTTTTCTCCCTTTGATTTTAATTTTTCAGTGATGAATCCTTTTAAACGCTCTGCTAGAAAGAGCTTGATTCGTTCCTCATCTTCCTGTTCAAACAAAGCGAGTGTTTCACCAGTTTCGATAATGATGGTACTGATGAAGCTCATCACTTCAATTTGTTCTAACGTTGCTTCTTCTGGTGCAAGCTGTAACAGAATCGTTTTCATATCGATTTCTGTTCCATCCATCGCGCTTCGCTTAACCGGACTTTCCAACCTGATCATTGAAAATGTCGGCTTAAGAACCTCTTTTGTACGCGCATGAAACAACGCAAGAGAAGATTCTGGTATTCCAACGCCGCCTAATTCTTCGCGTTTTAGAACTGCTTCCGTAACTGAAGCTGAACTCGTAATGGTATTACCCTTTTGCAGTCGGCTGCATTCGTTTATTAACAAGTCTTCTAGTTGATCTGATTTAGCTTGTGTTAGAAGGAAATGGTCCATAATAGAAGCTGCTGCCTCGCTGTATGAGGCTGTTTGCGTAAACCAGGATACAGCTTCTCTCCCTGACTGAAAGGCGCTTTCTTTACGTTCAAGTACTCTTTTGCTTGATCCAGTCGATCGTTGAAGCGCTGTTCGGATGCCTGTTGCTTCTTTTTCAGATAGAAACGGACTCACTTCAATATAGTCTGCATCCAACTCCGTTAAAGGGATCGTCGACACGATCAGGTCGAACGCATGGACATCTTCTTTTTCTAGTTGGAAGAGCGAGACGCTCTTCACATCATGTATCTCGTGAAATTCTTGCTTGAGCCTTGTAGCGAGCATCTTTGACGTTCCGATTCCGCTAGAACAAACGGCAAGAATTCTCAGATCGTTCTTCTTATTTCGACCTTCAAGCGCAGAACCAAAGTGAAGGACTAGAAATCCAACTTCTTCATCGGGAACGGAAAGCCCTTTGAAGACATTTTCAACAGCCTCCGAGATGATAACGAAAAGTTCTTGATAATCTTCTTTGATTTTCGTTAAAAGTGGATTATGGATGCTCATTTTCTGATTGAGACGATGCATCGCTGGACCTAAGTGTGTTACAAGCCCTTGAAATAGAGAATCATTCGACACAAGGTCCACGTTCGTCTTATCACTAACTTCTCTAATCAGCTGTTTCGCCTTTACAGTGATCGGATAATTCGACTCTTCTAAATAATAACTGCTTGAATTCCGAAGCTTTGCTCCTCTGAGGTGCATCGTGATATACCCGACCTCAGCTTCAGGGATCGGAACAGAGAAATAATCTTCCATTCGCTTGCTGATCGTTTCTGCAATCGTGAATTCTTTTGTTTCTTTCATAGTGGAAAGAAAATCTCTTTCCATCTCGATTTTTTCACCTTGCTGAATTCGTTCGATCGCAAGTGTTAAATGAACGATGAGACCAATGTAGGCACTATCTGCCATCATGTGAGATAGGTCATTATTTACTTCCCTAACGATCGTTTCGACTTGATGCAGCTTTTCGTGATCAACAAGCCCAAGAAGCTGCTTTGAAGCAGACTCCATCACGTCACCTTTTGATTTGTTTTGAATCGAACGCTGCAATAATGTAAAGAAGTCTGAGTCGTTATACTCTGTCGCAAGCAGAGAACTGATCGCATGTCTCTTCAATGCTTCTGCACCCTCTACCTGAACACCATACCCGCGCTTTCTAATTAAAGAAAGCTGCATATTCTGTAGCCATTCTTCTACTCTGTTCAAGTCGTTGCTGATCGTTGCCACGGTGACCCTGAGATCATGCGCAAGACTGACGAGTTTAATAGGCTCATGGGATTCTAAAAGTTTACAGAGTATCAATGTTTCTCTTTCATCTTGTGTATACTCGGTAATGTTTAAATTGTACAAGTACCGTTTGAGCTCTTCACGCTGAGAGGGATGTCCATCGAATTGGACACCCACCCCTGCCTTTTTTATTAATGTCAATCCGTAGTGATTCACAACATCTTCTATTCCCGCTAAATCTCTATGAACGGTCCGTTCACTAACACTGAGTTGCTTAGCTATTTCTTTCACCGTAAAGAAATCGTCTGTTTCAAGCAAAAGTTGTAGAATACTTCTTTCCCTTGCTGATATAAAGATGTGAGTTCACCTCTATCCTTTTGTTAACGGTCTTTTAGCATGTTAACAAGTTCATCGTACTTAGGACTATTCATGAAGTTCGCCACTGAAATGTGCTCAGCGTCTGGACGCTTCGCTTTTGCACGATCCGTTAAGTCTTTGTGGGTCACGATTAAGTCTGCATCATCTGGTAGATTGTTGATAGATGTGTTCGATACATCGATCTCTTCAAGTCCTGCTTTCTTGAACTTGTTTCGTAAAACAGATGCCCCCATCGCACTTGACCCCATTCCAGCGTCACATGCAAACACGACTTTTTGAATGTCTTTTGCAGCCACTTCAGTGTCCTTCGTGCTAGTTGTTTCTTCCTCCTGCTTATCCCCTGAAAGATCACTTACAAGCTCATCATATTTCGGACTGTTCATAAAGTTTGTTACTGAAATGTGATGCGCCTTTGGAAGCTTCGCTTTTGCACGATCTGTTAAGTCTTTATGAGTGACAACAAGATCTGCATCGTTCGGAAGATTGCTGATCGATGTGTTGATCACTTCGATATGCTCAAGACCTGCTTTTTTAAATTTATTTCTCAACACGGACGCACCCATTGCACTTGAGCCCATACCTGCGTCACATGCGAATACAACTTTTTTGATGTCTTTGTAGTTAACAGTTGCGTCGGATGACGTTTCTTCTTTCGCGCCTAGTGATGACCTTACGCTACTCTTCTTCCCTTTCATCGCTTCCATCTTTTCTGCTGCTTCTTCAAGATTTTCATCAGAGTCACTTGATCGCTTAAGGATGAAGGATGCAACTAGGAATGAAACGAGTGTAGCGACAACAACACCTGCGATAACCCCAAGGTATCCTCCACGCGGTGTCATGATCATGAGTGCAAAGATACTACCTGGTGAAGGTGGTGCGATCAATCCTGCATTCAGAATACCGAATGTGAATACGCCGCTCATTCCCCCAAGGATCACTGCGATGATCAATGCTGGTTTCATCAAGATGTACGGGAAGTAAATTTCATGAATACCACCGAAGAAGTGGATGATCGCAGCACCTGGTGCTGATTGCTTTGCTGAACCTTTTCCTGCAAACCAGAAAGCAAGAAGAATTCCAAGTCCAGGTCCAGGGTTCGTTTCTAATAGGAACAGAATCGATTTTCCTGCGCTAGCTGCCTGATCGATTCCTAGCGGGCTTAAGATCCCGTGGTTGATCGCGTTGTTCAAGAACAATACTTTGGCTGGCTCAACTAGAATACTAGCTAGTGGTAACAGTCCAGCATCTACGATGACTTCTACTCCAGCTGCAAGTGCTTTGTTTAAACCTAGTACAACTGGTCCGATCGCTAGTGAAGCGAGGATCGTCAGAATACCACCGATGATACCTGCTGAGAAGTTGTTAACTAGCATTTCAAAACCGGATTTGACTTTGCCTTTGATCGCTTCGTCGAATTTCTTAATCGCATAACCACCGAGTGGTCCCATCGCCATCGCACCTAGGAACATCGGAATATCCGCTCCGACGATCACACCCATCGTCGCTGTCGCACCGACTACTCCGCCTCGTGCGCCGTAAACAATTTTACCACCAGTGTAACCGATTAAGAGTGGTAATAAGTAGTTGATCATTGGACCAACAAGTGATGCTAATTGTTCATTTGGAATCCAACCATCTGGAATAAATAATGCTGTAATAAGTCCCCATGCAATAAATGCACCGATGTTCGGCATGATCATGCCGCTTAGATAGCTACCAAACCGTTGAATCTTCACTTTGAAACCGGATTTTTCTTGGTCGCTCATGATAGTTCCTCCTCTTCTTTCGCAGGGAAGACTTGTTGACATGTTTTATTAGATCCTGTCAGTTAGCTTTCCTTGCGAAATGTTTTACTTGTTAATTCCAATAGTAAGGCCATAAGAAAGCGTTCGCAATGAATTCCAAACTCAAATTCGGCAGATGACTTGTTGACATTTTTAAATAATGGACAAAATGACCCAATAAATTGTATTGCAAAGTGAATATGAAGGTGCTGGTTGGAGATAACTGAAATCGTGAATAAAAGGAGGGAGCTTTATGGATGAAAAGAAGAAAAAGCCTCAGGACGAGACGTTAACAAACCAGCAGGGACATCCTGTCACGAACAACCAGAATGTCCGAACAGTAGGAAGTCGCGGGCCAACCACTCTTGAGAACTACGATTTCCTTGAGAAAATCAGCCATTTTGACAGAGAGCGAATCCCTGAACGCGTCGTTCATGCACGAGGGGCAGGTGCGCATGGGTATTTTGAATCGTATGGAAAAGTAGGAGACGAACCGATTTCGACGTATACACGTGCAAAAGTGTTTACGGAAGCTAAGAAAACGCCTGTTTTTGTAAGGTTCTCAACGGTCGTGCACGGCACACATTCACCAGAAACGCTGAGAGACCCTAGAGGATTTGCAGTTAAGTTTTATACAGAAGACGGAAACTGGGACCTTGTAGGAAATAACTTAAAAGTATTCTTCATCCGTGACCCTCTCAAGTTTCCTGATATGGTGCACTCCTTCAAGCCTGACCCTGTAACGAACATACAGGATATGGAGAGAATGTTTGACTTCCTTTGCCAATCTCCTGAATCGATGCACATGGTTACCTTCCTGTTCTCTCCATGGGGCATTCCAGCAAACTTTCGACATATGCAAGGATCTGGTGTCCATGCATACAAATGGGTGAACGAAGAAGGAAAAGCTGTACTTGTAAAGTATCACTGGGAACCCGTCCAAGGAATTCGCAACCTTTCACAAGATGAAGCGGATCACATTCAGTCGATGAACTTTAATCATGCGACGGCTGACTTGTATCAAGCGATCGAAGAAGGAGACTATCCAGAATGGGAGCTCTATGTACAGATCATGGAGGATGGCGAGCATCCAGAACTAGATTTCGACCCCCTCGATCCAACGAAGCTTTGGTACAAAGAGGATTTTCCTTGGCATAAGGTTGGGAAGATGACGCTCAACAAAAACCCTGAGAACTATTTTGCTGAAGTGGAACAAGCAGCATTTGGTACTGGGGTATTGGTCGATGGGCTCGACTTCTCTGATGACAAGCTTCTGCAAGGCAGGACGTATTCCTACTCTGATACGCAGCGATACCGTGTTGGTTCAAACTACTTACAACTTCCGATCAATAAGCCGAAGAAACATGTTTCGACGAACCAGAGCGGCGGCCAGATGGACAACCGCACTGATTATGGGAAAGATGAAAACCCACATATCAACTATGAACCTTCTTTGATCGGCGGGTTGAAAGAAGCAGCGAATCCAGGTGTGGAACATGAACCATTTGTTGAAGGAAATTTATCGAGAAAAAGCATTCCTCGTGAAAACAACTACGGTCAAGCGGGAGAAACGTATCGCAGACTAAACGACTGGGAGCAAGAGGAACTGATTTCAAACCTCGTCAGTGCACTCATGGACTGCCGAGAAGAGATTCAAGAGAAGATGATCGAACACTTTACACAGTGTGATAAAGAATACGGGGAACGAGTCATGAACGGATTGAAGGAAATGAAGAAGTCTACCGGCTCCGTACTCGATGAAGCTGTATGTGAAGCTGAGGACAAGAGTCATCCATCAGATCCGTACTAAACAGTTGAAAAAAGCTTGGCATCGTTGCCAAGCTTTTTTATATAGAGTTTAAACTGAATTTATGATTCGTATTTTTCTTTACAGCAGCTTCCCCATATAATACTCATCTACATATGTATCATCCATCAGCAACGAATGTCGCTTCAACCCTTCTACTTCAAAGCCGAACTTTTTGTATAGCGCGAGCCCTCCTTCGTTCGGGGTCGCGACGTTCAACTCCAACCTATGTACGTTTTTACTCTCCGCCCAATCCTCTAATTTGTTAAAAAGGGCCGTTCCGACTCCTGTGCCTTGAGCCTTTTCGAGTACACCGATGACGAGGTAAACGGCATGACGCTTTTTCTTTGCTTCACTTCCAACAGCGACTAAATAACCTACCAATTTCTCATCTTGTTCAGCGACAAAGATCGTAGACGTTTCATTTCTCAACATCGACGCAATCTTCTTCTTTTCTTCCTCTACATCGGCTTTTCGCTCATCAGCACCAAACAGCATGTATCGTGACTCCGCGTCGACCTGATTTCTAATCTTACAGAACCCTTCAACGTCTTCTGCTTTTATCTCTCTAACCTTCATCCTCTTCCAACTCCTTTAAAAGTTCCTATTCAAGCTCGCACTTTACATTCCAATTCATTCCGAGAAAGTCCTTCTCTATCTTCGCTTCCCCGTTTGCTTTTATACAGCTATCTACAGTAGATTGCAGACTGAAGTTATTTGAAAAAAAAGCAATGACGAGAAATAAGATGATGACCACCCCGACTGTCGTTTTTCTCACGATTGATCCTCCTTCATATAAAGCAAAAAGGGATGAATCACATCATCCCTTCTTACCTTTCACCATATTCTATTCTGAAGCATCTTTTTCCTTCAACGGCTCACCGATGACCCTTACTTCACGTTCTAGATCGACCGAAAACTTTTCTTTTACAGTGTTCTGCACGTGATGGATCACGTTCAGATAATCTGTTGCAGTGGCATTGTCGATGTTAACGATAAAGCCTGCATGCTTTTTGGAAACTTCCGCTCCACCGATTCTTGTTCCCTGCAAGCCTGAATCTTGAATGAGCTTTCCAGCGAATAAGCCTGGCGGGCGCTTGAACACACTTCCACAAGAAGGATATTCGAGCGGCTGCTTGCTTTCGCGTTTAAACGTTAGATCATCCATAATCGCTTTGATGTCGTCATAGTTTCCTTTTTTCAACTGAAATGTTGCTTCAAGTACGAGGAACCCTGTTTCATCCACGTTACTATGACGATACGATAAGTCGAGCTCTTCTGCTTTTCGACGAACAAGCTTGCCGTCTTTTGTTACCCCTAGCACACTTTCGAGGCAGTCTGCTACTTCGCCGCCGTACGCGCCAGCGTTCATATACACAGCACCACCAACGGAACCAGGAATTCCACATGCAAATTCTAGTCCTGATAAATGTTCTTTCAAGGCGAATTGTGATACTTCGATGATACGAGCGCCTGCTTCTGCTACGACCGCATCTTCCGTTCGTTCAATTTTGTCAAGCGTCGAGATATTCAATACGATTCCTCGGATTCCACCATCCTGGATGATGACATTCGATCCTTTACCGAGAATGGTTAGCGGTAAATCATGCTTATTGGCATACTCCACCACTGCTCTTGCATCTTCCGCACCACCTGGAAAAACAAACACATCTGCTTCTCCACCCATCTGTGTGTACGTATGCACATTCAGTGGTTCATTCAATCTGACATCTGCTGTAGGCAAACTATTTCTCAGGTCGTTAAACACACGTTGATTATCCATTACTTACCTCACTTATGAACATGTTCGATTGTGTAATCGTACTCGAACCTTTTATTTTTATTATAGTTATAATCAAAACTGTTCGTGTCTAAAATCTTTATTATTACGGCATACCGCAAAAAACAGCTTTACACAATCATTTATTTTACCATTAATGGGCAAATACTTCATCTCTAATACAAACTCTCATTACGATTATCTACTACTTTTCCTTTAATGAATCATTCAATTGAGAAAGAATGTCTTTTCTAAGTTCGATCAGTTCAGGAAATTGATAAAAGAAAGCTATTTTCTGCTCAGCGATCGTATCACCTTCTGGCTTCGTAGAAAAGATAAAATGTGTCCACGCTTCTGCGATATCTTCTTCAGGATGTGTCGCTGCATAGTCGGTTGAAAAGTGATCCGCATAATCATCATAAAACGCGACCTGCGCTTCTTCGTTCCATTCAACTTCCTTATCGAGCCACTCCTCATAATAATCGGACCAAAACGTTTGGAAGAAGGCGTTCATATACGAATTTTCCTTACTACACCCATTGAATGCAAAGTAATCATCACATGCCATGAAGGCTTCTTCTACTTCATCTTCATCCTCTAAATTCGTCGCATTCACCTGATCATCTTTCAAAGTCAGAAGATGACCATATTCGTGCACGAGCGTATAATAGAAATCCTTCTCGTTCGTTGTATCTTCATAATCGATCGCGAGACGCCACTCTTTCGAATTGTCTAGTGGTTCCACATACCCGAGGACTTCATCCTTCCCATCCGTAAAGATCAAGAACTCTTTTACCATACTGCGGTCTTCAGAAGGGATTAAGTCAGCAAATAACTTCCAAAGCGCCTCATGTGCTTCGTGTTGCTTAGTATATTCTAGATACTCTTCTTCTTCTGTTAGAACATTATGATTTTCTATGTGATCTCCGACAATATCGTATGAAACAACCGTTGTTTCTACTGCTTCTCGTTCTTCCTCTATGGACTCAGGGATATCTAGAAAATCCCCTTTTAGCGCATTGATTTCGCTTAAATACCGATCCCCTTCTTCAATTTCAGGCACGTCTGAAGTGGTGCTAGGTTGGTCCACATCCACAGCGCAACCGGTCAATAACAACATGACAAAACAAGCAATGATCCACTTTTTCATCGTGTACCCTCACTTTCTAGTTTAAAAAGCAACTACATCTAATGATACATTATGTTGCTACGTAGATAATGACTTTTGTTACTAGAAAGAATAGGTAAAAAGCTAACAAACCTACTACGGCAGCCCTTCCTTTTTTCATTGCTAGTTTAATGAAGTAAACGACTGCTATCCCAACAATGATCACGACTATTGAAAACATTGTCGTGAGTATAGGAGATTTTGAGATTTCAGCTTCAAAGAAGGATAGGATTCCGAAAACGAAATAGGAGCTTATCAAGATGGTTACAAACAATTTGTGTGCTAGTTGCTTACGGAATAAAGTCGAGCTTTCCAACGGATCACCTCACATGTTGATAGTTGATTCGATGAGCAACGTGAAAATCCTTCATAAAAAAAAGGATGCCTAAGCATCCTCACCTGTTTCTTAGTTTGAGATTTGTATCACACCGCCGCAGTGGGAGAAATCGTGAAATTCGAGTTTACACGATCCTTCTAACTCCGCTTTTAGTTCATCAAAAGCAAAGTAAAATTCATCATCATCCCAGTGATGAAGGTTTTCGCTTCGACACGCTTCTAATTTCCTGCGATTTTCAAACGCCACATCACCGATCAAAATCTTTCCGTTTTCTGACAGCTGTGGAAGGAGTTCTTTAATGAATGCAACCTTCTCACGATCAGAAATATGGTGCAAAGCGTATGTGCTGATAATAACGTCATACTGCTTTTTCTTAAAATGTTCAGGAAGTCCGTGTGTAAGATCCCATTCGATCAGCTGCGCATATGGCATTTTCAACTGAGCGATCCGAATCATTTCGTTCGAAAAGTCGATACCGTTTATGTCGTGTCCGGCTTCGTACAACCTGCTCGCAAGAACACCTGTCCCAAATCCGATATCGAGGATGTTTGCCTTTTCGGTCGACATGACCTCGTTATAGATGGCATTCAAGATTTCCTTATAGCCAGCGAATGGATAGGAATCGCTTTCTTCACTTACCTGTACAGAATGATCGTACTCATTCGCCCATAGATCAAATCCTTGTTTACTTAGCATCAAAATCCTCCTACATTTATGTGTCTATCTATTACGTTTGGAGTTCGACTTATCTAAATACTAACACATTTCAGTTTTCTCCCGCTCGTTCCTCGACCTTAATCTTCAAAAGTAGGACAACATGCTCATCATGAATCATTTCTTTGAGGCCTTCTTCCGTTTGCATATCGACCGACCTGATCATATTATCTTGCTCACTTTCATAGTACGCTCCAATCACTTTTGTATCTCCAGAATCAAGCGTGATCTTCTCTTCCAGCGTATATCCGTATCCGTGTGGTTTGTCTGTATTTATGGGGTTATTTGGTATCACTTCAGGACCTGTTGTGGCACCTGGTGCATACAGAGAAACTAACTCTTCTCCTTCTTCAGGTTGGATGATGCCGAACCCAACGCTCCCTTCTTGTTCTTCCTCTTGACTAAACCCATAAGAGAGCTCAGTTAGACGTGACGGTGTCATCGGCTCTCCATCTCGGTAGCCCTCGACCCAAACTGTGACCCACGTTTTATCCGCTTTTGTAAGCTTAAGATCATAGTTTAATATGATCCCCATATTCATCTCTTCAAACATCTTTTCATGGTCGTTTCCCACCTTGTGAGAAAGGTAAGCAAGGTGCTCATCTTCCATCGAAAACTCAACACTGCAGCCTCCTAGAAGGAACATAACTAACAATAACCAGATCCCTTTTTTCAAAACACTTCTCCTCTCACCTGTAAAAATTTTACCAGTTACTCCCTAAAAATAGGTCTAAAGACTTTTATTTCCATGTTATAATTTACCTTGTACTCCTAATTTTTTATAACTTTGAGGTGTAGATATGAAACGTTTGGTTATTCTAGTAAGTTTGTTGCTCGTCGTTGGTGTGCTGAGTCTAGTAGCTGTAAATCCTTTCAACCAATCAGAAGCAGTCAACTCTTCTAACGTTCATTCAGAGATTTCAAGAGATCTTTCGAAAGAGCTTATAGGAAAATCGTCTAGTTATGAGATTACAGTCGTAGGGGACACGATGTTCGACTGGTCGATCAAAGAAGCGATGAGCTCGAAGGGGGCAAACTTTCCACTTCAACATATTTCCCCAATCATCAAGGATTCTGACCTCGCCATCATGAACTTAGAAACAGCGATTGGAACAGCAGGGATAAAAGAGAACAAGCTGTACACGTTTCAATCCCCACCCGCTTCAGCCAAAGCAATTAAAGACGCTGGCTTTGACGTCGTCTCACTCGCAAACAATCACGCAATGGACTTCGGTCGAGAAGGCTTACATGAGACGATCGATCTACTGAAAAAAGCAGACCTGAACTATGTCGGAGCTGGTACGAACGAAAGTGAGGCGTACCGTGCTCACTCGCAAACGATCAATGATCACAAAGTCGATATTCTTGGTTTTTCGCAAGTTCTGCCAACCATCTCATGGTACGCAAATGAAAATGGAGGACTCGCTAGCGGGTACCAGCAAGACCGAGTGATCGAGCATATCAAACAATCTGCAGCCACCTGTGATACGACGATCGTGTATATCCACTGGGGAGCTGAACGGACGATCCAGCCTAGCGATAGTCAACGAAACTTTGCACACAGCATGATCGACGCGGGGGCCGACATCATCATTGGTGCACACCCTCATGTGCTGCAAGGGATGGAGTACTATGATGGGAAGCCGATCTTATACTCACTCGGCAACTTTTTATTCCCAGACTACGTTGAGGGTGATACCGCTGACACGGTTATCGCTAAGATCGACGTCACTGTGGACAACTATGAAGTTACCTTTATCCCTGCAGTCATCCATGACAGCACTGTTACTCTCGCCGATAAACAAAACGCCACTCGCATCACAGATAAGATGATTTATCGTTCTAGCTTAATCTCGCAAACTACTGATTTTGCTGTATCTGAAGGAAGCGCACAATCACTAATGATTGCAAAAGCAGGCGAATGATAGAAAGCGCTTCCTTAGAACACCTTTGCGTAAATACACGTATCCGATAATCCAGATCCATCTAATGAAACATCATCGTTTCGTAAAGTCGCTTCAAGCACGTAATCGAGTCGTTCAGGTACTGCACGGCTCTTTTTGTTTTTCAGGTCACATTGAATCTCGATTCGTTTCATGCCGAGTTCTTTCTCCGCAAAGTTTGTCAGTTCACCAACAGCTTCTGTTATGTAACCGCGTCCGCCAAACTTCGTGTTAATCCAATACCCAACTTCCGTCTTCGGCACATCCCAATCAAGATTATGAAGACCCGTTGTGCCAACATATTCACCTGTCTTCTTCTCAAATATCAGAAACCTGAACCCTATTCGCTTTAAAAACTTGATATGTGCCTCTCTAACATTGATCTCTGTATCCTCAACCGTTGGATTTTCTCTTGCGAATCCTACCCATGGAGATAGTTCCTTCATTGAAAAGTGAATCGCTTCGTTGATGACTTTACCATCACCTGGTTGAGGCATACGTAGAAGTAATCGTTCCGTTTCTAGCTCAGTGCGTACATCCATTAAAATCGGGTTCATCTGCTTCTTTAGCTCCTTCTGGTAAATGTAATAGCTCTATTATAGACATAGTAGATTTTGGAAATAAAGGGGAATATTTTAAAAAGTCACTATCTTTATACAATAAAAAAAGACGAGGCGTTTGCCTCGTCTTCAAAGTGAGAAGCCAATTCGCTCCTCATCGTTCCACCTCAATTATTATCAGCCTAACAATCGTTAACGATCATTCACTATCTTTATGTCCACTTTCAGGCAGCGTATCCCAGAACGATGTATCTTGAGACTCAATCGATCCATCCGCTATCGCTTTGATCACGGCTTTCATCCCGGTAACAGCCTGATTGATCAAATAACCGTTACTTTTTTGACCAAGAATATATGGCTCGTAATAGTGATCTGCCATTCCTCTCATCTCAAAAAGAAGCGTAGAGATGCCATACTCAACCGCAAGACCATTTCGACTGATTGTAGGTGCTGTTCCCCCTACGTACTTGGACAAGGTCCCGTATCCTTTTGCTTCGATCGCATTATACAACACGCCACCAAGCTGTTTAGATTTTTCGCGCACCTCAGCATCTACGTTTTCATTCGTTGGGTAAAGAATCGATCCGGATACAAGTTCATCAGTATCCCCTAGCGTCGTTTCGGTACCTTGATGGTGAAGGTCCACCATGTATTCCGGCTCATATTTCTGTAGAACATTCTCATGCAATGCCTTTGTTTCTGGCTGATTTCGTTCAACATGATCGCGATTCAAATCTACGCCGTTTGCATTGTATCGTGTATGTGTACCAGCTGCGTAATCTTCAAGGGAAAAGTTTACGTCCCCTTCAGCACCATCTACATTTAATCGCGGTGCGATGAGTACGTTCACGTTTTGGAGAAGCTCTCTCACTTCCTTATTGTTCGTACTCAAATACTTGATAACCTTTAACGCACCTTCTGTCGTCAGCGTTTCGTTTCCATGCTGCTGTGTTAAAAAGAGAATTGTAGGGTTTTCTTCGTTCTCTCCAAACTTAGCAAGGTAAAGATCCCTGTCTTTAACAGATTGACCATAAACTTCAAGCTCAAGTGCATCAGACTGCTTATCGATTCTTTCGAGCAGTTTTACCATTTCCTCATAGCTATGTAATCGCTCATTCTTCACCGTTTCATTACCGTTATAACCCGGCCCATTTCCAGTAGCTCCCACGGTAGCACCGTTTAACAGTCCTCCTGAAACGACCAACATCCCTGAAACGACAATCGGAATCATTTTTTTCTTCATCATAAGTCCTCCAGTTTTTATAAGATTCCTGTCACGTTTTCGCTATTATTTTTTCCTTTCCTGTCAAATAATAGGATTTGATTCGTTAGACCTGTTCGGTTTCGAAAAAATGGAAGAAGAAGATTGTTTAGCTGGATTTTTAGTACAATACTCATGATCAATGAGCGCAACCATCACTCACATAAGAGAATAGAATCACCTTTCGTCATACTTCTTCTAAAAAAATGAGTCTAACGATAGAAAAAAGAGCAAGCTCGTATTGAGCTTGCTCTTACTTTCTTTCTAATTCGCTTTTGCAACGGACTGTACGTTCTTCTTTTTCGACGTTAATTTGTCGACAAGACTTGATAGTGCTCCGTCTCCCGTAACGTTCGTTGCTGTACCAAAGCTATCTTGTGCAAGATAGAGTGCGATCATAAGAGATACCATCGTTGCATCGAATCCTAGCATGCTCTCAAGAAGTCCGATCGCGGCCATCACCGCTCCACCCGGAACACCAGGTGCTGCGATCATCGTGATTCCTAGCATCAAGACGAAAGGAATGATAGAAGCGAACGTTGGGTCCTGTCCATTTAATAGCATCACAGCCATCGCACAGGAGACGATCGTGATCGTACTTCCTGAGAGATGAATCGTTGCTAGAAGCGGGATACTGAAGTCCGCTACTTTTTCGCGTACACCGTTCTTCTTTGTCTGCCTAAGCGTAACCGGTATGGTAGAGGCAGATGACTGTGTACCGAGAGCTGTGAAATACGCTGGAATCATCCCTTTTAATAATGTAAAAGGATTTCGCGATGTAGCAGCACCCGTCACGCTATATTGAATCAACAGCATCGTTAGATGAAGTAGAATGATCATGACAAAAACTTTTGCAAACACGCTTAAGATCGTTTGCACCTGACCAGCACTCGTCATATTCGCGAATATACCAAGGATGTGCAGTGGCAGTAACGGAATGATCACGTAGCTGATTACTTTTTCGATGATCGTTCTAAATTCAACCATAACGCCTTTAAGCTTATTTTCTTTCATAGCAGCCATTCCTAAACCGAGCGTAAACGCTAGTACAAGAGCTGTCATAACGCCCATCATCGGCGGGATTTCCACCTGGAAAAATGGCTCTAGAAGTGATTCTTCAGGGTTTTCCATCTCTGAAGCTGCGCCGCCAGTTGTAAGAAAAATAGGATAAAGGTTACGAGCTGCAAAGAATGCGAGTAATCCTGCTAGAAAAGTAGAAAGGTACGCAACCGTCGTCGTGACCCCGATCAGCTTTCCAGCACCTTTACCAATTTCACCTATTCCTGGTGCGATGAATCCAATAATGATCAGCGGAATAGCGAATCCAAGGAAGTTACCGAATATACCGTTGAATGTCGCGAATAATCTTACTGTCCATTCTGGTAGAAACGCTCCAATTAATACACCTAAAGCAATTGCGATAAGAATTCGTGGTAGTAGTCCAATCTTCTTCATAGTGTCCTCCAAACAAAAACATTTGTCCATCTGAGATGTAATCTACGGAGTACTTTACAAGATAATCGAGGTTCTAGCAAGCTTTTAACGCAAAAAAGGATTAAAAACTTTTTCCAATAAAAAATCACCGCCCTTTCACAATTGAAAAGGCGGTGTTTTTCATGCGTTCAACGCTTCGTTATGAACTTTTTCAAAAAAAGCTTCAAGCGGAGCCGTATCTTTCAGGTACTCATTACACAAGACGCTGTCTACACACATATAGTGACCGACCGTGTGGTAGTCTTCATGATCATGGACCCGGGACGATACATGCGCAACTTCACCATACCGACCGCATAAGTAACAGGTTGTCCTCTGATTTAATATCGTATAAGATCCTTCCACGCCGACGAGGTCGCCTTTATATGGATAAATAAGATACTTTCGTTTTGATTGTATATCATTCCAACCAAGATAGGTGATCGTTCTAGGATAAGAATAGGGAAGCTTTACTTTTTTACTTTTACGAAAAAGCTTCTCTATTTCGTTGTTCGCTAGCTCTGGGAAAGGAATAACGATTTTTTGTGCTCTTTCAAGAAAGTGTTCGATTTCAGAAACGTCCAAGTAACGGATTTCGTCGATGAAGGCATGTTGTTCTTTTGAAAGGGTAGGAAACAGAGCGAGTAGTTTATCTGCGATCGTATGCTGCACGGCAGCTTTCACGTCGGCATCAACGAGATGGCTAACGTTGTATAATAAAACATCAATTTGTTCTCTAATGACATTCAGATGGTGATTATACAAAAACGGCTGAAGCATAAAAGCACCCCTCCTTGTGTTTTCTTTATACCACAATCAGAGTGTTCCATCTACACAAAAAGCCGGCTATGCCGGCTTTAAAACGCGAGATCAATCGCTACCTGTTACGAAGTCATCTTCTTTCATCGATGCAAGAATGACGCCAGACGTCACGCGATCGTTTTCTTGTACGTGTAGTTCAGAGATTTGCCCACTTACGTTGAGCGTGACATCCTCAACGTTGCCCTGTCCATCGCGAATGACAAACATCGGCTCCCATTCGTACACACGGGATGAATGGTTCACATAAACTTTTTCAACAATCCCTTCACATGGACAGACCACTGTGCGATTCATGTTATTGTGCCCCTTTCTGACATGTATTGTTCCTCGAATGAGGACGAAAGTCAGTTTACTATCATGATATGTTTCACATGGCCAAGTATGATGTGAAACATTTACTGAAAAACCTCGCGTCTATTTTACCGGCATTTGAAAGAATCGCAACCCCGAAACTAAAATCCATACATTTCAGAAAAATGCAACCGAATTCAACGTAAAAAACGAGCACCTTATGGATACTCGCTTACGGCTTCCCTTCATCAATTTTGTTTTTCGTTTCGAGGTCGATGAGTTTTCTGACCTGTTTCATTAAAGGGTGATCGAGCTCATACTCTTTCCCATAAGTAAGGTTGAACTCGTAGTCGAACCCTGGTGGATTCGTTCCTTGAGTATGCTGAATGATCGTTTCCATCTTATCGAGTGCCTTTACAAACTTTGCTTCGCTCGTTTCTCCTTTGTTATATTCCTTACATAACGTTAAGATCGCGCTTTGGTTTTCTTCTGGCAAAGCATCCGTTAACCGCTCGACACCTTTTTCCTCTTTTTTGATCTTTTTATCATGATTCACCTTCACCGTTGCTGAAATGTCTCCATCATACGCCTCTCCAAGATCGTGAACGAGGCACATCTGAATCACTTTATTCATGTCGAGCCCTTCTAGCTCATCCTTTAGTGCAAGTGCAAACATCGCGAGCCTCCAAGAATGCTCAGCAACGCTCTCTCGTCTTCCCTTCTTCGTATACGCAGATCTCGTCGTTTCCTTCAGTCTCTCTAACTCCTTAATGAACGTGACGATTTCCTTCGCATCCACCGTAACTAACCCCCTCTGTTTGGTGCCCTGTTTGGTGCCTGTCACCACCCGTTTCATGTCGAATGTCGAACGTTTTTCAACTGCTGCTCTTTTTCGTATAGGCGTCCCTTTATCTTCTCACACTCATCGTGATGTTTCTTCAATGTAGCTCTTCGCACTTCGATCATTCTCTTTACTTCAGTAGGGTTGGGGCCTCCTCTTACACTTCTCCTGCGAACAAATTCTTCAGGACAAACGATCCCTTTCCACTCTTTATCTGAAAGAGCCACTGTCATCTTTATTTGCGCTTTCAACAAATCGTTTACTTCTCCTACGTTCCAATCAGCTAACTCACGATTTTCATCAACACATTTTCTAGCTAAATGACTCGCAGCCTTATGAGCCTCACGATAGGATACACCCTTCTCTCTCGTCAATACATCTGCGAGCTCTGTAATCGTAATACAGTGTTGAGACGCTTCGGAACGCGCTCTTTGTTTATTTACTTCCATCGTCCTAATAACGGCATTCATCAAGCGATACACTCGTGAGGCTTTATCGAATCCGCGATAAAGATGGGGCTGTAAGTCATCTTCCGTATCGACGATATCTCCATACGGCGTATTGTGAATCATCTGAATCACACTTAGCGCCTCACCTATAGCACTACTAGCAATCGCGCGAGCATGCTCGATCGATACGGGATTTCGTTTTTGCGGCATGATACTGCTTACTTGCACGTAAGGTGCTGCAACGTGTAAAATCCCCACTTCAACCGTAGCAAGCCTTAAGAAGTCTTGTATCCAGCGACCGGTATTCGTCATCGATGTGAGAATGGCAGTAGCAGGATCGAGTAAATAATCAACGCCGCCGATCGCATCGTATGAGTTCTCCATCACACCTTCGAAACCTAACAATTCACTAACCCGCTCACGGTTGATGGGAAAGCCAGTCGTCGTAATCGCCGCTGCCCCCATAGGGGAATGGTTTATGGTATGAAATGCATCCCAAAACCGATTCAAATCACGCTCAAGAACATCATACACTGCTACTAGATAATGCCCGAGGGTTGTTGGCTGTGCGGGCTGTGTATGCGTATGAGCAGTCATTACTGTATGGATGTGGTCCTCTGCTTGCTGGATAATACCTTCCTTAATCGAAATCAAGTCACCGATGAGCGAAAGAACGTGATCACGCAGCACAATACGGTACATCGCTTCACCCATATCGTTTCGACTCCTCGCAATATGCATCGCGCTAGCTAAATCCGGACCAACTTCCTTACTTATCGTCGATTCCATCATGAAGAACAGATCCTCAAACTCTGGTGAATAGGATAGTGAACGTACATCCATCTCTTCAAGACGATTCACGCAGTCAAGGATCACCTTGGCACTTTTCTTCTTGATGATTCCCTGTTCAGAGAGCATCACAACATGCGCCCTATGGATTTGAAACATCGCATGAAATAAATAATCACGCTGATCTTCGAACACATATGTCAATAGCGCCTCAACATACGTCTTACCAGGAAAGACGCTACCTTCTTTTTTAGTGAATTCTTCTTTGTTCATTTGGTGCCTGTCACCACCCGTTTTTACTCATCATATGTCGAAAGAATAAAAACGGGCATTGAGCTGTTCGCTCAATTGCCCGTTTTGTTGTAGTTTTCTTTTTTCCATACATAATACGCTTCGTGGTCGACTTCCCTTACCCAAAGGCTGTGTTTTGGCACAACGCGATCAGACACTTTGTACCATACGCCCCCTCTTAGCCTCCTGTAGAGCTTAAATCGTGACAAGAACTTTTCATTAAGTGAAGGCAGTAATTTCTTAAGAAACTTCAGCATACCTCCACGCACCTCCTTCATAATAGGTCAACAGAACACAATATGTAAGAAGGAGTGAAAAGATGTTAAAAAAAGGCCTTCGACTACATTACAATTTCACATTGCGCCTCACATCTAGATAACAAGAATTACCAACCGTTTTTTTGCAACAATTTCCTCATTTTAGGAACAATGAAGGTAGGAAAAAGGAGTGAATGAAAAATGAATCTCAACGATCCAACACAATACCAAGCGGGAGATATCGTTTATGTGATGTATCGAAATCCACATACATACGACGTCGCTAACATCCAACAAGCAGCAGTCGTGAATGATCCCGACCACCCTGGTGAACTTGCACTCTTTCTGTATGAAACCTATTATCCATTGAATTCAGATATTGCGATTTACCAATCAGAAACAGAGGCACAGCAAGCTTTCGATATGTACTTCGGATAATAAAACCATTTAAGGAAGGAGGAACTGTATTGGTTAAACCGTTTGTTCCACAGCTCGTATATATAGAACCCCGCGCTACCGAATATCCCCTCGGTCGCCAGTTAAAAGAAAAGTTTACGAAGATGGGCATCGAAATACGTGAAACAACCTCTCATAACCAAGTAAGAAATCTACCGGGTGATAACCATTTCCAGCAGTATCGAGTGGCAAAGTCAACGCTTGTCGTTGGAGTTAGGAAAACGCTGAAGTTCGATACATCGAAGCCTTCTGCAGAATACGCGATTCCCTTTGCTACAGGCTGTATGGGTCATTGTCACTATTGCTATTTACAAACGACGATGGGAAGCAAACCTTACATACGAACGTATGTGAATACGGATGAAATCTTCGATGCGGCTGAGAAGTATATGCAGGAACGTGCTCCAGAGCAAACGAGATTTGAGGCATCTTGTACATCTGACATCGTAGGGATCGATCATCTTACGCACACTTTAAAGAGCGCGATCGAGTACTTTGGGAAATCAGAATACGGAAAACTTCGTTTTGTAACGAAATTCGCGCATGTTGATCACCTTCTTGACGCGGAACATAACAAGAAAACAAGGTTTCGTTTCAGCATGAACGCAGACTACGTGATTAAGTTTCTTGAGCCTGGTACTTCAAGGCTCGATGAGAGGATTGAAGCTGCAGCAAAAGTCGCTGAAGCAGGATACCCGCTCGGTTTCATCGTTGCACCGATCTACCTTTATGATGATTGGAAACAAGGCTACCTCGAGTTGTTTGAACAACTCGAAGCAAAACTACCGAAGAAGGCTACAAAGGACTTAACGTTCGAACTTATCCAACATCGCTTTACAAAACCAGCCAAGCGCGTTATTCAAAAGAACTATCCGATGTCAAAGCTTGAGATGGAAGAAGAAAAACGCCAATGGAAATGGGGTAAATACGGAATCGGTAAGTATGTCTACCAAAAAGAGCAGCAAGAAGACATGAAAGAAACACTTGGAGGCTATATCGATAAGTTCTTCCCCGATGCAAAACTCGAATACTTTACGTAAAGACGGTGCCTGTCACCACCCGGTTTAGGTCGAATGGCGTCGAGAGCAACGTGCCATTTGCATTTCATTCCGTAACACCTTAAAATATGAGTGTACTCATTTATGAGCGCACTCATATTTTTATTTAGGAGGAATCTTACATGAGTGGATTACGTGAACAGAAGAAGCAGGAGACAAGAAGGAGAATTATTGAATCTGCGAAAAAGCTCTTCCTACAGCATGGGTTTGATCATACGTCGACAGAGCAAATCGCAAAGCATGCTGAAATAGGCTCTGGGACAGTATTTAATTATTTTCCAACGAAGTCGGATATCCTGATCGAAGTGATGAAAGATGATTTTATCCGTAGTGGTGACCACTCTACACCTCCTTATCATATGAAGGAAACAGCTGAAGAAACGGTTCAATCCTATCTATTCAACCGTCTTGAAACCATCAGCTTACTCGATAAACGGCTGTTTCGTGAAGTGCTCACAGCCTCAATGAATGCCTATCAAAAGAGACCAGAGTTCTTATCGAGCCTGATGGAATTAGATTTCATGTTCATCGATGAATTGGTCGAACTACTTGAGGAGTTAAAAAACACAAACAAACTAGAGAACCAGTTTGACTCTTCAACAGCAGCTGAAGTGATCTATAGCTCAGTGATGTATGAAGCCCTCCTCTTTCTTTATATCGAGGAAAAAAAGATTTCAGAAACGACAGAACGAATTCGGAAAAAGATTAAATTTATTTTTAAGTGAGGCGAATAAAATGGACGTTTGCATTGTTGGGGGAGGAATTGCAGGTTTGACGTTAGCTTATTGGCTAAGTGAAAAAGGAGACAACGTAACGGTCCTCGAGAAATCATCATCCTTAAGAACAGAAGGCTATATGATCGATTTCTTTGGCCCAGGTTATGAAGTAGCTGAAAAAATGGGCTTGATGAATGAACTTCGTAACATCCACTATCCGATCGACTCGCTTGTATTCATGAAGAACGACGGAGAGAAAAAATATGACATCCCTTATCCAAAACTACGAAAACTGATGGACGATAAACACTTTAATTTCATGAGAGGTGACCTCGAAAGTGTTTTATATAAGCAGGTTAAAAACCGAGTAAACGTGAAGTTCGATTCCTCGCCAGTTTCAATCGACCAAGATGACGATCATGTATACGTCACCTTGACTGACGAGTCCACATTAACATCTGATCTTCTAGTCGGCGCAGATGGAATGCGTTCTTCCGTTCGCTCCCTAGCATTCAATGAAACTTTCAACAATTCGATTCGTTACATCGGCTATTACACTGCAGCGTATATCATCGATGATCCCGCCGTTCTATCAAAAACTGGACGAAGCTTTTATACGTATTCTGAGCCAGGCGCTCAAGTATCTGTTTACCCGATTCGAGGTAACAAAGTAGCGACATTCTTTTTATATACCTACCCTGAACAACAAGGGCATGTAACCCAGGAAAGAGCCTTTCATCAACTGCATGAGCAATTCGGTCATATGAATTGGATCGTTCCGGATTTACTAAAAGCAAGTGTAGATGCGGATGATTTCTATTTTGATGAAGTGTCACAGGTAGAACTGCCAGAATGGAGAAACGGGAGAATTACGTTTGTCGGGGATTCGTGCCAATGCGTTTCATTACTTGCCGGACAAGGGGCTTCCATGGCGATGGCGGGTGCTTACACTCTTGCAAAATCTTTAGAAAACCAAACTGACTTGTCAACAGCCCTTGCCCACTATGAACAGTCCTTACACAGTGATATCGAAGCTTTACAGCGCTCCGCCAGAAAGTTCGCAAACTATTTCCTTCCTGACTCATGGTGGCGCATTTATGTAAGAGATGTGCTTACTCGAGCTTCAGTTTTGCCTGGAATCAGGAAGTTTGTAAACTTTAAAACAGTACGGCTGCCGCAATAGTTCAAAAGGGGGCATCTCGCCCCCTTTTTCTACTAAACTTGTATCGCTATTTGATCTTGATCCACGCTTTTTACACCTTCATTGAACACAAGACGTGTTGAAAACTTGTAAGATGTACGCTTTTCAGTTTCAGGTATATTTTCAGGAATTCGGAAAGAAAATGGGATCGTAACGCGTTGCTCTTTCCGTACATCTTTTACCGTTAAAATTGTGACAGAATCAACGATCCGAGACGTTTTTTCAGCATGATTAATGTAAACGAGATCACATTCTACACGTTTGACTCGTTGCTCGATCGTCCCACCGGTGATTTCAAAAATACCCGTCACGAGTTCACCTCGCTTGAAGCTTAGCTTCTCAAGGACAAGATCGATTTTAGCTGCTCCAATTCCTAATAAACACATCGATTTTCTTAGGAGCACGTGCTACTTCCCTCCTTTAACAACCGATTTTCGGTGAAAACGATCATACTTTTCATCAAGCTGACGATCGATACGGTCCATTTCTTTCTTGTCATGCATCAAATCTTCTTTATTTTGTTTAACAAGTTCTTTAAATGAAAGTGATTTATTTTGTGAGTATAAGTTTTTCCTCATAATGATCTCCCTTGCTTCATTTTTTATTTTGATTGGGCTCAAGCAACAACTTATCATCCAATAAAAAATGACCTTTACCACTGTGGTAAAGGCCAAACAATAGACCTTTACCGTCTGGTAAAGGTCTGGCTAACAGCTATTCGCTGCCAATAAAGCCGAGAGCATCGCGCTCTGTCTTGACGACTTTATTGTAAAAGCTACTCCCCTTTAGGAGAAACGATAAATTGTTATCTTAATATTATAGAATTCATTAAATAGTGTCAATAGTCAAAATCATATTTCTCTTTTAATTCTGCTGGTGCATGTTTCACGATTTGGTGAAGAATGAATGTCAGAATCATAACATCATCCACCATTCCAAAGATACTGAGAAAATCTGGTATCAAATCGAACGGAAGAATAACGTAACCAAGGATTGCGAGTAGCGAGAGCCATTTCCTCCTACCACCATGGCGCGTAAAGTACTCATACAAAAACGGGATAAACTTCTTCACTTTGAAGAACAATCTTGCTCGTTTTACAATTGCAGTCATATTTTCACCCCTTTCAATTCTACTTCCAAATCAAAAATAACCTCTGCCACATCTGGCAAAGGTTATTCATGAGGAGTCCTTTACCACATAGACGGTAAAGGTCTTGCTAACAGCTATTCGCTGCCAATAAAGCCGAGAGCACCTTGCTCTGAAATGACGACTTTACTGTAAAAGCTACTCCCCTTCGAACGTTCGTTTGTAATTCTAACTTTAGATCAGCATGATCGATTCGTCAAGTAAAAAGTATTGAGCGTTAAAACAGCAGTCTGCTGACAGAAATAACCCCGGTTACGGTCACCATACTGAAAACGGTAGACGCGAGTACGATTTGAGCAGACAGCTCTGGTTCGTTTCGATATTCCTGAGCGATGATGGCGCTGTTAACCGCTGTTGGCATCGCGGATGATATTAAGAGCGCTTGTGCGGTCACCCCTCCCATAGCAAGAGCGTAGATCAGCCCGATCGCGATAGCCGGACCGAGGATCAAACGAATAAACAAACTCACATACACAACAGAAAGGTTTTTTGAAAATTTAAGCTGTGCGACCTGAGCACCAAGTGTTACTAGCGCGATCGCAACCATGGAATCTGCAATGTAATCAGCTGGAATCAAGATGAATTCCGGCACATCTACGTTCGTTACATTAAGGCTTATTCCAAAAACCATCGCATAAAGAACAGGCATTTTGAAATATCCGATAACCGCACTCAGCTTGTTGCCATCGACGGCTTTTAACGTGAAGATTCCCCATGAAAACGTTAAGATGTTTTGACAAGTAAGGATGATGACCTGAATCGACATTGCGAACGGGTCATGTTTAAAGACAAGGTCGTTTACTGGTACGCCGTAGTTTCCAGAGTTATAAAACAAAATGCTGTTCGTGAAGGATGCCCGTACACTCTTACTGTACCGAAACACTTTACTAACGATCAAAGAGATCACATAGAGGAGCACAACGAAAAATGAAAAGAACGATAGAACAGAGATGAACAGCGAAAGAGAAAACGTTGTTTCGTAGAGCTTTAAGAAGATAAAGCCAGGAACGATGAAATAAATGTTCACTTTCGCTAACGTGTAGAGATCTAACCGAAAGATCCGGTGAAGCAGTACACCGATTCCGATCAAAATAAATACTGGTACAATAATATCGATAAAAACACCAATCATGCTAAATCCTCAAATCTATACGATGTGAATTTCTGTAAAGGTTAATAATAACAGAATCACGTATAGAATTCTTCGCACATGCTTGTTCACACTTGAACAAAAACGTGTAAGCTTAGCGTTGACTCACGCCATCAAAGCCTTTGCCTCTCTTACCAGCTTATTCACAGCTTTTCGGTTTTCCCAAAGCATCTTTTGAAGTTCCTCTATCGATACGAACGTTTCCTCCTTATCACAATAGGACTCTCCCTTTCCATGTACGGAATAGGTCGCTTCATCATATTTCATCACCGTCCATTGGCCATTCCGATCGTTGTCATCAAAAACAATATAATGCTTCTCCCCGGTTGGATCATAGTTTGCCACTTTTTTAAAGTTCATGAGCAGCTCTTCGATATCTTTCTTACTTCTGATTACATTCATTCCTCTCTCTCCTTTGTTCCCAGTAGGTTTAGATAATAATTCCCTTTAAAGGCAAAAATCCCTTCTTTACCACAGAAAAAGCAGCTGTCTCCAGCTGCTTCTCGTTAAAACTCTTCTACATCATCGAAATAAACGTCGATCAGTTCTTTCTTTTTATCGTTTACGAGTACGTATACACGAACATTTTTCTTCATCCCATTCGATTTTAAGGTAAAGTCGAAATTATATTGATGCCTTTCATCAGAAATAAACACCTTGCCATCATACGTATATTCCGTAACACTTTCCTCAGGATACTGCTTCTTCGTTTCTTGAATGGCAATCTTTCCCCATTCCGCATAAGAAGGTTGCTGTGCACTTGCAAAAGGTCCTTGAATCAATAGTGCGAGACCTAACATGAGGCTCAGGCACCAGGTAACTTTCTTGAACATAAGGTGTACCCCCACTCTTTATTGGTATGGAGATAGTATTTAATACTTTGGCGTCATTCATACATTCGTGACACATGCATCAGGTTGCTCGTCCAAGCAAGTTTCACTCCCTGGACATACTCTATAAGTAAGGTAGATGGTTCCCCTTTCTTTCAATAATCTGGTGGAACGAATTTATAAAACACGCTAGAGCGTTCTAGTGTGTTCCTTTTTGTTCTTGATCAGGCAAATTACTAATGAATTGTAAAAGACATCGGATAATGACAAAAAATACATAAACACTTATAAAGGTGTAGTACCATTTCCACGTATTGTACTGAACTAAATCTGTAAATTTCTCAAGTAAAACTTCAGTAATGGTTAGGATCGACGTATACATAAACCCTTTTAGAAGGTAACCTTTAAACGAATAATGATACGTTGTTTGATAATAATGAAGACTTAATACAGGAAACAGTACGAGTTCAAACAGAGGGCTGCTATCAAAATAGGGAAAGATCGTTACGGGATAGGACAGCATGCCGCTTTCCACGACCATGACTCCGAGAATCAGTGCAAAATATCCTGTAATAAAGAAGGCGAGTAGCCAATCCTTTATCGGGGGCTTGCGCAAACTATAGAAAAAGAACAAGAGTCCACCTACAAACATGACATAAAGGATGACTTTTTCGGCTCCCATTTTTTCACCTACTTTACCAGCTAAGATTAAGATTGATGATTCACGTCTTACTTTTTCCAGAATGCGCTCCTTTTATCCATTCTTAACACTTGTCGTTAAACGTGGGCGAAGTGAGTATCACTTTTGCACGTTTATGTAAAATAAAATAAAAAAAGAATTCAAGTTTTACCATTGTGTACCAAGGGAAAAACGCTATAGACATCGGTAGAAGGGAGTCGCAGTCATGTTCAAAAAATTCTTACCCTGGCAGCTGCGCAAATATTTTGATATGCCGAGGAGTGTGCGAAAGCATGAGCTTCAATCCACCCTTTGGTATATGCCAGCTATCTATATTATCTGTGCAATCTTATTCTCAGGACTCACTCTATATCTCGATTTAAAAGTTAATCTTTCGCAATTCACTCCTGAGCTCATGCATGCAAGCACACAACCGACGAGATTACTCGTAAGCTCGCTGATCGGTGGAATCTTAACACTAAGTGCTTTCACCTTAAACTCCGTTCTCGTTGTGTTGACAACATTTAGTGGACAGTTTTCACCGCGGATGCTTCTTAATTTCGTTGCAGATCGAACCACACAACACTTTGTCGGGATTTTCCACGGAAGCTTTGTGTACGTACTTATTACGTTCCTATTCCTCACTAGCCAGTCTGAAGAAAATTTTGTTGTCATACCTGCAGTTACATTTATGCTGGCATTCATTACCGTGATGACGTTTATCTTGTTCATCAACCATGCGACGAGCTGGATGCAGGTACATAACATCGCGACCAACATGAAGAAAGAATCCATCTCGATCGTGAGAACGTCATTATCAGATGAGCTCGAAGAATTCAGAAGTGGAACACCCGTTCATTTTGATAAAGAAGAGAGAATCAATGAAAAAGAAGCGTGTTCCCTTGAATCAGGCTACATTCAATTGATTGACTTTCGAAGTATGATTGAAGAAGCAAGAAAAGACCGCATTGTAATACAGTTGCAGAAAAAAGTTGGAGATTATGTTTTAAGAGGCACTTCCCTTTTTACATTTTGGGGCGAAGGTGCAAAAGACATCAACGTGAAAAAGTATCATAAATTTCTTGAAATCGGTTATAAAGAAACTGAGATCCAAGATATTAAGATGGGTATGACGAAGCTCTCTGAGATCGGAGTAAAGTCACTTGGTAACGATGACCCTAAGACGGCAATCACCATCATTCACCAGATGGCTGATTTGTTGCTTGAAGTCGAAAATGATATCACGTTCACTCCATACCTCGCTGATTCTGATGGATGTGTACGTGTTATCATGGAGTCTGAAAGCTTTAGCTATTACTTATACCGCGGCTACGGTTACATTCGTCACTACGCTGGTGAAAATTATCTTATCATCTCAGAAATTATCCTTGCACTCAGTCTTGTTGCACAATCGATTTCTAAGGACAAGTTGAAGGAAGTTTGGGAATTTGGTAAGAATACCATGGATCACATCGATGAAAAACTTATCTATGATCTGGATCGAGATTATTTACTTGAAAAACTGTATAGCCTTGCATATTACACGGGTCACGAAGATGATTTCCACCAAATTGAAGAACGATTTGGTGAGAGCGGTTCAGAGGGCCATAAAATGGAAAATTAAGAATATGAAAAAGCCTGCCAACATTGTGGCAGGCTTTACTTATTGAGAAGCATGTGATCCATAACACGTATGTAACCCTTTTGCTTTCCGGTCCTCGAACGCCAGTCTGACCAGGGAAGACCACAACGGTTTCGCTGATAAAATTGAAAGTTCGCTGATATATGTCGCCCATTCGCTGATATAATTAAAAAATCGCTGATAAATAGACGGATTTCGCCGATAAATTCAGATTTTCGCTGATATAAGCTTTATTCCACGTGCCGCCAGCGGCTACAAAACAAAAATAAGCCTGCCAACATGATGGCAGGCTCTGCTTCTCATTTAACGAAAAGCCGCTATTTTGCTTTCGATCTCATCTTCCATCTGCAATTCTTCGAACGAATAAATCCGTTCTACAAAAATTTGATGCCAAAGCATGAAGACTAGGACGGTCCAAATCTTTCGAGAATAGTCACCCTTCTTCTGAACATGAGCTTCCAATAAGTCCGCCACGATTTTCTTATCGATGAGATAATCCGTCTCACTGACGTGGATCAGCTGCTTTGCCCAATCATAGAGTTCGTTCCGAAGCCAGTGTCGAATCGGAACTGGAAAACCAAGCTTTTTACGGTCGAGTACATGGTCAGGAACGATGCCACGAGCTGCTTTTCTAAGAATTGATTTTGTCGTTCCGTTAGCGATTTTTTCATGCACGGGAATTTCACTCGCTACTTTAAAGACTTCTTTATCTAAGAAGGGCACGCGCAGCTCAAGCGCATTTGCCATCGTCATCTTGTCTGCTTTAAGAAGAATATCCCCACGCAGCCATGTTTGAATATCGATATATTGCATCTGATTTACCGGATGATCGGATCGCACGTTTTGATAAAACGGTTTAGTGATTTGCTGATACGTTTCTTTCGGATCATAGGTTTGAAGCAGATTCTCTTTCTCTTTTTCCTCGAACATCTTCGCGTTTCCGATATAGCGCTCGGAAAGTGCCGTTGAACCTCGTTCTAAGAAGCTCTTGCCTTTCATTCCTTCTGGTAACACGGTCGCGACTTTGTTGATCATCTTTTTCAAACTAGTTGGAACCGGTTGGAACATGCGAAGCGCTTCCGGTTCACGGTAGATGTTATACCCACCGAATAACTCATCAGCTCCTTCTCCTGAAAGGACGACGGTTACATGCTTACGAGCTTCTCTCGCGACGAAATATAATGGAACGCACGCCGGATCAGCGAGAGGATCATCCATGTGAAACATGATTTTCGGGAGCTTTTGAATGTATTCTTTGGCAGATATCATGTAGGAATAATTGTCTACATTCAACTTGTTTGCCGTTTCCTTCGCAACATCTACTTCTGAATACCCATCTCTTTCAAACCCAACAGAAAACGTCTTGATGTTCGGATTAACTCGTTTCGCCAGTGACACAATAATGGAAGAGTCGATACCACCAGAAAGGAACGAACCGACTGGCACATCACTTCTCATATGTACATTCACCGAATCGATGAGGACATCTTGAATACGTTTCGTCCACTCTTTCTCATCCGTGTTGAGAATTGGGTTGAATGTCGCATGAAAATAGCGATGAAACTGAAGAGGTCTATTCAATTCTTTTACGAAATAATGACCTGGCTCGACCTTCTTTATTCCGTCGGTGAGTGTCATTGGCTCCGGAGAGTACTGAAAACTTAAATAGTGTTGAAGTGCTATTGGATCCACTTCTTCAAATTCTTGAAGAAGCGTTATGCTTTTCTTTTCAGAAGCAAAGATTACATCATGATCCTTTTCTTTATAGTAAAGAGGTTTTATTCCAAACGGATCTCTGGCACCAAAAAGGGTATCTTCATGTTTGTCCCATATCAATATAGAGAACATTCCGCGCAAATCAGCGAACGAATCTACACCTTTTTCTGAGAATAACGCGATGATTACTTCTGTATCAGATTCCGTTTGAAACGTTTTGCCTTGCTTTTTTAACTGCTCACGAAGCTCTACATAGTTGTAGATCTCCCCGTTAAAAACCATCCAATACCGTTCGTTTTCGTAGTGATAAGGCTGATGTCCAGATTCAATATCGATGATGCTTAGTCTCCTGAACCCTAACGAAACATGGTCATCGGTATAATAGCCTTCATCATCAGGGCCTCTATGAGTAATGACCTGGTTCATTTTAACTAGATCAGATTGTGATTGATATTTTGATTTTTCTGGTTCCGTACGTAGAACACCTATAAAACCACACATAACTATAGCCACACTTTCTTTGGGATAGTAATACAATTGTAACATTTAAGTAATAGTTACGTAACAGTTGAGTGAATATTTTGGTAAAGCAGTTCTATTTATACTGTAGAATCGATTGCGTCATAACAGCACATAATCAAAGAGGTGTATGTAATAGAATAATCGTTGTTTGAAGATTGCTGCATCTTTCAATTCCAATTTCAGTAATGATTATCCATTGATATTCCAACTATTACTTCTATTAAAGCACATTCCAGACGTAAATTGTCCCTACTTTTGACCCAAACCACAGTATTAGGAAGATAGTCTTATCTAATCCGTTCGATCTTTTCACACTCTCTTCACATAATAAAACGAAAAAAGCAGCAAAATAGTTCGCTACTTTTATTGTTGACCAATATTTTGTGTTGTGATCGTTATTCCCTCTTGACCAGGCGTCCAATTTGCCGGGACACCTTTTCCCGTTTTTTTATGGTACTGAAGAGCATGAATAAGTCTTACTAACTCGAATGAATTCCGGCCTACCTCTGGAGGATAGACCATTTTCGAACGAATCATACCAACAGAATCGATGATCACTGTTCCACGTAAAGCTGTCCCTGTCTGTTCTTCTAAAACGCGATATGATTTGCTTATTTGATGATTTCGGTCACTGACAAGGGGATATCGGACTTTTGCCGCTAAAGGAGAAACTTCTGTAAAAACTTTGTGAGAATAAACACTATCGGTACTAATTCCTAATACATTCGTGTTGATCGCTTTTAATTCAGGATAACTAGCAGCGACCGCTGCTAACTCTGTTGGTCAAACAAATGTGAAGTCACTGGGATAGAAAAATAGGATGACCCAGCTACCGCGATAATCTTCTAGACTAACCTGTACGATTTCTTTTTTGATGGGATCGTAAGCAGTTGCTCGAAATAATGGCGCAACATCGTTCGTTTGTGCGCAAAACGGCAGGCTCTCCTCTGACATATCCACTCTCCACCTCTTTTCACATGCCCTATATCATATGAGAACCCCACTTAAATCATTCGTTTCTTTGTATGATCAAAGAGATTGTGATTGACAATAATATCCTGCTTTTTTTAAGAGTAAAAACTTTTTCTCTGGTGATATTAAGAATCGATTCCATCAAATTTAAGGAGGAAAAGATATGAAGAAGAAAGCATTAGTATTAACGATGGTAGCTGCTCTTTCTACAGGCTCATTAGCAGCTTGTACGCCAGAGCAAGACGATATGAATCAACAGCCTGAAGATGTGAATTACGATCCAGTTCGTTACGACAACAACAGAGATGACGACATGGACAGACGTCACATTCGTCAGCCGGGCGAACGTGATACTCCAAACAATATGGATGAAGAAGAGCCAGATTTGGATGAAGAACCGTCCGAGCAAAGACGCCAGGACAGACGTGACCGTAACTACTAGAACTCACATCAGCTTCTGTACATGAGTGCAGAAGCTTTTGCATGTTATTTTTCTACATAAAAAGCCCCTCTAAACGAGGGGGGAGAGAATAGGCTATTGTTCATTATATGATCGGTGTGATCTATGTATTCCTCTAAAAGATGCAAGCGCTATCTAACCTGTCATTATCAATAAAGGGTAATTTTCCCTGATTATTAGGAATGCGAAATAATTTATGTTATCATAGTATCTACTCTAAATGGAAAAGAGGGGTTTTACGTGGAGGTAGAGAACGATATTATACTCCCAGAAATCGGTAGTGACGTACAAATAGGTAGCCGTAAAGCTAAGGTTATCAGCATTTTAAACAACACGATCGTAGCCGAATGGCATGAAGTATCTGAAGACGAAGAAAAACGTGTTGTTGCGAAGCACGACGAATATACGATTCTCTAAATTCTAAAAGGACAGGCTCTGCCTGTCCTTTCAGTTTGTCCTGTCAGCGTCCTCTTTCAGCTCTTCATACGCTTTTTCAAATTCTAGATACGTACTCTTCCCATAGGCATTCTGGTCGTTATCGAACAGTTCCTTAAATGTGAATGCTTTTGCTTCGTCTATCGTGAACCCCTTGGCATTCATCACTAGGTTGAATTAAGATACGAAATAATGCTTACTCATCTTTCCTGCATTTTTAGTGATCATCGTTTCCTCCGGTACCTTTACGATTAAATTCGAAGGGTTCGAATTAACCCCCTCTTCTATAAATAAAATACCCGGTCATCCTTATCTCCACACGAAGAAAAGCCATTTACTTATTACCAGTAAATGACATCTTTTTCACGTTAGCTTAACAAAGAGGTAACGTAATGGTAAACGTTGTTTCATCTTGATCTGATTTACATGAGATCTGACCGTTATGGTTCTGAATGATCTTTTGACAAACATAGAGACCGATTCCTGTGCCAAGCTCCTTCGTCGTATAAAACGGCTCAAAGATCGTATCGAGTTTTTTCTCAGGAATCGCTGGTCCGTTGTTGGAAATATGAAGCTTCATCTCACCCTTTAGCTTCTCACCGAAAAGATTGATCTTCCGGTTTCTTTGGATTTCCTTAAGCGCATCGATCGAGTTCATTACGATATTTAAAAGAACTTGACGGATCTTATCTTTTTGCCCGAAAATCCGTAACCCTTTAGGTATGTTATTCGAAATGTGAACATCCACGTCCACTACGCTTGGGTAAATGAAGTCGATCATATCATTGAAGACTTCCCCCACTTCAAATTCTTCCTCTTCCACCCCATCGATTTCCTTCTTCGATACGTGGAGGAACTGAGAAATGCGAAAGTTCAGCTGTTTCAATTCATGCTCAATCACATCAAGATACTTCATTTCAGGATTTTCTTTCCTAAGGATTGCCACGAAACCCATGATGGCTGTTAAGGGATTTCTAAATTCATGAACAAAACTTGAAGACATCTGCCCCAAAATCGATAGCTTTTCTTGATGAGTTTCATCTATGTATGAAATCTTCTCCTGTAACTCATCACTTTTGATCTTCGTATATTCCGTTACCGCATGATAGGCAAACGTGTCGAACAAGTCATTAAACGACTGAAGGATCGGAAGAAGATCATCAGAAGAAACATCCGATCGCGTCATATGGTCAAATAACACACTTCTCCCTAAGTTTACATTATAAATAAAATCCCCGATGTTGATATTCGCTTCAACTCGTTCCCTCGCTATTTGCTTCGCAAGTTCAGCGATTTTATTTTCATCGATCGGATCAACGATATTGGTTCTAACAAGTTGATACATTAATTTTCCATTCGCGACTACCTTATCCTTATAAATATCATCGTCAGAGATTCTAACTCGACGTTTCCAGCTATTAAGATATTCGTCTAGGTTTTGGTCGAGGTAGTCTACTAATTGATTTTGTGCAATCATAACCTCATCCCTCATTTATTTATAGTAAAAGACGAAAATATACAGAACTTTCTTACTAGTATAACAATGATACCGAAATGTTGAAATGATCAACTCAAGTTAGGCTCCGATCACGAACAATCACTTTGTACATAAAAGCATTTTCAGCAAAGCTCACAAGATACTCCTACTGTTCGTAAAAGCTCATTCAACCCCAGACCATGTTTAGCCTAACACTTCTGTATACCATAACAATCGTCTGGAATAAAAAACGATGTCATTACTGAAGTTATTACAATCGACAAGCTATCATAATAAGTTTACATTAATTCTGAAAAGAAATCTGTGCATTTCCGAAAATTTTATTCACGAACGTACCAGCCGTGATTCAGAAAGTCATACTCCCTGATTCCCTAGAATATATTTTAAAATAACATTCCCCTTCTCCTTAAGGATGGAAGGAGGTCGTATTATGGATAAAAAGGGAAGGTTTGAAGCGATTGCGTTCTTCCGCAGCCAGTATGCAAGCCAGAAGATGAGGAAAGCTCGCACGAGTCAGTTGAACCATTTATCAAATGAAGAAAAGAAAGAATTGCAAACTTCACTCGAAACCATTTACAGAAAGATCGCTAGTCTAACGTCGATTCCCCCACATTCGATTGAAACACAGAGCATCATCGATGAATGGTATCATTTCTTATGCGATTATTTTAACGGTTCGTATACTCTTGAGGAATTCTATCGACTTGGAGATCTTTATGTGAAGGACGCTCGATTCAAACGTAACATCGACAAATATGGAGCAGGCCTCGCTGAGTATATGCGTAAAGGGATCGCATGTTATATCGGCGTTGAACCAAATGAAACAACGGGATAATCCGTTGTTTCATTTTGCGTTATGGAATTTAAAGTGTGAGCAATGCATTCACAGGAATAGGATCTTTCGAACTGACGTGTATACGACTCTCCGTTCTCTTCCCTTTCTTAATGAGGAGATATTCCACATCTCGTAGCTCGTGAGGCACAAAGTTAACCGTGTACGTACGTAGAAACTCTTGAGAAACGACTAGGCAAGACATTTGTTTAATCCGAACGACGGACATATGGTGTTCGATCGACGTCGATGTGTCTGGCCTCAACAAATGACTAATGTGTTCAGTCTTCTCTTTCAGCTTAATGTGCCCTTTCCCTTTCAAGATGATCAGTGAATAATCATTGAAAGATGGATATGGCTTCTCTTCCCCACATGATCGTCCAAGTTTTTTTGCAAGAAGCGGCAAGCTCTTATACAGCACTTCGTTATGACTACCTTGAAAGATGTGTTTATCACCTTCGAGCGAAAACACGCTACTCAGCGTCGCATTTCCATCTCCAAGCTCTGTTTTCAACGAATTCGTCACTTCTCCATCTATCCAGATATCAGGTGAATCAGACGGTTCAACTTCCAAATACCGTATGGTTTCTTCACCGATGCCTCCGATCAGTGTGATTGGAATATGTCTTTTCTTCATCACTTCTCTCTTATTGTTTAAGCCATCAAGGAAGTTGTTCTTCGTATTCATCGTTTGATATGGGACGACACCAAATTCTCCATCGTTATTTTTCATAAAAAGGTAATTCCCGTAAGCAGCCCCTGGCGTAATATCTTTCAATCCTTTAAAAAATTCATGAATCGCATCAACTCTACTCATGTTGGTCACCCTCGGTAAAAGCCAGAGGTAAGCATCCATATAAAGGCGGACAAGGTTAAATTTATCCCCTGATTCGCCAGGTAATGACCCACCGGTCCAATAACTAAAATTAGGAGGTGAGCCAGCATTCGGTGTACACATCATGATAAGCTGACTTACATCGAATTTGTAGTAGTTGCTTTCGACATAGGAGCGACTCACTAATCCGCCCATACTATGACTTATGATGACAACCTTTTTCTTGCCCGTTATTTTCTTCGCATGCTCGATCGTATCGTATAAATACCGCCTCGCTGAATGCTCGATCGGTTTCCGCCAATCGTAATAGGAGACGAAGAAATTTTCTCCTTCTTTTAGACCGAGTTCTCTTTCAAGTAACTTTACGAAAGGTTTGTACACAATTCCTGCGAGGCCAAAGTGCCAGTCTCCTGTGCCTGGAATGATCTCGTCACCCATCGAACCAAATAACCCAGGTACAAACACTACCGGAAAATCACCTATCGACTGCTGTTGAATAGCCGTCCTCTCCCTTCAAGCAGGAATCGTAGCGAATACTAGTAAACTATATTCGGTTTGGACGAGAATAATAACTTGCCTCTAGAGCTTTTTATAAAAACCCGTTGCACTTCCTACAAACCCACACCGCTCATAAAACGCATGAGCATCGATTCGTTCAGGACGGTTACCGCTATTCAACGTAACCAACGATGCTCCGTTCTCTTCCGCCCAAGATTCTGCAAAGTGAAGAAGGGATTTTCCGATACCTTTTCCTCTAGCATGTGAGTCCACGACAAAACCGTTTATCCTAATATACGAGTCGCTACTTTCATACCGATAGCAATGCATAAAACCGATCATCCCTACTACCACATCACCATCAACATAAACATAAGTCTGGTAGTACTGGTTCTCAAAGATAATGCACATTCTTTTTTCCATTTCCTCAACACTCGTCGGATACCCGAGTTCTCCCATCAAATGTGCGAGTCCTTTCACATCACGACTGATTGCTTCTCTAATCACAATGATTCCTCCAATCGCTGAAATAAGTTTTGACATGGAAACCTTTGTCATGTACATTAAGTAATAGACGAACAATTTTTTAACACTATCAATGATTATTCGTATTTAGGGGTGTGTATTATGGAAAACGTGTTTGATTATGAAGATATTCAATTAATTCCTGCTAAATGTGTGGTTAACAGTCGCTCTGAATGTGATACAACGATCACACTAGGTGAGCATTCGTTTAAGCTTCCAGTTGTTCCTGCCAACATGCAGACGATCATAGATGAAAAAATCGCTACTTATTTAGCCACAAATGGCTATTTTTATATCATGCATCGCTTTCAACCGGAGCGACGCCTTTCCTTCGTGAGTGATATGAAGAAGCAAGGTCTTATCTCTTCGATCAGTATCGGAGTGAAAGAAGAAGAATACCGTTTTGTCGAGCAGCTTGCAGAAGAAAACCTGACCCCTGACTATATCACAATCGATATTGCACACGGACATTCTGAAGCCGTGATCGAAATGATTAAACACATCAAAAAGAACTTGCCACACAGTTTCCTCATCGCTGGAAACGTTGGTACACCAGAAGCAGTCAGAGAGCTCGAGCATGCTGGTGCTGATGCAACGAAGGTAGGAATTGGACCAGGTAAAGTATGTATTACGAAAATCAAAACTGGATTTGGTACAGGCGGATGGCAACTAGCCGCTCTTCGCTGGTGTGCGAAAGCTGCAAGCAAACCGGTCATCGCTGACGGTGGAATCCGCACTCATGGTGATATTGCAAAATCCATTCGCTTTGGAGCATCGATGGTCATGATCGGCTCACTTTTCGCTGGACACGAAGAATCCCCTGGTGAAACGACAGAACGTGATGGAAAGCTCGTGAAAGAGTACTTTGGATCAGCATCTGAATTTCAAAAAGGTGAGAAGAAAAACGTTGAAGGCAAGAAAATGTTCGTAGAACATAAAGGTTCCCTTCAGGACACCCTCATTGAAATGGAACAAGATCTGCAGTCTGCGATCTCTTATGCAGGTGGTAAGAACCTTGATGCTCTCCGCCACGTTGATTATGTGGTTGTGAAGAACTCCATTTTTAATGGTGACAAAGTATACTAAACAGTGAAAGCCACACCATAAGGTGTGGCTTTTTTCATGTTTCAGATGAATGGTATCTTTGTGCCGCTGGCTTCATCCTAACTTCCCTAAAACAATAAAGGCGTTTCGTTCACCCAAATCTTCCATTCTTCATACTCTTCTAGTTCAGTGACAATTTGATAGTTGCTAGAGTCTTCGACGCTACTCTCGTCAATGTCACCTTTTACATAACCAACGCTATATCCATCGTCTTTGCTAAGAAACATTCTTTTAAACGTTCCTATGTCATCAGATGGTTCTTTCATATTCGTGATCGACCGTACGCTCCACAAATTTTTGTCATGAACAAAGTGAACTTCTGCAAGCCATATTGCTTCTTCTGTATACGTTCCTTTCAGAAGAACTAACGCTAGCTCGTCATTCACTTTATAGGTTTCATAAAAACGTTCATCTTCTATTCGGTCGTATGTTTTCACAGCTTCTTCAGGCGTATTCTGGCCTCCTTCTTCCCACTGAATGCAAGCAGGTAGCGTGAAAAGTACAACCGCAATAAGGATCATCCGAATATGCATGGTTGTGCCCTCCCCTTGTAGCATTTACTAAGGTATACGATTTCACCTCCCATAAAGTTCCATTTATTCTAAAAGGAGCTCTTTAGTTAGTGCAATATACCCACCTTTCTCAATACCATTTTCATTCATTCTCACATCTTCTAGATATATGTCGATATACCGGTCATTTCAATCCAATAGACCTATCAAAAACTTTTTTAAACTAGTGATATCGTTTCTTGTTGTATTGATGGAATATTCATACAGTTAGAATATGAAATAAAGTAATTAGGAGGGTTTTATGAAAAAAAGACTGATTCCGTTACTTGTTTTCCTTCTCTTTTTTGCACCGCCCCTCGCTAACGATGCATATGCAGGAATTCTTGGAAAAGGTGATGCAACTGGGACACCTGGTGAATGGTACATAGGAGATGAGCCACTTTCAACGCGGTCAGGGTCGCTTCCAATCGTGTTCGTACATGGGTTGAACAGCTCTTCTAACACATGGATCGACGAGAACGATATGGATGAAATAACATACAACAAGAACTATCAAACCGCTTTCATCGACCTTTACCCGACGAAAAACATGTGGGACAACGGTCAGCTCCTTTCCACTAAACTATCAGAGATGTACACCTATTTTGGTAAAAAAATGATTCTCGTCACTCATAGTAAAGGCGGCATCGATGCACAGTCCGCGCTCGTTCATTCTAATGCACATCAGTATGTTGATAAGATCTTCACGCTTTCAACCCCTCACCATGGCTCACAACTCGCAGACCTTGCCTACAGCAGCTGGGCCGGATGGCTATCTGCAATCATCGGTACCAAAAACGATGCAACCTATTCTCTTCAAACCGGATATATGAGCTACTTTCGTTCGATCACAGATTCAAATTCAAAAACAATGCTAACGCCCTACTACACATTCGGTGGTACAGATTGGGGTAGCTTCGGTGGCTCGCTTTACTGGGGTGGTCTTTACTTAAGACAATACGGAGCAAATGATGGAGCAGTTACGGTCAAAAGTTCTAGACTGCCATATGGGAATGAAATTCGAGTTGGGGAGTGGGATCACGGAACAATAAAGAACGGAAACGCTACATTCAACTTGTTCGAGCCTTACCTCACTCAGTCTGTTCCTGCCTTTACATCACACCGATCGTTCAATGGTACTAATGAAGAAACTGAAACGGGGAATGTACTAGTTAGGGGCGGCGAATTTACAGGAACAAAGGTTGAAACCTTCGAAGTTGAAGAAGGTGCTAAGAGCATTGCGTTCGATTGGATGAGTCAAAACAAAGACTCTGACGTCATTATTGAAAGTCCTGAAGGCAAAAGATTTACAACCTTGAAAGCAACGAAAGACAGCGGAATCTTTCAAGGTGCCTATCACCATCAGGTAAAAGTAGATTCACCACGTTCAGGTAAATGGAAGGCAATCGTTAAACAGCGGAAGAAGGAAAGCTATTTGATGCAAGTATCCTACGATAGTGAGCTTAATGATGGGATTACAGTCGATGAACAGAAATCTAGCGAAGTAAAATTAGTAGTTGATTCTTCTGCAATCGAGACAGAATCTCTAAAAGGAGACATCGTGATTCAATATAGTAAAAATGGCAAAGTAAAACAAAAGAAGATCAGCTCAAAGAAATTTCATGCATTAGAATCTTTCCCTATTAAAAAGGCGGGTGAAGGAATCTATCACATCATGATCGACGTTGAGGGTGATACAAAGAAAGGAAAACAATTCGAGCGAACCATTCTTTATACGATCTATGTTGATAAACACGGGAAGGTTTATAGGCCATAGCGAAAAGACCCGAAGCGATGTGCTTCGGGTCTTTTCTTATTTCTTATCATTAATAGAATGTATGTGATCGAGTAGCTGTTGAAAACCAGTCAACGCATTTTTAAACTCTTCTTTTGACAAACCGCTGTTCGCTGCCATCGCATCCGGAATAATCGAAGCTTCTTCCCTTAGTTCTTCTCCTTTGGTCGTTAACCGTACCATCACTCTTCGTTCATCCTCTTTAGAGCGTTCGCGCTTTACAAGTTCTGACTCTTCCATCCTTTTAAGCAGTGGCGTCAACGTTCCAGAATCCAAATAAAGTTCTGCACCTAAAGCTGTGACGGTTGTTTCGTGATGTTCCCATAGAACGAGTAACACAAGGTATTGAGGATACGTAATTCCGAGCTTATCTAAGTATGGACGATACATCTTCGTAATTTCTCTTGAACAGGCATAAACAGAAAAACAAAGCTGATTTTCTAATTTTAATTGATCATTTTGTTCGATCTTTAACACCTTCTTTTACAAAAGTTGTGCACAATCAATTTATCTTGAAGAGCCAAGGAAGTCAACTTTAAATCGTTGACAAAGTGAAAGATGTGCCGTATATTATATTTTGTAAAATTAAATTGTGCACAACTTAAATAACAGGAGGAGATTAGAATGAAACCATTATACACAGCAAAAGCATTCGCTCACGGTGGTCGTCAAGGGAAGGTTGAGTCCTCAGACGGTGTGATCAATATGGATCTTCGTATGCCTAAGGAGCTTGGTGGACAAGGTGGAGAAGCTACGAACCCAGAGCAGCTTTTTGCAGCTGGCTATGCAGCATGTTTCGATAGCGCACTCAATATGGTGGCAAGAATGAAGCGAGTTAAACTAAACGATACCTCTGTTGAAGCCCATGTCTCCATCGGAAAAGAAGAAGATGGTGCATTTGGACTCAGTGCGAAATTAACGGTTACGATTCCAGACATCGACCAACAAACTGCAGAAGAATTAGTAAAAGCCGCTCACGAAACATGCCCTTATTCAAGAGCAACTCGCGGCAATATGGAAGTTGAACTAAATACGATTACGAAATAGATGGACGATAGAGCTGCCGATTCGGCGGCTCTTTTTTTGGGTGAAAAATTCTACTATTCTATCGATCAGAGTGTTTGTCACGAGGTTGAATAAGGAGTATAATTTGATAATTGATTGCAGTTAAACTAGTAAACGAAACTCTTAAATTAACAACGGTCAACTAGAAAGGAGGCGTTTAAATGACGACCACTCAACCTTATAATAAATTACTGATCGCTGCCTTATTACTCGCAGGATCGTTTATTACGATATTGAACCAAACCCTTATGATCACTGCCATTCCGCCTATTATGGAAGAAATGAGTATCACAGCAAATACCGGTCAATGGCTGACGACCGTTTTTATGCTAGTGAATGGAATCATGATTCCAGTGAGTGCTTTTTTACTCGAACGATTTACGACAAGACAGCTATTTATTACCGCGATGGGGATCTTCTCAGTCGGAACCGTTGTCGGTGGATTAGCCCCTAACTTTGGCATGTTGCTGATGGGCAGGGTGATTCAATCCGCTGGTGCGGGTGTGATGCTCCCATTGATGCAAACTGTCTTCTTAATGATTTTTCCAGTTAATAAACGAGGGACCGCAATGGGATATATCGGGCTCGTCATTTCGTTCGCTCCGGCGATCGGGCCAGCACTTTCCGGATGGTTGACGGCTAACTATTCGTGGCGCTTATTATTCTGGTCGATCTTACCGCTTTCAATCATGATCATCATCATCGCATACTTCATCATGAAGAATGTGACAGAGCTTTCACGTCCTAAGGTGGATCCAGTTTCAATCATCTTATCTTCCATCGGTTTCGGTGGTTTACTTTATGCATTCACAAGCGCAGGAAACAATGGATGGGATAGCCCAATTACGCTTATCGTCCTAGCGATCGGTGTCGTTACGCTCGCGATCTTCATCACCAGACAGTTACGCATGTCTCATCCTATGCTAGAATTCAGAGTGTTTAAAGATAAGATTTTCACCATTACAACGATAATCGGAATGATCATGTTCCTTGGCTTAATCGGTGCAGAAACACTGATTCCACTCTACATGCAGAACATGAGAGACTTTACAGCTTTTGAATCAGGATTAGTCCTTTTACCTGGAGCGGTCATCGTCGCGTTCATGTCTCCGATCACAGGTCGAATCTTTGATAAATTCGGTGCGAGATTACTTGCTATTACGGGGCTAACGATCGTTACCGCATCAACAGTCGGTTTTGTATTCATCGATCCAACGACTACCATCACCTACCTTACCGTGATGTATGCGATCCGCATGTTCGGACTTTCCATGGTGATGATGCCTGTTACGACAGCAGGACTCAATCAGATGCCAAAACGACTCATCCCACATGGTGCAGCGATGAATAACACGATGCGGCAGATCGCAGCGTCTGTTGGTACAGCCATCCTCGTAACGGTCATGACGACAACAGCACAAACCGCACAGCAAGGATCTACTGCTAACCCAGATATTTATGGTGTAAAGGTCGCGTTCATCGTCATTGTCGCACTCACCTTTATTGGGCTCTTGCTCTCTTTCTTTATCAACAAGAAAAGCCCTGAAGAAATGGCCAAAGAGCAAGAAGCAGCGGAACCAAAATCAGTGAATATGTAAAAACTCGTCCACATCGGACGAGTTTTCTTTATGATTTGCGTAATTCGCTCCACACATCGAACACGTTGCCATCAGGATCTTTGAACACAAAATTATTACCTGCATGCCCGCGATCTTCTACTTCCCCTACACTCACACCGTTTTCATGTAATTCAGCTTGCAGATCTCGAAGTGCATTCAAACCATCCACTTCAAACGTTACACCAAAATGCTGATTACCTTTATAATCGGTAAACCCTAATCGTTCCCCTTCTTTCGCTCTTACTAGAAAAAAGCTTTGATCAGCGAAATCTAGAATCGCTTTGTCATGATCGACATAGTTTTCAAAAGCACCAAGAACATTTTGGTACCATTTTGAAGAATCCTTAGGATTTGCAACTGGAATATAGGTCGTGCCGACTCGCTTTAATAAAGAACTCAACCTGCTCCCTCCTGTTATCCCAAAATCGTTTGCATTCGTTCCGCTTCCATCTCTTTGTTAAGGTATTCATAAAACCCTAGGCGATTTCCCCATGGATCCGTGAACGTTCCCCATTTTACTGGAACTTCTTCTCTCGAATGTATTTCGAAATGAGCAACGTTTAGTTTCTTCATAACTCTTTCTCGCTCTGCTGAAATGTCTTCTACCCCTAATCTTAGCGGACCGCTTCCTTCCGTCGGTGTTCCTTCAGCAAGCTGCAGCCAACTTCCGGGCAGCATCTCCCATTCAACGAAACCTTCGTGAGGAACAAAATCAGGATCACGCTGAAAAAGTTCTTTGTACCAAGCCAAACCTTCTTCCATATCGGATACACGTAATTGAATCGTCATTTCAAACATTGCTCGATCGCCTCCTAAATTATGTATACAAAACTCTCTTTCATCTTACCAGAACATTTGTTCCTTCGCTAGTTATTTTTTAATTATTCAGTTTACTTCAGATCAAAATAATCCATTAGTGCATACGATGAGTTCGAATGCTTCCGTGTAAGGGGATGAAAGTATGAACTGTAAAAACCGATTTGCTTGTGTTGACCCATATATGCTAAACCGCTTATACGCTACCCTAGGAAAAGCGTTACTCATCCAAACGAGGAAAGACACGCTTCGAGGAAGTCTTATTCACGTTCAGCCTGATCACATCGTGCTCTATGACTCTGGGTGTGAATGGATCGTACACACTGAACAAATCGTTTTGATTATGCCAGAATAAAAAAAGGAAGCACGTTACGTGCTTCCCCTCTTAACTAAACATCGACAGTACATTGCGAGATCAACTCTTTTAAAACATCCTCTGCAGATCGTATCGCTTCTCCTCCACCTTGCGCAAAATCTTTCTTTCCGCCGCCTTTCCCATTGATCACAGGTAAGACTTCCTTTAGGACAAGGTTCATATCCAAGTTAACATCTGCCCCTCTACCACAGACGATTTGTATTTTCTCTCCTACCTCGCTAACAAGGAGTACGATAACGGAAGAGTTTTCATTCAGCATCATCTTCGCGAGCTTCTGAAGCTCCTTCATTCCATATTCATTTGTGATGAGCTGAACTACGTTATAGTCTCCAACAGGAAGTGGCGAATTCACGAGCGCTTCAGCTTCAAAAGCTAAGAGCTTTTCACGTAAATCGTCCATCGCTTTCTCCTGCTCTTTCGTTTGCTGAACCAAACGCTGTGCCGCTTCCGCTACGTTTTCTTGAGGAACGCTAAGCGTTTTCGTCAACTTCTCCATCACTTTTTGCTTTTGATAAAGCTCATCGATGATTCTCTTCCCACATACGAACGTTACTCTAACAAGCTTCTTCTGTTTTTCCCATTTTAAGATGCTGATGCCGCCTACTTCCCCAGTAGAAGCGGGGTGCGTTCCACCACATCCACTGTAATCAACATCTGGAATCATGACGAGACGAATGTTCTCCGTAACAGAAAGCTGCTTTCTGAGTGGAAACTGTTTAGCTTCATCTGGAGCTACCCATTTTGCAACGATCTTTTTGTTTGTTAGGATCACATTGTTCGCATAATCCTCAGCACGCTTCGCTTCCTCTTCAACGAGGTTTGAAATGTCGAGATCGATCGTACATGTATCCTTTCCAAGGTGAAAGCTGATCGTTTTATACCCGAACAGATCTTCAAACGCAGCAGACAAGATATGCTGGCCAGCGTGCTGCTGCATGTGATCGAAGCGACGGTTCCAATCAACTTCACCTCTCACTTTCTCTTGGCCACTGAGAGGTGATTCAAGATAGTGACGAACTTCTCCATCGACTTCTTCAACATTTTTTACAACAACACCATCGATCGTTCCCATATCATGAGGCTGTCCGCCTCCTGTCGGATAAAAGGCTGTTGATGTCAGAACAACATAGTGACCGTTCTCGTCCGTTTGTTCTTTTTCTACCGTTGATTCAAACGTGCGTATGTATGGATCTTCATAATAATATTTTTCCGTCAATCGATACCCTTCTTTCTACATAATAGTTTTATCGTATCACGTCCAGTGCACGCCCTGCACCTTTTCTCTCCAAACAAAAAGCTTGAGGCAACGAATCCTCAAGCCTTTCCCTCACTTCTTCTTTGTAAACTTTGAAAGCAAAATGGCAATTATCAAAAACAAAATTCCAAACGCCATGATGTTATCTGAAATAATATCCATAGTGTACAACTACCTTTCACAATTTGTTACCGATAGTAAAAGGATACCACATCAAAGAAAGGTACCGATAATCCTCACTCAATCTTCAACCGGAATAATGGCTGTCCTTTTCGCCTTTCTTAAATTGCCAGAGGATGATATACATGATCAAACTACCGATACAAAATAACGTGATGAAAGGCCAGCTTATTCGCTCACCTTTCAGTAGATCCACTAAAGAGATCGCTACGATACATCCGATCGCAAACGGAACCCAATGCCTCAATAAATATGCGATCACCTTTCATCACCTACCCGCCTCATTTTCTTCGTAACGTATAGACCTTATTTCTCGATATTTCACGACAGCCGTTCGCTTTAAACGTTTGTATCATGGGAATGTTTCGAAGACTCGTATTTCCTACATAAGATTTGGCACCAAAATCGTCTCGAAGAAAGCGCAAGCCCTGTCTATGAATCTCTTTACTTTTTCCTTTGCCTCTCTCAGAAGGTACTAATCCAAAATAAAACAGCCGTCCTTCTGTTTCTGTTCCGGGTTCGATATGAGGCATCATGACGCCGATTGCTTTTTCACCTTCGTAAACGGTCAGGCAGCTCTTTCTCCATCCCTCTCCAAGTTCACATTCAACGCTTTTCAGATGATCCTCGATCGTAAGAGAAGACTTGGAATTGAATGAACCAGACATCGCATCAGCCCATACATCTTTGAATACTTCTTCTTCTCCATCGTTTAGCGAGACGAACGTAAAAGGGGATGATTCTGTAATTTCCATCTGAAGATCATGTGTCACCTGGACCGTCTCATCATGTAGAACAAATCCCTCCTCCACGAGGAAACTGCATATCTCTTCTCCGCTGCATACAATGTTCAGCGTTTCTTTTTCTTTAAAAGCAGGATCGCTCAGTACATTTGCAACAAGCTCTTCCACCTCATTTTCGGATGCGTGATCAAGCTCCTCGATCGTTACAAACTTCTCACCTGTTACAATTTTCACCTTCTCATAAAGATCATACCTTCGTGAAAGAGCCAGATAGCCAGGTGACCGGAGTACCTCCTCCATAAACAATGCTTTTTCATTACGATATGCTTCCATCTCTTTCCCATGAAAAGTAGATTTTAATGAATTATATTTCGTCGTTAGACTCGGGTTTTCCTTGAAATAACCAGTGACTTTCAAAAAGTGATCGACCTCAGAATGCTTCAGCGTCAATTGTAGCCCGAGCGGTAACACTTCATCATTCTTTTCATAAGCTCCAAAGAATGATGTTTGACTACTTCCTTCATTCAGAGCGTACGCTTTGTCTAAGAACGTCCTCGCATGTTCAAATCCAGTTTCATCTACACGAACCTGGAGATCCACATCACCTTTCGTTAAAGATCCTTTTACGGCTGTACTGCCAACATGATAAACTTCAGCACCCGGAATCGCTCGTGTGATGATCTCTTTATGTTTGCGATAGACGTTCTCTGCGCTCTCCCTTAAAGTTTCCTCATATACAAATTCAACGATTTCTATCATACCGATACTCCTCATCTGTTTTTCTCACTTGTACCCTTCATCGGTACCATCCTTAATCTAGCATTTACATTCGTCCTACTATCTTCCATTCAAAGTGGGAGAAACCCTTTCCAAAAATACTTTAAAAAGACATGGAGGTTTTTGTCGGCTTCAATGTACGCTTACCGTTCAAGACTTCCCACCAAAATCATTCGACTTCCTGCAATCATTTCCCTGGAAATCTCCTATAAGCAGACATTGGAATTCTGCTAGATTAGACAGTAAAAATTTTTCCGACTCGACACCGATAGCCCTTTCTTTTACTAGGGTTTATGTATAATAAGTCCAAATCTATCGTTCGGGAGGAATCTTATGCGACCTTTGCGCCTCATGTTCTTATTCCTTTCTCTCATGCTAACCGCTTCTTGTAACCTTCTTCCTGGAAAGGATGCCTCGAAGGAAAGTGAAGCTGAAAAGCCAACTGAAGCAGTAGAAGTCGGCACAACACCATCATGGACAGAGGGAACGTACAAATGGGAAGAAAACGGAAATATCATGGGAACTCTTGATATTACCGATCCAAGCGGAGATTCGTTTGCCTTTTCGTTATTTGCATACGATGGACAAGATGTCGGTGAATTAGCTGGGAATTCGAGCGGAAATGATCAAGCAGTCTATACACACCCTGATAATGGAGAATGTACGGTCACGTTCACGAAGGAAAAAGAAGCGGTCGCAGTAGCAGCAACGGAGGGATGTCAAAACGTCGCTGATGTATCGTTTAACGGTATTTATACGTTTATTCCTATTGGTACAGAAACAACAGAAGAGTCTTCATCTGAAGAAGAAGCATCATCTGAAGAAGAACCTTCAGATAATGCAGAAGCCACGACCGAAGAAGCTGACGAACAAGATGACATCTCACACTGGAAAGAAGCCCTTTACATCGATGGGAGCTTCGATACCGGTAACTTAAGCGTGTATAACGTAACACCTGATTCATTTATGTTCTCATTTGACGTAAGCAACGGAGCACATGTTGGACAGCTTACTGGAAAGGCGAAAGCAAACGGAAACAAAGCGATCTTCCAGGATAATGATCAACAAGAATGCAAAGGAACGTTCGAAATAAATGACAACGTCATCACCTTTAAAGAAGAGTCATGCCTTTATTACCACGGTGCTGCCGTTGAATTCTCTGGTGACTTCACTATGACTGATGATCCTCCAAAACTTCCAACAGCAAAAGCAGATAAGAGCTGTTCATCTGAACCATTTCATTCTGGACTCTTATCCTTTGCAGAGAAAGGACACTTAAAGAACGCTACGATTTTTCTCGGAATGACAGAAGACGAATTAAAAGCTTCAAACCCTACCCTTCAATATGATGATTGGTATTTTGAAGGAATCCCTGCTTTCTTTGATAATACGTATGCCTACATGACGGTAGACGATAAAGTCTTCAATATGCGCTACAACGCATTATCTGAAGGTCCTGCGATTCCTTATGAACTGTTGACCTGTCAGTTCGGTGAGCCAGATGAAGTTTTCTTAAACGAGCTGAGAGGAGAATATTACCATGTGTATCATGCAGGCGATAATATGATTTCTTTCATTTCAACAGAAGAGAATGGCTCGATCAGCGCTGTCGAACTAGAGTCTCAAGATGATAAGCTGCAAGAGCATAAAGATTCCCATTAACAGTGACCCCCGGCGCACATTGTGCACGGGGGTTCTTGACGGATAATAGCTACTGACCCCTTCATTCGGTGCTAAAAAAAGAATGCGCTTCCATATAATTTCCTATTGCATACAAAGCTTTTATTGTGTAAAGTGGTCAAGTATGTTTTATAGGAGGTTACATCATGAATCAAACACAGCAAGTTCAAATTAAAGTAGCTGACCCTTCCGCAATCGGGTTATTTGGATTAGCGATGGTGACACTCGTCGCTTCATCTGCAAAACTCGGATTGACAGACGGCGTTTCGTTCATATTACCATGGGCAATCTTTCTTGGAGGAATCGCACAACTTTTCGCTAGCGTGTTAGACGCAAAGCACAACAATACGTTTGGCACAACTGCTTTTGGCGCATTCGGACTATTTTGGATGGGTGTCGGCACTTCGTGGTTGATCCAATTTGGAGTCTTTGGAGATGCGGCTGCAAGCGCAGTTGATCCGAACCAGCTAGGAATCGCCTACATCGGGTACTTGATCTTCAGCTTATTCATGACGATCGGTGCCATGGAAACACATAAAGTGCTATTCATCATTTTCGTTCTCATCGATTTTCTTTTCATCGGACTATCTCTATCAACGCTAGGAATCGCTCCTGAAGCGATGCACTTAGTCGCAGCGATTGCTGAGTTCCTCATCGCGATCTTCAGTTTCTATGGATCTGCTGCAAGTGTGCTCAACACGCATTTCGGAAAAGTAACGATACCAGTAGGAAAGCCATTTGGGGTATTTAAATAGCATGACAGAGGGACCTTTTAGGTCTCTTTTTTTCGCAAAGCCACACAAAAAAGAAGGACCTCTAGAGAGGTCCTTCTTTGTATTAAAACTCAAGTGGTCTTAACTTCTCTTCGATTTCAGCACGCTTTGGCTCAAGAAATGGCGGAAGGGCTAACGCTTCACCCATCGACTCTAACGGTTCATCCGTCGCAAATCCAGGTCCATCAGTGGATAACTCAAATAAAATGCCATTCGGCTCCCTAAAGTAAAGCGCTTTGAAATAATATCGCTCAACCTTTCCAGAGTTGGGTAATCTAAATTGATTCAAGCGCTCTGCCCATTTATCGTACTCTTCTTCATTTGGAACACGAAATGCTACGTGGTGGACGCCACCTCTTCCAAGTCGAGCTTTAGGAAGATCAGGGCGAACTTCGATATGGACTTCAGCTCCACTTCCACCTTCCCCCGTTGAATAAACGAGAATATCTTTCTTATTTTCTGGTGCGGGATACGTTCCATCTTCTCTAAAACCCATCACTTCTGTTAACACTTGTACTGTAGGTTTAGGATCGTCAACTGTTAATGTCACAGGTCCGAGTCCTACAATGCTGTGTTCTGTTGGAATATCCTCCCGCTCCCAAGGCGTTCCGGCTCTTACACCTTCTTCACCATCGTCAGCAACAAGAATCAGTCTCGTGCCATCAAAGTCTTCAAAACCGAGCGATTGACGACCTGCTCGCTTCTGTATGTCTTCATGCTTCACATTGTAAGCTTCAAAACGTTCTTTCCAGAAGTGAAGTGCTTCCGTAGTTTTTACTCGCAATGAAACATACGAAATATCTGATGTTCCTCTATATGATTTCCCTAACCCTGGAATATCGAAAAATGTAATGTCTGTACCCGGTGTACCTTTCCCATCCGCATAAAATAGATGGTAAGATTCTGTATTGTCTTGATTCACTGTTTTTTTAACTAATCTCATACCAAGGATCTTTGTGAAAAACTCATAATTTCGTTCTGCTTTTCCAGTCAAAATGGACACGTGATGTAGTCCTAATAAGTGCATCGTGATCCCTCCTTTGTGTTCACCACTAGTATAAACCAAAATTATCTCGAATTAAATATACTTGATTTCGAACTAACTGTCACATCCCCATCCATATACTTTCATTTCTCCAATCGCTTTGAAGCCAGCACTTTTGTAAATAGCATATCCGTCCGGAGATGCTTGCAAGAAACAGGCGTCCTTCTCGTACTTACTTGCTTCAGAAAGAAGATAACGAAACATGGCAGTACCGTACCCTTTTCCACGTTCTTCATCCGATGTTCCCATATCATAAATGCCAACACTATCTGAGCTAACGATCATTGAACCGGTCGTGACGGGTTTTCCTCCAGCAATCCCAATGTATAACGTCAAATCCGAAGACTTCATGCTGAGAGAAGCGACGTCATCGTAATATGACTTGACCGCTTTTCCTTCTAATGAATCTCCGAAAAATGAAGAAATCAACGCTCCGAACAAGACGATGTCTTCAGGTGATTCGATTTTTTTAATCTCAAAACCTTTTGGAAGTACCGGTTTTTTTACCACATCATTCATTTCCATAACCATCGCAACATTTGTCTCTACCTGAACCAATCCGAGGTTTATCAAATCGTTTCCGCGTGTACTTTCCTCATTCCAACACCATACGCTTAAAGGATACTCTTTCTTTTTGAACCTAGATATTGCTCCTAAGAAGACTTCTTCTGAGAGCGTTTGTCGAATCGCAATAACATTAAATGTATCTGAAGGGTAACCAGAGTCAACAATTGTCGCGTGCCTGGTTTCGATCACTTCCATCGTTTTTAGGCGTTTCGCAAAGTAAGAAACTTTATTAACAAAATTATCTACTAACCGGGTTTTGTATGCCAAAACGTTCCCCCTCTTCTCTATTGTAAATAAATCCGTGTCAGCGTTAGTGATACGCTTTTCTCCAAACTATGTTACGATGAAATTATACAGTAATGTGAAGAAGGGAGTGAAGGATGAAGATGACGCAATCCCCTGCATACAATAGCATTCATGACGCAGCAAAGGATGTACTAGAACTAATCAGCAAGTTTATCGACGTGAATACGTTTTTCGTCGCTAGAAACGATAAACAAGACGTTGATATCCTCGAAGCGTTTAATCGAAATGAAATTCTACTCGAATCAGGTTTCGAAACGTTATATCGTGATTCTTACTGACAATTCATCGTACGAGCTGGTCGTGAACCGCTCATCATTGAAGATCTAACGACAAATGATTTTACAAAAGAAATGGATGTTACAAAAAGCCTTGGTGGAGGCTCATTGATCGGAGTACCGATCAATTTTAGAAGCGGCGAAAACTTCGGAACACTTTGCGGGATGGACAGTCGTCCTCATCATTTTAGTGAAGACCATGTTGCGCTCATGAAATCGATGGCAAATTTATTAGGAAACGTATTAGAACTAGATCGCGCACAGACGAGCATCGAAACGCTATCTGTACCGCTCGTTCCCATCTCGAGTGAAGTAGCAATTCTACCGATAATCGGAGACGTTGATAACGAACGCACAGAGCGAATTATCGAAACTACCTTAGCACACAGTGTGAAGAAAAATCTCGAATATATATTACTCGACCTCTCGGGTCTTATTGATATTGATGAGAGCAATATGAGCAACTTACTGAAAATCAGCAAGTCCCTCGACCTTGTGGGTGTTCATATGATCATAACCGGCATTCGGCCTCAGCTTGCCTTGAGAGCCATTCAATCGGATAGTGATCTTGAAGACATTACTGTACGATCTAACTTAGAGCAAGCCTTAGATTATATCGGATACAAACTCGTAAAAGAAACTTAAACAGACCAGGGACGCTCCTGGTCTGTTTTTGATTACAGCGCTTCTTTAATAACCTGTTTATAGTACTTAATCGAAAGCAGCCCAAAGACCGAATAGAGAACTGTATACAATACCATCACGATGATCATCGGTGTCCATAGTTCTGTACCAAAGAAGAACCAGCCTGACCGAACAGCGAAGTAGCTATGAAGCAACCCAACGATGAGCGGAATTCCAAAGTTGAACACCTGCTTACCAGCGATTCCACGGAGCAAATCACGTTTTGAGTACCCTAGCTTTCGAAGAATACGATAGCTTGGCTTCTCTTCCTCACTTTCATCCATTTGTTTAAAATAAAGGATGCAGCCTGACGTGATGAGGAACGTAAGGCCAAGGTACGCTACGATAAACATCACCAAGCCCATGTTTTGCTTTTGATCTGTTGCAAGATCTGACTGAGACTGATAGATGTTACCGAAACCGAGATCATGAAACAATGTATTGGCTTCGTCATGCGTACTGCTTTTGGTCACATTGATCCCCACATAAACATTGTTTGATTCTTCCTCTCGTAACGTTGAGAAAAGCTTCTCATCTACAACAGCGGTCGGTAACCCTCCAAGAGACACACGATTATTTACGATGTATTCTTCTTCTAAACCGATATAGGTCAGTGGTAATGAAGAACCTTCACTGCTTACACTGATTGTTCCTTTCTCTTTAAGAGGCATGATCGCCTCGACCACATGATTGTATCCCGTAAACATCACTTCGTTTTCCTCTAGACTATTCGATACAGCATTTTCACTTACTAAGGTCATGAATGTTTTTGAAGGATCCATGGCTAATTCCAAATCAGTATCGATTAGCGATGAGATGTCTACTTCCTTCTGAACATACTCCACCCTTTTTTCTTCAAATGGGATGGCGTTTTTCTGAAGTGATTTCTGGAATCGTTCGGCATCATCAACATCTGTAAACGCAAAATGATCGGGTATGCTGATCTCAGCATTTTTCTCTGCTGAATAGAACGAAATGTAGCTCAAAGATAATAAACCGATTGCAACTGCTGAAACCGTGGTAATGACCGTTAACATGAAAGCATTCGATTTCATCCGAAACATGATCGATGAAAGAGACAGCACTGCATTGATATCGAGGTAACCACGCTTTTGTCTTCTTATGATATTCGTAATGAAGCGAACAGATCCTTTATAGAAAAGATAGGTTCCAACGATGACTGCCGTAAGAATCGACACCATGGCGATCATCATCTGAACGAGAGAGGTGATATCTCCTTCGAATAGCCGTGATGATATATAGTAGCCGAGGAGAATAAACGCGATTCCTAAAACGCCCATGACGATTTCCCAAACTGACATTCGTTTCACTCGTTCTTCAGCAGTCGTTGAAACACTAAACAGTGATAGTATTGTTCTCCTCTTTATAAAGAAATAGTTTCTTATTATCAGGAGAAGAAAGATGAACCCAAACACTGCAAGAGTTAACCAGAACGCATCCAAAGAAAAGTAGAGACTTGCTGTTTCTTCTATGCCTACTACCTTGAAAAAGATCATTAGGATGAGCTTTGATAAAGCAAAACCAACGAAAGTTCCTATCAAGATCGACAATACGAACACGATGGCATTTTCAATGCTAACGATGAAAAAAATGCGATTCTTCGTCATCCCAATCAGCTGAAATAGCCCGATTTCCTTGCTTCTCCGTTTGATGAAGATGTTATTCGCATATAGAAGAAAGACTCCTATAATGACGATCAAAAAGATCGATGTTGTTCGGATAGCTGCTGTAGCATTGATCGAACTGTCATTGCTAAGGGCCGGGGCAAATTGCAAAGTAACAAACGTAAAGTAAAGCGCAACAGTGAAGACGAGTGCAAAAATGTAAAGATAATAGTTTTTTACGTTCTTCTGAAGGTTACGGAATATGAGCTGTTTAGTACTCATACGTCACACCGCCAAGCACACCTTGCGTTTTCATGATGTCCTTAAGAAATGCCTGTCTCGACTGCTCTCCTTTATTCAACTGGGTGTAGATGCTTCCGTCTTTAATAAAGATTACCCGTGAGCTGAAACTTGCCGTCACAGGATCATGCGTGACCATCATGATCGTTGCTTTTCGTTTCTCATTCATCTCACTCAATTTGGTTAACAGGTCTGAAGCAGATTTCGAATCGAGGGCACCTGTTGGTTCATCAGCAAATATGATGCTTGGTTCATGAATGAACGCACGTGCTGCTGACGTCCGTTGCTTTTGCCCACCTGAAATTTCATTTGGGTAGCTGTCACTTATACGCTCGATGTCCAACTCTCCCGCCACTTCTTTAAACTTTTCATTCGCTTCTTTTTTCGATACCTTCTTGATTGAGAGCGGCAGAAGAATGTTCTCTTTCACTGTAAGCGTATCGAGCAGGTTATACTCCTGAAAGATAAAGCCCAGCTCATGCTTTCGATAGTTTGCTAGCTCCTTTTCTTTTAATTTTGATATTTCTTTTCCTTGTACCTTAATCGATCCATGACTGATTCGATCGATTGATGAGAGAACGTTTAACAACGTTGTTTTACCAGACCCAGATGCCCCCATGATACTGACGAACTCCCCTTGCTCGATCTGTAAATCGATCCCTTTTAACACTTCATGTTTCGTGAACTTATTTCCATAGCTTTTATGTAATTTTGCTGCTTCTAATACGATCATGTGAAGACCTCCCCTTACTTGATGTCTTAAGTGTAAATGAGGCGAGAACGGGTTTCCTTTCAATCACCTAACAAAACACAAAAGCATGTGACACTTTTGTCACACGCCTCGTATCGATTCAACTTTATTTGCGTTAGGGAAGATCACCTTAACAGTCGTCCCAACACCAGCCTCTGACTCCACTTCTAGTTTACTATGTAGCGCATCTGCAACTTTCCTCGCAAGGTAAAGACCCATTCCAGTCGCAGCATGATCGGAATGCCTCGTTGTCGAGGTGAATCCTTTATCGAAAATACGAGGCAAGTCTTGCGAGTCAATTCCTCGTCCATAGTCAGTAATAATAAGAACAGCTTGATCCTGAATCATCGTACTCGTAATATTCAAATCGGATGAATCACTATATTTCACAGCATTCGATAATAGCTGTCTTATGATAAACGCAAGCCACTTCGCATCACTCAACACTTCCTCTACATCAAGATCGATTTCAAATCCGATTCCTTTTCGGATACACCACGATCGCAGTGTCTTAATTTCACCGAAAAGAATTGACTCAAGATTTACCCGCTCGATGTACACGTCGGTTTCAATAAATGAAATGCGCTTTTGATGAAGCTGTTGATCTAACAAAAGGTGAATCCGAAGCCACTCGTACGTTAACTGAGCTTTTGCCTCTTTATCCTCAAGGCGCTCAATCATTAACGACATGACGGTAAGAGGTGTTTTCACTTCATGAATCCACGAAAGCATATCATCCTTTTCTTGTTCGATCGCCACCTGTTTTCTTGATACTTCTTCTTGAAGCTTTTCGATTTCTGAAACTAAATTACGTTCAACGATTTGCTCAAAGGGACTGTTTGCCTCAGGAACACTCCATCTTTCAAGGTTGTTTTCCCTCTGTTCTAATTCTCCGTAAAATGTTGTTTCGTTTCGATATCTCATGACAAGAAAAATCGTCATGATGAGCGTAGAAAGAAAGACAACGTACAGAATCGACGAGAACGAAATCGACTGATCAACGTACGAGGTTAGGAGCAGCAAAAGCTGCAGAAAAAGAAATAGACCGATCCAACTTCTACGTTCGATAAGAAAGGTTTTAATCATTACACACGCTCCACAGCCATGTATCCCTGACCAACCTTCGTTACGATCGAATCTCCAAGTCCAAGCTCTGTTAGTTTCTTTCGTAATCGGTTCACATTGACTGTTAGCGTATTGTCGCTCACAAATCGTTCATCTTCCCATAGCACCGTGATGATTTCATCCCGACTAATGATCTTATTCTTCTGCTCGATCAAGATTTTTAGAATATAGATTTCGTTTTTTGTTAAATCGATCGTGCCCTGTTCATTCGATAAGCGATTCCGCTCATAATCTACCGTCGCTCCAAGCCACGTCTTCACGCCAGTCTCTTCGGTGTTGTAATTGTATACACGTCTTAAGATCGCTTGAATCTTAGCAACGAGAACATCAAAATGAAACGGCTTTTGAATGAAATCATCTGCCCCAAGATTCATGGACATCACCATATCTGTCGGATGGTCTCGAGACGATAAGAAGACGATCGGAACGTTTGAATGTTCTCGAATCATCCGGCACCAGTGAAAGCCATCAAACTTAGGAAGCTGGATATCGATGATCACTAACTCCGGCTTCAGCTCCAAAAATTCCTTAAAAACATGATTAAAATCACTCACCCCATGTACATCATACGACCACTGGGTTAAGCGTTTTTTCATCTCACTAAACAGTGACTGATCATCTTCGATCAGAAAAACCTTAAACACCATACTTCACCACGCTCATCTGTCATTTTTACCCAACTACTATCCTACCACACATTCGCTCGACGCCTCTATCTTCCATACCAGCTTCGATCGAATGAAAGCCCTAACGATTCACCGTACTGAAAAGCAAAGTCAACATAAGATGAACCCCTTGCTGTAATAATCTGTCCATCTACAAGTATTGGCTTATCACTGTAATAGTCTTCATCGAAGGTTGCTAGAAACGTTCGCTGCTCGCGCGTCAGGCCCGTCGTGTATCGTTTGTTCTCTAACAATCCACTCATCGCTAAGAAATATGGAGCACTCGAAATCGCCCCGATCAACAAATCTTCTTCCTTCAAGCTCTTTAAGAATGCTTTTAACTCATCGTGCTCAACAAGATGTTCGAAATCATCAACCCCAGGAAGAACGAGACTATCTAACTTTGATCGGTCGACCTGATTGATACTAAACTGTGGATAACAAGGCATCCCAGCTTCTCCTGAGACAAGTCCGTGATCGAGTCCTATAAAAACGACCGGCTTCTTTCCTTGCTTAAGCACAGAAACAAGTACCGATAATTCATACTCACTGAATCCATGGTATAAGAGAATACCCGTATACATGACTCACGCTCCTTCATTTTAATGACAATGTAGAAAAGAGACACGAAACTATTTTTGGTTCAACTTTCCCAAACACTAGTACCTTTTCTGCAACGTCATCACGTTTTCCTTTCTTCTAACCTTCAAATGGAGCACCTTTTACTAGAATAGGATTAATAGAACTGAGTTTTGTCTATACTGGATACCACTAAGAATTCGTATAGGGGAGAACGATATGTCTAATTTGGATATTACATTACACATCATTTATTTTATTTTAATGATTGCTGCCGCTATCTACTTCTTCATCCTAAGTCGGAAGCCAAAGAACGTGCCACTTTATGAATACGTCATCCCAATCATCATCACCGCCTGGTCTGGTACAGCTTACCTTTCCATCGCTTTAGGACAAGGCGTTGTTGAACGTGCGGATCGAACGATTTATTTCGCACGGTACCTTGACTGGGTTGTCACGACCCCGCTACTGCTGTTATCACTAGCCTTAACCGCTATGTTTTATGAGAAAAAGAAAAACAAAGGACTTCTCATCGGCTTAGTTTCTGCCGACGTATTTATGATTTTAACCGGGCTGATCGCTGACTTCTCTCCAGAAAGAACGAAATACATCTGGTATACGTTCGGTATAATTGCACTCGTCATCGTCTTATTCATTCTATGGATGCCTTTACGAAAACTAGCGCGAGCTGGTGGTAAGCGACTGTACCGCCATTACAACATTACCGCTCTTTACTTAACATCTTTTTGGGTGCTCTATCCAACAGCATGGCTGCTTGGTTCCACAGGCTTAAATATAACCCAGGAATTGGTCAGTGCTCTTTCCTTTATCATCCTGCCCCTGTTCTCAAAAATAGGATTTGGAATGATCGACTTGCACGGACTGAGAAGACTTCATCAATAGAAAAAACCAGTATCTATGCAGACGATACTGGTTTTTTCTATGTATGTTCTCTCTCCACGATTCTTACCCCAATCCTTCCATGAATACCTTAACGACTAAAGGACCTAAGATGACGATAAAAATCGGAGGGAAGATAAATAAAATCATCGGTATAAGCATCTTCACAGGTGCTTTCATCGCTTGTTCCCTTGCGATCTCACGTCTCTGCTCTCTTAATCTCGTCGTTAAACTCACGATAACTCTAGTCATTCCCACGCCTAAGTGATCAGCTTGAATAATCGATGTCATCACGCTTCTAAAACTATCAGAAGGCACCCTTCTTTTCATATCGTAGAAAGCTTCACGCCTCGATTTCCCTCGTTTCATCTCATCTAACGTTTTCTTAAATTCAGAAGATAACGGTCCTTTCATACGGTCACATACATCCGTGATCGCTCCTTCTAGACCAACACCAGCTTCTAGTAGTAAGCTCACCATATCGAAAAAGTCAGAAAGTTCTCTGTTAATAAGCTTTATCCGTTGCGTTCTTTTCTTAGCTATATAAAAGATGGGATAGCGATAAAACAAGAAAGATACTGCGATCGCAAAAAATAAAGTAGATAGGCCATCAGAGGTCGGTCCAATCAGCAATAGCGTAAGAAAACCACCGGTAACACACGCAAGAATTTGGATCAGACGAAATTCTATAGGTGATAGTTTTTCATAGCCACTTTCCCGAATCATCAGCTCTAGCTTTCGATGATCCTTTCGCTCAAGCAACCTTCCTAGACGCGCAACACTTATATTCCACAATTTACGAAATAGCGTTTGAGTAATTCCATTCGATGTCTTTTTGGTACGTTTCTCGACACCTTCAGATTTACCGAAATAGACATCTGCACGAGATTCAATCGCAATGTCCCTTTGATAAATTGTAGAAAACACTGCAGTAAATAAGAGCATGAAGAAAACGACGGAAGAGATCACAAACAACATGCTGATCATATGCTACACCTCGATTCGTACGATCTTTTGAATGATGAACCACCCAAGCATAAGGGAAATTAAACCTATGCCAAGCAATACCCACCCTATTGGATAATCGATCATCGGTTGAAAGTAGTCAGGGCTTACAAAATAAAGATACAACGTTAAAACGATTGGTAGTGCTGTAATGACCCACGATGAGAGCTTCCCTTGTGCAGTTAATGTATTGAGCTCTTCTAGTATCCGGATTCTTCCCCGAACGGTCTCCTCCATATTATCCATGAGCTTTGCTAGATTTCCTCCGCTCTTACGCTGTGCTAAAATCGCTTGGATGACAACTTCAAGCTCTTTATTTGGAACACGAGCGATCAGGCTTTCAAACACTTCTTCCATCGGAATCCCCATCCCAATTTCCCTAACCGCACGCTCGAACTCAGGACCGATTGGATCTGGCATTTCTTTTCCGATCAATTTCATCGTTTGAACAAAGCTAAACCCTGCTCTAAGAGAGTTCGACATTGTTGCTAAGGCTTCTACTAGCTGGTAAGACAGCTGTTTGTTTCGTTTTCTTGCTTTATTGACCATATATCGTTCAGGCAGAATATACCCGATTCCAATCGCTAAAAGACAGAAGTACCATGGAACCGTGAGAAGAAAAAGTGCGATAGGAGTTGCAGCAGCGACAAGAAGTCGTACGACAAAAAACTCCTCGACCTTTAATGTACTTCCTGCCTGCTGAAGCTTTATTTCCGTATCCTTGCTAAACTTCACTCCATTAAAAAGGTTGGAAAGTTTAATGATCAGTGGCCTCAGTAGTTCCTTCTTATCCTCGCTCTTCTTTTCAACGACCGACGGACCAGCTGGTACGAACTCTTTGATTCTCGTATTGGCCTTCTTCCTTTTCTTCCAACTCATCGTAATGAAGTAAAATGTCAAAGAGAAAGCCAAAAATATCAGTATCAATAGAACGATCTCATTCATCTCACCACTCCTCTTTGAACCATGAAGCTGGAATCGTAAATTCATTTTGTTCGAGCACTTCGGCAAACCCTGGTCTTACCCCAGTCGATACGAAGCGACCCTCGATTTTCCCTTTGCTATTACGCCCCTCTTCTTTAAAAACGAATAGATCTTGAAGTACGATCGTTTCTCCTTCCATACCAAGAACTTCAGTGATCTTTACCATCTTTCTTGAACCATCCTTCAAGCGAACTTGATGAACGATAAGATCGAGAGCATTTGCAATCTGCTCACGAATCGCACGAAGCGGCAGATCGAACCCTGCCATCAAGACCATCGTTTCCAAACGAGACAGCATATCACGAGGAGAATTGGCGTGTCCTGAACTTAAGCTTCCATCGTGACCCGTATTCATCGCCTGCAGCATGTCGAGCGCTTCTGCACCACGAACCTCCCCTACGACGATACGATCTGGACGCATACGAAGGGCATTTCTAACGAGGTCACGAATGGTGATCGCTCCTGTTCCTTCTATATTGGAGGGACGCGATTCGAGTGCAACGATGTGGTCCTGTGAAAGCTGAAGTTCGGCAGCATCTTCGATCGTTACGATTCGCTCATCGTTTGGAATGAACGATGATAATACGTTCAACGAGGACGTCTTCCCTGAACCTGTTCCGCCACTAATGAAGATGTTTAACCGTGATTTAACACACATACTTAGGAAATCTGCCATTTCGGTACTGAGCGTATTGTAATCGATCAAATCATAGATTTGGAAAGGAGTCGCTGAGAATTTTCGAATCGTTAAAGACGGACCCCGAAGTGCTAGAGGAGGAATAACCGCGTTGACACGAGAGCCATCTGGTAATCTCGCATCTACCATCGGCGAACTCTCATCGATTCGACGCCCAAGGGGTGATACGATCCGCTCGATTACACGCTCAACATGTGCATCATCACGAAACGATGATTCACTTTTTAAGATTTTCCCTTGATGCTCGTAATAAATATCGAATGGGCCATTCACCATGATCTCAGAAACCGTAGAGTCTTCTAGTAGAGGCGTGATGGGTCCATACCCTAAAAGCTCATGCTCGACCGTTCCAAGGAGACTCTTCTTCTCTTCGAACGTTAACCGCTCACCTTCTTTGTCGATGAACGCCTTACCAAGTTCACGAATCTTTCTCGTTTCTTCATCACGATCAAACTGCTTTTTCTTTAATTCTTCTAATAAATAGTTTTGGAGTTTTGTTTCCATCACAATGTATTCATTCGTCTTAACAGGAACTTTAACCTTGCCTTCGCCAGCATCTACAGGTTGAACATCTACATAACGTTTGAAAAGAGACACTCGATTCCCTCCCTTACCTACTCAATAAAGGCCAGCGCATAGACTTGATCGATTTTAATCCAGATTGAACGGACTCCTCTTCTTCCGGCAACAGTTGCTTTGAAAGCGAAAAGATCGCTTTTGATAGAGCGTTTTTCGCATCTTTTAATACGAGCGGATACCCTTCGTTTATTGAAGTTGCAACAGGTCCTGGTTGGTCTGGAAGCATAGAGAGGATCGATTTCTGAAGAATCTCTTCTAAACGCTTCTGATCGATCGTCGTTTTTCTAGAATCTCTGTTCAAAATAACGCTTACCTTCTCGATTAACTTCAGTGGTTCAAGCGTTTCCATGTAGAGCTTCGTATTACGAACAGCAGGTATGTCGCTCGTCATCAGCAATAAGATATCATCAGAAAGAACGAGGCTCTTCAGATGGATTTCTGAAATCGTAGAAGTTGTATCAACTAAAATCACATCGTAATCTTTCCTAAGTTCGGTGATCGCCATCTCGATGTGATGCTCGGTAATGATCTCAAAAAACTCTGGTCGAGGTGGTGGAGCTAGAATCGCAACACCAGAATCGTGTTTTGTTAAATAATGCGTGACTGAAAATCTCCCTTTGTCGTACCCTTCCTTCACCCATTCATAAATCGTATTTTTCGGTTTCACGTCAAAGTACATTGTGACGTCTCCGAATTGAATGTTCGTGTCGAGCACAGCGACCAACTTCCCTTCACGTGCGAAACTCGCCGCTAAATTCACGGTAGTTACCGTTCGCCCGATTCCACCACGTGGACTACAAACGGAAATCACACGACTTTCGTTCTTAGGTTCATGATTCTCTTTTACACCTTGCTGTTCAGCACGATAGTTCATGTATCGGTGAGCCTGTGTCACCACATCGACGAGCTCTTCTGTTTTGATCGGGAGTGTCAATACGTTCGAGGCACCAGAATGCATCGCTTTCTTCGTATTTTCACTCGTTTCTTCAGAGATGATGATGATGTAGATATGTGGGTGCTTGATCGAAATCTCTTCGCTAAGTTCATAGACATTGTAAACATTGTTTGGCTGTAAAAAGAGAGTAGCATTAGAGGTATCTTCAAGACGTGACTGAAGGTCTGTAAGAGTTTGAAAACACGTTAAATGTTGTCCTCTCTTCAAAAGGAACGTCTCAATTTTTTCTGCTCGGCCGTTTGAGTCGCAATAAAAGTACCACTCTACACTCATTTCGCAACAACTCCTTCAACAACCTGTCTTGTTTCTTTCAGTTCTGCCTTCTCGATCGCTTTGTCGGTTTCATTTCGTAACATTAAGTAAAAACCGTTCGCATCCGTTGAAGCTAGACTTATTTGAACTCCTTGTTTTGCATCTACTTCTAATGTGACAGTTTCATACAAAAGTGACTCTTCACCAGCATCCGAAGCTTTTCCGGAGCCTAGGACTTTAACATTTTGGAGAACAACCTTCGCTGATCGAAGCTCTTCTTTCTTTTCTTCGTTCACTGAAGTCTCAAACGCCACAACATCTACGAATGATCCTGGTACAACATAACCCGATACCCCTTGTTCAAGCGTTACTTTTATTGAAATGGCCCGCTTTCCTTCACTGACCTCGAGCATTTCATTGCTCATTTCCCTTTCGATGACCGTCGGGGCAGCTTCTGCAACCTCAACAACCTCTGGCATCTCTTCCACATCTGAGTCAGAACCTGTTGAGGCAACGATCCCTATGTTTGAGAAAAGTGCTACGTAGACGATACACGTTGCAATCACTCCGAAGACGAGAGACCACATCCAGATTCGCTTCGTTTTCATATGCTCCTCCTTACCTTTTCCTGTCTTTACTTGATAAGTTTCACTCCGTAAACGTTCCCAGTTTGTGACCCATCGATTTCCCCAGATGTGATCATCTTCTTGAACTTTCCAACAATACGCTTGGGTTCGTCGATGCGATCGACCCAGTAAGAAGCAAATCCTACAATTTCAACCGTCGATTTCCCATTCACGCCGTCCCAAGATTTGATTAACGGGATAATGATCATCCGATCGCACGATGCATCTGCTGATGTCGCACTTTGACAATGAGCTTTTCCTGCGTCGTTATCGATTAGCGTCTGAAATGCACTCTTAACCGGTCCCCACTTTTGCCCTGGCTCAGTTTGTACAGTTTTAGTACCTTTTGGTATCTCTACACCGTTTATAATGTTGTTCGCAAGTCCCTGTGCTCCATTGCTGCCGATATCAAGATAGCCGCAGTTTCCGTTTTTTTCACCCGGGTTGCTACACTTCAATTCCGTTTGATGTGGTACTGCTGTATACTCTAGTGCAATTGGCGTGATCCCCTTTGTTGGCCAAACAGGTCCAACTTTTGCTTTTGCAGAGGCACTTACCTTCGCATCCTTGATGCCGAGTACTTTCGCAAACGTCATCGGCACATTTGTAGCCTGAGAAACATGAATCGTGTCAGCTCCGGTCCGTACATCGCAGTAAGAAACCGGATAACCATTTTTATTCGCATAGCTTCCAGCAACCAGCGTTGCTTTACTTCTGCTAGTGAGCAGCTCTTGAGCCCCTGCAAGGGCTGCTGCATCAACTGCGTTCTGCAATGTACTCTTTTCATGATAGAGGCGTCCTACGTCGACTACCATCGCCGCTGCACCGAGTAAAACTGTGATACTGACCGCAACCATCGCCATTGTTCCGCCGCTTTCATTTAATAGTAGCTTAAATATTCTTTTCATCACTCCACCCTCATCGCCGTTGTACTCGTCAGATCGATCGGACCAGTTAATGAGGCGATCACAGGAGTGAGGAAATCAATGTTGTGACTGATGGTGATCCTAACTTCGCTGCCTGATGTTTTCTTTCCACCAGGAGAGATCGATACTTGAGAGCCAGAAAGATTGATACTCGTTGCATTATCAACTGCTACTGCCCGAATCGTCGCATCGTCTTCTCCAACGCTTGCTGAACGAGCAGCTTCTCGACTTGCATGATCGATGGTGAGGTAGGCATGGAAGATTCGCCCAAAATCAACGATGCCGAACAATAATACAATGAGCACAGGAAGAACTAATGCAAATTCAACCATCGATTGACCTTTTTCAGATTTCACATCATCCCTCCTAAGAAAGACGCACACAACGTCCCAACTGTAATGGCTACTCCATATGGAAAGGTGATTTTTGGTTTGTCGTTCTGAGAGCTTTTTAAAGAAAACAAGAAAGAAAATAGATAGAGGGGAGAAAGTCTTTTGAGTTCTATTTTTCTGACAAGTAAGATAAACCCGATCAATCCACCTATTAGTACCGTGTAGATAAATGACTGAAAGACGAAGGTTACGCCTGTAAGGGCTCCTATTGCTCCAAGTAGCTTCACGTCACCCGCTCCCATTCCTCCTAATAAGTAAGGAATGAAAAGCAGCAACAACCCTACTAATAAACCAGCTCCACTAAATAAAAAGCCATCCAACCCTTGTGTCACCGTATGGTAAACCAAACCAATCAGCATGGCTGGGAACGTGACGATGTTCAAGATCTTCCTACTTCTTATATCCGTATAGAAAGATAAGAGTAACGTAACGACCAAGATACTAAAGATCATCCCTATGCATCTCCTTTTAAAATTAGCCCCACCTATGAAAGTGGGGCTAGAGAAAGAAGGTGTTCGTACTATTGAAGTTTAGCTGTTACTTTATCGATCAATGCATCAACCTGACCACCAAGAAGATTAAACGCGCCAACTGCTACGATTGCTACCCCAGCAAGAATTAATCCATACTCTGCCATCCCTTGACCTTCTTCTTCTCGAACGAACGCTGCCATCTTCTTTAACATTTCATTTCCTCCCTATTTGGTTGTTTTTATTTAGTGAGATACTTATGGCTACAAATGAAACGGATTTCAGTAAGTATGCTTTAGAGACCTTGAAAGAAAGTAATAACATAGCAAGACGAAGCAGTTACGCTATCCTCATTTCAAACCCCCTTTTACTAGTGAACGTCAGTATACGTTTACGACCGTTCATTATAGTGTTCAATTCTGAGTTTTCGTTCTTTTTAAAGAACTATCTGTACTTTTATTGTAGTTCTCAATAACGAATTTGTAAACCTATTTTTTTATTTTAATTGTAAATGTTTGAGAATAATAGAAAGTCGTTACATACAGTTGTGAATGTTAATCCCTTGTTATATAGTATATACAACGAAATCTCTAGGAGGTATGAAGAACATGAGAGAACCCTCTGGACGTATGATATATAGAACACTCCCTCATTCGATTACGTTCGCTGACTCATTCACAACACGGTTTAGAGGATTGATGTTTCGTAAACGACCTCTCAACTTAGAAGGACTGCTGATCACACCGTGTAACGCCATCCATATGTGCTTCATGACCTTTTCCATCGATGCTGTTTTCCTTAACAGCGAAAATAAAGTGATTAAACTCATACCTAATTTAACTCCGTGGCGTTTTACGATGCCGGTTAAAGAAGCACGCTCAGTTCTTGAACTTCCCGCAGGAACCATATCAGAGTATAAACTCAAGGTGAACGATCATCTTCAGTTCTAGTTTAACGATAAAAAGATCGGTATAGCGCTATGCACTACACCGATCTTCCTCACTCACTAATCTCTCGCATCTGCCTCAGACGATACAACTCATATATGTTTTTGATGATTACTTTTAAGACAGAGTAAAACGGAATCGCAATCAGCATTCCGATAAACCCATAAAGCGCTCCCGCCACGATCAATAGCAGAATGATGGTTAATGGATGGATGTTCAGCCTGCTGCCTAATACGAGCGGTGCGACTAAGTTCCCTTCAAGCTGTTGCACGATAACGAGTGCCACGAGCACTGAAAAAGCCATCATCGGGTCTTGTGTTAGAGCGATAACAAGTGCCGGGATAACGCCAATGATCGGCCCGAAGAATGGCACGACTGCTGTAAGCGTAACAAACATTCCAAGTATAAGCGCATAAGGAAGCCCGAGTATGAGATAGGCGATATACATAAGTACACCATCGACAACTGCCACGATCACTTGACCTGTAATGTAAGCTGCCACCGTATCATCGATGTTCTGTAAAATTTTCTTCCCTTCTTCTTGGTGATGGCCAGGAACAAACTTCAATAAGTATGGAATCAACTTATGATCATCTTTTAGAAAATAAAAGAGAACGAAAGGTACGACGATCAGTACTGTTGTCGCACTAGTAAGAGTCGAAACGATTTGCGTGATGTTATCTCCGAAATTTTGTGTGACGTCTCCTAGAAAACTTGTTGCTTTATGTCTCAGGTTTCCAACTGAAACCATGCCCATATCGTTTTTCTCAATTGCTTTTTGTGCCTCTTCAGCTGATTTCTCAAGCTTCTTCGGAAGATCCTTCATAATACTAGTCGCCTGATCTGCAATCGTTTGAGCTAATAGCTTAAACCCTATATATACGAGTCCACCAATCGATGCAAAGACGATCAGAATCGCTGCAAGATTTGGAACGAATGGGATCTTTCGAACGAGTCGAACGACCGGTTTAAGAATGTAATAGAAAAATCCTGCGATCAGCACTGGGTAAAAAAGCGTGCTGATGATTGTGATGACCGGCTTTACAAACTCTAATTCAGCAAGAAAAAAGAATAAGATAAGTACGAGTATCGCACCAGTCATATATTTAAAAAAATTGTGTTTCATCCACATCGTCATAACTCCTCTACGTAAAAGTGATAGCTTTTACTATATTCCACAAGAAGGAGTCTTCATAACAGGGAATTTAAATTTTTCCATAAGTAACGTCTAGAAGAGGCCATTTAGAAATCCAGTTTTTCTTACGAAGTCGTTCTTCATAAAGCCAACTACGCTCGTTATTTAAAAAAGCTGGAGTTGGACGCAGCTTCATTTGAAGGACATCATCTAGCCCATGAGGGGCAGCAATGATTAAGCGGTCTTGTTCGTCTAGCTTTACCCCAAGCGAAGTAGCTGTCTCAGGAAATTTCGAGATGGCATCCACTGAAGAATGGTAGGGTGCCATGTCGTTTAACACGTGCATTCTTGCTTGGTTTTTCACCGACCAAGGCACGTCTTTAAAGACCTTGTAAAGCTGTTTCTCTAGTATTACTTCTTCACCTTCATCGATATGATCCTTGTCAAAATAAATGACGTCCACATCTGGCAACTTCGTAGGTTCTTCATAGCCGTGCTGAACATCCCAGATCTTTGAACGCACAAACCCAGCACACACCCACCAATCTGGAAGGTTTAGTGACTTTGCTGCTCTCAAAATTTCCATCATCTTAGAGTCTTTTGTTACACTAGTCAGCAAGTCTTCTTCAGTATGTAACATCTTGATTCCCCTTTCTCTAATTGCAGCCTGTCTTCTTTGCTAAACCAATTATTTCAAAACATGGAAGGAACCACAATCGAAAATAAAAAGCACTCTCAAACGAGAGTGCTTTTTAATATGGTGGAACGCTTTGTTGAAAGCGAAACACGTTTAAAGGATCGACTTCTGTCTTGATCTTTCGTAACCTGTGAACGTTTTCCCCATAGTAAGCCTGTTGCCAATCCCTAATCGTTTCATCTGGCCAGTTCACATAGTCACCTTCCGTATACCGTCTCATTTGTTTCCTTAACGCGACTACCCATTGGACGTTATCCCTAGCTTCTTCTTCATTCGTCCACGTTGTGTTATATTCTTGTGCGATTTTCGCATCTCGGTGAAAAAAAGCAGTGTCTGATGGCGGAACATCAGAAACAGCGCCACCTAGTGACTGCTGCCAAATAACCGCATCTTCATTCGGCGCGTGTTCGAGGAATCGTTTCATAATCGAAATGCCTCGCTCCGGAATAGGCTTATACACGAAAGACCCAGACCTTTTAAAGAATGACGGCTTATTTCCTGAAGGCTCATTGAAATAATTGAACGCCTTATTAAAAGGAAGGGATCCAACCTGGACTTTTCTTGGCTTATTGTCCTTCAGCAACGGTTTGATCAGTTCGATCAACCGTTTCTTCGACCCCAAGAACTGACCTTCAGAGCGGATGAGGTTCTTACTTTTCGCATGAAGTTCTAGCGTCGAGGTAAGCTTATGATCAGTGAACGGAGCCCAATTTTGCCACGTTTCGAATACATCTTCGAGCTGATCGAACTCCCAATCGATTTTGAAAACGGAGACGTTGTCGATCGGATGTGTTCGAAAAGTAAACGATGTGACGATACCGAAATTCCCGCCGCCTCCACCGCAGCAAGCCCAGAACAAATCGCTATTTTCATCTTTTGTTGCCTCAATGATTTCGGCACCTTTCTCACCTTTTGGGACGACGATTCTCATGCGCTCTACATGGTCACACGTTAATCCGAATTCTCTCGACAAATACCCGATGCCGCCACCTAGCGTTACACCCGAGACACCTACACTGAACTCTGTTCCTCCAGGTAGTGCGAGGCCATATTTCCATAGCGTGTTGTACACTTTTCCTAAATCCGCTCCAGCACATACCTTCGCTGTCTTGGTAGGCACAGATACCGATATCTCGTTCATCTCACTAATGTCGATCACTAATCCTCCATCTAGGTTCGAAAAGTTTTGATAGCTATGTCTTCCGCTCCTCACTCGAAAAGGAAGACCTTTTTCACGAGCAAATGTTAAGGCATGTAAGACATCCTTCTCCTCCTGACAAAATACGATCGCTCCAGGAAACTTCGATTGATACAGATTCAGATTTTCCCTTGCTTTGTCATACGCTGGATCACCAGGTAAAACGACCCGTCCGGTTAATTCAGTCGCCATCCTCTCGCCCACCTTTTCTTATTCATACAGCAGTGTATGTGGGCGGAGGACGTTGGGTAGCTTCTGTATATAAAAATGTGATAAAAAAAGACCCGCCTGTTCGGACGGGTCTTAACGTTTATTCCTCTGGCAGTAGAACGATCTTCCCTAACTTACCAGCATTCTTAAAGTACGTCTGTGCTTCTCTCGCTGCATCAAGTGGAAACGTTCGATCGATGACTGGTTGGATCTTCCCTTCTGAAATGGCAGTTAACATCTTCTCAAACTCAGCGCGCGTTCCGAGTACAGATCCGTAAAGAGTAATATGTTTTAAATAGAGCTTACGAAAATCGAGCTCAGTCTTCTGTCCACCAGCAGAACCTGACGTACAAAACTTTCCGCCTTTTTTCAATACTTGTAAAGAGGTTGCGAAGAGCGCGTCTCCAACAACGTCTAGAACAGCGTCGATCGGGCCGCCATTCGCATGGAGAATGTCTTGTGCAAGGGTTTCAGACTTATAAGAAAGCACGTGCGTCGCTCCAAGCTCCTTCATGCGTTCTTCTAGTTCAAGATCACCGACGATCGCTACGACATTTGCACCAAATACGTTCGCTGCAATCTGCACGTTTAAGGATCCTACTCCACCGTTCGCACCTGTAACCATGATCGTCTCGCCAGGCTTCGGCTGGATTTGTTCAACCATGTGCCACGCGGTCATCCCACTTACGGAGAACACGGCACTTTCAATATAGTTCGATAGCGGCATATCAAAACAAAGATCTGCTGGCCAAACAACGTATTCCGCATAGCCGCCATCGTATTCCGATCCGATAAAGGACATGTCTTCAGAAATATGTTCAGCGCCTTCGTCCCCACTCGAGGTAAAAGGAAAGAGAACGACGTTCCTACCTTTCATCGCCCCATCGACACTCGCTCCAACTTTTACAACCTGACCCGTAATATCCGACCCTGGCGTACGCGGGAATTGTACCCCTTCAGGACGCCAGCCGGACTTTGATCCCGTTCCATATGCACCTTCTCGCATCCAGATCTCTGTATTGTTGATCGCGCAAGCTTTTACTTTTACTAACACTTCATGATCCTTTGGTTCTGGGATCGGTACCTCCGCAACCTGTAGCTTATCAACATCACCGTACCCTGTTACTTGAACAGCTTTCATTTCTTCCTCACCTTTCGCGTTATGTAGTCTTGTTACAAATAAAAAAAGAGCCTTAGCTCTTCATAGTCTTTCACAGTGTGAATCATTATATCATTCGTTTTCTTTATTAACACGGAAGTTGCTTTAAGCAGACAAATGTTAAGCCTGGTATTGCTTCGACGTTATAAATTCTTCTTCCATCAGCACGTACGGGTGGGTTTCCATGAGAATATCGATGAGATAATCTGGCATCCGTTCATCTTCATATGCACAGATGAGCGGAAACGAATATTCATGAACGGCGCGATCAACAATTCTCTCGAAATCTTCTATAATATGCAGCGGTTCTTCCATCGAGGCCCATTCGACATGCGCCCAAGACCTGAACGAAACATTATTCTCTACAAAAGGTTCCACGGATTTTTGAAAATGCTCTACAATCGCTGGAGGATGATAGCTGCCGCTTGAAAAGTAAAAATCAAAGTTGTTGATCCGGTGGACGTATGATCTATCTTCTTCTGTTAACAGTCTGGAAAGTTCTTTCTCGATAAGACGATAAACAGGTTCGTTTTCAATCAGGATTACATGTTCACCCGCTTTGATACCATCTTGGATAAAACCGAGCACCTGTTTAACATAATTCGATCTTCCCTGGTAGGCATAGAGCACATGAACGCACCGTTTGTCCTCAAACAACCGATTCATTTCACTTTTCAATACATCACCCCTCTAGTTTATTTAAGACTTTCTTACTACGAGGACGTTGCTCACTTAAAGTATTAGACAAAAAAAGAGCGAATCCTTTATTTGATTTGCTCTTTTCCTAAATTGCTACCTTTTAACTATGCAATTTGCCTTTTTCGCATGACGTTAATCGTCATAAATGCAAACACGAGCCCAAGAACACACATCCACAAAATGGCGATGAAAGGATAGAGAACGGGTTGTCCAAAGGCATTGATCGCATTGAATTTTTTTATATCCAAGGCATAAAAAAGGAACTCCCTTTAAGAAGTTTCGTTAACCAATTTCTTAAGAAAGCTTATGTAACCACGCTAACACATCGTTAACCATTTCATCCGTGAATTCATGACCAACACCAGGGTAGCGGCGGAATTCTGCATGACTTCGATTCTCTTCCATCACTTTGCGAAAGTAATCTTCCTGCCCACATATCGGAACGATCGCATCGCATTCACCATGAAGAAATAGCGTAGGCGTTAACGTGCACGCCTGCTCAACAAGATCATAATTTTTCAACCCTTTTAAAAGGTTATTCGGGATCTCTCCTCGGCCATCACGCTTTCGGAATAAGGTTTCTGACCGTACGAATGAACCTGAGCCATTCACACTTATTAACCCTCCTAACGAGTGCTTACTTGCAATCCCATTCGCAATAAAGCCACCCATCGAACTTCCAAGGAGAACGACGTCTTCCATTTTTTCATCGATCGACTGAAGAAGCTTTGGAAATTCGTCAATGCTATGGAAGATCGTTTTCCAAAAGTACGACTGCATGATGTCCGGTTGAAAATGATTGGCAAAGGGTCCTCGAGAATCGTGGTAGATCAACTCCGGAATCACGACTGAAAAGCCTTCCTCAAAAAGGGTTTCTGCTACATCCAGCAAGCCTTCCACCTTGCTCCCCCAGCCGTGATACAAGACGATTGTTTTGGAAGCTTTCGATTTAATAGTTGCTATATGATAAGGCAAATGTTTATTCTTAATGCGTTTCACATATCTTCACTCCATTATGCAAAAACGACGCTGAACATATAGATCACCTGATTTTAAACGGTCACTCTTGCTTGCTTTCAAACATTTTAATGATTGAACGATTTTGGATGGAATAAGCCATTAGGGATACAATTACCCCAATAACTAGAGCTCTTCCTACATGGCCGAAAATTGATGGAATAGATCGGCTGCCGTAATCTCCGAATAGTAGAGATAAAATAAACGGATAGCCGAACCACTTACTAGAAAGAATTTTTCTCAAAAACACCCCTCCAGAATTGAACACTATGATAAGTGCTTGATGCAATTGAATAGTGGGTTGTGCCAACCTTGACCCGCTCTTTCGATGATTGAAAGTGACGTGTTGTCGATCAACGCATGAGTGTACTCTTCAGGAAATAAATGTTCGAGCGTGATTCCGATCCACGCCCCGTGGCTCACGACGAGAACTCTTTTTCCTTGATGATCCTTCGCTAACTCTTCTAAAAATGCGTTACCTCTGATCGCTACATCAGATCGCTCTTCCATTCCGAGGTCATGATCACACCAATTCTCACCCCATTTTTCCACTCTTTCATCCTCTGTCGTTCCTTCGATATCACCACAATTTATTTCTCGAATCCACTCTTGCTCGATCAGAGGCGTGTTCAGCTTCGAAGCGATTATCTCCGCCGTTTCCTTCGCCCTCATAAGGTCACTCGTGATGATAACATCCCATGGTTCTTCCTGTGAGAGTCTCTCAGCGAGCGCTAATGCCTGCTTTCTTCCTTCCTCGTTCAAAGGCACATTCGCATGGCCTTGTGCTTTCCCTAACGTATTCCATTCTGTAACGCCGTGTCTTACTAGTCCTACTGTCGGCATAATTTCCCCTACCCTTTCTATTTATGTATCCCCATTATCTATTAAACGCATCTGCTACAAGATTACTAAACTCTTTTAAATAGTATAAGTAGTTTTCACCACCATAGTTATACCGCTTGTTGTACATCTTCACGACCACCACATCATATTCAGGAATAACAAGAAGCGTCGGTCCTGTTACACCAAGAATTTGATAAGATCCGCTAGGAACGCGGCTGCCAAGCTCACTCCGTTCACGCGGAACGTCTTGAACGTACCAGAAGAAGCCGTTCTGGGGTAGTTCCTTATCAGTGTAAGGTGGATTTTGAATCGTCGCTGACAGATCAATCACCTTTTCTGGCACGATTTGTTTTCCATTCGCCTTTCCCCTGTTTAGAAAAAGATTACCCCACTCTGCAAACTCTCTTGTATTTACGAAGAGATTTTTATCTAGACCATCTTCAACTGTTCCTAATGCACGTTCCCCTTCTTGATTAGGATTTACGATCACCCTGACGAGGTCCTCTGCATCCGAAACCTCCCACCACGTTTTCGTAAAACCCAGCGGTTCAAAGACTCGTTCTTTTAATAGCGAAGGGAAGGGTTTACTGTAAAGATGGTGGATGAGCTTTGTCATCATGACAACATTGATGTTTCGATAAGTCCAGTTTTCACCAGGTTCGAACTCTCTATATACGGTACCATCGGCGTCCTCATCTAGACCATGTGAATGTGTAACGAGATGCCGAATGGTGGTCGCCCCGAGCAACTCAGGATCTATTTCTGAGAAGTAGTCTCTCGCAAGATCATCTAAACTCGTAATCTTTCCTTCATAGACAGCAAACGCAACAGCAAGACCAAGATAGCTTTTCCTTGCAGATGCGACGTTGAACCGTGAATGGTGATCGACCTTACGAGCACCCTTCGTGTTATTGTGTGTGCCACTATAATGTTCGAATAGAATATCGTTGTTTTTCATAATAAGAAGTGAAGCAGCTGAACTAGCATTTTTGTTCTTAATGTCTTCTACCCATGAAAGAAGCTCATTCATGGTACCTGTCTCGTTCATGGTACCTGTCACCACCCGTTTTTTACGATATATTGTCGAAGAATCTCCACCATAAGTTTAGCATAAAATTCCAAATGCAACTCTCGATTCTCAAAGAAAAGAAGGAGGTATCTTCCCTCCTTCTTGCTTAAAGCGATCGTTTAGATTAATTCAAACTCTTTACCATATTGGATCAGCCCTTCGTACGGATCACCTGCTATTCCAAGCAATCTACAAAAAGCTGGTTCTGTTTTGTGTCCTTGTTCTTTAAGTTCGACCACACGTTCCTTCAAACCCGGTTGCTTCTTCATGAGCTCATACTCGATCACCATGTGAAGAAACGCATACTGGTTATGAACTGGTTCCGCTTGTCCGAACAGTTCAAATTCAAACCCTTGAAACCAAAAATTAGCTTTAATGATGGTTCTCCCTCTGACCATCGTTCTCTTTAATCTGAACTCATCTTTCGTCCCATATAATTCTGTAACCTTCCGCTCGAACTCTTCAGCATCGTTCACTTCCATCACGATATCAAGATCTGAACTATCGAGATCGATACCGATTGGAATGGTTCCGCAAAGTACTGGATGATACGCTTGTAGATCCTTCATAATCCCTAATACAGCGATTGCACGATAAGCGCTCTTTTGCTTCTCGCTGCCAAATTTCATCGAGGAAAAAAGGCTGCGGCCGATCGATTCTGTTCTACACATTAGCAGATCCTAGCGTCATGCCCCCATCCACCACAATTTCAGTTCCTGTGCAATAAGAGCTTTCATCTGAAGCAAGGAAGGCAACAGCTCTTGCGATCTCGATCGGCTGGCCGATTCGACCAAGAGGAATCGATTCATAGAAAGATGGTACACCTTGCCCCTGTGTTGCCATTTCGGTTTCCACTCCACCTGGGTGGATCATGTTCACGCGAATTCCTTTAGGTCCCACTTCGATGGCTGCTGCTTTTGACATGGCTACAACAGCCGCTTTTGTAGCAGCATAGGCAGTGGACTTACCGATCGGTGCAAATGCAGAGATCGAGACGTTGTTGATGATCGATCCTTTCTGCTGTTTTTCCATCAAAGGTAGAACTGCCTGCATGCCGAGGAATACACCGAGCTGGTTTACGTTGATGAGCTCCTGGTAGTCTTCAACGGTTATTTCTTGAAACGCTTTTCGTTTTAGGACGCCAGCATTGTTCACTAGAGCATCTAACTTCCCGAACTTCTCTTCTAACTCAGCCATAGCCTTCTGCCATTGTTGTTCACTCGTAACATCTAGCTGCATAGGATAAGCTCGTTCGTCACCTAGCTCATCACAAACGGCCATTGCACTTTCAAAGTTTCGGGCTGCGACAACAACTGTTGCTCCGAGCGTGACGAGGTGCTCCGCAATCGCTCGCCCCTGACCTCTGTTAGCGCCGGTGATAAGTATAATTTGGTCCTTTAAATCTGGCATAGTACCCCTCTTTCTTTCATGGTGCCTGTCACCGCCCGCTATTTGTCGAACGGTGTGGCACCTCTCTTATCTTCTTCGCTGGATTGCCTCCAACGACTACGTTATCTGGTATACTCTTTGTGACAACTGCTCCGGAAGCGATGACAACATTATCTCCAACCGTCACTCCTGGATTAATGATTGCACCTCCTCCAATCCACACGTTATCACCGAAGATGATTGGTTTCCCGTATTCTTTTCCAGAATTACGTTCGACTGGATCTAGAGGGTGCGTCGCACCATAAATATGAACCCCTGGCCCTAACATACAATTATCCCCAAAACGCACCTCACAAATATCGAGGATCACACAATCAAAGTTCATAAAGAAGTTTTCTCCAACGTGTATATTGTACCCATAATCACATTTAAACGTTGGTTCGATGCCCACGTTTTCCTTCGTAGAACCAAATAGTTCTTTTATTAACCGTGAGCGCTCTTTGTGATCTGTTTCGATCGTTTGATTATACAATCTCGTCATTCGTCGAGCACGAAGGCGATCGATGATTAGTTCTTCGTCACCTGGATTATACAGTTCTCCGTCTAGCATCTTTTGTTTTTCGGTTTTCATCATTTTTCATCCCCATTCATCAAACGAATACAATAGGAGCTTACCACTCAACTGGTAGACTCCAACAGATTGCGATTCTTTTTATCTACTCCATCCAAAAATGCTGTTAACATCTCTGTATACAAGGAAGGTTGCTCACTATGGACAAGGTGAGAAGCAAACGGCAGGACACTCACATGAACATTTTCATGCATCCGCTGGTATTTTGAAGCAGATTTCACTTCATCATGATTTCCTTCACCGACCATAAACAATACAGGTACATGGACACCATCGATATCTGAAGTAAGTTCAAACGGATACCAATTCACATCGCGAGCCATATAGATAAACTGCTTCCAATCACCACTATGAAGCTGATCAAGTTGAGCAACAACTTCCTGTTTTTGAAGAAGTTCTGTTTGAAACGTCACTTCTTTTGCATGAGATTCGTTCCAATGATCCGGTCGATCAGCTGTTATCCCTGATAACGTTACACTCAGCAGTCGATTCGGAAACGTTTTGGCAAATAGCAAAGCAACTAGTCCACCTAACGAACAACCGACTAAGTGAATCTGATTTAGATGCAAATGGTCTATCGTATCTCTCAAATCCTCTGCAGCGTCTTTGAAATAATTGGAAAAATCATCATTCACTGATTTCCCATGACCTCTTAGATCCGGCACTATAACCTTTCTGCTTTGCTGTAATGCATTTCTTTGTTCGATGAAGTCAGTTTCTCCAGTTTGTAATCCTGAGTGCAATAAAACAACAGGTTCGCCTTCTCCGTATGTTTTTGTATGTAAAATCATTTCTTCTCCTCCAGTTGATCTCATTCATTAGCATGACAAAGAATATTGAGCATCTTTCCAAAAGGATCTCTTACGAAAAAACGCCTGACTCCCCATGGCTCATCTATTGGACCATGCTCAAACTCTCGCTTCTTTCATCACCCAAAGCGCTTCCTCTAGATCATCCACTTCAATAGAAAGATCAGGAGTAGGAATATTGGAACCTCCATCTATAGCTGCATTGATTTGCGCCGTCCGCTGAACCATACGTCGCGATCCAACTAAGATTCATCAATTCTTCAATGCCAAGTATATCTGTAAAGCGCCTTTGCTTTCGCCAAATCATCCGCTTCAATGTTGGCTACAATCTCCGTTTAATTTTCATTTCCCCCTACTCCTTTTTACTCCCAGAAACAAACCTGCATTCGATTTCCATCAATGTCATAAAGGTCGAAGAACGTATTCACTTCATCACGCTGCAGCTCGCTTACCTCAACATCACGGCTCTTAAACGTCTCATAAGTCTCAGCAATCGCTGATGTGAAGAAGATCGGATAGTTCTGGTGCTTAGATTTAGACGGTTCACCTTCCTCAATCGTGATTGGAACGCTACTATTACCCACACTTAAAATGCGATACCCATCATCACGAAAGGTCTCTTTCAAACCTAGATTCTTTTGATACCACTCACTCGCTCGCTCAACATCACGCACTCTTAAACAAAACGTATCGATTCGTTCGAGCATCACATGCCCTCCTTATAGTTAATCAAACTCTTAACTCTTCGTCGAAAATATTCTCTCACTGCTGAAAGTTCGCTTTTCTCAAACGAACGATCTTTCATGCCTGCATAATTTTCGTAAGCCTTTTCGATCGTTCTCCCAATTGCTCCAGTAAACTCTTTCCTGCCCCAGTCCCCTGCTTCTTGTTTTGATGAAATCACTCCATCGAGTAAGTACCAATAAACGCGTACGATGTTTAGCACACAGTACACTGAATTCTCCTCTATATCATCTAGACAGTCATCATAATCACATAGAATAGAAGCAACATAGTCTTTGTACGGGATCATAGGGAAAAGCTCTTTGATCGGAGGTCCCTCAATGCAGACCCCTCTAGAGTTTAAGATTGTGAGGTGTGCTGCGAGATCAGGGTCTTCTCCTTTCAAATCTGCGATGTACTGGATATCTTCATTTTGTATTGCAAGCTCATATCGCTCACGCCAGTCTTCACTATAGTGAAACTCATAAAAACACGGATGCTTCCATGCTTGTAAATGCTCTAGTGTGAGAATACTAATTTCAATTGGATATGGGTTGTTTGAAGCCTTAAGGAGGTATGTTGCCAGCTTCTCGTTCTCCTCACTCGTTAACTCCCTTTTGGCTACAACGATCATGTCGATATCACTTCTCGAAGGATTAAATCCACCCATCGAAAGAGACCCATGAAGATAAAAGCCAACAAAACCTTCCTTCAGAATGGCTTTCATCTCGTCTACTGCATTTTGTACAAACTCTTTTATTTCGTTTGAACAGTTATACCAGCTACTACTCATGACACAACTCCTATTTCATTACTCATTTCCTCACCTATATCACGTTCAACATAATCACCAAAAAACCTGCCCGCTCTCGTTCGACAAACATCGAGCAAAAGCGGGCGGTACCAGGCACCTTCTCTTTACCATTCGGCAGCGGGCTTATTCACCTGTGGCTGAAACCCTAGCTCCTTCGCTGCAGCAAAAATCATTTCCTTCCTGAAGTAGAAGCTACGATGGTAGACGATCTTATTATTTTCAACTTCTTGATACTGGATATCATGAATCTTTGCTCCTTCTTCATCTTCATAAAAGACCACGATAACCGGCTTCTCCCAAAGCACCAACGGCTCCGCTCGGAAGCCAGGTAACCCAAACTGCATAGACCCGGAACGCATCTCGTTCTTTGAATATTCTTGAAACCCTAGACCTACATCGTTTTGCGCCTCTTCAATAAAGAGGCTTAATACAGCTTCCACGTCTCCATCGCTTAACGCCTTCAAGTATTTCTTAATCACTGGATTGTTATGGTCAACGCTTTCCTTACTGCGCTCTTCTAAGCTGGTTTCACGCAGCTTTTCTTTCATCCGTCTTACGCTCGCATACACAGCTCCTGGCGTTGTGCGAACGATCCCCGCAACTTCTTTCGCACTGAAAGAGAAAACTTCTTTTAGTAAGAAGGTAGCAGACTCTCTTGGTGTGAATAGATTTGCTAGATGCGTCAACGCTTCTTCTACATCTAATCGATCTGAAAACTCCTCAGTAGGCATGTCCCCTTCTTCTAACGTTCCGACGATCCGCTTTTGCTTCCGACAGTGGTCGATCCAGGTGGTTGTTGCGACACGGTAAAGGTATGACTTAGGATTTGTCGGATGCCATCTTTGATAAAGTCCACCGAACGCCTTCAGAATGGTTTCTTGAAATAAATCTTCTCCATCCCACGGTGACCCTGTGATATAACGGCAGTAGTTCCATAGATCTTGTTTGTACTCTTCGATCAATCCATCGAATTCAGACTTTAAATCACGGTTCTTCTCAGTAAAGGGCTGTAGATCCTTTTCCTTCTGATACCTCTCCATCGAATCCTCCTTAGAATGTTTTCATTATGTATAACGTATGAGCACACGAAAATTATACAGAAATCTGTTCCTGGTACCGCCCGGAATTTGTCGAATGCATGAAGACAACGACTTTCGAACTATTTCCAATTAATTTGTGTCTGAATTTTCAAAATAAATTGACAGCGCTTCCATAAAGGACTACTTTAAATATAACGCGTAATACATAAACCGTGAAAAAAATCTCATATAAGGAGATGGGGAAATGGCTACTTACTCAGAGTGTGAAGGTTGGAATCCTAGTGAAATGAAAAAACATCAGCTAAAAGGATTACAGAACACCGTAAAGCGCGCATTTCAAAACGTCCCGTTTTACCGCGATTCATTCATGGAAGCTCATATCACCCCAGAAGAGATCAACACGTTAGACGATCTCCGCCGACTCCCATTCACGCAAAAACATCACCTTAGAGAAAACTATCCTTTTAATCTACTAGCAAGTCCGATGGAAGACATCATCCGAATTCATGCTTCTTCAGGCACAAGCGGGAAGCCGACCGTTGTCGCTTATACGAAGAACGATCTAGAGAGCTGGGGCGAAATCGTCGCTCGAGCAATCGCGTTAGCAGGCGGTCGAAAAGGCGATATTCTTCATAATGCTTATGGGTATGGACTCTTTACGGGAGGCCTCGGATTGCATGTAGGATCAGAAAAACTAGGCTGTGCGACCGTTCCCGTATCTGGTGGAAACACCGTAAAGCAGATCTCCCTCATACAGGACTTTAAACCGAGGATCATATGTTGTACGCCATCCTATTTATTAAGTATCGGAGAAGCGATGATACAACAAGGAATCGACCCTGCTTCAACTTCGCTAGAAATCGCAATACTAGGGGCCGAACCCTGGTCAGAAGGGATGAGGAGTCAGATCGAGCGGATGTTCGACCTTAAAGCGACCGACATTTATGGTCTTAGTGAAGTGATCGGTCCAGGCGTTGCACAAGAATGCGTAGATTGTCAGGATGGTCTTCACATTGCTGACGACCACTTTCTCGTTGAAGTGATCGACCCTAATACGCTAGAGCCTGTTGAAGACGGACAAGACGGTGAGCTTGTGTTTACCAGCCTCACAAAAGAAGCGTTACCAACTATCCGTTACCGAACTGGAGATATCGCTTCGATAACCCGCGAACCTTGTGAATGTGGTAGGACGACGACGAGAATGAGCCGGGTAAAAGGCAGGATCGATGACATGCTGATCATCCGTGGGGTGAACGTGTTTCCTTCTGAAATCGAACGATTCATCTGCAACTTAGATGAACTGGTACCTCATTATCAAATTCACCTTCATAAGAAAGGCCCTATGGATCACGTGGAACTCCATGTGGAGGTATCAGAAGAATTCTATAAGTCTCTTAATGATCAAACCTTCAGCCATCCAGCTGCACAGGAGCTAACGTCAAGAATCGCGTTGATGGTGAAAACCGAAGCACTCGTCTCGATGGAAGTCTTCTTAAAAGAACCGTCCGCCCTTCCCCGCTCTGAAGGAAAAGCAAAGCGAGTCTTTGACCACCGCACCGCTACGGTGCTACGGTGACAGGTACCACCCGGATTAGCTCGAAGGCTGTCGAACAGAACTAGGTACACAAAAAGACGTCTGCTCATATAGCAGGCGTCTTTTGCAACACAGTCACTTCCTCCAAAAACTCGTATATTCCGCTTTATCCCGAATATTAAACGAGATCATCTTCTCAAGCAGCCCATAATTCACCGGTTTGTTCCACGGAATTCGCACGAGCTCTTTTGTGGCATCATATCCAGCTGCATCGATATCATCAGCGAAACGCTCCATCACGACCCGCTCTGGTGCGACCGACATGTGCTTCTTCGCCTTACTAAAAGCGATAATAAATGTGCCATGATCGGTATACATCGGTTGGTTCCATGCAATCCTTCGCTCTAAGTTTGGATACTTCTCCTCAACCCAATCGAACACTTCCTCCATTCGAGCGCGGTGCTCAGGCTCTTCGATTTTGCTAAGATAGTCTTCAAACGTTTCCACTCCGTTCCCTCCTCTACTAAAGCGCTACCCTCTCAGTTGATTCTTAAAGAACAAGACCGTTTCCAATTCATCTTCACGGTCCTCAAACAGATCTAGCTGTTTTGCGACTGCTACCGCAAATTCTATGTACGCATTTCCTTCAGCGGTAATCAAGTTTTCACAAACCGTTACGTCCGCTTTGCTTTTGTTTGCAACCTCAAAGATCGTCGGAAACTCTTCTGTTTCAATTGAAGTCGAATACTCCCTTTCACCTAATACTGAACTCGCGCCGAGGAATGTTGAAGCTCCACATATCGCCGCGATCCACTTCTTTTTCTCATTAAAACTCTGGATAAGGTTCAAAAACTTCTCTTCCTCTAATAGTGGCTCTGGGTCACCACCAGGGATAACTAAAATATCATAGTCGTCTGGTGAACACTCGCTCACGGTCTTGCTCACACGTATATTAAACTTCCCGCTATTCGTCACTTCACGGTACAGAGCGGTGGTCTCGATATCGACGTCCGTTTCACTAAAAATATAGCTAAGCGTACTGATTTCCCATTCTACATAGCCATCATACAGTAAAAATAATGCCTTCATCCCTTCAACCCTTTCTATTTCTTCTCTCATACCACTCTACGATTCTCGCTTCACCAATCATGTAGAGTAGCAGTCTTAACAATGCATAACAGGTTAAGAACCCAGCAACAATTGAGATGAATAGCATGACCGCAAACCCTTTTACAGCGCCAACACCAAAGATAAACAGTCCACAAGCAGCAATCGCGGTCGTTACTTGTGCATCCCCAATCGTTGTAAACGAACGGTTCGAGGCTTCCATCACGAGCGTTTCGAACGAAGCTCCCCTTCTCTTGATTTCCCGCAAACGCTCAAACGTTAGGATCGACGCATCGACCGCCATCCCGAGGCCAAGAATAAACGCTGCCAATCCTGTTAGCGTGAACACACCTTCTAAGAATAAAAAGATGGCGAACGTCAAATACAGGTAGCTTACCATGCAAAGAACCGAAATCATCCCCAGATAACGGTAATTCCAAACCATATACAAAAAGATCAATAGTATCGCGATTCCGCATGACAACATCGTATTGTTCAGTGCCTTCTCACCGAGCTGACTTCCAACTGAGCGCGAGTAAATCTCTTCGATCGGAGCAGGTAAGTCACCCGTACTAAGTACTTTCGCAAGTTTATTCGCCTCTTCGTTCGTAAAATCACTTGAGAGAGCTACCCCGTCGTAAGACCACGTCATCGACACAGGACCATCAAAAATAACGTTAGGGTGAGACGCGCTGTAAGATTCTCCTTTTACATAATCGAGCCAAAGGACAAGCGTCTCGCCCATGTACTTCTCTGTAATGCGCTGCATATCTACGTCTTCACGAAACTCCATGGTGACCTGAGGTGGTGCACCCCCTGGTACCTCTACGATTTTAATAGAAGAAAACTCTTCTGAAGATAAGATAAGATCGTTATCCGTATCCCGAATCGTGATGTTCCCTCCGATCGATAAGATATCACGCGCCTCGTTCTGATCCTGCACGCCAGGGAGCTGAACGCGAATGCGTTCTTCATCTTCGACTTGGATTATAGGTTCACTTATCCCTAATAGATTGATGCGATCTCTCATGATCGATGCGGTCTGCTTTACTAGTTTCTCTTTTTCAATGCCTCTTCCTTCATACGGGTCTTGAACTTCATAAAGAATTTCAAATCCACCTTGCAGATCGAGGCCAAGTTTCAGTTCTTCTGCGATCGGTTTCCATGTAGCAAGAATGGATGAGAAGATCAGGACAATAGTAAGACACGTTGAGATCACCCAGCTTTTCTTCATTTAAATAGCCGCTCCATACTATCGTCCCTTAAAACTCCGCTCCATAAAAATAAAGCCTATGAAGCTAAGCAGGCGGACTTTATCTCTTTCAGATAGCCGATTTGAAACCTCAACGATATCATTGTCCATATCTTTAAAAATCTTTGTATACTCATGCGGAAATCGCCCATTGTAAAAATATGCCCACCGATGTCCATCCTCATCTATTAAATGAAAATCTCCAGAGAACCCAGCAACTTTCACCGGTAAAATGACTGATCCATTCTCATCCTTTAATTCTCCGTTCAGATTAACCAAACTCTTAAACTCTTCTTGTTCATATGTACCGATCACCTGATCTTCATGATCATAAATCGTGACCTTTGTTTTCTTGAATCCTTCCCGCCTGAAAGAGAATACCTTTTTACCTTCGTTCGATAAAAAAGCGACCCGATGCGGAATGAGAGAAAGCATAGAAGACTGAAAAAGAGCGATGGGGTAAAGCCACCACTTAACATCGACCAACTGATACCTTCCAACAAAACTTCCATCTTTCTCAAACGAAAGAAGCCTAGGCATCATAGCAGCATCTTGTTTTAAAATAAGGTGATCACACGCGAGAAGGGATGAATGCGATTGAGGAAAATCAACTCCCTTCACCTCGTTATATTTCTTACGACTGATTAATGCGATGAAGGCGAGAAATAGGATCGGAAGCAGCAGCACGATCATTTCTGCCCACTCACCGTTTGTCTTTGGCAAATTAAAAGCAAGAAAAACACCGCTAAAAACGGTGACGACAATCAAACCTAAATACGCGTATTTTTCTCTACGCTTAAACATCTCTGCAATCAATAAAACACCTCCGGTCACAGCTTTCTGTTGATAACACATATACGCAAGTTAAGAGAAGCACCATCGCACTTCCAACCACAATCCCCTCATAAGGATAGTCTATAAAACGATGTAAAATGAAGATGAGATCTAACGGGAGGAGTAACCATCCTCCTACTACCGTTCCTAGCAGCGACTTGTCTTTTATTGTTTTTCGTTAAACCCTGAAGGTATGTTTGCTTCTTCACTCCGACCAAATATGAAAAGAATAAAAAGCCTAACCCGATCACGAGCAGCTCCACTAGACCACCTCCAAAAGCAGCGCTACTACTATGTACGAATTTGAAACGCATGAAGTTCCATTTTTTCTCATAATGGCAATACCTACAAATAATAATATCCGCTATTCCAATCATGGAATAACCGCGGTCGGTTGTACTCTTTCGTATACCCGATTGCAGAAAGCGCGGCACCAGCTGTTTGTCCATAGCTTCCGATCGCGATCAGCTGCTGTCCTACCTTATCTTTTCCTTTCATTATATACACGAGGCCAATCGCCTCGATCGCAACAGAGATCGACTGCACCCTCTGGCCTGCTGCAATCAGAGCCGCATAATCAGAATCTAGCAGACTAGAACTATGAGCTTCGAAGCTCGCACCGATCGATTGGATGACGTCACCAAGAATATCGATGCTCAGTCCTTCCTCCACATCGTCATTGAGTACGATCGTCCCGCCGACTACGTTTGCAATATTTCCAGCAGCCTGAAACCAGTCTCCTACAATCCCGAGCGTTTCTTCTTCACTTTCCTGAATTTTCGTTTGACCGACCGCTTGGAGGGAATTTCCCGTCGCTTCGACTGCGTTACCTAGAATATAAAGTTCGCTGCTGACTCGTTCATCTTCTTCGCTTCTATCCATAGCAGCAATCGTGTTCCCGATCGCAGCCACCGCTGCCCCGATCGTTTGAATCCATGCTCCTGAGACGATTAATCCTTCGCCGTTCCCCTCCATTCTACACACGCTCCTCACCTTCTTTATCTTATTCTAGAAAAACGAACGCGTAACAGCTTTCCCCCATCTCATAAAAAAGGTGACAGACGCTGATGTCTGCCACCTTCTCCCTATTCCTCTAATAATCCATTTTCCACAAGCCAATCGTGTGCAACGATCGAAACAGGGTTTCCTTCAATATCCACTTTGTAGTTCAACTCACGCATGATGTCACTGTTTAATTCTTCAGCTAGTGGTGCAGTAATTTCCTCGATCTCTGGGTATTTTTCATAGATTTCTTTATTCATCGTTAGAGCTGCTCGGTACGGCGGGAAGAAATTCTTATCATCTTCTAATGTAACCAAGCCGTATTTTACGATCGTTGGATCCGTTTCATAAGCAACCGAGAGATCAACCTGACCATTATCAAGCGCTCGTTGCGTTAATCCGATGTCCATCTGCTTGATTTGACTCGAATCAAATTCAAACCCATACGTTTTTTCTACGCCAGGAATACCGTCCGGTCGGTTTGCGAACTCTGCATCGGAAGCGATCGAAAGCTTTCCTGGGTTCTCATTGATATACGCTGCGAGATCACTGATCGATTGGATTCCGAGTTTCTTTGCCTTCTCTTCTTTCATCGCAATCGCATACGTATTGTTCACGTTAGACATGTTCGTCCACTCGATCTCATTCTTCTTATCGAGTTCTTTTACCTTATCGAACGCCTTAACTGGATCAGAGATCTTATCTTGTCCCATGTACGTGATGAGAGCTGTTCCGGTATATTCCCACATCAAATCGACCTGTTCGTTTTCGAGTGCCTTTCGAACAACCGAGCTTCCAAGGTTGTTCATCTGCTTCACATCAAACCCCTCTTTCTCCAAAAGAAACGTCGTCATTTCAGAAAGAAGGTACTGTTCAGTAAAGTTCTTACCCCCAACAGAAACTTGCTTCCCACCGATTCCGAGCGTGGAGCATGAGGTCAGCATCGAAATGATCGCGACGAGAAGGACGCCGCTCATAAATTTTCTCTTCATAAAAACACCTCCTGTCATTACCGTTACAATTCTTGCGGTGGACGAGACCCTTCTGGCACGATTCGTCGCTCGAGTAGACGCAGTAAGTAGTCAACAAAAATGGCGAGTAGCGTGACAGGGATCGCCCCTGATATTAAGTAGCCGTTATCGAAAAGTTGAATTCCAGTGAAGATCCAAACGCCAAGACCTCCGCCTCCAACAACATAGGCAAGGGCTGCCGTACCGATGTTCAATACGATCGCCGTTCGTACTCCAGCTAAAATCGAGTACGCCGCATTCGGAAGTTCGATTCTTAAAAGAATTTGAAGGGGCTTCATCCCCATCCCTCTCGCAGCGTCAATTAAATTCTCATCGATCGAGTCGATGCCAGCTACCGTATTTCGATACATCGGTAACAGTGAATAAACGAACAGGGCGAAAACCGCTGTCTGAAATCCGATACCAAGGATACTGATCATCAAAGCGAGTACAGCGAGACTCGGAATCGTCTGACCGAGGTTCACCGTATTCGAGACGATCCACTCAGCTCGTCGAAAGCTTTTCCTCGTAACAAGAATGCCAACAGGGATCGCTACGATCAAAGCGAGTCCAGAAGAGAGTAAGACAAGCTGCATATGCTGCTTCACAAGTAATAGAAACGTCGATGTTTCACTGAAAATATAGCCGAAATAATTGTTACTGATCGCGTAGAAAAAGAACAAAGCGACCAGTCCATAAACAGAATAGCGAACGATTTGACTAATAACCTTCTTCTTATTCATACCATCACCCTTTCTCTACCAGGGTCGGCTTCGCTTTGATTTCGAAGTGTAGATACTTCTGCACGATATCGATCGTGATCGCACCGAGCTTATTTCCTTCATCATCGACAACGATCACCTGATCGGCTTCCTGGTTTAATAGCATCGAGAGCGTATTACGAAGGTCATGGTTCACATTGATTGTGATCGTATCCGTGATGCCCTCATCAAACTCCGCAAGCCCGATGATGTCTTGCAGCTCACGGATGGTATGGAGGCTCAAGCTCTTGATCGCACGGTCCTTCCCAAAAAATTCTCGCACGAATTCACTCTTCGGTCGAACGAGCATTTCGGATGGCGTGTCGTACTGCATCAGCTCGCCTCCACGTAGTAGCACGATTTTATCAGCCATTCTGATCGCTTCATCGATATCATGACTAACGAAAAGAATCGTTTTCTTCACTTCTTTTTGAATCTGTAGAAATTCATCTTGAATCTTTTCACGAATGATCGGATCGAGCGCACCGAACGGTTCATCCATGAGCATAACGGGAGGATCTGCAGCGAGCGCACGGATGACGCCGATTCGCTGTTGCTGTCCACCAGAGAGTTCATGCGGGTAACGTTTACCGAACTTCTCACTATCCATGCTGATCATGTTCATTAACTTTTTGAATCGTTCTTTCTTATCCTTTTTGCTCCATCCTAGAAGATCTGGAACGATCATGACGTTTTCTTCGATCGTCATGTTGGGGAACAATCCGTTACTTTGAATCACGTACCCGATCTTTCTTCGTAATTCGATCGAATCTAGTGACATCGAATCTTCCCCATCGATCATGATCTTCCCATCAGATATCGATTCCAGACGGTTTACCATCCGGAGCAGCGTCGTTTTCCCACACCCAGATGGTCCGAGCAACACAACGATTTCTCCTTTTTCAACTGTAAAATCCACACCTTTAACAGCAGTGACGCCGCCATCGTATGTTTTCGTCGTTTTATCGAATGTTATCATCTCTGCACCTCACTCTTTAATTCGCAATGCTTTTTGGTGTGTACCTTTTTTGAATCCACATTAAGAATCCATCTGCGATCATTGCTAAAATCGCTACTGCAACAGACCCAGTTATGATTAAGTAATTATCTCCACGCGTGATTCCCTGCGTGATCAGAACGCCGAGACCCCCTGCACCGATATAAGCTGCGATTACACCGATACCAATATTGATCACGACTGCCGTTCGAATACCTGCCATTATGACAGGGAAAGCGTTCGGTATTTCGACGCGAAACAGCCTCTGAATCGGCTTCATCCCAAGCCCGATCGCTGCATCTCTCATCTCAGGATCTACGTTACGGATTGCGGTATATGTATTCCGTATAATGGGTAGCTGCGCGTATAACACTAGCGCAACGAAAGCTGGCACGAACCCAATACCAAGATTCACAATCGAAAAGATCGGAATCATGACGCCGAATAGCGCGATACTCGGGATCGTCAACATGACTGACGCAATCTGAAGAACCGTCTCGGCCAGATAATCATTCGTTGTTAAATAAATGCCAAGAGGAACTCCGATTAATAGTGCAACAAGGATCGCTGCTCCGACCAAGATGGCATGCTCTATCGTTAAATCAAAGATTCGCGGTGCATTAATCTCAAGAAACTTCAACCATTTATCCAATATAATCCCTCCTCAACCTTTAATTCCCTAAAATTACAACAGGTACCATGTTAACATAATAACTGTAATTCGTCTTCTTTCCCAAGAATATGCTCTTTAGAAAACGTAAAAAAGCACATTCCTTAGCTTGGAATGTGCTTTCCTAACCAACTTGTTAAACCCCTTAACAACACGATCAAAAGAGAAGCGGTTACTCTTCTTCACCCTCACTCATGTCCCACTTTTGTCCTGACTTCCCCATGTAATAAAGGAAGCCTGCAGATGATAGGATCGTTAAAAGGGCAATGATGAATCCCACCGCACTCCCTCCTTTCATGCAGTGTTCATCTTTAATTTTACCATATTCTGGGATTAACATAAACTTATTAAACTTTCGTCGCGTTCTCTCTATTAAATACATCGACTCCTAATTCACCCAGGACATCGATCGCTTCTTTTACAGGAAGGTTAGGGAGGTGAAACTCTTTCTCCATCACTTCCTTGACTTCTTCTCGCGTAGTTAACATTACTTCTTCCACGCGCTGGTCGTCATACTTGATCGACAGCTTGTTGTTGATGAGAGAAAGCGTCCGGTTTTGTTCTAACTGATAGTGGTGACAGCGTAAATGAGTAAGAAAGAAAGCACCTGGTTTATTGGACTGAGCAACCGTTTCAGTGAACTCTCCAAACTCCTTCCCTTCATCCGGCTTGAAGTCCCAGTCATCTTTCACAACCTTGCCATCTCGATAGCGTACGAAGCGATAAAAGCCTTCTTGGTTAGGGTCCGGAACAATTCTTATTTCCTCTATATCATATGCGGTGAGATTATCATGATCTTTCTCAAAGTTAACCGGCTTGAAAAAAGGAGAGGCAGAACCAAAATCTGCATACCACCTTTCTCCATCGAGCTCGATGATAATACCGATATGAGAAGACCCTAACTGTACGTGATAGCCTATGAATCCTAACTCTTTTAATAGAGTCAATGCATGAGAATTGTTTGTGTAACACGTGCCGCCATAATCGAACTGAAACATGTTTTCTACATATACGTCGATCGGCGGAATATGAAAGCCATTCTTCTCAAAATCTCTCAAATAAAGAAGCTTACTAATGTTTTCAAAGGGGACAGCGTTTAGATGTGCACGACACACTTTTTCAAGAAAAGATAATGTTGGCGGCTCCTGTTCGATCCCTAATCGTTCTAGATATCTCTGTGCCCAATACGGTAATGTCATCATGTTCCTCCTCTCTGTCTTCTATCTTATTTCAAAAAGACTCATCGTTCAGCCTTCTAAAGGAGGAAATTCACCTTAGACTTTGTATCTAGACGCTTCACTTTCCGAGCTCCCGCTTAGCGACCATTTTATTATCATCATGAACACCACTCATAAAATTGAAGAACGTAAACTTCTCCTTCATGTGTTCTCGTAATCCATCATCTTCATTTGGTAATTGTTGAAGGTAGTGCTTCGTAAAGTCGAGGCGGCTCTCCATTTCACGCTTCTCTTCCGTTGTTCGACCGTGTCCTGGCACATGCAGCTTGATATCGTATCGAGAAAAAATCGTCTCAGCTTTCTCGATCGTCCGAACATAATCGAGATAGCTGCCTGTTATGAAAGGAAATTCGACGTCTGATAAGTAATCACCCGACAGAAAGATGCCGTACGGTTCGACGACGGTGAAAATCCCATCGTCTGTGTGTCCCGGTGCTTTGTAAAACGTTAACGTGACGTCTCCCACTTCAAGCTTCTGTTCATCATGTGTTACGACCACATCGACTTCAGGATAAACATGCTCATACGAGCGTTCTAAATAACGCGCTTCATCAAACTCTCGGTTTTCTTGAACGATTTTCTCTTTATCTGGATACGTAGCGAACGCTTCAGAAGCGATAACGACCGCATTAGGAAAGGCACCCGCTCCAATGATATGGTCATAGTCGTTATGTGTGTAGATGATATAAAGCTGCTTGCTGCCGAGAATACTTTCAACGTATTTCTTAATCCCCTCTACCTCGACCGGCAGCCAGTTCGGATCCGTCATGATCACGGCATCATCTGTCTCGATCACTGCTGAGGTCGTCATATATAACGAACTTTGAAACACGGTTACATTCTTCTTCTGGAATTGAATCATACCTTCACGCTCCTATAACTAACATTTCTCTTTCTTATTCCACATTCCCTTCGACAAAAAACGGGTGGTACCTGTGACGGATCCCACAAAAAAAGACAGGCGCTAGCCTGTCTTTGATTTGGGATGATTTACACTTTATTCATGAGCTTTACGTTTAACAAAAAGTAATGCACCAATCGCGATAATGAGCATTCCTAAAAGCATAAAGGCAGGGTAGTTCGTAGCAGTGTCTGGCATTGCATCACCTTGTTCTTCAGAGTCACTTGCTTCTGTTGTATCATCCGTTACTGAATCGTCTGAAGCTTCATCAGAAGATTCCTCTGACGTTGCGTCGTCAGATCCATTTACCGGTGTGCCAGCGACGTATGTACTGTCATAGCCACTTAAACTTTCGCACACAATGCCGTCATCATCTCGATCTAAGTCATGTGGATCGTTTGCTGGGTCATTGTTGTTAAAAAATGTTTGGGCTTCTTGCCATGTGCTAAAATCTCCACAATCTTTGTCAGTTTCTGCAAAACCAATGTTAGCAAAACCAAACACCATCAAAAGCGTAACGACTGTAGATACTACCTTCTTCATAAAACTCCTCCTTGTTCAGAATTTTCTAAATCATCCCACCGCCATACTACCACCCATAAATTGGAAAGTCACACGATAGGGCTTAATTTCCATAAAAATGGTAAGAAGTATCTACGTCATGAACGTGCAGAATCTAACCGAATAAAAATGAGCCACACTCTGAATCTTAGTAGATTAGGGTGTGGCTCAAAGCTATTCATTACTTCGAACGATTCAATATATCCATTACACTTTCACCATCAAGCTCTTTATACGTCCCTACCCCTGGCTTGATGAACGTCTTTTCTACGATCGTTTCGAACTCACTGTCATCGATGTCATAATCACGCAACGTGCTCGGTGCTCCGATCGAGTTCCAGAACGCTCGAAGTTTGCGCGCCCCTTCACGTGCAACCTCTTCATCGCTCTTGCCTGATGGATCTACATCCAACACGTTAACCGCAAGCTGCTTCACACGAGATGGGTCTTCTTCAAGCACATGTTCGAGCCAGTTTGGGAATAGGATCGCAAGTCCTCCACCGTGCGGGATATCGTACACAGCTGAAATCGCATGCTCGATGCGGTGTGTCGCCCAGTCCCCACCGTCAGTACCGTTCATCAGCGTACCATTAAATGCTGTCGTACTGATGTACATCATCGTTTCTCGATGCTCATACGAGTGAAGGTCGTTTACGAGCTTCGGCCCAGTTTCGATCGCAGTACGTAATAGAGATTCGATGAACCCATCGATCATCGGCGTGTTCTCCGTTCGATGGAAGTAGTGCTCGAGTGCATGAGACATGCTGTCGACAATACCGTACACCGTCTGATTTTCTGGTACTGAGAATGTATTCTCCGGGTCTAGAATCGAAAACGTAGGATAAACATGCACAGATCCCCAGCCGAGCTTATCTTTCGTTTCCCAGTTGGTGATTACTGATACGGAGTTCATTTCTGAACCTGTAGCGGCTAGCGTAAGTACCGTTCCGATTGGTAGTGCATCCTCAATCGGCGCTTTTTGCGTGATGAGCTCCCACACATCTCCATCATACTTCGCACCGATTGCGATTGCCTTCGTACAGTCGATCACGCTACCTCCACCTACTGCTAAAAGAAAATCGATTCCTTCATTTTTACAGATCTCGACCCCTTTACGAACTGTGGTTAACCGCGGGTTTGGCTCTACGCCTGATAGCTCATGAATCTCTGCACCTACAGAATAGAGCTGCTCCATCACTTTATCGTAAACACCGTTTTTCTTAATGCTTCCGCCTCCGTATACGACGAGCACGTTCGATTGCTTTTTGATTTCAGATGATAGCTGCTCCATCTGACCTTTACCAAAATAAAGCTTTGTTGGATTGTATTGTAGAAATGTATTCATTGTTGCACCTCAGTTTTAAGTTTGATTACGTTAGTTAGTTTATCATATAGAAACAGAAAGGAGTCAGGCACGTGCCTGCCCCCCTCTTTTGAATCCTTTCCAAGCTTCGTATGCGTTGATCCCAACCACCACAATCGCAGTGATGGTAAGAGTACGTTCTAGATAACTTTCCGGTAATGGAAAATAAGTTGCGATCTTGGAATGAATAATGTTGTTATTAAAAATGATCAAGAGGAAGACGGTTGTCGAAAAGGCAAGTTGAAGCGTATTTAGAATCGCCATTCGCTTCGTCCAAACCCCAGCCACTAGCTTATACGCTGCGAGGAGAACCTCACCGATCAAAGCAGCCACGACAAGCGGCCAATAAGACAGGAGCACGTCGTTATTGAATAGAGGTGCTACCATTTCTCCATCTTGAATCACACCCATAAGATTCGAAGCGTTGAAATAAAGTGCCGCAAGTACAGCCATCCAAAAAAGATCCCAAAAGATCTCCATCTTCTTAACAGCTTTCTCAGTTAAATAACTCGGTGATTTTTTCAAGTCGTCAGGTGACCATTTCTTTATCGTTTCTTTTTTATGCTCTGTTCTTTCGAAAATCACAAACCCAAGCGTCACCCAAAAGAGGACCTGGAGCGTAACATCAAAGAAGACAGCGAACGCATTTCCTATCGCCATCCAGAAGATTTCGATGACCGAAATGACTCCGGAATGCTCAATGAAATCCACGGTTAATAACGACAGAAAGGAGATGAGGAGGACGATTGGCAGAAGAATTTTCAATAGCGAAACGTACGACTCAAAATACTTCGGCCCAATAAGATGCATGGGCCAATTTTTATAACCGTTCGCCAACATAAACGGACTTCCAAGTTCACGTAATGCAGCCTTCTCCTCTTCTTCACTGTAATCTTCAGGCAGCGTATCATAGATCGTTGACCTTAGTTCTAGGGCGATATCTTCCCGCTCCTTTTCTGGCAGCCTTCTCGTCACTTCTCCAATATACGCTTCAATCAACTTCACGCGATTCGTCTCCTTTCAGAAGGGAGTGAAGTTCCGCAGAAGTCTTCTCCCACTCTTCCTTTAATTGTCCATAAATTTCTGTTCCAAATTCACTCAGTACATAATACTTTCTTGGTCTCTTCTCCGTCGTATCCCAACTGCTCGTGACAAGCTCTTGCTTTTCTAGCCTTCGTAGAAGTGGATATAACGTGCTTTGTTCGATCGTGACCCCTGACTTTTCAAGAGACTGAACGAGTGAATACCCATACTGCGGAGATCTCAACTGACTGAGCACAGCAAGGGTTAATGTCCCCCTTCTAAGCTCGGTTACTAAAGAATTCAACAACGTCATACCATCACTGCTTTCTATTACTGTATGTCGTACACTATCTATACTATGTATCATACAGTAATGTGTGAGAAACAGCAATAGAAAATAAAGAAAGGATCAGGCACGCGCCTGACCCCTTACGATGATCGTTTCGTCTGATTGTTTGTCTGATTGCTCTTCGACTCTTCCTGGTCTCCTAATGAAGAATGCTAGCAGCAGTGCGACACCCGCTATAAATGTTGCGACGAAGAAAGCAAAGTTAATGCCTTCAAGCATCGCTTTCATCATGATCTGCTGCTCACTCACTCCCGAAACAGCTAGCTCAGAAGCTGTTGATTCGGTTCGAGTCGACATCACCGTAACGAGCAGTGCCGTACCGATCGCACCAGAAACCTGATTCAACGTGTTGTTCATCGCTGTGCCGTGCGGATAGAACTTCGCTGGCAGCTGATTCAGCCCATTCGTTGAGACAGGCATCATCACCATCGACATTCCAAACATTCGTACGGCATGAAGAATCATTAAATACGTGTAGGTCGTTTCGAACGATAGCGTGCTAAATAAGTAAGTAGTCGCTACCGTAATCGTTAGACCGGTCATCGCCAGGATGCGACCACCGTATTTATCAAAAAGTTTACCGGTTATCGGTGACATGAGTGCCATCACGAGCGCACCTGGTAACATCATGAGTCCAGCATCAAACGGCGAGATCCCACGAATGGTCTGAACATAAATCGGCAATAGCAGCATGCCGGAAAACAGTGCCATATTGATCACCATCGTAATCGAAGACGATAAGGCGAACATTGGATATTTAAAAATTGTAAAGTTCAGCATCGGTCGTTCTAGTTTCGACTGTCTGACGATAAAGGTAACGAGTGAAATGACGCCTACTGCAAGTGTTACCGTCACGTGCGGGCTTTCCCACCCTTTGCTGCCTGCAGAACTGAATCCATAAAGGATGCCTCCGAAACCTGCACTCGATAGAACGAGTGACAGAAGATCGAGCTTTAACGTTACTTTCTCTTTTTTATCCTTTAATAAGAAGAAACCTAGCAGTAACACACTGATTGCGATCGGAGTGACGAAGTGAAACAGCATTCTCCAGTCGTAATGTTCGATGATCCACCCTGATAGGGTTGGGCCGATTGCTGGTGCTGCCATCAAGATTAAGCCGAAAACCCCCATCGCTGCGCCGCGCTTTTCGATCGGAAAGCTAACGAGCATTACGTTCATCAGTAGCGGCATCATGATTGCTGATCCTGACGCTTGCAGCATTCTACCTCCTAACAGAACAGGAAATACATCTGCCATCCCAGCAATAATCGTTCCGATTGAGAACAATCCCATCGCTACTAGAAACAAGCGTCGTACAGAAAATTTTTCAATTAAAAAAGCTGTGGCAGGAATCAGGATTCCATTCACGAGCATAAATCCAGTCGTCAGCCACTGAACGGTAGCTGTACCGATTTGTAAATCCGCCATAATGGACGGAAGCGCGATATTCAAAAGTGTATTATTTAAAAATGCAATGAACGCTCCGACGATGAGTACAGCAAGAACGCCATACTGTGGACGAGGTGTTTCATTAACTGCTGCATTCATGTTGATCCTCTCCTATACTACCAGTTCATTTTTTATACTATAAGTTCACTACGACTATTTTATACCATCGGTTCATTTTAATCAATACCTTTGTATCTCCTTCTACATAGGCATTTGTTCTTTATCAGAAAATGATGTATTATCAAATTTATACAGGTAGTACATTAATACACAGGGTGATGATACAGTGAACGATCGAAAACAACAGGTAATCATTAAATCTCATGAACTTTTCATCGACAGAGGCTTTCACGCAACGTCGATTCAAGATATTCTCGACTATACAGGTATTTCAAAAGGAACGTTTTATAACTACTTTTCATCAAAGAACGAGCTTTTGATCGCACTCTTCAAAACGTTATTGAATGAAATGGAGGCAAAGCGCGATCGCTTATTAACTGGAAAAGATTCTGCAAATATCGAAGTTTTTAAGAAGCAGATCGAAACACAAATGAACACGAATCGAAAGAACCGCCTTCTCACGCTTTTTGAAGAAGTTGTTCTATCACCAGATGAAGAGATTAAAGAGTACATCAAGGAAAGTCAGGCGAGGATGCTGCAGTGGGTTTATCATCGTTTTGAGGATTTGTTCAGCGTGGATGCTAAACCTTACTTACTCGATTGTGCGATTATGTTCCTAGGCATTCTTCATCACAACACAAAATATTACGCGCGTACCCACGGTTCTACCGTGAACATTCAGCTCGTCGTGAACTACACGGTCAACCGAATTGAGAGAATCGTGAAAGAAGTAACTGAGAGCGGTGAACAATTGATCGAACCAGATGATCTCAAAAACTGGCTTCCTGATGCAGAGCTTAAAGACCAATCTCGGAAAGAGTTACTGAACGACGCGATCCTATGTATAAAGAAGAAACTAAAATCTTCAAATGATTATTCTAAATACAATGAGCTTCTTGAATTTATTAGAGACGAATTCACGCAGTCGAAAGACCCTCGTCATCACTTGATGAAGAGCGCCCTCACAACACTTCAATCTTCTATTCCCTCCTCTGTTTCTCGCGACCTTGAGAAAGTAGAAAAGATTATTATAGGGAGCCAGGCACGCGCCTAACTCCCTTTTACTATTTAATGTTTGCACTTCTCCATTTTCTTCAGTAACATGAGAAGGAATGATGCAATCTTTTGACGAATGCACGCTCATTTTGTCTTCTATTGAATGATATACCACTGTACATCTAGACCTAAGGTTAAATCAGATACGAGATCGAGAAGGTTTGAGAGGAGAAAATGATATGCAACGGAATATAGAGCTCCATGATTTTCTGTTAAGTAAAGCAGAGCAGCTAAACGAAGAATGGTACCAATCACTTGATAAATCAGATCCAGAGGGCGTTTACTCATCAAATGATCCGAAGGTGATCGAGAACCTTAAAGCTCAGAACATGGCGTTTCATCACCATCTTTGCAAAATATTTGTGATGGAAAAAGAACAGTTTTTCAAAGAATTTGATGAATGGATCATGGAGATTGCTACGGATGCAGAGCACATTAAAACCCCTACCCATTTGATTATGAGGGAGTTTTTAAGGGTTCGTGAGCAGTACCTTACGTACATACAAGAATTTATCAACCAGCAAGACTACCCGATTCCACAAGAAAAGATCGATCTTTGGAAAACGGTGATCTATGACTCGTTTGATATCGTCATGATGCGTGTGTTTGAAGGAAAGGCGGAGCATCTCAACAAGAGAATTGAAGAGCAGCAGAAAACGATCAACGACTTAAGTTCCCCGCTCATCTCTTTACAAAAGGGACAGGCACTCCTTCCGATCATCGGCGACATCGACGATGAACGTGCTTCAGCCATCATCGATAACACGCTGACAGGCTGTATTGAAAAAGGCGTCAATCATTTGTTCTTAGATCTGTCAGGCGTCTACATGGTCGACACGATGGTCGCTCAACAAATCTTCCAATTGCTCACAGGTCTCAAGCTCATCGGTGTATCAACTACACTTTCAGGTATTCGCCCTGAGATCGCTCAAACCGCCGTACAGCTCGGTATCGACTTCGGATCAGTGAACATCACATCGAACCTTGCTCAGGCAATGACAAATAGTACAGACATGGAAAATGAAGAATAATATTAGGCTGTAGAGAACATCTCTACAGCCTTTCTTGTTACGTTCCACTTTCAACTTTTGCTAGTCCCATCGCAAAATGTTCCCATAAGATCTTCTCTACCTTTTCACTAATGGATGCCTCACACTCTACGATCAAAATCAAATCCGCTTGTTTTCGCCTCACTCTTTTCTGCCCCTTCTCTGTTTGCCAAAAGATGATTAACCTGATGATAACGCCTAATACGAAACCTGCCCCCGCTCCGATCAGTCCCCAATAGATCGGTCCCCATGCTAACTCAAATCCGATACTTGCAGTAATGACGGAAAATGCAGTAGCTAACGGCAAGCCAATGTCGATAAGGGATATACCATCAGAGCTGTGAAGTGTATCAAAAAGCTTTTTCGTTTCTGCTCGTTTGTCAAGCGGCACTGCGTATATTTTTTCACGTGGGATGCCCTGCTTTTCAAGGTTTGAGATTGCAATTTCAAGATAGGAATGATTCTCGAACGTGGAGAATAGTTGTACACGCTTCATGACATCTTCGTTCCTTTCTTAATAATGAAACTTGGAGACTGATACGTCTTTAGGAGATATCTTCTTTGTTCTTTTTTATAAAGCTTATTATTTTCTACAGTATTTATATATGCATCGAAAATCGCAAAGCCATAAAGAGAAGGAAGCATCAACAGCCAATCAGGCTTTATTACTGAAGTCGCTTTACTCGTTTCACCTAAGAAAAGCAAGGAAATAGCCTCAAGAGCTTGTGAAAAGTAGAAGAACGTTACCCCCCATACAACAATAAAAAAGGCTGTGAAAATGCGGTGTATATACAATTGCCCTAGGCCCGGCATTAAGAAAGACCATAATGCAGCCATGAATGGACTCCGTTTATCCAAATAGTTCACCTCAAACGCACCCATACTAAATGTATTGATTCGATGATCCTCCATATCAGCTAAAATATACACTTTATTCATATCTACGGTCGTTCGGTAAGTATCCCATATCGCAAAAAGGTAGACTGGTATGTAGATAAGTAACCACCTTGTATCCAATACTTCCTTTGCCTGCTGTATTTCACCTTGAAATGAATAAATCATAGCAGTATTGACATGAGCATTCATATTTACGATGACTTCCCAAGCAAATAACATGAACCCTCGTATATACTTTGAAAGCAGCAAATGACCAAATCCGGGAAACGCTGCTGACCACCATGCCATTACATACGGATTCCGCAAATGAAGTTGAGTGGTTCCCCACGTACTTACATGTGCCCTATAGCGCCTTGCTGTATTGTCGTTCGAATAACTGTCCATGTTTTAAACACCTTCTATTTATCAGTCATTCTTTATTTTACTTATATTAGAAAATACTATCCATTTCATAAAAAAACCGCCAGTACCGAAGCACTGGCAGTTTTCATTAAATCTCAGCAAGTTTAGGACTTGAACCGTACTTGTTTTCATCCTCACTATCGAGTACTAGGAAAACGATCAAAATGATCGAACCAATGATCGGGATGAGTGAAATCAGTACCCACCAACCACTTTTACCGGTATCATGCAAGCGTCTAACGGTGACGGCTAACGATGGCAGGAAAACGGCGAGTGTATAGATAGAAGTGAGCGCAACCCCCATATCCGCTGCAGTTTGAATCCATGAAAGAAGAACACAAATGATGACGTGAACAAGAAAAAACATCCAATACTCTTTCCGTCGAGCTCTTCCTTTAAAATTCACATAATCCTTTAGCACCTTCAAATACCAGCTCATCGCGATTCCTCCTCTGTCTCACATTGATGATTTGCAAGCTACAACTAAATGTATATTCGGACAGAGAGGAATGTACGACTTTTTTGTGCTAACAATAGACCGGATTATTTGAGTAGTGACTGATACACCGTCCCATCCTTTCCATTTGTTTCTGAAGCCTCGAAAGCGATACGGGGACTTCTAGCTTTAAACCACTATGAAAATGGACCATCGACGAATTCTTAGTTAGTGATGTCATGTTCCTCACATGGTGATAGAAGATCCAGGAACACTCAAGATTATCAGGGGATTCAGTAGGAAAGGCGCATATTCCGTTTGAGGTAGAGATGACGATTGGTGTTTGGTGCTCATATTTCAGATGATACACCATCGCTTTTCGTCGTCCTTCATATGTAGATCCCCCTTCAAGGCAAGCATCTCGAATCAAATCGATCTGAGTTCGTTTCGATAAATAAACGCCTGATCGATCGTAGATTCTCGTTTCGTTCACAAGTTCTTTTGCCGGTAGCAACGCTTCCGTTGTACGGCTGATTTCGTACTCTAAAACCATTTCTTCGCATAAAATTGTCATTCTCTTTTTATCCCCTTCAGTATATTGTTCAGGAACACCCATTTCAGTTCCACTTATGGTTAAGAAGCGGTATACTTATGAAAGTTGGTTTCTTAAACCAGCTACGCCTCTGAATGTACTCTTACCAGGAACTGCATTCAGAGGTCTCTTATGTACCAGTCCATCCTCCTATCGACATCAAAAATTGCACACTTCAAAACCCTCATGCGAACACGAGGACTGCCAACTCCTTTTTCAATTTCTGGAATATTTTCACACCTCCTAATCCGATTATAATGAACTATCTGAAATTTAGGAATACTTTTTAGGTAGATTTTACCTATTTTATTTTCAGTGTAAAATAAAACAGCTGATAACCGTTCAAAGGTTACCAGCATTAAGACTTTCTCTCGATTTCATGAATGATCTCTTGGTACACGGCATTCCATTTCGGATAGTAGGCACTTACTTTTTCCGGGGAGATGAAGCGCCTTTCACTTGATTCATACTCACCGCCAAAAGGATGAACGTCCGTGATTTCCATGCTGTAGAACACTTGATAACCTACTTTAGGATAGCGGCTCGACTCATTCCACTGTTCATTTTCACTGTGATCGACGACGATAGAGCCGAGTAGCGTACAGTTTCCAGACACATACCCCTCTTCAAAAGCTTCTCGTCGAAAACATGTCTCAGCTGTTTCTCCCTCTTCAATGTGCCCGCCCGGGAAATCCCATCCTCTATCATTCAGATTCACAAGAAGAAGCTCACCATCCTTAAAACAAAAGCCGTGTACGCTCGTAATGAGCTCACGTTCGGGAAGCTCACTGCCCGGTCTCCACGTTAACGTTAGACGTGACTTCCCCCATGTTACGACCGTAGATGTTAACACCTCATCACCATCCTCTTATCTCGAATCCCGCTTCCCTATCCCAACCGCTAATCCAATGAAAATATACGCAAACGAAAGAATGATCATCTCAAGAAATCCAATTCCGAAGAGCATCGGTCCTTCATTATGGCCATCGGTGTAATAACCACCACCAATCATATACATGCCAACAAGAAGATAAATCATTACAGAAATCGAGATGAGAATCTTCCCAGAAAGCGCGAACCGGTATTTCATCACGACCGTCGATAATACAACAAGATAACCGATTCCTAACAAAAGCAACAAAATAGGAATATACATTGGCTCATATACATCATTCATACTGTTTCTTCACTCCATCCAAGTTTGGCAATTCCCACTTTATTATTCCAAACTTATCCAACTAGAGCAACAGAATAATAGATTATCGCACATCACACTTGAAAAACAGGATTTTTAAGAGACGGTGTGTAATTGTAAGAATGCAGGAAAGTATTTGCTTTGATAAACCATAACCGATTCGAGGAGGAACACATGTTACAACACATTGAATCCACTGAGTTACGAAATCATTTGCGAAAGTCTTATAGAGACGTTAGAGAGATGACGATGAAGCTCGTTCAACCACTCGAAACAGAAGATTATGTGATCCAGTCGCACCCTGATGTCAGCCCTCCTAAGTGGCATATGGCACATACGACATGGTTTTTTGAGACATTTATTTTAAAAGACTACCGTGAAAACTACGTTTCCTTTCATGAGGAGTTTGAGTATTTGTTCAACTCCTACTACGAAAGCGTCGGCAGCTTCTTTCCGAGACATTCAAGAGGACTATTAAGTCGACCAGGCGTTGAAAAGGTAAAGCAGTATCGGTCTGATATCGATTCCGAGATCTCTCTATTGATTGAAGAACTCGACGAAAAGAAATTACGTGAAATAGCGAATTTAATTGAAATCGGACTGCATCATGAGCAGCAGCATCAGGAACTTCTTATGACGGATGTTAAATACAATTTCTCGATCAATCCGTTGAAGCCAATTTACCTTGAACTCGAAACGACCACAAAAGACGTAGCACCTCCGCTCGAATGGGCACGTTTTGAAGGTGGACTTTTTGAGATCGGAATCGATGAAGGAGAGCGTTTTTCGTTCGATAACGAACGGCCGGTACATAAGGTTTGGCTAAACCCGTTTGAACTAGCGACAAGAACGGTTACGAACGGAGAGTTCCTTGCTTTTATAGAAGACGGCGGGTATGAACGAGCTGAATTCTGGCTGTCAGACGGCTGGGCAACGGTAAAGAATCAACAATGGAAGGCACCGCTTCATTGGGAAGAGCGAAATGGAGAATGGTACACGTTCACACTGCATGGCTTCGTTCCCCTTAACAAAGAAGATCCCGTCACACACGTCAGCTACTATGAAGCAGAAGCATACGCAAGCTGGGCAGGGAAACGTCTTCCAACTGAAGCGGAATGGGAAGTTGCCGTCCGAGATCAACCGATTTCAGGAAACTTTGTTGAAGACGGTATCTATCATCCAGTCGCCTCTATTAAAGACGACGAAGGCCAGATCAAAAAAGCGTACGGCGACGTGTGGGAGTGGACGAAAAGTCCATACATGGCGTACCCAGGAAACAAACCTCTAGACGGCGCGCTCGGTGAATACAACGCAAAGTTCATGAGCAGTCAGATGGTACTGCGCGGCGGGTCTTGCGTTACATCTGCGTCTCATATACGTCCAACGTACCGAAACTTCTTCGGACCTGACAAACGCTGGCAGTTTACAGGCATTCGCCTTGCAGGAGACCAGACATGATCAACGCGAGCCTCCGAATCATCGACCAGCTCACTACACAGCCCGATCGTTTTCATGAAGCTCTCGAAGGCTTAACAGCACAAAAGAAAACCCTGCATCCTAAGTTTCTCTATGACCAGACGGGATCAGAGTTGTTCGAACAGATCACGAAGCTTGAAGAATATTATCCTACTCGAACAGAACTCTCGATTATGGAAGAATCGCTCGATGAGATGATGCGTCTCATCGGAACGGGTTCCACAATCATCGAGTTTGGTAGCGGCGCGAGTCGAAAGATCCGTCTGTTGCTCGAGTCAGGTTTGATTTCTGAATACGTACCGATCGACATCGCAAAATCGTTCCTTAAGGAATCTTCAGAGCAGCTTGCTTCTGATTATCCTAACGTCGATATTACCGGAATCGTGGCCGACTATACCGGAGAGCTGAAGCTCCCTCAAGAAATCCTTGATCCTTCAAAGAAAAAAACCGTCTTCTTTCCAGGCTCGACGATCGGAAATTTTGAGAAAAAAGAAGCGGAAAGCTTTCTATCAACTATCGCGAATCTACTATTGCCAGGAGATGGGTTACTGATCGGAGTCGATACAAAGAAAGATCCTTCCGTTCTCCATGATGCTTATAATGATAGAAAAGGTGTGACATCACGTTTTAACCTCAATATGCTTGAACACTTAAACCGTGAGCTCGACGCCGATTTTAACCTCGATACGTTTAAACACTATGCGTATTACAACGCGCCGATGGGACGGGTCGAGATGCATCTCGTCAGCATGATCGAGCAGACCGTTACGATTGGAGACGAAACGATTCCTTTCAGAGAGCATGAGACGATTCATACCGAGAACTCCTATAAATATAGTATCGATGAGTTTAAGAACCTCGCATTGCGTTCAGGGTTTCTGTCTGAAGCGATCTGGACAGATGACGATCAATTGTTCAGCATCCACTATCTTAAGGTTGAATAACTTCTCAATCTAGTAAAAGAGAGCGAATCACATCGATTCGCTCTCTTTTCTCTATAACATGAACCGTTCCTTTATCATACGTGCCACTTCTTCTGGTTTCAGGTTTTCATTATTGATCCGAAGATAATGCTGTTGATCGATCTCACCTTCATACGAATTTAACCTGTTTGTCTTCAACGTTTCAAGCAGGTTGTGTTCAGATTGTTCGATGTTTCTTTTCGTAGGCTTTTGTTCAAGACGATATGGAGTACGGTTACGTTTTAACCGTTCTTCAACATTCGCTTCTAATTCTACGAAGTATAGCTCTGCGCCTTCTGAGGTAAAAATAGTACACATCTTCTCCACACTATCCCAATCCTTCTTCTCATCAAACGCCCATACGTATGTAAAAATCATGCCATATTGCTCGCTGCGCGCGAACGTTTTAAATATCTCCTCGCGAAACAATGATGAGAGTCGCCACATTTCTGAACTGAACCCAAATAGCGGCGCGAGTGGATCGATGGTCATATGGTTATGAAAAAGTTTCAGTCCCGTTAGCTTCGCTAACTCAGCTCCGACCGTCATTTTCCCAACGGCCTGCGGTCCGAATATCAAGACAAACTTCATACGCCGCTCTTCCGTACATACGTTTCGATGTAATGACGGTACTCATTCGTTAAACCATCTGGGAGATTCTCTACGGAAAAGTAGCGCATGTCTAAGGACTCCGACTCATCCATCGTAATCGTACCCTTAACATCCCTCGTTACATAAACCGCTGTGACCGAATACAGTTCATCACCGTTTGAAACCTTGAGGTAATAATCCGATCCCGAAAAGACATCCACGAGCTGCAGGCTCCCTACCGTTAATCCGGTCTCTTCTTTCACTTCTCTTCTTGCAGTTTCTTCAAGACTCTCACCGAGTTCCATAATGCCACCAGGCAGTCCCCATCCTCCATCTGTTCGATGCTGAAGCAGCAGTTCATCCTTATCATTAAGGATAATCACAACAGACCCAGGTAAGATGAGCGGTCTATGACCTACGAGCTCTCTTAATTCTTTTACATAATCCAATGATTTACCTCCTTCCGCGACTCCATTCCTTATTCAAGATCGCATACAAATATTCGCTTCCCCACTCACCTTTAAACCAGATGTTTTGAACAAAATGACCTTCTCTTCTCATTCCGAGGTTTTCTAATAACCTTACCGACCCTTCATTTTTCACATCCGAAACAGCGAATGCGCGGTGCTTCTTAAGGTCTACAAATAAATAGTCTAAAAGCGTTGTTAACGCTTCGTAAGCATACCCTTTTCCTTGAAACTTGCGTGCTAGTGTAAATCCGATCTCAACCTGACGTGGATCTTCTGCTAAAGGATGCACAACGCAATCTCCGATCAAATCATTCGTTTCCATGAGCTCGAATGCAATTTGATAATACTCACCGGGTGCATCGAAACGAGCATTCGCCATCTCTTCAAAGAACGCGATGCCATCTTCTTTCGTATAATCGTCCCACGATTGATATCGCGCGACGTCAGGATCAGCGCGGTACGCGACGAACTCATCGAGATCGGACTCTTTGAATGGTCTTAATGCTAATCTTGCACTTTGAATCGGACTAAATTCTTTCATACTCTCACCTCACACCTTCATTTTACACTACATACAAAACTATCATAATTTTCTCTCAAATACATGAATTTTTTTCCTTTTTCTAGTAACCTAGTACGTAGAGTGAAAAAAGGGGGATTATCGTTGGAACATACATTAACAAAACGATGGGATTTAGACAGTATTTATCCAGGTGGAAAACACTCAGACAAACTACACCAGCACTTCAATGAACTAGAGAGCGAGATACCAGTTTTAATCGATCAGATGCATTGGCCTCTCCCTACGAAAGAGATTGAGCAGCTTTTACAAAAGGTTCAACACATCATCTTGAAGGCTTTTCAAATCGATGAGTATTGCATTTGCCTTTCTTCACAAGATACACATGATCAAGAATCAATGAAATTAACGGAGCGAAGCACGAAGCTTCAAACGAAAGTGAAAAAGTTAAAAGCGGAGCTTGATGGCTTGTTCTCGAAACTAAACAAAGAAGAATGGCATCAGTTATTGGAATGTGATTCGCTTCAATCCGTTAAGCCTTACCTTTTACAGAAAAAACAAAGCAAGAAGCTGCCACAGTCAATTGAAAATGCGATCAACACGCTCTCGATTAACGGCATTCATGGTTGGGAAGATCATTTCGAACAGCTTTTATACAAGCTAGAAGTGCCTCTTTCTGAAGGAGATGAAACGAAGAATCTATCACTATACGAAGCATTCATCCAATCTCATTTTGATCAAAACCGGGACAAAAGGGAATCTGCTAGTAAAGCGATCCGTGAGGTGTTCGAGCAACAAAAAGATACCTTTGCGTCGATCTTCAATCACTTTGCTGGGTTTCGCCTCGATACATACGCTTTAAAAGGCTACGAAAAGACGCAAGCTGAATTCTATGAAAAGAATCGGATCGGCGAAGAAGCGATCACAAGCATGATGAATGCTCTTCGAGAACACAATGAGAAGGAACAGCGTTTTTTACAAAGAAAAGCGGAGCTTATGGGCCTTGAGAAACTCAGTTACTACGATATAGACGTCCCGTACTTTTCTTCGAAAGCAAGCATCGACTATGAACAAGCGGCAGAAATCGTGAAAAAGCAGTTTCATCTGTTTAGTGAGGATATGGGGAGGTTCGCAGAGCGTGCGTTTGATGAACAGTGGATCGATTCCGAGAAGAGGAAGACAAAGAATTTTGGTGCATTCTGTGCCACAATGCCGCTAGAGGATCAAAGTCGTATCCTGCTTTCTTTTAACGGTGATTATCAAGATGTCGTAACGCTAGCACACGAACTCGGGCATGCTTATCACAACTCGATCCTACAAAAGGAAGAGGCATTTTCACAAGAAACCGGTTCTGCCCTTGCCGAGAGCGCGTCAACGTTCGCTGAAAACCTTGTTCTAGACGCTGCCATCCAACATGCCGAGAAAGTCAAAGATCAACTGTCACTTCTCGAAATGAAGATTACGAATGGAAATAAATACATCTCTAACATCCCTTACACATTCGACTTTGAAAAGCAGTTTTATGAAAAGCGCAAATTAAACAAGCTCAGTGCTGACGAGCTTTCAGACCTTATGGTTGAAACGGAAAAGCGCTGGACAAATCATGCGTTAGCGGAATACAATCCATACAATTGGATGACGATTTCACATTACTACTCTCCTGAAAAGCCGTTCTACACCCTTTCGTATACGGTAGGATACCTTTTCAGCAACGGAATCTACGTACAATCGAAGCAAGAGAGCGAAGGTTTTTCCGACGAGTATGTAGAGCTTCTTCGACACACAGGTAAAATGTCGATCGAAGAGCTAGGCGCAACGTTTCTTAACGAGGATCTTACTAAAAGTGAATTCTGGAAACAGTCTCTTCAACCGATCAACGACGCAATCGATCAGTTTATCGAACTAACAGATAAGTATGTAAAGGAGTAACTCCGGCAAAAGAAGCCCCTATGCGAGGGGCTTCTTTCATTCTAGTTACGACGCACATTCTTATCATAAAGCGATACCCCCCATAGAGAGGCAATCCCAATGAAAAAAATACCTAACCCTGCAAAAAATGCACCGATGTATAACAAGCCCATCTACTCAACCTCCTATTGGAGTAGCTTTTTTAATAAACGTGCAAATGAAAAGCAGTTCGCAAAGGATACCGCGTACGATATACCTTTTCTGAACTGCTTAGAATTTATCGATGCTGATCGAGAAGAATTGGATTTCCATCAGGATCTTCGAGGGTGATGCTTGCAGGACCTTCACCAGATTCATCCGCTTCAGAAATCAATTCGATGCCGCTTTCTTTCAGATGCTTCTGCAACTCGCGGATATCCGTGAAGGAATCCAAGTTCTCCGCATTTTCATCCCATCCTGGATTGAACGTGAGGATATTCTTATCGAACATGCCCTGAAATAAGCCGATGATGCAATTTCCATTCTTCATGATGAGGTAATTATGAGACATATCTCCGCCCATGTCACTAAAGCCAAGTTTCTCATAAAATGCCTTTGACTTCTCAAGGTCTTTTACCGTTAAACTGATCGAGAATGCTCCTAAATTCATAGTTCCTCCTTATGTAATACGTATTTTAACGATGGTTCACTTCCACTTATTCAATAAAAAGACCGCTACTCCTTCTTGTATTTAGACATGCACCTATTCTTCCACTTTCAATAAGATGATGTGAAGGAGTGTTGCCTATGCCTTGGCATCAGAAGATTCAATATTTAATCGGTCACCCTGTTGGTATCTCATTAACGAATGGCCAAGGGACGTCTGGCGTGTTATGCGGTACGTCACAAGGTAAAGTGTTAGTGATGGAATATTTGTATCAAGCCCAATTCGCCCTGAAACAATACGATTTTTCGATGATTCAGGATATCAATGGTTTTCCACCTTGTCAGAACCAACAGCCGTTATATTAACTGGAGGCCTCTTGATTGAGAGGCTCCTTTTGTATGTTTAAGCTCAATTCCTTTTTAATAAACTTCGCTGCGATCTGATGCTGCGGCAAAGGCGGACTACACAGATACCCCTGATACTCATGGCATTTACTTTCAATGATCTTATTCAACTGCTCAGGCGTTTCAATACCTTCCGCGATCACATTCAAACCAAGCTTCAGAGCCATATGCACGATTGTCTCCACAACTGCCTTGTCCCTTTGATTCTCATGAATGGCCTGCGTGAACGATCGATCGATTTTCAATGTATCTAATGGGAAATCTTTTAAATAACTAAGAGAAGAATAACCTGTTCCAAAATCATCAAGTGATAGCTTGACGCCCATCATTTTCAAACGATGCATGGTAGGAATTGCGCGTTCAGGTTCTTGGACACTACTTTCTGTTAGTTCAAGCTCCAAATAAGATGGATCTAAATTGGTTTCTTTCAAAGTCGCCTTGACGATGTCAGGAAAGTTTGGTTGTTTAAACTGGATGGCAGAAATGTTCACTGAAATATGAGTCAATGTATGATCGTCATCTACCCATTCCTTAAATTTAAGGCAAGCTTCCCGTAGGATCCACTCTCCCATCGGAATGATTAAGTTTGCTTCTTCAGCGAGAGGAATAAATTCTCCTGGTGAGACGAGACCGAGCACAGGATGATTCCAGCGAACGAGTGCTTCAAATCCTATAACCTTCTGTGTGGCCACATTGACCTGCGGTTGATAATAGACTTCCAGTTCTTCTCGTTCGATCGCCTTACGAAGGCCTGTTTCAATCATCATTTTCCTTGAAATCACTTGGTCGAGCTCGTTCGTAAAAAAGGAATACTGATTCCCGCCTTCCTTCTTCGCTTCATACATAGCGGTATCCGCATGCTTTAACAACGTGTCCGCATCCGTACCGTCCTTGGGATATAAGCTGATGCCAACAGATGTTGATGTATAGAGTTCTAAATTATCGATAAAGAAAGGTTCAGCGATTGCTTGAATGATTTCCTTCGCAACGTTTCTAACCTCATCCTCACTCGTTTCCGTTAATACGATCACGAATTCATCTCCGCTTTGTCTTGCTAATAAATCGTTTGAAGTGAGGCAAGACTGCGTTCGCCTCGCAACCTTTTTTAAAAAATGATCTCCAACGCGATGACCATAAACATCATTTATTTGCTTAAAACGGTCTAAATCTAAAAACATAACAGCGATGGTTTGAGCACGATCAGCTGCTTCTTCAATACATGAAGATAAGTGATCATACAGCATCCTTCTGTTTGGCAAATGCGTTAAGTCGTCACGATAGACGAGCTCTTCAATTCGCTTTTGGCTTTCGATTCGTTCCGTGATATTTCGAATGATTCCTGTAAAGTAAACATTCGCTCCATCTTTGATCGTTGATAAAGAAAGTTCGATCGGAAATGCGCGGCCTGATTTATGTATACCTTCTAGTTCTACGGTTTGACCTGTTCGTTCATCGTTTCCCTCTCCCTGATCCTGGTGCGCATTTTGAAAACCAGTTGGCAAGATTTTCTCAAGAGGTGCCTCGATGACTTCCTTCGAATGATACCCAAAAATTCTCTCCGCAGCTTTATTCCAAGATAAGATGTTCCCATCATGGTCAGCAGTTATGACGGCATCATTCGCGGATTCAATGATCGAACGATGCATACGGTCAATAATCGCGAAACGATGATTGCTATCTTCAATCCTTGCCTGGTATTTAATGACGATGACCGTAAACGCCATGATTAATAAAACGCCACCAACGACTAGATAGCCTAATGTATCTTGATCGATGCTTGAATCCATTTGAGGAAGAATAGCTACGCTCATTCCGTCGAAGGAAGCCGCTGCCATCCCTGTATAATGCATCCCTGTGATCGCGACTCCCATGACGCACGCACTCGTCCATAGCCTCCACTTGCAACTAGCTGCTTGAGCATAAGAAAGAAAAAGTTTTAACGCAGTATAAGAAGCAATAAATGCAATACAGACAGAGAGTGCTACTAACTTCCCATTGTATGTAATGGCTGCTGGCATCTGCATCGCAGCCATCCCAATATAGTGCATCGAAATGATCCCCATTCCGATAAGACCAGAACCAAGTAAATAGGTACTCGTTTTATTAACCTCTATACTGATCACGTAAAACGCGATCGCACTTGAGACGATGGAGAAAAGAATACTGATGGACATCAATAACGGGTCGTAGGTTACCGTCATGTGGGTGTCATAAGCGAGCATTCCCACAAAATGCATGGACCAAATCCCAGCACCCAGCGTAAAACTCCCTATCGATACCCAAACGATACGATCGTTCCCTTTCGAACCTAGCAAGCGGCTCGCAATATGTAACGATGTAAAAGCAGATAGGACCGCAATTGCGAAAGACAATGATACCAACCAAACATTATACTGACTAAACTGATCCCCCATCATCCATCTCTCCCTAATCCCTAACGACGTTTTTCGATATGTTGTAACCAACCTAACTCCCTTATAAGATGGATGAACGTTCTCCCCTTGTAGGTTGCTAGTAGTTAATCTTATCATTAGTTTTGTATAACGACTATTTTGTAGGTGAAGCAAATGTGTTTTCATCCGTTGACGAATCTTCCAATAGGACGATTGGAACGGTCCTTAACACAAACACTCACCAACCCATATTCTACCATACTAAAGCATACAAAAATGCCCTGTATTGATATACAGGACATTTTACATACGTACGCTAAACCCTTACATGACGGGGTTCGACATCAATCGAGCTAAAACGGGTGGTACCTGTCACCTGAAGTACAGAGCAACCGATGTCACGATTAGTCCAAAAGCAAACATAATTCCTCCAGCGACTATAAAGTTGTTGATAAAGCCCTGGACAGCAATATGGTAATACTCCATATTTGCCCCTCCTTCTTCAGCTAACCAGTTCTCAGCTATCTCTGTACCGAAATCCACACTAAAGAAAAGCATGATGATGCCAATCAATCCTACTAATGAACCTAAAATCAAGGCAGCTCGAAGCTTATCTTGATCCATCGTATACCTCCTAACTTGTCATCGATCACATACCCGAACCCTAGAGTGAATGCTGTATAACGTCCTTAATGTCATTGATGCTCCCAACCAACGTTAAAGTAGGAAATAGCATAAATGCCCCTGCCTGAAGCAAGCTCCTTTTAAGGGAACGCCTTCTAATAAAGTCGATTCCTGCCCAAAAAATCGCCACGGTCACCGATGTGAAGAAAAAGAAATAGTCTTGTGGCAGTTGATCGATTCGCTCACTCAGGAAAGTAATCTTCCACTCATTTTCTTCTTCCGGGCGGTAGGTGATCTCTTCATCTTTCATTCCCATTATTGTATAAGTTTGTAGGGTCGCTTTGTCTTCTGTTGATTCTATCAATTCGTAACCATTAGGTGCGAACCCAACCGGATATGCAATAAAATAAGACACTGAAACCGCAATAATTAAAAATCCTATGTAGAAAAGAACAAGCCTGATTTTCTTTAAGACATCTTCACTCATGTTTCACCTCACATGCTATCTGACTCACAACAACACTCATACTCTTTGAACGTAAATTCTCTATGTAACGTGATGTTTTTAAAGTCACTCGTCTCTGACTCATACACTCTTACCAATGGAGCAACATCTTGCTTCGCGAAATCCTTTACCTGAGCTTCCATTTCTGTCGGCAAATCAATAGGATACTCATTCATATCAATAAATAAATCATTGTGTTCACAAACATCATAGGTCACAGCAAGGTAATACTTTTTCATAATGTCTCTTCCTCATTTTTAATAGTTTTGTAGACCGCAACACTGTTTTCACACCACAGTTCGCGAACCTTGTCCACTCTTCGTTTAAGGCTGCAATTTCATTAACGCTCCGAAGTGCTGTTGAGCAGTGGTGAAGCAGATAAACGCGAAGAGCTCGCTTATCTCTTCCTCAGAAAAAGACTCCTTTAATACATTGATTATGGAGGAAGACACATCTCCGTTTTGTTTTAAGTATACTTCAGCAAAGCCGGCCGCAAGAGAGGTTTTCTCATCGAAAAGGGATGGATCTGGTTTCCCTTTCGCTTTACAATATTCGCAGCCATTCTGTTGAGCCAACGTTCTTCTTACTTGTTCTTTTAACGTTGAAGTAAGGACACCATCGTTTTCAAGTTCATCTCCTAACGCTGACCATGCCTTCATCACATCAGGATTATGTCCTAGAAGCTTTTGGAACGGTGTGTTCCCTACATCAGATTTTTGTATGATCGCCATCTTCATCACCTATAAGTTCAGTTTATCTTTCAACCACATTTTACCATAATCAAGGATTCTTTTATGAATAAAATAGGAAGTAACCATTAGCAATCTACCAAACTCAAAAAATTACCCTGTGCTAATGCACAGGGCAATAAAACTAGTCGACACCAATCGAGCTAAACCGGGTGGTACCTGTCACCACTACTTCCTCATTCGTTCCTCGATGGCAGTTAGGTCGATGAATGGCATGATCGCATTCACTTCTTTTAAGCCTCCATTCGCTATAGCTTCTAACGCAATACGATTTAACAGCTCTTTCTTCAAGAATGGGGCGATTGCTGTGATGGAGTCCACTCCATTTATTTCAACACTCCTCTTCGCAAGCTCACTCAAAGCTGCTTCACTCATAAATGGTGCGAGTGCCGGTAAGTGTTGTACGCCGCGTAATTCGTATTCCCTTCTAGCACACTCGTCGATAAACTCTTTGTTTAAAAATGCGGCGACCGATGATAATGTCTTTATCCCTTTATGCTCAAGTTCTTTCCCTGCTAATTCCTCAAGAATCTCCAGGCTTACAAATGGGACGATTGAAGTGATCGAATGAAGACCATCCTGTTCAAAACCCTTTACGGCAATGTAATCAATCGTTTCATCACTTAAATAAGGCGCAACAGAAGACAACCCTTCAAGACCACTAGATTCCATATGCTTCTTTACGAGCGTATCGATAGACGCCTGGCTAATATAAGGGGCGATATGAGAGATATCATCTATTGAAAATTCACTGTTTAGCTGCTGATACACACTCTCTGCTTGATCTGTCGTAAGAAGAGGTGCTGCATTCAACAACTCTTCTTTTTCCACCGAGTGTATGATGAGGGTGTCACTTTCAGCAATAGTCTTAACTAGTTCCGTTCCAATATCCCCTTGCAAAATGTGATCGATTGTAACACCAAACTCACTAGCCAGCTCAGGAAGTTTTGAGATATCAGGCATCGTTAGCCCTCGCTCCCAGTTACTGATCGCTTGGTAACTTACTCCTAACCTGTCTGCTAGTGCCATCTGAGTTATGTTGCTTTCTTTCCTTAAAAACGCAATTTGCTTTCCTACCTTCTTCATGTCGAACATATGAATCACCTCTTTGATTAGTATAGATTCATCGTATCGTTTTCATAGAGGTCTGCCTATCAACTTCTGCTTGAGTGATAGACGTTACATAACTCAACTAGAAATTGAGTAGTATTGAAAAAGAGACGATAGAAACAAATATGGAGGCTCTCAAGATGAGAACCTCCTTCAATCCGACATTCTTTGACTAAAACCGGGTGGTACCTGTCACCCTAAGAACACGGCGCCATATACAAGGGAGCCCACGATTACGAAGGCAGGGTGTACCTTCATCCGTTCCATCAGTATGAAGCTGGCGGCGATGAGAAAGATCGTTTGCAAGAAGCCCGCTCCTTCGTAAGAGCTTGCAAAGAATTGAAACGCCATAACGCCGAGTAGGATGGCAATCGTAGGTCTGATGAGCGCTGTCATCAGCTTGACCTTCGGTGAATCCTTAAATTTATAGAGGATGCTCAATAAGACGACCATTAAGATGAGCGACGGAGCAACCGTCGCGAATACGCCTACGAACGCACCGAGAACGCCTCCCTGTTGAAAACCGATATAACCTGCCATCTTTGTCGCGATTGGCCCGGGTAACGCGTTCGCCATCGCGAGCATCTCACTGAACTCGTTCACACTCATCCAACCGAAGCGTCCGACTACTTCATTTTCGACGAGAGGGATCGAAGCAGGGCCTCCACCATAGCCAAGAATCCCTGGTATGAAAAAGGCGACGAAGATTTCCCAATAAATCATGACTCATCCCCTCCTTCTTCATCCTTCTTTGAAGGCTTAAGAAGCGCATAAAGCAACAACACTCCGATGACGAGTCCAGGGTGAACGCCTGCGATTTCAATTACTACAAACGAAACGAACGTCATCACTAACGTAAGGACCCACCCCAATTTCCCCTGTGCTTTACGAAAGAAGTCATACGTTAATACGGCAAGCATCACACCGACAACAGGAACAACCGCCTGCGTCATTCCCTCAACCCAGGCTTTGTCACGGAAACTGGACAAAAAGGTTAAGAGGACGATCATGATCGTGATCGTTGGTACGATCGTTGCCAGAACGGCATTCATCATTCCGGTGATTCCGGCAACGCGGTGACCGATGTAGCCGGCCATCTTCGTTGCGATCGGCCCAGGTAGCGAATTACCTAGAGCTAGAATATCCGCAAACTCATCATCACTAAGCCATTTATACTTTTCGACCACTTCTTTATGCACAAGAGGAATAGAAGATGGCCCGCCTCCATATCCAAGCATCCCCACTCTAAAAAAGGCTAGGAATAGCTGCCACTGTTTCATGAAGTACCACCTTTCTACTTCTCGCGTTAGTAAGCTGCGATTGAACCATCTGTTCGAGATTCGGTTCCACCGTACAGTGTACCAGTTTGGTGGTCGCGCCAAATAATTTGCCCTCTTCCAAACGCACCTTTTTCGAGCTGAACGTCGATCTCGTGCCCTTTTCTTCTTAGTGATTCCGCAAGGTATGGTGGGAATGTAGATTCAACCCATACCTTCTTCCCTTCTGTCCATTGCCACCTCGGGGCATCGAGTGCAGCCTGTGGATTTAAATGAAAGTCGAGTAGATTTGAAACGACCTGTACATGACCTTGCGGCTGCATAAAGCCACCCATGACACCAAACGGTCCGACGGCATTCCCATCCTTCGTAAGAAATCCTGGGATAATCGTGTGGTACGTACGCTTACCGCCTTTAAGCGCGTTGTCGTGCTCTTGATCCATAGAAAAATTATGCCCACGATTTTGCAGAGCAATTCCTGTACCTGGTACGACCAACCCTGAACCGAAGCCCATATAGTTACTTTGAATGAAGGACACCATATTGCCTTCTGAATCAGCCGTCGATAAATAAACCGTTCCTCCTTTTGGCGGCTCTCCTGGTGCTGGCATCAGCGCTTCGTCATTGATGAGCTTCCTACGTTCATCACCATACTTCTTTGATAACAACCCTTGAACTGAAACCGACATTTCACGTTGTTCTGTGATATATTTCTGTCCATCTGCAAATCCAAGCTTCAGCGCTTCGATCTGCTTATGGTATGTTTCCACCGAGTCTTTATGATTGAACTCGAATCCGTTCAAGATATTAAGTGCAGATAGTGCGATCAACCCTTGGCCGTTTGGAGGGATCTCCCACACATCATAGCCCTTATAGTTAACAGAAATCGGGTCAATCCACTCTGGTTTATATGAAGCGAGATCATCCTTCGTGAGGTATCCATCATATTTTTTTGAAAAAGATGCGATCTTATCAGCAAGTTCACCTTTATAAAACGATTCCGCGTTCGTTTCGCCAATTTTTCTTAAAGTGTCTGCGTGACCTTGAGACCTCCACACATCACCTACTTCAGGTGCTCTACCATTCGGTGCAAACGTTTCGAACCAATGCTCGAACTCTTTATCTGTCAGCGTTTCTCGAAACTGTTCGAACGCGTTCTTCCAGAACTTCGCTAATACCGGTGATAACGGATATCCTTCTTCTGCATAGCGTACTGCAGGTTCGAGCGTCTCTTTAAGAGAGAGCTTTCCGAACTCGCGAGATAGCTCAGCCCATGTTCCCGGAGCTCCCGGAACGGTGACAGGCATCCATCCATACTTTGGAATTTCATCATAGCCTCTACTTTTTAAGGAATCGATTGAAATCGATGCTGGCGCAGGACCGCTCCCGTTCAGACCGTAAAGTTTTCCTTTCGTCCAAACAAGCGCAAAAGCGTCACCACCGATTCCGTTCGATGTCGGTTCAACAACAGTAAGCGTTGCAGCCGTTGCAATCGCAGCATCGATCGCATTGCCCCCTTTTTTCAAAATATCCAGACCCGCTTGAGCTGCAAGTGGCTGAGACGTTGCGACCATGCCTTTGTTGGCGACGGTCGTCATTCGTTGAGATGTATAAGGATGGTGAAGATAGTCGGTAGTCATCGTTAATAAGCTCCTTTCATTCTCTGTTTGCTCATTCACTTATTTTCAATTTGATTATAGTTGTTCATATATCTATACTTTTTGTTAATCAAATATGTTATTTTAATTAACAAACGGATACTCCCAATTATAGATGAAATGTTTTGAAAATTGAATCCTTTTTTATAAAATGGTCGTTACAAAAATCGAGTTAGGATGTGAAACGATGAAAGAGGACGGTAAGCTCAAGATCGATGACATCGATAAGCGAATCATCGAACTGCTCGTAGCGGATGGCCGTATGTCTTACGCGGACATCGGAAAAGAATTAGACCTCTCCCGGGTCTCGGTGAGGTCTCGTGTGAATCAGCTTATGGAATGTGGGGTGATCGAGAAATTTTCATGTGTGGTAAACAGTGAAAAAGTAGGTAAAGGGGTGTCAGCCTTTTTCGAGGTGGATTGTGAACCGAGGGCGCTCGTTGAGGTGGCAGAAAACCTGGCAAACAATCCATATGTTGCGAGCTGTTACCAGATGACTGGACCAAGCACCCTTCATATGCACGTACTTGTACAGGATTTCATTGAATTGGAGTCGTTTGTAAACAATGAATTATATGCACTTGAGGGAATTACAAGAGTGGAATCGCATATCTTGCTGAGAAGGTTTAAGAGCAGGAGTGGATTAAAGTTATAGTTTATGCCTTTAAACAGTAATTGCTTTTTTGTTTTTATCTCTTTTTAAACAAATCTCTATGTAAAGATGGGTCATGGTGTAAGAAAGTGTTTTCTTACTCAAAAGGATATCAGGCGATCTCCATATCGTTCGATAAAAATCTGTTATCGTTGCCTCGATTACCGCTTCATCGAATCCCATGTTTACGGCGATTCGATAGAGATGGGTATCATATTGATCATAGAGGAGTGTTAGTGCGTCCTTCTCCTTATTCATGATGCGCGTGATCAGATCAAGATCTGAAATCATTTTTACTCCTCCTAGGTACCGAATACTTTGATAAATTCCCTATTCCGAAAAACTCAAACTAAAGATATTTGAATTCAAGGTTTTTTTATATAAAAAGAGGGCGCCACTGGCACCCTCTTTTTGTACGGACCTTTTTGTATGTTTGGTCCGATTCTTCCGGCGATTAGTAGCCGTATCCGCCACCGTATCCGCAGCCTTTTCCATATGCAGGCGCTACATTGTTACATCCATAAGCACCGCCAAGTGCAGCTGCACCTACGATGATTAGAAGGATAAACAATACAACGATCAAAGCAAAGCCTTTTCCAGCTCCACCTCTGTAAGCTCCTTGAACATCACACTTTTCACTCATTCTGATTCCCCCCTTTTCATTTCTTTACAGCGTATGAAATGGGTGAATGGTTTGTTCGGGCACTCAGCAAATTTATATTTTTAATTGAATACCGGCTACCCGTCCATGCGAATGATGGCTTGGTTACATAAACTAGTACCGAATACTACGAATTATAGAAGAGGTGAAATTATGTCTTATCAAGATCATTTCGGTAGTAACGTTGGCAGATGCGTAGAAATTCGCTGTCATGATGGAAAAGTACATCGCGGATATGTTGATCACTGCGACAACAACCACGTCTACCTTCGTCCATTAGACGGCGGAGACAGTGGTCCAGGGTATGGAAGCTACTTTTTCTTCGGTGCTGCTCTTATCGCAGTAGCATTCGCTTCGATCGCTGCTTTTAGCTACGGACCTTTCTTCTGGTAATCTAGAAGTAGCCTTTAGTAGATTAGATAGACCTATTCGTCGCACCCCTCACCTCCCGGATCAGGATCCGAGAGGTTTCTTTTTTTTATAAAACTAGTTTTAGCTTGTCTTCACATCTTTCAAACTTCTACATAATCTAGTAGTAAGAGAGGGAATTTCCTCTTATTTAGGATTTGGGAGGGATATTCATGTCAGGATACAACAAAAACTTCGCGTTGATCGTGGTATTGTTCATTTTGTTGATCATCGTTGGTACTGCTTACTGTAAATGGTAAGATTTCATAAAGTGAAGGCACCTAAATAGGTGCCTTCATTCGTATTGAATATAGTAGGGAATTTCGTTTCGCGGATAAAAACTCGTTTTAGCGGATATAATTTGATATTCGCGGATATCCATATCCTTTACGCTAGCGTTGATCCATTCCACTCATCACAATGGCTGAAAACTCCTCATCATCGATCACAAAACGCACGTTATTCGTCACGATTTCAACGAGCTGCATGCGATACATAACTGGACTAGAAAAATGATTGCAATCGCAGTTGTTAAAGACAATCGGTTCGATCGTCTTCGTACTCGGAACATCAGTCGGAATAATTTCAGCACCTTCGAACTGCCATTCTTCGAGTACGGTCGTCTTCTTTGTGGCTTTCGGTGTTCTTACCAACTGGAAACGGAGGCTAATAATAGGCTCAATACCCTCAGTAACGAACCTTATATTCAACGAATAATTCAATAGCACGCAAGGAGACGAAACGGTGCGAGGATTCACCACAACTTTTGCGAGCGTGATCGGTGGATTTTTTCTCGAGAGCTCAGAAGGAATTTTTTTATTAAGAATCTCACCGCACGCTAATGTTGGAATGCCAAATTCCTTCATATCCTTTCATCCTCCCTTTTAATCGGGGCAGGAAAAACGAGTCCCGTCATGCTCTTGTTCGTAATATCGTAAAAGGATGATTTCGATACATTTGCTTTTACAAGAAAAAGTGTATACGTACACGTCCTCATCGGCGGATTCTCATCACAAAAATTGTAGACGAGCGGCTCCTTTATATCAGTAGGAGATGGCAGCTGCCTTTGAAACGAATACTCTCTTAACGGTACTTTCATTGAGGAACATTCACGGACCAGACGAAACACAAGGTTGTTGAATGCCCCAGCTTCTCTTAGAGCTGATGTGATAAAACAAGAGAAATTAATAAGAACATTTGTAGGTAGCGAACTCTTCACAGTGATCGATACACGCGTTAATGGTACAGGTCGATCATCTTGAGAAAGTTCAAAAGGTAACACTGGATTAAATACTTTCCCGCAAGCAATAAAAGGGTTTACGTATCGTTGCTCTTCGGACTTCACGTTTGGGACAGGCTTATACGACTTAACAACTGAAGGACGCTTTTTTCTCATCGAGCTCCCTTCCTTTCATGCTGAGACTCACCTGTGATGGCAGTCGCAGTAAAGCTTTGATTTTGAAGACGATAGCTCCGAACGCCATTCGTCTCAATCTCAATGATTTGAATGTGATATACGAGCTTCCTTCTTCCCTTCTTCAAGCAATCACAGTTATTGAGAACCGTCGGTTGTATCGCATTTATATTTCCGAACCCCACTCGATCGGTAGCATCGTATAGAAACTCCCATTCTTGTAAAATTTGTGCGTCTCTAACCCCTACTCTAATCAGTCGGTAACAAATACGCAGCTTCGGATTCAATCCGAATAGCGTAAACTGGATAAACTCTGAATACTTTGTTAGCACACAAGGGGTTTGTATCGATTTCGAATCGACGAAAACCTCGGCAATGGTGATCGGAGGCTCACTTCGATCAAGCTGTTCTGGCAAATCCGGAGCGAACGTTTTTCCGCAAGTTAATAAAGGTAGTCCACTTTTCAATAAAATTCCCACCCTTCATCGATACGCTATTACTATCAGCCTATGCGAAAGGTTAAGGGCTTTACGACTATATTGATGCAAATAAAAAGAACTTCCCTAACAAGGCAAGTTCTGATTAGTGCGATGGATTCGATTTCGTCTAACTGCGAAGACGATCGCAGTGACCTGACTCGCGAGTGCCAATAGCCAACCGATCACAGATGAGAAAGGAACAATGTCACTTAATGCCATACCACCTGCGATGAAGGCAGGTGCGAGCATGAGGAAGAAAATTGTATAGTTACGGTTCTTACTTATCGTCATACAAAAACAGTCTCCTTTCAATCTTGAGTTCCAAAACCGTTGTCGTACACTGAACTATCCGCTGGGCTGCTCTAATACTGTAAAGTGTTTCCACCGTTAGCCTCAGCACTCATAACGCATCTTCAAAAATTCATATGTACTCCCATTCGTATCCTGCATGTACGTTTCTACATCTTGAAAGCCTAGCTTTCGATACAACGAAATCGCTCGCTGATTAAAGGTCGCTACAGCAAGCGTGATGTATTTTGGTTCATATGTAGATTTTACGTAAGAAATGCCAGCCTCCAAAAACGCTTTTCCATGTCCTCTTCCAGTAAGGTCTGGCCTCATCCCTAATCCGATGTCGATCGTGTCAGCAATCTCGTTCGCACTAAAGAACCCGATCAGTTCATCGTTATTCGTCACAGCGTACATCGATTCTCCCCGCGCATTTGGATCAAGGAATTCAGCAAGATCCTCTTCATCTGCTTCCATATCATAAAAGGCGTACTGCCCATCATAGTGCCAGTTGCGCGCGATTTCCTCAGCTTGATTTTGTGTCATCACGATAAATTCGTAATTCATTTATGAATTTCCCCTTTTAAAAAACGTTACATGATCCAACTTGCGATGATTTGAACCAATCCAAATCCTACAGCAATCACACCACCGAACAATAGACCGGTCAACAGCGACTTTATCATACTAAAAACAAGGTTTGATGGTTGTTCTTCACTTGCCTCTTCCATCTTCCCTAATCGATGGTTTATTTCTTTCAATTCTTCTAGAATCTTTTCGTCTGTGTTCATTCTGCTCAACGTTCCTCCTAAGGCGTAAAACATACTCTACTCCTAATTATTCCAAACTATTCCATATGCCGCAATACTGTTATCGAAAGACGATCAACTTACATAGCATTAGCTATGACATTTACTTTTCATGGAGATAACTTCTCATCACTTTGATAGATCACATACAGTAACACACAACAAAGCAACATGTTGTATAAAGGCGTTAAAGATTCTAAGGTCGTCACCACAATAAAAGTGATAATGAATAATCCGCTACTTAAGAGACTTTTGATAGATATACACTCTCCTTATCGATCGTAACGATTATCTTAATGTTGGTCGCATGTATAAAGAAAGAGCGCCGAACGAATTCGACGCGCTTACTGTTACTCTTTCTGTTCTTTCTCTAATTCTTCTTCATACGCAGAAGCGACTTCACTTTCATACTGCTTTTGCTCACGTTCGTGCGCTTCAGCATCTTCAGCGTCTCTAGCTTCTTCCGTTTCTTCAGCTTCAGACTTCTTCTCCTCTGAAGAGAAACTATTATAGTTTCCTCTCGATACAAAGCTTTCAAGCATTGCTTTTAAGTCCATACCTGTCGACTCTTTAAGACTCGCTTGAAGTCCCGTCATCGTTTTCGTTACGTTATCTGTGATCTTCGCAGAGCCATTGCTACTTCCTCCGCCCATATCGATCACTTTCATGTCTGAAATTTGAGAAAGCGGCTGAGAAATTTCATGCGCATACTTCGGCAGCATTTCGACGACCATTTCGATGATTGCTGCTTCTCCGTATTTCTCCATCGCCTGAGCCATCAGTTCTTTTGCTTCCGCTTCGGCTTTACCACGTTCGCGAATAACCTCAGCTTCTGCAAGCCCTTTTTGCTTCTCGATTTCTGCTTTTGTCTCACCATCGATCCGATCTTTCTCAGCTTCCGCCTCTGCTCTCGCACGGATATCGTATGCGTCCGCATCAGCTTGTGCTCGTCTACGCTTCTGTTCCTCAAGCTCTAGTTCAACCTGACGCTTACGCTCGATGTATTGAACCTGCATCTCTTCTTCTTTTACCTTCTGGTTAAGCGTAGCTTGCTCGAGGTTGTAAGACTGCTCAGAACGCGCACGTCCACGTTCAACCTCTGCTTTATATTCCGCTTCTTTCACATCTTTATCTTTTTGAGATTGCGCGATGTCGATCTGACGTCTGATCTCATCTTCTTCTGCTTCTTGGTCTGTTTTTGCTTTATGCATACGCGTTTCACGTCTCGCGTTCGCTTCAGCAATGTCCGCATCTTTACGTGCTTCTGCGATTCTTGGACGTCCTAGCGCTTCAAGATAGCCGTTCTCTTCGTCATCATCTTTTAACTCTTTAAGCGCGAACGATGTGATCTCAAAACCTAGGTTCTTCAAATCTTCTTCTGCGATATTTTTAACCTTTTTGTTTACTGAATTAAAATCTTTGTAGATTTCATCGACGGTAAGGGAAGAAATGATCGCACGAAGGTGACCTTCTAGAACTTCCTTCAGCTCACGTTCTTTTTCCTTCTGTTCCTTACCGAGAAATTTCTCTGCATAGTTCGCAACGATCTCGAGCTTGCTTCCGATACTGATCTCCGCAACACTCGTCGCTTTAATCGGTACCCCTTCAGACGTGTATGCTTTTGGTGAAGCGATCTCGAGCTGGAACGACGTAAGGTCGATCGGCGTACTCGTTTGGAACATCTTGAGGCGAATACCGCCACCTCGCACGATCTTCATGCTTCTGCCGTTGTCATCGACGAAAATGCGATTGTCTTTTTCTGCATCTCCAAGTTTTGGCCCCGTGATAATCAGCGCTTGATTGGAGCTTGCCGTCTTATACCGCTTTTTGAAAATAAAAAAGCCGATTCCGGCTGCGATCAATAAGAAAAACAAAATGACCGCTGAAATAATCAGTCCGATAAATTCCATCATATCCCGTTCATCATCCTCTCTTGGTTTGCAATCTATGTAATTGCCTTACCTTTTCTACGGACTAGAACAAGAAAAGTTTCAGATTTTACCGAATTACCCAGAAAAAAGGAAATGAATGAATCAATCATTCAATCCTTTTCCTTCAAGAATATGTGGCACATATTTCTCAATGCGAGAAACCCTTGTCTTCGATTGTTTCGCTTTTGAAAAGTAAAAGCCATACGCGCGCTGACGTCCTGGCGTCAGTTCTTCGAACGCTTTTTTCAATTGTGGACTCTCATTAAATTTTTGCTGAAGCTCTTCAGGAATTTGAATATCTTTGTTCATTTCAACCTTCAACCCTGCTTTCTCCACCTCGATCGCTTCCTTAATATAGTCTTTCAGTATCGGCGCTAATTCTACAATTTCGTTCACGTTCGTAAACCGAACCTGACGTGCAGCCTGCACATTTTCCGTCTGCTGAATGAGGATGCCATGAGGATCCTTAAGTAACGCACCTTTGTGAAAAAGGATCGCGCAGTACTCATTGAATCCGTGGATCAGCACAATGTTCTTATCATCATACATGTAGCAAGGGTGCATCCATTTCATGTCTTCTGTTAAGTCGCAGTCTAAAATGATCTCTCGCAACGTTTCAAATTCTTCTTTCCACTGCTTCGCTTTCTTAAGAAAACCATCTACTTTTCGACTTCTACCATCCATTTGAACACACTCCTTTTTAGATCGTGCATCTCTTCAAGTCTCACTACTACTATTTCTCATCTTCACCCATACTCCTTCTACAATCTCGTATGCTTTTCTGTAAGCACATCCGAATGTTTCCTAGTTAACTAAAAAAGGAAATTTAGGAGATAACTTAGTACAAGGACTAATTATAGGAGGTGTTTAAATGGAAACGCTCGATTATTGGATTTATCTCATACTATCACTTTTAAAATTGTTTCTATTTAGTTTATATACAAACACAGCGTTTCAGTTTGATTTCCTCCTTGTGAATGTAGCAGGCATGGTGATGATCTCGTTCTGGACACTGTTGTTAAAACCCAAAAAAAGACGATGGATTCTCTTCATCCTTCTCTTTTTACATAGTACGCTCATTCTCTCTGACCTCTGGTACTACCGCTACTTCGACGACCTGTTGTCGGTCGCGTTGATCTCACAGATGCTTCAGATGAGTGACGTTGGTGGTGCATTTATGGAGCTCATCATGGTGAAGGATTTTCTCATCTTCACTGATCTCATCATCTTTGGAGTCGTAATTTTTCTATTACGTCATAAAGATAATCCACTACCAAAAAAGAAAAAGCGCTTGATCGCTGGCCTTTCGTTATCCGCGGCAATCGTTATTTTTGCGACACCGCTCGTTATGAGTTTCGTTAATAAAGAAAAATGGCTGATGGATGAATCGATTTCGAACATGCGCGAGTATTACCAGCTTGGGTTCTGGGGCTATCATGGACTGGATGTTGTTACTGAAGTAAAGCGGCAAATCGACGACGAACCGAACGTTTCGAGCGAAGTGAAATCAGATATTAAAAAGTCTCTCAACAAAGAGACAGACCCTAAGAAGGTAACTGATAAGCCAAACATCATCCTTGTGCAGCTCGAATCGTTTCAGGATTCTGTCATCGACCAATTCGTGAACGACCAAGTGTTAACACCGAATCTAAACGAGTTGAAAAAAGAATCAATGTACTTTCCATCTTTCTATCACCAAACCCATGAAGGGCGAACATCGGATTCTGAGTTCACGACAATAACATCACTTTACCCGCTGAAATCAGGGTCCGTTTACACGCGCTTTCCAACGAACGAATACAAAGCGCTCCCTGACCTTCTTAAGAACTACGGCTATGAAACGGCAGCGATGCATGCCTTTAAGGAAGGATTTTGGAACAGGGATGATGTGTATGAGAACGTTGGATTTGATCACTTTTACAGTGAGAAAGATTATCCAGACGGTGATAAAGTGGGGATGGCGTTGAACGACCAGACCTTCTTCACCTCATCGATCGATAAGATGGAAAAGTTGAAAAAGCCTTTTTTCGCTTTCATGGTCGCTCTTTCGAGTCATACGCCTTACGATATTCCAAAAGAGAAGCGAGAACTTAACCTTGAAGGCTATAAAGACGAGCAGCTGAAGAAGTATTATCAGACGGTTCATTTTGTTGATAAAGCAGTTGGGGTGATGATCGAGGAGCTGAAGCAGAAGAATATGTGGAACGATGCACTCGTCATCTTTTATGGAGATCACGACAGCGGGCTAACGATGCCAGGCGATGAAATGGCAGAAGAAGCAAACGTTGAGAACGATGTCGATGCGTTCGAACTCGACCGACAAGTTCCATTATTCATCAAGCTGCCAAATGCAGACGGTGGAAAAGTGATGGAAGGAAACGGAGGACAGATCGATATTGCACCTACCATTCTGGATGTATTAGACATCGAACCAACATTCATGCTTGGAAATTCACTTCTCGATGACAAAGAAAACATGACCGTTTTCAGAGATGGATCGTTCCGCTATCAAGACCTTTATTACAAAGCAAATTTAACGGAAGCGTCTGGAGAGGGAACATGTTACTCTGTCTCTTCGGAAAAGGCAGTTTCCCATAGTAAGTGTGAGGAACAAATTGAGAAGTCAGCGGAGCAACTGCGCTTATCAGATGCTATCATCGAGAATAATGCGCTTGAGTAAATGAAACATATACCGTAAAATCGCAAAAATAACGGTCAGCGGGCCAAATGCCTCTGATCGTTATTTTTTTATAGGTTTTTAGCTCTTTTTTCTAAAACGGTTAAGGGACGGTTTAGTTTAGACGTTGCTCCAATGATTCGATTGCTAGTTTTAGCGCAGTTAAACGGCGCTCATTTATTGTTTTTTGCGCACTACCTTTTTTTGCTCGTTCAATCTGTTTTTCAATAGATGGAATAATGCCTTCTAGAACTTCTTTAGAATTCCTTATTGGTTCTTCGTCATAAAAGAACCCCTCACTGTTCCAATTGTCTTTTAAACTTTTTATACCGATTTCTACGGCGTTAAGTCTCTTTAAGACGAGCGTCGTATTTGAACCTTTTTCGCTTATGCTTTTATAAGCATTTGAAAGTTTATTGTAAGTGGACTCCAGCGATTTAATGGACATCTCTTTGGCTTCTGCGCTAGTCATCAAATACAAGTCACCTTTCTTTAATCATAGAATTCCATATGTGTTTTTTCTTTTCTGTAATAATCTAACCTGTCCTTCATCGTTCCTGAATGAAATTCAAATTTATGGCCATCTGGATCAGTGAAATAAATCGATTTCTTATCTTCATTCGCTCTTGGACGGCCAGGTAAAATCGTCACTTCAAGATCGACTAGTTTAGTAACCATATCTTCGAAGTCGCCTTCATCTACCGAAAAGGCAATGTGTGTATAGGATTGCGTTATTTCATTTCGAGGAATGTCCTTTTCTTCATTGAGAGCAAGCCACATTCCATTTAGATCAAAATATGCTGTTGTTTTACCTTTCACTAACAATTTAGCGTTAAATACGTTCTTGTAAAACGTAATAGAATGTTCCAAGTTAGAAACCGAAAATAAAAGATGATTTATACCCGTTATAGACATCCTACCACCCTAACCTTAATAACGATCTCAGCTTCATTTTACTACGCTTTTTTTAATCTGTATTGAAACAAACCGATAAACAAAATACGAAACACCGCTTAATCCTAAGATACCAGTAATCGTTAAGAGCGGCATCTCATTTAAGAGAGACATGCTCACGACAAACAATAAAAAGAAAAAGACGACCCCTACCCCATTCAATACGTTCTCTTTGTTTTTCATTGTTCGATCTCTTCCAAAATAGATTCCGATAAACGTCTGCTCAGAATTTCACCTGGTAATCCGTCTATTTCACAAACTTTTTCTGATACAAACTGCTGATTGACCAAAATTTTTCTAGAAGCTATATTATTTGGATCAATCGTCGCCATGAGCTTTTTCACATCTGTTTGTTCAGCAAGCTCGATCAGCATTCTTGCCACTTCAGTTCCATATCCTCTCCCCCAAAATGGCGGCAGCAGCATATAACCGATTTCAGCTTCGTAAGCTTCTTTCAACGTGACGTGACCAAGACCTAGGAATTGGTCCTCACTCATGATCTTATAAGAGCCTAGTAAATCACTACGTTTGTTACTCAATAATACCTTCTCATAATTCGACCGCGCTTCTTCTAACGGAATCGCACGCTCGGTGATTTGAGCCATCACGCTTTCATTGGAAACAAGCCGATAATAGTCTTCAAAATCATCCTTTTGAAACTTCACTAAATTCAATTTAGATATGATCTTTCACCTCTCATTGGTCAGAATCGTTTCTTAAATCTTAAATTCATAAACCCTATAATCTCCATTATCAGAAGAGTATTGTAAGATGTTTTCATCTTCAGGAATCCCTTTAAAATAAGCACCGATTCCTCCCGTGGTACATCGGTGGCCCGCAATAAGAATTTGCTTATCGGTAAAGTTCGTCTCGAGCTCGCTCATAAAATGAAACACCCGTTTCATAAATAGCCGGGGATCTTCTACTCCATTGTAGATAGAAGGGTCAGGAATTCCATTCACTCTTTTCACTTCGCTAACCACTAAGGAATCAGTTGCCCCAAGGTCGAACACATTCAATCGATCATCGAGCGTGGCTTTTTTCCCTGCCACTATTTCTGCAGTTTGAACAGCACGTTCCTGCGGTGAGGAGTACACGAGATCAAACTCAACATCATGAAGTTTCTCCTTCACACGTTCTGCTTGATGAACACCAACTTCATTCAGTGGCAAACCATGTCTTCCTTGCAGTCTTCTCTCCTTGTTCAGCTCAGTTTGACCATGACGAATGACGTAAATCATCAGGATAACTTCTCTGGAGAAGATGCATAAAGCTCAATATAGCCACACTTTGGACATGCATAAGCCTCGACACTGCTCATCGTCTCTTTATTCGGCTTCACTGAAGCTTTATAAACGCGAATAGGCGAGCTATCTAATTTTGCTTCCACCATCTTCGAATCACACCTCAAACAATTCTTCATTCCTTTATCCTCCACTCTCCATCACCTCACCCAAAGGCACATCCAGTAACGGCTCATACTTACGCTCATCGACGTTTAACTCATAAATCCGAATGAACGTCACGTCAAACGTTGGATAAGGCGTCAGTTCTCCCTTTACTTTTTTCTCCATTTCCTTAAGATCAGATCTTGAGACACCTTTAGAAATACCGCCACCATACGTCTCTTTTGCTAGCGTTAAGTGTGGGACAAAATCCTCACCTTCAAAATACTGCTTGATCATCTCGTTTGATGGAGAAACCGCCCTCACAAGCTGATGGTGCAGTTGGATCAATTCATGTGAACGAACTTGTAAGTATAAAACGATATCTCCAAAATACGCAGGACCCTCGAGCGTTAGTTGAAACGGCGTACTTTTCGAACACACTTCCTTCACTTTTTCGATCCACTCTCGATCACCAGTTAAGCCACCTTGCGCTTTTAACGTAACGTGAGGCTCAACACCTGTATGTTCATTCCACTTTTGCTGGAAATGCTGTATTCTTTTTAAATAATCTTCCGGCGGTACGATGCCGATAAAGTAAGCTCTCTCCATGCTACCCCTCTATTCATCACGTAGTTTCTTTACGAATAACACTCGATCTTTTCCTTCTCCATCATAGTTTGAATGAACCGGTACCCGATCGACCAATCGATCCCCTTTAACGATCTCGAAACCCATCTTCGTATGATAAGCGATGGAAGCTTTGTTTACCGGGGACGTCACCGCTCTTACAGTATCTCGATTTTCGAATGTTACTGCTTTAAAAAATCGCTCGTAAAGCGAACTACCCACGTTATGTTGCCGAAATTCCGGATGGACGCCAACAAAGTGTATGTATGCTTCCTTTAAGTTCGATTGAGAAAGAAATCCGATGAGGAAGCCGATGATATTATTCTCTTTTTCTATTACAAAACTAGTAGGTTGAAAATGATCAAAAAACAGTTTTGGTAAAAGGTCTGACATCTGTCTGCCACCCCACCACTCGTTGATCAAAGGTGCAAGCTGGTCATAATCTGAACTTCTCACGTTCCGCACGTGCAACGTGATCTCCCCCTTTCAAAACTCGAGCGCAAAATCGCAGTTGTTTTTATATTGATAGATTAGCAATTCCGCGACCTATCAAACTCACTTCTCAACATCCCGTACACTTCAGCATCTTCATAGGTTCCTAACACGATTCGATCCTCTCTCAGGACGCCTTCTCGTACCATCCCAGCATGCTGCAGCACCTTGATCGATCCTTTGTTCCGAGTGATCGCTGTTGCCCACACCTTGTTTAGTTCAAGGTCAGTAAATCCAAATGTGATCATTCGTTTGACGGCTTCTGTCGCAAAACCCTCTCCCCAGTATGACCTTCCGATCCAATACCCGAGCTCACCTCGATGGTTTTTCTTGTCAACACGTATACAGATCGTCCCAATCAGTTCATCGTGATCCTTAGAGTACATAACGAGCGGGTACTCTGTGCCGCTTCGAATCAATTCCGGCTGAATCTTGATCCACTCCTCCGCATGCTCCAAGCGATACGGATAAGGTAAGCCAATGATGTTCGCCACATCTTTATGGTTGGCTAACTGCTGGATGCGAGGTGCATCTTCCATTTCAAATGGTCTTAATGTGATTCGATCTGAATCTAGTGGCTGCATCACGGTCCCCCCTTTCGCTAACATAAAAAAATCCCGCCCCTCGCTTTGGGACGAGATTATCTGTGAAGCTGCACGGCATCATTTTTTAAAAATTCTAACACGATTAGAAATTCTTGTAAACGAAGCGGTTACTTCCACGCATGCCCATGGTTTTTAATAAACGCGATTTCTTCCTTGTAATGTGTGACATGCCCCTCCTCGATCATTTTTTGAAACGCCTTGTCACCTTCTGACGCTTTTCTCGTAATGGTCTGACAGAGACCTTCTAATCGATCCACCACAACCTCTACCCAATCGTCTTCAAACGTTTCGCCATACGCTTCGAAGAACATGGATACCCGCCTCTTGATGTCAGAACCTTCCTTAACCATGAACCTGCTCAAAGGGACGCACGTGTAAAGGGTATAAGCGATATCCCAGATTCTTGGACCTGGTGCCGCCATATCGAAATCGATGATTCCAACTGGTTCTTTATCGTGAAAAATAATGTTATAGATGGCAAAATCATTGTGACAGATCACTTCATGATGTGGAGGTGTATGATCTAACGGTGGCCAGTCGGGATCGTAGGCGTAGTCACTCACAGCATCATGATACGTGCGAAGCATCCGCGCGATCTCGACAAGTGAATCGTCTGAAAGCATGTACTCTTTTAGAGGGTAGTTTCCCGCCTCTCCCTTAATAAAAGTCAGCACTTCTCTCCCTTGCTCATCGATACATAGAAATCTCGGTGAATGAAGATATCCCTTACGTTCGAGGTGATCGAGCAGCGCATGAATTCTGTAGCTGCCTTCCTTCAATTCTCGTCTCACCGTTTGACCTGATCGATAGACGTTCGACACGTTTCCACCTTCTAAAATTTCTTCTTGGTCTCGCATAAGCTCTCTCCTTTCTATTACTGCGAAACAAACAATCCAGTAGATTTCGTAATCGGAATCGCACCACCGTTCGCTTCCTTTACTTCCTGTAAATACTTTAGAAAACCTCCCACTTCTTCCTCACCAAATCGGTGTACATTCGTTGAGTGCAAATAGTCGATGATGGCGTGCTCATCGGTGATGCTGAGGTCACCTGGAAAATTGATGAGATCGACATTATCAAAGAAACATCTCAATTGATCCGCTCCATTTTCTAATCCAAACTCCTTTGCGTGTACGGTGGCGGATGGATAATCCAGTTGAGGAGAAAACCCTTTTAAAAGGTCTCCAAATCCCCTCATGTGCTCTTCTCCAATTGTAGAAGAAAAAAACGTACCACCATCTTTCAACACTCTCCGCACTTCAGATAACGCTTTGTTACGATCAGGAACGTGGTAAAGCATATGATTCGCAATAACGACATCAAAAAGGTTCTCTTCATAAGGAATGTTTTCGATCTTCATTTGCTCTACATGAATGTTTGCCAGCCTGCTCACGTTCGTTTTGGCTGCCTCCACCATACCTCTTGAAAAGTCAGACAGCGTGATGCTCCATCGCTCTGATACCCGCTCGCGATTTTTCACCCAGAATGTTGCATCTCCACATCCGATTTCTAAAATGCGCAATCTTTCATCAGGAAGATTGTATCGGTCGAAGAGCCATCGATGCCAATCTTCTTTGTTTGTGCTGAATCGCTCGTGAATACTGATGCGTGTACGTAAGTTCGTCGATTTCTTATACTGCTCCTCTATGTTGTTCACGCCTGTCCCTCCAATTGATCAACTAATCTATTCAGAAACTCGTGATGCTCATCGATACGTAACGCAACTCTCGTATAAGACTTTTGGATCCCGAAGAGGTGCGTTGCCTTACAAGGATTTTTTAGTTCTAAAATTAGTTCTGGCTTTACTTCTTCAAAATCTTTTGCGATGAATGCGATGGTTGTCTTCTTGTCGATCGCGCTATCCAATGAAGCACGATCAACCGTAATTGACTCAATTTCATCCAAGGAAACGATCATTCGTTTCGTTAAACCAAGAGATAAGTAAAGTCTTTCACTTTCTATTCTTGCTGGGTTTAAGCGAATCGCCTGGATTTCTCCAACGAGGAAGGCGATGGAATACACATTTAAGATGAGTAACACGAGAGAAATGCTCGCTGACTGCTCATGTAACCACCAATGAAGTCCGATCGTTTCGATCGCGATCGCGTGGATCGTCATGATGTGAATCATGATAAGACTTGATTTTTTATGTAACGTAAAGTTTGTTTCATCCGCACTCTTTTTCCATGAGAAAAACGCATAATAGAACATGAGGATTTCTGAGACGAAGATGCGGATGACGGAATGATCACGAACGTTTTGTTCCATAGCAACTGGAAAAGAAAATAAAAAGGTTTCTTTACTTTGTTTCACTCCTCTAACAATAGAAGGAACATAGCGGATCAGCGCGATTAGCAATCCGATTTCAAGCACGAAAACAAGGACTCCTAACGCCATATCGATTTGAGTCATGTTAAAAACAGAAGCAAGATATTCTTGAGGAATAACCCATCTGACGAGAAGGAGTCCACCCACCATCATGAGGAGCAGCCGCTTCACAGAAAACGCTCCTACAATCGCTAGTATGAAAATAGGCGAGACGATGGCTAGGTCAACGATCGAAGCCATCACGAGCAGCTGGGCCTCTCGAGGAACCGGCTGTGAGACTGGAAACCTGTAGACAAGGAAATTTGCTGCGAGCACAAAAACGAGAAGCATCGATAAAACGTAATGTTTTGTATCAAGACGCCATGCCACCATGACTCCACCTCATTTTTCCATATTTAGCTATCTACTCTATGTTATTCTCCTCGAAAGTCCGACAATCCTCTAGCCTTTCTCTATCTAAATTCCTCTCTTCCTTCTATAGAAAGTTGTCTTTCTGTTAAGTTTCGAGATAATTCGACATGATAAGATAGAGATAAAAACTTGTAACGGAGGAATCGTAGAAGAATGGTCTATCCTTTACTCGCCGACTCAATTATCCAATATGCAAAAGCAATTGCTTTACCACTATCCGAAATCACTATTTTTTACAAACAAACGAACGTGTTCACAAAACAATTCGACACAAATGGCGGTGCGACTACCAAGATTGAGAATGACCGCTATACGATCGTGATCAAAGCAGAACAAGAATCCTCTGACCTCACCGATTTCGTCAAAAAGCAAAGCGAGCTCATGTCCACGACCGTAGGAGTTGAACAAAAAGGCAAGGATCTCCTCCTAAACCTTTCAAGAACGCTCGCGCTCTATCAACGGCTCGATGAAATCCTGAGAAGAATCATGGACATGGCGATGGAAGTTCTCCCACTATCCGATTCATGCAGTCTATACATATATGATGCTAAGGAAGATATCCTGATTCCACGGGTGACGCGCGGTTTTAAATGGAAGCATCTGCAGCATATTCGTTTTAAGCCGGGCGAATCGTTAACAGGGTTCACGTTTCAATCGAAGCGCCCGCAGATCTTCCATCACACTGATGAGGTTTATCAAGGGATGGAGTCGATGTCGAAGGAAAACTGGAAGCACTTCGAGGAGTCGACGCCGATCGAAGGCGGCGAAAGGATGAAAGCACAAAGCGCGATGTGTTGTCCTCTTATGATTCAAAACGACTGTATCGGTGTCGTGAGCATCAATTCGTTCCGCCAGACAGGGCATTTCACAGATGAAGACCTCGATCTCCTAAAAGCGATTTGTAACCAGGCAGCGTTCGCTGTTCATCGAGGGTACCTCTTCACTGAACTAGAAAACCAAGCGGATAAATTGATGAAGCTGAATCATGACATCCAGCTAAAAAACCAGACACTCGAACAGACGCAGCACAATCATAATGAATTGATGAAGATCGCGATCGACCAGCAGGGAATGGATCCGATCATCGCTTTCCTCAGCGAGCGGTTAAACGCCTCGGTATTTATGTACGATGAGTTCAGACAGCTCGTGTCATCGTATGAAAAAGACGGTGTTCCGTTCGAAGCTGCGATCCCACCATTTCTAGATACATTGACGCCTGACTTGTTGAAGCCGGTTCATCTAGATACCTACGACGTCGTCGTCATTCCGATTATCACAAGAAGGGAACCTAGAGGTTTCCTCGCAATCTCAAACAAGGAGCTTCCTCTCGACCATCTTGAAAAAATGCTTATCGAAGAAGCGCAGAACATCATTTCCATCGAGCTTTTAAAACAAGAAGCGGTTTACGAAACGAAACAGCGAATTCAGGGAGAGTTTCTAGAGGATATTCAAGGAAAAGTGGACATCAGCGTATTGATCGATCAGGCAAAGCTTCTCGGTTTAAGTGATCGAGAAAACTACCTGTTCTTCGGACTTCATATCGATCAACAGCAAAACGAATGGAGCGTCAAAGAAACGAAGAGTCTTCACCACATCGTTGAGAAGTTTATCGCACACTACTACAACAGCAACATCATCTTCAAACGAAACAACGGCCTCCGAGGCATCATTGGATTTCCACCTGATACAACTGAAGAGTCTGTACGAAGTCAGATGGATACGTTCATCGATCAGCTAGACCTGTATATCCGTAGACATTTCGAGAAAAGAACGTTTTCCTATGCGTTAGGAAGATTAACCTCCCTAGAAGAAATCAGGACGTCCTATAAAGATGTGTGGTACTGCATCGAGATTTTTAACCGGCATAAACGCCCCAATCAGCGGATGACGTATCGAGAAGTCGGCGTTGCGAAGATGATGATGAACAGTTCGGAAGAAGAGCTCTACCAATTTGTCATCGATCAAGTGAAGCCGTTGATGGATTACACAAAACAGAATAAGCGCGAGCTACTCGATACACTCGAACATTACTTATTCAATCATCAGCACCTAAAAGAAGTTGCGGATGCGTTACACCTTCATAGCAATACGCTCAACTATCGACTAAGACGAATCAGCGATATCCTATCGGTCGATATCCGAGATGCCGAGGTCATCTTCCACCTCCGTATGGCGTGGAACATTATAAATTTATTAGGAACAAAAGAAGAGTGGCTCTTCCGTTCTTAACACCTATTTGTTTAAACTTCAGTAAAATTATTATTTTTTTGTTAAAACACACAATAAAAAGAAGGCGCATGTCCGATACAATGGTTTTAAATATTCAAAAAACATTATAAAAATAAGGAGTGCGTGAGATGAAACGATTACTTGTTTTACTATTAACACTAACTGTTTTCCTCGGTGCATGTGGAAGCGGCAGCGATTCTGCTTCTAATTCAGGAGACGGAAGTTTTGAAGAAAGAACGTGGAAAGTTGGCTTTAACACAGTTGAAGGCTCTGTCCGCGATGTCGCTGCTAAGAAGTTTAAAGAAGTTGTAGAAGAAGAAACAGACGGCGCAGTCACAGTTGAAATCTACCCTAACGAAGAGCTCGGCAGCGCGCAAGAAATGATCGAATCGGTACAAGTCGGTGCACTAGACATGCAGATCGCTGGTGCCAACATGATGGCGAACACGATTCCTGAATACGCGACGCTATCGCTTCCTTTCTTAGTTAAAAACTTCGATGAAGCACATGCAGTACTTGAAAGTGAAACTGGCGATAAATTGAAAGAACTCGGTTCTGAGCAAGGATTGAAAGTATTGTCTGATGTTGAACTTGGCTTTGCTCAAATCACGAACAACGATCACCCGATCAATACTCCAGAAGATCTAGAAGGCTTAAAGATGCGTTCACCGAACGACGTAACGTTGATCGAAACATTCAAGACACTAGGAAGCTCTGTTTCAACGATGCCGTTTACTGAAGTTTACCTTGCACTATCCCAAGGAGTAGTCGATGGTCAGTTCAACCCGCTCGATGCGATTTATGAAACCAAGTTCCATGAAGTACAAGATCACCTTGCGATCCTGAACTTCACTTACTACTATTCATACTTCATCATGAACCAGGGCACGTTTGACGGCCTTGAGCCCGAGCTTCAAGAAATCGTACAAAAAGCATCGAATGCAGCACGTGATGCATCTTATGAGTTCACAGCAAGCAAAGATAAAGAAATGTTAGATAAAATGCAAGATTCTTTCGTGGAAATCACTGAACCTGACGTAGAACCATTCCAAAAAGCAGTAGAGCCTGTTTACGGAAAAATGGAAGAAAGAATGTCACCTGAAATCATGAACGAGGTTCAAACATTCCTAGAAGAATACCGCTCTGAACAATAACACATCATTCAGCGAGCAGGTCTTCTGCTCGCTGAATTTTCATTATAGGAGAAAGTTGGTGAACGAAATGCTAGAAAAAATCACATCGAGGTTTGTGAAGGTTACTGAAATCATCGCAAGTATCCTTATGGTTCTGCTTACCCTCGTCGTGTTTGCAGAAGTCCTATCAAGATATGTTTTCGACTATCCTATTTCATCTTCTACTGAGTTGACGCAAATCTTCTTCCCTTGGATGATCTTCCTCGGAACGATCGCCGTTACGAAGAATGAAGATCATTTGAAAATTACCGTTTTACAAGAGAAATTCGGCCGAGGCGTTCAGTGGGTGCTACAGATATTCGCAAAAGTCATCATGCTCCTGTTCTCGGTTTATATGGTTTATGCAAGTTACTTACTAGCAGATGCTGTTCGCATGCAGCCTCTACCGATGCTGCAGATTTCAAAGTCGTGGCTATACATCTCTGTAACCGTATCGTTTGCTTTAGTTGCAATCCTTTTAATTCTTCAAATCAGTTTACTTATTCGAAATAAAAGTACGTGGATGGAAGGAGGAGAAACCCAATGATCGCCATAATGATTATCAGCTTTTTCGTTATGCTCTTACTCGGAGTCCCAATTGCGTTCTCCATGGGTATGTCGGCCGTTCTTTTCTTTATCGTCGACGGTATTCCGATGGAACTAGCAGCTCAGCGTTTCTTTTCAAACACGCAATCATTCGCATTCCTAGCGATTCCATTCTTTATTTTTGCCGGAAACTTAATGATCCATGGTAATATCGCTCAACGAATCATCAAAGTCGCAGATTCGATGGTTCGCCAACTGCCAGGTGGTCTTGGCTGCGTATCCGTCATCACGAGTATGGGAATGGCAGGCGTTTCTGGTTCTTCTGTCGCAGACGCCGCTTCAACAGGTAGTGTGTTGATTCCTTCTATGAAAAAGAAAGGATACTCTTCTTCCTTCTCAGCTGCGATCAACGCATCGAGCTCTGTAGTTGGAATCATCATCCCACCGAGTAGCACGATGATCATCATCGCATGGCTAGCAAACCTTTCTGTTGCAGAAATGTTCCTAGCAGGTGTGATCCCAGGAATTTTAATCGGGTTAACGTATCTCATCACGACAGTCATCATTTCCGTTAAACGTGGTTATCCGCGTGAATCGATGCCTTCTTTTAAGGAGTTTTTCGTAAGTCTTTTCAAAGCTTTCTGGGCACTCGTCCTTCCTATCTTCTTGATCGGAGCCATCGTATTCGGAATCGCAACCGTTACAGAAGCAGCTGCCCTAGCGGCGATCTACGCGTTCCTTATCGGGAAATTCGTCTATCGCTCGCTATCGTTCAAAGGGGTTTATGAATCATTAAAAGAAACCGTTTACGGTACAACGGTCGTGATGCTCATGATCTGTACGTCGATGATCTTCACTTATGCGCTGATCTCAGAAGGCATTCCAAACTTGATTTCAAACTGGATTTTAGGTCTTGGCCTTTCTGATGGACTCGTGATCTTACTGTTGATCGTCATCATGCTTGGTGCTGGAATGGTGATGGAACTTGTTCCAAACTTGTTTATCTTTATTCCGGTATTTTTCCCGATCGCAACTGGTGTCGGAATGGACCCTACCCACTTCTCAATCGTGATGCTTTGTTCATTCGCATTGGGACTATTCACACCACCAGTAGGCTCTACCCTATTCATCTCGTGCCACATCGCTCGAGTTAAAATTGAAAATACAATTAAAGATATATTTCCATTCTTCATCACTGGAATCATCGCAATCCTACTGATCGCATACATTCCAAGTTTGACGCTATGGATTCCAAGTCTATTTGATTAAAGAAAGGACGTTGTTCATGTACGGAAAAATGATCGAACAACTAGAAACAGAATACCCACAAATGGTCGAATGGCGCCGTTACTTCCATGAAAATCCAGAGCTTTCGTTTCAAGAAGTCGAAACACCTAAGAAAATTGCAGGTTTTTTACGAGACATCGGGATCGAAGAAATCGAAGAAGGCGTAGGTGGACGAGGAATCGTCGCGAAGATTCACGGAGGTCTTCCCGGTAAAACGATCGCACTTCGAGCAGATTTCGATGCTCTCCCCATTCAGGATGCTAAAGACGTACCGTATAAATCAAAAGTGGATGGTGTTTCGCATGCCTGCGGACACGACGCTCATACCTCGACGCTGCTTCATACAGCAAAAGTTCTTCACGATAATCGCGAACACCTTAACGGAACGATCGTTCTGATCCATCAGTTCGCTGAAGAACAAACACCAGGCGGTGCAAAGCCTATGATCGAAGCAGGGTGCCTCGAAGGTGTCGATGAAGTGTACGGAACTCACTTATGGTCGATGTTCCCAGTAGGATCTGTTTTCACAAAAAGCGGTCCACTGATGGCATCGTCCGATCGATTCACGATTGAAATCGACGGAAAAGGCGGGCATGGTGCTCTTCCTCACGAAACGATTGATCCGATCGTCTGTGGATCAGCCGTTGTTCAAAATCTCCAGCAGGTTGTTAGTCGAAACGTTAATCCACTAGAGTCAGCGGTGCTTTCACTAGGCGCATTTGAGTCAGGTGGCCCCTTTAACGTCATCCCGTCTCACGCGAGTATTTTAGGAACGGTTCGTACGTTTTCACGAGACGTTCAGGTTTCCGTGAAAAAGCGGATGACTGAAATCGTCGAACATACAGGAAAAGCATACGGCGCTACGTGTTCTCTGAACTATGAAGAAGGCTATCCAGCCCTATTCAACCATGAGAAAGAAACGACGTATGTAAAGCGCGCTGCTGAAGACTTATTTGGAGCTGAACACTCACTGGAGATGGATCCTATGATGGGTGGAGAAGATTTCGCTTATTATTTGTTAGATAAACCAGGTGCGTTCTTCTTTACTGGAGCAGGTCATAAAGACGCTTATCCCCACCACCATCCGAACTTCGATATTGAAGAAACAGCGATGCTACAAGCGAGTAAGATGTTCATCAAATTGATCGAAGTTAGTCATGAGGAGGGTGTTTCAGATGGATAACCGAGTCAGACGATGGAAGGAGGAATATAAGCCTCTGCCTCGTCACACCCACTTACCTATGAATCATTTCATCACCTATTTCGATGCCGTCAATAGTATTGGAGCAACGGAAGCCGGCGGCAATAGCCGCTTCCCCTATACTTCTGAATACAGAGAAGCGATCGAATGGGTTAAGAAATGGATGAGGGAAATCGGAATGTCCGTTCAGGAGGACGCGATCGGCAATGTTTATGGAAAAATTAAAGGCATCCATACACATAAAAGCCTCATGCTAGGCTCTCACATCGATACAGTTCCGAACGGTGGCATGTTCGATGGCCTGTTGGGCGTGCTATCCGCTTTAACAGCAGTTGAATCGTTCATCGAACGAAACGGAATGCCAAAGTGGTCGATCGAAGTCGCTGTTTTTGCCGACGAAGAAGGATCACGCTTCAACCATGGTTTGTTAGGAAGCCGTGCGATGATCGGTGAAATCGACGAAGAAGCGCTCCTCACATACCGTGATGATGAAGATACGACGCTCAGTGAAGCAATGACAGCGGACGGTTTGAATCCTGATGGATTAAAAAGCGCTGAACGAGACATGGACGAGTTTATCGGCTACCTCGAGCTCCACATCGAACAAGGTCTCGTGTTAGAAACAAACAAGCAGCAGATCGGTGTTGTAGAAGGAATCGCGGGTCCTGCCAGAGAAACGTTTACGTTTATCGGAAGCGCAGATCACGCAGGAAATACGCCGATGAACATGAGGCAAGATGCCCTGATCGGCGCAAGTGAACTCATCACGTCGATCGAACAGCTTCCTGCCAAATACAGCGACACCGCCGTTGCAACAGTTGGAAAGATCACCAACTCTCCAAATGGAACGAACGTCATCGCAGGAAAAACAACGGTAACGGTTGATATTCGAGACATCGACCGAGACGCAAGAGAAAACCTGATCGATGCGATTAAAGAGCGTGCATCTTCTATCGCAAAAACAAGAGGACTCCGACTTGAAACGTCAAACAGCATCCGCGTTGAGCCTGTTCATATGAACGATGAGATGACGAATATGATTGAAGAATCAACGAACGAATTAAACTTAACGTATCGTAGAATGCCAAGCGGCGCTGGACATGATGCCATGCTTGTCGGCAAAAAAATTCCTACAGGTATGATTTTTGTTCCGAGTAAGAACGGGAAAAGTCATACCCCTGAAGAATGGACATCGTTAACAGAATGCTTAGACGGCATTCTTGTGATGGAACGAACGATTGGGAAGATTTTATCAGGTTATAAAGAAAGCTAAAGCTCCACAACCATGCGAGCCCATCACTATTGTGGTGGGCTCGCATTTATTTATGATCATCGCTATTCGCTTATCGATCGTATGCATAACAAAAGGTCGATTCAAGTATTGAATCGACCTAACAATATTCCGTAATTAACGATTTCCGTTCTTAACCCACTCCGCTACCGTTGCTGTTCGTTTTGCTTGATGCTTCACAGCCGGTTCGACGTTTTCCTGCATCTTCCCGTCCTGACCAACTGTAACACTCGTACCATAAGGGTTCCCTCCAGCAGCGAAGATCGATTCGTCTGTATATCCTGGACTCGCTACGATCGCTCCCCAGTGGAACATGGTCGTGTAGAGCGATAGGATCGTTTGCTCCTGACCACCGTGTGCATTGCTCGCTGAAGACATCGCACTTACAACCTTATTCGCAAGCTTACCATTAAACCACAGTCCGCCCGTTGTATCGAGGAACTGCTTCACTTGACCAGGCAAGTTACCAAAACGAGTCGGAATACTAAAGATATACGCATCTGCCCACTCCAAATCATCAAGCGTCACTTCAGGCACATCCTTCGTTTCTTCCAAATGCGCTTTCCACGCATCGTTCGATTCGATCGCTTCCTTTGGAGCTAGTTCCGGAACTTTAAGTACCTTTACTTCAGCACCGGTATCTTTCAAGCCCTCCTCTGCCCACTTAGCCATCTTATAATTTGTACCTGTAGAACTGTAATAAATAATTGCGACTTTAACGTTTTCCATTTTATTTTGCTCCTTTTCAGGTGATTTCCCAAAGATTTTTTCTAAAAAGCCCATTCTTGCACCTTACCTTCCCAATGTGAACTGCTACTATTATTTACTCGAAAACTTTTTTTATCAGACGAACGCTACTTTTAAATACATCCGATTTCCAGAAGGATCTTCTGTTCTTACAATCGCACCTTCTTCAACAACCTCTGCTCCGACCTTTCTTAAGTTAAAAACAGTTTCTTGAAGCTTTTCGTTACTTGGATAAATCAGTTCGAACGATTGCAACCCAACACTTTTTTCTGAAGGCTTTGAGCCGCCAAGGCTATTCCACGTATTGAGACCGATATGATGATGGTAGCCTTCTGTTGATAGAAAAAGCGCTTGATTTCCAAACCGATTGACAACTTCAAACCCTAGACCTTCAGTGTAAAATGTTTCAACCTCTCTTAGTTCACTAACTTGCAGGTGGATATGCCCCATTACAGTGTCCTTTGGCAGCTCATTCCACGCTTCCCCTCTTCCTTCTTCTAATACCGCCTTCGTATCGAGCGGATCTACGGACATCTTTACCTGTTCACCTTGCCACGTCCAAGTAGAAGAAGGTTTATCGTAGTAAATCTCAATACCATTTCCATCAGGATCATTTAAATAGATCGCTTCACTAACGAGATGATCTGAAGAACCGATCGGGACCCTCTTTTCTGCAAGATGATGGAGAACTCTTCCTAAATCAGCTCGTTTCGGCAATAAGAGTGCAAAGTGAAACAAACCTGTCGTATGCATTTGCTTAGGCTGTGCTTCTTCAGGTTGGTACAACGTAAGTAATGGTGTTACACCATCCGCCGTAAGCTCTACCGCACCTGAACGATGATTCAAAACTTGAAAACCGATCATTTCTTTATAAAATTGGAGTGATCGGTCAATGTCCATGACGTTCAATGTGACTCCTCCAACATACGTGCTCGGTGCTTTATGAAACATCTGATCGCACTCCTTTATTCGAGAACAGCATGTGATCTAGTGAAAGATCGACCGGTTTTCTCGTAACGAAATAAAATGATAGGACAAGTAATAAAAGATCTAATTCATAGCCCGCCGTTTCACCGCCTAAAAATCCAGCACTTAACTTCACTGTAAAAATTGCTCCGATCATGATGATTGCGAATAACCTTGCAACAATTCTTGTTCCGAGTCCGAGTATGATTGCAATTCCGCCTATTAATTCGATGAGTGCTACGACATACGCTGCAAACCCCGGTAAGCCGACCGATTGGAAAAATCCAACGGTATTCTCAATTCCTCCTTGAAACTTTGCGAACCCATGAATCATAAATGTTGTGCCTAGTACGATCCTTAGTAAGAGCACGCCAATTTTTTCTGAAACCATTCTCTGCAACTCCCCTTTAATTATTTTTATTAACTAAGTTACTTTATGTAACTAAATATAAACAAGTAACTTTATTACGTCAAGTAAATAATTTATTATTAATTATTATGTGTGGTATACTATTATTGGAAAGGAGGAGTTTAAAGTGAATCAATCAGAGATATGTCCGAGGTTTGAAAAAGCCATTACGATTCTTAGTCAACGATGGACAGGACTGATCATCTATCAACTACTGTCCGGTCCCCAGCGAAACTGCACGATTAAAGAATCGATCGGAATAAGCGGCAGACTCCTTTCAGAACGGTTAAAAGACCTTGAAGAAGAAGGCATCGTTAAACGCCACGTCTATCCAGAAACCCCTGTTAGAATCGAGTATGCGCTAACTGATAAAGGGTATGCCCTTGAACCCTTAATGAAAAACATTGAAGACTGGTCTCAGAACTGGTTAGAAAAAGAATAAAAAAAGCATGGATTCCGTATCCATGCTTTTTTACTTTCAATTTTTTTAAAACTCATCCTGTTAACAGGTCCTCATTCGGATAGCGAATGCGAGATCGATCAGGCTGAGCAAGTGAGAACGCAAGGGTAAGGGGTCCAATTTTTCCGAGAAACATGAGAAAAATAATCACGATCCTGCCGACTTGCGAAAGATCACCCGTTAAGCCCATCGATAAACCGACTGTGCCAAACGCAGAAACTGCTTCAAAGATAATCGCATTCACATCTGCGTTTTCTGTCTGAACCAAAATGAAGATGGACAGATAAACCAAGAGGATACTCATAATCGAGATAGTTAAGGATTTCAGAACAACTTCCTTCCGAATGGTGCGACCATACAACACAGGATCGCTTTTTCTCTTAAGGAACGTGAATGCGGCAAGAATGATCACAACCGCTGTCGTTAGTTTAATCCCTCCGCCAGTAGAAGTACTCCCCGCTCCTACAAACATTAAAACAAACATAAGAAAAGCGGTCCCTGTTCCAATCGCACCAATATCCACCGAGTTAAACCCCGCCGTTCTCGTCGTTACGCCTTGAAAATACGAGCTCCACAGCTTTTCTGACATCGTTAAGTCTCCGAGTGTATTCGGGTTATGAAATTCAAGGAAAAGAAAGCCAAACATCGCAACTACATTGATAACGAGCGTCCCTATGAGCATGATCTTCGAGTGAAGCGCGAGCGAACGCAGCCGCTTTGTTCTAACAAGGTCGTCTAATACCGTAAATCCGATCCCTCCCACAATAAAAAGGGCAGAGATAACAATGTTTACGACAGGATCTCCAACATAGCCCATCAAGCTATCAGACCAGATGGAGAACCCCGCATTGTTGAAAGCTGAGATCGAATGAAAGAAGCTCGCGTAAAGGCCATCTTTCACTCCTAATTCTGGTACCCATCTGAATGCGAGAATGATCATGCCGATCGCCTCGACCGTTAAAGAAAAAAGGAAGATTGTCTTTACTAATCGAATGACGCCTCCAGGTGAATTCTGGTTTGTGGCTTGCTGCACAAGAAGCCTCTGCTTCATCCCAATCTTTTTTCCTAACATCATGAACGTGATGACCGCAAACGTCATGATTCCAAGTCCACCGAGTTGAATGAGGGAGGCGATAACAAGTTCTCCAAACAGCGTGAATGCCTGACCGGTGTCTACCACAACGAGTCCCGTCACCGTCATCGCAGAAGTTGAGGTAAACAAAGCATCGATCCAGCCTATTTCTTCCGTTGTTGCGAAAGGAAGCTTCAATAACGCTGCTCCAATTAAAATAAAACAGCCAAACACAAGAATGAGCACCTGTAGAGGTTCTAGCCGTTTAAACCGTTTTGACCGAATCGTCATTTTATTACACTCCATATTAAAAAAATCGAACACAAAAAGACCACAGGTAACTAAACCTGTGGCCGATTGCTAGATCACAAGTTTCACCGTCCTCTCCCATAACGCTTACGGACTTAGCTGTCGGATTCGGGCCATAGAAGTAGCCCTACCTGTTAAACAGGATTCACCCCTAGCAGTAACTTTACTGCATCAATCATTGGGTCGTCCGCTCCGATTGGATTAAGCGATTTCGAATGAGAAACTTTTAAACTAATATCTTAATGAGACATAGTCTACTCCTCGGTGTCACGTTTGTAAACAATTAAAAAACCCCGTATCGATTCAAATTTTGCAATATACGACAAAAACCCCGCAAACATATTGCTTTTTGATTAGCTAGGGCCGCCTCACTCCTGTTTTCACAGCTTCTCTCGTTCCCCTCAGAGGTTAGTACTACTAAGCTAGTCATCTTCAATCCTTTACAGTAGACTAGTAACAAGACTTGATCATGAGGAGTGATGAAATGAATGAGTTCATGATCCAATTAGACCGAGATCGGTCCATCCCACTCTACTTACAACTATACGATGAAGTTAAAAAACAAATCCTAAAAGGCACGTTGCCTAAAGATAGTAAGATGCCTTCTGTTCGACTCCTATCATCGAACCTAGCGATCAGTAGAAATACTGTGGAGACAGCTTATGAGCGCCTACTTTCAGAAGGATACATTTATAGCAAGGCGAGAAGCGGTTATTTTATTCAAGATCTCGCTACAGATGTGATGAGAGAAATCGCAAAAGAAAATCCAACACGTAACAGCGAGATTGAAAACCATCCGTCATCCATTACATACGACTTTAGAGGCAATCGAGTCGATACGACGAATTTCCCCCTATCCACTTGGAGGAAGATTACGAACCAAAGCATGAAAGATCAAGTCGATGAACTGTTTCACTTTGGTCATCCTCAGGGAGAAATCGGCTTACGAAAGGAAATTGCGCATTACTTGCAGCAAGCTCGTGGTGTCACATGTTCTGAAGAACAAATCATCATCGGTCCTCATTCGCAGTACCTTCTCAACCTGTTATGCCAGATGATCGGCTTGAATGGGCAAACCATCGCTTTTGAAAACCCTGGTTATTACGCTGCAAGGGAAGTGTTTCGTCTCCTTGGCTACAAAATTGACTCCATTCCTGTCGATAAGAACGGGATCGACCTTAATCACCTACATAAAAGTTCAGCAGTGATGGCATATGTGACCCCTTCCCATCAAATTCCGTTAGGGTACATCATGCCCGTCCAACAAAGGCTAAAATTGATCGAATGGGCCGTAGAGGGAAATCGTTACATCATCGAAGACGATTTAAACAGCGAGTTTCGGTATAGTGGCGACCCTATCCCAGCTCTACAGCATCTTGATCATCATGGAAGAATCATCTATATGGGAACATTCTTCAAATCGCTCTTGCCAAGTATCCGACTCAACTATATGGTTCTGCCGCCTGGTCTTTTAGAAATCTATCAAAAAGAGCTGATCATCTATCAACAAACCACTTCAAGGGTGTTGCAGAAGACCGTTGAGATATTCATGAAAGAAGGCTACTGGATCCGTCACTTACGCAGGATGAGGAAAATTTACAAAAAGAAATTTGAGTGGACAAAGAAATGCATCCAGCGTTATATGGGAGATCATGTCACGATTCTCGGAGATCATGCGGGGCATCATGTTGTGATCAAATTAAACGAACCTGACAAGGATATCGATTATCACTCCCTCGCTTCTGATAGCGGAATCGCTCTAGACTCTGTTGAACTGTTCCTTGATAAAACTCATCCCGCCAATTTTCACCACATCTATATGCTTTGCTTCACCGCGTTGAGTGAGGAACAGATCGAAGAAGGAATTGAATCACTTCGAAACGTCTGGTTCCACAACTAATCTGTCCCCTATAAAATTTCTAAATCTGCCCCTTTTAAGAGGGACAGATTTTCTTTATGATAATAAAAATTCAGAAAATTAAAACGGAAGGGGACAACACGATGGCGCTACCTAATCCTTCGCCTGAGAAGGGAAACGTAAGTACAAAAAAGAAAACAGTAACTCAAAAGTTTTTAGATCTGATCGAACGAGGAGGCAATAAGTTTCCAGATGTTCTCACGCTTTTTGCCATCATTACAGCCATCATCCTCATTTCGTCTTGGATCGCTTCGACATTAGGAGTCAGTGCGATCAACCCTGCAACGAATGAACGGCTCGATGCTGTTAATCTCCTGAACGGAGATGGCATTCGAAGAATCATGACGGAAATGGTCAATAACTTCGTCTCCTTCCCACCACTCGGTTTAGTGCTCGTCGTCATGCTAGGTGTCGGTCTAGCAGAATCAACAGGACTCGTATCGAGCTTCATGAGAAGAATCGTCTTTGCCGCACCTCAGAAATTGATACTACCTACGATCGTCTTGATCGCGATTCTTGGAAACGCTGCTGCAGACGCTGCGGTAATCGTACTTCCTCCGATCGCAGCCTTGATTTACTACACTCTCGGTAAGAACCCTATCGTAGGACTCGTCGCTGCATACGCGGCAGTTGCTGGAGGGTTCAGTGCTAACTTGATTATCACCTCCCTCGATGTTCTCTTAGCAGGGTTTACTGAATCAAGTGCTCAGATCATCGACCCATCTTATAAAGCGAATCCAGCGATGAACTTCTACTTCGTCTTTGCATCCACGTTCGTTTTATTACCGATTACGGTTTGGATTACAAACAAAGTTGTTGAACCAAGATTAGGAGCACTACCAGTTTCAACCGTCATGGATGACCAGAAAACAGAACTTTCTCGTGCAGAGAAAAAAGGCCTGCGTTTTGCAACGATCACTGTTGCTGTCTTCTCCATACTCATCGCCCTAACGATCATCCCTGAAAACGGGATCTTAAGGAACCAGGAGACTGGTGCCATCATGGACTCTCCTTTCATGAGTTCACTCGTTGCCATCATGTTCTTATTCTTCTTCCTTCCGGCGTTAGCGTATGGAATCGGAGCGAAGACGATCAAGTCAGATAAAGATGTCGCTAGTCACCTTACAAAAGCGATGTCTGGAATGGGATACTACATCGTCCTTACGTTCATCGCCGCGCAAATGATCACATACTTTGCATGGAGTAACCTTGGAGCCATCCTCTCGATCAAAGGCGCTGAGTGGTTACAAAATATTGGACTAGTCGGGTTACCACTTCTGATTGGCTTTATCTTACTTTCAGCATTAATCAATCTACTCGTCGCAAGTTCATCCGCAAAATGGGCAATCCTCGGGCCTGTATTTGTTCCGATGCTCATGATCTTAGGATTCAGCCCAGAATTTACACAGCTCGCTTACCGCATTGGAGACTCGATCACGAACATGATCACGCCGATGCTTGCATACTTTGCGATCATTTTAACCTTTGCGAAAAAATACGATCCGAAGATGGGTGTTGGAACGTTAATTTCAGCGTTACTGCCTTACTCGCTAGCATTCATGGTCTTCTGGATCCTACTTTTCACCGTGTGGTATCTTCTAGGGCTACCAATTGGCCCAGATGCTTATATAAGATTTAACTAATTGAAAAGGAGTTTTGCATGATGAAAATTAAAGCTGTACTCGAAAACCTTTACGACGAAATGGTGGAAGTAAGGCGTCACCTTCATATGAACCCTGAACTATCCTTTGAAGAAGTTGAAACCCCGAAGTTCATTGCAGAATACCACCGGAATCTTGGACATGAAGTCCGAGAACAGGTTGGTGGACGAGGAGTTGTCGCGATTCTTAATGGCGCAAAGCCCGGCAAAACGGTTGGGTTGAGAGCTGACTTCGACGCCCTTCCGATTCAAGAACAAAACGATGTGGATTATAAATCAAAAGTGGACGGAGTCATGCACGCCTGTGGCCACGATGGTCATACCGCAACCCTTTTAGGAGTAGCGAAAGCATTGAATAGCATCAAGGACGAATTAGAAGGTCGCGTCGTATTTATCCACCAGCATGCGGAAGAAATGCAGCCGGGTGGGGCGATCGCTATGATCGAGGATGGCTGTTTGGAGGGTGTCGACGTAATCTATGGTACGCACCTATGGGCTACTGAAAAACTAGGAGAAATTCTATACAAAGAAGGTCCGTTAACGGCTGCAGCAGACCGCTTCGAATTGGTCATTCAAGGAAAAGGAGGTCATGGCGCTCAGCCGCACCTAACGAAGGATTCCATCGTGATCGCCTCTCAAGTTGTCGTCAACCTCCAACAGCTCGTCTCAAGACGCGTGGATCCACTCGATCAAGCTGTCGTATCGATCGGCTCATTCGATGCAACGAATGCCTTCAATGTTATTGCAGATAAAGTCGTTCTGAAAGGAACGGTACGCACGTTCAAGAAGGAAGTTCAGCAAATGATTAAGGAAGAATTGGAGCGCATCATTAAAGGGACGTGTCTTGCAGCGGATGCTGATTATACGCTCAATTATGTCGACGGATACCCTGCAACGATAAATCACGCGAAAGAAACGCTTCAGCTGGCAAACGTCGCGACTCAAGTCGAAGAAGCGACTACGATCAGAGAATATAAAGAACAGATGGGCGGAGAAGATTTCTCCTATTACTTAGAGCACGTCCCTGGCACGTTCTTCTTTACTGGAGCGATGGTGGAAGACGAAGCGAACGCCTACCCTCACCACCATCCGAAGTTTAACTTTGATGAGAGAGCGATGCTGATCGCGGCGAAAACACTTGCACTTGTGACGCTGGATTTTCTTGAGGGCAATAAAACTTCCACTCGCGAGGAGATCGCTCAAGGGAACAGCTAGGGAATGATTAAAGCGGAATGCGTAGTTAAACGAAAAGAGCTTGGGATTCGGCCCCAAGCTCTTTTCTAACGGTTTCGCTGATATAAGCTCATTCCTTCTCAATCAACTTCCATCACACTGAATGTTAAGCAGGAAATCTCCTGATCATCGCTATTAGTCTATAAAAAACAAAAAAAACATCCTATACTCACCGTTAGTATAAGATCAATAGAAGTCGTTATTCGATTCTTACAAGAGAACCCTCCTCTTCTTCCATCATGACATTAAGAAGAGGCTATCTTTGATTGTAATTCTGCAGAGTGGTTTGCAGGAATATTTCCAAATTCTAGAGATTCAAGAATGGATTCTTCCGAGAAACCTGTAATAACAGACAACGTTCCAATCTTGATTTTTTCTGTTGATTCTCGCTGCAAACGGTCAATTGCAGTTCTAGTCTGATAGAAAATCATGCTATATCTACTAACTAGCATCAATCAGTATGCTCCTTTCTTTCCATTTATGTTTGGAGAAGAGGAGCCATTCTCTTGTCATACACCCTAACACGTTCTTCACGGATTTAATACCTATTTGCTAAAATATGTAGGAAAACCGGTAGAACAATCGTACTAAACACAATTTACTAAACTAATATTATCCATAAATTCAAAATCGAACTATTTTATACAGGTAATTACCTATGAGCTTCTAGCATGTATACATTAAGGTTCAAGTGGCGTTATGATAAATATTCCAAAGATGATTAATATTCCAAGCAATAGTAATGATAGAAATAAGCCAATTGCAGCCAGAAGGTTTTTTTCATTTCTTTTAAATAGTGTAATCCCTATAAGAATGAATGCAATGAGCGAACCAATAGGTGTTAGATAGATTGTTACCATTGAACCTTTAGGTATGATGTACACCAGAAGGATTATGATTACTGGAACCGCTAAGGAAAGATAACTAAGCCACGTGTATTGTTTGTTACCTTCTCCACGCCCCCGATACCAAGCAAGAATGACAAGTAACGTTCCAATTATGAAAAGAACAAGAAATAGTTGATTCAAAGGATCCCCCCTTTTCCCTGTTTCTAACTACGAAGAACTAATCTGAGTGAATGAACGGTTCCTGCGCTATTGAGTTAATTTAATTTCTTTTATATAAAAGGATAAATACTCCTACACTTCCTAATGAAATGATAGATAACCCTATGCTTATGAATGTGTCACTAAACAAAAACGAACATAAAACTGTCCAAATGACCGCGCCTACTGCAAAAGAGACTCTTGGATAATACATTCTTATTTCTACTAAATAAAATATCATTAGAAAAATTGCCATGGTTATCCCTATGTAACCCCATAACTCGATGCTTTATATGTCATAGATTAAAAAAGATAGAAAAAGTGGAAACACCGAGATAACGATTAACTTGCTCATTTTATCTTTTGTCATATCTTCCCCCCTAAAACAATTGTTTATCTTTTACCTGCTTGATGGATTCAGCCCAAGGAAGTAACTTCTAATCTCTTCAGGTAACTCTTCAACTGCAAGCACTTTTAATTGTTCTGTACCTGGAGAAGTCATGACTAAAAATGTTCTGTTTTCATATTCCAATAGAGTAACTTGACTAACTCTGTTCATAGTTGGGCCTAGTTTTTGTAATGAAATAAAATCCTCTTCTTTGAAATTGGCTTCATACCCTTTTAAAACAAGACTTTGTACTGCCTCATAATCCTCTGAGAATGAAATGGTCTCGTACAACTCCACTGAGTTTTTAGGAGACATACATACAAAATAATAGAAGAATACACCTGCTAACAACAAGTACAACAGATAGAAATGCAAATCTCTCAGTGAAAATGTTTTATCTTTTCTTTTTAGAAATACCCCCATTTACATTCCTCTTCCCTGTAAAATGTGCTTTCCTATCATTACTTTTTGATAAGACTTTAATGACACGCTCTTACACTCCGTGACTAAGTGTTCCAACAATGTTATATGCAATTGGAAATATGAATAATACGAGATTGAATATGATTCCAATTCGAGACAGATGATCTTTATTCATTCGATAACCCATAACCCCAAATGCAGCTCCGACTGGACATAAGACAATAGGCAGTACGATGGGTAGTCCTTGAATCCTTAGCGCTATCCCATCCAATAAAAAGTTTATGATCAAAACTGACAATACAATTGGAATAATAATCGATATAAGGCTTAAGGTCTTCTTCAATATGAACCTCCTACTAAGTAAACTTTCTATATAGACACTTGTTACCTTTTCTAGCATTCTCTTATATAGTAGGTGTTGAAATTGGAAAATCATATATTGCTACAAATAGTAATAAAGCAGATAATAAAACGCTGACTACATTAAGTCACTTATACTTTACCATATTTTAGTGTATTTAATGATGGAATAGAGACAAGTACTTCCTTTATATTCCTGCTATATCAACAAAAAAGCAGTTCAAATATGGACTATGCGATAAGCTCCATAAACGAACTGCTTCTTCCTCTACTAATTTATAAACCAACCCTAGCTCTGCTTTTTACTTAACAATGTGATGGTGACTAATATGATCACAATCCCAACAACTTGAATACCATTAAGCACTTCACCTAAGATCAGCACACCGAACAAGGAAGCTGTCACAGGTTCCACCATTGCGATCACAGCCGCAAGAGACGCCTTCGTTTTCTTCAATCCTTCTAAGTAAGCGAAGAACGAGATCCCCGCTCCGATGATTCCTAGCGTAATAAACCAAACAAGATCATCTGAACGAAGCACAGATACCGTTTCGTCTAGATCGATGATTGTCAGCATCAATGCGGTAAAGGCCGCGAATGCCACTGTTAATACAAACGGTGGATGGCCATGTTCCGTTGCAAATTTAAAACCAAATATGAAAAGCGCATATGAAAGACCAGATAGTAATCCACTAATGATTCCGATTAGATTTAAGCTTCCGAGTCCTACTTCAAAGACATTCGTTAACAGCATAATTCCAATCATTACGACAAAGATCGAAACCACCTTAAATGTCGTCGCACGCTCAAGGTGCAAGAAAAAGGAAATGATAAAAACAAACAGTGGCGCTGTATACATTAGCGTGGACGCAACCGCCACGCCAGACTGCGAAATACTTAGAAAGTAGAAGCTAAAGTTTCCTGCTACTCCAATTCCCGCTAAAACTGACCAAAGGAAGGTTTTTCTCTTGCTCACCTCGCCCTTAGGCTTTGGTTTGAATAAAAGCCAAATGGAAAGACACAGAAGTCCAACTGCTCCTCGATAAAACGAGATAACAAGAGGATCCCAGTCTTTCTCCATGAGAATTCCTGCAAGACCACCAGAAATTCCCCATAACATCGCTGCTAACACCACGAACCATATACCAAAATAATGCATTTTATTCTCCTTTTATTTGTGTGATTGCTTTCAGTTTCAAAAAGCAATTCCCACACAACATCGGTATAAAACTCGAATTAGGAGAATATTGGAATGTTTTCTTGTTACGTCGGGAAAATTTCTCTGAAAATCATTTCGTCATCGTATTCGCTTTTTTAAAATCATACACGCCGAATATCCCACAGGCGAAAACACCGATGATCAAGATTCCTGTAAGAATCCAATTTGATCTCCTGCTGCTGTGGCATATACAAAAATTACAAGCTAGACCTCTTTTCTAGTTACAAAAACAGCTAACACGACGGCACTCATTCCACCGACCAATTTTCCAACGATCATGGCAAAAGCGATTTCCTTATTCACTCCTGCTACAAACCCTAAATGGCTTCCCAATACGAATGCGCCACTTACAGCGAATGCGACGTTCATGACTTTTCCTCTTGGGTTCATCTCTTTAAGTAACGATAACATCGGGATATTATGTGCCAAGCTTGCGATCATTGCGGCAGTTGATACGTCGTTTATCCCCATCGATTTCCCTATTTTATTCAGTGGTTTTTTTAAGACGAAAGAGATAAATGTGACTAGCGGAAATGCACCCGCAAGAAAAACAGCGATCTTGGCCACAATTTCAACAGCTTCAATCAGTGGCGTCATATTCGGAATCATAACGAAACCCGTAAACGTTTCAACACTGATCGCAGCTAGACCGATGATCGCAACTACCTGAATGCCTTTCGCAAACACAGCGAATCCAGCGATCATCTTATTCGTATATTTAAATAATCCGATTGAAATAAGAACAGACAAAATGATCGTAGGTATCAAGTTCGCCACAATAACGAGAAGATCCAAACCTGCAACGATTCCACCTACTAAGCAGCCAATAGGAACAGTGATTAAGCCTACTAATATCCCTTTAGCGAAATACGGATGATCTTCTTTTGTAATAATGCTTAATGCTACGGGAATCGTAAATGCTAACGTCGGCCCCATCATCGTTCCTAAAAACACCCATGCAAAAAGTTCAGCATCCTTGCTTTTTGCCATCTCTGTTGCTAGCGAGTACCCTCCCATATCAAGAGCTAACAAGGTATTCGCAAATGAAGCAGGGTCTGCTCCAACCAACCCATAGATGGGAGCTACAATTGGGGTCAAGATACTTGCTAGAACAGGAGCCAATGAAATGATTCCCACCATCGCAAGGGTTAACGACCCCATCGTCATAAATCCCTCTGTAAACTTTTCACCAAACCCCCATCGATTTCCCATTACTTTATCGATCGCACCTATACATAAAAAGCCGATAACGATATAGACAATGATGTCATTGATTCCCAACCTTCTATCCCCCATCTGCCAACACAATAAATTCACTTCACCATTCATGAAGTGACAACTGCAATTTATGGTAACACGGAATGATCGGTTTGGTGTGTGTTAACGCGTGATTTTTAACCGGATCATACATATGACGGGTTCCTTTAGAGATAATACAACAGAACGAGCACTACGTTAACGGAGGGAAGAAGATGGATCATCAACCAAATCAAATGAATATGCCGAATGCCCAACAGCCACTATCGAATACAGGGGGCATCAAACATAATCATGGCGGTCACGAGTTGTTCGACGCTCATGAAATCATCTCAGGCATCATCAATTTGCTCGATCAGTATCAGATGTATGAACAGCATATACAAGATCCTGAATTAAAAAGTATCCTCCAGCACCAATCTAAGTTCATTACCACCATGTATAACTCAATCGTACAGTGTTTTCAAACAGGACAAGACCCAGTAAACCCGACAGGAAACTATAAAATGCAGCAGTCGAATGAGGTTGTGTATGGGATCAAGCCTAGTCCTCCCAAGAAACCAAATCAGTCAGTCCGTGACTTGTCTGACCAAGGACTATCCGCTTATATGCTAGGGCAAACGAAGGCGTTAGCCTCTTTATTTACCATGACAGCACTTGAGATGACGAACCCTGTATTACGTCGAGTTGTCAGTGACAGTGTGCCAAACCTCATTGAGTTAAGTTATGAAATCTTTCTTTATCAAAATAAGCACAGCTACTACCAAGTTCCACAACTTTCAGACCAAGATATGAACGTCATGCTTCAAAGCTATACACCTGTCTCTGATCAGGGAACTCTCCAATAATGGCAAAAAGCTGAACTTGCTGAGTTCAGCTTTTATCGATTTACCTATTAGATAAATGCTTTACCTCGGGTGTGCTCTATCAAAGAAAGAATGCTGTATGAGAAAGGAGTAGGTGACATGGATTTCGACTGGATATGGAAGTCAATCTTGATTGTTGTTGGCGGAACATTATTGCTAAGAATAGCCGGTAGAAAATCAATTTCGCAGATGACTCTTGCTCAAACCGTCATTATGATCGGAATCGGTTCATTATTAATCCAGCCGCTCGCCGGAAAGAATATATGGACGACTCTTGGAGTGGGAACAATGTTAGTAGTAACGCTGATCATTATGGAATATGCTCAGGTGAAATCTGATGGAATCGAAAAATTCATTACTGGAAAATCTAAGATACTAATTGAAAATGGTACATTGCACGAGAAAAACCTCAAAAAGTTACGTTTTACCGTGGATCAGCTTGAAATGAAATTAAGACAACAAAATGTATCGTCGATCGATAGTGTTAAATGGGCATCACTAGAACCAAATGGACAAGTAGGATATGAACTTAAACCTGAATCACAACCAGTAACAAGAAAAGAATTCGACCAGCTCCAACAAAGTATTCAACAAGTACTTCAACTATTGAACCAACCCATAGCTCAACATTCTCAAACACAACAGTCTAATAAGCAAGATTTATTCAAAGAGGTAGATACTAACTCTCATACTGTTGAACCACCTAAGCATTTGCAATAAGGACCCGATTGGGACCTTATTGTTATAGGTGGGAGTTAGTATGCTTCAAAACCAACCGATTTTATCTTGTCAAAAACAAATTAAACAATACCCTTGTCCACAAGAAAATTTTTAAACAAACGAGCCCCATGTTCATATGAGAGGTCGTTGTCGGAGATTGAAAAGATGTGCAACCCGTGACCTTTAACAGATACCCAATTCCCCACCTTACTCACAGATCGATACAGCTTTGGATCATACTCCTCTACAAAAACATCCCATACAGCTTCTTTCTCCCTTTTATAAGCGATCACTTCATAATCATAGCCGTCTTCGTAATAGCCTATATGAAGATGCTGGCTAGCGTCATACATGATCCGACCTCCTTCACCTTATCTTAATGACGGATACTCCACTTTTAACTCCTCTATCATCCTTCGAATCTCTTCATTATCATCATGTGTTAGATTGCTTGCAGCTTTCTTAATATGATCAAATGAAGCTTCACTTAACTCATGAACATATTCTTCCATACTCGTTTCAAGCACACTGACCACCGCTTCTCTCACGAGTAAACTCAAATGCTTGCTGAGCTGCGAAAGTTTCGTCACAAACCAATCTAGATCACCTGCATGCTGCATATAAAAGAGGACCTCTTGAATAAGAGATTCGTCCTCACTTAAGAAGATCACTTCAGCTTCTTCTCTTGTCCACGAAAATTCCTCATCACCTTTGGAAAAATCGACACTCAGCTTCGTCAAAAATTCATCAAAGCTAGAAGCCACCTTTATCACTTCATTGCTTTCACCTTCGATGTAGATGATCGTTGGTGTATCTATTGAATAATCAAAGGCAAACCAATCGTTCCCATCTCCACTGAAAAGGATGATATTGTCTTTAAGTCCCCACTCTTTAATGACGTCTAGACTATCGAGTAAACCAGGACGTCCGATACCATAGATATGGTCTATTGCTAGATAGGTATCATCAGCAGTTTTCACTGCATTTTGCTTGATGTATCCACCGTTCTGTTTCAGCACGAGCTCCTTATAACTCTCTGGCAATCCACGGTTTATTTTCTTTTCATACCGATCCATTTTACGTTCAGTTATTGGCTTCAATTTATATATGCTATCTCTTTGGTCATCCCATACGTCCAAAAACGTTCCCCCTCGTTGAAAAAGCTTACTCTATTAGTATACCCTCCTTCCATATCATGGCAATATACTATGGTAGAATAGGAGATGTTGATTACAAGGGAGGAATAGAATTGAAACGTTTTTTACTACTATGTCTTTCAATTCTGGTAGTAGCCTCGTGTCAAGCGGACGATAGCGGCAAACCACAATTTGAAAGTTATGACGGACCACCGTTAACCATCGCCGTTGTTGGAACGAAACCAACGATAAAAGAAGAGCGGTCGATCACATTCGTTCCGATGGATTTCGAAGATTTAAAGGAGATCGACCCATTCGATTTTGACGCGGTATTCATTATGAAAAAGCACTTACAAAAGGCTGCGGAAAGGGAATATGCCGAACTATACAAAACAACGGACCTTCCTTTCTTTTTCATAGGATCAGAAAAAATACCCTACGCTTACTATAATGCGGATTCTACGTACGAAAGTGCTCCAAGTCTAAGCAATTCTGAATATGCGGTTGGTTATTATGCACAAGAAGATGGTCATCTCCATTGGGGTTTCGGTCTCTATAATCAGGAAATGTCTCAAGAAAACATACTAGACGTCTATAATAGAATGTTTACTACAATCTCAGAATTACAACGTAAAAAAGACTCGTCATCGACGAGTCTCTCTCCTACTATTCAAACGCTTAAAGCGCAGATGAAACGGGCTCATGCTTCGAACGATGCTTGTTAAAAAATTCCAACGAAGCAGCATTGAACTCTTTTGGCTTTTCAACGTTACATACGTGGCCACATTCTTCTAATACCAAATGACGGGCGAGTTTGTCACTCTTCGTGTCTTCTAGCAATGGTTCTACAAAAAGGTGGTCTTCTTCTCCTGAAATGTATAACTTCGGGACGTTCTTTCCTTTCTTTTGAACATCCGCATACGTTTCTTTCACGGTAAACGCTAAATTATACCAAGCTAAAAAATCTTGACGATTCATTTTCACAGCTTCTCTAATGAACACTTTTCTTGCTGTTGCATGATTTGCTTTCGGCATCATGATGTAAGCAAACAGCTTGTACAACCACATGTAAGGCACAAACCGTTTTACCGCAGTGCCAGCCAATAAGAGAAAAGTTGCGAGTGGGGTGAACCGTGTAATAGCCCCTCCAAGTACTGCACTTTTCACTTTCTCTGGCGCACGTTGTAGCATGTGATGAGCAACTACAGATCCTAGTGAAATTCCTACCACGTGAGCCTTGTCTATTTTAAGTTCATCTAGAGTATGCAAAAGTTTATCGACAACTAAGTCACTGGTAAATGGTTTATCATAAGTTGAAGTCCCAGGTGATTTTCCATGTCCAGGTAAATTGATCGCTAATACATGAAACTGTTTTTTAAACGTTGCGATCTGTTTACTGAAGATACCATAGTTGCCTCCGAGCCCGTGCAGCAAAACGATCGTTTCATTATTTTTGTCGTTACATTTGTAGTATTTATAATCAAGCATGGTGATACAATCCTCTCTATAAAAAAGGGGTGTTGTGTCCTTCTTCTAAAGAACAAGTATAACCTTAAAAGGGTGAAGAAATAAATAACCAAACGCGACAAATGTGCTCTTTTTGTCGGATTTTGCATTGTTCGTCACACATTTTTAAAAAATTCCACTTTTTTAAGGCAAAAAAAATACCTCTTACTTGCAGTTAGAAGGCTTCTCTTAAATCGTACGAGTTATCATACTCTACCCTTAACGCAATCAAACCTAACGCCGCCTTACCCCTTCGGCAATGCGTTCCTCATCCTGCACATCGACCAATGAAACGTCGTTTGTTGAATCGCATCATGCATCTCCCATAAATCATGGGTGATCCTAAGTTCAACGCCGTACGAAAACAGTTCTTGAAACAAATCATCGATCTTGTGTTTAGCAATCGGTATTTGCGCTTCCTCACTTATGTAGTACCCAGCGTTCTCATCGAAACTTTGAAAAGACGTCGGGGCAAATTCATACAAAACTAACGTCGTGTTCATCATAGCTTCTAGCCATTTTTGTTCGATGACAACGACATGGTGATGCTGCTGTGGTGAAAGGTAAAGCTGTTTATCGTCGTCGGTCGTCTCCCTTCCAACGTGATAACAAACCCTCGGGCAATCTCGCGGTGTTAAGAAATTCGGTAAGCACCTCTCCTCAACCGCCCACACGAGCCCCTTTGTTTGATCTAAATCCTTACGTGTTGGAATTCTTGGTTCAAACACTTCTATGTCAGTTTCTTCGCTAACATGAAATAACCTCACTGAACGATCTCTCCCTCTTTAATTCTTTCTACAAACAAAAACGCGAAGCTACCTTGGATAGAATACCTTAGTCTGTGAATACTAACAGATAGCTTATGTTCGGAGTGATTCTGACATGAAAATAAGACGACATTCAATCAAACAACAAGATTCTTCAAAAGAAAGCAAAAGCATTAAAGAACGAATAATGGACGATTTTCATCATAGCAGTGATCTCCACTGCAAGTCTTTTGAAGTGCCAGATATCGAGATCACAATTTTGTTTATCGCAGATATCACCAATCGAAAAACGATTCAAAAACTAATCATTGCGCCACTTCTATTTCTAGCACAAGAAAATGAACCCATTACCCCATTTTCGCTCACTGGCAAATTACCAGTAGAATCGATGGAGGTTGTAAAGAACTACGATAAGATCAACACATACTTGATGGATGGCTTTACGATCATCATAGCAAAAGGAGAAACAGAAGTCGTCTATGCGATTGAAACGTGTAATTTCGTAAAACGTAAAACGAATGAACCCGTTAATGAACCAACGATTAGTGGACCACGTGATGGGTTTGTTGAATCGATTCAAGATAACAAATCACTGATTCGGATGCACCTTCATTCGAATGATTTAGTTTTTGAACGGTTCGCTGTCGGGACGGAAGTCAAAACGTATGTTGAACTCGCTTATGTAAAAGGGAAAGCCTCGGAAGAGTTAATAACAGAAGCTAGAGAGCGAATTCAATCCGTTAAGGCAGAATACTTAGGAGACGCTGGATTGCTCGAGCAAGCGATTGGGAAAAACAAGTTCTCAGCTTTCCCAGAGTTAACGAATACGCAGTTCCCTCTCAAAGTAACCAATGCTTTGATGGAAGGGAAAATTACCATTTTGACAGATGGTTCGCCTACGGCACTCATTGCACCGACCACACTAAACATGCTGCTTCAAACCCCTGATGACTATTATTTCAAATGGATTCCGGCTTCTCTTACACGAATCCTTACTTATTTTGCTGCAATCATCTCGTTCGTTTTGCCTGCTGTTTATATTTCGCTCATTTCCTTTCATCACGGTCTCATTCCAACTGACCTCGCCATCTCTTTATCAAAAACAAGAGAGGGCGTGCCGTTTCCATCGGTAATCGAAGCGTTTTTAATGGAACTTACGATCGAAATTTTACGAGAAGCTGGTATACGCCTTCCGAAGCCAATCGGCTCGACGGTGAGTATCGTAGGAGCGATCGTTATCGGTGAAACGGCTGTGAGTGCAGGAATCGTAAGTCCCATGATGGTGATGGTGATTTCATTTACAGCGATCTGTTCATTCACTGTACCGAATTATCAGCTGAGTCTTGCACTTCGATCGATTCGGTTTTTCCTGTTGTTTTTTGCTGCGATACTCGGCATCTATGGAATCCTAATCGCGCTGTTTATTCTTTCAACACATCTCGTTTCACTCAGAAGCTTTAACGTTCCATACATGGAACCTTTTGCACCAATTCGATTCAGACAACTCAAAGACTCAGTAATTCGTTTGTTCTTCAGACTAGGTAAAAAGGATGGGAAGCTACATGAATGACAAACAACTGTCCAACTTCCCCATCATTGTGTTCATCATCTCGACGATCATCGGAGTCGGAATCGTAACGTTACCACGTGAAGCTGCTAATGTTATCGATCAACCGAATATGTGGGTCAGTGTTGTACTAGGTGCTGCGATTGCTTTTCTGAATGGGCTTTTGATTTTTTCTGTCATCAAGCGCAACCCTGAACAGACGATCTATGATATTGGACCAAACGTCGTAGGTAGACTTCTCGGGAGTGTATTCAACATCATATTCGTTTTGTACGCGATCTGCATTTCTGCTTTTATTATGAGAATGATGGCTGAAATCGTGAATTATTATCTGCTTGACTTAACACCTAGATTGGTCGTCATTTCCGTTCTAATCGTCGCATGTGTCTACCTTGTTTCAACTGGAATCACAAATATTATGGCTTTTTTGCAACTTTATTTTCCTATCATTTTGCTGATGTTCCTGTTATTGACCATCCTTAGTGTCCGGAACATTGAAGTTACAAACTTACGTCCAGTTTTCGTAAATGACATTGTTCCTCTCATCATAGGTGCAAAAACGACATTCTTCTCTTTTGTTGGATATGAACTGATCATGGTTCTATCGAATCGGAAGTCAATATCGGGGTGGAAATCGATGTCGACTATCATGTTAATAAGCCTTGGTACTGTATGTACGATCTACGTTCTCTTTTTTATTTTGAATATTGGGATTCTGAGCCTCGAGGAACTGAAGGTGACCACGTTTCCAACCATCGAGATGGCAAAGTCGATCGAATTTCAAGGGTTCTTTTTTGAACGCTTCGAGCTATTGTTTCTGTTCGGATGGATCATCACCATCTTCACGACTGTCGTTGCCTACTACTACGCTGCTTTATTAGGTTTATGTAAAACGTTACGTTGCAATAAGAATATTTACCTAAACATCCTGATCGGTTCTATTATCATTGTTCTGTCTATATTCCCAGACGGAATAACCGAACTGTTTTCGTATGGAACATACATCAACTATTTGTCTTATGCGTCACTTATTGGAATTCCTTTCATCCTCTTACTCATTTCATCCATTAGGAGGTCTTTACGATGATAAGAAAGATGGTGTTTACCATTTGTTGTTTACTCTTTCTTTCAGCCTGCTGGGATAGTAATGAAATCGAAGATGTTGGCTTGATCATTGGAGTTGGACTTGATTTTGGTGAGGATGAAAAATTTTCAATGACACACCAGTATGTCGTACCGAATAACATACAAAGATCCCAAGGCAGTCAGGCAGCTGGAAAACCCTTTCAAAATCTTACACTTGAAGGAGAATCGTTTTTTGAAATTATAAGAGAAAATTCTCTTGAAACCGATCGTCCACCAAACTTTACACATTTAAAATCACTTGTTCTTTCAGAGAAACTTATTGAAGAAGAATCTGTTCGGAAACTGATCAGCTTCTTTTTACGAGATCATGAATTCCGAAGAACAGTCGCCGTATTTGTTACGAAAGAAAAAGTGGAAGATATCATGAGCGTTGAGCCGACGAAGGAAATTTTCCCTGCGGTCCAAATTAAGGAGCTTACACAAAATAATGATAAAAGTTTGGAGATTTTAGAGAACACCAAGTTCAGCGAACTTTCAAGTAATATTTCAGAAGATGTGAGCTTCGTTATCCCTGAAATTGAAATCAACCAGAACCGTATTCGATTATCAGGAGCTGCCATCATTTCAGATCAAGATTTCAAACTTGCAGGTTGGCTAAACCGTGAGCAAGTGCAGGGACTCAAGTGGCTTACTAACACCGTAAAAGGTGGCTTAGTGTCCTTAACGGGTCAAGAAGAAAAGCATTCTGAAGACCATGTTGTTCTCGAAATTATTACAGCAGGTACAGAGATCCATCCTAAGATAGAAAGCGGTAAGTTAAAAGTAGAAGTCTCAGTTAATACGACTGTCCGTCTTGGAGAAGATTGGAACATTGAAAGAGATGTGTTCAAACAAGGTTGGGATGAAAAGATAACAAAGGATGCGGAGAACCACATTAAGAAGTCCATACAACAAGTCATTGAACCGGCTCAAAACGAATATGAGTTAGATTTTCTTGGTTTATCTAAATGGGTGAGGATCAAAGAACCTGCCTTCTACGAGTCTCATAAAAAGAACTGGAACGAGACGTTTAAAGACGTCCCCATTTCTGTAGACGTTAAGGTTGATGTCGATGGATATGGAACGCAGGATCTACAATAAGTTCCTCTCACCATTATAAGAGGAGCTTTTTTCTAGCGCATCGTATCTGATAAAAGCTTTAATATAGAAGGAGAAACCGCATGAAGGTACATCTTCCTTTCTAAGACGCCGCTTTTTATAGGTACGAACGTAACGCCTTTATGTTCGATCGCATCCGCCATCATCTTTGGAAGATAAGCGATTCCGATCCCGATCGATACAAGTCCAACCATGCCGAGGTAGTGGGTTTCAAGCACGTCTACTCCAATACCCTTTTCCTGCATTATGTTCGTTACTTGTTCTGAAAGGCTCCCTTCTGGGGGAAGGATCTGCTTATAAGCAAAACATTCCTCCATCGTCACCTCTTTTCTTGAAGACAGTGCGTAAGAAACCGGAATCGCTGCCACAAAAGGTTCTTGAAATAATAACGTTGAATATATCCCTTCGATCGAGGGCGTATCTTGAACGATTGCAGCGTCGATGTCGTGCGCTTTTAATAATGGAACGAGATCACGGCTGTCATTCTGAACAACAGTTACGTGCAGGTTCGTATATTGTAGCTTTTCATAATAACTCGGTAAAAAGTACGAACTTAACAGTGGCGTAGAACCAAACCGGATATGATCAAACTGCTTATAGTGATGGACAGTTTGATCGATTTTTGAAAACAATGGAGAGAGATCTTCATAGAGCGACCTACCTTTTCTCGTTAGCTCCACCCCTCTGATCGAACGATTGAACAGTGCAAAACCTAGCTCCTCCTCAAGGAATTTCATCTGTTTACTAAGCGCCGGCTGCGAAACAAAACACGCTTCGGCCGCCTTTGTAAAACTTCTTTTATCTGCAATTTCAATAAAATACTTCAGTTTATGCAGTAGCATGTCCCCACGGCCTCCATAACTTCACATTATTAAAATGTAACAACCACTTCTTAAAATCACTATACTTTCCACTTTATCATAACCTCAAGTTATCATTTAATGCATTTTATGTATTACCACACTTCTACTCACACCCGTTATTCTAGAAGTATAAAACCAGCGCATTCCAAAGGAGACTTCATTATGAAACATTTCGTTCTACTCATTGTCGCGATTCTGTTTGAAGTGATCGGCGCAACGTTTATGAAATTTGCAGACGGGTTTACGAACGCAGGCTATAGCGTCATCGTTTTTCTGAGCTATGCCTTAGCACTCACCTTCTATATCATTCTAACAAGAGACCACGACCTCGGTATCACCAATGCACTCTGGTCAGGTGGTGGGACGGTTACGATCGCCGTCATCGGAATCGCACTCTTCGACGAAGCAACGACCACTACAAAACTAATCGGCATCACACTCATCGTGATCGGTATCGTTGGGTTGAACACACCAAGGAAACATGCTGAAAGAGGAGGACAACCGTCATGATGTTTTTAACCATCTCACTTATCTGCTCGGTGTTAGGAAGTATCAGTGTCAAACTGTCGAAAGGATTTAAAAAGCACATCCCAAGCGTGATGTCGTTCCTCTTGTTTGGCTTTTGTATCTATTTTCTCACACTCGCTGTTCAAACGATCGATGTCGGAATCGCCTACGCCGTTTGGTCCGGTGTATCCATCGCTGGTACTACACTTGCTGGCATCCTGCTTTTTAATGAAAAAGCAAACAAAAGAAAGTTTCTATCGATCGCCGTCATCATCGCTGGCGTCGTTATTCTATAAAAAAAGCCGATCGTGGCATGCACGATCGGCTTCCTTACATTTACGTTAATTTCTTTAAGGCTTCTTTATCGAATGGAAGTAGATCATCCGCTCTTCCATCACGAACTTTCTTCACCCACTCAGGGTCCATCAATAGAGAACGTCCGATTGCGACAAGGTCGAATTCACCTTGATCTAATCGGTCTACAAGGCCATCAAGGCTCGTCGTGTTTGCACCTTCAAAGCTCGTGAACTCACCGTCAAGTCCAACAGAACCAACGGAAATAACAGGCTTACCTGTTAGCTTCTTCGTCCATCCAGCAAGGTTCAGATCAGACCCTTTGAACTCTGGCTCCCAGAAACGACGCGTTGAGCAGTGGAAGATATCTACGCCAGCTTCAACGAGCGGCTGTAAGAAACGCTCTAGTTCTTCTGGTGTTTCCGCTAACTTCGCATCAAAGTTGAACATCTTCCATTGTGAGAAACGGAATATGATCGGGAAGTCCGGTCCAACTGCACGTCGACACGCTTCGATGATCTCAGCTGCGAATCGCGTTCTACCAACAAGGTCACCGCCATAACGGTCAGTACGCTTGTTTGTTCTTTCCCAGAAGAATTGGTCGATCAAGTAACCATGTGCGCCGTGAAGTTCGATGCCGTCAAAGCCAATTCGTTTCGCGTCAGCTGCGGCTTGCGCATACGCTTCTACTAGTTCTTCTACTTCTTTTTCAGTCAGTGGTTCGTTCACCTTTTCTCCTGACAGATCAAGACCAGATGGGCCAACTGGCTGTGCTTCCTCATTTGGAAGGTCGCCGGCTTTACGTGTCATACCAACATGCCAAAGCTGTGGCACGATTTTTCCACCTGCTTCGTGAACTTCTTTCACAACATTTTTCCAACCGCTCAGTGCCTTTTCCCCGTGAAAGACAGGGATACTCGCGCCAGAAACAGATGCAGGATGATTGATTCCAGTTCCTTCTGTCACGATAAGACCAACACCGTTTTCCGCACGTCTACGATAATACGCTGCAACATCCTCTCCAGGTACGTTACCAGGAGAAAAGCCGCGCGTCATCGGTGCCATCACCGTGCGGTTTTCTAAATTTAAGTTTTCACTTGTAAATGATTCGAATAGTGGTTTTAATGAACTCGTTGTTTTACTCAATGGTTTCCTCTCCTTCCATTAATGCAATTTTTATTATTACAGATTCATTATTGGAAAGAAAGTAATCTGTTTGTAGGTAGAGGTTAGCCGGTTGCCTTCACCTCTCCTCTTTCTGAGAAAGCAGCTGATCGACCTTCTGCTCTAAGCGATCGAGACGAGACCTCCTACCCTTTAACATAAAAAGTAGCACGATCATAAGAGTAGGAATGGATAACAACATGACAAATGCAAAAAGTTGAAAAAGAATATCTCCAATATGTACGTTCATGCACGAACTCCTTCTTTCTTACCCACCGAAAAAACCCTTTTCACAGGGTTTTTTGTCTACCGTTTATTTTGCGTTCTCATCCGGTTGATGAACACCGAAAATATTCCCTTCCGTATCCATGTAATAGGCCTGCCAAGCCATGCCTGGGAGCGCGTATTTTGCTAGAGCGACCTTTCCGCCATTCGCTAGAATGATCTTTTCCGTCGCATCGATGTCTTCTGATCCCATCGTACATGCATACCCGTTCATCGCGCTGTTCACTTCTGGAGGAGGCGTTTGTCGCTGCATCAACGCGCCGTTGATTCCAAGCTCATTCGAATCGCCCGTGACGACTCCAAAGTAAGGCATCCCAGCGTATTCGCTCCAGTCTTCAAACGTCCACCCAAACACTTCTCCATAAAACTTTTTTGCACGTTCCATGTCGTCAACATGAACTTCGAAATGAATGACTCTACCCATAAAAACCTCCCGAATCGTTAATGTTTGCCGTAGTGTACAACTAACTATATTCGCTTACTCGGTACATTCTCCTTCTTCAGTTTTACGGTTCATCCGTTATGTAAAGTTGAGCAACAATCGCGTACTCTGCATCTTTCACTGAATCAGGAAGGGTTTTATAATCATCAAGCCCTCCTATATCCATGTGGTTCTGACTCGACCCCTTTACGTAAGCGAGATAAACGGTTTCTCCACTTTTTAGCGTGACTTCTCCTTCGAGCTGTTCAAACCCATAACCTTGAAGATCTTCAGGCATTTCGGTCGAACCTTTACTGTAGCCAGTCGGTGATCCCATCGTGTAATAAGCGGTGCCATCTTCCATGTGAAGTTGAAAGGAATGCAGCGCTTTTTTAAACGTTTGATCGTCGCCATACGTTTGGAACTGTTCCTTCCCACCGTCACCATTTTGAAAAACGACGATTGAACTAACTAAATGCTCATTATCCGCTAACTCACCATCAACGGTAAAAAACGTTTTGTAGTCGATGCCGATTTGATCGATGATCCTTTGCTCACGCTCAGTTAGTGATGCTGACTTAATTGTCAACGTTGAATCGCTTTTTGCTAAAACCTTCTCCTCTGTTCCGGTCGTCTCTTCATTCGTGCATGCTACTAAAACGAGCACCACGAGCAGCGTCAATAGTTGCTTCATCCCGTTCTCTCCTTACTGAATCTCCCTCCAAAAATGCTTCTAATAGTGGTCACCACCAACATCAGGATTCCATTTAGAAGTAGGCCAATCGCGCAATAAGCCGTGACGAATGCCGCTCCTTGGCTGTGCATCATCCCTGATACAAGTAAACCAACAATATGGAAGATGACTGCTGAAGCCATCGCTACGAAACTGAGAAGATAGTGATTCATACTCTTCTTAACGTAAAGAGTCCAACTTCCAATTAATAAGCCGATCGTGACAATATAAAACCCCAATATCCTTCCTCCTTACCTACGCAACGTAACCTCACACTTCAAGGTTATTACGCTTTTTCTGAGCTCTTAACGTTTGAATCAAACAAGGCACACCGGCCATCATACTGACAATAAAGCTCCACATCACATACCGCCATTCACTTGTAAAGGATGCCACGATAATGAAGAACACAAGCTGCCCAACCAATGCAAACCAAGTTGCAATCCACGCAAGTGTTAAATTTTCTTTCATTCCTTTACCTCCCACTTACTAAGATTCATCTCTACCAATTATTTCAAATTTACTTTAAAAGAACAATCTCCTTTATTAAAAAGAGGTATAACTTTAGGAGTATGCATATAAAATCTTACACCTTGACAGTAAACCGACCGGTATGGTTACATACTTGTAGTAAGTATACCGATCGGTTTATTTTTTGATAAGATAAAGGAGTGGTAAGATGCTTTCGAAACGGCTAAGCATTATAGCAGCAGTAGGCTTTGTCATCATGTGGAGCTCGGGGTTTGTTGGCGCACGATTAGGGACAGCGGAAGCGAGTTCGATGACGATCTTGATGTGGCGATTTATCGTCGCATCAGGTATTCTTGCGATTTGGTGGTTATGGAAACAACGGAAGAAGCTTTCTGTGAAGAGCGTTGCAACGCAGGCACTCATCGGACTTTTTGCTCAAAGCGGCTACCTTTACTGTGTGTTTCTCTCAGTTGAAAATGGGGTTTCTGCGGGGACATCAAACTTAATCACGACACTTCAGCCAATCGTTGCCGCTGCACTCGCAGGTCCCATTCTTAACGAGTCGACTTCAAAGAAGCAATGGGGTGGATTAGTTCTCGGGATCCTCGGTGTGTTATTCGTCGTTTACGGAGATCTTGGAAGTTCTACTTCCGTTCCTTTATGGGCATATGCGCTATCATTCATGGCGATGATCAGCCTCGTTTTTGCGACGCTTTATGAAAAGACGCTGAAGAGTTCCATCTCCATTACAGATGCACTGCCGATTCAAACGTTGATCAGCGCACTATTCTTTACGATCATCGCCGTGAACACTGGCCAAGCGACACCGCCAGCAACAACTAGTTTCTGGATCGCAGTCGCGTGGGTCGCTGGCTTATCTACGATCGGAGGATATGGATTTTACTGGTTGAACCTTAAGCTAGGAAGCATCACGAGAGTCAGCAGTCTCTTGTATCTGACGCCACCCGTGACGATGGTGTGGTCGTACGTGATGTTCGGGGATAGAATTGGTTTCTTAACGATTGTCGGAATGGTAGTATGTTCACTAGGAGTATGGGTGATCAGTAGAGATCGTTCATCGAATTTGAAAAAACGTGAATTTAAGAAAGAGGTTGTGTAATCGATGGATGAAAACATCAAAATGACGCCTGCAGCGCTTCGCATTCTAGAAACAGCATCAGATTTGTTTTACTGGAAAGGGATCCATATGATAGGGGTCGAAACGATTGCGAGTGAAGCAGGCGTTACGAAAAAGACATTGTACGACCGCTTCGGTTCAAAAGATCAGCTGATCGTAGCTTATTTGAAAAATAGGGACGAACTGTATAAAGCGCACCTGACTTCCTATTTAGACCGTGTTTCAGATGACGAGCCTTATGAAAAAATCCAAAGCATCTTTGACGCACTAGAAAACTGGTTAGAAACGCACAACAAAAGAGGCTGCGCGTTCGTAAACGCATTAGCCGAACTTCCAGAAGAGTCTCACCCTGGAAGGGAAGTCATCATCGAAGAAAAAAGATGGCTGAAACAGCTTTTCACAACGTACCTCGAAGAGCTAGAAATCAAGAACGCTGAACAGCTCGGTGAACGTCTTCTCGTACTGCACGAAGGGGTAACCGTAACGTTTTCCATGAACCTTTATGAAGACGGCATTTCTTCAGTCAAAGAGACAGCAGCACTGCTCATTAATGCGAATCGATAAAAAAGAAGGGCCGCAGCCCTTCTTTTTAGTGCTTTTTAAACGATAATCCATTGTTCGCAAGAACTTCCTTTAGCTTTGGAATCGAGGAAGGTCCCAGCCCATGAAACGTTAGCAGCTCTTTCTCGCTATAAGTCGAGAGCGTTTCTAACGATGTGATTCCATTATTTTCGAGAGCTCTTCTCGCTGGTGCTGAAAGTAATGAAAGAAACCCGCTTTCAGGCTTTCGTTCCTGTTCGCAGATCGGGCAAGTTGGACAGTCACTGCTTTTGAAATAAGAGTGTCCCTTTTCACAAATCCGTTTCGTTTTTGAAGACATGAGCAGCTCCTTTCAAGCACCGTTCAGCTATTGATCCTCTTTGCTTGAGCAACGATCGACATAATGATTTTAGACGCTGATTCTTGGCGGCTTAATCGAGGGCTTTGCCCTGACCAGAGAGACATAAATTCGGGATTATGTTGTTTTGCGGCTTCTTTTCGAATACCTTTTGTTAACGCGTTTTGTAAGGGATAAGCCAACAGCTCGTGTTCATGACCTTCCATTCTATCGATAAAGGTGTTTCGAATGCCTCTCGCTGGCTTCCCGCTAAAGGAAGAAGTTAGTACGGTTTCTGTTTCTTTCGTATGTACGATCGCTTCTTTATGATGTGGGTTCGCTCCACTTTCATCACAAGTGACAAACGCGGTCCCGAGCTGCGCGCCATCTGCCCCTAGAACCATGGAAGCACAAACCCCTCTTCCGTCCATGATGCCACCCGCTGCGATGACAGGAATCTTCACTGCATCTGCGACTTGAGGGATGAGTGACATCGTCCCAACGCCTTCGTTCGTCGCTAAAAACGTTCCACGATGACCGCCAGCTTCACTACCCTGTGCGACGACCGCATCCATACCAGATTTCTCATTCACGATTGCTTCTTCCACGGAAGTCGCTGTGCCAATCAAGATGATTCCTTCACCCTTAAGGTCTTGAATGACCTCTTGATCCGGTAGTCCAAATGTAAAACTTACAATAGGAACGTTCAGCTCCTTGATCACCTCAATTTGGTTTTCAAAAAGTGATTTATCTATCTCTGGAGAGGGTTCTTCCGCTAGTCCTAGTTCGTCTCGAAAAGGGTTCAAAAGCTCGTTTGCATGCTTCATTTCTCGCTCTGTAGCCTTAGGGTATTCAGGGACAAACACATTCACAGCAAACGGCCTGTTGGTTAACGTCTGGATCTCTTCGATCGCCTCTTTCATCGCCTCTGGTGTCATATACCCAGCCCCTAGCGTACCGAGTGCTCCTGCATTAGAAACGGTAGCAACGAGCGCTGGCGTCGTAACGCCTCCAGCCATTCCTGCTTGTATGATCGGATGTTCAAGTTTCAGAAGTTCAAGTAACCGGCTATGCTTCCACATGCAATCTTCTCCTTCCGTAACCTTTTTTACAGTTTACCACGATTACGGAGCATACTGACGTAGGAAAAGAAAGCTAGTACCTTTCTCTATTAAAAAAACGTCTCTATTTGGAACTTATTCAAATAGCGCTTCATATCTTCCACGTCCTCACCCACAAAGCCGATATAACCGTCTGGACGAACGAGATATAGCGCACTTTCCTGCAACCCCGCAGCTTCCACAGAAGAGTCCCATTCATATGCATGCACAGGTATCGAGACAGAAGATAGTTCGTCTCTCACCTGTTGTTTTACCGTTCCATAAACATGAATCTGCCAATCAAACGATTGCAACGCTTCATAATTATTGTGGTTTTGTACCCATGGCAGCCGATCGCCTCCTCGACGTTTTCCGGCTGTGCCTACACTCAGCATACTTTCATGATAATGAATGCGCGTTTGCGAGATCGTCTTGAATACGCCTTTACGTGTTGATGGGAATCGCAATAGAAATGGTAGAACATAAGGAAAGAAAACGGTTCGTAACACTTTCCCTCTTCGATGCTGACCGATGATGTTAGTAAATGCACGATCCGTCGTTGAAACGAGACTGTTCGCAAACGCACGGCGTTCCTGTTCATACGTCTCTAATAGATCACGTGACGCTTTTCCTTTTACCACGCTCGCTAGTTTCCAAGCTAGATTAACTGCATCTCCGATCCCCGTATTCATCCCTTGCCCTCCTGCTGGGCTATGAATATGAGCCGCATCACCTGCAAGGAACACCCTTCCTTCTCTAAATTTCTCACTTACTCGATGATGGACTTTATAAGTAGAAAACCAGTTTACTTGAGATACAGTAAGATCAAGCTTTTTCTGAACTGTCGGGTAAATCTCCCAGAAGTCGATCGCACGAACGTCCTCCGGTACGATTCCGATCAGACGGATGATCCCCTTTTTTCTCACCGGCATAAAAACAAAAAAGCCGTTCGCTTCCATGTTCATATACATGTCACCTAGTACGAGAGAGTCACTCTCTGCTTCAACATCTGCGACAAAAAACTGCTGGTCATACGTTCCACCAGGAAAATCGGTTTCCATTCCGTGGCGAACCGTACTATGTGCGCCGTCACAGCCACAAATATAATCGAACTGACACTCCTCATGACCATCTTGTTTAAGAATAACTTTGACTCCGTCCTCCTGATTTGTGAACGAAACGAGCTCTGTATTCCACTCGATCTCAACTCCCGCATTCTCCAACTCTTTCACTAGCAATCTTTCATAAACATCTTGAGGCAGACTCAGCACATAGGGGAACGGGCTTAACGCGCCCCCTATGTCCTTCAGTCTCAGTTCCGCTTTATCTTCCCCTCCATTTCTAATGTGAACAGCAGTAAGTGGAATCCCTTCTTTCACGAATTTATCAGAAACACCTAGCTGCTGGTAATGTTCGAGGATACGAGCTTGGGTTACTAAAGCACGCGATGTTTCACCTGGCCCCTTATTTTTCTCAATGATGCGAAACGGTACGCCAAGCTTGGTAAGGGTTAACGCCATCGCTAGACCAGTTGGCCCCGCTCCTACGATCAATACGTTTGCTTTCATCCTCCCAACTCCTCTTTAAAAAAGTTCCTCCTACACCAATTCTTGTTTTTGTACGGAAGCCCCTTCTTTCATCTCGACAGATGACCGTTTAAAACGTGAAGAAAAAAGGACAACGAGACTTCCAACAGCGATCCAAACGAGCGCAGACGTAGGTTCATTCCATCCCAATGCTTTATCAAAGTAAAACAAATCTCTCAAACCTTCTGTCATGAAGCGCATCGGCATCCAAGGATAAATCCAATCATGATAAAAAGAAGTCATAAATTCGGTTGGAATCGTTAAGAGTGGCGCTCCAAAGAATAGTAACAGCGCGAAGATTCCTATTCCTTTTAAACCAATCCACGATAACACTGCAGAGATCATCACGAAGAAGCTGAAGTAGACGAGCGATAAGAACAAAGCCGTATCTACAAAGTTCGGAAGCGTTAAACCGACCATCACATCAGCTAACCAGGTTAAGCCAAAACCTGCCGTTAGTGCGAGAACAAGACCTAGCACTAGCTGAATCCCTCTTGCTTTTAAATCTTGCTTACGCGAACGTTTCTGAAGAAAGAAGAACGTTAGCGCAGCACCCGCCATACAGGCCATCCAAAGAGGTTGAAACAGTGAAACAGGCGCATTACCGTTCGCACTATTTTCACCAACCTCATTTACCTGAATGTCTTGTTTTGTAATCGGTGTTGCGAGCTGTTCAGCCTGACTTGGTGAAAGGGTCATCCCTTGCTGTTCAAAACCAGTGATCACTTGCTTCCGGACGTTTTCGTTCAGGTTGGTAACCACTTGATCCAACATCGATTGTGCGACCATCGTCGCCATTCTGTTCATTCCTTCATTGGTATACACGTCTAACTGAGGTGAAGTAGGATTTGGTGACCGTAATGAACCTTGATTCATGCTAAACGTTTCTGGAATAACCAATCCAGCATAGTAGTTCTGGTCATCGAACCCTTTCATCATTTCCTCTACACTACTGAGTTCCACCAACTGAACTGGCGGTTCCTCCGCTGATGCTGCCATCTTTTGCATCGATTCTACGATGGTATTCCCTACATTTAGTTTCCCCTGCTCGGGAATCTCGGCTCCCTCATCCAAATTTACGACGGCTACCGGTATGTTTTTCGGTGTCTGGTTAACAGCTGGAATAAGTGTCAGCGAAAAAATAGCTAGAATAAGCAATACGATTACAGGTAAAACCACCCACATTTTGCGATTTGTCATAATCCTTCCTCCTTATCTATTTAATAAACACTGTGTTGATTAACGTTCACACTGTATATTATAATTTGTTTACAAGTGATTACAATGCACAATACTAGTCGAGATGAACAGTACTTAACACAACTGTAGAAAGTGTTGATTAAAAAGGAAGCGAGGAAGAACCGATGGACAGAGATACGACCGATCGACGAATTTTACGTACAAAGCGGATGCTGCGTCAGGCTTTAACTGAGCTTATGGAAGAAAAGGGATTTGAAGCATTAACGGTAAGCAGTTTAACGGAAAGAGCGGACATCAATCGTGGTACTTTCTATATTCACTATCAAGATAAATATGACCTGTTGGATAAATGCGAGGATGAAATCCTGAAAGAGTTCGAACGAATTGTACGTGAAGGTTTCCCAACTCAGCAGAATGACTATAGAAAGCTCGTTCAGACAGACCCCCTTCCACACATCCTCAAACTAGTAGAATACCTTAGTGATAACTCTGCCTTCTTAAAGACCATCTTAGGCCCAAAAGGTGATCCATCTTTTCAGGAGAAGTTGAAAGATCTCATGAAGAAGAACCTCACCGTGCTCATCGAACAACGGTTAAGCGACTCTCCTATTCCTACTGATTATTTGATCGCATATGTGAGTTCCGCCAATTTAGGCGTGATTCAGCACTGGCTGAAATCTGGGATGAACGAGTCGCCACGAGAAATTGCCCTCATCCTATCTCGACTCACCATTCTAGGACCAGGGATTGAGGCTGGATTGAACTAGCCTATTCCATGCAAAACCCGCCACTCTTTTAAAGAATGGCGGGTTTCTGCCGTTATAGAAATTTCCCCATCAAAATATCATCAACATACTCGTTTGGACCGAGCTTCCCTTGCCTTACTCGTCTACCTTCTACAGTAAACCCAAACTTAGAGTATAAGTGAAAGGCTCTCGGATTGTTTGAAAATACTTCGAGAGATACTTTTTCTACTTCGTTTTCTTTCGCCCAGTCCAATAGTTCCGTTAGTAATGAACTGCCGATGCCGTTATCCGAAAATTGTTCTTGTACACTCATTCCGAACATTCCTTGATGACAGAACTTTTTCCTAGTGGAACGACGAAAGTTAAGCATGCCAACGATTTCACTATTTACTTCTGCAACTAACACTAAACCGTTTGAATCGTGAGCGTTGATCCATTCTTCTTCTTCCTCAACCGTTGTCGAAAACTCTTCTAACGTAGAACTTAAAAAGTGAGCGTTCTCGCTCAACACCTTTTTTGTATGCTCGATCAGTTGAACTGCATCACTTTTGTGAGCTTTTCTGATTGTCACCAAATTTTTCATCGGGATCCACCTCACATTCATTTAAGAACAGCAAATCCATTACGCGCTTAAGAAACCCTTCTTGAACATCTCATACCATTCATGAAGCGCGTCTCCTTCTAACACGCCTAACGTTCGTAAAATATCTCTTGAAAATTCGACTGCGCCACTTCCATTAGCGGTGATCAAACCTCCGTCACTAACCGACTGTTTCTCTATGTAGTTCTCTTCACCTTTGTAGTGAGGTGCACTTTCTTTTAAATAAGGTAATGAATTGCCTGTATGCTTATGGTGATCGAGAAAGCCATGAATGCCGAGGAACGTAGTCGCATCACAGATTGCTGCAACAGGAATGTCGTTCTTAAAGCACTCTGCAACGAGCTCTTTTACCACTTGATTCTTTTCTTCTCTCCACCCTGTTCCACCAGGAATGATCACCATCGCTAAATCTGATGCAACCGAGTAGTCTTGTAAACTATAATCAGGTAGAACAGTGAACCCGCCCATCGATGTTTTAGGATCTTTGTCGATCGCAATGGTTTGAACATAGTAGCCCGTACCTGACTTATTCAATTCTGGCGTGACGTAACTTGCTTCCCAATCAGCAAAACCATCCGTGAGCACAACTAATACTTTTTTCATTTCAAAACGCTCCCTTTTCCAAAAAATAGTGTAACACGCTACCCTTTGTAGCTCGTATCCCCTGTCTCAACTAATTCTTTTAGTCCTCTAAACATTAAATCCCATCCATGTTCGGTTGCGTCATGGTACTCAGATAGCGCTTTTCCATATCAGCGTCTGTCCAACTTTCTTCTCGCTCAACGTGAATAAGCTGAGTAAACGTCATCTGTGCTCCGCTAGCATTCTCAATAATCTCAACCTTGATCTTATCTTCTAACTCACTAAACTGCGGCATTTTGAATGTGAAGACCAATTGGTTTGGAGCGTTGAGTTCGAGGTACTCCCCTACCGCTCGGTAATCAACGCCCTCTCGATGGTCGATGATTTCCCAGCTGCCTCCGACCTTCGGATCATTTTGTACGAGCTTATTCGTTCCTTCTAACGTGAATAACCACTTTCTCATCATGTCTGGATTCACCCATGCTTCATAAACGCTTTCAGGCTTTTCATTGAACGTTCTCTCCATGGTTAATGGTACCGTTGAGACATTATCCATCGTGTCATCTCCTTTATTGTTCTTTTATTCTTATCAGCGAACCCAGCGATCCAGTCATAGAGATTCTTCCTTTTCTTATTCGTAAAAGGAAGAAGTAAACTTGAAGAGTCTTAGTCTATACCTTTATTCAGCAGCCTTGTCTTTCTCTTTTCTTTTATTTTTCTCTATCGAATAAGTTACGTAAATGAGAAAAACAAATCCTATTCCGCTCATGATTAACGCGATAATATGATGTGCAGAACCTTCAAATGGAAAGAACATCGTAATAAAACTAATTCCGACGATCGCTAGTAATATCCAGTGTAAGTACTTACTGATGAGTTGCCTCATGATTGCCTCCTCTATATGAAGTTACCAATGCTCTGTTCATTCCTTATCATCAAAATGTAACAGTGCTAAACAGATCATTCCGATCGATAAGAACGTAATCGGACTGCTTGCTTTGATAGCCCCTTGCATCACTAAGCTAATCGTTGCGATCCCAATTCCTAACGGCGTGGTTCTTAATATCATTTTAATCCATTTCTTTAGCATTTCTGCCTCCAAACGTTGTAAAGAGTTTACCGAGAATTATCGTTAAGTGAGCTGAGGACCTTATTAACATCAGCATAAAAAAGATGGAGGGACTGAAAAAAGGAAGATTGCTGGTTCACCTTGCCCTACTTTTGCAACATAATAATCACGAATGAGATTGTCATCCTTTAACTCTATGAAACGATGCTCCTTCTATTTAATTCCATATTCATCAATTCAAACCTCTCTCTACTAACCAGAAAGGTCTTCCCCAATGAGGAAAGACCTTTCTTTGTTTTAACTCGTGACATATCGTTCTACAATTTCCTTCAATCGCTCATGATTCTCAGTCGCAACATTTTCGGACAACCTCGCCCCAGCGATAATCGGCGCCCACTGAAACACCTCGTCCAAGGAGAAGCCGCTACGATCACATGCTAGTTTTACATACCGCTCAGCCCACTCCATAGAAACCCCCGCATACAACAAGTATGTTCGATACACATCCGCACGAGGATCACCTGCACTCGAATCCACCCAGTCGATGACGGTCACATCGTTATCCGATTGGATTAAATTAAATAAGTGGTAATCACCGTGACAAAGCTTATTCTCTACGTTCATCCGATCAAGTTTTCTAAGAAGAGCAAGCTTTTGTCGATCTTCTAACAACGAAGCTGACTGAATCTGTCGTTTCAATTTCTCATTCATAGGTTCAAGCGAATCCGTCGTAATGTCATGGATCCCGCACTGGATATCGATTGATAGCTTCATGTAGTCTTCCGCTTTCTCCATATTTTCAAGAGCAAGGTCACCAAGCGTTTTGCCTTTGATGTACGCCATGACGATCGCCTGTTTTCCATTGACCTTCGTTACGTCGTAAATTTTCGGGACAGGTAGACCACAAGCATGTGCGTGCTTTTGTTTATCTGCTTCAGTGACAGCTTCAGAACTTGGTAAATGCTCCTTAAACACTTTGATCACGCGATCATTCTGCAAGTAGATGGTCGCAGTATTTCCTTCTGCGATCTGAACAGCTTCCTTCACTCACGCCACTCCTTTAACGCACGGGAACTACTCTTCCATTCGCCGTGCCAATATGTAAGAAATTTGAATCTACTACTACTATAGCAATCTTTTAAGAAAGGACTGAGTAGTATGAGCTTATTCGAGCAACAGCCTTGCGGAATACCTTCACACAAGAAATGTACGAGCAGCATCTGTAAGAGGTTAAGCAGGCTCCAACCAGGTACATCTGTCGCACTAAGAGTGTCTGGCGTCAGAGTACCTGGAAGTGGCACGTTGATTTTACAAAGCTTCGACCATACCGACTGCTGTGCAACATTTGATGCCGGTGGCGGCGCGAGTCCCTTTGTTATCGACTGTCACCGTATCGATGGGTTTACGATCAATGCCTAATCACCCTCAAGTAGAGGGTGTTTTTTCACTTAGATCTCTAAAAGAAAAAATTGCCAGCACTAAGTATCGCAGCAAAAATGGCTAAGCTCATCGCAACCTTATAAATCGTCTTCTCCCTTTCTTCCTTCTTCTTATCAAAAGATATGTTGGCCATTGAGAATGCGATTGTAATACTTAATAAAAGTGGAAAAAGTTCTGACTGTCTCGTGAACCCAGCCCAAACCATCGCACTCATGGACACTAAGGTTAAAATGATTAACGTTACTCTTAATTTCATTGTGTATACTCCTTATGTAATTGTGTTGTACGCACTCCTACCAATTATTTCAAAATGAGCAGACGAACTCAATACTTTATTCCATCAAAAAAGGAGCCTACTAAAAGTAAGCTCCTTTGCTCATTATTGCATTTTCCTAGTAAGCACCTTCTGAATACGTTAGCTCATAGCTATGTGTATAGATCTCAAAAATGTTACCGAATGGATCTTCTACATACACCATTTTAAATGGTTTTTCACCAGGGTAGTATTCACGGATCGGCATGCGCTGTTTACCACCGTGTGCTTTGATCTTCTCAACCATTCCTTCAATATCAGGATCCTGGATACAGAAATGGAAGATACCTGTTTTCCAATACTCGAAGTTGTTTTCAGGCTGTTCGTTCTCTGGGAATTCAAATAGTTCAATACCGATTTTATCACCAGTTGAAAGGTGAGCGATTCGGAATTTCTCCCAGTCGTTACCGAACACATCACGGCACATTTGGCCGATCGGTGTATCGTCATTTTCTACATCTGAAGGCTCCATAATGACGTACCAACCGAATACTTCTGTATAAAATTTAACCGCGTCTTCAACGTTTGGAACAGATAGTCCAATATGAGAAAAGTTTCTTGGATATGTTACCATAGTAGTAATTCCTCCTTAGAAATTGTAATTTATTTGATTACAGAACACATTATATAATGAGTTTTTATACATGAGAAGAACGCACTTTTATGTGAGACACTAACCTAAAAGTAAGTAAAGGACTGAAAAAAATGGACGCACCGATCAATCAAGATGGAAAACTAAACTGTTCGATCGAATACACATTGAAGAAAATCGGCGGGAAATGGAAAACGGTCATTCTTTGGCACCTCGGAGTCGATGGGAATTTTAGATATAACGAGTTACGCAGGTTATTACCAGGCGTTACGCATAAAGTCCTCAGTGAGCAGTTAAAAGAATTAGAAGATGACGGGTTCATCGACCGGAAACAGTACAACACAATCCCGCCAAAAGTGGAATACTCGATGACGGAAAAAGGAAAAACGATTTTGCCCATTCTCGAACAAATGCACAAATGGGGAACCGAACAGATGGACAATCAATAGATTTTCCTAAACAAACGGTTTTATGCGAAAAAGAGCGCCATTCTCGATCGAGAATGGCGCTCTTTTGACTTTACTGAACTTCTTTCAACAACTCGTACGCTTCTTCATCAGATTTCACTTCAAGCAGCTTCTCTCGATACTCATCATCCATAAGTTTCCTTGAAAGCATCTGAAGAATCTTTAAGTGTGCGTCTCCTTCGCTCTCTTTCGGTACCGCGATCATGAAGATCAGTCTCGCTTCTGTACCGTCAAGGCTGTTCCAATCGATGCCATCGCGCTTGATTCCAAACACAACGCGAGGTTCGCGTACAGCCGTCGACTTCCCATGAGGAATGGCGATGTTCATGCCGATTCCTGTTGAGCTTTCATTTTCTCTCGCAATGATCGCTTCCTTAAAGCTCTCTTTTGAATCGAGCACATCTTCCATTTCAAGCATGTCGATCATTTCATCGATCACGTCGTCTCTCTTAGATCCTTTTAACGCAATGTTCACCAATCGTTCGTTCGTAATGTCTGTTAGTTTCGTTACCTCTGTAACCCTTGATACCGTCTGTTCCTCTGCTGTTGCCGCTTCGACCTGTACATCAGTGCCTGCGACTTCCATCGCAGTTACGTCTTTTTTCAATGTGTTAACAAGAAGCGCAGTCACGAGTGCACCTGCAATCACTGCCACGAAGAACATGAGCACATTATCCACAGCACCTAGCACTGCTACGATCGGTCCACCGTGTGCGACTCGGTCTCCGACGTTCCCCATCATCGCGATGACAGAACCTGTGATCGAGCCGACCATGATACTCGGGATAACGCGAAGTGGATCTTGCGCTGCGAACGGAATTGCACCTTCCGTGATTCCGAAAAGCCCCATCGTAAACGACGCTTTTCCAGTTTCAATCTCAGCTTCTTGATACTTCCGTTTCTTAAGAAATGTTGCTAGGCCCATTCCGATCGGTGGAATACAGATCGCGGCTGCGATCGGTCCCATGATTTCATAGTTTCCTTCTCCGATCATGGCAGCTCCGAATAAGAACGCAACCTTGTTTACTGGGCCGCCCATATCGAAGGAAATCATTGCCCCAAGAATGACCGCAAGAAGGATTGAACTCGTTCCCTGCATGCCTGCAAGCCAGTTCGTTAACGTTTCAAATACCTGTGCGACGGGCGCACCGATGATAAAGACAAATGCGAGTCCAACGATCAGTGATGCAAGAACCGGGATGATGATGATCGGCATGATCGGCTGAACAGATTTTGGAACCTTGATTTTCTTAATCGCAAGTGCAACGTAACCTGCCAAGAAACCAGCGATAATCCCGCCGATGAACCCAGCTCCTGCTTCACTTCCATAAAAGCTGCCGTTTGCTGCGATGAACCCTCCGATCACACCAGGTGCGAGTCCAGGACGATCCGCGATGCTGTAGGCAATGAATCCTGCAAGAATCGGGATCATGAACGTGAACGACGCTCCGCCTAGCTGTTCGATCGTCTTCCAGAAGGAACCTTCTGGGATCACTAGACCGTTCTCTGTTGGCTCTCCACCGATCGTTAGTGCAATCGCAATCAATAGCCCTCCGACAACAATAAACGGAATCATATACGAAACGCCGTTCATAAGGTGTTTGTAGATCGGATTTTCTTTTCCTTTCTTATCATCCTTCGCCGTTTCTGCCCCACTGCTGCGAAACTCAGGTACGTCACCGTTTTGATGCTTTTTTATCAACCCTTCAGGATTACGAATTCCTTCTTGAACACCAACGCTAAGTACCTTTTTACCATGAAAGCGATCTTTCACTACCGTTTTATCGGCTGCAATGATGATGCCATCGGCTTCTTGAATGTCCTTCTCTGTAAACTCATTCTCAACGCCGATGGACCCTTGCGTTTCTACCTTTAGCTCGACGCCTAATTTCTCTGCAGCTTTTTGTAGATTCTCAGCTGCCATATACGTATGAGCGATCCCGTTCGGACAGGATGTAATCGCTAACAACTTCATGTGCTTCCCCCTCTTTCTTTGATATCGCTTACACATATCGTATCTTATAAAGAGTAGGGAAAAAGAAAGAAAGTTTACCGGAACTTCCGGAAATATGACTATTTATTGTGATGAACGGTTTCCACCAAGAATGTCGATTACGGATTCAGGGTCACTCTTACTCACAATTTCCCTAAGCAAATGCGGGTTTTCACTCAGAGAGGAGATCTCCCTAAACAGTGCTCTCGTAGCCTCACTATTATCGTTATTTACCGCTAATAGAAAGACGAGGCTCACGTTTTCTTTCTCCCATTCGATAGGTTCTTTCATGATTCCTACCGCAATCGCTGACTTATGAATAAGCTTAGGATCACCATGTGGGATCGCAATACCAGACCCGATGCTTGTGGATGAAGCTCGCTCTCTTTCAAGCGCACGCGTCGTATACTCCTTCGTGACATACCCGCTCCGAGAGAGTGCGTTCGACAGTTCTTCAATGACGTCGAATCGATGAACAGGTTCTTCATAAATAAACACAAATTCAGGCTTTACATAGTCTGTAACTATCGCGCTGCTTCGATCGATCTCCTGAATAAATGCCTCTAGTTTACTTTCTTCTTCTATGTTCAGTAACGGCGAGATCACGATCGATGGAACAGCCTGCACGGTCTTAAGCTCGACCGTTGAGATAACGAGATCGACTTCTTCTTTTTTCAAAAATGAAGGAAGTTCTACCTGGGAAATACAGTCCAGAATCGTAAGCGATGCGAACTTCCGCTCAAGCTTTGTTCGTAGAAGCTGGGACATTCCTACACCGAGATGACACACGATGACGGCTCTTTTTTGCTTTCCTCTATTTGAATGAAGCCGTTCAACAGCCGCTTCAAAATGCAGCGTTAAATAGGCGACTTCATCTTCTGGAATCATAACCCCATGCTTTTCACTAAATTCTGTAGAAAGTCCGATGAGAAGATCGAATAAATACGGATACATCTGCTTAATTTCTTGAAGCATCGGATTTGTGACAGACAGGCCGTATGTAATCCGGTTAAGAGCAGCATACAAATGAACGCGCAGTCCTTCTAGCAAATCATCGTCATCATGAAAAGAAAGAGATGTCAATTCCGACATCCTACGAACAAGGTCTGTTGCGATGGGATCGATTTCTAGCTCATCTTCCTTCATACCTCTTCGTTTGGCACCGATAAAATGAAGCGCGAGATAGGCGATTTCTTCTTGTGGAAAATGCACGACAAACACAAACTCAAGCTTCTTTAACAGGCTTTTCGCCCACTGATACTCCGCAGTTGACGTCACTCTCTCAACATCTTCTTCACGAAGTGTAACCACGTGTCTTTGTTTCACCCGTTTGATCGTAAACAACGTATGCATGAGAAGATTTTCATACGCTTCATCTGTATACGAAATATCATGCTCGGCTTGATGCGTGCGTAATTCAGTTTCGACGAGACTGATTTCATAAGGTGAAAACTGCTTTTTAAAGAAGGATTGTACAAGAGTGTCATCATGTACAAACTCCCGTAAACGAGCGAGTGCCCTCCTTTTTGCCATCTCCTCCCCATCTACCAACACACCAACTTTTTGCTTAAAATGAAGGGCAAGTTCAAACTCTTCTAACCAGGTGCGGATATCCTCAAGGTCTTTTCGGATAACGAGTCGATTCACGTAATAGCGCTCTGAAAGACCCTGAATTGAAACTGGATCCTTCGTCATCAGCAGCTCATAGACGATTTCAACTTTTCGCTGCCGTTCGATGACTTCTTCTTTCTTCGTATCTACTGAGCTGAACGTTTGATAAAGCCTCGAACGTTCATATTCATCCACCTGTATGTAAACCCCTAGCCCCGGCTTCTTAACAAGCTCACCGTTCGTTTCGTTCTCAACGTATTCTTTTATCGTCCCAAGGTCGTTCCGGACAGTCTTCTCAGAACAAGAAAGATGATCCGCAAGTTTGCTCACTCGTTCTGTTTCTTTGCTTTCTAGTAACATAAGCAACAGTTTCTGTTGTCTACGATTCATCCTATCCACCTACTTCATTGCTTTCCTAAATATAGGTAGTATATCAAAAGTATTAGGATAAAAGGAATACTTCCTCTATTGCAAGCATTCTTCATAAGAAAAAAAGCAGTCACCCATAAAGAATGACTACTTCACCTTTAATCAACTCTCATAAACACTCAACAGCTCTTTCGTATACGTATTCCGATTTGGACGAAACAGCTCTGTTTTCTTAAAGGAATCGACAAGACTTCCATTTTTCATTACCATGATTCGATCGCTCATAAATGCTACCGCTGATAGATCATGCGATATAAACAAGTAGGAATATCCGTGTTTTTCTTGAAGATCTTTCAACAGATTTAAAATCGATGCTTGAACCGAAACGTCTAAGCTTGAAGTGGGTTCATCGAGTAGAAGAAGAGACGGATTCGTACTGATCGCACGGGCGATCGTGACGCGCTGCCTCATGCCTCCGCTTAGTTGATGCGGATAGGCATCGAGAACGGATGGTGGTAGCTTCACCATCCGTAGCAACTCGATCGCTTTCTCCCTTCTCTCCTTACGATGAAAAAGTTTTCTTCTCATAACGTCATAGGGCTCCATAAGCGAGTCCAGAATTTTCAATTTAGGGTTCAACGCTTCTGAAGCGTCTTGAAAAACAACCTGTATGTTTTGCCTCGCCCGGCGTAATGCGCTGCCTTTTAATCTGTGTAGATCATTCGATTGAAACTGTACGTCCCCACTGTCTTGCTGCATCTGAAGTAAACAGCGAACGATGGTGCTTTTCCCACTTCCACTTTCTCCTACTAACCCAAGACACTCCCCTTTTCCAATCGAAAAGGTTACATTTTCGATGACTGGATGTCCAGGATGATAGCTCTTTGATAGATTCGAAACGCTTAGGAGAGGTTCAGTCATAAGGCATCATACTCACTCGTAATCAATCTCGTTGTCTCACTCTTCAAATCAGGAATCGACCTCAACAACATGTTCGTGTAAGGATGTTTTGGGTTCGTAAACACCTCTTTCTTCGTACCTGTCTCCACTAAGGTTCCCTCCTTCAAAACGCCGACTCGTGTTGCGTGTTTTTTGACATGCCTTAGATCGTGAGTGATGAATAGCACCGCACACCCTGCTTCAGACGCTAATTCATGAATAAGAGTAAGAACATGTTGTGCTGTTAAAGCATCGAGTGCTGTCGTTGGTTCATCAGCTATGAGTAAGGAAGGTTTGAGCATCATCGCAGACGCAATCGCAGCTCGCTGCAGCTGTCCTCCACTCAGTTGAAGAGGGTACTTTTCATACACAGTTTCAGGGAGCTTTACCTTTCGTAGCGCCTCCTCCACTGCTACTCGCCTTTCTGATCGTGACCAGCTCGTATGTGCTTTAAGCACTTCGTCTAACTGCGCACCTATTTTTAGAAAGGGGGTAAATGCACCGCTGTAATCCTGAAAGATATAGGTGATGGTGTTTCCAAGAAAGCGCTGACGTATTTTCATGTTCACAGTATCTTGATTACATACTCTGATCGAGCCACTTTTGATAGAAAGATTACTAGGAAGCAACCCTCCGATCGCTGAAGCAGTCAGGCTCTTCCCGCTTCCACTTTCTCCTACTAGCGCAAACCACTCGCCTGAATCGATCGACATCGTTAGGTTCTTTACGAGCGTTTCCTTTTTCGAGGTGATCGATAAATTCTCTATTTCTAGCATCATGATCCTCCCGTTTTCACATCATAATAATCTCGTAAACGGTCGCCAAGTAGGTTTGTTGCTAACACAACGAGGACGATCGCAAGACCTGGCACCACCATGAGATGTGGTGCTAGTTGAAAGTACGCTCGCCCTTCATTCAACATCGCTCCCCATTCAGGTGCCGGCGGCTGTGCACCTAAGCCGATATAAGATAACGAAGCGATCATCAAGATGACTTTTCCAATGTCGAGTGTACCAAGCACAAGCACATTTCCGATCACATGTGGAAAAAGGTGTTTAAATAGAATAACCAATGGCGGTACACCGTTTAACTCCGCTATTAAAATATAATTCTTTCCTTTTTCTTCGATGACGGTACTTCGTACGAGTCGAGCGTAACTCGTCCATTTCACAAGGATGATCGCCATCATTAAGTTAACCATTCCAGGACCAAGCAGCCCGCTTAAGACGATGGCAACGATAAAATCAGGGAACGCCATGAACGCATCCGTGATTCTCATAAACACTCGGTCTACTACACCACCGATTCCCCCTGCGATAATTCCAATCGGAACACCGATACTAAGAACGATGAGGATCACGAGTATGCTCGTTCCTACCGTAGTTTTTGCACCGTGGAGAATTCGTGACAGGACATCGCGGCCGAGGTGATCGGTCCCAAACATGTGCTCAAGAGTTACTGGTTGCAAGCGATTCGTTGGATCGATCGAAAGCGGATCGTGAGGTGCAAGATATGTAGCCGCGATAAACCCCAACACCAAACACAACCAAATGACAACGATGCTTTTTCTTCGTAACCTACGTCGCTTCATCTCTGCTTCACCTCTCTAATGCGAAGCTCTGGATGTACGAGATGATAGGAAGCATCAACAGCTAAGTTAATAAGCATGATGAGGATCCCCATGAGAAAAATATAACCTTGGATGATTGGATAATCTCGTTTCATAATCGCATCGACCACTAACTTACCGATCCCCGGATAAGCGAAAAGTACTTCGATGATGACCGTCCCACCTAGTAGACTTCCAAGACTAACGCCGAAGATCGTTATAACAGGAAGCAAGCTATGGCGAAATGCATGGTGAAAGAAAACGCGGGGGCGAGATAACCCCCTTGCCTTGGCAGCTCGTATAAATTCTTGTCCGAAGCTATTCAATAAACTTGATCGAAGAATGCGCACGTAGACAGCTGCCATCGCAAGCCCGAGCGTCAGTGATGGGAGAAACAGGTGCTCCCATGACCCCATCCCCATCGAAGGAAACAGGTTTAACTCTACTGCAAAGAGATGAATGAAAATCAGCCCTAGCCAAAAGCTAGGGACTGACGCTCCAAGAAGTGCAAACAGACGACTCGCTTCATCGAGTAATGTGTTTCGATAGATCGCTGCGAGACTACCGAGCGGAAAAGCAACGACCACCATGATGAAGAGGGAGGCAATCGTCAGCTCAAGGGTAGCTGGTAATCTCTCTAACAGTTCCTCTCCCACAGGTTGTTTCGTCATATACGAGTTGCCGAAATCGAAGCGAAAGAACCCTTGCATCCACTTCCAGTATTGAACATAGATCGGCTCATTGAATCCTAGCTCTTCCCGAAGCTGATTCAGCTGTTCATCTGTAACCGCTACTTCATCTGTTTTCATCATCGACATAGCCGGATCACCAGGAGCCATCTTAATAAAACTGAAGCTTACGAATGATAGAAACATGAGAAAAATGATTAGCTCAAGGATGCGTCTTATTACATGCTTCATTTTGTCTCTACATCTAGGTCTTTTGTTAACACATAAAATTCACTCTTACTCGTCACCCAATTTTTCACACTGTCTTTGTAAGCTACGACATTACTCGGATGCACGATAAATGAGTGAAGCGCATGTTCATTGATGTGTTGACTTGCTTCGATGGCTAGCTTTTGTCGTTCTTCTCGCTCAACAGTGGCATTGAGCTGATCTGCCACCTTCGTGATTTCTGGGTCATTCAGTCCCGTTGCTTCATACAAATAACCGCCTGGTCGATAGGCCGCATTCATGAAGAAGCTCGCATCTCCTCTAGGGGCTGTTAATAAGCTGTAAGTTGCAAGGTCCCAATCATCTTGGGTAGCCATTGCTTCATCGATGTTTTCCGCTTGTTCAATCTTGATGTCGATTCCAAGCTCTTTTGCATTCGACTGAAGAATTTGTGCCATCAATGGTAATTCAGGTCGGTACGAATACGTCAACACCTTTAACGAAAGCTGCTCTCCATCTTTGATCGCCTTTCCATCTTTCATTTCGACTCCTGCTTCTTCGAGGTATTTCTTCGCTTGTTCGAGATCAAACGCTTTTTCTTCGTTAGATGCAAACGGGAGCTCTGTGGAGAACGGACCACCGGCCGCTGTTGCATAACCAGCGAGTGTACTTTCTGCAACGACTTCTCGATCGATCATAAGATCAAATGCTTTTCGCATGTTTTCATCCTTGAAGACACTGCCGAAATGATAGAGAAACAGCTGGGATCGAATGCCTGGCACCACGTCTGCTTTGATGGATCCTTCTTCTTTTAATACATCAAGACTTTCAAAGGCAGGACGATAGACGATGTCAGCGTCACCCGACTGAAGTGCAAGTCCTCTTGCATTCGCGTCTTCATTAAAAGTGAACGTTGCACGATCGAGGTTAGGCTCTCCGTCCCAATAGTCAGCATTTCCTTTCAACTCAACTTTACTGCTTGGTGAGAATGATGCGACTGCAAACGGTCCAGTTCCAACCGGGTTCTGTTCGATATCGTCCTCCTCACTATCAACAATTGCGGTATTAGGATGCACGAGCTCTGAAGGGAGCTCAGGAACCTGGGCTTGTAATGTGACGGTAAGCGTCTGGCCCTCCGCTTCAACCGAATCAAGTTTCAATGCGGATTTCATCGATTCGCTTACTTCAACACTTCGTTCGAGTGATTTTTTCACAGCTTTTGCATCTAACGTCTTACCATTTTGGAATGTAACGTCCTCTCGAATCGTGAACGTCCAAGTTTTTCCGTTATCGTTACTCTTCCAGCCTGTCGCAAGCCATGGCTCTAGTTCAAGGTCTTCATTGATCTTAACGAGCGTTTCATTGATTCCTGCTCGTACTGGCGTATAGCTTAAATGTGGATCAAGCGTATCGCTTGGAAAATTCGATAAAAACGTAATCTCTTTATCTCCTTCTGCCTCGCTCGTGTTAGAAGCGGACGAACAAGCAGAAAGAAGCGTGATTAAACATAATACAACGATATAAAATCCTTTTTTTCTAGTCATCAATTGTTGCTCCTTTTTATCATGTCATTGCCTTCTCAATACAGGTCGTAAGGACACCTTCGTCCTCACCTGTTTCTTTTTTCTCGATAGTAAAATACACGCGGAGACGATGAGAATCCCTCCAGAAATCGTAAGTAGATCTGGCACTTCTGCCCAGAACAGAAAGCCCCAGAGGATGTTGAAGACAATCCCTATGTAGCGCGCGATTTCAACGACGACCACACTTTCATGAGTAAAGGCCTTCGTTAAAAACACTTGTCCGAGTAAGGAGACAACCCCAATTCCCACAAGAATCGTTAAGTCTTCGGCAGTTGGAAGCACAAAATCATTCCACATCAACGGAATGGAGACGAGTGTCCCAGTTGCCAGAAAATAAAAGACGATTTCAAACGAGTGATGTGTTTTACTTAAGAATCGGATACTCGTTGCCGCCGCACCCGCAAATAGTGCACTCACGACTCCTACGAGCGCATAGAGTGAGTATGATGAATACGCACCAGGCTTCGCTAACAGCACGATCCCAACAAGAACAAGCGGTAGGATGAGCAAAACTTGCTTAGACACCCGCTCTTTTAAGAACATGTATGAAAAGAACACCGCAAAGAAAGGTGATAGATGCGCGAGAATACTCGCATCCGCTAGCGGTATCTTAGAAATCGTATAGAAATATGCGAGCAAATACAGCGCTCCAAACGCACCTCTCAGCATCAGAAACGGAATTCCTTTTCTCGAGAAAGAAACCTTTCTGCTCCTCATAAAGAAGAAAATCAGGACAGTTCCTATGAAACTTCTAAAAAACACGATTTCAGAAGTCGGCACCGTGTCACTTATACTTTTCACGAGGGCGTTCATGATACTGAAGATCAAGGAAGATAGTATTGCAAGCAGGACGCCATTTTTCATCGAATCTCCCTTTCTGCAAGTCTCTGAAACCCTCTTACCTGCTCACCCTTCAAGCTTTGCCACTCATGGACTTTTTGCTCGAAAGATTGAATCAAGCGAAACATTTCTGGTAATCTGATTCCCCTTTCAAACCCAAGGTGGTGCATTTGCTTTAAGTTCATATAATCTTCGAATGGGATTCTAGGAACGCACCATTCCCCAGAAGGGCTCCTTGAAATTTGTTGAAAAGGTACTTTCGAGAAATCAAAGTATGCACCGTTTTTATCAGGTTGTGAAAAAGGATCGATCAAGATCGACGCATAGCGAATGTAGAGTAAATACTCCTGTTTCACAGCTTCTAACTCTTGAAAGCCATCAAGATCCGAACGGGACAGCGACTCCTCGTGTACAGGGTAGTTATCATCGTTAAGGAATTGAAGTAAATTGATCGGTTCCCCTCCTAATTTCACAGTTAGCGCTGAGATCTCTTTCCACAGCTTCACCATGACCATGATCGTTTCTTTCGTGATCGGTCCTTCAGGATAAAGCTTGTAGAGGGACTTCAAGGATTTCTTCTCTGAAAAGATCTCATTCAATGAAAAAGAATTGATGAAGAATGCAGGATGCACATAGGTCGTGATGTTCCGACATTCCGCATCGATCGGGTTTTCTTTTACAACGGTCTCGACCCCAGCTTCTTGTAATAGCATTTCGATTTCATTTAGAGACCCTTCATTACTCGTAGCTAAGTAAACCCGTTTTTTTACCGCCTTCGTAAACGCAACAAGGTCGCCCTCAGGCACGAATTTAGTTGCGGCATAATAATTTGAAAGGCTAATTACTTCAATGCTCTTATCTGTTTCAGAAACGATCTCTCTAACAAGTTCGTTCGATCCTATTACGGGTGACAGCAAAATAATCTTGTTAAGTTTTGTTAGCCTTCCAATCCCAATCGATCGAAGGACATCTTCATAACTGTAGCTTGGAACACAGACGATCATCGTGTCGAACCGATCTTCAACGCTCTCTAAGCCATTGTAGAAACGAGAGATTTCTACTTTTCCAGAAAGGGAAGGCCAATTCGGGGCGATTGCCGTGACCACATGTTGAGTATTCTTTAGTTGATTTTGCACCCGTCCTGAATAGGAGCCATTACGATTTACAATCGATACGTCTCCCTTCCAGCTCTTCTTAACAGCAACTGCTGTTTGGATGGCCGCAGGACCTGCCCCGACAATCAATGTATGCCTTCCACTCATGAGATCACCTGAGTCTTTTTCTCAAGAACGAGTGTTTCATAGATTCTGTCACTGTTTTCAGTGTGAATGTACGTCTGAACCCAGTTTCCTGTGATGATGTTATCGATTGGGTAATTAAAGATCGACTTCAAACCGTTCCCGAATCGTACGATGACTTTTGTACCTTCCCATACCTTCTCCTTAAGCACCTCGATGACTTCATGTTTGTCTTTCACAAGTGAAGCAATAAAAACATGTGTGATGCCCTCGAAGCTATGGTGAGCGTGGATGTCACCGTGGAAAAATGAGATCTTCTCTTCTAGTCCTGAAGCACGCGCCACTTCTCGAGATAACGCAATCGCTTCTTGATCGATGTCCAAACAAATCACTGCAGCACCCGTCTCTTTCGCAATCGTTAAAGCTGTCGTTGGAAATGCACCAGAGCCAATAAATAAAACGTTTGAATTACTATGTATTCCGAAGTTGTTGTACTCATCCCTTACCGTTTTCGCTAACGAGGATAAATATTGTCCGACGGGAAGTCCCACCTGCTGAGCGCGATTGGACTGGTATTTCTCTACTTCACATAACGCATTGACTGATGTTTCGCGAAGTTGATGCGAAAGGACTTGAACTTCTTCGATCGCGCCCCATTGGTCCCATTTTTGATCGTTCTCTTTACTCGTGATGAACGTACACAAATCATCCAACTTGCTCTTTAAGAGATCGTAGCACCCATCGAATTCCTTTGCATACCTGGCGAGTTCTGCAATTTCGACTTCGATTACTTTCAACGAACAAAGTAGTTCATATTTTTCTTTCAATAAGTTCACCTCACAATAGTGGTTTTCACAAATCGAAATCGTTTCGATTTATAAACTATAGTATAGGTAAACCCTTTTGCTCTGTAAATTCTTTTTTCCAATTTCTATATAAATGAGCCAATAGTCTTTATAACGCTGACTCCATCAAAAACACCCACGGTATCATTCTCAAACGTGGGTGTTGGCGTGATCTATACATTTCTTTTATTACTGAGTAAAAGGTGATGAACAGGTCAAAATACCTATTCACGATTCGTTACCGGTCGTATGTACACAGAATAGAAAAAAGCACCGCCAAAAACGGCACTGCTCATTAATTCATCCTATAAACGACTTACATTTCTTCCTTCTACTTTTATTATAATCCTGAAATCAGAAAATTTATAGACTACTTTTTTTAATATTTCTCCCCTATACTCTTACTTACAAATCAAATGAGAGGTGGATTCGAATGAATGATAAAGATGTGTTGGATAACGGTCCTTTCTTTCATGGAACGAAAGCGAAACTCAACATCGGAGATCATTTGAAGCCGCAGCATTTATCAAATTTTCAGGACAAAAAATCGAACCACATTTATTTTACCTCGACGTTAAATGCTGCAAAGTGGGGTGCTGAACTAGCGAAATCAACCGGAAAAGAAAGAATTTATATCGTTGAACCATTAGGTGAGTTTGAAAACGATCCAAATCTAACGGACAAAAGATTTCCAGGAAACCCAACACGTTCGTATCGCTCGAAATCACCTTTGAAGATCATAGCAGAGTTAAAGTCATGGGAAAGGCACTCAGATGAAGAAATCAACCAAATGCTTACTTCACTGAAAAAATTGCGTGAAGAAGGAAAAGACGTGATCTATGACTGATTCTTTGTATTGTAAAAAAGGGAGTCTGGTTTAAACCAGACTCCCTTGCAACTACTCCGCTCTCTCCCCAACCGCAAAATAATTCTCTTCAAAATCCGAAAAGTTAAAGACGCGGTTAGTTCCCATCTTCACGATTTCCCCAACCTTCACACCTTTCAGTTTTAGATCTTCATGCAGATGATCGAGCTCTTTAGTAAAAAACATGAGTGAAGGCGTGTCGAGATTCATATCTGGCTGCATTTTTGCGATAACGTCTTTGTTATGAAGAACGATGCTCGTTTCTGCAGATGTAGACGGTGCTACTTCGATCCAACGCATCCCCTTATTTTCTTCTGTGATGACGTCAAACCCCATTTTCTCTGTCCAAAACGTGACGGCTTGATCTTGATCCTTCACATACACCATTACCTGTCCAAGCTTTGCGATCATGGATTTTCCTCCTCGTTTCCTTCAATTCTCTCTTGCGCCTTTTCTTTTCTCTAAGCGCTTAAAGATATCCTTTAAATGTCGAAATGATGAGAAGAAAGTCGGTAGGAAAATAAGCCCGATTAATGCTCAATAGGAGGAGCATCATTCGTTTGAAGATCTTTCTTTGAAACGGAAAGCTCTCCCTGGCCCGTAACACCAGCATAAAAAATCTCACTTACGTCGCCTTTTCCAGTCGTATGTAGTTCATTCAATAGCCATTGCTCCGTCTTGCCGATTCGCTCAAGCAGATCCCTCTGCACCCTGCCATCTAAAATCACAGGAATTTCATAGTCGTTCCCAGCTTTGTAGATCTGCATATCTTCCCGTAAAATGCCTTCTTTACCAGGATAGAGTTTTACACTCAGCTGTCCGTTCGCTTCAACAATCGCAAGCTCAACGTCACTCGTATGAAACACATCTTTTTCTCGTAACATCTGCAGGATGTTGTCGACCGAATACTGAATGCGTTTCATATTTTTCTTTAGAAACGTACCTTGGTACATCACAACGGTTGGCTCGAAAGTAAAAAGCTTCCCTAGCTTTGGATTCTTTAGTTTCACTTTAATAATCAACTTTTGTAAAAGCGCAATCGCAATCATCGCGATAACCGTATGAACATGGTCGATCTTAGGATCTGCGATATCCGCTCCGACAACAGCACCAAATACGAGTACGACGAGAAAATCAAAAACTGGGAGCTCTCCGATCGAGCGCTTCCCCATATATAGTCCGATCGCAAGCATGAGCGGAAGAATTGTAGCAATACGAAAGATAACCTTCAAGGAGTCCATTAAAATGTCCATGATGAGCACCTCTTTCATTCTTTACGCTCATCATTCCCAAACTCTCCTTAATCCATTAAACGCTTTTAATGACTCTCGACACAACGTAAGCGATCGCTACACTGAGTAAGAGTAAGATAAGTGAGACGCTGTTTTCTCCAAATTGAACCGTTTGTAGGAACGTGGACTCACCAGCATCCGGTGTATGTAACGCCGTTAGGAGAAACCCTGAGCCCCATTGCAAAAGAAAAAACACCACGATAAAACTTGCGATAAATACGACAAATCTTTTCATACAATCACCCCGTAGTAGTGTTTACGATACAGAACGGCTTTCGTTTCACTTCGATGTGCTACGATGTGCTACGATGTGCTCCTTTCAGCATGATTGCATCACTCGATGGGTAATCATATGTAGATACGTAGAAATCAGAGACCAGATAGGATGATGACATATTCAAAAAACAATACTTTTCAGCTCTCTGTTTCTAGCTCATGCACTACTTTTTATTAGCTTCGTCTACTTTCCAATCATGTTTTGGCCTGTTTTCTCTGTAACGCTTGCGATCTTAATCGTGATCAGCATCACGACCGGCAAGCTGGTATTTAAGAAGATTACAGGAACGGACCTCATATACATCATCGTCAGTGCACTCTTCCTGTACGGGTTAAGCTATGTAGGGATCGAACTCATCATCTGGGCGACTCCCTCTCTATTTGATAACATGGAACAGTTTTATGATATCGTGCAGCCTGTTAAACCGTGGCATTTCATCAGCCTTATTCTCATCGTAATTCCAGGTGAGGAGATTTACTGGAGAGGCTACGTCCAGCAGCAGTTCAAAAAATACAAAAGTGGGGATACCATCGTTCTCGCAACGCTTCTCTATGCAGTCGCTCACCTTTATTCAGGTGCCCCGCTTCTCATTGTCGCCGCTCTTGTTGGAGGGATCGTGTGGGGATGGATTTATGAGAAACGGAAGAATTTCTGGGTGCCGCTTCTCTCACATATTTTGTTCGACCTGCTCATCCTCGTCTTCATTCCACTGCTTTAGATATAAAAAAGGAGCTTGCGAAGGCAAGCTCCTTTTTACACAGTAACAAATTCCCTCGTTGTCTTTATTCGAACAAGCGAAACTTCCTTTCGAATTCCCATCAACGCTGCTTCGTACGATTCCATTTCGTACACTTTTAGAATCGCTCGAATCTCCTTCCGTTCAAGCATATCAGAGGAAAGCATAATATCGTTCCCTTTGCTTTCTTGCTCGATTCTTGAAGCCATGTTGACGGTATGACCGAAGTAATCCAGTTGGTTGTTCGCCGTTACCGCGATCGCTGGACCTGTATACATGCCGAGTTTTATCGTTAAGTTCGTTCCATGCTCTGCATTGAAATCGCCGATCGAATGTTGAATGTCGAGCGCCGCTTTTACCGCATTCTCTGGTACAAAAAAGGCTGCCATCACAGAGTCGCCGATCGTTTTGATAATCGTTCCCTTATGGTTCTTAAATTTCTCTGATAGAAACTGAAAGTGATCGTTCACCTGGCGATAAGCGCGCGCATCTCCTGCTGATTCATAAAGGGAAGTTGAGCCTCGCAAGTCACTAAAAACGATCGTCACATTTTCAACGCCGATCTCCTGGCCTTCTGCTAGTACCTCAGACGAAAAGAGTCGTCGAAACTTTGTCATCGTCGTTACGTTAGCAGCGGTCACAACGTTCGGATCGCGCTCGACTTCTTCAACCACCGCTACGATATCGCGGCTGCTCTCATTTTGAAGGGTGCAGCCTTGAATTGAAAAATGATCGCTATCAAATCCATCATCACGATACGTTAGCGCCACACCCTCCTCATCACATTGAAAAACGAGATGACTCCTTGTTAAAATGCGGAGCCTCACGTCTTTTTCTGAATGAATCGCAGGGAGTTCACTTGAAGTCCCTGAACGGATGCGTTTCTGCAAAAGGATATGCGGCGTAATATTTGGCCCTCCGATACAATAAGTCTGTGAAACGGCTTTTCGAACCGCCGGGTGGACCGTAAATCGCAGTTCGATCGTTTCATCGAACGTCATGTCGTACGTTATGCCGCAAAGGTCACAGTGCACCTCGTTTTTCACATCTCGAAGGGAAGACGCGCTCTCTTTTGCGACACGACACGTCGGACACATCAAACTCCAGGATAAGGTTAGGACGCCAGCTTTTGTTGCTTCAAGAAACAGCACTAACACTTCTTCGCGATCGATCCCCCATTGATCTGCAAGTTTATACGGCTGCATCTCAACAAGCGCTTGATCATGAGACTGAATGATGTGCTGCTTGAGGAACTCTTTTGCTTTCGAAGGTTCGAGCTTGTCCATCGCATAGGAAAGGGCTTGTTTGTTTGTGGATGAAAGGTGTTTTGGTGGAGGCAACACAACGATTCGTGAGTCGAGCGCTATGTATTTTTCAATATATGCGATCGTTTTTTTCATACCAGGAATCGCAATTGCAGGGATCGCGAGTTTTCCGATGATGTTTGCCGGGCGTAACATCGAAAATACCTCGACTTCTGTCATTGGGTTCTCATCGACCGATACATCCCTCATTTTGATTCCTGCATAAAATTCAGCGAGTGGACCTGCTGTGTACAGCCTTTGAACCGAATACTGTTCTCCCTTCACCCATTCGAACGGATACTCCTTCCATTCAAGCGAGACGCCACCTAGCTTTGCCTTTGCAGGACGGTAAAAAAGAGATTCATCGAATCGCGCATCTGAGAATTCTACTGGAAACAAACCGATGAGCCTGTTCAAATGATCGTTTGTTGCGAGAATGTCCCACGCTTCTTCTTTCCGTATTGGAAATTGCTTCACGAGTGAAAAGTGACGTTCCTTCATCTAGTAACCTCCCAGACATTATAAAATCGATACGATGATCGCAATAACGATAAGATGAAACACTTGGTCTGTGATTACTTTCAACCACCCTACAGAATCATCAACATCCCTCATTACAGTCCTCGTCCACCATGTAACGAACGTTCTCCGGTCGAGAATGACATGAGTGATGAAGATGAAGCCGAGCTGTAACATCGAAAGGCCTCCGAATCCGAACCAGGCAACGATACCTAACACGCCTGTATAGATTAAGACGTGAGATAACAGTGGAAGCCACCTGTTATGCTTATGCTCAGCCATCCATTTCGTCTGAAAAAGAAAATCTCCAATCAAATGGGCGATAAATAAATATTCAAACGGAGTCATGTTTTGCCTTCCTTTACCTACCGCTTTAATACATCAGCGTGTATGATAGAATTATCCTACAAATCCTTATTTTTCTTATCATACCATTTTTTATAGAAAGAAATAGAACGAATAGACTAGAATCCCAAATAGGTAGACGAGGAGGTCTCGACTTGTGGAATCGAATCAGTATCATAAAAGTGAATTAAATTCTGAAGAACTTCTCCAAATCATATTCGATTATGCTGCACAGATCACGACCGAAAACAGCCTCGATCGTTTGCTGATGTTGATGGCAGATATGGGACGAAAGATGACCTTAGCGGATCGGTGTACACTTTGGCTTTATGATGAAACAAAAAATGAGCTATGGGCACGGGTCGCCCATGGAATGGAAGAAGTTCGGGTCCCTTCATCAGTAGGTCTCGCGGGACACGTATTCCAATCCGGGGAACCTCTTGTAATCGATGATGCTTATCAAGATGAGAGATTTCATTCTGTCATCGATATACAGACCGGGTATCGAACGAAATCCGTCATGGTGATCCCTGTGAAGAACAAACTCAATAAAACGATCGGTGTTTATCAGGTGATCAATAAGCTAACGGAAGAGTCTATTTTTCATCCGAATGACTTGAAGTACTTAAGTCTTGCAGCCTCCTATACAGGTCAAGCACTAGAAGCGATGCTCGTCAACATCGAAATCGAAGAAACGCAAAAGGAAATCCTCTTCAAGATGGGAGAGATCGGAGAAGGACGCTCGAAGGAAACCGGTGCACATGTGAAACGTGTCGCTGAGTATGCGAAACTCCTCGCATTAAAGGCAGGGTTAGATGAAGATGAAGCTGAACTGATCAAAGTTGCTTCTCCGATGCACGATATCGGAAAAGTCGGGATTCCAGACGCTATACTGAATAAACCAGGAAAGCTCTCTACGGAAGAATTTCAATTGATCAAAAAACACTCAAAGATTGGGTACGACTTATTGAAGAGCTCAAAAAGATCGATTCTTCAAGCCGCTGCGATCATCGCAGAGCAACACCATGAGCGCTGGGATGGTAAGGGTTACCCTAATGGGCGGAGCGGAGAAGACATCCACCTATATGGGAGAATCGTCGCCGTCGTTGATGTCTTCGATGCCCTTGCATCACACCGCCCGTATAAAGAAGCATGGGAGCTCGATCGCATCCTTACATACTTTAGAGAAGAAAGAGGCAAACACTTTGATCCGATGTTAGTCGATATGTTTCTTCGGAATGTTGAAGCGTTTGTGAAGATTAAAGAGCAGTATTCGTAATGAAGGATTATGTGTATAAAAATAACAAACTAGCCAACTTTAAGTACTAACCGAAAAAATAATAGTGGCGAGGTAATATGGAAATGGGAGCACCTTCATGGGAATCGATTACATCCATCAGAGAGTCTTTTCAAGTACAATATTGGAACCATTGGTTACATGATGATTTGTTTTCATTTGGTTGGTGGTTAGTACTGATCATCAATTTGATTTTTCTATATGTAGCATTCAAACTCATTGATCGCAAACGTTTATTTGAATTATTGACTGTTGGTGGAATCGTCATCGCCATCAGTACGTTGATGGATGTTATTCTGATACAATATGGTTTTACTGCCTATCCAACAAGTATAACACCATTAAGCCCATCGTTTTTTGTTTCAACCTACATCGTTTTACCAGTGATCTTCATGCTGTTATATCAATACTTTTTCACTTGGAAGAGCTATATGCTTGCTATGATTATCACATCGTTACTACTCGCTTTCATTGTAGAAAACCTTCTTCGCTGGGTGAACGTGTACGAATATATCAAATGGAATAATGTTTATTCCATGATTGCTTATTTATTGATCGGTATCATCGTGAAAGTTCAGATGACTATCTTTAGTAAAGCATCGATCCGCTCGTAAGAAAACCATCTGCTAAAGTATGAAAAGATCGCATTCGCATCCAATAAAAAAAGCGTTCCATAAACGAAACGCTCTTTTCCACTGGTTTTATAGGGGCATGTCCGATGCCCAGCAGCTCATTTTAGTAGAAGCCGCCTCCGAAACCACCGTAGTTTCCGCCGTAGTTGCCTCCAACATTACAACAACGACCTCTTCCGCCTGCGTAGCCAGCAGCACCAACGATAATTAATAGAATAAATAGAACCACAACTAAAGCAAATAGTCTGCCATCATCGCGTCTATGCTTCTTGTCAGCACCCATCTTCTCAACCTCCCTATTCTAGTTTCTATACAGTGTATGTCCAAGCTACCATGACTGGATAGGCAGGAATTGAAGTTATGTGAAAAGAGGCATCTACCTCTAGTACTGTCTATCATATTCTTCAAGAAAACTATGAAAACGCAAAAGAAATGCGGATCTCATAGAGAAGTGATTGGAATACCCGCTAGTTCAATGGACTCCATATCACGTTGAATCGTTCAAACGGAAACTTCGAAATAATCCGCTAGTTCTTTTGCCGTCATCTTCTTTTGATTCAAGAGTTTAATCACAATGGCGAGTAAACGCTCTGTCTTCATCATTCAACACCCCACCGTCTGCACTAAACACCTACAACATCACTTCTTTTTTCGAATAGAATCACATCTCGCCATCGCCCATCTTGCATGCGTCCCACCCTTTTCCGAATTCCTAGTTTTTCAAAACCATTCTTCTTATGTAACGTAATACTACCGATATTTTCAGGAAAGATCCCAGCACTTAGCGTCCAAAAGCCCGCTTCTTCAGACCTTTTGATTAACGTTTGCAGCAACAAATTCCCGATTCCCTTCCCCTTTTCACGTGGATGAACATAGACGCTCACCTCTCCGACTCCGCGATACACGTATCGACTCGACGATCGATTGCATTTACACCACCCTTGAACACCACGTTCGTCCACTGCGACCAAGGTACATTCATTAACAGCGTTCGAGATGAACGCTTCGTAGGTAGGTGTGCTATGCTCAAATGTTGCGTTACCCGTCTCGATTCCGAACCGATAGATTTCTTTCACTTCTTCCCAGTCTTCCCTCGTCATTTCTCGAATGTTGGTCATTGTTAAACTCCTTATTTGATCGACTAGCGGTATTTATACGACCTAAAAGCAGAAAACTTCCTAGCGAGAAGTTCATCCAATTCAAATGCTTCCTCTTTCCCATAAATAGAACACTCCAAATGCAAGAACGACCATACATGCAGCTAACCACTCATGGTAATGTGCTTTACTCGTTGGATCTTGAAGATAATCCTCCACTCCACGATTGATGGATATGAGAAAGGCCATGATCATCGATGGCATTAACATCACGATCGCTGGGGAATTTGGTCTCTCAACGATGAATTCAAATGAGATAAAAATGAAGGCAAGTACAATCACAACATCGATGATCATCGAAACTTTATACCTCTCATCATGGAAAATCCATCTACTACGCTCTTTAATACCTAGCATTCGCTTCATGTAAATTTCGCTTACGAAGAGATAGATGACGGTTAAAACGATTAAATAGAAGAACAACACAGTACCGCCTCCTCTAAAATCTACTGTTCTTGCCTATACTCCTTTGAATTCCATGCCCAAGAGAAAAACATATGAATGAGCATCGCTAAAAACGACACCATGAAATATTCCCCCCACGTGAAGGGGCTTCCGTTGAAGGTATCTACAGTAAGATGACCTAAAAACAAACTAGCAAAAGTAACAAAAAACCTGCTTTTTTTCTTATTCTCCTCTTCTTTCATTCTTAGAACCTCGCTAACGTTTTATCTAAACTATAGTATTGCTTCCCTTCGTACGCCCGCTCATCATAAACTTCAAACCCAATCGAACGCCAAAAACGTAACGCGTATGAATTTTCCGCATGGACAGCGATTTGAATGAGATCGGCACCTTTTTCAACCATCTTACTCTCATAAAGACCGTACACTTTCCTAGCATAGCCTCGCCCCTGGTATTGCCTATCGATTATCAATAAACTTAACCACGGCTTTCGAGATCGAGGACTCTCCATGCCGTATTCGATGACCCCTAGAACGTGATCATTCTCCTTCACCAAGTACCGTTCAGTATGAAACTCCTTCATATCACGATACTGCTCTTGTAGATCTGAGTCATCTAGCGTTTCTTTATCAAACGCGATCACATTATATGCAGGGTTACGATTGAAAATCTCCTTCTCAACTTCGAGCTGCGTGCCATCACATGGTACAAATGTAATCATTCTCCCTCTCCTTTTATCAGAAAAATCGCATGATCATGCGTGGAATGAACATGAGGATATTTGCGATGATCTCGAGAAACGTATATTCTCCAAGTTCTCGTAGAAACCCTTTTTCTTTCCGCTTTCTCACCGTTACTCACCGCTTCCATAAAACTTCTTCATCCATTTCTCTAGTACATGCTCGATCGCAGTCATCGTTTCTTTTGCCTCATGACGAAATTTTAGTCTGAAATAACAACTTTTAAGAAAGCCTAATACGTTCGCTTTCGTATGAGAAAACGCGGCGCTAAATCCTTCTTGGTCGAACGAAGAAGTGAGCTCATCGTCAACTCGCTTCACCCATGTTGCGAGGACATCATCTTTTAACCCTTTATGAAGAAGTGCCTCTATCGCCATCAGTAACCGCTCGTCTTCATCGTCAACGTACACACCTTTTTTAAAGAGACAGCCCGCAATCGTATTCAGACAAGAATCGATCTGTTCTCTACGAAACACATCATGACGAATCGCTTCATCAAGTGCATCAGCACCGTGCGCGATACTGTGCGCCCAGCCCTTCCCCTTCACATAACCTCTTACATCACACTCTTCCTGAAGGTAGCGCACTACTGCTTCAGTTGTAATTTGAATCAGTTCATCTGGTAAAAAAGAGGATTCGCGGTCTTTATGTAAAATCAATGCGATTACCAGTACAGAAAATGAGCGAGTAAAAACGGCTTCACCTTTTTCCGCTCCAATTTTATAGAAAAGATGCTGATCATCAAGACATGTCTTCAACGTTTCGATCAACTGCTCTTCACTTAGATGATTCTCCATCACAAGATGACAAAACGTGCGATAGATTAACTCATCCCGCAGCACCGGATCCGTCGTCCCGATTTCACTTAGCATCTCTTGAAGAAGCGCATCCATGTCAACGGCTTCACAATCTAACTCTCTTAACGTCTTCTCTAGCGTTTCAACACTCACTGACACCACCCCTTCTTCCATAGTTTAACAGGTTTATTACGAATGTCAGACTTAATCTAACAACCGACGAATCGAAGACCATCCATAGTTTACCGTGACAAGAGGATGGCCGTTGATAAGATCGGTCTGCTCACTGAAAACCTCCCCATCCAATCGGTCATAAAAAGCTCTGGCAGCTTCGTTCGCTTTGAAAGTCCCGATAAACATAGACTCCACATGATGGTTCAAGAAATGCTGAACCGCGTTTTGTAGGAGCTGCTTCCCTATTCCAACATGTTGATACTCCTGCAAGACATAGAGCATCTTGATTTCACCTTTATGACCTTTTGGAGGATGTAACGCGAACGTTCCAAGAACAAATCCTACGATTTTCTCATCGCATATTTTTACGAAGGAAAAAGGACGTCGAACGTCACTTTGGAAGATGCGCTCAAATCGATCGAGGACCGTTTTATATGTAACCGTTTCTAAGAAATCTCGTGGTAGAATGGCTGCGTGACTTGATAGAAATACTTCTATATAGATATCCACCAACTCTGGTAGATCTTCTGATGTCATCTTTCTGATCAACGTTATCCCCCCTCTCATTACCTTATTGCCTGCGTTAACACATACATGAGCAGCAGCGCACCGATTCCAGCAGCGCGTATCCCGTAGAGCTTTTTCTCACTAACCTCTTCTCCTTTCATCCTTAACCAAGCAGGATAAAAGAACCCGATTACCGGCGCAAGTATGAGTCCGATCGACATCAGTACAACTGCAATAACATCCATATTTAACACGTCCTTACTCAAGAGCTTTGTCTCTCGCCATATCCCCGAGTTCATTAATTACGATTGCTGCAACGATCAACAGCACCCCTATCCACTGTAAAAACGAAACGGCTTCCGACAGCACGATCATAGCCGAAATAATGGCAACAGGGAGTTCGATGGAACTTAGTACGTTCGCGAGTCTTCCTGAAATGAGCGGAGCGCCCTTTGCAAAGAACAGCGTGGGAATAACACCTCCAACGAGCGCAAGCCCTACCCCTAATAACCACAAACGACCGTCTATCACAGCGATCGTTGGGATGTCTCTGATGAACACAATTAGGACGAGAACGAGAGAACCAGCCACCATCAGCATACTGCGTACGATTGGGTTGGACTCTGTTGCGACTTGCCCACTAAAGAAAATAAAACCGGCATAAGATGCACCTGCGAGAAACCCTAACAATAAGCCGAGGGGATGAAGTGACGACACCCCGCTAACGATGATGTTCGATGCGAACACAACTCCTGTCAACGTGACGAGTAATGAGAGGAAATTCATTCTGGTCGGCTTGACCTTGCTGAAGATCCACTCGTAGATCATGCCGATCCAAACGAATTGAAAGAGCATGATGATGGCTAATGATGCGCTCAAATACAACATGGCACCGTAATAGAAGATGCTCGTTAGTCCCATCGCCGTCCCTGTCATCATGATTTTTATCAAATCATTTTTCGACTGGTTAACTCTTAACCCTTGTAACAGGCATAAACCGAGCAATAATAAAAAGGCGAGTAGCATCTGAACAAGATTGACCTGCCCTAATGTGTACTCATAGCCAAAGGCTGTCTTCACAAAGATCGGTGTGAACCCAAAGCTTCCTGCCCCGATTAGGACATAGGTGATTCCTCTTATCTTCATACAGTTACCTCCTTCCCTAAACAAAAAGACGCACCCCTACTTAGGAGTTACGCCTTTGTCATACCGTTGCTGCTTGAAAAACAATACATCGAAGAACGTGATCCCAACCGCAATCCCGAACGACGTGAAGAAATCAAGGGGACGTATATCCGTTGACGTGATCAACGAGACCGCAACATCCATTACGGTCAGACCTCCAAACCAAGCTAAAAACTTAAGGAGCCTCCCCTTCTTTTCATCTCGGTCCATTCCAAACAATTTCACGATTGCAAGGATGGCAAGATAAAAAACATAGAGAAATACGAACACCAAACCAGCGATCACGATCCCTATCCCTAAGTTGCTGTTTATATCTCTGTAGACGATCAGCACCATGAGCACTAAGCTGATTAGTAATAAGCTAAACAACGTGACATTTACTTTATGTAGTCTTTTCAACGTAATTGCTCCTTTTGCGGGACAAGGGGACAGGTTCACTGTCCCTCTCACGTGAATATCAATTAGTTTAATTGGGACATGGAACCTGTCCCTACGTCCCTCTCTCCTTCCATAGTTTAACAGATTGCAAGACAAGGGGACAGGTCCTCTGTCCCTCAAGTCTTATGGAGAAACCCTCTTAACAAACCATAGTTCCGCTCCATAAATGACCGATTTCTTTCAATCCCTCTCCTTTTGCACCAGCCAATCGAGTTGAAAGCATCTACGAATGCATAAAAAGGTAAAACTTTTTCTAGATCGATGAGTGGGCGAACCGTTCGATACCCTTCCTGAAAGGCTTCTAACGTTCCGGGAAAGACGCTGAAGATATCACGATTAATCTTTGTAAAGTCGATTTCTGTTGAACCGATTCTGACACTTTCAAAATCAATAATCCCTGCAACGCGATTCTCATAAACCAAAATATTTCCTGGACGAAAATCCATATGTATAAAACTCGGACCATCTTTAGGTGGAAGAGAATGCTGGAGCTGGTGAAAATGGTGAAGTGATCGCTCATACAACCTGTGATCGATGACTTCCTTCACATCCTCCGCAAATGAATAAAACTGTCGTTCAATGAACTGAGACCAATCGTCATACTCGTTCGAAACGGCACTCTCGAAATCCAATTTCTCTGGAACGATGGCATGTAGTTTGGCATGATGAACACCGATATCATACGCCAAAGCGGGGTCAACTTTTTCAGAAAGAGGAACCCCATCGATTGCAGATAATAATAGTGCTCCAGTGATGTCATCATCACCTTCCCAGTAATCTAGCAGTTTCGGCACAGGCAGTTCGTTATGTAAACGCTTGAGAACCGTTACTTCACGATCCCGTTTGACCTTGGTGTATTGAATTTTAATATATACAAGCTGTTGATCACTGAGTTTCACCTTGTATACAGTCGAACTAAATGACTCTGGAACATTCTCGACTGCTAGCACGTTCAATTTGAAGGTGTCGATTACTTTCTGTAACTCATTCATGGGCATACCTCTTTTCTGGGACACAGGGACAGGTTCACTGTCCCGCTCACCTGATATGTCACTGGGACAAGGAACCTGTCCCTTCGTCCCTCACCCAAACACGTCTCTTAATGCGATTCCTAAATTCTGATAAAAAGCTGCTTGAACGTTCTCTTCATGCGATTTACTCCATTCGATTGCGACAGACGGACGGACTCCCGTGATGATGACGTTCGTACCGATGAGGGAAACTGTTTTTACTAGCTTTTGAATGTTTGCGAGAAGAACTGGATCAATGTTTCCAATCGAGGAAAGGTCGAGGATTAATCTACTCACCCTGAGCTCCGAAACCCTTTCGACCCCTTTATCGATGATATGATTAAACTCATTTTCATCCATCGTGGATTGAAGAGGAAGTACCGCGATTCCTTTACTAAGAGGAATGACGTTTACTGACAAGCTTTCGACACGACTTACGAGCTGCAATTGTTTTTTATAGAGGTCCGTGACATCTGTAAACTCAACCATTGCACCGACGACGATGTCATCTTCTCGTAGCAGTCTCGTTTGAATCGAGAGGAATGTATCGTATTTCCCATATTGATAAGGCATCACATCGATGTGATATTCTTTATGAGTTTTAACCGTCCTCTCTACGTGCCGAACCTCTTCAGGAGCATCCGGGAACACCTCATACATGTCTCTCCCCAGCACTTCTTCAGGTGATAATTCTAGTAAACTTGCTCCGGATTTATTAAGTAACGTGATGCGATATTCCGTGTCGATGGCTAAGACTCCGTAAGAAACGTGATCTAGCACTGCACGAGAAAGGTCGTTCACATTCATTCCCCCTTCACTACTTGAGTGATTCTTGATTTGATGCCGAACTTTAGTAATAGGAGCTATTCTCTATTAATTCGTCATCGTTCGTCATGTCTCCTTTTTTTGGGGGACGGAGGGACAGGTTCACTGTCCCTCTCACCTACAGGGAGCGTGGAACATGCTTGAAGCGATCCATCTACTAAACATATAGCGTGTCAGACTTTGTCGGTCTGACACGCTATGGCATATTTATTCAAAGAAAGCCCAGGTCATCGAGAATATGACCTGGGCTTTCTTTTAAATTCCGGTTCTTTGCAATTCAGTTTTAACCTGAGTGGTTGAATCACTCTCTTTTCCTTCAATCGGCTTCTTCGACCAAATCGTAGCAAGAATCGGCCCTGATATATTATGCCATACTGCTGCGATGACATTTGGAAGTGCCGCTAGTGGACCGAAGTGAGCCGTTGCGAGGGCAACACCGAGTCCAGAGTTTTGCATACCGACTTCAATCGAAATCGCACGGCGTTTACTTTCATCTAACTTCATCACTAATGCTGTAACGTAGCCTAGCGAGAGTCCTAATAGATTATGAACCATCACAGCTGAGAAGATCAATAAACCTGACGTTGTAATACTTTCAACGTTTGCTGAAACAACAGCAGACACGATGATAATGATCGCCATGACTGAAATCAGAGGGATAACGGCAGAACTTTTATCAACCGCGGTTGGAAACACTTTTCGAACGAGTACCCCTAACGTAATCGGTACGATGATGACTTGTACGATCGATAGAAACATAGCGATGGGATCCACTGGTAACCATTGCCCGGCTAGTGCTAACAATATGAGTGGAGTTACGATCGGTGCGAGCATTGTAGACAACGATGTCATCGCAACAGAAAGAGCAAGATTCCCTTTTGCTAAATAAACCATCACGTTCGACGATGTTCCACCAGGTACAGATCCTAGCAATACAAGACCAGCAGCTAATTCAGCGGGCAGCTGAAAGACGATGGCTAGAAGCAAGGCGATCAAAGGCATGATGATGAATTGAGCCGCAACTCCTATGATGACAGGAACAGGCTTTTTTAGAACCAATTTAAAGTCTACTGGCTTTAGTGTAAGTCCCATTCCAAACATCACGACTCCTAATAGAATCGTAATGTAACTTCCTAACCCCAAGAACGGTGTTGGAATGAAGTAAGCAATCAGTGCTACTCCAATCACCCATAGAGCGAAGTATTTTCCTGCAAGATTACTGATTGATTCTAAGATTTTCATAGACTACACCCCCTTATGCCAGTGGTTTCGACAGGTAAATCGACGGATCAAATGCTCACCTCGTATGACAAGTCGAATAGCTAATGAATCGAATTATACACAATAATCTAAATATTTCAACAGGAACAGCACAATTCTTTGGGACAAAGGGACATGGGACAAAGGGACAGGTTCACTGTCCCTCTCTTCCATCTCTACTAATTTGGGACATGGTACCTGTCCCCACGTCCCTTTACAAACCCTCCATATTTATTTACAAAATTCGACGTTTTCCTTAATACCGACTTTATAAACACGTTGTAAGCTGTAGTTGTAATTGAATAACTGATTGATAGAACAAGTGGAGATCATACGGAGAAAATCTTGTTCATGTCAAAAGAAGGAAACACGTTCCGGAGCACTATGCTCTTATTTTCGGCGCGTCCTCTTTTGACATGGATGGATTTTCTCTTTTTTATTTCGTGAGTTCAGGAGGGAATTTACATGATTCAATTAACTGATCTAAACCCGATGGTCGCTGCCGTTCGCGAAGAAGCGCACGTACAGGAGGCGATCGATTCGAACGTCGATATCATCTCGATGATGACGGGGAACTTGTCGAACATCGAAGACATTGTGAAAACAATCCATGAGGCAGGAAAATACTCCTTCCTTCACGTCGATCTCATCAAAGGACTCGCGAACAACAACGAAGCTGTCGACTACCTGGCAAACAGAGTTCAGCCTACAGGCATCGTGACGACGAAGGGCCGACTGATCAAACGTGCAAAAGAGTCCGGGCTTCTCGCCATTCAGCACAACTTTATCATCGACACACAGGCATTCGCGATGAGCATCCGCTCCGTGAAGCAGAATCAACCGAACGCGATTGAAATCATGCCAGGCTTGATGCCTCGTGTGATACGGGATCTAAAAAAGGAGATTGAACAACCACTCATCGTCGGTGGGTTGTTGAACACACAGGAAGAGATCGAGGAAATCCTCGAAGCCGGAGCAAGCGCAGTTGTATCTGGGAAACCAGAGCTTTGGAACTTGAAACTTTAGGATTGGAGCAGTAAGGATGAACAACTTCAGAGGATTTTTATTTGATTTAGATGGCACGATTTATGCCGGCACAAAGCTGATCGACGGGGCAACTGATTTACTTACCCTTTTACGCAAAGAAGGAAAAACGATCGCGTTCATGACAAACAATTCGACGTTGAACGCTGCAGAGATCAGAATGAAGCTCGCAAAGTTCGGTGTTCCCGCTGAAGAAGAGGAAATCATTTGCCCAACCGATTGCGCAGGGACATTCTTAACCGACCACTTCGGTCCTTCTAATGTATACGTGATTGGCTCAGACGCACTTAAGGAAAACGTCGCACGAAGCGGTCACACGCTTTTACATAGCGTAAATGCCCATTGTGACGTCGTCCTCGTCGGAAGAGACCTGGAATTCACTTACAGAAAGCTCGAGGATGCGTCCATCCACGTTCAAAAAGGCGCTCTGCTCGTAGCTACAAACATGGACCACACGCATCCGATTCAAACGGGTGATGACGTTCCAGAAACAGGTGCCCTCGTTGCGGCCATTCAGGCAACCGTGAGCATCGAGCCACTTATTATTGGAAAGCCTGACGCCTACTTATACGATACCGCTTTGAAACGGTTCGGGCTTACGCCAGAGGATACGGTGATGATCGGCGACAACCCGCTTACGGACATCCAGGGTGGCATCAACGCAGGTCTCCATTCCGTTCTAATCGATTTACATGGTAAGAAAATGCTTCCAATGACGGGAGACGTTCGCACCGTCGAACGACTCAAGGACCTTTATGATACCTATCGTCAATCACTTGTAACAGGAGGATTGTGAAATGAACAACCGAACGCTTCTCATCTGTATCGATGGATTAGCTGGAGCATATTTGGAAGACCCTTCCGTAAATGCGCCTCATCTTAAAAAGCTGATCAAAGAAGGCAGTCTCGTTTCCAGATTGACGACGACGTATCCGAGCGTCACATGGACGGCGAACACGAGTGCAATCACAGGCTGTCATCCTGATCGTCATGGGGTTCTAGGCAATTCTGTTTATGACCGAACAACGAACGAAATTCGGCATCATTGGGGCGATCAGCTTGGGTCGAAGGAAGACATCATCAAAGTTTCAACGCTCTATGATCTCCTCGCTGAGAAAGGGATGAAGACGGCGTCGGTGTGCTGGCCGCTAACGAGAGAGGCTACAAACATTTCTTACAACATCCCTGAGTTTTATGACCAGGCGCTTTTTGAGCAATACGCTACTCCAGACTTCTGGGATGAGCTAAAGAAAACTCTCCCGGTCGATCGCTATGGTGAGTGGAGTTCCGATTTTGCACTAGGAGATAAACAGGACTGGCTCACAAAGGAAATCTTGCTCTACATCCTTAAAGAAAAAGACGCTGATTTCATCATGGGACACTTCCTCTCCATAGACAGCTTGCTTCACGATTATGGGAATCGTTCATCACAAGTGTACGACGCCATCACCTATATCGACGAACTCGTTGGCGAACTGATGGCGTACCTTGATGAGCAAGAGACGGACGTGATCCTTTATTCCGATCACGGTCACCTCGACGTGCATACGGCGTTTTATCCGAACCGCCTCCTGAACGAAAACGGGCTCGGCTATTCCTTCACTGCTGTCAGCAACGACGGGTGCCTCTTCGTTTACGGAACGGACCAGACGATCGACCGCCAACAGGAAGCAAAGGACCTGTTCCAATCGCTGCCGTACGTAGCTGACGTTCTTTCAACGGACGCCTTCCCTGAACGAGGCTTACCGAAGATTGACCTCGACGAATTTGGTCATACGCCTGACTTTATCGTTGAGCTAAAAGAAGGCTACCTTTCAAAAGATGACGTTGAAGCTGGAGAGCTTCTAGGTGATAGTTCTTACTTGGCAACGCACGGCTACTCTCCTGAACATCCGCTTTTAAAAGGATTCATGATTGCGAGCGGCCCTTCTTTCTCCAGTGGAAGCAACATCGATGAGGCGCACATCGTCGACATCGCACCGACAATCGCAGTAACACGAGACATCATGCCTCATAAAATGGACGGCGATCCGCTCTCTTCGATTCTAACAAAAGGAGGAAACACGATTGAAGAACCAGCTTACTGATTCCAACTATGCAATCCCTCGCTCCTCCTCTCTCACGAAAGGGCGAGAGAAGACGGGGGCAAAAAGGCGACGTACCATTTTCACCGTCGAAAATATATCAGGTTGGCTGTTCATCCTCCCTGCCTTCATTCTTCTAGCGGTCTTTTGGCTGTATCCAATCGGGTATTCGTTTTACTTGAGCTTTTTCGATTGGGACATGTTGAGCACGCCGCAGTTTATCGGGATCGAGCATTACGATGCGCTCTTGAACGATCCAGCATTCGTTAAGTCGATGATGAACACATTTTATTACACGACGTTCTATGTGATCGGAGTCGTTGTGCTCGGGCTCATTCTTGCCCTACTCGTCAATGACAACATCAAGGGTATCTCGCTGTACCGTACGCTTTTGTTCTCGCCGCACATCACACCGATCATCGCGGTGTCGATCGTGTGGATGTCCCTTTACGATGTTGACGATGGGCTGTTCAACCAGATACTACGAGCACTTGGACTCCCAGAAAGCGCGTGGCTCTCTTCGCCTGACACGGTACTCCTCTCCCTTATCATCATGGGACTTTGGAAGGCGATCGGCTACTACATGATGTTTTTCCTGGCTGGACTCCAGTCGGTACCGCACCACCTCTTTGAAGCAGGCAAGCTTGACGGAGCGAACCGGATGCAGCTCTTCCGCTACATCACGCTGCCGTTCATTTCACCAGTCACGTTTTTCGTCGTGATCGTCGCGATTATCGAAGCGTTCCAAACGTTCGACCAGATCGCTGTTATGACGCAAGGAGGACCATCAAACTCATCGAACGTGCTCGTCTATATGCTTTACCGACATGCGTTTCAGTTCTTTAACATCGGCTATGCGTCTGCGATCGCGATCATTATCTTCTTGTTCTTAATCGCATTTACAATCGTTCAATACGTCATCTCAAGAAAATGGGTTCACCATTAGAAGGGAGAGAAACACGTGTCTATAGCAGGCAAATTCACAAAATATACCGTGCTCACGATCATCAGCTTTCTCATGAGCATTCCGCTCCTCTGGATGATCTTAACGAGCTTGAAAACGCAGGACGAAGCGAATTCATCCCGCATGTCCCTTTGGGTATCAGACCCACAGTGGTCAAACTACTTGGAAGTGTTCCGATCTGGTGAGATTCTACAATACTTATCCAACACGATGGTGTATGCCATCTCTGTCGCGGTCCTTTCCGTTTTGTTCGCGCTGTTTGCGAGCTACGCGCTCACGTTCATCTCGTTTAAAGGTAGAAAACTCTTATTGATCATCTTCATTTTTACGATGTTCTTGCCAGCGCACATGACGCTCATCCCATCGTATTTGACGCTCGCAAACCTTAACTGGCTCGATACGTACAAAGGGCTCATCATCCCGAGTGCCGTGACCGGGTTCAACATTTTTCTTATGTATCAAGGCTTGAGACAAATTCCAAAAGCGTTAATCGAGTCGGCTAAAATTGACGGGGCATCGCACCTACGCATCCTTTTTAAAATTGTCACGCCACTCACGCTCCCAACGATGGCAACGCTTGGCATCATCGTGTTTACGTATCAATACAACAACTACTTCTGGCCTCTCGTCGTTACAACGAGCGACAGCGTGAAGACGATCTCCCTGGCACTATCTGAGCTCGTTCAGGTTGACGGGGCTTACGGAATCCAGTGGCCGATCGTTATGGCGGCAAACACCGTCAGCGTTCTACCGGTCATGGTGCTGTTCTTGCTTTTACAAAAGCTTTATATACAAGGTGTTATGTACCAGGGCATGAAGGATTAACAAAACCATCCAAAAAGGAGCTTTCTCATGACTTTCAAACCGTTCAAACTGTTTACGTTCGCACTTCTGTTTCTCGTCGTTCTAGCAGGCTGTGGATCAAGCACAACCAATTCGGGTGAAAATACAAACGCCTCAAGTGGGCCCGTTGAAATTGAATTCTGGCATGCGATGAGTGGCAACCTCGGGGAAGAACTCGAAGCGATCACGAAGGAGTTCAACGAAAAGCACGAGGACATCAACGTGAAACTTGTATTTATGAAAGACTATCCGACAATCACAAACAAGTTCCAACTCGCTCTTCAGTCTAAACAGTATCCGGCGCTTTTACAGTTAGATGATGCGACCCTTCAGACGTTTGCGTCTTCCGGTCACCTACATGAACTAAACGATTCGATTACAGAAAGCAATCTCGAACTCGATGACTATGTAGATGGTTTTATTGAAGCAGCTTCACAGGACGACAGTATTTATGGTCTTCCATTAAACCGAAGCGTACCGATGCTTTACTATCGAAAAGACATTTTTGAACAAAATGGAATCGATCCTTCTCGCATTGAAACGTGGGAAGGTGTGAGAAGCGTTTCGAACGAACTTGTGGAAAAAGGCGCAATTGACATTGGTTTCGAACCGATCCGCTACCCTTGGTTTTTCTCTGGGCTCGCTTGGTCAAACGGCGCAGAGCTAGGCGATACGGCAGAAGAGGTTTCGCTTAACTCACCAGAAGCGAAGGAAGCACTCCAGTTCTGGGGCGACATGATTCATAAGGACGGCGTCAGCAAAGTGCACTACGGCGGTGAAGGCTGGGCGTACTGGTATGACACGATCGGAGATTTGTCAAAAGGGAAAGCCGCAATGGTAACAGGATCAACGGCGGACATGGCTGCGATGGATGAGAACATCGGGGCGGCGTTCTTCCCGAAGTTTGAAGGAGAAGAGCTCAGGGTTCCGATCGGTGGATCGAGCGGCGTTATACCAAAGGAAGCATCTGATGAACAGAAACAGGCTGCATTTCAATTCATGACCTACTTCTCAAAACCAGAAGTGACCGCACAATGGTCGAAAGGTACCGGCTATCTACCAGTCCGATACTCAGCAAAAGAAAACATGCAGGAATTTTTAAGTGAGAATCCAAACTTCGAAGTCGCGGTCGACGAACTGAAATACGCTCGCCCTACCCCACTCTTCCCGAAATGGAACCAGGTGGAAACCGAAGCGATTAACAAGGCGTTCGATCAAGTCTTCGTAGAAGGCATCTCAGCGGACAAAGCGCTCGATGATGCACAAAAGAAGGCTGAGAACATCGTAAAGTAAAGACTAAGCGTAACGGGAGGTCTTCCAATGGCTGAAGTAAAGCTACATGACGTTAACAAATATTATGATCGAAAAACAAAAGCCGTCGACAACTTTTCCATCGACATCAAAGACGAGGAGTTTATCGTCCTCGTCGGGCCATCAGGTTGTGGGAAGTCGACAACACTCAGAATGATTGCTGGGCTTGAAGAAATCTCAGACGGTGACCTGTTTATTGACGAAAAGCACATGAACGGTGTTGCACCGAAAGATCGCGATATCGCCATGGTGTTCCAAAACTACGCCCTCTATCCGCACATGTCCGTGTACGACAACATGGCATTCGGGTTAAAACTTCGAAAAATGAAGAAAGCGGAGATTAACGAACGCGTTCAAAAAGCAGCGAAGATCCTAGGACTTGAAGCATTGCTCAATCGAAAACCAAAGGCACTATCTGGCGGACAGCGACAGCGCGTCGCATTAGGACGGGCCATCGTGAGAGATGCGAAGGTGTTTCTCATGGACGAGCCGCTCTCAAACCTCGATGCAAAGCTTCGTAGTCAAATGCGCGCGGAAATCATTAAGCTGCACCACAGGCTGAAGACGACGACGATTTACGTTACGCACGACCAAACGGAGGCAATGACGATGGCAACCCGCATGGTCGTCATGAAGGACGGTGTGATCCAGCAAGTTGGCTCACCTAAGGATGTTTACGATTATCCCGTTAACACGTTCGTGAGCCAGTTCATCGGCTCTCCTTCTATTAATCTCGTAACCGGTGTTTTGAAAGAAGGGTACGTGGAGATCAAGGGCACAAACCTAACCGTTCCACATGTTCACATGACGAAGCTAAAGGCAGACGGCTACCTGAACAAGCCAATCACGCTCGGCATCCGACCGGAAGACTTGTATCACGAGAATGATCAAACTGAGCTAACGAACGCGACCACCATTACCACCACCGTCGACGTCGTTGAATCACTCGGTGCCGAAACGTACTTGTACACAGAATCAACGGAGCTCCCTCTCCTTGCAAGAGTGGACGCCGCACTCCGTCCGGAATCAGGGGAATCCGTCACCCTGAAGCTCGACATGGATCGCTGTCACTACTTCGATTATGAGACAGAGCAACGTATTCAGCTTGAAGAAGTTCGTGAGAAAGTTGCTGTTGGATAAAGAAAACCACCCGCCTCCTTTTGTGAGGCGGGTGGTTTTTTTTCGGGACATGGGGACAGGTTCATTAAGACAAAAACCAACCGTTCTCCTTTTGTGAGGCGGGTGGTTTTTGCATTTATGAATATCCTCTCACTATTCACCCCAAAAAAGATATTCTAAGTATTCCTCTATACTATCCATCAAACTAACGCTGTCTTACGCTTTCTCTAACAAACATGTTCCTTTACAAGGAAGCAGCCATACGCTACTATTCAACTAATTAGTTGAATAGATAGGAGGACTTCCATTGGATCCAAGAACGTTCAAAGACCAAATCTATGCGGGATTCACACAAATTGGAAAAGTAGTATCGAGCCCTAAACGAATCGAGCTTCTCGATCTGCTTTCGCAATCCCCAAAAACCGTTGAAACGCTAGTGAAGGAGACAGCGATGAGCACTGCGAACACGTCCAAGCATCTCCACGCTCTATTGGAAGCGCAGCTAGTCCGCTATGAGAAAGAAAAAAACTACGTCATCTACCAACTTGCGAACGAAAAAGTCGTCGACCTCCTTTTCGCAATCAAGACAATTGCAGAAGAACAGATCGAGGACGTAACTCGATTACGTGATGAATTTATCGTCCGTAGCGACGATCTTGAAACGATCACGCTCGAGGAATGGCTTAACCGCCGAGATACGAACGAGCATGTTCTCATCGACGTCCGCCCTCAAGAAGAATATGTGAACGAACATATCGATGGCGCGTTATCAATTCCAATCGAGGCATTGAACGAGCACATCAGTCTCCTGCCTATGGACAAAGAAGTCATCGCCTACTGTCGTGGAGCATACTGCGTGTATGCGACAGAAGCCGTCGAGCGTCTGAAGGTTCTAGGCTATCAAGCGGTCCGGTTAGAGGCCGGTGTACATGAATGGCGCGAACATTATCATAAACAAACAGACGACTTCGTAAGAAAGAGGTGATACCTTTGACAAAACCTGTGGAAATTGGAATTAAACAAAATCTCATACCATTTTCTCTTCTCGTCCTTATCAACCTATTTGTCGGGTCGATGGTCGGGCTTGAGCGAACGATCCTCCCAATAATCGGTGAAGAGCGGTTTGGGCTCGCTTCCACGAGTGCAGCTCTTTCCTTCATCGTGAGCTTTGGATTTTCAAAAGCAATCATTAACCTTTTCGCTGGGGAACTTGCAGATCGCTACGGAAGAAAGCGTGTCCTTCTCATTGGGTGGGCGTTCGGATTCTTCGTCCCTCTTATGGTCATCTTCGCTCATGCGTGGTGGGTCGTCGTCGCCGCGAACGTATTACTTGGAATCAACCAGGCGTTGACGTGGTCGATGACGGTCAACATGAAAGTCGACCTTGCAAAAACTAATCAACGGGGGCTAGCAATTGGCTTGAACGAATTCGCAGGCTACATCGGCGTCGCTCTGATGGCGATCGTCTCTGGATACATTGCCTCTGTCTATTCTCTAAGTCCAGAACCGTTCTATATTGGCATCGCTCTCGTCGTAATCGGGTTCGTTTTATCACTCGCCGTCCAAAATACCGACGAACACGTCAACGTTCAAGCAAAGCAAGAATCAGAAGATCCTCTTTCCTCGATAGAGATCTTTAAGCGAACATCCTGGAGTGACCGTAATTTATCTACGAGTAGCTTCGCTGGGCTTACGACAAATCTCAAAGACGGCATGGCGTGGGGACTGTTTCCAATTTTCCTCGCAACGAGCGGGCTAACCGTTGGCCAAATCGGAACGGTCGTCGCCGCATATCCTGCAGCCTGGGGTTTCTTCCAGCTTTTCACGGGGATGTGGAGTGACCGAATCGGACGAAAGAAGCTCATCGTATCGGGAATGCTACTCCAAGGACTCTCACTCTGGCTTATGCTGCTCGTCAGCACGTTTTCTCTGTGGCTATCTTCAGCCATCTTGTTAGGAATCGGAACAGCACTCGTCTATCCGACTATCATCGCCTCTGTCAGCGATGTCGCTCATCCGAAATGGCGCGCGACATCACTAGGAATCTACCGCTTTTGGCGTGACAGTGGCTATGCGTTCGGAGCAATTATAGCCGGAGTCGTCGCCGACATGCTATCGGTATCCTGGGCGATCGGACTCGTCGCCCTCCTTCCTATCTTAGCCGGTGTTCTGGCTATGACGAGGATGAGAGAGACGCTCACATAGGAGGGACATGGGGACAGGTTCATTGTCCCGCTCACCTGTTATCTCAACTGGGACATGGAACCTGTCCCTACGTCCCTCCTTGTACTCTTCCAATGTCATCGGTAGAATAATAGTAAGACAATTCAGTCAGGAAGTGTATGCAACTAAATGAATAGAATGAAATCACTTTCTCTTCAAACTAAATTATCATTAATGATATTGGCACTCTTATTTACAGTTTTGTTTAGTATTGGACTGATTTTTACACATTTATATTCAACAAGTGTTGAGGAGCAGATGGGAGAGCGTGCGTTAAATGTAGCGCAATCTGTCGCGATGATGCCAGCGGTGATCGAAGCGATGAAGTCAGAGAATCCATCGGAAATCATTCAACCGATCGCTGAGGATCTTCGGTCTAAAACAGAAGCTGAATTTATTGTGGTTGGCGATAAAGATGGCATCCGTGTAGCGCACCCTGTACTTGATCGGATTGGAAAACCGATGGTAGGTGGAGATAGCCAGCAAGCTTTGGTGGGCGGGGAATCCTACGTCTCAAAAGCAGAAGGATCTCTTGGGTCCTCCTTAAGAGGGAAAACGCCAATCTTTGACGATGGAGAGATTATCGGCATCGTCTCCGTAGGCTTTCTAATAGAGGATATCGAACAGAAAGTCGATCGATTCGAGTTAAAAGTGATGAGTTTAATAGGAACGATCTTGTTACTCGGTTTAGCAGGTGGTTTTTTCATTGCAAAAAACGTAAAGCGGTCTATTTTTGGTCTCGAACCTTCCGAAATCGGAGCGATGTTTTTAGAACGAAATACCATTCTTCAAACGATTCGAGAAGGAATTATTGCGGTTGATAAGAAGGGTGAAATCACACTTGCCAATCAAGAGGCGCATCGCATGCTGAATCGAGATGAAAAAGAAAGTTTAGAAGGACAACATATTCTGTCCGTTTTACCAAACACAAGAATGCCAGATGTTTTACATTCCGGAAAAGCAGAATATGATCAAGAAAGCATCATAGGGGAAAATCATGTGATTGTGAACCGAATTCCAATCATTCAAAAAGGTGAGGTCACGGGCGTTGTTTCTAGTTTTAGAAGAAAAACTGAAATCGAAGCGCTATCACGAGAACTCTCTCAAGTTCAAAGCTACGCGAATGTGCTTCGCTCTCAAACACACGAATACGCCAATAAGCTGTATACCATTTTAGGATTGATTCAGTTAGGTGCATATGATGAAGCCATCGACTTAATACATAAGGAAGCGATTGGATATCAGGAGGTTGTTCAGCTATTAGTGAAGGCTGTACCAAACCCTATCATCTCAGCGCTAATACTGGGTAAGTACCACCGAGCTCATGAGCTGCATATTCAGTTTTCAATCGATGAAGAAAGCAATATGAGTGATCTTCCTGAATGGGTGGAGCAAGAAAAAATCGTTACGATCGTTGGAAACTTAATCGATAATGCAATGGATGCTGTCCTTGAGAAAAAGGAAGATGAGAGAATGATTCACCTCTTCATGACGGATATTGGAAGAGACTTGATCTTTGAAATAGAAGACTCGGGGAACGGCATACATGATGATGAAATGGAACAGATCTTTGTAAGAGGGTTTAGTCGTAAGGATGGAAAAGATCGAGGAATCGGACTTTCTCTCGTGAAAAATGCACTCGATTATCTCGGCGGATATGTCACGATATCCAGAAGCCGTTACGGTGGCGCTGCTTTCACAGTTGTGATTCCTAAGGAGGATGATACCAATGTCTGAAATTGAAGTATTGATTGTTGAGGATGATCAGCGAATTGCTCGAATCAACCAGAAGTTCACGGAAAACGTCCCTGGTTACACTGTTATTGGAGTTGCTTCAAGCATTACCGAAGGAAAAGAACTTCTTGAAATTCTAGAGCCAGACCTCGTTCTACTCGATATCTTTTTTCCAGAAGAAAGCGGACTGGGATTGCTGTGGCACATTCGTGAACATTACAAAGAAACGGACGTCATGATGATAACCGCTGCAAAAGAAATAGAAGCAGTTCAAGAAGCGCTTCGTGGCGGTGCGATCGATTATATCATTAAACCGGTTATCTTTGATCGTTTTAAGCAAACTCTTGAAAAATTCAAGGAAACCCGTGGAGAAATGAACCGTCAGAAAATCGTGAGTCAGGAAGAAGTAGATCACTTGTTTACGAGACATGGCGCTAAGAGGGCTACCGTAACCGAAGCCGCTCCAAAGGGAATCGATCCTTTAACACTATCGAAATTGAAAGAAGTTCTGCTAGAGCACACGCCTCAAGGCATGACGGCAGAAGAAGTTGGCAGTGTGATGGGATGTAGTCGAACAACTGCAAGAAGATACTTAGAATACATGGTTTCGCTAGGAAATGTGGATGCTGATCTGTCCTATGGATCGGTAGGCCGACCTGAGCGACGCTATCATCCAGTATAACTAACAAATGTAAAGAGCCGCTTTCAAACTATCATGAAAGCGGCTCTCTCTTTCTTTTAAGATGCTAAATGCTCCTTCTCTTCTTCTTCTTTCTTTTTACTTAGCTTGCTTTTGATAAAAGGCAGCGTGAGAGAAAGAACTGAAAGAACAAGTAGAACGACGGTTACCGTGCTATCAAAAAACGTCATGTAGCTTCCGTTTGAAATCGTAAGTGCTTGCCTAAAGGATTGTTCCATCATTCCTCCTAGAATAAATGCAAGAATGAGTGGCGCTGCTGGAAAGTTTATGAGTCTCATAATAAACCCGATTATCCCAAATGCTAGTAGAAGATAAAGATCAAACGTGCTGAAACTAACCCCATACACTCCGATCATACAGAAAATAATCACAAGCGAGATCAACAGCGCTTTTGGAATATAGAGAATACGCGCGATAAACGGAATGAGCGGCAAATTCAGGACAAGTAAGAAAATGTTACCGAGATACATACTTGCAATCACACCCCAAAATACATCTGGGTGATCAGTAAGCATCAAAGGTCCAGGTTGAACACCAACAACGAGGAGAGCCCCAAGAAGAACTGCAGTGGTCCCAGAGCCAGGAATCCCTAGTGTTAAAAGTGGAACGAAAGCCCCGCTCGTTGCAGCATTATTCGACGTCTCGGGTGCAGCTAGTCCTTTGATGTTCCCTTTTCCAAACGAAGAAGGGTCCTTTGAAATCTTCTTCTCTGTAATATACGACATGAACGAAGCGATCGTTGCACCAGCACCTGGGAGCACTCCAAGGATAAATCCGAGCACAGAGTGCCTCGCAATCGGTCCCGAGATGTCTTTTGCTTCTTTCTTCGTGATTTTCAACGAGCCTACGTTCGTATTTCCGCCCATCATTTTCGATTTCCTAGACAGAATTAACGAGCATACTTCAGCAAGCGCAAAAAGTCCAAGTGCAATGATCAAAAAGTCGATACCTTCAAGAAGATTCGGGCTACCAAACGTGAAACGCTGTGTCCCTGTCTGCTGATCGACGCCAATCGTAGCGATGATCAATCCAATTGTGGCAGATATCAATGCTTTTACAGTTGAGCCTTCCGACAAGCTCGCGATGGCTGTTAACCCGAGCAGCATGAGAGCAAAGTATTCAGTTGGTCCGAACGAGACCGCAAAGCTTGCCATCAGGGGAGCAACTAACATGAGGGCAACGACACTCACTGTCCCACCCGCAAATGATGAGATGGCGGCAATGGCTAGTGCTTTCCCTGCCATACCTTGCTTCGCGAGCGGGTACCCGTCGAAGGAGGTTGCAACGGTCCCCGATATTCCCGGTGCGTTTAATAAAATGGATGATGTTGAACCGCCAAAAACGGCCCCGTAGTAAACCCCAGCCATGAGAATAAGAGCTGAAGCCGGGTCCATGCCATAACTTAACGGAATCATGATCGCAATCGCTGAGATAGGACCAAGTCCAGGGAGCATTCCGATTAGTGTCCCAGCAAGAACGCCGATAAAGACAAACAGGATATTTTGGAACGTTAAAACAACTTGAAAGCCATACAGCATATTCGAAATCGTATCCATCATCTTTCCTCCTTTCTAAAAGGGTAAGATCCCCTGAGGTAAATAGATTTGTAGTAAGTAATTAAAGGAAAAATAGAGCACAAGCGTAAAGCCAACCGCAACGGCAATCAACGACTTCCATTTTGTATAACCTAACAATCGCGACGTAACGAGTAAGAAAAGAATCGTGACCACAACAAATCCAAGTAGCTCAAATAAAAGAATATAGACGAATATGAGGCCAGCAACTGCAAGCAACATCAGCACTTCATCTTTTTTCATATTACTTTTCTTTCTGTCATGAACAGGATTTTGAATAAACAATAGAATTGAAAGTGCCGCGAGTAAAAATCCGAGTCCTTTCGGAAGCGCATCAGCATCGACGATGGCATACGGAAATGGTGGTAGGTTAAAAGTAAAGACGAGATATGCAAACGAAAATACGAACAAAAACAAAGCTACTTTTCGTTCAACACTAGCGAGCATAGCGTGTCACCTGCCTTTTATGTAATACGAAAGGTCAGCATGTGCTAACCTTTCGTTCCCTTCTTATTTTGCTAGACCGACTTCCTTCAAAAGTGATTCCATCGTTTCTTTTTCTTGATCAAGGAACGCTTGGAATTCTTCACCTGACATAAAGTTATCATTCCAACCAAAGTTATCGCGCTGAGCTTTCCACTCGTCCGTTTCCATCATGTCTTTCACAGCTTGCTCATAGAATGCTCTCGCTTCAGCACTCATATCTTTTGGTCCCATAATCCCTCTCCAAACAATGAATTCGTCATCGATTCCCTGTTCTTTTAGCGTTGGAAATTCTGATACCGTTTCACCTTCAAGCGGCTCAGGAGACGTCACGGCAAGCACTTTCACTTTACCAGCGCGTGCCTGTTCCGTTGCTTCAGCGAGACCAGTTGAGTAAACATCGACTTTGTTACCAAGCAGCATGCTCATCCCACTGCCATCTTGAGCTGACACGTATTTCAGCTGCTTAATATCAACACCTGCTGCTTTTACCGCTTTAACGAAGGCCATGTGATCCATACTACCAGGAGAAGAATCCCCCACAACCGAAACGGAAGTTGGATCTTCTTTTAGAGCTTCAACAAGATCGTTCATAGAGTCGTACGGTGAATTAGCAGGGACTGTAAAAGCTGAATAGTCTGCGATAACACCAGCGATCGGCGTAAAATCATTATGACCAAGATCAGATTGACCGTTTAACGGAACGAACAAAATCGGCGGTGATGTGACGAAAAGGGTGTGGTCGCCGCCTTTCTTATCCACATAAGACCAACCGACGGCTCCTCCACCACCAGGTTTATTGGCAACAGCCATACGCTTATCGATCACGTTTTCTTTCTCCATCACTTTTGAGATGGTTCGAGCCGTGGTATCCCAACCACCACCAGCTCCAGCTGGTGCAATCATCTCAATCGGTTTTGTTGGACTCCATTCACCACCATCTGCTGATGAACTACTAGAACTTTCACTACTACCACACGCGCTCATGACAAGTGCGCTTCCTAACAATAGTGACATAAACATGCTTTTTCTTTTTTTCATCTTGATAACCCTCCTAATTTGTAATCGCTTACATTTCCGATAACCAAACTATATCTAATCTTTTGTAAGATTTTAATAAAACGGAAATAAGAAAGGTTTGTTTCATTTTGAGCATTTTGTTCATAAAGTTCATCAGGGGACATGGAACCTGTCCCTATGTCCCTCCGGTGTGACGTTTCAAGTGTAGACGGAGGTTGAAAGCTAAACGAAAACCGGAGTGTATGCATCATTCGCATACACTCCGGTTTTTGTTGGGACATGGGGACAGGTTTACTGTCCCTCTCCCTCGATACATCAGCTGGGACAAGGAACCTGTCCCTCCGTCCCTCACTCCTCCCAAAACAAATCATCCAGCGTCTTTCCGAGCGCCTTACAGATTGCCACACATAGTTGAAGCGTAGGGTTATACTTTCCAAGTTCGATCAGTCCGATCGTTTGCCTTGAGACACCTACCTTTTTCGCAAGCTCCTGCTGCGATAAGTCATGTTCGACTCTGGCCATTTTCAGCTTTTTATTTTTCAACGTTGATCACCGCACATCCTGTTCATCTTCATCGTCCATGTCCTCAAGCTCTTCCTCGTTCACGTTATCACTCCGGTACTTCGCCATCGCGTAAGGAAGGACAAGAATGGCAAACATAAAGGGAATATAAATCATCATACTCACGAAAAAGATAACGAAGAAAAACTCTATCGTCTCTGATCTCGTTTCACCAAATCGCTGTGAATTGATTGTTGCGAATGTTAACGAAATCCCCAATCCAACAAGCACGCTGATCACCATATTTTTCGTATTCATCTTCCACTTACTCGACCGATCATGCATCTCGACCTCATCCGTGAAAATGCCAAGCATCGACGAACGTAGAAGATAATATGCGCCGCCCCCAATAATGATCACGAGCTCAAGCCAGACTTTCCCCAAACTAATGTCTCCAAAGAACTGCTCATAGAAAATCGACAATCCACAAAGACCTACGACGATCGCATAAAGTTCTCGAAAAATACCGTCCTGAAGCGCCGTTACCCGCTCATCTAACACTTTTCGTCTAAACAATCCCATGCCTCTTCCCCCTCCTATCAATAATCGACCTTAGGTAGTTTTATAAAAGCGAACGCGAACAAGCCGAGCGACACAAACACCGTTATCATCATATCGTACCCCTCCATCGCAAGAAAGCCAATGGTATTCGTCAGCGTATACAGAGGGAGATGACCGATGAACTCTCTCGCAAAAGCAGGCAAGCTTTCAACCATTTGCACCATTCCGAGGATGCCTGGTAAAACGAGAATCGTCACAAGCGCAATAATCATGATGTTCATCGTCTTTTGATAAAACATCGAGATGACGAAAAACAGGAGCGTGAAAAACAATCCGAATAGCACGTAATGAAGAATAGCCACCCCAACGTCACTCCAGCTAAAAGCCTGCCCGTTCAGCACATGGTTCACATACAGAAGTACTCCGCAGCCGATTCCGAACAGCGTCGATACAGCTCCCATTACGACGAGCCTTGAAACCAAGAACGTGATACGGTCACCAGTAGAAGAAAAAAGCAGGTAGATCGTTCCGTGATGAAGATCAGCGACTACAACCTTTGCAGAGTAGATGCCAAGTGCAACCATCGCGATCGTCGCATAAAGCCCCGCAACGTTTCTTGGCTGAAATGGTCCACCTAGTTCATGGATCGAATAGATGATTCCGCTCCCAAGTGCCAGTGAAAGTCCGATCGATAAAAACAGCGGAAGACTGATCACATTTCGTTTTAATTCGAGTCCTAGGAATTTTCCAACGTTCATGTCGCTTCACTCTCCATCTGTTCAAAATAAAAGTCCTCTAACGTCGCCTGCTTTTTCTCGACGTTTTCTGGGTAAATTCCTTCCTCAGCAAGCTCCTTCAACACACTTTTTACATCCTCCGACAGTACACTTACCTCTGCTCCGTTATGCGTCACATCCCACCGCTGACTTAAAATGGCGACCGCCTTCTGTCGATCTTGATTAGATAGCGTGATGCTCAAAATGCGCTCAACTTGCTTACCGGTATACTCGCTGATGATCGCCCCGTTTTTAATCACATAAACACGGTCACTGATGTTCTCAACATCCTCTAAGATGTGACTCGAGATCAGCAACCCGATGTTCCTCTCCTCCACAAGACGTTTTAGGTAGCTTAAGATATTCCGTATCCCATCAGGGTCCATCCCGTTCGTCGGCTCATCTAAAATGAGATAGTCTGGATTCGAGACGAGCGCAAGCGCAATTCCCAACCGCTGCTTCATACCGAGCGAGTAATGCTTTACTTTCTTTTTTAGATAAGGAGCCATTCCAAGTGACTGAACGACTTCATCAACCTGCTTTGTGCTAGCGCCATTCAGTGCACAAAAGTACTTGATGTTGTACGCCCCACTCTTACTTGGAAAAAACTTTGGCTTCTCGATCAAGCTTCCGACTTTCACCGAATCGTGAACGAATTCCCCATCATACGTGACGATAAGACCTGATAACACTTTCATCAACGTTGTCTTCCCAGCTCCATTCGGCCCAACTAACCCAACGATTTCTCCCCGCTGTAACATAAAGTCGATCTCAGACAGGGCAAACTCACCCTTCTTGAACGACTTTGAAAGACGTTTCAATTCCATACTCACTTCCCCACCCCACAAATTGTTAATGACTACCTTCTTTTTCCATTATATAATAAGAATGTCTTTTTGCAACATATATATGTCATTTAGGTTATTATATTAATTAAAATCCCTTGATGTTCCAGTGTTCAAGCAAATAAAAAAGAGCTTGGAGGCAGTTTTGCCTTCCAAGCTCTTATCGTTAAACTCTCTCAAAGGTCCCTCTTCTACGTATCGTCTTAAATCCCAACTCTTCATATAGCCCAACCGCACCTGGATTATTTTGATTAACATGGAGCACAACCGAGTTCTTTCCATCTTGACGAAACGCTTCCAAACAGCAGCAAGTCAACTCCGCAGCAATCCCCTTACGACGCCACTCAGGGATAACCCCAACTTGAACAATATATCCTTTCTCATCTGGAAACTCCTCGTCAACATCGGCCGCAATAAACCCGACTCGTTCATCTTCAACAATTGCGAGGTACGAACGTTTAGGAAGAAAGGTTGGACTCGACGAGATCCACTCCACCCATTTCTCCATCGACCACCCTGGAAATCCTGGCCGATCTTTGAACGACGCAGTATACACATCGTAAAAGTTTTTTTCAGAAGATGCAGTCCAACTTCTAAAAGTCAAAGGAACTGAGTGGACCAGTTTAGGAATCTCTGACAAGTCACGTTCCATCACATATTCCATAAATACTAATTCGTATCCCTGTTGCAAAAACGATTGAACCGTGTCATCCGTGATGTTTTCACTTTTTACTTGATCAACCATCTGCTCTCCTCTTTTCAAGATGCCTTCAGTTAGAGCGAATGAGCATTCTCTTCTTCATCCTGGTTCGAATGCTCCTCAGACAAGTTCATTAAAGCAGTAGTCACCACTTTTACAATCAGAATAAACATGAACACTAGCACAGCATCTCCTATATACGAAACGACCCAAATGAACGTAAAGGGATCGTAATCTGACTGCATGTTGAGAGACGAATTGATAACACTCGTAATCACGTAGAGAAAATAATAGATCGGCGTATAGATCGCGAGCTTCTTTCCTGCTTCAAAGGCTGGAGAGCTCTCTTTAAAATACTTCGCCATCGTGGCGTACACGTTCCATAAACCGTATAGGTTGTAAATCGGGATCATCACGCGTGCTAGCGCTCCACCTGGAGTGATTGGGTACGAAGCATTCATTTCTCGTAAATCGTTATGTACTTTGTAAAGCCATACAAGGTACAGCACGATACAAGTTAGAAAATTAATGCTCAAAATAACTGTGACGGCTGAATCATAGTACAAGAAAGATTCACTAACACCAATCGTTCTCACTATAAAAATATTGATTAATAAAATCGTAGATAGGACAATATCCACCCATAGAAACTTTGTTAATACACTTCCTAGTTTTTTCGATCGTAAATTCATCTGCATTCCTCTTTTCAACTAAAATTCATAGAAGTGAACCTTACAGATCAAGAAACGAATGACCTCGTTCGATCCTCATTCTAAAATGATTCATGATCCGCATCTGGTCCTCAGTAAGCTTCTCTTTATCCCAGTACATGTGCATCAGGCTGTACTCAAAGAGTTCTTTTAACTTGATAAATAGAGGAAGTTTCTCCACCATCTCAGATGAAAGTTCATTCTCCTCTTCGTACCCTTCGAGGATCGCACTCGTAATCTCACGTCCAAAGTCCACGATGTTGCCTCCACCTGTGTACGTATATTCGATCGCACTATAGATCGGTACGGCTAGGTCAAAAATATAAAAATGCTTCTCGCAATCTTGAAAATCGATCAACGTCATATTCCCATCATCATCAACAACGGTGTTTTCTAGCCAGATATCGCCGTGCAGTAATCCATAATTCTCATCTGTTCTCGGTATGTTCTTAATCGTTGTATGAACGTCTTCCGCAATTGCTCGGATCGCACGTTCTTCCTCTGGAATATGAGCAAGAAAGTCATATTCCCCGCTAGCATACCAGTCATCGATGTGCTCGGTAGGATGAGTTTGTTCAAACTTCTTAGAAGCGCGATGAAGTCGTCCAATCTGACGCCCCAGCTCTTTTAACACATCTGCGTCCCATTGACTCAGCGGCAGGTGTTTGCCAGGCGCAGCTTCGTACAGCACCGTTAATACATCTTTATCTGGAAGCGAAAGGCTTTCAACAACGTTTCCATTTCGTGACGGTATTGCAGGAGATGTGCCGACGCCTTCGTTTCGTAGAAATTCCGTATAGCGCACTTCCTCTGCCTGCTCATCGAAACTCTTGTAATTCGTAACTCTCGCATAGTACGTTCCATCTTCAGCATGACACCGATACATCTCATTTGTGACGGCTTCTACATTGTTTAGATCAACTGGGTATCGTTCATTTAGTCGTTCACGTATCGTTTCTACCAACGTCATTCTTCCCTTCATGAAATCTATTATTCTCTTAAAACCTTCATTGCGAGACTTGCTAGTAAGAAGGAGCTCCCCACCATTACCGGTAATACGAAAAGGAGTCCAATCAGATCGGTCTTATAATGAAATGGTATGTACTTATTCCAAAGCCACCCTACCACTCTCCACTCGATCAGAAAGATACAGAGTGTCATCATTAAGTAGATGGCTTTCCTTACTAGATGCTTCAAATGACTCCCTCCATAAGGAATTAGGTAGTTCGCGGCGATTGTCCTTCTCTAACCTTCCTACCAATTATTTCAAAACAGTGTAAAAACAGCAATCGTTGTTTTCCTAAAAAAAGAAGCTTACATTGGATAAGCTTCTTAACGAATGGCAGGTAAATGAATATGGTAGGTATCCTTTTCTCCTACTTTATTGGCTACATATAGAAAAGCTGCCGTAAATAGAACCACTACGTAGATCTCCATTTAATAACTTCCTTTCAATTTAATGTTAAGCTCATACTCCAACGTCACTAAGCTACATACGATAAAATTCTTTCCTTCATCCCACCAATATTCGTAAATAAAATGTATGTGTCTTTTGTTGTCTTGATCACGACTGTATCCGTGCTTGCATAAGGGTTGCCAACCCGGATAGCCGATTTCTCTTCCCCACCAAACGTATTATCATAATTGACTTCTACGATTTCCGATAATGGAATCTCAATCTTACTTAGCTGCCATTTAATCACAAGGTTTTCATCTTTCTTCGTCACATTAACCTCAAATAAGTGCATGTGATTCACTCCCGTCATCTTAGTAATAGATACGATTGGCAGTGGGAAAAGTTTCAATTAATTTCCATACAAGATATAAAAAACAGGAACCTATTTTACTTAGTTCCTGCTCCACTATTTCCTCATCTTATTTAATCATTGTTGTAAAATAATGAACCAATTTCTCTTCTCCCCAATAGTACCAACCCCGATGTTTAGTAGGATTACCATCAACGTGGTAATCCCTCATCGCCTCTTCTCTCTGTCCATAAGTAGAAAAAGATTTATCACAACTAAGAAGCCAATATGCAATACTGGTGCTAATTGAAGCTGTGCAACAGCAGCACTATCATTCGTAATGTCAGTTTTCAAGACTAATAGATTGAATAGAAAAATGAGAACAAGTACGCCTAACGAAATACCTCGTCCAAGCTTACTTTTTAATGACATTAGTGCTATTGCTAGGAGTAACGTTGAAACGAAAAAGAACGTCTGTGACCAAATAGCTTCAGTTGTTGTGAAGGAAACGGGGATATCTGATAGGATGAGCATCTTGTACCCAAATGCCATCAGGCCAACGAGACAGCCCATCGTCATCGTTACCGCTGTTAAGGTTACTTTCAAAATTGATTTGATATGAACACACACCTTTAATATCTACTCCGAATATCAACCACATATGTTGAATGCGGTAAGGAATGAACCTCCCACTGTTCTTTTCGTCGATTATGTAAAAACTAATGTATTCGGTGTTATTAATCTCAAAACTTTCCTCATTCGTTCGTCTTCTTTAATGACAAACTACGCACTCATCTTCTTCGAATTAATCCCATAAAACATCATGTACGAAAGAACTGCAATTCCTATGTAGAATAGCTCTAAACTTGTATTACTTAGTTCTGTGGCACCACCACGGATATTAAAGAAACCATATAAAACGTTGATGACGAGAAACAGCAATACCGTTAACCAACTCTGTGTAATCGAGCGCTTCTTGATTTCACGCTTCCTCTCATCGTCACTCTTGCCAAATGGATAGTCTCGTTTGCCAGTTAGGAATCCTGCTAAGAATATCCAGATGACAACCACGATACCTTGGATTAGTAACTCCATCTCATTCACTCCTTTTGTAGTTAAATAACTCTTCTAGAGGGGTTTCGAGAACAGAAGCCAATTCAAACGCAAGATGAAGCGTAGGATCATACTTATTGTTCTCGATGGCATTGATCGTTTGCCGCGAAACGGAACAAGCCGTTGCGAGATCTTTCTGCGAGAGGTTTCTTTTCTGGCGAAGCAACTTGATGTTATTTTCCACATTCATCACCACTCATATGTCAAATACTCTTTACACCTACACTGTAATATAATCCCAACTGTGTGTCAAAATGTTTTGACACACATTCGACAGGTACCAGGCACCTGTCGAGGTGCCTGGTACCTGTCGAATTAGCTTACCTTGCTTATCCTCTTCTCTATCGAAGGGTGCGTCGCAAACAAACTGAAGCTTTTTTCATCCACTAACTTGTGTTCTTTTAGCTTCTCTAACGTTTCGCTAGCATCAGTCGCTTTTACGAATGACCTCCCAAATTGATCAGCTTCGAATTCTCGCTTCCTAGAGAAAACAAAGTGCATCATGAAACAGGAGATATAAGTAACAAATGCAAAGATCACAAGAGGAATGATTGGAATCATTGATCCTACATTCGACGTGATGATTAGTATAGCGATTGGCACACCTGACAGAACAAAAATAAACGAGAGAGCATTCTTAATTAGATGGTTCTGTTTTACATGGTAGTATTCATGAGCGACCAAAAACGTTAACTGCTTTTCATCAAGTGTATGTAAAAGCTTTTCTCCAACTACAATCACCATCTCATTTTTTCGATAAAGCGCTGCGGCGTTATTCTTCAGAACCTTCGACGAAACAAAAATTTCCGTCTTATTCGTTGGATCGATTTTCTGAAGGATATCATCTAGAAAACGTTCTTCCTTCACGCCCGCTCTTTTCAACTTCGCATAAGAGACGAGCGGTACAATCATGCTGAAGATCGTTAACATCACGCTCGCATTGAATAAATAATGAATAATATTATCGCTTACCCCAACTGAAACGACGTCGAACTTCAGTAAAGCGAGGAATACCAAACTCGTCATAGAAATAACCTGTAAAACTATCATGCATCAGACTCCTCCACCTAAATAATGGATAAAACCACCCAACCATCATAACATTCATACCAGTCAGAGAAGCACAAAAAGGGAACTTCTTGAAAAATCAAGAAGTTCCCTCTATCCAACAGTACGATATTTAAAAGAGTAATAAACTTACACCAGTAGCAAGAATCACAACGCCAGCAATCGAAAAGAATAAGCCAGACCGGTTTTCGCCTTTGATTCGATTCGAAAGACCAGCTAGTAGATTCAGCGCACCAAATGTGATCAAGCTTCCTAATAGAAGACTTTCCTGTTCAGGATACATTAGGTACATCAGTGGTAGGAAGAGAATTGAGGTAGCAAGAACCACCTGAACAATACTTAATGAATATAATAGTTTGGACTGTGCTTCTGTACTCATACCATTCCCTCTTTCCTGTCATGACTTCTAACCTAATTATAGCAGGACTCTTTGGGAATAAGTTTGACAGTGCTGTGACTTTTGGTCCCTTTCCAGTTCATTTCTTATAGTTTTGAAACGTATTCGGTTCTGTTTCGTAACCCTAACTAGGAGGGCTATACATATGAAACTCAAACTAACTTTTTTAATCGCTGGTTTACTCATCGTATTAGCAGCTTGTAATACTAGCGGTGCTAGCTCTACGGAAAATGAACTCGAAGCGCTTAAGGAAAACCATCCTGAAATAAAAAGCGAACTTGAAAAACTACCAGAGGAATTTAGAAATGAAATTACGGTTCCTGATCTCGATGCCATTCCTCTTGATATTCGTACGATTGAAGGAGAAGCAGGAACAGAACTCACTCCCCATACGATGGACATCTATTACCAAGATGGCAAGAAGCAATTGAACCTATGGATAAAAGATCAAAAAGACATAGGCGTATCGATGGGCAGTGAACCAAATCAACAACTTAGTAATGATATCGATGGTTATTACAAGGAAAACGACGGGATATTGGAGCTCATGTGGCTGAGTAAAAACGAGAATGCACTATTCTCAATACAAGGCGTTGTGGCCCCTGGTGAAGAATCACCTTTTAATGAAGAAAATATGGTGGAAATTGCGAACTCAATCATTCAGCAAAGGAACTAAAAGCGAAATAAGGAAACTTATTCTAAAATAGGGTAAGCTCCCTCTCCTATGAATTGAATTCCCCCTATAGTCTTCCACCACTTTCCTTGAAAGACATGATAGACTAATGGGGTTGTTCAAAGAGAAAATCAAAGGAGCGTTTAACGTGGCAAAACCCAGCCTGGCAACCGACATGCTAGAAACCTTTCAATGGTTCGTGTTTCTAATCGCGAGTGCGGTTGCCTTGCCCATTGTAATCGGATCGATTTATGAACTTAATTTTGTACAAGTATCAGGGCTTATGCAGCGAACATTCTTCACCGTTGGCATCGCCTCCCTACTTCAGGCGCTATTCGGACACCGCCTCCCCATCATGGAAATTCCAGCTGGCATTTGGGTTAGCATCTTCACCGTGATGGCCGTGACAAGCGTGCAAGGTGGCGGCACTTACTTAGGAACGTTACAAACGTTAGAAACAACGATGATCGTAACGGGTGGCTTCCTTTTTTTATTCGGAGCTTTTAAGATTTCGCAAAAAATCTTGCCGATCTTCACCCCGCTCGTAACGGGATCGTTCTTCTTATTGTTAACCGTTCAGTTAAGCGGCCCGCTTCTGAAAGGGATGCTAGGAATACAAGGAAGCTCAGACACCTTTCAAGGAACAGAAGCGGTCATTGCTTTCCTCACCTTCTTTTGCGTGATCGGCTTATCGACGTTCGGTAGAGGGTGGGTGAGCAGCTACGCTGTCTTTATCGGCATCATCATCGGCTGGGTGCTTTTCCGAGTCATACTAGGCGGACAGGAGCAAGCATCCTACAGCTTATTCTCCGTACCGGAGCTATTCGCATTCGGCCCGCCTCAATTTGATTTGAGCGTTTTACCGATCGCATTTATTACTGCAATCATTTCGATATCCAACATCGTTGCCTCGATCGTCGCTGTGAGGCAAACGTTAGGTCGTGACGGGGAAGAACGCGGTACACAGATGAACAAAGGGACGATGTTCTCTGGCATCAACCACATCATTGCGGGAGGGATGGCTACCGTTGCGAACGTACCATCCGCAACGTCATCCGGATTCATAGCTCTTACCGGACAAAGGCGTAAGAGACCGTTCGTGTACGCTACAATTTTATTAGTGTTGTTTGCCTTTTTCCCACCGATCATGGCATTGATTTCAAGCATCCCCTCTCCTGTTGCAAACGCCGCACTCATGGCGTCATTCGTTCAACTTGTTGCGATTGGCATCAAGAGCTTCACCCTAGAACCACTCGATTCTAGGAAACTAACGATCATCGGTGTCGCCTACCTGTTCGGCATGGGAGCGATGTTCCTTCCATCAGAAGTGTTTCGTGAGCTGCCAACCCTCGTCCAAAATGTGATGAGCAACGGGCTACTTGTTGGAACTGGACTTGTAATTGTGCTCGAACAGTTGTGGCGGAGTAACCAATAATAGCGACATGACAAAAAAGTTGTCCCAAACTTACTTCTTTTTAAAAAAACCACCCGTCTGATATTATCCCCTTTAAGTAGACATTCAAAAAAGCCTCCATGATATTGTGGAGGTAAGAATAATACTTAGAGGGGATTTTCTATGGCTAAAAAAGGACAGAGGTTTCAGAAGTACACAGACGAGTTTAAACATAATGCCGTGATGAGATATGTAAACGGTACTAAAAGTTATGAAGCACTAGCTGAAGAAATTGGATTAAGAAGTTGTACACAGCTTAAAGTCTGGGTTAAGAAGTGGAAGAACGGTGATGCGTTTGATTCCCGAAGTCAAGGTGGGACAACTCCTATGAAGGGCAGGCCAAGAACAAACTTTAAAACAATCGAAGAAGAAAGAGATTACCTGAAGGCGCAGGTGGACTATTTAAAAAAGCAATATCAAAATCTAGAAAACGAGGGGAAGTGACACAATTAATAAAATATGAAACCGTCGAAGAATTAAGGGAAGAAACTCCTGTTAGCTGGTTATTAGAGATTGCTTCCCTACAGCCATCAAGCTATTACAAATGGAGAGCCTGTAAAGCAAAGCGAGAAGAACGGGATAATCAAGATCATGACATCAAAATGCATATGATGGGCATTCATTTTCTGCATCCAGAAACAGGTTATCCTACCATGACGCGTTTACTTAAAGAAAGTGGTTACCAGATTAAACACAAAAAAGTTTATCGGATGATGACGGAAATGGGCATTCAATCGGTCATTCGTAAAAAGAGAAAAAGGCATGGGTACACGCCGTCTGTCATCTATCCAAACAGATTAAAACGAAAGTTTAAAGCATATGGACCTAACCAAAAAATGGTTACGGACATTACTTATGTATCAGATGGAAAACGATTCTATTACTTATCGGTGATTCAAGATTTATTTAACAATGAGATTGTAAGCTGGAAGCTTTCTAAAAGAAATGATTTGGAACTTGTTTTGGATACTGTAGGCCAATGGACCAAGAAAAAAGACGTAACTGAAGCCGTGCTCCATTCGGATCAAGGCTTTCAGTATACGTCTAAGGCATACAACACACGAATAAAAGAATATGACATTAAGGGCAGCCACTCTCGCAAAGGAAACTGCCTGGATAATGCCTGCATTGAATCCTTCTTTTCGCATCTCAAAACAGAGAAGTTGTATATCAATAAGTGTAAATCAGAAAAAGAAATCAGACAAGCAATTGAGGATTACATCTACCACTATAACTACAGACGTTTTCAGAAGAAGTTAAAGCAACGCGCGCCGATTGAATATCGACACGCGTTGGCAGCGTAGTTTTTTATACTGTCTACTTGACAGGGGTAATTCCAGTCTCCGTGGTTTTTTGTTACGTCGCTAATTGATTTTCACAGCTAGTTTTAATAGAATCCCTTTCTAGTTCTGTTGTTTGGATGATAAAATCCCCTCATTTCCTTCAACCGTTCTGATTGCATAAAACACAACGCCTTCATCATGATACGCTTCGTCTCCTTTAAGAACACCCCTAACCGAATCAACACTAGTAAACCCAAACGGTAAAAACAAATCGGTTACATCTTTTTCGTTTAAATAGTGACTCCAAAAACGATAGAGTTTTGTAGTATCGTCTTCATGGAGGACAATATGTTGGTCCAATGCGCATTGAGATCTGGAAAATGATAGCGTTCAGTTAAACAAAGATAAGGATCCGGACTGAAAAACCTGTATATTTCGAAATGTGCGACTGGCCGCACCACTATTCGGGTTGAGGTGTGCTTCTAACAAATACTTAGAGATATGTGGATCCGTCCACATCATATCCGTTCCACGGACGTAGGGTTTTGGTGAAACAATCTGGTCCATTATCGTAGAAATGTTCATGGTAATCCTCCTATTCATCAATCAAATTCAACGGTGGAGCGATGAAAATCTTTTATTATGCACAGATTTCTAACCGCTTTATCCTTAAAATCATGTATACTAACACGTAACTCATATCGCGTTGGAGGGATCACTCTGTTTACCGCAAAAATTTATTGTGATGTATGCAAAAAGAAGATTGAGTACTTAGAAGACTACTTCTTCCAAAGTAACCTACAAACTGGCCTTGGAATGACGAACTTAAAAAGATACTACAAAGAAAACGGCACGATTTACTGTCGAAGCTGTTTGAAAGACTCGCTAACGAACTAAACCGAAAGTCCCGCGCGGACTTTCGGTTATTTTGAGCGCTCCAGAGGGTGCTCGGAGCACTCCAGGGAGCACATATCGGCGATCTTTTCATTTTATCAGCGAAATAAGAGAGTATATCAGCGATTTCATTACTTTTATCGGCGAAAAATCAATTTTATCAGCGAAACCGAGATTTTATCGGCGAAACCAGAATCCACGCTCCGTTTTTATAGCCCCAAACAAAAAAAGAACCATGAGCACCACCCCATGATTCCACTTTCCCTATCGATAAACCGTTCCATGTCCGTGGTGGTACCCATACCACGGGGAATAGCCGCTTTGTCCGTGATGATAGCCGTATCCAGGAGCATATCCGCCTTGACCATGGTGATAGCCGTACCCTGGTACATACGTGCCGTGTCCATGATGATACCCGTAGCCCGGGATATAGGTGCCATGCCCGTGATGATACCCATACCCAGGAATATAGCCGCCGTGACCAGTATGGTACACGGGTCTTCCAAACGCTCGATACACCAAAAGCCCCCCTCATTCGTTCCTACACGATAGTCTATGTGGTGTGGCGGAGAGGCGATTGGGCAAAAGCCTATAGAAGTGAATTCCCCTGGAGGTTCCGTCCCATAAAAATGACCCCTATCCAGGAGTCATTCTTCAACATAAGGAATCGTGAGCGGTCCGAGCGGCAGCACCGCGACCGACATATCTTCCCCATACGTTTTCTTTAATTCATCTAACGTCTCTTCCATGTTGTGGATCGGCTTCAACATAGCACCCTTCACCTGTTCTTCCGTAAGCTTCGAGTACACGTGTACATCCGCCCACACTTGAATCACCGCTTGCTTCTGTACCTGCCACTGATCGAACATCTTGAATTCCGGGTTGTTGATCATGTCGAGCAGCTCTTGTGGACTGTCTGCCATTTCGAAGATCTTCGAATAATTTCCGTGACTCGGTAAGCCATCCGAACACTCAGACGCGACGAGAATCGCGCCGCCTTCCTTTACGATCTTATGCGCCGCACTCATACCTTTTACAGCTTGGTATAAGTTTTGGTCGAGCGGATAACCGGAGTTCGACGTGATAACAACATCAAACCGTTCATCGCACTTAACCATCGCATGCTCCTTCGCATACTCACAGCCTCTGTCATGCGCTTCGTAAAGTTCTCCTGCGAACACTTCTGTAATTTCTTTTTCTTTATTTAACGTCACGTTCAGCATGAAATCTGCTTTACACATCGCATTGATCTCTCTCGTCATATCTTGAACAGGATTATCGACCATGTTTCCCCAGGTCGCGAGCGGGTCACCGATCATGCGCGCGTTATGAAACGTCATGATCGTTTCGATTCCGGCGATGCCAGGCATAATCCCCTTTGGACCTCCTGAAAACCCTGCGAAGAAATGCGGTTCGATGAATCCCGTTACGATTTTGAAATCTGCGTTCACGTATTCTTTGTTCAAATACACATCGCAACCGAACTTGCTTTCACCGAGGTTCACGAGCGTCTCCTTGTCGTGACATTGGTTGTTTATGATGCGGATGTTATCGACGACCCATTCCCCTAGCATCCCGACGAACTCTTCACGCGTCTGATCACGGTGAGTACCTGTTCCGTTGATGATCACGAAGTTTTCTAGCGGAACGTGACTTAGTTCTTCAATCAAAAGTGGAACTAATATGTGGTTCGGCGTTGGTCGCGTGATGTCGCTGATGACGATCGCGACCGTATCGGACTCCTTCACCATCTCTTTTAGAGGCGGTGTGCCGATCGGATTCTTAAACGCTTCTTTAATGCTTTCCTTTTCATCATCAAGTGGCTTCAGGTTCTTTGGTTCGACCACGAATGCGTTTTCAGGCAAATCGATGGTCAAGTTCTCTTTTCCATAAAGTAATGTCGTTTCCAAGTTCGCTCCCTCTCTTTCTCTAGCAAAGATTACTCGTTGTATACCCTAAAAGGCGCTTACTACGCAGATTCAACCGCCTTACGCTCAGCTGTTTTCTTTTGTTCAGTCTGTTCAGCCGTACCATCGATGCCTTTATTTCGCTGATAACGATCGACGAGGATGACGGCGATCGGACATAAGATCGCTGTTGTGAGTGTCGCGATTGATATTTGTGCTGTCGCAATCGCAGCGATGCTTTGAAACGACGCCGCTTCCCCAGCGGACATCATGCCTGAACCTGCAGAAACGGACGCGGCTGCTGCGATCGCGGCTGGAGTTGCCGCTGCGTTACCTGCCGTTGACGCTTCCGAAACCGGTGCGATGTAACTTTTTTCTTTGAATAGTTTAAAGACAAGAATTCCTGTACCACCTGTCAGAACGGTCGTTAAGATACCGATCGTTAGACCCGCTGCTACAACTTCTGGGTTAAAGAAGTTCGCAAGGTTCATTCCAGCCCCTAACGCGAATGCGAAGAATGGAACCGGTAGAATTTCTCCAGGCTTTAAAAACTCTCTGATCTCACTGTCTAGGTTACCAAGCAGCATTCCGATCGCAATCGGTAGAAGCACTGCGATAAAGGCGATGATCGGGAAGCTCGAACCTAATAATCCTAGCGCAAGAAGTGTTAAAAACGGACCATCGTTTAACGATAGAATCGCGACAGCACCGACATCTGAACGGTTTCCATACTGACTCGTCAATGCGGCGTACATTCCACCGTTTCCATTCGTCATCCCTGCGATGATCGCAAGCGTGGATAGTCCGAATAAGCCTGACATCGGATCGAAGAAATAACCGAACAATAGACCAACAGATAGCCCTGTAAGATACTTCGTCGTCGTGAGGAGCACACCTTTTTTCAGTGCGGATCCGCCGATACGTAAGTTCATCTGACTACCAGCTGAGAACAAGAAGAGTGCGATCAACACGAGTGCACCGTTTTTGAAGAGGGCTTCAGAAAAGCCTCCGATACGAAGCATTTCGTAATATCCTTCTTCAGTTGGAGAAACGCCGAGCGCTTCTAACGCATTCATGATAAAAGGAAGGTGCATCTGGTCGATCGTGTTGATCAAGGCACCAAACATCAATGGGACAACCATCAAACCACCAGGAACTTTTTCAATCGTCTGCTTAATTCTCATAAAACAAGACCCCCTTGTTTGTTTTGAACATGACTATGGAAAAACGATCGAACGACTTGTTCTGTACTGCTTTCTAATAAACGTGACGCTTCCTTCATCGCGGCATCTAACGTCATCGGCCGGTTCACCATACTATGTACGCCTATGACGCCATAAGGGTAAAGAGCCTCGATTCCGTCCCCAACAGAACCAGCGATGACGACCGTTGGAATACCAAGGTCATTCGCTGCTTGCGCAACACCCATCGGCGTTTTACCGGATGCGGTCTGTGAATCGACCTGTCCTTCACCGGTTATGGCGAGTTCCGCGCCGACGAGCTTTTCCTCAAGATCCGTATAGGCGATCACAACGTCGATCCCTCGTTCCATCCTAGAAGGAAAGAACGCTTGAAACGCTCCGCCTATTCCTCCTGCTGCACCTGCGCCAGGCTTGTCATGAAGTCTAACGCCTGTTGTTCGCTCAACTTCATCTGCCCAGTGTTCGAGGTGTTGATCTAATACCTCTACACCTTCAGCACTCGCACCTTTTTGAGGACCGAATACGAAAGAAGCACCAGATGGTCCGATCAGAGGATTTTCAACATCCGAAGCGATGAGAAACGTGCTGTCTGCAACTCTCTCGTCAAATCCCTCCAGGTCGATTTTACGAACGTGTTTTAGATTACCGCCTCCAAAGCCTACTGAGCCACCTAATTCATTTAGAAGACGAGCACCCAATGCCTGCAGCATACCGGCACCGCCATCGTTCGTCGCAGATCCTCCGATCGCCAGAATGAATTTCCGGTATCCGTCATCAAGCGCCTCAGCGATCAGTTCACCTGTACCGTATGTCGTCGCGAGAAATGGGTTTAACTCCCCCTTCGGCACGAGGCCGATTCCTGAAGCACTCGCCATCTCGATCACACACGTTTCACCATCACCCAGAATGCCGTAGATCGCTTCCACGTCATCACCAAGCGGTCCCATCACCGTAACGCTTCTCGTAAAACCGCCTGTTGCGACGACAAGCGTCTCTAACGTTCCTTCGCCGCCATCTGCGATCGGAACCATCGTCGCGTCGCTTTCAGGGAGAGCCTTCTTCACTCCCCGCTCGATTGCTTCAGCAGCTTCAACGGCCGATAAACTCCCTTTAAAGGAGTCTGGAGCAATAACAATCTTCATGTCTGCACCTCCTAGAAAACGCTTTCATCTTACAACCAATTATACGTCCCTTGACGAATGAATGCGTTGTCTATAATGTATAAAAAAGATACAGATTCATCTAAATATTTTGTCAATAGTAACTAAAAGGAGGTTCGTCACCCATGTTAACGAGAGAAATCGCCAAAACGATTGTCATTGAGACCTCACTCCGCCTGAACCGAAACGTGAACATCATGAACGAAAAGGGCGTCATCATCGGTTCTGGAGACGCTGAGAGAATCGACCAGATCCATGAAGGTGCCCTCGAAGTACTGAATACAAAAGAGCCTTTAGCGATCTATAAAAATGATGATGGAAAATGGCGTGGCACCCAACCTGGTCTCAACCTTCCCATCTCATTCCAAAACCAAGTGGTCGGTGTTATCGGAATCACCGGAAATCCTGATGAAATGAACGATGTTGGCGGCCTCGTAAAAATGACGACAGAACTCATGATCAAACAGGAATTTATCGCACGGCAGCTAGAATGGAAGCAGCGAACGAAAGAGATGATTATCGAGGAACTGTTGAGAACCGCCCCTTCCTACGAACAAATTGAACGTGGGATGAAATTAATCGAACTCAATCTCCCTTCTCCCTATACGATTTTAGTCGTTCAGATTGGCAACCGCTCCATGCCGAATCATGAGTTGATTCAACGAATCGAACGTTGCATCTCTCAACACGATGCGCTCGTTGGATTCATTAATGTGAACACGTTGTTTATTAGCCTCTGTGGGGTTGGGGATGAGAAAAAGCCTCTTGACCAAATTTCTTTAGAATTGAACCGACTGTCTCTTGATTATCGACTTGCCGTTAGTAATGTGATCACCACGTTCGATGACTTCAGTCAGGCCTATCAGGACTGTAAGCTCGCACTCGAGATTGTCACTAATCAACAGCTTATTTTTTATGCAGACATTGAACCGCAGGCCCTTCTTCATCAAACGAATTCCACAGAAGCCGTTCGGTTTCGAAAAAGAATCGTCACGGACACCGTCGAAAAGTATGAAAGTACGTTAACAGCTTTTTTTGAAAACAACCTCAACATCCAACAAACGTCTGAAGCGATGTTCATCCACCGAAATACGCTTGTGTACCGCTTGAATAAAATCACAAAAGACACCGGCTACGACCCGAGGGAATTTCGAGATGCGCTGACGCTACAGATGGCGCTATGGATGCCGGAGAGCAGTGATTAACAATACGCTATAGAAAAAGCACCTGTTGAACAGATGCTTTTTTTGTGCTAAAAATGTTTTCCTACCACACGCTATACATGTAATAAACCCCAAACACTACGCTGACAAGTCCTGCGAATCGCGTCAGGTTGTAGTGAATGCTCTTTGATTTACTCAGCAGAAATGGTACCGCGAGAACTGTTGTGAAAAAGAGCATTCCAATAACGGTCCCAAGTCCGAACATAAGAATGTACAACGCGCCTTCCCAGATGTGATCGACGGATGACATCGTGAGAAGAACGAGCGCACCGCTTCCCGCTAACCCATGAATACTCCCGATTACGACTGACTTCAAATACGGAGATTTCTGATCGTGTGCGTGACCTGCTTTCTGCTTCCTAGCAAGTACGATACTCTTAAATCCAAGATAAACGAGCATCACACCGACGATCACTTCCATCCAAAGTGACCATCCCTCAGGTATCGTGCCTTTCAGCGCGATGACCATGATGCCGACGATAAAAAGCGTCGCTGTGTGACCGATCCCCCAGAAAATTCCCGCCAAGGAGGAACGCCACCATTTCTTTGTATTGCTCGCAACGGTCGAAACCGCAATCACGTGATCGGGTTCGATCGCATGTTTGATACCAAGAATAAGTCCAACGAATAAAACCGACATTAAGCTGCTGACCATATCTTCCCTCTTTTCTTACATTCAATAGAAAAAGGTAGATGCCTTAAAAGAGGCAGCTCTACCTAAAGCTGTTCTTTAATCCTATACAAAATAACCGTTTTCATCAAACACCATTTCACGCGGTTCTTCTAACGTTTCAATATGATCAAAATGTTTCAGCTCATCATAGATCACTTCTGAAACAAACATCTCACCGATATGAAGCGTGTTCGGAATCCGAACGATTCTCGCTTCTTCATCCTCAACTCCCCACGTCGCGCGAAGGGCAGCTTTCAATGCATCTTGATCGTTTTCAAGCACGATCGGAATCTTTGCGCGATCAAGAAAGGTACTCGTAATCACGTTCTCGTTCATCGCTTTCATATCGATCTTCTCGTAGAGTCTTTTCGTCGTGAGATCAGCGAGTCCGATGCCAAGCGCGTTCCCGTGGCTCGCTTCACTTAAGTTCGATGCGATCAAATACTTCACTCGAGGAAGCTCAGGCTCCTCGACTCCAAGCACACGGATGCGTCCGATGATGTTCGTATCCATCCCGGTCCCGCTGTAGTTTTTCCCGATTTCATCGACGACGAGGATGTCGATGTCTTCGACCGGTAAGCTCGGCATGAACGCAAAAGCACGTTTTAGAAGCTTTCTTTCCTCTTCAAGAATGTTCTCTGGCTCCATTACTTTGATGATTGCCGTGTCTTCGTGCGCATTTTCTACAATTGCAACACCATAAAGCGTCTTCGAGTTTTGGATTGCAACTTGCCCGACTTCAGGCATCATGTCTCGGATACCTTTGATTCCGTGTGTATGTAAAGCGAGCGCCTGCTTGTGTTTTCCCATGCCGATCGAAGCCATCTTCAGGACGCCGCTTTCGATATCTTTCTTAAAATCAGTGTGAGGCTTGACGCGGTTCATGACGATGATGCCATCTGCTTCATACGCATGCTTATCGATGTAGACGGGAATCCCTGCAGATGTTTTCCCAATCTCAACAACATCCATCGATGACCGAATCTCACAACCCGTCGACGCTTCCGTCACCCCGAGTCCGTCCAACACTTCGATTTGACCTTCCGCTGTCGCGCCACCGTGACTTCCCATCGCAGGAATGATAAAAGGTGTCGCGCCAAGCTTCTTCACTTCATCCGCGATTCCTTTCACGATCGTCGGGATGTTTGCGATGCCGCGACTTCCGACTGTAATCGCGATCTCCATCCCTGGCTTTATTTTCTGATTCGCTTCGATCGATGAAAACTGCTCTTCGATGACGGTTGAAACGTCTTGAATGCTTTCAACGTCAAACGATTGCCTGATCTTCGCAACCTTTGGAAATGCCATCTGTCTCCACTCCTTTTTTATAACGACTATAGCAAGAGACAGAGGTGTCTCTTGCTATCGCTGAGTTCTTTATTTTACTACCTTTGTCGGCGCTAACTCATAGGCCATCCGGATCGCTTCTTTCAACGACTTTTCATCTGCGATGTTTTTCCCAGCGATATCGAATGCCGTTCCATGGTCCACACTCGTACGGATCGTTGGGAGTCCAACCGTGATGTTCACGCCAGACTCAAGCCCGAGCACCTTGATCGGTCCGTGACCTTGATCATGGTACTGCGCGACGACGATATCGAAGTCCCCGCGCTTCGCTCTGAAGAAAAGCGTATCTGCTGGGAGCGGCCCGACAACATCGATGCCTTCAGCTTGCGCTTTTTCAACGGCAGGAATGATCTTCTCTTCTTCTTCACCGTTTCCGAAAAGCCCGTTCTCCCCAGCATGAGGGTTGATCCCACAAACCGCGATCTTCGGCTTCTCGATCCCAGCTTTTTGGAGCGTTTCGTGTGCAAGCTTGATCACCGTGTACTGACGCTCAACGTCGATCTTATTCACCGCATCGATGAGACCGATGTGTGTAGTCACATGGATGACGCGAAGTCCTGGAGCGGAAAGCATCATCGCAAAGTCTTTCGTATTTGTAAGCTCTGCTAAAATTTCGGTATGGCCCGGGTAAATATGCCCCGCTTTATGAAGCGCTTCTTTATTAAGAGGTGCCGTACAGATGCCCTGGATGCTTTGCTCGTTCGCATACGAAATCGCTTTTTCTAAATAGCGAAACGCTGCGTTTCCAGCTTCTTTTGACACTTCGCCCCACGGAAGGTCTTCACTAACGAGATCAAGATCGACAACATCGATCGTTCCGTGTGTAAATGATGCCTCCTCAGGTGAAGTGATGCTTCTCACTTGAAGGTCGACACCCGTTACGTCGATCGCCCTCTTGAGCATCTTTTCATCACCGATCACAAATAGGTCACAGTTTTCATGTACCGCTTTGTCTTGAAATGATTTTACGATAATTTCAGGTCCTACGCCAGACGGATCGCCCATCGTAATCGCAATAATTGGTTTAGCCATGCGTTCGTCCTCCTTTTTTACTTATCGAAAAGTTCCACTAGGAATAGTGATATCTCCGGTATATAACTGATGAGTAACACATCGACGATCAAGATGAATAAAAACGGCAGGACCGCTTTTGATAACGTTTCTAATCGTATCCTGGATATTTGCATCGCAACGAACAAGTTGACGCCAAGCGGTGGTGTTACCATTCCGATCGCAAGGTTCACGACCATGATGATTCCGAAATGGACCGGATCAACACCGAGTTGGATCGCAATCGGTGCGAGGATCGGCGCTAAGATGATGACCGATGCAGACGTTTCGAAGAACATTCCTACGATGAGTAGGAAGATGTTCACGATCAATAAAAACACGAACGGGTTATCCGAAAAGCTCATAAAGGACTGTGCGACCGTTTGAGGAATGCGCTCCTTCGTCAACAGCCAGCCTAGTAGACCTGCCGTACCGATGATCAGCATGATCACGGACGTCGTTAACCCTGATTTCACAAACACTGGAATCAGGTCTTTCAGTTTGATTTCTTTATAAACGAACACGCCGATGATGAGGGCGTATGCAACAGCGACGACCGCTGCCTCCGTTGGTGTGAAGATCCCTCCGTAGATTCCACCAAGGATGATCGTCGGCATCAACAGGGCGAAGATTGCATCTTTAAATGCTGTGAAGCGCTCTGCCCATGTAAAGTGCTCTGTTCCTTTGTACCCGCGTCGCTTTGAAAAGATAAACGCTGTTAAAATCAATGAGAACCCGATCAGTAGACCAGGAATGATGCCTGCCATAAACAAGTCACCGATCGAAACACCTACGACTACTCCGTAGAGAATCATCGGAATACTCGGTGGGATGATAACGCCGAGCGCACCCGATACTGCTTGGACAGCGGATGCGAAGTTCACATCATAATGCCTCGCAACCATCGCAGGGATCATGATCGAACCGATCGCCGCTACTGTCGCTGGACTCGATCCAGAAATCGCTGCAAAGAACATCGACGTGATGACCGTTACACCTGCAAGTCCACCCGTCATGGAACCAGCGAGTGTATTTGCGAAATGGACGAGTCGTTTTGAGATGCCTCCCGTTTCCATCAAGGCACCTGCCAAAATGAAGAACGGAATCGCCATCAGCGGGAACGAATCGAGCGACGTAAAGATACGCTGAACGATAACGAGCATCGGGAGATCACTTGTTAGCCAAATCGCAATCGCTGAAGCTAATCCGATCGCAAGCGCGATTGGAACCGTAAAGAGGAACAGAACTAACATCGTTGTTAATAATACCGTTGTCATTGTTCACTGCCCCCCTTTAGGTCCAAGATCACTTCTAAAATCACAGCCACACAGTTGATGATCATCAACAGAGAGCCGATTGGAATGGCTGAATACGCCCACGCCATTGAAATATTCATCGCAGGAGAAAGCTGTGCCGAGATATTTCCTACTAAAACAAATCCATAGTTTACGAGAATCGCTAGAAACACGATGCTCACTAAATAGACGGCAATATTCAAGATGTTCCGTGCGCGAGCGGACATCAGTTCTTTGATCGCATCGACCGAGATGAGATCGCGTTTTCTGATCGCAAGTGCAGAACCGATAAACACGCTCCAGACCATGATGTACCTTGCCAATTCTTCTGACCAGCGCAATGAATCTTCTAAAACAAACCGCGAGAACACTTGATAGAAAATAACGGCGGACATCACCATGATGAGAAGAGCAAGGACGACACCTAGTAGTTTATTAAATCGATCGATCGTCTTTATGATGGCATTCATATGTATCTAAACCTCCCCCATACAACAATATGATGGGGGAGGTCATCCCCGCATCATAAGTCTCATGCTTTCTTATTCGTTTGCAGCATCCTGGATTTTCTTAATCAGATCTTCTCCAACTTGATCCGCATATGTTTCGTATACAGATTCAGTCGCTTTTTGGAATGCCTTCTTGTCAACTTCTTCAACCACGTTCATGCCTTCGTCTTTTAATCCAGAAATCATTTCTTGTTCCATCTCAGCAACAAGCTCACGCTCATACTCTGCACCTTCAACCGCTGCTTCTTGTAGCGCTTTTTGCTGATCTTCTGTTAAACCATCAAACACTTGAGAGCTTACGAGAAGGGCAGCTGGAGAATAGAAGTGACCCGTTAGCGTTAAGTGATCTTGAACTTCATAGAAACGAGAAGTCGAAATGATTGGAACAGGGTTTTCTTGTCCATCAACAACGCCTTGTTGTAGTGCTGTGAATAGCTCAGTAAAGGACATTGGAGTCGGGTCTGCACCTAGTGCTTTAAAGGAATCTTGGTGTACGTTGTTTTCCATCGTACGGATCTTCAAGCCTTCAAGATCTTCAGGCTTTTCGATCGCACGCTCACTGTTCGTCACGTGACGGAATCCATTTTCCCACCATGCAAGGCCTTTTAAGCTCTGGTCTTCAAGGTTTGTTAGTAGACTTTGTCCAATTTCACCGTCAAGCACCTTGTACGCATGTTCACGACTTTCAAAAAGGAATGGAAGGTCAACGACGTTGATCTCTGGTGCGAATCCACCTAGAGGACCAGTTGAAGATAAGACCATATCAAGAGAGCCAACCTGTAGACTTTCAACCATGTCACGCTCTCCACCTAATGAACCGTTCGGGAAGATTTCGATCGCAAGCTCACCGTCAGACTTTTCTTCAACGAGTTCACCGAAATGCTCAAGACCTTTGTAGTAATGAGAATCCTCAGCAAGCGTGATGCCGACTTGCAGCGTTTTCGTGTCGTTAGAAGCCGCTTCACCGTTCGAACTTGCTTCCTGATCCGTTCCACCACAAGCAACAAGTGCACCTAGACTTAGTACTGACACAGCACCCAATACTTTCTTCTTAATGTTCTTCATCTTGTTTCCTCCAATATGAGTTATTTTTGAACCTTTTCATATGCGTGTTTCGTAACGGCCCGTAACGTTTCAAGCGCCTTTACAAGTGCCTGTTCACTGCCGAACGACCCTGCTTTCGTCGCAAGCGGCAGCCTGTTGTATCGGCCACCAAGCAACTCTCCATAAGGAAGTCCGTCTTCCACTTCTCCAATGATGCGGATGCCTTTTCCATTCAGAACTTTGCAGGTTGCGCCGGCAATGTCGCCACCCGTTAAGACAGCGCCCTGAATTCGTTTCCTGTCGATCAAACGACCCGCGATCTCACCTAGCGCATCTGCGATTCGGCTGCCAACATCCATGTTCGTGATGCCGAGCGACTGCTGAACCTTCCTCACCTCGTCGATCGCTTCAGGATCACGTTTTGTGGAGACGATCACATCACCTTGCTCCAAGTACGCGTTTCCAAGTTCGACAGCTCGGTCGATCTCACTTCCTCGCGTCTCGTTACTTAAAAAGTGATGGGGCGAAATCACAACTTCTTGAATCGCCGTCTTTTTCTTTAATTCCTCCACTTGCTTTTGGGTGATAGCGCTGATACTTCCTGCAACCACGAGTAATGGAAGCTCTGTCTCAACCTGATGCTGCGATTTCGCGCGTTCTTGAATCGAGTTACAAAGGTGATACGCGATTCCGGCCGATCCGACCCAAAGGACATCTTCATCTAAAAGCTTCTTCGCTTCGACGATCGTATGTAACTCCTCGTCCGTTTCAGCATCGACGACGACCAGCTTAGATCCCCCGTGGGACAGCGCTTTCATTTTTGATGCGAGCTGTTCTTTTCCTTCTCGAACATCACTTATCGAAATACGCGCGATTTCTCGTTTACTCTGCTCTTGCAATAGTTCTGGCAAGTAACTCTTATTGACCGGGCAAGTCGGATCGTTCGCCGTTTCAGTTTCATCGAGCGGAATGCCATCGACATAGTGGACACCTTCAACGGTGATGCGTCCGCTTTTCGGAAAAGCCGGAACAACGTATGCTGTTGTAAAATCATACACATCCATCACGGCGTCGATTTCTGCACCAACGTTTCCTCTCATCGTAGAATCGATCTTCTTTAAGACTGATGTTACGCCTAACTCATAAAGCTGTGACGATACGTCTTTCACGATGCGATACGCGTTCTCTCTTGGCAGCGCTCTGCTGTTTGAATTCAACACGATGACGTCTCCATCAAGATGCGCTGGCTGTAAGACCGTATCTGGAAACAAGACGGTCGTGTCTAACCCTTGCTTCGCAAATTGGACGCCCGTATCGTTTGCTCCTGTTAAATCATCTGCGATCACTGCTAATTTCAAACCCGCTTCTCCCCCCTTTCCGCTATGTTTCTCTTTCTCTAAACCTAAGCCTTTTAGACTAGCAACAAAGTCATGATGTTTTATTTTCGAACATATTAAAACGCTTACAAGAATTATAGTAAATGAAAGCGTTGCATTTAACAATACAAATTTCAAACAAATCTAGTAAAAAACCGAATTATTTTCTAAAAACTCAGCAAACACCTCATGTTCGTTGCATATTGAAACACTAGAGCTGTTTTTCAGTGCTTCATTTCCTTTTCTTTACAACAAAAAAAGACGCAAGCTTTATTTAAGCTTGCGCCAAAGTGTGGATCGATTAATACCAAGCCGCTTCGCAGCCTTGGATTGATTCATCTCTTCTTCCTCAAGAACTTTCTGAATGATTTTCTTTTCGATATCCTTTAATGATCCGCTAACTTCAATCGTACAGCTGCCATCTCCTTCAACCTTCGGACGCTGCTTTAACAGGTCGATCAGTGATAATACGGCGTCTTTCTCGATGTAGTACGAGTTCGAGTGGAGCACGAGTTGTTCGATTACCTGCTTCAGCTGATCGACGTTACGCGGCCAGTCATATTCCTTCAGCTCATGCATCGCATCCTGTCTTACCCCGACGATCTGTTTTCCGTATTTCGAATGAAATTCAGAAATGAACACAGGAATCAAGTTCTCGATATCCTGCGCACGTTCTCGAAGAGGTGGAAGATAGATGATTAAGCGTGCGAGGAGCGTGAATAAATCATGATCGATCGTCGCATCCCCTTCATCCATACGAAGCTCATCTTTTGATGAAACGATCAACCTTGGAAGCTTATCTGTTTCATTACGCAAATAATGATACAGTTCTTTTTGAGCCCGTACGTCTAACCGGTCGATGCGCTTCAGGTGCACGACCCCTTCAGCATGGTTCGTAAAGAACTGTTCCTCAATCAAATCAGATATCTGACCTTCTTTTAGTAATTCACAGTTGATCGTAATGAACGGTTCATTGTTTCGCTTGCTTTTCAAGTAGATCGACTGAGCGACCGAATCCTTCCCTGTGCCGGTTTCTCCGATCACCCACAGCGGCTCGTCCATTCGACTATATTTTTCAACCTGTTTGATCACTTCCTGCATCTGTTCACTCTTTCCAGTCAAGAGAAAGTGAGGAACGGCTGTGACAACATCGATCGCATATTCCTTCCGCTCTTCTATCCCACCTTGGGATTGATTCGGAAAAGCTTTCTCCATATACAGGATCACGCGCTCTTCCGCCTCATTCGTCGTGAGGTGCCAGAGCTGATTTTCAACCGTCACCATTTTCTTTTGCAGCGTAGATGACGTGTTTTTTACGATGTCTAGAATCGGAGGAGAATTCTCGATCTTCTCTCTAGAAAACGCGTTTTCAAACCGTTTATTCGAACAGATCACTTTCCCTTTCCTATCCATCACACCGATCAACCGCTCATCAGAGTCGATGATCGACTGATACAGCGATACTTCTTTATGTAGCTCTGAAAATAGGCCAAACACTCGTCGCGCTTCATCCAGCGCTTCCATCACAGCTTCCTTGCCAGATGTGATGAGCACCCCGTTCATGCCAAGCTGCTTCGCTGTTTCAATAGTGACCACGTCTCCGATCACAACTTCATATCCGTCGTTTTTCAAGCTCTTCAACTTTTCCTCAACTTCATGGTCCTTCTCGATCGTGAGCGTATTGATATCAAGATCGAGGAGGTCACAAATCGTTGAAGCACCTTGAGAAATATTCGGAAACCCTACGATGGCAGCTTTTCCTGAAAAGCCCTTCACGAGCGTCAAAAGACGGAGGATATCATAGCCCGACACCTGTATATCGATGACCGGAATCGACACGACTTCTTGAACGAGTGAAGCGGTTCCCCCACGGCTGATAATCATGTCGAACCCATTCTTCTCATACTGTTTCGCGACCTCTACCCCTTCATACAGGTTCCCGAGCGCGGTATGGATCTCGAAATCTTCAACGTCTATGTCACGCATGATTTCGATAAGCCCCTCGTAAGGAGCGATTACTAATGCTTTAATCATATCGTTTCACCTTCTGGTTAAAATTCCCACTTCTGATGACGAAGCTTCTCCCATACGACGCGGTATACCTCTTTGATCGGAATCTCATATTTCTCCGCGATCGCTTTGCAATCCTCGTATTCAGGAGCACTTTCGACGGCTTCTCCACGATGGACGCCTCGTTTAATCGTCACAGGTCCCCACTCCGTCTCGATTTCATCGAACGATCGCTCGAGGCGATGAACGGAGATCGGGTAGTAACGAATCCCAAACGTCGTCGTTTCTTCGAACAGCACACGCTTAATGTCATCTAACTTTTCCCTGTCACATAGTAATTGAAGCAAAATGGCAGGACGGTTTTTCTTCATATAGATCGACGAATAAAACACGTCGTTCGCACCGTGATCGAACAGCTTTTCCATCACATACCCAAGCCACTCGCCCGGCATGTCATCGAGGTTCACTTCGACCTTCAGCATCTCGTCGTCGATATGTTCCTCCTTATGCGAAAAAGGTTGAGACATCAAAACCGACCTCCATTCTTAACTGCCTAGAACCGCTCGGAGAACGTTCGGGTGATCCGGGAAATCCTTCGTACCCGCTCCATACCCGACTGACTCGACAACAAACGAAGGCATCGGACCAAAATCGTTCGCAAGCGCAGCTAATATACCGCCCCCTGTCGGCGTTGTCACTTCTCCTTTGATCGCCGTCTCTTGAATCGGAATCCCTTTCAGTAACTCTAACGTCGCAGGCGCCGGTACCGGATAAATCCCATGCGCGATGCGGATACGCCCGTTGCCTACTGGAACAGGAGAAGAAACGATCCTCGTCACGTTGAGAGAATCGATCAAGATACACGCACCCACAATATCCACGATCGAATCAACCGCTCCCACTTCGTGAAAATGTACTTTTTCAAACGGCATGTTGTGAATCTTCGCTTCCGCTCGGCCGATCTTTTCAAAAACAGAAAGCGCCATCTTCGTCACGTTTTCATTGAGTTCAGCACGATTGATCATGTCAACGATGTCCGTGTAGTGGCGATGGTGGTGATCGTGACTATGATCATGATCGTGGCCATGATGATGACCGTGGACGTGGTCATGACTATGATCGTGCTCGTGACCGTGATTGTGGTCGTGGTCATGACTATGATCGTGACCGTAATCATGGTGATGCTCTTCCTCATGTGTAAGGAGCACATCAAACTTCGTTGCAGAAACACCCTGTTTCACCACGTTATACGTTTTCAACTTGTATTCTGATTCAATATTAAGCTTCGCGATGTCGCGCTCAAGTACGGAGTAGTCCGCACCTAGATCGAGGAGCGCTCCGATCGTCATATCGCCGCTGATTCCTGAGAAACAATCAAGGTATAGTGTTTTCATCTTCTTCCCCCAGTTAATCGATTATCGTATCACGATGATTTTTATGAATTAATGTCGCATAGTATCCTGCTCCAAAGCCGTTGTCGATGTTCATCACGCTGATGCCAGGTGAACAAGCGTTAAGCATGGAAAGGAGAGAGGAGAGCCCCTGGAAGTTTGCTCCGTACCCGATGCTTGTTGGCACGGCTACGATCGGATTACTGATCAAGCCGCCAACAACGCTCGTTAACGCACCTTCCATCCCAGCGACCGTGATCGCGACCGTCGCGTTCTCGATCTCGTCAAGGTGATGGAAAAGGCGATGGATGCCCGCTACACCAACGTCGTAAATCCGTTTCACGGATGCACCGAACGCTTCAACCGTGACAGCCGCTTCTTCTGCAACAGGAAGATCGGACGTCCCTGCGCACACGACGGCGATGTACCCGCCATAGAGGACCTCTGGTTCGTCTGGATGCTTCCAGTACAGCGTTCGAGCTGCTTCATTGTACGTAAGATCTTCTACTTGTTCCATCACAAATGCCGCCTTGTCAGGTGAGATCCTCGTTGCGAGAACGCGGTTTGTATGGCGCTTCAGAGAACTTAAGATCTCGACCATATGTTCAGGCGTCTTGCCCTCTCCGTACACGACTTCAGGAAAGCCCGTCCGCTCTTCTCTCTGATGGTCGACCTTTGCAAACCCGATATCTTCAAACTTCGAGAGAAGGCTCTTCGCATCTTCAACTCCTAGACTCCCATCCTTCACTCGCTGTAGAACGTCATCTACGTTTCTCTCTCTCATCGTGAAACACCTCTTCGTTTATATAGTAGATTGTTCGACTTCTAACACTTTGTTCATGCTGCCGCTCTTATATCCTTCAAGGTCGATCGTGACATACTGATATCCGAACGACTGCAGCTTCTTAGAAATACTGCGATGATTGTCCAACACCACCTGCATATCCTTCGGCTCGACTTCGATCCGCGCCATATCCCCATGCGTCCGAACGCGAACCTGTTTGATATCGAGACTCTTCACATACGCCTCAGACTTATCGACCTTCGTCAATTTCTCCTGCGTAATCTCTTCCCCATACGCGATGCGCGATGATAAACAAGCGAAGGAAGGCTTCTCCCAAGTCGGGAGTCCCAGTTCTTTTGACAATGTACGAATGTCTTCTTTGTAAAACTCCGCTTCCTGAAGCGGTCCACGCACGTTATGTTCCTTCGCTGCCCGCGCACCAGGTCTGTATTCACTCATGTCATCCGCGATCAAACCGTACACGACATTCTCAAATCCTTTTTCTTTCATGATCGGCATCACTTCTTCGAACAAACCGTTTTTACAGAAATAGCATCGATTTTCATCGTTCTGCGTATACCCAGGAATCGCAAGCTCTGACGTCTCGATCACCTGATGATGCGCACCGATCAAAACCGCAAGCTCCTTCGCTTCTTCTAACTCACTGCTCGGATACGTCTCAGAATCCGCCGTTACCGCGAGAACGTTCTCTTTTCCTAGTTCGTCGATCGCGACTTTTAATAGGAACGTACTATCCACACCGCCAGAAAACGCGACGACCACACTCTTCATTTCTCGTAAAATCGCTTTCAAATTTTCGTATTTATGTTCTAACACCCGTTCATCACCTCTCCGACTTATGTATCGTCTTAAGAAAAGCCGACTGTAACCGTTTACAACAATGTTATAAAAAAACGTTGCAAAATAAGTCGGTTCATCTACGTTTTATTAAACAACAATTCTACCCTTATGCATTTTGCAACACCTCAATTATAAACCAATACCTGGAGAAAGTAAAAGGATGGATTGATCTTTTTTATAGTAAAAGTAGAACAGATGCATACTAGTGAAACTAGTAAACTCTTTCGCCTATACCCCTATGTGTTTCTTACCATTTTCACATCAAACACTACACTACTTTCAACTTCCAACCGATAATGGTAGTAACGTCATTAGAGAGGAAGAACTTTTCATGAAACGTTGGCTGCTCTGTTTTACAATCATCTTGATGTATTTCCCTATTCATTCAACTGCAACGGCTAGTACCCATAACGATGCTCGGTACGGATCCTGGATGTGGGATGCCTCCTACGTGTACAACCAGGACCAAGAATTTTTCGGTGAATTAGACGCGCTTAAGATCGACACGGCGATCATGAACGTCGGGTATGACCCGAACCTAAAGGCGCACGTGCTACAGTCAAAACCTGAAAGCTATGATTCTTTTATCCAGACGCTGCATGAACAAGGGCGAGAAGTCGAAGCGCTTTACGGCAATTCCGACTGGGCGCTAGATGCCTACTATTGGCATCTAAAAAAGAACGTACAAATCGTGCTCGATTACAACCGTGACTACTCCAACCGGTTCGATGCGCTCCATCTCGATATCGAGCCTCATACGTTTCCAGACTGGGAGCAAAACAAAGAGTCGTACTTAACACAGTACTTGGCGAACTTGAGAAAAGTAAAGAATTTGATCGATCAGCACAACATCGCTGCTTCAGACTCGCTTCGCTTAGTCGTCGTTGTGCCATACTGGCTTCACGATTACAAGTTTTCAGACGGACGCAAGTTCCTTCCGAAGCTATTCGGTATCGTCGATGAAGTTGCGGTCATGAATTACACGAGGTTTAACAGTGTGTATATCGAGGCTGGTGTAGAATTTTTGAAGGCAGCGGAGGCTGCAGGTAAGCAAGTCTCAATAGGTTCCGAGTTTCTAAGTGGTACGCCTGAGCTCGACTGGATCTCTCTGTCTTCCTTCACGCGCGCTGAACTGAACGATTACCTGAACAATGCGTACAGCGTTTTTCACACCTATGATAGCTTCAAGCAGTTTAACGTTCATACCTTTGAAGCTTACAAGGAGTATATTGAGACGCATCCTGCGGGTGATCCTGAACCACAGTAAGATCGATTAACAGGACCTTCATTGTGAAGGTTCTTTTTATGTTCTAGACGCCTACGATGTCTTCATAGACAAGTTGACGCTCTCCACTTCATGTTAAACTAGACCTAGAACAAAGGTTTTTCTTCCATTAATGAAAGAAAGCTTAGTTTTGATTAGTAAAAAGGAGCTGTTGACTATGAGCGAAAAAGGCTGTATCAAATGCGGAAGCACCGATGCTGGGGAGAAAGAAGTGGCGATGACCGGAGCAGGCGTTGCCAAGTTTCTCGATGTACAAAACAATAAATTCAAGGTCGTGTACTGCAAGAACTGTGGATACTCTGAATTCTACTCGAAGGATGCCTCGAAAGCTGGAAACGTGTTAGACTTTTTCTTCGGCGGTTAAGTGATTGTAATGCCTCACCTAGAGTGCTCTACTAACGACCAAAACAAACTGTGAGGTGATTTCTCTGATCGACTTCTTTAAGCGGTACATCACTTCGAATACTGCCGGAAGATTACATATTATTTATGAAGTCACGCTTGCATCACTCGTGATCTATTCCATTATCGTGGATACGAACTACAGCTTAGACTGGTTCATCTGGGGAATCTTTGTGATCGATTACTTCACGCGTCTTATCATTAGTGATAACAAGGTTGAATTCGTGAAATCGAATGTGTTGGAACTGATCGCTATCATCCCTCTAGGCGAGATTTTCCAATCCGCACGATTAATTCGCCTCTTCCGAGTGATAAGACTGCTTGCGATCATCAAGAAGCGAAAGTCGTCATTGAACGAAGTGTTCAGTCGATTGAACATCGACCGCTACATCATCCTTCTCATCGCATCAATGTTCATCGCATCGCTCCCGATGGTGTGGTTAGAACCTGCCTTCGAACATTACGGGGATGCATTATGGTGGGTGATCGTAACGACCACGACTGTCGGGTATGGTGACCTTTATCCTGTAACAGGCATCGGTCGAATCATCGCGATCTTCTATATGCTGGTCGGGATCTCATTGATCGGAATTGTAACGGGTACCGTCGCTTCCTTGATTACGAAACAGAAGAAGACGACCCTGCCGCCTGAACTCGAATACGTTCATAATAAGATTGAGGAGTATCCGGTGCTGACGGATGAAGATTACGATGAGATGGTAAAGCAAATCAAGAAAATGAAAGAAGGATAGCGCGGCGCGCTATCCTTCTTTTCGTGGTGCCTGTCACCTGTCGAATCTTCCTAGTGCCTGGTACCTGTCGAATTATCGTTACATAAGGAGTTCCATCCAGATCTTGATCGCGGTTCCTAAGATCAAGAGCGCGAGGATCACCTGCAGGATCTTTGTATTTACTTTCTTCCCGAAGTTCGCTCCGAGCGGTGATGCGATCAGACTTGCGACGATCATCACAATCGCAGGAATAAACAGCACCTGACCTGTAAACACCTTACCAGCCGTCGAACCGATGGAAGAAATAAATGTGATCGCAAGCGATGATGCGATGGTCATGCGGGTTGGAATCTTCAGCACGAGCAGCATGATCGGCACGAGAATAAACGCACCTGCTGCGCCGACGATTCCTGCACCGATTCCAACGAGAAACGCAAAGAATGCAGCTAACCATTTATTGAAGGTTACCTCATCCAAAGGCTGGTCGTCGATGCCCTTCTTCGGAATGAACATCATGATCGCAGCGATTGTCGCGAGGACCCCGTAGACAAGATTGACGCCATCATCACTCATGAATTTAGAGCCAAATCCACCGATAAAGCTCCCGATTAAAATGCTAACACCCATATAGAGTATTAACGTCTTGTTTAAATAACCGCCTTTTCGGTATGCCCAAACGCCGCCGATGGTGGCGAATAGCACCTGGACGGCCGAGATCCCCGCTACTTCATGCGCCGTGAATGCAGAGAGTCCGAGAAGTGCTGGGATATAAAGCAGCATCGGATACTTGATGATCGATCCACCGATCCCTACCATTCCAGATACGAATGAACCGACGAAACCAATTAGAAAAATAACGATTAAAAAATAAATGCTATAGTCCATGTCCGTTCACCTTCTTATTGAAATAAGGACCGTTAAAGGTCCTTATTTCGATTTATGCTTTTTTAATCCAGAATTTCAGTACGCCGTCTTCTTCCGTATCTTGAAGAAGCTCATGGCCACCGGATTTCACCCATGCTGCGATATCGCTTTTTGCGCCTTTGTCTGTAGCATGGACTTCAAGTACGTCACCAGAGTTTAGTTCCTGGATGCTTTTCTTCGTCTTCACGATTGGCATTGGGCATGCGAGTCCTTTTGCGTCTAATACTTTTGTTGATTCCATTGTCTTATCCTCCTTACGTTCATTCGTGAACCGCACAGCGGTTTGGTCCAATTTCCATTTCACGTTGTTCTTCATCATCAGGGGTAACTTTCCCCATGTTTGTTTTTCTGATTTCTTCATAAGCGTTAGGCTGTGGCGGGAGATTATCCGTCACCATGCTTCTAAACTTCTCTTCATCCTCAACCTGTAGACCTTTGTTCTTCTCGTAAAGCTCACCAAGGCGCGCAGATACCTGTCCGCCTTCTCCTAGTTCGCTTGAGAACGAGAAGTGTGCTGGGAGAACAATCAAGTCATCCGAGAGCTCCTTGTAACGACTGTATAGCGTGTTACGGAGATCACCGACCCAGTCTTCAGCTTTACCAGCAAGGTCAGGGCGGCCGATCGATTCGACGAACAGAATGTCACCTGTTAAAAGATACTGATCATCGATGATGAGTGACGTACTACCGATCGTATGCCCAGGTGAATAGAGAGGCTGAACCTTAACCGTTGTATTTCCGACCGTAATATCGTTGCCTTCTTCAAGCGATGAGTATTCGTACGTTACTTCTGTCGCATCCTTTTCAGGAAGGTGGTATGTTCCACCAGCCTTTTCTGCTAGGTTGCGTCCGCCTGAGATGTGGTCTGCATGAAGGTGAGTGTCGATCGTATGCTTGATCGTCACACCTTTTTCTTCTGCGAATTTCTCATACACATCGATCATACGGTTCGCATCGACGATCGCAGCTTCTCCGTCTGACTCGATGAAGTATGAAAGACACCCTTTTCCTAGACGAACGAATTGATAAAGGCTTCCTCCGCCGTTAAGGTCTGCGATTTTCGTTGGTTCAAGGTGCTCACTCCATGCCTTCATTCCACCTTCAAGGGAATAAACATCTGTGAAGCCAGCTTCATCGAACATCTCCGCAACCATCTGAGATGAACCGCCCTTCGCACAGACAACGATGATTTCCTGATCCTTGTCCAATTTATGCTCCACATCTTCAATCCCATCAAGAAGGTTGAAGTATGGCTCGTTGATTACGTGCACACTTCCGCCTTCAATTTTCCAATCATCGAATTCATCCGTGTTACGAACATCAAGAATCGTTGTCTCTTCATTCGTCACAACTTTTCTTGCGATTTCTTTCGTCGTAATATGCTTTACAGCCAAAACAATGATCCTCCTTTATTCTTAGAATGTTAACGAGATGTTAGCATCCTTCGCATACTCGATATATGATGCAGCACCGCCTACTTCGATGCCGTCTACAAATTCATCTTTTTCAAGACCCATAACGTCCATCGTCATCTGACATGCGATTAGTTTGATGCCAAGTTCTTGTGCAATGCCAACAAGCTCTTCGATCGACGGTACGTTAGTTTTTTCAAAGCCTTCTTTGAAATGCTCTTTTCCTTCAGGAATAGGCAGGTTCTTGTGTCCTTCTTTGTGAATTAAGTTCAAGCCTTCAAATGTAAAGAAGATCCCTACTTCTGCGTCAGAAGCTGCCGCTGCTGTTGCAACGTTGAATACTTTATATGCATCGAAAAGACTTCCGTTTGCTGCGATAATCGCTACCTTTGTGTCTGCCATTTTAAAAATCCTCCCATTATAAAATTAATTATTTGTTTCAGTCGGTCCCTGCCATTCTTTCATTCCAGGAACAATGTTTTTTACATTCTGATAGCCTTTTTCACTTAGCTTTTGTGCAGCTAAATCACTTCGGCTTCCCGTACGGCAAATGACGTGGATGTCATCGTCTTTATTCAACTCTTCAAAGCGTTCTTCCAACTCCCCGAGGGGTATATTAATTGCGCCAGGAATATGACCAAATGCATATTCAGCAGGCTCACGAACATCAAGAATCGAAATGGTTTCATCGCCATCGATCTTACTTCGGAGACCATCTAAATCGAGTACATCCCCATGCTTCTTCTCTTCAGATGTCTCTGCTTCGCTCGCCTTTCTGATGTAATGCTTTAGCACGTCACCTTCTTCTACCGTTCCTAAATACTGATGCCCGGTAGATTCTGACCATGCTTTGATATCAGCTGTTGAACCCTTATCCGTTGCATGAACCTCGATCACATGACCTGGTTCAAGGTTCTTGATCGCCTTCTTTGTTTTTACGATCGGCATCGGGCATGCAAGGCCCTTTGCATCAAGCGTTTCATTCGCTACAAGATTCATGCTGAAATCCTCCTTATTTTTCTACGTCGTCTTTCCACTCGAGCATACCGCCCGTCATGTTCTGAACATTGTAGCCCTTCTCTTCAAGGAACTGATAAGCTTTCCCGCTTCGACCGCCTGATCGACAAACCATGATATGCTCTTTCGACTGATTGATCTCATCCAAGCGATCTTCTAGATCTCCTAATGGAATGTGCGTTGCACCAGCTATCTTACCCTGTGCGACTTCTTCGTCCTCACGCACATCGATGATGCTTACGTCCTCATTGTTCTTCACTTTCTTCGCTACTTCTTCTGGTTTAATTTCCTTCATCATTCGTACCTCCTTGAATTCGTAGTATTACCTTGTAATCTCTTTTCTTATACCCTATAGGGTATAAGAAAAACTAAAAATTTTTAATCACTTTTCTGTTGACTACGATGCAATTGTATACCCCTATGGGTATATTGTCAAATGCAGTAGTTCTACCACTTTCTAACTAAAATTGGATTCATCACAGCATTTTCACTTTTCCTAATACCCTCTTAAAGCTAGATTACTGCAATCCGCTTTAAACCTACCAGGGTACATGAGGCATGGTTTTTCTTGCGATTTACAGTTGTTATTTTATACCCCTACAGGTATATTGTCAAACAGAGATGGTTGTGCCTGATGATTGCCTCAATAATGCTATAACCCGTATGGGTACTGAATAAACGTAATTTATTAAAAAAACTCAAAGCCATTTGCTTTGAGCCTTAGAAAAGACGCCATGTCTTAAAAGCAGCTACAAGTAGTGAACATTGGCAGCTGCCTTTATTCATGAACGCTTCTATCCGTTTTTACCTTTTCAAATAAATCACCATAAGACAATCCAGTTATGTTTTCGAAGCTTTGTTCAAAATCACCCGACTCACTCGTCGCGTCGATGATCTCCTTTATCACTTCTTCCCCATTTTCTTCAATCACGTACGTAACGGTGAAGTAGCTCTGCCTGTACACATCCGTCATTTCTCTTGCCCCTGCTTCCTCCCACTGTTCGTGCGTGATGAGCTGATCGAACGGGACGAGTTCATAGTCCCACGTTTCTATGATACTTCCTTTGTTCGCTACATAATCCGCTACGCCCTCTTGGAACCAAAGTGGATAGAAATGCAGCCCAGCGTTCGTCACTTCGACTTTACGATCTAACGCATAATGCGTGTATTCGTGCAAAATCTTACGTTGAAAATGATAAAGCGCTTTTTCATCACCTTCTACTACGCCCTGTTTATCATCAACGAGCACACCAATCATCATCGAAAAGCGATCATAGAAACCTTCCACGTGACTCAATTCACTCAATCCATTAAATTCTTCTTCATTCGTAAACAGAATAAGGTCGACGTTTCTCTCATCCACTCCACCGATTAACGCCTTCGTTGTCGCTCTCGCTTGCTTGAGTGTATCTTTTACGAGTGGAAAGAGATCCATATCTTCACCTTCTACATAAATCGTGACGTCCCTATCTACCAGTTCGTCCCTCGACTGCTTTGCTTCCTTCTCCAACTCCCCATCGAAGTTTAACGTAACGATCGCTTCAACAGCATGATAGTAGGACACCGTCTCACCAGCACTCTCTTCTATGAAACTATGAATGAAGAAAACGGCAGCTCCTACGAGTAGCAGCGTGAGTGTCAGAACACTTGAGATAACAATTAGCGTTATTTTTAAAGTTGTGTTCATAGGTACCCTCTCGTCCATTTTTATCTTTAATCATCGTACCATAAATGGGACATGGGGACAGGTTCATTGTCCCTCTCACCTGTTACATCAACTGGGACATGGAACCTGTCCCTTCGTCCCTACATACAAAAAGAGGATGCAATCTGCACCCCCTTTTACATTCATTCTTTATAACCTTACTCCATAAATCCTACTTCGCATACGTCTCCTTAATCACCGGTACTGACAGCGCCCCAAGAACAAGCAAGATTCCTGAGATCAAAATCATGAACGGCATGGAAGAACCGATCAGTGGGAATAACACGAAGCTTAATAGTGAAGCGATAATTTGCGGCAAGCAAATGCTTCCGTTAAACAGGCCAAGGTATGTACCCATGTTGCTTCCCTTCAAGGCGTTCGTTAAGATCGTGAATGGGAACGTCATCATTGCTGCCCATGCGATTCCGATCAGTGTGAACGAAATGACCAATGCCCATTGATCTTGAATGAAGAAGACTGAGCCAAATCCGATTCCACCTAGCAATAAGCTGATCGAGTAATACGGCTTTCTCTGATTGTTCGGAATACGCGCCAACACGAGGGACCAAACAACTGCGCCGATCGATTGAACCGCTGTCATAATTCCGAACCAGTTCCCGGCGTCCTGATATGCCGGGCTTGACGGATCACTTGTATTCCACACGTTAAGCGCAATCGCGCCTGTTCCGTACGTCCATAGATACTGGAATCCCATCCAACAGAACAACTGAACGAGTGTGATTGTCCAGAATACTTTTGGAGCGCTTCCAAGTAATTTGAAAAGGTTTACTTTTTCCTTCGTCGATTCCTTCGTAATGCCGTGATACATCGCATACTCATCCGGATCATACTCACGGACTTTGATGACCGTAATCAAACTACATACGATGAGGATTACCGCACCAGCGTAAAATGAAATGACAACGGATTGAGGCACGACTCCTTTTGGTGCACTATTCGATACACCAAGTAGCGTTAATCCGAACGGGAAAATACTCGCGAGTACTGCACCACTGTTCGATAGAAAACTTTGAATTGAATAAGCAAATCCTTTTTGTTCCTTGTTGACCATATCTCCAACCATCATCTTAAACGGCTGCATCGCCATGTTTGACGAGAGGTCCATAAACAGGATCGCAATCGCACCGAACGTCATCGCCGTAACGGCACTAAATCCAAAACTACCGGAGTTCGGCAATAAACACATCACGATGACCGCAACCACCGCTCCAACTAAAAGATACGGAATCCGTCGACCGAGCCTCGGCATCCATGTCCGATCGGAAAAGTACCCGACTAACGGTTGAACGATTAATCCAGCCAGCGGTGGCAGGATAAAGAAGATTCCTAAATTATGCGGGTCCGCACCGATTGTTTGGAAGATACGTCCCATGTTGGCACTTTGCAGTGAAAATGCCATCTGTACGCCTAGAAACCCGAAACTGATCAACCAGATCGTCGTGATCGGGAGAAACGGCAGTTCTTTTTGATACCTTTGGTCATTTGTTTGTTCTACTGTTTCTTGTAGCATGATTTCCTCCTATACGTGCACGAACAGCTGCGAAACGAAATGTGTTTATTATTGATTTGTGCAATCGCTTGCATTAAAGATTAAAAAAGTAGGCTAATTCCACATTGATCGACTGACTGCGTGCAATGAATCTATCCTTTTACGTCACTGGAAAATTATACTTTCACAGTATATACCAAACTACAGCAGTTAAGCAACCGTTTGCACAAAATTGAATAGTAGAAATTGATGCATGATCAAAAAAGATTAAGGCAATTGCGCCTCAATCTTTTATAAAAAATTCAACTGCTATAACTTTGAGAGTATTACGTTTAATCTTCAAACTCGACAGTGATTGCATTGCCTCCTGATTTTGTTAAGTAAAGTTCTGCTTTATTATTCTTTCCATCAATCTCATCTGACAATCCATACCAGACTTTGCATGTTCCAGGAGAAAGCAATCCATATGCTAGTTTATCATCAGGATTACTGTCAGCTTCCCATAGTGTTACTTCGTGAACACCACTACCACCAATCATACAAGCTTTAAAGTTTCCTCCCCCAGAATAAATCACCTTACTTTTGGTTTTAAATGTGTCAGTACCCTTATCATCCCATTCGCCAGCTCCATACTGAATGGATGAGGCTCCAGTCAATACCGGAAGGGTCATACTTAAAACCAGTACCAATAAAATCGATAGTTGTTTCATATTTCTCACTCCTATTATATTTTCTTTAAAACAAGCTTTTCTAGCTCTTCTTCGGAGAGATCATTCGGTATGATATTAACCGTTCCATCTTTTAAAATTAGTATTTCATCCGCCAATTTATTTGCAATGGGCAGCATGTGTGTGGATAGAAATACAATGTTGCCTTGTGTAGCAAATTCTTTTAATTTTTTTTGCATGGTAACGATATTAACCGGATCCAGAGATACAAGCGGTTCATCTAATAACAATGCGTAAGGGTTGATTAGGAATGCAATCGCTAAAGACAATTGATGTTTCATTCCTTGCGAATAATTCACCACTAAATCATCAGCGAATTGTTCTAAACCCTGATTTTGTATAAACTTCTTTAATTGCATGTCTGTTAAAGATAAATTATGTAATTGGGAAACAAACTTAATATTGTCAAAACCCGACAAGTAATCAAGAAAAACAGGTGGCTCAGTTACATAGTGAAAACACTCTGAATGGTTTTCATCATCAACCACTTGTATGTCACCAGCATCATATTCGAGCATTCCTGCCATGATTTTCATGAGGGTAGTCTTTCCCACGCCATTTCTCCCAAGCAGACAATATATTTTTCCGTACTCTAATTCAAAGTCAACTTCTGATAGCACTTTCTTTTGATACGATTTTGTAAGTCCCTTTACTTTAATCATTTTGCTTTACTCTCCAATATAATTTCTAATACGATCGGTGTGATCTGTGACTCAAATAAAGCAGCTATGCCTAACGACACAACCATAACAATCAATAGTTGTAGAAACTGATTTAAACTCTGCACATGGAAAATTCTCTTATTGTATAGCTTGTTAATAGCTAATCTTAAACTGATTGTTGAAAGATAGAAACTAAGAACGATAGCAACGATTTCGATAATTCCATGAGTAAGAATGACAAATAAAGAATAGAATACCGACCCACTATGAACGTAAGCAGAATGAATTGCTATTGATAATAGATACAAATTATAGATAATTATTCCTGAAGATACTGCACCAAACGAAATAATCCCGGTCAATAAAATAATCGTTGAAGAAGAGATATTCTGGATAAAAATCTCTGTAAAGCTTACTTTTTTTATTAATTCAGCAGGTGGTAGTAGCGTTATGTTAGTTGTGTACATAAATACTAATACGAACACCATCGTTAGAATCAAAAAGTAACTAATGAGTAATCTGTTGTAAAATAGATTAAACATGGTCTTTGTTAATTGCAGTTCTTTCATACATAAAACTCCTGATATGCTTCAAATTCGTTAAAAGAATGTAGTAGAGCGCTGCTAAGATGAGCAACGGTAGAACAAATAGATAAACAAACGAAGTAATACCTGCATACACCAATAAAACTTCGAGAGCGATCGTAAGGATCAAAAATAGGATAATCAAGAATTGTACGAGCTTCTCTAGTAATCCAGCTTCAAAATAGTATTCAAATCGGTATGTGCTCGCTGTGTAAAGAAATAAGATACTAGCGATGAGCAATAATCCACCGAAAAGAAAGGTAAGGTGATTGTTAATTTTCCCTAATGAAGGAGACAGGATCAAGTAGATCACCAAGAATTGCAATCCTGGATAAATAAGAAACAACATCGTCGTATTCAAGATCGAACTATGATTTCTCTTACAAAACAATACAAGCTGAGTTGATTTCTTACTAAGGTATAAACTTACCAACAAATACGCAGGAAACATCGTTCCGCTAGCTATGTTAAGTCCTTCCTTTTTTATATAGACGGATATTGCCAACGTCCCGACAAACGTTACTAAGAAATTCATATTAATAAGCCCATATTGTCTTACTTTATTCATATGAATACTGACCACTTGGTGCGGTACAGATTTCTTCTCTTTTGTGGTACTGTTCTTTTCACGTACTAGAATTTTTGCAAAGAGAACGGAAAGCCATACACAAAGTAACACTACTCCCCCCAAGGTACCAATCCATAACATGTCGATTTTAAGTTCATACAAACTAAATTTACTAGGTGAAAACTGAATGATCCATCGCGCTAAGTTTCCTTCCAACACTGTTTTAATAAAGAATAAGATACTTTCAAAAATGATTTCTCTCTTAATGAAGATGAAGATAGAGAGTAATAGGTAAAGTACTTCTCCCCCTCTTCTCCACACCTCACTCGTATATGTAAACTGAAGTGTATAAAAGAAAAATTTCAGAAACCCAACCATGTAACCCGCAATAAGGACTACCAACAAGAATTGGAGGATAAAGACCATTCCATTCAATCCATTTAAAAGCGGTTGACCCACAACAAAAGGGAACGACATCAAAAAGATAAATATCCATATAATTCCTGCGCTTAAATATTCATTTGCTAGAATAACCCTTTTCTTTTGATAGATTGAAAATGTATTGTTCATAGCGTATTTTCTAATATCATCGTTCACCGTATAACCTAGGAAAAAGCACAGAGATAAAATCCCAAATAATAAAATGACAATATTTAATTGTTGTGAATCTAAATTCATGTAATGAAAGAAAATTTGAAACAAAAATGCGATAATAAACCAAAACAAGTAGATGATGGTGAGTGAAATTCTAACGTATGATCTTAAAGAAGTGATTAGTTTTCGAGTAAAACCTGACTCTACTCCAACTTCGTTACTGCTATATAGAAACTGATTGAACATTGTTTTTAGGATTGTTTGTACTAACAATATGTTGATTGAATTCCTCACGATCATTCAACTCTTTCAAAATAAAATTAATCTATGCTAAACCCTTCTCTTTACTTAATAGTCTCTATTACTTAGTAGCTAGCCAATTTTTCAATATGGTGTTCTAGTAAATATCCAATTGCCCAGTCGCCGATTAAGCTTACAAGAAGTCCAATTACGTTCCAACCGAAGATAACAGCAATTGCTTTCTTAGCACCCTTACCAGCTTTGTAAGCACTATATGCTTTCTTTAAACCTACTAATGCAGCTGCAGTTGAAATACCCGGTACTACCTTATGTATATCGAAAGCAACACCCATCTGTGCACTCACAGCGATTAATACCATAGTTGCTAATAGAGCAACTGTCCCAAGAAGATCTTTTTTGTTGATTGCTTGCATGTTCAATACGTTTGTCATTTTAATTTCCCCCTAAAGATAATGATGTAAAGATAATAAAATTCACATAACAAAATAAAGTAAAGAGAAGAGGTTTAACCTGGTTTATATTAACTACCCCTCTTAGCAATAGGAAGAGTACAAGCATTCCTATTAAAACCAAAGGATTAGTAGCTAGCAAAAAGATTTCATATTGATTGTTATAAAAGAGTACTTGCCAAAAAATGCTTAAAGAAATGATAATAAGAAAAATCAAGTAAACTCGATGAAACGATTTAAAGGAGATCGGAAGCCGAAAGATAAACTTCGCTATAATATGTAAGAACACACTACTAAAGAAAATTTGAATTAACATGAACAATAGAGTAAATGCTATGACTACACCAACAAGGGCATAGGCCTGTGCGCCGTCTTTTTCCAAAAGATTATTAACTAACTCTAGTTCGGTTGGTCCCATTTCATTCAAAACAGAATATACCATTGTACCCAAGCACGTAATGAATGTAAGCGTAAAGATATAGTATGTAGAACGGTTGTCACCCGTTAACCAATTAATCATTTGATCTTCCTCCGTATTCTAGTAAAAACTAATTAATATTCTGGTTGTTAATTCCAATTTTGTATTACGTTTCAAATCCTAGCACAGCAAACTTACTGAATTCCATAAGATTTTTACTATTATTGTAAACTGATTCCAAATAACTACAAATTTGTACATTTTTTGTATAACTATAGTTACAGAAGATTTTAGAACGTTTTTACACTCGGTTACTTTAGACCCAAAACAAAAAAGCCGAGGAAAATTATCCTCGACTACTAGAACTTTAATTTACAGTTCTCTATCTAAAGTGTTTAACAAACTAACATCAAGCGCTCATTTTCTTTGAGTTGATAACATAAAAGAGTAAATATGAAAGAATCGCAATTACTATGTAGAATAATTCCAGGTTTGCAGAACTTAGCTCGGCAACTTCTTTATTCACATTAAACAGATCAGTTAAAAAATTAATAAGTAAAAATAACACCAATGTCATCCAACTTTGAGTGATCGATTTATTCTTAATCGCTCTCTTCCTTTCATCGTCATTTGGTCCAACCCCGAACTCTTTCTTACCCGTTATCAATCCAATTGTTAAGACTACGAATACTACTGCAATTGTTATTACTAAGAATTCCAAAAATGTTTCACTCCTTACTACTGTTTTCATAAATGAACAACTCATCAAGGGGCGTCTCCAACACAGACGCTAATTGAAAGGCAAGCTGAAGCGTTGGATCATATTTATTGTTCTCTATCGCATTAATCGTTTGGCGCGAAACGGAACAAGACTCTGCAAGATCTTTCTGAGACAACTTTCTTTTTTGACGTAGCTCTTTAATATTATTTTCCAATTAACCACCACTCACCTGTCAAATACTTTTTACATTTATAATATTAGTATAAGCTACATTTAATGTCAAATACTTTTGACACACTCATTACTCTCATCATTGCTTTTGCCCTCACCTATTTAAACCCTCTATATTTTCCCATGAATGGAAAAAAAGATTTTCCCTGAATCAGCTTCACTAACGTTTAATTATCAATTAATAAAGGATAACTAAAGTGACCAGGCTGAAAGTTGACCAGCCTGGTCATTAGGTAGTAGTACCTTTTACAATCTCTATAAAATAAGAAATATCCACTAGTTTACATCAAAGCTGATTTCAATCACAGCTCAACTTCTTCCCCGTACCCCATCACGAGAACCTTCGTATTCGTTCCCGCCAACTCATGCGCAAGCTCATCATCTCTCCCCATCATGCTTTGAACAACAGGAAACGCATCTAACAATTTTTCTAGCGTTTCAGGTTGGGCAGCTGTTTCTTTCGTCGGAAAGGTATGACTCGGAATAACCGTTTCCACATTCAATAGGTTTTTCACCGCGTACGCCGCTTCCTTAGGTCCCATCGTAAACTGGCCGGAAGATGACAGGATCGCGATGTTCGGTTCATACACATCCTGGATCAGCTTCATATCCATCATGAGCGCGGTATCACCTGAATGATAGACGGTATGGTCATCTGTAAAAGTAAACACATAACCTGCTGACTCCCCAGCATAGATCGGGGTCCCCTCTGTTTCCTTGTAGCTCGAAGTATGCTTCGCCTGTACCATCGTTGCTGCCACATCATCTAGCTGAAGCGTTCCACCGAAATTGAGTGGATAAGCATTCTGAACACCCTCTTGGATCAAAATCATCGCTAGTTCATACTGCGCCACAACAGTACACTCCGGATTATGTACAAGCAATTTCTCAAGCCCGCTTGCATGATCGAAATGCCCATGCGTCAAAAACACCGCATCGATACTTTTCATAAATTCCTCAGTTTGATAGTCATCCGGACACCCAGGGTTCATATCAAAGAATGGATCGACCAAATACCGCTTTCCACCTTTACTTGTGAACAAGTACATCGCATGACCAAGACGAGTGAGTTTCATACGAATTCCTCCTTTGAATAATACCTTCAGACTTAAAATCCTATTTCACTTAATAAAACTTCGGTGTACTTCGATCTAAACCTTCCATCAAGTCATAATAAAAAACGCTCAAATTTTTGAGCGTTTCTGGATCGTCTTTTAGTAATTTGTTTGTTCCATTAGATATGAAAATGAACTACCACAACTACTTCTTCTTCCTTCGAAAACTACTGAACGCTAAAAAGAGTACAAAGAAAACAGCAATCCAGAAAGCAGTATCCACGCTACCCCACCTTATGATCGTTAATTTACTTTATATACGAACAGAACAATATTTCGTTTCATTTTGGTGTGAACAAAAACAAAAAATTCTCATTGACACCGTTTTCATAACCAGTTATGCTTGTTACATAATAAAGAACAACGTTCCTTATTAAGGAACAAGACTTAATTTTAGGAGGAGATTAAAGGGTATGAGTATGAATTTGATTCGTTTCACATTAGTAATGTCACTGGTACTTGTCTTGGGCGCATGCAGTAATTCTGCTTCTTCGGGTAGTGCAGGAGACGATGAACAAGCAAGTGATTTCCCTACTCAATCATTGGAATTAATCGTTCCGTATGCAGCTGGGGGTGGGACTGATTCCCTAGCACGCTCTTTTGCTGACAAAGCTGAAGAAAATCTTGGTGAATCGATCGCAGTTGTAAACCGTGAAGGTGGCGGGGGTGCTGTTGGAATGCAAAATGGCATGAATGCGAAAGCGGATGGCCATACCGTTACGATGGTTACCGTTGAACTTCTTACACTACCTCACTCTGGTCTTGCACAGTTCTCTTATGAAGATCTCCAGCCAATCGCTTTGCTAAATGAAGACCCTGCTGCGATTACAGTAAAAGCTGATGCACCTTGGGATACATTAGAAGATTTCGTTGAAGAAATGAAGTCAGGGGATAAGTTGAAAGTTGGAAACTCAGGAACTGGGGCAATCTGGCATCTCGCAGCTGCAGCACTTGAGCAAGAAGTTGGTGGAGAATTGAACCATGTTCCTTTTGAAGGAGCTGCACCGGCAGTGAATGCGTTACTTGGCGGCCACGTAGATGCAGTATCTGTTAGCCCAGCAGAAGTGAAATCTCAAGTTGAGTCTGGAGAACTAAAGGTACTCGGTGTCATGGCGGATAATCGCGTCGACTCTTTACCTGAAGTACCAACTTTGAAAGAAAGTGGAATCGATCTATCGATTGGTACATGGAGAGGTCTTGCTGTACCGGCAGATACTCCTGAAAACGCTGTTAATACATTACAGGAATCCTTCAAAGAGACAGCTCAAACAGAAGAGTTTAAAGATACCCTTACCAAACTCGGAATCGGATATCGCTATGAAAATGCTGAAGGCTTTTCTGAACTACTTAAAGAACAGGACGAATTATTCGAAGAGCTCATCCCTTCTCTTAATCTGAATCAATGATAATCGAATAGGCTAGCTTACTAGCCTATTTTTCTGGAGGTTACATTATGTTCAATCGGTTACTAGGTCTTGGACTCATTCTGTTTTCAGGAACGGTATGGATGCTGGCAGGTGCATTCCCTGAACAAAATACAAGTGGACCAGGACCAGCTCTTTTCCCTCAAATGCTAGCTGTGTTATTACTCATCCTATCAATCTCATTGATGCTAACTAAAGAAAATCGTCATAGTGAAGGACTTGATAAGCGTGGAAAGATCTTTTTTTCATTAGGTGTACTAATGGTGATTCTGTATGTTGCCATCATTCAACTGATCGGTTTCGGTGTTGCAACCCTTCTCGTTACGATTGGCTGGATGTGGCTGATGAAAATTCGAAAATGGTGGGTTTTACTAACAACCTCTACCCTACTACCTGCATCAGTTATCTTCGCATTTGAATACTTACTAAGAGTCCCCATCCCACATGGGCTACTCTACTAAGGAGGTTGTTTGATGGATCTGTTACTCCTAGGATTTGAAAGACTACTTCATGTTGATATCATATTGCTTCTTGTGGCTGGAGTAATTGCTGGGATTATCATCGGTTCGCTTCCAGGATTGACCTCCACCATGGGAGTCGCTCTCTTCTTACCCGTAACGTTTGGAATGGATCCTGTAAATGGATTACTGCTTCTGATCGGGATTTATTTTGGTTCGATCTATGGAGGTTCAATCGCAGCGATTCTATTGAATACTCCTGGAACTCCTGCTTCTGCCGCAACTGCGATGGATGGGTACCCGATGACACAGAAAGGAGAGGCCGGGAAAGCGCTTGGAATTGCGGTTATTGCTTCTGGTATGGGCGGAATTGTAAGCGTATTGATGCTGACATTTATTTCCCCTCAACTTGCTAGGGTCGCACTCAATTTCAGTGCCCCCGAGATGTTTGCACTCGCCCTCTTCGGTCTTAGTATCATCTCGAGTATCTCCGGTAAGTCGGTATTAAAAGGGTTGATTGCAGGCGTTGTTGGGCTGATCATCGCAACGATTGGAATGGATCCTATGACAAGTTTTCCCAGATTTACGTTCGATCAACTTTCATTATTAAACGGTGTTTCCTTTATCCCAGTTATGATCGGCTTGTTTGCAGTTTCAGAAGCTCTCCTTGGGCTTGAAGAGCAGCTTCGCGGCAGTAAAAAAATAAATAAGGTTATCGCAAGCTACGTATTACCAAAATGGCATGAAGTGAAACGACTCATCAGTTCGATGCTCCGCTCTTCGTTCATCGGCACATTTATCGGAATCATACCTGGTGCTGGAGCTGATATTGCAGCCTATGTCGCTTACAACGAAACAAAGCGATTCTCTAAGAAAGAAGAAAAGGAATCATTCGGTAATGGGAATCCGAAAGGCGTCGCCTCTGCGGAAGCAGCGAATAACGGTGTGACAGGCGGTGCAATGGTCCCTCTCCTTACACTAGGTATTCCAGGAGATGCTGTTGCGGCTGTTCTTCTTGGAGCATTGGTTGTTCAAGGCATTCAACCTGGTCCTCAGCTTTTTACAACAAGCAGCGACCTTGTCTACACCCTTTTTGCAGGAATGTTTCTAGCCACGCTTCTCATGATGCTGTTTGGATTCCTTGGAATACGTTTGTTCACAAAGATATTAAAGGTGAAGAAGAACATTCTCATCCCCATTATTCTTGTGCTTTCCGTAATCGGGGCTTACGCCATCAGCAATAATTTCTTCGATGTGTATGTAATGCTCGTTTCAGGAATAATAGGTTATTTCATGAAAAAACACGGCTTCCCTGCATCACCAGTCGTACTTGCTTTGATTTTAGGTCCAATGGCAGAAAGTGAGTTTAGAAGGTCCCTCGTCATGTCAGAAGGTGCTTACTCGATCTTCTTCACTCGTCCGATCGCTGCCGTACTCATCATTCTTGCAACACTATCACTCGTGGTGCCGATCATGTTTAAGAAGCGAAAGACAATCGAACAACTAAACTAGGAGGCTTTCAATGAACACTCAACTAGACGTTATAACGCTCGGTGAAACAATGGTCTTATTTGATGCCGGTTCAAATGGTCCACTCCGATACGTAAATCAATTCAATAAGCGAATTGGCGGAGCGGAATCCAATGTTGCAATCGGACTATCCAAACTAGGTCATTCGGTCGGCTGGGTCAGCAAAATCGGCGATGAAGAACTCGGGCATTATATGATCAATACAATACGCGGAGAAGGCGTTGATATTTCAAGAGTGGTTCTAGATCCCACCGAACGCACAGGATTATATATTAAGGAAAAACTAACGGATCGAAACCAAGTTTATTATTATCGTCAAGGTTCTGCAGCTAGTAAAATGGCCTCTTCAGACATCGATTGGGAGTATCTATCAAATACGAAAATCATTCATTTAACTGGTATTACCCCCCTGTTAAGTGAATCTTGTTTTAATCTTGTTGATGAACTGTTTCATTTTGCAAAAAAACATGCGATCCCTGTCTCCTTTGATCCTAACCTACGTCATAAACTTTTGGAAAAGGTCCCAAATGGCAAAGAACGATTAATGGATTTTGCAAAAAGGGCAGACATCCTTCTCCCCGGGTTGGAAGAAGCAGAATACTTACTTGGCACAAGAGATTATGATGAGATTGCAGATTTCTTCTTAGCATCTGGGGTCAAAAAAATTGCAATCAAAAATGGTGCGATCGGTACCTACTATGCAACGTCTGATAACGAACGAGGTTTCGTAAAAAGCTATCCTGTTTCAAAAGCAATTGACCCAATTGGAGCTGGAGATGGATTTGCAACCGGTGTCCTTTCTGGTCTATTAAACGGGAGCACGTTCGAAGAAGCCATCGATCGCGGATCTCTCATTGGCTCAATGGTCGTTTCCGTAAGCGGAGACATCGAAGGCCTCCCAACGAGTCGTGAAATTGAAGCTTTCCGAACAAATAAACAGGATGTACTACGATAAAAGGAGTGGGCGTATGAAACAGGAGAACCTTACCAAAATGATGGATGGTGGAATTGTAGCTGTTGTTCGTAAAATCGATCGCAACAAGGTCATTAAAGTGATTGAATGCCTCATCGACGGGGGAATTACTGCAGTAGAAGTCACACTAGATTCGGAGGATGCCCTTGGTGTCCTTAAGGAAGCAAGTCAAACCTTCAGAGGTCGAGCCGTCATCGGTGCAGGTACCGTACTCGATGAGCAATCAGCGAACATAGCCATTCACGCTGGGGCAGACTTCATCTTCGCACCGACAATTGATGAAGGCACCATAAAATTGGCAAACCGTTATGGTAAAATTGTGATACCAGGCGTTTTCACACCAACCGAAATATTAAATGCCCAAGAATGCGGGGCTGACCTTGTGAAAGTATTCCCAGCAAGCGTACTTGGACCTAAATTCATCAAAGATGTGAAAGGCCCGCTGAATCATGTGAACATGATGCCAACTGGTGGTGTCAACCTACATAATACGGCAGAATACATTCGTGCTGGCGCAGTTGCTGTAGGTGTCGGCGGCTCCCTTTTACAAAAAGAATTAATCGACCAAGAGCGGTGGGGAGATCTTGAAACACTCGCAAGGGACTATACCGAAGAAGTTCAAAAAGGACGTGCTGCATTGGTCAGTTCGAACTAAAGTAAAGAATTTGAGCGGCCACCAGTCCGAGAAAGGAAGGGTTTTATGATACAGTCAGTTGATCGATCACTTCAGATATTAAATATATTAAAAGAACACCAAGGAGGACTCGGCATTACTGAGCTCGCGAATAAGCTGGACGTTGCCAAAAGCACCATCCACCGGCTTGTTTCCACGCTCGAGTCACATCAGTATATTCAACGAACACCTGATCATAGCTCTTACCAGCTCGGCCTGAAATTTATTGAGATGTATCACGTCGTCGTTGATAATTTAAACATATTGGACGTTGCACGAGACGTGCTCGAGCAATTAAGTGAACGAACACAGAAGATTTCACACCTCGTGATGATCGAGGAAGATCATCAAGTGATTTACATTGATAAAGTAGAATCACAATCGACCATTCGCATCTACTCCCGCACCGGGAGAAAAGCTCCACTTCACTGCACAGGAGTAGGAAAAGCGATTTCAGCCTACTACACTAGCGATCAGCTTAAAGATTTCTTTGAAACGAGAGAACTAACACGTTTCACTGATCATACAATCACGAGCAAAGAGCGTTACGAAGCGGAGTTAGCGAGAATCAGAGAAAGCGGTTATGCAATCGACGATGAAGAACACGAAGAAGGCATCCGATGTATCGCCGTACCGATTTTTGACCACCAAGGTAAACCAACATACGCAGTCAGTATAACAGGTACAGTGCAACAAATGACTGAACAGCACCTTGCAGAATTCCTTCCTATCTTACAGGAAGCAGGAAATGAAATCTCAAAAAGGCTTGGTTATTCGTCTAAATAGCCGTCTAGGGACACAGGGACAGGTTCATTGTCCCTCTCACCTGTTATATTAAAACTGGGACACTTTCTGGATTGCTGTTTTTTTCTTTGTACTCTTTTTAGATTTAGTAGTTTTAGCAGAAAGAAGAAGCTACAACGCTACTGTTATATCGAAAAGCCTGGAATGGCAGCATACCCCCAGGCTCTTCTTTTTGGTACTAGCTAGTCACTCTCCATCACAACCTCATCCATCACCATCTCATCTACCCACTCCGAAATCGTTACCGGCAATTTTCCTTTGTACTCTGGATCGTTTGAGTGATAACGAATCACATCAGAATCCGTCACAGCAGCATAAACATACTGCTCGTTGATCATGATGATTCCGCCATTTGAAGCGGCGATTCCTCTCACAAACCCCTTTATCACTTTTGTTTCAAGTCCATCGTGATCTTCAACTTCCATATAGACATTGAAATTATTTAAATACAGCTCATAGTCGTTTCCAACCACATCTTTAAAAAGGTGATCTTCTGATTCAGAGAGAACGCCTTGCTCGATGAGATCTGTCTCGATCTTCACATCCCCTCGCTCATACTCTCCGTTGAAGAACGTTCCGACACCACCCCAGATCATGCATTCATCACTTTGTTCGATCGTGATGAGGTCCTCTGAAAAATGAAACGTAAGCTCACAATTGATTTCAGACGTCTTGAATGTAGCACTGTCGCCTGAAATCACCGCCTCCCCTTCCATACCCCCAACATTCGCACCTGCGATGACATTCAGCGTGAATCGAAAACGCTCTTCCGTTACGTCTAGTATGTTGAGATGTCCCGTGTAATGGAGGATATTCCGAGTCCATTTGCCTGTTAAGTCACCTGGCTTCACTTCAACAGCTGGTTCTAAGGTTTCCTCCGCTTCCTCTTCCACTCGCTCATTTTCCTCGACCTCAGACACCTCAGGTACTGATTCATCATCTAAAAACTGATCAACCGCAAACCCTCCCACTCCAACTAGTAAAACAATAAGCAAAACAACGAGCGTTTTTTTCAACGACCACTTCCTCCTTCCACCATAGCTCTATTAAAGCTATGTACCTCACCAACGAAAATGCAGGTCTTTATGGATGCCAGCTTAAAATAGGTCTTTCTACCTCTCAACGACATCCCCATGTTTCCGGAGTAGCAGCTTTCTAAATGGAGAAAGCCCCTCTATCGCAAAAAAAAATGGTCTGGCATAATGCCAGACCACCTAGTTCATATTCCCTAACTTATGAATTGCCCTCTCTCTAAAATCACGATCTTCGACCATCGCCTTCAAAAAATCATGAAAAACATTCCGAATCCACAACAACTCGTACCGCTTCTCATCTTGAACGAACACGGAAAGCGCGACAGAATCTTCACCATTACGATGATACAGCGCCGAAGTCAGCATAAACGCCGTGGATCCTCCCTTAAACCAGCGTCGCTATAGAATTGCAATAGTAGGTTCATAGACATCTTGAATCAACTTCATGTCTATCATGAGGGCAGTGTCTCTAGAATGATAGAGCATATAGGTCATCTGTAAAATCAAACACATATCCTGCCGCTTCTCCAGCATAGACCAGCGTCCCCTCTGTTTCCTTGTAGCTCGATGTATGCTTTGCTTGCACCATCGTTGTTGCCACGTCTTCTAACTGACACGTGCCACCGAAATTAAGCGAAAAAGCATTCTGAACCCCCTCTTGCAATAAAAATCATCGCAAGCTCATACTGGGCAACAATTATACATTCAGGGTTATGTACAAGCAGTTTCTCAAGCCCGCTCGTATGATCAAAATACCCATGTGTTAAAAACACCGTATAGATGCTCTTCATAAATTCCTCTGTCTGATACTCATCCGGACAGCCAGGATTCATATCGAAGAAAGGATCGATTAGATGTCATTTACCAGACTTACTTGTTAATAGGTACATGGCGTGACCAAGGCGTGTGATTTTCATAGAAACCCACCCTAAGGTGTTTAACAAACATTTTAAAAATGAGACTCTATAAATGTCCACCTGCTCTTTAAATATTCGATTTAGCTACATACAAACCTTCAGATTTCATAATAAAAAACGCTCAGATGCCTGAGCGTTTTTATTAGGTAACTAATAGCATTACTTTTTAAAGAATTAGAAAGATATATGAATCAAATCAAAAAATGCTAGAGCTCCTACTACTGTACCTAAAATGACATTAACAACAAATCCAGCTTTAGCTGATTTTACTAAGAAAGAATACATGAATATATTACCTACCTTCTAACTGATTTAGTAATCTTTAAAGGTGTGTATACTTTCTATATCGGTAATATATAGCCATTATTTAGCTTTTTTCTCAAAGTGCTCACGCAATCGATACTCACATATTTCCTTTGTCCAGTTGTATAAATAGTTGTTTTCTTCTTCATTAGCAACTTCAACATTAAATTGAAATACATTATCTTCGAATAAAACTAACCCCTTGGAACTACCACTCCACTTAGTCATCGGCATGATTGCAATCAAATTACTTACTTTCTTTTCATCATATACCCATAATTTTTTCGTTGTTTTATCTGAGAAATCTTTTAATTTTCGGTAGTCCACCTCAGTAAGGTATTGGTGGAAAAAGGGAGCTACTTCGGTTGGCGCAACAGAATCTAACCAATGTTCTACCCCTCTACTTAACATATACTTAAGAACGACCATCTTATAACTCTTGGTCATGTTTGTTCGCTCAACCTCTGTAATCCACTTACTATGCTTATTAAATACTTCCTTTTCGTTCTCATCCAGTTCGTCTGCCCAATCAAGAAAACCTATGTATGACTTAAACTCCTGCTTATATCCTTTACTTTCTTCAGAGCCTTTCCGGTGGAGCTCTGTATAACTTGGACGCCCCCCAAGTTCTAGCTTTACATTATAATAAGCATCATACAACTTCTCCTTACGTGGCTGCTTTTTGCGATTAAGCTCCTGCAGTAAATCAATAACTTTTAAGTCCAGGTTTAACTCGCAATTAGCTGGGACAACAGGTTCAACATTATTTGTTCTAGTATCTTTAGCCGGGGCCGTATCAAACAAAGAGAGTTTAATATCAGCATTACGATAGTTTCCAATCAGGTCGATAATATTACAATAAGATTTACCTTCAAATAACCTCAGCCCTCTACCCACCTGCTGGGTAAAGACGGTCAATGATTCAGTTGGTCTTGCGAACAGCAAAGTATCTACAGGGGGAATATCCACACCTTCATTAAATAGATCTACCGTAAAAATTATGTCTATTTCACCAGAAGATAAACTTTGGATCGCTTCTGCTCTATTATAATCCGATTTGGAATGTAAGCTAATAGCTTTATAGCCATTCTGATTGAAATAATTAGCTAGAAACACGGCTTGTCTGATTGAAGAACAAAATCCAATCGACCTTGTTTGCTTATATTGAAGCCATGCTTCCAGGATTTTTTGGGCTAATTCTTCCTTAAGTTGTACTTGTAACAACTCTTCTTTATCGTATTTATTCCCCAACCAGGTAATGCTCGAATAGTCTGTCTCATCATAAACACCATAGTAACGAAATGGAGTCAGCCAGTCTTGCTCAATTGCTTCTATAAAATGCATGTTATAAGCCACATTTCCATTACACAGTGCATAGACGTCCTTGTTGTCCATCCTGTCAGGGGTTGCGGTTATACCTAATAGGAACTTAGGATTAAAGTAATCTATTATCCCTTGATAAGAAGGTGCAGCTGCGTGGTGAAATTCATCCACCACAATAAGATCAAATTCATCAGGAGAAAAGCGATGTAAATTCTTTTCCTGTCCGATAGTGAAAACAGAAGCAAACATCATATCAGCCATCTCTTTTTCCTTACCATTGTAAATACCTGTAGAACGATTGTGAATAACATGATGGAAGGAACGCTTCGCTTGATACAAAATCTCTTCTCTATGGGCAATAAAAAGAACCCTTTTAAACGAACGAGCAAAAAAAGCAGCTAGATATGTCTTCCCTATTCCAGTTGGTAATACCACCATTGCGCTTGTATAATCCTCTTCAAGAGTTGATTCTAGCGCTTCGAGAGCTTCTCTTTGAGCTGGTCTAGGTGTTAACTCAGTTTGTGTATTCACCTCATATACCTCACCGCGTTCTTTTATCTTATCTTGTGAAGAGGGAACACCTATTGTCATATCGATTTCTTCTAAATCAGTCCAAGTTTGATGAAGCTCAGGATGGTTTAAATGGTACTGTTCGTACCTATTATAATAAGACTTTAAAGTTTCATCATTTAGAGGAATGGTGTTTTCATGGTAGAAGGTATGTAGAAACTGATCTTCTGCTTCTTCATATGTCGATGGTGCACTACTCTCAGTAACATAGAGGTTCCACTCTACACCACCAGTAAGTGCTGATTTTGATAGATTTGATGAACCTACAAAGAATGCTCCATTCCCTTTCTCCTGTCCGAACAGATAAGCTTTTGGATGAAAAGATCGGCCATTACTTTGGAACAAGCGGACTTCAATTCCTTCAAGTTCTAGTAACAAGTTTAATGCTTTCGGCTGCGTAACAAAAAGGTAATCACCAGCGCACAATTTAACACTTGCTCCTCTTTTAAGTGCTTCTTTTAAATAGGGATATAGTAAATCAACTCCTGAACGCATTACAAATGAAGTTAGAATATAAATAGAATCAGAGCGATCTATCTCTGGAACAAGGTAGTCGTACAGTCTTTCAGATACTAGTTGAACCTTACTCATCTTCCACATCAATCAAATAAATTTTTTTTTCGAATCCTCCGCGTTTAACTTTCTTTTCTTTCCTTACCTTTTCTAGTTTCTCAATTGAAGAATGGTGAATAGTAGTTAAAGAATAGATTATTTCTAACATATCCGCTAGTTCTTCTATAGACTCGTTGTCTTTTGTTGCTTTTAGATATTCTTCCAGTTCTTCTTTGAGCTTTGTTTGGAGTTCTTCTTTGTATTCAACATCATTAAGATTTTTAGTATTGAAGTCTTTCCCTGTGGCTTTAATAATTTGTGGAATATTATCTCTAATGAGTTTGTTGTATGTTGGCATATAATTCTCCTTTTTTATATCATTTAAAAATTAGTAAGTTTAAAAGAAACCTATAATGAAATGTGAAATTATTTTCACTTCTCATACCAAAACCATGCTGACCTAAACCTGGAAGTTCTCCCCCCAACTGCCTTATACCTAAAGTACATACCTAAGTTTTCCAAAGGTTTCAAGATTGAGCCAATCCGCTTATCCCCTATTACCCAAATAGATCCGCCTTTGTGACGCTTATCTATGTACTCCAAATCATGTTTTTGCAAATATTCAATCAAAAGATCTTTTTCTTCAGTGTCACTTTCTACACTTGGTTTACTAGGTTCTTTAACTTGAGTGCTTGTAACACTACTAACGGATACAAAGTCTTCATTTACAAATGCATTGGCTTGATTGTCTTTTCCAGATAATCCTACTGGTTCATAGTAATTATTCTCTACTTCATAAGGATCATACTTATCTACTTGAACGGATTCTGCATTTTTATAGCTTTCTCCGTCTACACCTTTAAACGAAACCTCTTGCTCTGATACTTCATGATAATAACTTAAGTACTCTACAAAAAGCTTCTTAAGCTCATCCTTTTCGAGCATTGGCGACATAATTACTGGATAGCTTTTGTTAAATTCAAATATTACTCTTCTTCCTACACGTTCATCGTCACCTAGGTCTTCTCGTCCTTTGATTTTTGCCTTCAGTACTTTTGATAGGTCTAGTTCATCTATAATACTCAATATATTAATTAGAAACTTGTCATTCCTGAAAATTTCATATTTAATAATGTAATTGTAAAGATCAAGGTTTTCAGCAATTAATCCATAGTATCTGTTACGTTCGTTATCATCCTGGATATTATCAACAACATATTGCGCTCCTAAGATGATTTTATAGATATAATTCTCCCAATCAAATTTCTTTAGCACAATATTGTTAAATACATTCTTACCATTTTGAACATCTGAATAGCTATTCAAAATAAAATCTCTTTTCTGTGTTAGCAGTAACGAGTGCCAAAACGTCTCATCTAGAAGATGTGCTCTATCCATATCTAAATATGATTGAGATATGACTTTAAAAGCTTTAAGAAAACCTTGCTTTTTTTCTTCTTCACTCCCTTTACCCATATAGAATGGGAAGTCAGGGGCTTCTTTAACAAAGACAAAGTCATTTGAGAAATATTCGTCTTTTTCAATTAATTTCCCATCTAAAAAATCCTGATACAACGTCTCTGAGTTTTTATACCCATTAGCTAGTAGTCTAACTTCCATCCGTTACTAGTCCCCCCAAAGCAGTAGTAAACTTTTCTATAATACGATCAGAAATCATATAGATCACTTCATCAATATTTTCCATATTTAACTCTGTAACTTTTTTACTCTTCATTAGGTTATATAATTTAAAATCCAAAGATCCTTCAGGTTCCTGCATCTCTTGAATATCAACATCACCATCGTTACTATTATTAGTAATAAAAGTCTGAAGAGCTTTTGACAAACCTGTATAAATATATGGATTATTTAGTACATTGCTTTTTGGTAAGTTGTTAAATTGATATTCAGGATTTTTATAGTGAATGATAATTGTTTCGTTACCCAATTCAACTTTTATATCTGATTTCAAGTTCTCATTGACTTTTTTCTCAAACAGATCAAAAGGCTTTGTAATACTACCATCGAAAACAATAACACTCGAATATCCTAATAACGAGAACTTAGGAACAATTATTTCTTCTTTGAATTGCAGGTAGAATTCGCTCAAGTCTTCATTGTTCTCGAAACTTATATCTTCCAGAGCTTGGATGTGCAATTGAATAGAAGTCCGTTTATTTAAGGACACTCGAGACTTGTGGATCTTCACAGTTTTTTGGTCTGGATTTAATTTAACAAATTTATTGTCTTTAGATTGAATGATTAAGATTAACTGAGCATTCCTTCTTTTAATCTGTTCTCTAATAAACTCTGAATCTATCATATATTCAAAGTCAAAGTGGTAGTACTCTGCATTCTCTATAACATTTACATCCAAATCAAAAGAGTTGGTTGCATAGCTGTATGAAGTATTAGCAAGAACAGGGTAAGGGAAATTTGCGTCTTTTCTATAAATCACCTTCTACACCTCCACATAATAAACAAATTTTAATGATCTGTTGAAGGTGTCCCTCAATTTTAAATTAAGCTGAGCTACTCCATTATTAATTTGAACACCCTTAATTACATTTTTTCTGTAGGAGCAGCTTCCCCCTGAATTAACATCAATAATATTTATATAGTTATTCTGAATTTTAAATTCATCTTTGTACTCTACACCCATTCCATCAATGAGTGATAAAGCGATATCGCAGTTCTTCGCATCCCCTAATTTTTCGCTCTTAGTAAAGTCAAATTTAATCATTTCTTTTTCAGTCAAGATAATTCTCTCTACCATCTCAGGGTGTGCACTATATCGTTCTTTTCCTTCCTCATTATTCTCCTTCTCTTCCTCACTTTTCTGCCATTTTAAAGGATCGCGTTTTTTAGGTTTCTTTTTCTCCTTACTCTCTTCTCTACCTTCCTTATCCTTTTCTTTCCGCTTTTCCTTCTTAGATGGGGCTGTTGTAGATTTTACTAACGATTTACCCTGGTTGACTTTAACAGTTCCAATTGATTTTTCTAAGTCTTTTTTGAACTGTGTCTCTACTACATAGAGAAGGTCTTGTGTATCCATTATTCCGTCTGTAGGATTGTTTTCTTTAATTGCATTTTCAATTACTTTGGAGATTTCTTTCGATAAATTATTAATGAACCTTGTAGCACGTCTCTTTAATGATGCATCATTAAAATGATCCTTTGATAGCTTTGTATGGGATTCATTTTCTAGCGACTTCAAGTAAGCGTCTTCTTTTGGTCCACCAATAAGCACAGCATTAAATGGTTTTGTAGCACTACCTTGGACTTTAAAATCCTCAATTTTCATTCCAATAGTTCTTACAATAGCAACTCTTCCTTTTGGTATCCGCTCATCGAATCTAAAGTAGAGTTGGAATTGAAATTCTTCTGATCCGTTTGATACTGTAATTCCTTGAGAAGGAGCATCCAAATATGTATCTAGGTATAGTGGTGTGAATTCCTTCTTGGCATCTGCAATTTCCTGAATGTAATAGTCTTGATCTTTAACATAGTCTAGTATGGTTTCTTTATTTACTTCTTTTTCATTTATATGAACTTCAAGCTTGTTGTTTAGGATTGAAACGAAGAAGCTGTCACAAATACTTTTTATAATTGCTGTTTCATCATCATATCCACTACGAAAATATGGAATGATGATTTTCAATCCTCTTGTATCTTTCTTAAACACATCATGAAAAGTATTTTCATAGGGGTAAAATTTCGACTTGTTGTCATCATAGACTTCGATATCTGTAAAATACCCAGATGATCTATAGGCCTGACCCTTATACAAATGTTCAATTAATTGAACAGTCCCACCAAGGTGCTGATCCCCATTTTCATCACAGTTTGCAAAGTACATCACATGCAAATCTGACGCTGCGTTTGAAGCAATTTTCCCCACTCCGTGAGAGCCACCTCTTGAAACTTCAATTTGGCTATTCTCTTCTTCAAAGTGAACTCCTTTATTGTAGGCATAAATGCCCCAAGTGTCTTTCTTGGAATTACTTTGACCATTTCGTGCTCCAGTCAATCCTCTTGTGTTGATGTCTTCAAAAGAAATATATCTAACTTTTTCCTGATTTATTTTATTCTTCATATGATTGATGGTTTCATTCGTATAACTATTTCGGCCTTCTAAGCTCATAATACGCTCTTCCACATCATCAATACCCGGTATGTACTTCTTTTTGATAGATCCTGTTTTAACTTTAACTACAACTGGACCATCGTAGTTAACTAAACGTCCATCAAGGGAGTTTTGTATATTCTCTCTAACTAAACCTACTACTCCCATGTTGTAAAAGCGTTCTAAGGTTTTATTGAAATTTGATTCTTCTATGTTAGGTATAGGCGAAAATTTCCACTTGTTATTTCTAAGTGTATGTAACATCCTTACAAACCACCTCTATATATGTAATTGATTTGTTTATGATAAATGAAGTAAATTAGCAATAAATAAAGTATCAATTAAAATCATCAAAACTAAAAAGCAATAATTTTATATATTCAAATAGTTCTTCATTCCCATTATTTTACCATGCAACACCTCTTGAGTAACTAATAACTTTTTCAATTTGGCAAACTGAATGTTAAAGGTTATCGAAGCCTAATTTTTGGAGAAATCTCCTTTCAATATAAAACTAAATTTCCACGCGAGAAGATTTCTACTCATCCTAAATGAAGAAAAAATATACACCTGACACTTCGACTCTCTAAATATATTTCTTGATAAGCAACTTAGCGTAGTTAGATGCTAGTTTATTTTATTTAGTGTAACAACAAATAGATCAGACAAACCATAGATATTTATTGGTTCGCCTGATCCCCCTTTAGATAAACTGGATGAATTAAGTGGTAATAATCGTCAACTTATCAAACCCTTATTAAAGTATGAGTCTCAATTACTAATCTAAGTATTAACACAATTTCCATCTTTCCACAGCTATCTTAAATAAGTCCATTTGTCTATTTTCTATTTCTTTAAGAGTCCACTGAGTATATTTGCTCAATGGTTTAGTAATATTAATATTTGATCTTTCATATACACCTTTTTTTACTGTGAATACCTTGTTTTGTATGCTTCTGTTATACTCATTTCCTAGTAAAGTCAAGTTTCCAATTCTATTTAAATACTTTCTGTGCGTCTCCTCATCAATGACCCAATCTCCTAACGATTTAGGCATTATGTGCTCTAAATGAACTCTTCCATCTCCAATTACATTAACCTCATTTTCAGTAAAATCATTAATTTCTTTTAATATGTATTTTGCAACTGTATTTGATTTCACACTAAAAGATGCAAATAAATTTTCAAACTCTTCATCACTTAATAGTTCATGCTTAAATTCTTTATATATTTGATCTATTGTTATTAATTCTTTTTCAGAAATATTATGTGCAATCTTAGCAAAAAGCACTTCATATTTATTTGCAACTTTCCCAGCGACTACATTATTTCTAACTATAAAAGTTTCTATTAGATTTAATACATACCTAATATCATTTTCTACAAAATCGTTGTTTTTCATTGCTAGTATTATAGGGTAAAATGAGCTTGCTTTTAAAGTTTTTAAGTTAGTCAATACTTTCTGAGTTTCAGAATTAGTAAAATGATATTCTTCTGAAGGGTTTACTAATGCCTTGTAAGTATCAGACATTTTAAATAAATTATCCACAAATTCTTCTGATTTTTTTGGAGAATTAATATGAGTCCTAATTTTTTTGTAGAGGTCTTTTTCTCTTGTGAATTTGTATTGAGAATTCCAAAAGTGACGTAAGAATTTTGTAATATCTATGTTATCTAAATTATCTACTGTTTTTAACCATTTATTTTTCACTTGATCAATTAAATTACCCGAAGAACGAAATAAATGATTCTTTAACAGATCAGAAGTTTCCAAATCCTTTCCTCTTGCATTTAAAGTTTCAAATATAATGAATGCTTCATTAATTTCATCAGTTTCTACATACATAAGTTGAAATCCGTTAATGAACTTATTATAATATTCAACTAATATGGAATATTTATCTCGATCATTTGATCTATTTGAAATCTTTTCACGCATTTTGGTTTCAAAATATTTATATGCTTCTTTTATACGTTTATGGGAATCTTGTGAAGGTTCTAATTCTAACGGGCTACTAATTTGAATATTTTCTCTGAAGTAATCTTTATCGATTCTCCCTAAGGTTAACCTTAATTCATCCTCTTCTTCAGACCACCTACCAATATACTTCAACCTTATATCTTCAAACTTATTTCTAGAGCTTGAATTATCAGTATCCTTGTATACTTCTTCAAATAAGTCTCTAAGAACTGCTAAAAAAATAACAGAAGTTGTAGTTCTCTGTTGGCCGTCAATAATATATTTTTTGTTTTCATTTTTGTCATCATGAATAACAATTTGACCAAAAAAGTGTGTATCTGTATTTTCTTTTACCGAATGATCAAGATCTGTCCAAAAGTCTTCCACCTGATCATCTTTAATCCAAGAGTATTCTCTTTGATAATCAGGGATATAGAAAACTCCTTTTTGTAAGTAGGTTTCTACAGTTTCAAATCCAAAATTCTTAATGCCCATTTTCATTCTCCTTTTTCTATATGTAATACATATATCTATTTTAATAATAAGTACCATGTATACTATTGACAACCTTATTATAACTCGCTCCAAGCAATATAAGCGAGATTACTTATTTTCAATAATTCATCAATGTGGGTTGTAACACGTTTTATAATAAATGATAAGAGGTGCTCAGAAGTCTATAATTACTTTAAGTCTTTCCTGTGGTTAATTAATTTGAGGATAATATCTCGAATGAGTTAATTGTAGGTGGGTATGATAATTCTCGCTAAGGGTTACATTCGGTAGAAGAACAATTACCGTCCAATTATATCTTGATATATATTGTAAAGAGTAATAACTTCACCTTTATCTAACCAGTAATTATGGGCTATTTTATTCCTAATCGTTTTAATTGATTTTAGTTGGACAAAGACTTTTGGTGGCATCAGTATATTCAAACAGTTAAACAAGCTAATGTAAGCAAGTAATTCATGATAATAAAGGTCATTAACCTGCTTATTTGTCAGGGAATTATTGTATAGTTTATGAGCAATCACCTCCCAATTAGTGCCATATTTTAGTTCCATATTATGCTCAATGAATTTTCTAAGGTAATTTTCAACTTCAAACAAGTAACCATAACTTTCTTTCATAACATTCAAATCAACTTTATCCATTATGACTTAACCTCTTTTATATTAAAATTGCAACTAGGGAAAGAAATTAAATAAAAGACCCGCCAAAACGAGTCTTTTAAGCTGTTGTCAATTCTTCTTTATTCTGTGTATTATTTTTTGTTTGCTTCTTATAAACTTTTTCAAGTGCTTCTAGTTGTCGCTCTGCTATCCGTTTAATAACTGGAACACTTACAGCATTACCAGCCTGCATATATAAATGAGAGTTAGCCATATCCTGTGGGAGAAAATAATCATGATCAACAGGGAAACCTTGGAAGCGGAAAGTCTCCTTGGGTGTTAATTTCCTTATTCCCCAATCATCAAGAATTAAAGGGACATTATGGCCTCCCCCCCCCATATTAGCGGTCAAGGTTGGACAAACATTGCTTTGATTTTCTCTTACATAAACACGGCGAAGTTGGTAAACCGTATCCCTTCGTTTAATGGCTTCACGTAGCATAGGATAGTATTGTGAACTCTCGCGATAATAATATTTTTCATCTTGCTTTTCATGACGATCTAAAACATGATCTATTGTATTAGTTAACTCAATTTGCTCGTCAGGCCATATAAACTTTTGAAATGCCTTTTTATTCTTAAAGCCAACAATAAACACACGTTCACGGTTTTGTGGAACATTTCCATGAGTCATAGTATTATAAATTCTGTCATCTATATAATACCCGCTATCTTCTAACATCTGTTTAATAACTTTAAATGTTCTTCCTTCATCGTGACCATGTAAATTCTTCACATTCTCTAAAAAGAAAGCTTTAGGTCTTTTTGCACGAATAAAACGAACCACATCATAAAATAATGTTCCCCTTGGGTCTATAGCTTCAGTGTGACCATTACAGTTAGGGCAAGTCGCACCCTGAACATATTCATCGTAGGTTACCATATGTTCATGACCACAATCATGGCATTGATATTTCATGCCGTGTCTTTGACCAGCTACGGAAAATGCTACACATGGCCAACCGGCAGTAATAATATCTGTATCTGGCATTAAAAACTCATGCACATCCCGCACATCATCGTCCAAAAGAGGATGTTCCTTAAAGTTAGTACGATAAGTGTGGCAGGCCTTTTTATTATTTTCATTTGCCCAAATAATTCTTGCTCCTGCTTGCTCGAACCCTTTATCAATCCCTCCCACTCCTGCAAAAAGGGATGATACAGTATATTTATTATCATTCTCTATTGTCATTGTAAAAGTACACCTCCATACGAACCGACGTTCGGTTAATTTAAGCATACTTTATTGTATCATGTTTCGACATTTTTGGCTGCCCCCAACGCTTAATTTCCTAAATGGTACTCTATAAAGTTAAGAATTTCGTACATATCACCAGATTGGATGTAATAATTAACAGCCTCGATTTTAGTCCTATAGTTCTGAAGTAATTACCTTTAAGAACAATTTTCGAATTAGTTATTACTTGTCTTATAAAGTTAACAGGAACACAAAGAATTTTAAATTCATATAAAAAATCCGCCAGTTCTTTCCCTAGGAGTTTTGGTTGGAAGATGTTATTTCCAAGCATCTTTCTTTTTCTTAGTCTAGTTTCTGTACCATACTTCACCCTAACAAGTTAGAAGTAATCACAATCTGCATTAACTTTATTTACATTAGGAATATATTGTCCTTTTTATATTTATATCATTAAGTTTGTATCCCATGGTTAGTTCCTATCATTCCTTAAAATCACCTTCAAATTCAGAATAAGATCCTATTGAAGCAAACCGGATACTGAAACAATAACTATCGTATTTTGTAATAAGAACTGAATCTATACCTACACGATCTAAATCAGAATACGTTACAAGTTGACCTATTGGTATTTGTAAAATGGTACGAAGTATCCAATACCCTAATTCTTTATTTGGATTGCTCATAAATCCTTTACCGCCGCTTTGGCAAATGCTAGCATCGATTTCTTTACCACCAGGTAGAACTAATATAAAAGGCGTTTTTTCTCCTGTATGTCTGTCATACGGGAAAAAGCCTTCAAACTGTTTATGAATCCATGAGGGGATTGGGATATAAATCTCATCGACATGCCTTGATCTGCCACCCGCATTCCACTGGTTCAATCCACTTTTTTCCTCCACTTGACCACTTCTTGCTGAATAAAGAGGTAAGAAGATTTGCTCGTATTTCTCTTCTTCTAAATCGTGAACCATGTACTGCTTTGATTCTTCTGATATTAAAAATTCAAAAGGATTATTCAGAATCTCCACATCAAATGAAGTAACTGGGTCATCACAATAGAACTGTTTATACAATGTACTTTTCGCAATATAAAACTTATAATTTGAATGTTTATCTCTAAAGAAGATATTTTTATCTGTCGTCTTCCTTTCATCTAACTTTAAGGTCTTAAAGTCAATGTAATGCATGTCTTCTTCATGTATCTCAAATTCACCTTCTTTCCTTGTGACTAGGTGGTAGATCATTTCATCAGTTCCGTGTGCACGCTCAGTAGCAGCTATTCGATCATTACGTAACTCAGCAATTTTCCTTACCGTTTCCTCATTGTTTAACCATCGGAACTTGTCTATATCTTTATTAAATTCTGCGATTTTCTCAAATTTCTTGCCGTTTCCATGCACGAATGTTTTTAATCCAACCCCTACATTGCCTTTGAATGCATCAAAGGATACGTCCCCTCTCGCAAGATTATTTGCACCTAAGGCCTTACAGAAAATATTTTCTGCTGCGCGATAATATAAGTATGGCGTTTTACTTTCACTAAATAGGTTTGATAGAGAACCAACCACTTGCAACAATTTAATGTAGTTTTCTTGCTGTTCTCTTGACTGCTTTTTATAAACCTTAATTACCTCCTTTTCTTTATTCACCATTAAACATTTGTATAAGAGTATATATACATTAAAAAAAAGAACAGAGAAAGTACTTCTGTCCTCTATTAAACTTTACGAGAATTCACAGCAAATTACCGTAATTACTTCTTATTGTACATCCTAAAACAACCCTAATTTAGGATGTACAATCAACTTTCCATCAAGAATAAGTTTATATGTTGGTAACCAATTATTCTCAAGCAAATCTGGATTTTTAAATAATAGTTTCTTACCTTATAGAGAACTCAATTCTAAGCGCTCTTTATTTTCTGTGATCGGTCATAAGCAAATTAACCTCTATTATACTTAATACTTAAGTCTCTGTTTTTTTTATAGTCTAGTTTCTCTCTACTAAACTCATAGCATTAGGGATTTCCTCTTAAAAATATTGTATGTCGAAATGACTAAACTTGCATCGCACTCAATATTTTATCTTGGTAGATCATGTCACCACACTGTATATAATAATTATTTGCATCAAGTTCATTAGCTTTGGCCAAGTTGTTCAAATAATTATCTTTTAAAACTATCATTTCATTTTTTATTGCACTTTTGATATATTCCATAGGTATGTAATGGATATCAAAATTATAATGTGCATCTGATAAAACTGATGCAAATGATTCAGGGCTTATATTTTTTTCTTGATAAAAATATCTCCCTTGTAAATTTCTGATTAAATCATAACTAACTCTAACAAAAAAGAAACCTGTATATTCATCTGCTTCCTTTTCTTTATTAGGGATATACTTTCCTTCTTCATCCCAATCCTCAGTCTCTAACATCAATAACTGGCCAAAATGCTTAGTAGTTTTAACACCTATATTTCTTGTCTTTTTTTCATGTTCAAACGTAAGGTCATAACTATCCCATTTCCCTTTCCCTTCAATAGTATTATCTGGTAAGGATAGCTTAATGTCTTTAATATTATCCTTTAGATATTGATAAGCTCCATATTCACCTAGCTTTCCAAGAAAAGTATCACAAAAGACGTCAAAATCTTCTCTCGATTTAGATCCGCCTGATCTTTCTCTGCGATGGTATCCTTCTTCAGAATATGCCATTGCATATGCAAATGAAAAACTTAGTGCAACATACTCATATTTTATTACTTCTTTAGAATAAAATTTACGTGTTGAATTAAATTTGTATACGTCCTCGTATTGATTTTTAAATGTATTATACATTTTCGTTAAATCAAGTTTTTTAAAGCTCATATTACTAAGCCCCCTGTTTTGATATTTAATGTAAAGATGAGATAAATCTCCAGTTTTCCAAACTTGTCTTGGATTATTATGTATATTATATCAATATTTTATAAAAATTCTATTATTTTACTAATTAATATTAGCAAAGAACTTTTTCTCAGCTCTTAGTAACATTCACTTTTTTTCCTATACGTAGGTTAAAACAATTATATTTATTTAAAAACGTGATCGCTTAAAGCTCGTTGTATTTAACTGAATAATTTTCGAAAAAAACTGCTAAATTCCTTACTAACTTGTTATACTCCTCGTTTAATCCTGTTATGGTCACGACTTTTCCTTTTGCTTTAAAGTTAGACACGATTTTATCGACGGCAACTACTGCATAGTTGCTCCATATATGTAAACCACTTAAGGTGATTTCAACTTCTTCAACATCAGCATGTTATTGAGATTTATCAAGTATTCCTAGTAACTTCCTTCAACTGAATTCCAGTGTGTGAGAACATCGCTGTTTGCTCGATCTACATCGACGACGTATACTTAGCTTTGATACTTCTTAACAGTTTGCAATATTTACAGTGGTTTCCGTAGCTCTCTTGGAATGTTCTGTTTCATCCGTTGCAAGCAAGATTTTTTGGTATTTAGTGGTTGCCCGTAGATATGAACAAACTGCTCATTGATATTGTAATAGACTGAATCAAAGAACACAGTTACAAACGATGAACAACAAAGGGATTGGATATTTCAAATAATATCCAATCCCTTTTATTATATTAATATTTTAAGATAGCTTTCACAGCTTTCTCTATGTCTTTCATATCAATTTGATGTTTAATCCATCGCTGCTTAAGAAAGTTGAAACCACTCTGATTTATACCACCGTCTCCATTTCGTTCAATCTCATCCATAACATCGGCAATAAATTGCAAACATAAATCAAATTCTAACTTTTCAGGTAGAATGTTTAATAAACCTCTAATCTTTTTAGAGTCTAGAACTGGTTTATTTGGATATCTTAAAGGCTGTGTTTGCTGTTGTTGCCTAGTATTGAATGGATTAGTCTGCCCATTGTTTCTGTTATCTTGTGGTAGATATGCATCTCCTACAGATCCTTTTTCATAGGTTTTAACAAATATATGCTGTCCTTCTTCAGTAACAAATTTCAATGTATTAACAACTGCATTTTTCGCATTTGGTTGATCTAGGCGCTTATCTTTTAGCGTTAATTTCCCAAAAGGTTCTGCTTTTAATTGGTCCCCAACTTGTAAGTGCTTAATTTTCGCTTTCATCTCAGGATTGTAATAATCAAACAATGGACCACCAAGTTTTGTATCATCCTTTGGTTCTTGATTAAGGAGACTCTTAAGGTAGTCATAATCCTGAACGTCGAGCCATGAAACTGAAAGGAATTCTGAACCATGTAAAATACCTAACAGACCACCTACCATTGAAGCTAATGTATCGGTATCAGCATTTTTCAAATAAGCCGCTTCAATTATGGCTAAGCGTGGGCTTGATGCAAATTTTGATGAAAGATAAATCGAAGCAACCGCTGTAACTGTTCCTGATCCATTAACCTTTCTATCAAAGCAACCTAATTTTTCAAGGACTTCATCTCCCATATCTAAAGCACCTTCGTCAAGTCCTTCTTTAACAATTCGCAATTGCTCAATAACTTCTTCTGTCACTTCATTCCACAAATTCATATAATTATTCTGAAATATTGCATTTGCAACGTCCATCCATTTATCAAGCTTTTGCACATTTGGAAATGAACCCCATTCCTCTTTCCTATCTAACAGGTAATCAACAAGCTCCCCATATCCGAGTGTCTTCTCAATGTTTTGGAGGTAAGTTAATGCATCTGCATAAACTAATGCACCAACTAATGCTCTTGGATGTCCATGTGTAAAGATACCATTTAAGAAAACCTGGTGTTTAACCTCAGACCATGTTCCTTCACGCCTAAAAACATGGGGTAAGATACGCATTGCTACGCCATTTCCACCAGCGTTAAAATACTTTTGAACATCAGCCTTGCTTTCTTTTTCTACATTCCAAGGATTGCTCCCTTTTCTCCAAGTTTCAGCAGCTCTTTTAGTAGCGCCTCCGCCACCTCTTTCATATGAAACCCAAGCTGGGAGCTCTACCTTTGAAAAGAACTTATTCCAACTAGATCCATATCTTAAACTTCGAGCAGTTGCAATAATTAACTGTGTATCGTCACTATATTCCCCTGGATGTATCTCTTCATTATGCGACCAGAACCTGCCACCATCACGCCTTACCCATTTTTGAAACATCTCTTGTTCTTTATGTTGAGCCTTACTAATATTTTTACTATTTTGTTCATTGGGCCATCCTAGTGCGTCACCTACAGCAGCCCCTACCAAAGCTCCTAGCCATTTGTCTAGCTTATTATTCTCACTCTTTTCCAAGTAACTCACCTCCTCGATACTTATACTCTACTGGCCTTATACCTCTACGAACTTTTGTACTCCATTCACCATTAAATAAGTCAGGGGCAATAAATATATCAAACTTAGGAATATTCAATAATTCCCATCTAACAATTTCACTTTCGCCTTGGTCTTCATTTGGTACCACTACACCTATAATATCTTTTCTTGATATATTTTTATACACCAATACTTCCGCTTGATCATCTGTCGGGCAACAAGGAAGCATCTGAGAAGACCTAAAACGAGTTTGGACCCTCTCATCAAAAAGTTCTTTAAAACCGACATATCCGTCATTTATATAAGCCCCTCTGCCTTTAGCTGCATTAACTGGGCAAAACTTAGTAGTTTTTAATGTTAGTATCTCAGGATTGATTAATAAGATAACCCAATCTTTAAATAGTGGATCCTTCCCCTTTACTCTTTTCCAATACCAATGGTTCGGGTATTCGATAGAGCAATTTATAAAATCTTTTTTACCATCCAACCGTATTTCATCATTAGCATCATATAGACTCTCATCCAGGAAATCAACAGCCTTTATCCCATCTTCAGAACTTAATATATGCATAGCTTTTTGTGAACGAGTGATGTGACATAATCGAGTAATATTTCTACCTTGATATTCTTGTCTTTTTAAAGATCCATCCATAAACTCATACCTACTTTTCTATTTCTCTTTTAGAATAAAGAGAATCGTCTTGAGGGATAATTTCAGTCCCTTCACCTGTATAACTCATAGCTAACAAACGCCTAGCTCGAGTAACTGCAACATAAATAAGTTTTGATTCTTCACCTAATGCTTCATCTCTGTCTTCTAATGCAGTGATTTTATCTTCATCTGGTAATCTTTCAGCACTACAATACGGAATCATTACAGCATCAAATTCCAGTCCTTTTGCAGAGTGGTATGTTCCAATAGAAATCCCTGGTTTGCCATTCCATCTCTTTAATTCTCCATCTAACTCTTGAGGAATTATACGTTGTTCTCTTAATAATTTTCTAAGCTTTTTGAGTGATTGTCTAGTTCTCATCAAAATAGAAACAGTCTGTCTTTCACCAAGTTTAGCAGCATTCCGAACAACCCACTTTAATTCGCTATCCTCATTATTAAATACAGCTAAAACAGGTTTTGGACCAGAAGCAACAGGCGCTTTTGGTGTGACTAAATCTGTACTTTGCTTAAAGAACGGTTGCTTAGAAATAGCAATAGCTAAATCTGCTATTTCAGTACTATTTCTATAGTTCTGATCAAATTTCCAAGTCTCACTTCGAGTGACATTAAGACCAGCATCTCTCCAAGATATACGCCCCCCATATATTTGTTGAGCCACATCTCCAAAAAAAGTTATACTTCCATCTTTTGGCACTGCTAATGCCAAAGACTGAAGCATTACCGGCGAAAGATCTTGTCCCTCATCAATAATAATATGCTTGTACATTTTATCATTTTCATCATTGTCTAGTTCACTTTTAACTGTATGAGCAAGATCGTCCCAATCATAACGATATCCATTTCTCTCTCTAATATCAAGATACCTTTCATACACTGCAAAGAAATATTTCCTCTTGTCTCTAGTAACCCTTGTACCTGAACGGCCGATTCTCTCTGCTTCAATATATTCGTCTACCGAAGAAAGACCTATTTTCTGTATCCACGATATTTCTTCATAGAACACTTCAGGAGCTCTTGTTAGTGTAGAGTTTTCACCTTGTTCTTCAGTAACTTCATTAATTGCTTGTTTAATAAAAGTAAGCTTTTTATTTTCTTTATTGTAATCCATAGATGGGACTATATCCCCCCAGCTAAGCATACCTCTATGAGCTAGATACCCTCTGGCAAACCAGTGGTAATTTCTAACATCAACTTTATATAAATTGTTTTCTGCAAGTGAATTTAAGTAGGTTACTAGAGACTTATTAAACGTAACTAACAAAACCTTTTCTTTCGATTTTGTACGTTTTGCTAAATAGGCCGCTCGATGAATTGCTAAAGTGGTTTTACCACTCCCAGCTGTCCCTAGAACAACATAATGGCCTTTTTCTGGTAAACATAATACTTCTTTTTGTCTTCCCTCTGGAGTAGGTAATGGCAAATGTCTCATCCCCCTTATATCGATATTCCGAAATATAAATACGATTATACATCGAACTAATATAAACAACCATAATTTGGATTATATTTCTTATAAATCCCATAAATTTATGATATATTGAAAATGCTCTACAAATTTTTCCCTATCCTGGACAATCTCTTCATAGTTCTCATTAACTTTCCTCACACCTTTAGGGGACTGCTTTTCATCGAGTACTAACAACGAAAAATAAAAGTCCTTTTTCCCTGCATAGTTCGATCCCACATCGATGTTGCGCAACATCATTTACCTCTTAACATGATTATTTCAATCTAAAAAACTATAAACCTACGATGCTGTAGCTAAACGAGCGCCCAACTGTACTACGAGTGGAATCGATGCCCAGGTGATTAAAATAGACAAAAACAAATACATCCCACGAGCTTTTCCACGATAAATGAGCAGACAGACTAGTAATCCCAGCGCCCAGATAAGGAGAATCACAAAAAACTCGGGTGCAACCCACGTTTTATCCGTATAGTTCTCGGCAATCGCCCCACCTGCAAAAAAGGTAGAGATCAGGACTGCCAGCACGCCACTAATAATCGAATTGATGATGTAAGTGATGTTGATTTTCATCAAGACCCCATCCTTTCTTTCTTCGAATCGAGCTGATTTCCAAAAAGTGTTACAACTATATTAACATAAATATCCAGTTACAGGGACAAAGTGACAGGTTCATCGTCCAGCTTTCCTACTTTGTCCCTCCCCCCTAACGAACACCATAACCATCCTTCATATCTAGATGTATTGTCCCATCTTGCTGTACCTCAGCATAGAACACTTCAGAAGGTGAAGTAACTCCCGCTCTCTCCATTTGTTCAGTCAACCACTTCTCATCCAGATTCAACAGCAATAAGTTCTTAAAGTTAACGGCACCATCTGAGATGACTTCCGTCGCAATAGGAAACTGTTTTGGTTTGCTCGAAACATTCATATCATTTCTCGTAACGAACTGATGAGGATCGGTTTTCAAAACAGACAGCTTTCCATTCGTTTCAAATATCGCAAGATCAACCTCTGATAATTGGAAGACATTTTTTTCTCTTAGAAGCGTTCGCAGCGTATCGATATCCAAACGGGTTCGGCGAAGAGAATGTTCCAGAATTTTGCCTTCCCGAACGACTATGACTGGCTCACCTGTCGTTACTTTACGTGCCCATTTGAACTTTATATCAATAAATCCAATCAAAATCGGGATTGCAAGCCATGCCACAAGCACGATTACACCTTGGAACAAACTTAGTTCCTTATTGACCACGATATCCGCAGCTAGAGATCCAATTGCGACGGATGATACCCAATTGAAGAACGTCATCTGACTGATTTCTTTCCTGCCGGCTAATCTCGCGAGTGCAAATAGGACAACGAATGTAACCGCTAATCGAAGTAATAATTCTGACATACTCATCTTAAAACACCCTTCTATCGTAAACAGTCCACACTATGAATAGATTGCATAACATCTATACGTACTATCTGTTATATCCTTGAGGACTATGCAAGCAGGGACAGGTCCGTTGTCCCCCAACAATAGGTAAGTCATTGGTTCGTCTCTTTTCATATAATTATGTTACGATCAAATAGATAAAAGAATTAAAGCGTATTCATTTAACTTCACTTACATAAACTATCGTTTAAAACGTATTCCTTACGATGTCACTTACACCGGTCAACTTGGAAAGGAGCCCACTCATGTACAACATGTACCGATCAAAGATGACGACCTGGAAATCATATCTCTTCTTAATCATAAGCCTGTTAACAACACTCGCGATGTTCCTGATCGATCCGATCGCAAACAACTCAGGTGAAGCCCTTGCCCTCAATGTCCTCATCTTTATCTTTGTTGGTTGTGCGCTTTCTATACTGTTCGCTTTTATCGTTTTTCGATCGAGTGATGAGAAAAAAGGACTTGCGAGTATTGCGCTTCTTTTTACGATCTTCAACGTTGTCATCACGCTTTACTTTATATGGGTTGGGATTAGCGCAGCCTAATCCTTCTCTCTTTCTCCCCCTTCTCTTCTTAAAGACGCAAAATATCACTTCCAACACATATGCTTTAAAAAGCCGTGTTTTGGAAGGAGTGGCACACATGCTCGAACAGTTTGTGGATCGCCTCCCCATCATGCCAGTGATTCAACCTCAATCGTTTAAAGATCAGATTCCTTTTTATGAAGTGACGATGAAAGAAAGCTTACTGAAGCTTCATCGTGATTTGCCTCCGACGCGGGTCTGGGGGTATAACGGTCTGTTTCCAGGTCCTACATTTCAGGTGTTTCGCGATCACCCTGTGCGTGTTCTTTGGAAAAGCGATCTCCCTCAAAAGCACTTTCTTCCAATCGATACGACCGTTCATGGGGCGAATCATGGTGCTCCGAAAGTGCGTACGGTTGTCCACTTACATGGCGGGGTGACGCCTGATACGAGCGACGGATATCCTGAAGCATGGTTTACGCCGGGATTTCAACAGGTTGGTCCCTATTTCACAAATGTGGTATATGAGTATCCGAACGGTCAGGCTGCGACGAACCTCTGGTACCATGACCATGCGATGGGCATCACAAGGTTGAACATATATGCTGGGCTTGCCGGGATGTATATCGTGCATGATGAGGTTGAACTGTCTCTCCCGTTACCACGAGGAGAGTATGAAATCCCGCTAATTATACAAGATCGGTCTTTTCACGATGATGGGTCTTTGTATTACCCTTCAGAACCTACTCCTCCAGTGGAAGGCGTTGATCCGTCTGTTATTCCTGATTTTTTTGGTAAAACGAATCTTGTGAACGGAAAGGTTTGGCCTTATCTTGAAGTGGAACCTCGGAAGTATCGCTTTCGGATATTAAACGGGGCGAATGCAAGGTTTTATGGGTTATCGCTTTCGAACGGACTCCCTTTTGTACAGATTGGAACGGATCAAGGATTGTTGGAACACCCTGTGACAGTGCCCTACTTGCTGCTTGCGCCAGCTGAGCGTGCGGATGTGGTGATTGATTTCAGTTCTTCTGCTGGTGAAGAAATCGTGATGAAGAATGATGCTGCCTCTCCTTTTCCTCAAGGAAAAAAGCCAAACCCGAAAACGACTGGTGTTGTGATGCAGTTTCGTGTTAAGAAAGAGCTTGCTTCAAAGGACCAAAGCAGCGTTCCTTACGTTTTATCAAACTATCATGTGATGAGTGAGAAGCAGGCAAACAATGAAAGAAGCCTTACATTAGGCATGAGGCCAGATCAATATGGACGTGAAATCCACCTTTTAAACGATGACCTTTGGATAGATCCAATTACGGAAAAGCCAGGGTTAGGTGATACGGAAATCTGGAGCCTCGTGAATTTATCGAAAGCGACGCACCCGATCCACCTTCATCTCGTGAAGTTTCAAATTCTCGATCGGCAGCCGTTTGATGGGGACGTGTATGAGAAAGAAGGAAGAATCGAAACGACTGGGCCTAGGGTGAAACCTGATTTAAACGAGCGAGGATGGAAGGATACAGTAAGAGCGAACCCAAAAGAAATTACGCGGATCATCATGAAGTTCACCCCGTATGCCGGTTTGTTCGTTTGGCACTGTCATATATTAGAGCACGAGGATTATGAGATGATGCGGCCGTATCAAGTAGTTTTGAAGGGTAACTGATTGGTACCTGATCACGGTGCCTGTCACCACCCGAATGAGCTCACAAAATGCCGAAAAAAATAGATTGACTATTCCATCAAAACCGCATATGATTATCTTACAGTTACCGAGTAAAAACTGTGCTCACTAAGAGCTTATAACACTCCAAAGGGGAGTAGCTTACAGTTATGTCGACATTACGTGATGATACATCACCGGCTTAACTGGCAACAGAAATGTTGTTTGCGAGACCTTTGCCAATTTTGGTAAAGGGATATATACGTACATCCAAACCTTTACCACATTTGTTGGTGAAGGTTTTTTATTTGGTCAAAATTCGATTAAGGGAGAATGTTAAATGGATTTAGCGCTAGTAATGGAGTACGGATGGGTATTGCTTATCCTGATTGGTTTGGAAGGGATCCTAGCAGCGGATAACGCGCTTGTGATTGCTACAATGGTAAAGCACCTTCCTGAAAACAAGCGTAAAAAAGCTTTATACTACGGACTCGCTGGTGCTTTTGTTTTTCGATTCGGTTCACTCTTCATCATTTCCTACCTTGTTCACATCTGGCAAGTGCAGGCGATCGGTGCACTCTACTTATTCGGTATCGCTGCGTATCACCTTCTTAAGAAGCACGTATTAAAACCTAAGCTTGAAAAAGCTGTAAAGAAATCAAAGGGTTCTGGCTTCTGGGTAACGGTTATCAAAGTTGAGCTTGCTGACATCGCTTTTGCCATCGACGCAATCCTTGCAGCAGTAGCTCTAGCTGTTACGCTATCTCCTACAAGTCTTCCTGAAATCGGTGGGTTAGATGGAGGTCACTTCGCGATTATCCTTACTGGTGGAATCATCGGTCTTGTGATCATGAGATTCGCCGCTGGTTACTTTGTTGGTATCCTTGATAAAAGACCTGGTCTTGAAACGGCTGCATACCTTGTCGTTGCGTGGGTTGGTGTGAAGTTAGCAGTCTACACACTCGCTCACCCTGAACTTGCGATTTTATCCGAGAGCTTTCCTAAGAGCGCAACGTGGAAAATCATCTTCTGGACAGTTCTTCTCTCCATCGGTGTAGGTGGTTGGTTGATGTCTAAAGAAAAGAAAGAAGAAGTAAAATCGAATCAAACTGTTGAAGCCAACTAATGAAGAAAAAGGACCGTTCCAGTACTGCTTGATGTACACAACTACAATTGTTCATGTGAATGGCTATCTAATCAGCGATTCAAAGAACTAGAAAACCACCAAACAAAAACGGTTAGCGGCAGTAGCCACTAACCGTTTTTTTATATGGACGTGTTTAATCAACGCTCCCTTTCACCCGAGTACCTTTAAAACAGCTTCAGATAGTCTGTGCCTTAATACCTTGTCTAGCATAACGGATGGCAGACAAAAAACAGCGCCCCGCATCGCAGGACACTGCTTTCATTTCTTATCCGAATACCTTTGCCAATTCTTTTTTATCCTGATTAAGCCAGAAACGCATAAGGCGCTTAGCACCTTCTAAGTCATGAAGTTTAGCCTGGCCACACTGTTTTTCGTTCGCTGCAGGAATGTCAGTGATTTCGATGGCATCTTTCAGTGTGTCTTCTATAAGATCGATGATTTCTTCAACTTTCGCCTCACCGCTTACTACCAGATAGTAGCCTGTCTGGCAGCCCATTGGCGAAATGTCGATGATCTCAAAGTGATCATACTTTTCTGCATGCGTGCGGATATTAAAGGCAAGCAGATGCTCAAGTGTGTGGATTACGTCTGGCTTCATCGCCTGTTTATTCGGCTGGCAAAAGCGAATATCAAATTTGTTTACAAGTCCGTCTGTTCCTATTTTATGAACGCCGCAATGCCTCACATACGGGGCAACAACTGCGTTATGATCAAGCTCAAAGCTTTCTACTGATGGCATAGTACCACTCCTTTTATTACGTCTAATTTCATCATACACTCAATTCCGATAAATTTCATCTGTTTTGTCTGAATAAGTGCTTTCGATTTTGCTTTTTCTTACAAAAAAACGCCGTCTGAAAAAGCGCTAATGGTTTTCTTTATTCAACGAATGCCGATTTGTTTCCTAATTTTTCTCCAGAATAACAAGTGAAGAAATCGATGGTACCAATCCAACTGGACTCTGAGAAACAACCTTCCATCCCTCTTGAAGAAGTTGATTTAACTCATCTACGTTATTGTTTTTATCGGATTGATATTTCACAGTGATAGCCTTTTGCATCGTACACCTCCAATTTGTAATACGTAATCGTCTAACTCTTTTTGTAGTAATACCACATTGAGTTTTCAGATTAACCTGCTCGTTAACTAATGAATTACTTCCTATATTTCACCATACTCATTTAGTTTCCTTCATTGTCTGGTAGTTTAATGGTCTCTCAATTAGCTCACCAGAAATAAGAGCACCAATTCCAATGGGGTTTGATGCTCCATTTTATACGAGATTTTAGTTTTTGTGCTCAAGTACCCGTTCGTTCACGCAGTCCTATTTACATGGAGGAAATTCGGACCTCCCCCCACTTCTATTTCACGATCAACACCGGACAATTCGCTCTATACTCACGCTCACCCTGAACTTACGATTTTATCCGAGAGCTCTCCTAAGGGCGCAACGTGGAAAATCATCTTCTGGACAGTTCTTCTCTTCATTGGTGTTCTTTATTCTGCTTACCTTCTAATCCAATCCTTTTAATCTCTTCCGTCTGTTCCTTGATGGTGGTATTGATCTTTAGTAACGCACCGTATATCGCAAAAATCCCAACAATCACTAAAATGATAAACAAAGTACCCATATCTTCCACTTCCAATCATTTGTCTTTTTTTACACGATCGCCATTATTCCAGAAATTACTGGAATTCTCAAATCAATCTTCTTTCATAGAAAAAGACGGCGCGTTCACGCCGTCATTCCTCACACTCCAGCCCATACGTCTTTCGCATATCGGCCTTCGCGTTCCAGTTCTTCTAACCACTCAACCGCTTCTTCTTCGGTCGTCCCATAGAGCGAAGCGAAGCTCATGATGAGCGCTTGTTCCACTTCTGGCGCCATCTTGCTTCCGTCACCACAGATGTACAAGCGTCCGCCTTCTTTTAATAGTGGTAAAATATCAGGGGCGTTTTCAGTTAAACGATGCTGCACATACCTTTTTGGCTGATCAGGACAGCGCGAAAATGCCGTATGAAGCGTGATGAGTCCTTCATTTTCCGCCTGCTTCAATTCATCTTGATACAAAAAGTCGTGTTCAGGATTGCGGCAGCCGAAGTAAAGATGCGCTTCACCGAGCGTAGCACCCTCTCTCTTCATCTCTCGTCGTGCTTGCACGAAACCTCTGAACGGAGCGACACCTGTTCCTGGTCCAATAAGGACGATCGGAGTTTCCGGTTTCTCTGGGAGCTGGAAGTTCGATTGCGGTGTGTTGATAAAACACGCGACTTTATCGCCAAACTCTCGCGTTGCAAGGTAGTTAGACGCCACTCCTTTATACTCTCCCTTTCCGTTCCAAGCATTGTCGCGTACGACGCTCACGGTGATGCTCGCTTCTCGTTCGCGGTGCTTCGGTGAACTTGAAATCGAATAGTAGCGTGCTTTTAGCGGCGGCAGCAGTGCGATGAACCGCTCGAACGGCATTTCACACGCCATGTAGTGCTCTACAAGTTCAAGCATCGTCACACGCTTTTCGAGCACTTCTTTTTTATAGGTTTCATCTTCAAGCAATTGCTCGAGTTCCACAACGTGTGGCGGACACACCGTGTGTTTTGCGAGCGAACGAATTTGCGAGCGTGTCGCAGGTTCTTGAAGCTCGACGTAAGACGATAGCAATTCCTGCAGCTTCACCGGTTTATCGGTTGGAAGGTGCGCTGCTTTTCCGAGATCGCCAGTCAACAGCACGTGGTCTTCACCGTTTAATGAGAAACGATCAAGAACGCGGTTCACCATCTCGTCTCGGTTTTGAGGAAGGATGCCGACATGATCGCCTTCCCTGTAAGATACCCCATCAGGAAGCATAAGTTCGATATGACGCGTACTGCGACCACTTTCGGTATGCTGGAGCTCCACGTTTCGATTGATGATCGCCGTGAACGCATGATGCGTCCTTGCTACAGGCGTATCACTCACACCGCTCACGAAGCTCATCGAGATCGCGCTGTTCTCTTCAATGTTTTCGTGAAGTTCGATGTTCATCGCATCTGCAAGTGGTTCCCACAATGTTGCTTCCCATTTCTCAAAGTCGCCTTCAAAGTCATCGCTCGCATCACCGAATCCTGCTTCTGTGATACGCTTCGCTCCTTTTTGCGAGAGCTCTTCATCGATGAGTGAAGGAATACGCTGATACGTGTTCGCCCAGTTCCGATCGCCACATCCGAACACCGCATATTGAACGCCTGCGAACGCACCTTGTTCAGCTTCATCGAGCCATGTGACGAACTCATCTGCATTATCAGGTGGATTTCCGTTGTACGATGCCGACACGATGAGGACCGCGCCTTCTGTTGGAAGCTCGTTCACATAATCATTCAACGGTGCCACTTTATAATGAAAGCCAAGCTTCCGGCCGCTTTCAGAGAGGTCGCGTGCTATTCCTTCAGCACTTCCTAAGTTCGAACCGTATAAAACGAGAAGTCGCGTACCGTGTGCGTTTTCTGGCAGCGTTGAGACTTCTTTCTTTTCTTTTTCAGGCTTTGTCGTTTGCACCGCAAAGGAAAGCGATTCTTTTCTCGGATTCACCTTCATCTTAAAGCCCTCCGGCTTTAACGTGAGCGTTTCTTTTACCTCTAGCTCATAGTTCGCATGATCAATCAGGTCGAAATGCTGAACGACCATTCCGAGTACAAGCGTTGCTTCATGTAAGGAAAACTGCTGACCGATACAGGCACGCTGGCCGTTTCCAAACGGTTTGTACGCATGCTGCGGGATGGCGGATGGATCTTCAAACCGCTCTGGAACGAAGGATTCTACATCTTCTCCCCAGATCGACCTGTCGCGATGAAGTTCAGGAAGAAGCAGTGTAAAGACGTCTCCCTTCTCAACATTATACTCTCCACCGAGCGTCGTACCTTCTTTCGCATAAAGTGAAAACGCTGGTGCCGTCGGCCATAAGCGAAGCGTCTCGTTCAGGATCATGCGCACATACTTTAGCTGCTTCACCTGTTTGTAGTCAGGAATGCTGTCCCCTGCAACACGGTCCACTTCTTCCTGCGCTTTCTTGAGCTTTTCAGGGTTGTTCATCAAATAATAAAGCGCGAACGACAGCAGCCCGCTCGTCGTTTCATGCCCGGCGATCAGGAACGTGATGATTTGGAAGCGGATGTTTTCGTCATCGAGCGCTTCACCCGTTTCAGGGTCTACTCCTTTTAGCATGAGTGAAAGAAGATCGCCTTCGTTTCCATCGCCATTCTTCTTACGATCTGCGATGAGATCATCAACAAGTGAAAACATATACTGAATGTCATCTCGAAACTGTTTCTTCGACTTCACCATGAGTTTATCTTGAACGCCGAGGCGCTGTGATTGCGACATCGCTTCATCCATCGCACGGACCATCGCGTCGATGAATTCATGATTGTTTTCACGGTAGAAGCTGTTGAAGCGAAAATTAAAGCCGCATAGCCCAATCGTATCGAGCGTTAAGCGCGTCATGTCTTCTGCCACGTCAACTTCTTCATCAGGGTTTAACCTTGCCCACTTCTGAACGAGCTGCGTCGCAAGATCGACCATCTTCGTATGATAGTTTTTCATCGCCTGCTGGCTGAAGCTAGGCAGAAGGATATTATGCGCCTTCTGCCAGTTCGGCTCTTCGGTTTCACTTGTAAACAAGCCGTCGCCTCCGAACGCGCGAACTTTTTGAAGAACGGGGCCTACCTTTTTATCAAAACGCGTTTGATCGCTGATTTCTTCTACAAGCGCTGCGCTTGAAACGAACGTACTCGTCCGAGATGGAAACTGAAATTGATAGATTGGTCCAAACTCTTTTGCGAGTTTCATAAACGATTGAATCGGTTTCTCTTTATCAATTAGAGGAAGGCTTCCTAACGGGCCGTATGTCTTCGGTTGTGGAATCGATTTCTTAGCTAACATGAATGGATCACCTCATCTATAAGTTGTGCGGAATGAACGTTCATTCATTCCATATTATGAAGAGCAGCTGCTCTTCACGTATGACGGCGAACGGAATCCCAAAGGCTTTCTTCTACTCCAGATGAAAGTTCAGGAGATGGTTCAAGCTCGCCTGCTCGAATAAGGTTTTGAAGCTCGAGGAATGCGCCATACAAAATGGCGATCAGCGCTTTGGAAGGCAAGTTCCGAATCTCGTTCTTCTCTTTTCCTTCATCAAAAAACGTACTGAATAACTCCAAAAGCTGTGTGAAGTCTTCCCGGCTCTGTTCATCAAGAAAATGGCCGGCACTATGTTTTCGAATAAAATAAAGCGCATGTTCATGTTGATTCGTAAATAGAATCATATTTTTAAAAAGATGATGAAACTGGTCACGAATGGACTCATGGTATGGAAAGCCCTCTTCGATCGTCTTCATAAACGTTCCAACGTATTCTTGAAAAAGGGTGTTCACGAGCACCTCTTTGTTTTCAAAATATCTATAGATCGTTCCAGCTCCAACATTGGCAGAAGTAGCGATCATCGGAACCGTTGTCGCATCAAAGCCACGTTCAGCGAAGAGTTCGAGCGCGCTGCTGACGATCGTATCTCGTTTGTTTAGGGTCGTCACAGTCATCCCCCTTTCATTTCGAAATCATGCGGAATGAACATTCATTCCTATCTTTATTTTACCTACCAAGGAAAACATTAACAATGAAGCAGAAGTACTAGAAAGCGTGAAGAGTTTGTAAACGAATCGGTTTTAGTGGAATAGTTGAAACCTTTCTATCGTACAATCGTACGTGTACATAACAGCGTTCTAAGTCTTTGGGCTTAGGGAAATGGAAAACGTTTGAAGTCCATTTTAAGTGAAGACATCTTGGGGGAGAAATTAAAAACAAGGGGGAAAATACGATGCAAGCGATCACGAATTGGGCGTTTCGAAACAAAGCTGCGATGGGGTTGTTCATCGTCATTACGATGCTTGTCGGAACCGTGAGCTACTTCATGCTGCCGATGGAGTTTTTGCCTGAAGCAGACAACCCGCAAGTAACCGTCGTCACGTTTGGGCAAGGATACGATGCTGGGTCCATGACGTCATCTGTCACGGAACCGATCGAGCAAGCCGTCGCATCGATCGAAGGAAAAACGAGTGTCCTATCCACCACGGGTGAAGGGTACTCACAGATTGTCATCAACTTTGACTCGAGTACGGTGATGAAAGACGCAAAGAACAATGTGAGCGATGCGATCGCATCAATCTCGCTTCCAGAAGGTGTTTCAGCACCTCAAGTCTCTCAGCTGAACACCTCGATGATTCCAGTCGGTCAAGTGTCGGTCACGTTTGAAGACGGATTAACGAAAGAAAACACGGAACTTGTAAAAGACGAGATCCGACCGATGTTTGAGAATACCGATGTGATTTCTCAAGCGAGCGTGATGGGCGAAAACACGTCTCGCGTTCAGATCAACCTTGATAATGATAAGATGACCGAACTTGGTATCCCTGTGAATGCGGTGATGGGTGTCCTCCAAGGACAAAGCATCTCAGCCTCCGCAGGAACGAGTAACATCGATGGTCAGAAAAGCACGATCAACGTAACGGATGACCTTGATTCGTTAGAAGGAATTGAGAACCTTGCGTTGCCGCTTCAGATCCCTGATGCGCCTGCCGTTAAGCTCTCGGACGTTGCGTCTGTTGAAAAAGTAAAATCAGACAGCATGGTCACAAGAGTGAACGGAAAAGAAGCGCTCGCCGTTATTCTTTTTAAAGAAACCGACGCGAGTGCTGTGACGGCTGGGAATCAGGTCGTCGATACCGTTGAAGAGATCAACAGCACGTATGGTAACGTAGAAGCACAGACACTTTTTACAACGGGTGATATGGTAAAGAGTTCCGTCAACAGCATGGTGCGTGAAGTTGGACTCGGCGCCTTGTTCGCGACGCTCGTGATTTTGCTCTTTTTACGAAAACTAAAGCCAACGATCGTGACAGCGATCTCGATTCCGCTCTCACTCGGCATCACGCTGCTCCTTCTCTGGCTATCAGGCGTCACGCTTAACATCCTGACGCTTGGTGGGATTGCGGTAGCCGTCGGGCGACTCGTGGATGACAGCATCGTTGTTGTCGAGAACATCTTTAGAAAAAGTCAGAACGAACGATTATCAAAAGCAACCGTCATCGACGCAACGAAAGAAGTATCTCGGGCGATTACGTCTTCAACACTGATCACCGTTGCGGTGTTCCTTCCGATGGGACTTGTGAACGGATCGCTAAAAGCTTTCCTCCTTCCGTTCGCACTAACGGTATCGTACTCATTGCTCGCATCGCTTCTTGTTGCGCTTACTGTCGTACCGGTCTTGAGCCGCGCGATGCTGAAGAACACGACCCTTCCTCCACACCGGAGACCTGAAGGCTACTTGCGCGTATTGAAATGGTCACTGAACCATAAGTTCGTACCGATTCTTGTCGCGGTCGTCGTCCTGTTCGGTTCAATCGGCCTTTACGTAAGCATGCCAAAAGCGGCAACTGGTGCTAGCGACGCTTCTATCGTTGTCGTCGACATGGTCTTCCCGAGCGATACGCCGGAAGAGGAAATCAAAGAACGCATGTTGTCGTTTGAAAAAGAACTCACAGACATTGAAGGCTATGAGCATTTCATCACGCAGTATGGCTCGAGTACAGAAGCCGCTCAGTATGGCGAAGTAAGCGATCCTGATACGGTCATGTACACCTTCATCATGGAAGAAGGTGCTGATGCGGAAGCCTTCATTGAAGACGTGAATGAAGCGAAAAAAGATGAAAAGAACGTGGAGATCGAAGCGTACCCGACGTCCATGTTCGGCGGATCTTCCAACTCCTCCATCACGTATGATGTCGTTGGAAACGACACGAAAGACATATTGAACACATCTGAAACACTCATGGAAAAGATCGAAGGCGTTGACGGTGTCCAGAAAGTATCGAGCAACCAGGATAAAACGACTCCTGTCTACACAGTCGAGATCGATACTGAAAAAGCGAACACTCAGCAAGCAGCGATGCAGATCAGAAGCCTCCTGAACCCGCAGCCGCTCGGTACGGTCACTCTCGATGAGCAAACGACACCAGTCTTTCTAAACGCTGGCGTTACCCCGGATACACTAGGCGATCTAGAAGAGCTATCGATCACAACGAACGCTGGGGTCGTACCACTTTCTGACGTCGCATCGATCACGCAAGAGGAAAAGCCAAGTACGGTTCTTCATAAAGATGGTGACCTGTATGCGAGGGTGACCGCAGAAGTGACGCCTGAAGAGCTTTCTGTTGTTTCAAAAGATATTCAGCAAATCATCAACGACCTCGACTTACCAGAAGGCATGAGCATCGATACCGGAGGCGCTTCCCAGCAGCAGGCGAGCGACTTCCAGGATCTTGGACTCACGATGCTTGCGTCCATTTTAATCGTATACCTTGTGATGGTGCTGACGTTTAAAACGCTTCGTGCACCGCTCGCGATCCTTGTTACCCTTCCGCTCGCATCGATCGGTGCCGTGCTCGGACTTCTCATCTCCGGCGTTCCAGCGGACGCAACCGCCTTGATCGGAGCACTGATGCTGATCGGAATCGTCGTCACAAACGCGATCGTCTTGATCGACCGCGTGAAGCAAAACGAAGAAACGATGATCATCCGCGACGCTATCATCGAAGCATGCGGAACGCGCCTTCGCCCGGTTATCATGACCGCGATCGCAACGATTTGTGCGATGATCCCGCTCCTATTCGGCCACGCAGGAGACGGAAACCTCGTTTCGCAGTCACTCGCAGTGGTTGTCATCGGTGGTCTTGCCGTTGCGACAGTACTGACGCTTGTAATTGTTCCAGTGTTTTATGAGTTGTTGTACTTTAAGAAATCGAAAAAACAGCGAATTGCGCAGGTAGATGTGAAACAAGAAACGATCGCGAATTAAAAAGAAGAGCTTGGACGTGGCGACTGCCGCTCCAGGCTCTTCTTTTCTATCAAGCTCGTTCTTCATCCACCCACTCATACAAAAGATCAGGAAGATTCTCCTCGTTTTCATGTCCTCGACCGTTGATCGTAAACCCGTGCTTTTCGTAAAAACGCTGTGCGTTCGTATTCACTTCAAATGTATAGAGTGTAAGTCTTTCAGACTGTGCTTTCGCTTTATGTAGAAGAGCATTTCCAATCCCGAACCCTTGATAATCGACATGAATATAGAGCTGATTGATCTCGTTTTGATTGTACACAATCATACCAACAACCTTATCATTCAGCAGCGCAATTTCAATCACATACTGCTTATAAAGAACATGATTAAGGAAATGGAGATGGTTTTCAAACGTATGAATTTCTTTCTGCCCTAACGCTCGTTCCTTACTTTCCCTCCACATCGAAACCGTTTGTTCCCCGTACGTTGGATGGTATGGAGCTAGGATGATGTCTTTCTTAGAATGATTTATCATTACCGCTTCCTTTCACAACCCGATGGATTACTGTATAACGTTACTTCCATCCTATCATACACCTATTCAGAAAGAGGCAGCACACTCGCTGCAAAAACACCGATCTAGTTGCCTAAAAATTCACACCTTACATTTTCTGGCTAATAACCTTATGATTGATCTATCAACCTATATTTCTGGAGGTGCTCTCACCATTGCTCGTTGAAAATCGTATTAAGGAAGTAAGAAGACAGCTCAACGTTTCACAACTAGATTTGGCAGAAGAAATACAAGTGACGAAGAGAACCATCATCGCGTTCGAAGAAAATAAGTATCACCCTAGCTTGGAACTAGCTTTAAAGATTAGTACATATCTCAATACATCTGTGGAAGAATTATTTCAATTTGATGAGAGTAAGCAAAAGGAGAAGAAAAAGAGTAAGGCTGTTCCCTTTACCCTCATTGCAATTGTTGTTCTGTTTTTTATCGCTTACTTTACAGGAAGCCTAGACTACTTCGCTCCTATATTGGCAGGACTAGTTGGTTCTCTCATTGGAATAGGAATATCAAACTACAAGTCTAAACAGGAAAAACCGAAGCATCCTAGTCGTGATGAACGAGTAGATGCGAGGGTAAGCAAATTCACAACCATTTTCTTAACGGTCGCAATCGGTATCTTTACAATCAATGGAATCACCCTTGATTACCTTGGCCACGAAACAATTTCTGTTCTGTTTTTCTTCCAATTTATGATGGCTGCTATCATTTTGTTGGCAATAGGTTCGAATATTGCAGGAAGAATGTAGAAACTAGCATACATACAAAAAAAGTAGCGCCACTTCCATAAGAGGCGCTACTTTCTTTATCGTTTAGCCGTGTTTCTTCGCGATCGATGCTAGTTCTTCTTTCGTACGGAAGCCAACTGCGTTATCAACGAGTTCGCCGTCTTTAAAGAATAGTAGCGTCGGGATGCTCATTACGTCGTACTTGCGTGCTGTTTCAGGGTTTGAATCGACGTCAAGCTTTACGACTTTTAGGTCTTTTTCTTCTTCATCAAGTTCATCGAGAACGGGTGCGATCATTTTACAAGGGCCACACCAAGGTGCACCTAGATCTGCTAAAACGAGTCCTTCTTTTGTTTCTGCTTCAAAGTTATGGTCTGTTACTTGTTGTACTGCCATGTTATCTCTCCTCTTTTTGAATCTAACTACTAAAAATTTATTTAGTGGTTAGAATAATACATTATGTTATAATCGTTGTCAAAGATAACGCAAAAGGTGTGTCTCATAATGAATCAACAAACGAATTTTCCACATTTCTCTGATCACCTCTTCATCAACTTGATGAACACGATGAAGATGCATGAAAGTAGTCCGACAGATCTGTTAGCAACAGCATCGGATGGCTTGGAATGGATCGAGTTGATGAGGGAAAAGGGATTACTAACAACTAGACAGGTAGAGCGGATCAATGAAGGTCCTCTCCATATGAACGATCTTAGAAACTTTCGTGATCAGTGTCGCGCGTACTTTGCTGAGGAAGATGAAAACGTGATCGGCGTGCTGAGCACGATGACGGAAACAGCACCGCTTTCTTTTATCATAGAAGACGGAAGCCTAACTCCACTCCCTTCACAAGGTGGTACGAACGGACTTCTCTCGATCATCGCGCTTTCAATGCTGGAGCTTCAGGAAAGTGGGACGTTAACAAAGGTTAAAGCATGCGAAAATGACGAATGCCTCGCTTTTTTTGTGAATCAAAAAGGAAAGCGAAAATGGTGCTCCATGGAGGTTTGCGGAAATCGCACGAAGGCGAAGAAGCATTATCAAAAAACAAAAATGTCCCAAAACAAAGGATGAGGCCACTTGGGACCTCATCCTTATTTTCTGTAGAGGAGTGAAACAATGCTCACGATCAAGCAAATCACCCCGTCTGATCTATACCCTTCTATGCTAGACACGTTTAATAGAAACCAAGAAACATCGCGCGTGCTCGTGAACGAAAATGGAAGTCTCGTCGAAAAAGAAGATCACTTCAAAGACAAATGGTCCCTAACCCGTAAGCGAGAAATCGTCCAGCACTTTCGAGATGTGACTGAAGGCGGTGGCGCAGTGATCATTGCGAATATGGATACGACTGTTGTAGGTTTTGCCGTCATCGAATCAGAAGTATTCGGAGACCGATCCCGCTACCGAGAGCTATCCTACATCCACGTCTCTTCAGAACATCGCGGGAATGGTATTGGCAGGAAGCTTTTCAACGTCGTGACCAACGTCGCAAAGCAGCTTGGTGCTGAGAAATTGTACATAGGCGCGCACCCGTCGATCGAAACGCAGCGCTTCTATTTCAGTATGGGGTGCGTGCTCGCGGAAGAAATGAACGAAGACATTTACAACCGTGAACCGCTGGATCTTCAGTTAGAATATACGTTGTGAGGTAGGTTCGGGCGACTCCTACCTCAACAACGCCCGTACTTCATTAACACCATCATCCGTAATCATACATCCCCTAACGCCTTTGTTCACTTCAATAAACCCTTTATCGCGGAGCTCACTGAGCACACGTTTTACTTTCCCCTCTCCTATCACGATTCCTTTGTTCTTAAGCTCCGATACGATTTTTCTTCGGCCGATGCCATATTTTTTATGAATCATGAGAAGAACTTCTTCCTTCTCACTTAATACACTGACCGGGCGTGGCGATACCTCCGCTTCCTTCAAGAAATAGCGCGGAAGATCACGGAGCGCAATTCGTTCATTTGGGAGCTTCATGCTCACGATGTATTCAACAACGTTGATCAGCTCTCTCACGTTCCCTGGCCATGGGTGTTGGATCAAGAAATCCACGGCATCTTTCTCAATATATTCATTGGCGTGATACACTTCTTCTTCCGTGAACGTATTAAGATAGTGATGCATCAACGGGAGAATATCTTCTCGCCTTTCCCGCAGTGGAAGGGTGTTCAACGGTAACACGTTAAGCCTGTAGTAGAGATCCTGTCTGAACGAGCCTTCTTGAACTTTTTCTTCAAGATCAAGATTCGTCGCGGCTATGATCCTCACGTCGATCGGCACTTGTTCCGTTCCACCGACGCGTCTCACGCTTCCTTCTTGGAGAACCCGCAATAGCTTCACCTGAAGATCGAGCGGCGCATCACCGATTTCATCCATGAAGATCGTGCCGTTGTGCGCCTCTTCAAACAAGCCCCGCTTTCCACCTTTCACAGCCCCAGTAAACGCGCCTTCTTCGTAACCGAACAGCTCACTTTCTAAAATAGTTGGCGATAGCGCAGCGAAGTTCACCGGAACAAAGGGCTGGTGTGACCGGAGCGATTCATTGTGGATCGCCTGAGCGAGCAGCTCTTTTCCAGTCCCGCTTTCGCCCTGAATCAAAATTGCCGCATGACGTTTCGCCATTCGCTTCGCTAACGCTGTCATCTCCATCATCTTTTCATTTCGCGAATAAAGGTGATGAAAATCGTAGCGCGCGACAAACTTCTTGTTTTTGATTTTTGATCGAATGACCGTGTCGAGTTCCTTTAACGTATCGTAGTTTTCAATCTCAAGTAAATAGCAGATGACGCCTTCTTCATTCTCGACCCGATCGACGGAGACGATGTACGTATTCCCGTTAAGTTCGACCACTTCGTCCTCATGTTCGCCATCCGTTTTAAACTGAAATTCTTCTCCAAGAAAATCGCTGATCGTAGGCTGCTTCCGAGGCGTATCGTTCAGCATCCAGTTCATCTTTTCATTCGAATACATGATGTTTCCGTCATCATCACAGAACAGCAAGGCCTTTCCGAACTTATCAAAAATCGTCGTTAACAGGAGGTTCGATTGATCGTACTTCTGGTTCAACGTTGATAGGTATTTCGTTAAGCCGATGATATCACTTACGAACTCAGACGATGCGAGCGTTCCTGCTTCGTGCAGATGATCGAGCTCAAACATGATTTCAGTAATCGTCGTGATGTCCACCTGACGATTTCCAATGTCGATCACGTCATGTATTTCTTTCGGAACAAGCTGGCTCTCCCCTGGTGTGATTGCGACCTGGCACGTTGGATAGCCATCGATGCCTGGATAGTAAGGATGGAGCGAAAGCGATTGAAAACCGTGGCTCTTCAACTGATCCATCGCTTCGAGACAGCTTTCTTTCGTATCGTTCACAAGAAGAACATCCGTCTTTTCTTTTAGCGAAAATACAGGTTCGATAAAATCATAGCTAAGAGCTCTTCTCGCGACGATAATTTTCTTCGCCCCTTTTATATAGTCAGCAGCAAGGTTCAAAACAGTTTCACCTGTGACGAGGACAACGCTGTTTTCAAAGCGTTGATGAATGCCTCTTTCAATCGCATACCCTTTCACGACCACGTTGTTCCCGAGATACCGTTTTACCTGTTCGACGACACTATGTAATGTATTTTCTCCTAATGAAATGACGATGAGTTCTTTCATATGCAAGCTACCTCTCATTCTGTATCTATTCGAACACGCCTGATCTTGTTATCTCGTATTCTCTCATAAAAGCAGATCCGTTGATATATACGTCCTTTATGTTCAGCTCTTCATCAAGGAGAAGTATGTCTGCGTAATTTCCTTCAAGGAGTGAGCCACGCTCATCAGCTAGTCCAAGTCCCTTTGCAGGCGTGATCGTAAACGGTTTGAGCGCTTCTTCTAATGGAAGTCCGCATCCTTGAACGAGTTCTTTGAACGCTTGTAGCGATGGTTCAAATCCTGCCACCGCAAGGCCGTTCAAGTTTCCATCATGATCAAATGATGGAAGACTACCATTCGCATCGGAGCTCATCGTGATGTTCTCTGTCGGCACCCCGTTTTCAATAAGGTACTGCATCGCCTGTGCTGGGCTTAACGACCCGGTACTTGTTTTCGTGACCGTGTTCGTCGTGATATCTAGCAATCCACCGCGACGGCCAAACTCGATGGAAGCTTCCAATAGACTTTCCGTTCGATTAATATGCGTTGGACTGAAGAGGCTGATCGGAAAATCTGTTTCTTCAAGTACTTCATAGATTTGCTCGTAGTGATTCTTCCCGCTTCCCATGTGAAGGTGAACGAATCCTTTTTTCTTAGCGAGCATCGAAGCAACCCTCGTGTAGCTAGCAAGACGCTTCAGTTCTTCGTTCGTGACGTAAGAAGAACGATGATCCTCGATTGCAAGCTTCAATCCGAGCACTTCTTGAAAGAAAAGAATATCTTCACGCAGGTCGCCGGTAATGGTATTCGATGGATACCCATAGCCACCGGTTAACATGTAGGCGTTCATGCCCTCTTCCCTTAACGCCTTCGCCTTCGACAGCAAGTTCTTCGTGTTTCGTCCGATGTCGTTTGTTCCAAGCAATCCAACGACCGTCGTGATCCCGCTTCTAACGAGCGTACCTAGCTGAACTTCAGGGGTCGAAGAGGAGAAGCCCCCTTCACCTCCACCGCCTGTGATATGAACGTGTCGATCGATGAAACCAGGCACGCACGAGGTGCCTGTCCCATCGATGGTTTCAAACTCCACGCCGCTCAACTCGATCGAATCCTCGATCGTGACGATACGGTCACCCGCAATCAGCACATCTTTTTTTCCTAAAAAGTCCGGTGCGTAGACGTTTGTTTGTTGTATTAACTTCAGCATGAATGATCCTCCTGTCGTCCCGTACTAAATTTTATACTGTGCTTCTTGCTCTGAATCGACCTTCATCGCCCCAGGCTGTTTCTCTACTTTTGTAATCGAAAAGCCTGTGAACCCGAACAAGATCGCAAAAATGAATCCGACGTAACACATGATTGCCCATGGTAAGTATTCGATAACCGGTACTCCGAGCGTGCTCGACATGTACACACCAGCGAGTGACCATGGCACGATCGGCACGACCACTGTTCCGGAATCCTCAAGCGTACGAGATAAGTTCTTTGCGTGAAGACCTCGCTCTTTGTAAACATTTTTAAAGAGTTCACCTGGAATCAAGATCGATAGATAAGAACTACCCGTGGTGACCGCCATCGTAATACACGAAAGCACTGTCGCAAGGACCATGCTGCCTGTTGACTTCGCTTTTTCATTAACCTTTGCAAGTACAACTTCAAGCGCGCCGATTTTACTCAACACCCCAGCAAAGGAAAACGCACAAAACGCGATCAGCGTGGTGCCCATCATTGAACTCATTCCGCCACGGTTCATCAAGTTCGCAACTTCTGGCGCAATGGTAGCTGGATCCATCGATGCTGCCATCATCTCAACGTTAAATCCATTCACACTTGCAAGAAACGCACTTTCAAGCGTCACACCTTGGAACACGAGTCCAAGAAGAATCGCAACGATGGAAGACGTAAGCATAACTGGAATCGTTGGAAACTTCATGATCGACCCACCGAGCACGATGATGACAGGTAGTATCAATAAAATGTTCCAATCAAACATCGTCCCTAGCGTCGACGTCATCATTTCAAGCTTTTCTTCGTTCCCACTATCACCCGTCAGCGCAGATTTCCCAACAAAGAAATAAATAATCAAGCCGACTAACGCTGCTGGAATCGAGGTGTACAGCATATGTCTGATATGCTCATACAGCTCACTTCCCGCTGCAGCTGGTGCAAGGTTCGTTGTATCAGAAAGTGGTGATAGCTTGTCACCAAAGTAAGCACCCGCGACTACCGCTCCTGCCGTCATCGGTAACGACACACCTTGAACGATCGCGATCCCCATGATCGCAACACCGATCGTACCCGCAGAGCCCCAAGACGTTCCTGTGAACGTCGATACGACTGCTGTTACGATGAATGCTGTGATCAACAAGTAACTAGGATTGATGAGTTCAATTCCGTAGAAGATCATCAATGGGATCGTCCCAGATAACATCCACGTCCCAATCAACACACCAACCGTGATCAAAATCAGAATCGCCGGCATCGCTTTCGCCGTCTTTTCGACTATGCCATCCTGCATCTCATTCCACGACACGCCAAGTGACTTTCCGATGATCGCTGCAATGATAGCCGCTGTAATCAATAATGGCTCAGCACGTAGATGAAACACCCCGTACCCAATACCTAGCAACAGCAACATCGAGACAATTGGAAGTATGGCTAACAAAAATCCTGGCTTTCTCTTCATGAATAGTTCCCCCTTTTATTTTTACCGCTACTTTTATACAAGCAAGTTCCGTGCCAACATTTTAATTCTTCAAAAAACGGTGAAAACAAAGGGGGTTCTTTGTTTGGAGAGATTAGTAAAACGAGAATGAAACGGGATAAAACGGGACTGTCGGGATGTAGTGGACCACTCAAGATCCCCTCACCCCAAAACAACAATTGGTTCTGTTTGGGTGTTGTAGGATAAAAAAGAGGTGGTCAGGTATGTTCCTGACCACCTCAGATGTGTAGATCAAGCCTCCGCTTGATACTGCTTCTTCAACCAATCGACGATTCTCATGCCATCGCGCTCACGAATTGTTTCAACGTCTTCAAGCGCAAGAACTTTCCCATTTCGAATCGCAATGACCATCTCGAGCAACGGCTCGATCTCCGCCACTTCGTGCGTCGTGATGATAACGGTTTGTTTTTCTAGATCAATAAAAGAAAGCAACCCTTTTACAATTGAATCTCTTACCATAGGGTCAAGTCCGGATAGCGGCTCATCCATTAGAATGATCGGAACATCTCGCGCAAGCGTGAGGGCGATCTTCACCCTTCCGCGGTTCCCTTTCGAGAGATGCTTTACCTTCTGTTCGCGATCAACTTCCATAAAATCAAGAATTTCGAATGCCTTTTCTGTATTAAAATCAGCGAACTGACTTGCAAAGAAGGAGATCGTTTCTTTCACAGAATAAAAGGAGTAATATTCATCTAACTCTGAGAGGTATGCAACTTTATCTGCTGTTCGCCTCGTGACAGGCACTTCGTCGATCGTTACGTTTCCTTCAGTAGGTCCAACAAGGCCTGCGATCATCTTCATAAACGTCGATTTCCCGCTGCCGTTCGATCCAACGAGACCGATGAGCTTTCCTTCTGGGATCGTTACATTCACATCTGACAGGGCACGTTTTGTTAAATACCGTTTCGATACGTTCTCAAAAGTAATCATGCGTTATTCTCCTTTTCATTCGTGACGTACGTTCTGATGCCATCGATCATATCTTCTGATGAAAATCCCATCTGCTTCATTTCTTCAATAAAATTCTGGATGTGGTTGAGCTTCAGCTCTTCTCGAAGTTCGCTAAGCCTTTCTTTTTCCTCGGTCACAAACGTTCCCTGCCCTCGTTTTGTCTCCACGATCTCCATCCTCTCCAGTTCATTGTAAGTGCGTGACACTGTATTTGGATTCACACCCGATTGAATCGCCATTTCCCTTACAGAAGGAAGCTTTTCACCGGCTTTCCTTTCGCCTTTAATGATTTCCCAGCTAATGCGATCTACGAGCTGCAAGTAAATCGGCTTTGAGGGATTAAACTCTTCTCCCATTCCTTACACCTCCACTTTTCGATCAAGTAACCAACTTGTTACGAAGAAAATAACGACTAAGAGGATTGTATCGAAAATCACGTTTCCAATTGGAAATGGAACCGTAGACGTGGATATTTCAAACGCTTCCTGCGTCACTTCCATACTTAATGGAGACGGAAATTGAACGTAACCCCAGTCCATCAATGCTTCTCCAGCACGCGTTCCGCTAAACCATCCTCCAAACCAGCTGATTAAACCGATGAGCACAAGAACAACAAGCAGCGCCCAGCGCCCGATATACGTTTTCAACACTTGATACGCCGTCCAATAAAAGGTAACCCAAATCCCCATCGTGAGGGCACCTGCCAAAATGACGGCTAAAACGTAAGCTCCTAGCAGCCAAACGTTGTCGATCGGAAGCACAATGTCAGCTGTCTCAAGGTTAAACGCTATGAGAGACAGAACACTGACAACAACGAGTGAAATCAACAGTGCGAGTAATCCATTCAGCACTTTTGCGCCAATAAGACGCGATCCAGACTGTGGATTATGAAGCCAAAGATGCAGCTTCCGTCCTTCACTGTTCAAACTAATCAATAAGTAAATGGGCAGGAAGAACATGTGCATAAAAGCGAGTACGCCTCCAACTATTGCGGTCAGATAGGGCACTTCCCATCTTTCTGATGCCACAAAGATACCGATCATCATCACTATGTCAAACGCAATCACGGCAAATAAAAACGTTCTCGTCACGCGAAATTCCTTCCGAAAAAGCCCACTCCAATTCATCATTTTACAACTCCCCTTAATTAATGTGTTGGTGTATTAGTTACATAGTACACTGGTATCCTAGAAGAGTCAATCGGTTTTTTGTAAATATTTGTTTTTGGGCTGTCTTATTAGCTGAGGAAGCGCGCTTTTATTGGGGTTTCTTCTGTAAAAATAAAAATTCAGGCAGCTTTTTTGGCTGCCTGATTCTTGAAAGGTGAACAAGAGGGTCACTAACTAGATACCCCAGTGCCTGCTCTTCCCTCAATTTATCTTCTTATAATCACTTTCTATTAACCTTCAATACTCGCGCAACATTCTCCGCAGTCCTCTCCACATTCAGAGCTCCATTCCGAAGCGCCTCATCAAGCGTCACCACACCATTCACCACGCTAAATGCGGCATCGATGCCGTGATCAAAGACCGCTTCATAACCCTCTCCAATACTTCCTGCAATCGCAATGACTGGTAGGTTAGGCTGAAGCGCCTTCGCTCGTTTTGCAACACCAACCGGCGCTTTTCCATGAATCGTCTGTGAATCGATGCGTCCCTCTCCTGTTATTAAAAGGTCAGCACCGTTGATGCGGTTTTCAAATCCAATTACATCGAGCACTAGGTCGATACCGCTACGTAATTCTCCGTCAAGAAAAGCGAGGATGCCAGCACCAAGCCCTCCGGCCGCCCCAGCACCGCTCTTGTCACCAACGGATTTCCCTAAGTCTCTCTGAATTACTTTCGCGTAATGAGCAAGACACGCATCTAGTTCGCTAACCATCTCTGGTGTAGCTCCTTTTTGCGGCCCGAATACGGCAGATGCACCGCTTTCCCCCGTCAATGGGTTCGTCACATCACACGCAGCTTCGATCGAAACTTCTTTCAAGCGGCTATCGAGTCTAGTCGCATCGATGGAATGAAGTTTCGCTAATGCTTCGCCCCCAAAAGGCAGTTCTTCACCCTTTGAATCTAGCAACCTAACACCGAGAGCCTGTGCCATGCCTGCGCCACCATCGTTCGTCGCGGAGCCTCCGAGACCGAGCACGATTCGTTCGACACCGTGATTCAGTGCGCCTAGAATCAGTTCACCGGTTCCAAACGTCGTCGTCACGAGCGGGTTCCGCTCACCTCTTGGAACGAGATGAAGCCCAGAAGCAGCTGCCATCTCGATGATCGCTGTCTTCCCGTCACCCGTTATTCCGTAGAAGGCTTCTATCTTTTTTCCAAGTGGACCTGTGACTTCTTGCGTGACGATCTTACCCTCTGTCGCATCGACGACCGATTGAACCGTTCCTTCACCACCATCTCCGACAGGAAGATGTGTAAAGGAGGCTTCAGGATACACCTTCAGAAACCCCTTTTGTACAGCGTCGCACACTTCTTTCGCTGTTAAACTCTCTTTAAATGAATCTGGTGCGATGACGATGTTCATTTCATCACCCTTTACGATTTAATCCACATGTATTGATAAGGAGATAGTGTGATAGACTTCTCAACGTTTTTCTTACTGATTACATCATGCCCACCATACGGAAGTTCGACCGAAACCTCCTCATTCGCTGCATTCACAACGAACAGAACCTCATCACCTTCACTTCTACGAATCAATGAAAATACCTTTTCGTCCACGTCGATGATTTCTTGTTCTGCGAAAGGAGAAAATGCTGGTTCATTCTGGCGAAGACGAATCAAGTTTTTCATACCATTGAAAACATCATGACGCCTCTTTGACGACTCTAACTCTTCAACAAGTGCATCATACTGAAACTTTTCACGATTGATCCGTCGGTTGATCCCAGAAGACTCCAGTCCCTCATCATCATTCTCAGAACCTAGCAGAGAATGGTAGTAAACGGCTGGGACACCCATCACTGAAAAGAGAATCGAGTGCGCAGCTAGCATTTTTTGAATCTGCGTATCTTCATCTTGCTCATCAGAATTGATGAGCGCATCCATGTAATTGATGTTCAGCTCATATGGTGACTCTGTGCCGTCAGGGTTACTTTTATACGAAACGCGTCCACCGTTCGCTAGCACTTTATCCGCAAGCGCAACCCGCTCTTCTTCTTCTAAAATTCCTTCCGTCGGACGCATACCGATGCCGTCGTGACTCGCGAGAAAATTGAAGTACGTCGCTTGATCAGACACTTTACCGATCGTTTTCGCCCAGTCCGTGAGCGTACGGGTGTTATGTGTTGTGAACGTGTGGAGCACGAGTGGCGGCAGCGAGAACTGATACACCATATGCGCTTCGTTTTCTCCGTTACCGAAATAGCTGATGTTCTCTTTGTGCGGAACGTTCGTCTCCGTGATGAGAATCGTGTTGAGCTCAAGCTCTTCTAACAGTTCACGCCACAACTGAATGATCGCATGCGTCTGCGGCAGGTGGATCGACGTTGTGCCGGATTCCTTCCACATAAACCCGATCGCATCGAGTCGGATGCTCGTCCCGCCGCGATACGCATACTCTAGCAGTATCGTCGTCATCTCAAGTAACGCTGGGAAATGCCTGAAGTTGATGTCGACCTGATCTTCACTGAAGGTTGTCCATGCTGTTTTACCGTTTTCGTACTGATGGAAAAGGGGGGACGTACGCGGACGAACAACGTTCGACGCATCGAAACCTTCTTCTTCACGGATAAAATAGTTCGCATACGTCGGATCATCGTTCAAGTACCCTTGAAACCACTTGCTTGATTTCGACATGTGGTTCGTCACGAAATCAAACATAAGACGGTAGTTCTCTGAAAGACGCTCGACATCAGACCAGTCGCCTAGATCCGGATGAATCTCACGGTAATCCACAACCGAAAACCCATCGTCAGACGTATACGGGAACATCGGCAGCAGATGAACGTCCGTGATCTCATTTTTTGCGTATTCGTTTATAAACGTATTGAGCGTCTGAAGCGTAGGCTCATCACCCTGACGAATCGCGTCTCCATACGTAATGAGGTACACGTTCTTCTCTGTTAATGGAGAAATGTCCTTCCAATCCTTCTTCTTCCATTCCTCGACGATGTTCACGATTTCTTCTTTGTATGACGGAGAATACTCCTCACCATAAATGGTTTGGAGTAAACTCTCGACCTTCTCTTTAAACTTCATCGCACATCCACCTTTACGTTAAGCGTCACATACCCTTTCGGCGCTACTGTTACGTCGCCTTCGATCACGTTTCCATCCTTTTCATCGAGCTTCGTTTGCATGATCGACTCGATCGAATCACTCGTTAGCGCAACGAGCTGTTCTTCGTTCGTCGGGTTAAACAGGCGAAGAATAAGATTTTGATCATCGTACGCTTGTTTTATCGAGCTAAAGAAAACATTCTCGTTCGAAGCGTTCAACAAGCTGAATTCTGTTGGCAGCGCATCGACCGGATACGGAATTTCAAAGCGATCCAATCGCTCTTCAAATGTGTTCAGGTTTTGCTTCTGATAGCTCACACCGTGGTCGTTGTACTGATCGACGAGACGGAATAGTGAAGACTCATCGAATCCTTCTGCAAAATGAAGCGCGTATTCGAACGTCATCTCGCCCTGCATCTCGGCGTCAGGTGTATACACGACTTTGTTGTTGATCCCTGATGCGCGACCAGGACGCCATGCGAGGTTGTCTCTTCCAAGCAGGCCAACGCTTCTGAATAGGGTTAGCGCGAGTTCTCCTGTTTCTTTTAAAAGCTGATACTCTTTGATCCCTTTTGTCACAACAGCTGACGTTAGCTCGCCATTCGTCGCACCAGCAAGGTTTTCGAGCGGATAGATCGGGACAGGTGCTTCTGCGAACTTCTGCTCTCTCCAGTTCGCCATGTACGGGTTAACCGTCGGGCGCTGAATCAAGCTGAATCCTTGATCACCGAAAGAGTTCTCCGGTTTTTCAAGCGACGTTTTTAGCAGCACGCTTACTCTGTGGTCTTTCACGTCGTTGTCGATGTGATGGTTCACTCGAATGAACGCTTCGTTTTGGTGAAGCTCGAAGCTTGAGCGAATCACGAGCTCTTTCGTCGTGATGCCAGCTTTTCGCTCTTCAAGATCAGCTGGTACCGTTAGCGAATGCTGAACATCCATCACTTCTACGCGAGCGTGCTTCGTAACAGAAACTCGATCCACTTCAGAAGTGAAGATCGGCTCGTCGCCATCTAACGGGGAGAAGTCATATGAATCACCTGCGTCCGCAACGTCTTCAAAGCGCAGGAAGTTCGGAATCGTCACATCGTTCGCTTTGATGTGAAGTAGAAGCGTACCGTTTTCCTCGCTGATCGAGAACGCCTCGTTTTCAATTTCTTTCTCAGTTTCTACGCTCGCGGTAACTCCTTCACCTTCAACCACTTCATACGTCTGATACCCCATCGCAGGCAGCTCAAGTTCATGAAGGAGCACTTCACTTCTGTAGTAGCCAGGTGCTTCCACCTGCTTTTCACCCTCAGCCGTCACGACGATCGTCTTTCCACCGCTAATATACTCTTGATTCAGCGTATCGAACGGAACGTTTTCCCCATTCATCGTCTTCACTGAAAGCTCCTTCTCTCTTGTGAAAAGAACCGCCTTCTGTGAGCCTTCAAACGGACTCGGCAGCAGGTGGAACAAAACGAGTACGGCGTCTTTTCCGAGCTTTCGGCTCACCGCTTCTGTCATCTGCTTTTTCAGTAGGTTCAAGCAACCGTCGGCCATGCGGATGACTTTTGTTAGTCGGTTTACGATCTCCTGATTCGTATCGTCAGAGTTACATCCGCCGATGCTGTCGTGGGCGTGGACGTCGAACAGCATCTTCCACATCTCATCGAGCCATGCTTTCGGATACTTGAAGCCAAGCGTACTCGCGATGCTTCCAAGCGGCTCGAGTTCGTTGATGATCTTCTTCTCAGCGATGTCGTTCAACTTCTTGATGTCATAGCGCTGTGAACGGATCGTGTTGTGGATCCGTGATTTCTGAGTTGCGATGAGTTCGCCCTGTATTTCGTTTGTAAAATCGCCATCCTTAAACGTTTCTTCCATGAACGTTTCAAAGTCTGACAGCACGTATTCATGCTTGTCGTCCTTCTCGTTCAGCGCCTTCACGGTTTCAGGGAAATGCTCACGAACGAGCACCTGATCACCGCCTGAAGGAAGCAAGAGGTTATCCGTGCTTTTATTCAGCGCTGAAATTTTATCTAAGATCGGAAGCAAGCGCTCTTCCATATAGTCATCGTCTGAAGAGAGAAATTTCCCAGGTCCATAGCCGAAGTACATGTTGTTCGCTTTGATGCTCGCACCGTCCGGAGACGTCCAGTGAAAGTTCAGGTCGCCGTTCAGCTGATCCGTGTAGATACCACGCTGTAAGATACTGTAGTCGATCCCGAACTCTCTAAATAGCGATGGCAAATACGTGTTTTGCCCGAAAATGTCTGGGAGGTAGCCGATGTTCATGCTGTGACCCATTTTTTCTGCGATTCGCGTTCCGTAAAGCAGATTCCGTATGAGCGACTCTTTGTTTACGAGGAGCGAATCTGCCTGTGTGTACCACGGTCCTACGTAGATCCGCTTTTCTTTGATCAACGTGCTAAGGCGCTCTTTTTCCTCTGGTCGAATGCGTAAATATTCATCGATGATGGAAGACTGCGCGTCGAACACGTAGCCCGTGTAATGCGAGTCGTTTTCCATCACGTCCATCAAGCGATCCATATTTTCAACGAGTAAAAGGTTCGAATCTTCTATTGTGAAATACCACTCACGGTCCCAGTGGGAGTGCGGTACGACGTATACTTTTTTTTGTTTCAATCTGTTTCCCTCCAGTACCTTTTAAAAGAAAAAGGGCACTCTTTTTCAAGATGCGCCCTCTATGTGATTTAGTTTGCTTGAAGCTCTCGTTTTTTGATCATCGCAAAACGGATGAAGATGTTCGCGAATGCGATGAACGATGCACCAACGATCAGGCCTAATAGATATGCCCATAGGTTATCGACAAGCGGCCAGCCCCAGAATGCTGGGAGCGGGAGCCACTGAACGGCACCTAGTAGAACCGCCGTACTCGCACCAACGATCGCACCGATGATGTTGATCGGAATCGTGATGAGCGGGTTACGAAGCATGAACGGAATCGCCCCTTCACTGATCGCGATGAATCCTAGTAGTAATGCCGTGTTTCCTGCGACACGAAGGTCAGCTTCAAATACGCGACGACCGACAACGTACTTATCGATAACCGTTGCGAGTCCAAGTCCAATTGGCGGAATAACGATCGCAAGAACACGTGCTGTTAATGGATATACTTGATCTGCTGCGAGTCCGATCGCGATCGCACCAGCTGCTTTGTTGATCGGTCCGCCAAGATCAAATGCTGTTGCTGATGCGATGATCGACGCGAGCACAACGTCACCTGTTCCTTGAGCGGATTCGATCCAGTTACGAAGAACAACATTCAGTCCTCCAAATACGGGATCGATTACATAAAAGTTTAAAAAGAAGATCGATAGAACACTGATTGCAGGGATGAGGAACATCGGTTTCATCGCCTGGAAGTTCTTGCTGAGCTGAATCTTTTGATTTAAGAAACGGGAGATGTATCCTGCTGCTAGACCGAGGATAAGAGCTCCTAAGAATCCTGATGGAATGCCTTCGATTCCCCAGAACGTGTGGTGAAGACCGCCTGCGAATGCGCCTCCGATAAAGCCTGCCACTAGCCCAACGCGGTCAGCGAGTGAGTACGCGACGAATGCTGCAAAGATCGGGTACATGAACTTAAAGATCAAGACGCCAAACTTGTCGAGGTGGTGCAGGATCACGAATAGTTCATTTGAGTGTGTTGCATATTTCGCTTCATGAATTTCATTCACAAGACCAAATGGCATCGCGCCAAGCTTTGCGATTCCCATCATAAGACCAGCTGCAACGATGACCGGAATCATGTAAGAGATCCCTGTCATAACCGCTTGTACCGCGTCTTTTAGGAATCCGCCACCGTTTGATCCAGTGGACTTAGATTCTTCCTCTTCCCCGTTCGTTTCGACAACACCGTCCGGTTTCGATAGTGCTCTTTGAAGCATGTCCTTACTATGCTTCAACGGTTCAGCAACGCGCGTTTGAACGTAGTTCTTTCCTTTAAATCGCTCTTTCTGCTTTGGTGCAATATCTGTTGCGAAGATGACCGCGTCAGCTTTTTCGATCACGGGTGCTGTAAGCTCATCTTCAATTCCGTTTGCACCTTGCTTTTCAACGAGTACATTGATACCGAGTTCTCGCCCCGCTTTTTCAAGTGCTTCTGCTGCCATGTACGTATGGGCGATACCTGTCGCACATGCTGTGATAGCAACGACCGTTTTCGTGTATTCTTTTTCTTCACTAACTTCTTCTTTCTCTTCAATATCTAGTCGAGATAGAAATTCCTCTGCGCTATTTGTCGCCATCAACCCTTCCATATAGCCTTCGCGCATTAAGTTCGTACTCAATGTGGACAATACTTCTAGGTGTGTGGAACCCGCTTCACTTTCTGGAATCGCTATCAAAAATACGAGTTGTACGTTGTTCGTAGGATCGATGCTCTCCCAATCTTCAAGCGGCGTCTTCAGTCTCGCTACGGCGAACGTTGCTTTTTTCACTGCGGATGATTTTCCATGTGGGATCGCAAGCCCTCTCTCCATTCCGGTCGGTGATAGCTCTTCACGCTTTAAAACCGCTTCCAAAAATGGCTGTTCCGATTCAACATAGCCTTCCTTTACTAAATTTGAAATAAGCTGTTTGATCACTTGTTCTTTACTCTCTGCTTCAACGTCGAACAAGATTAAATTATGATTCGTCATCTGTCTTAGTTGCATCTCGTCACTCCTATCTATTCCGATATGAAAACACTTACAAGTTCTTATATTATTGTTTTATCATGAAAACAACGGGTGTTTCTGTACATTGTCTGTACAATTGTACAGACTGACGCGTCAGCATGCTATACTGAAACGAGCATATATCGAAAAAAGGAGCAATCACATGGGCAAGATCATTGATCAGTTTGGTAATAGCCTTGCGAACTTAACGCCGACAGAAAAGCAGGTGCTCTATTACATCGATCAGCATTTAACAGAGGCGAAGAACCTTTCACTAACGGAAATCGCAAAAGTGAACAACGTGAGCACGACGACCGTCGTCAGGATGTCACATAAGCTAGGGTTAGAAGGATTTTCTGAACTGAAATATAAACTGAAAAGCGCGGATGAAGAGAGCGGAGAGCTTGAAGAAAACCCGATCGAAAGCTACAAAAAGGGCTTCGTTCAAGCGTTTGAAACGATTCAGCTTCATGAGCTCGACCGTCTGAGCGAGCGAATCCATCAAGCGAATCGCGTCATCGTCGTCGGGGTAGGTTTGTCAAAAATGATGGCCGAATACTTCAGTAAGCTGCTCATGCAGACGAACAAACAGACGCATTATACATACGAATCGCACATGATCGACCTTCTTCCGAACATGGTGAAGGCAGACGACCTCGTATTTTTCATCTCGACAAGCGGCGAAACAAAAACGCTCATCCACGCAGCAGAAAAGCTCTCGTACTTGGTCGCAGACACCGCCGCGATCACGAACTCATCCGACTCTACGCTCGGCAGCATGGTCAACACGAACCTCAGCATGACCGTTGGGAAAGTGAAGTTCGCTGGGTATGATATCACAGCAAGATCGACGCTCATGCTGCTGATCGATTTATTGTTTGAGAGTTATTTGAAGAAGAGTGTAGGGAGTTAGGGATAAAAAAAGCTCCGCAGTCACCAGCTGACTGCGGAGCTTTCGCAACTCCATTTGATATTCTTCATTATTCACCGTCAAACTTCGTTTGTAACATACGTACTGTTAATATTTTTTATTTCATTTTTCCTTATTGCGAATATAAAGAAAGGTGTAATTACAGGAAATATTATGGAGAGGATAAGCATGATTAACGATTGGTTTGAAAATTTTTCATAGATCCAATAAAGTGAAATATAATAAACCACCAAATAAGCAATGATTACAAAGATGCCTAAAATCGGTATCCACCCTAGAAGAGCAGCGCTTAAGAGCATGACAATCAAAATCGTTCCACCATTATTTTTAAGCTTTTCTGATACTACTTCTCCCATTGTGTAGTGATTCAATATTGGAACAAAAGCAAACCATCCATTCTTTATTCCCAATCTCTCAGCCATTCTCATAAGACCAATCCCACAAAATATCTGCCAAACGATTGCACAAAACACAAATAACCCAATCCCGATAACTAGAGCCATTACAAAATACCCTTCCGCTTCTGATGGCGCATAGTAGTTGTTCAATTAGCTCCCCCCTTTTTTAAAAAACAATACTCTATATATAAGCTTCAACACCGTGACTTAGACTAAAATTACTCCTTCACATAACCCTTTACTTATTATTCGTCTTAACTTTAAATCAGTTTTGTATTGTTGTTTTGATGCTACCCCATATATGCCATGTTCCTCTCTAAATAAACAGACAATTCCAATACCATTTCTCCATAAAAAAAGAGCTAAGGTTTCTCCTCTTCACGAGAAAACCTTAGCTCAATCAAACGCACTATACAGTTATGTGGACTCTTCCTGAACGGACTCTTTTGTAGGTGAAAACCACCCGATCAGTGCGATCGCGACTAATACACCATAGAAAATCAGCGTCCAAAGTAGACTATGTGGGAAATGATGATCGATGATCCCAATATCTTTGTGTGCAAGAGTAATGATGGCAAGTTTTACACCCACCCATGCAACGATCGCATACGCGGTTGTTTCAAGTGCAGGACGTTTTGTAAGAAGCTTTACGAACCACGTTGCAGCAAACTTAATAAGGATTAGTCCTGCGATACCGCCGATCAAGACAACGGTAAACTGTCCGCCGTCCATTCCACCAAAGTCGCCTAGAGGGGAATCTGGTAGACCGAGTGCGATCGCAACCGCTGCTAAGATCGAATCGATTGCAAATGCGAGGTCAGCCAGTGCAATCTTCCCAACTGTCGGCCAAAAGCCTTTGCCTGCTGCTTTCTCTTCTTCTTCCTTAGAAGGCGGTTCATGCTTGATGCGTGCCTTTATAATGTGTTTTAACCCTAAGTAAAGAAGATAAGCGGCACCGATCGCTTGGATCTGCCATACGTTTGCGATGAATGAGATTGCAAAGAGTGCACCAAATCGAAAGACAAACGCCATGATGATTCCATAATTGATCGCCTTCTTCTTCTCATCTTCTGGTAAGTGCTTGGCGATTACAGCTAGTACGAGCGCATTGTCTGCAGATAGCAGCCCTTCTAATCCGATCAGGATTAATAATGCCCACCCATACTCTAGCCAAATTGTTGATTCCATTTCGTTCTCTCCTTCCACAATCAAAGGTGTGCTGAGTTTAGATTCTCCTATTAAACCATAGACAATTCCATTTAGTCTTCTTTAATGGCTTTAGGGAACGTAAGCATCCTTTTATGTATTGCTTCAACCTTCTTTAAGTTTAAGTTTAAAATTGGAATATGTATCGGTGTCTTACTCCTCTACCGTAAACAACTCACTCATAATCTTTTCTTCCTGCCGTTCATAAACTTCACTACCATATCTCATGAAATCAAATCCACAGTAAGTTTGCGTCACTTGTAAAATTTCATATTCTGCATTCTCTTCATATGGACCGACATCCCCCGCTATTCCACGATAAATGCATTCTTCATCAATAGCTATTCGCTCACCTTTTTCATCGGAATAATAGTAAGTATCGGTTACTTCCCCTTCCGTTCTATCAGATGATGTTCTTGCCTCTGCATATTGAACCACATCTCCTACATACGTGTAGACCTGTTCTGCTATATGTAACGAAACTACGTCTCGATCGTTCTCTTTTTTAAGCTCTTCTTCACCAGGCATATTGTATAAAACCACGATCGTCCCTTCGTATCCTTCAGGAATCACGTACGTTCTGTTCGTTTTTTCTGTTGTGTGTAGTTGAGAAACTGGCGTTTTTTCTGCTATTTCGAGTTTCGGAAGCTCCCATATACCAAATAGCAATGCGAATAATACAAGAGCATTACCTATTGCTATCTTCACTCGAAAAGTTCGAAGCTTCCGATGTTGCCACTCTTCCGCTATGAAGAAAAACACGGCTGCTATAACTGCAAATAAATACAACCCTTGGATTGCCACAAATGTAACAACTGCCATGAACAAATGAATAAATGCCGCTATGATGAAGCGAAACGACGGGACTTTGTTTGAAACCCAATCAGATAAAAAGGAGACAGGGATACCATAGACGAAGTTGCCTATCGCCGTTAGTACCATAACCATCATCACAAATCCAAAATCACCAATACTGGGCATTCGCCCCTCATCAAAGGTTCCTAGAATCAACCCAGCCGTTCCTATAAGTAAAGTAGAAAATAACGCTGATAATACCTTAGTCTTTACCCTCATCTTCCTCCCCCATAACCTAGAACTATCATGTGAATTACTTCACATTGATTGTATCATAAATAGAAAAGGTTTCCATTAAAAAAATTGGAGCCTAAGAAAGAGGAAAAAGTCGTTCAGAATACGTGAAACCTGGAGTGCTTGGATGTAAGCACTCCAGGTTTAGCTTTGAACCTTAGTAAAATCCTTTATGAAATTTTCAGGTCGCCTATCGCATCTGATCCCGTTTGTCGGATTTTAGCGCACCGGATCACAAAGCTCTACGACATCCTCATCTTCCGTCCACTTTGAATACAGTTCCAGCGTCCATTTTTCCGGAACCCTTTTATAACCATTCTCATCGATCCATTCATGCAAATGAGAATAAACTTTAAAAATGTCAGATGCATACCCTTTAAACGTTAGAACAGCACGTTTTTCTTTCGGAACAGTAAGCGAAACCATGTCTTCCGGAATGTCTTCATGCTCCTCTACTTCAAAACAAACCCAATAGCCATCATCTTCTGTAGATTCCGCCGCCTTAAAGGCACCGATGAGCTTCACCGGTTGAACGAGATGCTTGATCTCATTTTTTCGACGAACGAGTAACTGCGAGGCTTTAGGAATCTCTTCCGCATATCCAGCCATATCTTTGCACACAACCCGAAAACCGACCAGCTTCTTTTCACCGATTTCTTCTACACCCTTGATCTTCACCGCATCGAGCTTTTCCATGTGTATCCCACCTCGTAGCGTATTGTATTAACACCTCACGTACTTTCGCTTAAACCCAATCTTCCCACGGTCGACTTGTTTTTGAATCGTTTCAGAAGCGTTCAAGATGCTGCTCTTTTTCTTGTCACGCTTCATCTCAACCGGTCCAACTGCTTTCGCAACCTCGACCGCCTTGTCGTGGAGTGACACGTAGGAGATGCCTACAGTTGAAATAAAATTGTTCATCGATGCCTTTGTCCGTTCTGGCGCGTCATGAATGGATTCTGAGGCTTGATCAAGCATCTTCGAAAGCTTATCCGTGTCGAACTCCTCATCCTTCCGATTTCCAAGCAGCCAGCAGTAGCAGCTCCAGCCGGCAGACATCTTCAGGTCTTCCCCACTCGCGATCCATTTGTCACTCACCTGTTGCGCAATTTCTGTTTCCGCTAACGTGACGGCAACAACATAGTCTGAAATCATATAAAAATACGCATCGTCGATCCACCGCTCAAAATCTGCTTCCGTCATCGCTTCTGGTTCAGCGATAATTCCTGCAAAATACATCGCATCGTAGTTCCCAGTCGCATAAAGCTGCTCAGCAAGCTCTTGATCTTGCTTAATCTTTTTCGCGATCGGCTTCATTTGCCCAGTAGCCACACCAAAAACAGGCTCGTGTGCACCGCTTGAGATGTACATTTTCTTCGTACGTTCCTTACCAAGCGTTTCTAATTCATGCAAGACCGTTTGTGCATCCATGCTTAACACTCCTTTTTTTGACGGTCTAGAAAACACCATTTTCGTTTGGAGAATCCTCTGGCACTGCTTGACCGATATCCCATGCTTCTACGACAAGACCATCTTGAAAACGGAAGAGATGAACAACAGCGGCACCGAGGTCTTCAGGGTGTTGTTTAATATGGGAATGAACGGCAACGACGTCTCCGTCCTCGACCACATGCTTCACGTCAAACACTTTATCAGGTGCTGCTTCATCATTCTCTTGCATCGCGGCCATCAATGATTCGCGATCACCTTTAAAATACGGATTATGGTGGATAAAGTCCTCTGCTATGTACTTGTCAAACGCGACTCTGACCTCGCCTGCCACAACGTGTTCTAGTAACGATACTGCTTTTTCTTTATTGGATTGCATTTTCTTCTCATCCTCTCGTTGTTCAATGATGGTCTTTCTTCAACACACCTAAATATGCTTCCCACGGACCAACATCTTCACGATAGCGTTCTGCCATCACGCGCACGATTTGCGAGATATGCGTTAAATCGTGTACGACCCAGGTGGAAAGCAGTTCTCTTAGCTTTACTTCACCGAAGGCAGGATGGTTTCCTGTAAGTTCAAACTGTGCGTCGGATTTAATCAGGCCGATCACGATCAGAACGTTTTGTGCTCTAAGTCGTTTAAACGCTGCGAGCTTTTGATCGATCGAGCTATCCGATGCCTTACTTAAGTGAGCATCACGATCGAAAGGAGGAAAATCTTTATTTTCACTTTCCACAATCGTCCGTAACCTCGGAATCCAGTTCGTTTTCTCACACTCGATCAAATGATCGATCACTTGTGACGTGCTCCACGTGCCTTCTCCTTCATTGCACGTTAACCATCCTTCTGATAATCCAGAAAGAAAGCTCTCCAACGTTTTTGGCGTTCGTTCAAGCATCCCGATCGCTTCTTTAAGATTAAAATCCATCTGCTGTCTCCCCCATCCCGATAAAAAGTGTAGAGAAGCGTTTGCTCCTCTACACCGTTCTTTTTTAAACCCTTACCATCTAGCTGTTAGCATTTTACGTCTCGTATAAAACTCTACCCCGTCAGACCCGTTCGCATGAAGATCTCCGTAGAAGGAATTCTTCCATCCAGAGAACGGGAAGAACGCCATCGGAGCAGGTACGCCGATGTTCACACCAAGCATGCCCACTTCGATTTTCTCACGGAACGTGCGAACATTGCTACCGTTCTGAGTAAACAGGCATGCGCCGTTTCCGAAGTCTGATTCATTCGTTAGTGCGATCGCGTCTTCAAGACTCTTCACTCGCACGATTGAAAGCACCGGCGCGAAGATTTCGTCTTTCCAAATTTTCATAGAAGATGTCACGTTATCGAAAATAGTCGGTCCGATGAAGTAGCCGCCATCATGATACGCTTCATCTTTTCGACCGTCGCGCACGAGTGTTGCGCCTTCCTTCTCACCGTGCTCAATGTAGCTTTCCGTTCTCTGTTTATGTTCTTGTCGAATGACTGGGCCGAGGAACACGTCGTCTTCAAGTCCATTCCCGATCTTGATTTCGTCCGCTTTTTCATTCAGCTTTTGAATGAGTGGATCTGCCACGTCATCAACTGCAACAACGACAGAGCATGCCATGCAGCGCTCTCCTGCTGATCCGTAAGACGCTGCGATAATTTCTTTTACCGCGCTATCAAGATCAGCATCAGGCATCACGATGGAATGGTTTTTCGCACCCGCGAGTGCTTGGACACGTTTACCGTGAGAAGATGCCGTCTTATACACATACTCCGCAACTGGCTGAGATCCTACAAAGGAAATGGCAGGCACGTCTTTATGCTCAAGAAGCCCGTTCACAACATCATGTGCACCATGGACGATGTTCAAGACACCATCAGGTAACCCCGCTTCTTTAAAAAGCTCCGCGAGTCGGTTCGCGAGCAGCGGCGTGCGTTCTGACGGCTTCAGGACGAACGTATTCCCCATTGCAATTGCAAGTGGAAACATCCAGCATGGCACCATCATCGGGAAGTTGAACGGCGTGATGCCGCCGACTACTCCGACTGGGTAGCGATACATCCCCGATTCGAGGTTCGTCGCGATATCAGGAAGCTGTTTTCCCATCATCAAACTCGGCGCGCCAGCTGCGAACTCAACGCACTCGATGCCTCGCTGAACTTCTCCATACGCTTCTTTATAGCTTTTCCCATTTTCTTCTGTGATCAGTTTCGCTAGCTCATCCCAGTGATCGACGAGAAGCTGCTGGTATTTAAAAAGAATACGCGCTCGTTTTGGAACAGGAACTTGACTCCACGACTTGTAGGCATCCTTCGCTACCTGAACGGCCCACTCTACGTCAGCTTTCGTTGAGATTGGAACTTGAGCGATCTCTTCACCCGTCGCAGGGTTTGGAACAGGCTGAAACTGATCCGTTTTTGCATCTACCCATTCACCGTCTATATAGTTCTTTAGTACGTTTGTCGCTGTCGTCGTCATGTTTCGATCTCCCTTCGTTTTAGCGCGTTATTTTTTCTAATCGATAGTCATAGCACATCGTATACAGATTTTCTAACTCTTCTTGAGAAGGCAGGCGCGGGTTATTTTGAGGACTGCCGCTATTGAGCGCATCCATCGCCATCTTTGGAATCGCCTTTTTAAACGCCCCTTCATCGATTCCCCACTCTTTCAAGTTCGGAATCTCAAGCGTCGAACAGAGCTCTTTCACGGATTTCACGGCGATCTCGGCTGCTTCGCTGTCTGAACGTGCTTCATCAGGCTTAAAAATACGACCAAGATCAGCCAGTCGATCGGTACAAAGGTCTTTGCTGAATTCGAGCACGGCTGGCAGCAGCATCGCGTTCGAATAGCCGTGCGGCACATGAAAAAGCGCTCCGATCGGACGAGACATCCCGTGCACGAGGCAGACGGACGCATTCGTAAATGCCATTCCAGCTTGGAGTGCCCCGAGACTCATCGCTTCGCGAGCATCAAGATTGTTTCCATCACGGTAGGCGGTGACGATGTTTTCGACAAGCAGTTTCATAGCCGAAAGCGCGATCGTATCCGTCATTGGGTGCGCACGCTTTGAAAGATACGCTTCGATCGCATGACTGAGTGCATCGACGCCCGTTGCAGCAGTTACGTGCGCTGGGGACGATACGGTTAAAAGCGGATCCACGATCGCAACGTCCGGCATGAACGCAGGCTGTTTCATCATCATCTTCACATCATCTGATGTGTTCGTGATGACCGTGACGTCCGTTGCTTCTGACCCTGTTCCTGCTGTCGTTGGAATCGCAATATGCGCTAGCGGCGCTTTCTTGGCAGATGTACGATTGGCTCTGTAGTCCCCTATGTATCCTCCGTTCGTCGCAAGAACCGCGATCGCTTTTGCCGTGTCGATACAGCTTCCCCCACCGATTGAAAGAACGAGGTCACATGCGGTGTTCTTCAGTTTTTCAAGAGATTCACTCACATAGAGATCTGTCGGCTCAGATTCCACGCCCGTATACGTTTCGCTCTCGATCCCTTCCTTCTTAAGCAGTTCCTGACATTCATCCACATATCCGAGTTTCAGCATAACCTCGTCCGTTACAATGAGGGCTTTCCGTCCTTTCAAGGCAGCTTGTACGCCAACTTGTTGGAAAGACTTCCTCCCATATAGGATCGTCTGAGGTGTACGAAAAACAGCAAAATGTTCCACAACATCTCTCCTTTTTTCTACCAAAAGTAAGACCGTTCTGGATGCGCTAGAATCTCTGTAAAGTCTCGCCTTACTATCTTCTTGATAAAGAGATGTCATTCCTACTTAATCAGAAAATTTAGACGAAAGAAGGAAAGATGTCAACCGTTTCTCTAAAAAAAAGACCCGCAGACGTAATCTGCGGGGTATTCTCAATCGATGTAGCGGTATTCCATCAAGCTGTTTAGAATCTGAAGCTCTTGCAGCAGTGCTTCTCCTACGTTCGTTTCGAGAACCTTCTTCCGCTCAAGCTCTTTATCGACTAGTCTCCTAACGGATAAAACATCCGCCCCATTTAAGAGGACTTCTTCTTTTGAATTAAAATGCTTATGAGCGACGAGCTGCATGCCGAAGGAGTTATAAAGTAACGTGTATCCAGCGATCCCGGTTGTCGATTGATACGCTTTCGAGAAGCCTCCGTCGATCACGACCATCTTCCCGTTCGCCTTCACCGGATTTTCCCCTTCGATTTCTTTTACCGGCGTATGCCCGTTGATGATATGGCCTTGATCAGGATTAAGATCGAATTCAGCGAGAAGCTTTCGGCACGTTTCTTCTTCTTCTCGTAAATAGTAGTAAGGGTTTTTCTTCTCTTTATGAGATTTTTTATCTTGAATAAAGTAACGCTCGAACGTCGTCATCTCACGTTTTCCAAAGAGTGACGAATACTCGCCTGTCCATAAATACCACACCATGTCTGTTGCGAGGTCATCCGTTTTCTCAGGGTGCGCGTACGCTTCACGGAGATATCGTTCAAATACATCGAGCAAATCACGCCCGGCGTACGATTCCCCTTCGATCATCATGCTCTCCATGTTTCCTTCTTCATCAAGCGGAATGCAGCCGTGGATCAGGAGGTTACCATTGTATTTCAAATAAAGGCTTCCTTTTTTCATAAGAAACTTCATGTGGCGCGCAAGCTTTTCAGAATGCTGAACAGAAAACAAGAGCTTGTCCATTACTTCTTGTTCTTCCTCTAAAAGTTTCTCCGGCTGTTCAGGGTCGATCGTATTAAAACACGTATTTTCAAGGTCGTACGTTTTCCCGTGAATCGTAATCGTACTGTTCTCATGATCGATCTTCTCAAGCAAGAGGCGCTCTGACATATTGAAGTTCGGTCGTCTCTTGATGATTGGGCTTTCGAGCTTAAATTGAATCATTGCAATAGCCTGGTGAATCTTCGTGATTTGCAGCAGCTCATCTTCTGAAGTTTTATCGTCTTTATCTACTTTCGGTCTAAATACCGGGTTGTCACCATAGTACTTCTCCGCAAGGTTCAAGAGCGGACGCAGGTTGATGCCATACGCATCCTCGATGATCTCGAGATTGTTGTAACGCGCACAAATTCGGATGATGTTCGCGAGACAAACCTTCGACCCAGCAAATGCCCCAACCCACAGTACGTCGTGATTTCCCCACTGAATGTCGACAGAATGGTAGTTGATGAGCGTCTCCATGATCTTATCAGGCTCCGGTCCACGATCATAAATATCGCCAACGACATGAAGGTGATCGACGACAAGTCTTTGGGTCGTGTAAGATAGCCCGATGATGAGCTTGTCCGCCTGACCGAGCGAGATCACCTGTTGAAGGATCTTCTGGTAGTACGGTTCCTTATTCGCATCGTCCGATTTATAAAGCAATTCTTCAATCACGTACACGAACTGTGCAGGCAGCGCTTTTCGCAGCTTCGAACGCGTATATTTTGAAGAAGCATAGGAAATCAGCTTGAACATTCTCTGAATCGTATCGTTATACCACTCGTTCAGCTCTTTATCGTTATCGAACGAATTCTTGATGAGCTTGATTTTTTCTTCAGGATAATAAACGAGGGTAGCAAATTCATTTAATTCTTCCTCAGATAGTTCCTCTTTAAAAAGGTCGGAGATTTTCTCCTTCACTTTCCCCGATCCGTTTCGTAACACATGTTGAAAGGCTTGGTACTCCCCATGTAAATCACTCACAAAGTGCTCTGTCCCCTTCGGCAGGTTTAAAATCGCCTTCAGGTTGATGATTTCTGTTACGACTTTTTCTTCACTATCATACTTCTGAGCTAGCAGATCTAAGTATTTCGTGTTCACGATGATGTAACCCCTTTCAAAATCAGTTACGAATGATGTAAGTCCTCCCTCTATTATAAGAGAAAACGTTTTTGAAATTAAACCCTCTTTGCAACAAAAGGGAATCCAACATTCTCCATCATCAAAAATCTCCTAATTTATCGTTCTAGCGAATTCCATTCGATAGGTTTTACAGATATTTACTAGGGGAATAGGGGACTAAATGTGCGATGGAGGTTTTTGAGATGAAAACAATAACAGCCAACAAAAGCGTGCGATGCGCTACAGAATACGATGCACTAAACCATGTGCTTGTTGTGAAGCCCTCATTTATGAAGATCACTGAAATCATAAATGAAACGCAGAAACACTATGAAAAAAGCAACATCAACGTGCCGCTCGCACTGAAACAGCATGAGAACTTCGTCTCGACCTTAAAAGAAAACGGCGTGAACGTAAGCGAACTTCCGACCGACCCTCACCTTCCTGAACAAGTGTTCACGAGAGACATCGGGTTCACGATCAACGATGAACTGTTCGTCGGAACGATGAATGAGCGAGTACGCCGCTCTGAAACAAACATTTTGAAAACATGGCTCAGCGATCGAGGAATCGGTTTTCAAGAAGGACTACCTGGTTCAATCGAAGGCGGCGATGTCGTTGTCGATGGTTCGACGATCTGGATCGGTGTAAGCGGGCGTACGACGAAGCGTGCGATCGATGAGTTACAGCGAAGACTGCCAACGTATCGTATCGAAGCGATTCAACTGACGGAAGACATTCTTCACCTTGATTGTGTCTTTAATATCGTTTCAAAAGATACTGCGCTCGTGTATCGTGAAGCTTTTACAAAAGAAGGTTTGAAGAAAATCTCCGCTCGCTTTCAATCACTCATCGAAGTGACAAAAGAGGAGCAGTTCGAGATGGGGCCAAACGTGCTCTCGATCGGAAACGATCATATCGTGAGCCTTCCTCAAAACGAGCGGTTGAATGCGATTCTTCGTTCAAAAGGCTTTCACGTCATCACCGTCGATTTTTCAGAAATCATCAAATCAGGCGGTTCATTTCGCTGCTGTACCTTACCGCTTGTCCGTCGTTAATTATACAGCCCAAAGGAGACCGAACGATGTTAAAAACAAAAAGCCCCCATTTACTTACGAAAGAAGACATGGAGAATGGCGAGAACCTGCCTGACTGGCTGATCAACGAATACCAGACGTTCAAAGAAGTCGTGACCGACCCGACATTCCCATGCTTCTTTGGCAGAACTGGACAGAAAAAAGGAGAGTTAAGATACGCGTATATCGAACATAATCACTGGGCGAACCTGCCTGAAGCGGTCGAAAGCTTCCTCAGCCTGTTCGAGGAACCTACGAAAGTGCGGCACGGTTTATTTATTTTCGTTGAGCCAGAGAGTAGTGAAAAGTCGATCGAGTATTATCGCTCGTATTTCTGGGACATTCTCCAGTATTTACATAGTCAGGACCGCTTCCCATGGCCAAGTGACGCACCGAAAGATCCCGATCACTACTTGTGGGATTTCCACTTCGCCGGACAGCCGATCTTCACTTTTGGAAATGCGCCTGCATACAAGCAGCGAAAAACGAGAAATCTAGGGAACAGCTTGATTCTCGGCTTCCAACCACGTGCCATTTTCCAGGGTCTTGAAGGGACCGAGAAAGGCGGCATCATGTCCCGGGAAAAGGTACGCGCACGCGTTGAGGCCTGGGATCAATTGCCGAAGCACCCTGATATCAGTCATTTTGGTGACCCTGACCATAACGAGTGGAAGCAATCGTTCATCGGAGACGACATCGAACCGATCGAAGGAAAGTGTCCGTTTCATCATAAAGAGAGTTAATTCAAAGAAAACTTGGAAGCGTCATTCCAAGTTTTTTCTTTTATCTTCGTTACGTTAACGTATCAAATGTCAAAGTTCTCACATAATCGCTAGAATCGCTAAATCCTGTGATAATGTATGAACCAAGGAGTCCCCCCAAACTCCTTCCCCCCTTAAATTATGATATAAAATGGTCCCCCTATACGATGTATAGGGGGACCCGTGTGTTACATCCTTTTACCCGTGGTCGTGTCCATACCCCTCTTCCATTTCGATCGCTTCGGCTTTTGTTCGATGAACCGTACCGAACGGATGGTTTGGAGGTGCGTAGATCGAATAAAGCTTGAGCGCATCTTTTCCTGTATTGATCACATTGTGCCACGTGCCTGCTGGAATGATGATTGCAAAGTCATCGTAAACAGGTACTTCAAACGGCAGCTGATGTTTATTCATCCCCATTCTCACAAGTCCCTGCCCCTGTTCCACTCGTAGAAACTGGTCTACATCAGGATGCATTTCTAATCCGATGTCTTCCCCTACTCCAATACTCATCAACGTAATTTGAAAATAATCTCCTGTCCATAGTGCTGTACGGAACGTGTTATTTTTTAACGTTGCTTCATTGATATCCACCACGAACGGCTTCGGTCCATAATCTTGAATCTTTACTCTTCCTATTCCTTTTGAAGCTCGATCTTCGCTGAACGAACCTGAATCATAGGACATCCAACTCATTCCCTTCACAGTTTCTAAAACTATGCTATTCAGCGTGCTAGGGAATGTGCCTATGCGGGACATAGGGACAGGTACCTCGTCCCTCCAATTAACAACATGAGCGGTTACTCCTTATGAAGAGGGACACGGGACCTGTCCCCTTGTCCCAAACCCTCATCCATGAATTGTATACAGGTGCTGTGCTAAACTGATTGAAATAAGCTTCGTGTACTGAAAGAACTCTCATTTATTGAAGGTGCTCCTATATGATAAAACTTTTATTATTAATGATTGCGTTTGGCGTAGGATACTTGTTCGACTTGATGAGCATTCCAGCGGGCTGGTTACTCGGTGCGATGCTTGTCGGCGTTTACTACCGCCTCATGATCGATGAGATCTCCTACCCGAACCTTCTATTCGACCTATCACTCGCTGTGATCGGCGTCAGTATTGGCATAAGTATAAAAGTATCCATGTTTACAGAGGTCGCAAGCTATCTGTTCCCACTAGCCGTTTCGCTAGTTATCCTGCTTGTTGCGAGCTGGGTTCTCGGAAAAGTGCTCGGTCGATATTCGAACCTCGATGCGAAGACAGCTCTCTTCTGCTGTCTCCCTGCAGGGGCTTCCGTCATGATGGCACTCAGTCGAGAGTACAAAGCAAACATGGGCATGGTCGCAGCCTTTCAAACAGTGCGAATCATGATGCTCGTTGCGACGATTCCAATCGTCGCTGGGTTTATGACTCCATATTTGAAAACGAAGGAAGTGGAATCGAGCGGGTTAAGTAAAGCTGTAGAAGGTGCGGCACCCATGTGGCTCGCTATGCTTTTTTATCTCCTACTCATAGTGGTGACGCTCGTACTGGCAAAGAAATGGCGAATTCCAATCGCACCGTTTCTCTACGCGATCGTTCTCTCCTTTATCTTTCATTCGTTCGTCCAGCCACTCCCTTCGATGCCGAACCTTGGTGTAGGACTTGGGATGGCGATGCTTGGTGTAATCATCGGCGTTCGGTTCGACCGTAAGTCTCTTTCCGATATCAAACAGATCGGATGGACAAGTCTCTGGATCCTCGTATCCTTTTTCTTTCTTACGTTCGTCGTGACGTTCGTGTTCTACCTCATGACACCGCTCGACTTCATCACGAGCCTGCTCGCAATCGTACCAGCAGGTGCACCGCAGATGGCATCCGTCGCCGCATCACTAGACCTCGACGGAAGCGTCGTCGCTGCCATGCAGGTTATTCGACTGCTGATTCTTATTCTATTTATTCCAATGCTTGTTCCGTTTCTTGTGAGGCGGGAAGTGACCAGCGGGACGTAGGGACAGGTACCTCATCCCATCAATCATTAAAAAATCCAACCCTCGAGTTGAGGGTGGGATTTTTTAATTGATACTTATTTAATTCTACGATCTTCCCCGTGAAAATCGATTATGTTTGCCTCCAGCACCTCTCCACTCAGCTGATCAATGTACACTTCTGCATAGTTGTTAGGAGCAAACTCGATGACGACCGCGATTCTTTCGGATTCCATATTAATAACTTCGATTTGATTCTTCTTCAACTTCACATCACGATAAGGAGATACCGTTTTTTTCGCTAATGTGATCGCCTCTTCATTAGATAAGTGAGAAGCAGACCACCCAATCTGAAACATACCAACGATCAAGATCGTTAGAACAAGCAAGGATAGCACTTTCTTATTAAACAGCTGTTTTCTTAATGTGATGATGAACATCGCTCCTAAGACGCCTACCATCACACATAAGATATTAATCATGATAGACACGTTAAAAGGCAACCATCATTTCTTACACTCAAACGAGTAACTTTTCGTAAAGTCATTATGAATCTCTAAGCTTACTTCCCCATCGATTTCATAGCACCTAGACGTTAGCAAACTGATCTCTTTACTATGAAAATAGTTTGACGTTAGGATAAGAAACGAAATGGCGAAGGCGGCTAATCCCGCTAAACTAACTCCTATTATGTATGTACGGTTCAAGCTATCAATCCTTTTTTAAATATTAATCGTTATTCAGCCTTCTTTACGATCGACTCTCCAGCTCTTCTAACCACTTTTCAAATGAAGCTCTGCTTCTTGAATCGGTCATTGCTAATCCGCGTTTGCCATACTCGATCGCTAAAACAGTATCACCCATGTTAGAAGCATATTCAGAGAGTATTTTCCAATCACTGTATGAAGAAGGTACATAATTCATCCTCTTCAGTCCAACCGAAATAGCAGCTTCCCAATTCTGTTCATCAGTATAGATCGTCTCGAGGGTCGAATAGATGAACGGCGCTTCAAAATAGTATGGACCTTTCGTTTCCTCAAACTCGAGTAACTCTTTCTTGAGCAGATTACGATCATATCCTTCAGCTAATTTCGCTGGTGTTTCTTCATAAATCTCTTCATTTCGAATTAGCCACTTATGAGTATCAGAAAGTGGTTGCTTCGTAATTTCAGTGAGCTTTTTCTCAAACGATCCTTGCTCCTCAGCAATAAGTTTAGAAACGACTTGCTCACCGTGGTCTTCTAATAGTTTCTCCACGATAAATTGCGCCATCACATATCGCTCGCTAGCTCCTGGACCTTTCATGTCCATTTCTGCAACTGGCACAACATCCCAGCTCCCAATGGCTTCATAGAATGGAAGCGGAGCGAACCGGTGCGCGAAAGCTTCTGATACTCCTTCATGAAACCAGTCTGGTAGATCCGTAATTTCCATCTCTTTATCTATGCTGTTCATCAAATAGTAGTGAGCATATTCATGCGAAAGTGCGTGTACCCTTTCCTCTTTTGATAATTCCCCGTTAATGAGGATAATGTTGCTAAGTGAAAGATAAAGCCCATTGCGGTGCAGTAATATAGGATGAGGGAGCTTGCCCTGTTTTGTGAGTATGACTTCTAACTGAGGCAGATCGCTCTCGCCAAACCAGGCAACACCTAACTCCTGAAATCCTTCGATTTCCTCAGCTAGTTCATTCGCTACTTCTTTTTGCTCACTGTCATACGTTAGCACCATGTTACCTTCTTCAAATGAAGGATCTTTAAAATGGTACAACTGTAATACAGCGTTTGATGTAACGTTGCCTAAGTATCCTTTAATCGGTGTGAACTCTATTATTCCTCTAATAACAAAAAATGTGACTGTCACGATAAGGATTTGAACAAGAATCTTCTTCATTTTCTTTCTTTTCAAAACTACCAATCTCCCAGCGCCATCGACAACGTATTTTATTCCAATTATTTCAAACCCTTCAAGACATTGCAAGGGACATCAGGGACAGGTACCTCGTCCCACCAAACGTATACTCCCTTGTGAATGAAGAAGGGTACCTTAACTATCGGTTACTAATCTATCCATCGGGACACGTTACCTGTCCCCTTGTCCCTTTTGTCACGAACGCGTATCATAGAAACTAGCATCTACCGGAAAATTCCATCAAGAAATGAGGGTATGTAATGAGAGAATATCCACTAGAAACCATGGTTGAGATGGTGCTTGAACATTTCGAAATCAATACGATAGAAAACGAGCACTTTCGAATGAACACACTCAGGTACATGATCGAAGAAGGGCTGCTGGAAGACCTCCCGCATCTTGCAAAAGAAATCAAACGTCAGCGCGCCGAGATACTTATTGAACCGATGCGTTCTATTGATCCTGAAGCAGCCAAGCAAGTAGAACTATGGCTGCAATTCGTGTAACTCTTTTTACGGAAGAGGTGATCTTCTTGTATTCGAACGCCCTCAGCATGACGGACTTCATAGCATACATAATAGTCCTAGGTCTTATCTTCACGATCCACATCTATAAAGAAAAAGTAAAAGAAAATCGAGAGCGAATCGCAAGACTTGAAGAAGAGAATTCGAAATTAAGAGAAGCAGTCAGCTTTTACCATGATAAGGTTAGTCGAGAGTTTGATTGATGGTGATAGAAGCGAAAACAAAAACAGGAGCCCACATAGGCTCCTGTTTTACTATTTCTCTATCGATCATTCCGCAAACGAAATGGTAATCATCGCAATGTTCTCTATCGAAATATCCCCCATCTGTGTTGAAGTGATCGCTTCAAGCGGATTCTCGATCACGTCCCAATTCTCACTTACTTTTTCTAAGTAAACTGTGAGATCCTCTCTCGAAAAGTCATCCTGTAAACTCACTTCTGCCTCTGTCACAAACATCATGTCGATCTTCCAGTATTGCTCAGACTTTATTAAGTGTCTAGAGATCACATGCTGGCTTAGAGGCTCAAGTACTTTAGAAAGAACGGCCAATGCATGATCCTGACTATCAGACACTGAGTGAACTCGTATAAACATTCTATTCTCCTTTGCGTCAAATTCTTCTTGGTAAATGAATCATTCAACGTACACTCCTATTAAGAACAGAAAGTATACAATCGAGGAAGGCAGCGCAATGAAGATGATTATTCGCTTAATTCCTTTTGGTAGTTCATTAAATCTAAGATAAGTATCAATAGCTAGATAAATACATGAAAGTTGAATAACACCGATCATCACTATCCTGACTACATCCATTGAACTTAACGTTGTAAAAGGAATATTGAAATTCTCTCTAAGATAAATTCCTGATACACCAAACACTCCAGATAAAACAAAGAAATACATAAACATCTTAATCTTTTCCATTTTTCTCTCCAGCTTTTCTAAGATAAAAACACGCCAAGTGTAAAAATAAACGCAACGACGAACCCTAGTGTAAAGAGCAATACTCGTTTTACTTTTATCGACGAAAACTCAAAAAATAGATTAAAGATAAATTCAAAAAAACCATGAGAAAATCCCTCTGCCATATTCTCTATATCTTTTCTCTTACCGAATACTGAAAACCACATTAAAGCTATGCCAAGTAATGCAAGTAATGCTAGAAATACCTTTAACCACACTGATGTTATCCTCCGAGTTAAATTACCTAATTTGTGTTATACAATTGATTATCTCAGATCCTTACGATTCAGGTGTTGGTAAGTTAAGGTAGTTAACAACGTAGTTCATGAAAAAAAACGCTAATTTTCATTAGATCTTTGAATAGAGAATTTCGATAAGACATGAGACCTACTCTATTCCCACTTATACCCCATATACTCATACGCTTTTTTAGCCACTTCGAAATGATCGGCATGCCAATTTTCTACATCGAGCAGATGATGGTATTTAAGTTCTATGCTTTCTATAGATGTTCGAAGGTTTCCGTCCTGTATCTCACATATAAAAAGTGGATGATACGACGTATGAGGCTGACCAAAATCTTCTGGTTTTCTTGTAAAGATGCTAACTAGATCTTGGACTTTTACATTTAATCCTGTTTCTTCTAAGAACTCTCTTTTTAGTGATTCCTCGGGGCTCTCCCCCGCGTCACACCAACCGCCGATAATTCCCCAGGTTCCATCATCAGCACGACGTTCTAATAGTATTTTCTTGTCAGAAGAAAAGACGATACCGTTCACGCCAACTTTAGGTGTGATGTGTCCCAGTTCACTTTTAAACCTTTCTACTACGATACTTTCCTTAATTTCACTTAATTCAGAGTATTCTTCGCTTGCCAATTGCAATAGTTTTTCATATCTTTCAATATCATAAGGGTCTTTTGCATATCGTCTCCCCAATTGCGCAATTGAACGAACCTGTTCTAGTAATGAAAGTCTATTTTTCAATGGTAAACCTCACTTTCGGTTGAGAGTATATCAAACTCAGTTTTTTACATGCTACGGAAATTAGTTTGGAGGATCCCTTTCGCTTTTTGAGTATCTAAAGATGTATCTAACGCTAGATGAGGGAACGCTTTCTGTGAAATTTCAACTGGGCTTAGGAGTCCATCATCCCACCCAAGCTGATTCAGCCGCTTTTTAAAAAAGGTATAGTAGCTTTCTTTATGTAATGGCCCAGCATGTAAGACTCCATTAAATTCTATCTCGCAAAGCTCAACAACCGCACGAGCTAAATCATCCACATTAACGAACGTTCGATACACATTTTCCCATGCTTCAATCGGTTGATTTTCTTTTACTTTATCGATTAAGTTTAACGTTCGCTTCTCAAGGTAATCACGATTTCCGTATAGTGGTCCAGTTCTTAAAATTACGTGATTAGCATGATTAGTAAGAACTAAGTGTTCTCCAGCATATTTTCCGTTCACATAGTTAGCTAAAGCTGCTTCCTTTGGTAAAGTTCCAGTGGAATCATTTTCTGTGTATCCTCCTACGCCATCAACAAAAACGGCATCAGTTGAAAGAAAGATGAACTTTGTTTTCCCTTCTATCACTGATAACACATTTTTAAGGCCTACATCGATTAACTGCATCTCTTCTTCAAAATTCATTAAAGACCAAACAACAACATCTGGATCAATGGTTTCAATGGCATGGGTAATCGATTCATTATTCGTGACATCGACTTGGATAATCGTAGATTGCTCATTTATCAACCTTGAGGTACCTACAACTGTGAAGCTATCGTTTTCTGAAGCCACTTGGTAGATTCTCGAACCTAGAAACCCTGTAGCTCCTAATATGAGTATCTTCATCTCTACCCTCCTTAACTGTTCCTAACATAAACTTCCCTATAATTGAATAAAACGCCTGCTATTATTATAGCAAGCGCTCCATCTTAATAAATTTTCACTAGTCATTTCACTTCAACTCTTCAAATTCCCGCTTCAATATCCCCATCAGCACAGAATCATGATACTCGCCGTCATAAAACAACTCTTCTCTGATCCTGCCTTCTTCTTGAAATCCTAACTTTTTGTATGATTTTATTGCTCGTTCATTATAAGAAAATACATCTAACCCGATTCGATTTAAATTCAAGATTTCAAATCCATATATTAAAAGCAGCGACATTGCCTCAGTACCATAGCCCTGCCCCCAGTACTTCTTATCAAATATGGAAATTCGAACGACGGCTTTTTTATTATGATGATCAATGTCCATCATCGCTACGTCACCAATGATTTGGTCAGTTTCCTGTAAACAGGTGACAAGGTCGATCCTCGATTGATCCATTACAATTCGATCGTACCAACTTTGCACACCCTGACGACTGAACACAACCTGTGTACCTGTAAGCTTTCTGCCTTCAGGATCCCAAAGCGCTTTGGCGTAGAATGTGTCTAAATCTTCCTGCTCGATCGGTCTTAAATAGACGCGATCAGCTTCAAGAAATTTAATGTTCTCCATAACCGTTCCTCCTCATCATGACCTTGGTTCCATTTTAGAGGCAAGGATGAAGAAAATGATATGACGAGTTTTTTTTAGAAAGAAACTACCTAAAAAAGATTACCCAATCAGGTAACCTTTTTCTTAGAATAGATGATCTTCTTTATCGTTTCTACGGAAAGATGATGCTTCTCCGCAATCGTTTCTACCGAATGTCCGTGCAAGTACTCTTCTTTTATCGAACGATTTCGCTTCGATAGTTCACTACGAATACCAGTCGAAGCTCCCCACTTTTCTCGATTGCGTTGAGGTTTTGGTATATAAAGTGTTTCGCCTTGTATGTATTTTTGAATTTCTTTTAACAACTCATTAGGTAACGCTTTTTCTGCATTTACATATTTCATTCTTGCCAGCCCCTTATTTTTATTCCGATAACTAATAAGGTGCAAAACCTAATGAATGAAGTCGATGGCGACGTTTAGTAGTATGACCTCATGCAAAGAATCGCCATTTCATAGGCTTTGCATGAGTTTCTCTCGTTATCTCGTATTGAGCATCTCGTTTCATCTGGTCCACCTCCGCCTTTTCTTGTTTTCGTTTTCATCATCTCAAACTATTCTGTCTAATTCAATTTAATAAGGTCTACATAACCGGAGGTAGAGATCATGTTAATTTTATTCCGATCCTTACGATAAATCACCGAAGCACCCAGCCTCTCTTCCTCTTTCCATCCCTTTGCCTTCAAAACGAATTTGTATCCAAGTGGAATGCCATTCTCCTCAGAAGCCTTCGACCACTCGTACCTTTCGCGATCTTCACCTTCCTCAATAAGAACCGCACGTTTTGGAACTGGGAAATCAGATAGTTCATCTGAAGGTGTGAAGGAGGAAAATACGATGGTAGGCCCAATTAAAAATATGGAAAGAACGAGTGTCGCAATTGCGATTTTCTTCATATCAGCTACCTCTTATCTCATTAGATTGCTTTCTTATTGAGCTCTTTTTCCAATAAAAAAATTCAAAACAAATTCTCTTGTTTATCCGTCAACTTCACTATAAATGGATATGCGGATAATAGAATTCCAAGCAATAACATGATTGTTAATCCTGAAATTGCTTCAGGTATATCGTACAAAACAAAAACAATCAGCAATATAGGTAGAACCGGGATGAAGGAGAAGGAGATTTTCAAAGATCTTGCAGTAAAATATAGATTTTGAGAGCAGTGAGGACACGCTAATGGGTATTCTTTTTTTAATAGTGTCCTCTTAAATAAATACCACCTTGAAACGGTATTATAGCAGCTAGGACAGCCGTTCATGTTTATCACCCTTATGATCGTAGTGCTTATCTCTTACTTACATTAGCTAATAAGAAGCAAATTCCTCTTCCTAGGTTCCTTTTTACTTAGAACGCAGTCCTATCACTACCTCCTTGCTGTCTTTCACTTCAATTTCAACATGATTACTTAGTTTAATAGAGAGAGGATGAACAGCAGATCGTTTGTTGGAAAATATCCATCTCCTGCCTGGTTTAGTTAATAAAAGAAAGCTCTCTTTTGAACGATCCCCCATAAAATTAAGCGCACGCTCACTTAGTTCATCGTTATCACGCTCTCTAATGCCTAATTCAATCAATTCTTGACCAGTCTTTATAGGGTCATCCACTGTAAGACTTATTTCACTCAGATTTATTATGCTATGTTGTGAAAATGGTGCTACATCATACTTGATAACTGACTGTCTGGAGATAAACTCAACGATGTTTCCAGCAGGATCATAAAAGTAAAGCGATTTAGCTGGCAAATGGGTAAAGTGCGCTTCATCTTTTCCATCTTCATGATTTAATTCAACTTTGCTTTTAACCCATGCCTTCGCTTCCCTGAACTTGTTTGAAGGAATATTAAAAGCAAAATGATAGAAAGGTTCTCCTTCTACGCCTGACGTGAATATAAGATGACTAGAACCAACTGCTAGTTTAAAATATTCGTTTTTATCCTCTATTAAAGACAACCCGAGAATTTCGGAATAAAAACGTCTCATCTTTTCAAGTTCCTTCGTTCTTAACATTACCTCACTGATTTCCAATGCCAAGCCCCCCATGTCTTTTTATCGATCATAAAACCTTTACCATTCTTACACCACACCCAAAAGAATGAGACGATCTGCGACTATCGACTGAGTTTTTCTATATAGCCGTTGCAACCTCTACCATTCTATCGGGACACAGAACCTGTCCCTACGTCCCTCTCCTATGATATATTATCCTACGTACTAGATTTGAACGGGGGCACAGGGACAAGGAACCTGTCCCCACGTCCCCCTCGAACGGAGTTGATACTATGAATCATACAGGAAAAGAAATAACGCTGATCATCATCGGTTCACTGTTCTTTGCGCTTGGTGTAAACTGGTTCGCGATCCCAAACGAACTAGGTGAAGGTGGCGTAACGGGGATCTCGATGGCACTCTATTACGTGCTCGGATGGTCACCAGGTCTTACAAACTTTATTATGAACGGTGTGCTCCTTGCGATCGGATATAAAGTGCTCAACAAACGCGTCACATGGTATACGATGCTCGCGATCTTCTTCACATCTCTATTCATCCATCTAACAGAAGACATGGGTAACCCAGTCGACATCATGCTTGGTACAGTGTTTGCCGGTGTTTTCATCGGAATCGGACTTGGACTCGTCCTGCGTTCAGGTGGAACGACAGGTGGATCGACGATCGTTGCGCGCATGCTGAACCAGCACTTCGGCTGGAGTGTCAGCACGTCGATGTTTGTATTCGATATCTTAGTCGTGATGGGATCATCCTTCATCATCGGAATCGAGAATACGATGTACACAGGGATCTCGATCTATATCAGTACGAAGATACTCGATTACTTGATCGATGGTTTCGATACGAGAAAAGCCGTTACGATCATCTCACATAACACCGCTGCGATCGCTGAAACCGTGAGCGCGGAGATGGATCGCGGCGTGACGATCATCAATGCACGCGGTCACTACTCGAATGAATCGAAAGACATCTTGTACGTTGTCATCAACAAACAGGAGCTGTTCCTGTTGAAGAAGATGATTCAACAAGCAGATGACAAAGCATTCGTCGTCGTACACGACGTGCGTGATGTGTTCGGAGAAGGTTTCACCTTCCCAAAAACGTAACGCTCTTCACTAAGGCTCCTCATCAAGAGGAGCTTTTTTCTTTTTACCACAGCTAAAAACTTAAAAAGCAAATTGTTCCAGCCCACTCCCTTTTCGCTTTAATCTATGAAAACGTTCTATCTATTATCCCCTCGCACTTCCCTGATCCTCACCTCGCACAATAGGTCATATTTTGTCGAACGCTTACATCTCCCCACTGAATTTTTCTAACATTGTTACTATTAGACTAGGTATTGCTACCCCCTTTTGCATCTGCTAGATTGTTAAAATAACTTCACATCATTTCTCTATATAGTTTTGGAAATACGGTCCGATAAGTTTCTACCCTGCAACCATGAATTGCAGGACTATAGGGAAGGTAAGCTGATTCGTTGTTCACAACGCCTAAGCCTTATTCATTCTTCCTGAACCCGGACTTTCCATAAGTGCGGCTTTTTTTATAGATCTGTTTTTGTGAAGCAACACTTCTTTCAGGGGGATTTCATCACCATGAGCATCATTTTTGGTCTATTATCCATTGCGGGGATTCTTGGCATCGCATGGTTACTCAGTAACAACAAGAAATCAATAAACTGGCGAACGATCGGAGTCGGACTCGCGATCGAGGGGGCTTTCGTTCTTTTCGTACTAAAAGTTGAGGCAGGTAAAGCGTTTCTTGAAAAAGCATCTGCAGCCGTCCAGAAGGTCATCAACTATAGTAACGAAGGCATTCAGTTCGTGTTCGGCGGGTTGTACGAGCAAACAGAGTTAACGTTCGTGTTTGCGATCAACGTACTTTCCGTTATCATCTTTATCTCAGCACTCGTCTCTGCTCTTTACTACTTACGCGTCATCCCGTTCATCGTACAGATCGTCGGTGTGACGGTCGGAAAACTGATGGGCACAACAAAAGTCGAATCGTTTAACGCAGTTGGGAACTCGTTCCTCGGCCTTGCTGAAGCACCACTTCTCGTTAAACCATACTTAAAAATCTTAACGCGTTCAGAGATCTTCGCGGTGATGGTCGGAGGAACGGCTTCCGCGAGTGGAGCGATTCTCGTCGGGTACTCTCTCATGGGTGTCGACATCAAGTACCTCTTGATTTCCGTGTTCAGCGTTCCGTTCGTCTCCCTTGTGATCGCAAAGATCATGGAGCCAGAAACAGAAGTATCCCAAACGAACGATAACGTGAAGATGAAGCGTTCAGATCATGCGAACGTGTTCGAGTCGATCGCAGATGGAACCGTTAGCGGTGTCACGCTAGCCCTAAATATCGGTGGTCTTCTAATCGCGTTCATCAGTATTCTTGCGCTCCTCAACGGACTACTCGGTTTCGTTGGGACCGACCTAAGCACGATCTTTGGCTACGTCTTCTATCCATTCGCACTTCTTGTCGGTATCCCGCTCGACGAAGCGTTCCGTGCTGCTTCGATCATCGGAACGAAGATGTCGATCAACGAGTTTGTAGCGTTTCAGGATTTAACGTCTCAAGAGAGCGAACTTACTGAGAAAACGGTCGCGATGCTGTCTGTCGCACTCTGTAACTTCGCAAATCTTTCTTCGATCGGTCAGCTCATCATCAGTCTTGGTTCACTTGAGCCTTCGAAGCGTCCACAAGTATCGAGGCTTGGTTTAAAAGCGATCATCGGAGGTTCGCTTGCTTCGTTTATCACTGCGATCTTCGTAGGTATGTTTATCTAATATGAATGTAGAAAAAAGCCACATTTCAATTCTGAACGGATTGCAGTGTGGCTTTTTTTATAAGATCTATTAGTGGGATTTTCCTTGTAGTTAGAACGACGATTTTTGTGCTTGTACCATTTGACGAGCGCTGCTTTTTTTAAGCCATAGCGAGTAAAACAAAATTACTAAGATCCCAATCGAAATAGCAACGGAATAAAGAATAACAAGGTTCGTTGAAGTCCCTTCGACGAGCGAGGAAAGGAATTGTCCAAGAAATGTAAATGATGAGAAATACGCTAGATTCCTTCCACGATTGCTAACATTACTTTTTTCGACGACCATATGATTCGCTAGAGGAATCGTGAAGCCAAACCCAAACCCGATAACGATTCCAGCTATGATCGTGATGATTAATAAACTCTGACCTATGATTAATAGGAAGAAGCCTAGCGTAAACAGAGTAAATCCGGTGAGAAGCGTTTTATAATCGGTTAACTTCTTGACCATTTTAGGCATAATGCTAGCTGAAATGACGGCTACAAATGAAATCATAGCTAAGAAATAGCCCGTTGTCGCTGATCCTAATTGAAAATGATCTGCTAAGTAGAATGGCAGTGTGATAAATGCGATAAAGAACATCGTCATCGCTAGTAAAGCTGATAGCAGCACTGGAAAAATTGTTCTCATACTCCTCGTTTTCGGTTCTTGTGCCTCTTCTTTGACCACGGATTTCTTATAAGGCACGAAGATCAAAATAAATAGAAGCGCAACCCACGCGATCAAATAAATCATAAATGGCCACTGCCATCCTAATCCACCAAGGACCCCTCCGATACTTAGAAAGATAATTCCTCCAGTTTCGATCGACATCCCTTGCAGAGCAACCATCTTCAAGCGTTCTTCCCCTACAAAGAATTCAGCAAGAAGACCTGTCGAAGAAGCCATCACGATTGCTGTAGCTCCACCTAGTAAAATCCGGTCCGTAAAGATCGGAATCGTTCCGGACAACCAAATCGCAGAGACCCCTAGCGCTCCATACAGTACTAACCCTATGCACAACGAAAGATAGGAGCCCACTCGGTCAATGAGCCGACCAGCAAGTGGTGCGAAAAGAACAACGCCAAGTGCTGGCAGTGTCGTTAGCCAGGTGGCCATCTCCTCTACTCCGTAGTGCTGTGATATGTCTATGAGAGCCGGTGTAATCACGCTCCCCACCATGATTGTTAAGCTTGCAGTAAGCATTAATGAAAAGATGCCAACTTTCGATAATTTGTTCATCGTTTTCCCTCCTTGATTACGAAAAACAGCATACCACAATTAAATTAGTTAGGAAACTAATTAAACTCCTATCGATATTCTTTATTTTTTTATGCTAGAATACAGTTAGTTTAGGAGGGAATACCCGAATGCATAAATCACACAAGGATGATATCGGATATCAAGTTCAGCAAATTTCCCATTTAGTTAAACAGCTTCAAAACGAACGATTAGTAAAAGAGGGGCTCAGTATCTCTCATATGAACGTCATGTTTGTGCTGTATGACGAAGACCGAGTCAATCAATCTCACATCCAACATCACCTCGGAATAAAAGCTTCCTCTCTTTCTAAGCTGATCGACATCTTGATACAAAAAGGGCTAGTAACACGAGAATCACTAGATGGAGACGCTCGCTCTAAAATCATCTGTCTCACTGATCTCGGTAAAGAAAAACAATCGCAGCTCTATAAAATACGAGATGAATTAGAAGGGCAGCTGACAGAACATTTAAGTAAAGAAGAAACGGAAGAGCTTGCAAGGATGCTTTCACAAGTAAAAAGCAACGTCGATAAGTACTATTACTCTTCATAAAAAAGAACTCCTATCATCAGGAGTTCTTTCTGCTTTCACCATTGATTTCAAAACACGACTCGAAAACACTTACACTCAAGCATCTTCCCACGGAATCACTCGAAGATCCCACTTGCTCGTCCACTTCGCAGCTTTCGCTTCATACACTTCTCTCGTAACCATCGTTTTATTTGCTCGAACCGTCATTGTAAAAAGGTCGTTCAAACCGAACGGAGCGTAGATTCTGAAATTCCCTTCGTCATCCTTCCTGACCCCGAGCGCCGTTGCCGTCGTCGGCCAGCTGTTGATGGCGTCCTCAAGCGATTCGTACTGCTCGATCTTCTTCCCGAATTTTTCTTCATACCAAAGGTGAACCCTTGCTTCGTTCTTCACGTCGATTTCAAGCGGCACGTCATGAAGTAACGCTTGCAAGTGCTCTTCCGTACGCTTTTCCTTCTCTCGACTCAAGTCTTCATCATAATAGATGATGTCGATATCACCGATGCCATGATTCAGCGGATTTCCTGATAAGGAATTCCACACCGTTTGAACGATGCTTCCGGCCCCTATGTAATAATTTTCGAGTTCTGCATGCGCAACGTTCAATACACGTTCGATCGTTTCATTTTTATGTACGATGTCTTCTAGCATTTCCATTTGACTCTGTAAATCAAGATTCCTACCACTTTGCATGAGACGACCCTCCTCTTCTAGGTTCCACCTCATTATCTCGTACTACTGATGAATTTTCAGCAATTGAGCAGTATTTCTCACAGCCCTTAGCACACATAAACCATGCAACTCGTCCGATTCACCTTTATAATAGAACATATAAGTACCGGAAAATCTTGGAGGGATTCGTTTGGATATCACGATCATCGGGGGCGGAATCGGTGGATTAACTGCCGGGGCGTTACTCACAAAGGACGGGTATAATGTGACGGTGCTAGAAGCGTCGAACGAATGGGGCGGTTCTGCCGGTAAGTTCAGCCGAAAGGATTACCTGTTTCCTGTCGGTGCGACGATGGGGATGGGGTTTGAGGAAGGCGGCGTTCACCACCGCATTTTTGATGAACTTGGACTTTCAATTCCGTTTGTAAAATTAGACGAAATCATGAGAGTGTATAACGGTTCTTCTGTTATGCCTTACTATGCTGATCGAAACCGGCACCTCGCTGAATGTACCTCTCAGTTTCCTGATCATGCGGAAGCAATCGTCTCGTTCTATCAGGAAGTGTGGAAAATAGGTGCTGAAATACGGAAACTCATCAAGCCGCTGCCCGTCCTGCCACCCGTCACCATAACGGAATGGAGAAAACTGCTCTTCTCAGTCAACATCGGAACTCCAAAGCTTCTCCCTTATTTACGAAAAACGATGGGTGATCTATTAAAGAAACATCACCTTCATGAAGCGCATGCGTTTCGCCATTTTATCGATGGTCAGTTGATCGACAGCATGCAGGCAACGAGCGGTGAATGTTCAGCACTCATGGGAGCGCTCGCACTCGATATTTACCATGAAGGCGCATACTACACGGAGGGCGGTCTCTTCTCTATCGCTGAAAAACTGCAGGCTTATATTGAAGAGCATGGTGGCAAAACGTTTAAACGAAAACACATTCAAACGATTCGTCGCGAAAAGAAAAAGTGGGTTGTGGTCGATCAGCGCGGAGAGAACTGGAGAGCAGATCATCTGATTTGTAATCTTCCTGTACAGAGCTTCGTCCCCCTCCTCTCAGAACCCCTTCAACTTGAGCTTCCGAACAAGCTTCAAAAAAGAAGCAGAATTTCACAGTGGGGAGCGTTCACGATGTACCTTGCGATCGAGGAGAACGTGATTCCAGAATACACCGCTCTTTTCAATCAAGTATTGGTTGAAGGCGGAACCATGACAGAAGGGGACCACCTCTTTCTCTCTCTTTCAAGCTCAAAGGACCGGATACGTGCACCACAAGGTTACCGAACACTTACTGTGAGCACACATACAGAGCTTCATCGCTGGGATACGAAAGAAAAATACGATCAGTACAAAGCGTTCTTAACGGAAAAAGTTCTGAGTGGCGTCGAGCGCGTGATCCCTGAAGTAAGAAGCGGCATCGACATGATGATGGCTGGTGCCCCTCGTGCTTGGGAGCGATTCACGAAACGACCGAATGGTATGGTCGGTGGGTTTCCACAAACGAACGAATTCAGCTTGTTCAATAGCCTATCGCATCGAACAGGACTCGATGGATTATGGCTTTGCGGTGATAGCGTATTCCCAGGTGCTGGTACGATCGGCGTGTCGACGAGCGGGTATCATGTGTATCAATCGATCGCAGGGAAGCGATAGGAAAAGCTGCGCCCCCGCCTTATCCTCTATCCTTCTCCTGCAACCAATTCTCGAGCGTCGGCAGGGAATCGGCATACTGCTTGATCTCGTTTAACGTTTGCAGCACTTGGTCTGTACCCATTTTCTGTCCTTCATCCAACGACCCATCTAGCTTCAGCGAACGCTTCAGGTTGTACTCTAGCCAGCCAAGCTTTCCTGAAAAGCCTGTTGCGAGTACCTTTTTCCAGTCGGCATACGGTTCACACGTTTTCTTATAGCCGTCGATGAATGAGAAAAAGCGCTCTTTGTCGATCTTCCCTTCCCCCGTCATCGCCCAGTAAACAGCCGTTTCAAGAAGATCTTGCATCGGATTGATATACCCAGCCGATTCCCAATCGATGACGATCGGCTCACCGTTTGACCAAAGCACGTTTTTCGGATCAAGGTCTCGATGACTGATCACTACTTCTGAGGAAAGGATTTCGGATGCTTTCTTCGCCATCGCTGTCCACCTGTAAAGGTTCTCTACATACGTATCAAATAGCGGAACCCAAGGCGCATCGGCTTCTTTACCGAGGTGCAAGTAGTACTCCCAGTCCGTCACCTCACTTTCCTCAATGTCATACGGAATGTGTAACGTGGAAAAATCGGTCCGATGAATGTCTGAAAGCAGCGCGCCAACTTTTTTGCTATGGTCACTCGTGATCGACACCGGTTTGAGGCTTTCCCCTTCAATCCAGTCGTACACAAGAAAGTACTGTCCATCGAGCTGTTGAAGGAACGTACCGTTAAGCCACAGAGCAGGAAGGGCTGGGATCTCGTTCGACACGACCGTTGCGACTTCTTCTGAATTCAAGAAGTTTTTTACAGCAGAAGGTCTCGTAATGACCTCCTCGTTCAACACTTTAATCGCGTATTTCCCTTTCGTAGTCAAAACAGCATACATCCGGTGTAAGAGCCCGCCATGAATCCGTTCAGGTAGCGTGATCTGCTTACCGAGCCCGCATATCTCACACATCCGTTCTAAATCGGGTTGGCTCATCTGCCGTCCTCCTTTATAAAGAATCTCTATCCTGTAGCATACAACTTTTTTGCTTATAAAACGAGGGCCGTATTTCGTTATAAAAATGAAAAAGCCCAGGAACAAACGTCCCTGGGCTAGCTTATTATCCTCTTACTGGACTAATCGTGATCGAAGACAGATCGAGCGTGATCGTTCTCCTCGCTCCCGTTTCACTTACATACGAGAACGTTCCACATCCTCTTGATTCATTGATGCTCTCCATCCTGAACAGCGTTGGAACCATCCCTCCATCTAATCGTAAGAACTCTCCTCGATTCGTCGTAATATAATACTCGTCACGAACCGGTGGCGGCACTGGTGACGTTGAGACCAAGCTGATTTCAAGGAGGACTTCCTCATTCGGACGAACGCGAACGGTCGTGCTGAACGGTTCATATCCTGCTCTCGTCGCCCTGACTTCATACAGGCCAACAGGAAGACCAGAAAGTGAATAAACTCCTTCTTCGTTCGTTCTCACTTCTCGAACCAGCGTCCCATCTTCATTATAAAGCCTGATCAACACACCATCGATCGGTACTCCTGTTCCTCGGTCAGTTACCCGGCCAGCGATTCCTCCGTCCTCACCAGGGCGAAGTGCAAAATCGACTCCTTGACGCTCTTCACCAGCTGCTAGCACCACTACCTGCCGATCTTCTAGATAATCGATCGCATCGGCTGCGACCGTAAAGGTTCCTGCACTAAGGTTCCCAATCGTATACGCACCATTTTCATCTGTGAATGTGTCTCCAACGAGCACGCCTTCTTCATCGAAAACACTGATGGTCGCTTCACTAATCGGCTCCTCCGTCGTTGCAGATCGAACCGTACCTGAAATGGAAGCTGCGGCTTCTCCAAGCGCAAAGTTCTCTACGTTCGTATCGTTCACAAACAACGTGGACTGCCTTCCTTCAGAGCCATATCCTTGCGCTGATGCACGTAGTGCATACGTTTCATCACTGAGTCCTGTGATCGTGTATCTTCCGTTGATGTTCGTTAGCGCAACCGCAACCGGGCGATTGATGAGATCGAACACTTCAACGATCGCACCTACGATCGGAAGACCTGTTTCAGCATCTGTAACGAGTCCTGTAAATCGACTCGGAATTGCTACGAGTGAACTATTCACGACAGTCGGGGCGTCAGGTTCAGCCTGGAACGATACGACGTTTGCTCGATAATCTGGGTTGATCGTTGAGATGTTGTACTCTCCAGGGTTCAGCCCTTCATACTGGAAGTTCCCGTCAGCATCTGTCTGAACTTCTGCTACAACTACTTTATTTTGATCAGATATTCGAACGAGCGTATTCGCTAAAGGTTCCGTACCCTCTCCTGTCACGCGTCCTACCACACTTGCTTTTGTTAAGGAAAGCTGAAGATCAGCAAACGTGGTTTCACCAGACTCAACAGATACTGCATCAGCATCGTCACCATAGAAGCGACTGCTCGCAACGACCGTATAGTTGCCCGCTTCAATGTCTGGAAGTACATACATGCCTTGTGAATCCGTCAACGTGGATGCGATGACTGGACCTGACGAGCTAATCAGACGCAGCTCCACGTTCGTCCTCGATAAAAGCGCACCTGTTTCTGAATCTGTGACAACACCCTTCACGGATCCTGGTACGGATGGAAGCGAGATACTCGTCGCGGTCGTTTCACCTGAAGAAATATCTGCACTTAACGACTGCTGTTCATATCCTGGACTGTTCACGAGCATCGTATAGATGCCTAGCGCAAGGTCGAACACTTTATATGCCCCATTACTCTGCGTTAACACCGTCGTGATCACGGAACGTTTCGAATCAAGGATCTGAATGGTTGCACCAGCGATCGGATCACCGTTCGAATCTGTAATAACACCTGCCAAATCACCGGTTTCAGGAGATAGAACCAAGGTGGCCTCTTTTGTAACACCTGGCTCAATAATCGCTCCTTGCGAGGAGTTCGTATAATTTGGTGCGGCTGCAGAAACAACCACTGTCCCTGGTTCTAAGTCTTCAACAACAGCGATTCCATCCTGATCTGTCACAGCTGAGGTGATCGGAATACCGGTTTCATTTTTTACATTGGTCACGACGCCCGTTACAGGTGTGCTCGTTACGTCATCGACAACGAGAATGGATAATCCGCCAGCACGAGGGCTCAAAGGTACTCCGAGCGTGCTCTCTTCACCTGCTTCGACCGGAATGGCAAAACTTGCTGGACTGAACCCTTTGGTGGTCGCAGTAAGAAGGTAGTTGCCCTCTTTTATGTCCGGTATCGTGTACGTGCCATTCGTCTCTGCTTGAACTGACGTGATCAAGGCATCGTTCTGGTCAAACAAATTGACCAGAATGGTTCTATCTGTAAGCACGTCTCCATCAGCATTCGTGATCGTTCCGGTAATACTTCCAAACGTTGGAGGTGTTTGAACATCAGATGTTGTGGTGTCATTTGGTTCTACAATTCCCCCTACTGATGTGGTTGGTTGATTAGGTTTATCAGCAATGATTTGATACGTCTTAGGCTCTAGATTCTGAATGGTATAAAATCCTTCTTCATCTGTTACAACGGAATCAACAATTGTTCCATCAGGCGATACGATATTCACAACGGTTCCAGGTTGAGGATTACCATCTGCATCCGTTACGATTCCATCGATCGATCCATTGTTTGCTCCAAGTTCAAACGACACCGTTACGACTTCTCCTGGTGTAATCGCTACACCCTGCTTCGCATTTTCATGGTCAGGAGCAGTACAAGAAACAACATAGATTCCCTCTGGCAGATTTCCAATCGAACACGTGCCGCTCGTATCCGTTACTCCCGACCCGATGACGCTTCCGTTCGGATCAATGACTTTTACTGAAGCACCCGCTACCGCTCCGTCTGGTCCAGCAACCGTTCCCGTCACGACACCAGGATCTGGAGTGAGGAAGCCATCGATCGTTGTTGTTTCATTCGCTGCAACAGTTGCTCCGGCGGTGAACGTATCAAAGTTCGGGGAGGTGATGATGACCGTGTACGCACCAGGTGCAAGACCTGTTACGGTGTATTCACCCGCAGGATCTGTAACGGCTCGTTCTGATGGCTGCACGCTATCTCCATAGAGAATCTGCACAATCGCACCACTCACAGGGAAGTTCGTTTGTGTATTTAGAACCCTACCAGAAATGGCACTCGGACGTGGGACGAGATCAAAATTAACGGTTGTCGTTTCTCCAGCTCCGATCGTAAACCCTTGCTTTTCAGATTGATAATCAGGATTGTTGACCACGAGTGAATAGATACCAGGATTAATGTTTTGAATGAGATACCTGCCCTCTGCGTCCGTTTGCACCTCGAATAGATTTGTATCCGTGATATCTAACAGTCGCACGACTGTATTCGGTGCAGGAACCCCGTCAGTCGTAACTACACCTTCCACGCTAGATGGATCCGGCGTAAGTGCAAATTGCTGGATCGTTGGCACACCTGCCTCGATGAGGACAGAGCCGCTTTCGCTTCCATAATTCTCAGCGGTGACGACAAGGGTATACGTTCCATTCGAAATCGTACCGAAATCGTAATTTCCGTCACTATCGGTCAAAACCGTACTTATGACCGGCCCGAACGGACTGACCGACCTCAGTTCCACCGTTGCCCCTACAACGACCTCCCCGCCGACATCCAATATCGTTCCTTGAACAACTGCGCCTGTCGGAATCAATGAAATATCTACGACAGTCTCTTCATCAGGAGTTACTGTTCCTGTTACAACATTTGCACCGGTACTGCTTTCACTAGCCGTAACGGTATACTGATCAGGATCTAACTGCGGGATTGTATAAGAGCCATCGCTATTTGAAATAACCGTTGCGACTGACGTGTTCGTACCGTCCGTCACGGTAACTGTCGCATTGCCGATCGGCGTCCCATCGGTGTCTGTGACGACACCTGAAATGGTACCCGTAATCTCTGACAGAGCGAGTTGAACAGGTGATGTTTCAGCCGGCTCCACGATCACTCCGATCGTTGTAGCGCCATAGCCAGGGGCAGTGGCTTTTACATTGAGCTGACCTACCTTAATATCTGAAAGAAGAAATTCTCCATTCTGATCCGTCGTGATCGTCGCAACGAGGACACCATTCACATTCGTTACCTCAACAAAGCTCCCCGGAAGCGGCGCGCCGCTCGTATCGGTGATCGTACCTTGAATCGATCCTCCCGCTAAAGATAGAGGTACGGTTAGCTCCGTTATCTCTCCATTCTCTACGATCGCACCGACTGTAGCTGCTTGATAGCGATCCGCGATCACATTGATGCGATATGATCCAGAAGGAAGGTTCAGGACTTCAAACGTTCCATCCGATAAAGCTTGGAGCGTCTGCAGCAGTGCACCGTTGTCGTTTAACACCCTGATGGCGATCGAAGTATTTTCGATCGGATCGCCGTCCACTCCAACAACGGTTCCAAAGATGGTGCCACCGACTTCTTCAAGTGAAAAACTGATCTCTGTCGACTGATTGGATACAACGATAACCCCTGTCTGATCTTGAACGAAATATGGTGAGCTCGCGATGACGGTGTACATGCCAGGCGATAAAAGCGGCGATACAAATTCACCGTTCGTTTCAGAGTTTGTAGAAATGATCGGAATTCCTTCAGGTGTACTCACGGAAATCAACACACCAGGGATCCCTTCACCAGTTGATGCATTAACGACGCTCCCGGTAAATGTTCCCCCGAGAGGGATCATGACAACCGTGAGGTCACTGTACTCTCCTCCTGGTGGAACGGATACACCCGTTGTATACTCTGCATAATCATCGATTCCTGCTATAACTGTGAAAGAACCTGGAGGCAGATTACCCACCGAGAAGTTCCCATCAATATCTGAAATCCCGTTCCCTACCTCGACTTCATTTTCATCGATAATTCGTACACTGACATTTCCTAATGGCTGACCGGTATCATCCACTACTGTGCCTGAAATTGTAACAGGATCTGGGACAAGGCGGAATTCTAACGTCGTGGTTTCGTTTGCTTCAACGGTGATCCCCTTTATTTCTTGACTATAATTAATCGTGTACGCATTGATCGAAAAGGACCCTGGAAATACCCCTGTGATCGAAAAGTCTCCGCTCGCTCCTGCGGTTCGACGCGCTACTGGTACAGTGGATCCTGGAGAATACACTTCAACCTGTGCTCCTACTAACGGTGAATCCGTTTCTGCATCGAGGATGATCCCCGAGATGCCACCTGGTTCAGGTGTGAAGAAGATATCGCTTACGACCGTTTCACCCGGAAGCGGATTGATCGATACTTGCACACGCTGGTAATTCGGTGAAATAGCAGAGATCAAGTACTGACTCGCTGTGAAATTCGTAAAACGATAGAAACCGTTCATATCTGAGTTCACTGTTTGAATGGAACTTCCGTGTATATCTAGTAACCTCACAAAGACATTTGGCACTGGTTCACCAGTCGTTTCATCGCGAATCGTTCCTTCTGCAATCGCAGGAAACGGTTCGAGCTCAAAATCTAACGTCCGCGATCCATTCGCAGGAACTTTAACGGACGCACTCGAAGAACCATAACCCACTTCTGCGAAAGCGATCACCGTATACGTTCCCGCAAACAACCCAGGGGTATGATACACACCTGAAGCATCTGTTAACGTTGTCGCATAAACAGGGCCAGTCGGTGTTAAATAACGCACTTGAATGTTGACTCCACCGATCGGATCGCCTGTTTCAATATCTGTTACCGTACCGATCAGATCACCTGGCTCAGGTGTAATAATAAAGCTTAATGACGTCGTTTGGTCTGGTAAGATTTCAAACGTAGCACTCTGACTTGAAAACCCTTCAGCAGCAACGATCGCACGATATAAACCTGGAGATAAATTCGGGAACGTAAATTGACCGAAGCTATCTGTTACCACTTTACTTTCTAACGTTTTACCGAAATTGTTTACGGTGACCACTGCATTATTTAACGGTTCACTCGACAATTGATTCGTCACGAACCCAGTGACCGCACCCGGGTTCTGTTCAAGGGCGATATCCATTTCAACGCCTTCAAGCGGTACGGTAACCGTGATGACTTCATTCCCATATCCCTCTGCATTCACGTTCAATAAATAGGAACCTGGCAATACCGAATCGAATAGATACACACCATTTTCACTCGGATAGATACTCGACACAAAAACGCCCGTGCTCTTTGTGAGCGATAGAAAAACAGCGGTTCCTGTGATCGGGGCACCTGTATTCGCATCGACGACATTCCCGGCAATCGTTGCAAGGATCGGCGAAAGCTGAACGGTAACGTTGCTTACTTCACCTGCAGTGATGATCGTAGACACAAGGTTAGCAGTATACCCAGCTAATGTTGCAGTAACAAAGTATGTTCCTTCCGATAAACTTGGGATGACGAACGAACCATCTGAATTTGCCAACAGCGCTTGCAGCAGTTCTTTGTTTGCCCCGAGTAACTTTAGTTGGATGTTATCTCCACTGATTGGATCACCGTTTTCATCAACAACCTGACCCCGAATATCTCCAACCGTTGTTTTCAGTCTTACATTCGCACCCGTCGTTTCTCCAGGCGGAACGATAACTCCTGTGATCTCAGTAGAATAATTCGGCGCCGAACACGTAATCGTATAGGAATCTGGACCAATGTTTCGATACAGAAACTTTCCGAACTGATCACTTGTGGTGTACTTGATGAGAATTCCGAGACTGTTTCTAAGAAGAACTGAAGCTCCAGTGATGACCTCGCCTGTTTGAAAATCAGAGACACCGCCTGAAATCGTCCCGAGCACCCTCGCCATGACAAAATCGATGTTTTGCACCTCTTGCCCTGCTTCAACGGATACTGTACCTGATGTCGTCGTGTGCAGCATCAGCTTCGCGATGAGCGCATAACTTCCTGGTGGCACGTTGCTGATAAAATAGTTCCCATCAACGTCCGTATTTCCGTATGCGATCGGCGTTTCATTTTCATCGAGAAGCGAAATGGTCACGTTCGCTAATGTCGTACCTAAATCATTCACGATGTTTCCGCTGATCGAACCCGGATTTGGCTTAATCGTCATGGGTACGTTCGAAACGGTATCTGACTCTACGAAAGCCCCCGTACAAGCAACAGAATAATTCGGAGCTGCAGCTTTTAAAATATAGTTTCCAGGCGCTAAATTTTCAAACTGATATGCACCTGTTGGGTCAGCCGCCGTTGCGTTTACGAGCTGGTTATCGAGCGAATATAGCTGAACGATTAAATTTTCAGCTACCGGCGTAACGGTTCCGATTATTGAACCTGGATTTGCTTTTAATTCGATATCGATGCTCTTCGTAAAGCCCCATGGTACGATTTCTCCGATCAATGCCGTTTCATACCCTTGAGCGACGACAGCCATCGTATAAATTCCTGCAGGCAGCCCTACTGTAAAAAACTCCCCGTCTCCACTCGTAATCAATGAATCTACCTGAAAACCAAGTGCATTACTGATGTTGATCGTTGCACCGGCAATGGGCAAATTCGTGTCCGCATCACGTAACGTACCGGTAATAAACCCAGGTAATGGGACAAGCCCTACGCTTGTTGTCACCGTTTGACCAGGCTCTGTTTTCACGCTCGCATATGAACTACGATACGCGGCTGTATTCGCGTTGATCGTATACGTGTTAACGAGCACATTCTCAAACGTAAATTCACCTTCGTTCGTTGAGAACGTTGTGGACAGCAACACACCGTTCGAATCGATCAGCTGCATTTGGATCGATTCACCTGTAATACGGTCGCCCGTCTCTTCATTGATAATCGTTCCGACGATGGTGGATGGATTAGGTGTTAATGAAAAATTAAGCTCTGATTCATTTCCAGGAGTAATGATCGCGCCGCCTAATAACGATTGATAGTTCTTAAATGAAGCTGTGATCGAATAGCTTCCCGGATTAAGATCACTCACTGAATAGTCTCCGTTCGTGTCGGTGACGCGCCTCGACACGAGAACATCAGAATCAGAGTTATTCACGAGAATCACGGCTCCAGCAAGCGGAGCGCCTCCATCTGTCGTTACAGCCCCTGTTAACGACCCAAAAATCTGCTGAAGCTCAGCATCGAGGGTAAACGTTTGGTTATTGCTGATCAATGCACCTAACGTTGTTGTCGAATAACCATCCGCTGTAAAAATACACGTGTAGCGCCCAGGAGAAAGTCCTCTAATCGTATAGGTACCGTCATCGTTTGCGACGGTTTTTGCGACGACGACGTTATTCGCGACCACATCGATCTTCGCTCCTCCTACTGGACTTCCATCCGATACGACAGTACCAGCTAGAACTCCCGTTAAACGCTTCAGAAAACAGTCGAGCGTCGTTGTCTCATCAGACCGAATATAGAAGCCGAAGTTCTTCGCTCCGTGGCCATCAGAAGCGAACGTTGCAACATAGTTTCCAGGAGCGAGTGAACCGACTGCAAATTCCCCGCTCGCATCCGTCGTCGCGTTCGCAATCGTTAATCCGAAGGCGTTCGTTATTTTAATAGTCGTGCCTTCTAAATCTTCATTCGTGTCTTCATCTTTCACACGACCTTCGAGTGATCCTGGATTAGGAAGAAGATCAACATCTACCTCGACCGTTTGACCTGCAAGAACAGTAAACCCTACGTTAAAGGTCTGGTAAGAAGCTGCTTTTGCTCTGAATCGATACGTGCCAGGAGCTAGGCGATTGATGACACATTCTCCAGCTGCATCTGTCGTAGCTGAAGCAACGACAAGGCCTGTCGACCCGATGATGTCGACCGTTGCATTTGCAATCGGCACCCCATCGCTCGTCACTGTGCCTTCCACTATTCCAGGGTTAGGAGCTAGCGAGAAGTTTTCCGTCGCTGTAGCGTTCGAGATCACATCTTTCCCGATCGACTGAGACTGAAACCCATCAGCCGTGACCGTCATCACGTAATGACCAGGCTGAAGGTTGTTTAACGTATATTCACCTGCACCGTTTGTCGTCGTCGCAAGAATTTCCTGCCCAATATTGTTCGAGATCGCTACCTTTGCACCTGAGATCGGAACACCGCCTGAATTAACGGTCCCAGCTAGATTTCCTAGTACAGGTGCTAGATAGAGATTTACGATCGTAACGTTGTCTTCCGTGACTTCTACAACTCTTGTAACACCGTTAAAATCAGCTTTTGAAAACTCAAGCGTATACGTATCTGCCGGGATATTCGTAAAATTGTAATCCCCAAACGCATCGGTTTGCGTTGTGGCTATTTCCGTTGCACCGGATAGCAAGCGCACCGAAACGTTTTCTTCTGGAAGTCCGTTCACCTGATTGAGCACGTTTCCAGCGACGCCACCCGTTGCCTGAACATCGACGGTAACCGGTGACCGAACGATCGCCAGCTCCTGACCTGTAAACAAATCAAAGCCGATGCCTGTTGCGACATTCAAAACCTGGTTTCCGGATGTATAAAACAAGCCGTTTTCTATAAAATCTAAGGTTGCACTCTCACCTGCTTCAAGGTCTCCAACCGTCCACGTGAGCGTTTTATTCCCCTCATTATAAGCAGTCGAGCCTTGAGAAACGGATGTAGCTTGAAAAACGGACACGACATCAAGCGCGACTACATCCACAACGTTCAAGATCGTCGCCTGACTTTTACCTATATTCGTTAGCGTGATTCTACCAGTCCACTCATAGTTCTGCCCAGCAACTGGTTCAGTAGGACCTGAAATCATCGTCTTAGTGATTTGTAAGTTCGCTTTTACATTCCCATCGTTCACCGTCGTTGGATCAGAAAGAGCATCCTTAAATTCATAGTCTTCTTTTGTACGTAATGAATCTTTGTTATAGTTGTTGTTATTTGTAGCAGTAAAAGCTACCATTTGGATCGGATCTGCTGGCTTGATATCTAGATAAGAGAAGAACGTGGAAGCTGGAATAAGAAAATCAATAAAGAAGTTCTGTGAATCCCCAAACGTCGTATCCGCCTGGACAACTCTCGCTACATCAAAGTTAATAATCTGTCGTTGAAAATTCGGCTCCCCTTTTCCATTCGTTCCTTCGGCTGAGTCTTTCCATGAGTTAAATTCTTTGTCTACGTTTTGAATTAAATTCACGCGATTTTTCAATCCATTAACTGCAAGCATCCAATCGTAGGTTCCAGCTACTCCTGATGTATTGAGCAGCACTCCCCATGCATTTCGTTTAAACGACGTTTTTGACCGGTTACGTGGATCCGCTCTGACCCGCATACGAAAATAGACGTTGATCGTATCATAGGCGTAATAAAACGACGGATTGCTTTCATCCCCAACGATATCAGTCTGAGATGGATTCATATCCTTGATTAAATCTGCATAAACCTCCCCACCCACCAAGATCGGCGTAAACTGATTGTTATTAGGAAACGGCACGCGAACACCTCCAATAGGTTTCAATCTTTTTACTATACGCACGACTGCCCAATCCGGAAGTAAAAAATTAGAAAAAGTTAAACTTCTACGTAATAACGTTATGACTGAAATAGAATTCCATGACATCGTTTTTTCCAATATAAAGAAGCTCTTCCAGTTAGGAAGAGCTTCTAATGATCATGTCCATATTAAAATTGAAGCGTTAAGGCTTTGAAAGGTAACCTGCACATGTAGATTCTAGTAAACTACTAGTAGCAAGGTTGTCGAAGCAACTATTCTATCGTCGCCGTTACTCAAATTCCTCCATCTTCTTTTCTTTCATGTTATCTACTTTCAACTTCACTTTCATCGGGGCAAGGTCGAGATTTACATTTACTGCAGCGTACGATTCGACGCCGTCAATTTTACCCCAGTAGCCCTTCGTGTCCTTCGTTTCTTTAAACGTCAGCTTGAATCCTTCACCACGGTCCTCATCCGTTAAATCGATCGCTAGTCCAACGGCTGTCGTTGCGGTATTATCGATAAGATCATAGGTTAACACCTGCTTTAGCGCATCTTCACCAAAGATCCCTGTGTTCGCAGAATTCGGCTGATAATAAGGATCGGTGATGAGTGGCTTGTCCTCTGTAATCTCATAGGTTTTCGACTCAAAGTTGTAGCGGTCTCCCTTTTCAATATAGCTGATCTTTACATCTTTCATCGCAGCAGGGTAGTCTTTCGTCTTTTTTGCATCAGCGAGGTCGACGATAACGAGTCCACTTTCACCAACCACTTCAATCGTTTCACGTTCAGGGTAAACGACCATCGCGCTGTTCTCATCGATTCCGTACGCCATTTCATGCTGTGATTCCCATGCAGCAACCATCAATCGACCGAATCGGCCACGTTTTACGAAGTGCTGATCGACGATCCCTTCTTCAAAGAATCCTAGCCCCTCCGTTAAGAAGACACGATTATCCTCGGCGTCACCGTAGTTATCACGATCCGTCACACCGTCGCTCAACGCACCAAGGCTAGAGCCTGCTCCGATCATCGGATCACTCATGATCGCAGCACCAGCGCTCGAACCACCGAGCACCGCTCCTTCTTCACGGATGTCTTTGATCGCCTCGAGAACCGGCGTTTCTTCATCATCTTTCAATAGTGTTGTCGTATAGTGAAGCTGATTTCCTCCTACGAACCAGATCGCATCGTACTGTTTCACCTGTTCTGCAAGTTCCTCATCCGATCCGTTATCAATCCACTTCGATTCGTCTTCTTCTGTCGAGCGGTCATTGTTGACTGCGATCGGAAGAATGTCGATGTTTCCTTCCGTTGCACCGTACCTCACAAAGTCTTTCTTATAAGAGGTTGCACTCTCGATCGGACTTGAGCTTGCCGTTGGCAGGATACCGATTTTAAGGTCTTCCTTTTCAACGCCTCTTTTCGCTTGAGCTAGCGCGAGGAACTTGTTGTACACTTCTTCATTGTCCGGGCTAAGTGCACCCCCAACGATCACAAGCGCTCCTTCTTCGCCTCCACCGGAAGTACTCGCTTTTGGCTCGGGCTTTTGAATCCCCTGTACGACTAAAAAGATTCCTAAAAAGGCCGCTGCTAGTAAAGCAGTCGTTCGTTTCCATCTACTCATGACACTCTCTCCCTTCTTCTATTGTCAAACTATTATGCAAGTTCCGTGCCAAGTGGAAAAACCTGCTATATTGGACTTTTTCAATGTACCGTTTTATAATCTGGTTGTTCTCGACACCCAATAACGACCAATAAAAAAGGCACCGCACAGGTTGTTGTGCGGTACCTTGTTTTATTCGAACGTCCCCTTCACGAGGACTTCTTTGTTTTCTACCATCAGCTGTCCCTTTGCGAACACGGTATCGACTTCAAAACCTTTGTTCACAAGAACGAGGTCAGCATCCTTCTCTACCGCAATTTCGCCCTTATCCTTCAGTCTTAGAAGGGAAGCGGGATTTTTCGTAATCACTTTAATAGCGTCAGAGATTGGAACGCCATCTTCCACGATCGCATCTCGCACTTCTTTGTAGAGAGATGCAACCGTTCCGATCTGCAATCCTTCAAATTCACCGTTCGCATCAAACGCTGGCAGGCTTGCCTGACCATCTGAAGTGAACGTGATCTGTTCCACAGGTACACCTGCTTCTAACGCACGTTTTAAACCAGTGCTGCACTTCACTTCTCCCTCTTCTAAAAATTGCGGGATGGTGCTCGTTGTGAAATCGATGTATCCACCTTTTTTCGCATAGTCTAGTCCTGAACGAAATAGCTCTTCCGTTCGATTGATATGCGTCGGGTGGAACGTTTTGATCGGAATATCCGTTGTTTCTACCACTTCTTCAAGAAGAGCTAGCTTCGTAGGGGAATCTCCCACGTGGATATTCACGATGCCGGCCTTACCAGAAAGCATGCCTCCGATACGTGCGGCTGACGCAATCTTCGCCATTTCCTCCACTGTTGGCTGTGAGGAGCGATGGTCGCTGATCGCAATCTCTCCTGCTCCGATCACGCGGTCGATCAAGATGAGGTCATCCTCGATTTTACCTGTTAACGTTTTTACCGGAACTTGATAGCTTCCCGTATGAACGTAGCAAGTGATTCCTTCTTCCTCTAACCCTCTTGCTTTTGCGATAAGATCTGGCATCGTTCTCGTCGTGCCATCCGTTCCGATCACACCGATCAATGTGGTGACGCCTGAAGACGTCGCTTGACTAAGCGTGAGTTCTGGTGTTCGCGTGCGGTAGCTTCCTTCTCCACCTCCGCCCATGATGTGGACGTGTGAATCGATGAAGCCTGGGAAAAGGAGCTTCCCATCTGCTTCAATCACGTTGTGTGGAATGTCTTCAGGAAGCTCGATGCGCTCATCGATCATCGCGATCTTACTGAACGCGATCAGCACATCTTTTTTCCCTAGATGATCAGGATTGTAGATTTCTGCATTTCTTATGATAGTAAACATGTACGATCCTCCAAGCTATTACTGAAAATTCATGAGTGACGCTGTGATGACAAAAATGGATGCTAGCGCAAACAGCACGAGTTGGAACTTGATGATGAATTTAAACCATGTTCCCCAGTCCATTCTCGCAGCACCAAGCGTTCCCATAAGGGCTGCTGACGTTGGAACGATGATGTTCGTTAATCCGTCTCCAAGCTGGAATGCAAGAACGGCAACCTGTCTCGTTACACCAGCGATATCTGCAAGCGGAGCCATGAGTGGCATCGTGAGTGCAGCTTGTCCTGACCCTGATACAACGAAGAAATTAAAGACAGACTGAAACAGGAACATAAACCACGCTGAAACCGCCTGAGGGAAATCGTCCACAACGTTCCCAGCACTGTAAAGAAGCGTGTTCAGAACGGATGGTTCTCCAGCTGCATCGCCTCCAAGTATGATGACGATTCCCTTTGCCATCCCAACGACGAGCGCGGCAGGAAGCAAGTCTTTCGCTCCGTCTGTGAATCCTTCTGCAATATCATTGACCGTCATGTTGTTCAGTTTGAAGATGACGCCGATAATACCGGCAACAAGACCGATCGTAAAGAACTGTGTTGCGATTTCTGGAATGTAGTAAGCATCTTTAATAACGCCCCAAATGATCCAGCCAACCCCAGCAAACAACGTGATCACAACGAGTCCATGACCGAGACTGAATCGCGAGTCCAGTTCTTGATTTTTATTGTAATCTTTAAAGTACTGATTCGATTCTGTTGAGAGGGACTTCGATGGGTCCTTTCGGATGCGGTTCGCGTACCACATCGTGTAAAGAACGCCTACAAGCGTGAAGACGATCCACATTACGATTCTGAACGGTGCACCTGACAATACAGGTATTCCTGAAACACCCTGCGCGATCGCAACGCCGAACGGGTTCATCCACGATGTTGCGAATCCTATCTGCGTCGCAACGTATGTAATCATGACACCTGTGATCGCATCATATCCGAGCGCAACGACGAGTGGGATCAGGATCATCGCAAACGCGATCGCCTCTTCTCCCATTCCAAAAATCGCGCCGCCTAGTGAGAACAAGACGAACATAAGAGGGATGATCAACACTTCTCGCCCTTTTGTTTTATCGATGATCGAGAGAATTCCCTGATCGATCGCTTTCGTTCGCATGATGATCCCGAAGGCACCACCGATAATCAGGATAAAGGCGACGACTCCGACAGCCGATCCCCACTTACTCCCTGATACGAGACCTTCGAATACATAGTTTAGAAACCCTGCTTCACCAAAAGGCTCAAACAGACTCACACCTTCACGTACAGCGTTACCTTCATCGTCCTTTACATAAGAAAAGCTATCAGGAATAAGTACGGTCTTCGTTTGCTCCTGCCCCTGGTGTACGTAGGTAACATCTTTTGTTTCAAACGTTCCCTTTGGGATGAAATACGTAAGAACCGCCGCTGCCAATACGACAAAAAAGACAATAACAAACGTATGAGGCATTTTAATCTCTTTCTTTTCTTTCTTCATGTTTCCCCTTCCTTCCGTTACTACTATTGGTTTTAGACTGCTTACTATATACAATGCAAGTTTCATGCCAAGTTTTGATCTTCCTTAATCGTCAGAAAAATCACGAAAATACGTCCTGCTATCGGGTTCATTTGTTACTAATTGGTGATACAATAGAACCAATAAGAAAAAGAAGGTGTTCTATATGAGTCAGCCTACCCTTACGCTCATCGCTGGGAGTAGTCGAACAAAGGAAGTATTACGAGAGCAGCTTGACCAGCTGCTTGGAGATTACATCTCTGTCACATCGTTCGCAGTCGATGAAGGGCTCCCTCTCGAATGGTCTGATAAGATCATTCTGTATTCTTCTGAAGCCGCTAAACTGGAAGCGGAAGCTCTCTCAACGATCCAAAGTCCAAAAGTCGTCGTTGGCAACAGAACGATTCGTCACGATTACATCGAAGAACTGTTGACCCTCCCCGATGGCGAAACCGTCCTCATGGTCAACGACGACGATCAAACGACGGTCGACGTGATCGAATCGCTCTATCAGCTTGGCATCAACCACATCAAATTCGTCCCTTATAAAAAAGGAAAGATGTTTTATGACGATATCACGATCGCCATATCCCCTGGTGAAACGCACCTATGCCCCGCCTACATCGATACGGTGATCGACATCGGCGTCAGGCCCTTCGATATGGCCACCATCCTTAAGATGATCGATCACTTCGATCTTGATGACGTGATTTCTTCTAAAGTCTCTGAGCGCTACATTCGCAGTATGATCACGTTACATCGAAAGATCCTGTTCGCTGAACAAAAAGCAACGAGGACGACTGAACACTATCAAAACGTCGTAGATACAGTTGATGATGGGATCCTTGCGATCAACCGAAAAGAACGCATCACCCTTTTCAACCATCGACTTGAAGCCCTTTTTCAGCTTTCAGCAAAAGAAGTCGTCGACCAGCCACTAAAGGACGTCGTCGATGAAGAACTGTATGAATTCATTCTTCACGATACAGAAGAAAACAAGTACCTTTCGATGAACGGCGTCGACGTCGTCGCGTTCAGACAGCACATGGAAGGTGAGCACACGATCGTCGTAACGTTTAAAAGTGTAAACCAAGCGTTTGAAATTGAAAAAACTGCCCAGCGAGAGCAGCATAAGAAAGGATTCGTAGCGAAATACGACTTCGACGATATATTAGGGGAGCATCCTCATTTAACAGAGTGCAAACGGATTGCGAAGAAGCTCTCGATGTCAGAGCACCCCGTTCTCATTCACGGCGAAACAGGCGTTGGAAAAGAACTTTTCGCTCATGCGATCCACCGCCACTCCCTTCGGAAAAACGGTCCTTTCATCGCCATCAACTGTAGTGCATTAACAGAGACATTGCTCGAAAGTGAACTGTTCGGGTACGAGGAAGGAACGTTTACTGGAGCCAAAAAAGGCGGTAAGAAAGGATTATTTGAACTCGCCGATAACGGCACGATCTTTCTTGATGAAATCGGGGATATCAGTTCGACCGTTCAAGCTCATCTCCTTCGTGTTCTGCAGGAGAAAGAAATCAGAAGGATCGGCGGAAGAAAGATCATCCCCGTTAACGTTAGGGTGATCGCCGCCACGAATAAAAACCTTCAGGATAAAATCGCAGAAGGGTCTTTTCGGTCAGATTTATTTTATCGATTGAACGTCCTTCATCTCTCCATCCCACCACTCAGAGAACGTGTGAGTGATATTACGCTTCTGATGAATTATTTTGTTACAAAGAGCGGCAACTGGATGAAGATCGATGATGATGTGATTCAGCGATTTCAAACGTACGACTGGCCAGGGAACATCCGCCAGCTAAAAAGCATCATCGATTATGCACTTGTCGTCGCAAGCGGTTCAACGATTACATTAAACGATCTGCCTCATGACAGGTTGCAAAAAATTTCGACAGAGCCTTCAACACTACCCGAAAGCAGTATGGAAGCAAACGAACATGAGATGATTTTAAAAGGAATTAAAGAGAGAAACGACGCAGGAAAATCTGCAAGCCGAAACCACTTATCCGAGAGTAGTCAAGGTTCCACCACGCCACTCACTCCACAACAAGTCCGTCTCCGCCTGAACGACCTCGAACGAGAGGGATACGTGATCAAAGGACGCGGACGAGCTGGTACTCACATTACGTTAGAAGGGGAACGGTATTTAGCTCAATTACAAGCACAAAGCCGCTAGGGATTCTAGCGGCTTCGTGTATCAGAACCTAAGCGGGTTGCTCCATCGACAGCACTTCAAAGATGTGACCATCAGGGTCTTGAAAGCTCGAAGCATACATAAACCCGTGATCGACTGGATCTGAGGACGCTTTTCCTCCAGAATTCAGAGCTTTCTCCACAACGCGGTCGACTTCCTCTCGGCTACTCACCGATATCGCAACGATTGCCTCTGTTCCATCCTTTGCATTCACGACCTCTTTTTTTGTAAACGTCTTAAAGTACTCTTCTACTAACAGCATGATGTAAGTATTGTCGTTGATCACCATGCATGTTGCTTTATCATCCGTATACTCAGCGTTGAATTCAAAGCCTAGTTCAGTGAAGAAGGATACCGATCGATCAAGATCTTTTACAGGTAAGTTCAAGTAAACTTGATTGACTTGTAACGCCATGCCATCACCTCATCTTCAAATTTTCAATCCCACCCCACTCACTTTTCTACATGAAGCGTTGGAACCCTTTTTTCAACGATGACTTTTATTTAGGACATGTTTTTTGTATGCAGCGATCTTTCCATCGAGCATCTCGTCTGTTGCCTTGAGCGTTTCAATCTGGTGCTGAATCTTCTTTTGGTGATTCTCTAATAGCATGAGCCTCTCTCGTGCAGTGTGATCACCCTCTTTAAACAGAAGGGCATATTTCTTTAAGTCCGTGATCGGCATCTGGGTTTCTCTTAACTTTTTAATAAACATGAGCCATTTGATGAGGGCGTCATCAAACTCTCTGACACCATTTTCATCCCTAAGCGGCTCGATGATTCCTTCTTTCTCATAAAAGCGTATTGTATGCGGCTTTATATTGACCTTTGCGGCAACTTCACTTATCGAATACATAGCAACCTCCAATTTTTTAAAACAAACGGCTTGCCTTAAAGTGAACTTTAACAGTTACGCTATGATCATAGCAAATAAAGGAGGAATTCACATGACATACACCGTCATTACTGGAGCAAGCTCAGGGATAGGCTATGAAACGGCGTTAACGTTTGCCGAAGAGGGTAAGAATCTTATTCTTGTCGCACGAAGAGAAGAAAAGTTAGAAGCACTAAAAAAGGAAATCCAAAACATCAATTCAGAATTGGACGTCGTCGTGCGCGTCGCCGACTTATCGATCAACGAACAAGTGTATAACCTTTACGAAAACCTTAAGGAATATGAAATCGACACGTGGATCAACAATGCCGGGTTCGGGAACTTTGATTCTGTAGGTGATCAAGACTTACCGAAGATCGAAACGATGCTTCGATTAAATAACGAAGCGCTCACAATTCTGTCGTCTCTTTACGTTCGCGATTATGCGGATAAAGAAGGAACACAGCTGATTAATGTCTCATCAGGGGGAGGATACACGATTGTCGCCGATGCCGTGACGTACTGTGCAACAAAGTTCTTCGTTAGTGCGTTTACAGAAGGATTAGCGCAAGAGCTCGAAGGAAAAGGGGCGAAGCTAAAAGCGAAAGTCCTGGCACCTGCTGCAACTGAAACAGAATTTGCCGAACGCTCGTTGGATGTTGATGAGTTTAGCTATGAACAAGCTGTTCCGCAGTATCACACAGCAAAAGAAATGGCCGCGTTCATGCTCGATCTCTATAAAAGCGATAAAGTCGTCGGAATCGTTGACGGGTACACGTATGAGTTCTCATTACGTGATCCCATCTATCCTTACGCGTCGAGAGCAGCAGATTCAGATTCATAAAACGAAAAGGGAGTTCGTCAGTACGTTGACGAGCTCCCTTTTTCAAATAACCGTTTCAATCAAGAGGACCAAGAGACTTATTTTACCGAGAAATCTCCTGACGTAGTTTCGACCACTAGCTTATTCGTCGCTTCTCCGATCACACCATGAAATTCGTTCTCTTCTTTCTCCTTGTATAACAGATCCTTCAGGCTACTATCAGCTTCGCCCGAGTTTCCATCGAACGTTATCTCAAGGTCTGTAGGCTTCTTTGAATAGATCACCTCGACACTGCCGCTCGTCGTTTCGATCTCAAACGTTTCGCTTTCTTCTTCCGTTACGAGCGTGACATCTCCAGACGTTGCCTCGATCTCCCCAGAGGTTGCAGTTAGACGATCAACCTCGATACTTCCGCTCGTCGACTCTATCGAAAGATCTTCGATTGTGCTCTCGCCTAGTTCTATGTTTCCGCTTGTAGCTGCTAACGAAACGGTTGTGGCTGTAAATCCTTCAAGCGTATGAGAACCAGAAGTCGACTCGATCATGACGGTATCGGTCGTAAGTGCTACCCCATCAATATCCCCAGACGTGGAACGAACGTTTAACGTTTCAAAAGCATTCTCTGGTATTTCGATAACGAGCGTTACATTTTTGCTTACAAGATTAACTCCAAGCTTACTATCAGGTACATACGTAACCTCAAGATTTCCATCTTTCTCTGTCACGTCGATCTCCTGGTTATCGCCATCTTTCTTGACTGTTCCTTCCAACGTTACAGAAAGCTTCTCCTCTGTTGTAGAACGAAAAACAATGTCTGCTGACGTTGTTTTGACATCGAGCGAGCTCATCCCTTCTACCGTAACTTCTTCATTTACATTTAACGAAACTCTTTCTGCCCCAACATCGGTAAAATACATAACACCCGCTATAAGAAGTAAGATGATTCCCAACAAAAGAACGAACTTTTTCACTACCGCACATCCCCCATCCGCTACGTTTTCCTACTTTGAATGATGACCGTTAAAAAGAAGATGACAAGATACCCAACCATTAAATAAACGAGTAAGAACGCAGTCGGAACTGTACTCCAAACGAGCTTCGTGATGAAAAAAGCAACGAGAGCGAAAATCACAGCACCGAGCCATAGCTTAAATCGATTGACATTCATCGTTCACTTCCCCCTTGCTGCTATGAATTTGTCTTTGTATTAAATGAATTGAAACCCATAAACATACCAGAATAATAGAATCGTAAAGATTCCTGCATACACCCATTTTTTCTGTTTGAAATGGATGACGCTGATCAACGCGAGCACAGATAGCATGAAGAAATAATAAAGATAATCGAACCATTTCGCTTCGATCAGAAACCGATCGATCGTGATCAAAATAAAAAATGCGACGACAAATAATACGTACTTTCTAGATTCCTTCGCCTTATTCAATCAACTAACCTTCCAATCATTTTGTGTTATTCTACATCTCTCTTCATGACAATGTCGTCATCCGTTTCGTCCACTCTCTTAAATCCTGCTTTCTCATAGACTCGGATGGCTGCTTTATTTGTTTTCTCCACTTCTAACCTAACCACGTCGATCCTCGCGTCATAGTAATTTAATCCGAACTGAATCCCCTCGTTTACATAATCGACGGCGAGTCCTTTCCCAACTAGACGAGGATGAAGAGCAAGTCCGATCTCCACTGTATTACCGCTTACTGTGAACTCAAAAAGTCCAGCAACTTTTTCCCCTTCAAGAGCCACGAAACCATCACATCCACCAGGACCGATCAGCACACCGTCTTTCTCATAAGAAGTAAAGTACGGTTTCATAAAGAGGTTTTCGAAGCGGCCTTCATAGTCCCATGCGTCAATTTCTTTCAGGTATTCCAATGTGATTGGAACAAATGTATACATCATTGTCATTTTCCTTTCCTACAACATTTGATCGAGCGATTTATACCCTTCTGCAGTTTGCTTCAATGTATCGAGCGTACTCTCTAAATGATGGCGAATTGCGTTTTGCACTTCTTCGACGTCTCCGCTCTTGATCGCTTCGATGATCTTCCGATGTTCATCGAGACTTATGTTCTTTTCCTCACTCTGCGTATCGACGACATCATAAATTCGCAGGTAAATATCGATTTGATCGATCACCTTACGCAAAAATTCACTTATGTATTTATTATCGCTCCTGTCTGCTAGAAGCATGTGGAATCGTTTGTTAAGCGCGATGTATTCTGGGATATCTTCTGTTTTATAAACGCTCACCTCTTCTTCGAGCGTCTCTTCTAACCTTAAGATATCGTGATCTGAGACCTTATCGAGCCCGAACTTTACTGCGATACACTCTAGCTCGATCCGCAGTTCAAACGCCTGAATGATCTCCTTTATGTCTGGCTGTACCACGTACGCACCCTTGTTCTGTACAAGCGTCACGTAGCCTTCTTCTTCTAGTTTTCGAAACGCATGACGGATCGGGGTCCTGCTTACGTTCAGCTTTTCCGATATGATCGCTTCTACTAATTTCGTTCCGGGCGCAAGCTCTCTCCTCAAGATAGCTTGTTTTAACTTATCGACAATCCTTTGTTCAGCAGACTTTTTTGTCATAGGTGATCCCCTCTACTTTAAATGTACGGTACTACTAGCATAAGCGACCTACGCTTCTAAGCCAAGCACTTGCTTGAAAAATTTAGGCTATTCAAATCGAAAGAAAGGCCTTACAATAAAATTGTAGTACAATTTTGAACTACATTAATGAACAGAAGTAAGGGGGCACAAGCTCATGTATCATAAATTGATCGATAAAACGATACCAGAGCAAGTAGAAATACTAACTCGGGCTTTGGTTGAGATCGAAAGCATCAACGGTACATCAGGAGAAGCAGCTGTTGCGGACTTTATTAAAGATACGCTGCTATCCTTTCCATATTTCAAAAAGAATCCTCACCTTGTTTGGGAGCAGGCTGTCGATCAGAAACTAGGTAGAAAGAATATCTTCGCATTCCTTAAAAGTCAAAACGATACGAAGAACACGATACTGTTCCATGGGCATCTCGATACAGTTGGGACGGATGATTATGGCAGCTTGAAAAAAGATGCGCTGAACTCCGATGCGTTAGAGGCCTTTTTCAAAAACTATCAGTTTGATCAAGACGTAAAGAAAGATGCGGAGTCTGGTGATTGGCTGTTTGGTCGAGGGGCACTCGATATGCAGAGTGGTGTAGCGGTCCATCTTGTAAACTTACTCTATTTTTCGATGCATCAAGAAGAGCTCAATGGAAACATCCTCTACATGGGGAATCCCGATGAAGAAAGCCAGCATAAAGGGATCACGACGGCGATATCAGAGTTAAATCGATTGAAGCGACAAGGGCTGAACTTTGTTTGTGCAATCAACGCTGACTTTATGACGCCTCAATACGACGGTGATCCACATCGCTATATTTATACCGGTTCAGCCGGAAAGCTTTTACCGAGCTTTTATATTTATGGGAGAGAAACGCATGTTGGTGACACCCTATCTGGAATCGACTCAACGTTGATCTCAGCTGAAATCAATCGAAGAATCAACAACAACATCAACTTAGCAGAAAATATTCCTGGGGAGCTCATCCTTCCTCCTTCGTGTTTGTATCAGAAGGACACGAAAGATTTCTATAACGTTCAGACCGCGAAAAGCAGCTACTTGTATTTTAACTATTTTATTTATGAAGCGACGGCGAAGGATGTGATGAGAAAGCTTGAGGAACTGACGGTGGATGCTTGTATAGAGGTCGAAGCAACGCTTTCAGCGAACTACCAAGAGTTCATCAAGCGAACGGGACTTCCGACTCGAAATCTCTCGTGGCATATCGAAGTTACGAGTCTTGAATCATTTATCGATGAGTTGAAAGGAAAAGGCGCAGATGTCGACTCAGTGACTGCCCAAGTCATCGAGGAAAACGAAGACCTCGAGGCGCGCATGCTTTGTTTTAAAATCGTAGAAGCACTTCAACAGCTTGATCCAGATAAGAAACCAAGAGTGATCATCTTCTTCGGTCCTCCTTACCTTCCCCACAATTATTTGGGAGAAAGTGAGCGTGACCAGCTTTTGCTTGATGTTGTGAAGCGTAATCTAGATGAAACGGCAAAGCGCACAGGGGAAACGTTCGCAGTGAAGAAGTTCTTTCCATACCTTGCAGATGGTAGTTTCTTATCGCTGCATGAGACGGATGATGAAATCGATGCACTCGTGAAGAACTTTCCTGAGCTCTCAAAAACGTATCCGATTCAAATCAAAGCCATACGTGAATTAAACGTTCCGTCTGTGAACATGGGCGTGTATGGGAAGGACGGACACAAATGGACGGAGCGTGTCTATAAACCTTATTCGTTCGATGTCCTGCCAACACTCATCCGAGATACTACGAAGATGCTGCTCGATCAATCAAATGAAAGGCACGGAAAAAAGGTAGTCACTGAGTAGATGCCACTTCCTTACAAATATTGTTTTTTTCTACCTGAAGAGGGTAATGGATAAAAAACAAGGTGGTGTGCAAATGAGTAAGGTAAAACTGATTGTTTTCATCCTAGCTGCTATCTTCTTCTTAGGGGCGATCATCTTTGACTTAACCAGAGGGGACTTTGGCTATATGTTTCTGAAAGCCATCGGCATGGTCATTACAATCGGGATAATTCTTTACAAGTATGCGAATGGGAAAGAGGAAAGTGAGATGTAAGCTACCTTTACACAGAAGATTGTGAGTAAAGCAGTTCAAAAAGGCCAGAGGCAGCAGCCTCTGGCCTTTTTTGTTTTGATTGCACATTCAGCGGTTTGAAAACGATCGTATCGTGATACATACGCTATGTAGTTACCTAAATTTTAAACGTAGGAGTGATGAAATCATGGCAGATCGTTACAAAACTGGAGAAAAAGCACCTGAGAACGGAAAGTATGAATTTGATGGTTTAACAAACGGAAATGGAAGTGGAGACGTAACAGAGGATGAAAAACACATTAGCCTCGAAAGCGGGGAAACGTTCCCTCCTGTACGTTCTAGCAAAGAATCAGCATACTGGAAGAAAGCATAAAAAGGTGGAGCCCTGAAGACTTAGGTCTTTAGGGTTTTTGCTTGGATCAATTATAACCGCCATTAACTCCCCGTTTTCATAATGATCATTCAGTCGAGGAACAAAAGTGAATTATTCCTGAAGTAGAAAGAAGCATAGATCTCTACTTAAATACCTTGTCTATCCTTTCTCGGTCATATCCTAATATCCAATCGTAATATCGCTTATAGAGTTCCCCGATTGTTTCAGGAGAGGCAGCCAACACATCACAACCCCTATCGTCATACACGTGAAATATCGTTTTCTTATTAAGATTTATGAAATACACTCTGTGCTCAATCTTAGGTTTTATCCCCATATCTTGATTACAAATCGCCTTTAACATCTGCTTGTGTTTAAAGTCCGGTGTTTTACACATTAATGTAAATCGATGTGTTTTGAATCTTTCATCTTCGTCGTGATCTTGAAGAATCGATTGATGTCTCACCTTATACAATACGGATTTCTCCTTAACATATGGAGAAAAGTTCCGTAATTTAGGTTTTAAGGGTTTTCCGTCCCCATAATCATTCACATCGACTACAACGAACATGTTATCTGTGTGGGAATGTAAGCACTCAAATAACGTGATCGCTCTGTTGTACACCCCTTGTATGTAGGCAGGATCGTCGTTAGTACTTGCTTCACTTAGTTCCACTCCTAATTGAAATCGAATTCCAATGTCCCAGTTATAAAATAAAGGCGGTTTGAGTTCTAGGTTAGGGTAATTGGACTCCATATACTCATTTAATAACACAACTTCACCCTCTAGCGGTTGTTTTATCAAGTTCCTCTTTAACATCCATGAAAAGCTCATCTAGCGCTTCTCTTCCGAGTAAGCAATCCCATCCATTCAATACAACCTTCTCATAGATAATACATGAATTTTTCGCATCTTTTTAGTTACTGAATGATGAATCTAATACTAGCTCAGCAAAGGCTTCTACGGCTGGAGACAACCACTTTTTCTTCTTTATCAGCATATGGGAATAAAGCGGATCAAGCTGTTCAGTATGCTTGAGGACCTTCAGTTTACCGCTTTCTACCTCTTCTTTTACAGTAATGTAGGGCAACACTGCAAATCCAAGTCCACTTATGACCATTTGTTTGATAGCTTCAATGCTCCACAACTCCATCGTTTGAAACTGATGAATGCCATGCTTTATAAGATATCTTTCGAACATAGTCCGATAACTGCAGCCTTCTTCATTTGTTATAAAAACCTGATTTTCGTCATGTTTATACTCATTAAAATGATCCGGACCATCATTGCTGCTTATAAGAACGATCTCCTCTTTTCTTAACGTATGATGGATGCATTTTTCTAAACTTATTTCTGGGTATACCATCAAAGCGATGTCTACTCGTCCGCTTAATAAATCGGTTTGGTTTTGTCCGCAAGTCCCGTTGGTTAAGATCAGTCTTACTTCCGGATACCTTATGGAAAATTCTCTTATGATCGGTCCTAAACGAGAGATGGTTAATGACTCTGGAGCCGCAACTCTTAATACACCTTTAACTTCCCGGCTGTTTTGTATGTTTTTAATCTGTTCATGAGTAGAGAGTAAATCTTCTGCTAAAGGAATTAATTCTCTCCCCAAATGAGTCAGCTGTAGTTTTCGTTTTACATAAGTAAAAAGCGCCCCTCCGATTTCGTTTTCAAGTGCTTGAATATGAGAGGTTATGGTGGATTGCGTGTAACCTAAATTTGCAGCTGCGCCCGTATAGCTGCCTGATTCTATAATGGATTGAAATGTAATCAAGTGTCTAATTTCCATATCATTTCTCCTTACAGTTTCTTATCTATCGAAAAAAATGATAATACTTTTTATAATTTCAATTTTATTTATCGATATGACCATCTTACAATAAAAGCTATCAGAAAGTAAATTTAGTAAGTGAAGGTGAATGATATGAGCATGTTAGCGTTTCTTTCATATGTGATTATTACGTCGATCACACCTGGACCCAGTAACATTCTAATGATGAATGAAGCAAGGCGTTTTGGATTTACAGGGGCATGGCAATTTAATAGCGGCATCATGACAGGATTTGCCGTCCTCGGAGTAGTCAGTGCACTATTCACAGCAGGCCTCTACAATTGGATTCCTATCGTAGAGCCCTACTTTAAACTAGCTGGTGCCGTCTACCTTCTTTACCTCGCTTGGCAGGTGAGTCTGTCTAATAAGCAAAAGAAGGATACTGAAGAAGTTCATTCTTCTTTTTTATCAGGTTTCATTTTTCAAGTGATTAATATCAAAAGTATTTTGTTCTTTTTAACAGTCATGAGTGCCTTTATCTTACCGTTTCACCATTCGCTTTTTTCTATCGTATTCTATTTGATGATCACCATCTTTTTAGGATGGCTAGCATTGCTAGTATGGTCAGCATTCGGTTCTATTTTAAAAACCTTTCTCGCAAAACACGACAGAGCGTTTCGAATGATTATGGGCGGACTACTGATTTATTCTGCAGTTTCAATTTCACTCTAGTGATTCACTTATTAAACAAACCTCTCAACGTAAAGTGAGAGGTTTGTTTTTGTATCAGGTTCTTTGAGGGTAAAGGCCAACTTTTTTTGTTACCCACATCCATCAGCTAAAATCCCATCCGAGTGGAACTGAATGTATCAACCATTACCATCTTTCTCCTTCTCTTCACCCAAATAATTACTGAGAAACTCTTTTTTGTAGGCCAAGGGAGTCATATCCATTTTATTTCGAAACTTACTAATGAAATAACTTGTACTATTGAATCCTACTTCATAGCCTACGTCGGTCACATTAGCGTCAGGTTGCTGAAGAAGAACTAAACTCTTCTGGATACGATAATCCAAAACATAGGTTAACGGTGTCTTCCTTAACATTGCTTTAAAATATCGACAACATTCAGCCCGGCTTAAGTGTCCGGATCCTGCAATATCATCTAACGTGATTTTTTCTCCATAGTGATGATGTATGAACGTTACCATTTGCTTCATCCGACTTTGTTTTACAGCTTCTACTTCGTCGTACTCTAATGGCAGACCATTCATAATAAGTTCTTTCCACATTTGGTTTATCACCATAAACGTATCAAGTTCAAAATATGGGGCTTTTTCTTCAATTAAAAAATGAACGCTAAGAATCGAGTTCAATATATTTTTCTCCCAGGAACTCTTTGTTCCGATGAATCGGTAAGGCAAATTCGTTGCTTTAATATACGGAAAAACATATCTCGAATAGAGTTCATGTGGCAGCACATAATGAGGTGAAACATTTAAGCAAATATAGTCACAGCCTGTTTGCAGGTTTTCTTCAGCCATGTGCAACTGACCACTATTTATGAATAAGCCTTCTCCCTCTTTCAATACAACCTTCACTTCATTTATTTGAAAGATTCCTTCCCCTCTCCTAACAAGTACAAATTGTACTTCCTCATGCCAATGGAGGGGGATATACCCATTTACATTTTTGGAAATTGTCGTTTCATAACAGGCGATCGGTAATTCGATGGTACGGTGCTTTGTCAGTTCTTTTAATTCTTCGTCTAACTTAAAATCTTTTATCTGCAAACTACCACCTCAATATATTTATATTTTTAGATTCAATATGACTATAAACTCCGCTTTTTTTCAACTATTATATCATTATCTTTATAGTATTGAGGTGAATGCATTTGATAGAAAGACATATTAGAAGCAAAGGGTTACTGCTGGTTATAACAGGTGCTGTCTTTTGGGGAGTAGGGGGCACGGTTTCACAAAAACTTTTCCAAGATTTCGCGATCAATGTCAATTGGCTCGTAACCATTCGTTTACTTTTAGCAGGGATTTTACTGTTGGCTGTTCAATCATTAAGGAAAAACAGCTTAAGCATGATTAGGATCTGGAAGAATAAGCGCAGTGCTGGTCAGATCGTCATTTTTGGATTATTTGGCATGCTGGCGGTCCAATACACTTATATGGCTTCTATTAATTATGGAAATGCTGCTGTTGCTACACTGCTGCAATATCTCGCTCCAGTTATGATCATCGTTTATTTGTTCTTTCGGAAACAAACTTCTTTCAATAAATACGATGGGATGACTGTCTTTCTTGCTTTACTCGGGACCTTTTTATTACTTACCAACGGATCGATTTCTGAACTATCGGTGCCTGGGATCTCTATCTTTTGGGGCATTTTATCGGGGGTAGCCCTTGCCTTTTACACGTTATATGCTATTCCTTTACTTAGAGAATTTGATTCCCTTGTTGTTGTTGGATGGGCAATGATTATTGGAGGAATATGCTTAGGGTTTATACACCCTCCCTGGCGAGCAGAATTTTCAACCTTTACAGTTGAGATTTATATGTATCTTATCTTTGTCATTATATTTGGTACAATGGTTGCGTTTTGGTTTTACATTGAAAGCCTTAACTATCTAATGCCTAAAGAAACAAGTTTAATTGGTAACTTGGAACCACTTTCCGCGGTATTAACGATGGTTATCTGGTTAAGTGAACCCTTTGGCTATTTTCAATGGATCGGTATGACCTGCATCATCGGTATGACGCTATTCCTTTCCATTAATAAAAAAGGTGCTCCAAAAACAGCCGGATGAATAACAAATTCCTCAGCGATGACGGAACGCTTTGATGAATGAGTCTGTAAACTAGTGAAGGGACAAGCTCACGTGCTCCTTGTCCCTCTCTATCTAAAACACTATTTGACTTTATAAACGTTATGGATTCACCCCTCTAAATCTGACCCCGCCCCTCACACTACCTACTAACTTAGCACCTTCCCTATTCACTCTTTCTATTTCCTCTACCTTTTAACGGCTTTTCTTTTTTCATAAACATCTACGATTCCCTTGACTTACCGCTCTTCAATAACCTGAATGAACTAGATTTGATAAGGAAACATTGGACAGAGAAAGACTACCTTTTCTACAGCACGAAGTACTGTAGAAAAAAGCAGACGTCCTGAATGGTACTGAGTTTGTCTGAGGGGGCCACCGTATCACCCAATTTGAACGCTTGAATTCCTTCAACAGAGAGCTTTCTACACATGAAACCAGTCCCATGTGCGTCGTCTTCTCCCTGCTACCCGTACCGTAGTACGCCTGGTTACCTCACCGAACCATTAGGGCTGTTCACGCCATAGTCTCCCGCCGCAGAAATCGGGAACTGCGTGTTCTGCGGGAACGCTAAAGTTATTTCATCGGCTTCAGCTAACCTGTCAAGTTTAGATTTAAAACGTGTTACTAGGGTTCCACGTTCTGAACAGCTTTCAGAAAAAAGACATTACGAAAGACACCTCGCACCATTCTGCTTTTTTGAAAATGGACGAGGACTTGTTCACTATGAAGTTGGTATTTCAATATGTATAAGCGTGAGGTGGTGAGGGAGCCCTCACCATCCTCCTGTTAGTGATCGTTACGTAACGAGATATTCTCTGGCAGCTGTAGAATCGTATCGTTCAGCGTGTCGAGCTTCTGTTCGATGCGGTGAAGCAAGTAGAGCGTCACCACGACCGGAAAACCAACATCACTGATGAGTGTCATCCAAGACTCCACGACAATCCCTCCTTTTTTTAGCTACTGGAAAAAGAGAGAGCAAGTGCTCTCTCAGGTAGATTAGATGATCACGTCGCTCGTGTTACGTTCAACGATTCTTGCGCCTCGTTTTGATACAAGATCACCACCGCTAGTAGAGAAGATGTTCTGTTGAAGCAATGTGTCCATCGCAGCGGAGATCGCTGCTGCATCTACCGGCTCGACCGGATCGTTAAGTGAGATCGAGAACGGCTTGTTGTCAGCGTTAAGAAATTGAAGTTCAAGTGTTTTTGCCATGTCGGGTACCTCCTCCCTTATTTAGTTGGATAGCGTACTAGCCTAGTAGATCAGAAGAATCATTGCGCTCAACCGCAAACATCGTGTGCTGTTGTAGTGGAGCTAGCGCTGCTGCAACGGTGAACAATGCGTCCGTCGAAGCTGTGACTTTGATGTTGTTGAAGTTCTTGCTGCGAAAGATCGTCTTACCTTTCTCATCGACTCCAACGTCAAGTACCATACGAAGCTGCGTGCTATTAAGAGAAGCTGTTGCCATGTGTGTCACCTCCTTTCGCTTTCACCCTATATATCGAAACGAAAGCGCAAAAAGGGGCATGTCCAAAAAAAAGATTCGGGTGCCTGTCACTCCCCGAATCCTGTCGAACGCAAGAAAGGGCGTTATGAGATAATCTCATAACACCCTCTTCACCTCATATTTAGTTATTGGCTATGAAACTCATTTTTCTTGGACAAGTGAGTATTTCGTAATGTATGCCCCTACCAACAATAAGATGATGTTTAGGGACCATATGAACACTCCAAGAAGATCAAACCACATTCCGAACAAGTTGATGATGGCGATTGAAAAGAAGCAAATCGGTGTTAGCGCACTCTTCAATCCAGTTTGCCCCGCCTTTCTTCGTTTCTTTATAACGAGAACGATTGAAGCAATAAGAACGATCGCGAGTAATAGTGACATGATGGTTGTGAACATAAGCGCTTCCTCCTGATAGGCTAAAGATCTTCTACCTTATCTACGGCTTACCCCATCATAAAGTTCCCTATGGAGTGCCTGTCACTCCCCGAATGGTGTCGAACTCACCTTCGTTATCCACTTCCCAAAAATTAGACGCAAGTCATCCAATCCAATAAAAGCCCGTTTGCATATACTTTAAGATAGATTATGAAAGGTGGTTAATTCGGTTGTCTCTTTATTTAGTCGTCAGAAACCCTTCTATCGTCGATACGGATGTACAAAACATCTTGTCTATCTGTGTATTCTCAATCGACTGCAATCCAACATTAAATACAAACGTTCTCGTTTCATTGGGCAATCCCGATCAGGCCCAGAATATTGATTTATTCTTTATGGATGGTACACCGATCACGTTCGATAGCCTCGGTACGTTTGTGTTCGAGGGCGTTAACCCGGATACGTGCGCAACGATCCTCGGTACATTTAGAGAACTTGGCAACTACGAGTTTCACTTCGCATTGTTAGAAGAAACATCGAACGCACCGATCGATCGGGTATCAGAGACGGTTCGTGTTATTGGCGAGAGTAGCGGAACGATTCGAACACCAGAGCCTCAAGTAGCTCCAAGTACTAATAACGAACGAACAAAGAACGGTCGAAGCGAGAACGGTCAAACCGACCTGGCTCAGAAGCTCCAAATGAAGCAGCTGCAAAATAGCTCCTCCAAAAAGAGTAAATACAAGAGACCAAAGGTCATCAAGAGTTCAAAGCAATGAACGCTTCCCACGTATAAGAGAGCTTATCCAAGCAGGGTAAGCTCTCTTATATTGAAGGATACAAAGGACAAGAACATAGTTCTCTAGAAACTAGACCCCTAACTAGTCCAAATAAAGTTACGTACATATGATAATAGAGAAGTTTGACATGAAAAGAGGAAATCATATGACGAGTCCCGTTTCAGGGTATATCACCGATAACCGAAATCTAGTCGGTGGAAAAGGTACACCAAATTTGTTTTTTGATATAAACAACAGCGTGTTGTTTGAAAGAGATCCAGAAAACATCGTCTATCTTTTATCTTCCACACAGATGCCTGCCATGATCGGAGGATCTGTCGCAGAACTAAATATGTCGAAGGGGTTTATTAGAGAACCTCACTGGCATCCGAACGCATGGGAGTTGGACTACCTTATTTCTGGTTCGGCAACCATTGGCATTCTTGACCCTAACAACAATAAACTACAAACGTACAAGCTGACAAAACCAGGCGAAACGGTGTTCATCCCAATGGGTTACTGGCACTGGATCTCAGCTGATTCTGACGATACAAAACTGCTTCTATTCTTTAACAATGATCAGTTTCAAACGCAGGAAGGTTCTACGATGTTAACGCAAACGCCACTTCCTGTTTACGAACAAGCATACAATATTGAGCCGAAGAAAATGGCTGCAGCGCTAGAGCCGATCGAAGGTGCTGGCGCAGTCGTCATCGGACCGCCACCTCCACTCTCAAGGAAGCGAAAATAACAGAAAACCATAGCGAGCGAGCCCGTTCACTATGGTTTATTTGTTACAAATAACACCTATCGATAAACACTCGCACACGTGCCGCCTTCTGGCTCGTAGTAACAGTGGTTTTTGTATTGACCAGAGAACGGCTGACCGTACCATGTTGAAGGACATGGCCCGTAAGGATTGAAGTACCAGAGCGCGTATTTCCCTGGATGTTGCCTCCAGTAATCCAAATTTTGTTTCGCTAATCGCTTCTCAGATTCTCGCGCTCGATGGTAGAAAACGTTCCCTTTTTGGACAGCTTCAAATGAATAGTTGCCTCCCTGAACCTGATAGATCACCTGAGGAATGGTTCGTAACCCCTGGAAATCCAAACAATCGGCCTGCGCACGATTGACGATGACGTTTCCTACATAGAGCATCCCCTGTTTCCCTTCTCCTTCGGCTTCGGCTCTCATCATCCTTGCCATCAAGGCAACATCTGAATCTTTGTACTTTACTCTTGGCATTTTCCTCACCCCAAGATAGTGTATGATGAATGCCCATGGTGATGTCACTAATCCATGAAAGAAAAGTAGCGATGGGCTCGTCATCAAAATTCAAACCGCTCTGTATTCTCATCACCCGTTGCCATGTTTTTCACGTTGTACGTTCCGTTTTTCACTTCCTCTTCACCAATGATGATCACGTAAGGAATGCCTTCTCGATGCGCTTTATTCATCGCTTTCCCTACCTTCCGTCCGCTCATATCAACCTCAACACGATTTCCTTTGTCCCTGAAAGCCTTCGCAAGCTTCAACGCCTGCACCCCTGTGTTTATTGGGATGATAACATACTCGATCGCGCTCTCTTTTACCTCAATCTCCTCTTTCATCGCCGTATAAATGACGTCCAGTCCAAAAGAAATTCCGACCGTCGGAAGCGGCTCATCACGTCCGATCAAGCCAGCGACCGCATTGTCATACCTTCCCCCGCTTCCGATGCTCGATGTTACGCTGCCGCTCCTCAAAAACACTTCATAAATCGTTCCCGTGTAAATATCCAACCCTCTCGCTAAAAAAGGATTGAAGACGCATTTCTCATCGATACCGAGATACATTAAATAAGATTGCAATTCCCTAAGCTCTTCAATCCCTTCTCTCAGTACGTTCTCAGACTCACTGAACCGTTCAAAATAAGAAAGCTCCGTATTCCCCTCCTCTTCAAGAAACTGCTTGATCGCCGTTACACGCTGAGGTGATACTTCTTTGTCTTCTAGCTCGTTCACCACAGCGTCCACACCAATCTTCGGCAGCTTATCAAGTGTTAATATCACATCGTTCACCCTGTCACGCGGCGTTCCGAAAACGTTCAGCATGCCGATCAACAGCTTCCGATTGTTGTACTGAATCACCACATCGAGGTTTAACCGACGATAGCCTTCTAACCCCATCATCATCAACTCTGCTTCAGCAAGCTGTGTATCCACACCAACGATATCAACATCGCACTGCGTGAACTCGCGGAACCTCCCCGCTTTGATGGGACCGTCTCGAAATACCTTTCCGATCTCGTACCGTTTAAAAGGCATGCTTAAGGATGGATTCATCGCCACCACTTTTGCGAACGGAATCGTCAAGTCATATCGTAACGCAAGGTCTCGATTTCCCCGATCCGATAATCGATACATCTCCTCCAAAATCTCATCGCCACCCGCGTATTTCGAAGCCATCAAGCTCGTTTCATTCAAGATTGGCGTCTCAAGCGGCTGGCATCCGTATTGAATGAACAAATCTTCAAGCGTTCGGACGATCTCCCTTCTTACCCTCTGATCCTTAGGCAAAAAATCCTGCGTTCCTTTTACATTTTGAAAGCTCTTCATATCCATTCCTCCTAAAAAAGTATAAAAAAACCGCATCGATTTAAGTTCGTCACTTAATCGATGCGGTTTCATGAAGAATAGCCTTCCTATGTGCGATTTCTTTTTAGAAAATCGGATAGCAAGGCTAGTTGTTATGATGAAGTTGTGTGAATGACAATCGTTCGTTGACCATGTGAACTCACACCTTTTCCTCTATTTCAAATTACATTATCAAAACCGTGCTGGAAAATCAATGCAAAAGTTGTATGTAAAATAGTCTTGCGATCAAGATGGAAAACAAAACGAGCACGATGCCATAAAACAGCTTCACGTTCTTACCTGCTCTTCGATCCATACGGCTTTTCTTCACGCTTTTTTACCTATCACAAAATCGGCTTATTGCTGTCGTTATCTCAAAACAAGAAGCATGCCAATTCTTCGTGTCCCTTCTTAAAAAAATTGGTCTGTACACGTATATTTTTATCGAAAATCACCGAACATGGAGGATACTTATTGAATAAAATAAGAAATAATGATTACGGAGATGATCGGTGTGTGGGTGATCACAGTACTCGAAGACAACGGTGCTCGGACCACGTTAGATGTTTGTTTCAGTACGTACAAAGAAGCTGCGTCTTATGCAGAAAGAGCTAACTTTCCATCGTTTACGATCAAAGTTGCAACGCGATAACGACCTTGGAAACCGCACCTTATTAATGGCAGTGCGGTTATTTTATTTTACCCATCTATTTCCCGTACAATGTTAAAAGATCATCGAACCTTTCGATCACATCGTCATACTCACTCACTTGACCAAACCCATACTTTGCATAAACAAAAGGAATCTGAGCGAACCTGGCAGCCTTTCTGTCCCCTTCCGTATCGCCTACATAAACAGGATTATGAAGGTTGTTTCGTTCCATGATCAACTTAATGTTTTCACCCTTTGAAAGCCCTGTTCTACCCGGGTTTTCATAATCTAAAAAGTGTTCACCTAGTTGATGATAGTCATAAAACACCTCGATATACCCATCCTGACAGTTGCTTACGATATAAAGCTTGTACGACTGAGCAAGAACCTTGAGAACCTCAGGAACGTTCTCATAAAGAGATCCACCTTTTTCGGCAATCGTACCTAGTTCATTCTTCCCGCATGCATCGATGAGTTGTTTTCTTTCTTCTTCACGAACATCTGGAAAAAACATTTTACTGATCTGATCCATCTGCAATCCCATCGACCGTTCGAAATCTTCACGCGTTAGCTGTTTGTCCGTGTGAGGACTTTGACTGATACTCTCATTCCAAGCATCGATCACCGTATCGATCGGATCCCATATCGTTCCGTCTAGATCAAAAATTATACTATCCATATGTATTTTCTCCCCTCTAAGCTATTGTTGTTCAGTATATAGTAGATGGATTCATTTGGAAATACTCGGGCCATACGATTGATCTCTCACTACAACTGTTTCAGGTACGAAGCGAATCAAAACATTCTCTTCATCCTGGTGCTGAAACCTTTGGTCCCAAACCTCTTTATTTTCACCTAAGTATTTTGACAGTAAGCGCTCTGCTAGTGCTTGATCGAACGGTTCGACCGTCGCTTTTCCTCTAAAACCGGCGTGCCATACTTTCCCCTTGTTGTGATCAAAATCAACGATTCCAATGGCACACTTCGGTTCTTCCTTAAGCCGTAACGGGAAGGTGTTTCCGGGGTTGCCGATCATCCATAAACACTCGTCTTCCCAGTGAAACCACACCGGTGATTCTCTTGGTCCATTTTCAGATGATGTTGAAAGATGAGCGAATAAAGGTTTGTCTAACAACATACGCAGCTCGAACGTTCGCTTTCCGTTGACAATTCTCATGATACCCTCCTATCTATGGGGTCAGGTACGTACCTGACTCCGCCTTCTAACAATTATTTCAAACCGGCAACCAACCCTCAACAATTGAAAAAAAGACATTTCCACATTAACGGAAATGTCTTAACAGCATTTTAATGAATCGATGGCTCGAGTGCGACTGCTGGTCCAAAGAATTCATAATGCATTTGTTCTTCTTTCACACCGAGCGATTCAAGGGCTTCCCTCACCGCTTTCATAAAAGCTAATGGGCCGCAGAAATAATAATGTGTTTCCTGATCAAACGTAAGAATTTCTTTTAGCCATTCACCTGTTACATAGCCTTCTTTATTAAACAATCCCATCCTTCGATCTTCACTCGTAGGCGATTCATAGCACGTATAATAATCAAGAGCAGAGTGATCCAGTGCCCTCACTTCCTTATCGAATGCATGAACATTTCCATTGATCGCCGCATGAATGAACGTCGTGTTTCTGTTCTGTGTTGCACTAGCCTTCACCATACTCATTAGTGGCGTGATCCCTACTCCACCACTCAATAGAACGATTGGATTCGTACCTTCTTCTAAATAAAAGTCTCCTGCTGGTGCAGTAACGCTCAGCGTATCGCCTTCTTTTACCCCTTCATGCAAAAAGTTTGAAACGATGCCATCAGGCTTCGTAGGGTTTTCTTCCTTTTTCACAGAAATGCGGTAGTACGGTTTACCCTGAACATCTGAAAGACTATATTGACGGATGTGCGTGTAAGTATCTCCCGGTATGTTTACTTTGACACTGATGTATTGCCCTGGTTTGAACGGTGCGAGCGGTCTACCGTCAACAGGTTTTAAATAAAATGAGGTGATCACGTCACTCTCTTGCTCTTTACGCTCCACTACGAAGGTGCGATCGTTACGCCAGCCACCTACCTGTGCCTCTGCTTCTTTATACATTTCTTCCTCAACGTCGATGAACACACTTGCGATGACGCCGTACGCTTCTTCCCATGCGCTCAAAATCTCATCTGTCGCCGCATCCCCGAGCACTTCTTTAATCGCTTTTAATAAATACTCCCCGACGATTGGATAATGTTCTGGTTTCACACCAAGACTTCGATGCTTATGCGCAACTTGTTTCACGACAGGAAGGATCGATTCCAACTGATCAATGTGCTTCGCTGCTGCGTAAACGGCATTCGCTAACGCTTGCTGTTGACGTCCTTGCTTTTGGTTCGCATGGTTAAAGATGTTTAACAGTTCAGGATGGTTTGTGAAAAGCATGTCATAGAAACGTGTCGTGATGGCATTTCCGTGGACTTCCAACACAGGCACAGTCGATTTGATGGTAGCAATCGTTTTAGGTGATAGCATAAGAAAACCTCCATAATTTTAAAGAAGTATTTTGTTTACATCTTTATGGTAAAGGGGATCTCTTTTTAAAGCAATATAAAAAATACATCTTTACGAAAGTGTTCACATTTCGTTTAAAACCTTACAGAAGTTTTCATAATGGCAGATGTGCTAAAATAAAGGGAAAGTGGACTGAAATGAGGATGAACGATCGTGCGTTTAAGAAATTATACGGATTACTCATTAAGAATGTTGATCTATCTTGGGAGTATGAAGAATGATAAATTAGCGAGCATCCAGGAAATCGCAGATGCTTACAATATCTCGAAAAACCATTTGATGAAAGTCGCTCATGAGCTCGGAAAGAAGAAGTATATCGAAACGATCCGAGGAAGGTACGGCGGACTACGACTCGCAAAACACCCTAAAGACATAAACGTTGGGGAGATCGTACGAAGCATGGAAGAAGATTTTCATCTAGTCGAATGCTTTGACCGAGAAACGAACACGTGCATCATCACACCCGCGTGTCAATTGAAGCATGTGCTCAACGACGCACTGCAAGCTTATTTTAAGGTTCTAGATGGCTATACGCTCGATGATCTTATCGTGAATGATGACACCCTGCGACAATTGTTCGATCTCAATAAGGGAGAATAAAGCTGCCGAATCGGCAGCTTTTTCTATGCCTGCGTATAGATCATCACGAAATGTAGAACGGCCCGAGCTGAGTCTGGATTGATGTAAGCATGCTCTTGATCAGCCTGAAACTTGATCGAATCATACCGTTCTAGCTCATAGATCTCATTTTGCACCCTCACGTTCACACGGCCTTCCATCACAGTGATATACTCGATTACACCTTGCTGATGGGCATCTGCGCTGTACTCACTGTTCGGCTCCAGAAACGCTCGATGCGTTTCCAATGAACCGTACCCCTTCATGTTGAACATCGGTTCAAGGACTAAAGATTCATCTGCGCTAAGCACTTTCTGCCCTTCATGTTTCTTCGATATCACCACGTCTTGTTTTTCTGCGAGCAGCGATGAAATCGGAATCGCGAGTCCATTCGCAATCTTCCAGATGATCGTTAACGATGGATTCGCTTCCCCTCTTTCAATTTTCCCTAACGTTAAATTGCTAACATCCGTTCGTTCTGCTAGCTCTGATAACGAAAGATTTCGTTCCTTCCTAATCGATCGTAGCGTTGCCCCGACTTGCTTCGATAATTTCTCAGGGTCTCCCCAGTTATTTTTTTCACTCATACGATAACCTCACAATGATTTGATTTTACAAACTACTACATATACTATAATATACATATTATTAACTATACTATACAGAAAAGAGCGATTTTATTGAAAGAGATAGCCCTCGGTATTCTTTCGTCGATGTTTTTTGCCGTTACATTTATCTTGAACCGCTCGATGGAACTTGAAGGTGGAAGCTGGATGTGGAGTTCTTCCCTCCGTTTCCTCTTCATGGTTCCCTTTCTACTCCTCATTGTACTGATGAGAAGCAATCGAAAACAAGTTTTCATCGAACTAAAAAAAGAACCGTGGAAATGGCTGACGTGGAGTTTTGTAGGTTTCGTCCTTTTCTACGCCCCTTTAACATACGCAGCTACGTATGGACCAGGATGGTTAGTCGCTGGCACATGGCAATTCACGATTATCGGTGGGATCCTCGTCGCTCCTTTCTTTTTCAAAGTAGAACGAACCTCCACTGGCATCGTGAAACGACGACACCGCATCCAAACAAAATCACTCGCCATTTCGCTAATTATCTTGATCGGAGTCCTTTTGATTCAACAGCAAAAAGCGAGTGAGCTCACGATCGTTCAGATCATGATCGGCATCGGTCCTGTTATTTTAGCAGCATTCGCATACCCACTCGGAAACCGCAAGATGATGGAGTTATGTGAAGGAAAGCTCGATACGTTTCAGAGAATACTGGGGATGACGATCGCTAGTTTGCCATTTTGGTTGATTATTAGCGGGGTTGCAGTCGCCAAAGTTGGCTTACCGAGCACGAGTCAAGTGACACAATCGTTTATCGTCGCGATTTGTTCAGGCGTCATCGCGACAACGCTATTCTTCATCGCAACGAATCGCGTGAAGCATCACCAAGGAAAGCTCGCAACAGTGGAAGCCACGCAGTCGACCCAGATTCTATTTGTAATCATGGGTGAGACGCTCCTGTTAACAAGTCCACTCCCAACTGGACTCGCTTTAGTAGGCGTTCTGTTCATCATCTTAGGAATCATTGTTCACACGTTTAATATGAAAAAGATGAGTACGGTTGCGGTACCGAGAGCGTCGAAAGCACATTGATTTTGAAAAGGAAAACCTGCTTTACCGGATAAAAGCTCCCTCTCTCTGTTCAAGTGCATCTTCTAACCATCTCGGATGCATCGTTAATAAGTTTTCCGGAAGCTTAGATGCCTGAAAGAACTTCACGTCAAGTGATTCGTCTGAATTGGACCTGAGATCTCCACCTATGATTTCAGCGAGAAAGCACGTTGTAATAAAATGAACGACTTTTCCATCTGGGTAGTGAAATACTTGTGAGGACGGCTCCGAATAAACGCCGATCAGCTTTTTAACCGCAACATCTAAATTCGTTTCTTCTTTCACTTCTCTTACCGCTGCCTCAGTAACCGTTTCTCCAATCTCGACATGCCCAGAAGGAATACCCCAAAGTCCTACATCCTTCCTTTTTTGAAGCAGCACGTCATTGTTCTCATTCAGAATAATCACCGCTACACCTGCTTTTAACGCATCGATTTTCATCTCAATAACCTCCTTAAAAATAAAAAAAGGCCCGAAGAGAAAGTTTTCAGCGCATGCGAAATACGCTGAACCTTTCCCCTCGGACCTTTTATGTCAATAGGTGCCTTCTACTTTCGTAAAAGATGCAGCCCTCGGTCACAGTCCTATCGAATAGCGGAACCCTAGCTGCAGTTTTCCAGTTCACTACTAGTCTACTACGGATGGAGAGGGGATGAAAGTGTTTTGCGGCAGGGCGTACGTACATTTTGTCCCTTATAAATTGACTTAGAAATGTGTTCGAGCTATAGTTAAAGTAACAAGGGGAGTAGCGGCCGATACGGTTGGTGGATCACCATTACGGTATTTCGATACCTGGTCCATCACGCTAAACTTTTAGTACGCAAGACCTTGGTACAAAACGTGCCAGGGTCTTTTTGTATGCACTGGCAGAGAGGAGTTCACCATGCTAATCCTATCCTTTATACTCGCAGCAGCAGTTGTTGTCATTGCCGCTATTTATCTGAACCAGTTCGGTGACGTCATCAGTAAAAAATCTTCATTGAGCGGTGCAGTCGTCGGTACGTTCTTGATTGCAGGAGCAACGTCACTTCCAGAGTTAACAACGAGCTTAACCGCAGTGTACATCGATAATCCGGATATCGCGGTCGGAAACATGCTAGGAAGTAACGGGTTTAACCTACTAATTCTCGCTGTTGTCGACTTGATCTATCGAAGAAGAAGATTGTTTCAACAAATCGATACGAAGGCCAACGTCCCATCAGCGCTCATCGGTTTACTCTTTTTCGTGATCATTATCGCATCGTTCCTAATTCCCGGTTCCATTTCAATCTTTGGAGTTGGAATCGAAATGATCATCGTCGTTCTCGCTTACGTCCTATGTATGAAATTCATTTCAAGTGATGATGAGAAGCAAGAAGAGATTCCTGCGAAGGATGTCTCCCTTCGAACAGCGGTGATCGGCTTCATCATCGCAGCGGTTGTTGTTTTTGCTTCAGGTAGTCTTCTATCGATCACAGGTGACCGTCTTGCGCAAGCAACCGGCATGAACGCGAGCTTCGTCGGAAGCTTTCTCATCGCTGCTTCTACTTCACTACCAGAGCTCGTGACAGTACTCGCTGCTTTTAAACTAGCAAACTACAACATGGCGATCGGTTCGATTCTAGGAAGCAACCTTTTCAACATCCAACTTCTTGCATTAACGGACATCCTTTACCGAAAAGGACCGATCCTCGCAGCGGTCGATACGTCGAACATGTTCATTGCAGGGCTCGGCCTCGTCATGACGCTCGTGATCATCTACCTACTCGTGCGTCCAGCTCGTACCCTAAGTCAGTGGCGATATGCCGCCCCGTCACTCGTGATGGCTCTGATGTACGTTGTTATTTCATATGTATTGTTCTAATAAAAAGCGTGCTGTCCATGTGGGCAGCACGCTTTTCACCGCTCATCACTTCCTACTTCAACGACTTCCTCCTGCATTGACTCGTGTACGTAACCTTGTTCTTCATAGATTCGGTCTTCCTCTAGGTGGTTCTCATAATAATCAAACTCATCCTCATATTCAACGTTCGATACTTTTCGGATGGGTGAAGTGACCTCTTCACTCGGCATGCCTGATGCTACACGAACCCGACGTGGTAGATGCCGAATCGCAAAGAAAGCTCCAATCATAAAAGTGAGCGCAAACTCGATCCGGGTAAAAAACAAAAGCATCAAAAAAACGATGACGTATAAGACCCAATAAATCGTACTCAACCCCTTTAACTTATTGGATGATGTACCTATCTTATTCATCGATCCGGAGAATCATGTCATTTTTATAACAATGAAAAAGACAACAGCGGACTGTTGTCTTCCTGTTACTTCCTTTTCAAAATGTCATCGACGATACCATACTCTTTCGCTTCTTGTGCACTCATGAAATAATCACGATCCGTGTCTTCTGAAACCTTTTTAATCGGCTGACCTGTTCGATCAGCGATGATTTCGTTGATGTGCTTACGAAGCTTGATGATTCGTTTCGCGGATATCTCAAGGTCCGTCGCTTGCCCCCTCGCGCCTCCGAGCGGCTGATGGATCATGACTTCACTATTCGGGAGAGCGAACCGCTTCCCTTTTGTTCCAGACAGGAGCAGCATCGCTCCGAATGAAGCTGCCAAACCCGTACAGATCGTTTGGACGTCTGGTTTGATGTATTGCATCGTATCTAAGATCGAGAAGCCCGCTGATGTCGAGCCGCCTGGACTGTTGATGTAGAGCGAGATGTCTTTATCAGGATCTTCTGCAGCTAAAAATAAGAGTTGAGCTACAATGCTGTTCGCCATATGATCGTTGATTTCTTCACTCACCATGATGATGCGGTCTTTTAACAAACGTGAGTAAATGTCGTACGACCGCTCACCTCGATTCGTCTGTTCCACTACGTAAGGTATCGCATTCACGTTATTGCCTCCTTCGCTATGCTGCTAATGAGAGGATCATGGAAGGTGACGACAGGCGTGACGCCCTTGGAATGAGGGTTGGGATCAGCTTGATGAATGTGGCAGGGTCTTGAATCGCGATCGCTTTCACTAATGACCGGTACAGCACCTCGTCATAAGCGTTTTGTTCATCAGCGTCCGCTACCTTTTGAACCCTCGATCGGGCTCGGTTCAACAATGCCTTCACACCTGTTTCTGACATCTCTAACAGCTCCGCGATTTCAGAAATTTTATACTGAAACGCTTCTTTTAAAACGAACGTCACGAGCTGTTTTGCGGTTAACGTTAACAGTTTCTCAAGTATTTCAGGATCAACATCGCTTTTTTCAGTTGCCTGCCCCTCAAACCCTTCGTCTGAAACAAGGGTTTCCTTTTCTGCCTTTCTCATGTGATCGATCCACCCATGGTAGGCAATTTTCTTCAAAAGGGCTGGTGTAATCTCGCCTCCATACGTCTTAAAAGCCTTCACTACTGCATCGTGAGCGAGGTCCTCTCCAAGCCATTTGTCTTTTGTGAGAAAGGTGCAGTACGCATACAGCTTCGGCAGCAGGGTCTCTAGCTGCTTTTCCTTACCGTTCTTCATTGAAGGGAATGTCTTTTCCACCATCATCACTCCTTTATCCTCTCACTTCTATAACGGATGAACCTTACTAAAAGATATGGGTGGGAAGAAAACTTTTTTCTACCTTATTTTGGAATGCATACTTGAACCAACCTCTCCTCATCGTACCCTATAGCCCTATGCCAACCAACTTATATGGTTCTTACAAAGCCAATATCTCATAACCGTCTTACTTTATTCATATGTATAGGTGGGAAGGTAGGTGGGTGTGGTGACAGAATCGTTTTCTTCATTAAAGTACCCTGATGATTTACTATCCATTATTCGAAACGGTTTGCCGAATTCCTGTCCTCCTCGACACATCATCATTATCGGGGCGGGTTTGTCAGGATTAGTCTCGGCTTCATTATTAAAAAGGGCTGGTCATCGCGTCACGATTCTTGAAGCAAACAACAGAATCGGTGGAAGAGTGTACACGATTCGAGAGCCTTTTTCAGAGAACAAATACATGGATGCTGGGGCGATGAGAATCCCTGATAATCATGCCCTCGTATTTGAATACATCAAGCGGTTCAAGCTACCTGTTAATCCGTTTAAGAACGCTTCTCTAAATGACTTGATCTATGTGAACAATGTCCTCACGACACGAAAAGAATACGAGGAAAACCCAGATATATTAAGGTTCCCAGTGGATGAAGATGAAAAAGGAAAAACGGCAACAGAGCTTTTTCTAGAGGCCACACAGCCTTTTATCGACCTTTATCAAAACAGCTCAGACGAAGAAAAGGAGAACTTGATCAAGGAATATGGGTCCTACTCAATGGGAAGGTTTTTACGGAGCAACCCCTTCGGACGCCCTCTTTCTCTCAATGCGATAAGAAGCATTGCTGTAATGCTCGGTATCGAAGGATTCCCTAATTTTGCTTTTACTGACATTTTAACTGACATCATCTATCCAATCTTCAGTAATGACATAAAGTTTTATGAGATAAAAGGCGGGAATGATCGTTTGCCGTATGCCTTCTTCAATGAACTGCGATCAGATATTTATTTCAATCGTAAAGTTGAGAAGATTGTCCAGAACGATAAGGGGGTACGCGTTCAAGCGGAGAACCCACTAACTGGGCAACGGTTCAGCTATATAGGTGATGCGGCTATCATTACGTTACCGTTTCCTCTAATTCAATTCATCGATGTATATCCATACGATTCGATTTCGTTCAAAAAATGGCAGGCAATCCGAGAACTGGTCAACGTACCAGCTGTAAAGATCGGAATCGAATTCGGGAGGAGGTTCTGGGAGGATGACGGAGTCGGAAATGCGCTCAGTGATTTGCCAACCCGATTCACCTATGTCCCAAGCCATGCCATCGGTTCGCCTGGTTCTGGTGTGTTGTTGGCGAGCTATAGCTGGGGAAATGACGCTGTCCTTTGGGGCAGTTTATCCGAAGAAGAACGCATTCAGATGGTACTAAAAGACTTAGCGAAGATTTATGGAAGCAAAGTCTACACAGAATATAAGAATTCGGTTACGTTCAATTGGAGCGAGAACCCATACTCCGCCGGTTGCTTTACACTCTTTGTCCCAGGACAGGAAGCCAATTTAGGGCAAATCATCAGACAGCCAGAAGGAAAGCTTCACTTTGCCGGCGAGCACACCTCCTCCTTCCACGGCTGGATGGAGGGCGCCATCCAATCCGGGGTAAGAGCAGCGTATGAAGTGAATAACAGCTGTTGAAGCCTTACGGTGCCTGGTACCACCCGGTTTCTGTCGAAACAAGGGTTCCGAGTCAGCGCTGACTCGGAACCCTTTGCTTACTTCCTTACTCACATGACCTGCATCCATACCACACCAACCGTTACGATACAGAGTAAGAAGAAGGCTGGCATACTGATGAGCTTCACTACTTTCCCCTCCGCATCCCTTCGAACACCTTCATCCCACTGAAACAATTTTCCGTATTGATGATCACTGAACTCTTTCCAATCTGAACGAGATAAACTCGTAAGCGCGTACAGAGCAAAACCAAGTACGATGAATTTGACCACGAGTGGCAATAGATAGATCGCTACGTTGCTCCACCCTACAACCTGCAGGTAGAACTGAAGTTTATCAAACGATCGAACTAGCCACTTCAAGTAGAGATCGAGAATACGTGAGACCGGATCATTTTTTTTAATCCATTTTCCCTTAACAAGTAACGGTCTTCTTCTCTCGATAAGCGGCTTAGAAACACTTCCGCTCGGTCCTAGGAATAGCTTTGTAAAGTGCTGTTTATAGCCTCTCTCAAGAATGACATCTTGAAAAAACGTTCCCTTCAATGTAAGGCGCACACGAATGAGGAGAGAGAGGATAACGGCGAGAACAGCACATACGAATACTAGAATACCTTCACGATCGATTACGGTATGTAAGACGAGAACCGTTCCAACACCAAGGGTGGTTAGTAACCCAATCATCACCCACTTTACCCAAACGATTGAGATGGTGACTTGAAGAAGATGCTTTCCTAACGTCACGATGACACTCATCAAAAGAATATAGGAAGCAAGACTCGCAACCTCAGAAACTGACCATCCCCATCCTACGATGAGTAATGGGAGGAGAACTCCTAACCCAATGATTCCCCATCCGACAGTCCTTACTACTGAAAACAGCGTATACCACTTTTGGTAAGTGACCATCAGCTCAGTATTGCCCATAATGAACACTTGATCTGCCTCTTCTACATATGTTCTGAAGGAAAGTGTCGTTGCAAAGAAAAATAACCCGATCAAAGCGACTTCCTCTGGCACACTCGCTGTCCACTCGGGTGCTTCAATCCACCATGATCGATACATCGCGATGAAGATCACGGTTGCTGGGATAAGGATATACAGAAGGACCGTCCAATCGATCGCTGTACGAAGATCTCGATATTTATAGTCAAAATCGCTTTTGATTCGTTTCCTTAACAGCGAAAGAGCTTTCATCGCTCTTGCTCCAGCAAGGTATCTACGCAGTCAAGCAACGAGCCCGTTTCTTCTCCAGACGTTAACTGAAAATCATGCAGCGATCCTTGCGCCAACAGCGTTCCATCGTTCAAAAGGATGAACCGATCGCAGATTCGCTCAGCCGTATCCAAGACGTGGGTACACATTAAAATACCTGCGCCCCTCTCTCTTTCAATCTCGATAAGCGTTAGAAAATCTTTCGTCGCACGAGGATCAAGTCCAAGAAAAGGCTCATCGATAATATAGAGATCTGCCTTTAACATAAACGCTGTGATCAACATGACTTTTTGCTTCATCCCTTTTGAAAAACTCGACGGATAGTCATCCACCACCTTCTCCATACGGAAATACGCGATCAGCTCTTTCGCCCTTCTTTCCCACTCTTCCCCTCCTTGAGAGGAAGCAGCAGCAAGTTCAAGATGCTCATAAAATGTTAAGTAATCATATAGAACTGGTTGTTCTGGTATGTATGCATAGCGAGCGCCGTCTTTTATCTCAACATTACCTTTCCACCCTTTCAATAGACCAAGTAATGCCTTTATCGTTGTACTTTTCCCTGCTCCGTTACCACCAAGAAGACCGACGAGCTCTCCTGCACCTACGTCAAATGCAATGTTTCGAACCGCCTTCCGATTATCCTGATATCCTGCACTCTCAATCGCTACGTTCAGCATGGTATCACCTCACTTACTAGTACGACTGTGGCAGCTGAAGGTTTCGCGTTTCTGGTTCCGTTTCTATTCTGGTGCCTGGTACCACCCGGTTTCTGTCGAAACAAAAAAAGAGCCTGATACAACAGGCTCTTTCGCTAAGCTATCGAATTAACCAACCTTCTTTTCTTCCTGCTTCGTCTCCCATGCCTCAGTATCTTTAATACCGAGCGCTGTAGGGTTAAACACTGGATTCTTTCCTGCTTTACGCTGTACCTCGTAATCTTTCAGTACCTTCATCGCTACTTTTGCCAGCATGCCGATCGCGATCAGGTTGATGATCGTCATCAGTGCCATGAACAAGTCTGCCATCTTCCATACAAGAGATAGACTTGAAATCGATCCGATCATCACGAATGCCATCGTAAGGATACGGTAGCCAAGAATCGCTGGCTTACTTTCTTTAATAAACTCGATGTTCGTTTCGCCGTAGTAGTAAGAACCGATGATCGAGCTGAATGCAAAAAGGAAGATTGCGACTGAGATGAAGATTGCTGCCCATCCACCGATATGAGAGCTTAGTGAGTTTTGCAGCAACTCGATTCCAGATACTTCTCCTGTACGGAACTGAGGAGCAAGTAAGATGATGAAAGCTGTTGCGGAACACACAAGAATCGTATCGACGAATACACCTAGAGACTGGATAAGTCCTTGCTTCGCCGGGTGTGACGTTGTTGCAGTAGCTGCAGCGTTTGGCGCACTACCCATACCAGCTTCGTTCGAGAACAAACCACGTTTTACACCGTTCATGATCGCTGCACCGATCGCACCACCGACAGCTTGCTCAAATCCAAATGCACTTTGTACGATTAATCCGATGACGGCAGGAAGTTCAGTAATGTTGATCAACATCACAATGATCGCAATCGTAAGATAAAGCACTGCCATTACTGGAACGATGATACTCGATAAGTTCGCGATACGGTGTACCCCACCGAAAATAACGAGACCTGTCACAACCGTAATCACTACCCCAACCATAATACGGTTCATGCCGAACGCATTCTCAAACGCTAATGCGATCGTATTACTTTGAACGGAGTTAAAAATGAGTCCGAACGTAATCGCGATTAAGACTGCGAATATGATTCCTAACCATCTTTTCTTTAACCCTTTTTCTATGTAATATGCTGGTCCTCCTCGGAACGCTTTTGTATCTTTGATCTTATAAACCTGAGCTAATGTACTTTCAATAAACGCTGTTGCTCCTCCCAGTAAAGCGACGATCCACATCCAAAAGATTGCACCTGGTCCACCAAGCGTGATCGCTACTGCTACCCCCGCTAAGTTACCAGTACCGATACGAGTCGCTGCTCCAACACAGAAAGATTTAAATGGTGAGATATTTTTCGATCCATCTTTGTATTCCGGTTTCTCAGACATCACCCGGATCATTTCTCCGAAGAAACGAAATTGCACAAAACGAGAAGCCACTGTAAAGTAAATGCCTATACCGAGTAATCCTGCAATAAGTACGTAACCCCAAAGAATGCCATTTGATGCATCGATAATCCCATTCAAAAACCCTTCCATTTACACATTCGCCCCTTTTTGTTAATTCTTTTTAAATTTTCAGAAATTTGTATATTTTTATTATACAAGTAATTCCGGGGAATGCAATACATTTTTCGACGAATTGTGAGGGGTGCCTGTCACTACGACAAGCACCCCTCTCATTCAGGCTTTTCGATCCGCATAAACGGCCATCGCATCGCACATAAACACCGCTAACCCTTCACCGTATTTATCGATATTCTTCGTGAACCGCTTATCATCCACGTACATTTGCCCTAGCCCGCGGAACGCTTCATAAGAATAATCTCCAAAATTCTTCAAGAACTCATACCATTCATGAATCGCTTCCTGCGCCTCAGCCAAATCAGGAGCACCGTCACGCAGCTTCGCAAGTCTCGTATAAATCCGATCCCAGCCCTCTGATAGATTCTGCTGCTCTTCCTTAGACATTCCTCGCACCTTCTTATTCGTTTCATCGATCTTCTTATCACCCCAGCGCCTGCGCGCCTCCTCTTCATACGGGTTATGATCAAAGTTCATCCCCTCAAACTTTTCCTCATTTGTCATTTCGACCTCTCCCATCATTTGTTTTATCGTTTTATCGATTGTCTTAATCATCCGATCCACATGACTGCGCTTTTCAACAAGCATCCTCCGCTGTAACTCCAGCGCCTCCTTCCGATCAAAGGCAGGGTCTTCAAGAATTCGCTGAACTTCCTTCAGAGAAAACCCAAGCTCTTTAAAAAACAAAATCTGCTGCAGCGTCTCTAAATCATTTTCAGAATAAATCCGGTAGCCTGCTTCAGTCGTCTCTGGCGTTAACAACCCTATTTCATCATAATGATGAAGCGTACGAACACTGATTCCTACAAGGTCCGCTACCTCTTTCACTTTCATTTCGACCAGCACCTCCTTACTCATCACTATAGGGTATAACGTAACGTGAGGGTCAATGGGTTTTATCACTATATTCTCCTATTAGTAAAAAACATAAAAAAGCCGTATTCGACTCCCGAATACGGCTTCACCAGTTCATTTAAAAAGGAACTGAACAAACGCTACGATCAAAGCAACTAGAAAAAAACAGACGATTCCTGCCATGATAACAGATCGAAAAAACTTTTTTCCTTCCGCGAACGCTTTTATTATTTTCACGTGCACCCTCCTATAAATGAGTTCTTACTGTCTAATTCCCAATTATTTCAAAACGAAACAGTAAAAATTGCTCATTACGAGAGTCGCACATTGAAAAGTCGTGCCCATCGGTCGCTAAACATCACCTTCACCATTCTCATACTCCTCACGCAGCATTGAATACATATAGAGATCATCAAATTTTCCACACGTATATTCATAGTGTCTCAATAACCCTTCTCTCATAAAGCCTTGCTTCTCAACTAACTTTTGAGATGAACGATTCTCAAGCTCAATCAACGCTTCGACCCGTTCCAATTCGAGCTCTCGAAAGCCGAACGCAATAACGGCATGAAGCGCTTCACTTGCTAACCCTTTTCCCCAGTAACTCTTATTTAGCTCAAAACCTATCTCTGCCCGCCTGTGTCTCGGACTACGATTTAAAAACCCACAGCTACCAATCATTTCATCCGATTCCTTCAGTATCAGTCCCCACCGCATTCCGGAACCTTCTTTATGTATGGATTTGTACCAGTTAATCTCATCTAACGCATCGTCGATCGACCGAAACGGCTCTAGCCCCATGTGCTTCACCACATCTGAGTCAGACAAATAGCCCAACATCGCTTCAGCATCCTCCGTTCTCACTTCTCTCAGCAACAACCGTTTCGTTTCGTGTGTTGGAAACTCGTTGTTCATCACTTCACCTCCGCTCTACCATTCATTCTTTATCCGCTCGATCACCGCTTTATAAAAAGAAACCTCGTGTGGCACGAACTTTTCTTTCCCAACTCTTTCATTGATCAACCGTTTACATCCCTCTTGATCGATTTCAAATCCTTCCACCTGAATTGTCTCAGCAGTGTCATCCCAAAGCGCCTCAAACTCATCGAGTTCCACCTTCACCATTCCGGCCACTTCTTCCTTTTGAAGCGTAAGGTCTTCGAACCTAAGCGACGCGAGGTGGAGAAACACATGAGCAATCTCCTTATCTATGAAATCGCCCCGATGAACGGAATAATTCAGGACACCAAGCGGTAAGAGCGACTGAAACGCCACATCGATCCCGATTTCTTCCTTCACCTCTCTCACGCCATCTTTCACCGTTTCATTCGATAAAAGGTGACCCGCAGCCGTAATATCTAGCAAATAAGGGTAGTCTTTCTTTTCTTGACTACGAAGCTGTAAATAAACGAACGGACACCCATCTTCCATACTCACAATCCAGCAATGAAACGCCTCATGCCAATAGCCTTTTTCATGCACTTCTTTTCGTGATGCCACACCGATATGGTTATATTTTTCGTCGAAAATGTTCAGTTGTTCTTGTTCCATATGTGAACTCCTTTTACTTCATCTACGTCTTCCATTTTAAATTCTCGTACCAACGAAAAATCTCCCTTCTTTCTAGCCTTGAACGAACGATCATCAATTTTTTTCTGATCATACTCCTCTAGACTCTTTTTCTCTTTCCGAACAACCATACCCTTTTTCGAAGCATGTGCTGAAGCTTCTTGAAAGCCTTGGACCATCATTTTTAAAGCGAGAATCGTTACCGTAAAACAAATGATCGGAACGAGTGGAATCCAATAATAGGTTGTGAACAAGAACTTAAGGTTATTTCCAATCAGACCGGACCATTCGTTGGAAAGCGAAACAAACACACTGTTCCCAAAAATATCTTCTTCGATCGCAGCACCTCCGAACAATATGTTTAAAATCCCAAGGTGTGCTAACAACAACAGGACGAGGATGATTTCTCTAATAAAAATGATGAAAAGCTGTGGTTTGAAGTATGGCATGAGATGCTTCATCAACATATGGAAGCGACTTCCACCTAAAACCTTTGCACTCGTAATAAACTCCTTTTCTTGTAAAAGCTCTACTTCTCTTGCAATCGTGGTCATCGTAATCGGCACCCCGATCATGATCAAGACAATGACTTCGAACACCATTCGCTCTGTAAATGTCGTCGAAAAATCGCTATCCATAAACAAATCTCTCATTAGAACATAACTTAAAATCAAATAAGCAAGAAGCGGTGCAGGAAAATAAAAGAACCCTTCTAGTAACGGTTTGACTTTTTTCAAAATCGGCGCAGCATACAGCTGCATCCCAACCCCAAGCAGAAAGGATAGTACAAATCTCGCTAAAGCGATCACTAGAGCAATGCCGAGCGTGTATTTTGCTCCAACTAGCAACAAGAAAAACAAATCTTGAGAAACATTATCTGTTCCAAAAGGAGGGTGCTCAACTGGCGAATAAGGAGGCCTCGCAAGGATATCTCCGTTTTGATCATACGTTAGCTCTGCAACGGGAATATGATCTTGAAAGAAAATCGTGTAAAAAAAGCTTGCCGCCAGTACACTGAAAAAGAAAGTCGAGCCGATCATAAATTGTGCGTTTTTTATCAGTGCCTTTCCCATCAATCAGCCAACTCCTTTCCGGTTATACGCTGAATGAAAAATCTCGAGCAAGCTTCAATAAGAAAGAGCGGTACGAAAATCATCAGTATGCCGATTATTACGATTTCAACTCTTAAGTTGTTCACCATAAACCACACTAGTCCATATAAATTAAAGAGAATTTCAAGCATCACCAGGTTCGAAAGCATGAGAACAATGATGGTTCGCGAGTGATTTACAACGGTAAAAAGCGCGTTTCGTAACACGTGCTTCCACAAGATTCTACTCTTTGAAAGTCCCTTTCCACTCGCAAGTTCTACGTAAGGCGAAGCTAATTCATCCTCGAACGTGAGCAGCATGACTCGGTAAAGAAGAATAGCCGGCAAGACCGCGTACGTAATAAGCGGAAGAACGACTGGACGTTCGAATCCCCCAACGACTTCAAAGATTAATAATCCCGTCTCTTTGTACAATGAAACGATCGCAATCTGAAACATTACGATGATAAAAAGATCAGGTATGGCCTCAAGGATGCCCGTTACTCTAATAAACATCTTCCTCAATCGATATGGAAGAAAAAACGTGATATAGGTTAACCCTAAGCTTCCGATCAACGCTATACAAAATCCTGCAACCAAGATAAAAAGGGAATAGCCATAGTATTCAAATATCCCTGGGAAAACTGGATATACCGTCGTGCTTCCGAACAATGGTTCATAAGTTAGTTCCCCTGGATTAAGAATTGCTCTTATTAATTGGACGAACTGATTCCAAAATTCCTTGAGACTCATCTCAATTCCATTTTGGAACATGCCAGCAAAGCTTCCGATCAGTAATATACTCACTATAATCGAGACAAACTTCATTCCCGTTCTCATATAATCTCCTCCAAACATTCTCCACAAAAGGAAAGACGAATGAAACGAGAAAAAGTTCCCATATTATGTTATTTCAATAAAAACACTTACATTTTTTGGTTTATCTTTCATAAATAAAAGGTAAGAAGATAGTAACAAGATAGAGAACCTTTTTGTTCTTTTTGGTGACCAGTTTCTCGGCTGTTTTTATCACTTTAGAGGGTAGAGAGGAGTTACGATCATGAAAGAAATTGTGCTGAACCTTGTTTTATTTCTCTTCTTATTTCCTGCAGCCATCATCGTTTACGTGGATTCCCTTCAACATGGGAACGTACCGATGTCACCATTCGTTTCGATTTCAATCGCCATCGCAGTTGGATACATGCTGCTAAATATGAACAGACGTACACCTAAAAAACGATGAAATCTGGAGGCTAGTAGATGTCGAAAAAAAGCGGCTTATCGTTTGGGCAACAGCTACTTCTATTAATCGGGCTTGTTTTATTATTAATAGGCAGCGTTACGACTGCCTTTTATTTTTTTGGACTTTCAGTTGGCTTTCCCACGTTTCTCATTATGATCGTCATCATCGGTTTGATCGGCAGACGATACTTTGACGTCACGAATGAACATTACCTTGCACCTCTAGACCGGAAGTTGAACATAACAATACTTTTTTGGTTTTTCGTTATCCCTCTTTTTATCTTTATCGTACTATGGGATACATTCACGATCGGATCGAGTGTCATACTTGGCGCCATTTTAGGGTTGATTCGGGCCACCATATTGCTCGGAATACCAACAGGGCTTCACTTCCGCAAAATGAAGAAACTCGGCTATCACCTGAATAACGGAAAATGGGACAAAGAAGGAGTAGAAACAGATGCGTAAGGCTCAAATTAGAGCCTTCTTTTTTGTGATTCTATCTACACAATCTGGTTCTTTCATTAGGTTTGAACAAAGACACACTCCTCTCCTTCTTTTTGGCTAGTCATTTAACTCTTATAGTAATACATCCGTTTTCGAGACCTGGGCTATGAGTTGAAGAACGGTAAATGGAGAAAAAAAGACCATATACACACGTAAAGAGGGGGCAGCGAGCCCCCTCTTTCACATTTCCTCCGTCGCATTAGACTTTTCTTTCATCTTCAAGATGAAAAACACCAGTACACCGATTACCCCGACTATCGCGGCTATAAGATGATCAACATACAAATCGCCATCCCTAAAATACCTGATCGCGAACCCGCCGCCAAAAATAGTAATGATCGTAACCGACACATAAAGTAAAAAGAATTTCCCTTTCATCGTGATTCACCTCTATATCTTATCCATCTTCTACTAGTTACTACGTATATCCCCTACCAAAAGTTTCTTTTTTAGGAAAAAGACGCTCTTCCCTCCTCATATCAGCGAAAATTTCATTTTATCGGCGAAATATCATTTTTATCAGCGATTTCAACCTATATATCAGCGAAAATCACTCTTTTATCAGCGAATTCCAACATATATCAGCGAAACCGTATTTCTCTACCAATTCACTCATGATTTGGAAGAAAGCTGGACAAAATACATCACAATACGACAAAATTCTTGCATCCGCAATATTCAGGTGGTAGAGTAAATCTTTGTGCCTAAAGCATTTCTAGAAAATTTAAAGGAGTACGATATGGAAAATAAAGAATCAGGCCGGATCGACTGGCCGGTATTTGGTATAAGCGGAGGAATTCTCGTTCTCTTCGTTGTTCTCGCACTATTCGATATCAGTCTTGTAGAAGCAATCGTTAGTAATAGTTTCTCATGGTCAGCAACCTACTTTGGGGCTTTCTGGCAAGTCCTTATGTTAGCGACGTTCTTCGTTGGAATCGGACTCGCTTTCTCCCGATACGGTAAAATCAAAATGGGGAATTTAGACAAACCCGAACTAAGTTTATACAAGTGGCTCTCCATCATCATGGCGACACTTCTCGCAGGTGGCGGTGTATTCTGGGCAGCGGCCGAGCCGATGTACCACTTCTTAACCGTTCCACCTTCTCAATCTGGGATCGAAGCAGGCACGAACGCTGCCATCGACCCAGCACTTGCACAAAGCTTTATGCACTGGGGTTTTCTCGCATGGGCAATCCTAGGTACGATCAGTGCTGTCGTGATGATGTACGGTCACTATCATAAAGGCATGCCGATGAAGCCTCGTACGCTTCTTTATCCGATCTTCGGCGAACGACTTCGACACAGCTGGATCGGAACGGTGATCGACGCGTTTTCAGTTATCGCTGTTGCAGCTGGAACGATCGGACCGATCGGATTCTTAGGTCTTCAAGCAAGCTATGGCCTGCAGGAGATCTTCGGCATTCCGAATCAGTTCAGCACACAGTTCTCGATCATTTTAGCAGTTGTCGTGATCGCGACGATTTCTGCGGTAACGGGGCTATACAAAGGAATCCAAATTCTAAGTAGCTTCAACGTACAGCTCGCGATCGTATTGATGGTCTTCATCGTGATCCTCGGACCAGGTGGCTTTATTATCGACCACTTCATCTCAGGATTCGGTTACTATGTTGATCAGTTTATTACGATGTCAACGTTCCGTGGCGACACGGGTTGGCTCTCGTTCTGGACAGTGTTCTTCTGGGGCTGGTTCATCGGATACGGTCCAATGATGGCGATACTCGTTTCTCGTATTTCTCGCGGTCGTACGATCCGTGACATCATCGTCGCAGTATCGATCTTTGCGCCTGTTATCTCAACGTTCTGGTTCACCGTTCTTGGTGGGTCAGGCATTCACTTTGAACTGACAAACCCTGGCTCGATCTCTGAAGCGTTGAACGCTGCTGGTAATCCAGCCGCAATGTTTGCGATCACCGAGCAGTTCCCGCTCGCAGCGATCGTTTCACCACTGTTCTTGATCCTCACGATCCTATTCGTAGTGACAACGACGGACTCGATGTCCTACACGATCGCGATGGCCGTTACAGGTGAAGGAAATCCGAAGAGCTGGTTACGTATATTCTGGGCAGTGCTTCTCGGCGCTATTGCCGTCATCCTATTGATCACGGGTGACAGTGGCATCACGCAGCTTCAGAACTTTATCGTTGTAACAGCTGTTCCGGTTTCACTCCTTCTCCTTCCGATGGTCTGGCTCGCACCGAGAGTCGCTCGAAAGATGGCGAAGGAACAAGGGATCAATAAATAATAAAAACGAGCAAGGAGCTAGTAGTCTCCTTGCTCATTTTTTATTACGCTGCAACTCCTCTTTCTTCACCTTCAAAGCGTTTCTTTTTCAGTTTAAGTAGAAAGTAATCGAGTCCTATCTTTCCTGCATTCCATCCTCCAACTAATAGTAAAAACTCCATGATCATAAGGTTTGGATTCGTGCTGATCGCACCTGCAAGTAAAAAGTTGACGTTCATGATTAATCCCATAAATGCTGAAAAAGTTGTTAATAACCCTAGGATTAATGCAATTCCTACTAACAACTCTCCCCAGGGAACCAATACGTTAAAGATCGATACGTTCGGCAAAGCAACGTTCTCAAGGAAGTTCGCATACCATCCTTGCACTGCTGGATGCTCTCCTGTCGATTTCTCGATTCCTCCTTGTAGGAATCCTGAAGCATCAAATCTCTCCTCACCTGAAACTTTTCCCCACCCTGCCATCAAAAACGTATATCCGACATAAACGCGAATCACTGTTAGTAATGAGGCGGCAACAACGTTATTTCGAAACCAGTTCATTATCAAAGCTTATCTACTCCTCTCTTTTTTACCTCAAGACAAAAAGTTGACCTAAGGAAACATTTCTTATCTTTAAAATAACGACTGTAGAATAGTTCGTCAATAAAACCTTTTATAGTTAATCCAAAAGTCCCCGTTCTTTTATCGAACAACAGGACAATACTCCTGATAAAATGGTTTTCTGTTTCCAATAAAAAGAAGCATTTCGCTACGCCTATGCGTAAAACTAGCGAAATGCTTCTCACGAAGAACATTCTCAGCCTTCTTCTGCAAGCTGCGTTTTCTCTCCTCCTCGTTTTCTTAAGCGAAACTTTTCATACAAAACCTGCAATCCGTACAGCAAGTACGCCTTATAGTGGATATAGAGAAAGAACTGAAAGTACGTTAACTTATGCAACCGAGCGATCTTTATCTTCTTCAAAAAGGGAAGGAACAGAAAAGCGAATAGTGCATTCGCAAGAACATTTAATCCCACGAACTTTTTAAAATTACCGTAAGAATGCTTTAAGATCCACATCGATATGGGCATATATGGACCAATGTCGAAAGGAAATTCGTCTCTTAAGAACGACTTCGGTTTATCATAAAATTTCCACCATTTCCGCTTTCGGCCGTACAAATGATTGATCACTTCGAATAGGAAAATGATAAAGCTCGCAAAGAAAAACCGCTTGATATGTCGCTTTCCGATAAATCGTAAAGAGAACCACGGGATCAGGATCATCGCAAAATTGAATACAACGTGCCGTTTTGATGTCATAAGGGCATCGACCTCGATAGTAATTATTTCAATCACTCTTACTATCTCCTCATGAATAAAAAAAATTCGTACCTAGCCCTTATTCGAAGCGTTCTATCCCTGTTCACACGAAGGCATACCTGGCACAGGTCCGCTCGACGGCTCCAGCCTCTTCTGTTTACACTGTTCCTCGAGTGCGATCATCAAAAGGTTCATAACCTCGATCGACTCAGGCGTTTGAAACGCAGGATCCGCTAAGTTCTTTTCTTCAAGAGGATCTGTCGTCAAATTATATAGCTCAAACTCGTCTGGCAGGGGATTTACTTTTGTTGTCGTGATACAGAGAGAGACTTCGACGTTCTCAGAGGTAGGAACTGATTTTTGCTCATGCACGACGACATCCGATACACCAGGGTTACTCCAGAACTGAGGGTTGTCATAGTACCTTGAAAACTTCCATAGCTCTTTAGCTCGGTTGGCTCCAGTCGGAAGCCTCGTGATGATCGCTTCGATGTGGTTCGGCTGAATGACCGATTCATACGGCTCGCCGGTTACCGTAACCTGGTTCAACCCTCTCGTCACATCATCATCCGTCATAAAATAAAGCGGTTCGTCGGCTCGATAAAAGGCTTTTTTTCCTTCTAACAATGGGGTGAGATCACGCCCAACGAGAGGATGAACTTCGTTATGACTTTTGTTTAGCTTTTCCTGAGCTTCTCCTGCATCGATGCCTGCAAGCCCGAGCATAGTTGGAAGAATATCCACATGACTCGTCAACATCTCTGTACTCGCTCGTCCTGAGAACAGCTTCGGACTATGGATGATGAAGGGCACATGAATCGATTCCTCATACGTGTTGTACCATTTTTGAAACAGTCCACCGTGCGCCCCCAGCATATCCCCATGATCTGAGAAAAACAACACGATCGTATCGTCATAAAAAGAGGAGTTCTGAAGCGCCTCGAAAACCTTGAACATTTCATTGTCGACTTGCTTCTGAAGAGAATAATAAAGCTGACGATAAAATAGCGTGTCTGCGAGCGGTTGTATCGCTTTTGGATAGGTGAGTCGATAGCTTTCTTGCGCTCTCGGCTTCGTAGCTAGCGATTCGTTTGCAGTAGGAGCTGGCGGGATATCAGGGAGGGATGGATCGACTTCAAAATTATACATCGGATTGTTTCTTGTAAACGCCCCGAACAGTGCGATGTCATGTGGATTGATAAAGGATGTCATGATCATCCAAGGAGAGGTTTCGCAAGCTGAATTTCGCTCGAGCGACCTAATAAGATGTACCGCCTCTTCAGCATAGATGACGTCACGGCCACTGATACCGATTCCAGCAGAAGAACCGGAATTCCGAGGAGCGGTTCCATGAGGTTCCGGTCCTACCCAGCCATTGAAGCCAAAGTCATTCAACCGGTTTGCGTTAAGGTATTCATTCACGTTCTCTGGATCTGGCAGCCCTGTATTCGTATAGCTCGGTAAAGCATTCTTCGTACCAGGTATGAGGATGTCCTCGTCCGACGCATGCCACTTCCCTTTCCAAAACGTTCGGTATCCCGCCGTTCTAAGGTAATCGCCAATCGTTGGTACCGTATTCCGGTCAAGCCAAAACATATCAGGATCAAAAGCTCCTTTGGCTGCACCACTTGTTTGTGAAACACCGTGAAGAGATGGATACTGCCCAGTATATAGCGTCGTTCGGCTCGGACTACATGCAGTACTGCCAACATAGTGCTTGTTGAATTCAAAGCCGTTTTCCTTCAAAAGTTCCTGCGTAATTAGATTCTTTCTCCGCCACTCTCGAAGCTCCTCATCCTCATATACCGATGGATACCGCTCCTCATCGACCATCAAGATGAGAAAGTTCGGTTTCTTCCCGTTCTCGATCAAAGAAGAAAACCGTTTCCCCTCACTTCCCATGATGTAGCTCCCCCTTCTTTTGATGGTGCCTGTCACCCCTCGAACAAGCTCGAAGAATGTAGAATGATGCTCGAAAAAATTCCAGCCTACTTTAGTGAAATCAATGCGATTGGGTAATATAAGAAAGTATATCTGAAATAAAGGAGGTTCATGACAATGTTAGACGGTAAAGTAGCATTGATCACAGGGTCAGGTCAGGGAATTGGACTTGAAATTGCAACGGAATTCGCAAAAGCTGGCGCGAAAGTAATGTTAAACGACATCAACGAGGATGCGTTAAACGAGTCGATCAAAGCATTAACAGATGAAGGTCTTACCGTGGATGGAGTGATAGCGAACGTTGCGAAGGAAGAAGACGTGAAGAATGCGATCGAAAAGACGGTCGAGAAATTCGGACGCCTCGACATTCTTGTTAACAACGCTGGTATCCAACACGTTGCACCCGTCGAAGAATTCCCAAGCGAGAAGTTTGACCTTATTCTCGACATCATGTTGAAAGGTCCTTTCTACGGAATCAAGTACGCTTTCCCGATTATGAAGGAACAAGGGTACGGACGCATCTTAAACATGGCTTCCATCAATGGACTCATCGGGTTCGCTGGAAAAGCGGGCTACAACAGTGCTAAACATGGCGTCATCGGTCTAACAAAGGTTGCGGCTCTAGAAGGTGCTGACTCAGGCGTTAACGTGAACGCGATCTGCCCGGGGTATGTGGACACACCTCTTGTTCAAAACCAGCTTGAAGACATTGCAAAAACAAGAAATATCGAAAAAGACAAGGCACTAGACGAAGCGATCTTATCGAACGTTCCACAAAAACGCCTCATCCAAGTACAAGAAGTAGCAGATTACTCAATCTTTCTCTGTAGTGATAAAGCAAAGAGTATCACTGGACAAGCCGCTGTTATCGACGGCGGATATACAGCACAGTAAAAAAATAACACGTTTACAGGAGCACACCTCATTCTGTATCCCAACTATATATAAAACACAAAAAAACATGGTGAGAGCCTAATGCCTCTAACCATGTTTTTCATATGGCTGTGTTTCTCAAATCCTCCTTACAACAGAGACACCCATTCACGAAAATGGTAGTCTTATACCAATAAATGTAATAGCATACAAAAGGCGGTGTATGAATGGTTCAAAACAATAAAGAGAAGAAAGCCTTACTCAAAGTCATACTTACGTGTGCGATTGGTTCCATCTTATTGCTATTAATCCCGAATATCCTAGACTTTTTCTTATAGCCTGCAATGGGTACTCCTCATATTCCCTACCCTTGTTTCTTCCTAAAATCATCCGTGAGCATGCCGCTAAATCCCCAGCTTTCCTCTTCTGTTTCATGAATAACCACGTGCGTATACTCAGGTTCTTTCCCAAGAACCGAGTTCAGAGTGCCTGTGAACTCTCGGACAATTTGCTCTTTCTGTCCACGAGTCGCACCTTTCGTGATATGTACGTGAACGACTGGCATCGGACTTCCTCCTTTTGCGGTATTTTGTTTCCATCACCCTTATTCCATTCGCTCCTGCTATTTCCTTCTTTTCTTACAGTAATAAGTACTCCCCGAAAATCATTCAATACCTCTACTTAATACGAATGATTCAATCACCTCTACTAATTTTTTTGAAGCTGGCGAACCCGTTTTTCTTGTTGCTAATGATATCGAGCGATAGGGATCGCATTCGAGTGGGATAACGGTTATGGCGCTGTTATTCTTAGGTACGATCATTTCTGGCATGATGCTGATTCCTAGGTTTTGTTCAACCATGGAAACAACCGAATTCTCACTCATATTTTCATATCGAATGGTAGGTGTAATCTTGTTTTCTTTGAATATAGCCTGTATATCCTTGTAGCATTGAAACGCTGGCATGATAAAAGGGGCTTCTTCAATCTGCTCGTTCGTTAGGACTTCTTCATTTCCCAATGACGACTGTGAGGATACTACGCATAAAAGGCGATCTTTTTTCAGTTTCGTTAGGTGAAATCCATCTAACTGTTCACAGTTCGTTACGAATCCACAATCGAGCTCCCCTCTAATCAGCCAAGAAACCACTTCATCGTAGTTTCCTTCACGAAGTTCGATCGTAATATTCGGATAGTGCTCTTCCATCTTTTTTAAAATGGCCGGCATCCACGTTGTTGTAATACTACTAAACACCCCTATCCTCACATTTCCTTTCGTTAACCCATTGATGGCATGCACTTCTTCTTGTAAAAGATTTTGCTGCTGGAGCATTTGTCGAATGGGAACCAGTAGTTTTTCCGCGTTATCCGTTAGTTTTATGGAAGAATGGTGACGAATAAATAGTGGAAAGGAAAATTCTTTTTCAAGGCTCGTTATGGCATGACTAACTGCTGATTGCGTGACATTTAACGCTATTGCGGTTTTAGTAAAACTATTCAACTCTGCTACTTTACTGAAGATTTCATACTTCACTAACGTCATCACATCAACCTTCTCTCATGAAAATAATTCATCTCATCCATTATATTTTTTCGCTTTCTTAATAACAATCCTCACCCTATACTAATGACAAACCTACCAGATACTTTCGGTAAAGAAAGGACGATGAAACTTGCAAACTGTATTAATCACAGGGGCAGCAGGGAAAATTGGACGCAATGTTGTAGAAGCCTTAGGGAAAGAGAATACGTATAAGTTACGATTAGCGGATATTAACGAGGATGGGTTAAAGGCGTTTCAAGAATTGGGATACGATGTAATACGATGTGATGTTTCAAATTTAGAGGAATGTCAGAACGTTTGTGAGGGAATTGATGTTGTGATTCACCTTGCAGGAAACCCTTCTCCAGATGCTAGTTTTTATGACGCTTTACTAGATGGCCATATTAAAGGAACGTATAATATGTTTCAGGCTTCAAAAGAAAACAACGTTTCAAAAGTGATCGTAGCTTCCAGTGCTCAAACGATCGAAGGCTATCCACTAGATTATCAAGTACACGAGTCCACACCGCCACGACCTAAAAATATGTACGGCGTCTGTAAATGCTTTGTTGAAGCGGTAGCTTGCTACTACGCTTATGAAGAAGATGTGCAAAGTGTTGCAATTCGAATAGGTGCGTACGACGACTATCAACCAGATGGTCCCGCTCTTTCGGCTAGGGATATGAGTGCGTATGTTAGCCCCCAGGACTTTAATGACCTTCTGCTAAAAACATTGAACACTGAAAACTTACCTCCATACACGTTGCTGCATGCTGTCTCAAACAACCGTTTCAAGCGCCTCAATCTGGATGAAACGAAAAAACAAGTTGGCTATGATCCACAATCCGATGCGTTTAAACAAAGTGGATTTCTCTTTTTTGATCATGACAGGTGACAGGCTGAATAAGCATTAGAGCACAGATTGAAACAGAGCTTGGACGCTCATCCAAGCTCTGTTTCGTTAGTCGACTAAGCGTTAACAGATTGCTTCGTTTTCTGTTGAAACGTTTCTTTCTCTTTTTGTTTCCACAACCCTCTTTGAAAAAGGATCCCTGTTAACCCAATGACGCTCAAACTTATGCCGATCACTTTAAATGCAGCCAACACACCAACTTGCTCAATCAACACACCGCCAAGTAACGGTCCAGCGATAAACAGAATACTCAGCGTTGAATCCACGATCCCTGAAACTCTTCCGATCGCTTCCTTCGGTGGTTCCTTTTGAATGAGATAATGAACTGCGGTGAAGATGATTCCGTTCCCGATTCCTCCAACTAGCGCAAGTGAAATCGCTAGGACGAGCACCTGATACTCTCCGAGAAAGCCCATCCCGAACGTCATCAGCCCGATCAAGAAGCTCCCCACACCAAAATACCAGCCATACCTTTTGATTCCATCCATTTTATTCAGAAGGAGCACGACAAGTAAGGAGCCGCCTCCGATCGCTGCAATGACGAAGCCCGTAATCTCTTCATCATTTGGAAACACCTCGCTAAAGAGCGTCACAAACTGAGCATCGATCATTTGAATCACGAGCGTGCTCACAACTCCAAACAGGATACTCGCCGTGAGGATCCTACTTTGAAAAACGATGTACCACCCTTCTTTCCACGACTCGAAAAACCCTGCACCTTTCATCGAACGAAATTCCTCTTCGATCAAATGCTCCTCTTTTTTTACCGTGATTTTCATCAAAATAACCCCTGATAGCACAAAGGAAAAAGCATTGAGAGCAATCGACGCATTTGCAGATAACAATCCTGCGACCGCTCCACCTAGAAGCGGACCGACCACCTTCACGAGCTGAAACAAACTTCCGTTGATCGTGACCGCCTTCATGATATCTTCTTCATCAACGATCCTTCTCATCAACCCTTGCTGCGCCGGTAAGCTGACGACTCCTACCGTGTTCCGGAGTAACAGGACCGGCAATGCAAAGAGTGGAGATGTCGTCAAAATCAGCGCAATCGTCAAGATCGCCCGAATCCAATCTGAATAGATGAGCACCTTCACTTTGTCTCTCCTGTCGACAAACACCCCAGCGAACTGTCCTAACAGAATACTAGGAATCGCGTACATCACAGGAATGAGGGCGATCACGATTGGATCCGCCTTCCACGTATACCGAAACAAAATAAGGACTGCGACAAAATCAAACCAGTTCCCAAAGTTCGAAAGCATATTCGCAGTAAAAAACCTTACAAAATTTCCGTCTTTCCATAGCGATTTCTTCATATGAAAACCTCCTAAGTAACGTTCACTTAGGAGTATAACGAGTGATTATCAGAGGAATATCAGAGGGACGAAAGATGATCATCCAACAGCTTTCTGATTTTCGGTTCAAGATCAGAAAGCTTGTATTCATCCGCATACGCTTCCCACATGTTCTCGAATTGCTCTAACGCTTCAACTTGAAAAACATCTCTAAAATACCGAATTGTCATTAAGCTGATAAAGATTCCAGGCACATATTTCGCCTCTTTAAAAAGCTGAATACCCTCAAGAAAATGACTTTCTGCTTCCTCACCAAAAGCAAGACAATGAACCCCTTTTAAGATCGAAAAGCTCGCTCGTTCTCTTGAAAAAGGATACCTAAGAAGGAGCTCCTCCATCTCATGGATCTTCTTCTGTATTACTGAACGTTCTTGCTTTTTTACAAGAGCGAGATAGCTTTCCGTTAACGCAATCAACGGAATGAACCCTTCTAGCTTCTTTTCATGCACTTCTTTTTTCGATGTGATGAGCAGTTCTTCGGCTTCATCATGTTGTCCTGTAAAAAGAAGGAGTGACAGACGGTTCAAGAGTCGAATTTCTAAACGGTGATGCTCAGGTAAGGCTTTTGCCTTCAACGCTTTTGTAAAGAACTCGAGGCTCTTCTTCTTGTCACGCGTCGTGTAAGAATAAATATGTAGAAGGTAATAACATTTTTCCCAGAATGGATCTTCCTGCGTTTGGAACGACTGAAACTCCCCCTTCATAAACCGCAGATACAGCTTGCTTTGAAGATCGAGTTCGAAGCCAAACACCGCCTGATTTTCCTCAAGCAGCTTCAGCGCATCTCCCTGTCCATAAAGATGGTACTTATGAAAAAGCGTCTTCACATTCGAAGACACTTCTTCATCCTTAAGCAAAGGGCTATGCATTTCTTTATGAACCTTCAACCGGTATCCCTGTCCCCTAACCGTTTCGATGGTGAAAACGGAGGACAGCGGAGTAAGTTTTTTTCTCAACCGATACACGTGATCATCGACGGTCCGGTCTGTTGGTGCTTCCATCGCCCACACCGCATCAAGGAGTTCGTCTCTACTAAACACTCGGTTCTCACGTTCGTATAAGTAGCGGAATAGCTGATACTCTTTTGGCAGCAGGGTAACCTCTTCAGACCCATACCTCACTTTCAGATCACCTTTTTGTAACTGTATGTTTCCCATCCTCTCACCTTCGCTTAGTTGTTTTCACTCCACATATAATAAACAAAATTCATCTTTTCTCCGTTCATGCTAAAGCTTTCATCGTCGAAACCAACACATCTGAATCCATTCTTCTCTAACACTTTTTGTGATGCAATGTTGTTTGACGTCGTTTTCGCATGAATTCGTTTTACCCCCGTCCCTTTCACTTCTTCCATCAATGCTTTCAACGCTTGTTTTGCTACTCCCTTAGCGTAATCACGACCAATTCGGTATCCAAGATCGCCATGCATCTTTTCATCGACCGAGATGTTCATTCGCCCTACAATGTGTCCTTCTTGATTTCTTACTAAGTAAAAAGTAGCATCCCCTCTACTTTGTTCCGATAGGAGCGCTTCATGCCTTGTTAGAAAACCATCAAACTTGTAATAATCCTCTCCTCGAGTCGGGACCATTTCTTCAAAATAAGCTCGGTTTTCTATTTCAAAGCGAAACAAATCCTCTGCATCTCTTTCGGTCAATTTCGTTAGAGCAATTTCCATTACTCTTCTACACCTTCATAGAAAATAATCCGGTTTGAAAATGGATCGACGACTGTCATCTCGATTGTGCCCCACGGTTTCTTCTCTACCTTTGGGTTAGAGAAAGGATAGTCCTTGCTGTGGAGTAGCGCATGATAGCTTTCAAGATCACTCTTTTTCACCCGGACCGCTCCACCCGGCGAAGCGTCTCCGTAATGCTCGGATAAATGAATCGCCGCGTCGTCCATCGACACCTGCACGTATAGAGGCATATTGTCCGCAAATCGATGCTCCCAGTCCACTTGAAAACCTAGAAAGTCTACATAGAAGGCATACGCTTTTTCACTATCAAAAATTCGAAAGATCGGTGTGATCATATTGAATCATCCTTTCTACCAATTTTTTATACAGCCTGCTTCACCTCGGCTATCTCCCTACGCTTATCGAGAGCTGGGGTAATGAGATGATAGATTAGTGTTCCTAGTAATCCGATACCAAGTATGGTCCAAGCCATCACAACGGATGGGAGGATTGCCCCGAGTGTCACGGTCAATGAAGCGATCAACATCGATAGGTTAAATTTCAACCCGTTGAACGACATGTATGAGCTCCTCGCATCGTCTGGTGGGATGGAAGCCATATACGACTGTTCCACAGGCACTCGAAATACTTCCCCAATTGTCAAAATCGCCATCATCACAAACAAGATTACGAGGTTGTTTGAATAAGCGAGTGCACCGTACCCCGCCGTAAACATCAAGCAGCTCAATACGAGAACGGATTTGTCTTGAAGTTTGTGAGGGATACGCGTGACGAACAACATCAACACGACGACGAGGATCGTATTTTCACTCCGAAGAAACCCCATCGTTTTTACACCGTCAACTTCCCATAGAAGAAACTGCTGCGTCTCCATTTCTTCACTGAGTCGAATGCCGATATAGTTCGTAAGTTGAAATTCTAGCGAGAGGATTAAAACTCCTGCAATCGTGAAGAGGACGAACAACTTATCGCTCAGTACACTTTTATAAGTAGCGAACAGCTGAAGGATATGCTGATGCGGCTTCACGTTAGAAGCCGTCGGGACATAACTTTCATCGATGAAAAATGCGATCATGATGACGACGATCGCCGCTGAAACGCTCAGTCCCATGAATAACTGAAACAAGTAATCTTTGAAAAGGAACGCTCCAATAATCCCGCCGATCGCGATGGACAAGTTGTTTGCCCAGTACGTGATGGAATACATTAATTTTCGTTGCGGCGGCGTACTCACATCGATCAACATCGCCTGGTTAGCAGGACCTGCTAGTCCCCAGCTGATGCTGTTTACCGTCATCATCGCAAACGTGATCGTAGGTGACTCAAACCATGGTGAATTACAAACCATCATCGTTGTAAACGCAAAGAACCTGAGCGTTTCCGCAATGAGCATGATCCTCTTCCGACCGAATTGATCGCCGAAGTAGCCCCCTACAAACGTGATGCCAATTCCGACGAACACGTTGATTAATAGCAGCATTCCCGCAATCTTCGCACCGAAGTGAAATGCCAAATAGATCGACATAAACGGAAAGATCATACTGCCGATAAAACGACTAATAAACGATTCGATGATCCGAATCTTAATGTTCTTATGAAAATCTCTAAACCTCATCTTAACCTTCTTTCTACTTCTTCAAATCTTGCGGTCTCTCCACTGGAAAAAGTTGATAATTGTAGTTTACCAAACTTTTAGACTATTAAAAGTAGTAAAAAATAAAAAGAGCTTCGAAGCACACTGCTTCAAAGCTCTTTGACCTTACCCAACAGAAGGCATAGGCTCAATGAATTTCTTCCCTTTTTCATAGATAACACTCTTAGGGTGTTCGGAGACCGCCCGCTTCATCGGTTTGTTTCCGTTCGTTACTTGTACGAGGATCTCTTCGTCCGCTTCGAGCTCTTCACAAACCCGTTCGATAAACGCGCTTCGTTTTCTATTCGTGAGATAAGATTCTTCTAGCTCAATCGTTAACACGTACACTTTTTGATCAGGGAAGTGCGTGACTACTTTTTCAAGTAAGTGAGCGACTTTTACCTGTGGAAACATTCGAAGGTACTGTGAGAGCATTCGGATGACCTCACTTTTCACAACTGGCAGACGATACGCATCATCAGGTCTCACTTCGCTCCGTTCCTCGTCCGCTTTCTCGACGAGGTCGCTCCATTCCGCTGCACGTTGATCAAGTGATTCGATCTCACTATAAAGCCCTTTCGATTCATAGTACCTAGCCATGAGGGAAAGCGCATCAAAGCCGACACGATAGTCTCGTTTGATCGCTTCCTCTAACCATTCTAAGCATTTCACGTTTTCATCTTCGCAGTAAGCGTTCCCTAACCCCATCAAAACCGATACGTTCGACTTCGTCTCAGGGTACGTTTCCAACAATTGTTCATAGATCGGCACAGCCTTTTTCGTTCCATACACATCTTCAAAAAGCGTCGCTCGTTTGATCGCGTCGTCTACTGAGAGTGTCGGGTTAGACCCTAACTCTTCTAACTCAAGCTTGAGCTGCTGTTTCTCATACTTACGCTCTTTCCAATCTTCTTTCTCCACTCGAACAAAAACATCATCAAAGTACTCAATAAAATGGTCCTTACCTTCTAAATAAAGCTCAGCTGCCGGATAGGTGACGATCGGAACCTGACTCACCACGACTTCTAACTTGTTGAGCCGCTCAGAAAGGGATGGATGCGTATCATTGATCGAGGCCACACGCTTCATCGCCTTCATCAACACACTCTCTTGCCGAACCGGATCGTGATGATCCAACACGTCTTGCACCCGAGCGAACGGACGTGGACACTCTTTTTCTTCTAAGCCTTTGTCATATAACGTCTCCCAGAACTCATCGTATCGCTCTGCTTTGATTTCTGTGATCACTAACGCTTCAGCAACGGCATGTGGATCCGTATAGTGACTCGAAAAGCAGTCAGCTTCATGCTCTTCTTGTTTCGCTAATGCATGAGAGTAAGCATCGAACCGTGGGACAAACCAGCGAAAGAACCATCTGAATAAAAAACCGCCCCACACTTCGGATTCTTCGAACTTATCCAAAAGGGTGATCCACGTTTCACGCACCCGATACAACCATGTTCCGAACTGTCCATCCTTATTCGCCAGATGGCCCATCTCATGAGCGATGATGGCATCGAGATGTTCGCGTGACAGTGCTTGCATGAGCGGTAGTCCGAGGACGAGATAATTCTTGTACCAGCCGAAAATACCGAGACGCGGATGCTGCACAACGCTTGCGTTATAGTGATTGGTCAACAGCACTTCATGAACCTGTTTCGTTTTGTATTTGTATTGAATCTCATTAATCGTCTTAAATAGTTCAGGCGCATCTTCCTCTGATAGCGTGACGCCTTCAGGATGATCGAATCGAACCCACAGCGCTCGGGCCATGATGATACCTACAACCAATGTGATGATGCCAACTTTTATTCCGCCAAACGTAAAAGAGCCGCTAATAAAATTCACGATCGCAATCGAAAACAAACTAAGGATGATTCCAAACACCAAAAGGAGGTAACCGTACCCAATCAATGAAAATGCTGCTACCTTCCTCCTGTATGCACTCGGATTTTGTTTCGCTTCGATCTCCTTCTCTTTAACGAGCTTTTCAAATTCCACATTCGTCATTCCGCTATCTCCCTCACCTTAATTGAGCTAATTATATCAGGAGATTTTGGGAAAAAGATGGGCACTTTTACCCAACTCTATCGGGCGAAAACGAACTTTTTTAATCCTCGTCTTCAAGCGTCAGTCCCTCAACAAACTTACGATTCATCACCTTCTTCGTTTTTCGATATTCCTTGGACTTAAAGATGATATCAAAGTCATAATCCTCTGGGTAAAGATCGTTTGCCGAGATGTGCAGACGAAGCCGTTTATGATTATACGTTTTTTTCTCCCCCTGAACCTGTACGATGTAGTTGCCAAGATCATCGGGACCTTTATACACGATTCCCATTTCATCACTTGCTTGAACAATCACGTTGTCTCCTTGCTCAAACAACGTCACTTCCGCTTTTTCTTCTTTTTTCGCCGTTTTCCTGCCATACCGATTCACCGTTACCTGCTGCTTGTAATCACTCGTCGAAAGCACATCTTTTTCTACTGTAAAATCCTGTTCTTCGTTATACGTGATCTTGCTCGCATGCTTTAAGATATCAGGATGAAGCCCGAGCTTATGCGCGATCGCAAAGGCCTGGCTCTTTCCAGTCGTGTCGAGGAGTAATTGATACGTCGGCTTCAAGGTTTGGAGATCGAATTCCATTGCACCGTTGATAAACCCTTCCTTCTCTTTCGCATACTGCTTCATCTCACTATAGTGCGTCGTCGCAAAAATCGTTGCACCTTTGGCTGCGAGCTGATCAAGGATTGCAGTTGCGAGTCCCATTCCTTCACCAGGGTCCGTACCAGAGCCGATTTCGTCTAGTAATAGAAGCGAGTGGTCATTTGCTTTTCGTAAGATATCGATCAGGTTCACCATGCGCGAACTGAACGTGCTCAAGTTCTCTTCAAGACTCTGACCATCTCCAATATCAACGAAGATCTGCTGGTAGATCGGCAGCGCAGACGGTTCTTTCGTCGGAATCGGAATTCCGCACTGTGCCATCATGCAGAGCAGGCCGACCGTTTTCAACGTGACCGTCTTTCCACCCGTATTTGGTCCTGTAATGAGAAGCGCTTGTTCACCTTCAGTCATTTTTAGCGATAGTGGAACAGCTTTTTCACCTAAAAGTGGATGTTTTGCTGCTTTGATATCGATTGTGAAATCACTTGAGAATACTGGTGTCTTTCCATCGATTCTCCGGCTATACTTCGCTTTTGCAAAAATGATGTCGTACTGATGCATCGTTTCTAATGCGATGTTGATCTCACGCTCATAAGCGAGCACTTCACCAGTCAATCCGTAAAGGATCTGCTCGACTTCCTGCTCCTCCTGGAGAGCTAAGAGCTGCAGTTCATCATGGATCGCAGAAAGCTCATTCGGCTCGATGAAAAGCGTTGCACCTGATGACGATTGATCGATTACAGTGCCGGCTACCTTCTTACGATACTCTCGTTTGATCGGTAACGTCTGGCGACCGTTTTTCTCAACAGGACGTGCTTCTTGCATCCACTTTGCATATTTTTTCGCAAGCGTTTCAAGCCGTTCCTTCAGCTTCTCTTTCTTCACACTATGCTGCTTCCTGATTTTCAGCAAATTTTTAGATGCATGATCATCGACTTGGCCATGCTTGATCACCGCATGAATTTGTTCTTCTAGAGAACTTAGATCCTCGATTGAATCAGCATACAAGCTAATCGTAGGTGCGACTGTACCTTTATCCTTCATGAACCTCTTCAGCTTCGTACAGTGCTCTAGAAATGAAACGACTTCTGTGAATTGAATCGCTCGAATGAAAAGTCCTTTTTTCCCCTGCTCGATCAAGAGCCCTATGTCGTTCAAGCTATGAAGCGGCACACTTCCACTCACGTTTAAAATCGCGACGCCTTCTTCAACCTCTTCTAGCCATCTTTCGATGATGCTCTGGTTAATTGATGGCTTCAAGTGACGGATCGATTCTTTTCCTCTATTCGTTAAGGCGAATGTGCTGATCGCTTCGATGATTTCGTTGAATTCTAATGTTTCAAATGTTTGTGTATTCATGTTCTCCTCCTATAAAAAAAGCCACGACAAGCTTGTTAGCTCATCGTGGCTTATGATAAACAGATGGATTCCATACGAATCCCCTTTTTACCGCCCGAGACATCAAAAAAGCTATGACTGAATAAGCCAGTCATAGCGTTCTATGATGAAGTTCAGCTATGCTTATGCTTGTTCTTAACTGCCCTGTTGATTCCATAACGAAGTAAACGTCCCTCAGGCACGTTTTTTCTTCATTACAACAGGTGCTATCCAATTTGTGGATTAGTTAAGAACAACCACACTCATACATCATTCTCCTATTCTTGTTTAGGCGGTAAAAAGTTCTGTTACTGACAATCATATGCGACACCAGTTCGTTTGTCAATTTGACGAGAGGAAGTAAACCTCTGCCACATGCCAAACGAACTGAATCCCAAGCCTTAAGAAAAGAATAACGCCTCCAAAAAGAAAGATGTTGAACGCCCTCTTCCCTTCTTCCCTTTTCAAGGCATGTTCGATCCCAAACATCGTAAACAAAGAGGCTAACAACAGCGTCTTAATGGTCATACTTATGTTTAGTCTATCAATAAACAAATCATACATCCCAGCACTCATTGCAACGATTGCGAGAATGAGATTAACAGTTTTTAATACTAGAATGGTTATTCCCCCTCGGTAATTGGACTAACGCATCCTTACCTCAATTACTTCTTTCGTCTCAACATTTAACGTGAATTCCATCGTGTGAGGCGCCTCTCCATACGTATGCTCAACCGTTACATGCCAAATGGAATCATCTCTTTCAATCTCGACCCTCGGATTTTCTTTTAACGCTTCAACATATTCCCTTTCTGACACCTCTATTGTTTCACCGTCTCTTTTTAAAAAGTACTCCCCGTTCGTTTCGTGGGCGATCTGAAATCCACGATGCGCGTTCAACCATTCATGAACATCAGAGGACGTTTCTCTCGCGACGCCAAGGACTGTTTCTTCCGTGACATCGTGGTATCTTTCTAACACGTCAAAAAGGTAATGTTCATAAACGTCGCAATCTCCATCACACACTTCAACGAGTATCGCTTCAAAAGGTAAATCATCGTTCTCCACCTTATGTTTTCCAGCCGTATCGATGATGTATTTCTCCGTGTTTTCGACTGCGTAGCCTTCGCGCTGTCCTGATGAATGGAAGGTGTAGGAATCAGTATCTTCTTCCAGCATTCCCTTCTCGACCAGGTCGAGTTGAGCAAGAAAGAACTCCGCTTCCGTCAACGTCCCAGCATTTGATACGACGTATGCTTCTTGTTCAAATCGTTTCCGTTTCACAATAAATTCTTCATCATCTTCAGATAGCGAAACATCGTAGTGGACCTCTTCAGGACCATACCCATCTATCATTTGCATGTCGAAGTCTTCAAAACCACCTTCACTACTAATCGTCATATCAAAACCTGTGATCTTCCCGTTAAACTGGCCGTCATCTAGTTCCTTTTGAATGTTCTTCAATTCGTCTACCAAACTACCACTATAAAAATTCGTATCCTGTACGGCTATGTTCCGCGGCCATTCATAGTAGGTTGTTTGAAGAAACGGCAGGAGAAGCGATAAACAAAAAACGAGGAGTCCAAAGAACGCAGCTCCTCTTTTTGCTTTAGCATTTGTTTTTAACGTTCTCATAAACAACAAGAAAATAATAAAACCGATCGGAAGGATAACACTTCCGATTTCTAACCTGAATTCACCTAATAACACGAGACCGACGATCTTTGGCAATAAATATGGCTCAGGCTCCTCCGCTTTACGATAAAATACGATCATCCCTACGATCGTCATGATAACTAACAACAATTCGATCATTCTTTTTGACCCTTCCCCCTTAAATGCCCTTCACAAGTATTCTATTGATAAATGGTTCTTTTTCTTTTGTATATGTAGGCCGATCATCTTTATATTTAGATGCCAGATGCTGTTTCAATGCTTCGTATTCCTGTGCCGCATCTGGGTGAGCACGCAAATAATCGCGAAAAGCTAGCTTTTCTTTCCATTGAGATCCTTCGTATTCACATACGTGCACGTGTACCGTTCCTTTCCCCCACTCACCTTTCCGGAAAAACCGTCTGTCTTCAAGTTCAGGTTTATGAACGTACACAAATCCAGCGCGTTCTAGCGGAGCCTTCAGCGACTCGACCACTTTCAAATCATGAACGCCGACCGCTATGTCGATGATCGGTTTTGCGGAAAGGCCCTCCACCGAAGTACTTCCGATATGTTCGATTGCGAAAACATCCACCGCCTGAAGGATAGTCTGCTTTTCCTTCTCATACTGTTTCGGCCAATTTTCATCGTATTCAACTAAATGAACAGTAGGTTTTATCATCGCGAGCCTCCTCTTTTAACTACAGGCGCCTACATAGATAGCAATATTTTACATAGTTCTTCCACTTATTTACCATAACACAAAAGAAGTTTACGTTACTGCGAAAAAGATAATTAAAAAGAGAACGGAGGTGAAATCATGTCGACATTTTTAATCGGAGCTACAATCGTTTTTATTGCAATCAATCTCTACTATTTCTTCACAAACAAAGCCTACCGTAAGAGTACATTCAGTTCAGCTCTATTTCTTAAGCTCGTACTCGTTATGTTCAGTATGCTGGTAGGTTTTGCGCTGATTTATTATCTTCTTTCGCTTCAAAGCGTCATCTTAGTGCAAAATTTATCTTCTATGAAGCCGATCGATATTACCTTTCTGAACTTGCTGTATTTCAGTGGTGAAACACTCGTTTCCGTTGGTTACGGTGACATGCTACCGGTCGGGCCAGCACGCTTCTTTGCTATTCTCGAATCGATGCTTGGAATCCTATTACCAACCGCATACTTCATGAAGTCGCTAGACCTCTCGAAGAAATAGGGTGCCATGACAGTGCCTGGTACCACCCGCTTTTTGTCGAACACCTCGTTATAAGCGAAACGATTTACAAATCTGGTAAATCGTATTATGATACGTAAAGATTAATTCATACTAAACTTATAAGGATTGAGGTGTTTACTCAATGGAAGCAGCTGCAAACGTAAAGAAAAGACTATCAACAACGGTAGTAACACCGTTGAATCCTATACAGAAGCCGTTCGTTTCTTTAGGTATTCTAGTTTCGATCATCCTGTTCACTGTGATCGTGATGACTGTTTCTTGGACACAAGGAGCGCTCTTTGTCATTGGGTTAGCGTTAGGGCTAACATTGTTACACGCACGGTTCGGCTTCACATCAGCATTTAGAAGATTAACATCTGTCGGAAACGTGCAAGGGTTACAGGCACATCTATCGATGCTTGCCGTTGCGACGATACTTTTTGGTATTATCCTTGCAACAGGATTTAGCTTCTCAGGAAACACACCAGCTGGGTATGTGTTCCCTATTGGTGTCAGCGTTGTATTCGGTTCTTTCATTTTCGGAATCGGCATGCAGCTTGGAAATGGTTGTGCTTCGGGGACCCTTTATAATGTTGGCGGCGGAAACGCACCGCTCTTCCTAACACTAATCGGTTTTATTGTCGGTTCAACAATTGGCGCACTACACTTTCCATGGTGGACGAGTGAAGCGATGCCGAGTCTCGGTGCGATTTCACTCGCTGAAACTACCGGATTTGGCTATGTTGGAGGTGTGCTATTTCAACTTGCAATCTTTGCAGGTCTCTACGGCATTACTGTTCAAATCGCAAGGAAGAAGAACCCTCCTAGCATGAAGCCACTTCCTACGACGACAGGTATCAAAAAGCTCTTCCGAGGCTCATGGCCACTACTTGTTGCGGCGATCGTGTTAGCAGTACTAAATGCGTTAACACTAGCAGTTCGAGGAAACCCATGGGGCATCACATCAGCATTCGCTCTATGGGGCTCGAAAGTACTCATGTTCTTTGGCGTCGACGTAAGCAGCTGGGGATACTGGGCTGGACGTACGCAGCAGCTAACGGATTCTGTGCTATTCGACTCTACAAGCGTGATGAACTTCGGTATCATCCTCGGCGCATTTATCGCAGCAACGTCGCAAGGAACGTTCAAGCTAAAAGCGTTCACCCCTGGTGTGACGATGGCGGCATTGATCGGTGGCGTTTTGATGGGATATGGCGCTCGCCTTGCATTCGGTTGTAACATCGGAGCTTACTTCGGAGGTATCGCATCGATGAGCCTACACGGATGGGTATGGATGATCATGGCACTTGCCGGGACTTACCTTGCCCTCTTCATAAGGCCGTTGTTTGGGTTGTCGAATCCAAGTCCAAAAGATTCGATCTGTTAACCTCACGGTGCCTGTCACCACCCGGTTTTTGTCACAATTTGCGTATGTTCATTTTATCTTGGGTCATCCTAATCTTTAGAGGTGATCCTTGTGAAATTGAATAAGAAAAAATACGCAAATCAACCAGGTGCGATGAAAAAGTCTTACACGAACGAAGTTGACTTAGTCGACAACACCAATGAACAAAAAAACCAAGAAGGTCGACTTGCAAACACTAAAAAGAACAACTAACAAACGAAAGGCATAGCCAAACGAAGGCTATGCCTTTTCTATGTAAATCAATTCAAATTGATCTATACCATAAACTAAAAAAGCTATCACAATAATATAAGCTTCTAGGCGATTCCTATGTTAGAATGAATGGATTAAAGATTGGAGGGATGTGGATGGAACAAAAATCAGCTTGGTTATTGATCGCAATCGGTGCTTCACTTTGGGGGATTATTGGCGTATTCGTTACATATCTTTATGAACTTGGCTTTACGCCAATTCAGGTGGTTGCGATCAGGGTGTTAACAGCTGCCATCTTCATGTCCTCTTACGTTTTATTTAAAAATCGGAACTTATTCAACATAAGGTTGAAGGATAGTCGATACTTCATCGGAACCGGAATCATCAGCATCGTGCTCTTCAACTGGTGCTTGTTCAGTTCGATGGAAGAATCATCGATCTCGATCGCGTTCATCTTACTTTATACTGCACCAGCATTCGTTACGATTTTATCACGCTTGCTATTCAAAGAAGCACTGACGCCTCGGAAGATGACGGCACTCTTGATTACGCTTGTCGGATGCTCACTCGTCATCGGAATCTTCTCAAGTTCATCTTCATCCATCTCACTCTACGGACTCATACTTGGACTTGGCTCAGGCTTCTTCTATGCCCTATACAGCATATTCGGTAAGTTCGCTCTGAATAAATATGACTCGTTAACCGTAACAGTGTACACGTTTCTTTTTGCTACGATCGCCATCGTGCCTTTTAGCGGATTAGAATCAAAGATCGGTATGTTCACCAATCTAAACGTACTAGGCCTCATTATCGGGCTTGGCTTTCTCTCAACCATGCTCCCGTTCATCTTTTATACGAAAGGCTTGCAGCACGTGGAATCGAGCCGTGCTTCCATCATCGCGACGGTTGAACCAGTCGTCGCTTCGCTCGTCGGCTTCTTTATCTTCAACGAAACACTCTCGATGTGGCAATATATTGGGATGATCATGGTCATCAGCTCCGTCATTATCGTGCAGGAATCAAAGAAACAAAGCGCACCTCTCTATCACAACGCAGCTCAATAAAAAAAAGAGCTTGAATGCATCGCCGCATTTCAAGCTCTTTTCCTATCATACGTTTACGTTTGACCGAAAGTAACCACGAGAAACAAAAGTCCCATCGTAATCAACACTAATAAACTCACGATAAACGTAACAACAGAAGCGAACATATACTTTCTTTTATTCGAATAATAAATCGCACTCGCGATCGCCACTAGAAAAAAGATTGGCGAAATCATAAAACCAAACGAAAACATTGTTAACAAAGCGATTAATAAAAACAATAAAGGCACACCGTCTCAACTCCTATAACCCCACTTCCACCTAAGTCTACCATAAAAAAGAGCGTCAACTTTTCAGAAAGGATCTTCTTCGTTCGTTGAGACGTCTACTTACTCAGAGCCGAACTAAAGCGTTGCTTACGATTCTCCACTCCGGATTCTTTGGAATAAAGAATTAATATCCCGATCCCTACTAATAAGAAAGAGATGCCCAGCCATGACGTTAGAGCAAGGCTTTCTCCAAGAACGAACACGCCCAACAAGGCAGCCGTGAGGGGTTCACCCAATGCCAGGGTAACGGCTGTTGATGATGGGACGTTTACCATTCCCCTTGCAAACAAGAAATAAGCAAGACCGGTTGCGATGATTCCGAGGTGAAGGCTAACAGCCATCCCATTTCCTTCTGTGATCCACGATAGGTCATAGAGAAACAATAGTGGTGATAGGAAGATCGCGCTAAGCGAAAAGACTACGGCGACAATGGATAATGACGACTGGTTTTCGACTAGTTTTCTGCTAAAATGCGTATAACTAGCAAAAGAAAGCCCTGCCACCAACGCCATCGCGATCCCGTATGGGTCGACCACGACTGCTTCTTTGTTGATAAAAAGCATACAGCACCCGACGATCGAAAGGATCGTCGAATACCACCATACCCGTGCGGGACTTTTTTTAAAAAAGAGCCACTCGATTAACCCGGACAAAATTGGCGCACTCCCAATCGCAATGACCGTTCCGATCGCGACACCCGTCAACGTTACTGCGGAGAAAAAGAATGGTTGATAGCAGGCCATACAAAGGGATGCGAGCACCGTTTCTTTTATTGGCCAATTCTTTATTCTTAACTTACCTAAAAGAAGAACGATCAAAAGTAATGGGAGTCCGCCTAACGCTAAGCGGACGGCACCGATCACGACAGGATGCGCCGTTTCAGGAGCAAACGACTGTGCCGTTCCCGTTGTTCCCCATAAGATAGCCGCTAATAAAACTAAAAAAGGTGCGACCTTTTTTTCCATAACAATCACCTCAATAAAAAGACCTTAAACCCATTTTAGATGAATCAGTCTCGCTCATCTTTACTGAGTTTAAGGTTCTTTTTATCCATTCTTCATACTTCTGTACGTTTGTGGCGTAATGCCTTCTTGCTTTACGAACCATCGTGTAAAAGAAGAAGTGTTCTCAAAACCGATCTCCTGGCTCACATATGTGATCGTCCAGGACGTGTTACCTAATAGCTTCTTCGCTTCCTTCAAACGTAACTCCGCTATATAGCGCTTCGGGCTCTTCCCCGTTTTCTGTTTGAACCACGCTGAATAATAAGTAGGGTGATAGCGTTCGATTGCAGCTAACGTTTCTAAGCTGATGGACTCTTTGTAATGCCGATGAATATAGTCGACCGAAGGGGGTGTAGCGCTCTTCAATTTATTAGCAACATATCTCGTTAGATCTCTTAGTGCTGCTGAATCGTTTTGTTTATTCCGGATCTCCTCTAATAACAAGAAACGAATCGACGTCCACTGCTCATCCATTGGAACATACATGCTTTCTGTCTCCCACAGTAAAAAGTCCGTCGGGATATCTAAAATTAAAAATTCATTTCTCACCGATGAACGAAATTCATGATTATACGACGGTGGAAGGTAAAAGCAATGATCAGGAGTGAGGTGTAAACCGTGGTGCTTAGTCGAGATGTCTAAAGAGCCACTCAAAGGAAATAGAAATTGACCAAAGTCATGTTTGTGAGATGTCTTATCACTAGAATACGACCGTTTATCACAGACCACCTTGTTCGCTCTCAGCACCTGCATCCCCTCCTCTCTTCGCTTCTGGCCAGAAGAATTCTCTCAGTTAAGATTCATTGTAAAGAAAGAACAGAGCCTTTGACAACTAGTATTTCTTCCTGCATGGTGCCTGTCACTCCCCGTCTTTTGTCACTATTTGTCACATCCTTCTCCAAACAAAAAAGCCACCTTCTCTCATTTACAGAGTGAGGTATGGCTTTTTTCGTTCCATTCTTGATGTGAATTCCTATTTCTATGGTAGAAGCTGTTCTTCTAATGCTTCGGCTTCAGCTTTTAATTCTACTTCCTCTTTCAACAGTTGAAACAAGCCTTTCATCACAAGCTCATCCGGTTTTGATTTTCTTGATTCCTCCGAGATCCGATCGATCACATCTAGATAGTAATCTCCGTTCAACGAATGGACCTTATCGTATACCGCTTTCCACGCTTCCTCTCTTTTCCCGAACGATGTGAACGCACCTTCACGATCCATTCCGACTGAGAACGGTCGCATCATCTCATCATCAAGAAGAGGGTGACTGTTTCCTGAAAGAAAATCGTTCGCAAGAATATCGATCTGACGGACGATGTGCTGCCCAAGCTCCTCTGGACCGATCGTGCTTTCAGTAGAAATCATTAATCCTGTATAGGAGGTATAGATCGACTGCGTCATCCACATTAAGTCCCATTTATAAGGTGAAATCTGATCACCATATAAGTCGAGCAAATTTCTCTCAAGCCAGCTGAACAGCCTTCCTCTCATGCGGTGCGCCATGCTCTCTAACTTTTCACTACTCTGAGCGGTTTCCCCTCGCATGTGCATTTTCATATAAGACTTGTATTCGAGTATCCCTTCGAACTGCACTTGAAATTGTTTCGCAAACCGCTCATATGGAGGGAGATCATTAAGCCCAATCACAAACGCTCGCTCGAAGACAAGTTGCTGATAATGCTCGTAAATCGAAATGATCAAATCTTCCTTCGATGGAAAAAATGAATACAGTGAGCCTTTCGAAATTCCAACGCTATCAGCAATTTGCTGCATGGATGTATGTGTATAGCCCTTCGCTCCGATGAGCTCAACGGCTGCTTCTAGAATCGCTTTCCTTTTATCCAATTGTTTCACCTCGTTGTTCTCTTTCACGCCACGACATTGACCTAAATTATAACGTCTCTTCCCTGAAAGAGCGAATTCAAATCTGTTATTCCCTTTTCGAGGAGCACATTCATTTCTTGACATCTCCTATTATCTAAGTAAAATGACTAGTGAGTCAAGAAGTTCAAAAGTTTATTTGTAGGTATAGAAAGGGTATACAAAACATCATATTGACCAATCGGTCGGAACAAATTAGAGGAGGCCCCAAATGCTAAAGTGGATTCTACAACGATCAAAGCTATTCATCATATTCATCCTATTATTCGTTATCGTTGGTGTATTTACATTTATTCAACTGCCCCAGCGTGAAATCCCAGAAACGACCATCAACATCGGCACGGTGAACACCATCTACCCAGGTGCTACAGTCGATACGGTGGAACGCTCGATTACAAACCCGATCGAATCATCGATCAGTTCGATCGATGGCATCGCTGAAATCACCTCATCATCAGCAGCAGGTTTTTCTACCATCGTGGTAGAAGTGGCAGAGGGTGAAAGCAAGAAAGAAGTGTTTAGCGATGTTCGACAAGCGGTCTCAGACGCATCCACCTCTTTTCCTGAAGATGCTTTTGAGCCAGAAGTAAACGAATCAACGGCGAAGATGCCGATCGTTTCCTATCATCTAACGAGTGATAATCGAGAAAACCTCCTTTCCATGCAGGAAGAGTTGAACCGCTGGAAAGATGAAGTAAGTGAACTTTCAGGTGTGTCTGGCGTAACGATCAAAGGGCTGCCTGAAGAACAAATCGAAATCGAATTAAGACAGGAGGATTTGAAAGAATCAGGACTCACTGTCATCGATGTTCAAAACGCGATCAATAATGAATTCTACCCTACCCCTCTTGGTAAACAGGAAATGGACGATGAACTCGTTCAACTTTCTGTCGAAAACTACGATTCTCTTGACCAAATGGAAGAACTTTTTGTAGGGAAAAATCCCGCTGGCGACTCTGTCTTTTTAAAAGACATCGCGAGCGTCGAAGTGAAACCAAAAGAACTGACAGATATCATCACATATGAAGGAAAACCTTCTGTCTCGTTCACAGCGTATGTCGAGCAAGGCGAAGACATCCCGACTGTCGATGAACGCGTGAGCGAAAAAGTAGACGAGCTTGCGAATGGGTTACCCTCTAATGTTGAATTAGAACCCTATTATTCTCAGGCATCGATCGTGAACGACATTTTTGATGGGCTCTTCCTATCACTTGCGATTTCGGTACTCGCCGTTATCGTCGCGACATCATTAGGACTATCAGGATCAGGCGCACTCGTTGTCGCACTTGCTGTTCCGATCTCTGTCTTGATGGGCTTCATACCGCTGCCATTTGCTGAAGTTGACCTTAACCAGATCTCAGTGATCGGGTTGATCATCGCACTCGGTATCATCGTTGATGACTCGATCGTAATCAACGACAACATTCAGCGACGGTACAAGCTTGGCGATAAAGGGATGATGGGTGCTGTTAACGGCGTAAAAGAAATTTGGGTATCGATCGTCACATCTTCCCTTGCGATCGTCTTTACGTTTTTACCACTCATTTTCTTATCAGGCGGAAACGGTGCATTCATTCGCGCATTGCCGACCGTTCTAATTACAACAATTATCGCATCAACAATCGTCGCGCTTGTTTTCGTACCGATCCTCAGGTACTTCTTAAGCCGCAGGTCCAAGAAGCCGATGTCAGAGGCACCAGGTCTTTTAGGGAAACCACTTAACAAATTAGCAGACGTGTATGCAGATAAATTACTTAAGAAGTTTTCTAAAAAACCGATTCTCGTTTCGATCTTAGGGCTCTTGTTCACGACAGCGATCTTCGGGTTAGTTGTATTAACACCGTTTGAATTCTTCCCTGCAGCAGATAAGGAAGAAGTAACGGTCGACATTACGCTGCCAATCGGAACACCGATTGAAGAAACGCATGAAACACTTCAGGAAATCGAGGAACGCCTAAAAACAGATGATGGCGTTTATGAAACGAGCGTCTTCACAGGGACAGGAACGCCGGGACTTTTCAATAGCTCCCTAAGCAGCACTGGAGAAAACACCGGTCAGATCGTGGCGCGGGTCGATCGTGAAAATCAAACGACCCAGGGACTAATCGACGATTGGACAGATACCCTTCGAGAGGAGTTCCCTGATGCTGAAATTTTCATGGAGACGATTCAACAAGGACCACCAGTTGGTGCGCCAGTTACCGTCACTGTTTCAGGTCCTGAAATTGAGAAGCTCATCGATCTTAGAGATACATTAACGACCGAAATCGAGAACCTTGAAACTGATCTTGTGGTAGACAATGTCGGCGAATTCGAACCTTCACTCGACTATGTGCCAGATCGTGACGCTCTTGAAGAAAACGGCATATCGGTCAATCAGATCAGTCAGCAGCTGCGACTTTCAACGGCAGGTATTCCGTTAAAAGCGTTCGATAATGGGGTTGTAAAACGAGATATGACGATCGTCCTTGAAGGGGACGAAATCGATCTAACACAGTTAGAGGTTCCAGCCGCTTCTACAGGCGGTCCACCTGAACTCATCGCACTCGATGAACTCGTAACAACGGAACGAAATGAAAAGCTTCAAGTTATCCCTCATAAAGATGGAGAACGCGCGATCACGCTTCGAGCGTTTCCGGAGAATGAAGAAAATTATGAAGCGAATGTGAAGGAAATCGTAGAGGAGCAGCGTGATGGGCTAGGAGCTGACTACAGCATCACACTCGGTGGAGAAAATGAAGCACAAAGTGATTTCTTCTCAGAAATTACCGTTCTCTTCATTATCGTTCTATTCCTTGTGTATCTGTTGATCGCTCTTCAATTCAACTCACTTTCACTACCATTCCTAGTACTTGTTGCGGTATACCTTGCCATCGCAGGTGCGATTCTAGGACTATTTGTTACACAGACTCCGATCAGTTTCCTCGGTGTCATGGGGATGGTATCCCTCACAGGAATCGTTGTACGAAATTCTGTCGTATTGATTGAATTTATCGAGCAAGCATTGAAGAAAGGCATGGATGTAAAAGAAGCTGTCATCGAATCCGGACGCGTTCGCTTACGCCCGATCCTACTTACAGCGATCACGTCGATCGTTGCACTGATTCCAGTTGCCGTATCTGGTGACGCACTCTTTACACCACTTGCCGTTACCATCATTTCCGGTATCCTGTTCTCAGCTATCCTTACGCTGATCATGGTGCCGATGCTCTACCTCGTTTTCTATCGTTTGAGAAGAAGGAAAACGGCGCGAGAGATGTAAACTGATTATCATAGAAAAGCCTGAGGAGATGATCCTCAGGCTTTTAAGTATGTACGTATCTATTCACGATCCATACTAAGATTTCTTCGATGATTGGAGTGAATAACTAGATCTCCTACGCCCATCGCGATCAGTCCATTCAACACGCCAAACGAAGGTGCAACCATCAGACCACTTCCACTAAAAAAGCTTAGTAGCAGCATGATTGCACATCCAACGGTAACAACGATCCCTAAACAATATAAGAGTTGTCCTACAAACATATGACTTCCTCCTTTAACAAAAACCTTTCTTTCCAACTCCACTATTGTTCCAAATTTCCCTGAAGAAAACCAGCTCAATTCTGAATTCCATTACCATTTTCATCCATAAATCACTTACGCCAAACCTCACACCCATAAACGATACAGTTGTAGCCATATCGAACCACAGCCTCATTACTTTGAACTACAAAGTTTCCATAACTTTGATGATGAACTAGTTATTAATCATCATCTTCTTCGAACACGGAAGGGCTTTGTAGAAATTTGTTGAATCCTCTCCCTAACCCGAGTGAACCTTCCGGGAATCAATTAGAGGAGTGATCGAAACATGTTAAAGCAAGTCGCTGCACTCGCAACATCTGCAACTTTACTCTTTTCAGTAGCACTACCAGCATCAGCTGCGGAAACGGAAGGAAAGGAAAAGCCGTTTACGTATTCGAGCAAACAACAAGTTGCGCCACAAGAATTGATCGTCCATTTTAATGAATCAGTCAATTCTACATATGCGAAGGAAATCGTTAAAAAAGCGGGCGGAAATGTTATCGAAACAACCGATGACTTCTTTGTTGTAAAAGTGAACGGAAACGCAGCTCAAGCAATTAAAGCGCTAGAAAAGAACCCTCACGTTGACTATGCTGAAGAGAACTCCATGTTCCATGTGAGCTATACACCTAACGATCCATTCTTTAGTTCAGAACAATATGCACCACAAAAAGTAAAAGCACCCGCAGCATGGGACGTGTCTCAAAGCTCATCTTCAGTCAAAATTGCGGTCATCGATACTGGGGTTGATTACAACCACCCTGATCTATCAGGAAAAGTCATCAAAGGATATGACTTTGCAGACAACGACAATGACCCGATGGATGAGCACTACCACGGAACGCACGTATCCGGAATTGCCGCAGCAAACACAAATAACGGCATCGGAATCGCTGGTTTAGCTCCAAAAGCTTCTATCCTATCTGTGCGTGTTTTAGATGAAAGTGGAAGCGGATCTCTCGATGACGTTGCACAGGGAATCCGTTATTCAGCAGATCAAGGTGCACAGGTTATCAACTTGAGCCTCGGTGGAATCCTTGGATCTCAAACGCTTAAGGACGCAGTGAACTACGCTTGGAACAAGGGCTCTGTCGTGGTAGCAGCAGCTGGTAACGAAAGTACGCCGAAACCAAGCTACCCTGCTTACTACTCGAATGCAATCGCCGTAGCAGCGACCGACCAAAACGATATGATCGCATACTACTCAAACTACGGAACATGGGTGGATATCGCTGCACCTGGTTCTAGCGTTTACTCTACTATGCCTGGCAATAGCTATGACAACCTTTCTGGTACGTCGATGGCATCACCAGTCGTGGCAGGTGTCGCTGGACTCCTCGCATCTCAAGGACGCAGCGCCTCAGAAATCCGTACTGCTCTTGAAGAAACAGCTGATACCGTGACTGGAACGGGTACATTATTCCAAAACGGACGCGTTAATGCTGAAGGTGCGGTCAATTACTAATTGGTAAAACTTCGAGGGTGCCATCGTCTGGCACCCTTTTTCTTTAATATGATCGTCATTTCTTTAGCAACCATAAAAAAGCAAGTCCCCATGAAGAGGACTTGCTCTACCTTAATTATCTTAAGAACACATGGTTCCCAATAACTGTCGTAACTTCTTTGCCTTCTAAATAGCTACTCTGAGCTTTATCAGGGTTATAAAAGAAAAGTGATTCTCTATCATATCCTTGATAAGCGAGCGCTTCTTTTACTGCGCGCTTGGATTCATCGCCTGCTGATTGCTTGATCGTACCGTTCAATACCGGTGAAAACTGAATGCCATCATGGATGACACCATGAAGGGTATCTGGGAACTCATCGCTTTGAACACGGTTCAACACGACAGTCGCTACGGCCACTTTCCCTGCGTAGCTTTCTCCTTTAGCCTCTGCTTCTACGAGTCTAGCAAGAAGATCTGTTTCGTAGTCACTTGGCACGACTGGAAGCTCAAGCTCTTCTCCTGGATGAATCTCGTGCGTTGATTTATCGTTCATCGCCTGCAATTGCTTTGCAGGTACTCCGTAATTTGTTGCAATTTTATATAGTGATTCGCCCTTTTGGACGGTGTGTGTGTTTTCTTCGGCAGAACTTTGCGTTGGTAATGAGAATGCTAGAACGCAAGTTGCTGCGATTCCTGAGATCCACATTTTCTTAAACATGCGAAATCTACCTCCTAAAATCAGTCTAGTACCAAAGTAACACAGGAGGCGATCGCGTTTCATTATTAATTCTTTCCAGTCCTTCCAATGTAAAGAATAGTACGTGAAATGGGGAAAATACTCCAATACCTACCAAGTCACGCTTGTTCTTTCGTTTTGCCTAGCAAACCTTTTACTAATAAAAACAAAACGACCAGTATCGCTAAAAATGAGACGGTGCAAACGATCGTTAAAAACGGTGAATACCGTAATGCGTAAAGATAATAGTCGATGAGGTAGATTTCGGAATGGTCCGTAACAGCGTCAGGCGTAAACACCACTTCCTCCCGCCATTGATCCGAAAACGGTAAGTAACTCGCCGTCCATGATGAAAGCCAAAAAGTATATCCGAAAATCACTACTAGCGGAAACAAAAGTAGAATATGAAATGTCTTTCTCATCACAGCCATCCCCCCATTCATCTTTTTTTCATATAAAATAGCCACCAAAACAAGATGTAGCAATAGATCGAAACAAGGACAAACGCCCATACTGCGCCATTATGTAACGAGTAAATCAAGTACTCTAATTCAGTTCCTTCCATTCGTGCGATCATATTGATCGAAAGCAGCAGCGCTAACACGACCAGTATGATTGCAATTGAAGAAAGTGCTACTAACCTCCTTTTAAAAATCATCCTCACTGACATTGCGATGGTCCCAATCATCGTTAAATAATAGATGATCCAGAACCAGACGGGTAGTGTTTCCCCACTCATAATCGACCACCTCCTTGTATGAACGACTCACCGGACTACCCGCTACTAAGTTCTTCTAACCGCTTCAATCCTTCTTCACGGTCAAATGAGCTAAACCAGCGAAAATGATCATCATCAAGAATTCGAAAGTGCTTACTGATTAGATTCTGCTGCAGAACATATCTCCCTTTCCTCTCCACATCTTTCCACCACACCTTACCGCCCATCGTTTTGTCTACTGGATGCTCAATCTTCTTATGAGCGATGAGCTTGATGACTTCAATAGGCTCATCTCCTAACACGTGCTGCAGTACCTCACTCTGATGAAAGAGTGAGCAAACGGCAACCGTCACCGTCCAGCTTGCTAGCGCCCGGTTTTTCTCGATTTGAACGAGCGTTTTCTTCGACGTTCCTAGAACCTCTGCCATCACGTCTTGAGAGTACCCCTGCTCTTGCCTGATCAATCGTAACCTGTCTGAAACCAACTTCATTACTTCTTCTTTCGTCATCTTTACCACCTCGTTCCTTTTTTCACCTTTAGTGTAATATTACACCATTCGTGTGGTACCTGTCACCACCCGAATTCAGATTGCGGTGCCTGTCACCACCCGGTTTCGCTCGACCATTGTCGAAAGATGCAAAAAAGCTGTTCCACAAGGGAACAGCCTCACAACATTAGATGTTCTTCTCTATCACGATTATTCACTACCAGCCAACCTTCCGCTTCATTTATCATCCAGTCCCCGAACGTATTCAGAAACGAAAGAATCGCTTCTATCTCTTCCGTTGGGTTCACAGCGAGATGCAACGCTTTTCTCATCTCAGGCTCTTTTTCTGGATAATGCTTCGAGAACCGTTCGTATGCAGGGTACAAGTCTCTTGAATAAGTACGTTCCTGTTCGATGACGAAAGCGAACCCACAGCGAATGATCATTTTCATAACCCACACACAGCAATCTTTTACATCCTCAGGATCATCGTTTCCGACTAATTCTTCTTTCGCTTGGAGGATAATTGCCCTTATATGATAGATATGATCGTTCGCCAGCGCTTTGTCCGCTTTATACCGCGGTAACTGCTTCTGGAGGTTTTCTCCGTAGATGCAGATACTATGCGTTTTGATCATGAACGGAATGATTGCGAATCGACTCGTTTCTAATACATCATTTAACGAAAACACGCTCATCTCCACTCCGTTTACAAATGGAAAACGATCGACTACATCCTGTTCAATTTTGTTAACTAGACTCGAACTGAGCTTCTCTCCATCTGACACGGTAATGATGATCGTATCAAGATCTGACACCCCTTCGATTCCAAGGCCTCTTGGAACTGAACCTCTTACATAGATGCTGTGAACCTCACTACTCAAACTCGCTAAAACAGCTTCTCGATAATAGGATATCGCTTCCTTAAATGCTGGACTGACGTTTGCTAGTGATGAGGTATTGATGATCCTTCCTTCTTCATCAACACGGCATACATCACCAATTCTTCTCATTTCCTTCACGGCAGCACTCCTTTCTACCAATTCTATTATGTAACCTATTCGTTCTTCCTAGAAATTTCCCCTTGCATTTTTTATCTTCTTTAACACAAAAAAACTCCTAACGATTCGAATTCCTACTATAGTGGTAGTGAAGACTAGTATAGTAAAGAGTAGCTTGTATTCATTATACGATTCAAAAACGGGTATCGTTTCATAACCTTTTCTACCCAAGGAGGACAGTCATGCGGCGCAACATTATGAATGAACTTATACAGATGAAAGAACGTGACCTTGAAGTAAGAGAGCAGCTCTTGCGAGAAGGAGTTCTTTTCGAGGGATACCATATTGAAATGGAGAAAGTGCATATCGAAAACGGCCTTCGATTAACCAACATCATGGAAGAAATCGGCTGGCCGAACGAGGAGAAAGTCGGAAAGGAAGCCGCTGATGCTGCGTGGCTTATTCTTCAACACGCCATCAGCTTACCTCAGCTGCAGCGAAACGCACTTCCCATTCTTGAAAAAGAAATGAACGAAGGATACATCGAACCATTTCGCTGGGCTTATCTCTATGATCGGATTTTATTCTTCGAGGGAAAGCCTCAGCGCTATGGCACACAATTCGATTGGGATGAAGAAGGCAACATGCGCCCATGGAAAATAGAGGATGAAGAAAGCATCGAACAAAGGCGAGCGGAAATCGGCCTTCCTCCGATGCAAGAAGAGCTCGAACGGATTCAGAATGAGCTTGAAGAAAACAACGTGTCACCCCCTTCTTCCATGAAGAAGCGCATGGCAGAAGTCCATGAATGGCGCGAACGAGTGGGTTGGCTTTAAATGATTAGGGTCCAAGCGAGGTACAGAGAAATGAGTGCCACAGCGAACATAATTGTGGACACGAGTCGACTGTGCCTCAGCTTTATGCCATACGTCATAAAGAAAATTGCTGCAGCAAGCTTTGCGATGCTCTGCAACGTACTAGAGAAAGCTGAACTGCTGAATACGATCGCCGTAAGGAACGTCACGATGATCACCACTTTAAACCAAAGCGGTTCTCTCATAAAAGATTTAAAAAACCATGTGATCCTTCCCATCATAACCTCCTCTTTAGGTTCACTTGTCTTATCCCATTATAGTCGAAAGAAACTGAAAGAATGTGAAACATCCGAATGAAGCGAGACTAAAGGACAGGACAGCAAGTGAAAGAAGCGGGTGCTGACTTCTTGGTTGAGAAAGATAGATAATAGAAAGTAAGATTCCAACGATAAACGATAGGACGAAAAGTCCATCGATCGCGAATGAAAACTGAATGGTAAATCCAAACCCTGTTTACGAGCAGTAAAAGAGTCAACACTGTTCGTTTCATCATAACCTCCTCAAACACGTCTTACTAATAAGGACGGATATAAGAAGATAAAGTTTCATCAAATACAATATGGTAAAATCAGGGTAGGACACGATTGAGGTGAGGAGCTATGAAGAAAAAAGGATTTCTACTACTACGAAAATTATTGGTCGGAATAATTACGACAATTACCGTAACAGCACTTTTTGCAGGACTCAGTCCATCCGCATTCTCGTTAGGAGAGTTCACCTCTGACTTTAAAAACTGGTTTCCATATTTCTTTTTGGGAATATTCCTTTATGGTGTGTGGGCGTCCATCCTTAGCGATTCCCTAGCAAGATCCATGGCTTATACGACAAAAAAGCCTGAGTGGATTCTCTCGTTCATCATTCACTTTTTAGCAGGTACCGTTCTCGGGGCAGCCAGCCTCATTTCTGCAATCGTATTTTTTATCATCGATCGCGTTGTTCAACGAAGATGGCACGCCAAATTCGCGAAATAAGAAAAAAGGGGCTCTTCCTTAAGTGGAAGTGCCCCTCTTTTGCATATCCCGTTCTATTCTAAAACATCGCAGCCGTTTTTCTTAATATAGCCCTCTCCCCATGCGCACATCGCATCGAGGATCGGTTTTAAAGACCAGCCGTAATCTGTTAACGAATAGATCACTTTTGGCGGGACTTGATCAAAAACTTTGCGATTCACAACGCCGTCTTCCTCTAGTTCACGCAGCTGCTGTGTGAGCATTTTCTGCGTGATCTTTGGCATAAGTTTCTTCAATTCACTCGTACGTCGCTCTTTCTCGATCAAATGACACATAATAACGACTTTCCACTTCCCTCCGATGACATCGAGAGTCGCTTCTACCGAATTGTTATATGGCATGATGGTTCCTCCTAAGGTACTTTTTTGCACCTATGATCTATTTAGGTTTGTACACGTCTAATTACCGTTAACTAAACTAACATACCGGTAGTATATCCGAAAAGCAAAATGGTTTCTACAGGTACTTACAGGTACCTATAGCACCTCGAGGTTCCTTTATAACAATAAAGTGCGTACTTCACGGCAAGAAGCGTATGTCGCATAATAGTTTTTGCAGAGAGGGCGTGGCTTCATTTCGGCGCCGAACCACGTTCACTCAAGAACTAATTATGCTTTTAGGAGGACGATCCATGAGTTCACATACATTAGAAAAGAAGAAAGGCGGAATCGCAGCGCTACTCGCACTCGCGATTTCTGCATTTGGAATCGGGACGACGGAGTTCGTTCCTGTCGGCCTTCTGACGACGATCTCTGATGACTTAGGTATCTCGATCACGTTAGCAGGGTTATTGATTTCCGGCTATGCGCTCGGGGTTGCTTTCGGTGCACCTATTTTAACCGCATTAACAGACCGGATGAATCGAAAAACATTGCTCATGTCACTTATGGTTATTTTTATTCTAGGAAACGTCGTTGCTGGTATGGCAACCTCTTTTACACTTTTATTAATCGCACGAATCATCACCGCTTTCTCACACGGAATCTTCTTCTCGATCGGCTCAACGATCGCAGCGGACTTAGTACCTGAAGATAAGCGTGCGAGCGCAATTGCATTTATGTTCACAGGGTTAACGGTCGCAACCGTTACGGGTGTTCCACTCGGTACGTTTATCGGGCAAACGTTCGGCTGGCGCGCAACGTTCCTAGGTGTCGCGATGCTTGGTGTGATCGGCATCATCGCGAGCGCGATCCTGGTACCAAAGAACTTAAAAGAAGCACCACCTTCAACATTTGTCGATCAACTAAAAATCGTAAGCTCTGGCCGTTTGCTTCTTGCGTTCGCGATCACCGCGTTAGGCTATGGAGGAACGTTCGTTGCATTCACCTATTTAACACCACTATTAGAAAACGTGACTGGTTTTAGTTCCAAATGGGTCAGCGTGATCTTACTCGTATACGGTCTAGCCGTTGCGGTCGGAAACGTGGTCGGCGGGAAGGCGTCCAACAAGAGTCCGATCAAAGCACTCTTCTGGATGTTCATTCTTCAAGCGATCGTACTGGTGGCACTAAGCTTCACTGCACCGTTCAAAGTGATCGGTCTTATCACGATCGCTCTCATGGGTCTATTCGCGTTCATGAGCGTACCAGGCCTACAGCTGCTCGTTGTAAACCTGTCAGAAAAATATGTGCCATCTGCAGTGAATGTGGCTTCAGCCATGAACATCGCAGCATTTAATATCGGTATCGCGATCGGCTCTTTCGTAGGCGGACTCATCGTTGATTCGATCGGCTTGATCCACACTGCATGGATCGGCGGCGTCATGGTAGCCGGAGCCGTACTATTAACAGCTTGGCTTGGTAGATTAGAAAAAAACTCACAAAGTCAACTTTACAAAGCAAGTGCTTAAAATCGAAAGGAAAGTTCCTCGTGGAACTTTCCTTTCTTTTTACTTTCCAACACAAACTTTCTTACTACAACCATTTATAGTACAATCACAACGAATGGTATGAAACAACGAAAACACATCCAGAGGAGTTAATCATGAAACCAGCTATTCTAGCACTTTTTCTAGTACTGATCGTTCCAATAATCGTTGTTTATAAGAAGATAAATGAACACGATGCGATTTTAGAAAATAGACTGAAGGATCGTACAGGGATTAGGTAAAAATTGAACGTAGTGAACGTTATACTGAACATCATTCCGATTAAAACGGTCAGTGGCGAGTGCCTCTGACCGTTTATTATTTTATGGTGTTTTTTTAGTAACCTTTCTAAATTTATACTCCCCATGAAACCAGGTGCCCGTTCCATAAGTAGTCCCAAATATTAGTCCAGTTGTTGTATAATCTGTGAAATGATTGAGTCCTCCATGAAAGTAAAGGTCTATGCCCGCTTCCACTAATGCAATACCCATTCCGCCTAAAATGATTCCGTAAAAAAGGATATATTTCCACATACCCAACTTTCGAGTCTCACTCCATTCATTCAAGAACGCTTCTTCCTTAAAAATAATCGTCACCCGCTTTTCAGGGAATTGTACTGTTTATAACTGTGTTAACCAGAGAGCCCCCATCGTCATTGAAATTTGATGCTTTCCATTGTTGTTAGGACAAATCTATTCACTACGAACTCTCCAACTGAAACTGCTGCTGCGCGAGCTTGAAATAAAGAGCATGGTTCTGCATTAATTCGTCATGCGTTCCGGTCTCGATCACCTTGCCCTCTTCCATCACTAGGATTTGGTCAGCGTGAACGACGGTGGAAAGCCTGTGGGCGATGACGATGGTCGTTCGGTCTTTCATTAAGTTGTTGAGCGCTTTCTGCACCTGCACTTCTGACGTACTATCGAGACTCGACGTTGCTTCATCTAAAAGGAGAATCGAGGGATCTCTCACGATTGCACGCGCGATGGCGATCCGCTGTCGTTGACCACCTGATAGCTTGATGCCCCGCTCTCCGATTTCCGTATCGAACCCATTCGGAAGCTCCATGATAAACGGAAGTGCATAAGCCTGATCAGCTGCTTGTTTTAACACGTCGTCTGAAATCTCACGTTCCATTCCATATAAAATATTTTCTCGGATCGTTCCCGCGATAAGTGGACTCTCCTGGGAAACATAACCGATCTGATTTCGCCATGATTGGAGGGAGAATTCCGAGATTTCAGTATCTCCAAGTGTGATCGACCCTTTTTGCGGTACGTAGAATCGTTCGATCAGTGAAAAGGTTGTTGTCTTACCACTTCCACTCGGACCGACGATCGCCGTGATTTTACCTGGGGGAACACTGAACGATGCTCCTTTTAAAATCACTTCTTTTCCATATGAGAACTCCACATCGTTAAAGGCTAAAGGTTGAGATGGATTCGTAACTTCCTTTCCGATCAAGCGCTCTTCCCCTTCATGATCGAGCAGAAACTGCAGCCGTTCCGTCGCTCCCATCGCCTTCTGGATCGCAGTTAAAAATCTTGCCATCGAGCTGAACGGAATGATGATCTGAAAGAGGTATAGCAAAAAGGCAACGAGCTCACCTGCACTAAGTTCACCTGTTGAAACACGAACGCCTCCATACCCTACGATAACGACCAACACACCCATCAATAGTAACGTCATGATCGGCATGAGGAGCGCGTAGATCTTCGCTTCCTTCATACTATAAGAGAAAACGTTCTTAATGCCATCTTCCCCATTCTTCTCTTCAATGTTTTCAGCTAAAGAGAATTTCACGAGACGTATTTCTGAGAGTACTTGTGTGATCGTCGCCGTGAATTTGGCCGTTTCTTCTTGAAGTCCCTTCGACACTTTGTACATTCGTTTTCCGATAAAACGAATCCCAAGCATCATGATCGGAACGACGGTAAGCAGGATCACCGTCAATCGCCAATCAAGATAAAGCAGTATCGCGATCGATCCTACGATCGACAATGTACTCGTCAGCAAGTTGATGAGATGATTCGAGACGAGATCTTTGATCACACCTGTATCATTTACGATCCGGCTCGTTGTATCACCGACCCTATTGCTGTCAAAGAACGTCACCTTCATGGAAAGTACTTTTTTCATCAGTCTTTCGCGAAGACGCGCGACGACGGATTCTCCTATGTAAAGCAATAAATACATCGATAGCCCTGAAAAGATTGCTTGAAGCACAAACGCTGCGATCAAGAGACCGATGATTCCGTTCGATAATGTCCCTGACGAGAGCTGATCGACTAAATTTTTCGTAAAAAACGGTACGATCAAGCCAGCAACTGTCCCGATCAAACTCATCGTTACCGCGATCGTGACGAGTAATTTCGAAGGATTCGTTTCTTTTATTAAGGTGGCAAGGCCACTCCAGTTCATCCGTTTTTCGGAGGATTCTATTTGTTCACTCATAACGATCAGCCCCTTTCCTATCAGTATAGCTGGAAAAGTTTAAAAATCATAAAAATTGAGGATCCGACACAAAAAAGACTCTGCTAAAAACAGAGTCATGATAGTTTATTGATCCTTTTTTAGAAGATCCCATATTTTATCGCCATTCCACATCTCACTCGGGGCGTCTTCATAATTGATTTCAAAAGCTGCATGCCCACCAACAGCGTGACTAGCGCCGAAATTAATTCCCATACTACTCTCGGTAAAATACGTAAACGTTTCAGAATGTTGATCGGTTCCAATCCCATCAAGCGAATCCGCATTTTGAAGATCAGTAACAGTAGCATTTTCTTTCAGCTCTTTTTCGAACTCTTTATGGTGTGGATTAACAGGCTTGAATGCATCTGTTTTAAACAATTCAATAAATGATTCATCTGCATTAATGACATCTTTCAGTCTAATTTGTTGCATGTTTTCAAGATCAATATTTGTTGTGTAGAAAAGGTTGTTAGGATGCGCTGCTCCTTCTACGTAGCCAGTGCCTGCATACTGAACACTTAAGAAATAAGGACTTTCATACGAAACAGCATAATCGACTTCAAGGGTTAACCCTTCTGTACCGTCGTAAAAGTTCATCACTTTATAAGCTTCGTTAAAAAGAAGGTCATTTACTTCATCCTGCTTTGCTGAATCTGATGCGTTCGTAAGCTGAGGATACGAAATCGTTACACCATTCTCCGTATACACTTCTTCTTTAAGTGTGTAAGAAAATTCCGATGCATCAGGTTCAGCTTCACTAGAGGCTTCCTCCCCAACTTCCTCAGAGGTTGTGTCGTCGCTATTCGCTTCATTAGGTTCCGTATTGCTATCGTTTGTTTCATCTGATTGTGTTTCCGAATCGTTCGTTTCACTCTTCTCATCAGCGGTCGCTTCAACTTTCTTTTCTGGCTCTGAGCTAGCGCTTTCGTTTGCTTGACCACATGCAGAAAGAATGAGACTAAAAGACAAAAGGCTAACACCAAGGATCGTCGTTTTTTTCAATAAGCTATCTCCTTTAGAAGTTGTATAACCTAATCATACTCGAAAACGACGATAAAAATCATCCTTATTTGTGAAAATTTTCTAAAAGAAAAACAAAAACTCAACCCGTATAGGATTGAGTTTCATACCTTAAATAATACCCATCATCGCTAAGAAGATGATGGCGATCGTGGCGATCATCGGGATGATGAGTCCGACCACGAACACGTCTTTGTACGAATCTTTATGCGTAAGACCCGTTACTGTAAATAGCGTTAGAAGGGCACCGTTGTGTGGGAGGATCGAGGCACCAGAAGCAACGGATGTAATTCTGTGGAACGCCTCAAGACTCAGTCCGTTTTCAACAGCGATATTGTAATACTCCTCTCCAAGCGCCTCAAGCGCGATTCCCATACCTCCGGATGCTGATCCTGTGATCATTGCGAGAAGCTGAACTGCGAATGCTTCTGAAAAATATGGGCTGAGCGGAATCGAGAAGATCAAGTCTTTTACAGCCTCGAAACCTGGAGACGCGGTTACAACTGACCCAAATCCAACAGCTGCGCTCGTATTGATCGTCGCCATAACCGATCCTGATGCACCCTTGTTGATGGAACCGATGAAGTTTTTGAATTCTTTCCAGTTAAACGCCATGATGAGAAGAATCCCGATTAATAGGGCAACGAGGATACTAAGATCCTCAAATGCATTTAGCGTAACGACTACTGCGATAAGAGGGATGATGGAAAGAAGCCAGTTCGGTAGATCTTCCTCATCGATCGTATTCACTTCATTATCGCCTTCAGGCTCTGTAAACTTTTCATCCTTTTTCAGGAGCTGTTTCTCTCGGAATTTTAAATAGAAATAGCCTCCGACTGCCATGATCAATCCAGCCACGATACCCATGATCGGTGCTGCCATCGTATTCGTTTTAAACGTATTGATCGGAATGATGTTCTGAATCTGTGGTGTTCCTGGGATCGCCGTCATCGTGAAGGTGAAAGCCCCTAAAACAAACGTTGATGGAATCAGCTTACGCGATACGTTTGCGCGGCGAAACATCGCGACTGCAAGAGGATAAACTGCAAATACCACAACGAATAGACTTACTCCGCCGTATGTTAGCACTGCTGCTGATAACAGCATTCCTAGAATCGCACGTTTTTCACCGATAAGGTTTGAGATCTTATACGCGACAGACTGTGCGGCACCCGTGTCTTCCATCAACTTTCCGAAGATGGCTCCGAATAAGAAGATTGGAAAATATGATTTCGCAAACCCAACGAAACCTTCCATATAAGTAGATGTGTACGTATCGAGTATATTCATCCCGCTTAGTAATGCAACGATTCCGGATACGAGCGGTGCGATCCAGATAATCGACCAGCCAAGATAAGCTAGAAGCATCAACAGTGCAAGGCCAATAATAATACTAATCATGATGTCAAGTCCTCCTACCTAAAGATCAACTGTTTGCTCTTACTATGTCCAGCGGTGCCTGTCACTACCCGTTTTTTATCATTAATTGTCGATAGCATAAAAAACGCGCAAAACTGTTAGCCAGTTTTACGCGTTTCCCTTAACTATTTACTTTCGTTGATCAATGATTGAATTTGCAACATTGACAAGCTCTTCCTTTGTCATCGGCTCATCATTACCATTGCGTGGAACGACTGAACGGAGACCAAACATGACGTTACCATTTTCGCTCATCCACGTTAATTCACTGATACTTTCCCAATCGTTGAAGGAAGCACGAATGTCATTCTCAAGCTCCACATCCGTTTTTCCGAAGCTAACTTCTTTCCCTTTTACGTCCCGCTGCATCAAAGAAAGCTGCTCATTTCCTTTCGAATAAATTAACGTTACATCATTCGGTTCTAACTTTGTCTGCGCAGTCGCAGTAACTTCTTCAGCCTCGAACGGAATGCTTTCCATGTCTGGTGCTGATAATTCATCTCGAAATTCTTTAGATAGCTTTTCAACTTCACTCTTCACTTCTGGATTGGCCTCCACAAGCGAGTTGAGGTGATTTTCTGAGCTCGAACTGCCAGAATTACACGCAGCAAGTACTAAAAGAGCTGATAATAACATGACGAATTTTAGTTTCATTGTAAAAACCTCCTCTTAGACAGACGAAAGAAACAAAAGAAATGTTTCACTAAGGCTAAAAGAAATGGTTACGAGACGTTTCTTCAAACACTTTCCAATGTCCATTCATCATCGAGATGTACTCTCTCATCACAATGTAGTTCACTTGTTTTCCGTCTTCATTCTCCGTCAAAACAAAATATGTATCAGAACCTCGATAATCGATCGTAATCACGTCGTTTCCTTGAAACGTTCCCTCTTCCGTGATGATTTCTTTTAACGCGTTTTTCTCATTAATCTCTAGAAAGAAGTTGTAAGGACCTAGAAAATTTATAACCAACAATACAACGACGACTCCTGAAATGACGAGCAGTTTCTTCATTACAATTCCCCCAACCACTTTTTTTAGCACACTTATCTTAACATAATATTCCATATTTCATTTCACTTCACCCAAATAGACGGGTCTTTCCTCACTTCCTCAAATAATGTTTATTTAAGAAGGAGTCCACTGAAACAAAATTGAATAACACAATTATAATTGAGAAAGGAGGTACGGTTTAATGTCTAGTTTCATCTCTCATATTGCTACTGTTGAAATACCCGTCAGCAACCTTCCATCGTCTATTTCATTTTATCAAGAAATACTAGGCGTCCATATTCATTTTCAAGGAGAACGAAACGCCATGCTGACGTTCAATCAACAAGGAGTTCCGACAATCTTTTTGGTCGAAACGGAATCAACGGAAAAACTCTCTTTTCAAAACTTTCATACCGAAGTCGTACATAGCATCCTCGATTTTTACACAAACGACTTAGAAGGCTTTTACCATTGGTTGAAGGAGAAAGAAATCGAAGTGGGTCCATACAACGTGAATCCTGATAACGGATTTGGCGGGTTCGGTTTTAAAGATCCAGACGGGAATTTACTTAGTGCTACGAACGTTCTTCATCCTGGGCAATAATAAAACAATCCCCGGCCTGGGGATTGTTCTCATTTCATCATTTCCTTTAATTCACTGGCAGAGCTTTCGTTCGCTTCAATCGGTCCATCCGCTTTTACAGAAGGCAGAATGTAGTTTTCTAAAAGTGGATCAACGTCCATCCCACTTGAGGTTTGCACAACTAAGAGATTTAAGTCTGGCACCATTACGAGGTACTGCCCATATAGGCCCATTCCTCTAAAGGTGTCATGGCCATTCACTTCTTTTAACCAGAAGTAATAACCGTAATCATCACCATCAAAATTCCCTCCGGTCGAAACGTGCGCTTTCGTACTTTCTTCTACCCATCCTTTAGGAAACAGCTGCTCACCTTCCCATTCCCCATCGTTCAAGTACAGATAACCTAGTCTCGCCATGTCGCGAGGTGTCATTAAGACGCCAGTGCCTCCGAAAGACGTGCCTGAACGATCCGTCGGCCATTCAACGTTCTCGATTCCAAGTGGCTCGAATAAACTCTCTTCTGCAAAGTCAGATAGTGGTTTCCCTGTTGCTTCTTGCAGAACACGTGAAACAACTCTTGCGTCTCCTGTGCTGTAGTTCCATTCGTCTATGTTTTCACGTAAAGGCCGATTCAAGATGTAGATTGCAGGGTCATTCCCTTTCATGAACGCTTCCCACGTTTCCGATTCATAGAAACCTTTTTGCGTTTGCTCGGTAAAATCGAGTCCAGAGCTCATCGTCAAAAAGTGCTTGATCGTCACGTTTTCTTTATGAGGGTTCATTGATTCGATGTTTTCTTTCGGTATGTACGTCATCACTTTTTCTTCGACACTGTTGAGCGCGCCCTTTTGAATCGCCACTCCTGTAAGGGCAGATGTTAAGCTTTTCGTTACTGAATAAATCGGATGCGGCTTATCTTGATCAAACTCCCCACCATAGTTTTCAGCTACGATATACCCATTTCTAATGACGAGAAACCCCTCCATTGGAATGTTTTCAGAATCAACATGCTCAAACATCTCAACTAGCTTAGATGAATCCATTCCAACACTTTCAGCTGAAGTCGTACGCCACTCTTCAGTTGGCCAATACGAATCAACAGGTTCTGATTGCTTCCCTGAACTTTCTTCCACCACTTCTACAGAATTTGAGTTCGAACATCCTGTAAAAAGTAAGCAGAACCCTATAAGCCAAAAGTAAATCGACTTTTTTGTAACTCTTACCACTCGCATCCCTCCTCTTAGCCTTTACCTTCTCCTAATGATTCTCCTTTCCTTCCGATACATAAAAAAGACACCCTCATAAAAGGGTGTCTTGCATAGTTCACTTAAAACGTTTGTGCTGCATCCTTCGCACGCGCAATACCGTTTTCTTTAATTTCTTCTGCTTTATCAGGCATCAATGCATGTCCTTCGATATACACGTGCTCAAGCGTTGGCACACCGTAGAACTGCATCATAACGCCAAGGTAGCGATGGCCCATTTCCATCTCAGCCGCTGGACCTTCTGAGTAGATTCCACCGCGAGCTTGGATGTGCATTGCTTTTTTGTCCGTTAGAAGACCAACAGGACCTTCAGCCGTATATTTGAACGATTTACCAGCAACAGATACCGCATCGATATACGCTTTTAGTACCGGTGGGAAGAAGAAGTTCCAGAACGGCGTAACGAATACATATTTATCTGCATCGATAAACTGTTCACATAGCTCTGATAGACGGTTTACCTTTGACTTTTCTTCCTCTGAAAGCTCTTCAAACCCGCTTCCTTTTTGAAGCTTACCCCAACCGCTGAATACATCAGCGTCGATTTGAGGAATGTGCTCTTTATATAAATCCATGTGGATGATTTCGTGATCAGGGTTTACCTCTTTGTATTGGTCGATAAAAGCCTTTCCAGCTGCCATGCTGTAAGAATACGTCTCATCATGAGGATGAGCAGTGATATACATTACTTTCGTCATGTTTAACTTCCTTTCTGTTTTTCTTTAAGGCTCGCCATAGTATGTGTTAATCGGACTACTCCCAATCCCTCGAGCCAAAGAGTTTTTAATTAAGATATCTTGAAACAAAGATAATGATAATAGAAAGTAATCAAAGAATCAACTAATTTGATTCACTCATATAAAAAAGATGAGAATCTCTTAACGGAATTAAGAAATCCTCACCTTTATATTAGAAATTACGCTTTTCGATACGCACGTCGTTCCGCGTAGGAAACACATTTATAACAAACGGGTTTACGGTTATCTTCTTCGTCCAAATAGTACTGAGGGCGGACCGGTTTTTGTTTACAGATCATGCATTTCTCTAAACCGAACATTTTTCGAAAGAAGCTCTTCATATGATCAGCTCTCTTCTTAGATGATAAGACCTTACTCTATAGTATACATCCCTATGCGGTTTAAGTGCGAAAATGTAGATTATGCTACTGAATCGGCATGAATGCTACGCGCCAATTTCCATCTTGATCTTTTACCATCTGATACCCTTGTGTTCCACGTTCATTATGAAATTCGATATACCCTGTAATCTCATCACTCTGAACGAATTTTCCATTTTGAATGCCCTCTATATTTGCCAACACACTTTCTCTCGTTCCTCTATCACGATCTGGAATCTTATCATCTTCTGCTTTAGACCACGCGACATGCCCTTCACGATCGGTATAAAGAGCATAATGAACATCATGATTTTGCTGTAACGATGCGTATAGATGCAGCTTAGCGATGCTAAGTGGATTAAGATCTGCAAGATGTCCTTCATTAAAATCTTCTGCGAAATGTTCGTATGCCGTCATTTCATGTGCATCTAGGAAAACATCTTCCATTGCCTGCACTTCAACTTCTTTTTCGTTATCTTTCATTTTCCCCCCTTCCACACTCGAAACATCTCCATCACTACAGCCAACAAGCAAACCGATCCCTACTGTAATCGGTACAATTAAACGTTTCACTAAATTCCTCCTTCGAATAATGCTACTAACAAAGTTCGATCATTCACCCTGTAAACCTTCCATAATCTTCAAAATACGCACTAAAAAACGAGAGCATCGATGCTCTCGTTCTTACCTACTTTATCTCATATCTTCCATCTTCAATACCTTTATATGAACCGACCGTTCCAGATCCGCTTCTTCGTAAAATGACGTGTGGAACTCCACACGTCATCCTTTACCTTCTATGCTTTTTTTGGCTTTTTCTGAAACTTGCTCAACATTTCGTACACGATCGGTACAATCAATAGGGTTAGGAGCGTCGAGCTCGCAAGACCACCGATAACGGTAAGTCCAAGACCTTTACTGATGATCGAGCCACCTTCAAAACCGAGTGCGAGTGGTAGCAGCGCACCGATCGTTGCCAGAGCTGTCATCAAGATCGGACGTAAGCGTGTCATCCCAGCATCGAGCAATGCTTCACGCGTTGAGTATCCCTCTTTTTCTTTCTGAATAACGCGGTCGATCAGGACGATCCCGTTCGTAACAACGATTCCGATCAGCATCAGTGCACCGATCATAGCGGATATACTCAATGTTTCTCCACCAACTAGCAGCCCTAGAACTGCTCCGATAATCGTGAACGGTAGGGAGAACAGGATTGCGAATGGCGCAAGTGCTCCTCCGAAGAAGATGACGAGCACAACATAGACGATCGCAATCGCCGCAAGCATCGCAAGACCTAGCTGACCAAACGATTCATTGATATCTTCTGTAACCCCGCCGATCGAAATGTCGATCGTATCAGGATGGTCGATCTTATCCAACTCCTCTTTTACAGAAGCAGAGACGGATCCGATATCATCCGTTGTTGCTTTCGCTGAAACGCTGCCGTACACTTTTCCATCACGGCGCGTGATCGTGTCTTCTGTTGTTCCTTCTTCAACTGTAAACAGCTCGTTGATTGGAACGGATACACCCATTGGCGACTGAATTTCCTTATCTGTTAACTCTTCAAATGTTTCATAGTCGTCTTTCTCAACTTCAATGAAGACTTGAAGCTCTTCTCCATCTTCTTTTACCGTCGTAATTTCTGAACGCTGCCCGTTCTGACCGAGCTCCATACCGACTTGACCGGCGGTTAGCCCTAGCTGACTGAGCTTCTCTTGATCTGCGACGAGCGTGTATTCTTCATACGACTCAGCGAGACTGGATTCGGCTTCATTTAGATCATCTTGATCATTGAGGACGCCTTCCACCTCTTCTACATATGGCTTAATGTCATCCATCGTATCACCAAATATTTGAACCTGGATATCGTTACTAGAACCTGTAGAAGAGAATTCCTGGTTGTTCCATTCCCCTTTGTCCGTCATGTTTTTCAAATCTTTGATCACTTGTTCTTTTTCTTCAGTGAAGTTTTCCGTATCATCCGCATACATCACAAAGAATGCCGCCTGGTTGGATGCACCAGGGTTCATCGGATTTTCTCCACCAACAGAGTATTGAATGATCTCAACATCGTCTCGACCTTCAAAATACTTCTCCGCTTCAAGTGCGATCGACTCGACATCTTCAAGCGTTTGTCCAGGTGCAGGACTGAACGTCGGCATCACCATCTTCTCTTCTTCACCTGGTAAAAAGCTAACGCCAACTAGCGGAATCATCGCGATACTCCCTACAAGGACACCGATCGCAACGATCGAAGAGATGATCTTATGATTTAGAACACTATTTAAAATTGAACGGTACCACGTAGCGAGCTTCCCTGGACCATCCTTATGGCTTTTCATTGCCTGTTCTTTATTTAAAAGCGAGTGCGACATCATCGGTACGATCGTAACCGCAACGATTAATGAAGCGAGTAGTGCAAATACTACCGTCAATGCGAATGGAAGGAACACTTGACCTACGACACCTTCAACGAGTCCGAGCGGTAGGAAAACCGCGATCGTCACGATCGTTGACGATAGAATCGGCATGAACATTTCCTTCGTCGCGGATCGAATCAGTTCCTTACCTTCTAACTTCTCTTCTTTTAATGACATCCGCCTGTATATGTTCTCAACGACAACAATCGAATCATCGACAACACGTCCGATCGCAACGGTCATCGCACCGAGCGTCATGATGTTAAGCGTGATTCCCATTTGATTCAATACGAGTAACGCGATGAATAGAGATAGCGGGATCGATACGACCGAAATCAACGTTGTTCGAATGTTACGCAGGAACAACAGAATGACGATGATCGCAAACAGTCCGCCGAACAATGCTTTGTTCAACATCGTACTTACGGATTCTTCGATCGGCTCGCCCTGGTCGAACGTAAAGATGAAGTCGATACCGTCTAGTTCATCTTCAAACTCAGCAGCTTGTTCCTTCACTTGATCGACAACGTCGACCGTATTCGCTTCTTGCGATTTGATTACTTGAACCGTAATCGATTCTTCCCCGTTCGTACGTGAAATCGACTCGGCTTCTGCAACGATTTCAAAATCAGCGATCTCACCTAACGCAACGGTTGGAATGCCTTGCTGTGCTTGAACAGCTTCAGCACCTCCCTGAGCTCCTTGACCTGACGGCGTTCCAGGAGCACCTTGTTGCGGAGCGGTTCCTTGCGGCGCACTCTGCGATGGAATCATTGGAATTTGGAGTTTTTCTAAATCATCGATCGTTGTGATGTTTCCATCGATCACAACGGATTTCTGTGTATCATCAAACGTGTATAGTCCAAGCGGGAACGTCACTTTTGAACCTTTGATCAAGTTCGTAACCGTTTCTTGGTCCATGCCTCGTTCAGAGAGCGCTTCGTCATCAAACTGAAGCTGAACTTCTCTCACTTCTTGACCAGCAACCTGAACATCGCCAACACCATCTAACCCTTCGAGTGCAGGTGCGATCGTATCTTCAACAGTCGAAGTGAGCTCAGCAAGATCACCATTTTCATTCGTAACACTCATACTGATAACAGGGAACGCATTAAAGTTCACTCGCGACACATCAGGCGTCTCAGCGCCATCAGGTAACACTACTTCATTTACTGCTTCTTGAAGTTCGTCCTCTGCTTCATCTAAATCTTTGCTAAAATTATATTCGAGCTGTAAACTCGAAGCATTTTGGAACGAGCTTGAACTTACGGATTTCATTCCGCTTAAATTCTGCACTTTCTGCTCGATCGGTTCTGATATCTCATCAGCCACCTCTGCAGGTGTCGCACCTGGATACACGGTCGTAACCGTAATGATCGGTGGATCGATATTTGGAATCGTTTCTAATTTCATATTCAATCCGGAATATAGACCAGCAGCTGTAATGATGATGGTCATAAGCCAGACAGCAAATTTATTATTCATCGAAAAGTTTATAATCTTGCTCATACGTTCTCTCCTTCCCCTTTTTGACCAAGTAGTCATTCTGTTATAAAATATACATGACCACTCGGTCAGAGGTCAAGGAAGAAATGTTCATTAACGTGATAAAAGGTGGTCAATATATGGAACCAAAAAAAATAATGATTATAGAGAATGCCATCAAGCTTTTTGCGAAAAAAGGATTCAGCGCAACGTCTGTTCAAGAGATCGCAAAGGAATGCGATATCTCGAAAGGCGCATTTTACCTTCACTTTAAATCGAAAGACGAATTGCTATTCCAAGTCCTCATGTACTATTGGAACAGAATGCAGCGTAAAGTGAATGAAGTCGCAACCGAGCCGATGTCTCCAAAGGAAAAATTTACGTACCAGCTCAAAGTCTTTATGGAAGAAATCGCAGATCACCGGGAGTTCATCATCATGCAATTCCGTGAGCAGGCGATTCCGTTCAACGAGTCAATCGAAGAACTCATCAGAAAGATGCGCTTCAATTCGTACCTTTTTTACAAAAATCATCTCCTTGCGATTTATGGAAAAGAGTGCGAACCATACGTGTGGGAAGCGAGTCTTGCTGTTCAGAGTTTAATGAAAAACTACATCGACCTTATCATTCTAGATAATATTGAGTTCGATTATTTAGAAGTGGCATCTGCAGTCACGAGGAAAACCGACTATTTGATGACCGGATTTTCAGAAAGTAGTGACCAACCAGTCATAACAGAGGAAGTCATCGAACAGATCATGCCTGAAGGATTTAATCTGCATGACCTCGAAGAAATTAAAAATGTGCTCACACTCATTTTAGAAAAAGAAAGTGATGAGAATCTGATCGATACCGCGACGATCCTTTTAGATGAGCTAGCGAGAACATCCCCAAGACAAGCGGTCATAAAGGGCATGGCGTCCAATCTCGATAAATACGATCGCTACTTGGATTTCGCATCACGTTTACGAAACTACTTTCTATAACGTAACGAAGGGGGTTTAGTCATGATTACCATCAAGAACCTTACGCGCCAGTTTTCAAATGGAAAAGGGATTTTCGATGTGTCGTTCGATGTGAAAAAAGGCGAAGTATTCGGCTTCCTCGGTCCAAACGGTTCCGGAAAGTCGACGACGATCAGACACCTGATGGGTTACATGAAGCCGCAAAAGGGAAGCGCGACAGTGTTCGAGTACGATGCGTGGAGCGAGCAGGCAAAAGCACGCGAACATGTTGGCTATTTACCAGGGGAAATCGCCTTTTTAGACGGTATGAAAGGGACAGAATTTCTCGACATGATCGCAGGTATGCAGGGAAAACAGGATAAGGAAAAGCGAGAGGAATTGATCCGTCGCCTCCAATTCGATCCGAAAACCCCGATTCGTAAGATGTCTAAAGGCATGAAGCAAAAAGTTGGGATCGTAGCGACGTTCATGCACGACCCGGACATCTACATTCTCGATGAGCCGACATCTGGACTCGATCCTTTGATGCAGCGCGTCTTCGTTGAGCTTGTGCTTGAAGAAAAGGATAAAGGGAAAACGTTCCTCATGTCATCCCACAGCTTTTCAGAAATCGAACGAACGTGTGACCGAGCCGCCATCATTAAAGACGGGCGAATCGTTACCGTGAAGGATATTCATGAGCTGCAGTCGATGCAGCGAAAATTATTCGACATTACCTTCTTCAACCCTGAAGATGTAGAAGCGGTGAAATCTTCTACTCTATCGATTGAGAAGACAGATGGAAACATGGTACGGATTGAGGTGCAAGGGAACTATGACGCGTTTTTTAAAGAACTCGCAAACTACCCTATTAAAAACGTAAGCGCTGCAAACCAGAGCCTCGAGCAGATCTTCATGGACTATTACAATGCTGAGGAGGTGAACGGATGAGCGCTTCACTCTATAAACAGATGATGAAATCAAACTTAAAAAGCATCATGAGCTTCGGCATCGCTTCTGCTGTCTACGTCATCTTAATGACATCTCTCTTTCCGATGATTTCCGACAACATCGATAAAATTCAAGAGCTAACAGCCATTTATCCTGATAGCTTGAAGAATGCGTTCGGACTCGAATCGTTCGGCACTTACGGAGAGTTCATCTCAGCAGAATACTACGGACTATTCTTTTTATTCATCTTAGGAATCTTCAGCGTGATGACCGCGATACAACTGATCGCAAAGCTAGTCGACCGAGGATCAATGGCTTACTTACTTTCTACCAAAGTATCCCGCGCTGAGGTCGCAATCACGCAAATCGCCGTTCTCATCACTGGTCTTGTTATCATTATTTTTCTAAACTTTGCAGGCGGGTTTGCCGCTGGAGAACTCCTGATCGACGACCAATACGCGATTGGGATGGGCGACTTTTTCGAGATCAACTTTGTAGGGTTCTTACTTTTCTTTGCGGTAGGAGGCTACTCCATCCTCATCTCTTCCCTTTTTAACGATGAGAAAATGGCGTTTGCAGCAGCTGGCGGGGTAACGTTTTTATTCTACGCATTAGATATGGCGGGTAAGATCGTTCCAGACTTAGATTGGCTACGGAACCTTACGCTCTTCTCACTCTTTGAACCAGCGAAGATCGCGAACGGCGATGTGAACGTCGCGTTCGTCTCTGTCACACTCTTCGGATTAGGATTACTCGCATACGTCGCAACCGTGTTCGTGTTTCGAAAACGAAATTTACCGCTGTAGGTGCATCAAGAAAGAGCTTGGAGGCGATGCTTCCAAGCTCTTTCCGTTGTTACTTCGAACTTGTGGAGATAAACATAGAAGCGTCCTGCTTCATGAAAATACCACTTCCATGATGAAACGTCTTGATCTCATTTGATCGAAAACCAACCTCTGAAAGCTTCTTCTTGAGCTCTTCATGCGAAAAGCCGTTATGCACCTTCGGATGAGCAATCTTCTCATTTTTATCAAAATCGACGATGATTAGCTTCCCTCCATCATTCAGGGTGGTGAATAGCTTCTGTAAAATAGTCGTCGTATCGGGGATGTGAAGTAGCACGAGTGACATGATGACGATGTCTGACTTTATTTTTGGCGTTTGTTCCATAAAGTCTGAATGAAGAACCTTCGCGTTGCTTATACCATTCCTAGTAATCTTACCTTCCGCAACGTCGAGCATCTGTTTTGAGGAATCCACTAACATAACGGAATCTACTAAATCCACGAGAGCTAAACCAACAAGACCAGTTCCGCTCCCATAATCAAGCAGCGATTTTGATTTGCTGTTGTGTAAGTGTTCCCTGAATTCGTTTACGATGACATTTGCAAGTTCCTTCCGTTCTTCCGTATCGTAGCGCTTCGCCAATTGTTCGAAAACGTTTTCTTCCATCGTTGAATCCTCCTAGTGTCATGCTTTCTTCCAACCATTCTATCAAAAGACAACCAATTCTACCTTTTCGGGACTTCTATCATGAACCATTCCGACTGTTCGGACGTCTCTCTTCTCTCTTCCAATCTTTAATGAATAGAAAGCATGATGCGATCTCTGTGCGTTTTATTCACATCGTTAGCCCTATAGGTAAAATGCCATCCCCTTAAACCGTTGTAAACATCTCTGGGTCCTTTTACATGAAATCCTTTAAACCTCGTCACTACACTCTAACCTCTCCTTTATCTTCACTTAACAATCTTTCAGTAGATTGATAGTGAACAACAACAAAAGGAGCTGTTTTACTTGAAAAAACTTATGATGACTACGGTAACTGCCATGGTCGCACTCGGTCTCATCATTCAACCTGCCAATGCTTTTGCAAAAAAAGAAGAGATCGTCAACGTTGCACACAGAGGAGCGTCTGGCTATGCGCCTGAAAATACGATGGCAGCTTTCGAGAAAGCAGTAGACATGAAGTCCGACATGTTTGAACTCGATGTACAGCTTAGTAAAGATGGCGAACTCGTGGTGATTCACGATACATCCGTTGATCGTACGACAGATGGTTCTGGAAAAGTGAAGGATCTTACACTCGAAGAGCTTCGCTCTCTTGATGCTGGCAGTTGGTTCGATGAAGCTTTTACAGGTGAGAAAATTCCAACTCTAGGAGAAGTGCTTGATGAGTACCGCGGTAAAATCGGGATATTGATCGAGATCAAGTCGCCATCCCTTTACCCAGGAATCGAACAAAAAGTAGCGGATGCACTAACAGAAAGAAACATGCATAAGCCAAACAACAATAAAATTATCGTCCAATCGTTTGATCATGACTCCGTTCAAACGTTTCATAGCATCCTGCCTTCTGTTCCATTAGGCGTCCTCGTTTACAACCCGGATCATCTAACAGATCAACGTTTAGAAGCATTCTCAGAGTATGCTTCCTACGTAAACCCATCGAAGAGCTTAGTCGATCGTGAACTCGTAACAAGAATTCATGACTACGACATGGACGTTCACCCTTGGACAGCAAGAGACCGTGAATCTGTACAAGCCCTCAAAGAAGCTGGCGTCGATGGCATCATCACCGACTACCCTGATTACGTAGATTAAGTACGGTGCCTGTCACCACTCACATTTTGTCGAATAAATTGCTTGCCGCTCTGTTTACTTTTTAATGGAAATGGGAACCAATAGAGGAAAAGGAAGGAGTTGTTGAATATGAGTAAGAATACTTCTTTATTACTTGCGATTGGACTAGCTGCCGGCACGCTGCTTGCGGGCTGTGGAGATAATTCTACAGGGGAAGAAGACGGTAATACGAATACGTCAGAAGAGTCCTCTATGAATGATGATGCGGTAACGGAAGATAGTTCAGGTCAAGGTGGTGCTGGAGACAGCAACACTGCTGGTGAAGGAAGTGAGGTTGACCTCCAAACGGGTGTCGATAAAGTTCTATTTGACCTTGACTCTCTTAGCACAGTACTAGAAGAATCACCTGATGATGTTGCGAAGATGAACGAACTTGGAAACCAGATCGACTCACACTGGGATCTTTTTGAAGAGAAGCTCGAAAAGGAATATCCCGATGAATATAAGGATATTGAAAGCGACCTCTATCCATTGATTGACGAAACAAAGAAAGACGAGCCAGATGTTGAGAAAGTGAAAGAGCTATTAGATGCAACAAAAACGAAGATCACGTCCTTTAAAGATAACATGACGATGGAATAACGAGTACAAAGAAGCTGTCCTCCACATTCGGAGAACAGCTTTTTATTATACGTTACCTTTATCACGAACAGAAACATCCTCTGCACAATCAAAACAATACAATTCCTTATCTTCACCAACTACGCCATCCAAAAACCCATCTCTACAAAACAGCTCTTTCCCGCACTCGGTACATGTTCCTACACGTTCATTCATATGAATCCTCCTATGCTTACTTCTCCCAGAGCTCAATGCGCCTGCCTTCTGGGTCATCAATCCATATGAACGAACCATATTCACTTTTTTCAAGATCTTTCACTAACGGCACACCGACTTTCTCAAGGTGCATCATACACGCTTCGATGCTTTCGACCTGAAAGTTTACCATCACTTGTTGACCCGCAGGAAAATACCCATCGTCTTCTGAAAAAAATGAAAAGATCGTTTCGTTTCCTTCTTGCGGCTTAATGACCGTTCCATTCCAGGATTCCATCTCGATCCCCAACACGTCTTTGTACCACTTTGAAAGTGCAGCTACATCACCTGTTCGCCAGAACACGCCTCCAAATCCTTTTATCTTCATGTCATCACCTCAGCAACTTGATTTATTTCTTCATCACACTTTCGCTCCAAAAAGGCAGTATTCCTTTTTAACCAAACAAACTCCCCTGTCACTAGACAGAGGAGTATATAAATAAAGCTTAATATAGTTTTCCGTGACGATAGAGCGTATTACAAAGTTTTGTCACCGCATGCATGTAGCAATTTTGACGAAGCGGGAACGGATCATTAAAGAATTGAGGCAACACTTGATCCATCGTTTCCTTCATCTTTTTAACAAGCATCGTGTTCACTTCTTCTTCACTATAGAACTGCGTTTCTCTTCCTTGTAACCATTCGAAGTAAGAAACGATTACACCACCTGCGTTTGCGAGGATATCTGGAATGATCAATACGCCGTTCTGACTCAAATAATCGTCCGCCTTCATCGTGATCGGACCGTTCGCACCTTCGACGATCAAGCGTGCTTTCACATCTTGCATGTTGTCTTCATGAATTTGTTCTTCAAGAGCAGCGAGAATCAGAACGTCGGTATCAAGGTAAAGAACGTCTTCGCGGTCTCTAATGTCCGCCTCGATTCCGTAATTGTTCAGCGCTTCATCTGTTGTAGGCAGGTCTCCTTCATTTTCAGAAGTAAAAGCAACGAGCGCATTGATGTCGAGTCCTTCTTCATTATAAAGGGTTACGTTTCGGTCGCTCACGGCCACAACTTTTGTTTTGATGTAATTGCAATTGTAAGCTTCGAGTGCCGCAACAGAACCTACATTACCGAACCCTTGAATGCCAACGGTCAAATCGCGATCTGCATGCTCCATCGCTGTTTTCGCAAACAAGTTCTGGTTTCGCTCAAACCAATCTTTATTGTCATTCAAAAAGTCGTGCATTAAATAGCGGAACGTATAGTAAACGCCTTTACCGGTCGCTTCTCTACGTCCTAGCGAACCACCGTTCAAGTGGCTTTTCCCTGTAAAACTTCCTCGATACGCTTGACCAGGATGGATCGATTTGAATTCACCCATCATCCAATCCATCTCGCGCTCTCCTGTACCAACGTCTGGAGCCGGGATGTCTTTGTCTGGACCAAGGATATCACTGAAATAGTGAACGTATTTCTTTGAAATCGTATGTAGTTCCTTTTCAGAGTACTCCCTCGGATTGATCACAACGCCGCCTTTTCCTCCACCGAACGGCACTTCGTGAAGCGCATTCTTAAGCGTCATCAGTGTAGCGAGGTTAACGACTTCATCTTCATCGACCGATTCATGAAAACGAATTCCCCCTTTATAAGGACCAAGCGCGTTGTTATGCTGAACACGGAACGCTGGGATCCTCAAAATCTTCCCATTCTCCATCGGTACACGTAGAAATGATTTCTGAATTTGGTTTGGTGTAGAAAGAATTGCTTCAAGAGAATCAAACGCCTTCTCTCTCTCTTCCCCGGTAAAGTTCGGCATAAATGTTTCATCTTCTAATAATGCATCCAATGATTCTTGTACTACTGCTCCATATTTACTAGCCAATGTTCATCACCCCTCCAATTTACCTATTCATTTATAAGTTACCCGACTGTATATAGTTCAAACGGGGTATGGTGCCTGTCACTCTCCGAATTTTGTCAAATTTTGACGAAACTAATAGCCCCAAGTCTCATAGGGACTGGAGGCTATTAGTTTCACCTTAACTTGTAGAAAGTACACCTCACCCGATCAACCTTACCCCAAACTTCTCTTCCAACCATTTCGGCACAACAAACCTCACTGTCACGAGTGGATCGACAACCTGACACACTTCGACTTGCCCCACCGCACTCATCAGCATCGTCACGTCACTCACCGACATGCCTGTTTTTCGACATATTCGATTGATCATCAGCTCAGTTGCAACCTTAACAGCTTCATCAAGCGTTTCTGCTGAAGCGATTTGCGTTACGACTTCATCGTTTTCTAACATTGGCTGTGTAATGCCTTCATCCTTCACCACTTCAAACGTCACTGTCGCTTTTCCTTCTACTTCGATCCCAGAAACGCTCACTTCTCCATCACCCATCGCCGCGTGAAAATCACCAAGTCCAAACAATGCTCCTTCCACTGCAACAGGGAAATACAGCGTTGCTCCTTCCGTGACCATCTTATTGTCCATGTTTCCTCCATGGGCACCCGGCGTTCCGCATGACACGCCCTCCCCTTCAGGTGCGACCCCAATCACGCCGATCATGGGATTTAGCGGAAGTTCAATCTCGTTAAACACGGCTTTCCCATCCTTTATCGGAATCATCTTCGCTTTCATTTCCTCAAGCCGATGCCCCATGACACCGAGATCAGGACCCACGACCATCACACCGCGGTCACCGATCTCGAGCTTCTCAATTTTCACTTTCAAAACGTCACCGGGCTCAACACCTTCTATATAAATAGGACCTGTCGCTGGGTTAACACGGTTCCAATCGATTCCCGTAATCTCAGTGTCTTCCGACTGAATTTGATTTTCAAAACAATCGTATGTACTGATTTCGATCGTATCTCCTACCTTTACCTTTTTCACTGGAGCATGAGCTTTATTAAAGTCATAAATAACAGAATCAGTTGAAAGCGTGTGCATCATTTTACCTCCTCAAAGTAATAAGTGTACGTTTTCCTCTAGTAAAAATTCCCCGCAACAAATGGTACAAATACAATGCGCGCGGGTTCCTTCTTCCCTTCCTTTCATACTAATTCGTTCGAAAACGCTTGCAAACCTCCTCCTTCCTTCTCTATCATTCTAAAAAAGTACAATTCTATCGATCGATAGTCGAGAAATCACCCAGGTCATTAACTAAACATCGTTAAAATTCTTTTATTATCGTAACTTATCGTTTGTTTTCGACTGTAACAATCGACCCAAAAACCTTAACACTTCTCTAACAATCTATTAATAGACCCTTAACCGTTATCTAGTAAAGTACACATTGTGAGAAAAAAGAAACACGGGAGGTACTCAAATGAATTTTAAAAACTTCAAGAAAAAAGCAATCCCATTCGCAGTTGTTTCAACGCTCGCATTCAGCAGCTTTGCTGGTGGCGCTCCTGAAACAGAGGCGAAATCAGATAAAGATCTAAAAGTTAATGGTGAAATCAAAAACGTTATCTTCTTAATCGGTGACGGAATGGGTCCTGTGTATAACACGGCATACCGTTCATTCATGGATGACAAATCAACGCCTTATATGGAAGAAGTAGCATTCGATAAGCAGCTACTTGGGCAGCAGCAAACGTACTCTTGGGATCATGAAGAAAGCGTAACGGACTCAGCTGCAGCAGGTACTTCAATGGCCGCTGGTATCAAAACATACAACGGCGCAATCTCTGTTGATATGGAAAAGCAAGAAGTTGAAACTGTGCTAGAGCGCGCTAAGAAAGAAGATAAAGCGACAGGGCTTGTATCAACATCTCAAGTAAACCACGCTACTCCAGCATCATTCGGTGCTCACGATGAGTCCCGCCACAACTACAATGCGATCGCTGATGATTATTTCGATGAAAAAGTCGATGGCGAGCATAAAGTAGATGTCATTCTTGGTGGTGGTACAAAGTACTTCGAACGCGCGGATCGTGACCTTGCTGGTGAGTTTGAAGAAGCTGGATACAGCTACGTAACAAATAAAGAAGATCTTATGAGTGACGATAACGAACAGATCCTTGGCCTTTTCGGTGAAAAAGGAATGGACAAGATGATCGACCGCGACGAAGAAACGCCTTCACTAGCTGACATGACAACAACTGCACTCGATCGCCTTAGCAAAGACAAAGACGGCTTCTTCCTAATGGTAGAAGGAAGCCAAATCGACTGGGCTGGTCACGACAACGATGTTGTTGCAGCGATGAGTGAAATGGAAGACTTCGAACAAGCATATAAAGAAGCAATCGAATTCGCGAAAAAAGACAAGCACACGCTAGTCGTTACAACTGCTGACCACTCAACTGGCGGCTTCGCAATGGGTCGCGACGGTGAATACAAGTGGGATCCAGCTCCACTAAAAGCTGCTAAGCGTACGCCTGACTTTATGGCAGAGCAAATCGCTGAAGGTGCTGACGTAGAAGAAACGCTTAACAAGTATATCGACCTAGAGCTTACTGAAGAAGAAATCAACTGGGTAAAAGAAGCTACGAAAGCTGAAAAAGACAAAACAACTGAAATCGACAATGCGATCGAGAAAATCTTCGACCTGCGTTCAGGAACTGGCTGGACAACTGGCGGCCACACTGGTGAAGACGTAAACGTGTATGCTTACGGTCCTGGAGCAGAAAACTTCATCGGTCTTCATGACAATACAGAGACGGGTCAAATGGTGAACGACCTTCTCATCAAGCAGAAGAACGAAGATGATGATGAAGATGATGACGACAACGAGCGTGACGACGATTAATTAAGGGCATACTAAGAAAAACGTTCCCGCTGCTCATACGGCAGCGGGAATTTTATAAGCAGGAGGTCTTTCTCAATGAAAACTATCGGATTCTTTCTAGCAGCTTCCCTACTCCTTGCCGGATGTGCGACTGACGCTGAGCAAGGCGCAGACAATAATACGCAATCTGAAACAGCGCAAGAAGACAATCAGCAAAAAGATGAAAACAAAAAGGAAAATAAATCAGCCAAAGCTCCCGATAATCCACAAGCACCGGATGACAGCTCACTAACGAAGGTTGGCGATTTCCATGAGGATGAAGATGGATCCGTTACGTTAAAAGCACTCTCAAACTATAACGAAACGACGAAAATCGGAGACGTTGAACTCACTATTTCAGACGTTAAAGTGATGAACTATTCGCCTTCGATGGACTTGATCGACTTCTTCCATCCTTATTCCGATGACGAAAAGAACTTTAATTATGTAAAACTGCACGTAACAGTGAAGAACACTTCAGATGAACCAGTTGATTTTGCTCCTGTCTCCGTGCTCGAAACGAGTGAAGGAGAGAAAAAAGGGTTTGAGGAAGACTTTTACCTCGAAGAACTTTATGGGGTATACGAAGGTAACGAAGAACGTACTGGCGAATTGGGATTTGTGCTTAACGAAACAGATATCGCTGAACTTTCCTCCCTAACTGTAAAAACGAGTGACGTGTTTGATGAAGATAAGAACTCCAAAGCTAAGGCAAAAACAATTGACATTCCGATCGAAGACTCCTGATACCAGGGGTCTTTTTTTAGCGTATTAAAGCACGTTTCGCAGATAAATTCCTTTTTTCGCGGATATCTACTCGATTATCGCAGATAAAATAAAATTTCCGCGGAAATAATGAGAATTTCGCGGATAACCCCCTCAAAATCGCGGATATCCACTATTAACACTCATCCATCCCCACAAGAAACGATCGATTAAACGCTTAAACAGCTCGATATCCCTTCGTTACGTACCAGATCAGATAGCTAATAAACGAAAATCCTAACGTACCGAACAAAATGACCGACTGAAGCTTGTACCCTTTATTTGCGACCATCCACTCTGTAGCCATATGAAAAACCGCTGCCAAATCTAGCATCTCTATCTCCTCCTGAGTTAGGTGATACTAGATTATAAGCAAACGGTTCGTCATTTATGCCTATCAATTATGGAAAGTTTTCAATCGCTCTGTTAGTTCCATGAATGTCTCGCGGTCACGCTCATCTAATGCTTTATCTATTTCTTTCATAAGTAGCTCTTCTCTATGTTTAATAGCGTTATTGTGGACATGTTCTAGTAGCTCTGCGATTACTTCCTGACTCTGCTCCGACACTTGGTTTGAATAGATTTTTCGATGATCCATTGTTTCATCCTCCATTCTATTATTAGAAACGCAGCTACAATTGTTATCGCTGTTACTATAAATCTAACCGATTTTACAAAACTTTAAACTTCACAATGCAGATTCTTTTAACTTTTCTGACTTTAAGGAGATTTTACTAGACTTTCACTTCTTTTACAACGGCTTGAAACGCTTGTTCTAAATCATCGATAAGGTCTTCTACATCTTCTATACCCGCTGAGTAGCGAATTAATCCTTCTGGTATGCCCATGGCCGCTCTCTCTTCAGGTGTGCATTCGACATGACTCGTCGTTCGTGACGGTCCCACCGTTGTCTCCACGGCTCCAAGATTTGCGGCTCGGTTTGCAAACGTAAGCTTCGGTAAAAGATGCTTCACCGTTTCCACACCGCCTTTCACCGCAAAGCTGAACATCCCGCCGTAATCCTTCATCTGCTGTTTCGCGATCTCATGCCCCGGATGATTCTCGAGTCCAGGATAATATACCTCTTCGACAAGTGCCTGTGACGTTAAGTACGTCGCGACCTTCATCGCGTTATCGCACTGCTTCTGTACACGAAGCTTGAGCGTTTTCATCCCTCGCAGCAAGAGATAGGCACTCATCGGATCCATCGTCGCTCCGTTGATTTCCCGGTAATGATAGATTTTTTCGACCAAGTTGTTATTTCCACAAACGACCCCGCCGAGTGCATCAGCATGACCACCGAGAAACTTCGTAGCACTATGGATCACGAGATCCGCTCCGAATTCGAGCGGGTTCTGATTGATCGGTGTAGCAAACGTGTTATCGACAACAACGAGCGCCCCCACTCTGTGAGCGGCTTTTACCATCCGCTTGATATCCGTAATCTTTACCGTTGGATTCGTCGGTGTCTCGAGATATAGAATGCGGCATCCCTTCTCGACCTCTTCCTCAATGAGCTCATGATTTCCCGTTTCACAAAGCATCACATCGACGTTTAACATCGGAAGAAATTCCGTGAAGATTTTATTCGTGCCACCATACGTATCTTTGATCGACACGATTCGATCTCCTGGAAAAAGAAACGTTGCGAGCGTATTGCTGATCGCCGCCATCCCTGTCGAGAAACTCGTCGCCGCTTCCGCTCCTTCAAGCGCCTTCACCTTATCTTCAAACGCCTGAACAGTCGGATTCGTATTCCTACCATAGATATGACCCTTCTTATTTCCAACCGCAACCTCATACCACTCGTCCATGTCATCATATCCATACGCTACGCTATGAACGACCGGAACTTGCGTCGCACCATGAGAGAGGTATTCTTTCTCCCCTGCCCAGACGGACGATGTCCCCATTCCTGGTTTTTTCACAATCGATCTCCTCCTTTTTCAGACTGCATCGTTCCCCATCATCGACACGCCTTTTGCATCGATTAGCTTTCTTGAAAAATTCGCAAGAACTTCGCTTCCGCTCTCCGTGACTCTGATCGATTCGCTGATTTCAATCCCAAAATCGTGATACCAGATTCCAGGAATAAGATGAAACGTCATATTCGGTTGTAAAATTGTTTGATCACCTTGTCGAACGCTCGCCGTATGTTCACCCCAATCAGGTGGATAGTTTAGTCCGATCGAATAGCCGAGGCGTGAATCCTTCATGATGCCATGCCGAGCAATCGACTTCCGCCAAACTTCTTCAACCTCTTCGCACGTTACGCCAGGTTTTACGAACGCGAGCGTCTCATCGAGCCCTTCTACCACGACTTTTCCAATGTCTCGAACTCTCTCATCTTGCGTCCCAACTGAGACCGTTCGCGCCATCGGACAATGGTATCGTTTGTAGCAGCCAGCAATTTCGATAATGACGAGGTCATTGTTTCGATACCGTTTATCAGACCATGTGAGATGCGGTGTACACGTATGTTCCCCTGATGGTAACATCGGAACAATCGCTGGATAATCTCCGCCAAATTCAGGTGTTCCACTGATGAGACTGCTATAAATATCAGCCACGACGTCACATTCTCGAACGCCCTCAGAGATCGTATCGACCGCTTTTTGCATTCCGAGTTCAACGAGCCTGGCTGCATTTTTCATATATAGAATCTCTTGATTCGATTTCACCATCCGAACACGGTTCACAAGGAGGGTGGCATCTTTCCACTTCGCGTCAGGAAGGTTTCTTTTCAACGATTCAAACGCTAAGGCGGTGAAGTAATATGCGCCCATCTCTACCCCGATGTGACGCGTACTTTGATCAAGTTCTTCAAGTGTTTTCGCAACAAAATCCATCGGATGCTTCACGTTCGAATGAACGTAATCATCGGTATACGTTACGAGGTTCTCATGGTGAAGCCATGTCGTTGCCTTCGCACCATTGCCGTCCATCTTTCTTCCGATCCAAAGCGGCTGCTCTTCATCGATGATCACGACGACCATTTGATCCACGTAAAATGACCAGCCGTCATACCCCGTTAAATAATTCATGTTCGCAGGGTCCGTTATAAGCAGAACTTCAAGACCTTCATCGAGCATCCTTCTCTTCGTCAGCTGAATGCGTTCCTGGTACTCTCGCAACTCAAATGGCATCATTGGGACGTCGCCTCCCTAAAACTATTGTTTAAATTTTCAGTTAACTCATACTACCATCATCTCGCCTTACGACACAACTCCCTTTTTACAAAAAATAATAAGGTCACGCATCAAAAAAGCAGACCCATTCATCATGGATCTGCCTTAACCTTTTTACATTACCTTTCGATTCATCTCCAACCTATAAAACCTTTTATCCACAGCCAGAACAGGAAAAGATTTCGGGAGGTCTTCCAACCCCACCCGAACAAAATCATTTTTCTCATAAAATCGATGTGCCGCTAAAAATTGCGGCGTTGTACCAAGGTATATGTCATGAACTTCATTCTCCCTCGACCACTTTATCGCTTCTTGTAGCAATCTTTTTGCGACAAAAAAAGGCCCCCCTCGATAATCCTTATGTACAAACATCTTACGTAGTGCGAGCTGGTTGTTATCGATGTCGAGTAGGCTAATCGTACCCACTACACGTCCATTATAGATCGCAAGCCAGAAGTTCCCTTTCCCTGTTTGATAAAACGACGCGATCGCATATAGATCAGGCTGTTCTTCTACTGTAATTGGGATTTGAAATTCATCTTGTTGGATCGTAGAAATCAAATCCACCACTTGTTCTTGATAGTCTTGATCATACCGCTGTACGACTAGATTCATTTTCATTACGTCACCTTTTCACTCTAAATAGTTCCCTACTCTCTCTACCTCAACCAAACCGCTTTCTTCTAAAAACTGTGAAACGAGGTGAACGTGAGCAGACCCTATGATGAGAAGTGTTCGAGCACCAGGCTCACAGAGCTCTGCTAGATTGTGATAGATAATCAAGTTCCTCTGATACCACCATCGAACCCAATCGATGCCAACGTATTGCTCATCTTTTCCGATACGAGCGATGTTCATATACATCTCGTGATTCTTCATCACTTCTTCAGGAGAATTCATCTCATGTAAAAGCTCGAGTATCGTTCTGTTTTCCAGACTTTTATGAGAATGCGAGCGATACGTTTTGTTGATATATTCATAAAGCTCAGGCTGCTCTTCTTTTGCCCAATCATATACCTCACTTAGCGCTCGATTTCCGACCGTATCCATCCAATCGACCGCATATACTTTTTTATGCTCTAATTGAGACGCGATACGAAAGCCAAGTTGATGCACTTCATCGACCCTGAGCTCTCCATTACCATTCACGTAATCCTTATACTCTTGATTAAGCCCAGCATTCTCACTCTTTACAATTTCGAATGCTAGCTTTGTAGGCTCAAACCGTTTTAATCGGTCAACAACGTCGGTCATTTCTGCTTGTCTCTTTTCCGTTTCCAAATCATCCGTATCCACCTTATAAAGGTCTTTCGTATACTTCATATGAAACGTTCCGAACACCAGAACTTTTGGCTTACCCAACACACATGCTCCTTCCTATCCTAAAGAATCGGCATCACTAACCTTTTTATAATAATGTCTACAACCTCTTCTATTCGTCGGTTCTCAGTTGAAATATATTCCCCGAATCCTCCAGAAGAAAAAGCCTCTATACACAGATCGGTTTGGTAAAAACACCAACTTCCATAAGCTTCTCCCCGATTCAAGAGTCTAGTCGTAATCGTTTCCTTACTAGCTGTTAAGCAAAAATGAAACGTCTCAGGATCGATTCGTTTAAATCCATCAAATATATAATGAAAATAATCAGGTTTCCGAATCGTCATCGGGACGATGAGGTGTTTATCATATTTCTCTGCCGTCCGCTTTGCAATCAAGACGGTGAACTCTTTCCATAATTCCAAGTCTTGAAAATCACCAGTGAGTGCCTCTTCTTCTTTGATCGATGAAGGAAGCAACGCACTGAGCATCCCTCCGACCACTTCTGGGTCAAAAAGCATACTGTTATCGATTTTGTTTAGAAGCTCATTGGCAACAGTCGTTTTTCCAACTCCAAACGCGCCATTGATCATGATGATCATCGCTTAACTCAACGCCTTTCCGGAAAAGATATTTTCCGTCTCTTTGACGACTTGAACAGCAGTATTTCCACTCAATACTTCATCACAATAAAAATCAGTCACGCTTATTCACTCCTGTTTGGTTTTCAAAAAATTGATTGACTTGCTCCGAGTCTTCAAGCTTTGGCTGAGCAAGGTCGATCAGTTCATCTTCTGAAGCAGCTTCAAAAAGATTCTCACCATACCAAGCTTGTAACTCATCTCTCGTAACCGACAATACCTCGCCATCGTAATCAGCAGAAACAACCTCAGCATTTTGAATCAACGTGAAAAGAAACGTTGCATTGAATAGAAACGTTTCTCTTTGCTCTTCTTCTGGTAGCGCTTTTGAATAATAAGCTGTTAAGCCATATGGCTCGCTTTTTGTTTGCAGCGATAAACTTTTTAACTCCGTGCTACCAGGCAGCATTCGTAAGATCGCACCAACCGCTCCGTTGTCTCCTATGTATGAATCTTTGTACTGAAAAAGCGTTTCCTCGGCTGGTTCAGCAGAACGACAGCCGCTGACGATGATTAGCAATACTATAAAAACAAGCTTAATTCCCTTCATCTATTATTTCCTGTAAACCACTGAACGGCTTTAGCTTGTCACATTCTATAACGATTGCGGTCATGCCATCTTCCGTCGACGTCTCATGCCATTCCCCTCTTTCCCACATCGCGAGCTCTCCTTTTTGAATACGAGCAGTTTGATCGCCGCCCTTCACGATTCCTTCTCCTTCTAGCACGAGGAACATTTGTGGCACCACAGCTTCATGACCTCCGAGTAATCCATCACGACCAAGATGCATACAAGCGATCTGTATCACATCGACCTCTTCTTCTATCATTCTCGTAATAGGCGAAATCACCACATGCTTACTATCAAACTTCGTTATCTCTTTACCTCGACCAAATCGGTAGCGCTTCATACTTACCCTCCTACATTATGCCCCATACATAATTCGATTCTTAAGGCGCTCTCCCTTTTAATCTGGCAAAAATAAACAAACCCCTCAGGAATTCGTTACCTGAGGGACCCTCCATTATCACCTTAACCTTGAACGATTCTGACGATGTTCCTTCCTTGAAGGCGCAGTGTCGTACAGCCTCTTCTCTTCATCCGTTTCAGGTAGGATGCCTGGCACGGCTTTCGGTTTCCCTTCTGAGTCGACCGCAACCATCGTTAAAAACGATTCTGTCGTCATCACTTTTCGTCCGTGAAGAAGATCATCTGCGTACACCTTCACATACACTTCCATCGACGTTCGACCGGACCTCGTGACACAAGCCTCGAGCGTTAACGCATCTCCAACTTTCGCGGATGATAGAAAATCAACAGAGTCGATCGATGCCGTCACGACCACACAATTTGAGTGTTTCATAGCCGTTAATGCTGCGATTTCATCGATGTATGCTAACACTTTTCCTCCAAAAATCGTATCCAAATGATTCGTATCTGGCGGTAACACCAACCTTGTTTGTGTCATTTTCGAATAGCTTACTGGTAAAGATTCCATGATTGCGTTCCTCCTTCACTTTTTCAAGAAACAAAAAAACACATCTCCAAGTTGAAGATGCGCTAGAAATAAACGTCACGAAATCACGGAATCACCAAACAGTATCCGTTAGTACTTTCCACGTAACACCCTCCTATCTCCCGTAGGAATCAATGCTCTTCCTTATGGCAGGTCTCCTGACTCAGATTCCTCAGCACATCGCCCTTCCCGTTTTGAAACAGTGGTATTGCGATGTGCCTCCTCTTCACAGTGGCGGGACCGCGCTGGATTTTCACCAAACTTCCCTTTTCAGCTTTTTATAAAAGCCACCATAAGGCCTATTCAGTTAGTAAGAAAACGTTCTTACCTAAAATTTACTATCTCCTATTGTTGATGATCTGTCAAACTTGCCGCTGTTCACTGAAACAAGTGATGCAGCAACCGATCTTTATCATCAAAAAACTCTTTCATCACCTTAAAGTGTTCCGTCTCCTCTAATGTTGTCTCAGTCATTCCATCTTCACTCAGCACAATCATTTTCGAATCTGGGTACGCCATAAGGATCGGCGAGTGTGTGGCGATAATAAACTGAGACCCCTGCTCGACCAGTTCGTGGATGCGGGCAAGCATCGACAGCTGTCTGATGGGAGAAAGTGCTGCCTCAGGTTCATCTAAAATATATAACCCTTCTCCTCGAAACCGATTGGTAAAAGCCGCGAAAAAGGATTCTCCGTGAGATTGTTGATGGAGCGATTTGCCTCCAAACCCATCGACGACTTTTGCCCCCGCAAACGGATCAGCATCTAACTCTTCAATATTTGTAGCGAGATTATAATACGTTTCCGCTCTGAAGAAGAAATGATCCTTCGCCTTATAAACGCCTTTTGCCAGTCGCAAATAGTGATCTAAGTTTGAGTGAGAATCATAGCTCGAAAAATTAAAGTTAAGCGTCCCGCCTTCAGGATTGAACCCATACTTAATCGCCATCCCTTCAAGCAGCGTCGATTTCCCCATCCCATTCTCACCAACGATGTACGTCACGTTTGGGTGAAACAAAAGCTCCTTAAAATGCTTAATTACCGGGAGATCAAATGGAAAGAAATCGTATGAAGGGATCTCATCTTCCTTTACATTGAGACGTTTCACATACTGGGTTTCTTGCGTTAACTTCATTGCTAATTGCCCCCTAACTTACAAACGTAGGTTCTATTCATCATACCACTCACACGAGAAGCGCATAATGTAAAATGAAAAAAAGACGCATATTCACTGGAATTCAACCATATGTATAGTAATGAATTTCATTTTTTAAGGAGGAGATCTTATTTCTGATCAAAAGAAACAAGACGAAAACCTGGTGAAGAAAACCTCCAAACAAGCAAACGATCTTGTGAATAAATCTGCGGATACAGTTAATGATATGGTGAAGTCTGTTAGCGGAAAAGGCGGTCTCGTTGGCAAGGTCTCTGATACGTCTACTGATTTTGTGAAGAATGTGAGTAAGGCCGGCACAGATGCTGTAGGAAAAACGGCAGATAAGGCTGAGAAAATGATCAAAGGTGCTTCGAAGAAAGTATTTGGGAAGAAGAGAGAGGAATAGTTGTCAGAACTTACTAAAACTCAATAACCTTAGAGAACCTATTCATCAGGTTCTCTTTTTTTTTTTGCCTATAAAAAACCACTCGACTACAGATTTCGTTTCATTTGTATTAGAATAGAGTCAGCGAAAGATAGGAGTGGATGAGATGAAAAAAGAGATAAAGTTAATCGCGTTAGATATGGATGGCACGCTCGTTAATCATGAAGGCGAAGTGTCGAAGGAAAATGAGGACGCAGTGCGCCGTGCGAAAGAAGCTGGGTATCATGTTGTGATCAGCACTGGGCGCTCTCTCCCTTTCTGTCGTGAGATTGCAGAACAGTTAGGCGAATCAGCTTACTTGATCACGGTAAACGGGGGTCAAATTTATGATCAGCATTTCAACCTTGTTGACAGTACGCACCTCGATAGTGAGATTGTCGCGAACCTTTGGGATCTTAAGAAAAAGCATGATGTTTGGTTCTGGTCTTCCACAACTGAAGGAGTATTTAATTCGAATACTCCGTTCGAGAAAGATCTTCATGAATATGACTGGTTGAAATTCGGTTTCGATGTGAAAGACGACGACGTGCGCCAGGTTATTTTAGATGAAGTGATGAGCAACGATGCACTAGAAGTCACAAACTCTAGTTTAACTAACATGGAAATCAACCCTGCAGGTGTAAACAAAGCAGCTGCGCTACGCAAAGTAACGAAATGGCTTGATCTTTCCATGGACGAAGTGATGTCTGTTGGAGATAGTATGAACGATATTGCGATGATTCGTGAAGCTGGCTTCGGTGTTGCGATGGGCAACGCACAGGAGCCCGTAAAAGAAGCAGCAGACTGGATTACGAAATCTTATACAGAGCACGGTGTCGCACACGCAATCGACCACATTATGAAGGGCGAGTGACAGGCACCACCCGCTTTATGTCGAAAGGCTGAGTGAATGGAACATTCACTCAGCCTTTTTGTATGACTCTTTATGAAGATTGTGCAGTCTTCACTTCCAGTGTATAGGGTTTATGTGTATGAAGGTTGTCCCCTTTTTCAACATGAACCTTCATGTTGTAGGTCCCTTCATCCATAATCTCTGTTTCCGCTTGATATTCTCCACTCTCTATCTCCTCAGCATCAGTGTATATGTGCTTCTCTTCTCCTTCTTTCCAGTATTCAAAGCGCACACTCGCCCCTTCCACTGCATCGTCTTCCTTTTGGACCAACGCTGTCAGTGTAGCTGGATTTTCAGATCCTTGTTCGAGCATGATCATGAGGCCAGAATCATGATGACCTTCCTGATTGTTCTCTTTTTTTATAATCTCAACACTTAGTGAATCTGCCATGCCTTCCTCACGATCAGAACCCTTCTCCTCCGATTCTTTCATCTTGTTATCGTCGGTCGCCCCATCGTTCTCTTCTTTCATTTCCGGTGAGTTCGACTCACCACTATTTTCAGTTGCTCCTTCTTCACCTGTACCACATGCAACTAACATGAGTGAAAGACCAAGTATTGCTAACATTCTCATAGTAACCTCTCCTTACGTTTTAACTAGCTAACGATAGCATTTATCTATTCGATCACACTATACAAAAAAAAGAAGCTGAACACTCAGCTTCTCTCTTCTATTACCTATTTTCTAATCTTACTGATCGACAGTTTCTCTTGAACGATGCGGATTGCTTCTGCAAGCAATGGTGCGATCGAAAGGACTGTGATCTTATCGATGTCACCGCTCTTCGGTAAAGGCAGCGTGTTCGTCACAACGATTTCTTTAATATTCGATTGTGCGATTTCTTGTGTAGCCGTGCCTGAAAGGACCGGATGCGTGAATGTCGCGTACACTTCTTTCGCACCGTGCTCTTCTAAGATTTGAGAAGTGAACGTCACGTTTTTCGCTGTATCGATCATATCATCGATAATGATCGCTGTTTTACCTACTACATCTCCAATTACGTTGATTGTAGAAGGCTCACCTGTGTCGTATGAACGACGATCGATCAATGCGATCGGAGCATCAAGCAGGGATCCGAGTTTACGGGCACGCAGTGCACTGCTGTTGTCTGGGGCAACGATTACGATATCCTCAAGCTGTTTCTTCTCAAAGTATTCGGCTAGTACAGGAATACCAGAAACCTGGTCAACCGGAATGTTGAAGAAGCCTTCGATCTGGTTCGCATGTAGGTCGACCGTTAGGACTCTTGTTGCACCAGATCGTTCGAGCATGTTTGCGATCAGTTTCGCTGTGATCGGCTGTCTTGGACCGGTTTTTCTGTCCTGACGTGCATAGCCATAGTATGGCAGCACAACATTGATCGTTTTTGCAGAAGCTCGCTTCAATGCATCGATCATGATGAGGAGCTCCATCAAATAGTCGTTTCCTAATCCAGCCCCACCGATGGACTGAACTAGATATGTATCGCATCCGCGAATACTTTCTTCAACGTTCATATTGATCTCACCGTCTGCGAAGCGCTTAACGGAAGACTTACCTGACTCGATTCCAAGAAGTTTTACAACTTCTTCTGTAAGTTCAGGGTTTGAATTCAAACCAAATACTTTCACGTCTTTTTCTTGGCGTAGCATAGCGTAGCTCCTTTATGGTTCATTTCGATAGGAAGTTTCCAATCAAAACGTAATGTAAGGGAATCATTCTCTCTTCAACTATAACACAGCGCCCGTACAACTTTCTTCAAAAAATTAAAGGAAATCTTGCCCTGTTCCTTATCGCCACCGTATGGATTTCACGAGATAAATGATGATCGTACCAAATAGGATGACTAGGAATACCGGAACAATCCAAAACTCGAGGGTTTCTTGGGTACTCGACATCTCAACGATTTTCTGGCTCAATAAAGCAAAGAAGATTGCGATTTCATTTTTTAGAAGGCGAATCATCGTAACGGCATAGTAATACTGCCTTTCAGCGTTTCCTTCAGTTATCTTAACAACATAATTGTAAGAGTCAGGGATACGCTCAAGGAACGAAAGCCCAATCCACATGAGTACCCCAATCGAAGGTAAAAGGAAAACCGTCCACTTGTCTCCCCACCGATCAGGTTCACCAGCAGCGTTGAAATGGTGAGGCACCACCTCAGGAATGCTTGACCAGTTGAGCACAACATAAGCGATTGAAAGGAGTAATGCTGAGATCCCTATGATGTCTAGGATGTTATGTAGAAATGGTTTTTCGATAGTAATGTTCGGTCTATTTCGAGTCCCCATCGTCATCCCTCCTTTTCGTGTCTACTATACTATACGAATGGAGGGTGAGGAAGTTTCCTTTTTAGAGTTCCTTTTTAAAGACATAGCTCACTTTATCATAAGCCATCTTTTCTTCATAAAATCGATGCGCATCATGCCTTTGAAGACCTGAGGAAAGTGCGATGGAACTATAGCCATGGTCTTTAGCCCACTTCTCCACAAAGGAAAGGAGCGACTTGCCGTACCCTTTCGAGCGATCTTCCTTTCGAGTCACAAGATCATAAACCCATACACTTCTTCCGTAGTATAAGGTGATCATCGGTGTAAAGCCGATGACGGCTACGATTTCCCCTTCCTCATAGAGTGCATACAGGTGGTACATGTCTTTTTTACGCGCTTCATCCACATACTCTAAATACGATTCTTCATCTAAATTCGTGCGCAGCTCACTCATTACGAGAAAGGCTTCCCTTATTTCTTCAACCGACTTCATTTCTTTAATCATGTGACTTCCCTCCAGGATACAGCATGCCATACGAATACCCTAATCGTTCAAATCCACACTTTTGTAAAATTGGTTCACTCATCGGACTTGCATCGACCATTAAAATAGGATGCCCCATTTCTTTCGCTTTTTTCGCACGTGCAGCTAAAAGTGCCGTGTAATGTCCCTTTTTCCTATGCTGTGGTAACGTGGATCCACCCCACATGCTCGCAAAATTCTCTCCCTCCAAGTACATCCAGGCAGCACTTACCAATTCGCCAGCTTCATATATCCCATATAAGGAGAGTGAATTCGTATTTCTAAAGTCACGCCATAACCGTTCTCCTAAGCTTGCGAAAGAGTGATTCCATATGCTTTCTTCAAGCTTCATGATGGCATTGATTCCTTCCAAATCGGTTATTTCCTTCACATGTGATGTATCGTGACTTAATAAAAAGTGGTCATCAGAAAGCGGGATGACCATAAGCGCTTCTTTTTCACCTTTCTTAAACCCTTCATCTTCTAAAAGATCCACAAGGTTTGAAGGCTCGTCATAACTATAAACTTTCCACTCAAACTCCTGTTTTAATGTAGCAAAGCGGTCCTTTTCACCCGTAATAACCTTTTTAGCGTCAGCATTCGTCAAGTTAGAAAAGATGATGAAACCATGTTCATCTTGATGGACTGAAACGTGACGAATAACATGATCGGTTTCTTCCCTTCGGAAGCCTGGAGGCGTAACGTTTTTTCTCATTTCTTCATCAAACAACGCTTTTAATTCATGCTTCTGCATACGACACCTCAATGAATAAAATTTTTGATACAAAGTGATACAAATTTCAAATCTTTTTACACATACTATCATTGTCTTGCAAAGTGAAGCATTTGGAAACCATTTCTATCATGGATTGTTATTTGAGCGGTTTACGTGAACGAAATAAGGGTATTTATTTCTATAGCTGATAGACAAAGTGAAATTTTATGTCAGGATTCCTTACATAAATCCACACTTATACGTTGTTATCGGTAAAATAGTGAATAGTTAAAAAACTTTCTAAAGGTGAGGTAATGTATGACGATTACAAAAGAAGGCATTAAACAAGTTATTTTGGATGAGGTTCATGAAAAGAATGTAGAATTTATTCGCCTAGAGTTTACAGACATGCTTGGTGAAACGAAGAACGTAGAGCTTCCTGTTGAAGAGATCGAAAGTGTAATGAACAATGAAGCGATGTTCGACAGCTCTTCAATCGCAGGCTTTTCAGATATTCAAGAAAGTGATATGTACTTGTTCCCAGATCTTGAAACATTCAAAGTACTTCCTGAAGCGGTCGACACGGACTGCATCGCACGCTTCATTTGTGATATTCACACGCCAGACGGTGAACCGTTCGAAGGTGACCCTCGCTATATTTTAAAACGAGCGATGAAAGAAGCACAAGATCTTGGCTATACTGTAAACGTTGGACCTGAACCAGAATTCTTCTTATTCCAACTGAATGATGAAGGCTACCCGATCCGCAAAATGAATGACCGCGGTGGTTACTTCGATGCATCACCTAAAGACAAAGGTGACCAAGTACGACGCGATATCGTTCGCACGTTGAAGAAATATGGTTTTGAGATGGAAGCTTCTCACCATGAGGTAGCAAAAGGACAGCACGAAATCAATTTCCGTTTTGACAGTGTATTGAAAGCTGCAGACAACATCCAAACGTTCAAGAGCGTTGTAAAAGACGTTGCGACTGGACATGATTATCACGCGACATTCATGCCTAAACCATTCGCAGGTGAGAACGGTTCTGGTATGCACTGCCACCTTTCTCTATTTAAAGATGGCGAGAGTGCATTCTTTGACGAAAACAAAGAAGACGGAATTTCTGATACGATGAAACACTTCATGGCTGGTATTCTTCACCATGCGAATGGTCTTGCGGCAATTACAAACCCGAACGTTAACTCATATAAGCGTCTTGTACCAGGTTATGAAGCACCTGTAAGTGTTGCTTGGTCTCACTCTAACCGTAGCTGTATGATCCGCGTTCCAACTACTCGTGGAATGGGTACACGTTTTGAGATCCGTAACCCAGACCCTACAGCGAACCCTTACTTGACGCTAGCTGCAGTACTACACGCAGGTCTGGAAGGAATTCGTGACGAGCTTGACCCAGGTGAACCAGAGTCTCGTAACCTTTACGAAGTGTCTACAGATGATGTACCAACGCTTCCAACAAACCTAAAAGAAGCGATCAAAGCACTTAAAGAAGACCAAGTCGTAATCGACGCTCTAGGTGAGCATACGTCTAGATGCTACATCGAAGACAAAGAAAAAGAATGGATCGACTACTCTCTGAACGTAAGTCAGTGGGAAGTTGAACGTTATATGAATAAGTAAAAGTAAAATCCGCTCAAAGTTTGAGCGGATTTTTTTATCCTCCGAAAGACCATATAAACATGAAAAAGAATGTGCCGATTAACGAGAAAAAACTTATGACTAGTGAAAGTACAGGAACAAATTTTTTATAGAACATTTCTTTTCTAACCGCGAAGATAGAAATGATGAAGATAGGAAAGCCCGCAAAGATCCCAACCTTCATCACTAGTGTGATTGCTCCAAGTGGAGCATCTTGATAGATCCCTACGACCAAAGCGATCAACACACCCAAATAAAAGAAAAGAGGCACTGCACAAACTCTACCTAGCACTGAAGTTGGCAACCGCATACTCCTTTCAACTACATTTACTCTTCCTTCTCTATTTGAAGTTTCACTAATTTCTCATCCAGCTTTTGACTTAGTTCTATGACTTCTTCACTTGAAAAAGTATCTGCTTCAAACGCCACTTCGTAAAGCGCCATCCGCAGCTCATATATTTCTTCCTCCAACTTCTTCACCTACCGAACTCCTTACGTTATTTGGTTACTATCATTAGAGTAACATAAAAAATCCTTTTTCTGTTAAATTTTAGAAGACCGCGGAGAGAAACAATTCTTTAACAAAACAAAAAAAGAGAAGCTGCATGTTCAGCTTCCCTTTTCAACTCTATTATTCTATTAAGCGTTTGAGCGTTTTCTAGCAACTAATACGATTGCACCACTCATCATGATACCTGCGCCGATCAACATGTACGCTGGAAATGGTGTTGCTGTATCAGGTAATTGATCTCCTTCTTCCTCTCCACCATCTACATGCACTTCTGGAAGAAGGTTATTACGGTTACCAAAAATCCATTCACCAGATTTGTAGATATAATCGATTGTTAACGTATGACCCTCATACAGGTCGCTTGTGGCAACTTGTGAAAGCTTGTAATGATTGTCATTCACTTTTGTAAAATCATATTCACGATTGAAATCGATTGTTTGGCGACCATCTTGTGGTAGGACCATGACCTTTCCATCTTCTTCTTTATAGAGACTTCCAACATACACTTCTGCAAGTGCAGGGACCATAATTTCGCCAAAGACTTGCTCCAACTTCTCGATAGTATCGTAGCCTTTTGAAATAAGTGAGCTTTCTTCATTCTTTACTTGTAATAACTCGTTAAAATCCGCTTCTAATTCCTTTACTGGGGGCTCTCCATGATCCTGAGCTAATGCTGTGTTTTGGAACCCCATAAACAGTAAACCAGTGACAATAACGAGTGCGGAAAGTATTCTTTTCACTGTAAAACCTCCTGAAAATTTTTCGGCGCGTCTATGTAATAATTTTAATCTTTGTAATATGACTGTAATCTTGCGCCTGTCTAGTATACTAGCATAGTCTCATTCGAATGCAAGTATTTACCATTAGTTTGTGCAAAAAGATTCCAATACAAGCCATGTCTTACATAAGAATAAAGCTGACAAATCAGCAATTCTCATAATATGAACCTATTAACTAAGCGTTTGAACGTTTTCTAGCAACTAGTAAAAGTGCACCAACAAGCATGACACTAACACCGACCATGATAGATGTCGGGAAGAATGTAGCTGTATCAGGCAATTGATCACCTGTAGTCTCGTCGTGGTTGTCGTCAGTACTCCCATCGACATGAACTTCTGGAAGAATGTTGTTTCGGTTTCCGAAAATCCACTTCCCTGATTGGTATATATAATCGATTGTAAGCGTTTGGCCGCCGTGCAATTCTCCCGTTAATTTTTGAGATAGCTTATAGTGGTTGTTGTTCACTTTTTGTAGATCATAATGGGAATTGAATTCGATCGATGATGGACCATCTTGAGGTCGGTGAAGGAGCTTCCCATCCTCTTCCTTAAAAAATTCACTAACATATGCTTCAGCAAGCCCAGGAACCATAATTTGTGCAAAGACTTTTTCCATCTCTTCCATGGAATGATAGTTGTTTACAACATGTGTTTCAGGATCGGCGTTCAAATTATTATAAAAACCAAGAAACTTCTCTTCAATCTCCTTTACCGGTGGCTCTCCGTGTCCATGTGCTGACGCAGTGTTTTGGAAACCCATAAACAGTAACGTGACCATGACGAGTACAGAAAGAATTCTAGTCATTACAAAACCTCCAAAAAGTTTTTGGCGCGTTTATGTAATAATTTTAACTTTCGTAATATTGATGTAATCTTACGCCTGTTCATAATACTACCATAGCGAGGTCTAAATTCAAGTAATTACCACTAATTTATACAAAAAAAGGAAGCTGACCCATTCAGCTTCCTTCAATACTCCTAATTCAACTCGCTTTATTCGTACGTATATTTGTCTTATTCTCTTTCACTTCCGCATTTGCGGCTTTAAAGAATGAGTATCCCATCATGAGGATCACGACGGAGAACGGGAAGGCTGCGATGATAAGCATGTTCTGGAGTCCCTGTGTCCCTCCGAAGTAGATAATGATCGCTGCCATTGCAGAAAGACTAAGTCCCCAGAGAATCTTCACAGGTGCGGCTGGATTCAGGCTACCTGTCGTACTGAGCATCCCAAGCACAAACGTCGCAGAGTCTGCTGACGTGATAAAGAAAATCGCGATCACAAAGAGTGTGATGATCGTCATGAGCGTCCCTAGTGAATACTGCTCAAGCACGGCGAACGTCGCCGTTTCAAGAGAATAATCTGAGATCATTGCGATCCCCTGCTGCTGAAGATCGAGTGCTGATACCCCGAACACTGAGAAAAAGATGAAGCAGACGATCGATGGAACGAAGAGTACGCCAAGCATAAATTCTTTGATCGTACGTCCTCGTGAAATTCTCGCAATAAAGATTCCGACGAACGGAGACCATGAGATCCACCATGCCCAGTAGAACACCGTCCATCCTTTCACCCATGACTGACGGTCTTCGTTGTTTGGATTCATATTGAAACTCATATCGAAGAAGTTTGTAAAATAACCTCCGATCGTATTCGTAAACATGTTCATGATATAAAGCGTTGGTCCAACGATAAGCAGCATTAGAAGTAATACAAAGCCTAATCCTAAGTTGATATTACTTAAATACTTTATTCCTTTACTAATTCCTGACCATGCAGATGCGATGAAAAGAATCGTTGACACAACTAAGATCAAAAGCTGCATTCCAAAGTTACTCGGAGTACCAAAGAGAAACGCTAACCCTTCATTAATCTGAGCCGTTCCAAATCCAAGCGTTGCAGCGACTCCTACAACTGTCGCGACGACCGCAAGCGTATCGATCAACGTCCCTGCTATTCCCTCCATTCTTTTCTTCCCGAACAGCGGAATGAGCGTGGCACTGATCAACCCCGGGTACCCTTTATGGAATTTAAAGTATGCCAGCACGAGGGCAACTAACGAGTACACTGCCCACGCATGGACGCCCCAATGAAAGAATGAATACTCGAGAGATTGCTGAATGGCCTCAGGCGTTCCTTCTTGTCCGTTCGGACTACTTTTAAATGCGTGAGAAATTGGCTCAGCAGTAGTCCAAAACACCATGCCCATTCCCATGCCTGCACTAAAGAGCATCGCAAACCATGTTGCAAGCGGAAACTCGGGCTTTTCATTCTTTCCACCAAGCTTAATATTTTTAAATGGCGAAAAGATTAAGTAGATACAAAATCCTAGAATGACCATAACGATTAAGAGATAATACCATCCGAACTGTGTTGATATATATCCTGTCACAGCTGATGTGACGCTTTCTAAATTAGATGGAGCTACTGCTCCCCATAGGACTACTAATCCACAAATCAATAATCCGTACCAAAAAACCGACGTAACGTTCTTCAATCCTTTCACCTCATCATAACGATTTGAATGCTGCTGTATAAAACCTATGCGAATAAGGTCCCTCCCCCCTATTACCCTAAAAACTGACGATGTAAGACAAAAATCGCAAAAAAGTTTCTAAAGTTCTTAACGCTTTGCATTATTACAGAAAGATCACAAATATTAATTTTTTTACAGAAAATTTACTAAAATACGTTTAACTTCCAGATAAACCCGGAACATAAAATATGTACACTAATTAAGGAGGTTTTACATTGTTTCGATTCATTTCTGCACTCGTCGTAGTTGGTCTACTCTTCTTAGGCATGAACAACCCAGTTTATGCTGAAGACCATGGAAAGCCACCGGTGGAGGAGTTAGAGAATCAATTCGATGAGCTGATCGAACTTGAAACGAACAAGGAAAACGAAGTAAAGAAGTACGATTCAATCGATCGTTTGGAGCAAGAGTTCAAAAGCATAATGGTTTGGCCGCTGGCTGATCATTATGTTGATACGTTCTTTGAAGAACGCGATGGAAAACTCATCAAAATCGCCCGAGATGGCCCCGTAAGACTACTCGACAACAAAGATTACACCCTCGAAAAAATTAATGAAAATCATTATAAACTTACTCAACCAAATGAAAATAACATGCGCGGAGAATACACCCTAACGATTCACTACAAATACGAAGCAGGGAAGTGGGTATTCGCTGATCGTATGAATCATGTTGCGAATGATTCATCTGGCGGAGAAATGCCAGACACTTCAACAAACCTTCCAACAATGATGCTGATCGGTAGTGGCGCAGTGTTAGCTGGCGCACTTATTCTAGTAGCTAGAAGACGCGTACATGCATAAATACAAAACTGTGGTCAAGCAAGGACCACAGTTTTTTTAATGAACTTAAGAAAGCCCGCTAATCACTCTTTCTAAAAGAATTGTAAAAAGTGAAGAAGGAGTAGGGAAAGTTACCTTGAATAGTAGTATGGGATGTACAACAATCTTTTCATGGGGGCTATTATGAACGGACAAGCGATTAAGAATGAAGAAGTCATTGATTTTAAAAAACTGACGCTCGTAGAAGTGGAAGGAAAGATTGAGGAGTTGCAAGTGAATAGACCTCAATCCAGTAAATTAGTAGTCGTTACTGACTCGATGTTTATAGAAGGAGAGTTTGCTAAAGAACTAGCTGAAGATATTGAAAAAGAACCAATTCTAGGCGCTGCGCTTCAAGACTATGAGCTGAACCCTGCAATTGATGTCACTGATAAGCAATTATTCAATGTTGCCGCAAATGTGTATATGAAGAACGTTACGATTACTCAAATTGGGTCTCCTGACTCAAAGATTCACCTAGATGAGTTTGTTGTATTTTCTGACCACATTCTTGGCTATACAGTCAAATAAAACCTGGAAGATCAACAGCCTTCCACAACCTGCATAAAACTTACACTACGCGTGACCTCGGTTTTGAACCGGGGTCTGTTTTTATTAGAAACGAGTTTATCCATAGAAAAAACAAAAAAATGGACACCATCTTATAAGTGTCCATTTTTCAGGTTAGTTCAATCCCAAAATCCGCCATCTGAATGAATGATCTGACCGGTTACCCACCTTGCTTCTTCACTTGTGAGAAATGAAATCAAACGCGCTGCATCCTCTGGTGTCCCGATTCGTCCCGTTGGAAACTTAGGTTTTAAAAACTCTTGCGTTGCTTGATCCATCCAACCAGAATCGGTCGGGCCAGGATCAACCGCATTCACCGTGATTTCTTCAGATGCAACCTCTGTCGCTAGTGACCTTGTAAAAGCAGAGATAGCCCCTTTTGATGTGATGTAGGCCAGGTTTCCTGCTACCGGACTTTTGTCTTGCCCAGACACTAGATTCACGATCCGTCCGCCTAACCGCGTCCCTTCTAACCGCTTCGCGAATTCCACCGTCAGCATACACGCTCCCTGAACGTTAACTTCAAAGTGTTTTGCTAGTATTTCAGCTGTTAATTCTTTATAGCTTACTTCTTCGCAGTGTGCTGCGTTGTTTACGAGAATGGTAGGTTTCCCAAGCTCTCGTTCAACGTTATCAAGTAGTTGGTCCGGCGCGTCTTTATCTGCTAGATCCAAGTTCATGTGACCAACGTTTACGCCTTTTCTTCTAAGCTCACTCGCAAATGTCTCTGCCCACTGATGATCTGCATCATCATATCCAGTCGTCTCATCAAAGGGAGTGAAATGAGTAAAAAAGACATGAACCCCTTTTGAAGCTAGCTCACGACAAATCGCGGCACCAATGCCTTTAGGCCGGCTTGCCCCGGTAATAATCGCTATTCGTTCAATCATATTGTGATCTCCTTACATCCTATTGAACTGCCAAAATATGCCCTAGCTCTCCATAGTGCTGAATCCTTAGGTATTCTCCCCAAACGCGTTTTCTACCTTCCTCTGTATCCATCCAATTACCCCTTCCAACGCGTACACCGTTATAGGTACAATCAAACGTGTACGAAGTGTACTCGATTGAACTCGGAAGATGTTTTGCTAGCGTTCGATACTGGCGTCCTGCTGCATGACTTTTACATATGTACATAACAGATTTCGTACGGCTAAAATCGTACACTTCCTTCGCATAGATCACGTTTTCTAGTGTATTGGTCGATTTCTTTTCGTACGTGATACATTCTTTAGGCACCCCATTACCCTGAAGGTGGGAGAGTATCACATCCGCTTCTGAAGCGACTTCATCATCCCAATCAGGGTGAGGAACGCCCGTTAAACTCTTTCCGCCTGTGACGATTATGTCTTTCGCATATCCATTGTGATAGGCTTCAATCGCTTTTTCCCAGTGTCCTGGATGTGTGCCGCTATAGATAAATAGAACATCACACCGCCGAGGCGTCTTCACTTCTCCAAAAACGACCTCTTCGATTTCGTTCCATTCATGCTGCGCTAGTTCTGGCATCGTTGGTGCTTTCGGTATGACTGGCTTCAATGTTTTCGCTCCTTCTCTGGCTCCAGTTTATCGAGTAAACGTGGAAGCTCTATCAGATCATCGATCACCGCATCAGCATCCGGTGTTTCCCAATGATTATCTTTCTTCCAGACTCCCTTCATCCCGATTCGCTTGGCAGCGTGTACGTCATTCTCAGGATGATCACCGATAAATAAGCTCTCTTCTGGCAATGCACCGAGCTTACTCAGTGCCCGATAGAACAAGTTCGCCTCTGGCTTCTTTAATCCTTCCCACTCTGAGATGAAAATCGCATCAAAATAACCTTGAATGCCTAGCGCTTTTATATTATCCATCTGAAACTGTCCAAATCCATTAGAAATAATCCCTAACGTAAGGTTACGAGACGTTAGCTCTTCAAGCATCGCTACGAGATTTGGAAACGGGACACAGTGATGCTTAAATTCGCTTACGTAGTCGTGTAATAGTTCCTCAGGGGTCACACCTTTCAACTTGAATTCTGAGATCATCCGTTGATACACCTTATCTTTCCAAACGTAACCGCGCTGATCAAATTTGATAAATGCTTCACAATATACGTCCTTCGGAATGTGACCCACTACCTGTGGAAAGCGGTCGTATTGGTCACGAATGAATGCTTCGAGCGAAGCATCTCGATTTAATAAGGTTCCATCTAGGTCAAAAAGAACTGCCTTCATGCACGTTTCCCTCCTTCTCAATAAAAAAAGTGAAGACTACTGTCTTCACCTTATTCCCAAACATCCTTATCATCTGGCAAGATTAGTGCTGCTACCACATAGATGAGGACCATCGGGAGTCCTACTAATAAAACGGTCAACACCGCGAAAACAATTCGTAACATGCTTGCATCCATGTTCCAAACTTCACTCAGTCCGCCTAACACACCTGATAATTTCCGATCTTGCGTTGATTTGTATAGCTTTTTCATACGAACATCCACCTTTCTTAATGGGTACTTGTCTATCTATACGATTCCCCCTATGAGAAGGTTTCAAAAGTTTCATTAAGAGATTCCTTTCTTAGACTGTTCTGCAAAACCTGTTGTAGAGGATTCTTTCACTTCAAGAAAGATCGTAACGGTCGTGCCCTTACCAGGCTTGCTTTCAAATGACAGATGACCGTTCATCGCAGAAATGATACTATGAGTCACCATCATGCCGAGGCCCGTCCCTTTTTCTTTCGTAGTAAAAAACGGTTCACCGATGCGTGAAAGCTGTTCAGGCGTCATGCCGACACCCGTATCAGAAATCGTGATGATTACTTTGCTGCCCTTTTTAGTCGCCTCAACGGTCAATGTACCTCCTTCAGGCATCGCCTCGATACTATTTTTTAAGATGTTCATAATACACTGCTGGAACTTTTTCTTTTCATATTCGATAATCGTTGATGGGAGTTCGATATGCGAAGTGATCGTCACATCGTTCATCGTGGCGAGTGGTTGAATGACGTTTAGACTCGTGTAGAGTTCCCTTTCAATTTCAATCACATCGTACTTCTCTGGATACGGCTTCGCAAACGTGAGATAGTCGTTGATGATATCCGTTGCTCGGTCGATTTCTTTTATCGCAAGATCCATATAGCCCTTTGTTTTTGGGTCTTTCACATCGCTATCGATGAGCTGAAGGAAACCTCTGCTAACGGTAAGCGGATTTCTTACTTCATGAGAAATACTTGCCGCAAGATGGCTAGCGACCTTCAGCTTTTGACCTTCCATAACCGAATTCAATAAGTTAAACTGACTGATGAATACTTCATACACGAGGATGGCGACGATGATTCCAATTGACGAAGTGATATTGAAGACAACCCACACATTCGTAGGTAAACCAGTATCATAGAATGCTAAACTAAACCCTGCCGAAAACCATCCAACAACGCTATCGAGCGCCAGGGCTAATAGAAGCTTATGCTTCAGATCGAGTTTTTTAAACATAGGAGACAAGAATGAAATGATGATCGCAAGTCCGCCGAAGAAGATAAGCGTCGTGATAAATCCAGAACCACCGATGGAATAGCGGAACCCAAGTGTGACGATCAGGTATCCGAACGCAACCCAATGACCACCATACAGCCCACCCAATATAAAAGGAATTCTTCTGAAATCTAGAATAAATTCATCGTTAAATACAAAGGGATACATCATACAAAAGACGATTGAAATACCAGGAAAAATAGTAAGGATCCATTTAGAGGAACGTTTCAAAAAGTTCGTATGCTGGAGGAGATAGAAAACCTGAATGATACTTAATGGGGCAAAAACCACCAGAAGGTTTAATAGCACACTCTTAGCCGTCAATATCATGGTTTCACCACACATCTAGATTTTTGTGAGTACACCACTATACATTCTGCCCCAAAAGTCCTATTCCTCTTTTACTAATGCCCGCTTCGTAAATGTTCACAAAAAGGTAAAATAGTCCTGAATCTATCCTTAGTACAATCGAATCCCAACTTATACAGAACCTTCTATTTATTCCTGAATATGGGTGAAATCACTACGATAAAATGAGTAAAGATCTAGTTCCTTTTCCCATTTCCTAATACGCTTTTCATACTTCATCCCAATTCGAGCTGCGAGTTTTGCCGATCGATCGTTAAGAGGATCGATAAGAGAAATCACTCTCTCTGCAGTCATCTTTTCATACCAATAGTGTTTACAAGCACGTGCAGCTTCAAGTGCGATCCCCTTTCCCCATTGGCATCTCTTCAATAAATATCCTAGTTCGATCTCCATGTTGCCATCGACTTTCTGTAAAACGAGACCGCACTGTCCTAGGAATTCACCAGTGCTCTTACCTTCGACGATCCATAACCCAACACCATACTTACCATAGTTTTCGCGCGTCCATTCGATCCATTTCCTCGTCTCTTCTCGATTTTTCAAACCAGAGTAATACTTCATCACTTCAGGATCCTGAAACATTTCTAAAAGGTGATCAACATCTTCTCGGTACATTTCCCGTAGAACGAGTCGATCAGTCGTTAGGATGATCTTCTTCATACCGTCACTCTCCATCTGAGAAAGCCTTTCTCTATACTATGTGTTGAATGCAAGAAAATCATGAAGCACACAAAAAGAGGAACTTCGTATGAAGTCCCTCCCTAGATTGTAGAGAAAGTCTCAGTGTTATGATGAATTCCATTTTCAAATTACCGTTAATGGGTAAAAGGAAGAGCAGAATTCCAATATTCGTCTGTTAAACCATTGAGACGGAATGTTTTTTGGGATTTATTCTCTTCAAGTAGGAGAGACGATCGCGGACTCCTGCGGTAGAACGGGCGGCCGAGACCGGGGTGTAGGCTTCACCTCGGGCTTGGACGTTCGTCCGCGGAAAGCATGCGATCGTCATCGACTACGGCGTTGGGAGAACCGAATATGTGCATAGGTTTCTCGACAAGCTGAGGAACTTCGTATGAAGTCCCTCTTCATTGTTCTTGGATCACCCTGTACAAATCATCACGATATTTCCATCAGGATCTTCAGTATTGAAGAAAGAAAAGTCATCGAAATGCACGATTTCAGAGTCAACTGTATATCCGAGTTCTTTTACATATTCATAAGCCTTTTGAATATCATCAGCATGGAAATTAAAGACCGGATGCTTTGATGGGTCAACTCTCTTCGTTTCTCCCTCAGGACCAGCATCGAGGACAACTCCTGTATGATGATCGATCTTCAAATTGTAGACGGGATTCGCTACTTCGTCTAAACTGACCTCTTGACCAAGTAACGTTGTATACCAACGCACAGAGCGTTCTAAATCAGTAACATGAACAAAAATGGTATGTACTTTGTTTGCGATCGGACTTACCATTCTATACCCCCTCCTAATCATGTGTTGAAAACATGTACTTTGGGGCTTCTACATCGTTAAAGCTGCTCTTTTAAACTATCTAAAGAAAACCCCTACACTCGGCAAGCGCCTCTTTCGATTATTTGTTTTCTAGTTTCGCCGAAAAGAACCCTAGTACGGCACCGAGAAGCGCTCCGCCGAGCACCTCAACAGGCTGGTGACCTAAGAGCTCTTTTAGTTCTTTTTCGCGTTCTACGAATTCAAAACTTGCAAATTGACCAGAATTTGAAATCTCAGCGATATTGTCTTCGAGATCGTTCACGAGTTGTGCGATTTCCCCTGTATGACGGCGGATCCCTTGGGCATCGTACATGACGATCACACCGAATATTGCAGCCAGAGCTGTTTCCGTATGACGCGAGCCTTTGTTTGCAGCGATATACGTCGCAAGAGCGGATACCCCTGCTGAATGGGAGCTCGGCATTCCGCCCGTTGTTGCTACCTGCTTGAAATCCCAATTCCCTGTTAACCGCTTGTACGTTAAAATCTTCAATCCTTGTGCGATTGCGATCGAGGACACTGCTGTGAGGATTCCTCTATTCATTTTCTGCATCTTTTCACCCTCCACTTAAGCTAGTATTCTTTTATTCCCATTACCCTAAGTGGGGCGGTTTTATTCGAGTGAATCGAGATTACTTCACATTTTCAAATTTCGGCATCAAACCGCTGTTTTCATCTTCCTAGGCTTTTTCGCTTTGTATCGTTGTCCTACCATTCTGATGATAGGCGTCCCAATAATCGTAGGTAAAAACCAATAGTAAATCGTTGGCAGTTCGTTCAAAACTGGAATCTTAGAAACATTGACTACGAGCGTGGCCGTTACAATGCCAATATAAGAACCGAGCATGCCACCGATATGGAGCGTTAACCATCTCTTCGATTTTTTCTTTTTAACCGATAGAAATCCGACTAAGGCGAGACCATATGAAAACAATGCGATATAGAAAAGGTATTGACTCTCTTGCCAGTGAACGATCGCCATCAGTACGGCTGTGATGAATACGAGGACATAAGATGCATGGTAAACTTGTCCAACGTTCGTGTGCTTCCCTTTCCGCTTCTTAAACACCATCGCACCAATACCGGTGATCAAGCAGATCGTTCCTGCAAGAATATGTACAGCTAATAAAACCTCCATTAAAAACCTCCTGCGTTTTTGCGCTCCCCCTCACTCTTCCGCCAATATGTTTTCATCCCGTTGTTTCGTAACGTAGCGTTCGCTGGCACTTGTTTTGTAATAAGGACCACATTCAACATATCAACTGAAGATGAGGCTGCGTTTAATAAAATCAACATCTTTATCATCGGTGTTAACAGGCCGATTAAACTTAGAACGAGCGGCAATAGAACCGATAGGATAATAAAAGGGGCTGCCGTGACCCACAAGTATCGTGTTTTCGATAGCTTCTCTTCTGTTACCACATACCCTCCGAACCACGTTAACCCGATATACGTTTTATCTGACTTTAAAAATTGTGGTACGAATATAAGATGAAGGAGTTCATGAACGACAAGCAGAAGGAAGATGCCGATAAGGAACCCAACGTGAATACTCAGTGTTAGGGAATCCGTGCTCGAGGTGATTCCAAAATCTTTTAGCGTAAGTGAGGAAGTTACTATGATGATCCATGCACTTAGAAGTGTCGTCAGAATCATGAAAGGGATCGAGCGAAAAGTGGCACTCATCACACTCTGGGGTTCGATTAACGGCGTCCACCCTTCATTTAACAGCTTACTATGCTCACGCTCATCGACCTTTGGCAAGTTACTTTGATATTTCATTGCTACCCTTTTTAACCAGCGATTTGTTTAAAAATAGTGATGATAGAATCAAAGCTAAGCCAAGAGCTGCAAATGCAATGATGAGAGACCTCGAGCCATCTAAGAAAACGAGCGAAATCCCAACAGTTAGAAACACCAGCCCAAGAACTAAATTAATCTTCCCTAGAACAGATACTCTTCTCATATTGCTCCCCTTCCTTTTTATTCGCCACATCACTCTTTCGATTCCGCTCCCCTATTTCCTTTTTTTGGTTTTAAAAAAAGACATTTCCACGTAGGAAATGCCTTACTTCACTCAGTTTACTAATCTATTTTTATCTTTCCAGAACGATTTTCGAATCACGACCTTCTGTATTTTACCTGATGCTGTTTTTGGCAGTTCGTCCATGAACGACACGCTTTTCGGGGCTTTAAAATGGGCAAGCTTTTCTCGGCAAAATGAGATCAGCTCCTCTTCTGTCAGCGTTTCGCCATCACGAAGAACGACCACTGCGTGTGGAGACTCTCCCCACTTTTCATCTGGTTTTGAAACAACGGCGACTTCCAAGATAGATGGATGTTCGTAAAGCGTCGCTTCTACTTCGATAGAAGAAATGTTTTCTCCGCCGCTAATGATCACATCTTTTTTTCGGTCCACGATTTCAATTGTTCCACCCTCATCCACGACAGCCATGTCTCCTGTATAAAGCCACCCGTTACGGATCGTCGCATTCGTCGCTTCAGGATTTTTATAGTACCCTTCCATCACGCCGTTCGTACGCGTGATGATTTCACCGATCGCTCTTCCATCGTGTGGAACCTCATCTCCAAGTTCATCTACGACTTTTACTTTGCTTCCAATCATCGCATACCCTGCTTTTGCTTGTAGCTTATACCTTTCTTCAGATGGAAGATCGATGTCCATCGAGCGTAGTTCTGACGTCGTGATCAATGGTGAGATTTCAGTCATCCCATATACCTGGATGAATTTCCACCTCAGGTCCTCTTCAACTTTTCGAACAAAAGCAGGAGGCGGCGCCGACCCAGCGATCACCACTCGTACATCTTGATCGATCGCAGGCTTTTCTTCATCGAACGCTTCAATGACCATGTTGAGTACGGTTGGCGCCATATGGAGAATAGAAACACCGTGTTTCTTAATTTTATCTAAAATGAGAGTCGGATCTGTTTTTCTTAGCATCACTTGCGTAGCACCGTTCGCTGTATAGTAAAAGGGGGAACCCCATCCATTCACATGAAACATAGGAAGCACGTGAAGCAGCGTATCTTGATCACTTACACGAAGATGGTGCATCGTGGATAGAGCATGAAGATAGTTCGAGCGATGGCTCAGCAGTACTCCCTTCGGATCCCCCGTCGTTCCACTCGTGTATAACAGGGATGCGATATCATTTTCATCGAGTTCCGTTCGCTCAAACGCTTCATCTGAGAAGGTACGTAGCCACGGCTCGTAAGCTCGTCCACCGTCTTGATTGTTTCCGTGAACAAACACATGCTTAAGCTCAGGCAGGAGAGGGAGTACATTTTCCACGAGAGGAAAAAGCTCTTCATCTACAAAAAGCGCCTTACTTTCACTATGCTCCAGTATAAATTGGTAGTCAGTCTGATTGAGTCGGGTATTCAGCGGCGTCATGACACCTCCGACTTGATACACCCCATAGAATCCTTCTAGCATTTCAGTCGTATTCGGTGCAAGGTAAGCGACTTTATCACCTTTTTCGATTCCAAGTGCTTTTAGTCCACGTGAAAGCTGATTCACACGGCTATTCAGCTCGTTGTATGTTAACACACGCTCATCATCGATAATCGCGGGCTTTTCTCCATACAGGTCGACAGCTCGATCAAGAAAATCAGTTAGCACTAATGGTACGTTCAACACATCCACTCTCCCTTTTGAGAATTTAAAGCGTTTACATACTATTCTAAATATTCAACTGTACTATATCAACCCAAAAAGAGTAAAACAGAAACTATAACAACAAAAGCGGCTCTTTAGAGAGCCGCTCGCCTTCACCTATTTTTCAATCTCATAAATTAGCGTATCGAACAAGGAATCACCCGTATATACCAGCATGGCCCACTCCCCCTTTTTCGGAACGATTACAGAAGAAGGGGCGTGTGAATCCGCTCCATTGTTTTCTCCCCCTAAAGGAATCGTCCACGCACCAGCAAGAATCTGGTGAACCGTACCACTCTCACGGTGATAACCGACTACCGTTAATTCTGTATCCTCCACCCCCCATAGATGCCACATCCATTTCTGACCCTCTAAACTAGGTTGGTCCATACCGATGACGCCAGTCTTATTTTCATTTCCAATCATGTTTCCATCCGCAAACGGCTCCGCTTTTCTCTCCCAATCGATTTCTTCAAAATCTTTTTCTGACACATGTTCTGGAATATTATCAGGGAGCGTCACAGCTTCTTTATTCGATGTACAGCCTGCCAGCACAAGGAAGAGCGTTCCTATAATTATCATCCAATTTCTCATACTTAACCCCTCTCTACATACACTTCCATAACTACTGCTCTCATCTTCTACTACTCGGCATCCAAAACCTTCCATACACATCCATTTTATTTTCTTCTTGAGCTGATTTTCATTATACTTTTACTAGAACGTTTGGAGAGGGGTCAATAGAATGGAAGCCATTCTTATCGAAACACAGAAGCAGTTAGATACAGCATTTGAAATTAGAAAGAACGTTTTTATCGATGAGCAAGGAACGCCTGAAGAAGAAGAATACGATGAATTTGACAGTCTAAAAGCGGATGCCGAGCATATTCTTATTCTGGACGGCGAACATGCGGTTGGCACTGGCAGATGGCGCGTTCATGACGGGTATGGAAAACTCGAACGCATATGCATCCTTCCATCTTATCGAAAGCAAGGCATCGGCAATATGATCGTTCACAAACTTGAAGAGCTAGCAGCAAATCAGGGGGTTACGAAGGTAAAGCTTCACGGTCAAGTCCAAGCCGAAACCTTTTACCATAAGTTAGGGTATAAAACGGTCTCTGACGTATTCATGGAAGATGGGATTCCACACATTCTCATGAAAAAAGCACTCTCTGAAACGTTTGGAACCTCGCATTCGTAGAACAAGAGAAACCTTCTTAATAGAAAGGAAGACTAAAATGAGAAGCGGAAATCCAGTATTAAAGAACGATATATTTCGCAATACGGGTGAACAAGGCGAAACGATGACACTCGGTGGTACGGTTGGAAAGACGTTTGTACTCTTTCTCTTTTTACTCGGAACGGCGGTCTACACATGGTATCGCTTTACGCAAGGGGAAGACGTCATCTTCATGATGATGATCGGAGGAATCGGAGCGCTCGTGGTCGCTCTAATCACGGTGTTCGTAAAGAAAGCAGCACCTATCACAGCACCGATCTATGCAGCGCTTGAAGGTTTTGCGATAGGCGGCATATCTGCCATTCTCGAAAACCAGTTTCCTGGAATCGTGATTCAAGCAGCAGCACTAACGTTTTCAGTTATGGGCGTCCTGTTATTCCTTTATGCGGCAAGAATTATAAAAGTAACGAAGAACTTTCGCTTGATGGTCGTCTCAGCGACGCTCGCTATTTTTGTTGTCTATCTACTCGATATTGTACTGAACATGTTTACAACGATGACCGTGCCATACTTACATTCAAACGGCGTGATCGGCATCGGCATCTCCGTTTTCATCGTCGCCATCGCCGCGCTTAACCTCGTGTTAGACTTTGACTTCATCGAAAGAGGTGTCGACGCTCGCGCACCTAAATACCTCGAATGGTACGGCGCGTTTGGACTCATGGTCACACTAGTATGGTTATATATCGAGATTCTAAGACTTCTACAAAAAATACGAAGATAACGAACGCCCTGCGGACTGCAGGGCGTTTCTTCTATCCTATAACATTTTGCTTTTTGTCTTTTTTCCACATGAAGAATAGGTAGATCGCCATCCCGAGCATGATCAGCATGCTGGATGTAATGATTTTTGTACTTTCCTCGAGCTCGGTAACGTTCATGATCAAGTCAGGAACAAATACGATCGCAGCAATGATGATCATGACCCAGGTTCTCGTCCAAAGTGATAAGCCGATGATAAGGAGAACGGCGACAGCTGCGGCAATGATGTTCCAAGTTGAATGAAATGTGACTGTAGGTGTCTCAACGGCACCATTTAAGAAAAGTAAAGCTAGTATGAGAACGGTTGGAACCGCTCCTACGATGCCTAGAAGCGTCCACACCAGCATCTTATTTCCACTAGTAGCAATCCGGCGGAACGTGACTGAAATCAATCCAATATAAAAGAGAATGATGAGTGGATAACTGATGAGCTCGAGGACAGACGCTTCGATTCCGCCGCGAACAACGTTTCCTAACACAATGAATGCAATGGCTCCAATCATGACCATCAAACTATACTTCAACACATCCTTACGATCGATCGGCATTTCTTTCGATAGTTGTTTCATATAATCCTTTGGCGATTTTCCTATGATGTCACTGACATCTTTCCCTGCTTTTTCTGCTTGAAGCAAATGATCGTTGAGTTCACTAATGATACTTTCGATTTCGTCTTCGTTCTTCCCACTCGAGATCAAATAGAGTCGTAGATTCGCTAGGAACTCTTGACTTTGAACAGATAATCCCATTATCCTTCCTCCTCTAACAAGCGATCAACGCTTTTTGATAGTGACCCCCACTTCTCCTTAAATGCCGCTAATTCTTCTTCCCCTTTACGAGTTAGCGAATAATACTTTCGCTTCGGCCCGCCAGAGGGTAACTGCTTTTGTGACGTTACAACGAGCCCTTCTTTTTTCATGCGTAGCAACAGAGGATAAATACTTCCTTCTCTTACCATGTTGAACCCATACTCATTCAGTTTTTCGATCATTTCATACCCGTACGTTTCGCCTTTTCCAATAATGGATAACAAGCAGCCTTCTAGTATCCCTTTTAAAATCTGACTCGAAGACATCTTCCACCTCTCCGTTCACCTATATTGTTTTACAAGGTAGTTGAATAAAAAATAACTACATTGCATTGCAATGTAGTTACAGTATACCTAACATTTCCAGTAAAGCAAAGACCTTTTTCAATAAATTTCCTTTAAGAGTTCAGGATGACCAAACTGAGCTTGGTGAAGCTTTTTATAGAGGCCATCTTGACGAAGAAGTTCGTCATGAGAGCCTTCTTCAGAAATGCCGTCTTTCGTAACGACCATAATCCGGTCCGCATTCTTGATCGTCGCTAAGCGGTGTGCGATGACGAGTGTCGTCCTGCCAACCGTCAATTCATCCAGCGACTTTTGAATCGCTTCTTCTGTTTCCGTATCCAATGCGGAAGTCGCTTCATCCAAAATAAGAATAGGAGGGTTCTTCAGGAAGATTCTCGCGATCGCAAGCCGCTGTTTTTGTCCTCCAGACAGCTTCACACCACGCTCTCCAATAACCGTATCGAGTCCCTCTGGTTGATCAGCGATGAACTCCTCAAGCCTCGCTCGTTTCGCTGCTTCTAGAATTTCTTCATCCGATGCGCCAAGCTTGCCATATTCAATATTTTCACGAATCGTTCCTGAAAATAAAAAGACGTCCTGCTGAACGATACCGATTTGACTGCGCAGCGTTTCAAGTTTCAGATCACGAATATTCGTGCCATCGATTGTGATGTCTCCGCTATGAACTTCGTAAAAACGAGGCAGCAGACTACAAAGCGTTGTCTTCCCGGCACCTGAAGGCCCAACGAACGCCACCGTCTCCCCAGGAGAGATCTGTAAACTCACGCCTTTAAGAATCGGATTCCACGATTCATATCCAAACCTCACATCGTGATACACAATGTCACCTTGTAGTTCTTTATGAAAAGCTTGCGGTGTATCTTCAATATCCGGAGCAGTATCCATAATTTCTGTATACCGCTTAAATCCTGCGATCCCCTTCGGATAGCTTTCAATAACCGCATTGATCTTCTGAATTGGGCCAATGAGAATATTTGCAAGAAGGATAAAGGCCACAAACTCACCGTATGTTAACTGATTTTGAATAACAAAATACGTGCCGAACAGTAGTGTCGTTAACGTCACCAGGCGCATCGTCATGTAGTTTGCCGTCACGTTTTGTGCCATGATCTTGTATGATTGCAGTTTCGTTCCTTTATAGCGATTGTTTTCTTCTAGAAATTTTTCTTGTTCATGCTTTTCATTGGCGAACGCCTGCACAACACGAATGCCACCGATGCTATCTTCGACTCTAGTATTGATTTCTGCGACGCGATGGAACATCTTACGAAACGTTCTCGTCATCTTTTTATTAAAGTAAACAGCAAGAATGATGAGGAACGGAATCACGATGAAAGAGATGACGGCAAGCTGCCAATTGATCGTGAGCATAAGAACGAACGAACCGACTAGCGTCATCAAGGCAACAAAAACATCCTCTGGTCCATGGTGGGCAACTTCTCCAATTTCCTCTAAGTCTTTCGTCAGACGTGAAATACTATGCCCTGTTTTATTCCCATCATAATAAGAGAACGATAGCTTCTGCATGTGCGTAAATAACTTCTGTCTCATATCTGTTTCGATGTTGATTCCAAGCATGTGCCCCCAGTACGTCACGACATAGTGCAGTCCTGTATTCAACAGGTACACGAGAAGCAATCCTAGACAAGCGAACATGATGAGCGACCAATTTTGTTCAGGCAGCAACCGATCGATTACCTGATTGACTGCGAGTGGGAAGGCCAGCTCCAATATACCGACAAACACGGCACAAAAGAAATCTAAGATAAACAGCCACTTGTATGGACGGTAATAAGAAAAGAAACGTTTGAGCATGGAACCATCCCTTTGTTATCAAATTTTCGAATACTATGTAAGTGGTTTAATTGAAAACCATTATCAACTAACTATGCTAATCGATTTAGACGTAGTAGTCAATCTTTTATTCTATAACGATAACCTAGTTATGAAAAATTCAAATAATGTGATGGCCCTTTGGTAAACTCCCTGCATATAAGCCGGCTTCATTCTCTAGAATCTGTCGCAATCTTAATTCGAACCCAACCCAGTTATAAAATAACGGTGGTTGCAGCTCTAAATTAGCACCATGTCTCTTCATTTGTCACATTGCAACAAGTGGAGCGCTAAACGAACTCCACTTGTTGAGTGAGCCACGTTAATAATATAAAACTTCTACCTTATGACACTTCGAACATTTTTCAAAGTATTGATCTCCTTCAAAATGATGCTCACACTTTTCTTGAAATGCCTTTAATTGGTTCTCCAGTAATGCAAGGTGTTGTTTCGTAACTTTCATTTCCTCTTCTAGTTGATGAACGTTCACAATGCCGCCCCCTAACGTTATCGGTAAATTGACGATCCTGATTCTTTAAACTCTGCCGCTTTCTCCTTCATCCCTTTTTCAATATCCTCTTTCGTAAAATGGTCATTTTCTTTCGCCAAATCACGGATATCTTGAGAAATTCTCATACTGCAGAATTTAGGTCCACACATCGAACAAAAGTGTGCTGTTTTTGCTCCCTCAGCCGGTAACGTCTCATCATGATACTCCATTGCACGTTCTGGATCTAACGACAAGTTGAATTGATCTCTCCAACGGAATTCAAAACGCGCTTTCGATAGGGAGTCATCTCGTAGTTGCGCGCCTGGATGTCCTTTCGCTAAATCGGCTGCATGAGCCGCAATCTTATACGTGATTACCCCTTCTCGAACATCTTCTCTGTTTGGCAATCCTAGATGTTCTTTTGGAGTAACATAACAAAGCATCGCCGTACCATACCATCCGATCATCGCTGCACCAATTGCAGACGTAATGTGATCATACCCAGGAGCGATATCTGTTGTAAGTGGTCCCAATGTATAAAATGGCGCTTCATCACATAGCTCAACTTGTTTATCCATGTTTTCTTTAATCAGATGCATAGGGACATGTCCAGGTCCTTCCACCATGACTTGAACATCATATTTCCACGCCAATTTTGTAAGTTCTCCGAGGGTTTCTAATTCTGCAAACTGTGCGTCATCATTGGCGTCAGCAATGGACCCAGGACGTAAGCCATCTCCGAGTGATAAGGAAATGTCATAGGTGTTTAAAATCTCACATATTTCTTCAAAATGCGTATATAAAAAGCTTTCTTGATGATGATACAAGCACCACTGTGCCATGATCGAGCCGCCCCTAGATACGATACCCGTTAACCGCTTTGCCGTAAGCGGCACATATTGTAATCGAACACCTGCATGAATCGTGAAATAGTCGACACCCTGCTCTGCTTGCTCGATCAATGTATCTTTGTAAACCTCCCAAGTTAGATCCTCAGCAACTCCATTGACCTTTTCGAGCGCTTGATAAATTGGGACGGTCCCCACTGGCACAGGTGAATTACGTATAATCCATTCTCGAGTCGTATGAATGTTTTTCCCCGTTGATAAATCCATGATCGTATCTGCGCCCCAGCGTGTCGCCCAGGTCATTTTTTCGACTTCCTGTTCAACCGAAGAGGAAACGGCAGAATTTCCAATGTTCGCGTTAATCTTCACATGAAAATTGCGACCGATGATCATCGGCTCAATCTCCGGATGATTGATGTTAGCTGGAATGATCGCACGACCTTTTGCCACTTCATCTCGAACAAATTCTGGATCCATCTTTTCTCTAAGTGCGATGAATTCCATTTCAGGAGTGATGACTCCTTTTCTTGCATAATGCAGCTGCGAAACGTTCCTTCCCTTCTTAGCTCTGAGTGGTTTTTGATTTAACCGAGGGAAATGTTTCATACGGGAATCATGTTCATCTTTGTATCCATTATCTTCAGGCTTCATTTTACGCCTTTCATACTCTTCTACGTCTCCACGTTCAGAAATCCAGGTTTCACGAAGTGCTGGAAGCCCTTTTTCTAGATCTACAGAATAATGTTGATCTGTATATGGACCGCTTGGGTCGTACACACGGACCGGAGGGTTCTCCTCATCCCCAAATGTTCCAGAAGTTGGACTCAAAGCGATTTCACGCATCGGCACCTTGATATCCTCTCTCGACCCTGAGATATACACTTTTCGACTACCTGAAAAACTAGACATAATGGAAATGCTCTCATTGCTTGGTGTAGATGTTGCCATCATAAACTCTCCCTTTTTTTGAAATAAAGGACGAGATGAATCAAACCATGTGCAGAAGCCTATCAAAACATAAAAAAGCCGGGTCCATTGTCATTCATCGGACCCGGCTCATATGTAAACAGACGTTGCGTTACAGTGATGATCGTTCTAACTTCCCTACGCTGGTATGATCCAGATCAGGTCCAAAGAGTCAAGAAACTTCAAAGCGTTTCCTTCTCAGCCCAGCTCATTGGGCTCCCCTAGTTAACTCTATTGTATTTGATTCTAGTATATAGGAGTCTTCTAAAAATACAATAGCTACCGTTATAGAACGATTCTATTTACCTATGCCTAACGCGTACCTCTTCTATCAAATTTCCTACGATGTTCATGCTATGATTGTGAGGACGATACGTTTATAAAAATGGAGGCGACTACAATGAATTACGAAAAACTACACTGGAACGAAGATCGTTATTATGTTGGCCTAAGCTATCCAGGTTCCCTTTCCCTTAACTCCTTAGAAGAAGTGGATCTACCGTCTTTCTGGACAACGTTCTCGGAGCAATTCATGAACCGTCACGTGAGTCACCTTGTCGAAAAGGAAGAAGCGATCGGCTATATGAAAGAAATCGAGCACGGAAGTTATGCATACACAGCAGCTTGTGAAGTCACAGCATTCGGTGAAACGAGTGATTTTGAGAGAATCATCATTCCAAAAGGAACGTATTTATCCTTTGAAATCAGCTTTCGTAATAAAGACCGTGACATTAAATCAGTCTATGATTTCATACAAAAAGAAAGACCCTCGGAAATCGACCTTTCTTACTGCTTCGAATATTATCCAGAATCCTTTAACCATGAAGATGAAGAAACATCGCTTTATTTCATCGTTCCTCGTAGTGAGAGGTAGCTAGAGCTAGAAGATGTACGTGGCAAACTAGAACTTTTCCCTTTCACCTGCTTTAACGTCGCTACGATCAGAAAGCTGACAATCACTAAGAGAAGCCACGAGCTTACTTTTCCAAGGTGAACAAGACTCCAGGCATCTCTCTGGTTCGGGTATTCCCATGCGCTGAAGAAAGTCGCGATGTTCTCTGCGATCCATATGAAAAATCCGATGAGCACAAATGAAAGCGCGATCGGCATGCGGTATTGCTTTCCTCCAACCTCATACGTGACCCATGATTGAAAGAAGACGATGATGACGAGCGCTGATAACCACCAGCGAACATCGATCCAATAATGATGTGTGAAGAAGTTTAGGTAGATTGCAGCCGCAAGTGGAACGACGAGCCACAAAGTTGGCCATTTGACCAGTTTTACGTTAAGCCTTCTCCACGCCTGACAGAGATAGCTCGCAACGCTCGCATACATAAATCCGCTGTACAACGGTACTCCAAAAACCTTTGAGTAACCCTCTGCCGGATATGACCATGAGCCCATGTGCACTTTAAAGAGCTCTAGGGCGAGACCGATGATGTGAAACATCGTGATCACCTTCAATTCATCTCGCGTCTCAAGACCAGAACGAATCATCCACCACTGCATGACTAAACAGATTAAGAGTAGCCAGTCATATCTCGGCAATAGGGGGAGCGGAACAAATTTCGTAAGAGCTAAGGAAGCAAAGATAACGACCGGGAACAAGCAGGATAGCGCTTGCTCCCACCCGAACCTGACGAGCTGCTTAAGTGGCCCCATCACTTACCGCTCTCGTTTTTATATTCCAAAATATCGCCAGGCTGGCATTCCAATGCCTCACATATCGCTTCCAACGTTGAAAATCGAACCGCCTTCGCTTTTCCATTCTTCAAGATCGAAAGGTTCGCCATCGTGATGCCCACCCTATCCGAAAGTTCCGTCACACTCATTTTTCTTTTTGCTAACATCACGTCGATATTAATAATAATCGCCATGTTCTTCACCTCAAACCGTTAGATCATTTTCAGATTTGATTTCGATCGCACTCTTCAATAACTTCTGAAGAACAGCCGCAAATACTGCGATCACAAGAGAAGCAAAGGTGATGACTAATCCGATCGCAATCACGCCTGGAGCATCATCCCTCTCTCCAACTATATAAAAGAACGGCATAACGAGCATATACAACACACTGATGGTTGCTGCAGAAAACTTGATCGTTCGTAGCGACTTCACAGAGGAATCAGAAAACGCTTCTTCTTTATCGATGAAGCTTAACAGTTTTAGAGCTTGATACAACGCAACATAGAACGGAATGGCAGCAGCATACATTCCAATTAAAATGGGATAAAGAAATGTTTGACCCTCAGCTGCTTCAGACGCAATCGCTGGTAACGCAAAGATACACAGCGCAAGTACCGCAACCCCAATGACGACTACAACGATTCTTAGAAAATTCGTTGAACCTAGTTTCAATGTAAACACCTCGCTTGCTTGATATGTTGAATATAACTCATTATTTATCGTTTTTCAATAAATACTTATTAACTATTGATATGTATTTATTGTTAATGTATTCTCTTGATACTAGATTTTCAGAGGAATATTCACAAAAAAACTTACCCCATTTGGGATAAGTTCTTCATTCCTCACTTAAAGACATATTCTAGCCCTCTAGGAAACGTTTCACGCCACCATAGGACGTCATGTCCACCGTTAAACACGTCATACGTTACATCATAGCCATTTCGTTTGAGCGCTGAATACGTTTGGTTATTGGCTTCTTGTAACGCTGGCACTTCCAACTTGCCTGCATTCATGTAGATCCGTACAGGATGTTGCTTCGACTCATTTTTCATATGATGAACAGGCCAATCCACCCACTTCTTATGATTGAACGAACCCGATTGTGATAGAACCCCACCGAATAGATCCGGACGTGAAATCGCACTATAAAATGCGGCCAATCCTCCTAAGCTTGCTCCTCCTAAAACGATTTTATCTCGATTCACTCTGAACGTATCTCGAATCCATGGTAATAATTCATCTGTTAAAAATTGAGTGAACACATCGTTTCCAACAAACTCCGTAAAGCGGTCTGGGCTATCCACCCCGATTATAACCGTTGCAGGGATTTTCCCTTCATCATATAAATGATCGATCATAGCAGGTGCCGGGATGGCATCTGTATACTGGAAACCATCGAATAGAATCAACACGTTCTTAGGCGTGTCAACTTCGATAGGATCATAGATCCAGAGATTTCGTTCATTATGTAAGACGCTGCTATTGAACATTTCCTTGTAGACGTTCCCCTTCTTCCTCAAATTCATAGTGGCTAGCTTCTCATCACCTTCAACGTATGAGATTGCCGTATGAGGGTCACCGGGTACTTCAGAAAATACCATTGTGTTTGGGTTTAATGGGTCTAGGATCATGTGCTTGAACCTTTCTCCCCAATCATCACCATAGTCGTCATTGATTGAGAAATAGTACGTGCTTGCGAATGCACTATCTGCCAGAAAGGATTTTACCCAGATGTCGCTTTCTTCAAGCCTCGTCATTTCCCCTCCTTGTAACTCCCACCCTGGAAAACTACCTAAAACGTGAACGCTCGAAGTGTCTTCATTTCCAAAGTAGATAAAGTGAATTTCGATCCCATCATCTACGTGTTTCACAATCGGTGTCTCGAGTTGTTTCATGCTAGAAATCTCGTTATAACTAAAAGGGCTTCGTATTTCTTGTATATTCATACTTTTCCTCCCACGCTCAATAACCGCACTCGATTCGAGTGCGGTTCCTTTTATCTTCGCTTATTTTCATCCTGCTTCAACCAATAGCGAACGCCTTTCCCAGCAAGCGGCTCATCCATATGCCTCGGAATCACGTGAAGGTGACTATGTGGGATGAATTGACCTGACACTTCTCCAACATTCCAGCCGACAGTATAGCCATCAGGGGAAAACCGTTCATCCAGGTAGGCTTTCGCTCGATTTAAGAGCGTATATGTATCGAGCCATTCCTCTTCTGTTAAATCAAAAGGGTCGCTCCTATGCTTTTTTGGAACGATCACGCCAGAACCCTTCAACACTCGTTGTTCATTGTCATGCTGAAGAAAATAACATGTTTCACTTTCAAACACGATCGTTTGGTTTACATCGCTGTATGGATTGCAAAATGGACAATCTTTTTTGTACATCAGCATCCCCCTCCACTTCTAAAAATTCGATAGGACATGATAAAAGTCCTCTAAAAATACCGGGATAGCCCTCTTATAGGTATCGTATACCATTCCGCTCCAATGTCTGCAATTATAAAAAAAGACCAGGGTCATCATAAGATTTCCCCTGGTCTTTCAGGTCAAGCACTTTTTAACTCACTTTTCTTTTCGGTACGGTCGATCACTGAAGAACCGACAAGGTCTCCAGTAACGTTGAGTGCTGTTGCACCCATTCCAACAAGCGCATCAACAGCAGTTAGCAATGCTACTGTTTCCATCGGTAAGCCTACCTGAGAAAACACTGTAGCGATCATGATGATTCCTGCACCAGGAACACCAGCAGTACCGATCGATGCGAGCGTTCCTACGAGCACGATCGCAAGCATATCCGGAAAGCTTAGCGGTGTGCCGACAACGTTAGCGGCGAAAACAGCGGATACCGCAATTCGTATCGCAGCTCCATCCATATTGATCGTAGCACCTAACGGTAAACTAAAACTATATAAGCTCTTTGAAAGGCCAAGTCCTCTTGCCGCATTTAACGTCACCGGTAGCGTGCCTGAACTACTCTGCGTAACAAAAGCCGTGATCATCGGCGTACGTGCATTTTTGAAAAACTCACCGGGTTTCACTTTGAAGAACAGCATCGCAATCACATAGATCCCGATTTGTACAGCGAGTGCAATATATAACACCACGATCATGTTTCCTAGTGAAAGAATGGTGTCGATCCCCTGGTTACCAATCGTCTTCGCAATGATCGCAAAGATTCCGATCGGAACGTATTGTAGCACGACGTTCATGATCTTGAACGTGGCTTCGTTCAGTCCGTTAACAACTTTATAAAGATGCTCTCCAAGCTCAGCTGTTTCACTTGAACTTCTAAGAGCAGAAATCGCGATTCCGAAAACGAGCGCTGTAAAGATGATTCCAAGAAGGTTCATCTCACTAAACGCCGTCACGATATTCGTTGGAACGATGTTTAGTAAGACGCTCACCACGCCTGGATTTTCTGGCACTTCAACGCTTTCGTTCGGAGTGAGGTTTAATCCTTCTCCAGGATTGAAGAGGCTCGCAACCGTAATTCCGACGATCATCGCAACCGCACTGGAAATCACATAAAAGCTGAACACCTTTCCGCCCTTACGTCCTAAATCTCCAAGCTTCGTTTGGTTTACCCCAACGATCAGTGTGAAGAGAACGAGCGGTATGATGAGAAACTTTAATAGATTAAGTAATAGATCACCGAACGGCGCAAGCACAGCCGCATCTTCACCAAAAACAAAACCTACGACAATCCCTAATAGAAGTGCTATCGTAATTTTTAATATTAATGAGACATCAAGATAGCCTCGAAATAGTTTCTTCATTCCCTTTCTCCCCTTGCAAATAAACTAATATTAGTCCTATGAATTTACTAGGAAATAAAGATACCTTACATTTTACCGAAAGTCAACGGGTATGCCTGAGGTAAAATGCACCTGTCGTAGCACGAGCGATCATCTCGGGCTAAACAGCATGACAGATACACCGACCAAACAGATTCCCGCTCCCAACCAATCATAAACATCAGGTGTCTTCTGATCGACACCCCATCCCCATAGTACTGAAAGAATGATGAACACGCCTCCGTATGCCGCGTACACACGACCGAAAGATGGGAATGCTTGAAAGGTTGCGATCACGCCATACAGCGCAAGCGTTATCCCACCGATCACGCCGTAATATGAAGGATAGCCATCCCGTAACCAAAGCCAGATGAGATAGCCTCCACCTATTTCAGCTAGTCCCGCAAGAACAAACAATAATAAAGCACTGACCATACTATCACGTCCTTCTTCCAACATGCGCTTGATTATAAATCATTTCCATTGTTTTCTTAAAATATGAAACTATTCTCTTTCTCCATCGTCTAAGATTAAATTACCGATACAGCTTTAAGAAAGGAGCTGATAATTCTTGGAAAATGCGCACTCGATCGAAGACGCAACGCGGGAAGAAACGATCGTTCACCTTATGGATGAATACGGTGACATGGTCAAGAAGCTTGCTTTTACATATGTAAAAGACTTGAGCACAGCAGAAGACATCACACAGGATGTGTTTATAAGCTGCTATCACCATCTCAATACGTTCGAAAAGCGATCAAGCTTCAAAACTTGGCTTTACCGCATTACGGTCAATCGTTCATTAGATACGTTAAAAACACATGCTTTCAAAAAATGGCTGCCTTACAGTAAAACTTACCACCCATCGAATGAACTCACACCAGAAATTAAGCTGATTCAAAAAGACGACCAACATGCTGTCACCGAGTCGTTGCTACAAGTACCACATAAATACCGAGGCATCCTCTATCTGTATTATTATGAAGAATTAAGAATCAGAGAAATTAGCGAAATAACGAAACTGAACGAAAGCACAATCAAAACACGACTAAGGAGAGGAAAGCAAATTCTTAAATTAGAACTCGAAAGGAGAGGTTTACAGCCATGAATCATGACCTAAAACAAAAACTTCATGAAGAAACGTATGAAACCATCTCATTTTCTAATGCAGGAAAACAAGCGGTCCTCCATCATATCTCATCTAAGAAGAAGAGGAACCCATTACAGTTCTTACTCTACACGGCTTCAACAGTGGTAGTATTAGCGGTCTTCGGAGCGATTATCTTAACAGGTGGGCTAGAAAAGACCGATCCATCAGCCGTGGATGAACCAAATCCCCAAGAACATTCTGTTTCTGTTAGCGAAGGGAATTCTACGAGCTCTTCTGGACTCAATAAAGAATGGACTGATGTGACCGTCCCGAGCGACGTCGTCGAAACTCATCCTACAAGTGCAAAAGAGATGATCGCTTCCTATGCTGAAACGTTAAATGCCCCCGTACCTGAGCAGCATGACGATGATCACATGTATTACAAAACCATAGGAGCAACATCGATTCGAGTCTCTCTTGTTGGCATAACCGTTCAAGGAGAAGCGATTGAAAAAGACTTTGAAAATCTAAAGAACCTCTCGATTCTTCTCAATAACGAAGAGCGCAAACGATATGAACATTTAAACTTAGATGGAACAGTAGCTCCTACTCGATATCTTGATCAATGGAAGGAGCCGAGTGAACGAATGAAAGTCGGCATGACGTATTTGATTGGGTTAGTGAATGACCTTAATATCACCATGAATGAAGCAGAAGGTTCACCATCTGGTTATTCATACATGCTCGATGGAGACAGCGTGTCTGAAGTTGAAGCACTGATCGCGGAAGAAGAACTCGTAGATTACTGGCGAGATGAATAAGTTCTTACACAAAAAGGAAGCTGCCTCATAAATGAGACAGCTTCCTTTACTCGTTGTTATCCTTCTTTATGCTTCCCTCTTCCGAAATAAAAGATTCCGAAGAAGATGCCAAGTGCGGTCATCGCAAGGGATAAAATCAATCCTGCCCACGGTCCAACGCCTGCGATAAACGGAACCGAAAGCGCCGTGACGAGACCACCACCTAGGAACGGTTCATACACGAGCTGTTTGTAACCGAACGCTTCGAACGCAGGTGATTCGTTATCAGGGTCAACGATTCGCATCAAGAGAAGCCCTGTTGCCGTAACACCCATCGACTGACCAAAGTCTCCGATTCCTCGTTCGAACCAATAATTCGGTATGATTTTTGGCGCGAGGAATAGGAATCCGAATAAGTTCCATGAGATTCCGGCTACAGCTAGAATCAAGAATGGAACGAGGTAGTCACCGATTACTTCGAGTGATACCGTCGCAATTGCTGAAATGATCAAGATGTCTAATGCAAGTCCTTGAATACGGTTGATCATGCGGCGATCGACCAGATTGTACTTATCATTTTTATTAAAGAAGATTTGTAGAATGATTCCGCCGAACATTGCGATCGGGAACAGCGGGATGTACGTCATGAAGCTTGAGCCTGTCCACTGAGAGATCGTAATCGCTTCTAGTCCGATCAACCCTTGTAAAATCAACCAACCTATCAAAATGGCAACCATAATGATCGAGAGATGGAACGATAGCGGCTCGATCGACTCAGGTCGGAGCGTCATCTTTCCAGCTGGCTCTCGGTTTTGATACTCCATGATCCCACTCTTTCGGAGATCTGAGAAACCATCAACGTCTTTGATCACTTCTGTTTTGTTATTTCTTACTGCCCAGTTGATCAGGATGATTCCGAAGATCACACCTGACAGCACACCGACTGTCGCAAGTCCAATCGCTAAGTCGAATGCCTCCGAGAAGCCTAGCTCTTCGAACGTACTCGCCATACCTGCTGCCGTACCGTGACCGCCCTCAAAGGCGACCTCGATCAGTGCCCCCGCCATCGCTGGAATATCGAAGAACGGCGTAAGAATGAGTAAGACGACTAATAGACCGATCACATATTGTCCCCAGCCGATCGCCCAACCGAAGGCGAGCTGCGGCCCGCCGTACGTCCACACGTCTTTAAGCTTCGGCATCGTCGCGCCAAGGAATAACGATGCGAACACCACGTTGATCATAAGTCCTGGGAGCGCAGCCCACACCTCGATGATCGTATCTGTCATAATGCCGTTCGCTAAGAAATGCCCTTCCGAGACGAAAGGAGCGACAAGCTTACCAAGAACCTGAGGACCTAGGAGCAATGCGATAAAGCCCCCTATTATGGATGCTGGTAAAAAAAGATCTTGCAAAATTTTCACTTTCACACGTATGAGTTTTCCGATAAGAAGAAAGACACCTATATATAATAGCGCAAACCCTATTTGATCCGGACTCAAAATGAACCACCTCGTTACATCAAATTTCTAGCTGCTTCGAATCACTTCATAACAACCTTTACTTTTCGTTCCCTCGTAAAAAAAGGTGTTAAACGTGTTTTCGAAAAAAAAGACTTTTCAATTTTTTTAATTGAAAAGTCTACTCTAGAAATGTGATAGGTGAAGCGCTAGTTCTTCAATCCTGTCATCTGTTTTCGCTTCGATTTCATCTCTTTCAAGATTATCCGAGTAGAGGGTATCTCCTTTAATGATATGGTCAGATAAGTTAAGAAGGCTGATCGCCTTTCTGCCGTATTTCTTTGCGACAGCAAACGTCGTTGCCGTCTCCATATCGACTCCAATATACCCGTCATCCGCCCAGGAGGCGACGAGTTCGCTCGTTTCAGCATGGATCGCACCCGTTGTGAAAATGGGTCCTGTTACGTAAGAATAATTTTTTTCCTCACAAAACCTGATCGCTTCTCGAACAAGTGCTTCGTCTGCTTCGACCGTTTTTCTCTCCGGTAAGTACCAGTGTGATACCCCATCTTCCATCGCTGCCGACGTCGCTATAAAAATATCACCATACTGCACATCATGAGACAACCCGCCAAAATAGCCCGTTTGAATGAACGTCTCAGTTTCTAGCACGGAGAACCGATGGGCAACTGATGCTGCGATCGGGCCTCCAAACACATTTGCAAATCCAATCCGTCTGTCGCCGTATGTCCCTACGATCGCATTCCAATCCGGGAGCCATTGATCGTGATGAAGAAGCTCCTTCCAACTCGCTAAATTCCATTCATGTTCCCATTCTCCGTGTAAGATAAAAGCATCAGGGACATCCTCAGCCTTTATTTTCATCGCGTTCAACCAGTCTTCTCTATCAAAATCTCCATAAAGCTTCATTTGATCCCCCTAACTATGACAGCGTTTCTAATAAACGTTCGAGTTCATTCACCATATCTGGAACCCAGTCCTTCGCTTCTGGAATGGCGTCCACACCATAATCGATCAGCCATCTAAGCATATAAATCGTCCAGCAGATGCCGCCCATCGTAATCTGCCAATCTAGATCAATTGCTAATTCCTCCGTGACGTTATTTCGATACGCATCGATCACTTCTTTTGGACTTACCCCGTACTCTTCGGCAGAGGTAATCAAGCAGTATAGATCGCCAAGGTGAGGGCTAAGATTGGCATTGGCCCAGTCGATGATCTTGAGCGTTTTGTTTATGCCTACCATATTTTTTGGATAGTAATCATTGTGAGTAATGGTAACTGGGAAGCGTTTATACAATTGTTCCAAGTGTTGTGGAAGAACGTCTAACGCACGTTGAAGATTAACGTCCTGGTTAATTTCTAACAGCTGATGCTGCTTTTTCAAATGAACAAGATCGTTGATCAACTTATCTTTTTTTAAATAAAACACATCTTTGATGCCAGTGCCCTTATTCGCTAGCCTCGATCGCACTTCAGTCCTCATCGCTGCTAATTTTCTGGCTGCTTCGATAAAATAACGTCCATCAGGGTTTTCTTCGACACTTTTCCCTTTTACATCTTCCATCAGTAAAATACCAACTGAGCCTTCTGAAATCGCATTATAAATAATGGGTGAATCAACTTTAAGGGGACGAAGCAGATGTTCATAAACGGCTGCCTCGCGGGAATTCTCTCCCATTCCTTTTTTTGCAATCATCGTGTTTCCACCTGGCATCGTGACTCTCCAAACTTCTGAAAGTGACCATTGTCGTAGAGACTTCCATACGACAGCATTCTTTAAAGCAGGAACAAGATGAATATATTCCGTCCAAGCTTGTGGCGTGTTCATCGCTTCACCCCTTTTTTGGTGGTTAGTATAAGAGGAATGATGAAGCTCTAGCACCTTCATCAATTTTCCTCAGCGTCTTAACCAATATATGTCATCGCTTCTTTCAACATCTCTTCAAATCTCTCAGGATATTCGTGGTCAAGACCTGATATGATCTTCAACTTGTGCTGGATATTTCGCTTCACTAAAAGCTCTCCAAATCTGTTTGCACTTTCAATACAGTCTTCATCCTGGTCTCCGCAGATGATGTAGCCTTTTACATCTCTACCAATGTTGTCGAGCAACTCATCCCACTCTTCTACTTCTGGCAGCCACGGAGCAACAAAGATAAACCCTTTAACAGGTAAGTTTCTTGTCACCATGGCGTGAAGGGCTACTCGACATCCAGCTGAAAAGCCGCCGATCGTGATCTCATTAAATTGATCGACCAATCGCTCCGTATGATTGACGACTTCATCTGAGCCTTTTCCAAGATCTTCCCATTCATATGCATCCGTAAACTGAATTTGAGACGACTGTGGAAGAGCGAGAGCCGTTCCCTCTGTAACGACAGAACGCCAATATTCTTTCGTTAAAGTAGCATTTTCCTGATCACCGTGTAACGCGATGAGTAGTGGTTTTTCTGCTCCATCTTCACCGATGAGCGTTAACTCAGGTTTAGCCGTTGCTTTCGCTTCTTCTTCCCTTTTCTTACAAATCTCTGCGAGTTCCTGAAACTCGCCTGTATCTTTAATCGAGTCCAAATCTTCATCTGTCATGAGATAATCATAGGAATACCAATACCCATGGTCGATGACAGCTTCTCTCATCAATGATAATGCTTCATCTTTTAGGTCAGAAGCTGCAGCGAGCGCATATTGAAAATTATAGATCTGCGTTCGATTCCCTTCGACTTCATCAGCATGCTCTTGAATATAGCGGAAAGCTTCTAAGCTTCCATCGTTTTCATATGTTTCGATCGTCTTGTTCAGTAATTGTGTATATGTCATGTCTCTCGTCTCCCAATGTTTCACTCGCCACCGCTCGGAGCGTATGACTGATCTCGTACGACGACAGTTTCGGGGACGAATTTAATGAGAACGTTGCTGTCTCCCAATCCCTGAAAGTTTGGGGACCACTCTGCTTCCTCTGGTCCAAGATACCTTCTGAGCAGGCGATAGGCGATCCCTTTATCAAATGGGACGACCGTTGCCTCACCTCTAAACCCTGCATGAAAAACTTCACCAGTGCTGCGATCAAAATCCACGATGCCGATCGCACACTTCGGATACTGCTCAATTCTTGCTGGAAACGTATCAGAAGGTGGTGTACCAATGATCCAAATACACTCATCTTCCCAGTAAAACCAAACAGGAGACTCCCTTGGTCCCTCATTTGCCATCGTAGATAGATGTGCGAACAGAGGCTTTTTCATAAATTCGTCCAAGTCAAAACTTCGCTTTCCTCTTAATACTTTCATTATGTATCACCCTTCATTTAAAAGTATGGAAGGCAATCTGTAAATGCCTAAATTCATGTTGCAAATCGGACTATTTCCGCTAATTCAATGAGATATCCGCGGAAAATTGAATATATCTGCGAAATCTCCTCTTTTATCGGCGATATCAAGAAAATATCCGCGAAATACCTTAAGCCACACCTTCCCTACATCACACCAAATATTTAACAGCACAGCAAACGCATATTCTTCCCAACATTGAAAAAGCTAACAGATGTGCAGATGAAAAGGGGCAATGGACTATGTACATATTAGGAGCGCTATGTTGGATCATTGCCGCTAGACTTTTTGGAGACTGGCGGCATTGGGAGAAATACCATCACACCATCCTTTATTTTATAGCATGTGATCTTCTCTATAATTTCCTAACTTACAAATACCCGCTGTGGGAGTATACGGAAAGCAATTTTTTACCGAACCATACATCGATAAACTTAATCATCATGTTCATCGTCTACCCATGTTCGGTTTTGATCTATATCCCTTATATGGATAGGTTGAAAAGAACATCTACAAAGCTCCTCTTTCTACTCTCATGGGTCGTGTTATACGGATTCTTCGAATGGCTTTTCACAGTTTTGGATTTATTTCACTATCACCACGGCTGGACGTTAATCAGTTCGATCGTCTTCGATTTCATCATGTTTACCATGCTCTATTTACATTACAAACGCCCTCTAATCGCTTATGTAATTTCCATTCCAATCATCATCGTCTTGCTCATTCTGTACGATGTTCCCGTAAGCAATTGGAGATAGTCAAGGAGGATGACCGTGGCACTTGCGATCGCAATGACCATTTCCTTATTCCTGATTCAGCTAACGATCTTCCATAGAAAAATGCGTAGCTTTCTCGAAAACTCCATCGTATTCTTCGGTGTTTCCATCTTTATCATGAATTACTTGACGATTATTACATGGAACATGAAATTTATCTCCACATCAGATGACAACACGTTATTTCTGACCTTTTTACTGCATCGGAATCTCATCACACCGTTAATCATTATTCTTTTCATCAATACAGTTAGCATGTTAACGAGTCGAAAAGCAAAGTTTGGCTTTTTTGCTTGTACCTTGCTAATCATGCATACCTTTAACTTAGGGTCCGTCTATCTTAAAGTTGAGGTATATAACGAATGGAACTTCTTTCTTGCGATCATGATGGACTGTATCCTTCTACTCATCGGCCTTGCTATGCTCAAATTCGTTATGATGCTTGGAAGGAGAGAGCACTATGAAGGTTTATGAACGGGCTTTTGACCTAAACGAATGGTTTGTTATTCTTAGCGTACTCGTTCTGTTTTTTTTACTTTTTTCCCTGCCAAAAATATTCTCTACATTAGAGACGATCGGATATAGTTTGTTCGGGTTATTCTTTGGAATGTTTAGTGACCAAACGCTAAGTGTTAGTGCATGGGACTTTTATGATGTAAATGATACTGCAGCCTATCAGGGAATCGATTTCTTAAGCTATGTGATGTACTGTCCTTATAGCTACTTCTTTGTTTACATTTATGTAAAACTAAACATCAAAGGCTTTTACTCGATTCTCTACATCGTCATTTGGACGGTCGTGTCGATGGTGATGGAGTGGATCGGGACGAAAATAGGCCTCTATCATTTTGACAAGGGCTACTCGATGGTTTGGTCTGTGCCGATCTATCTATTGTTTCAATCGATGCTGCTGACTTACTATCACTTAGTAAAAGCAAACTAGCGCTATCGATATTCACAGATCCCGCTCTCAAACGCCTCAACATCATTGTGTTCGATACCATGAAGAGCTTCCTGCAATGCGAACGTGTTTTTATAAAACGTCACGCGTTCTAGGAGGTCCTCCCTTTCAGAATAAAACGCAAGACACCTCTCTACGAATTCGTTTCCGTAGCTAGCTAAAAGCCCTGCAAAGTCATAGGCTGGATCTCCGATTTCCGTTTCCCCAAAGTCGATGATTCCCGTTATCTCACGTTTCTCAGGGTCCCACAAAATATTTGAAGCGCCAAAATCACCGTGAATCCGCTTCTTATGTACACGGGTCTCTTTCACTTTCTCTAGAAAGGATTCAAAAAGGTTCGAAACATCCTTTCTCGCATCTTCCCTCATATGTTGGAATAACAGGTTCTGTATCCTTACATATAGACTCTCAACCTCATGATGAATCGCTGCGTTGCTTTGTTCGATTGGAACCGAATGGAGCTTTGACAGAAATGTACCGAGCTGATTCGCTATTCTCTCTTTATCTTCCACAGTGATTTTCTGAAATTCTTCTTTCCAAAATGGTTCCCCTTCTATCAAGTCGTACCCCGCGAAAACCTTCCCAACCTCCTGCGTCTGTAACGACATATACGTAGGGAATGGAACGGGGAGCGTCACATGTTTTCTAACTTCTTCAAGGACCGCCGTTTCATTCTTCAGCGCTAGAATCCCTTCATCATACTTCGGAAACCTGAAGACAAGATTCTCGTTCACAATGACGACATCATTGTTTTGACCGATGGTGTTTAGTTCTAGCTTCGTTATCGTTAATTCTGGATATATCGCATTAATTTCACGCTTATAGTTAGATGTCATACCCTTTCCCCTATTCTTCACTAAGTAGTAAGATCATACCTATTCACAGCCCACAGGTTTACATTCAGTCTCTCTCGGTTATATATCCTGTGTGGCTAACATTACCAAATCACAACAGCACATCGAAAAACACTCTCATGTTTTTATCACTTCCATACGTGGAAAAAGAAACATGAAGACAAGTTGAAGGAGAGGATTATAATGAGTAAAGATCCAAAAAGTGCAGCAGCAGAAATGAATCAAGACAAGAAAGATGATATTCTAGAGAACTTCCAGCAATTCAAAGACTATCTTGGTGATCAAGTTCAAAAAGGTGAAAAACTTGGTCTTGGTGAAGAAGGGTTAACAAAAGGTGCTAAGCGTGTTGGTGACTACTTAGCAAAGCATGAAGATCCTCGAAACCGTGAGCAAAAAGTATTGAACGAGCTATGGAACGTAGCGAATGAAGAAGAACGTAAGCACATCGCTCATGTTCTCGTTAAGCTTACTGATGAAACAAACAAGTAAGTTGATTTCTTAAAGACCAGCACGTTATTGTGTGAAATAGAGTGTTACCATTTAAGGATGGTTCAACGAGCCCTGGCTCTCACTGGAGATGTGAGCCAGGGCTTTTTTATGCTAGCCATAAGTCTTTTGCTTGAGATTCAGATAAGCCAAGCACATTTGTAAAATAACCATGGAGCGGTGTAGATTGATCCCACATTCTATAACACGCGATCAGACTCGAAATGCGATGATCAAAATGGTTTTCCACTAACGACTTCACAACTTTTTTGCTTCGCCAGTAGTCATAAAAAGCACCAGCGTACCCATTTTTCTCGCCATATCGATAGCCCGCTTTTCCAAACTCACTCAAACAATACTCACCGAACTCTTCTTTGTAGCTCTCGATCAACATTTCCTCAACTTCTGAAGTTTCCTTAAACTTTTGTTCAGAGAACATGAGCTTACTTGGGATATATTCACAAAGCCCCTCTTCAAACCACATGTTCACGTTGTCACCCTCAAAATCATCGTGAAAGAAATCCGCGTGATGGGTCAATTCATGGGCAGCGATGGCTGCTACATCAAGATGATTAGTCGAAGAGTAGTACGCTTCGGCATGCTCCATCCCTTCTTTAACCGTTGATAAAAAGAGTTCCTTCCAAACCGCCGGATCAGGACTGAGATGGATGAGGTCTCGAGACGTATACGCTGGGATAGGGATATCAGAATATAGCTCGGTAGCTGACTTCAAATCGTGAAAGACGATTCCACGCGGTGCTTCGAACGATGTGATGTCTTTAAGTGCTACTGAAAACTCCTTCAACACCTCGATCACTTGTAAGCCTTGTGCTTCTATCGTTTCTACATTTAAGGTGTCGGTGACAGATATCGCATATTGCATGTCGTCTTCTCCTAACGCAGTGTTTTTCCAATTTTGGAAATAATAGTCTAACCGTAACATAAGAGGTGCGAACAAAAAAAGACACATCTCAAATTCCTCAGATGTGTAGATGGTGCTATGTGCAATTTAATCCACGAAGCGCATGCTGAACACTCGCCACAGTCTTTAAGTTGCCAATTTCTAACCCTGTATCCACTGCTTTATATACGAGCTCTGGCCGAAACCCTGTATAGGTGATAGACACACCGAGAAGTTCGATCACATCGTTCATTTTAAATAAAAACTCGGCGACCCGCTCGTTGATCGTATAGACACCAGATACATCGATGATCAGATGATCTAACTTTTTTTGGTGTACTTTGCTTGGGATATGATCTAAAACGTGGGCGATTCGCTCTTCATCGATCGCCCCGATAAGTGGGAGCACAGCGATGCCATCAAACACCGGAACGATTGGCATGCCGATTTCGTTGTATATTCTTTTATACTTCCGCTCAGCATCTTTACGTGTTGTGATGTTTCGGATGATCGTTTGAATTGCTGCAACATCCCCATATACGACCGAGTGACAGTATAACTCAACTTCGACAACCGTTCCGTCCTGCTTGAAGATCTCAGTTTCGATGGTTTCACTGATCTGCCTATCAATGGTCAATTTACGTATCTGGTCTTTTACAAACCCTCTTTGATCTGGCTTAAAGAAGTCCACGATATCCAGACCGATGATTGAATCTCTCGTCCCATTGAGTAAGTCTATTCCTGACTGATTAATATAAAGTATTTCATGATTTGAATGAATGACAGTCGCTTCGTTCGAGTACTCCAAGATTTGATTATAAACGAGTTCTTTTTGGACACCTGTTATGTTCCGAATGGCAGAATGTTGTTCCATATACCTCCTCCTTCTACAAGATCTCGCGAACGGCTACGGCTAAGAAGGTATCTAAATTGATTCATACAAGCAGACCGGTAACAAACCTCATTAACAACTCATTCGTCTTTGCTCGTCAAAAATCCTTTATTCTACAAAAATCTAGCGCTTTTTCCTGATGAGAAGTGAGATTCAGTCGAATGTTTGAACAACCTTTCCCTTTCCATTACGCGCTGTCATTTTTGCACGAGCACCGTTTATCAATGTGAGCTGTGGAGGAACATGACCACAGTCGATATCGTAAACTACAGGCACTCCGATTTCTTCCGCAAGCTGTTCATACACATCTTCAATGACATACCCATTCACTGGTTGATTCGCTGCACTCCTCCCAAACAAAATACCTGAGCAATGATCGAACCACCCTGCTAGTTTCATTTGAACTAGCGACCGTCTTACACTCGTTGTATTCAAATCACAGTTCTCGAAATACCAGAGGATTGGCTCATCTGAATGCGTTTCTCTAAATGACGCTACATCGCCATATGGCGTGCCGACGAGATGTGTGAGGATATCGAGGCACCCTCCAAGCAACCGTCCTTCTATCGAAACATCGTCTTCCGTTGATTTCCATTCAGTCTGTTCAGTCAAATGAAAGACACATGGAGATGGATTTTCGTGGTCCCATTCCTTCTGGTAGGCTTCAGAAGAATGTTGGACGACCATTTCACCTTTTTTCGTTTTCAAAACGGATTCCCACATTGCAGTTGTCGCGTCTTGATAGTCACCTCTTAAATCGATTAAGTTTGTTCCATGAGCTGTCGCAATACCTGTTTTCAATGTGATGGAAAACAACAGCGCGCTAACGTCTGAATAGCCGAGAATCCATTTCGGTTTGATGTTTTCAAATTCAATATGCTCGAGAATTTCGATCAATAGCTCTCCGCCCCAAGGTGGCACGATGAGGTCGATCTCCTCATCCTGCATCAGTCTATTAAATTCATCCGCTCGAACCTTCGCACTTGCTGACTTTGCCTTTTTCTGAGTCCAGACTGTCTCTCCACAGGAAACGTCATACCCTTTTGCTTCTACTTTTTCAATAGCTTCACGAAGAATCGTATGTAAGCTTTCTGGTACTCCAGAAGATGGAGCGGTCACTCCAATCTTTGCGCTATTTTTTAACGTTGGATACTGAATCATGATGCATCTTCCTCACTATTTGGTTTTGTGCATTCAATCATCTTCTATAAACAGCGCTCGTTTCCTTCCGATACATAAAAGAGTGTGGACGCATCCACACTCTAAGCGATTACTTTTCTTCAATCATCGTTAAATATTCTTTCACGACTTCATAAACATATTCCTGATTTGCTTCTGCGGTTTCAGGGTTATACGCACCGTCGTTTACTTTGTTGTTGGAAAGTACGCGAATGCCAAGAAAAGGAACATCATACGCTTTTGCAATCTGTGCGCCAGCCGCACCTTCCATCTCTTCTACTGAAGATCCGAAATTCTCATGAAACCAATTGATGCGATCCACTTCATTGTTCCATACATCTGCTGAACCGATCGTACCATCGACGATCTTTCCTTTTGTGTAGGTATCTTTTACCGCATGAGCAGCCTTTAGTAACGTTTTGTCACCTTCAAAATAACGGATGTTTTCTGCATCAGGATCTTCTCCCGCACTTCCTTCTGATGCCATCAAGTCCATCGGAATCCACTCTTTCGGTGAAATGCCTTCCCCTTCATCTTTGTTCGGTGTTTTCAATGAACCGAGATTGACAGTTCGTTCACCTAGAACGATATCAAAGACGTGAAGATCTGGATCATGCCCACCCGAAGTACCTTGGTTGATAATAGCGATCGGGTCATACTTTTCGATCGCTACAGCCGTTGCAGCCGCAGTATTCTCCATTCCTTTACCTGTCTTCGTGACGATCACAGGGTAACCGTCCAATGTTCCTTTATAAAACACAAATGAACCAGACTTTTCTTCTTTCACATCACTTAACTTACTAGCAAACTTCTCAGCTTCAATCGGCATTGGCCCTTGAACGATGAGAGGCTGCTTTTCATTCTCCTTAGCTGCTTCAGCCTCACTTTTCGTGGAAGAACTGCATCCTGCCATTACAGAAAGTACTAGTAATGAAACCATTGCGATCGCCATGTATCTTGCTTCTATTCTACGTTTCAATTGAAAACTCCCCTTTGTTGTTCGAATGATGTTGTCTTCTCCACTACTTCTACTGTGCTCCCCTCTAAGATGTTTAATGCACCGTTTTCTCCACAGAAAAAGGCCTAGAAATGTAGAGTGACATCTACCTTCTAGACCAACAAAGTCAAAGTATCAACAATAGAAATAACCATAGCAAAAAGAACACGGCTAGTACCGGCATATACTTTAACTCGTAGTCTAGTTCGTTTACGGGAACCAGGTAGAGACACTCAGACCATATTACTGAGGATATACGAGCAATGTTTTTAGTTGTTTACTGTGTAACTATATCAAAGGAGCAAAGGAAGTTCAACCTAAAAACGAACATTAAATGAAAACAATCATTTAATGTTCGTTTAAATAACGATAGACAATTCTCATTCTTCTAGCCGATCAAGGACTAAGTCTTTTATTTCAAGCATTTCTTCATCCTCTGGCCTGATCTCTAAATAAGCATTTACTTCTTCTAAAACTTTTTCATCCTGACCTTTATCGGAGTATATGTACATCTTGTTTAAATGAATTTCTGCTACAGGTATATTGTCATTTTCTATCGACTCATACACCTCTAGTGCTTCATCAAGCTGACCCGCTTCTTGTAATTCATATGCTTCAGTGAACTTTGGCTCCATGTAGGAAAAGTACACTTCTTCTTCTACAAACATGATTGAGAAAGAATAGATGAAGACGATTAGTACAAAAAGAATAGCTCTAAGCCAACTTACGCCCCCCTGCTTCCTTATGGCTGCCAAGCGTTCTTCACGATCAGGGTATTTTTCTTTCAATTTCTTTACTTGTTTAAGTACAAAATCAAAATACACTTTATTTGATAAGAGAGCGAACGCTATAAATATAGGTCCCATACTTGTACCCGAAATCGTCTTCTTAAAGTAAAGGATGGACAAAACATCGATCAAGACGATAACACCTAGTAACGAATAGGCATAAATGTTCATCTTACGGAATGCAAACCAAAACAGATTGAAAAGGAACGACGCCCAGTTCCATGAAATCTGCGATTTTTTGTTTGATAATTTGCTCCACTTCTTTTCGTAAACGTCTGATCTCTCTCCCGTATACTCAAGCACTTCTTCACGTAATTCTTCATCAAGGCTTTCAAACTTTATGTCTTTATCCTTTTTCTTCAACACACTTTTCCTCCGATCCAACTAGTTAACATACTTAAGGATACGTTAACAATTAGGAAGGGACAACCAATTTTACAAAAGTAAGTGAATCAAAAAGCCCATCACTTACTTTCATCACACCTTAAAAAAACAGTGACCACCATCATGGTGATCACCGCTTACATTACCAATCGAAATCCTTCATCTTCTTTTTTAATTCATACAAGAAACCTTGTTCAAACTCTATAAAAAAGTGTCCGTTATCTTTAGTTTCCCTTATCCCTTCGGACACTGAGATTGTTCTAACATCGTATTGGTAAGACGCATCCCACACCCCCGTAAAGTCCACTGAATCAATGTTTGTTCGTGCTTCTTTCGAGAGATATTCAAGCCCATCTTGCGTTAACCCATTCACAAAAATTTTCATAATATGATCGATTAACACTGACACTTGTTCATTACGTACATCTGATCCTAGAAGTGTAGCGATTTCTTCAGGTCCAAATCGATTCAAGCCTTTGGTTAGCTGAAGCTCGCTCCCGCTTGGGCCTGGGATTGTTGTAGCTTCCTCCACATCGTCCGTAATAACATCTCTTGGTTCAAGCAATTTCTGTATATCATTCCGATCGATAGAAACATAGTAATCTACTTCTACACTGAAATAATCCCCTAGCGTTTTGCTCGTCGCTTCAGGACCGGATCCATACGCATAGGCATGAGTGAGTTTGTCTTCACTAACTAGTTCTCCCCCTGGCTTTAGAATAGGAACTTTTAAACTGCGTGGCATGGCGATGACATTAATATTATTGGAAACTTTGTTAAAAGAAACTAGCAGGTTAGCATCCGTTCGGTCCGTAGAGTTTGTTACCATGACAACGATCGTAGTAATATCACTTCTTTCATTACTGCCCGTGACAATATCATCTTTTAAGATAAGGGGTGTCCCTTGATTACTGAGGAGAGAAGGTATGAGCAATATAAAACATATCGTTGCAACAAGTGCAGTCGCCGTAATAGGAAATAGTCTCCCTTTAAAAAAGGTTCGTTTATTTTTCTCTCCATTTCTGGCTTCAATATTCTTAAACACGTTTTGCCGATCCTGCTTTGTAAATTGAAGGTCCTTATCATTTTCACGGAGGGCTTCTTTCAATTGTTCATCATCCATACATCTCTGCCTCCTCCATCATTAATCTCAGCTTCTGCTTCCCTCTCCTCAATCTCGTTTTAACCGTGTTAGGCGTAATCGAGGTTATTTCTGCGATCTCTTCTATTTTTAGAGAATGATAGAAATAAAGAAAAATCACTTCCTTATACTTGATAGGGAGAGATAAGACGATCTCTTTAATTTCTTCGTTCGTCGATTGCTGAATCACTTTGTTTTCAACAGAAGCCTCAAATCCATTAGCTGTCTCTTGTATAAAATTAGATACCTGGAGCTTTCTGTATCCCCAACTTTTCACATAATCTTTGCACTCATTGATTGTTATTCTGTAGAGCCATGTTCTTAAAGCTGCGTCTTCACGAAAGGTATGAATTTTTTCATAGCATTTAATAAATACATTCTGCACAAGATCTTTTGAGGTATAAGTATCCTTTACATATGTATAAGCCAATCGTACAAGCTCATCTCCATAATCAATCATGATTTCTTCTAACATGGCGTCCTTCTCAACGTCTTTCATTTTAGCCCCTCTCTATCAAGTGATTTGTTCTTGAAGTTTGACGAGACCATCGATGAAATAGTTTCAAAGCGGATAAAATAAAATGACTTCCTAGGATTCGGAAGTCACTTATTTCGTATGCTTTTTCTTATGAAATAGATTCCAAGTATCGCGATTCCGAGTAAAGGAAGAATTGCGATGAGAAAAATACTTACTGCCCCCATCCCCAACTCCATTACCTCCTCTCAACTGACCTTCGCTTATTGTAAATCTCTAATACTTCTAGTACGAACAATTCATCATACCCTGTCCGTTTATGTATTCTAGCAGTCCATTCTTCGATACTAGTTAGGTCTGGTTCGTTATACAACCCCTCTGTCGTACTCATAAAACTACTCCAGTTATAAAACTCCCAATGAGCTGTCTCTTCTTTAAACGGGACCCTACACTCAAGTAATGGTACCGGTTTTATGAGGTGTTGGGAATGCTCTGCTGCACGTTTAAACTCTCCCATCTCAACCACTCTCGTATCATAAACCTGCTTCGAAACCTTGCCATTCGGTCTCTCGTAAAGAACAGTAAGCTGCTCATCATGAGGGCTCACCTGAATGCGCGCCCCTGGAAAAAAGCCATCAAGCTTTTCATTTGAATAATCCTCACATTCCGAGTCGATTAAGACAGGCTGTATCCATTGATCCCCAAGGTCACATAAATAGCGCCTCCCTCTTTCATCTACCGCAACGACAGCAACATGAGCATCTTCTGTATGTAAATCGTGTCCGATCGGATAGGCTTTCACACCACTTCTTTTAAACTCATCGAGCAACCAGTACGCGAGATCAAAGCAATTACCTGTAATGCCATATTGCGCTCGATGTTCTTTCATCAAAGCAACTTCTCGCTGCTTTTTCTTCGCTTTATCGAAATACCACACTTTCGTAAGTGTCTCCATCGGAAAGTCATCAAACGTTTCCCAGACGGTCATAATCTGTTCTGGCGCAATCATCGTTATCCCCCTTATTTTGTGCTAATCCATTATTTCCATAAAAGAGCGTATTCACCTCTTTTGTCGGTCACGGTCATACGTTTCTGCTTCGTCGAGATGATCGTCCGTCAGGTCATACCCGAGTTCATCGGAGTGACGATCAGGATGCCCAAGCCGATAAGAGTATCGATGGTAACGGATCTGCCTGCATACCAGGGCGATAAAACACCCTATTAGTGCGATGATTGTTACAGGTTCATAGCTTACTAAAAGCGATATCATTAAGATGAGAGCTGACGGCAAACCTATCATGTATTGGATCTTTTTTAAGTACCCCATTGGTAAAAACACCCTTTCATATTACTTGTACGTTATTTCCTTTTTAAATGTTTCACAAGGTATCTTCATTTCCAACCAACTGAAAGCTATACTAATAGGTAGAAAACGCGTTTAGCAGTCAGGAGAGAATGCCAATGAATCTTACATATGACGTGATCAGTCCTGAAGAAATCGAGTGCTGTCGAGAGATTTGTAACGAGCTGATGGTTTTCCAAAAATCAAAAGCGCACATCACCCCCGAATTATTCGATGACATGAGCTTTGAAACACGATTGGTTCCATCTGTGGAGAAAGCGGAGAAAAATTACATTGTCGTTGTAAAAGACGAAGAGGAGATCATAGGATATGTGTACTCGAACATTTCACGTAAAGAAGCGTATGATAATGACTTTGCGACTTTCTTTGATCTATCGTCAGTAAGTGGAGAATTTGTAGGTTGCTTATCTCAATTTTATATAAAAGATGGTTACCGACAGTATGGGGTTGGTTCTAAGCTTTTCGACATGTCGATGGAATGGCTGCGGAATGAAAAAGACGTTCAAGATCATTTTATCTTCGTATCGAATGGCAATCAAAATGCGCTAGACTTTTATCAGCGAAAAGGCTTTTTCATCAGTCACGATATCCTCGATGGATTTATTACCGTGTTACGGAATAATAAGACGGCAGTATAAAAATGATAGAGAAAAGCCACGCTTCGATCCATAGCTGCGCGGCTTTTTCGTTCTAAACGATATCGTTATCGTGTCACTCTACCTATTCTTCAACCACTTTCGCTACAATTTTCCCAGTAACATGACGTTCTGAGAGCTTTACGAGTGCTTCTGGCACTTCCTCTAATGAGATGACATGCTTAACCGTTGGATCAACATGGCCACCGAGTACGAGGTTCACCATTTCGTCTCCCATTCTAGCAAGATCTGCTTGTTCTTTCTTATTGTTTGAAGCATATACACCACCGAGTGCAATCTGGTGGAACGAGAGAGGGCGTGTAAAGGAAACGCCTCGAGAAAACTCAGGGACACCTGCGATATAGGCGATTTGACCGTTGAACGTTAGAGCATCGAGAGATTTCGTTGCATTCTCTGCGCTCACCGCGTCGAGCACTGCGTCGATCCCAACGCCGTCAGTAAGTTCCAAGCATTTTTCAACGAAATCTTCTTCCTTATAATCGATCACATAGTCCGCGCCTAGCTGCCTCACATACTCATGGTTGCTTTTTGAAGCGGTTGTGATGACGGTTAATCCCATATACTTCGCCATTTGAATTGCAAATCCGCCTACGCCACCAGCTCCAGCATGAATGAGGATCGTTTGACCTTTTTCAATGTGAAGCTTCCTGAAAAGGGATTGATACGCTGTGTATCCAGCGGTAGGAAGCGCAGCTGCGTCTTCAAATGAGATCGCATCAGGAAGTCTTGAAATCGTGTGAGCTGTCGTAATGGCATATTCTGCGAAGGCACCTTTCTTCATCAGATCACCATGGTAAACCACACGATCTCCTTTCTTCCACTCCGTCACGTCTTCACCAACTTCTTCAATGACCCCAGCTCCATCTAGACCTAAGATATGTGGATATTCCCAGTTTGGATTCCCGTTCGTTGCAGTCTTATAATCAACTGGATTCAATCCAACAGCATGAATCTTGACGAGGACTTCACCTTTTCCCGGTTTTGGTGTTTGGATCTCCTCCACCGTCATGCTGTCCCACTGGCCTTTTTCTTTAAGCAGTAACGCTTTCATGTATGAATCCTCCTTTTAAGTAACATGCGTTTTTATTTCAGCTTAAAGTATAGGCTTTATATGGGACTTTTAAAAATATCTTGCTTCTAACATAAAAAAGAGTAAGGAATCGATAACCAATTCCTCACTCTCATCAACACTTTTCACATTCATCCCATTTGATCTGTGATCAGCATGTGGCCAGGCGCGTGCGTGATCATAATCTCAGGTTTTGCGTTTAAGCCGACATACTGCGGTGTTACTCCACATGCCCAGAACACTGGGATTCGCTCTTCCGAATCAAAAGGCGTATACTCCCCGTAGTCTGGATTTTCAAAATCATGAATACCAATTTCAGAAGGGTCACCGATATGGACCGGAGCACCGTGTGCATCAGGAAATTCTGCCGTGATGCGCACCGCTTCGTCGAGCTCTTCCTTCTTGATCGCTCTCATGCTGACAACCATTCCTCCAGAGAAACGGCCTGCCTCTTTACATGCAATCGAGGTCTGGTACATTGGAACAACTTTCTTCATCTCTTGATGCAATAAGCTGATTCCTGCTTCCGCCAGAGCTTTCTCGAACGTAAAGCTACATCCGAGTAAAAACGTTACGAAGTCGTCACGCCAGTACTCCTTTAAGTTTAGCGCCTCCTCTTTCAAAGTTCCATTTTGATAGATACGGTATTTCGGAAGGTCAGTTCGAATATCTGCATCAGCAACATTCGGTTTTACCTGACCTGCTTCTAGCACATCTACTAATGGACAAGGCTTCGGATTCCGTTCGCAAAACTTAAGAAAGTCCGATGCGTATTCCTTAGGAAGTGTGATCATGTTTGCTTGTAAATACCCATCACACATGCCTGAAGTCGTTCCTTGATCCGTTTGATCTCTAAATCTTAGACGTTGTTCACTTGGTTTTAACATCGAGCTCACCTTCCTTTAAAGCTCATAAATTTCAAGAAACTTTGTATTAAAGTCACCTTCTACAAACTTTTCATGGTTTAATAGCTTTTGATGAAATGGAATCGTGGTCTTGATTCCTTTAATTTTAAATTCACTTAGTGCTCGCTTCATCCGCTGCATCGCTTCCTCACGTGTGGCACCATACGTGATAAGCTTCGCAACCATCGAATCGTAAAAAGGGGGGATAACATAGCCAGAATACATAGCTGAGTCAACGCGAACCCCAAAACCTCCAGGAGGCAAATAGGTCTCTACCTTTCCTGCAGAAGGCATAAAGTCACGATCTGGATCTTCTGCATTGATTCGACACTCCATCGACCAGCCTGTAAGGACGATATCATCCTGCTTAATCGGTAACACTTCGCCGTTCGCAACCTTGATCATTTCTTTGATCAAGTCCACTCCCGTGACCATTTCCGTTACCGGATGCTCCACCTGAATCCGTGTGTTCATTTCCATAAAGTAATACTTGCCGTCTTCATCATAAATAAATTCGACGGTGCCTGCACCTGAATAATTTACTGCCTTGGCAGCGCGAACGGCTGCTTCACCCATCTCGTTTCGAATCGACTTATCGAGCGCTGGGGACGGCGTTTCTTCTACAAGCTTTTGCATACGCCTTTGGATTGAACAATCACGCTCACCGAGATGAACGACGTTCCCGTGGTTATCTGCAAGAATTTGAATTTCAATATGCCGGAAGTTTTCGATGAACTTCTCTATGTAGACACCCGGGTTTCCAAACGCTTTTGCCGCTTCCTGCTGGGTCACATTGATGGCTTTAAGTAACTCCTCTTCCTCTCTTACGACACGGATCCCCTTTCCGCCACCACCAGCTGTTGCTTTAATAATAACGGGATAGCCCATCTCAGCTGCAAGTTCAACGGCTTGTTCGTTGTTTTTAATAATGCCGTTCGAACCTGGTACGACAGGAACACCTGCAGATTTCATCGTTTCTCTCGCAACATCTTTTGTTCCCATCTGATTGATCGCTTTACTACTCGGTCCAATAAACGTGATGTTATTGTCTTCGCAGATTTCTGCGAACGCTGCATTCTCCGATAAAAATCCGTAACCTGGGTGAATGGCGTCAACACCGCCGTTGATCGCTGCGGTCATGATGTTTGCCATATTCAAGTAGCTATCTTTCGAATAAGTCGGACCGATACAATAGCTTTCATCCGCTAGTTCCACATGAAGAGCGTCACGATCAGCCTCTGAATAGACTGCAACCGCTTCTAGGTCAAGTTCGTGACACGCACGTATGATGCGTACAGCAATTTCTCCACGATTTGCGACTAGTACTTTTTTAATCCCCATCTATGCTCTCTCCTATTCTGGTTTTACTTTGAATAGTGGCTGTCCGAAATCCACAAGGTCGCCATTGTTCGCAATGATCTCAACAACTTCGCCATCCACATCAGCGTGAACATCGTTGAACATCTTCATCGCTTCTAACACACATACGACCGTATCTTCTCGAACGGTATCTCCTACTTGAACAAACACATCTTCTTCAGGAGAAGGAGACGTGTAGAACATGCCGACCATTGGAGCCGTTACGGTATGAACATCGCTATCTGACTGTGCCTGAACTTGTTCTTCATCTCGATCGGATGACGGTTCTGCTTTCTTTGTCGTTGGCTTTTCTTCTTTCTTTTCCACTACACCGCTCTCTGACGTACCATAAGGATTTTGATTTTTCACCTTTACAACGAGCCCATCTTGCTCATAGTGCACTTCATCTACGGTTGTTCCGTCCATGTTTTTAATAATATCGATGATTTCTTTTGACTGTAGCATCTAGCATTCTCCTTTATCCCGACACTTTTTCTAACGTTCTCGTAAATCGATCGTGACGTTCATAGATTTCCTGTGCTTCCTCTACTGAGACTTTCTTAAATCGAATCTTGCAGCCTGGCATTGCCTGAGCAAGGGAAGGAATATCGCTCGCGATAACCGTCGCGATCCTCGTATACCCTCCAGTTGTTTGTCGATCGGACATCAGGATGATCGGTTCACCGTTTGCAGGAACCTGGATGCCACCGAGTGGGATCGCTTCTGAGATAATATCAGCAGACGTCTTATGTTCAAGCTGAGGCCCCGTGACTCTGTAGCCCATCCGGTCTGATTTCGGTGAAACTTCGTAGGCTGAAGATAAAAAGGTTTCTAGGGCATTATCCGTAAACGCCTGCTCATGAGGACCCATCACCACTCGAATCTCCATTTCTTTTTCATACGAAGGGATTTCATCATAGTGGAGTGCACGTCCACTTTTTCCTTCCATGGTATCAGCTCGTCTTAGAACATCTCCCTTTTCAAGAGCTCGCCCTTCAAAGCCGCCGATTCCCGCTTTCAGATACGTTGATTTACTGCCCATCACGACCGGGACATCGAACCCGCCCGCGACACTAATATATGCACGAGATCCTTCAACAGGCTGGCCAAATTGCAGCTTGTCTCCTTCTTTCACTTCAAAGCTCTTCCACATCGCCACTTTCTTACCGTTAACTGTAGGTGAAAGGTTTCCACCACAGATTGCGATCACAGCGTCACTTAAAACATCGAACTTCGGTCCCATAACGGTTACTTCTAGCACACCTTCGTCACCCGAGTTGCCGACTAGAAAATTAGCGATCTTCATCGAAAAAGAATCCATCGCGCCTGCTGCTACAATTCCGTACTGCTGGTACCCAGTTCGACCGTCGTCCTGAATCGTCGTTAGTAGACCAGGCTTTTTCACTTCAAAAAGGTCTTTAGGCATCTGCACTCACTCCAACAGGTTGTATTGTGATTCCTTCACTTTCTAATCGCTGTCTCAACATCTGTACGAAGCGAAGGGCTTCTGGTTCATCACCGTGTACACAGATCGTATCTGCTTCGATCGAAATGTCTTCCCCGTTCACTGCCTCTACTTTTTGCTCCTTCACCATTCGAATCACACGCTGAACAGCAAGGTCTGCATCGTGTATCATCGCGTTCGGTTCTGATCTAGGAGTTAACGAGCCATCAGGCTGATACGTACGATCCGCAAACACCTCTTGTGCTACCGTAAGACCAGCTTCTTTCCCTGCTTTTGCAAGCTCGCTTCCTGCTAATCCAAACAGAATGAGCTCTGGATCAACCGCTTTGACAGCGTTTGCAATCGCTTTGGCAATTGAAGGGTCTTTTCCTGCTTTATTATAAAGTGCACCGTGCGGCTTCACGTGCTGAACCCGTGCTCCGTGAACATTTGCGATACCTTTGATCGCACCGATCTGATACGCAACAAGGTTGAACACTTCATCTGCTGACATGTTCATGTCGCGGCGACCAAAACCACCAAGATCAGGAAATCCTGGATGTGCGCCAATCCCAACTTCGAGTAGATGAGCAAGTTCAACGGTTCTCATCATGACGTTGTGATCTCCTGCATGGTAGCCGCATGCGATGTTCGCTGAAGAGATAAATTTCAGCACATTCTCATCGTTTCCGATCGTATAAGCTCCAAAGCTTTCGCCTAAATCACTATTCAAATCAACTGATTTCATGATGTGATCCCCACTTTCTTTTCCTCTGTTTCTACTACATACTCTCCACGTTCTATTGCTTCCTCGATTTCTTTGTATTCTTCTTTAGTGATCGACACGAAGCGCAAGTAGTGCCCTGACTCTAGTAAGATTGGAGACTCACTTTCAGGGTCATAGAGTTTCACTGGCGTTCTCCCGATGATCTGCCATCCTCCTGGAGACTGAAGCGGATAAATACCCGTTTGCGATCCTGCGATTCCTACAGACCCTGGTGCGATAGCAGCACGAGGGTTCTCTCGTCTAGGCGTTGCGATTTCTTCAGGCATACCACCTAAATAAGGGAAGCCTGGCACAAATCCCATCATGTAGATGAGATAATCTTTTCCTGAATGACTTTCGATGACTTCTTCTTCTGTTCGACCATTGTGTTCTGCAACGAATGGGAGATCTTCGCCCCCGTAATACGTTGGGATGATATAAACAAGAGAAGCAGATTCTGCTTCTCTTCCTTGTTGTTTTTCACTGATCTCTTCTAGCTTCTTTCGTAATGAACCGTATGAAAGTTTCGTAGGAAGATAATAAATCGTTAATGTTGTGTAGGCTGGCACCCACTCAACAACACCGTCGATCGGATGATCTGTTAAATAATCCGCAAACATTCTTATCTTCTGATTCGTTTCTTCCGTTATTTCGGAACCGAATACAAGCTGAATGCCCGTATCCCCGAGTGGATGATAATCAAGTTTCACGCATGTTCCTCCTATCGATTAAGCAAAGAGTTGTGGAATTTTATCAATAAGCGTCACGATCGCTAAATATGCTGTGATTACGAAGACAAAGCCTCCGAAGATCGTTAACCATAGTGGATGCTTGTAATCACCTACGATCGATTTCTTGTACGCTGCGATGAGAAGTGTTCCAAGTGCTACAGGTAAAATCAATCCGTTGAATGCACCTGCAAGAATGAGTAACAGAACCGGCTTTCCGATGAATGCAAAGATGATCGTCGAAACGGCGATAAATCCGATCGTTACGCCCGAATGATGCTTATCGACTTTTTTAGAAAGTGTTCTTAAAAATGACACGGACGTGTATGCTGCACCAACAACTGACGTGATTCCAGCTGCCCAAAGGACGATACCAAACATCTTATACCCGATTGCGCCCGCCGCATGTTGGAAAACAGAAGCAGGTGGGTTCGCTGGATCAAGTGCAAAACCAGCTGTTACGACGCCAAGTACGGCGAGGAATAGAAATACTCGCATGATCGATGCGATCAAGATACCTGAGACAGAGCTTTTCGTTACCTGGTGAAGGTTTTCTTTCCCTGAAATCCCAGCATCAAGAAGTCTGTGACCACCAGCAAACGTAATATAACCACCGACCGTTCCACCTACTAACGTGATGATGGCAAACACATCGATTGTGGTCGGCGCGAACGTATGAACAACAGCGTCGCCAACCGGTGGATTACTTTGGAACGCGACATAAAGTGTAAGCAGAATCATAACGCCACCTAGTAGACGTGCGATCTTATCCATCGCGATTCCCGCTTCTTTCGATAAGAAGATTCCGATCGTAATCACACCCGTGATCGCTGCTCCGATACGTGGATCGATTCCGAACAAGACGTTCATTCCGAGTCCAGCACCACCAACGTTACCGATATTAAATGCGAGTCCACCAAGTGCGACTGCAAATGCTAGAAAGTAACCGAGTCCCGGTAGAACCATATTCGCAATATCCTGTCCTTTGCGTTTCGATACTGCGATGATTCGCCAGATGTTCGCCTGAACACCAATATCAAGAATGATCGACATTAAGATAACAAAACCAAAGCTTGCGAGTAGCTGTTCTGTAAACACAGCCGTTTGTGTTAGAAATCCTGGACCGATTGCTGATGAACCCATCAGGAATGCGGCACCAAGAATGACTCCCCACTTGCTTTTTGTTGGACGATTTTGTTCTAAGTCTACTGTTTCAAGGGGCTGTTCTTTTTTGATACCCATCGTCTTCCTCCTTCAAAAACACGAATCATCTGTCGAATGACTCGCTACGTTTTTTTCTCTTATCTCTACCTTATCACGTAATTTTCTGATAGTTTTATAAGATTCCGCACAAAAAAACCGCCCGATGTGGGCGGTTTCGCTCATGTGATCTCGTATTTTTCAATCCGTCTTTGAAGGGCGTAACGACTGATCCCTAGTAGTTTCGCTGCTTGCGTAATGTTCCATTTCGAATCCTGAATTGCTTTTTCAATATACTTCTTCTCGATGCGCTCGATGTGATCCTCAAGTGAAAAGGAATCTTCAAACACAACATCATCGATAGACTTTGATCCTTCTACATGACCCTCGACAGGATTTAAGAAATCAAAATGTGTTGCAGCAAGCTCCTTTTCCTGATGTAAAATCGCTATTCGTTCGATCGTATTCTTAAGCTCTCTCACATTACCAGGCCAATCATAGTTTAACAACCGCTTTTTTGCATCAGCCCGTAAAGTTGGGGTATCCTTCCTCATCTGCTGACAAAACTCATTCAAGAAATGGTCAGTCATCATAATGACGTCCTCATCTCGCTCACGAAGCGGCGTTAATTTGATCGGCACTACGTTCAACCGATAATAGAGGTCAGAGCGGAACTCTTTCTCTTGAATCATTTCTTCAAGAGAGCGGTTCGTAGCAGCAATAATCCTAACATCTACCTCAAGGTCATGCACACTACCAACGCGCTTAATTCGTTTATCCTCTAGAAATCGTAAAAGCTTTACTTGTATATCGAGCGAAAGATCTCCGATTTCATCTAAAAATAACGTACCACCATCAGCCCACTCGACTAAACCGACTTTACCATTCGACTGGTCTCTGACACTGTTTTCTTCTCGGCCAAAAAGTTCGATTTCGATAAGATCAGCAGGAATACTTGCGCAGTTCACGGCGACAAACGGGCCATCGTGGCGTTTACTCTGCTGGTGGATGCTCCTTGCAACGAGTTCTTTTCCCGTTCCCGTCTCACCTCTTATTAAAACCGTCGTATCGTTGCTTTCGGCAATCAACGAAATCTTCCCTTTCAACTCGTTCATCTGATCACTTTCACCGATCATTTGAACGAGCTTCGTACGCCGCTCTTCTTCACGGTAACGCTCGACTTCTTTCTCAAGATGCTGCTGCTTACTCCACTTCTCCAGCGTAATTTTTAACTCTTCTAACTCGAATGGCTTCGTTAAGTAATCGAACGCGCCTTCCTTAATTGCTCTTACAGCCGTTTTCGCATCACCATACGCAGTCAGCATCATAACCGCCATCAGCGGGTACCGCTCTTTGAATTCATGCAGCGCGTCGAGTCCGTTTCCATCAGGCAAGCGTATATCTAACAGCAGCACCTGTGGGTTAAACGATTCGAGCAGCTCCCAGCCATCTTCAAGTGAAGATGCGGAACGTACTTCATAGCCTTCATCTTCAAGAAACATTTGCAGCGTAAGCCTAAGCGTTGTCTCGTCATCAACGATTCCAATCTTCACTGCCATTTACTCTTCCTCCTTCCTTGTCGGGAATGTAATGGAAAAGGTCGTTCCTTTCCCTGGCGTACTTCTTACATCTATTTCGCCGTTGTTTTGCACAACAAGCTGGTGTACGATCGATAGCCCGAGTCCAGTCCCTTCAGACCTCGTTGTATAAAATGGATCGAAAATTTTATCCAGCATGCTATCTTCCATGCCAACTCCTGTATCTGATACGTAAATCGTCCGCTTATCCCCAGTTGTTCCACTAGAAAGCGTTAATTCTCCACCTTCTGGCATCGCGTTAATTCCATTAATGATCAAGTTGAGAAGGATTTGACGAAGATGGTCTCGATCGACCAAAATACCATATCCATTTTCACTATGATGCAATGTTACGTTTTTCTCACTCGCCATTCCTTCCATCAATAACACGAGCGAGCGCATCGTTTCATCCACCTTGATGAACGATGGGTTAGAATCAAGCGGTCTTGAGAACTGAAGGATATTCGTTATGATCTTGTTCACCCGGTCGATGTCGATCAGCATGTTTTCAGTTAACGCTAGCTCATCCTTGCCAAGCTCCAACCTGCGAATAAGGAGCTGGGTCGTTGTTCTGATCCCTGCGAGTGGATTACGAATCTCGTGTGCGATTCCTGATGCCATCTCACCTAACGATGCTAAGCGTGACATCCGTTCAACGCGTTGCTCAAGCTTTCTTCGATTCGTAATATCTTCGAACGTAATGATCGAGCGATTTCGCTCAGTTCCTTTAATCACTCTATAGTTTACCGCATAATACACCTTTTCTTCATTATGTTTATGGTTCCATATTTCTTCTTTTCTCTTCGTCGTCTCATGAACAGTAAGACGTCTAACACGCTTTTCCAACGAAGGATCATCATCCATCATACGCTGAGCAGCCTCATTATAAACAGAATCTGACCCTTCGACGAGAAGAACCATTCCCACATGCACACTATTTAAGATCGTTTCGTTCAGCTTTTTAATCTTCTCGATCTGTCCATTTCGTTTATCTAGCGTTTGGACCATATCTTGTAACGAATTTGAGAGAACGCCGATTTCATCTTTACGATTCGTTTTAATATCCGGTTCTTTCCCTCTATCTCCCATTGCAATCCGCTTACAATAAGCAGCAAGGTTTTTGATGGGCTTTGAGAGGTGGTAAGAAAAAATGATCGTAAACTGCACGGCGATCACACCCATGAAGATGATGATGAGCAGCGTATATTTTTGAATATCAGGAAGTGAACCTGAATAGAACGAGAACTCGATCGGGAAATAAAGCTTCCACCCCCATTGTTCGAGCTCTTCAGTTATCACCGCTTTTTCGATAACAAAGCTTGATGGCTCACTGTTGCCGTTTAACCACTCTAATTCCTCTGCTTGATAGTCCTTTCCACCTGAGTAGAAATTCCCCTCTTCATCCTCGACATATAATCCTACTTTTTCATCGATCATAACCTTGACTAACGATTTGGCATCACGTTCACTCATGTCGCCATTTTGAACACGTTCATCAAAGATACCAACGTAGCGATCGATGCTCGTTAACGTTTCACTAACCGTTGCCTCTTTCAGCTGTTTCTCTGACTGGTAGCTCGCCCACATCGAGACCGCTCCGATAATAAAGCTTGGAAGGAGTACGATGATTAGAAAAGGAACGAGGATCTTCCGTTCAATTGAATTTCTCATCATGCGTACCTCCCTTCCAGAAATAAAGGATACCTGCGATCAAAATCGACGGCAGGACAGGATGATAAACAGGATGAACGTGATCTGGGATTAGGAAAAACGCAAGTACATATGCGAGTGTCCCACCGAATGTGGACAGTACAGCGTTTTGTTTTGATCTAGCCGTATAGAGACCTCCGTACAACGGAAAGAACATCGAGACCGCTATGATCCCCCATACGTGTCCACTAAAGGGAACGATTCCTTCAGGAGGTTGAAACGCAATCAACAAGGAAAACGTCGCAAACATGAAAATAACCCAGCGCGTCCATGAAATAACCTGTTGATCGACACTCTTCTTTTTCCGTAACGGAAGCGTAATATCATAAACAAAGCTGCTCGCCATGATTAGAAGCTGTGAGTTGGCCGTTGAAATGGCAGCCGCCACAACGCTGATCAGCAAGATCCCCTTCCATGGTGTTTGCAGCAAGTATGAAATAACGTGAGGGTAGATTTCGTCAGTACTTTCGAATACGACTCCCGGATTGATCATCCGTGAACCGATGCCGATCACAAAAATCGCAAAATAGATGAGCACAAGAAAAATCGCACTCGTTGCGATCATCTTCCACGCAATTTGTTTCGAACGAGCTGATAAGATCCGAACCGCATACTGTGGATTCGCAGCAACGCCTATCCCTAATGCAAAAAATGCGCTCAGAAGCGTCCAAAACGGTAGCCCTTCTTCAGGAAACAGCGCTAAATAGGAATCCCCTCGAGTCGCTCTCACGACGAGATCACTCGTAAATACCTCTAGCCCTCCGATCTCGTTCACCACAAAAAGAGAGCCAAGGATCGTTCCGCCAAGGATGAGATAAAAGTGAAAAATATCTGTACGCGCCACAGAATGCAGCCCTCCGAACGTGGTGTACAACACGAAAAGATAAACAAGAAAGACGCTGACAATATACGGTACTTCCAGCATTTCACTCACAACGATTCCGAATCCCCGGATCTGAATCACGACGTACAATAAATAACTGACGCTCAAGATGATTCCGATCCAAACTTGAAGTAATTTCGAATCGTACCTTACAAGGAAAAACTCAGGTACCGTGACAACGTTATATGTATAAAGTTTTGATGAAATAAAGAGAAGCCCGATAATCCCTAACAACCACGCAACCGCTGTCGTCCAGATTACGGAAACGCCGCCTTCATAGATCAACCCTGGCAAACCAAGGAGTGACGCTGCACTGAACCAGGTCGCACAAAAGGATGCGACGCTTGGAAATAACGAAAGGTTTCTTCCTGCCAGAAAGTACCCTCTCAGTTCATCCGTTTTATCAAACCCATGTTTTCCAAGGATTAAAATCGCAATCGTATAAATCAGGAATACACCTAAGTAAAGGAGTTCATCCATCAGAACCCTCCTTTCCATTCTCACCTAAAGCACTTGCTTCATTATATACAAATTCACGTCCTCAAACCATGACGTAACCCACATCCCAAGTATATCCAAACGTATAACTTCCTCACTTTGTGTTTTCTTCCATAAAAAAAGAGCCACAGATGAAGCGGCTCACAATCTATTGGTTCTTTCTCAATTCTTTTAGGACAGTATTCTCTCTGTGAATCCATCCGTTCGCACTATTAATCTCAAACGCTTCTTCGTTCTGCATGATCGCTTCTTCAAGCGTGACCCAAACTGGGGTGAATTCTTGTTCGGACTCGTAGTCATCTAACCGTTGGGGTGCCAATTCTCCGGGAACTTCGCAAAAATAATAGTGAGAGGTCATTTCGAAAATCGCTCCCTCTTCATAGAGGTCTTCGTTCCGTTCCACAATCGTTCCCGCCTTCTCTCCGATCAAACCGTTCACATATCCTGTTTCCTCTGCAATTTCACGCACGATTGCCTCTGCATGCGTCTCACCCTCTTCAATCCCACCGCCAGGAAACTTATAATCTCCTAAATTTGAATACACGAGGAGAATCCGATCATCTTCTATTAAAATAGCGCGCACGGCCTCTCTGTAGACCATTCGCTCGCCTTTCTCACACCCTAAAACGATACTAAACACGTTCTTCACTCCCTATATTCGTTAAGAATCTGGCAATCGCTTTCTTTGAAGTAAGGTGATAAACCTTCTTCTCCTCAGGAAGACGATTCAGCCTTCGTAAAATCTCTGGACGCTTCTCTTTCGGGTAATTCCAAACCCATTTCAAGAACGTAAGAGAAACCCTTTCCTTACACCCTTCCCCCATATCAGGTCTCGTTCGGTTACGGTATTGAACCGCTCGTTTAAAGACTCGATACGTACAAAGCGCCCTAGGAAGGTCAAGAAAGATGACCGTATCCGCAGCATCAAGACGAATCTCCATCGTCCCTCCGTAGTTCCCATCGCAAATCCATTCGTCTTTTGAAACGATGTTGAGCTGCACATCTCGTTGTTCTTCCTTTGGTACTCCTTCCCAATTCGGCTTCCAAAACAACGCATCCAGATGATAGACATCGATTTGTAGTCGTTCTCCTAATGCTCTTGCTAGCGTCGACTTTCCTGAGCCTCCTGAACCGATTATCGCGATTTTTCTCAAGCTACTCCCCCCAGCACTCTTACCAATTATTTCATAGTACAATAGCTTACTCGTTTAGCCAACCCAACACTCACCTGTTTGAAAGCCTTTATGAGAAGGGTAATGAACCTTACCAACTTATTTACAAAAGGAGCAACCATCGTGATATTTAAGAACATTCATCCATCAAACTATTCAAAAGTCTCCATCGCTCTCATATTAGGTGGTTTTATCACCATAGGAGCAGCATTTTTCTTTTTCTTCTCATTAGCTGAAGATGTTGCGGAGAACGAACAGTTTATGATCGATAAACTTGCGACGCGACTCATCAGTTCGATCGATACCCCCGCACTCAGCGGGATCATGGGAAAGATAACGGAAGCGGGTTCAGTGACCTGGATAACGATCGGGACTGTTCTAACCCTCATTTATTTGCTGTTTATCTCTGATAAAAGCAAGTGGGTTTCATTCTTCTTGTTAGTCAATATGCTTGGAATCAGCGGACTCACAAAAGGATTAAAGTTATTATTCGAGCGACAAAGACCAGATGTACTCGAGAAGTTTGACGGAACAGGCTTCAGCTTTCCGAGCGGTCACTCGACTGGCGCGATCACGTTTTATGGATTCTTATTTTACTTAATCGTGATTAGCAATCTAAAAAGAAGATGGAAGATTACGATCAACACCATCCTCGGCGTGCTAACCGTTACAGTCGCGCTTAGCCGGATCTTTATCGGCGTTCATTACCTAACCGACATCTTAGCGGGTCTCACACTCGGCTTAGCGTGGTTACTGATCTGTATCATGGCACTCGAACTCATGCTGTGGCGTCAGCGAAGGCATCGAAAAGCAAGACAAAAAAGTAGTTCTGAATTTACGGCATGAAAAAGAGCTTGGGAATCGTCCCAAGCTCTTTATTTTATTTAGCCACTTTTTCCATGTGATATAAGCATTACATAAAAGAAGATGAACCACTATACGATACATCATCCTTTACCTGATATAAACCAGACCATTCATTACATACACCTGCTCTGGATGCGGATGACTCAAGAAGTCATGATGCGAAATGGTCCAGCCGTAGGCTCCGGCATATTCGAACACCATGATGTCGCCTGCTCGTAGCTCTGATACAAATTCCTTTCCAACAAGAACATCATTAGGAGTACAAAGTTCACCCGCTACCGTTACTTCGGCATCCTTTATCCCAGGCCGCTCAAACGGGTACTTCCACCCTTCAACAGAATGAACTCTGAACGGGTGGCTCATCTTCCATGCAGCCGGTAGGCGCAAGTGATGTGAGCCGCCTCGTAGAACAGCAAAATGTTCACCATGATTCGTTTTCACATCGAGCACTTCTGACACATATGAGCCGCATCCTGCCGTCATGTATCTTCCTATTTCTAAAAACAGCGTGAGGTTTTCATCGATCGTTTCCTGCTCAAACTCCTTTAGTTCTCGAGCAAGGGTATCCCAATCGAATGGATTACTCGTATCCCAATAGTTGATTCCGATGCCGCCGCCAATATCGATAATGGGAGCTTCCAACGCAAATTCCTTTCGCCAAGATCGTGCCTTTTTCATACACATCTCAACAAAACGAAGATGTGCTGCTGCATCTAAGTTATTGGACATCGCATGAAAATGAAATCCTTTGATCTCGATTTTCTCATACGAGAGAGCTTTCACGATTACGTTAGGGACATCTCGTTCATCGATGCCAAACTGAGTCGGAACGCCAGACATGCGAATGTGGCTATCCGATACGTTAGTGCTCAAGTTTACCCGAAGCAAAACTGGAAGCTTCACTTGTTCTTGTTGTGCTAAATACGCCATACGGTTCAATTCGTGCAGGCTCTCTACATTTACATAATCAACATTTCGCTCCATCGCTTCAAGCATTTCATGATCTTTTTTAGCTGGCCCACCGAAAAGCATCGGCTTCTTCGAGATACCGTCGATCTTGTTGATCTCACCGATGGATGCGACTTCAAACCCATCGACGATCGGCTCTAACGTACTCAGTAGTTCAAGATCTGGATTCGCTTTAACAGCGTAATAAAGCTCACAGAAAGCTGGCAGGCTTTGTTTGATCGTTTCTGCATGTTGCTTGAGATGGTCTAGGTCGTACACATACGCACAGACTGGACCACTTTCCTTTCTCTGCTCAAGGTAAGCCTCTACTGCATTTTTACTAATTGTAATCATGGTGTCCCTCCAACATAATGCGCGATCTCTTTTAGCTTACTCCCTTGCTCCTTATCTAGTCATGTTGAGAGGATTTGAAACCTCACAGTACGCATCACCTTTTTTATTCGACAATCTCATTTTCGTAAGAGATTTATGCATAACTGTCGACTGGTAAAGAAAACTGCGGTCTTGTGCTACGTTTTCTTCACACTGATCGGAGAGTTTATTGAATGTATCGTCACAAACTTTTTTAACTTGTTTCCAGAATTCCTCTTCTTTTATTCCAGAATATTGAACCAGCTGTCTTATCACTTCTCCGAGATGGTTTTGGAAAACGGTATAATAAAGTTTATTATGCATATCGGACACCTTATCCGTGACTGAAACAGATCCAGGTGCAAATGATACATCGATCCCTTGCTGTTTAAGTCGTGCTTGATAAATACGTGATCCTCCCCAATCTCTGAAGAAGAAACGTGACAGTCTGCCGTTCTTAAATACAGGAATGCTGTTTTGCAAGTGGCCCTCAAGTGCAATCCCATACTTCACCATAAGTGTGAGATACCCAGGAATGACTTTTTCAATGTATTCATTGAAAAACGGGAATGCTGCCTGACGCTTAGGGATGTTATTCACCTTAGCAAATTCATCGACGAGTTCAGCGAGAATACTTGCATCACTTAATGGAGACCGAGCATACAGAGCTGGTCCAGCAATCGCAACTTCCCCATCCATAAGCTTCTCATCGATGCTTTCGCGTAAGAGCATCGTTAAGTTACGGCTTTTTAATTCTTCCTCAGATTTAAAAGCCATTCCCGCTATCTCGTTCAAAGGAACAAAGTTTTCCAGCTGTTTTTCTTCGTTCATGATGGTCGTCATCATGATTGTAAACAATGTTGAGTTCATCGCAGTCTGCGTTGAAATCGAACGAACGGTCGACGTCATCTGACTGTTAACAGCGAGCTTTAACGAGGGTGCCTTTTTATTCTTCACATGAACGGTTCGGAACGAAGACGTTGCCTGCGCTTCTAACATCACACCTTTAATTAAACGAACCGTACCATTCTTTATTTCTTTCTCATACAAGTCCGGAACCACGTGTTCAAACTGCCACTCATGAACTGGAATGATATCGTACGTGTTAGGCTCTAATCCAATTTCCTCTAACTCCTCAAGACATTGCTTCCATTCGTCATAAAAATGATCTTCAAGCATCCTTTTTGTTTGTGCCGTCGTCATGACAAATGCGCGATCAACAGCAACGAAACGAACGCCAAAGGATTGATGAAACTCTGGTGAAAATCGAAAAACATCACTTTGTGACAACCCGATCTTCGTTTTGGCTCCTGGGTGGAGATGATGCCCTTCAAGAATGAGCTGTTCAAAAAAGAGTGTTGGTGAAACCTCGCTTTTTTTACCGAGATAGTCAAGTGTTGACGTAGCACCTAATGCTTTTGCCTCTTCTTGTATGGCTCCCCTCCAACTATCGTCGAACATATAGGCAAGCGTGAGGTTTGCAGTACCGTTATCAAGCTCCTTTTTGAACGTTTCAACTTGCGGCCCCTTTTCAAAAAGCACGTCGATGAGTTCTGAAGCGACCTTGATCTCCGTCACCTGATGCTCATCGATGTATAAGATCGTATCTGTCGTTTCAATACGCTGAAAGGCATATTCGTGTTTGATCGGAAAGATCAGGACACCACTTTTTACCGACATAAGCTTATACGTCACATCTTCACGAAACGTCGCCTTCTGTAGGTATGCCGAAATGTCAGTTCTATCACCGTTCTTAACCACAAAGCTAGAACCTACTACCTTAAAGTCCGTTGCACTCTTGTATAAATCGTTTATGTTCTCTCTTAAAATGGATGAAGCTAATTTGTGAAGAATGCCTTTTCGGCCATTTTCTAAATTCGCGATAAAATCATTAAGATACGATGGCATCTGCTTCATGATAAAACGCATGCAGTTCACTTCTGCTTCGAGCATGAATCCTTTACTATCATAATTGGGTCTTTTGATCATTTGTATCGTCATTTCTCAAACACCTCATTGTGTAAAGGATTAACGACATCGACATACATATTTTCTGTGTACTTGTTTGTCAGCCGCATCTTCACTAACGCCTTCATCCTTGAACGCGTTGCTTTCAATAGCTCATAATCATGTTCAGTGTCAGACTTTAGCGACTCATAAACATCCCTTACGACTTTTCTTACTGGATTCCATAGACTTTGTTCATCAAGATCTAAACGACGAGATAGGGCGACGTTCATTTCTCCGATATGGTTATGAATAATCGCATGGAAAAAGATATCGTGGAGCTCTTCCGGTTTTGTCGTTAATAAATTTGTACTGTTGTCTAATGCCCCTAACGCTACGAACGTCTCCAAGCGTTCTGTCAGGATACGAATTCCTCCATTATCACGGAAGATCACACGCTCTGGTACCCCATCCTTAAAGACACAAACCGTATTCTGCAAATGCGCTTCTAAACTCACACCATATTTTACGATCAAACTCATGATGCCTGGCAGCAGCACCTCACAGTATCGCTTTATAAATGCTTCAGCAGCGACCTGTAGCGATGGGTGATTCATCTTCTCTTTGTAGCGTTCGACAAGCTCTTGTAGAATCAGCTTTTGTGAAACTGGTGAATCTGCAATAAAAGCAGCTGCAGGAATCGCCACTTCATCTTTAGTTAACGTTGCCTCCGGATTTTCACGAATGATGGAAGCAAGGTTTTTCTGTAGGAAATGACGGTCATCACCGTCTGAGTCGGGTTCAAAATGAATTCCTGCGTCTTCTCCCATAAAGCTTAACGAATTCGAGATGAACGGATCACGCGCTCCGATTTCCTTCAGAACCGATGAGATCAACGGTCCGTTGTAGGTCGACGCAGCAGACACCGTCCGAACTGCGCTCGTCATCTGGACATTGATGGCGGTTTTTATGTGGTGCTTCGACCTATTCTCGAACGGAGCTAACGAGCGAAACGAGATGAGTGCCATCGTCTTGATCCTCTCACTCAACGGAATGATCATGTTACGTTCGATCAACCGACGATAGTGCTTTGAAATCGTATGTTCGAACTGCCATGGGTGTACAGGGATGAGCTCATACTCACGATGCTCAATTCCTTTTTCAGATGCGACCCTCTCCAGATCCTCTTGCAGTTCTGGATACTCTTCCAATAAAATACGCGTCGCGCTCTTTTTCTTATGTGTTGATCGACAGTAAGACTTATGAACTAAAACTGGTATCACATCTGGCTGCCCACCCCACTCAGGTGCATAGCGACTCACATCCATTGGTGAAAGACCTAATCGTGTACGTGAACATGGATGAATCGTATGGCCTTGAACCACCCATTGCTCGAAGAACGTAAGCGGGCTAAATGTGGCATCGCCTCGCTTCTTCTCTACATATGAAAAAGAATCTCGTGCATCCAGCTGTTCCGCCTCTTCCTGAACAGTCTTCATGCGCTTCTCAGCCGCCGTTAGAGCGAGCCCATAATTTAAGCTGCTATTTGATATCTCTTCACAGAATTGTTCGAAGTTATCGGAAATCAATTTGGGTTCATTATGAACTAGAATCGAAAGAAACTGATCCGCGTTTGATAATACAGTTTCATTCCCATCTGCGTCGCGATGCAAAACATCTCCAACGATGTCGATCTGTCCAAGTGTATAAGTATTGCGTACGTTTATATCGATCTGTTCTTTCGATAAACGAAACGTTATATATGTTAACTCCGTGCCTTCCCTTGAATCGAACGGAAGGATTTCCTCACGGATGATGCCTTGAATCAACTGATGCAGAATGGTTTTTCGTGCAACGATGAGGTTCTCACGAAACCTTTCGACAAGGGTTTCATAATTATTTCTCATATGGTGGAACACTTGGATTTCGTAGTTATCTTCTCTATCACTTACTCTAAGCGTTGACTCCAAACGTCATTCCTCCTGTTAGCCTGCTAAACACTTTTATTGAAAATCATTATCAATTACCACTTCCTAAGGTTATTGAAGATCGTTTTCAATGTCAACTTTTCGCTGTCATAAATGTTACTATCGATTTCGCTAACAAGCGAGCCTTAAGAGAATTTGATTTGAAAGTCGTCACAACTGATCTTCTTTATTATAATCAACCGAAAGGACGTACAATGCTACATTTCGAATAAAAAAAGCCGCTCGTCTGCGGCAGTGCTCATCTTTAATAAAGGTATCACCGTCGATTTAACGAAGTGATAGATAGATTAAAAACATGGAGGTTTCCAATGAACCAATATTTATACAAGCTGAAACTCATTCCAAGACTCGTCGATGAAAACAACTGGACTGAAAAAGAAAACGCAATCGTGATGGAGCATTTCAACGCTTTGAAGGAGCTATTGAACGAGAACACGCTGATCATGGCTGGCAGAACCGTGAACGATGATGATTCAGCGTTCGGAATCGTTGTCATTCAGACGAATTCTGAAGAAGAAGCGACGTCAATCATGAAAAAAGACCCTGCTGTCCGTGAAGGAATCATGACAGCAGAGCTCTATCCATACCATGTTGCACTATATAATGATGCTTTCACTGTAAACCAGACGTCCTAACGTCTGGTTTTCTAGAGAAACAACACCATGTGTTCTTCATCCAGAAACTCACCATTCACATAAAGAGCTTTCTCTTCATTTGCGTACGTTTTGAATCCCATATTATGATAAAGCTGTTTTGCGGTCTTGTTTACTGAAGAAACGGAGATATTGACTTTAACGAGTCCATCGACACGCTTCACATAATCGATCGCTTCCTTCAGAAGTGCTTTACCAGCACCTTTACCTCTATAGCTCGGCGTTACATAAACTGCAAAAAAGTCACCTTTGTGCTTCGTTTTCAAACCGCTTCCTCGAACGAACGTGATGACTCCGACCAATCCGCCGTCGTATGCTCCTAGCGTAACAGCTCTTTCTAAATTAGCCGCAACACCTTCGAGTGGATTCTTCCTCTCTACTGCTTCTTCATAGCTCGACGCGAATGCTTCAGGATTGTTCTGAAGAGCTTCTAATCTTAACTCCCAATACTCGTTTGCATCATCTGCTTTCATTCTTCTTATTTCCATTGTGATCTGCTCCATTCATTTTTCAACATGCCATAAACGACGTGATCAACATAGGTACCGTTCACCTTTTCAACCTGACGGATCAACCCTTCTTTCGTGAAACCGAGTCGCTCAGGAACACCGCGACTCTTTTTATTCTCAGAAGCCGCACGTATTTCGATTCGATTGAGACCGATCGTATCGAAGCCATACGTAAGAATCGCCTTACAAGCCTGCGTGACGATTCCCTTCTTCTGATGCTTTTCACTAAGCCAGTACCCAATGGTCGCATAATCATGAGTTCGGTTAAGTTCATTGAAACCGATCGTCCCAGCGATTTCCCCTTTATAAACCATTGCGAGCGTCTTAGGATAGCCACCCGTTTCAGAGAGACTTTTGATCGTACCTTCTATAAACGCCTTCGAGCCTTCAACATCCGTATTGTAATCGACCCATGCGAGCCACTCTCTTAAATAGCTTTTCGATTCATCCATCAGATGAAAAAGCTCTTCTGCATCATCTACTGTATACATTCTTAGATAAAGATCTTCATTTACTGGGTATGTAAACATGTTGTCTGTTCCTCTCTGTCTATTAGCTGATAAATTTTTTTATGACGTTTGCGAAATGTTCAGGTTCTTCATCATGTGGTGTGTGACCACTATCTTCAAAATGATAGGTTTCACCAAGTTCCACATCCGTTCGAAATGCTTGAACCTGGAGATCTGACGTTACTGGATCGTATTTTCCTGTCAGCAAGAGAGTAGGTGATTTGATCTCGTTTAATAGAGGCAGTAGTGAGTCAAAGATTCTTCCTTCTGCTCTCAACAGGTTGTAATGAACCTCAGACTTATCATAGAGCTCATCCCATTTCTCGTCACTATAATAGCTGTAGTCTGTTGGATGGTCGTGATTATGCATATAGATCTCCATCCGGTTCTCACCGAGTAAATCACTGTAATCACTATATAACTCAGCGAGTTCCCGACCCTTTAACTCGTTATTTGTTACGATGGTTAAACTTTCGATGGCAGCTCTCGATTGCCCGTGTTTTTCAAGAAGCGAAGCGGTCTTCCTCATTAAACTCCTAGAGGTTAGATCGAAATCAAATGTCGGGCATTCAAGAACGACTCTGTCTATTGAATCAGGATAAGTGGCAGCGTAAAGCACACTTAGAAATCCACCGAAGGAATGTCCGATCAAAGACCATTTATCAACGGAAAAATGGTCTCGCAGTGCCTCACAGTCTTCAATCAAATCCTGTAGTTTGAAGTCTTCGTTTTCTGTTACACCCTCTGATCGACATACGCCTCTCTGATCGATTGCAATCACCATAAAATCTTTTTCCAATCGGGCTGATTGGTGGTACGAAAAATTAAAACAGCTCTCCCCTGGACCACCATGTAAATAAAGAAGCGGTGGATTATCGGGAGAACCGTGAACTTCCACATAAAGCTCTTTTCCACGTATCGGTATCAACTTACCATTATGCAACTCTTTCACCTCAATGCTTCGTAATCCTTCTACGAATCAACCTGATCTGTCCCCGGTGATTCAACTCATCTTCCATTACATGAAACCATTTGAAATAGTGGTTCGCTTTCTCATCCCAACCATACGGGGTAACGATTTCGAGCCAGTCATCGTCTTTCTTCTTTAATTCTTGAAGCGTGTATTCACGCGCTAAACTCATTTCACTCCAATAGTAGTCAAGATCACGACCGCGTATCTCGCCTCTCGCACGTTCACCTAACTCGATTGCGGTACCAAGCACATCCCATTCAGCATCCGTAAGCTCTCGCTGTTCAAACGTCATGATTTGAAATGCCTTTTCAAGAGAGACCATATGCTGCAGCAACATCCCGATCGAATTGCTTTCATCATCAAGTTGAAAATCAAGCTGATCAGCGGTTAACCCAGCGATCGCTTCTTCCGTCGTATGCCTCGCATAGTTCATCATCGATACGAGTCTTGAAATGTGAGGAGTGAACCCCTCAACGTCTTCAATCATGGTAAGATTCTGTACACTCTTCACCTAGAACGCCCCTTTCCTTACCCGTTGCCCCTCAACTACCTTCTACAAAATGGGGCAAATTCCTTTTTATTGAAACTTCTTCAACGACGATCCGTAGAAAAAGGTAACAACCGTAAGGAGGAGTACGTTGAAAAAAATATATAAATCAACAACTGATAAGGTGGCGCTAGGCGTCATCGGTGGGATAAGTGCAGCCTTAAACATTCAAGCAGGAACAATGCGATTCATATTCATTGTACTTACCGTTTTCTATACCGAAGTATCTATACTCCTTTATTTTGCTTTAGCTTTGTTGTTGCCGACAGATGAAGAAATCCATATGAATGATTGAACATAGAAAACCCCCTGGCTAGAAGCCAAGGAGTTTACATTTTATCTTCACTTTATCCTATCTTCTTTAAATCGGAAAACACCGTATTTTCCTTTTCATCCTTTGAGCCTAACGTTAACGTCACTACCGTAACCACGGATAAAGGTAGTCCAATGAAAACAGGATGAAGACCATAAGGATGGCCTGCAACTTGCCATATGACTGCGATGATCAGTCCAGCCCACATTGCAGTGAAGCCTGCGAACTTGGTTGTTCGACTCCAGAATAACCCGAACAATACCGGAGCTAATAGCCCAGACACAAGCATGGCCGTTCCGGTGATCCAAAGGGTGACGAGCTGAGGTATATAAAGCGCCAGCAAGAGAGCGATGATCGAAACGAATACGACCGACATCCGGCTGTACGTAAGCATCTTTTTATCCCCAACTTCACCGACCCTCGGTTTTACAACATCATTCACAATCGATGATGCCGCTGCGAGAAAGAACGAATCGGCACAAGAGATAACTGTTGCTAACAATGCGATCAGCATCACGACAACGAGTGGGAATGGCAGTACTTGTCCGATGATTTCATAATAGATCAAGGCTGGATCGATATTCGTTAAGTTAAGCCCGAACTTTCCTAGGAATCCTATGAAAATAGTTACCGCAGCCGTTAAAAAGCCGAGGACGATCGCTGACCAGAACCCAACGCTTGCAGTTCGATCATCTTTCGCTGCCCAAAAACGTTGCCATAAATCTTGTCTCACAAACTGGTAGGCTCCAATCGTAAGCATATACACAAAGAATTCAGAAGCACTGATATTGAAGATGCTCAGCGCATTTCCACCTTCAGCATTTCTCGCCTGATCAGCAAGTGCTCCCCAATCCCCAACAAGGAACATGATGACAATGAGTAAAAAGAAGATTCCTGCTGTTTGAATCGTTCCATGAATCGCATCCTGAATCATAACCGACTTGAGGCCGCCAAAATAGGTTTTCAACGTCATAAGTGCCCAACTGATGATGATCCCAGTCGTCATGCTGAGTCCTATCGTCAACTTCAATATCGTAGCGATCGCAACGAACTGCATACCCGTAACGGCTGCATATGCACAAAGAACGCTTAAAACAGTAGGAATTCTCGCGCCCTCTCCGAACCGCAGCGCCGTGAAATCACCTAGTGTGACCATATTGTACTTTTTTCCTAGAAAACGAATTCGTTTTAATAGAAAAGCCGCAATAACGATCGAGGTTAGTGTAAAACCGATCGCAAGCCATTGCTGCCCCATTCCAAAAAGATACCCTTTTGTCATATAGCCGAGTAAGATCGAGCCTCCAATCGCTGTACCAACAAACGTAAGGATAAGCGGCATCAGTCTCGTCGACCGTCCTGCAACGTTATAATCTTCATACGTCTTAACGTTTCGATTCACATAAAGCGATAGACCAAATAAAAATACAAAGTAGACGGCAATGATCGTAATCAACAACGTTTCTTGCTGGCTACTAAACAATAGGTTCACCTTCCTTTCTTGAACTATAAACCATCGTTCCTTCTAAATACGTGCTTTCCGTTTTAATGTCTAACAGTTCTTCGTGATCGATTTCTAATGGATTGTGAGAAATCACCATGACGTCAGCTTTTGCGCCCGACTTGATGACGCCAAGAGTTTCTTCTTCAAAAGAGCTATAAGCGGCATCCACCGTAAACGCTTTTAAAGCATCCCAGACCCGTATACCTTCTTCTAACCCGATCACTTGTCCACTCGACGTTTTTCTAGTAACAGCTCCGTAAATTCCAGTCCACGGATTTCCATCTGTAACAGGCAGATCAGAGTTCCCCGGTGCAGGAACACCTGCTTGTTTAAACGATCGGTGAGGAAAAGCAGATGACATCCGCTCATCTCCTAATTTCGCTAAATAATTATCACCGATATGATAGAGGAAACCGATCGATGAACCTGCTAGCAGTCCGAGGTTCTTCATCTGTAAAATCTGATTTGAGTGTGGAAAGATACAGTGTTCGATTCTGTTTCGCATATGGTCGATCGGATGATGCTTAGTTACATTTTCAAATGAATCAAGAGCTACCTCAATGGCGCGATCACCGATCGCGTGGATGGCGACTCTTAATCCTGATTCGATCCCTCTTTGCATAAGTGGCGCAATTTCCTCAGCGTCATTATAAAGAATACCTGTTTCTTGTGTTCCAATGTATGGCTTTGAAAAAGCAGCAGTCTTTCCGCCGACACTTCCATCCAACATAAATTTCAATCCCTGAATATTAAGCATGTCGTTCCCAAAACCACTTCGTAAGCCTGTGCCTAGCACCTCCTCTAGTGCACCGTCGAAACCATTTTGATCGATCGCCCAAATCCATGGCCGAATCCTAACCTTCAGCTCTTCATTCTCCAGCATGGTTTGATACAACTGCATATCATCTTTTTGAGTCGACATACAATGGACGGTCGTAATCCCCCACGACGCAAATTTTTCTTGCGCTTCTTTCATGCCCTTCACTCGTTCTTCGAGACGATATTCCGGGATGTGAAGGAGCCCTTGAGCCTTTTCTTGAAGCAAACCTGTTAGCTCTCCATTCTCATCCTTCTCGATCTTTCCTCCAGATACAGGCGTTTCTTCAGTTATGCTGCTTTCTTCGAGCGCCTTCGTATTTGCTACCGCCATATGGGCACACGCTCGTTCTAACACAACCGGATGATTTGGAGCCACTCGATCGAGTTCCCATCGGGTAGGGTGCCGCTTCTCTTTCATTTTGCTATCATCATAGCCCCATCCTATAATCCAGTGTCCTTCAGGGGTCTTCGCTACTTCCTCTTCGATCTTTGTTAAGATCGCTTCGATCGAAGGCGTAACTTCTGGCGTACAATTGAGCTTTAACATGCTTAAGCCATAAATCGCTGGGTGAATGTGGCTTTCGATAAAACTCGGCATCAATGTCTTGCCATTTAAATCTGTAACGGTCGTTTCTTTCCCCTTCCAGTTTAGGGCTTCTTCTGTTTCTCCTATGTACGCGATCACGCCGTCTCGTATGGCCACTCCACTCGCAATAGGCTTTTCATCATCCATCGTTAGTACATTTCCATTCACAAAAATCAAATCCGCTTCCGTCATTGTCACTCACCTTTCATTTTAGTAGACTTTGAATTTCTCCCTCCTCCACTCCATAAAAAAACCAGTTTTATGCACACGAGTAGTATGTTGGCTATACTTGTCTCCTGGCATAAAACTGGTTTCTTTCTAACGGAACGCTTCACTTTGAGCCAGTGAAGTCGATTAGAATAGACAGTTTCTCTTATTTTTCTATTTATTATTTTGAATTTTATCAATATTCTTTACAAATATCAAACCGTCTTCCTATAGAAACAATAGGCTAGTAATAAAACATATTGAAACGCAAGACGATAAACTATTCACCTCACTCATGCAAACATATAATACTTAGTGTTCCATATTTTTACAAAAAGGAGGAAGCATACACAATGGCGCTACAATTGATGAAACTTTTAATTTCTGCTTCAACATCCACAGAAATAACACCTACAGCTTCAAAGTTTTTTAATGTAACTTCAGCTGAAACTGCTGCTGGAGCTACGTTAAGTATCGATGCGGCTTCATTTTTCCAGGATGATGGAACAGCTGTTACAACGCTTCCAACACTAGCTACAAACAACAGCTATTTCAATGTGTATATAAACGGTGTTTTACAAATGGAAGGAATCTCGACGTATACACCTGGAGCAACTGCAGTTGGCTCACTAGATATCGCCGTTCCTGCTGGTGGAGACCCAATTTTATCTGGGACAAGTGTCGTACTTGAGATTGTAAATTATGCTCCATCTTCTTCAACCACTGTTGCAACATAAAGCAACACAAAAGAGTTCTACTTGGTAGAACTCTTTATTTTCGTATATTAATCTAATAAGCACCGCCATAAATCGTAACAAACTGAAGGATAATAGGGGTTCCTTTTAATGGAGGTGGCGAACTTGTATTGAGTAGTAACCAACCATCTCGGATTTCATATACACTCGTTGGTTGCAAAACCCCATTTATAAATAGATTTGTATACGATACACCTTCAGGATTCAATATTCCTCTATCCCCATATTCTGTTAACTCATCTTGCTTACCATAAAGATACTTCTCACCATCTGATAATGCGTAATAGGTATATACACTTGTTTGCAGGGGTTTTTTAGAAGGCCTCACACACTCGCCTAAACAGAACAAAGACCCACAATTCGGGCATATGCACCATTCTAATTTTTTCATGGCCGTCCCCCTTTACACTCTGTGAGTATCTATCCTACTGTATGCATCTTCAGATGAATTTGGAAAATGTTTTCAGAAAAATGGTCTCATTGAATTTAGAGAGGAAAGAAATTCTATCAGGCTCCACAAAAGTTTAATAGGATACAGTTTTCATTAGATTTCAAGAACGAATGACTACTCCAGCACCAGCTCTTCACTCAATTTATCTCTCAGCGCCCTCTTCAAAAACTTCCCGACAGACGTTTTCGGAATTTCATCCATAAATACGATATCGTCAGGGAGCCACCATTTAACAAATTGAGTAGAGAGATAGTTTATGAGTTCATCTTTTGATATGTCGGCATATCCTTCCTGTAGGACGACACATGCGACGGGGCGCTCCTGCCATTTTTGGTGCGGAATTGCGATCACAGCAGCTTCATAAACAGCATCATGCGTCATAAGAGCATTCTCAAGGTCAACGGATGAAATCCATTCCCCACCACTTTTAATTAAATCCTTCGATCGGTCAGTAATCTGGATGTACCCATCACCATTGATCTTCGCGATATCCCCAGTGTATAGCCAACCGTCACGGAACGATTCCTGCGTTCGTTCATCTTTGTAGTATTCACTTGCAACCCAAGGTCCACGTACGATCAGTTCTCCCATCGTTTTTCCATCCCACGGGACGTCACCATTTTCATTGATTACACGAACATCGAGCCCCGGAATCACCATTCCTTGCGTAGCTCTGGTGTCGATTCTTTCTTCCATTGTAAGGTTGTCCATTTCACTCGATAACGTTGAAAGAGAGACGATTGGACTCGTTTCTGTCATCCCGTACCCTTGAATAAACGGAATGTTATGCTTTTCTTCAAACGCACGAATAATGTTCTTCGGTGCTGCTGAGCCTCCGCACACGACAGCTCGTAAACTACTGATCTCATAGCTTTCTTTCTCAAGTAGATTCACAAAAGCTAGCCAAATCGTCGGCACTCCTGCTGTCACGGTCACTTTTTCCTCTTGGATAAGTGAGGCAATGACTTGAGGTGTCATGTTTGGACCAGGGAGGACGAGCTTCGTTCCAAACCATACTGAAGCGAACGGCAGCCCCCAAGCATTCGCATGGAACATCGGCACGATTGGTAAGCACACATCGCGTTCAGAAAGTCCTAGAGAATCGGCTAACCCTGTAGCCATGCTATGGAGAACGATTCCGCGATGAGAGTAGACGACTCCCTTCGGATTACCAGTCGTCGCAGACGTATAGCACATCCCAGCAGGAGCGTTTTCGTCGAGATCTTCTCGAAGCTGGAAATTTTCGTCTCCTTCTTGTAACAGTTCTTCATAAGAATACACTGGTGAAAGAGTTGTCTCAGGCAGCGTCTCTTTATCACTCATGATGATGTACCTTTCTACCGTCGTCAGTTTATCCTGAACTTTTTCGATCAGAGGAACGAGATCTTCATCGACCATAAGAATTTTGTCTTCTGCGTGGTTAACGACGTAAGCGATATGTTCAGGTGATAAACGAATGTTAACCATATGAAGGACAGCTCCCGAACAAGGTACCGCAAAATAGGCTTCTAAATGACGATGGTGATTCCATGCGAATGTAGCGATTCGGTCTCCTTCCTTCATCGAAAGCTTTGTCAATGCACTAGCGAGTCGCCTCGTTCGCTTCGCATACTCTTTATACGTAAACCTCTGTGTACCACTTAATGTCCGTGACACAATTTCCTTATCCGGGAAATAACGCTCTGCTCGATTAATCAATCCTGTCAGAATCAAAGGTGTGTTCATCATTATTGATCACGCTCCTTTTTAAATGTGTCGATCTTATCCTGTCCTAAAAGTGGTGCAGATTGGCCAACAGCATTGGGGTTCGTCACGATATGTACCTGCTCACCTCTCCTTACTAGTCCTCGCTCCGGACCATACGAATGATCCATCACCTCCTCTACGTTTAATACAGGGAATAAACAGCAATCATGCGATTCACCGAACGAAGTCCATTCTGCCATCGTTCTCTCTTTGAAAAGCACGTTGATCTCTTCATGAAGATCACTCTTAACAGGCGAAAAAGCGTGCGGCAACCATTCGACTTTTCCAACTCCATGGCAAAAGTTCTTCCAGAAATGCGGCTCGAGTGCTGCGAGCGATACGAACCGACGATCCTTCGTTTCGTACAGTCCGTAGCACACTACGCTTCCATCTATAAAATCAGGACCATCTTGCTTGTTCTTTTTCAAGTGATATAAAGCATGCGTGCCCATCATCGTTAGCGGGACATCATTCAAAGCGAGATCAAGGTAACACCCATTTCCTGTTCGCTCCCTTTGAAAAAGTGCAGCTGAAATACGCTCTGAGGCAACGATTCCTCCACCATAATCCACGGTTGTAAACGTTGGCTGTACAGGTCTTCCATTTCCATCTAGATGTTGAGAAAGCAGCCCGCTTAATCCTTGATAGTTCAAATCGTGGCTCCCAAGGTGAGCATGTGTCCCTGATTGCCCGAATCCAGAAAGGGAACAGTAGACGATATCACGCTTGATCTTCTTTACTTCATCATAATGAAGCCCAATTCGCTTCATCACGCCTGGGCGAAAGCTTTCGATCACAACATCGACCGTTTGAAGAATTTCACTTAATTCGTTCACTTTCGCTGTAACTTTTAAATCGACCGCAATGCTTTTCTTTCCACGATTGTTTGCTTCATAGACGAGGCCATCTGCCATCTGCCTTGCCGGATCGCCGTTCGGAGGCTCCACCTTGATGACCTCAGCTCCGAGATCAGCTAGCCGCTGCGTAGCATAAGGTCCTGGTAAGTACTGCGTAAAATCCAGTACCCTGACGCCCTCTAGCATCACGTATACCAACCGCCGTTAATATGAAGAACTTGTCCATTCGTATAGTTTGATAGCGGAGATGCCAAATAGAAGATTCCCTCAGCCGCTTCTTCAGCCGTTCCCGCACGCTGCTGCGGAATCGATTGTTCGAACATTTTCTTCACTTTCTCTGGAATCCCGACCGGAACGCCGTTTACCGTTTCGCCTTTTTCCTTCGATTGCGTCAGGCGCGTATCGATCAGACCGAACGCTACAGCATTACAGTTGATGTTAAACGCTCCCCATTCACGTGCTACAGTTTTTGTGAGCCCGATCATGCCCGCTTTTGCAGAGGAATAGTTCGCCTGTCCAACATTCCCCATCACACCTGCTACGGAGGACACGTTGACGATCTTCCGGTACTTCGCTTCACCCGTTTCCATCTCTTTCTTTGCGGCTTCCCTCATATAAGGCGCTGCAGCCCTCGTAAGCTTGAACGGTGCGATAAGATGAATATCGAGCATGGCTTGGAACTGTTCATCGGTCATTTTATGAAGCAAGCCATCCCACGTGTAGCCTGCGTTATTCACGAGAATATCGACGCCCCCAAACTCGGATGCGGCCTTCTCCATAATCGAAGTCGCAAAGTCACCAGCTGTGACGTCTCCAGCGAATCCGATCGCCGTTCCACCGCGTTCTTTTATTTCGTTCACGACCTCTTCTGTTGGTGCCTCATCTTTATCAGATACAACGACTTTTGCTCCAGCGTCAGCCATCTTTAATGCAACTGCTCGGCCAACGCCTCGGCCAGACCCTGTGATAATGGCAACTTGATCATTTAACATAGCTCATTCCTCCTACATCTGTACGTGAAATGTACCCGATAGTTTTTTCTCATCCTTTTCATTCACAACGACAACTTCACCAATCAACACATTCTCATCAGTTTCTTCTTTTATAAAACCTTTTACGGTCAAAGCTTCACCTGGAAGCGTCATTTTTTTGAACCTCACTTGAAACGCCTTTAACTGTTCTGGTTTAAACCACGTCGTCAACGCTTGCCCTGCCATCCCCATGACGAGCATGCCATGTGCAATCACGTCAGGTAAGCCCGCTTCTTTCGCCACGGGTACGACCGTATGAATCGGATTAAAATCACCAGACGCACCTGCATACTTCACAAGCTGAGAATGCGTAATCGGCTTCTTTTTAACTGGTTGTAGTGCTGACACGTTATCCCTCCTATCGTTCAATTACAACGGACCTTGCAAGTAGTACGTTCTCGTTCTTCTCATTTCGATAGATCGTTTCGAGCGTGAACAGGGTTAACCCGCCCTTTTCTTTCTGGTCGACCACTTTCATTTGTGCGGTGATCGTATCACCTGCATAAATCGGACTCATATATTCATAGCTTTGTTCTCCGTGTAAAACCTTCAAAGGATCGACCTCAAGCATCGCGATCAAATCTTCAAAACTCGCTCCGCCCCACATATCGATGACAGTCGCAAAGGTTGGAGGTACCGGCAGATCACGGTACCCCTGTTTCTTCGCGAACGCAACGTCTTGGTAAATCGGATTATCATCTCCTATCGCGCTCGCAAACTCCCGCACCTTCCCTCTTTCAACTGTAAACGTGAACGGCTTTGTTTCGATGCCGACCTTATTTTGAATTGCGCTCATGATATCCCCCTTTCTACAATCCTATATTTTTAGCGATGATTGTTTTCATAATCTCATTTGTCCCCGCATAAATCGCCGACACCGGAATGTCGCGGAACCTTCTCGCAATCTTGTATTCTTCCATATAGCCATAGCCGCCATGAAGCTGCAGGCAGCGCTGTGAAACGCTCTTTGCCATATCCGTATGCCAGTATTTCGACATCGACACTTTCGTAACGATGTCTTCTCCCTCCATGTGTTCAGCGATCAGGGAATCGAGAAACGTCCTGCCGATCTCGATTTCTGTTTTCATCTCGACCATCTCAAACTGAATATGCTGAAACTTTGAGATGCTCTGACCGAACGCCTTCCGCTCCTGAATGTACTGCATCGTCATCTCAAACATATCCTCAGCCGCTACCTGAGCAGCGATTGCGACAAGCAAGCGTTCCTGCTGAAGCTTTTCCATCAAATAAAGAAATCCTTTGCCTTCTGCACCGATTAAGTTTTCTTTCGGAACACGACAATCTTCAAAAAACAGCTCTGCCGTATCCTGACAGTGAAGACCTACTTTATTAAGCTTTCGTCCTCTAGAAAAACCAGGGTGATCGCGCTCCACCGCCAGTAAGCTCACGCCTTTATAAGCTGGCTTCGCATTGGGATCCGTTTTCACCGCTACAACCACAAGATCAGAATGGATACCATTCGTAATAAACGTCTTTGACCCATTCACAACGTAGTGGTCACCTTCTAACACAGCCGTCGTCTTGATGTTCGCGAGATCTGAACCTGCACCAGGCTCTGTCATGGCGATCGCGGTAATGATTTCACTCGACACACACTTTGGCAGCCATCGCTTCTTTTGTTCTTCTGTTCCATACGATTCAATGTACGGTACAACGATGTCGTTATGAAGCCCAACGCCAACGAGCCCTGATCCGATTCGCTCCAACTCTTCATTGATGATGACCGCATAGCCCCAGTCAGCATCAAAACCGCCATACGCTTCTGGAAGTGTCGGACAAAGGTACCCTTGCGCCGCTAACTTCTCCCAGAAGCTCCGCGGAATTAGGCGATCTTCTTCCCATTTTTCGTAAAACGGTTCTGCTTCCTTAGCGAGAAACTTACGCAGTGACTTACGGAACGCTTCATGATCGTTTGTTAAATACGGATGTTTCATCTTTTTAGCTCCTTCTTAAGAGAGGTTTTTCCCTACAATCGAGATAAACGAGACACACTGCCACGGATAGCCGCCAAGGTTATGGGTCAACCCGATCTTCGGATCATCTAACTGACGCTTATCCGCTTTTCCTTGAAACTGAAGGTACATTTCATACAACATCCGAAGCCCGCTTGCACCGATCGGATGCCCGAACGATTTCAATCCACCGTCTGGATTTACCGGAAGATCTCCTTTTAGATCAAAGCGTCCGTTTTGAACATCCTTCCACCCTTCTCCTCGCTCACTAAAACCGAGGTCTTCATAAATCACAAGCTCAGTTGGTGTAAAACAATCGTGCACTTCGGCCATATCGATCTCTTTCCTTGGGTTCTTGATTCCAGCCTGCTTATAAGCATCTTCTGCAGCACGAACGTTTTCTTGAATGCTTGTAAAATCAAAGTCCTGCGTCAGCATGCCCTCACCGGGTCCAGCCGCGATACTTAGCGCTTTAACGAGCATCGGATCGTTTCGATATTTTTTACTATCCTCTGTTCGAACGATCACGGCAGCTGCCGCCCCATCTGCGACTCCAGAGCAATCGAGTACGCCGAGGGGAGCCGCGATCATCGGCGAATTGATAATCCGCTCCATCGGAATCTCTTTTTGATACTGAGCCTTCTTATTTAAAGCTCCGTTCGCATGATTCTTCCATGCGATTCGGGCCAAAACTTCTTTCCCTTGTTTCGCTTCGAGCCCATATCGATTAAAATATGCCGGAGCGAGCAACGAGAACGATGCCGGAGCAGTAATATTCGGGGACGTTCCATCTCCAGGAGATGAGTTCATAACGAGTCCGCTATATCCAGAGTCCTTTAACTTCTCAACACCAACGACGAGCGCCACATCATACGCCCCGGCTGCGACCGCATAACACGCGTTTCGAAACGCTTCAGACCCCGTCGCGCACATGTTCTCGACCCTCGTAACCGGGATATAGTCGCTCTTCAGTGGACCTGAAAGCGTCATGCCCGCATAGCCTGAATCCATCGTCCCGATCCAAGCCGCTTCAACATCCTTAAGCTCGATTCCCGCATCGTTCAAGGCCTCGTGCGCTGCTTCGATAATCAAATCATCCGTACTTTTATCCCAGTGCTCTGAAAACTTCGTACACCCCATCCCAACGACCGAAACCTTATCGTGAATTCCTTTACGACTCATGATGAACACCTCTCTTTGGAACGACTTTCCAAAAGTAATTATTGATTCCTCCTGCTTCATATAACTTACGGAAGCTGAACTCCACCTCAGTACCGATCGAAATTTCTTCAGGACCGCAGTCCGTGGCTTGAGCAAGCAATCTGCTTCCACCTTCGATATCGACCACCGCAAAAATCGTCGGAGGCGACACAGACGTGGCAAGGTAATCGACCGTATAGGTTGCAACCTTCGCTCGTTTACCCTGGAGTGAGAACGGCTTCATCTCATCTTTCACATGACACTTCACACACACGCGCTGCTTCGGATAATAGCTCTGCCCACAATTCATGCACTCTGATCCAAAAAGACCTAGGATCTGATCTAAGTTTCGCTTCAAAGCCGGCGCTGAAGGTGTAGCTGCTCCAGGGCGCCTTCCTTCGTCCACCTCTAACAATTCGTACCAGCGCAAGTAATCGCTGTAACTGACGGTTGTTCCATGTGAAAGCGTTTTCTTTTGTTTGTAAGAAGAAACCGCTTCTGTTGTCTGAAATAGCATTCCTTCGCATCCATCTCCTGCCTGAAGCCATAGAATCGTCTGCCCGGGAGTGCTTTCTGAAAGTGCCTTTGTAAGCATATAAGGACCGTTTGCCGTACCAAGATGCCCAATACTCGCATCACCAATATAGTTTATTTGCTCTTCCTTCGCGCCGATCTGTTTTGCCAATGTGATCGAAAGCTTTTCGGTTGGTCCCGCTACGATGACGGTGTCGATGCTCTCGAGCGACCTGTTCGTGCTGTTCAGAAGCTCATGAGCACATTGAAGAACTGCATCTGATACGGAATGCGCGATGAACCGATCTTCCCACTGTCTTAGAAATTGATCTTGTGCGGTTCGCCACTGACTCATTTGTTCCCCAGCCACTTGTGATGACCCGATCAACTCTGCGAGTACATCTTCCCCTTCTCCGAGAAGAAAAGATACGGCCCCTGCCCCCATTTCAGCTTCGAGTGGGCTTTTTGGCTTTGCGAGCCTTCGATCGGCCAAACTCACAAGAATGGATCCTTTCCTCGCTTCGACTGCGTTCATACCTGCTCGTATGGCGTTCGTAGCAGCACGAAGACTATTTCCATAGTCGATCGTTCCAGTATTCGCAGGAAGGTGGAGCGCCTTAGCGAGCGTCACGCTGCACAATTTCTCTTGATATGGTGACGTTGTCGATGCAAAATACACCGCTCCAGGCTGGTTCTTCTCTATTACGTCACCTAACGCTTGCGATGCATTTACCGCCATCGTTAGACTATCTTCATCATAATGAGCGACAGATTTTGTCCCTTTTCCAGCATAGCCGCCATGAAAGCCAGCGACTTCCTTTTTTGAAATGCGGTGATGAGGAAGGTACACTTCATATGCGATAATCCCTTGCATGGTTAGCCTCCTGTTCTTTGCTTATCCGCTGGTTCACCATCTATAAACCCAGACGAATTTTTCGGGTATAATAATTATAACAATATTCAGAAAACAAGCATGTAACAATATTTCGGTAAAAATCGTCAAATTCCTTTCGACTCATCATTATTGCAGTATATTTCTTTAAAATAAAAAAGGTACCTTCCTGTTTCGGAAGGTACCTACTTGTTTATAGTACGAATGGATTTTTGAGATCGACCCATTGGTACGTTTGTCCCCAGCTATTTTTAGCAAGCTCGGTAACTTTCTCGACTAGACTCAGATCGACCTCTTCTAGACTGCCCATCTCATTCGGATTGTAGTGGAACGCATACACCCGGGAAAGGAATTGATCGAATGGCAAGGACGCTTCTCCTTCTTCTTCTCCATTATTTCGAACCGTTGACCTGATTCCCTGTCCCCAGTTTTGACCACTGTCGTTATTCGGATTGTAAAAGTACACCCTCATCTGACCTGATGGATCAGGTGCGATTCTTTGAATCGAGATCGCATGCAGTCCAAGAAGATCAGCATTCGCAGTCGTAACAAAAATCCCGACCGGATTCGGATAGATGAGCTGATGCCCGCCGTTGAAATCTGGATGGTGAGTCGCATAAAATAGCTTCGCGAACTCGTCATAATCTGCTACGGCACCTGTGACCGGCTGAATACAGGATGAAAATTCTTTTGAAATCCATTGTCCATAAAAAGATGGGTTCACCCATTTGTGGCCATCTTCCCCTCTTAACGCACAACGCTTCATCATGTCATCATAGATGCGATCTAAGTGTGGCACTAACACTAGTGAAACGGGATCGAGCTCCGTATGAAGATCCGGTGCAAGTCCTCCTGAAAGAAGCGATGAGTTGATCTCGATTCCTTCAAACATCATATCCACTTCGCCATCGCGACACGCTCTCGTTAACAGTTCTAATAAATAACCCGGATCATGCTGTGACCAAAGACTGATTCCCCGAGCAGACTGACACGTTGGGTTCAGACCTTGTCCAATTCCCAGCGGCTGTCCTAGAACGCTCACAACACCAGACAGTAAAAGACCAACTGCCGTAACGTCCTCAGAAAGGTTACGAGAAGCTAACAGATCTTTTTCAACTTCAGGAAGAAGCTCAAGCTCCACGATCCGTTCGAGTGCTGGAATAACGGGCGGGGATGATAGAACGCCTCGCTCGAGCATCCTCGCAAGCCCGTAAAGAGCCTGACACGTTGATCGATGAATCGCGAGGGTGATGATTTGTTTCACAATCTCAAAATGCTCGTTTAAATTTGCTTCACCTTTTTCCGTAAGATCAAGCGCAATCGTCAGGAGTTCTGTCTCATCGTGCTGAGCTAACTCCCTCACAAGGTCTGCATGAATCGGTGACACGATACCCGTATCACGCATGATGTTCGCAAACGCATCGGCCTCAGACACCTTTTCTGCTTTTGAAAGTGCCATGAACTCTTTCACATATTCTTGCTGATACGTTTTACTCAACGATGTCGGTCCATTCAAGCTATCGATATACCGCTGAATACTCGCTTTCCCTTCAGGCGTGAGATCTGGCTCATCCAATAAGTTTTCAGCGTAGCTGATCATCTCCACGATACGATTGACCATGATCGGTCGCTGTGACGTCAGCCGATCGATTTCATTCACGAACGTTGGAGCGAGAGAAGCTAGTGATAGTTTGTTCGCGAGATATTGAAACAATAGGATCCCGCGCTTGTTTTCTTCTGTTTGACTGATGCGAGCTTCCTCTGTTTCAGGAGGGAAAATGAGTTCTAAGTTCAACGCCATAATCGTCGTGAGCAAATCCTTCGCTTCTTCCGCTTTCAGCTTCGAATGCTGAAGGTCGCCTTTCGCAATCGCCAATAACCTTAACTCACTCAACACTTCAAATATAGAATAGTTACCATCTATTTTAAATGAACCAGAAACGAGCTTAGGTTGGAGCTTTCGTGGATTCTCCCACGGACCATCCTGAAAAATGCCTGCATTCTCATACGCCTCTACAAGCTCATACAGCTCATCAAACATATTGCTATCGATCAAAACAGCCGCATGTCTAAGAACATCATCTACTACAGCTGGATTTGAACCGGTTGACAACGTTTGCAGACTTCTTGCAAACTGCTCTTGTTCATGATTTGAATATGAAGTTTTCATACTCACACATCCCCCAATTAGTTTAAGATAGCAATTTGTACCCGCTTCTTGATGAATAGAAACCTTTTTTTGTAAAATGTTTTTATATTTTTACAAAATCAACCGTATGAAGAGTTCTCTTCGGATAAGCTTGCTCAAACTGCATTTTCCGCTTGATAACGACTGAATGCGAGAAGTCACTAAAACCTATCATTCTAACAACCATCATTTTTGTCTACACATGCGCCGTCTATTATAATAGAAGGACTGATAGCCTGAAGGAGGTTCTAGCAATGAAAGAAACCATCGCACTACATAAAGAATCATTTCTCGATGAACTAAAAGAGTTCTTGAAGATCCCTAGTATTTCTGCCGATCCTGCCTACAAAGAGGATGTACAAAAAGGAGCTGGCTTTGTTGCAGACGCGCTCAAAAAAGCTAGCATGGAAAACATCGAGATCATCGAAACAGAAGGTCATCCAATCGTATACGCCGACTGGCTTCATGCAGAAGGAAAACCAACTGTGCTCATTTATGGTCACTACGACGTGCAGCCTGCAGATCCCCTCGAACTGTGGGAAACCCCTCCTTTCGAACCCGTCATCCGGGACGATAAGCTATTCGCCCGCGGTGCGACTGATGATAAAGGGCAGCTCTTCATCCACATCAAAGCGATGGAGCTTTTAATGAACGAACACGGCAAGCTTCCTGTTAATGTGAAGTTCTGCATCGAAGGCGAAGAGGAAATCGCGAGCCCTAATCTCGATCCTTTTATTAATGAAGAAAGTGAAAAGCTAAGCTGTGACGCGGTGCTCATTTCAGATACGTCATTCATTGAAAAAGGCTTACCCGCAATCTGCACGTCGCTTCGCGGCGCACTTGCCATGGAAGTAAACGTGAAAACAGCAAACACCGATCTACACTCAGGCGTGTACGGTGGCGGTGTTCCGAATGCTGTTCACTCACTCGTCCGCCTTCTCGACTCTCTCCATGATGAGGATGGCAAAATTGCCGTAGAAGGCTTCTACGAAGGCGTCCCTGAACTAACAGATACGCTTCGAAAAGAAGTCGCAGAAATTCCGTCTGACGAAGAAGCGATGAAAAAAGAACTCGGCCTATCTGCTCTATATGGAGAAGAAGGCTTCTCGTTCAAAGAGCGAACTGGCATCCGTCCGACCCTTGAAATCAACGGCATCACAGGAGGCTACCAGGGAGACGGCATCAAAACGATCGTTCCGTCTGAAGCGAGCGGAAAGATCAGCTGCCGTCTTGTTGGCGATCAAGACCCACAGCACATCTATGAGCTGATCGAAAAACACCTTGAAGCACAATGCCCAGAAGGCACAACGCTTTCCGTTAAACAGTTCATCAAGGCAAGACCGGTTGCTCTCGATTCTCGAAACCCAATGATTCAAAAAGCAGCGGACGCCTATGAAAACGTGTACGGAACGCGCGCTCTTTTCCCTAAAGAAGGCGGTTCAATCCCAATCGTCGAAGTCTTCGCAAGAGTGCTCGACGCACCCGTAGTCCTCATGGGCTTCGGTCTTCCATCTGAAAATCTTCACGCGCCAAACGAGCATTTTCATTTGGAGAACTTTACGAAGGGGATCGAGACGGTAGTGGCTTACTTGGAGTCGTTGTAGGGGATTGTTTACCCGGGGCGCTGTTTCGCTGATATATCCAGATTTTCGCTGATATATTCTTAATTTCGCCGATATAAATGGATTTTCGCTGATATATTCTTAATTTCGCTGATATATCCAGATTTTCGCCGATATCCAGCTCTCCCCCCTCTTTTACCCATACAAAACGCCAGCGGTGCAGTGCCCCGCTGGCGTTTTTCCTTCTTTTGCTACATGTGTATTTTTCTAATTAGCTAATAAACTCTCAGTTTGGCTAATAAATTCGGATTTTGGACAATAAATCTCAGTTTTAGCTAATAAATCTTGATTTTAGACAATAAACAGAACAGGCCCCCGCTCGAAGATACCCCAACGAGTGTAATCTCCTTCAAAACGCTCCCTACTCCCAAACCTCATCCAACTTATCCGCATAAAATTCAATCGCTCTACGGTAGCTCAAGATCGCGTCATCATTCGTCGTCTCTACTAAATTCGTAAGCAAGAGTTCCATCGCCTCACCGTGTTCCCCGAGGTTATGTAGCGTCATCGAATAGAACACCTGGATCGCCCTGTTCTTAGGAAAGATCTCCATCCCTTTTAAAAAGACAGCTTTCGAATTCTCGTAGTCTCCTAACGTTCGATATGTACTTCCTAAACCTAGCAGCGCTCCCTCCAACTCTTCAGTGGGAAGTCCTAGCTCAATCGCTTTTTCATAATATGGCACCGCTTCAGACTCTTTCCCTAATACATCAAAGCTCCAGGCGCACTGGTAATGAACCGAAGCATCCTCTGGAAATTCGTTTGCTAGTTTAACAAGCATCTCGTTCGCTTCTTGATGGTTGCCCTCTTGACGGTACCGAATCGCTCTCTCTACTTCTTTCTTCATCTTTTTCCACCTCTTATCATTCATTTAGGTATAGCTTATCATAGTTCCACATGGCGATTGCCCTTCTCCTATTTGACGCAACCAACAAATTAGACTATCATCTAATTAGATACTCATCTAATTATAAGAAAGGAGGATAACGTCTTGCAGTTAAATAGACTCGTAAATTTTCATAAGACACTCGGAGATCCAACTCGTATACGCATACTTACTTTACTCGCTACTGGTCCCCTTCATGGACAAGCGATCGCTGGCAAGCTTGGTTTAAAAGCGCCTACCATCACACATCATATGATGAAATTAAGAGATACCGGCATCGTCTATCAGCGACGAGACAAGAACACCATCTACTACTACATAGATGAAAAGAAGTTCCGTTCCTATTCTGAAGCCCTGTCTAACATGCTTTATCATCCTGAACAAACGAAGGAGGACGATGCAATGAAAACACAAGCAGTGGTCAATAACTTTATGGCAAAAGACGGTACGTTAAAGCAGCTCCCTTCTCAGCGCAAAAAGAAGATCATTATCCTCAAGCACTTGATCAACGGATTAGAACGTGGGAGAAAGTATCCTGAAAAAGAGATCAATGAGTATATTAAAAAGTTCCATCCTGACTTTGCGACGATTCGAAGAGAATTTATCATCAATCATTTTATGTACCGGGAAAATAACATTTATGAACTAAACCCAGAAGAAATGTGGGCGACGATCGATTGAGAGCACGGAATGTGCTCTCTTCTTTTTTTAGCGGTTATTTATAGGCAATTTTTAAATATAACAATAGAAAGAGATATAATAGGGTTAAACGAAGGAGTCATTTTATCTAGGGGGGATACGTGTGGATCTATTTGTCTTTATTATCATCATTGTTGGGATGTCTTTTCTTTTTTTATACTTTGTCATCAAATACGACTTAAAAAAGAAAGAATTAGAGCTAGAAAATAAGAAACTAGATTTAGAGAATAGAAAGTTAGAACTTCACAGCGAAAATCAACCAGAGGAAAGGAATTAGCGATCAAAAAAAGCACTGCAACTTGCAGTGCTTCTTACTTCACATCTTACTTCTCAATCACACCACATGCGATGCGATCTCCCGCGTCACCAGATGGCTGTGATTCCATGTCGTCAGCTCCAGCGTGAATGACGAGCGCTGTGCCGCCTTCTTTAAGAAGAGAGTTATCTTCTCCTTCAGCAAGCGTTACTTTTTCGTTCATGATTTCTTTTTCAACCATGCCGTCCGCACTTACTTCAAGGTTTTCCATATCACCTGCATGCGGACCATCTTCTGATTCTGTTCCATGACTAACGTCCGCTGGATTAAAGTGGCCGCCTGCAGACTTGAAGTCAGGTGCTTCGCACTTTCCTGTTTCATGAATGTGGAAGCCGTGCTCCCCTTCAGGAAGATCGGAAGCTTGAAGGTTGATCGTGACTCCTTTGTTCTCTTCCGTAATTTCAGCTGTACCCACTTCATTTCCTTCAGCATCCTTCATCGTCACCATGACAGATTGGGAAGCTTCCTCTTCTTTTGTACCTTCATCCGTTGCGCCTTCATCGGAACCTTCATTCTCCATCGTCGAATCATTCTCCGAGCCAGATTCCTCCTGGTTTGACGTATTTCCTCCACAGGCAGTTAGTACAAGAGCTAACGCCAACACCATCATGACGGTATACCATTTTTTCATACGAACCTCTCCCTCCTAAGCAGTTGTTATAACCATCTTTACACACTCAAGAACGTGGTAAACCTTCCAGATGGGAATTGCATCCATGTTCCTATGATCTTTTTTTATCATGACGTTCTTTCGTCTCTAATTTGGATAGCGTATCTGTTCTTCAAGAGACTTGAGACATAGTCGAAAAAATTTATTCATCAAAAAAAGTTGATTTATTAGTTGTAATCCAAAATGATATCGTTTACACTATACTTAATCAAGAAAATTTGATGATTAGAGGTGAGAGGAAAATGGCCTTAGACCTTCCTTTATACGATGAACAGCTCAACAACACGTTTACTAAGTATGAAAAGAAGTTCAAAGCACTTTCAGATCAGAAGAGACTTCACATCATGCACGAACTTACACAAGCTGGAGAGCAGTGCGTATGTGACCTTACCGACAAGCTAAACCTACCACAATCGAAGCTATCCTATCATCTGAAGATACTTACTGATGCAGAGCTGATCACAAAGGAATTAAGAGGAACATGGAGCTACTATCGCTTGAACAAAAAAGAAGTGAACCATTTATTATCAGAAGAACTTTGCTGTTTGTTCCGTACCAATGACGGTTGTTAATTTTTTAACCAATACATCAAAAAAAATTGATTAAGGAGAGGATTTAGATGAGAACACATATTGGACTTAACGTAACGGACCTAAAGGCTTCGATCGAATTTTATACGAAGGTATTCAACAGTGAACCTGTAAAAGTAAAAGATGACTACGCGAAGTTTCTACCTGAAGAGCCTTCCGTTAACTTCACTCTGAATCTAAAAAATGAGGTAACGGGCAATCAGGTTGGACACTTCGGACTACAGGTCGAGAGTCATGATGATGTGATGCGACATAAAGAAAGACTTGAGAAGCTAGGCTTTTTCGCTCGCGAAGAAATGAACACGAACTGCTGCTATGCCCTACAAGATAAATTCTGGGTGACAGATCCTGATGGCAATGAGTGGGAGTATTTCTATACGAAACAAGATAGCGAAGAAACTGAGAAAGCTATTTCAAGCAGCTGTTGTTAAACTGTAATAAAAAAGCGACCAAAGTTGGTCGCTTTTTCTTATTTCTCTACCATCAAACTTCTAAGGAAATCTAACACCATTTCATTATAGAGATGAGGGTTCTCGATGTTCGCAATATGGCCCGCTCCAGGGAGAAGACCGATGTTTATATGATCATTCTTACTCTTCACATAAGCTGCTGCTTCCACTTCATACAGCTCGTTGCTGCCGTTTAACAACAGTGTAGGCGTTTTAAGTGATGCAAGCGTTTCTTCTTGAATCACCGGATAGTTAAACGTCATTAGATCGTTTACCTTCATTAACGTATCGTACCACTTCGCACCGTGAATCTCTTTGAAATAGTCCGCCGTATCAGGATCTGTTTCTTCCAGGTTAGAGAAATGCTTATGCTGCTCATCCAGCTTGCCTTTCAGATGATCTGGTACAAACGGCGTATAGCCTGTTAAAATCAGTCCTTTTACTAAGTCAGGTCGTTTAATGGCAGTATGTATAGATAAAGTTGCACCAAGAGAAAGACCAAGTAAATACGCCGGCCCGTTTGCTTCTAAATCTTCCACCAGCCACTCGACAGCCGTCTCAATGTAATCCTGATTCGCTTCGATCGATGATACCCCGTGACCCGGAAGATCAGGTGTGATCACCTCATAATGCGTAGAGAAAAATTCCTTCTGTGTTTGAAAATGAAGGTCTCCTGTTCCCATGAAACCATGTAGCATATAAATTCGTTCCATTACCATTCACCGCCACTTCTAATTTTCTTACCTCTTCACTTTAACATAAACAAAAGCAGCGGAATAAAGCCGCTGCTCGAACTTACACAGTTGTTGTTTCTTCTTGCACAGACCAATTGAACTGATCACTCTTAAGCCACTTCCAAAGCGCTTCGATATCCTTCGAGAAGACGCGATCTTCTTTTATCGTAGGGACGACATCTCTTCCTTCCTCATGAAGCTTCTGGACAGATGTTGAAGCGTGTTTCAGTTCTCGATACTCGAGCGCTTGCATCGCACAGATCAATTCGATCGCAACGACCTTTTGAGCGTTGATTACGATTTGATAAGCGTGACGCGCCCCGATTGTACCCATGCTCACGTGATCCTCCTGATTCGCAGAGGAAGGAATGCTATCGACACTTGCCGGGTGTGCGAGAGTTTTATTTTCAGATACAAGTGAGGCTGCAGCATATTGCATAATCATCGCACCGGACTGAAGGCCAGGGTTCGGACTTAAGAACCCTGGAAGATCGTTAAGCTGCGGATTCACCAGTCTTTCGATCCGTCGCTCTGAGATATTCGCCATCTCAGCCACTGCTATCTTCAAAAAGTCCATCGCTAAGGCAATTGGCTGACCATGAAAGTTGCCGCCTGAAACGATCGTTTCTCCGTCATCGAAAATAAGCGGGTTATCAGTTGCTGCGTTCATTTCGATCTCAAGCTTTTCTTTTACATATGAAAGACTCTGTCTCGAAGCGCCGTGAACCTGTGGAATACATCTTAGAGAATAAGCATCTTGTACCCGCTTCTCTCCCTGATGGGTGATGAGCTTACTATCACTCGTAATCGTGCGAATGCGTTTCGCAACAGCTATTTGCTCACGATACCCACGCGCTTCGTGAATAGCAGGATAAAACGCATCGATGATTCCTTCAAGCGCTTCAAGCGTCATCGAAGCGATCCAATCGCTTTGGTCGAAAAGTCGTTCCGCTTCGATATAGTTGATCACACCCATCGCCGTCATCGCCTGCGTTCCATTTATCAGGGCTAGACCCTCTTTCGCTTTCAAAGTAAGAGGTTTATAGCCAAGTTCATCATACACTTCTGATGTTGGACGAATGTCCCCTTTGTAGTGAACCTCTCCTTCTCCAACTAACACGAGCGCAAGATGTGAAAGCGGTGCGAGATCACCCGAAGCTCCAAGTGACCCTTGACTCGGAATAACGGGAATCATTCCCTCGTTCGCTAGATCACGTAGACGCTCAACGACACATGGCCTCACACCAGAGAAACCTTTGATCAACGCGTTGAGCCTAAGAACGACCATTGCTTTACTAACATCGACTGGAAAATGCTCCCCAACTCCGCAAGCATGTGAGCGGATGAGGTGAAGCTGCAGCTCGTCGACATTTTTATCTGGAATAAGAACATCGCTGAACTTTCCAAATCCTGTGTTGATTCCATAAACGGTCTTCCCTGTCGCAACGATCTTCTCAACCGCTTTGCGACTTTTCTTCACCTTCTCCATACTCGACGGGTGAATCGAGACATCTTCGTCTCCGTATATGATCTTCTTCATCTCTTTTAACGTTAAATCAGATCCGGTTAACAATATCATGGTTCATTCTCCTCCCAGTTTTTCAAGGCTATACAAAAAGGAGACGACAATGGTACATAGCGTACCATCGCCGTCTCCTGATCACTCATCACTATAGACAGCTTTATCCTATATGGTTGATACCTAGACCGAACGTTTCGTGTTCAAGTCCTTTTACGGGAGCGCCGATCGTTCCGTAGAACGCGACTGCGATCCACTCTCCCTCATCAAAATGCTCATACGGTGTGCCTCTGACGACCGCAAACCTCAACCCTACTGTGCGCATCATGTTTCCTGCTCCGATTTGTCCGCGCATCACACCTTCTAAAGCTTCTAAAATAGCGTGATAAAGCGCATGGGTCTCACGGTAAAGTTCATCTGAGATGATGCTATTTCGTTTCGCAGCCGTTTCTACAGCTGAAATCACTTTCTCCATGTTCATCGAACCAGCTTTGCCTTGACAGTACTCCACATCTTTCAATTGCGCTGAAAAAGGCTCTAATTCCTCTGGTGTCAAACTCGCCACCAGCATCGCTAGTTTTCCAATCTTAATTTGCGGCATATGCGTCACCTATCCAGTACTCCACTAATCACTAGTATCTTATTAAATTGTATGCGTTTTCAGAATCATATGTCAATAGAATTGAGGTAAGTTTTACCCTGTTATCATGCTAGATAACTAGCGTAGTAAAGGGATTTCTGGCTCTCTTTTTGCTTGCGGTAACGATTTCCAATAACTTGATAAAAATTGCAATTTGTCGAATAGTGTTGAAATTCGCGCGATTACTTGTATAATAAAAGTTGTGACAAAATTGTCAGAAATATTGAAATAAACTAAAAGAGGAGCGACTCACATGGAAAGTTTTTTATCGAGCATCATTGATTATTCAAACAACATCCTCTGGGGTTACGTACTGATCGCAGGGTTACTCGGGCTCGGCGTTTACTTCACGATCGCGTCCCGCTTTGTACAATTTCGTTTTTTTGGAGAAATGATTCGTGTACTTGGAGAAAAACCTGATTTTAAAGATGGAAAGAGAAATATTTCACCGTTTAAATCCTTCTGTGTCGGCGCTGCCACACGAATCGGTACCGGTAACCTCGCAGGTGTGGCCGTGGCGATTACGCTTGGTGGCCCAGGGGCAGTCTTCTGGATGTGGATCGTAGCCCTTCTCGGCGGTGCAACCGCATTCATCGAAAGCACGTTAGCTCAAGTTTATAAAGTGAAAGACTCAAAAGCCTTCCGCGGCGGACCTGCTTACTATATTGAAAAAGGACTTAAGAAAAGATGGTTAGGTGTTCTTTTCGCAGTCATCATCACGATCACGTTTGGACTCATTTTCAATTCTGTTCAAAGTAATACGATTGCGCTTGCGTTTGAAAATGCATTTGGTATGAACCGTCTAGCAATGGGATTAATCATTACGGCACTAACAGGACTCGTTATCTTTGGTGGCGTACACCGAATCGCAAATTTATCGAGTGTGATCGTCCCTGTTATGGCCGTGCTTTATATCGCGATCGCTATGGTCGTACTGTTTATTAACATTTCAGAACTGCCAGCTGTCATTTCTCTTATCGTAGGACATGCCTTTGGTCTCGAGCAGGCATTCGGTGGTGCAGTTGGTGCTGCGATCATGAACGGTGTGAAACGTGGATTATTCTCAAACGAAGCCGGAATGGGTAGTGCACCGAACGCGGCAGCGACGTCAACAACGTCACACCCGGCAAAACAAGGTCTTATCCAGTCATTAGGTGTTTTTGTCGATACGATTCTAGTATGTTCTTCAACAGCATTCATCATCTTGCTAGCACCCGTGTTTCAAGCGGGAGATGTATCTGGTATCGAATTGCTTCAGAATTCACTAAATGCGCATATCGGCGGTTGGGCTGGAATCTTCATTTCGGTATCGATCCTACTATTCGCATTCAGTTCAATCATCGGGTCTTATTATTACGGTGAGACGAACATCGAATTCATTAAAGAAAGCAAGACCGCTCTATTCATTTTCCGTATCGCAACGATGGCATTCGTACTGATTGGATCTGTCTCAAGCTTAAGTCTCGTATGGAAGATGGCCGACCTCTTCATGGCACTTATGACGATCATCAACTTGATTGCAATCGCCATGCTAGGTAAAGTAGCTGCTAAAGTGTTAAAAGACTATGAGACACAGCGTAAAGCAGGTAAAAACCCAACATTTACGCCTAAAGAGCTCGGTATCGAAGGTGCTGAAGCTTGGGAGGATGAAGAAGATCAAGAGGAAAAGAAGAAAGCAGCGATGTAAAGAGAGAGCCTGGGTTCCCAGGCTCTTTTCGAATGAAAAGATTACTAGCTCTGCTGCAACTAAATTTCACTACCCTTTCCTTTTGAAAAATAGGTTTGTCTTAAGTATGATGGTAGTAGGAAAACCCGCATTAGTGGATGTATTGAATACTAGAACCTGAAGGAGTGGAAAACATGAACAACAGTCAATTCGATAAGATCAAAAACGGAAATGGATTTATCGCTGCGCTCGACCAGAGTGGCGGCAGTACCCCAAAGGCACTAGCAGCATATGGTGTTCCAGAAGATGCTTATTCTAACGAAGACGAAATGTTTGATCGTGTGCACCAAATGCGTACTAGAATCATTACCTCCCCAGCGTTTAATGGTGACAAAATCATTGGAGCAATCCTGTTTGAACAAACGATGGATCGTGAAATTGAAGGAAAGTACACCGCAGACTACCTTGCAGACAAAGGGATCGCTCCTTTCCTAAAAGTAGACAAAGGTCTCGCTGAACAAGAAAATGGCGTTCAGCTTATGAAGCCAATCCATGATTTAGACGAGACGCTTAGACGAGCAAATGAACGAAAGATTTTTGGTACGAAGATGCGCTCCGTTATTCATGAGCCAAATAAGAGCGGTATCAAAGCTGTTGTCGACCAGCAGTTTGAAGTCGGTAAACAGATCATAAACGCGGACCTTGTTCCAATTATCGAACCAGAAGTGAACATTCACAGTAACGACAAGGAAAAATCAGAAGAAATTCTACGTGATGAAATCCTGAAGCACTTGAACAACTTAAATGAAAACGAAAACGTGATGCTCAAGCTGACGATTCCAACGAAAGCGAATGCGTACAAAGAATTGATCGACCACCCTCGCGTCGTTCGTGTCGTTGCACTATCTGGCGGTTACTCTCGCGATGAAGCAAATGAGAAGCTAAAAGAAAACGACGGATTGATCGCAAGCTTTTCTAGAGCATTAGCTGGTGATCTAAACGCAAACCAAACTGATGATGAGTTTAACGCAGCACTACAAAACGCTGTCGACTCTATTTACGACGCTTCGGTCAATAAAAAATAAAACTCTCGAAAAGGTGCGTTCCCCCATGGGTAACGCACCTTTTTTCCTTTTAGTAAACAGTAAACTTGTGCCGCTCCAATAACTACAATGAAACCAACGAACTGTACTCCTCCTCCATTAATCGAAACACACAGGATGCTGAGAGAAAAGTAGGTTTCCTTATCAATACTGCTTAGTAAAAAGAAGGTAATGAACATGGTCAATAAATAAGTGAAAGGGTTATAAAGCTGTTAGACTATGACTTAGGTCTACTAGATAGTGAAAATGACACTCCGCTCGTCACACCGATCGAAAGACCGATCACTAATCCGATCACCGTATCCTCTACTATTGGAATAAAAACAAAATACCCTATGCTCAACCCAATGATGATCCACATTAAAAACAGCAGCGCCTCTTTCCTCCCCAATCTGATCGTCCTCCTTAAACTGTTTTTCCAACATACCATTCTTACTATGTAGGACGTTTCAGCATTCAAAAAGTTTCCAATTTTTACAGGAGAACAGAAAAAAAGCACCCTATTCAAGTTGAATAGGTGCTTAATTGCTGCTCTAATTAGATTTTCTCGTATTCCTACTCCAGGCTAAATCGTTATCCATCATTTTTTTCGCTGCATAAATAAGAATGAACTGAATGACGATGATCGGTAGCCCCATCAATCCTGAGACAACGGAGAGTGGGGGTAATCCACCGATGCGCATGAGGATGAGTGCAAATGCGGTAATGATCATTGCGATAATGATCCGTAATGTTTTCGGAGGTTCATACTTACTCATATCTCTCGTACTCGTATATGCTGCAACCGTGTAAGTTGTAGAATCGAGCGTTGTTGTTAAAAAGATAAGTGCAACAACCATAAAGATCATAATCGATACTTCTCCTAGCGGAAGCGTTTGGAGAATTTCTGGAATGGCAGCCATCCGTTCATCCTCTTGAACGAGTTTTAATATTGAAAGGTCTCCTTCAAGGTATCGCTGAACGCCAAGTCCACCCAATACACCTGTAGCAATCCAAGAGATCATTGTTGGTGCCAGGAGATACGTAAGAATCATTTCTTTGATCGTTCTTCCTCTCGAAATCTTTGCAGCGAACACACTATGTAACATCGCCCATGTTGCACTGTAAGCGAACCAGAACACCGTGTTGCTTTGGATGTGAGAAGCTTTGCCTTCGTAAACTGACTCAGTGTTTAGTGAAAGGTTAAGATAATTTGTTAATAAAAACGCGACGCTATCAGAAAAATAGTTTAATATGAAGACCCCGGGACCCGCGATCAAAACAAATACAGCAAATATTCCTGCGAGATACATGTTCATCGTGCTGAGACGTTTGATTCCTTTTTCAATTCCTAAATAAGCGCTGAGTGAGAATAAGAACACCCATACGATCGTCACGAGAATCGTCATCCCGAACGTCACTTCCGTATTGAGTAAGTTCGATAGATTATGCGTGATGATTGGCGCTCCAAGACCCAAAGTCACAGATGCACCGGCAAGTATACTAATAAGGAAAAGGATATCGAGGGCTCTTCCTCCCCATCCATCTGTGAACTTATCTCCAAATAAAACGCGGCATGCTTCAGAAATCCTCATCAAAGGCCGCTTTTTTACATGTAGAATGTACCCCATTGCAGGAGCACTCATAACGAAAATAGCAAATACTTGGAACCCCCATAGAAACATGCTATATGCGTTCCCCCATAAAAGGGCTTCAGCTGATCCAGCACTCACTCCTGCTGGTGGATCGTTCGCGACTGATGTCCACTGAAGCATCCCGGTCCTCATAATCGTTGAACCAACGCCCATTGCGATTAAAATTGAAGCGTATTCAAAAAGCGTGAAGCGAGGTTTTTCTGTAGGGTCTCCTAGTACGACTTGGCCGTATTTTGAAAAAGCGAAGTACAATCCTGCTACGACTAGAATGATGCCGTACCATAGATACCCCCAGCTAAACACATCCACTATGGTATCAAAGATTGAATTAAGTAAGCTTAAAGACTCTGCTTCATACATAGCAAAAGGTATACTGATCGCAATCATGATCAGTACAGATGGAACAAAAATCTTGTAATCGATTAACTTCTCCGAACTCATGATATCCCTCTCTATCTCTATCCTAATTTCTTTCAAATTTTCATTACCCGGAAATGGAAGAGACATAACGGTTTGAAATAGGGTTTTTCATCCAATTCTTACTAAAAAAGGCGTTTAGGGACATGTTCACTCTTTCGCCCAGTGTATTGATTGACGGTACCTCGCTCACCTGGTATAGTCATTATGTTTAAAGGATTAAACGTTTAATAATATAAACGTAAATGAAAGGAACGACACTTACATGAAAACAGCACTTATTACAGGGGCGTCTACTGGCATAGGAAAACAATTTGCATACACATTAGCAGAAAAAGGATTGAACGTAATTCTTGTCTCTCGAACGAAAGAAAAGCTAGACCGGATCGCTGACGACCTCAAGAAGACCTATAACGTACAAGCAATCGTGATACCTAAAGACTTAAGTATTGAAGGAAACGCGCAGGAAGTATACGATAACGTTCATTCGATGGGGTTCACTGTCGACATGCTGATCAATAACGCAGGCGCAGGTACAACGGGGGAACTTTTAGAAAAAACAGTTGAGAAAAACCATCAACAGGTTATGCTGAACGTTACGTCTGTTGTTGATCTGACTCATCTATTCTTAAAAGATATGGTTTCAAAGGGAAAAGGAGAGATCATTAACATCTCATCTATGGCAGCGTTCCAACCTATTCCATACATGTCGATCTACGCTGCTACAAAAGCATTCGTCCTATCTTTCTCTGAAGCATTGCACGAAGAGTACAAAGAGAAAGGCATTCACGTGATGGCCGTTTGTCCTGGGAATACTGAAACAGAATTTTTTAACGAAGCGCCAGACGCGATTAAGGCTGGCAAGATGAGGACTTCAAAACAAGTGGTAGACACGACCTTACGTGGGTTAAAGAAAGGGAAAAGCTCGATCATTGATGGACGAATGAACGTTGCAACATCTTTCCTTCCACGTTTATTGCCTAGAAAAACTGTTACAAAGATCAGCTCTTCTCTTATGAAAAAAAGTATGAAGAACTAAAAAAGTCCGGTCTCATGATGAGATCGGACTTTTAACATGTGTTATAGAAACAAATAAGCAAGTGGCGTAACAATGATAATCGTCAAAATCGTACGCTCTACCCAGATCACGAGTAGTTTTGGAATACTCACTGGAATATTCGTTGACAGGATACAAGGAATGAGCGCTGAGAAAAACAGAATCGCAGAAACGGATACCGTTCCGATCACGAACTTTGTGATCAATGGAGCATCCACTACGAGAAGTGCTGGTAAAAACATTTCTGCGATTTCCATCGCGGAAGCTTTTGCTGCGAGAAGCGGCTCCGGAACTTGCATAATCCAAGTAAATGGATAGAAAATATACCCTAGAATATCGAACACCGGCGTGAATTCAGCGAGCACAAGTCCAAGCAAACCTACCGACAAAATGGAAGGTAGAATAGCAGCCGTCATTATGAAGCCATCCTTTAAGTTCATCCATACGTTTCTTCCTAGTGATGGAGACTTTTCTGCTGCAGCCATCGCTTGACTCCATGCTGCCTTCACGCGGTTTTCTTTAATAACTTCTTCTGGACTTCCTTCCCCGTCATAGTACGCTTCACTCATTTTATTCAATGGCCAAATTCGAACCGTGATAGCGGTTACAAGAAACGTCGTAAAGAGCGTGAGCCAGAAGTAGATGTTCCACACTTCCATCAGTCCGAGCGTTTTTGCGACAACGATCATAAATGTAGCAGATACGGTCGAGAACCCTGTTGCGATGATCGTCGCTTCCTTAATCGTGTACTTTCCTTCTTTAAACACACGGTTCGTAATCAACAACCCGATTGAATAACTGCCTACGAACGATGCGACCGCATCAATCGCAGAACGACCAGGCGTTTTCCAGATCGGTCTCATGACAGGTTGAAGGATGACGCCGATAAACTCTAATAAACCATAGCCAACGAGCAACGCAAGAAAAACCGAACCGATTGGAACGAGTAATCCTACAGGAATCACGAGTTTCTCGAATAAAAATGGTCCCATCCCTGGGCTGAATAACCACGCCGGCCCGAATTCAAACATCAGCATAAGTGCAACGAGGACACCTAGTACTTTAAAAAGCGATAGTCCTATATTGACAGCGTCTTTGTTCCACGTCTTATTGATTAACGGATAGATCGCTCCGATCACAATGACAAGGAGTGCGTAGTAAGGAACCACTGAAGTGAACGTCGTTGTGAGATACGTTACGATGTGATCGAGTGGGATCGATGACTTTCCTCCAACTGTAATCGGGACGAAAAAAGTAAAAATTCCGATCAAACTAAAGCCGAAAAATTTCAGCAGATGAGAAAATGAGGGTCTTGTGGGCTGAACATGAACCTCTTGTTTCACTGTTTCCATGTTATTCCTCCAATTGATTGAATGTTCTGATAGTTATAGGTAGAGGGATGCCCCCTCTTATCTGCTGCAATAACCAGTCAAAAACGATAGCATCACATGAACTGCACTTTTCACCGCCATGTCGCCAACGTCTTTCCTCGGATCGAGGCAAACGATATCCATTGCTTTCACCTTCGGATGCTCACCAGCGATTTGAACCGCATCGAAAAGTTCATTCGTAAACATTCCACCAGGTGTCGCAGCAGGTGCCGCAGGATTGTGGGTGATATCGAGAACGTCCATATCGACTGTTAAATAGATCGTATCAACTGTTTTGTTCAGCTCAGCAAGTGCTTCCTGAACAACAGAGGTGATCCCCCTCTTTCGCGCCTGCTTCATCGTCGTATAATTGACACCATGTTCATCCGCATAAGTCTTCAGCCCCCTCGCATTGAAAAAGCCGTGAAGTCCGATGTTATGAACATGCTTTCCTTCGATCGTTCCACTTTCGAGCAAGTTTCGAACCGGCGTACCGTTTGCTGGACCGATGTCTGTAAGGTCTCGTAAGTCAAAGTGCGTATCGAACTGCAAGATTCCGATCGTCTCATTCGGATTCGCTCTCTTTAACCCTTTTACAAGCATGGCTGTGATGGAATGATCCCCACCCATCGTGACTTGCATCGTGTGAGGATGATGGCGTTTCATCGCCACCATCGCCTCCTCGATGTTATGGTGTGTCTTCGCGATATCCGTGATATGTTGCTTTACATCACCTAAATCGACTGCTTTAAGTGAAGCGAGGTCAACGTCTTCATCAAGGTTATACGTACCGAATGACTTCCACATCCCGCGCATCGCATCTGGATTTTCACTCGCTGCAGAAGTGGAAATCGATGATTTGGAAAGAGGGATGCCAAGAATCGTGACATCGACATCCTCCCAGTTTGGCGGTGACTCCCCAATCGCTTCGATCCACTCATGCACCTTTAGGTCACTCGTCTTATCACTTTGCTTCGACCAAATCCTACTCGGGCGATCTAACAATGGGTATGGGTAACTCATACGAGCTGTCCTCCAACTACGCGCGGAACACCTGCTTTTACGACTGTATCAACGTGGTTCATCCCATACTGATACGACAGGAAAAGATAGTTCGGCACGTTAAAGATCGTGACATCTGCTTTTTTTCCAGGTTCAAGACTTCCCGCCTGATCCGCACAACCGATCGCATGTGCGGCGTTAACAGTGGTAGCCGTTAATACTTCTTCAGGCGTCATCCCCATGTTTAAACAGCCAAGGTTCATGATGAACGGAAGGGAAATTGTTGGAGAAGACCCTGGATTCGCATCTGTTGAAAGTGCTACAGCTACTCCCGCATCGATCATCTTCCGTGCTTCCGCAAATTCAGCCATAAGGAAAAACGCTGTACCTGGAAGAAGGACTCCAACTACTCCCGCTTCCGCCATATCCTTAATACCTTGATCAGATGCACGAAGCAGGTGATCCGCAGAAATCGCACCAACAGATGCGGCGAGTTCTGCTCCAGCGTATGGCTCGATTTCATCAGCATGAATCTTCGGAATCAATCCATGCTCTTTCCCCGCCTGTAAAATTCGTCTCGACTGCTCTGGTGTAAAGACGCCTCGCTCACAGAACACATCGTTGAACGTTGCAAGGTTACGCTTTGCAACTTCCGGAATCATCTCATTGATCACGCGATCCACGAACACGTCAGGATTTTCTTTTTCATCCATCGGAATCGCATGAGCACCCATAAATGTCGACACAAGATCGACCGGATGATCTTTTCCAAGCTGATCCGCGACTTCAAGCTGCTTCATTTCATGCTCGAGCGTTAACCCATAGCCGCTCTTCGCTTCGACTGTCGTTACGCCATGAAGCAAAAATTGATCGAGGCGTTTTTTCGATTGTTCGTAAAGCTCCTCATGACTCGCTGCTTGAGTTGCGCGTGTTGTTGCATGGATGCCACCGCCCGCTTCCATGATATCCATGTAGGCTTTACCTTCAAGACGCATCGCATATTCGTTCTCTCTCGTTCCTGCATGAACAAGGTGCGTATGAGGATCGATCAAACCAGGGGTAACGACCTTCCCTGTTGCATCGATGTGTTCATCGTTCTTCACAGACTTCCCGTACTTCTCGAGAAGAGCCTCCGTCGTCCCTACTTCTACAATCTTGCCGTCTTCCATATAAACGGCACCATTTTCAATGATGTCAAGCTTCGACATCGCTTCTTTAACCGCTGGTTTCTCTGTATGTCCAGCCATTGTGATAAGCTGTGCTGCATGTGTGATTAGTAATTTCATACGTCTCTCCCTCCTATTGCTTATTCATCATCGGAATGTTAATGTTTTTGTCTTTCGCAGTCTTTTCAGCAAGTTCATAACCTGCATCGACATGACGTGCGACACCCATACCAGGATCTGTAGTAAGTACACGCTCAAGACGTGCCTCCGCATCTTTCGTTCCATCAGCAACGATGACCATACCAGCATGTAAGGAATAACCCATTCCTACGCCGCCACCATGATGGACGCTCACCCAGCTTGCGCCTCCAACACTATTGATCATCGCGTTCAAGATCGGCCAATCTGCCACCGCATCACTGCCATCTTTCATCGATTCTGTTTCACGGTTTGGTGAAGCGACTGATCCTGAATCGAGGTGATCACGACCAATAACGATCGGTGCGCTAAGCTCTCCGCTCGCAACCATATCGTTAATGATCTTTCCAAAACGAGCGCGCTCGCCGTAACCAAGCCAGCAAATACGAGACGGAAGCCCCTGGAAGCTGATCTTCTTCCTCGCCATCTTGATCCAATTGCAAAGGTGTTCGTTGTCACTGAACTCTTTTAAAATCACTTCATCCGTTTTGTAAATATCTTCAGGGTCACCAGAAAGAGCTACCCAGCGGAAAGGCCCTTTTCCTTCACAGAACTGAGGTCGAATATACGCTGGAACGAACCCAGGAAAATCAAACGCATTCTCGATTCCTTCGTCCTTCGCTACTTGGCGAATGTTATTTCCGTAATCAAACGTCACGGCACCTTTCTTCTGCATATCGAGCATCGCCTGAACGTGCGTCGCAATACTTTTCTTAGAAAGCGTTGTATACTGTTCGGCATTACTCTTTCTTAGCTCTTCTGCTTCTTTTAAGCTCATCGAAACTGGAACATATCCATTTAACGGATCATGTGCAGACGTTTGGTCCGTCAAGACATCTGGAATAAACCCTCGCTTGATCATGTCATGCAGCAACTCCGCCGCATTCCCAAGGAGTCCGATCGATAGCGCTTCACCTTTCTGCTTCGCATCTTCTGCAAGCTTGATCGCCTCATCAAGACTTTCTGTAGATGTATCGAGGTACTTCGTATCAAGTCGACGCTGAATGCGATGCTGATCGATTTCGATCGCGATACAAACACCACCGTTTAACGTGACAGCGAGTGGCTGAGCTCCACCCATACCCCCAAGGCCAGCAGTTAACGTAATCGTTCCTTTTAAGCTACCGTCATAATGCTGCTTCGCAAGCTCACCAAACGTTTCATAGGTTCCTTGCACGATTCCCTGACTTCCGATATAAATCCAGCTTCCTGCTGTCATCTGACCATACATCATGAGTCCTTTTCGATCGAGTTCCTGGAAATGCTCCCAGTTTGCCCACGCAGGCACGAGGTTCGAGTTCGCAATCAATACTTTCGGCGCGTCTTTGTGCGATTTAAAAACGGCCACAGGCTTTCCAGATTGAATCAGTAACGTTTCATCTTCTTCAAGTTTCTTAAGTGAATCGACGATCGCTTCGTAACATTCCCAGTTACGTGCCGCTTTTCCAATCCCACCGTACACAACGAGCTCATCAGGATTTTCCGCCACATCTGGATGGAGGTTATTGTTCAGCATCCTTAGCGCAGCTTCCTGAATCCATCCTTTCGTATTCAACGTCGTTCCTCTATATTGTTCAACTTTACCTGTTTTCGTTTCTGACATCATCTTCACTCCTCTAACCTTCTTTGATACTTTTATGCTAGCATTCAAAAAGTTCAGAAAATAGATGATGCTCTTTTGAATAATAGAAATCACTTCACATTGTGATAATTCAATTATGTAAAATACCGTCACTTAATAGCATTTATTTTAGTTTTTATAAAAATATTAGTTAAAAACCAAAAAAGACTGCGCAAAGTGCGCAGCCTTAATGACGCTTTCGATACTCACCAGGCGTTTCACCTGATTCTTCTTTAAATACTCTGCTAAAGTAATTCGCGTTCGTAAATCCTGTTTCGTGTGCGATCGCTTGGATCGTTTCTTTTGTTCCCGTTAGCATCTCTTTTGCTTTTTGAATACGAATGCCGTTCACGATTTCTCGAAACGCCTGACCGTATTTTGTAGATAACGTATGACTCAAATACGAAGGATTGCGATTCACGTGTGAAGCAACTTCTTTTAGGGAGAGCGCGGGGTCATGAAAGTGCTCTTCTATATACGCGATCGCTTCTTCAACAACATTCATCTTCGCGTGCTTCCCTTCATCGATGGCTTGAAGCAGATCATTTATGAAGAGAATGAAATCTTGAACGATCCGATACAGCACGGGACTGTAAAGAATTGTATCGAAAACCTTTTTATACGCTTCTTCTTTTTCCTTGATCCCTTTTCGGATCATAAAACGACGAACTTGTGCGAGAACACTCGTTAATCTCGTTCTGAGTAAACCAGGGTCTGGGTAAGGACGTTCAATATGATAAAACTGTTCATACAGCCACTTTTTAATGTCGCTCGAACGCCCTTCATCCAGCATATACACCCAATCCCGCTGCTCAACTAGCGTTAAAAATGGATCCATATCGCGCCACTCAGTGTGAGCACTTGAAGTCAGCACCTGCTGATAGCCTGTAAAAAAAGTGGTCTCCATCACTTTGCGGAGCTTCTTGTACATACCATGAAGGGACTCTTCGCCATCACCGCGGTCGACCGCAATCACGAGCGGCTTTCCTGTCGCCCGCTCCCATTCCTCAAGGAAACGCTGTGCCTGTGCGATCGCATCTGGCAGTTGCTCCTCAAAAATTAGCACAACGCGATCGCTTGTAGAAAAGACGAGAGGCTCATGATAAAAGTCAAACTGGTCGATGAACGAGCGTAAATCGCTTAAGTCCCTTGACGACTCCGTTTTCAGCAAATAGACAGGATGATGATAAGGGATATGCTCGTCGATGAAGAGAGATTCATACCATACCGACTGCTTCGAATCCTCTTCTTTACCCCTTCCATGCGATAGCTTTCTGAACGCTAGTTGAAGCGAATTCTTCACCCTCGATGGTGATAACGGCTTGACCCAGAGGTCGATCGCGCCTATTTCGATCGCTTGCGTTGCCTTTTCAAACGTCGGTTCTGCTGTAACCGCAACAACTTCTCCCACATACCGATCGATGAACTTTTTCACCATCGACCACTTCTCATCAGGTATCAGATCGAGCTCTAGACAGAGTATATGCGGTAAATTGTTCTCGAGCGTTCCGAACATATCCGAAAGTTGATCAACAAGCATCACATCAGATATCGGAAACGAATATTTGGAAATCAACCACTCGAGCCCAGCAAGCTCCTGTTTATCACGATCGACGATCACCACTTTGTACAAACCGTTCACCTCCGTTTCACACCTTCTACTTTTATCTTACTATAACATGCGCCTTATGCGCTGAGCCGTTCAACTAACGACATCATCAAACTGATTGAAAATCGGAAGAGCACTTCTAAAGATGCCAAGACATATACGTTTGACCTTCTATCTTATGACGCTGATAAAAAGTAGCACGATCTCAGTCTAAAGTCGTACCGGTGGCTCCATACGATTGACGATGGCATGCCTTCATTTCTACGATACGATGTAAGAAAAGGAGGCATTTCGATGATAAAAGGATTGTACGAAGCTCATCTTCCTGTTAGTAATATCGAAGAATCGATCGCTTTTTATGAAAAGCTTGGGCTAACAGTTGCACATAGAGGAGAACGCGTATCATTTATGTGGATCGTGAAAGGTGAAAGCTGGCTTGGGCTATGGAATTCAGAACAGGTGAACACTCCGTATCACCCATCGATCAGACACATCGCATTTCACGTCGATCATGAAGAGATCTACTCTGCAAAATCCTGGCTTGAAAGTAAAAAGATACGCGTACGAGAAGCATTCGGCTTCTCACCTGAAGAACAGCCGCTCGTTCTTCCAAATAACCCGCAAGCCCACGCAGCAATCTATTTCAATGACCCTGATGGGAACTCGATCGAACTCATCTCTCCGTTGAGGATCGATGTGGATGAAGAATTTGAGATGGTGTCGTTGAGTGATTGGGGTAAGAGGTAGGTTTTACTGCCTTTCGGGAGTACGAATTGCATTTCGCGGATATAATTGAGGTTTCGCGGATATCCACAAGGGTTTCGCGGATAAAATAGGAAAATCGCGGATATAGGTGGGATACTCGCTATAAGAAAAGACAGTGCCCTCTTAGCTGGCAGACCCTGTTCGCTGATAAATACGTAATTCCGCCGATATATCCCCTATTTTCGCTGATAAAAATGAATTTTCGCCGATATATTCAGATTTTCGCTGATATCAAGGTCTATTTCGCTGATATCGAGCACACCAACGAAAAGAAAGGTGCTATCCCACCTCGGGCAGCACCTATTTCTACTCAATTCATTATTTTCCCTAGCAACTTCTCCGTCATCCCAACACTTTTCTTCGTCCAAGGTGGGATTTCAATAGAATCTTGCACCTCATCATAGGTCATCCACGTAATCTCTGCTATTTCATCTTCACTTTTTATGTACGGCCTTCCCTCAAAGCTTCTGCTTAGAAACACAACATCGAGCACCTGAACCTCACCCGCTCTGAACGTGGTGCTATGCACATACTCTAAATCACTACTAAGTTCAATTCCGATTTCTTCATACACTTCTCTCTTAATTGTCTCCTCTAACACACTTACCGAGCTGTCGTCGAAATCAACCTTTCCTCCGACTAAGGAGTAGAGACCACCAGCGTGTTCTTCCTTTTCACTTCTTCTAATTATTAGATACTTGCCTTCATGATAGATTGCTGCTTCGACGTTTACGATAAACAAATTGGACACCCAAACTCTCCTCCCTTTCTTTTACCAATTATCCCCTTTAGAAATACTTACGTAAAAAGAGTTTCTCGATTACCCTTACAATTCTCCTAGTTCTTATGTAACATTAGAGATGAAAATTATGGAGAGGATGGAGACAACTAGTGAAAAGGTTTATGAAAGTTCTTATCGTAGTATTGTTTGTCAGTTTCATAGCTCCGCTAGAAGACAGTGCAGCTGCTGGTATGAGTAAAGAAAGGATCAATGAACTATTATCAGAAAAAGGTATCGAGGCTAACATCCCACCGGAAATTTTGAAAGCGATTGCTAGTCAGGAAAGTCGTTGGAATCCGGACTTTGAGGAAAATGGAAGAATTGGATTGATGGGTGTAAAAGATTCACTTGGTTTTGATAATGATCGTTTAAGAACAGATGTTACATATAACATTGATCGTGCGATCGAAGTGTTAAACGATTTATGGGAAAGTAGTTTAAACGGTGAACTTCCAGTTATTAACGATGCAGACCGCCATAAACTACAGCATTGGTATTTTGTCATTATGGCTTATGACGGGTTAACGGAAGAGAATCTACCAAGTCAACTAAATGAGGATTCTCCTTGGGCTTATCAAGAGGAAGTATACATATCAGTTGCCGTGGGCAATAGAGACATAGTTCCTCCTTTTCAGAGCACCTTATGGAGCTTACAGAACTTACCTTTTGAAAAAAAGGACTTTACTATTGATGAAGGTAAGCTAACTTTTAATAAGATGACATACTCAATCGACGGATACTTTACCGAATCACGCTTTTTCATGAATAAAGGGGATATTTTAAAAGTTTACGTTGATTACTCAACCGTTCCATTTTATATGGATGGTAAAGAAAACGAGACGATCGACACAGGTTCACTAGTTGAGGTCATCGACACAGAGTACAAGCTTGATTTTAGAGAAGGTCCATTTGGGGGTAACCATTCTTCTCTTTATAAAGTGAAGGCCCTTGATGGTACGAACCGCATCGGTTATATCGATGGCAGTAAACTTGTTAACCGCATCTCAAGACTTTCTGGACCGAACCGCTTTGAAACAGCTGATAACATTGCATTGGAAGGCTGGAAAGACGGAGCTGACACGATCATTATCGCTCAAGGGAATGACTTTCCAGATGCGTTAGCTGGTGCTCCGCTTGCTGCTTATCATGATGCTCCTATTTTATTAGTACCTAAAGGTAGAGAAATTCAACCTTCGACATTGGAAACAATTAAGAAGCTCCATCCTACTAATGCTATTCTATTAGGTGGAAGTAAAATTGTATCTGATAAAGTAGAATCTACTTTACGCGACTTACATATAGACGTTGAGCGAGTCGCAGGTGCTGACCGTTTTGAAACTGCTAAGAAAATCGCTGACCTGCTGCCTGAAACAGATAAAGCGATACTTGCCTACGGTTTCAATTTCCCTGACGCGTTAGCAGTAGCACCATATGCAGCAAATGACCTCACACCAATTTTATTAACAGGACGTCCAAGTGCATCTACGCTTCCAAAAGCAACAGAAGATGCGATTCAGAATAAACAAGATCTCCTTCTTGTTGGAGGTAAAGGCGTAATTTCAGAAGAAATTGAGAATAACCTTGGTCAAACTACAAATCGATTAGCTGGTAAAAACCGCTATTCCACAAGTAAAGCAATTATCGATCACTTCCAAGAAGATGAAGTCGAGCGCGGCTATGTTGCAACAGGGAGAAATTTTGCCGATGCGTTAACAGGTTCGATGCTAGCTGCTAAAAGCCAAGCCCCTCTTATCTTAGCTGATCAGAAGTTCGAAACTGATGCTAAGAGTATCATAGAATTGATAAACCTCCGTTATTTAACTTACTTAGGAGGAGCAAAAGTTAATAGCACGCATTACGAATTATTAGACGAATTGAACCCCATTTATCAACAATAAAAATGTTCAAAGAGCGACTTCGATGAAGTCGCTCTTTCTTAGCTACTGTATTGCAGCCTTTTCTTTGCTTTCATAAGCTTTCTCTACCTTCTTCTCCTCGATCCTTTTATCCACCTTCAAAAACAACAGCATCCCTACCCCGCCGAAAAGAACGTACTTCAACCCCATCATCCAAGGAGGCACAAACCCACCGATTATAATATCGACCGCTGCGACAAGCATCGCGATGTAGAATACCATTTGATGAATTGCGAGATAAGAACTCCTCGCATGATCTGGCGCTAAGTCTCCTAACATCGCCTGGCGAACAGGGATGTACATGAGCTCGCCAATTGTGACGACCACCATGACAGCGATCAACACCCACGGCAGTTGAAACATCGTGAAGAGTGCATAGCCGATCGAATAAATCGAGAGGCCGACCATAAGCACCGTCCTGTTGCTCCATCTCTTTACAAGCCACGTGATTAAGCCAGCTGCAAACACAACTAGAAACGTATTCTCTGAGCGTAAGATCCCAAGCATCAAGACGCCGTCTACATCGACATTCCACTCTCTGAAGGAAATAAGAGATTGAGAGGTTATTTCATCTGCAAAATGAATCGCAAGGAAATTCGTCAGCTGTTCTTCTAATGAAAGAACGAGAATGCCAGCGATAAAAAACATCATGAATACACGATCACGGAAGACGATTTTATAATTGTTTAAGATCGAACCTTTATTTGTTGTTTCAGCTTTAGATGAGTCGATGATGTAGGATTCTGTGATGAAGAGTTGTGTGATTAGAGCTGAGAGGAATGAAACAATCGCAATCACAAGGAACAGGTGAAACAAATAGTCATAGAAAAAGATCGCACCGATTATACCAGCGATACCTGAGGACATATTTCCTATCCAATAGAGAAGTGTAAACACATAGCGGCGATTTTCTGAATTCGTGACATCGAGTACCATCGCTTGTGAGACCGGTCCGAGCACTCCTCCGAAAAACATGGAAAAAATGAACACAGCATACGTCAAATAGGGTGCATCAAGCCATGGAGAGTTTAGAAATGCGATGATAAAAAACGCGATACCCGTACCAAGTTCAGAACCGACCATCAGTCGTTTTCGACCGATGCGATCGGAGAAGTATCCCCCGATCATCCCACCTGCTACTCCAATGAAAACGAGGCTTACAAGCATGAAGCCCGTGACGGTCTGACCTACTTTTTGAGCGAAATAAACCGTCAAGAATGGCATGACCATCATAGTCGCGAACGTGGTGAAAAACTGGGTGACGATACGAATTTTGATATTGTAATGAAGATTCTTAAATGACAATTCCGTTCACCTCCTCACTGTTTAGGGCCAAATAGCAAGAGTGCATGTTTGATGTACATATCCCACCGGTTTCTTTCTTCGTAGCTATCGATTCGCGTCAACCGAACACCGTTTAGAAAAGCAAGATACGTATCCGCGACATCATCTGGATGAAGTTCAATGAGCTCGCCTACTTCCTGCCCCTTCAAAATAAGTGGACGTAGTGCATCTCTTAATTCTAATGAAAACCGATCTAATTCGATGAACAGATCATGAAACCGGTCAGGCTGTCCGATCACGTACTGAATCATTCGCGAATATGTCGCCTGCTGAGCGAAGAATTGAAAGTGAGCGGAGATGAGTTCTTTCAATTGTGCCACCGGTTCTTCTGTTGGCTCTGGTGAAGCTAACATCACTCGTTTGATCTCATCTAACGGTTCAAGCACCGCCGCTTTAAAGAGTTCGTCTTTGTTCTCAAAGTATGTAAAAACGGTTCCAAAACTAACCCCAGCTTCTTTTGCGATGTCCTTTATCGTTGCCTTCGAATAGCCGCTCTGAGAAAACATCTGGATCGCAGCTTCTAAAATACGTGCACGCTTTTCTTCCGATTTTGGTAAGGCCATAACATTCCCCTCTTTCATTCCACTACTTTTAACTGATTGATTAATCAATCATTATTATACCGAACAAAAATACACATGTAAACAATTTACATGGAATTCGTTTCCACAACGTTAATCGCGATCTCCCCAACTCCTCTAGAGACGCACGATAGCATCTTATTCTCCTTTTCTTTCTCCGTTAAAAAAGTATCGCTGTGGATGACTTCCCCTCCACATACAGTAACTTCGCATGATCCACATATCCCCATTCTACAGGCATAAGAAACCGGATATCCTTCGTCTAGAAGCCTCTCTAACAAACTTTCATTTTCTTTCACAAGAAGCTCATCTCCTCCATTAACCGTCACGCGAAACGGCTTAGGATTTCTAATCTTAGCTGCAGGTCTAAATCGCTCTTCATGCACAACGCGAGATGGAAAACGGAGCTCTCTAGTTGTATCCACTACCATTTCCATAAAGGTTTCAGGACCACACACATATACATGAGTCCCAATCTTCCTGTTTTCTAACGCCTCTCTTACCTGCTTCTTTTTTTCCTCACGAGAACCACTGTAAAAGAAAACTTGTTCAGTGTACTTCAAAAGTTCCTCATAAAATGGACAACTTTCAACATTTTTCACCGCATAGTGAAGCTCAAACGTTTTCCCCAGTGTGGATAAGTAAGGCATCATTGATAGAAAAGGGGTGATGCCAATTCCTGCAGCGAAAAAGATAACGTGCTGTGCTTCTAGATGAACAGGAAAGTAATTGTCAGGCCCTGAAACTAGAACGCTATCACCTACTTCAAGGTGTTCATGAAGATAATGAGAACCACCGTTAGCACTTACTTTTTTTACAGCGATCTGATAGTCATTTGTCATTTCCAGAGGATTATTGATGAGAGAATACTGACGATCGCCCATCGGGAGATGCAGCGTGAGATGAGCACCAGCACCAAACGGATCCACGGCTGTTTCAGAAGAAAGTGTGAATGCTTTTATCTGAGGTGTTACTTGTTTGATTTGCTCCACTTTTACTTGATACCGATCCTTCATTTTCTTCATCCTTTAATCGTCAGATTCTATGAATACAGGATAAGCGAGATGTGCTCTATGATACGATGAATAATGCTCTGAAGGTTCAAGCTGATTCCGACAGTTTTCACAAACAAACCTCTCATGAGTCACTAGACTCGTAATGTGATGACACTGCGAACAAAAAGCCCTCATCTGTTGTTGTGTTTCTATGTATATATCATTCCTTGCATAGCCTAACGAAACCGCCACTCGCTCCGTTTCTAGCGCTCCTTCCCCGCAAAGGATGAGCGCGCTCCCTATAGGCTGTTCAGATAACAACGCTTCTACTGTCCCATCACCAAGCTGACTGATTACCTTAAGCTGAACAAATCTATCTCTATTTTGTAATTCTCGCTGCTTGCACTTTGCTCTTTCCCTATGAACATGATCTGAAATAATCAACACATGACGATACGTTTTCAGCGCTTTCTTCATCGTTCAATCTTCCTTCTTTTCAAAGCCTTCTCAAGGAACCCCAACAACTCAGGCTTATACAGAGAAATGCCTTTATAGTCAGCGAGTTCCTGTGGAAGTGTCTTTACGTTCGTATAAAACTTCTTCAGCCAATCATCGTTCGCCACTAATTCGTTTAGTGGAAGCAGGTACGTATGAATTGAAAACAAGATATCGTTTGTTACTGGTAATCGAAATAATCGCTGTACCTCGACACGTAAATTCACCAATTCACCTGCATTTTCTTTCGTTACGTGATATCGAAGCTTTCCCCAATCGGAATACGTTTCAAGCGGCGTATCGAGTTTATGTGAAATGGTAATGGACCAATTCTTACGTTCCCATGCTGTGTTTGGACGTATTCTCGTGATGAACCGTTCTACTTTTTCTATGAATTCCGCTATCGCTGGAACTGGCGTATGAATCGTCTTAAACTCCATTCCAAGCACGAACGTTAACGACCAATTCGAAGGAAAGCATAGCTGTCCAGCTTCTAAAAACAATCCATCATGCCTATCACCCATCACGATAAGATCCTCCTGCACGTGGCGACCTACTAGATCCAGGGGCTCGAAGTCTATTGAAGAATGATCTCGATAAACAAACGTTTCTTCCTCTTGAAGCAAGTGATTAGTAAATACGTATGTGTTCCCTCTCCGTTTAAAGGAAAAGTGCTCAGGTTCGTACGTAGCTAATTCTCTGAAAACGAGCAAAAGGGTTTCCCACTGTGACTCTAGCGAAATAGGTAAGGAGCGATAGCAACGCTCGTGGTTTTCTTCAAGAAGCTTTCGTTTCAACCGAACTTCTTCTACATAATTACTCGAAACTGTCACGGTTCGCGCTGGAATGAGAGGAGAGGAATTATTTGTGTATTCATAGTGATCAGACGTAAATGGAAACGGAAATTCTACCTTACTAGACATTCTGAACACCTGCCATTTTTGTAGATAGTGACTAACTTCCATAATGACGCGCTGTTTTCCTCCATTAGCGGTATGCAAAAAAGCCGCAGCATCGCTACGACCGTTCTTCCCACTTCATAACCACATTTCCCTTCTTGTGCCCCTGCTCTACATATTCATGTGCTTCAGCAATTTGATGGATTGGGTAACATCGATCGATGACCACTTTTAGTTTCCCTTTTTCAATTAATTTCTTCAAAAAACGTAAATCATCCACGTTTTCGTCCGTTATCCCGCCGATCACTTTCTTACTGCCTATTTTTGAAGTCCAGATCATCTGAAAGATTTCTCGATAGTGAAACACAGCTAATACATATAAACCATTCTGTTTAAGAGCGTCTTTAACCCGTGAGAAAGTCGTTTTTCCTACGGTATCAAAGATGATATCATACCTCTCTCCACGCTCAACAAAGTCTTCTTTCGTATAATCGATTACTGCATCTGCACCAAGAGACTTCACCAACTCAACGTTCGTAGAGCTGCAGACCGCTGTCACGTCTGCACCAAAATACTTTGCAAGCTGAACAGCATACGTTCCTAAACTACCAGATGCACCGTAGATTAAAACATTTTGTCCGCTAGTAATCTTCCCTTTCCTTAGAAAATCTAGCGCCGAACATCCTCCAAACGGAATAGACGCAGCTTCTTCAAAGGTCATGCTGGGTGGTTTGTGTGTGAGCGGACCTTCCTCAAATAGACGAATGTATTCAGCATACGTTCCCTGTCCACAGAATCCGAAGACATGGTCACCGATCTTAAACCGCTTCACTTCATTTCCCACCTCGACGATTTCTCCCGCAAAGTCCATCCCTAATATTGGTTTCCTTGGTTTATGAAATCCGATGGCCATTTTTGAAATTGGCCAGAATGGTAACGACTCCCTCGTTCCACGACGGATTCGTGCATCGCCTGAAGAAACAGTTGTGGCGTGAACCTTGATCAACACCTCATTATCCGCTATAACCGGTTTCTCAACCTCTTTCAACTGAAGAACGTCTGGTGCCCCGTATCTTTCACAAACCACTGCTTTCATCGATCTCCCCCCCTTAGCGCGCTCCGCAAATCAGTTTATTCTTCAAGGTAAATACCTATGTATGTTCTCTCCTTTTAGAACGCTCTCTTTATCGTCATAAAAAAAGATCAGCTGCATGAAGCAGCTGACCTCTTATTACCGTTTTCACTTTAAGCAGGGTACCCAAGAATCGCTTTTTTCTCTAGATATTCTTCTATACCATAATCGCCCCATTCGCGGCCGATTCCTGACTGCTTGTATCCGCCGAATGGTGCTGCAGGGTCGAGTTCTGCATTATTAACCTTGATTCGACCAGCGCGGATACTTGTTGCCACCTTACGAAGGGTGTCTTTGTCATTACCGAATACATAGCCTGCTAGTCCATATACCGTCTCATTCGCAATTTCAATTGCTTCGTCGATCGTTTCATATGTTAAGACGCACATTACTGGACCAAAGATTTCTTCTTGCGCAATGACCATATCATTTTTTACGTCTGTAAAAATGGTTGGTTTCGCGTAAAAGCCTTTATCGAGACCTTCTGGCTTTCCTGTACCTCCAGCGAGCAATGTAGCCCCTTCATCAATGCCTTTTTGGATATAGGATTGAACCGTGTTCCATTGTTTCTCTGAAACGAGCGGCCCTACATAGTTATCACCTTGTGGATCACCAACTGGGAACTTCGGCAGCACACGTTTCAACGCTTCTTCAAACTCTTCTTTCATAGAAGCAGGAATGAGCGTTCTTGTTGCCGCGGAACAAACCTGTCCGGTATTCGTTGCGATGTGACTGACGGCAGCTTTTGCTGCTTTTTCAACATCTGCATCGTCTAGAACGATAAGTGGAGATTTACCTCCGAGTTCAAGTGCAACATTCTTAATGGTTTCTGATGCGTTTTTCATAACTTTCTCACCTACAGCAGCTGAACCTGTAAAGGAAACAAAGTCGATATCTGGATGAGAGCTGATGCCATCACCAATCGTTTCACCCGTACCATTTACTAGATTGAAGACGCCTTTCGGGACGCCGACTTTGTCAAAGATTTCAGTTAAGATAATCGCCGCAAAAGGCGTTAGTTCAGCAGGCTTCAGTACGACCGGGCTTCCTGCAGCGAACGCACTCGCGATCTTCGTAGAGGTCTGATTCGTCGGGAAGTTCCACGGTGTGATCAGACCGCTGACGCCCACAGGTTCTTTAACCACAGTATGATCGCCTCGATCTTCGGAGAACGTAAAGTCTTTCAAGACTCTCGCAGCTTCTGAAAAGTGATTGTAGCCCATGTTGTAATGAACGTTCTCTGAAATCTTACGAGGTGAGCCAAGTTCCTCCGTAATCACGTCGATGATTTCTTCTTTTCGATTCGCATATTCTTCTGCGATTTTTTCTAACATCTCAACACGTTCTTCTCTACTTGTTTGAGAGAATGTTGGAAATGCTGCTCGTGCGGCAGCTACCGCTTTATCAAGGTCTTCCTTTGTTCCTAAGCTGATCTTTCCGATCACTTCTTCCGTTGCAGGGTTGATCACCTCGTGTGTTTCCGAACCGGTTGATTCGACCCATTCACCGTTAATGTAATGTTTTAAATGGTTACGCATGATGTAAAAACTCCTTTGGTCAATTTTAATTCTTTTCATTTCCATATTTTCTCTTTTCCGTGTACATAGTGACTGTTTCCGCTCACAGCTGACTTCAAACATCATGATGTTTTTCAATCTAATGAAACCCTTTTCTTTGCTTCTCTCCGTTTCTAACTTTACACTTAAAGGTAGGCAAACCTTGAGAGGATGGTGTATGAAATGGGACAACAGATCAAAAGAAAAACGGCAATCGTAACTGGTGCAGGAAGCGGTATTGGACGTTCAACTGCACTTGAACTCGCAAAAGAGGGCGTAAACCTTGGATTGATCGCTCGTACAGAAAGTAAGCTTAACGAAGTAGCAAAAGAAGCTGCATCTTACGGGGTAAAAGCAGTGGTCGCACCTGCTGATATCGCGAATCTTGAGGAAGTCGAATATGCGGTAAAGAAATTACACGATGAATTAGGCTTCACTGACATCCTGATCAACAATGCTGGGATTGGGGTCTACGGATCTTTCTTAGAACTTGAACCAGAAGAATGGAAGCGTGCGATCGAAGTGAACGTGTACGGTACATATCACGTTACTCGAGCAGTCCTGCCGCAGATGATTGAAAAGGACGCTGGAGACATCATCAACATCTCATCGAGTAGTGGATTGAAAGGGACGGCAGGTTCGAGTGCTTATAATGCATCCAAATTTGCGATCCAGGGCATGACGGAAGCACTTATGCAGGAAGTGAGACGAAACAACATTCGTGTCTTCACCTTAAACCCAAGCCTTGTCGCAACGGAGCTCGCCTTTGGAGGCGATTCTGATAAAAATGATAAAGAAAAGTATATGCAGCCTGAAGACCTTGCTGAGTATATGGTAGGTCAATTGAAACTGCACCCTCGTATGTTTATTAAACAGTCGCTGCAATGGGCAACAAATCCATTTTAAGAAAAAGGGAACTTCCTTAGTTGGAAGTTCCCTTACTTGTTGGTTTAGGATTGTGGTACCGATTGATTCTTTTGTTCATTCCCTTTTGTTTGAAGCACCTTTAATCCACTTCCGATATCAGATGCTAGAATGTAGTTTCTATCCACGAAGACACCCCACACATCGGATCGCTCCGGCGTATATCGTGCAACTTCTTTCGGTTCAGAAGGATTCGTGATATCTACTGCTATAACCCCTCCTGCATAATGGGAAAGATAAAGGGTATTTCCACGTACTTTCGGATCGTGAACCGTCTTTGAGAACGTGACATTGTTTTCTTCTTCGATATCATATGTTAATTCTGTTTTAAATTCGCTCAACAGCTTCGGGTTCGTTTTATCTTTAATATCGAAAATACGTGTATATCCATAAGCTTCTTCATATCCATCTTTTACAGGATCGTATACTTCACGCGTTTCGATTAAAATCGTACCGCCTTTCGCGAGTGTAGCAGAGTGAGCAGATCCTTGCTGATCAGAGGCAAAGTCAGTCCTGCCAAGGTATTCTGGCTCAGATGGGTTAGAGATATCAAAGAGAACCGTACCAAGATCCCACATCGATACATACGCATATTTCCCAGTCTCATCAACCATCGTACTGTGATTAAAGAGCGGCCTTGTTTTTCCATCTGGTGAATTCCAGTGGTAGCCATTGAAGTCATCTGCTACTTCCGGAAGCGTTCTTGGATCAAACTGCCAGAGTGTTTCAGGATTTGTAGGATCTGTTACGTCAACGATCTGAAAGTCCTTTTCTTCCCCGTGACTGAAGTAATCAGCATAAGGGTTAGCTGCCACAACGACCGCACGGTTCCCCTGCGTCGTTAAGTACAACTCGTGCGTACCTCTCGTCTTTTTCGTCACTTCCCAAAATCCTAACTTCTTAGGCTCGTCAGGTGCTGTGACATCATACAGTAAGAAGCCACCTTTAGAGTCTGGGTTGTTTTTATCTAGCTGCTGAACTGAAACAACCGCTAAATCCCCCTTAAAATCTGGAGTGTGAATCGACTTTACAATCACTTTCTCTTGCCATGTTCCTGGAATATCATCATTCGCAAACACAGCTACTTCTTCAGGGTTTGCAGGGTCTTTCATATCGAAAACGCGAACTCCCCCGTTCCCGCCATTTCGTACATGCGTACCTACATAAGCGTACCCTTTGTGCGCGTAGACATCAGCAAACGAATTTTGCTTGCCATCTTCACGTACAATATCCATCTCGGGTGCTGCAACTTCTTTTAAAAACTTCAGGTTCTTACTACCTTCCATCACTGGTGCCGCCACATCCTGGTAATTCGCTCGCTCACCTTTCTCAATATTTACATCGCCGATTTCATCATGGGCAAAGACGTGTCCGGGAAGAATCATTGAAAAAGCCAGCGCTCCAGATAGTGCCGAGTTTACTATGTACTTCTTGTTCAACCTAACGACCTCCATTTTTTTCTAAATTATTTGATAATTTAAATAATAGCACGTTTGCTTTACATATAAAGGATTTAATTGGAAAATAATTACTTAGAACTACCATTATCTTTTATGTATAGGACTATTGACGGTCATTCAGTTGCTTCGCACGTCTAATCTGTAAAATTTTTCTTTACAAGAAGAAAAGCTGACCTTCGCTAGGTCAGCTTTTCACCTTTATTTACTATAGATTGCATTTGAAAGAAGACGATAGAGATCATCAGTATGATCACGGAACCCTGCTTCAATTCCAATCAACGTGACATCTTCATCTTTTTCTTTTACGAGTACAGGTTTACCCTGTGCAGGATCTCGTTCTTCCCAGTGCCCCGCAACAAAGAATTCGCTGTTGTTTACGAATGAAGCATGAACATCTGCGACTTCAACATCTGTGTACCAGACGGGTTGATAAACAAAACCGTAGTCCGTTGATTCATAGCCTGCTGTTAATGGTGTGGCGTTATAATCAACACGAACGATTCCATTGCTGTTGTAGCCGCCGGTATGAACCGTTACATCCGTTAATCCTAGCTTCTTCGTAGATTGTGATGCTCCTGCACCAACTGCAATATACTTTCCACCTCGATCAACAAAATCGTTGAGATTCGCTTTTAAAGATTCCAGCTGACGTTCGTTTTCGAGTCCGAACGCTGCGTTTGCTTTTGAAAGATCATAAGATAACATCCTAGATGTACCACTATAAATAAAAACATCCGTCTGCTCACTCAAGCCTTGTTCAGCTAACTGTTTTGGTGTGATCTCCTCGACGTTATACCCTAATCGCTCGAGTGCTGCTAGCGTTCCTGCATGAGATTGGGATTTACTTATCCCGCCATCTTTTAAGATTGTCACATTCTGAGACGTCAGCACGTCACCTGAGATTGCCTCATTACTCACAACTTGAATGCCGGATTCCTTCACAAGCTTTTTCAGCTCTGGCGTTGATTCAGATTGGATATAGTATTCGCCCTCACCCCCTCTTCTTATATCGTACCCGGCTTCGATCAGCGTGTTTGCTAGATGAACAGCTTTGACCGATGAGTTAGGAATCACGTAGGGTCCGTCGCCAACGAGTACGCCAGCAGAGTTCACCTTGTTGACGTCTTTTACCTTCACATCAAAATCACTTTCAGCACGAACTTCAACTGCTTCAAAGCCCCATAGTTCAGGTAAATTCCATGCGGAAATATCATACATAGCAGGGGTGATGTCGGTAATATCTTCCCCATCCCAAAGCATCGTGTTCGCAAGTCCAGCTTTTGCTTGACTCATATCCACAACGTACGTACCTGCTGGATAGGTCTCTCCATCGTATTCAAAGTCTTTCTTCGCCTCGGATACGGTGATGTCGTTAAACTCTAAATGCTTTACTGCTTTTTCCGTAGCTGTCGGATCTTTCTCGTCTACAGGCAGGATATACGCTTTAGGGAAGAATCCTTCCTTATGATAAGGATGATCGAATTGAATGCCCCTCTTGAACACTTCAATCTGATCTTTGATCATATCTTTTTTATTGTCGTTTGAGAATTCAAGTGCGCCCATCACTGCATCATAATGCCATTTAACTCCGTCCCAATCGTTCGTTGGAGCTTCAAGCGTGAAGCCATATGCACCATGGTACATCGCATACATCGGCGTGAAGATCGGTGGATAATCATCCCATCCGGCTTCGTCATCTCGCTGAGGAATATATGTACCTGTCATCGATTGATAATCAACATTCGATTGTTCAACGTTCGTGTTTTTGTACGCCTCGCGATTATCTACAATCTTTCCTTCCATCGCTTCTGCTTGATCAAGCGCCCACTTTGAATAAAGATCATATTCATAGTTTGGATTGTGCGGCGGTGTACATGGCTCGATCAATCCGGGATGATCTGGACCTCCAAATGATTTGATATAACCATGAAGATCAAGGAACACCATTGGGTTCCATTCTTTGATCAAGTCGACGGTATGCCTCGTTTCAGGCTGAGACTGTGTGATAAAGTCACGATTTAAATCAAAGCCATTTCCGTTAAAACGCGTCGCATCGATGCGTCCGTCAGGATTTTGGACAACGTTGAAGATAAGGATATGATTTTCTAGTAGCTCTTTCGTTTTTTCATCGTTTGCTGTAGCGAATCGTTCGATCAATTGAAGAGAAGCATCCGTCCCTACAAATTCTGTACCGTGTATGGAACCGTTGATCATCACGGGAACTTTGAAGTCAGGGTGTTTCTCAATGAACTTCTCCGCTTTTTCAGGGTTGTTGAACATTTTCTTTCTTAACGCTTTCTGATAGCCATATTTCCCTTTCGTAGTTGGATCAGAGATGGTTACGACGAATAGTTCATGACCATCGGAAGATTCAGAAGATGTCTCGATCGTCATTCGATTACTTTTCTTTTGAATGTCTTGAAGCTTATCACCGATCTTCGAATACTTCACAAAATCGTAGTTTTCACTATTGAAAAGACTACCATCTTTCTCCTCATAGTTTTCAGCAGTATGAACCTTGTCGCTTCCATGGGTATTAGCTGAACCAACCATTGGTGCAGCTAACAAACCGAGTGCCGTTATTCCTGTTATAAGTTGATGTTTCATCTCTTACCTCCGCATTCTATGAACTAGTACACCTCCTAATTTTAGTATTTTTATTCCTGTTTTTGTATATAACATTCATCCTTATTATGGGAGGTACCTTTTGACCTATCATCCTCTTTCTATCACTCACTTTGACGTTGTAAAACGCTTTGTTTACTGCACCTTTTTAAACGATTAGGTCTTTTGATTCAGCTCAAATTCATACACTACTCTTGTACTATGATCGATTGAAAAACACGATGATTTTATGCCTTACAGCAAAATTGTCTATGAAACTTTTTTATTTCAAGACCCCAAAATTTCCATAACCGTTCAAAAATTACTGCAACGTTCATTCTCAACATATGTTATCTTTATAGAGATGCAAAACACGCAGGAGGAAGAGCGTACATGTTTGATAATGAATTCGATGTTGATATGGATAAGGTTGTCTCGTTTCTAAGAGAATATGGCGGCCATCACTTATCACACCTGATTTTATTACAGGATAAACAGATTTTCTGGGCTCAGGAAAGTAAAGTGTTAATCGCATACAGACGAACCGGAAGCAAATTGATGGTATTAGGTGACCCGATCGGTGAGGAGTCTTTGCTAAAAGATGCCATCGACGAATTTTGCGACTACAGCAGAGAGCTTGGATTAACGCCGATCTTCTATCAGGCATCTCCATGCTACATGCACCATTACCATGAGCATGGGTACCGGTTTACGAAAATCGGTGAGGAAGCGATCGTAAACCTCGAGAACCTTACGTTTGCTGGGAAGCAGTGGGCGAAGCTTCGAACAAGGTGTAATAAATTTGAGCGGAACGGATTCACGTTCTCCGTCATGCACCCTCCTTATTCCAGTCGACTTCTCCGAGAAGTAGCAGAGGTTTCGAAGTCATGGCTTGGGTCTCAGAAGGAGAAAGGCTTTTCTGTCGTCTCGTTCAGCGAAGATTACGTTTCATCTTTCCCAATCGCTTTACTGAAAAATCCTGAGGGTCAGATCATCGCGTTTGCCACCATCGCGACTTCTAGTTACAGCTGTATCGATTTGATGAGGAAGGGTGCAAACAGTCCACACGGAACGATGGATGTGTTGTTTATTCATATATTCAAATGGTTAAAAGAACAAAACGTTGAGAAGTGCAGCCTCGGAATGGCCCCGCTCTCGAATGTTGGAAATCACAAAGATTCGCCAATGTGTGAGCGCCTGATGCGCCTTGCCTTTTGTCACGGAAACAGCCGCTATAATTTTAAAGGACTACAAGAATTTAAAGCCAAGTTCGCGGACTCATGGGAACCGAAATATATTTGCCACAAAAAATCATTCTTTCCAACGTTAATTGTTCAACTGATCGCGTTGATCAATCATCCACCAGTAGCGAAAACAAAAGCTTTTTCCCGCATAAGGGAATTACTGCAAAATACAGGTTAAAGAAAAGGAGACGGGAATGCCCGTCTCCTTTTTATGCTTATGCCCTTACTAGATTCGTATCTTTCTTAATCAGGATGACAAACAGACTCGCAAGCAAACAAAACATTCCAGCGTAAAGAAACGCCCACGTATAAGAAAAGAACACCTTATAGATGAGCCCGCCTCCGTAAGCTGCAACGGCAGCGCCTGCTTGATGAGAGGCGAAGATCCAGCCGTAGATCATGCCGCTTTTCTCCAAACCAAAGATTTGCCGCGATATGTTGATCGTCGGTGGCACTGTTGCAATCCAGTCCAATCCATAGAAAACTGAGAAGATTACGAGTAACGTGACTGAGCCCTCAGTCAGTGCGTATGGCAACAGTAACAGCGAGACGCCTCTTAGCGAATAATACCAGAATAATAGCCACCTGTTATCGAACCGATCAGACAACCATCCTGATAGCGTTGTTCCGATCAAATCAAATACTCCCATAAAAGAAAGAAGTGCTGCAGACGTCACTACAGTAATTCCAAAACTTATGCAGTAAGAGATAAAATGTGTGCCGATCAAGCCACTCGTTGAGAGGCCACAAATAAAGAAGCTTCCGGCAAGCAGCCAAAAAGCCTTAACTTTTACAGCTTCAAGAAGAGCACCGAACGCCATCTTAATCGGATTCTTATTCCCGAACGCTTCACTCTCTTCGCGCTCCTCCTCAAGTCCATATGGAAGAACACCCACATCCCGAGGTGAACTTTTCATAAATAACAAAACGACGACAAACATCACGACACTGAGAAGGAAGATGAGTCCTACCGCCCATCGCCACGAATAGTGATCGATGATGATCGCAAGAAGTGGCAAAAGGATTAACTGGCCCGTTGCCGTGCTTGCAGTTAAGATTCCAATCGCTAGTCCTCTTCTTTTCTCAAACCATCGGTTCGCCACATACGGACTCAGAACTGTAAGAAATAGACCCGATCCAAGACCGATGATTACGCCCCAAATCAAGATGAGCTGCCATGATTCCTGCATCACGTATGTTAACCCTAAACCAGAGAGCAGCGTCATCATGGCGAACACCATCATTTTCTTAAGTCCGACGACCTCGATAAGAGCTGCCATGAATGGGCCCGAAAAACCATATAGAAACAAGCTGATTCCAAATGCCAACGATATGACCGAGCGATCCCAGCCGAACTCATTTTCAAACGGAATGATAAAGACCCCTGAAGATGAACGGATGATACCTGCTACGATGATTGTGAAAAAGGTAATGACTAAGATGATCCAGCTATAATGGATTCGTTTCACAGTTGCACCGCTCTACTGCTCTGGGTACGTTTCACGTAGAAATGTGATCGACTCATGAATCAATTCTTTCAGTACATCAACATCGATATCGTCTACTTTATTGATGTACACACATGCTTTCCCAGTTGTATGCTTTCCGAAGCGTTCAAGTATTTCTTCTCGTTTCGGCTCCCCTGTTGCAAAATATAAACTGATCTTCGCTTTACGAGGCGAGAATCCAACAAGCATCATATCTCCTTCATGACCGCTTTTGTATTTATAATGATAGGAGCCAAATCCTATGATGCTTTCTCCCCACATCTTTGCGTCGTATCCTGTTTCTTCAGTAAAAATGTCGAGCAATCGATACGCATCTTCACGTTTCTTTTTGCTTTCAACATTTTCAATAAACTCGATAACGCTTTTGTCGTTTTCTTTCGTCTTTAACTCATAAGCCATCTCAAACTCTCCTTTAGACTATGAATACATTCGATCCGTTTTATTCAAAAGTTTCTTTTCTTTCTCAGGGTCGAGGCCCGCTTTCCAATCGAGCGATGGGTCTCTCGTTTTCAACCACGCTAACGTGTCTTTAACGGTCTCTTCGATCGGACGGTACGTTAGCCCCTTCGCAATCGCTCTATCAACGCTGATGTCAGCAGCTGCGTTATTCGATTCCGGTAACCATAGTGGCAGGTCGCTCCATGGTGTAACTCCTTGGCTGATCAAAAACTCTTCATCTAACCAGTGAAGGAGCGCTTTACTTCCACTTATGCGCATACAGGTATCGAGCAGCTCTCCCATCGTCAGATGACGTTCTGGACCCGTGACATTATAAACGCCTGTCACCTTCTTTTCCGTCATTTTTACGATGCAATCTGCTAGGTCTCTTACATCGATGAATTGAATCGGACGCTGTGGTCTTCCTGGCGCGAGCACATCGCCACCCTCTTCTAATCGTTTCACCCAATAGCTGAAGCGATCTGAATAATCGTGCGGTCCAACAACTAAACCAGGCCGTATATGCAGCACTCTCCCCGGCATATGCTTTTCCGCTTCTTTCTCGGCAAGTGCCTTCAACGCTCCATAATGTTCCCCAGGAACAGCACCTTCAGCCGTTACTCTCTCTGCTTCTTCTTCAGAAATAACTTGAACAGGCGACTCCTCCGTACAAGGCTTTTCGCCAAACTCTTTATACACTGAAATCGTCGATATAAATGTATAATGATCGACAACTTCTGCTAATCGTGCAGTGGAATTGGAAACGGTTCTCGGAAAATAACCGCTCGTATCGATGACTGCATCGAACGATCTTCCGTTAAGAGCCGAAAGATCACCGTCTCGATCTCCAATCAATGTTTCGACTTCAGGAAAAGCGTGATTTCCTCGGTTGAAATGAGTAACTTCATGTCCATTCTTTAATGCCCGTTCAGTAATATACCTTCCGATGAACCGCGTACCGCCTAGGATAAGAAGTTTCATTCGTACGCCTCCCCTTTTAATTAAAGTCAGACATGATATGATTTCTTCTTCGAGCTTGAAATTCCTTTATTCTTGTCGGAATAAGAATAATTGTGCCACTTCAAAAAAAGGATGTGCTCATCGGCACACCCTTATTTCCTGAAGAAAGTTCGTTTAGATTTCTACTTCCATCTTTCTCCCTGCTCCTTACCAAGTTCAATCGCACCCTCTGGGATAAGGATTTCACCCGTCTCTTCTGAGGATAACGCTTTGATGACTGACCTTGATAAGTCTTGCGGCGGATACGGTTTGATGAGATAATCCTTCACACCGAGATCCAGTCCTTTTTGCTTGTCTTCTGTTACCGTTGAAACGACAATCGGAACATCCTTCGTCCGCTCCGTTTCTTTTACTACCTTCAAAACATCCCAACCGCTCAGTTCTCCATCTAACAAAATGTCGAGAACGATGCCACGCGGCGTCATTTTTTCGATCATGTGGATGGCAGATTCACCGCTTCTGCAATGATAAACATCGAACCCACTCGCTTTTAGTTCTTCCATCAATAAAAGCGCCAGACTATCATCGTCTTCTACAATGAGAACTCCACCATCTTTAGGCGTGTCCATCTCTTTACCTAGAATAGGCAAAGAAATAGTAAATGTACTCCCTTGTCCTAAGCTCGATGTCACAGTCAGATCTCCTCCGTGCGCTGTGGCAATTTCTTTTGAAATCGCTAGGCCTAGGCCTGTTCCACCAATCTGACGTCGATCACTGTTATCCACCCGATAAAACTTCTCAAACAAGTGAGACATCGCTTCATCTGGAATGCCTAGCCCTTCATCTTCTATGTGCAGGTGGATCATGCCGTTCTTTTCTTCAAAACGAAGTGTGATCTCACCACCTTCAGGAGAATATTTCACAGCATTGCTAATCAAATTATTAAGCAATTGCGTGACTTTATCCGTATCTCCTAATATCTCATGATGGTCACTCGTATCCTCAATATTAAAACGATGCGTTTTGTACGTTTCTATATAACTCTCCAGCACGTCAGAAACGATTGGTTTTAAGTTGATCGCCGTCTTCTCATACATTTGTTTCCCTGATTCCATGCGCTGAATATCGAGAAAATCGTTGATCAAAACCGTTAGACGACTCGCTTCTTTATGAATCGTCTTCAAATACCTCTTCTGCTTTTCAGGCTTTAGATCTTTTGAAATCATGAGCTCTGTAAACCCTAGCACGCTTGAGAGTGGCGTACGGAGTTCATGGCTCACTGTACTAACAAACTCGTTCTTCATCTCATCCACTTCATATTCTCTTGTAATATCTCGATGAACAAAGATTGAACCGATAAATTTATCCGCATTATGCAGGTGCTCATAATACATCCGAATAAATCGGGGAACTTCATGGTTTGTTTGATAGACGAGTTCACTTTCTTGCGGTTTGATTCCTTTTATCACACGGTTGATATATGTTCTTACCACGTCCCGATAGTCTTCATCCACTTTTCCTAAAAACGTGCTGCTCCACACATCGAAGTCTTTTTTTCGGTTTTCATCTGAGATACACGCGTCCAACATTGAACACATTTGGTTATTCACTGAAATTGTGTCACCTTTTCGGTCGACTAACTGAATGCCTTCTCTAACCGTATTCAAAACTTCCATCGTAACTTTACGTTCATTTTCCGTAGTTTCATATAAACGCAGCTTATCGAGAGACAGTGAGATCTGCCTGCATAAGTCGTCTACTTCGTTCACTTCTTTTTCTGTAAATACGGTTCCGATTCGTGTGAGACACATAAGTGCAACAGGCGTACCCTCAGAAATAATCGGTAAGTATAGATCATATGAAAGAGAACGCTCGAGAGCATGGTAACCAGCTTCTCCCTCAGTCGCTTGTCTGCTAACGATGTGATAGTTCTTCTGTGTGATGGCTTTTAATGCTGGCCCGTCATCGATATGATTTATCCAGCGTTGTACCATCTCGTTTTTTAAGCCAACCGCTGCATAGTCCTTATTTTGATTGAGGAGAACGATCAATCCTCTATCAGCATTGAGAATTTCGATCAAGTTCGAAATGATGCTTTGCAGAAGATCTGTTTTACTCAAAGTTGACGCTAATGCGCGGTTCAACTGATTGCGATGCTGAAGAACTTTTGTTTGATAATTCATCGTCTTGACGCTCTGCTCAAGCTCTTCCTTGTTAACTTTTAATTCCTCACGCTGCTTGAGAAGCGCTTCGTTTGTACTGATCAGTTTACTTTCATTGCTTTGGATGCTCATCACCATCGAGTTGAAAGCTCTCGCTAGTTCACCTAATTCATCAAACCTTTTTTCATGAGGCACCTCAACACGCTCGCCGGCTGAAACTTGACTCGAGGCGATCGCCAGTTCATGTAGAGGACGACCAACTTTTCGAGCCATCACACCGACAAGCACGGTAGCGATCAAGAGTAGGAAAACAACGAACGCTATGAAAAGGTCTTGTATCGTCGAAAGACGGTTGATGAGCTCTTCATCGGTCTCTTTAATATCCGTTCTGATTGAGTTGACGAGTTCTCTGATTGAATCTTTGGCTGTATATACAAGGTCACTCCCACCCATGTCTCGAGAAAGTCGTTGAAGTCCTTCTGTATTATCAGCCGACACTAAATCTAGCGCTTCTTCAAACAACCGATTATAGCGAACGAGATAATTTTCAAGATCCTTTATTTTTTGCCGTTCTTCGTCTGTGCTTAACTTTGGTTCTAGGTTCGAGATGTTTTCTTCAATCTTAGCTTTTTCTTGTTCATAAGATGCGAGGAAAGGGGAATCAAGTCTAAACCCTAAGTACCCTCTAGCTTCAAAAAACATCTGGTTCAAACTATCTTCAAGCTCAATCGCAGCTTCATATTTACTTCTGAGATCGTTTATCTTCGTCTCATACGTTCTCTCGATTTGATGTGTGAATAACCCAAGCGCTATCGTCACAAGTACGATAACGACTAGAAACCCTCCCATAATTCTTACAAACTGATGAGAAAGACTATTCTTCCAGCGTTTATTCATCTAAGATTGCCTCGACTGTTTCTAATAGATTGATAGGGCTAAAAGGTTTTGAAAGAAAATAATTTGCTCCTGCTTCTTTCGCAAGGTCTTCATCTTTCTTTTGTGCCTTAGCTGTTAACATCATGATCTTTACGTCATGATTCCCTTTGGCTCTGATCGTTTCGATAACTTCTAAGCCTGTCATCTCGGGCATCATGTAATCGAGCAGCACAAGGTCATAAGGATTTGAATTGATGAGATCGAGCGCTTCAGCGCCATCCTCTGCTTCATCGATTTCATAGTCATTGTCTTCAAGTGTATCTACGATCAACATGCGCAAAATTTCTTCATCGTCTGCTACTAGTATTCTCGCATTCATATTCACTACACATCCTTTTTCTATACTCACTAACCTAAAAAGAAAGAAGTAGAACCTCTCTACTTCTTATATCGGCCAAAAGCTTCTTGAATAATATAGTAGGATTGTTTTAATCGTTCATGATAAGTTGGTTCATCCCACTCGTCCCATTCAAATTGAGCAAATTCTGAAACGGTAAGGGTTTCGTCATCAAGCTTCGGTTCTGTTTGTGAGATTGTTTGTATCTTTAAACCTTCATTTTCAACTTCACCTTCGTACGTAACGACCCCGATTTCAAACCCTTCTGAAACCCTCGATGACTTCAGTCCTTTCTCAAAGATGTCGCCAAAAATTTCTTTCTTACTAGGATCCTTCACGTTGAACAAAGCCCATGGCAGTCGAATTTCAATACGATTGTCTTTCATGATGAAATCTGACACTGAGTTATACTTCTTGTCCTCTGGATCACCATTACCGTATGTGAGTAAACCTGCTTCATAGTCTTCAAAAGGATAGACTTTATCCTCTGTTGGAATGTAGAGTTCTTTATTCAAAGCAAGACGCAGAGGGTGGAACACTTCGTTGTTCGGATCACTTGCATACTCGTTCTTATCGATTAATCCGAGCGACTCGCCGTATTGATAATAGAACGTATCATAGTAGCTGTGGACAAGCAGACGTGAATTTGTCTTTCCGTTTAAATTCAATATATAATCGATCCCCTCGCTTGCTGCAAGAGATTCTGACAAGGCTGTGCTTCCTTGTTGACCGATCGTATTGAAAAGAAGTGCTGTATGTTCTTCTTCTAGCAATTCTGGCGTCATATTCTCATAATCTAGTCTAAAATAGATATACTTCTCATCACTTGTCATATACAATTTCTCAAAGTTGCCGTTATCTGATGTTACGAGCGGCTTGATACCTGCGTCTTCCCAGTCAGTCACGTCTCCATCAACTTTTACTTTTAGAGTTTCACCTGGATCAAAGCTAAGCAAACCAAACTGCTGCTCGTTTGTTTGATCATTTGACCAGAATGGACGTCGGTCCGGATTATCGTAATCCATCGTGTTCCACGTTCGTTTAAACCATTCATCCTGCCAGGAGAAAATGAGCCCTCCTGCATAATCTTCTTCAACGATCGATTCGAACAACTTCGCATCGATCTCTCCTTGCTCTGATTCAGAATGTCCGCCTTGGTCCATCCCGTACACATTCCGATGTGTGATTCCCCTAGAAGCTGGCACACCGAACTCCGCTACGAGGACAGGCATTGAATGTTCACCACGCAAGTCGTTCAAATACCCTGCATAATTGTTTTTCTCGCCATTGTGATCCTTGTAGTTCACATACTTCTCTTCATAGTTCAGGAAGTCAGGATAATAAGGATAAATATGATAAGAAGCAAATTGACCGGCTTGATACGTCTCCTTCAGCTCGATTGCATTTGGATTCACCGAGACAAGGTCTTCTTTTTCAAGCGGCTCAGCAGGATGCTCGATAAGATCCGTCGTTACCCAGTTTGTAAAACTAACCGGACGCTGCCACTGGTAATTCTCCATTTCATACCGCATCGTCTTATCCATCATGTTCGCAAGCCAGATTTCAAACGGACTAGCATTCGAAGTTGAAACATAGTCTCCATCATATTGCGCTAGTGATGCGTTTTTCTCGTTCGTAGAAACGACAACTTCAGGATCCCACTCGACTCCAAGAATCCAACCGATCACATAAGGCGAGACATCTGCAGAATAAATTCCACCAGCATGCCCCTTCCGATTCTCGATGCGAGCATTTCCATGAATAATATCTATCGTGTCTTCGATCGCTCGGTCTAGAAGTTCGAGATTCTCCTCAGCGAATGCATTCTGAGACTCAAGCATCGGTTCTTCTTCAACCCAAACGCCGTGGAAGAGGTAGAGCGGCTCTTCAGTTTCTTTGTTATGCTCGAGAAGCGCTTCATAAAACCCAGGAGGATGGATCGTATAGACCCTTACCGCATTCGCATTCATGTCAGAGATCTGTCTGAACCATCGCTTGTATTCCCGCTTTGTAATCGCCGTTTCTCCCGGGAAATAGCCAGGTTTTGCGATTCCCATATTCACGCCTTTGATCAACATGTCTTCCCATTTTCCATCTCGATAGAGTTGGATGTGATCGTCGCTTACTTGACCAGCTACGCGGACCCCATCAGAGGTATACACCTCGCTCTTATGCTGCACTTCTTCCTTATCACTTGTTTTCTCTTCGACTTCTTCGAGTACAGACTTCATCATCGGAACATACATTTTCCAGTAAAACGCATCGATTGAAGAGTTGTCTCCAAAAGTGAGTAAGCGATTGATCGACGGGATCCCTTTGTACTGATAAAAATCAAATGTAGATGAGCGATCAGCATAATCTCCAGCAAAATAATATGTATCTTGATGGTTGATCACTGCAGGAAACGTTACGGGAACGCCGCTTTGCGATAACGTTTTTTCCACTTCTTCCGTAACATCGAGAGAATAAGTAGCTAATATCTCCTCATCGTTTTCAGGCGTGACGATATCAAACCAGTAATGATAAGAACTTGATTCCTGAACAAGATGATCACTCACATGATCCTTTCCGTTTTCTGTGAATGAGAATGTGACGGTATCCTCCCCGATCTCTTCACCCTCGATGACGATCAACTGATCATCCTCATCTACGAGAAGTAAACCATCACCCTCAAACTTCCACTTCTCTCCCGTTTGTTTCTCATAGTTTTTCACTGCCCAAGCAGGAACCTCTCCTCCGACTTCGAGCTCTTCAAAGTATCGTCCGATCCATCCTGACCATTCCAGGTTAAGAACAGAGTAGAGCCGCTCTCTCGCAGCCTGTTCAGTCGGACTTCCGAATGCGTTGAATTCAGCGATGAAAGTCGATCCTTTTTGCACTGCCTCAGCGATCTTATTCACTTCATCCACTTGCATTCCCCCATATAGGGAGGCTGATCGGTCGCCGTTCGTTGTTCCACCATAGTATTCATCTTCATAAACGCCGTATGAGTCGGCGAGATAGATCAATTCATAATCCTTTAACGTATCGGGGAAAGAGGAAATGGCATATTCGCGCTCCTCGCCCGGATGGAAGCCAGTGTAGTCTTTTGAAGCATCGTATGCTCCATCTTCTTTCACCCATTTCTCATAATTGAGCAGCCATGTTAGTCCGCGGTGTTCGCGATACGATTGATCTGGTACTGTTTTATCAATAATGTAAACGTCTTGTTGATGTTCTCCTTGAGAGTGCCAAATGATGACCGGAATGCTGATGATCACAAGTAACGTTAGGATTCCTGCTACAACACCTGCGTATGACGTTAATTTCTTGTGAGTAAACACTTACTTCGAAACTCCTTTTCTACTCATTTCTCCCCAGCCTTGGTTTCCTTTAAATAGTTGAAAGATTCCTTCTACACGCCACAATACTGTCATCGGTCTGAACCAGAATGCTTCTGATAGAGAATAGAAAAAGAGTCTCACGAGGTCGGTTACCTTAGGGTAGCGGCGAAGACTCCATTCCTCTAGCAGTACCGCACTCATCGATAGAAGCGATCCATAGATGACGGCTAACAAAAACAGCATGAATGCGAACGGTGTGTAGAAACCACTAATGAATGGTGCGAGAATCATCAGAATATATCCGATGAGCTCGATGACTGGTCCAATAAATTCAACGATAAAGAAATATGGCATCGAGATGGTGCCGACTAACCCGTACCGAGGGTTAAATAACATTTTTTTGTTGTACCAAAGACTTTCGAAGAGTCCTCTGTGCCACCTGCTTCTCTGTCTTCTGAGAATTTTCATGCTTTCAGGGGCTTCAGTCCAGCAAACAGGATCAGGTACATAGACGATGCGTTTGCCTGAACCTTCTTCTTTTGCTAAGCGGTGTAATCTCACAACAAGATCCATATCTTCTCCAACCGTGTTCGTTCGATAACCGTTTACCTTCACGACACTTTCACGATGAAAAACACCGAATGCGCCAGAGATGATCAGCAGGAGATTATGACGTGATAAGCCGATTCTTCCCATGAGGAACGCTCGCAAATATTCGATTACTTGCATGACCACGAGTGGACTTCTGGATAGTGCGACCTTCATCACTTCACCTCGCTCGATCTCACATCCATTCGCGATTCGGACACTTCCTCCAACAGCGATAACCTGCTGCTTAGAATCGATGATCGGTTTCATCACCTTTGCAAACGCATCTCTCTCAATGATCGAATCACCATCGAGTGAGCAGAAATAAGGATAGTGGGCAACATTCATTCCAGCGTTAAGAGCATCTGCTTTCCCACCGTTCATTTTGTCTACTAGAAATAAATTCTCATATAACGTAGATTGATAAACGTGCTTGATGTCTTTTGAGTCCACTAATTTACGAACCGTTTTTTCAACCTTTACCATACTAAAAGCTTCTACTACCGCCTGCAGTGTCCCATCCTTTGATCCATCGTTTATGACGACAACTTCAAACTCCGGGTAGTTGATGCTGAGTAACGACCGTACACTTGGCACGATGCCCGTTTCTTCGTTATATGCTGGCACCAAAATCGACACGGGCGGCGAGAATGATGAGTCGATGATCTCTTCGTATTGCTCGAACTGATCGATGTTGTGTTCTTTTCTCAACTGAATCGCAGAGATAATGAACAGTATGAAATAAAACAAGATGATCCCCACAAGATAGACTGCTACAAAGCTTGTGAAAATAATTAATAACGTTGTGAAGATGTTAGCGAGGGTCACGTAGATGCTCCTTCCTCAAAAGCCACTCGAGGGCAATGTCTCTAGCGAAACGATCTTCATGTTCACTAGAGATCTCTCTTAATAACGCCTTACCATTTGATTGATAGGAAAGGGATTCGGCTGCTGCTGTTCTTACCCACCAGAACTGATCCGAGAGAAGGGGCAGCAGCAGATGTACGAAGCGGTCATCACGCTGCATCTTAGCAACCTTTGCCGCCATCATTCTCTCTTGCCAGCTCTCAGACGTGAACGATGGGATAATGAGATCGATCTTCGTCATGTATCCCATCTTAGAGATGGCTTTTAACGCTCGTATTCTGAATTCTGTATTGGAAGAGCTTAAGAACGGTTCGATGTAAGGTAAGTAATCATGTTCTTTTCTTTCTCCCATTGCTTCGATCAACGTCTGTTGAATCCATAGCGGAAACTCATCGATCGACATGATCAACGCTTCAAACAAAGGTCTTTCAAGTCGTGAATAAATATCTAGATAATAAAACCCTGAGTACTCTTTCGTTTCTTTTAAAAGGATGGAATAGACTCGATCATCCTGTATGTTTGCTAAAACTCGCAGTACTTGAATGGCTTCCATTTCAGTTACATGTTTGGTTTCATAAATCGCTATGCACTCATCACTCAACGCAGCCATGCGAAACTTTTCTATGCGATAAAGCGTGTTCATCCGCACACTCCAACTGTTACTTTTCAGTTGAGTTTTATAATGTATTAAAAAATACTTTTCAGCGATCATCTCGATCTCCGCCATCATGGAGGTATTTCCTTTCATCAAGGAGTAGTACCTTGTCAGCACGTCCTCTAACGCTTCCATCATCGCTTTCGATTCTGGCGGTGCAAGCTCCCGCGTTCCTTTAAGCGCCTCCATGATGCTTTCTAAATAATACTTCTTCCAATACGCTTTCTTCTCATCAAAGCGATTGCTGAGGTATTTTCTTATAAGAAGAAAACAAAACAGCAGTGTTAAAACCACAAGCAGAACAACAAAAAGCTGAAATACTACAAATACAGCGTTCATATCATCGACCGTCCTATTAAACGACCTTCTCAATAAGTCTACGGATACGAGCTTCTAGCTCAAGCATATTGAAAGGCTTCGTAATATAATCATCAGCGCCAAGTTCTAGCGCTCTAACGATGTCTCTCTCTGTTTTTCTACCGGTCAACATCATTACGGTGTAGCGGCTTTGTTCCCTCTCATGACGAAGACGATGCAATACCTCTATACCATCCATCCGAGGCATGATGCCATCGAGTAATACAAGACAAGGCGCGCTCGTTCGATGCCATGAATCTTCAAAGAACGCCTCTCCTTCTCGATAGGCTTTCACTTCGATGTGATAATTTCCATCCATCTGAAGGTCCATAAGGTGTGATGAAAGCATCGTTCTTAGTATTTCATCGTCATCGACAATGGCGATTTGTATCGTTTTGATATTCTTTTCATTGGAAGGAACATTGTCATAGAACACAACTTGGTTTCGACCATTTGACTTAGCTCGATATAGCGCCTCATCAGCTAGATTCAATAGTTCTCGGTTGGTTGAACTTGTATCGAGTTCCACGATGCCAGCTGAAAATGTAACTGAAAACTGTTCAGTTTGCGGGCCGAACACTTCTTTTTGAAAATCTGTGAGAAGTTCATTTATGAAGTCGATCGCATCAGAAGTACTTCTTCCTGGAAGCACAACCACAAACTCTTCCCCGCCATACCGAATCAGCGTATCCCTTCTTTTCTTACGATTCATAATAAAGTGGGAGAGCTTCCTTAACACTTGATCTCCTATCAAATGACCATATTGATCATTTATCGATTTAAAATGGTCGATGTCTAGAATGGTGATGCTGACATTTTCGTTCGTTCTAATCATTTCCGAACGCAGATGATTCAGATGGTTTTCTAGGAACTTTCGATTATAAGCTCCCGTCAACTCATCTGTTAATACGGAGGTCATGACCATTCTGCGCTTCTTCACTTTATCGTTCATTCTAATGAAGTACTCGTCCATCGATATGTCCGATTCAAAATAGTCGCTCGCACCTAGCTTGTAGCTATTCAACCGATTCACTGCAGAACTGTTCTCATCCGTAATGACTAATGGGATAAACTGCACTTCTGCTTTTTCTCTAATTTCATCAGCGATCTCTTTATCCTGATCCATCAGTGAATGCTCTAAAATGATACAGTCAGGATTCATATCATAGATCACTGTACGTGCTTTCGAAAGCTGCAAAGAAGCAAAGACGATATACCCTTGTTTCTCTATGTAACTTTTCATTTCGATCAACGTCATTGGTTTCGGATGGATGAGGATGACCACTTCTTCTTCATCAGACGTTGCCCCGGCAGCATTGCCCTCATCTATTCCCTCAACGATACCCTCAAGCACTTTTACCGTATACTCGTTGGAGAACGTTTTCTCACTCTCTTCATCAAACTGTGAGATGACTGCCTCTGCCTGTTCTCCCACATGCTGGTATCCGACTGTACCAGCTGTTCCCTTTATCGTGTGCAGAAGCTGATAGATTTCTTTCTCAGGAACGCTCTCATTCTTCTTTTTTATCGCGTTGATTTGATCTCTAATTTTACTAGCAAATTTCTTTTTATACTTCTCCAATATGATGCCTCCTATGAATCTAGGGCGAATTTAAACTATCCTCAAATAGTTTAATAATATAAGACTTATGCAAACACTACAATGTCAAAATTAGCAATTTTTCCTATGGAGGAAAATTAATCCATTGGATGCAGAACTAAAAAACCGATAGGAGTATTTTCCTATCGGTTCTTACATTAAAAATCAAAGTTGTCCGGGTCTGGTCCAACTCGTTTGTCTTCATTCAGCGCGTTGATACGATCCATCTCTCCATTTGAAAGTTCGAAGTCGAATAAATCAGCATTTTCCTTAATACGATGTTCTTTCGTAGACTTCGGAATGATGATGACATCGTTCTGCAAGTGCCATCTTAGGATGACTTGAGCAGTTGATTTGTTGTGCTTTTCAGCGATGTCTTTCAGCTCTTCATTCTCTAATAGTTCACCTTGCATAAGAGGTGACCATGCTTCCACCTTAATCTCATGCTTCTCACAGAAATCGCGAATTTCTTTTTGGTTTAGCTTTGGATGTAGCTCGATTTGGTTAACTACCGGTTTAACGGTCGTTTCCTTAAACAGTGTTTCAAGGTGGTGAATGTGGAAGTTACTCACACCGATCGCTTTGATCTTCCCTTCATGATAAAGGTGCTCCATCGCTTTCCATGTGTCGACGAACTTCCCTTCCACTGGCCAGTGGATAAGGTATAGATCTAAGTATTCGAGATCCATTCTTTCAAGCGACGCTTCAAAAGCCTGGATCGTTTCATTATAACCTTGATCCGAATTCCATACTTTAGAAGTGATGAAGAGTTCTTCTCTAGGTACACCAGCTTCGTTGACCGCTTTGCCTACCCACTCTTCGTTTCCGTAGATCGCAGCAGTATCTATGCTTTTGTATCCATTTTTAATCGCAGCAGTAACGGCACCGATAAGCTGTTCCTCTTCTTTTACTTGAAATACACCTAGACCAACTTGCGGCATCTCAACGCCGTTATTTAGCTTAACTGTTTTTGATAAGGTCATCTTACTCAACTCATTTCACTCCTCTATATCTAAATTGGATCATTTCACTACTATTTTTTCTAATTCCCACCGTAAAGTCAATTAAACGAACTCGGATCGATTGAAATAAGTAAAAAGGTGTTGTTCTCTTCTCTGACCTATCGATAACTAGTCTAAAAGACCCTTCCCTATAAAGAAACCGCTCGATGTTATCCGAGCGGTCCCTTTTTTACCAATTAAATCGTTCGATTTTGGTGATGTTTTCTTGAGGAACACCTGCTTCAATGTAACTTCTTACAAGCTTCCATTCTCCTTGTACACCTTTTCGGAACGTATTGAAGAACAAGTTGCCCGTTTCACTACGCTTTCCACCAGCAGAGATGGAAGCCCAAATAACTGCAAGCATTTCATTTCTTCTTAGCGGTGTGACCGATACCTTTTTCAAGTCCCACTGTGTACCATCCTTTTTAAATGCAGTAAAAGCCTGTTCCCAACCTTTTACAGATTCGGTATAACCAAAATCATAAATTTCTGATTGGCTCGTGATTTCTCTAGCCTGATAGCTATCACTAATCTTGTACTTCACACCATCGATGGATGATTGCCTCCAGCTTTCTAGAAACTCGTCTAAAAACTCATCAAAATTTTTCATTCGATTCCCTCCCCCTCCACTCTATTTCAACAAGCATCGACAGAATCCTTTCATCTCTACAATAGGAAGAGAGATGGGATTATGTTATATTACATAAGAAGTGATATTTGAAAGGATAAATCGCCTTATGAGCAACCAATTACAAGAAGAAATAAATAAAAGAAGAACGTTTGCGATCATTTCCCACCCCGATGCTGGTAAAACGACGTTAACAGAGAAACTTTTGTTTCTTGGTGGACAAATTCGTTCAACTGGTACAGTTAAATCACGAAAGTCCTCAAAGTTTGCGACATCTGACTGGATGGAAATCGAAAAGCAACGCGGAATTTCCGTTACGTCTTCAGTGATGAACTTCAACTATAAAGGACATACGATCAATATTCTCGATACGCCTGGTCACGAAGATTTCAGTGAAGATACGTACCGAACGCTTCTCGCTGTTGATAGTGTCGTTATGATCATCGATGCCGCTAAAGGGGTCGAGTCCCAAACGAAAAAGCTATTCAAAGTTGTTAGTGAGCACGGTATCCCGATCTTCACGTTCGTGAATAAGATGGATCGTCAAGGACGTGAACCGCTCGAACTACTTGAAGAGATCGAAGAAGTTCTTGGAATCGAATCTTATCCGATGAACTGGCCGATTGGAATGGGTCAAGACTTTCACGGCGTCTACGACAGACACAAAAAAGCAGTGGAATTCTATGATACAGACGGTGATAACAAGGAGAAAGAAGCTGTCTACATTTCAGATCTCGATGACCCTGTCTTAAAGGATAAAGCTGGCGAAGATCTTGTGAATCAGCTTCAAGAAGACGTGATGTTACTTGATGAAGCAGGTTCAACGTACAGTGAGGAAGCATTGCAGGCAGGAAAACAAACGCCTGTCTTCTTCGGAAGTGCGATTTCAAGCTTCGGAGTGCCAACATTCTTAAACCACTTTCTAGACCTTGCTCCACCTCCAGCACCAAGACAAAGCTCTGAAGGAGAAGTGAAGCCTGAAGATGAAACCTTCTCTGGCTTTATCTTCAAAATCCAGGCAAACATGAACCCTGCCCACCGCGATCGCGTTGCATTCCTTCGTATCGTATCAGGCACGTTCGAAAGAGGAATGGAAGCTTGGCTTGAAAGAACGAATAAGAGTATGAAGCTTTCTCAAGGACAGCTTTTCTTCGCATCGTCTCGAGGCAATGTCGATAAAGCCTATCCAGGAGATATCGTCGGGCTCTATGATTCCGGAACGTATCAGATCGGTGATACGCTCGTCGGTTCTAAAAACGTTTATTCGTTCGGTGCACTACCAACCTTCCCACCTGAGCATTTTGCCAAAGTGCGAGCTCAAAAAGCGTTGAAACAAAAGCACTTCTACAAAGGCGTACAGCAGCTTTCAGAGGAAGGTGCGATTCAGGTTTACAAAACCGCGCACTGGGATGAAATCGTCATCGGCGTTGTCGGAAGACTTCAGTTTGAAATCTTCGAACACCGCATGAAGGGTGAATACAACACTGACATTCAATTCGACACGATGCCTCATCAGCACGCGCGATGGATTGAAGCAGATAAGCCAGAAAACCTTGTCGACAACTCGAGAAACCTTCTCGTTTACGATCAGCAGCAGCGTCCAGTCCTCTTATTCACAAACGACTTTGCGCTTCGCTGGTTCCAGGAGAAAAATCCTGATGTACCGTTGAAGGAATCTAAGTAAAAGAAAGCCACATCTCGATCCTTTTTTGGATCAAGATGTGGCTTTTTCGTTTTTACGGCTGCATTTGAGCGAATACACTCTTAACTTTACCGATGACGTCGTGACTCGAAGCGTTCTCGACCATCATGGCGATGAGTAAGTCTTTCCGGTCCGTATTGTAAGCTACGAACAAACCGTTTTCCTGTCCGGTTTCTTCACCTGCACCTTTTAATTCAGCCGTTCCAGTTTTCCCTGCGATCGAGATTCCTTCTACCTTAGGCTCATATGCAGTTCCCTCAGGGTTTGAAACGACTTCTGAAAGAGCACCATCAACGACTGAAGCAATTTCAGAAGAAACAACTTCCACTGCTTCACCACCCTGATCCATGATTAACGTAGGCTTCACCATCTTCCCATCGTTCGCAAACGTCGTATACGTTATGGCAAGATGATATGGCGAAATCAATAGTTCTCCCTGTCCATAGCCTGAGTCAGCTAACAGGATGTCATTTTCTAAACCGTTGTTTGACACAGAAGAATCTGCAGTTGGAAACGGAAAGTCGGTTTCCTTTCCGATCAGAAATGATTCAAGACCTTGCTGAAACTTTTCCGCTCCTAGGTCAAGCGCTTTTCTCGCAAAGTAAATATTATCAGAATGCATGAGCGCTTCTTCAAGCGTCACTTGAGGATCTGCTGGTTTTACGCGCGTAACCTTATAACTACCCCAGCTAGAGTCTGCTCCCCATTTCAACCCATCAATTTCTTCAACCTCATTCGGATCGAGTCCGTCTTTTAAAGCAATCGCAGCAGTAAGCGGTTTGATCGTAGATCCTGGCGAATACGTTTTATTAAACTTTGCTGAAAACGGCTGATCTTTATTAGCAGCTAGCGCATCATACTCACCTTCATCGAATCCAAGGGTGAAATCGTTCGGGTCATACGCAGGAGAACTCGCCAACGCTAGTGTTTCTCCCGTTGTCGGATGAAGTGCTACCGCTGTACCAGCTTTCCCAGAGAGTTCGTTGTACAGCTTCTCCTGGACGGTTGAATCGATCGTTACTTGTATGTTCTCACCATCCACTTTCGGTGTACTCGCAATTACTTTCTCAGTCCCCTTTATTAAAATCGTCCAACCGGTTTTACCGTGAAGCTTGTCTTCATAAATTTCTTCAAGTCCTGCGACACCGATCTTTTCATAGCTTGAGTAGCCTTTTTCGGCATATTCTTCTAAGTCTTCTTTTAATAGATTACGGATATACCCAGTTAAGTGTGCGGCGCTTTCACCAAGTGGATAAATACGTTTTGTCGTATTGTTCACTTGCACGCCAGTAATCGTTATTGCTTCAGCAATCAAATCCGCTTCTTTTTCCATGACACTTTTAATCGGAACGAATTGAGCAGGGTTCGATTGGACCCACCCTTGACTTAGTTCCTTCTCAATAGCTTCAACGCTTACCTTCAAGACTTCACTTAACTGCGACAGAATCGCTTCTTTATCAGATTCAATTTTTTCAGGAACGACTCCGATCTGTTTGACCGTTCCATTCACGGCAAGCTCTAAACCGTTTCGATCCGTTATTTCTCCACGAGTTGGGACTGCTGAAGAAATGGCGACTTCTTCACCCTCTTCTAACTCCTTAAAAATAAATGAAGGATTCCAGTTCACTTTGTATGTCTCTGTCTCCTCATCTTCTGTTAGGACGAGCGTTGCCTCGTTTTCGAAAGCAACTTCTCCTGCTAGCGTCTGCATCGAAACTGAAAAAGGAAACGTCACTTCTCCTTCTTCATTCGCCTCTGGTTCTTCCTCAGGCTTCTTAAATGTTACCTTCAAATCCTCAACTTTAACATCGGAATAAATCGATTCATAGCGCTCGACAAAATCTTCTTTTGTAATCGACTCCTGTGCAGCCGGCGACAGCTGCGTGTACAAACTACTAAACTCTTGTTCATTCCACTTCTTTACATATGTATCGAACGCATCGATGGCTGAAGGTGGTGTTGAACAGCTAGCAAGTATGATGAGTACCCCCATCAATAAGAACATTTTCAGTTTCAAGATCAGCTCTCCTTCATTCCTTTATTTTCCTATAGTATAAAAGAACGGATCGCTAGTTGAAAGGGATACTTCACGGATCACCCTAGATTATCTAGTAACCTTGCAAAATCAATGTGCTCTTCAAAAACAGTCGCAAGGGTGTGTTCATCGATATAATGTATTCTTGGAATGACGCCAAGTACCGGAACGTTACAGAATTGTTCGATCAATCCTGGATTCGTTTCTTCAGCAACACTTCTCTCTTCTTCCAACCCATTTACGATAACGCCTAAAACATTTAAGCCACACATTCTAGCATATTCGACCGTCAAATAGGTATGGTTCAAAGTGCCTAAGTTTGGGCGTGCAACAATGATTATAGGAAAGCCAATCTCTTCTGCAACATCACTGACACGATAATCATGACCTAAAGGAACCGTAATTCCTCCAGCGCCTTCTACGATAAAAAAGTCGTGATGTCCTTTCACATCGTTCCAATGATCTATCAATTCAGAGAAGGGCACCTCACAGCCTTGCCGCTTTGCTGCAAGGTAAGGCGCTAACGGTTCATCAAACTGAAAGGGCGTGATAGCCTCAATCTCGCTATCATCACCAGAAAACGTTTTTAACAGCATCGTATCACTCGCTGGATCTTCCCTTTTCACGCCACTTAACATCGGTTTAAATACTCCTACGTCGTGCGCTCTCCTCTTTAATACAGCTGCGATACCCGATGAGACAACCGTCTTTCCTACATCCGTATCCGTACCAGTCACAAAGATTCCTTTACTCAATCAAATCACCTCAAATGCCTTTCCAACTTTCAAAAATGCACGAAGAATACCATCGATTTGTTTCTTTTGATGCGTCGCCATCAACGTTAAACGTATACGGCTTGACCCTTCTGGAACAGATGGAGGTCTGATTGCCGGCGCGAAAACCCCTTCCTTTTCAAGCGCACTTGAAAACTGTACGGCTTTTGTAGCGTCTCCGATTACAACGGGGATAATCGGCGTTCCCTCTCCCAAAACGGAATAGCCTAAATCCCTCAGTCCTTCTCGACATTGTTTGATCGAGAGATGAAGTTGGTCGCGAAGTGCGGAATCATGCTGGATCAATTCTAATGCGCGAATGCTTGCAGCGACGATACCTGGTGAGAGTGCAGTTTGGAAAATGAACGACCGAGCACGGTTACGTAAAAACGTGATCACATCCTTAGAGCCGACAACGAACCCGCCTTCCGTACCGATCGCTTTACTAAATGTTCCAATCGTTACATCAACTGAAACGCCATAATATGATGCTGTACCTCTGCCGTTTTCTCCGATCACACCTGTTGCATGGGCGTCATCAACGATGACATACGCATTAAACTCTTCAGCGAGCAATACAATATCACGTAGAGGCGCGATGTTTCCATCCATACTGAATACCCCGTCCGTCACGATAAACCGGCGCCTTTTATTTTGACTGCGTACTAAATGCTCTTTAAGGTCTGCCATATCTACATGGTTATATACTCTTGTTGCTGCTTTACTCAGCCGACAGCCATCGATAATACTCGCATGGTTCAATTCGTCGCTAAGAATAACATCCCCTTCACCAGCAATCGAAGAGAGAACCCCGATATTCGCTAAATAGCCGCTCGAAAAAAGCAAGGCATCTTCACACTTTTTAAAGCGTGCAATCCTTTTTTCGAGAAGCTCGTGCAGCGTTGTATTTCCCGTTGTTAAACGCGAACCCGTGCTGCCAACTCCAAACGATCTCATTCCCTCGATCGCAACACCTATCAAGCTTTCATCCGAACTTAATCCAAGATAATTGTTCGAGGCTGCCATCACTTTCGCTTCTCCGTCGATTTGAACAAGAGGTTGATAAGAAGATTCCACCGATCGTAAGCCACGGGACAACCCTTTTTCTTCAATCATATGTAACTCTTTTTGTATCCAATCATTCTTTAAACTGTGCAAGACGGTCAGCCTCCTTCTTCGTAACTTCGCTAATCGCTTTTTCCATGATGCGGACCATCTCTTCCAATTCAGTCTCTGTACTCACAAGAGGCGGCATGAAGACGACAACATCTCCAGTAGGTCTTGTTAATAAACCAAGCTCTCTCATTTTCAGGGAAGCTTTATAGCCGACACGACTCTCAAACGGAAACGACCTCTTCGTTTTCTTATCTAAAACGAGTTCAATCCCACACATGAACCCTAGCTGTCTAACGTCCCCTACATGATCGAGGCGATTTAATTCCGCCAACCGTTTCTTCAGTTGTGCAGACCGTTGCGAAACACCTTCTACGATCTTTTCACTCTCAAATAAACGGAGGTTTTCAATCGCAACCGCACACCCCAGCTGATTACCAGTGTAAGAGTGACCGTGGAAAAACGTTTTTAGCTTTTCGTAATCGTCATAGAACGCATCGTAAATTTCTTCCGTTGCGTAGGTGATTGCAATCGGGAGATAGCCACCAGTAATACCTTTTCCTGCAGCCATCAAGTCTGGCTCGACGCCTTCATGTTCACACGCAAACATGGTACCCGTTCGACCAAACCCTGTCGCAACCTCATCTACGATCATGAGAACATCGTATTTGGTACATAGTTCACGCACACCCGATAGAAATCCTTCTGGCATGACGATCATACCGCCAGCTCCTTGAACCATCGATTCGATGGTTAGCCCCGCAATCTCAGCATGATGTTCTTTCAATACGTTTTCTAGCCCTTTGAGGCATTCATCTCGACACGTTTCCGGATCTCTTGTTTCATGGCGATAGACGTTGGGAACGGGCATTTTGAAACCTTTAAACATCAGCGGTCCATACACTTGATGAAATAGATCGATCGAGCCCACACTAACAGCTCCAATCGTATCACCATGGTAGCCGTTTTTAACTGAAATGAATTTCTGTTTATCCTTTCTCCCTCTATTCTGCCAATATTGATAAGCCATCTTAACTGCTATTTCCACAGCTTCAGCGCCGCTATCTGAATAAAAGACTCTTGTTAAAGGACCAGGAGCAAGATTTACAAGTTTCTCAGCTAGTTCAGTTGCAGGGACGTTCGTCATTCCTAATAACGTAGAATGGGCGATCTTATCGAGTTGCGCTCGGATTGCATCATCTAGCTCCTTCTTTCGGTGTCCATGAACGTTTAACCATACGGAAGAAAAGGCATCATAATACTCTTTTCCATGGATATCTTTCACCTTAATTCCTTCTCCACTTTCAATAATCAAAGGGTCTTCATCATAATCCTTCATCTGTGTAAATGGTAGCCAGAGATGCTTCTTACTTTTCTCGATTAAATTCATAGATTAAACTCCTTTTAATAGAATTGGCTCTTTTTCTAAATAGTCGATATACGATGACACATGACACTGTGGATTCACAAAGAATAATCTTCCACCGTTTTCATCGCCTCGTTCCTTCATTTGAGAGATGCGATGGTAGCCTACCTTCTTTGAAGCTACATAGCCTGTTATGTAATCGGGATCATCACTAAAGCAAAACTCTGCAACCGAATCTGGATGTGAAGCGACTTTAGTAGCGAGAGGTAACGCCTCCCTCAACCTCTGATTCTTTTCCATCTGAAAATGTTCAAGCCAACAGGTATAATCTGCTTCATTCCAATCCAGCCGGGATACCCGGATGCCCTTATCGTGACGACCATCTATTCGGTCGCCTGTAGAAGAGTCGATTATGATTGCTCCTCTTACTCCATAGCATGTCTCTAAGACAGACATGGCTTTAACGATTACCTGCTCCGTTAATCCTGTTTGCTTTAACAAATCTTCTGCAACAAGTCTTCCTTGTGATGCGTTTGATACTTGCGTATAAGAAACAGGTAGGGGCGTTAGACCGTGAACAGGTTCACTTACCTTTTCAATCGTAAGCCTTAGAAAATCGGGTTCTCCTCTTTGATGAGAAAAAGCTCGTCGTACTAGCGATGCAGCGCGATCGATCAACTCATTTTTAGTTGAGAGTTGTTCTCCTCCAGAAACGTGTTTACCACCGTCTTCATGTGCTCCACCTTCCGAAGCTCGCATTCGTATACTGTATAATTCTTTATCTCGCATACTGTTTATTCCCCTCGACCTTAATTCGTTTTAATAGCGATGTAACTGGTAAAACGGTGATGGCAGCGAAGAGTATGCCCGGTAATGCAGCTGCCAAAAGTGGCCATACGCTTACTTGTAATGTTTCAGCAAGTACAAATCTGGCTGCGATCGATCCAAGTGGACCAGCTAAGACCACGACTGGAATCGAAGGACCGAACAATGCCACAGCTCCTCCCGCTACGATCCTAAAAACCATAGATATTTCCACGTTCAGTATCGTATGGAAGCCAAGCATCAGTAGAATCGAGCTTGCTAGAATACCAGCTATGATGTACTTTCGAAAACCATACACGACCGCGATTCCAACAGCTAGTGGTGCGGATAGTTGAAAATCCGATCCAGGAATCGGTGACGGGACCTTAATCATCCCTGTCACGATGATTAAGCTCGCTAATACACTTATCGTTGTCATTTCTCTTATTCGTTCTCGATTCAATCTATTTTTGTTCACCTCCACCTAAAATGTTAACCTATTTATAATTTAAGTTAACTTATTTAAGACATTTTATCATTCTCGTAAAACGATTCATAGTCTAACGAGAAACTTATCGACGACCGTTTTTTTAAAATTGGCATTTCAAATGCAGAAAACAAAAAAAGCCAGCAGCCTGTATAGGCGCTGACTTCGTTTTATTCGTTCATTCCCCATTCCTCTTCAAGTGTTTTCAAAAGTTTATAAGGACCTTTTTCCTTATTTGACGGAATGGCAACCATGAAATCTGTTGAAGGATAATAAGCAGATTCAAAGCTCACTCCAGGATCATAGCCCATCACGTAATACTTCATAACCTCATCCTCATTCATCTCTATCCAAATTCCGTATCCGTAGTAGGTATTATCCTTCACATGCACATGGCTTGTTAGCAAACGATGAACGATCGCTTTACTGACCAACTTTCCATTAATAAGGCCTTCCCAAAACTTAATCATGTCCGGAGCCGTCACATACGCCCCGCCATCCGGTCCCCCAACCTTAGGAATGGAATAGACATTCGTCTTCCACGATCCATCTTCAAAGTCGATATAGCCTTTAGCCGTATTTTTAGGAAGCGCATCTAGTGGAAAATAACCAGAATCATGCATGCCGCATGGACTGAAGATGTTTGCCGCTACATAGTCAGTGAACGATTCCCCCGTAATCTCCTCCACGATTAAGCCAAGTACAATAAAACCTGCGTTGTTATAGGCAAATCTTTCCCCAGGAGCAAACTTCATCTTCCCATCCTGGAACAATGGTAAAAAATCTTTCGGTTCAGTTACTGTGTAGGCCGGTGTGTCGAGCCATAATGCTTCATAATCATCCATCGTTTCTTCATCAAAATAGTCCTGTATTCCAGAAGTATGTGTTAAAAGCTGATGAACTGTTACTTCGTTATCGAAGTGTGGAAATGGAACCTTGAAACATTCCCCTATTGTAGATTGAAACGATACTAGTCCTCTCTCAATAAGCTGGCAGATCGCGATCGCTGTGAACACTTTACATCCAGAAGCAATTCCAAAGCTCGTATGAATGTTGTTCTTGATTTCTTCCGCTCGGTTCGCAAAACCAGCAGCCGACTTGATCACAACGTCATCTTCATTCCGCGCATAAACAACACCAGAAAACCCCACTTCCTTTATACGCTCCTCAATTTGTTCGATTACTTGCTCCATGTTCTCTCTCCCCTTTCTCTTCGAAAGCATTTCCTCATTTAAATCGTTAAAGAACACAAAAAAGCTGACATAAGTCAGCTCCTCTTACTGTGCACCTTTGATTGCACGGTGAAGCCCTTTGATACAACCACCATGCTCACTCTCATGAAAGAGTGCGAAAAGAACGAGCTCACCGACTGTATGCAGCTCTACTGGTCCAGCCTTAAATGTTTCTTCAATCTTCTCATCAAGACGATTTTCAAACGTCTCTTTGAAGCGACCCATCTGTTCAGATAATCGTTCTTTGAGTTCTGCTACTTTTGGAGGGTCAACTGTCCAATCTTTCGGACTCGTACCTCTTGTAAACAATTCAGTATAGCCTTCAGGGAGGTTAACCTCTTCCCCGGCCATATGGAATACGATGTACTCAAACGAGACAAGCACGTGACCTAACTGCCATCGCAGTGAATTTGGGAATCCTTCTGGAATGATATCTGCATTATCTTCCGTGATCTTCTCAGCACCCATCAATAAAAAAGTACGGGTCATATCCATCTGCTTTATTATATTTTCCATCCTAAACACACCTTTCATTATGTAGATCTGTCAAACCTATTCTTTCATAACGTACTAGTTCAATACAGTTGGACTGGAACCTTTATTTAACAGTCACTTTTTTAAAAAATAGTGTTAACACCTTACTAAAAAGGGGTAACACCTCTAACATTGCACAAAATTCTCTTTGCATCCAGGAGGAATGGTTTTGTTTACGTTAAGCGATATCCCAATGTTTCTAATAAATTTTTTCTTGATTCTCCCGATCGTAACGCTTGTTCATGAAGCAGGTCACGTTCTTACGGCGAGACTGTTCGGTGGGAAAATTAAGTTTTGTATAGGTACAGGTGAAACGCTGTTCCATCTCGGGGCTCTCGAAGTGAAGAAGAAGTATTTCATGGAAGGATGGTGTCAGTATGAAAAACTAACCTACAATAAAACGTGGGCACATGTTGCCATCTATGCCGCAGGTAGTTTATTCAATCTAGGTGTTATCTTGATTCTTAATCTACTTATGAATTTAGATGTCCTACCTGTGACACTTTTCTTTTATCAGTATTCCTATTTCTCTGTTTACTTTATTTTCTTTTCGCTTATGCCATACCGGAACGATGCTGGAAAGCCTAGTGATGGCCTCGCGATATTCGATGTGATTCGCTACGGAAAAGCGGAAGATCCGATCGACTAACTAGCAAAAAGCTGCCATCATGGCAGCTTTTTTTTTATAGCTTATAAAGCGCACTCTTCAATCTCAAAACCTAAATCTTCTATCATTCTATGATCAGCTGAAGACTCAGCACCGTCAGTCGTTAAGTAATCTCCGACAAAGATGGAGTTTGCAGCGTATAATCCCATCACTTGTAGAGAGCGAAGGTTCACTTCACGCCCACCTGAGATACGGATTTCTTTTGTTGGATTCATTAACCTAAATAGCGCGAGCACTTTTAAGCAGTATCTTGGATCAAGCTCATCCATCTTTTCCATCTTCGTACCGGGCACAGAGTAAAGAAAGTTAACCGGAATCGAGTCGGCATCGATTCGACGAAGTTCTGCTGCCATATCATACACATCTTCGTGTGATTCTCCCATTCCAACGATTACGCCTGAACAAGGTGAAATACCAGACTCCTTTACATTTTCAACCGTCTTCACACGGTGATCATATGAGTGCGTTGTTGTGACGTTGTCATGGTGACCTTTACTCGTATTGATATTATGATTGTAGCGATCAACGCCGGCTTCTTTCAGACGGTTCGTCTGCTCAGAAGAAAGAATTCCGAGACAAGCACAGATTTTAAGAGGCATCTCGGCTTTAATTTCTTCAACAGCATCGATTACTTTATCAAGTTCTCTGTTTGTTGCACCGCGTCCACTCATCACGATACAGTATGTACCAGCTTTACGATTCATCGCTTCCCGTGCCCCACTCACAAGGGTATCCTTGTCTAGAAGTGCATATTTATTTACGTTCGTATCCGCATAGGCGGATTGAGCACAGTACCCACAGTTTTCAGGACATAACCCGCTCTTCGCGTTGATGATCATGTTCAGCTTTACTTTTTTCCCGAAATAATGCTTTCTCACGCGGTATGCCGCATTCAATAAAGGTAATAACGATTCATCGGAGGATGAAAGTACTGAAATAGCTTGTTCTTTTGTCAGCGGTTTCCCTTCAAGTGCAAGATCCGCAAATTTTTCCCAATTCGCTGTTGTTTCTTCGACTTTAAGCATCCAATTGCCTCCCATTTAAATGTTAACTTATTGTTTATTTAAGTTAACATTAACCTACCACCAAGTGGAAACGTCTGTCAATCTGATCTTTTTTTGAAAATATTTGAAATAATGGTTTACATCTTACCTCCTGAGGAAGACAATTAGTAGAGACTGTTTCTATAGGAGGAGTTCGAATGACAAACCTTTTAATGAGCGTTAAGCATCTATGAAAAAGGTTGGAATTCTGCTGTTATTTGTAGGTCTTTTGATCGTTTTATGGAGTGGCTATTCCTTTTGGGATCAAAGCAAAGCTGTTACCCATGAGCCAGAAGTCGTCCAAAAAAACCATCCAGGTTGGGAATCGACCGTGGAGAAAAAGACGATTGCTGTTGAGGAAGAAGAATCAAAATCCACATATGAGTATGGTGAAAAAGCAGCTATGCTATCGATTCCAAGGATAGGCAGCACATACAGCGTTTACTATGGAACGGATGAGGATTCATTGAAGAAAGGTGTCGGTCTACACGAAAGTAAGTGGACTGTCACGCCTGATGAAAATGGCCACGTGGTTCTCTCTGGGCATCGAGACACCGTTTTTCACAACCTTGATCAAGTAGAAGAAGGCGACCACTTGTATGTAGAATTCAATGGAACTGTATACGATTATCAAGTAAGAAAGATTTGGATCACAGATGAAGATGACCGTTCCGTTATCGTAAACAAGGACGAGCCTACTTTAACGTTAACAACTTGCTATCCGTTTGATTATATTGGGTTCGCACCAGAACGATATATCATTCAATCAGAGCTCGTTTCAAAAGAAACACCACTCCGTAAGTAAAAAGAGCTGCCATTTCGGCAGCTCTTTCTTAACCTTTCTCCCAAATATTAAACGTCATTCCATAAGGATCTTGGATATAGCAATCTTTCCCTTTTCCTTCCCAGCGAATGATTTTACAACCATTCTTCAATAAATCATTCCTTGCTTCTTCTAATGATTCCACTTCTAACTCTAAGACTGGCCCGAGATTTTCCTCTCCATCGATCAAAAAGATGTGATTGTGATCGCTTTTGAATTCTACCTCATTGACTGTACTGTGCTCCTGGTGCTTAAAACCAAATACTTTCTCATAAAACCTTTTCGCTTCAGCGACATTTTTTACTTGTAAGCCAATATTTTTAGACAGCTCATATTTCATTCACTACACCTCACTTCATTCATCTTTCCCATTCTTCCCATTTCTCTTTCATTTCGAGCGTTCCTTCAATCGATTCATGCTTTTATTCCGATCTTCTGCTTCACTTCATTCAAGAGAGGTTTCGCTTTAGCTCTAGCTTTTCCTGCCCCTTCAGCAAGTATCCGATCAAGCTCTTCTCGATTTTCCATGTAATACTTATATTTTCTTCGAGGCTCTTCAAGCACATGGTTCATCGCTTCGAACAATTCTTTTTTCGCCTCTCCCCATCCAATTCCATTTTCAAATCGATCTCTCATTTTACTAACCTCATCTTGACTTGCAAATTCACGATAAAGTGCAAATACGGTCGAATCGTCTGGATCCTTCGCTTCATGAGGTTTTGTCGAATCCGTCTTGATTTTGTTGATCAACTTCTTAAGTTTCTCAGGCTCTTCAAAAATCGGAATCGTGTTATGGTAGCTTTTACTCATCTTCCGACCATCGAGACCCGGTATGACAGCAGATTCTTCCTTCACAACATAATCTGGAAGTTTGAACGTTTCACCGAATTGTCGATTGAACGTATCTGCAAGGTCACGAGCGATTTCAACATGCTGGATTTGATCTTTCCCAACTGGAACAAGATCAGACTGGAAGAGTAAAATATCAGAAGCCATTAAAATCGGATATGTGAACAGTCCCATGTTGACTCCATCATCGATTTCGCGTCCTGTTTCTCTATTTTGATCGACGATCGCCTTGTATGCATGCGCACGATTCATCAACCCTTTTGAGCTAAAACATGCAAGAATCCATGAAAGTTCAAATATTTCAGGAACATCAGACTGGCGATAAAAAATGGATGTGGATGGATCAAGTCCTAAAGCAAGCCATGTCGCAGCAATCCCGTACGAGAGATCTTTCATCTGTTCAGCATCTTGTATTTTCGTAAGTCCATGATAATCTGCTACGAAATAAACAGGATCCTCTTCTGCTGCAAGCTCTAACGCTGGTTTGATCGCACCGATATAGTTCCCAAGGTGAATCCTTCCTGTTGGTTTAATACCCGTCAACACCGTTTTCTTCATCACTCATCCTCCATTCTAATCAACACAAAAAGGGCTTCTCATCCTATGAAAAGGACGAGAAACCCGTGGTGCCACCTTTATTCGTTTGCTTCACACAAACGCGCTTAACTCCTACAGAAAAGAAAGCTTTTCTATAAGGTGTCTCTTTTATCGGTAAGACCTTCCGCCGCAACCTACTCCTTCGTTCAGTCCCGGAAGCTCAGAAGCCCATTCCCCTTCAGCACACACTGATTCACACCACCCATCAGCTCTCTGACGTGTTACTAAAGACTACTCTTCTTCATCATCGCTCGTGTATTTTTTTATTATTCTAAACATTACAAGTAGTCAAGTCAAGAAAGTATTTCCACAATTCTGCTTTACGCTTCTTAAAATTATCTTATTCTTTCCAGAAGCGTTATACTAGAAAGGTAAGAAATAACTTCCACTCATCCTCTACCATTTTACACAAAACAGGATCCCATTTTTAAAGTATTTAAAGAATTTCTACATGTTGATTACATGTATGACTAAAAATAATTTTGTTTAAAATGTTTTTACAATCGTGTTTGTTGTTATGCTTTTTAGTCTGGCATAATAGCGTTATTATTTTTCAAATGACTATTTTTAGTACCTGGTCATAACTTTTGGTCATAAATTCCATTGACTTGCCTTTATCGTGCTGTTAAAGTTAACTGCGAATCATAGATAAGAAAATTGAAAATTCTGCCCAAATGACTATTGGAAGGTGATTTAGTGAAAGATCTACACTCATTCAGTTGGTATGCGGCACGTGTGAAGAAACACATGCCAAAGGATGCCTTTAAACCCGTACCTAGCCGATTATTCGGCGGTCTCATATACTTGTTGATTACAGTTGCCAGCTTCCTGATCATAGGACTGTTTAACTTGCATCCACTCATCAACTTAGTTTTCTCAGTTGTAATCGGTGCAAGCTTTGCTGGACTTGGGTTTCTCGGTCACGAAATTTTGCACGGAACAGTTGTACGTAAGCCTTGGCTTCGAGACACCCTTGGTGCAATCGCCTTCTTTCCGTTAAGTACTGGACCAAAATTATGGCGTAAATGGCATAATATGAACCACCATGTGCACACACAACATGATGAGAATGACCCTGATGCATGGCCAACGCTCGAGAAGATCTCGAAGATGAAGATCTTCCGTTGGATCTATAGACTGCCATTATTCATCAGAGCATTCTTTAGCTTTGCATCACTTACTGTTCAGTTCACTGCACATTCGATGAAAATGTTCTTTGTATACATTAAAGAATTCAAATCAGGAAAGCAGACAGAAGTCTGGCTACAAGTTGTTCTTCCATGGGTAACATGGATCGGACTCTTATTCATCATGGGATTCGAAAAATGGATCTTTGCATTCTTTATTCCATTGTTGATCGCAAACTTTATCGTTATGGCTTACATTTCAACAAACCATCGTTTGAATCCATTGACCCCTGTGAACGACCCACTTGCTAACAGCTTGACGGTTACCGTTCCAAAATGGGTAGATAAGATTCACTTTAACTTCTCTTACCACACAGAACATCACTTGTTCCCTGGTATGAGCCCAAAATATTATCCGCTCGTTAAACAGCACATTAAAGACATGTGGCCTGATCGCTATCATGAAATGCCGATGACGAGAGCGCTCATCGCACTTTGGAAAACGCCTCGTGTTTATTTTGAGCACAATGAGCTTGTTGATCCAAACAGTGGAAATGGCTTCGGATCACTGGGAAACAAACTGAACCCACGATCGATCTTACCACGCAAACTCTTTAAGAAATAAGTAGAAAGCAGCCCAAGAAGGGCTGCTTTTTCTCGTTATCAGAGGAGGCCAAATTAGCCTTCCCTGCATCCTTGTTCTCATTACATGCAATTTAGCAGGATTAACCCGCTACATGCAGCTTTAGAAATCGAGTATTAGTACCCGCCTCCAACAAAAGCTGCACCTACGATGATAAGGAGAATAAACAGCACAACAATTAGAGCGAACCCGCTGCCGTAACCATATCCCATGGAGTTGGCCTCCCTTCCATCATGGATTACTATATCCTATGCTATAGTTACCATGTTGGATAGGCATTCGTTTAGTAAGGCAGGGATTGTTTGTTTTATCCCTATCGCCGCTCTAAGGAAACCCCTAGCCCCTCTGCCATTCGGTTCACAAAGTTGAAGTAAGAAGCAATCTGACAAATATCGAGGATTTCTCGATCGATACACCCTATTTCTTTTAATTCCGCCACATCCTCGTCCGTCACACTGCTCGGCTTTTTCGTAAGCTTAACAGCGTAATCCAGTATTGCTAGCTCCTTCATTTCTAAATCCAGCTCTCGATAATTCTTCTTTATCCCTTCTACTAGTTCACGATCTTTCGTAATGAAATGGAGCGCCGCCCCATGATGTTCCATTCAGTAAAAACACTCATTCTCTACTGAGACGACCGTTGCGATCATTTCTCTTACCCTTCGTGATAATGGCGACTCAGCAAACATAATGACTTTGTAGTACTTCAAATGTGCTTCAAGAGAACGAGGATTTAAAGAATGCACGCGCAATATATTGGCCATTTCATTGTTGAATGCCTCATAAAGGTCCTTTAGTTTCCCTTCTGCCTCTTCATATGGTACCACTTTTATTCTTGCCTCCATGTTAGATCTCTCCTTTCACGTCATACCCTTTCTTTTCTATCAGGAAGAGCACTTCACCTTCAAAATCGTGATCTGAAGGATTAAATCATTGCATATATAAGTACATGCTTATATACTAATGACTGGAGGTGATGCAATGAATAGAACGGCGATCGAAATGGAATTAGCTGCTAGCGTTCTTAAACTGTTAGGAGATAAAACAAGACTGACAATCATCAGTTTGTTAAAAGACGGAGAGTGCTGCGTATGTGAATTTGTGGACTTACTAAACATGAGCCAGCCTTCCATCAGCCAGCATCTTCGTAAGCTTCGCGATGCTGGGTTAGTGAAAGAGCGAAGAAATAGCCAGTGGATCTTTTACTCACTCAACCGAGACCATGAAGCTTTTTCTATCATCGAAAGTATCATTCAGCTCGTTCCGGATCAACGAGACAAGCTTCACCAACTAGAACTAAGCGGACGACGCATACGCTGTGATTAATGGAGGAATCGATTTGACTTCTGTTTTACTCGCAATCATGATTTTTATACTTACATTGATTCTCGTCATCTGGCAGCCGAAAAACCTCGGAATCGGGTGGTCGGCATGCGGTGGCGCCATTCTAGCCCTTCTTGTAGGTGTCGTTGATTTTCAAGATGTGATAACCGTAACCGAAATCGTATGGAACGCCACATTCGCGTTTATTGCGATCATCTTGATCTCACTCATCCTAGATGAAATCGGGTTCTTTGAATGGGCTGCTCTTCATATGGCAAGAGTAGCAAAAGGGAACGGACTCCGAATGTTTATTTACGTAACGCTACTCGGAGCTGTTGTAGCTGCACTTTTCGCAAATGATGGCGCAGCACTTATCCTGACACCAATCGTACTTGCGATGGTGCGAAATCTTAAATTTCAAGAAAGAATGATCTTCCCTTTTATTATGGCGAGTGGTTTTATTGCAGATACGACATCACTGCCACTTGTTGTTAGTAACCTCGTGAATATCGTTTCAGCGGACTTTTTCGATATCGGATTCGTTGAATATGCTTCAAGAATGGTCGTTCCGAACTTCTTTGCGCTTGGCGCAAGTATCCTTGTGCTTTACCTTTTCTTTAGAAAAGATATTCCAGGGAACTATGATTTGAAGATGCTTAGAGCACCGAAAGAAGCAATCCGTGATGAGAAGATGTTCAAACTATCCTGGCTCGTACTTGCTGTCTTGCTCGTAGGGTATTTTGCAAGTGAATTTATCGGCGTTCCCGTTTCGATCATCGCAGGAATCGTTGCGATCTTCTTCCTACTGATGGCTAGAAGAAGTTCAGCGGTCGAAACGCGTAAAGTTGTAAATGGAGCACCATGGGCGATCGTATTCTTCTCGATCGGTATGTACGTTGTTGTTTACGGACTCCGGAATGTTGGCTTAACGGACATACTCGCAAACCTCATTCAGGGTGCAGCTGACCAAGGATTACTAGCAGCAACCGTTTCGATGGGCTTCATCGCTGCCATCTTATCTTCCATTATGAACAACATGCCTACGGTTATGATCGATGCGCTTGCAATTGAAGCAACATCTACAACAGGCACGCTAAAAGAAGCACTGATTTACGCGAACATCATCGGTTCTGATTTAGGTCCTAAGATCACACCGATCGGTTCTCTCGCTACACTATTATGGCTTCACGTACTGTCCCTAAAAGGTGTGAAGATTTCTTGGGGATACTACTTTAAAATAGGAATTATATTAACTATTCCTACACTATTAATTACACTCTTTGGCCTCTATCTGTGGCTATTGATCATTTAACTTATAACAAAGAGGAGACGATTGATCATGTCTAACAAAAAAACGATTTATTTCCTATGTACGGGTAACTCTTGCAGAAGTCAAATGGCTGAAGGGTTTGCAAAAAAACACCTTAGCGATCGCTACGACGTTTACTCTGCTGGAATCGAAGCGCATGGATTGAATCCTAATGCGGTGAAAGCAATGAAAGAAGTCGACATCGACATCACGAACCAAACATCTGACACGATCGATTCAGAGCTTCTGAACAATGCTGACATGGTCGTAACACTTTGCGGAGATGCGAACGACAAATGTCCGATGACGCCTCCACATGTTACACGTGAGCACTGGGGCTTTGACGACCCTGCAAAAGCTGAAGGAACTGAAGAAGAAAAATGGGCATTCTTCCAACGTGTCCGTGATGAAATCGATGCACGGATTGAACGCTTTGCAAAAGAAGAGCAGTAAACAGAAAAAGGCATTCCCAATCGATTGGGGATGCCTTTTTGTTTGCTTATTTTCTTTTAATACCGATTGTTCGGCCGGCCTGCTTCGGTGTTTCGTATTCTTTATCGACGACATACATTTGCTCTAATTCGACAACCACAGCTTCTGGAAATGCTCCAGGTCTTCCCTCTGTCGTATCCATTCCCATTAGCATCTGTTCGCTTGTTGCCACGACATCACCTTGATCGTTTTCCATCTTGAAGAAAATATGAATACGTTTTTGATCAAGATCAAGGATTTGGCTCCTTACAATTAACTTTTCACCTTCATGAGCTTCCTTCAAGTAACAAAGGTGCGTTTCCAAAGTGAAGATCGTGTAGTTGTATTGTTCGCGTCCTTCCTCGTTCAGGCCGATATGGTTCATAAATTCGTCCACAGCAATGCTGAAAACTTTCGCATATTCAGCATCATTCATATGACCGTTGTAATCGACCCATTCTTTGAGAACATCCTGTTCAAGTTTGAAAGTAGACATGTTGCCCCCTCCTATTCGTTAGACTTCTTAACTTGCTGCGCTTCTGGCCAATAGTCCTTCACAAGATCAAGAAGTTTAACAAGAAATTCGTTTCGGTTCTTATCAAGCTCCGATAAGCTGCAGTCACGAGACTGATCTTCACAACCCTCAACAACCCGATCGTGAAGCTCATCAGTTAACTCCGGTGCTTCAAGCTTTGTCCACGGCTTCTTAAGTGCAGGTCCGAACTGTTTCAACATGTGACGCATACCGCCTTCTCCCCCTGCAAGATGGAACGTAAGGAAAGGACCGTACTGCGCATAACGAAGTCCTGCACCATAAATAAACGCGTTGTCCACTTCTTCTGTCGTTGCGATTCCTTCATTTACAATATGAAGCGATTCACGCCAAATTGCCTCGAGTAGACGGTCTGCAATGTGACCTTCAATTTCATGACGAACAAGTAACGCCTTCATATTCATGCCTTCAAAGAACGCCATCGCACGATCAGTGTACGCTTTTGTAGTCGCTTGTCCAGGGACAACTTCTACTAATGGCAAGATATAAACAGGGTGAAAAGGATGCGCTACAACAAAACGCTCAGGGTGTGAAAGTCCGCGCTGTAAATAGGATGGCTTGATTCCTGAAGTACTTGATCCGATGATCGCATCCTCTTTCGCATGAGAATCAATATTCTTTAGTACAGACTCCTTCAAATCTTCAACTTCAGGAACGTTTTCCTGGATAAAATCAGCATCTGAAACTGCTGTTGCAAGATCTTTCTCAAACGACAGTCGATCTTTTGATGCGCCTTCCACTAGCCCAAGTTCCTCTACGTAAGGCCATGCATGATCCACCGCTTTACGCATTCTCTCCTCAGCGCCGTCTGCTGGATCAGTTGCGACAACATCGTATCCATTAGCAAGAAAACGTGTAATCCATCCATTACCAATTACGCCTGTCCCTACGACTGCTACTTTTTTGATATCTGCCATTTTATTTCCCTCCGTGCGGGTTTCTAAGTTGTAGATACTCTCTTGCTTCTTGAGGAGTCATTGGTTCTAGACCATGACCATGAAGCATCGTAACGGCTTTATCAACCAGTTGTTCGTTCGTTGCAGGAACGCCTTTACTCAAGTAGATGTTATCTTCAAGTCCTACTCGAACGTTTCCTCCAAGCAAAGCGGATTGAGCTGCGATCGGCATCTGCATTCTACCGATTCCAAACGCTGACCAGTGCGCATTCTCTGGAAGACGATTTCTCATATAGAGCATCGTTTCAGCATCTGCTTCTGCTCCCCATGGAATACCGAGACAAAACTGAAACATTGGGTCACCATCGATTAATCCTTCATCGATCAATTGTTTTGCAAAGCGAACGTGACCTGTATCAAAACACTCAAGTTCAGGCTTCACACCACTTTCTTGTATAAGCTTTGCTTGTTCACGCAACCAATCAGTTGGACTCATATAGATCATGTTACCGAAATTCGTACTTCCGCAATCCAGCGTGCACATTTCAGGTAGTAACTGACCTACAGGTTCATGGCGCTCTTTCGGTGTTTGCATATCTGTACCTTCTCCACCCGCAGATGGTGTGGATAAGCTAGGGATGAAATCTCCCCCGCCTCCAGATGTAATGTTGATAATGACATCCGTCTCCGATTCACGAATGCGTTCCACGATTTCACGGTAATGGTCTACGTTGTGACTGATCCCACCTGTTTCAGGATCGCGAGCATGAACGTGGGCGATTGTTGCCCCTGCTTTTGCTGATTCGATTGCAGACTCTGCAATTTCTTTAGGTGTGACAGGAACATTTGGGTTTTTCTTTATTGTATCTCCTGCACCCGTTACTGCTGCTGTTAACAATACTTTCCCTTTCATCAAAATGTCCTCCTTTATCTGTTATCGATTATTATCTTTGTCTTTCCAAGCCAGTTGAAACTATACCATCTGGACTGTTTATTTTCAAGCCGTTATTTCTACAGAATCGAATCATTATAAAAATAAAAGGAACATCCCGTACTTCCACTACTCTGACCGTTACAATCACCTATAGATATTGTAAAACCTCATTTTTGCTCAAAACATGTCAAATCTACTACTCTTTCCAACTTAAATACACTATACTCTTCTTTTCTTTTGTATGCTTACCTTTCAACACTTTGAAACATTACCGTCCGGATAGTACATTTTACAATTGTGTTCACAAATCGGAGAAATAAATAAGAAAGAAGGAGAGTTTTCATGTCAACAAACATCATGGACTGGAAGACGTTTTTGGGGGCATTAGCCTTACTCATCTTTGTATCATTACCCTTACTCATCTTTCCTCAGCAAGGGAAAAACATTGTTTTAACACTGAATGATGTTGTCACAGGACACATGGGGGTAGTATTCCTTACCATTGGATTATTATTATTGCTTTTTCTTTTATATATAGGCATTAGTAAATATGGAAACATTAAATTAGGAAGTACTGAAACGAAGCCTGAATTCTCAACAGGATCTTGGGCTGCCATGTTATTTACAAGTGGAATAGGCACCGGAATTCTATATTGGGGCGTTATCGAATGGGCTTATTATTATCAAAGCCCACCTTTTGGAATCGAAGCTGGAACGGAGGAAGCAGTGAGATGGGCGGCAACGTACGGCTTCTTCCACTGGGGACCAATCGCGTGGAGCATGTTTGCAATCCCTGCATTACCGATCGGCTATTTGTTTTATGTAAAAAAAGTAAATGTATTTAAAGTTAGTGAAGCATGCCGTCCACTTCTTGGAAAGCACACGGATGGTTTTCTTGGGAGACTGGTCGATATCCTATTTATGTTTGGACTTATTGGCGGTGGTGGAACAGGACTTGCTTTATCAGCACCAATCATCTCTACTGGGTTAAATCATCTCATTGGTGTCCCCGATACATTTGTTACAAAATCCATCATTTTGGTATTCTGTACGATGATTTTTGGTTTAAGTGCATACTCAGGTCTTAAAAAAGGGATTCGCCTTTTAAGTGATATCAACCTGTGGCTAGCATTTATTCTATTAGCCTTCATTTTCACGGTTGGACCAACCACGTTTATGACTGAATCTACCGTTACAGGGCTTGGTCGAATGTTAGACAACTTCTTCCTCATGAGTACATGGACCGAACCTTTCAATGACCTTGGCGTATTCACAAAAACAGCTTTTCCAGAATCATGGACTGTCTTTTATTGGGCATGGTGGATTGTCTATGCACCATTCGTAGGTCTTTTCATCGCAAGAATTTCCAAAGGACGTACGATCCGTCAGGTCGTTTTTGGTACGATTCTATACGGAAGTCTTGGAACAGTCCTATTCTTCGGGATCTTAGGGAACTATTCAATGTACCTTGAGCTAAGTGGACAATATGCTGTCATTGAAACACTAAACCAACAGGGGGCGCCTGCGGCAATTATTGGCACACTTACAAACTTGCCTTTTGCGAGTCTTGCCATCATTGTGTTCGTCCTTCTCGCGACCATTTTCTTAGCGACTACGTATGACTCTGGATCTTATGTCATCGCTTCAGTGACTCAAAAACGCGTTGAGGGAGAACCGGTTCGTTGGAACAGATTGTTCTGGGCACTTTCACTATCGATTTTGCCGATGATCTTTATGTATCTAGGTGGATTAAAAACGCTCCAAACGATCAGTATTATAGGAGGATTTCCGCTATTGATCATCCTTCCTATGCTTGGCTGGTCTTTTATTAAGCTAGTCAAAGAAGATACGGAAAATCGTATACAAAAGGAAAAACAAGCAAGCTGATAACGCGAGTCACGATGATAGCTATATATTGAACTAGAATTCTGCTAGTGATACGATATGGTAAGATTTGAAAATATAGTTGAGAGGAATAGATCGATGCCTAGAGAATCAAAACGGCACAAAATATTAGAAGCTGCTGCTCTAATTGTTCATAAGCGTGGAATCGACGCTCTAACGTTGGATGCTGTTGCAGAAGAGGCAAAGGTAAGTAAGGGTGGACTTCTCTATCACTTTCGGAGCAAGGAAGCTCTAGTGGAAGGGCTTGTCCTCCATATGAACAACCTCTATCGATCTAATGTTGAGAATGCCGTACAAGAAGATATAAACCAAAATGGCAAATGGACAAGAGCTTTTGTCAAAGCGACGTACGATCAAAGTCTTAAAAATACGGAAACAAGTGCTGGTATGCTTGCTGCTCAAGGGATTAATCCTGACCTTCTAAAACCTTTGCAACAAACATATGCGAATTGGCAAGAAAACATCGAGGCAGACGGATTAGATCCTGTGAAAGCAACTATTTTAAGACTTGCTGTCGATGGATTGTGGTTCTCTGAAATCTTCAGCCTTGCACCGTTAGATGAGAAACTACGGAAGCAAGTCGTAGATGCACTCTTAGAACAAACCTATCCAAAAAAAGAAGACAAATAAAAAAAGCACTCGCTTCTATGTTGAGCGAGTGCTTTTTTAAGCTCAAACTACCACATTCAAAGTATTTTCTTCATCTTAAACACTTCTCTCAAACTAACAAAATCAGGGATACTTTCCCTATACTTCTGATAATGAGACGAGTTTATATGTGCTTCTACCGCTTCTTCATTTTCCCACACTTCAATCAGAATGTAATTTGAATCCTGCATAGACTGGTGAACATCATACTGAATACAACCCGATTCTTTCCTTGATGCTTCCGTTACAGTCTTGAGTACATTGTACACTTCATCCTCATGGCCTTCGATTGGCTTTAAGATAGCTGTGATGACGATTTGCTCCACTATTATTCACCTCGTTATTGTTAACGTTCATAGTGTGAACAAATCGGTAGCGTTTTAAACGGTTCACCCTTATCGAGCAGGCTTAAGAATCGTTCGCTGTAACGGCACTCCCCCAATGCTGACGTTTCGTTCAATAAAAACGTATTCTTTTCCATCGATTTTAAATGTTCGGTAGTCCGTATACTCCACCTTACGTCCTTCGGCTTTTAGCTTATTCGTAATTGCTTTTACATACTCATTGAAGTCCGTATATCGCTCATCAAAATCAATTTGAATATGGTCTTTTCGGTAACCCATGAGAAAATTAAATCCCATCAACACTAAAATGAAGACAGGAATCATTAGTACGATCATCCAGAGCTCCATACAACGTCCCTCCTCTTCACTTACTTTATTTACGTATTACGAAGGGGTGACGTTTCACCTTCCGTTCAGAATCAACGGTCTTTACAAGCTTTGACGATAAGAAAATGAGGGTTCGTCATGAGATATTCATATGATTTTGGTTCTTTTTCTTGCATGATTTTTGCTGGCTTCGGTTCGATGAGCTTCTTAAGAGTGAAGTATCTTGTCACGACGTTTACAATATCCTGCATCGCTCTACGATAAAATGTTACGTCGATCGTAACTTCTGGCTTTTTCCATGTATCGGTAAGAATCGTCGTCTCAAAATAATCGTTCACGTTAAATCTGGTAAAGTCCATAAAGGGATGATGGACGGAAAAAATGAGTTCTCCTCCTGGTTTTAACACTCTTTTAAATTCAGCAAAAACAGTGTCCCAGTCTTTTAAGTAATGAAGGGTTAACGAACTCACAATAAGATCGAACGACTCGTCTTTAAATGGAAGGCTTTTCGTAAGATCATGTTGAATAAAATCAGCGTTTTCTCCCACTCTACGTTTGGCCGCTTGAATCATTTTTTCACTAATATCGATCCCCGTAACGGTAGCTCCACGTCCAACAAACTGTTCTGAATACCACCCTGCTGAACATCCTGCATCAAGTACGTTCATTCCGGTAAGATTTTCTCTGATCTCGCTCATTACTCCTGGTCGTTCGTAATACGCATTGTATGAAGACCCCTCATCTGTACTCTTTTCATATGTACGAGCTAATTTGTTATATGTCTCTTCAATCGATTGATTCATGCACGTAATCCCCTTTTTATCATCGTTCGTTAGTACTTTAGAATGGAATATGTTCAGCGATGTTTCGTTTTCCCTCAATTCGTCAATGTCATATATATAACCTCAGGATAAGGAGGAGATGGAACATGGCATTATTAGAAATAAGCGTAACACCAGTCGGCACGGGTCAAACAAGTATGAGTCAGTTTGTAACTGATGCAGTAAGGTTAGCTGAAAAGGAAGGCTTTACTTACCATCTTAGCCCAACATCCACAGTTTTTGAAGGGAATGTTGATGAGCTATTTGAGCTAGCAAGAGACATCCACACGCAGGCTCTAAAAAGTGGCTCCGATAGAGTCATCACCAACATTAAGATCGAGGATCGCGAGGATAAACCCCTTAACATCGATAGTCAAATTAACGAAGTGAAAACTGAATTAGGATCATAATAAGAGAGAGCTGGGTGAGCCAGCTCTCTTTCTCATTTCATGATTTCTTCTCGTGTTAAGACCGAGTCGATTCCCCCCTTAGCTTCTTGCAGAACAGACTCTAGCCATTCTTGCTCTTTCGGATAGAACATTGCGCGAAATTCATCCTGGATCCACTTTCGATCTTCAGGGTTTTCTGCACCTTCCCAATAAAGGTGGTTTTCAAGGACAATCGTCATGAATTCGCGTAACTCTGCCTTTTTTCCAGTACCAAACGTGCCAAATTCAAACAGTGCTGAAAAAAGATAGGTGTCAGGATAATCCTCATTCTTCAACTTATGAAAGTGGTAGGTCGAATCTCCTTTTACTTTTGTAGGCGCAAACTTCTCAATGTTTTTCATGTTGTATGCCTTTTCCAAGTCCCCTTGTTCTCGAGAGTCTTGTTCTGAGATAACCATCGTGAGTTCGTTCGTAGGGCCTAGGGCAGTATGCCAGTCCATATGAATCACGCGAGGATAAGTAGACAATAAGTCATGCTGAACTTTTTTTAAAAAGACAGCAGGTTCTTCCTCTTTCTTCCCACCATAGTAAACGCCTCTATGGAACTGGAATTGCCCCATCCCTTTTGCTTCTTTAATCCCGCTATATCCTTCTTTAGCAAGACCTTTTGCTAACTGAGCATACAGTTTTTTCTTTTCATGTTCTAGATCATGGATCTTGCCATTCGGAAGAAAAAGATCGCTTTCTTTCTCAAACTTTTTATTAACATCTTCAGGGACCGAGTCATAGACATAATGACGATTCAGATCGACATTGTTCTCGGTTACTCTTCGAAAATGTTTCATTCCCCAAGGATTTAACGCATGAACGAAACAGATTCCAGTCGTTCTTGGATCGATTCGATCGAGGTACTCCTCTACAAACATGTGTGTTACAGCTGCGCCTGCATACCCCTCGATGCCATGTTCACCTGTGGTAAAGAATAAAACCTTATCATTAGATGCATTTGCATCAGACTTGATCATATCGATCGTGTTATCTACCTCTTTACCGATTTGTTCAGTAACCAATTCGGCTTGAGGCCACTTTTGCTTGATTTTATCAAGGTGTCCACGAAAGGTTCTTCGTGACTCCTCATAACTTTCAGGAAAATAGGTGTCGATTTTCTCCATTATAATCTCTCCCAATTCACTAACTTTTTTCTTATAACACCATTCCACCTTGGCATATTTTAAAACTATCGACTATAAAAAAAGAATGGTAGCTTTAGCAAGCTATCATCCTTTTGAATTGCTATATTGAATCTTTCCAGACTCTTTATACTGAGCAAGTTCGAGTTTAAGCTGTTTCTGTGTGCGTTTCTTATCTACATTTAAGAAAATAGCTGATACAGTAATAAAGCCTACTGTTAATAATAAAATTTGCAATGTTAATTCGATTGTCATGATCTATTTCTCTCCTTCAATCGTTATCTAAGTATACCGCCGTTGTGCTGGTAATCATTTCTTTACCCGCTTTTCACACTCCCTAAACACCAGCGAATTTTATCGACTAGTTTTCATCGATCTACGAAAGGAAACAGAAAAGGAGAAGCGAATAGTGATAGTGATGAACGAATTTTAAGGAAGCAGCACCTTAAAGGGTGTAAGGTAGCTTACAGTAATCGAAGGAATGAATGATGTACGCTGTACACAGATCAATGTATAAATCCATTATGGAGGTTAATCACATGATCACACTTTATACATCGCCAAGCTGCACCTCGTGCAGAAAAGCGAAAGCGTGGCTAGAAGAGCACGATCTTCCTTATGAACAGCGCAATATTTTCTCTAAGCCGCTTAACGAGGAAGAAATCAAGGCGATCATCAGAATGACAGAAAAGGGAACAGAAGAAATTATATCCAAACGTTCAAAAGCATATGTCGCTCTAGAACAAGAACTCGATGAGCTCTCTCTACAAGAACTATATAGTTTGATAAAAGAAAACCCCGGCATATTAAAACGACCGATTTTACTCGATAAAAAACGCCTACAAGTAGGCTTTCACGAAGACGAAATAAGAAGTTTCCTCCCTAGGAAAATACGAGCATTTCAACTAGAGCAAATTCTTCAGCAAGCTTAAAAGCAGGCACACTCCGCCTGCTTTTTTTGTACGATTAACCTTATTTTTAAATGGGTATAGATATTAGATGGAACAATACAATTGACTTGGGGGCAGTATGGCTATGTACAAGAAGATTATGCTGGCATCCGATGGATCTGAAGACTCTGTTACAGCAGCAGAGGAAGCGATCAAGTTAGCAAAGCTAACGGATGCACAGGTCGACGTCATCTATGTGGTTGACGGAGACACATCCAAACATGATGTTCTACGAAACTGGGATTCTCTCGGTATAAAAGAAGATCGTAAAGATAAACTTCGTGCCGTCGAACAAAAAGCCGTAGAAGCGAAGTTAACATATGAAATCAACATGCTTAGAGGAGATCCTTCTGTGACACTCGTTAAGTATGCGGAAGAAAACGAAGTCGATCTCATCGTGATGGGAACAAGGGGCTTGAACGTCTTACAAGAAATGGTGCTAGGAAGTGTCAGTCATCAAGTCATTCAAAAAGCAAGCTGCCCTGTTCTCGTCGTAAAATAAACCTTTGCTATAACAAGAACAGCCTGGAGGCGTGATGCCATTCCATGCTGTTTTTTTATTCGCAACACACCCCCTCATTTCTGCAACTTATCCGTACGTAAGATATTGATACCCCTTTAGTCGAATTAGGAGATTTTGTTAGGATAAGGTGAAAGGCCTACTAATTCGTTTAATCAACTTAGAGGTGAACACATGAATCTGATATTTGGAACGCTAGTTATACTCATCGTCCTCTTATCGTTATCGATCCTTCTATTCAAGTTTAACAAAGAAGATTTTATCAATCGGTACGAAAGTGGAGGCGGGAGCCTTTATACAGATACCATCGTCTACGTATTAAAATCCCTACCTTGGCCAATTGTCCAGACGTTCTTTATTCTTTCTGGCATCGCCATTATAGCGGGGGTATTGGTAACTCTTTAGGTTATAACCTAAGAAGGGGGACCCATTCCGTTGTGGGTCCCCCTTCTTTATAGAATAGCCTAAGTATCCATTTGTGACCTTACTATCAAAAAAAGCTAGTTTTGAAACATGCGAATCAGCACACCATTTTCTTCAACATCCGGCATAAAGAATGTCACACCATAGCTTGTGCCTACAGCCATAACCGCTGTCCAAAAAACTAAACTGATCATCATCCAGCTTGTTACTTTCCTCCTATTTGAACCGAAGCTCATCCCCATAAACGCTGAGATGTGAGACCCGACAAAAAAAGGACCGATCAGTGTTAATCCAGGTAAACCATACTTATCAAAAAGCATTTTTGCTCGCTTCCCTTTTTTCGACTCTTCCATTCCTTCACCATTCGCTTCGATGGACTCGTCTTGTGTACCTTCTCTCATGCGTTTTTGTTTTCGCTTCCCCATCCAACTCTTTACTTTATCGACAAAGACAATCAACAAAACGACTGTCAGTGCATTTCCTAAAAGAGCAAGTATCGCTGTCGGGATCGGAGACAAACCTCCGATGATCGCTAGTGGAATGACCGCAACAAGTTCAAACAGCGGAACCGCTGCCAGGATAAACACCAATAGATACGAAAGGAACATTGTTTCCATTCTCCTTTTTAATCATTTGTGAAACTAGATCGCTCGTTCTCTAACGCACTCACTAACTTAGAGAATCTTCGTATCCAGGTATACCTGTGCTTTCCGCGAGCGTTGTTTCAGCCTTTCGTTTCTTCGCATTGACGAACGATTACATCAACAACGTGTTCGATCGATGCGGTTGCGTTTATCATCACTCCGTTTTTTGGAATGTCTTCTTTCGTACTATGCAGCCGCATTATCAGCTCCCGTTCCGCTTTCTTGCCACCAAACTCCTGCTCAGAACGTTCAAGAAGTCGCTTCTTCAGTGTAATGCTGTCGACCTCAAGGACGAACACCTCGTCAAACAAGTCGATGAATTTCATAAAGTTCCTAGATCCACCGCAGAAAAATGTTGCTTCCTCATCCTTGTTTTCGATCAGTGCTTTTAGTCGATCAATATCCCAAATGTGGTTCTCGTGCGCAGCGGTATCCGTTCGTTCACCTGTCTTAGGATCCCCTTGATAAGCCAGTTCACGATCTCCATGAATGGCATGATAACCTCTTCGCTGCAACTCGTTACACACCGTCGTTTTACCTGTGCACGAGACACCTTCAATCAGATAATTCTTAACTCCCATAACGATACACTCCGTTTATACCGGTGGACCGCTATTGTCTCTAGCTCGGTCAAGGATATGAGCACTTTCACTCGTCTGCCTGTCTGACTTGGTAGGTTTCTTCATTCCAAAGATTTTCTCGAGTGCAAAGCCTAGAATAACTAATAATGCGATTGAACCCCACATGATGATTCCTATTAACGTCATCGTACCGCCTCCTGTAAAAAAACTCTCTACCTACTGTACGATTGGAAGACTAAAAAGTTTCAATGATAGCATAAAGAAAGAAGCTGACGAGTTGCCAGCTTCTACTTTTTCGGAAACCTAGGATATTCTGGTCCCTATGACGTAGGAGCTATCCTAGCCAGTTATATCGCGTTAATTTCATTCGTTTATTTGAATTAAAAAACTTAGTAAAGAGAGCATCCATAGCTCTTAACGTTTTCTCGGCAAACTGAAGCTCTCGATCATTCGCCAGCTTCTTCTTTTCTCACACATGAAAATAAGAGGAACAATGGAATCTTCCTTCTTCTCTCATACTCTTCATCGTCTGCAAAGTTTTCTTTAATCGGCGTTGCTTCCCTCAAGTTTTCTACGACAAATCCAGCATGTTGCAACAACATAAAATACTCTTCAATCGTACGATGATATTTCACAACATGTTCACCGATCCACGGTTCCACCCTTTTTCCACTTACAAAATAGTCATCAACGATCCAATTCGATCGTTTTCCATTCTTCATGCTTTCAAACGATGCGGTAAGGAGCGGATGCTGTACGCTAAATACGAACTTCCCATCCTCTTTTAACGTACGCTTTACCTTCTTAAGTACCTCTTCTAAATCTTCTATATAATGAAGAACTAACTGAGAGACAACGGTATCATAAGCAGCGACAGGATAATCAAAATCTTGAAGACTAGTATGAATAGCTTGGCCATTCGTCCCGTGCAGGTTTTGTGAAGCACGTTCGATCATATTGGCAGAACCGTCTATGCCAGTGTAGTCATCGCACTCGCTAAGCAGGTTACCAAGAGATGCATCTCCACACCCGAGGTCCAAAATTCGTTTTCCTTTTACAGATCCCAGAAGCTTCAATAAAGCAGGTGTCTCGATCAAGTCATTCGGACTTTCTTTACGATGTCTTCTTTTCATATAGTTGTCGTAAAATGTTTGATTATCGTAAACTGATGAATTTGTATATTCCATTTCTTCCTCCGATGTTAGGTAGATTGTTTGATCGCCTTCGTAGCGATGAACGTTTTGATATAGTTATCGATCAGCCTAGTTCCTCCAAAGTCATCTTCATAAAATCCTGCGATCATAAGCCCAGCATCGATTTGTCCTTGGATTTGATCTTCTAACGTATGACCGAACTCTAGCGTTTCATTCCCTGCATCTCGCTCTTTCGCTTTCATTTCTTCGACCGATGAAAAAGGTATCGAGTTTTGAACATCAAGAATCCCTTTCTCCTCTTGTTCATCATCAAAAAGGTATAACACAGGATTTGTAAAACCTGAGATCAGCGTTCCGTTCGTTTTTAACACTCTCGCAGCTTCTTTCCAAACAGGTAACACATCTTCCACGAATACATTTGAAACGGGATGAACGATGAGATCGAATGTTTCATCATCGAAAAAGTTCAGATCTGACATGTCCCCTTTTATTGTCTTGATCGATAAATCGTCCCTTTCTGCTACAAAGCGATCCTGCTCAAGCTGCTTTTCAGACATATCGACCACTGTAACTTCTGCGCCAGCAGCAGCAAGTAGTGGTGCTTGTTGCCCTCCGCCTCCAGCGAGGCACAGAACGCTTAGTCCTTTAAGTGTAGGTGGAAACCAATTTCTAGGTACAGGTTTTTCAGTTGTAACGCTGATCGCCCAGTCACCACGTCGAGCGTTCTCAACTTGGTCATAGCTCACGTATTTCGTGTACCGACTACCCTGATTTACTTTTTCATCCCATGCTTTACTGTTGTGTTGACTAATTTTCATAAGTGCCATCCCTCGTTTTCTAGTATTACGAATTTCCACCCTACTTCTTCTAGATTCCCTCAACAATTCCCTTTTACAAAGACGGTCTTCCATCCTGCCTATCTCCTATACTCCTTTCGTTGTATTCCCTTCTAGTGCCAACAAACCAACCTTATAGGCTCTTGTCAGTAAAGCGCACATTTTGTAGAGGGAACCTTGATAGACTGATAGAAATTCGTATTCATGCTACTAAAATAGGGAGGAAATTGAAGTTATGAACAAACGCAAATTAGTTTCAATGCTAGGGGTAGGGGTAATGGCTGGCTCGCTTTTTACGACGAGTGGAGCAAGTGCTTCTAACGTTACAGGTCCGATTGTTGAGAGAAGTGTAACGGATCATGAACACCATTCCTCTCTGATGGACGTTCGAAATGTACTGAACGATGTGATGCCAACTGCTGAACAGCTGAGTGCTGCTGACTCGTTCATCAATACAGCGGGGACGGGAACAAAAATCAAATGGAACTCACTTTTTGGGACACCATCTATGATCATAAAGGAACAAGGCTACCTAACAGAGGCTTCGAACAAAAATGCTGAAACGATCGCGCGTGATTGGTTAAAAGAAAACGCAGCGATGTTCGGGCTTTCTTCTTCTGACATCGATCGTTTAAACGTAACACGCAACTATGCGATGAAAGGAACAGGACTTCAGCCTGTCACATTTCAGCAAACCTTTGACGGCATCGAGTCCGTGTATGGAGGACGTGTGATCGTCGCAGTGAACAAAGAAGGAAAGATCCTTTCCGTAACTGGCAACATGAGCCGTGCAAAAACGTTAGCAGATACGTTTGAGCTATCTTCAGCAGAAGCGCTGAGCAAAGCGATCTCCTTTGAAAATGCCTCCCTTTCTTTCACACCGAAATTAACTGAAACAAAAAACGGCTGGGATGTGTTTGACGGAGCTGGGATCCTTCCTACCGTTCAACGCGTGAAGAAAGCAACGTTCATTACAGAAGATGGCGTTCGTCCTGCCTACCGCGTTCTTTTCATCGAGGAACTCGACAAAGGCCATGAGATCGTCGTAGACGCAGCGACGGGAGAACAGCTCTACAAACGTTCGCTTGTTGATCATGTAGCAGATCCTGAAGGACTCATTTTTGAAAATTATCCAGGCTCAGCGAAAGGCGGCTCACAGGTCGTTAAATCATTTAAGGGTGATCCAAAAGCTTCTCCAAATGGCTGGTTGATTCCAGGAAGCCCTCTTGGCGTTACGACTTTCGGTAACAACGCAAACTCCTACGCTAACTGGAGTAACTTCCTAGTCCCTGCCGATCAGGCCGTTCGCCCTGTTGCTCCGTTAGGTGAATTCAGTTTTACGTTCAAAGATTCGTGGCGTGAGACGAATGGACAGACCGTTCCTCCTTCGTATGCGGACGATGTGAACAGCGCGTCAACAAACTTGTTCTACCACCATAACCTTTTTCATGATTACTTTTATAACCTTGGCTGGGTAGAAGAAGCAGGTAACCTGCAGGCTTCGAACTTCGGGAAAGGCGGACTTGGCGGCGATGCGATTCTTGGTCTCGTTCAAGCTGGCGCAGCATCAGGCGGTGCCCCAACTTATACTGGTCGTGACAATGCGTACATGCTGACGCTTCCTGACGGTATACCTGCATGGAGCGGTATGTTCCTGTGGGAGCCAATCCCAGGGGCGTTTGAAGGAAACTATGCTGACGGCGACTTCGACGCTGGAATCATCTATCACGAATACTCACACGCGTTATCGAATCGTCTCGTCGCTGGTGGAGAAGCACTCGGCAGTCACCAATCAGGCTCGATGGGTGAAGGCTGGGGTGACTGGTACGGCATGCACTACCTCATCAAAAACGGACTTCAAGATAAACCAGTCGTCGGTGCTTACGTAACTGGAAATGAAGAACGAGGAATCCGGAGCTATGCACTTGATGATGCCCCTTATAACTATGGTGATATCGGCTATGATATCGTTGGTCCTGAAGTACACTCTGATGGCGATATCTGGGCAGCGATTCTTTGGCAGATGAGGGAAGAATTAATCGATCAGTACGGAAAAGAAGAAGGAGAATCGATCGCTGAACAACTTGTCATGGATGCGATGCCGATATCTGTACCTGAGCCTTCCATGGAGGAGATGCGAACAGCCATTATCGCTGCAGACTTCGAACGCTATGATGGAAAGCATTATGATGCACTTTGGACAGCTTTCGCTCAGCGTGGACTCGGCTCTGACGCTTTCTCTAACGGAGGTGACGACACAGACCCGATCCCTGCATTCAATCATCCTGATGGAGTGAGAAACGGTCAGCTCGTTGGTCAAGTTATCAATGCGTCTACAAAACAGCCGATCGAGGATGCTCGCATTATGATTGGAGAATTTGAAGCAAGAACGACCCCAGTATCTGTTACAGAAAGTACAGGCGGTTTCGCAGAGTATGTAGTGGAAGGAACGTATGAAATCACCATCCAGGCACGCGGATACGGCTCACGTACGATTCGAGACGTAAAGATCGAACCAGGTAAGACCAATAATTTAAAATTCAAGCTGGCACCAAACGTTGCTTCGTCCTTTAACGGCGCTACTGTTACGGACGTATCCGGTGAATCTGATAGTAATCCTGTTAAACTAGCGATCGATGATACAGAAGCAAGCGTCTATGCATCCGACACCCAGGAAAATGGTTTCAAAGGCTCAGACTTTATTGTAGACCTTGCTGGTGACGAAGCGGTCGATGTTTCTCATATTCAGGTGAGCGCAGCTAAGGATGTTTCAAAAGGACGCTTTGCCACACTGAAAAACTTCTCAGTTCAAACATCGATGGACGGTAAGAACTGGACGACCGTTGTAAAAGAGAAATTTACAGCTCAAGATCCTAGACCGACGATCGCTGACCTACACTACAAAGGATTTGACCTTGATCAGCCGGTTAAAGCCAAATACCTAAAGTTTATCGCACATGATTCTCAGGATAACTCGAATGGGTATGTTCAAGTTGCTGAGATCCAAGCGTTTGCTACGAAAAAAGCAAAGATCGAACCTGTAACGGTTGCACCTGAAGAACCTTTTGTTGCGGAAGGTACCGTACAAGCTGGTAACGCTGGAACAGGAATTGGCAGCCTGGCCGGCGTCCCTGCTACCCTTGCAGTGACAGAAAACGAGTTTGTTACTACCCAGAATCCAGAACCAGCTTCTCAAGGTTCAGATGGTTACGTTGTTACCCTTCCAGAGCAGTATGGTGATGGCATTCATAACTTTACGTTAGAAGGTGGAAGCACTGCTGCTGACTATGATTTTGATGTATTTTTCTACAACAAGAACTTCGAACAAATCGGTGGAGTAGCAACATCAGGTGCCAACGAATCTGGCGTCATCCCCGGTGGCACAAAGTATGTTTATGTAGGACTCTATTCAGGCGCTAACGTCCCGTTTACGTTAACTGCTTCTAGTCCATATTAATGAAAAAAGCGAGCTCGGATTTTCGAGCTCGCTTTTTTTATTTAATTTGAAAAATATAAACTCATTCCAAGATATATCATATAAAATGAGCTTAAGAAAGGAGTCTAGGAAATGCATAAAAAAGACATATACGTATCATTAATCCTATCATCACTTTGCTTAGTCGCAGGTTTTTTTGTGGTCCCTTATCAACTTGAGACGTTAAAAACAACTATGCCTGAACAACATGCTGAACTAATAAGCACGCTTCCATTTCCAATAAGCGTTTTATCATTGATCACAGCCATTCAACTTTTCATCGTATCCTTCATTTTAGCTTTTCTAGGAATGAAACTTGCGAAAAGAACCGGTTTATCGCTCAAGCTTCTGCCTGGATTGGTTACTAAGCAAAAGGTCAGCCTCCATACGAGGTCGCTGCTACTGTCATTGCTATTTGGTTTGATCACTGCATTTGTAATTTCAACAGGAGATCGATTCTTTTTTCAATCTCATATCCCTGCACTGAGTGCCTACACACCTTCTTTTTCACCACTTGGTTTATTTGTTGGCGTAATGTATGGCGGAGTTTTTGAAGAGATTTTAATGAGATTATTCCTGATGTCTTTCCTAGTTTGGATCATAAACAAAGCTTTCAATCGTAAGAAGGAGATCATCCCTGCCACCACTTACGTCATTGCAATCATAATCGCATCTGCTTTGTTTGCAGCAGGACATCTCCCTGCAACCCAGCTGATGCTAGGCGATTTAACACCACTTTTAACGATTAGAAGCTTCTTACTCAACGGAATCGGTGGTCTTTTCTTTGGGTATTTGTATTGGAAGAAAGGGTTTGAATATGCGGTGTTGGGACATATGTTCAGTCATATCGCCCTTCAATTGTTATTCATTCCGATCTATTACTAAGTGTGATGAAGGGCAAAGGCTTAACGATGCATAAGCCTTTGCTAATTCCGCTTAATACGGGTAAACATATGGATCTTTTGGTGCATCGATTCTCTCCATTTGATCTGGTTTTAGGAGCATCATTCTTTGGCCATTAAAGGAAGTCTCTTCAATCGTGCCAGTCACCTCTACCCATGTATCCGTTTCAAGCGAAGCGATCTTATCGCCCTCAACCATCGTTCCATACACATTGGCATCAGCAACACAGCAGTTCATCCCAAACCTTGCTAAAACAACTTGATTATCTTCAAAACCTGGTTCTCGATAGATAAACCCTTTAATGGTCAATGTTTTTCCAATAAATTGATCTAGGTTAAGATCAATCGTTGTAATGACATCAAGATAATTTTTATCGGTCACATTAATGTGTGTCTTCTTCGAATATTTTTCTGCAAGCTCATCATACTTACTATGATCCATCGAATAGCCGACCATCTCGTCTGACGGTTCATTCTCTTCGTTCTTCACTCGCTCATCCATTTCTTTCAAATAGCCTTCAGGATCTTCAAGAAACGCATCGACATCTTGTGTATTCTTGGAATCTTCAGCAGCAGCTGAGCTACCAGGCGGCTTCGTGTACAAACCTCCACCGTATTGAATCCCTCTATTTGCAGCGACGGAGCTATCGATTACTTTCTGAGGTAATCCTAATCCCCCTACGATTGGTAGGATGAATAACAAATAAATGATCGTCTTCCGAACGAACGACCCTTTCATTTGATGATCAGCACCACAGTTACATTCAATTTCCTCTGCAAGATTCGATGACAAGCTTTTAAAGAACTGAAAGATTCCAATAAGGAAGAAGCATGCCCCACCAAAATACACAAACGGAAGCATCTTCGGGGCGATATACAACTGAATGGTTTCATTCAAGATGAACTTCATAATGAGTAGAGAAAACCCTATCATTATGATCGCTCTTAAAAACATATGAAACTGCAATGATGCGTTATTCTCTCGTTCCAAATCTCTTTCTCCTCTCTCTTATAGTAGAAATTTATCGACCAGCATGATTGAACAAAACGTTACGATTGAAATCGTGATTACTAGGGCTAAAACAAATTTCGTTTTAAAATATGCTAAGTACATAAATAGATTCTTTAAATCTAGCATGGGTCCATAAACAAGAAATGCTAGTAAGGACGTACTAGAAAATTGATTTGAGAATGAGGAAGCTACGAATGCATCTGCTTCTGAACATAGAGATAGGATGAACGCGAATCCCATCATGATCGCAGTTGAACCACCTTCACTAGACGTAAGCGATGCAAGCACATTCCGATCAAGAAACCCGTTTACAACACTCGCTAAAAACGCACCAACGATCAGATATTTGCCCATATCGAAGAATTCGTCACTAGCATGATAAAGAGTTTGTTTCCACTTGCTCCTCTTCATCGTCGTTGTATAGCTTGTCCTTCCAATAAGCTCTTCTTTCGTCCATCTTAATTGATTTGTATTCTTAAAAAGTTGATACATGACAAACCCAATCACAATCGACAGAACAAAGCCAAGACCCATTCGCAAGTAAAGAATCGTAAGGTCATTCTGAAAAGCGTAATACGTAGATGCGGCTACAATTGGGTTTAGAATCGGAGCAGCCATAAGCAAAACCACACCGAATTGAAGCGGCATCCCCTTTTTGATCAATCTTCTTACTACGGGAATAATCGCACATTCACAAACTGGGAATACTGCTCCAAGTAGTGCTGCAGGCACCAAGCCTAAGTAAGCATGTTTAGGCAGCACCTTTTGTAGAAGTTCTTCAGATACAAACGATTGGATAAGTGCCGATACGAATACACCTAGTAAAACGAATGGAACGGCCTCCAACAGAATACTGAGAAATAAAACATTTACGTTTAACCAAGTGTCAGAAACGACGATATCGAAGTAGTCGAGCACCTGGGTATTGAAAAGAAATAACGTGACGAATATGACAAACAAAAGTATCCCAACAAGATCTTTTATACCATTAACGATCCAGCTATTCACAAGCTCAGCTCCCTGTTGCTAACTCTTGTAAACTAGTATTCAATTGTTCAACGTTCAACCCGTCACCAATCAAGATGATCACATTCGACTCTTCTCTACTCTTTATTCGTTCAAAACGTAATTTACCTGAAGAAAACTGAATTAGAAATTGTCCAGGAGTCTCTTTAAATTCTACGATTCCTTTTCCTCTTAAGACCTCTTTCGGTAAATTTTCTACCCATTTATTTAGCTGAATACGATTCAAGGTAGGGACATCTTCTATTTTGATCGAGCGAATCGTAGAGTGGTTATGGCGATGTGGATCCGTTTGTCGTGAATTCAAGTTCGAACGCATATAGCGTTTCTCGAATAGTTCCTCACTATCAATTTCTCCAAAGGATGTTTGGAATACCGGTACATCTTGTTTCAACATGCCGTTGATCTTCTTCTCTACTTTTGAAAGCACTCCGGGTTTTGTAAGATCAACTTTGTTAAGGATAACCATGGTCGCACAAGAGATTTGTTCATGTAGCAGTTTACGTACTTCTTTGTTACTTGAGAAGATGTTTTGGAATTCAAGAAAGCTACTCCCGTCTACTACGCTGATCATTGAATAAAGATCAAAACACTCGATGAATTCTAGACTTAGTAAAGCATCTTCTATATCTCTTGGATTCGCAACGCCCGTCCCTTCTATTAACAGTAAATCAATATCTTCATCTTTAAACGATCTGAGTGTTTCCTTTAAGTCGTCTTGGATCGAACAGCATATACAGCCATTAAGTAACTGCTTGATGTGTTGTCCCTCAAAGTAATCTGCTTCAACATTTTTTTCTCCCAACTCGTTTAAGATGATTCCTGTTTTTAACCCTCTCCTTTTACTCTCTTTAATCATATGTAGAAGAGTCGTGGTCTTCCCGCTCCCCAGGAAACCACTGATCATATACACTGGTAATGTCATTTTATGTATTCCTTTCATTTCATTAATTTTTAACTTTTAACATCATAACATGAATCGTAACGATTTTGATTTGCAAATCGAAATTGTTACGATATTATAACATACAGCACGATCAAGAGGATCTTTATTGATGACATCGGGAACTAGGTAATTGCTAGGATTACTAATGTTCGTAGTTGCTTTAACAGCTAGCGGTGGGTAAGAAAACGGTACTTCTTATACTGTTAAAACTGAAAAGATTACGATTTATACAACGCTGTTTCACATTGAAAGATTTTACAGAGTAAATCAAAGTAAGGTTTATTCCTGTAAGGAAATGCTAGGTTTTTAAACAAACTAAAAGCTAGTGTTCATAAGAAACACTAGCTTAATAACAGTGATCCATTTACCGCTGTCCTTCATTTTCTAAAAAGCTAAGTGAAGGCAGGTCAGCTGCACTCTTCGTACTCACTCGCTGCAACATATATTCAAGGAGGAAAAGATAATCTTGTTGATGATCCGTGTTCTTCGCAACCTCAGATAATTGCTCGAGAATATACAAGCAGTCATTTTCATACAAGCTATAATTATCGAATCCTAATATCGTCTGGCGGGCAAATTCCCACAAATCATGATGGACCTCTTTATCCATCGTTTTACTCATGAGAGCGATCATCGTTAACAGCTCCGTCATAACTGTCGAGTTCTGATTAGCGTACTCACGAATGGAAGCGAAGCCTTTATGAAGGAAATAAGGAAAGTTCTTCTGGTTTAACATGATTCGAAGATCCTCATCCTCATCAAATAGATAAGGAGAGAAGTTTCTCGTCTGCCCGATCGTCTTCAACAAATCAGCGATCTGATGAATTGTATTCGTTGCTGTTAAAGGATCATTATGACCCAACGCCTTGATCGCTACTTCAGCAAGCTTAGTCAATCCATACTCTAAGTCTTGTATTTCAGTTTGCTTGACGCCTACTTCCACATACTTTAAATACCGCTCTGGATGAATACGTTGTCCATATTCCCAATAAGTAAAGAGCGGTGTACCTTCTAATACGAACTCCCCAATTCTTACGTTGAACTTTAATAACACATCATCTTTTTTCGTGTGTTTGATCAGTCTTGAAAAGTCCGCAACTTGCAGGTAGCCAGATTGATTCGCTTTGATTATCTTGCCATCCGTTTCAGATGGAAGAGATTCTGGTTCCTTCTCAAGATGGTATGAACGTAACTCTTTTTCAAGAGATGCCTGAACGGATTTTGACTTGGCATTCATATTAAAGCTAATGTTATGAACCTGCATCCAAGTTGTTGTATGGTTAATAAAATAAATGAATGTCACTGCAGCCGTAATCGCGGTTAAAATAGACAGAACAGGTGTCGCAACAATAAACTCCTCTTCTCCGTGTGTAACGTATAAGAAGTTTAAAAGCACATAGATAAAGCTTCCATTAAAAATACCTAGCACGTGTTGTGTCGCTCGATCGCTAACAAAGTTTACAAGCATTTTGGAAGAAAACTGTCCGCTGAACGTCGTCAGTGCGACGAGTAAGGAGTTGATTGTAAACGCACTTAAGGTCAGTACGCCGCCTACTAGCGCACTTAGAAGCACTTGCAAGGTCTGTCCGCTAAAACCGATTGCGGGTGGCAGATATAAGCTAATATCAATTACATAATCAAGATAAAAGGTGAAGACAGATAAACCGATCGCTCCAAGAATATACCAAAGGGGCATAAACCATAGCGTCGATTTCAACTCAATTTTCCGTTGACGCCTCGACATCTTAAAGTATTTCTTAATGTAGTATAACAACCCCATATAATCACCAATCTACCCTTCAAAGTTTTAAATACTTCTATTTCTACCCTGCACAAAAGTGAATTAACCTGATTTTTTCATATTTCTTTATGAAAAATGAGTAAAATAATAAAACACGACCCCGTTATCCGGAGTCGTGTTTTCGGTATGTTATGGCATGAGATACGTTGCATAGAAACGGGTCATCGCTACTGCAAAGTCACCTTTCGTAACCTCCTTCGTTGGTGCAAAGGAAGCCGTTACAGTTGGCTCTAAATCATATGGACCCTGAGTCACATCAAAATATGCGTTAAGGATGTTTAGATCGAGCGCTAGCTGAACATAGCCTTTTAATTCAGTCGGTACTTCTGAAGCGTCTTCAAGCTGAATTCGCTCACCGTTATACTTAACCGTTATCTGCTCGTTCGTTGATGCCGCTTCTTTTTCTAGACCAAGGCTTTGTACGAGAGAATAAGCAAGCTCTGCTCTTGAAACCGTGCCTTTAGGATTAAAAATTCCATCCGTTCCAAGCATGATACCTGCGTCATCTTGATTTATGTCTTTCAGTGCCGCACCTGTCGCAGTCACAGCTTCTACATAAGCAAGGTCTGTTGAATTCACATCGCTGAAATTATCTCCTGAAGAAGGCAGTGATTGCACAACGCCAGCGCCCATCGTTAAGAATTTCGCAAGGTCGATTCTCTTAAGTTTACTGTCTGGTTTGTAGTTCCCTCTTTTATCAGTGTCTAATAGTCTTTCAGACACACCCGCTTTGATCGCTGATTCTGCAGGGTGTCCACTAACATCATTCAACCCTTTGAATCCATTCGCTTTCTTAAAGGTTAATTCCCCATCGATCGATTCCGGAAGAGCTAATCCATTTAATCCTTGCAGTTCAACTGTCCATGTTCCAGCTTCAGGTGCTGTTACTTGAACAGTGCGATTTGTGTAGAGTGTGAACAAAGCTGAAATTCCTGAGCTATACTCCGTTCCGTCTGGAGACGTGAGCACAAGATTGATCGTATTTCCTGTTTCACCGAGTAATCCCTTTGCATTTGCACGAGCCACAACTTCAGTTGTTCCTTCTTCAACTTTGAAATCATACGTATTGTCATTTGCTGCACTGTAATCAATTGTGAAAGGCTCTCGTTTCACTTCCATATCTACTGATGCGTTAAACGTATTCGTAGCATTTAGTGTTTGGCCGTATTCTTTCGATTGATGAAACGCCTTATCTACCGCTGCATAAGCGTTAGCGTAGCCTGCGCCAACTTCCCAAGCTTCATATCCTGGCATGTTCGTAGCTGTATCTTGAACGATTTGTTTTACTTCGAGTGGAGATAGTTCTGGGTTCGCATCCAATATAAGGGCTACAATCCCTGCCATATGTGGTGCAGCCATCGATGTCCCGCTCATCGTCGTATAATACGGGAGGTATGCTGGCTCAATCATTTCTGCATCTTTATCGGCTGAAAGCCCAGTCGTTGGTGAAATCACACGAGTCGAGATGATGTCTTTTCCTGGGGTCGTGATCGTTGGCTCATCCACCCATTCGAACGTCTCGCCATCTACTGTAACTGTACCGCCTTTCCCTTTCACGCCTCTTGATGAAAAGTCAGCCAAATTACCTTGCTTATCCCCAGCTGCGACCGTGATCACCCATGGTGCTTTTTTGTAATTTCCAGTGATCGTTGACTCAGCGGGCCCTGAGTTACCAGCAGAAAAGACTGTTACGATACCACGATCATATAACTTTTTCGTTGCAATGTTGATTGGATCTTCAGGGTCAAAATCTGTTCCTGAATCACTCGTCGCTCCCCATGAATTTGTGATCACTCGAATGTTGTATTGTGCTTGATGGGTTAACGCGTAGTCAAAACCACCGATCGTATCTAGAATTGCTAAACCAGCTCCAGAGCCATACCCGATTAAGTTCGCCCCAGGTGCCACTCCTTCATGCTTACCTGCTGATTTTGCTCCGTTTCCTCCTACGATACCTGCTACGTGAGTCCCATGCCCAGAATTATTATCCGTGTTTGGTACATCTTCAACGTATGTAACGGGAGCTAGTTCATTTAGAGAATGTAAATTCGTTGAAGCTAGTACATTTTGTACAAGATGATCACCGAACTTAATATCACTATGCGTACCATCCACGCCACTATCGTTTACGACGACGCCAATGTTCTTACCTGATACAGGCAACCCGCCATTCGCTTGCCTCATCGCATCGTCGACTCGGACACGATCGACTCCTGTAAGTGCAGTTGAATCAGCATTCTCATATTCTAGTTTTTCATTAAAATAGATCGAACGCACTTCAGGTTGTTTCGCTAGTTCCGTAATTTGATCGGCAGTTGCGATTACCCCTGCAATCGGTAAGCTTTTAAACGACAACCCTTTTGCAATCCCCAATTGGGTAAGTACATCTAACTGTGATGAAGTGGGTCCCCCGTCGCCGTGAAAGGTGACGATTACTTCCAATCCTGTTAGCTGCTTCTTCATCATCTCTTGAAGCGTTGAGCCGATTGTTGCGTTAGAATCCGTTCCTGTCGCAGACGTTTGTAGCGTCGTGCCAAAAAGCGTAGAAACTACTAATAGGATCGCTAGTAATAGTGACTTTATTTTCATTTTGTTTCCTCCCATTCAGAATATTCTCTTTCTTTTATTATCCTGAATGGGGGACGATTTAGCTATTCCACTTAAGATGTAATTTCCGACCTATAAGGACTATATCCCCATAGTACCAATGGCGTAGTCAAAAAAAGCCTGGTTCTCCTTACGAAAACCTGGCTTTCATGACCGTTATTATGGTAGTGGCACGAGTTGATTTTGCACCGCATGGATAATCGCCTGAGAACGACTTTTCACATTGAGCTTCTTATAGATTTTACTCACATGGATTTTGACGGTTTTATCACTGATAAAAAGCTTTTCACCTATTTCTTTATTGCTCATCCCACTGACGAGACAAATCAATACTTCTTTTTCACGCTCGGTTAGCTCCGTTTGACTTTTAGATTCTTGCTTTTGATTATAGTACCCTAGTAGTTTTTTTGTTAAAGAAGGGTCGATGATGGACTCGCCTTTTGCAACCGTTCGTATTGCTTCTACTACTTGTTCAGAAGGTAGGTCCTTAAGCAGATACCCATCCGCTCCTTCTCGAATGGCTGCCATAAAGTACTCGTCATGACTATGCATCGTTAAGACGAGTACTTTTACATCCGGGTAATCCTTTTTTAAGATGGCAGTCAGTTCGATGCCATTTTTGTCTGGGATGTTGATATCCATAAGCACGACATCAGGATTGCACGCCGAGAGTTGAGTCATCACTTCGTTTCCGTTTACCGCTTCACCGACTACGTTAATATCATCTTCCATTTCGAGAATGTTTTTCATACCATCCCTTAATACAGCGTGATCATCCACTAACAACACGTTGATCATGTTCCATTCCCCCCTCAAGACCTAGCTTCGGTATCGTTAACGTAATTTCCGTTCCTTCATTCTCTTTACTATCGATTTGTAACGAAGCTTCGATCTTCTCTGCTTGTTCATTCATGCTGAGTATACCGAAATGTGGATCCTTCTTTGCTTTGACCATCGCATCTAGAAGAGAAAAGCCTACACCGTTGTCTGTCATCTTCAATAATACATGTTCTTTTTGATAGCTAAGAAGGATCGTTACTTTTGTAGCAGCGGCATGTTTGATCGTATTCTGTACACTTTCCTGAAACGTATCGAACATAACCTTTTCCACCATAGGGCTAAGTGAGATCGGTTTCCCTCTCTCTTCAAACGTAATATTGAGCTTGAAATCTCTCTTAATCACGTCGATCCTTTTAATAATCGCCTGCTTCAAACCGACTCTCTCTGTCTCGTAAGGTCTTAAGGCATAGATCGATTCTCGGATATCCCTTAAGCTAAATCGCAATTTATCAAGGCTATCGAGAATGATCGAATGTGCTTCAGCTGGCTTTTGATAAAATTTTCGGTGAGCTGTCTCAAGCTTCATCACGGCTCCTGCGAGCGACTGTGCTACGCCATCATGGATATCTCGTGCAATCCGGTTTCGTTCTTCGAGCACAGTCCGCTTTTCTTGTTCAAAAATCAGCATCCTCGTTTTAATGACTACAGCAAGCTGGTTCGCAAGCGTCGCAACAGATTGGATGTCTTCTTGCCTGAAACTTTTCGTTCTGCTCCGTGCTACAGCAAACATCCCGAGGGAGTTTCCTTCTAGAATGATCGGAGCAAAAACGAACGAATTCAATCCGCTATTAAAACAGGACGGTAGCAACCCTGATTCTTGTTTTTTATTTTGGTAGACGACAAGATCTTCAATCGATTCAAATTCGGCTACTTCCTGAGCAGTTAGAGGATGATCATGTTGAACCTGTCCATTTTGAAATCGAACGATCCACTCTCCTTCTTCCTTTACCCAAAGAACACTTGCATCGACTTCAATAAATTCATTCAAACTCGTTTTAATAGAATGAACCCAATCCTTTGTTGGCAGCCATTTATTTAATTCCGTAGAGATTGCGAAAAGCGCAGTCATCCGATTTCGCTCAGCTTGAAGTCTTACGATGATCGAGCTTAGTAATGCTAATCCAACTAGCGGAGAGAAAAAGAAGAAGTAAGAAAACACATCGATTACACCTCGGTTTTGATTCCCGATGTAAAACATGATCGCAATATAAACAATTGAAATCAGAGCACTGATGGATTCAGATGTGAATTTTTTTCGCCATAGCTGCACGGTGTACGGCTGAGGACGGATAAGCAAGACAAGATCAACAAGAACGTTATTGATGAAGTAGAAGAACAATGTTAACGCTAAAATATAGCTAAAAGAATAAGGCTCAAACTGAAATTGTTCCAATGCGACCTGAGCAAGAAAAACTGCTCCGATTAAGCTGATGATCAATTGTGAAGGGTTAAAAAATATGATACGTAGCGGCCTTCGTTGGATGATGTTAACGACGATAATACTTAAAGCGTATGTAACGACCGCAAGTGGAAGACCTTCAAGAAGAAAGAGGGTATAGAGGAGTGGAAAACTAAGGGACGTGAACCCCTTCCATATCGCAATTGGAAAATACTCTGTAACAACTATGAAACTAGCAAGTAGGAAAAACACCCACCAATTACTTGGAGGTGACAGTTGAAACACCATCCAACCAAACGCTGCTAATCCAACAACTGATACAAAGTACATAAACCACTTTGCGTATTTTTCTTTTTTCTGAAGATGAGACGTCTGACCCATACCATTCTCCCCACTCTTTAATCTGAATTTTCTATCATATTATGATTTTACACGATTCTCACGACTTAATAAAGAAAACCTTGCTTTACTTCATAAAAGAATAGGAACATAAAATAAACCCGGAACTGGTCAAATGGAGAGACACCACTAACCAATCCCGGGCCAACCCGTATAGAACGGGTTTGTTAATTTCCATTATGTCAGAATGAGGCAAACCAACCTATTCGACAAAGGATATAAATCTGTTAGTACTTAAGTAGTACGGAAGACTTTGATTACAGGATTTTTCTTTCACCGCGGATTCCTTTACAATAAGGGTATTACAGTTCGCAAGGAAAGAGGATTATTATGAGCCATCCTACACACTACATCGAGACATCTAAATATAAATGCAGGCATGTGTACGCACTAGATCCTACAACGATTCCTGTTCTAACAAACTCTCTTTCTTCAGAACAACTTAAAGAAAGACAACTAGAGTACGGACAGTCACTGTCAACGATACGAGAATTCATGCAGAAGCTGATCAGTTTCTTATCGGGGACGCCGACTTATATCGTAACGACAGATGCAGAGGGGCACGTGCTGGATTCATATGGAGATGATAGCATTCAAAGGATGGTCACTACCCTCGGAATAAGGAACGGAATTCAATTTCATGAGGAAGAAGCAGGAACCAACTCTATCATTCTCGCACTGAAGTATGGAGAACCCATCCAGTTGATCGGTGATGATCATTACCATGATTGTTTCCGGAACGTTGCTTGTTTTTCTGTTCCTTTTACAATAAAAAAGGGTGAAACGGCTGGAACGGTCTCGTTGATGACGAGTAAAGATCATGCGTCCGAATTTCACTTAGGGCTCCTCTCATCAGCCGTTGATTCGATCGAAAGAGAAATCAACACACAGAAACAAAACCAAGAACTTCATATAAATAACCAGGTGCTGATGGATACTACTCCACTTGGTATCGTGATTACAAACAAAGACGGCGTCATCAGCAGCTTTAATAAAAGCGCAGAGATGATCACTGGACGAGAGAAAGCATCGGCAGTAGGGGAAATGATTACGATCTTACCAGATATTTCGCCATGCTTCTTGCATGTGCTTAAAGAGCAGGAACCTGTTGAGAATGTCGAAATCACTTTTTCAGAACATCATAAAACCGTATTGTTCGATATTCTCCCTCTCTTTAATGAGGGCATCTTGATCGGTGCTTTCGGACAGTTCAAAGACGTCACTTCTTATATCGAACTTCAAAACCAAGTCGTTCAATCTGAGAAGCTTTCAGCGATTGGGAAGCTGAGTGCGGGATTCGCTCATGAGATTCGAAACCCTCTGACCTCTATCATCGGACTTACAAAGATCCTTGATGTTGATGTACGACAAGCGAAACATATGGAAATCATTAAATCTGAGCTAGAACGAATCGATGATCTCGTGAATGAGTTTGTTCTATATGGAAAGCCAGGTGGAAGTCAGAAGAAAAATTGTGACCTTGTCACGATTATCAGTGACACCGTTAAGCTAATGAGGTGCACTGCTAAGAAACAAAAAGTAAACCTCTACTTTAAGGATCCAGGTGACCATGTTCCTTTATATATAGATCAATCACAGTTCAAACAAGTATTGATCAATCTCATCAATAACTCCATCGACGCGATGTCTGAAGGCGGAGATATTGAGATCGGCCTCACATTCCATGACTCGGAAGTTGTGATTACGATCAATGATGAAGGAAGTGGCATGTCTAAAGAAGAGATCGAAAACTTCGGTATTCCATTTTATAGTACAAAAGATAAAGGCCTAGGGATCGGTCTTTCGATCTGTTCTGATATCGTAAAATCTCACAACGGGACCATTTCCGTCGGTTCTTCTGATGAGACCGGCACTTCCATTCACATTTCAATCCCATACGATGCAAAAAGAAGACCCAACATCAGTTGAGTCTTCTTTCTCTTTATAGAGCTTTTACTAGTCCACCATCGACAACGAACGATTGCCCCGTTACATACGTGTTGGCGTCTGATCCAAGAAAGACGAGCATCTTAGCAAATTCATCAGGCTCCCCATAACGCTTGATCGGAATCGACTGTTCTGTTTGTGCTTTTAATTCTTCTACCGCTACTCCTAGTTTGTCAGCACGTATGCCATCAAGCTGCTCCACTCGTTCAGTCGCAATTCTCCCAGGACCGACAGTGTTTACAAGGATGTTATCCTCTGCATATTCCTGTGATAAGCTTTTCGCTAACCCTACGATTCCTGCTCGAAACGTGTTTGAAAGAATCAAGTTATCCAATGATTGTTTGATAGAAGAAGACGCGATGTTCACGATGCGCCCTCCTCCTGCCTTCTGCATGTGTGGGATTGCTGCTCGAGATGTTCTTACGAAACTCAATAGATTCAATTCGAATGCACTCTGCCAGTCCTCATCCGAAAACTGCTCGAACCCACCAGCTGGAGGGCCTCCAGCATTGTTGATCAAGACATCGATCGAACCGTTTTTCTCAACAGCAACGTTCATGAGGTCTGTGATGTCTTCTGCTTTTTTCACATCACACACGTGATAAGAAACATTTTCATTATGAGTCACTGCAATAATGTCTTCACATGCTTTTTGTAGTTCTTCGCTGTTCCGACTCGATATGATGACACGAGCACCTTCTCTCGCAAAAGCTAGTGCAGTTGCTTTTCCAAGTCCCTTACTAGCAGCCGTAACGACAACCGATTTTCCCTTTAATCCTAAATCCATCGAATCAGTCCTTTCTTAAGCAGATATCGTTTCTTCATTCGCTTTGTTTCTACTAATATTCGTGACCATGACTAAAATAAAGACGATCGCTCCAACCGCATCCGTAATCAGACCAGGGTAGATCAAGAGGATGGCTCCGATTCCTGTAATGAGTCTCATCCAGCCAGAAAGTGATGTGAGGAAATACCCTTCTGCTGTAACTGATAATAAAAACACACCGATGAGTGATGTGATTGCGATCAACAAGATGTTCATCACAGTTGCATCGACCATCAACATTTCATGAGAGAAAACAAACATAAACGGAACGATAAATCCTGCAATCGCTAGCTTCATCGCTTGGAAACCAGTCCTGTTCGGATCTCCTCCACTTATACCAGCCCCTGCAAATGCTGCGAGTGCAACAGGAGGGGTGATGTTCGCAAAGATTCCAAAGTAAAACACAAACATATGCGCAACAAAAATTGCTGTTTCTGGTGATCCAGCCAACTCTCTGAAGAGCGGTAGCTGCAATAAGATCGGTGCGGCCATCGTACTTGTGATGATATACGTTGGAATACTAGGTAGTCCCATACCTAGTATGATCGATGTCACCATAGCAAGAAGAAGCGTAATAACAAGCTGGATCAATGGACTATTGACCATCGAACCGATACTTACGATACTATTTGCGATTTCAAGCGCAACTCCTGTAAGGGATGCGATCCCAACGACGATTCCGACAGCACCACACGCAATCGCGACAGGAACGGTCGTTTTCGCACCTTCTTCTAACGCCTGAACACTATCTACGATGCCAATCTCTTCAGCTTGCAAGTTCAGCATTCGTCTCCACACATTGATGACGAATGGAACCGCAATGATCAACAACAGCTCCCACCAGTCGCCTCGTAAATTCGGGCTACTACTCCCTGAAAGAAGCGCTGTAATCTGTGGTTGGAAGATCAAGAATAATCCTAGTAACGAAATGACCGGAAGCATCCGCTTTGATGCGGAAATCACGACTGTCGCAATGATCGCCCAAAACGCTGCAAAGAACGGTGTTTTTCCTGAGAAAAGCAAGTAAAGCAAGATGAGCATTGGAATGATCAGATGCCCACGTTCTGCGAGCACTTCCTTAACAGTAGGTAATTCTGTCTTCGGTAACCCTTTTAAGCCGCGTTTTGCTGCGCGGAAATGAACTTGAAGCAGTATTCCGATATAGAAAAGAAGCGCGGGGATGATCCCTGCAAGAATGATCTTCGTATAAGGCACATTCAAGTTTTCCGCCATGATGAATGCTGCCGCTCCCATGATCGGAGGTAAGATTTGCCCACCAACACTCGCTGCAGACTCAACAGCTCCAGCAAAGTTCCGGTGATAGCCGATCTTTTTCATCAATGGAATGGTGAAGGCACCTGTCGTTACGACGTTCGCGATCGCTGAACCATTGATCGAACCTAAGAAACCACTCGCAATAACAGCGACTTTTGCTGGGCCACCCTTTGTGTGACCTGCTACAGCTAGCGCAAGATCATTGAAAAGCTGTCCCATCCCAGATCGGCTCAAAAATGCGCCGAAAAGAATAAAGAGAATGATGTAGCTCGCTGATACGCCGATTGCAGTCCCAAGTATTCCTTCTGTTATAAATACAATCTGAGAGATGATTTGCTTCGATACACTGAAGACGACCTGCTCAGTCAACTGTGGATAGATCGATAGCTTTACATGAAACCCGTACACAAGAAACGCGGCACCTAGTAAAGTAAGTCCCCATCCGGTCACCCTTCTCGTAATATCGAATAAAAGAACGATGATCACGATCCCTACGATGAAATCAGTCGTGTTGATCTGTCCTCCAGATTGAATGATTCTTTCCGCGGTAAACAACATATACACACCAGCAGCCATCGCAAGTCCAAACAATATGTAATCGTAGATCGGCGTACCTTTTCCGGCCTTTTTCTTAAGGAATGGATACATGAGGAACCCGAGTGCCATCAACGTATATAAATGAATACTTCGCTGTTGAATATCAACGAGCGACCCTGCATAAGCGGTATAGAGATGAAACAATGCTAAACCAGCTGCTAACACGGTAATCACGACTTTTAGAATTCCGTTATCAGTCGACCGGACGTTGCTCTCGCGGTCGTATTCTTCTACATTTTTCTTATTCACGATCATGCACCTCACCTAACATGTAAGTTTTACTAGCAAAGCTTTTAGTAGATTAAGTTTTTTAACAGTTATGTGAAAGGAACTGTTTGCCTTAAGCTTCTCGCTTTGTCCAGCTACTGTTAATCGGTGTTTCGTCTCGTCACCGGTTCGAATAAACAGGCTATCATCGACCGACTGATCGAGTCCTGTCATGTACACCCAGCCATCTTTGATATACGTCTTTTTACCAGCATGACTGGGTACACCAGCTCCGAAAGTTTTAAACCGAGTATGAGTCACTATAAGTTCTGATCCTTCGACTTTAAAAAATTCCTCCCATTCTTCCTTCTCAACAGAATGGTCCCACCTCACAGAAAAGGTATCTGCAGTGAGAAACACATCGATCACCTCGTTCTCTTCCTCTACTAACAGCACATCTTTTTGAATAGCGAGTAACAGAACGAGAGCTAAAAGGAAGAACAACGTTAGAAAAAGGGGAGCACCTTGACGATGCCCCCGTTTCGTTCTATTCAAGTATTCCTTGTTCCTCATAGAATGCTTTTGCACCTGGATGGAGCGGTGCGATGAGACCTTTGGCGATTTCATCTCGGTCGAGCTGCTTTAGCGCTCCTACAGCGACTTCATCGGTACCAAGGTAGTCATAGTAACGTTTTGTTAGATCTTTTACTGTCTCTTCATCGAGGTCTTTTGAAACGACAATCATATTTTGAATTCCAACAGTGACAACTTCATTATCAAGGTTATATTTTGCTTCGTCACCAGCCGGAATCGTGTAGTCTTTGTAGAACGGATATTTTTCTTTCAGCGCTTCTGCAGTTTCACCTTTGATCTCAACGAACGTGATATCGTTTTGCTGCATAAGATCCGTGATATTACTGTTAGGAACGCCAGAAGTAAAGAATGCTGCATCTAAATTTCCATTCTTCATTTCTTGAACGCTATCCGCATATCCTGTATGCGTTACTTTCGACATATCGTCATACGTTAAATTCACTGCTTCAAGTACTTTCTTTGCACTTTGTTCAACGCCTGAACCGACCTTACCAACACCAACTTTTTTCCCTTTCAAATCTTCGACAGATTCGATACCGCTATCTTCTGTCGCTACGATTTGTACAACGTTTTGGTACATGCCTGCTAGTGCTTGTACATCTACTGTATTGCCTTCAAACTGCCCTTTTCCTTCAACAGCGTCATATGCTACATCACTCATTACGATCGCCATCTGGTTCAATCCATCCTGGATGTTCTGAATGTTTGCTACTGAAGCTCCAGTCGATTCCACGGTAATGTTTCCTATCGAATCACTTTGTTCAAAAATTGGCTTGAGCGCTCCACCAATTGGATAATATGTACCTGACGTGCCTCCCGTACCAAATACGAGAGATTGAGATGAGCCAGAACTTTCACCATTATCCCCACCTGCTGAATTACTGCCACCGCCACAAGCAGAAATAATCATCGCGAGTGCAAGTAACACAATCCCTAAAACTTTTGTTTTCAACATGTACCCCTCCGCTTCTTATATTCTTCATTTATGGTAACGTTTACATTATTAATTTTGAATATTTAGAACATATTGGACATTTTGGTCTTTTTGGTCATAAAAAATAACCAAAGTGAAAATCCCTTTGGCTATCTTATTTAGATAGGCTTACCAACGTATACCGGTTAAGAGGTCTCCCCACACCTCCGTACTGGATTTCGATTTTTACTTGTCCTGACTTCTGCAAGAAATCGAGATAGCGCCTAGCGGTAACTCTAGCGATTCCGACGCCATCAGCAGTTTCTTCAGCCGTAAGTGCGTCTTCTTGCTTTTCCAAATAACGTAATATTTGGCGAAGCGTTTGTTCATTCAATCCCTTTGGAAGTTGTTCACCGCTCGATTTGGACATCGGTTTCCCGTTCGATTTAATCAAGTCCAATTCGTATTGGGAAATTGAACCACTCCCACTTAACTGCTCTTGATACGTTTTAAAATCCTGGAGCGCTTGCCGAAACCTTTCAAATTTGAAAGGCTTGATCAAATAGTCTCGCGCACCATTATGAAGCATGGTTCGAATCGTATCGCGGTCGTTCGCTGCTGTGATGGCGATCACGTCGACACGGCTTCCTTCGTTTCTTAGCTTATTCAACATATCGAGTCCATTTTGCTCAGGCATGTAGACATCGAGCAGGATGAGATCCGGTTTCAAGTCCTTAACAAGTTTCAGGCCTTCCTCACCCGTGCTTGCAACTCCTATGATTGTGAAACCTTCGATCTTTTTAATAAATTGCTTATTCACTTCTTGCACCATCGGATCGTCTTCTATTAATAAAACGCTAATCGTCATCATGCTCACTCCCCTCAGTGCTCATTGGAATAACAATTTCGATACTCGTTCCTTCATCCTCATAAGAAACGAGCTTCATTGTCCCATTTGCCCTCTCAATTGTTCGATTAATAAGGTATAGGCCAAGTCCATTTCCGTCTTTTCCTTTCGTCGAGAACCCTTTTTCCAAAACCCTTGCTTGTATATCGTCTTTCATGCCACACCCATTATCTTCTACTGATAGATAAAGACCATCATCATCACCGATGATACTAAGATGGATCAGTTTATCCTCCCGACTCACTTCATGAAAAGAATAAAAGGCATTTTCGATCAAGTTACCTAAAATCAGGACAAGATCATGACTATCTAATAAAATCGGATTCTTCTTATACACACTATCACGGTCGATTGTGACGTTGATACCGAGCTCTTTCCCTCTTCTAACTTTACTAAGAATCAACCCTGAAATACGAAAGTCATTGATTCTCTTGCTTAGAAAGTTTGAAAGATCTTCATCTTGCTGTGACACATCAAAAACATAGTCGAGTGCTTTTTCCTTTTCATCAAGCTGAATCAAACCTGCAATCGTATGGAGACGGTTCAGGGACTCGTGATTTTGCACTCGCAATGCCTCAACGAAATTCTTAACACCCGTTAACTCTTCTGCCATCGCCGCCACTTCCGTTCGATCTTGAAAAACGGCTACGCCACCAACTTCAATACCCTCTACAATGATCGGTACCTTACTGATCAACAATACTTTCTGACCAACCGTCGTCTCTTCATTTTCAAAGCGATCCTTGCTTTTTAAGATCGAAAGGAGCTTCCCCTTTATAACTTCCTCCACTGGCAGGTCAGTCACTTCCTCAGCGATGTCTAAAATCCTCTTTGCTTTATCATTGAAGATCATAATCTTTCCATTTAAATCGATCGCGATGACGCCTTCGTTCATCGCCTCAAATGTTGCCGTCCGCTCAACGAGAAGCCTCGATATCTCATGTGGCTCAAGCTGAAAGGTTTCTTGCTTAATTCTTCTTGCCAAAAGCCAAGAACCGACACTTCCAAACCCAAGTGCGAGTAAGGCGATAAGTGCAAGTTCAGATTTTATACTAGAAAGGACCGTTACGAGATTCGGCATGATGTTACCGACAATCACAACACCGATCTGTTCATGTTCGGCATTCATGATCGGTACGAACGATCGTATGGAAACGCCGAGTTCACCTTTTGCTTTTGAAACATAACTGTGTTCAGCAAACGCCGCACCTTCATCTTTTCCAGAAGATACGGTTCCAAGCTTTTCTTCAACTGGATGGGAATATCGGATACGGTTCAAATTAAGCACCACGATATAGTCTGAGCCATTGATCGTCCTGACTCTATTCACGATCGGGTTGAGTGTTTCCCATCCTTCACTTTGTACGAGAGATTGCTGCACTTCTGGGAGATTCGCAACCGTACGTCCTGTGATCAGACCTCTTTCTCCCAGTCTCTCTTCTGTCTGGTCGTACAACTTTCCAGCTGCAATCACTCCTGCAATAATGATCGAAAAGAAAACGACGCCAAACGAAAAGATCATGATTTTCCACTTTATCGATATAACCCTTCTCATAACTGAACGTCCTTCCAAAGTCTCTAGCTCAAATGCTAGTAACACCTCGTTTCATTCTCGCTATCTATGATAAACTATTGGAAACGCTTGCGAAACAGGGGATACTATGAAGACAGTTGCAATCATCACAACATTTGTTTTGGCTGGCATACTTACTGCGTTTTACCTTGGCTTTAGTCCGGGTGAAACGACAAGAATACTAGAGTACGATGATGAACAAGAAGGTTTAGAAGAGCAGTTGGTTATTCGATTTAGCCATGTAGCTGCCGAGAACACGCCAAAAGGGATGGCAGCACGTGATTTTGCCAACCGCATTCAAGCCAAAACAAATAATGAGATAAAAGTTGAAATCTACTCAAATGGAGAACTCTATCAAGATCAAAATGAGTGGGAAGCTGTTACGAATGGGAACGTAGAAATGATCGCCCCAGCCACTTCTAAACTCTCAACTCGTTTTCCAAACTGGCAAGTGCTCGACTTACCCTACGCTTTTAAAGGGTATGATGCTGTCCAAGATGCCTACGAAGGTAAGATTGGGCAAGCACTACTTGACGACCTAAAGGGAACGAATGTGAAGGGACTAGGCTTCTGGTATAACGGCTTCAAACAGTTTACAAACAACAAGCACCCGATTCGTTTACCGAGTGATATGGATCAGCTTCATTTCAGAGTGATGCCTGGACCTGTTATCAAATCTCAGTTTGAAGCATTGAACGCAAGTACGAGTGAACTTTCTTTTAATAAAACATACCGAAACCTCGAAGTCGGCTTCGTAGATGGTCAGGAAAATACCATTTCGAACATCTATTCTAAGAAATTTTATAAGAAACAAGCATACATGACACTAAGTAACCATGCTTATCTCGGCTATGCTGTCGTCATCCATGAAGACTTCTGGGAAAAGCTATCGAAAAGTCAGCAGGTATCTTTTGAAGAAGCTATGGAAGAAACGACTAACTGGGTCAGAAGACATTCGATTGAAATCAATGACGCGCATATTCGAGAAATCAAGCGCTCTTCAGATATAGAACTCGATGTATTGACGACAGAGGAAGTAAAAAGGTGGCGGGACGTATTTAAACCCGTTTATAACGAGGCTGAACAGGAAATCTCGAACAACATAATAGAAGAACTAGAGGGGATTCAAAGCAACTATTCACACCAGTAAGGAGGGAACTTAATGAATACGATTTTCGTCGCAGGTCATTCGAAGCTTCCGGGGGGAATGGCCGCTAACAATATATCAGATACGTTAACGCTCACACTCGAAGTAGATAAACATTACGGGGTGATCGTGGATGCTTCCTGTACACTGATGACCGAGCACAGCAAACAATTTGTAAGGCAGCTGTTAAAAGGCTTCAGTTTAAAAGATGGCATCGAAGAACCATTAACTCAGTTGAGAGAAGGGTACCTTGGCAAAGCGGGAAATGCCCTTTCAGCAGCATTGAAGGATGCACATAAACAGTATGAAATGTATCCTGAAGCGTTAAATAAATGATGGATGATACGGCAGATCAGTCTAACGACTATCTGCCGTTTTTCTTAGAGAATAAAGGGATCTTGCAACTTCAGCTGGCTTTACATCGAGACCATTGAGCTCATTAAGTTCGATCCACACCGGTTCATACGTGCCTCGATCCGTTTCTTTGAGCTGATATTCTTCGCCCATTCCTGTTCCAAACTCTCCACCAACAAGCTGAGCAAGATAATAGTATTGCTTCCCATTAAAATCAACTTCTGCATAAAGGTCTGTTAACGATACAGTAACACCTAACTCTTCATGAACCTCTCGAATCGCAGCTTGTTCTTTCGATTCTCCTTTTTCTACTCCTCCACCAGGAAAAACGTAATAGACGTCTCCATTCCTCACCCTTTTAATTAACGCTACCCGATCGTCCTCGAGGATGATAGCAGCAGATCTCGTTCTCATATTCTTCCCTTGCGATCATTCGTTTTTCGCATACGATTTCTCAGGTCGATGGCCTCTCTTCAATTCTCGGATCGTAAGACCAAAATCCATTTGTAAATGAGGATAATCTTTGAAAGACGACCAGTCTCCACCCCACTCGAAGCCAAGGTCTTTCCCGATTGCTACAACTTCCATCCAATCAGACTCTCCATTGTCATTATCATCTCGCTTCATATCCCAAACCACATCACCGTTATCAAGCTTCAGGGCAAAATCGATCGCTAAACCGTAGTTGTGGTATGATCCGCCTCCAGCCACATTCGTTACAATGTTACCTTCGGTGGATCTCCCTTTCTCATACAGTTTATTTTGCTCTTCACTCGAACGATGACCGTCTGTGATGACAACTTCGATCCCCTTTTTCGCAGACCTCGCAATCAGCTCATTCTTCGCTTCCTCGACTTCTGGATGCAGTTCGTCCGGAAGTGGAACATCCTTATTAACTAGTACTCTACTAGTATCAACATAATTAGATAGTAGATAGTTACCGACTAATCCTATACATAACAACACGAGAAACGTGCTGGTAAATTTCGATAATAGTTTCACGCTTACACCCGCTCCTCTCCCGTCTCTCTATTTTAGCAGGAAAACGCAATAAGAAGAGGAGCGTTTGCTCACATGTACCACATTCGTCACTTCTTCTCCACGAACCGTGTAAGCAACTGATCAGTCGTCATCACCGTTGCAAATTCTTCATGAATCGTTGCAAGCGAAACAGAATGAACGGTTTCTGGATCAACATAGTTTTCATCTTGATCATAGATTCCATAGGCAGCCATTGCATCTGAAACAACAGACGTGTGGAATCCTAGATTACCGCTCATACGTGCTGTTGTTGAAACGCAGTGAGGTGTCGTTAATCCAACGATTACCACTTCACTAATCTTCCTATCATGAAGGTACTCTTCTAAACCTGTTCCTATAAAAGCACTGTTCACTGTCTTCGTAAAGATTTGTTCTCCTCTCATCGGTTTAACAGATTCTTTTATCACGAACCCTTCTTGTTTGTGATAGAAAACAGACTGCGGATTATTTGATAGATGTTGGATGAAGATAACCTCCTCCCCCTGCTTTCGCCAATAATCGATGATCGTCGCCATCTTTTCCTCTGCATCATGATTGTTTCGTTCTCCCCATTTTTCGTTAAAAAATGCTTTCTGAACATCTACAACTAGTAATGCTTTCATCACGAACGCCTCCTTATACCCTAATTTACTAAAAATGAAATGACACGACCGACCCTCTTACTAAAAGCTTCATATGTATGTCCCCCACCCTCGACTGGATGGAATTCAACTTGTATTCCCTTCTCCTTTAGCAGCGTACTCACCTTTTGATTAGTCTCAAAAAATACGGAATTGAGCTGCTCATCACTCGATTCATCCTTCCCACAATCGAGGTATAGTTTCTCTACCTTCGATAAGTCTGTCGTTTCGATGAATCGTTCGATCTCCTCCTGATTCCGAAAGAAAGCAGAAGAGATCGCTGCACCTCTAGAGAAAACATGTGGATATCGACAAACGGCATACACTGTCAACAACCCTCCAAGAGATATCCCTGCCATGGCGGAACGGTCGAGCGTTCGATACGTTCGATCGATATATGGCTTCAACTCGTTTACGATAAAATCAATATACTCGATGCCTTTAACATCCGAGATAGGCTCTCTAGCAGTCACCTGCCTACTCAACTCTCCAGTAGGAAACGGACAATATTCTCTCATACGCTCTTCACCAGAATCGATCGCAACAACGATAATAGGTAGCTTTTCCTTATCGAGATATTCTCTTAATCGGAGCGACCTCCCTCCTACTGCTTCACGATCATGAAAAACGTTCTGACCATCATGCATATAGATGACAGGGTAACGAATATCTGTCTCATCGTAGTCGTTTGGTATATAGAGTCTTACCCTTCTTTTTTCATTAAACACTGGGATGAATAGACTGAATTCCCTCATCATGCTTTACCACTCGCTTCCAACAAGTTTTACACTTTATAGCTTTTCGGTAAGTCGTCTGTAATTCCTTTTTCGAAAAGAAAAACTGCTGAGTCTTTCTCAGCAGCATCATTCTTACATATACATTTTTGTAGTTACGACACTCGGAACTTTGTTCGCAATGACCTTACCAATTTCGAGTGAAGCGGTCGCAGCCGGTGAAGGGGCATTGCACACATGAATTGAGCGCTTACCTGGAAAGACGAAAAAGTCATCAACAAGCTTTCCATCTTTTAAGAGGGCTTGAGCTCGAACACCAGAATGGGTCGGAACCACATCATCTTCCTCGATTTCTGGAACGAGCCGCTGTAGGCTCTTCACAAATGATTTCTTGTGAAAGGAGCGCTTCATCTCTTTCATTCCTTCTTTAAGATTACTAGCCGCCATTCTCCAAAACCCTTCGAAAGACAGGACGTCAACCGTATCTTTCATATCAAAGGCCAATTTGTGATAGCCTTCTCTCTTTAAACTAAGAACTGCGTTCGGGCCTGCGTGAATGCCACCGCCCATCATTCTTGTCAGATGTACGCCAAGAAACGGAAACTCTGGATTTGGCACAGGGTAGATCAAATTTTTCACGAGATAGCTTTTCTCTTTTTTAACTTCGTAGTATTCTCCTCTGAACGGAACAATCTTAACATCCGTATACATGCCTGCGAGTTTCGCCATTCGGTCACTATGAAGTCCCGCGCAGTTCACGAGATAACGAGTCTTTAAGGTACCTCGAGTAGTATCTACCACTGCTTCGTTCTCATCTTCCTCGATGTTTGTCACCTTCGTACTTGAAAGGAGGTCGACACCTCGATCACCTAATAGGTCCGCTAGCTTTTCAGTCACCTTCTGATAATCAACGATCCCTGTAGAAGGAACCCGGATTCCTTCTACACCGTTAACGTGAGGTTCTATTTCTAGTAATTCACTTTTCGATAGTTTCCTAACAGCTAAATCATTCTTAAGGCCGCGCTTGTAAAGATTGGTTAAGTTTTCTTTCTCCGTATCATCTACTGCGACGATTACTTTACCGCAAACCTCATGCGGAATCCCATACTCCTGGCAAAAATGAACCATCGACTGGCTGCCTTTTCTCGCGAGCTCTGCTTTCAAACTACCTGGCTTATAATAGATTCCAGAATGAATCACACCACTGTTCCTGCCCGTCTGATGGCTTGCCCACTGTTTTTCCTTCTCTACAACTGCCATCCTGGCTTGTGGATACTTTTGATGAAGAGAAAGAGCTGTCGATAATCCGACGATGCCCCCTCCTATAACGAGATAATCATACATCCTCATGTCCCCTTCTTTTATGCAAATCGACCTCGCTGGCGAAGAAGTTCACGATGAAGCGCAGGATTCTCTTCGAACGCTTCTCTTCCGTGAAGCCAGAAATGGTTGTTCAACATCACGAGCTTTCCTTCAGGCAGATCGACACCTTTTGTTTCTGAAGACTTCTCCATCGAGGAAGAAAGATCCTTCAAATAAGTCGCTTCTTCAATGCTTGAAGGATGAACAAATTGATCGATGAAACACATGCAAGGCTCATTGTTCCTTTCATAAAACGTTGTTCGAAATACCTCTTTAATAACGTTTTTACTAGGCGGTGCCTTGTAGACGAGCTTCTGAGTCGCAAGTGGATGATTGTAGAAATGGTCAAGATCTTCCCAGTCATCAAGGTGGAGCAAACGGGATCTTCCTCCGACTGCATGTTCTTCTCCAAACTTCATCATCAGGAGCCAGTCTGTCGCTTCATCAACATACGTGCCATCCGTATGAAGCGTGAACAGACGGTACGCCTGACGCAGGTAAGAATCGCTATCATCCGTATGCTTCACTGAAAAGCGAGCATAGTAATTTCCAGACATCGCGTCGAAGTTCGGAATTCCGACGAGGTGGGAAAAAGCAGTAGAGAACTTCACATACTCTTCCGTGTCTTCCGTATACCCACCGACGCCAACCGTAAAGCCACCTGTGGATCGATCGTGAAGGATGCCCCTCACTGTTTTCTGGAAGTTTTCATCAAGCAGCTTAACGAGCTTATCAGTCATAATAAACCGCATATAAGGAATATAATCGAGCTGTTGACTACTGATCGTTTTCACTTCTTCAAAGAACCGCGCCAGCACCTCTCGATCGAGTTCGATCTCGTACATTCGCCCATGATCTAAAGAGGGCTTAATTTCATACCCATTCCCTTTGATCGTCTTTCGTTCCAATTTCGTCTCAATCATTTCGAACCTCTCCCTTTTTAGAAATTAAAAAAAGCCAGCATACGTCTCCCGATAATTCGAGATCGATACACTGGCTTGTAATCACGAGATAGCTCATGTAGGAGCTTTAGTAATTTACGCAGTATTGTTCTTTTTTCCTATTCCCTTTCCTCCGGATTTTGAAAGGGGGATACCTTTCTAAATGGAGGCTTCTCATTCAGATTACAACAGTTAGAATTTTCCGTCAATGAAAAAGTATTAAGGGTGGTTTTACAACAAGCTAAAAACGCAAAGCTTCTAGCTTTGCGTTCTCAACATGATTATTTCTCTACTCTGTCTCCTTCTTTCTCCCATGCAGCAAAACCACCGCTATAGTTCAAGATATCTTTAAACCCAAGTGATTGTAACAAGCTCGTTCCAATCGCAGAACGTGTACCTGATTGACAATGTACGACGAGCGTTTTATCTTCAGGGATGTCTTCAACTTGGTCTTCGATATAACCAAGCATATGGTGTCCTGCTCCAGGAATATGGCCTTGGTTATACTCGTTCTCTTTTCGGATATCAACCACATAGACATCTTCTTTTTCATATACATCCTTCAACTCTTCAGTTGAGATGAACGTGTATCCTTCAAGATCATTCCATTGAGATAGAATGTCCGGACTTGCGTACGCTTTGATCTTATCGATTCCGATCGAATGAAGCGATGTAACAACGTCTTCTTTCATATCATCGTTTGCGACCAATATGAGGTCTTTATCGTAGTCGAGCACCCAGCCGGACCAGTTCGTAAATGCTTTATTGTATGGTAAATTGATTGCACCTTCAATATGACCTTCTGCAAAGTCTTTTGCTGGACGAGTATCAACGATCGTTGTGTTTTCTTGCTCAGCAAATGCTTTAAACTCCTCGGCATTGTTGACCTTCTGAAGCTCCTCATCAGATAACACTGCAGGACCTTCCTTATTTACTTTCTTCATAACAGAAAAATACGTCGGTGGTTCTGGCTGTTCATTCAAGAGTTCTTTTCGGAATGTTTCTTCATTCTCTTCCTTCAATGCCCAGTTATTTCGAAGCTCATAGCCGACTGTTGATTGTGGCACCGCACCGAGTGATTTACCGCATGCACTTCCAGCACCATGTCCCGGCCATACCATAAGAAACTCAGGTAGCTCTTTAAACGTTTGGAGTGATTTGAACATCTCCTTTGCACCTTTTTCAGCTGTTCCTTCTTGTCCAGCTGATTTTTCAAGCAAGTCAGGACGTCCAATATCACCAACAAAGACAAAGTCTCCTGTGAATACACCCATCGGTACGTCTGAGCCTCCGCCACGATCTGTCAGCATGAACGAAATACTTTCAGGAGTATGTCCTGGGGTATGCATTACCTTAAGTTCGATATTTCCTACATTAATGATGGATCCATCTTTCACTAAATCCACATTTAATCCTTGAAGATACTCATACTTTGCGTCTTGATCACCTTCATCAGATAAATACAATTTCACATCATGCTTCTCTGCAAGCTGACGTGCACCAGATACGAAATCAGCATGAATGTGTGTTTCGGCTGCAGCGGCTAAATGGAAACCTTCTTTTTTTGCTACTTCTATATAAGGGGTCACATCTCGAGCCGGGTCGATCACAAGTGCTTCGCCTGTTCGTTGACAACCGATCAAATAAGAATATTGTGCTAGCTTTTCATCAAAGAATGTGCGTAGATACATTTCGTAACCCTCCAAATACAATAAATAAATTACCCCTATGGGTATGTAAAACCATCATATCTACTCTTTATCTTTTTATCAAGTATATTGTTTTATACCCCCTACACCATTCTTTATAACATCTCTATATCCTTCAAGAAATACTCATTCTTCGTCTATCCGCGCAAAACTTATTTGGTTCACGAAACCCTACTAAATAATCACGAAAAGTAAGTAAATTCATCACGATTATAATGCAAACTTATAACTTCTCTTCCCTCCATCGTCAAAACAAAGGTAAAATTCGCAATAATAGCTCTTTTTTCACCGTGGAAACAAATCTCAAATTAGTACTTAAAGCTCATGTAATTACCATATATAAGCATTATAAAGGTGATTTTCCCATAAAGACGTTATAATAGCACCACTTTCTTGGCGCATTCTAATAAAAGTTAGAAATCGTTTCCAACCAAGATGAGAGCCTTTTTTTATAATCGACTCTTCTTATGATAGGATACGAATCGGTGCGCACCCTAGAAAATTACACAACAAGGAAGTGACGTTTACGTAATGGAAATTACACACAATCCAAACCTCCTCTGGTTTGTCATCGCGTATGGCATCTTGATGGTCGGTTTAGGAATTTATTTCTCTAAGAAAGTTTCGAGTAGTGAGGACTTTATTCTTGCAGGAAAAGGACTCGGTGCTCTCGTACTTACGGGTACACTTTTAGCAACATGGACAGGTAGTGGAAGTATTTCAGGTGGCGAAACGTCTATGGCGTATAGCTATGGAATCATTCCAGCCTTCTTGATGGCGGTCCCAACACTGATCGGGATCGGAACGCTTTATCTAATTGCACCACGTATTCGTGAATTTGGTAAATATACCGTTTCTTCTATTCTTGAAGAAAAATACGGCCAATTTGCACGTATGCTTGCAGGTATCATTATTATTCTTGCCTATGTAGGTATCGTTTCTTATCAAATGAAAGGCTTTGGATTTATCCTTAATTTAACGACTGGTATTTCAGTTGAACTTGGAACGATCATCGGAGCTGCACTTATCATATTTCTTGCTACGATCGGTGGACTTCGTTCCGTCGCTCCAACAGATGCGATCAGCGCAATCTTAATGGTAGTCGGTCTTGGTGTTACGTTACCGACCATCTTTGTTATCGCTGGTGGTTGGGATGAAATTATTGCAAATGTACCGAGTGACCACCTAACGTTTAGTGGACAACTTTCGAATATTCAACTGCTTGGATATTTGCTTCCGTCCCTATTCTTATTACTTGCAGACCAGAACATGTATCAGCGTCTGGCCTCTTCAAGTGGAGATAAATCGTCTAAACGAGCGCAAATCGGATGGCTTGTTGCGATGTTACTCATTTCACCTACAATTGCATTAATTGCATTCGCTTCTCGATCGATCTTCCCTGATATCGATCCGGGAATGGCACTTATGGCCACAACGGTTGCCATGCCGACTGTAGTAGGAGGAATTCTTCTCACTGCAGCTACTGCCTTTATCATTACAACTGGGAACTCGTATCTATTGTCAGCTGCAACAAACGTAACGTATGATATTGTTGGGAAGTACGTGAAAAAGGACGCAACAGATCGTCAGCTGTTAAACATGACTAAATGGTTCATTGTTATTCTCGGTGCTCTAGCTTATGTTATCATCAGCTTTTTCCCAACAGTGCTTTCTGTTCAAATGTATGCTTACACAGTATACGGAGCCGGAATCACTCCTGCTGTACTAGCAGTGTTCTTCTGGAAACGAGTGAATTACTACGGTGGTATTTCTTCCATGATCGCTGGTGTTGCGACAACGCTTGTATGGGAAATCCCACTAGCAAAACCATTTGATCTGAACAGCGTTCTTTTCGCCGTACCGGTCGCAGTAATCGTACTCATCGTCGTTACACTTGCGACTACGAAAAAGAATAAGTAAGAAACAGAAAAGGTTGTGGTCCGAATGAATCAACGTCTAGAAAATTTCTCGAACTGGCTGAAGGAAACAGGACAAACATTCGCATTTGTTCATACACCATCAAACGTCTTTTATTTATCTGGTTTCCATACAGACCCACATGAACGTTTATTAGGTCTGTTTGTGTTCCCTGATCAGGATCCATTCCTCGTGACACCAGGCATGGAAGTTTCCCAAGCAAGAGATGCAGGTTGGAAGCATGACATCATTGGACATGGAGATGCTGACAACCCTTGGGAGCTCATCCATACTGCACTTAAAGAACGCGGAATAGAAGAAGCTGATCACGTAGCGATTGAAAAAGTGACGCTTGCATATGAGCGTGCAGAGCAAATCATGCAGCGCTATTCTGGCGTAACGTTCACAAGTGCTGAAGAGAAGCTAAATGAGCTTCGTTTAATTAAAGACGATCAAGAATTAAAAGTCCTTCGTGAAGCTGCAGAGCTTGCTGACTTCGGTGTTGAAACTGGGATTAAAGCACTTCGTGAAGGCGTGACTGAGATGGAAGTCCTCGCAACGATCGAATATGAATTAAAGAAGAAAGGCATTCGCGAAATGTCATTCTCCACAATGGTTCTATTCGGTGAAAAAGCTGGACAACCACATGGTAACCCTGGAGATCGGAAGCTTAAAAAAGGCGACCTCGTTTTATTTGATCTTGGTGTTGTTCATAACGGCTATTGCTCTGACATCACTCGAACAGTCGCTTTCCAAGAAGTGAATGAAAAGCAAAAAGAAATCTACGATATCGTGCTTAATGCTCAGCTTGAAACGCTAAACATTTCAAAGCCAGGCACTCGCCTTGGTGACCTTGATAAAAAGGCTCGCGAAATTATCACGAATGGTGGATACGGCGATCACTTCCCTCACCGAATCGGACATGGAATCGGGATTGAAGTACACGAGTATCCTTCAATGAGTGAAAACAACGATAATGTTCTACAAGAAGGCATGACATACACGATCGAACCAGGTATCTATGTACCAGAAATCGGCGGAGTACGCATCGAGGATGATGTTCTTGTTACACCTAATGGTTATGAAACATTAACAAAATTCCCGAAAGAACTTCAGATCGTAGGTTGATCACACTAAATCCCGTGCTAAAAACAGCACGGGATTTTAGTTTCATTCGAGGATCGCCTTCAGCAGGAGTGAATACTCATGAAGAGCGGAATAAAGGGTCATTAGTTTATAAGGTTTTAAATATGCTAAAAACTAGAAAGGGCACGACTCATCATCGAGTCGTGCCTTCATCATAAATAAATTATTTTGTTGCAGCCTGCTGTACTGCTTTGTATGCATCCACATAACCGGCACCAACCTCATGGTACTCATAACCAGACATTGGCTCAGCTGTTTGTTCGAGAAGACTAAGTGCTTCATCTGGTGAAAGATCTGTTGCAGCTTCTTCCATAAGCGCAATGATTCCAGAAATGTGTGGTGTTGCCATGCTTGTACCACTAGACGTCGTGTAGAACGGAATGTATTCAGGGTCGATATAATTAACGTCTTTTGTAGTACCAAGTGCGTTGATCACAACACCTGTAGAAGATTTCGTTGCAACGATATCAACGCCTGGCGCAGTAATATCAGGATGTAGAAGATTGTCACCAGGTACCCCTCTTGAAGAGAAATCAGCAAGCTGCTTGTCTTTCGTACCAGCGGCTACTGAAATAACCCAAGGTGCAGCTGAGTAAGGATTTAGCGTATCATTTTCTGGCCCTTCATTTCCTGCTGCAAAAGTAACTGTGATCCCATTATCATGAGCCGTTTTACTTGCTACGTTGATCGGAGAATTCGGGTCATACTCACCTGTCGTACCCCAGCTATTACTTACAACATCGATGCCATACTCTTCTTGATGCTCGATTACATAGTTAAAGCTTTCAAGAGCCCATAGAATGCTGATCGCTTCACCAGCACCAATCCCCACTAGTTTCGCATCAGGAGCAACGCCACTGTACAGACCGTCACTCGCTGTGCCATTACCAGCAATCGTTCCAGCTACGTGAGTACCGTGACCAGAGGTCGTATCTGTGTTCGGTACATTTTCAAGATAGAGAGATTCCCCACCGAAAATGCTTCCTCCAACTAACATCTTCACGTTTTGGACCACTTTATCTCCCATCGGAAGATCAGGGTGCGTTGCATCGATTCCGCTATCGATGACTGCAACGGTCGTACCTTTCCCTGTATATCCAAGGTCATTCCAAACCTTTTCAGCACCGATAAGTTTGCGGCTATCTTTCATGAGATAATCCAGTTCTTTGTTTTTATAGATTCCAAGCGCATTCAATCCGCTGTCTAATAGTGAATTAATTTCTAGAGCCGTGCCAGAAACACCTACAACAGGTATTTCACTAAACGTTTTAACCGATAGTCCAAATGACTTCAATTTATCCAACTGCTCAATAGTCGGCATACTGTCATATGTAATGATTGCCTCTACTTCACTAAAGTTTGTAATATTAGCTAATAAATTTGTTAACGCCTGATCCACTTTCAATGAGCTAGCTTCCGCTTGCTTCATCTGCCCCGGTATTAATGTTGCTGCAACCAATAACACAATAAGTGCTATCTTGTTCAAGAATCTCATTGAATACCTCCATCATAAAGTTTTTTTTGCACTCCCCTTGAGTGCCTACCTAACATGATAAAGGAGTTCGACCATTCTTTGTATTGGGAAAGTTCAGACTCTTACCCTCTAATTATTGGGCATATAAAGCTTTTATTTCCCAACAACCTAAACTTTTCCTTTCAATCATAAAAAATACCCCTTATGCATTAGGGGTATTCGTTCATGGGTAGCGCACTATAAATCTAGACTACTGCTGATATTCCATATACCGCTTCATGGAAGTAATGAACTTCCGGTTCTAAACCGTTATCGATAAAAACTTCTTTCATTTGCTCAGAAGACATTCGTTCGTGAATAGGAGGACCCATCTCCATCTCGATTTTTTCCCACTCAAGAACGAGCAGCCTTTGACCAGGCTTTAGGATCCGCTTCAATTCCGTAAATGCTTTCGTAAGATTAGGTACTTCGTGAAGAACAAAAGCTACTAGGGCATGATCCGCTACTCGATCCGGCAACTTAATTTCCTCTAGATCACTTACAATGTATTGAATGTTGCTCATATGTGAGCCACGCTCTTTTAGAAGCTCTAGCATCTGCTTTTCGATATCCACAGCATATACCGTTTCTGCTACTTGAGCTAGCGGCAACGTAAAGTAACCATTACCCGCGCCTAAATCGGCTACATGGTCTGTTTCCTTCACTTTCAGAAGCGAGATGACTTGCTCTGGAGATAAGATTTCATTTCGTTTTGGGTCAAGAAGCTTATCTGCCTTACCAGGTTTAAATCGTTTTCCAGTCATAACATCAACCTCCTCAGAATTAGTATACATTAATAAAAGCGCTCACTGCTACGAGGCAGGAACGCTTGTTGAATTTCGATTTATAAATACTCTTCTTGGGGAGCATTTTCTGGTTTAAGCATGTAATACATTGGATAAGCCCTCGTATACCATAGTTGAATAACTGGCCCAAGGAATAAAACGAGTACGGCTGTACCAATTCCTACTGGTCCGCCGATCAATACAGCTAGAGATGCGACAGCGATAGCAACTAATGTTTGTCCCATGCGCAGACTCACATTAAAACGTGCACTGACTGCTAAGAATAATTGATCGACAGGTGCTCTTGGAAACTGCGGCAGGATGTAAATCGCTACACCAAGACCAATCGTGAACATTCCAACTCCAAGTGTTAAAGCTTTTACTACTACTGGTGCTGCTGACAGATCAACAGATGCAAATACGATTTCTAACCAAAAATCAAGAATAAAGCTTTCCATAAACACTGGCAATAGTGCTTTGAACTCCGGATTTTGCTTCATTAACCATCCGTTTAAAAAGATGATTAGAAATTGGAAAACACCATACCAAAAACCGACTGTTAAACCAAAAAGGTCTGAGACTCCAATAAAAAAGGATGTCCAGAACCCAGCTCCGATGGAGGCGTGAATGATTAACGCTACACCAAAGAAGTTTATGAACATACCTAGAAGGTAAACCGTAATACGATAAGCCATTACGATCCCCTCCCTTCCTCTAAGTTTAAAAACTTGATAACAGAGGCTGTCCTTCAAATTTTTTCGAAACCCATTTTATTAGCGATTGAGTTACACGTCAATCACTTTAACCAAAATAAAATATGGTAATAAAAAGAAGCTACCAGTTGAGGTAGCTTCTCTAGAAACCTATGCACATATTCGGTTTTCCCAATGCCGTAGTCGATGACGATCGCATGCTTTCCGCGGACGAACGGCCAAGCCCGTTCTACCGCAGGAGTCCGCGATCGTCTCTCCTACTTGAAGAGAATAAATCCAAAACAAACTTTCCGTCTCAATGGTTTAACAGACAAATATGGGAACCCTGACCTTCCATTTATCCGTCAACGTTAATTGGAAGTGGAATTCATCGACTACTCTCATCGTAACACCTAGACTTTCTCTACAATCTAAAAAGCTACCAGTCGAGGTAGCTTCTCTAGACTAAATTATAAAATATGTTTTGCTAAAGCCTGTTTAAGCGTGCTATGAGTCTGAACACCTTTAAATTCGATTCCCAGTGATACCATCGTCATCGCAACTTCAGGTCTTATACCTGCTAATATGCCTTTTACTCCGATCATTTTTAGCGAATCGATGATCTTAAAAATGTTATTTGCAACCATCGTATCGACGATGTTTACTCCCGATAGGTCGATAAACAGGTGGGTCAAGTTCATGGATGTTGCTCCCTCAAGAGACTTCTCTAACAGTAGACTCGCACGATACGTATCGATATCTCCGATGATCGGCAGAATCGCAACGCCCTCTAATATAGGTACGATCGGAGTTGATAACTCAAGAAACGATTCTCGAGCCTTATCGATGTTACTTTTATAAGCCTCGACGTACGCTGTACTATATGCATACACCACTCGGTCTAACAAGGGATCGATAATACGAGCTACTTCAAAAATCGTTTTCAACGAAATTCCTTCATTCGTACTGATTTCTTCGATTTTATTCCAGATCGTATTTCGAAAATCAGAAGTGCTTTTTAAAGATTCATCTAGCTCCACTTCCATATGAACTGCTAGTTCTCCAATTTCCTTGCCCCACTCCTCAATACGAGTAATTGTTTCATCATAACCATTTGAAAAAGCGTCCGCAATTAATTGAAATAACTCCATCCGAACCTGTAAGGCCTCTTCTGCTTCACCTTCGTTTAAAGCAAGTTTCTTCGCCAACTCTTGTTTTGAAGCTTCTATCTTTTTCCCTATCAAAACTATTTCTTCTTTTAAAATCGTTTCGTTTATAGGCATGTGATGATACCTCCGGATATTAATTAATAAATAAATAAACGAATAGATGACATAAGTTTACATTACCAGGTTTATGAAAAGATAGCACTATAAATCTATTCGAGGGCGAACATCGAATAGGGGTGTACGTACCCTATGAGGTTTTTCATTCACGTTATCATCTCTTTGTGACTTGCATTATTATTTTCACATGTTATACTAGGATTAATTATTGTTGTTCGGAACGTATGATTAGTTTAGAATAAGCTCCTTAAGCGACCTTACATCTTGAATCATTATGTAGAGCAGTAATAGTAATATTTGTGCGAATCGCACTGGAGGAATTACACATGAACAAAGGTACAGTTAAATGGTTTAACGCAGAAAAAGGCTTCGGTTTCATCGAAGTTGAAGGTGGAGACGACGTATTCGTACACTTCTCTGCAATTCAAGGTGAAGGTTTCAAAACTCTAGAAGAAGGTCAAACAGTTACTTTCGACACAGAGCAAGGTAACCGCGGACCTCAAGCTACTAACGTTGTTAAAGCGTAACTAGTAGTTATAAGAAAGCTTTCCCAATCTGGGAAAGCTTTTTTTATTTATTTTAAATGTTATGTATCAAATAACTCTCCTTGTAAGGCCATGATGTAGCGATCCGCCGATCGCTGTACGGCACGATCTGCGTCATTCTCTACCCGCTTATGAAAGGCATTAAATATTTGTTTAAACGCTAAAGAACGAACACGTTCAGCCATCTCCCTTACCTTAGCTCCTGGCAGAGGAATTAAATTAGGATAGCTATACATAAAGCTTACCCATTCCTGATCAGCAACAACTTGAATAATATCGCCTGTCAGGAGTGTACCACCATCTTTACCTGTCCAATGCAGTACGGCTCCCCCTCGAAAATGACCACCAAGACGATGAACTTTCACGGTTGGGGTTAGTTCTAGCTCTTCGCCACTCCAATAAATGATTCGTTCGCTTTCTCTCATCACCCACTGTTGATCATCTTCATGAATATAGATCGGCACATCAAAAGCTTCCGCCCATTCAACTTGAGAAGAATAATAGTGAGGATGCGATAGTGCTATTGCATCAATGCCCCCTAATTCATTTATTTCATCTATTGTTTCTTGATCTAAGTAACTAATACAGTCCCATAGTATGTTTCGACCGTTCTCCTGTATTAGATAGGCAGTTTGTCCAATTGCAAATGATGGCACAGTTGTGATGCTAAATAAGCCTGGTTTCTCATAAGTGATTTTATTATGATATTCACTATTCCTCATGGCTTCTAGTGTTGTCCATTCTTGTCCATTTGGATTTACATACTGCCTTTCTTCCTTACAAATAGAGCAGTACTCGGGCTGAGCCTCGGAGTACTGGGTTCCACATGTATTACAGATAGATCGCTCCATTTTTCTCTCTCCCTTCGTTACCTACAAAGGGGATTATAACCTAATTGTCAAAATACTTCCAATATAATATTAATTTATGTCCATTTTCCACTAACAATAAATCTTATAAATTGAATAAAAGCTATTTAGGATAAAAATGGTAAAAAACTAATGGAAGAAGCACTTTGGTATTGTTCAATCCAAACCGGAAAAGACTTATAAAAATATTTCTTATATCTACACGACTTGGATGACTTCCTATGGCACCACAGATTGGCATCTCGATAAAGAAGGTCAGAGGGGGAATTTTTGGAGGAGTTCTTTTTTGATATTTCTCACATTAACTTCAATCAACTTTTTAACCAATTTTTCATTCTCTTTCAGACATTTTTAATGCCTATTTCATTCTTATAGAAAACAGGCGTTCTGAGGGTCAATTCTTAGCAGGGTAAGGAATGGTCCAAGCAGTTCCTGGACCATTCTTCATGTTTGCTAGCTACCTTGGGATGATAATTTAAGGAATCACAGGAAGTAGCGAAGGTAGGAATGTATTTTCTTCATTCCTACTTGAAACTTTATCTTATCTAAATGAATTTAGAAAGAATATTCTTCCAATAATTTCTAATTGGAGTTAACGATTGTATCGCTCGCATTTTATTTTCTACATTTTATGATCCTGTATTAAAGAGCTTCAACCTAGCAGCTTCTGATCTTACATAAGCTGCCATCCTATTCGCCCTATTATCTATTTGGAAACCCCAGCAATGCTTTTAATACTTATACTGGAGGTTTTGTCATCAATGGGTTGAAGGGAGTGTAACGCCTCGTAAAAAAGCGTTTATTTACTCTTCTTTCATACTACCGCTACACATCTCGCAAATAATATAGGACCTTTCTTTTACAAGTTTATCGAGATAAGGAGCATCCATCGTTCCTTCACGTCTATCGATTGGAGTCGTATGAAATTCGCAACGATCACCTGCAAAAGTCGTTCGATGGATCACCTTTTTCGAATGGTCTATTAAATATTTCATTCTTTTTCTCCTCCTTTGATAACTGTTTTTCGTCTAGTGCTACGTCTGTTGGCTGTTTGTGCTCAAGGATTAGAAAAAACCTCACTATAAAACAAAAAAAAGCCGAAAGATCCCACAAGGGTCCTTTCGGCTTATGTCTGGTTCTTTTGCCCAGCTCATTTCCACCTACGATTTATATGGTTTTACTATAAACACAATGTAACTCTTATCTAGCTTAAAATCCCAGTCAACGAAGATGTCCTGCACCTCTGTTGATAAGATTGATTCAAAATTATTATTATGCATCAGACTCTTTTCAAGTCGACGTTTCGTTAATTTAAGAGTTTCTTCATGCCCATCACGAATGAGTTCTTTCTCAATACGGACTAAAATTCCTTCTCGAATCACAACGATCGTTCGATCATTTAAGTAGCAAGAATCAATCAGTCCTGGAACCTTTTCTGCTTGCTTACTGATACGTGCAATTTCTTCGTGCAGTTCTTCTTTCTTTTCAAACCCACCTGGCACATGTTCTTCTTCACATTCGCTTTGATCCATAATACCAAGGAACAAACCGGTTCGGTTAGGAAGCGACCAGTCATGATAGAAAGATTCGATAGTGAAATCAGCCATAACACTTAGGGCAGCTTTTATTTCAGGAAACAATTTGATCATCAAAAGATCTCTCGTTTCCTCGACTCTCTTTTCTTCTTTCTGATCGATGAGAACCCGCTCCATGGGTGCTAAAAAATCTCGAAAATAAATCGTGATGTACGGTTTTTCAATCGATACAAAGACAGAAGAAGGGCCTTTCCCGAAATTATCGCGTAAAAGTTTACCTACATAGCTTGAAATCTCAGCTTCTTTTGATTTGGTTTCCATTACGTTCATCCTCTTTTGAGACCAGAACATCATATTTCCAGTCCAATTTTCATTATAGTATTCTTTCCGTAAGAATGAAAGGGTATGCTCAAATCTATAGACTCAGCTTGAAAAAGCAGTACTTCTGTCTCATTTCCCTTTACCGTTAAAATTAATCCTATCTTTATTTTTTCGACAAACGTTGGAGAAGTCGTTCATAAGATGGCTGAGCGATTGGTTCGCCTTCATCTAGCCTATCTTTGACTTGCTTCAGCATTTGTTGTTCACCTTCACTCATATTCATCACATCAAATTTCTTATGTAGCACTGAATATAGAATGTAGTCTCTTAATTTTAAGAATAAAGGTATCTTCTTAATCCATTCAGCTTCCACAGTATTTTCTTTTAAGTAGCCTTTTAGGAAAGAGTAAAGAAACGTTTCGGCAAATTGAGCTCTCGTTTCTCGATCCTCACCCTGCAAGCCTCCCCATACCGTATAATACAGCGGAATAGCAATATCACTAACGAAGTAGTGATATGAGCTATCATCAAAGTCAAATACATGAATATCTCCTTCATAATAAAAGAAGTTTCCTGCATGTATGTCAGAATGGAGGAGTCCATACGTATCTCTCTCTTTCGGAAGCGCTTGTATCTCCCTTACTAAAGCTTTCCCTTGAGAGATGATATTCCCATCTTCTTCAGAAATGTATTTCTCGAACTGCAACAAGTCTTCTTCATCCCAATGCTCTCGATGAGCACCTTCAGGATGATAATCTTTTGTCGCGTGATGCATCTTACCAATCGTTCTTCCCCATACTTCATATAATTCTTGTCCATATACTTCATCGTTCTTCTTCAATTGTCGACCTGGTGCCTTTTCAAACAAGGATACAAAGAAGGAACCATCCTCAACTTCGATCTCTTCGACAAAGTGATCATTTTTAGAAGGAAGTGCTCTCGATACATTTATTTCATGGTCATGCAAAAAGTTTACCCAGTGCAATTCAGCTTTAACATCTTCCATAGAACGATGTGAACTATGCGTTAACCTTAAGATTGATGGACCATTAACATCTACTTCAAATACATAGTTCTCAAAATCACCCAACTTCTTATAACGATGACGGTCCGCTCCGAATTTTTCTAGAGCTTGCACTAGAACCGCTTCATTAAAACATTTTTCCACACGTGCTTCCATTTGCTCACCTCATTTATCTCACTCCCTCTTGTACATTCACCAAAAAACAACTTCATTCCTTCCTCAAAGTCGTTTTCTGTTTTAGAGATGAGCATGACTCTTTGACTGACATGTCGGGCAATAGTAGAGCCTTCTTGATCCTGCGATCACTTTCTTAATTTCAGTGCCATCGATCCTGCACGGTGCACCTTCGCGATTAAAAACCCAGTGTCTGTACTGCCGACGCTTTTCGCCACTTTCCTTAAGCTTTTTAGCAAGCTCAATATCATTTGTAATCCCTTTATGCACATAAGAGCGTTCAACTAACGTTATCGTTGCTTCTGCTGCTTTTGTAATCATTTCTTCCGTGCAATCCACTGGTCTTAAATCCGGGTGGATACCAGCAACGTACATGATTTCGCTTCTTAAATAATTTCCAATTCCAGCAACAAAAGATTGATCTAGCAATAAAGAAGACCACTTTTTTCGATAAAACCGCTTTGAGCTAAATCGTTCTTTCAGTTCTTGTACCGTCACTTCTTCACTTAATAGATCTGGTCCAACTTTCGATATGAATGGATGATGAGGCACTTCTTCATTACGCAATACTTCAATGTCAGAAGCGCTGTATAACAACGCAGACTTTTTTTCATTATGGATTGCAAGCCGTAACTGCCGATTTGTTTTTGGATAGTTATATACATTTCGTATATACCATTTTCCATATAGCTGATTGTGTGAGTAAATCGTAAAGTCATTGCTGAAACGGATAAGCATCGCCTTCCCTTTCGTGTCTACCCTCAGCACTTCTGCTCCTTCAAGCAAAGATTCGTATCCTTTAAGATGCTCAAATGCAAATTTCACTTCCATTATCGTTCTATTCTTAAGCGCTTTTTCAACCTCATCAGCCGCTCTTCTAATTTCAGGACCTTCTGGCATAACGTCGTTCCCTTCTTTCTACGATCATGTTGTAAAATCTTCCCTAAATCACTGCTTATAAAACAGCAGCGGGTAAGTAATAGTAAAAGAAAATAACGCACTTTCACATGATATGCGGAGTACGAAGCCTTTACATTGACAACGCCGAAACGAGCCCTTTACACTGTGATGTATAGATTTTTCCTATATGCAAAAAATATGTGGATATGAAAATAAATCATATTGAAGGAGGGCTTAACGATGATTAACTGGTTTATGGATTTAAGCCCAGTTTTCCAAGCGTTACTTTTTACGTTATTTACCTGGGGATCGACAGCTCTCGGCGCGGCTGTGGTCTTTTTTACAAAATCAGTGAACCAGAAGCTGTTCGATTCGATGCTTGCTTTTGCAGGCGGCGTCATGATCGCAGCTAGTTTCTGGTCACTTCTAAGTCCAGGAATTGAAATGGCTGAAGAACAGGGCGTCCCTGGTTATATTCCGGCTGTAGTCGGATTTTTACTAGGAGGCGTGTTTCTACTTTTAGTGGACCGTGTCCTTCCAATGATCGATGAGAATCTATATTTTAAAGATATAAAAGACAAGAAGGCGAAGCACCGTACTGCTATGCTCGTTTTCTCATTGACATTACACAATATACCAGAAGGACTTGCGATCGGTGTGGCTTTTGGTGCTCTTGCTGCAGATTTCTCAACAGCATCACTTTCCGGTGCAATCGCCCTTGCGATCGGTATCGGCATCCAAAACATTCCTGAAGGTACTGCCGTATCCTTACCTTTAAGACGTGACGGCATGTCGAAGGGGAAAAGCTTTTTCTACGGTCAATTTTCAGGAATGGTCGAGCCGATCTCCGCTGTGATCGGTGCTCTTGCTGTCATGATCATTCACCCGCTCCTTCCTTATGCACTGAGCTTTGCGGCTGGAGCAATGATCTTTGTAGTAGCAAAAGAAGTGATTCCTGGTTCTCAAGAAAGAGGGCATGTTCAACTTGCTGCAATGTCACTGTTAGTTGGCTTCTCTGTCATGATGGTCCTTGACGTTGCACTAGGATAATAAAACCCCCGCGTGAAATAACGCGGGGGTTCGTTATGGTTCATCACATATGATGAGTATCATCGTTCTGCCTGCTTATCTTTGTTTTTTGCTTATTCGTTGTCGAATTGAGTTTGTTTAGTAAGTTTCTTTCTTTTTGTACCTCATAAGACTTCAAATCTCGCCTCACTGCTTTAAAGAGGTTGATACACATAATGATAAGAATAACAGTAAACGGCAGAGCGGACACAAGTGATGCTGTCTGTAATCCTTGCAAGCCGCTGCTGATGATCAATACGGCTGAAATCGCTGCAATGAGTGTTCCCCAAACAAGTTTTGAGAAAAGAGAAGGATTTAAATTACCATCCGACGTCATCATACCGAGAACGAAGGTTGCTGAGTCAGCTGATGTTACTAGGAAAATACAGATTAAGAAGATCGAGAGCGCTGAAAGAATCGTCGTTAATGGGAATTCTTCTAGTGTAACGAACAATGCACTCGTCACATCCTCATTTACAGCATCTGCAATTGCTGTGCCTTGAAACAGGTCAAGGTGAAATGCTGCTCCACCAAATACAGCGATCCACACCATCGCGATGAACGGTGGAACGATCAACACACCAAAGATCATCTCTCGAATGGATCGACCCCTCGACACTCTTGCTACGAACGATCCGATAAATGGAGACCAAGCGATCACCCACGCCCAATAAAACACTGTCCAATCCTTTACCCAGGTGCCGCCTTCATATGGAGTCATATAAAAACTCATCTCGATAAACTTCTGAATGTAACCACCAGCTGCGACTGTAAAGCTCTCAAGAATAAATACTGTCGGTCCTAAGAATAAAACGAATAGCATCAAGCCTAATGCAAGAGCTAAGTTCAGATTACTTAAGTACTTGATTCCTTTGTTCAAGCCTGTTGTAGACGAAGTCATATACAAAACGAGCAGTAATGCAGTGATGATGATCTGAACCGTCGCATTCTGTGGTAGATCATACATATAGTTTAATCCGCCATTGATTTGAAGAATTCCGAATCCGAGTGACGTTGCAACACCCATTACTGTTGCGATAACAGCGAGAATGTTGATGACGCCTCTCCAGGATTTCTTCCTTTTAGCAGGTGTCCCTGTTGAGATCGTTTCACTTATTAAGCTTTTCCGATCTTTACGATATTGAAAGTATGCCATAACGAGGCCGACTACTGTAAAGACAGACCATTGATGAACTCCCCAATGAAAAAAGGAGTACCTCATCGCTAGCTTAGCAGCCTGCTCAGTCTCTCCTTCAACGCCAAAGCCTGCGGGAGGATTCGCAAAATGCGTCATCGGTTCTGCGACACCCCAGAATACGAGTCCAACACCGAAACCTGCACTGAACAACATCCCAATCCATGTGAAAAATGGGTATTCCGGACGCTCTCCATCTTTTCCCAGACGGATCTTACCATACTTACTAATTGCTAGATACACACAGAACAAAACAAAAAACACCACAGAAAGTAAATAAAACCATCCGAACGCATCTGTCGTGAATGAATAGACGCTGTTTGCGACTGACGCGAACGACTCAGGAACGACCGCACCCCATATTACGAGTAGTAAGATGACAACTGCTGAAACCCAGAAAACTGGTCCTTTTTGCTGTGCTTTTTCTCTTTTCATCATCCCGTCCTTTCCAACTGAATGGTAATCCTTTCAGTTCTTTTCCAAATTATGTAGCATCGATCTCCTAAATATTAGTACCCTTTTACTACAGTTTCTTAACCACTGTTTTAGAATACTTCTACTTATTCTGTTTTTTTGAACAGTGCAACCATCAAACCATTCACACCAAATAGAGTCGGATCAGATGATTCCTTCATCTCTCTGATCTCAACCTCACTAAAGGCTTCGAAAATGGATTGCAGCCTTTCCTTTGAATAACCTAGTCCACCTTGTAACGACCGCTCTTCATAAACCTCCTGATCACTCATGGTCGATCCGCCTAGTGGCCCATCAGGCGTGAAACATGTTAAACCGAATAATCCATCGACTTTCAAAGCTTTCTGAATGAACGTTACGTAACTTATCCGTCGATGAGGTGGGAGGTGATGAAAACACCCAGAATCATAGATGAAGTCATAGCTTTCAGGGTCTACCTTAAGTTCAAATAAACTACCATGAATGAAGTTTACATCTACTTCTTCTTCTTTCGCCCTCTCCGTACCCCATTGAATCGCAGTTCGTGACAAATCGACAGCATCTACTTCAAAGCCATGCTTAGCAAGATATATCGCATTTCGTCCTGGACCGCTGCCAATTTCAAGCACGCGCCCTTTCGGGATAGGCCATGTAACCAGATTCTCATCAGGAACTTGTTTAAAAAAAGGAATCGGCTTTTCTCTATCTTCATAAAACTTATCCCAAAACGATGTTGGTTCTCTTAACAAAGAATCAAGTAGATTCATAAGATCTTCATTCGTCTTGATATCTCCTGTAGCGTTCGTAACCTTCATAAACACGCCTCCATTTACATTTCCTTAGTAAACCTCCTTCGACAAACTCCCGCACTCCCCCTTTTCGGAGAACAAAAAAAATCGACCAGTGGTCGATTTTGATAACTAAGAAATGGTCTAAGACCTGTCCCTCCAAAGAGGTCATATTTAGACTTGCATATGAATATTCTGCTTTGGAAGAGATGGCCGGTTTAATTTGAAAGAAGGGTCTCCGAACTCCATTGCTTCTAGAATCTGCTCTTCAGAAAATCCTGTCATCTGTGACAGCTTCCGAATATCGACATTCTTTTGAGTCAGGCTTTTAGACTTCTTCACAGCTGTTTCTATTTGATACAGCACCACTGAATACCTGTGGTTGAACGTACCCACGGATTGCTTCACGGCTCTTTCCCCTTTCAACTAAAATAACCTGTACTCCTGGAGGAAGCAGGGCTTACCGATTGCTTACCCTTTAGAATACAAACTAAACTGGGTAATTATGTCTGTTTCTCTTTTTTACCTAACGTCTAATTGAACAAAAGAAAGGCTACCGAGTACACTCGATAGCCTGTTACCAGATGGTTAGACCGCTTTTGCGTTAATTTCTACATCGATGTTTCCACGAGTTGCTTTTGAATAAGGGCACACTTTGTGGGCCTCCTTCGTAAGCATATCAGCATCTTCCTGACTAACACCTTTCACTTCTACGTTCAGTGTTACTCCAATTTTGAAACCACCGTCTGATTCATCTTTTAAGAAACTAACTTCAGCTGTTGTCTTCGATTCGATTTCTTTCTTATTATTCGATGCGACAAGATTCAACGCGCCATCATAGCAAGCAGAGTATGTTGCTGCAAACAGCTGCTCTGGATTCGTACCCTTTTCATCAGAGTTCTCTGTCGGCATCACAAGATTCATATCGATTAAACCATCAGAAGATTTTACAGTTCCTTGACGGCCGCCTTCAGCAGTTGCCTTTGAAGTGAATAGTACTTTACTCATCGAACATCATCTCCTTATATAAGTATACATGGTGTATTTACCTCTACGAAGGCACTCTTAAACTATCATGAGAAAATGATTTACATTTTTCAAATCTTCTGTAAAATAGTTCCTTAAAGAAGGAAAAGGAGGCCGGAGTGATGATTAGAAGATTAACGGAAGCGGACCATAAGGCATGTATTTCATTATTAACGCCGTATGCTGCTGAAAACTTATTTATTCTTGGAGATATCGAAGCATTCGGTTATGACCAACCCTTTCAAAAATTATGGGGCGACTTTTCTAGTGAAGGAGAATTGCGGGCTGTTCTCTTAAAATATGAGAAAAACTACATCCCTTTTGCTTCGAACGAGTTTGATGCTGCTGGTTTCGCATCCATCATTTCAGAGGATCAAGACTTTCTTATGGTATCTGGTTTAGAGCGGGTTACAGAACAGGTGGAAGCCCACATTACGCACCCTGTTAAATCAAAGAGAAAAATGTATTATGCTAAGTGTGATAATGTTGAAAAGCTCTCACTAACAAACTTAGAAGATGTAAGAATAGCTACTACAGAAGATATTCCAAGCATTCACGACCTTCATAACGCGATCGATGAATTCAATTCTTCTGAAACAGTAGAAGAAAAACAGAGAAATCTAGACAAAGGGATTTCTAGAACCTACTATATGACGATCGATGGACAGGTCGTTACAGCTGCCTCCACTGCCGCAGAAAACTCTCAATCTGCCATGATCGTAGGAGTATGTACGCGCCCTGGCTTTAAACGTAAAGGATATGCAACGAAATGTATGATGAAGCTATGCTATGACGTTTTAACAGAAGGCAAAGACCTCTGCCTCTTTTATGATAATCCTGAAGCTGGTAACATCTACAAACGCATCGGATTTCGTGAGATTGAAAAATGGACGATGTCTACCTTTGAAACAAAATTTGCAATGAAACTATAAAAAGCGGTCCTTAGAGACCGCTTTTATGATGGAGTGAACCTCAATTTGCGAATGGCTTTTGCACTTACTGGAGTAAAGAGGTGTATCAAAACACCCATGAAAAGGGCATTTAACACTGTACCCACCCCGATAGGCCCATTGAAGAAGAACGCTAGGATAACGAGAAAAATACTGATCAATGCTCTTGAATACGGCAAGGTAACCCCAGTTAAATCTTTCACAACAAACATCATTCGATCAATGGGGATTGGAGCAAAGTTCGATTGTAAATAAACCGCGATACCGAGACCACTCAGCAGCAAACCTAATAGTAAAAGGAGACTTTGTTCGACGACACTTGTCGGCATCACGTTATTTCCTAATAGATGCATCCATACATCGATCCCTACCCCTGTGACTAAAGAGGTCAATAATGCAAGAAGCTCAGGCTTTCTCCCCTCTGCAATGGCATTAAACAGCACCATGCATCCACCGATGATCACTTCCCAGCTTCCAATCGATAAGCCTACCGTTTTATATAACCCGACAAGAAGTGCATCGAATGGGGATGTTCCAAGCTTTGAAATGACTGAGAGCGAGATCCCTAAAGTAAGTAACCCTAATCCTGTCACATAAATAGCAAAACGTTTTCACATACTAGCCCCTCCACTTCGTGTATTTTGATTCCTTATATCCTATCAACCTCTATTTCTACTTTCAACTAATTCACACCTCATCACTCTTTGTCATCAAGTCGACACAACTCCAACTCACAAACACTTGAGAACCTCTACCATCTTTTCTACTATTAGTAGTGAGAAGCTTGTTTGCCTAACCCCTTGTTTGGCAATAATGAAGCTTTACATACGTTTTTGAATGAAGGGATGTCTTATATGAAAAAAGTAAGTATGTTCATGCTGTTACTCATTCTCGTGCTTGCAGCTTGCGGGCAGAACAATAGCAACGATACAGAGGAAAGTGGAACGGCCGATCCTCAACCGATAGATGTTGTCTTAGATACGCCCGAAACTGCCAAAACAGGTGTGGAACTCACATTTAGCGCTACCGTTACGCAAGGTGATGAAAAAGTTGAAGACGCAAACGAAGTGATGTTTGAAGTATGGAAAGAAGGCGACAAAGACAATAGCGAAATGATAGAAGCCACTCACGATGGTGAAGGTGTCTACACTGTAAAGAAAACGATCGATGAAGATGGAACGTACGTTGTGCAATCACATGTAACTGCAAGAGACCTACATACGATGCCAAAGAGCAAAGTGAAAGTTGGTTCTGAGGACGCATCAGAAAATCATGAAGATCATGAAAGTCATGAAGAACACGCCCACCACGGGGATGCTGTTTCGTTTCACTTGATGAAGCCAGATACCATTAAGGCAAATGAAGAAATTTCATTAACAACTCATCTTCAAAAAGATAATCAACCTTTAACAGATGCTTCGATTCGATTTGAAATTTCTAAGACTGGTGAAGAAAAAGCACAGTGGATTAAGACAGAGGAAACAAAAGATGGTGAGTATCAAGGAACTGTTACGTTAGAAGAAGCTGGAGAGTACACTGTAACGATTCATGCTGAAAATGATGAAGGCTTACATGAACATACAGAAGAAAGTCTAACTGTGACTGAATAAATGAAATCCCCCATATATGGGGGATTTTTTTATAGCGTTATTTTTTTGACTTTTCGTTTTCCAACTTGAACGATCATACCGTCTTTGACCGTCACGACGGCAGAACTATCCGTAACCTTTTGTTGATCGATTTTGATTCCGCCATTCTTCACCATACGTCTCGCTTCACTCGTAGATGGGAGCATTCCGAGTGCTACTATGAGAGCTGGCACACTTGTCTTTTCATCTCCACTCCACTTCACTTCTTCAATATCAGAAGGAAGCTGGTTTTGTTGAAATACATTCTTAAACTGCTCTTCCGCCATCAGAGCTTCATCTTTCCCATGAAACATCGTGACGATGGTTTTAGCAAGATGCATTTTCGCTTCCTTAGGGTGCAGGGTGCCATCTTTAAGCTTTGTTCGAATCGAAACCTTTTCCTCTAGTTCAAGATCTGTGATGAGTTCGACATACTTTGAAATGAGCTCATCTGGTATCGACATCGCTTTTCCATACATGTCTGTCGGCTTCTCTGCAATCCCGATGTAATTCCCCTTGGATTTCGACATTTTCTCTACGCCGTCTAATCCTTCTAATAGCGGCATCGTTAACACTACCTGTTTTTCTTTTCCAAATTGATCCTGTAAATGCCTTCCCATCAAAACGTTAAAGTATTGATCGGTTCCGCCTAGCTCGATGTCACTTTCGAGATGCACGGAATCATACCCTTGCATAAGAGGGTAAAAGAATTCGTGTAGAGATACCGGCTTACCTGCGTTGATTCTCTTCTCAAAATCATCTCGCTCGATCAATCTAGCGACAGTAATCTTACCTGCTAGTTCGATGACATCTTCGAATTTTAGTTCCGAAAGCCATGATGCATTATAAAAAAGCTCTACTTTGCTTCGATCGATTACCTTTCCAAATTGATCGAGGTAGGTTTGCGCATTCCTCTTTACTTCTTCATCCGTTAACTGTACCCTCGCCGCCGATTTTCCAGTCGGATCACCGATCTTACCAGTAAAATCTCCGATGATAAGCTGAATGATGTGTCCATTTTCTTGAAACTGACGGAGTTTATTTAAAACGACAGTATGTCCGATATGGACATCTGGTGCTGATGGATCTAGGCCTAGTTTTACTTTCAACGGGCGGCCTGTGATGATCGATTTTGCAATCTTTTCCTTCAGTTCATCCAAAGGAACGACTTCGCTCGTTCCGTGAGTATAGACCGCATACTGCCTTTCCATTTCCTTTCGTTGTTCATTCGTTAACTTCTCGATCATGCCCATTCCTTTCGACCTCCTGTTTTCATTTTATGCAAAAAAGCCACGCCCCTACATCTAAGTAGGGACGTGGCTTATCACGCGGTACCACCCTGATTAAAGACACTCGTGTCTTTCAGCTCAATTACGATAACGGAATTCACCGTTTCTGACTACTACGATGTTCATCAGAAAGACTCTGAGGGGTAATTCACGAATACGCTGTACCAGTTCGCACCGACCACTGGTTCTCTGACACTACACATCGTATAACGCTACTGCATCCTCTTCTTCGCCTGTTTCATTTATTTTAATAACTTTAGCTTCAATAAAAGGTATTGTCAATTGTTTTATTTATAGAAAGATGAAACAGTACGTACTCGCTTTACCATAACCTTTAAATAACACCAAGCTTTGAATACGAATATTACTATTCTTGCCGAACATAAAAAACAGCGGTCTAAGACCGCTGATCTCGTTATTGATTCAATTGCTTTAGAACCACTGTGGCCATCGCATCGATAAACTCACCTTTTGCGTTCGGCATTTCTGGTCGATAGTAGTTTGCACCGATCTCATCTGTCACGACTTTACATTCATAGTCATTGTCGAATAGCACTTCTAAATGATCAGCTACGAAACCAACAGGTGCGTACACAAACGACGTGTAGCCGTGGTTTTCGTGTAAGTCTCTCGTAAGATCTTGTACGTCAGGTCCAATCCATGGATCCGGCGTATTTCCTTCACTCTGCCAGCCGATCGCAACGTTCTTAACTCCTGACTGTTCTACAATTAGGTCAGCCGTTTCTTTTAACTGATCTGGATATGGATCACCGTTAGCGATGATTTTTTCTGGAAGGCTATGAGCAGATACGATTAGGACTGCCTTCTCACGCTCTTCATCAGACATGTTATCAAAGATCGCTTTGATGCGTTTAGCCCAGTAGGAAATAAACTTCGGCTCGTCGTACCAGCTCTCTACAGATGTAATCGTTGGTCCACCAATTTTCTCTGCTTCTTCTTTCGCACGTCCATTGTATGACTTGATGCTGAACGTTGAGAAATGTGGTGCTAGTACTATACTTACTGCTTCTTCGATGCCATCTTCATGCATCTGCTGAACTGCATCTTCAACGAAAGGCTCGATATGTTTTAAACCGATATATACTTTAAATTCGATCTCATCCTGAATTTCATTCAGATGAGCACCTAGTCCGTAAGCTTGGTCCTCAGTAATTTTAGCAAGAGGTGAAATACCACCGATCGCTTTATAACGATCTTTTAAATCTTGAAGCTGTTCGTCGGCTGGTTTTCTACCTCTACGAATGTGTGTATAATACCGTTCAATATCTTCTTCTTTGTATGGCGTACCGTATGCCATCACAAGAAGACCCATTGTTTTCTTTGCCATGTATGTGTTCCCCTTCCAAATTTAAGGATTACATTGAATATCTAGTTATAATGATTATCGTCTAGTTTGAAGTATACCCTTTTTCAGCAATCGATTCAAAGGGAATAACATATTCTAAATGGTAACGTTTTGTGTCGTTACATAGTAAAGGGAATCAGGCTATAGCCTAACTCCCTTTCATCCTTACCTTTCCATCGCTCCGTTATGCTTTGTAACGATTTCTCGGAGCTCTGTATCATCATCTTCTGAGGTTTCAAAAGATAGCACATAGTTGAAGTGCTTCTCATTATGTTCAGGATCTGCATTCTCCTCTTGCTTACCTGTTGGAGTTTCGTTGGAGAAAAACAAATCGTTGTTTGCACCAGCTTCTGTTGCGGACCCTTGACCTGAATCCGGGGCGTCGACCGATAGATCCTTATCCTCTTTAATCTCCTCCACTGAAGCACTAGTGACAGAATAATTCTTCATATCTTCCTTTGCACTTTCTGCTTCGTTCTCCGTTGGAAAATAGGCTTGTAATGTTTTACTCATCTCTATCGACTCCTTTTTTGTTTGGCTCACTGTAACTTGATTCCCGTTACAAAGAAGTCTTAATCATTCAAAACAAATCGCCTTTCTAATATTCCTTTCCAAACGAAATATCGTGATTAATCTCCCTTCAACTAACATAAACTACCGCTATTCCATACACATAGGAGGATCAATATGAAAAAGAGTAAACTCAATCGTGAGGACGAATACAAAAAGGGGCATGATGAGGTAAACGTTGATGAAGCGATCAATGAAGCCTTTTATTCCGAGAAGCAGAAGAACGATTCTACTCCAACTTCTTATCTAAACAACAACACAGCAGCCATCGATGTAACGGGCAATAAGGATGAAGACCGTTAACAAACCGTCTCACTCTCAGATTTCCTCCATCATTCAACTGAAATTAACTGATTTTCTTAAAATTTTCGTAAATTAGGGGTCCTTAGTTGAATCAGTACATGATGAGTGCTATCGTAAATTGTGATATAGCAAGCATTTCAGTACAAAATTGACCATTGTGATGGGGGTAAAATCTATGAGAATTATTGTTGCAGGTGGAGATGGTTTTTGCGGATGGCCAACAGCGCTTTACTTATCTAAACAAGGACACGATGTAACGATCCTAGATAACATGGTTCGCCGCAAGTGGGATGAAGAACTCCGCTCAAACTCTTTAACACCGATTCTAACTCTAGAAGAACGGGTAAAACTTTGGGAAGAAAAGAGTGGCAACCGCATCCATATTTATGACTGTGATTTAATGCATTACGATTTTCTTAAAGAGATCTTCAAACAAGTACAGCCAGAAGCATTCGTTCATTTTGCTGAACAGCGCTCTGCTCCATACTCTATGATCGACAGAGAACATGCGGTATTCACTCAGACGAATAACGTCGTTGGCAATTTAAACGTACTATATGCGATTAAAGAAGTCACACCTGATTGTCATTTAATAAAATTGGGCACAATGGGCGAATACGGTCAGCCTAACATTGATATTGAAGAAGGATACATAAAGATCGAACACAAAGGGCGCGAAGACGTTCTTCCATTTCCAAAACAGCCAGGCTCGTTCTATCACCTTTCAAAAGTCCATGATAGTCATAACATCCAATTTGCCTGCAAAATTTGGGGAATCAGAGCAACTGATCTGAACCAAGGAATCGTGTATGGCCTTCATACAGATGAAGCTGACATGGATGAAGGCTTGATCAATCGTCTTGATTATGACGGTGTGTTTGGAACCGCATTGAACCGGTTCATCATTCAGGCAGCGATCGGCCATAACTTAACGGTCTACGGTTCCGGGAAACAAACAAGAGCATTCCTTAACATTCAAGATACAATCCGCTGCGTTGAAATCGCTGCAGAGAACCCTGCTGACAAAGGGGAGTTCCGCGTCTTCAACCAGTTTACAGAAGAGTTCTCTGTCCTAGAACTAGCTGAAAAAGTACAGCGTGTGGCAGAAGCGAAAGGACTTAATATTTCGATCGATCACTTGGAGAATCCGCGTGTCGAGAAGGAAGAACACTATTATCATGCGGTTAACACGAACCTGATCGACCTAGGTCTTGAACCATGCTTATTAACAGATGAACACATTTCAAATACGCTCGATACTGCGCTTAAATACAAAGATAGAGTGTTAAAAGAAAATGTACTTCCGAACGTTACTTGGAAGTAAGTCGAAGACTAAACGAGAGGTGTAACTATGAAAATATCCATCGTCACTGAAACATTCCTCCCCTCCACAGATGGGGTCGTAACACGATTGCGTGCTTCAATCGATTATTTAATCGATCAAGGACATGAAATCCAAGTTATTGCTCCAGATTTAGGGGTACGAAGCTATAGGAATATTCGTTTCGATGGGGTTAAGCCTCGTACCTTTTTCTTGTACAAGCACCGAAAGTTTGGAATGCCGACGCGATTGATCAAAACATACCTTGAAGACTTTAACCCTGACCTTGTTCACGTCGTGAATCCCGCATTCATGGGGTATTCAGGTATTAAATATGGGAAGAAGCTCGGGGTTCCTCTTATCGCTTCCTATCATACGCATGCTCCAAAATATGCTGATTACTACAATGTACCGTGGGCGGAGCCCCTTCTATGGTGGCATTTTCGAAGAATGCACAATCAAGCAGACTTAAACCTCTGTACATCAAAAGCTATATTAGAAGAACTCAATGAGCAAAACTTCTATAACGTTCAATTATGGAAACGTGGCGTCGATACAGAAAGGTTTAACCCGAAACTCCGTAATCAGGAAATGAGAGAGCGGTTAACGAACGGAAACGCTGATAAAACGCTTCTCCTCTTTGTTGGACGCCTCGCATTTGAGAAAGAAATCGATACATTGATTCCGATGTTGGAGGAAAAGCAAGACGCTCACCTTGCGATCATTGGAGACGGTCCGTACAGAGAAGAGCTTGAGAAGAACTTCTCTCACTTAAGCAATGTGACATTCACAGGCTTTATGCATGGTGAAGAGCTTGCAACGGCCTACGCTTCCTCAGATGCGTTCATGTTCCCATCAACAACAGAAACATTGGGACTTGTGATTTTAGAAGCAATGGCGAGTGGTCTTCCTGTCATCGCAGCGGAATCGGGTCCGACGAACGAACAAGTAGAAGACGGGGAAACAGGTCTTCTTTATCAATCTGGTAAAGATGGGAACTTAACAAGTACCATCTCCAGACTAGAGGAAGACGACCTTCTCAAACGCATGTCAAAACAAGCCTTTTCTCATTCAAGAGCTTTCGGCTGGCACGGTCCTGCTCAGCAGCTTCTCGATATCTACGAATCAGCACTAGATCTTGGTCAGGAGCAAGAAGGACAGCAGGCGATCCAATAGATAGAGGTTAAATTATGAAACAGAGTCAAATAGGCAAAGGTTCAAAGCAGGTAATAAGCTTTAGTGCGATCGGCATCATGAATGCTCTAGTGGATATTGGCGCACTCAACCTGCTCATGCTGTTGTTTCCAACAGATGATCGAATCCAGCTCATTTTCTACAACACAATTGCATATACACTCGCGATCACAAACAGCTACTTTTGGAATGCGAAGCTAACCTTCCCTTCCAAAGCCATTCATGACCGAAAGCAGGTCATCCTGTTTTTAATACAAGCCGTGATCGCTCTTGGAGTCAGTAACCTCGTATTCTATGGTGCTCTGTTTCTGTTCGACCTCAAATGGCTCTCGTTCCCAAACTATATCGAACGGAATATCGCAAAAGGGCTCGCGATGTTTCTTTCTTCCGCCTCAAGTTTCTTTATGATGAAGCATATCGTCTTTCCTCGTACGAAGAAGCAACATCAAAATTAAAAAAAGCGAATCCACTGCTGGATTCGCTTTTTTCTAATTCAACTCTACACATACTTTTCCATTCGAATATCTGCCCACATTCTTCCGTCCCAATATGTAAAATCGTCAAGACGTCCGAATTCTTTATATCCTAATCTTTTATACAGTTGCTGTGCTCGAGTATTAAATTCAAACACACCAAGTTCAATTCGTTTGAGTCCAGCTTTTTTTATTTCTTCTTCTAAAAAGTTCATCGCTTCATAGCCTACACCGTGTCCACGTGCTTCATCTTCTCCAATCGTTATTCCGATCCAAGCCGTTTTGCGCACTTTTTTCAGAAGGTGGTTCGGATCGACCATATAGTTCATTTCCCCGACCAAGACATCATTATAATAAATCAAATAAATATGTAAGTGATTCAACCGCTCTGTTAGATCGATCATTGTTATTTTTCTACGGGTTTCTAGTTCCTTTATGTTCTTGTTAGGACGAATCAACGGAACTAACGACCGATCATTCTCCCATCGATTATACATATCGACGAGGAGTGTTGTAGGTTGTTCAATCTTAGTAAAGTGCGTTTTCATTGAGGACTCCTCTCTCGAAAAAAGGTTGTGTTTGTATTCCCTATCACCTAATCGAATTCCTTCAATAGTAGAACAGACGGTTCCAAGAGTGAAGACCGCTTGACTCTCCCGTACGCAGGAAAGCAAGCGGTGCTCCTCTGGAGTTCTCTATCAACCTTGCTTATGCTCTATTTTTCCAAGCAAATAAGCAGCTGCAAGACCGAGCAGCAGTGTCATGATACTCGCAGTCGCAATAGTAGCATCAGGCTTGAACCCTGGATAAAGAACAACGACTGAGCCGATAACGAGTCCAATCATAACGGCATATGTCGAGACGGTGTATTTATTCAACAGTAAAGAAATCGCCTTTCCTGTTAAACTTAATCCAATAATGATCCCTGCTCCTACTGTCAGAATAAGCGGAATCTGAAAAGAAGACAGCCCGTGGATAACGGTCTGATACGAACCTAACAGCAACAATACGAACGAGCCACTTACGCCAGGCAAAATCATCGCAGTACTCGCAAGCCACCCTGAAAAGAATAGAACGATATAATCATTAAGCTGTAGGCTTTCTTTCACCGCTCCGGAATGGTCTCCTTTAAAAACGATCGTAGAAGCAATCAACACTGCTGCAATCACAAGTAGGAGATAATGACGAGGTTTGAACGTTTCTTTAAACTCAACCTTCTTCAATAGAAATGGAATGACCCCAATGATCAGCCCAATAAAAAAGTAAAATGTAGGCTGGGGATAATGATTTAATAAGTGTTCCATCACCTTACTCACTAAGATGATCGCAAGAGCTACCCCGACAAGAAGAGGGATGAAGAATCCAAGTTCCTTCTTCCAATTTTTACTCATCAAGCCGTTGATGCCGTTGATCAAACGGCGGTAAATCCCGAGTACCATCGCAATGGTACCTCCACTAACACCAGGTATCAAGTCACTGATCCCCATTAATAATCCTCTATATATGTTCTTCCATCTAAACATGACTATGCTTCTCCTTTATCCATATATGTAATGGTTCCATACCCTGCATGCATTTACTTGTAACCTTGAGCGGAACCTTTCTTTCGGTTTTAGTTAGTAGGTATGGGTTATCCTAATCCTACAAACCTTCGAAACGAACCTTCAATTTTTGCCTAATTGCGAAACGTCTTGAGTTGATAATCCACCACGAAATACAGTAAAGTGATAGAGGTAATTTTTGATTTTATACACTGGAGGAATTTGATGAGTGATCGAAATAAAGGCATCCTTTTGTTACTCGTATCGTCGTTCGGTTTTGCGATGATGGCCGCTTTTGTAAAGCTGTCAGGTGATCTACCGACGGTACAAAAGACGATGTTTCGTAATGCAGTGTCTGCTGTTATATCATTTGGATTTGTTATGTATTATAAAGAACGCCTCTTTGGCAAAAAAGAAAACCAAAAGTTCTTATTACTACGTTCCACACTCGGAACGTTAGGAATACTTTTTTACTTTTATGCGATCGATCATCTTGTGTTATCAGATGCCGATATGCTCAACAAGCTCAGCCCATTCCTGCTTATTATCTTTTCCGCACTTTTTTTGAAAGAACGAGCTAGGACGTTTCAGATCGTTGCGATCATCGTTGCATTCATTGGTACATTATTGATTATTAAACCGCAATTTTCAATTGAAACAATCCCATATATTTCAGGTTTACTATCTGCGATTTTTGCGGCTGGAGCTTACACCGTTCTCCGTGTGCTTGGTCAAAAGGAGAAGTTCTATACGGTCGTTTTCTACTTTTCATTTTTCTCAACGGTGGTACTACTACCGTTTGTTATTGTGTTTTATGAACCGATGGAAACCATTCAGCTCATATACCTTCTTCTTGCAGGGGCCTTTGCAACACTAGGACAGTTCGGTATCACAATGGCCTATAAGTTCGCACCAGCAAGAGAGATTTCAATTTTCTTTTATTCCACGGTCGTGTACTCAGCTTTGATCAGTATCGTTCTCTTCGGACAAGTTCCTGATCTATTAAGTATACTCGGTTATATCGTGATCTTCTCTGCTTCATTCTACATGTTCTTACGAAACAACCATGAAGCGAAGATCGAAAAAAGAGCATTGCGCACTTCTAATTAAGAAAAGGTAGCGTCTGATAAGACGCTACCTCTTTTAATTTCGTCTATATTCTGTCCAATTACCACTATCGATTTTCCTAAAAGTTGAAGGTTTTGTTTTCATAACATAGGTGATCGCATCGTACTGCTTCCCTTTCGAATAGACTGGTTGAATGATCCTGTCATACAGGTTCGCTCTTCTTCCCTCTTGAAACCCTTCTAGCACATCGATTCGTGAGAGAAACGTGTCGTTCACTTCATAGACTTCTCCGTAGACGACCCCTTCTTCTGATTGAAACAGCGCAGGATAACCTGCACCTGTGTCATATAGCTTCCCGCTCGTCCAACTGTACGATTCAAGCAACCTTGCTCCTTCAATAACACGGTGGTTACTTTCACCTTTTCTTAATGTTCCATATACAAATACGATATGCATGTAACCGACTCCTAAAGCCCGCCATTGGCGGACTTTTGCTTTTAGAAAATTCGCTTCAACGCTTTCTTCAGCGGCGGCATGTCGAGTTCCTGCTCTTCGAAGGCCTTCTTCAACATGTATTTTGAATAACTTGAAGCTTGTTCATACGTAACTTTACCTGGAAGAGGAGCTTGGTCTTCAATCATGATGTCGACGATAACAGGCTTAGTTGATTTTGCCGCTCTTTCGAAAGCTGGCAGTAGTTCTTCATGCTTTTCAACACGATATCCTTCCCCGCCTGCTGTACGAGCGAAAGCTGCGTAATCAAAGTCTTTAAGCTCTGTTTCATAATCCAAATTACCGATTGCATGTTGTTCATATTTAATCATGCCGAGACGTTCATTGTTAAATAGAACGACCATCATGGGCAGCTGATATTTTACCGCAGTTAAGAAATCCTGCATGACCATGGAGAATCCACCGTCTCCACATATCGCTACAGCCTGACGTTCAGGGTGCGCAATCTTTGCTGCGATCGCTCCAGGCAGGCCGCAGCCCATCGTAGCCATCCAGGAGGAGAGAATAAACGTTTGATTTGTTACGCGGAAGTGTCTCGTTGTCCAAACCGTTACATTTCCAACATCCACAGACAAGATTGCATCATCATCGACGACTTTTTGCAGCTGTGGCATGATTTCCTGAGGCTTTATCGGTGATGATTTTTCCGCTTCAATCTTTTCTAGATGTGTCCACCAGTTTTTCATATTCTCCTGACACTTCTCAATAAAGTCCCTGTCTTCTTGATAGTGACAGTGTTCTGCTAAGTAAGAGAGCGTCCACTTCGCATCTCCGATCAACCCTACTGTAATAGGGTATCGTTTTCCGATTTGAGTTGGCTCGATATCGAGTTGAATCGCCTTCGCATCATCCGGTAAGTAGTCTCTGTAAGGAAACGACGTGCCTACCATGATGAGAAGATCTGTTTCTTCCATTGCTTCGTATGCTGGCTTTGTTCCTATTTGACCTAGCTGACCTAAATTGTAAGGATGAACATCGGGAATCGTGCCCTTTCCTGGAAGACTCAAAATGACTGGAGCAGCGATTTTCTCAGCGAACTGTAACAGTTCCTCTCTTGAATGCTTTGCACCCTTACCTGCTAAGATCACAGGTCTCTTTGCATCATTCAGTAGCTGTAGTGCATCCTGTAAGTTTGAATTGTCGGGATGAATAACAGCCTTCGAATGTATCAGTGATGTGTTTTTAACCTTCTGTTTCACCTTTTCGGCTGCAAGGTCGTCGGGAATCGTAAGGATAGCCACACCCTTTTTTTCAACAGCTGTTCGAATCGCCTGATTTGCCAAGTCAGGTAAGGTTTCTGCAGACTGAACCCGTTTATTGAACACTGATACATCGTCGAACATTTTCTCAAGATTCACTTCCTGAAACTGATCTGTCCCAAGCTGCGTACTGTCGACTTGTCCCGCTATGACAAGAACCGGCACCCCGTCCGCTTTCGCATCATATAGCCCATTCAGAAGATGAATCGCACCTGGACCTGCAATGGATAAACATACGCCGATCTTACCGGTTATCTTCGCATACGAAGCAGCTGATAGCGCACCAACTTCTTCATGGCGTACTTGGATGAATCTCATACGATCTTCAGCAGAACGTAGGTTATCAACAAAATGGTTGATCGAGTCACCCGGAAGCCCATATACATGATCGACTCCCCATTCTGATAACGTATATAAAAGGATCTCTCCCGTACTTTTATCAAACATTTTTTATTCCTCCTCCGCATCATTTCATAATGTTTCACCTTCCCTTTCAGAGGTATTGCGAAACTTTTTTACTACAAAGGTGGGTTCTATTGTTTAATTTCCTTCAATAAAGTGAAATGTAAAGAATAGGATTCCAAATTTCCGATTGGGAGGCTCCCTTATGAAACATCTCGTTTTTTATGATGCACAATGTCCACTTTGTTTTAATGTGAAAAAGACTCTTCAAAAGCTGGACTGGCGTGGACAAATCGAATGGATTTCTGTACAAGAAGTAGAAAGCAATCCTGAAGCTTATCCTTATATGCAATATCGCCACGATCTTATGTATGATGAAATACATATGTTGACGGCATCCGGCCGACTATATTCAGGATTTTCTACAGTCAGAAGGCTGCTCCTAGCATTACCGATCACGATACCATTAAGCTTATTTTTATATTTACCTTACCTCGATCGAATCGGTTCGCCACTTTATAAATGGTTTTCAAAACACCGATACGAATGGTTTGGTCGTTATCCTGAACCTGTTTATGAGTGATCATAAGCAGGTTTTTTTCTGTCGCTCGAGAAGTAGTTTCTAGTAGAAAACTATACTAAGGGAGAACCTTCATGAGCGAGAAATGGCTAGACTGGGCAAAAGAAATGCAGTCCATCGCGCAAGCTGGATTAACGTATACGAAAGATCCATATGACTATGAGCGGTACTTGGAACTGCGTAAATTAAGTACAGAAATAATGGAGACATATACGAAATACGATATGGCAACGATCGAAAACTTATTCGCGAATGAAACAGGTTATCAGACACCTAAAGTGGACGTTCGTGCGGCAATTTTTCAAAACGGAAAAATACTATTAGTACAAGAGAAAGAAGACGGAAAGTGGTCTCTTCCTGGTGGATGGAGTGACATTGGCTATACAGCAGCGGAAGTAGCTGTAAAGGAGGTATATGAGGAAACTGGGTATCACGTGAACGTAGTAAGACTTCTCGCCGTACTCGATAAATCGAAGCACCCTCATCCACCATCTCCTTATCATACATATAAGATTATTTTTCAATGTGAACGAATCGGGGGTTCTCCAACTGATAGCATCGAAACGAGTGGAAGTGGATTTTTCTCGAGAAAGGATCTGCCACCCCTCTCGACGGGAAGGACGACAGAATCTCAGATTGCTTTGTTATTCGATTTTCTAAAGAACCCTTCAAAACCTGTCGTCTATGATTAAAATAGTTGTAAAGAAAGAGGAGTATAACGATGATCACGCCATACGAAAACGGGATACTGCTACTGCGAAACGATCACCTTCATGAACGGAATTGGCGTAGTGACAGCTGCTATAAGTTTATCTTTTCACATCTAGGAAAAGGGCGCTATCAAACGCAACGAGGAGACATTTCGATTAATAAAGGACAGTTTTACCTCGTAAACCCTAATGAACCTCACAGGCAGTTAGAGGTGACGAACGAAAAGTTCTTGATCGAACTCGATCAGTCGCTCTTCTATCGTGTGATGAAGGAGCTATACGCTGAAAGCAGCATTCCAGAATTTGCGGGAATAAACTACTACCATCCACAAATCGAACGGTGGGCTTCTTTCGTAAGAGCGACGATGCAGGACGCCACTCAAGAAGAGGCTTCTTATTTCCTAGAACACAGCGTTCCTCAACTCGTACTTTTGCTGATGAAGCATGGACCTGGCTCACATCAGACGCACTTGTCATACCATTCTTCACCTTCACTCTCTAAAGCGATCGAAGCGATCAAGGATGATTATTCTGCAAACTGGACCCTAGACGAGCTCGCAAGACTATGCGGATTATCAAAGTATCAATTCGCACACGTTTTTAAAGAGACATACGGCATCTCACCCTATTCATGGCTTCAGCTTTATCGCCTTATAAGAAGTCAAGAAGCGCTCTATCATTCCAATGATACGATTTTAGAAATCGCGTTACAGTCTGGATTTACGAACCTTTCTTCGTATAATAAATTATTTAAAAAACTGTACGGAAGAACGCCTTCCCATTTTCGCCTTCACCGCCACTAAATACCCTACACTCGCAGCGATCATGAGACAGCCGCTTCCAACCATAAGCGTTTGGATCGGGATGAAAGCTGCGAGTGCTCCAAATAATGCGAGCGATACCGTGTTCGCAAGATAGAGAAGAACAGCGTTCGTACTAAACCCTCTCCCTAACATCTCTTCTGGTACGAGCGTCTGAAGAATATATACTCTAGCTAGCCCCGCGATTGGAATACCGATCCCAACTAACATCGCTCCGATTACGAAATGCTCTACATCATAGAATAAGCCGTAGTATAGCACGCCACCACCCCATATCGATGAACCGATCATATAAGTTCCTAGGTTCATCTTCTTAAAAACAAATGGAATGATCATATTCGCAACAATAACCGTTGCCCCAAAAACCCCTTGAACCATACTAAATACTTCTTCGCTTCTGTCCGTTAATTCCGACAGTGCGAGTAACATGCCCACTTCCCACACCCACGTATTTAAGAAGACGATCATAAATGTAAAGAAAAAGAGGTTTCGAATCGACACATGGTTTCTAGCCCATTTACTAAACTCCACAATGGCACTTACTGCCATCTTCACTGACTTTTTGCCCACTTTCCTTACTTCCGTTACATGTAAACGCCAAATACAGAATGAACTGATCGCATAGGTCACAGCATCGATCGTAAAGAAATGCACTGCACCGTAAGAAGAGAGGAGCCAAATCGCAATGACTGGACTGAGTACTGTAACGCCTCTACTGAGCGTATCGTTCAAGCTATTCACAACGGTTCTTTGCTCTTCATTCGTAATGAGTGGGAGGAGAGCACGATGAGCTGGATTAAAGAAACACCCGATCGTTTGGATAAGAAAGCTGATCACTAGTAAGAAGATATAGTGTAAGGCGTCTATGTAGTAGAGAAGAACCACAGACCCTACGAGTGGAATCCTTACTAAATCTAGAACGATGAGCAACTTTTTCTTTTGGACCCAGTCAGCGATTACTCCTCCAACCAATCCAAATAGAAGATATGGAGCCGTTTCCGCGATGGCCATTCCAGTCGTTAATGTTTTGGATCCTGTTAAGTCATAAGCGAGAAATAAGAAAGCCATCCCTGATAGAACATCACCTAGCTTCGATATTCCTCCCCCAAGCAGATAGTAACGGATCGTTTTATTTAAGAGAACCTCTTTATACATAAGAACACCTCCATTTTCATCATAAGGAAAATGGAGGTGTATTTTCTTATGTAATCTTGCTATCTCTTACAGCAAGATGTTACTTCACAACAGACCACCGTTTTTCGAGAGATACATGCTGTGACATGAGCCACTCTTTTAATGTGTTCTCTCCATCTTGCCAATCACATTCCTCTATACGAACTTCGATTTCATCTATTGACCCTTCTTGGCCCTGTTCATAGATCGAATCATGAACGTTCTCCATAAAGTCATCATATGCTTTATGATTTCTCCATAAAGCCCCTATCACCGCTACGTTCTCTCGTTCCTTTACCCAGCCCCCGTGTTGAGCGATGAATCCTGAACACTCCGCTATGGCGCTCCACTTTTCCTGACCCTTTGAAAAAACGACTTCTTTTCCACTCTTTACGGTACAGACGATCTTTTTTAAAATCACGATTGTCCCGCCCCATTCTCTGGGTGTTTGAAGCAATTTAATGTATGGTCATTCACTAACCCTACCGCCTGCATGAAGCTATAAATAATCACTGGACCTACAAAGGTGAAGCCTCTTTTTTTCAGGTCTTTGCTGATGGCTTTACTTAAGTCCGACTGTGCAGGTACCTCTTCACTCGAACGCCATCTGTTGATGATCGGTTCATCATCAACGTATGACCATATGTAAGATGAAAAACTTCCAAACTCTTTTTGAATTTGGATAAAGGCGTTTGCATTTTTCACTGCACCACGAACTTTGAGTTTGTTCCGTATGATACCTTCATTCGATAACAAATCTTGTATCTTTTCTTCGCTATAAGATGCCACTTTCTCTACGGAAAAATGATCGAAAGCTTCACGGTAGTTTTCTCGTCGCTTTAAGATCGTGATCCAGCTCAATCCAGCCTGTGCGCCTTCCAAGATCAACATTTCAAAAAGCTTATGATCATCATAAACAGGAACTCCCCATTCATGATCGTGGTAATCGATATAGATTTTTTCATCTGACACCCACGCACATCGTTTCATTCGTTTTCCCCCTTACAATCTACTTTATACAACAATAAAAACGCATAAAAGATGCGTTTTCAACGTTTTACTAGTATTTAGTTCGATTATCGCGCCAGCAAACCCTTTGAACGTAAGTAGTTTACTAATTGATGCACACAGTCTGGAACACTATGAATAGCTGTGTAAAGTACCACGTCAGGGGATTTTGGTGCTTCGTATGGAGCACTGATTCCGGTAAACTCCTTTATTTCTCCTGTACGAACTTTTTCATAGAGACCTTTAGGATCTCTCTTCTCACATTCTTCGATCGGACAATCCACATACACCTCAATAAACTCATCTGCTTCTACTAGATTTCTGACCATCTCGCGGTCACTCTGATAAGGAGAGATGAATGCCGTTAGAACCACCGTCCCACTTTCAACAAAAAGTTTCGCAACTTCACCTACACGTCTGATGTTTTCTTTACGATCAACTTCTTGAAATCCTAAGTCTGCATTTAGTCCGTGCCTTAGATTATCACCATCTAATAGAAAAGTAGAAAGCCCTCTTGAATGCAATGCTTTTTCAAGTTCATTAGCTACCGTTGACTTTCCTGATCCCGAAAGCCCTGTAAACCATACGATATAGCTTTTATGTTCGTGTAAAAGCTGACGATCTGACTTCTGGATAGAATGACTTTGCCAATGAATATTTTTATCCATCCTTACTCTCCTTTCTGACATGTGCGCCTGCTGCCATATTCATCGTTGTTCTCAAGAATCTTTCATTCCTTTTATCAGCACCTCTATGACTTCCCGTCTACTAAACTCAGCTGGAGGTGTTATTCCTTTCCGTAACATCTCTCTTACTTTCGTACCTGAGAGAATAAGCTTCTCGTGATCATCATGTGGACACGTTTTGTACGTTGCGATCGCACTGCACGTTTTGCAATAGAACGCATGCTCAAAGAAGAGAAGTTGGATTCCGATATCTTCCTTCGAAAAGTTTGAAAAAATCTCCTGTGCTTCATATGTGCCGTAATAATCTCCTACTCCCGCATGATCGCGGCCTACAATGAAGTGTGAGCAACCATAGTTTTTGCGAACGATAGCATGAAATACAGCTTCTTTCGGGCCTGCGTAACGCATCGCTGCTGGGAAGCAGGAGAGGAGTGTCCGATTGTTTGGATAATACTTCTTTAAAAGAACTTCATAGCTTTTCATACGTAGATCTGCAGGTATGTCTCCTTGCTTGGTTTCACCGACCAATGGGTGCAGAAGCAAGCCATCCACCATCTCAAGCGCACATTTCTGAATATACTCATGCGCTCTATGAACAGGGTTCCTCGTTTGGAATCCAACAACGGTATTCCATCCAAATTCCTTGATTTTGGAACGAACTTCAGATGGAGTGAGCTGATAGTCCAGAAACTGCAGGTCAGGAAATTTCGTCAAGGTGATCGGGCCGCTCACATACACATTTGACTGTTTCATGAGGCGAGATACTCCTGGGTGGTTCTGATCATTTGTCTTGTATACAGCTATCGCTTCACGATCGAGGTCCACTTCGAACGTCTCCTCTACCTCTAACACACCGTAAACTTGACCATCATAGGCCAGCTTCACCTTCGTTCCTTCAGTTAACTCCTTTCTTCTTTCACTACTGACCGGAAGAACGATCGGTAAACTCCATACCGTCCCGTCTTTCAATGTCATCGAATCTAATACACTCACGTAATCCTCGCGCCCCATAAACCCAAGCAAAGGACTGAACGCGCCGATACCGATACAATATAAATCAGAAAGAGATACGGCATCGAGTGCTACTTCGATCGATATAGAACTATAATCATATTCCGGTCTATATCTATTAATCAATGTCCCTCCATGTGGTTCAATCATTTCTTTTCACGCCCTTGCTTTTTATCAATATAGTTTACTGTATGTAAAAAACACGATTATGAAAGGGACAAACTCCTAAGACAGCATTGTATTTTCGAACCATACTTGTTCAAGTTCTTAGAACAAGAAAAAAACCTGCCCATTTATTGGACAGGTTTCTCATCATTCACCTGATACTTCGTTTTTTTCTCAAGCTTCCTTACTTCCTTCATAAGCTCTTTATAGCCAAACCTTGTTAATTCAAAATCCTCGTTTACGATTTCGTGCTCTTTTAGCGTTTCTCGCTTGTGTTCTGGGATCTCCTCAGAAACATCTTGTAACCTCTCGTTTAATTCAACGAATGTACTAGATTCGATGTCATGGACACCAATCAATTCTGCTACAAGCTTCATATCAGGCGTTTCTTTGATGAACAATCCTTTTTTCTCGCTGACGACCTGCTGAATCTTATCTTTTAATACGAGAAGCTCTTGCTTGATACGGTTACTGTCCGTTTCTTTTTGCTTAAGCTGCTCTCTATAGGTTGCTTTTTCAAGTTCATCTAGATCAGCTTTCGTGAGAAGTTCTTCAAAGAGCTGTGTTTTGTCACTATTGATCTTTTCGAGTTCACGTTCTTTCGCGGCTTCAACAGATTCATTCTCAGGATCTTGCCATTCGAACGTTAGCTGTGCTTCTGAACTAACAGCCGCCTCTTTTTCCTGTTCTTGTTCGCCACCTTTTAACACTCGGTCGAAATCTTGAATTTTCTTCATGACATATAACGATACACCGACACTTAAGCAAGTGATAAATAATCTAAATAGAAATGGAGAAAAAGCCACCGCGTATAAAAGTAGTATGAATCCTATTATCGAAAGGATGGTGAGTACTTTTTCTTTGCCTGTCTTTGCTTCAAGGGGTTGGTCCAACGTACCGAGAAACTTTTTCATGGATGTTATCATCCTTACATTTCACCTCTCTACTCTATTGTCATTCCCTATGAGAACGAGCAGTACCCGGATCGCACAGACCCCGGGTATAAGACTATTCGACCGACACATCTATTTTATGAGCACCTTGTCTCATTTAGTATGAATAACCCAGATGGAATTTAAATAAACATAAGGACAGGGTCAGCCAATAGGAAGGGAGATCATTTAAGTGGAATCTTATATCGTCCAATGCTTAAGCTGGTTGCTTACGCTAGGATATCCTGGTATCGCAATTGCTTTAATGATAGAAGTGATCCCAAGCGAACTTGTTCTTGCATACGGGGGATATATGGTTTCAAAAGGACACATTCACTTTACTGGAGCAGTCGTTGCCGGAATCATCGGCGGTACGATCGCTCAGCTTTTCTTATACTGGTTAGGACGATACGGCGGTCGCTCTTTCCTCGAAAAATACGGAAAATACCTATTCATTTCCAAAAAACATATGAATCTCGCAGAAAGATGGTTTGAACAGAATGGCGTTAGTGTTATCTTTACCGCACGGTTCATCCCCGTTGTCAGACACGCCATCTCCATACCAGCAGGCATCGCAAAGATGTCTCTCATCCGCTTTACACTTTATACGATGCTCGCGATGATCCCATGGTCGATATTGTTTTTATATATCGGGTTAAAGCTCGGTAGAAACTGGCAGCACATCCACTCAGCAGCAAAAATATATACGCTACCTCTAAGTCTAGGCGCAGCTTTTTTTCTCGTTGGTTACTGTGCTTTACTCGTTTGGAAAAGACGGAAGCATGTCTAATTGGCACTCGCCCACTCTTCATATGTTAGGGAATATCGTAGCGAGTTCCTCCATCCATCCCGGATAAGAAGATGGTTTTCCAACAAGCCTTCTTTCTTCATCCCGATCTTCTCCATAACTCTACTCGATGCTATATTCCTCTCATCACACGTGCCTATAACGCGGTGCAATCCAAGGTCTTTGAACGAGAATAATAGAAGCATTTTCCCTACTTCCGTTGCGATTCCGTTCCCCCACCATTCAGGATTAAGAATGTAAGAGAGTTCACCAATCTTCTCTTGAGCATTCCGCAAATTCACTTCACAAGCACCGATCACGCTATTATTTTTAGTTATTGCGTAAGCAAAGCGCGTTCTCGGAGTCTGTTTGGAAGCGAATAGGATGTCATCTACGTAGGCTTTCGAATCAGCTACAGAATTTGGCCCCCATGGCTGGTACTTACATACTTCATCAAGAGAAGCGTATCGGTGAACAGCTTCCCAATCATTTGTACGAAATTCTCTTAGTTTAATAGATGACATATCCTCACTCCTCTTATGTAAGTCTTTTCATTAAATAATACAACGTGTAGCCTTTTGGGTGATCCTTAACTTCTCCACAAACTTCAAAACCTTCGTTCATATAAAATCCTGGAGCCTGAAAACTGAAGGTATCGAGTAACATTAGATGACATCCATTTTCTTTTGCATACGTCTCGATTTTCCGTAACAGCTCTCGCCCTAGACCACTGCCTCTCATCTCTTCTTTTACCCACAAAAAGTCGATATGAAGATTACGCCAGAACATCGTACCGGTTATTCCGCCAACGAGCTCTCCCTCTTCACGACTAACAAACGTTACAGATTCTAATGGGGTTTTGACGGAATCGGGAAGTTTGGACATGTTGTAGGCGATGAGCTTCTCCTTTACTTCAGCATTCGCTGCATCTTCTCTCGTTATCATAGTATCTTCCCCTTCACTTAAGGTTTCTGATCGTTTCTTTTAACGGATTGGTATTGCCCTTCTCATATTCAACAGATACTTCAAACGTACCTTCTTCAAAAAACTTTGGCAGTCTACGCTTAAACCAATTTTGCATCGGTAGACTCATCATATCCTTCCGAGAAACCCACTTCAGTTCTCCTTCTGGCGGATTGGATAATAGCGTTCCAGTAAAATTCCTTACTAAATAATTGAAGACAATATAACGATACTTGTCTTCTCTAATAATAAATTCGTCTACTCCTTTAAAAATCATATCTGATTCTTTAGCATGCAAACCCGTTTCTTCGAATAACTCCCTCGATGCCCCTTCAGTGAAGCTCTCCGACATCTCAATTTTCCCGCCGGCACCGATATACCCTGGAAAGCCCGCTTCTTTAGGACGATTTAATAGAAGGATCTCATCTGTTTTTTCATTATGTACAACAACCATCGATAACAACGTTGCTTGTATTGTCTCCATCGAACTCTCCTATCTATTTGTTTATGCTGTCAGTATATACCACCTTAGAGAGAGAGCCTATAGTTTGAAGGATTTTTTTCTGTCGATAGTGGGTATCACAAGTAATAGGAAAGGGAGGCGATCGAATGTTAAAAGAAAGAGATTACAAAAGTAGAAAGAAGATGGACAAAAGACTCATCAACTGGTCTGTAAAAAACACGAAGGAAGAAGAATTTCAAGATTCACAAGTTGCGATCGTAGAATGTACGTGTACCAATTCAGACGGTGATGAGTTACAAACGGTCAAAACGTTAGAGATCGACCCCGAACATGAATCCTGGGAAGACTGGATGAATGAACTGAAAGAAGATCGGTTCGAAATCATTCATTGCCCAACGTGCAAAATTTGGACGATCGATTCTGAGACATAAAAGCGCCCCTCTCGTGAGGGACGCAGTGCTCTTATGCTTTCAGGTTCTTTAATTCGTTTGACACAAACTCCATTAACCCTTTGATCATTGATTCAGAGAAATCGAAGCGAATACCAGCTGCTTCATATACCTCTGAGAGTGAAACAGAACTTCCCAAAGATAGTGCTCGATTGTAGTTCTTTAACGTCTCCTCAGGGTTCTCTCTGTATTGGCGGTACATTTGAATTGCACCGAGCTGTGCGATTACGTATTCGATGTAATAAAACGGCACTTCAAAGATGTGCAGCGTCATCAGCCATTTATTTTTGATCCACTCATCGTCATCACTTCGATCGACGAATGAAGAATCAAACGTTTCAGAGATCTCCATAAACTTCTCGTTCCGCTCTTCACTAGTATGCTCTGGATTCTCATACATCCAATGCTGGAACTGGTCGATCACGATCCCACTCGGTAAAAAGTGAATGATCCCTTCTAACTGCTCCTTTTTGGCGCGATGAAGCTCATCGCTATCTTTATACATGATATCCCAGTAGTCCATCGTAAGAAGCTCCATCGTCATACTTGCAAGTTCAGAAGACTCCATCGGGGTATCACGATAATCTGATAACATCTGATTTCGCTTAAAGTCATTGTGAATACAGTGCCCCATCTCATGAAGGAGGGTTACAAAGTCATCTTGAGAGCTCGTGATGTTCATAAAGATGAATGAAAGCTCTGAAACAGGAAGGTATTCACAGAAGCCTCCTTGCGCTTTACCTTTTCGGCTTTCTAAATCTAACGCACTTTTTTCATTCATTTCTAGCAATAGCTCAGAAAAACGATTCGAAAGCTGCATGAAGATCTCAGAAGTCCCTTTCACGAGATCCTCTGTACTACCAAATGGTTTCAATGGCTTCTTTCCTGCTGGAACTGCTTTAAGATCCCATGGTTTGTAGTCACGTAGTCCAAGCTCGTTTTGATGCTCTTTTTGTAACTCTTCTTTAAGCGGTACGACATGCTTTCGAACGGCTTCAGCTAAGCTCTTACAATCTTCTGGTGTATAATCAAAGCGCTCGTATTTTTTAAACATATAATCCCGATAGTTATCAAGGTTCACATTCTCTGCCTTCTTTTGGCGAAGCTGAATCAGCTGATCCATGATATGTTGGAGATCGTTTTTCTTTGTTAAAAGCGTGGTATAGATTTCGGTCATAGCCGCTTTACGAACATCTCGATCTGATTCTTGTAGGTACAGACCCATTTCACTAAGCGTCTTCTCTTCACCTTCAAACATGAACGAAAGAGAACCAGTGTGCTCAAAATACTTGTTTACAAGTTTATCTTCTTCTATTTCTAAGTCTATGTTTTCTTCATTAAAAAGCTCGATTGCGTTTTCTTTTCTTAATAAAAATTGCTTATAAACCGTTTGGTCCAGTTCTAATCGATAAGGGGAATCTTGAAACTTCTTATCGAAAAGCCCTTCGTACCGTTTGATGATCGGTTCTATGTATTCTTGATCGTATTCGATGGTCTGTTTCGCTTTTTCACTGCTGCTATGACATTGAAAATCGATGTAATGCCCGCTCAATCCTTCAGCTATCTCATCCATTAACGTTGACAGACGCAATACCCACTTCTCAAGCTCATCTGCTGACGTTATCTCCTCTTGTAACAGCTTATCGAAACGTTCTTCTAATTGGTCCGGTTTCGTAAAATCAAACCGTTCTACATAAAAAGTACTCAATCTGTCTCCCCCTCTGCAAGTTTCCGTTTAGTCGCACCTACTAGTTTACCACAGAAAATTCTGACAGTATATGACAGCCTGAGGGCAAAAAAAATGGGACCCCATCTCATGGATGGGTTCCCTCCTGTGTGGAAATCGAAGCATCCCATCCATGGGACGGGGGCTTCATTAATGCTCGTACCCGGATAACCAGGTGAATTAACGTCATATTCACAAGAAATTTTAACCTTTTACACCAGAATAAGTATGCTGTTTCCTTCTCATCACATACTGAACCGTTCCATTCCCCAGCATGACGCCGCATACGATCAACACAAACCCTACTATTTGAGACAATCCGATCTGTTCTCCTAGGAAAATCGCTGATCCAATCAAAGCAAAAAATGGAGTCAAATTATTAAAGATCGCCACTTCTCCTGGACCGATATGGGAGATCGCTTTGTTATAAAACATATGCCCTAACCCTGTAGCAAAAATAGCAGATGCTGCAAAAACACTCCAGATCGGCCACTGTGATTGTGTTAAGGTCCCAACACCGCTCGGCTCAATGACGAGCGCAATGATAAATAACGTAGAGGAGCCAACCAGAAGCATCCACCCCGTCATAAGCCTTGGTCCCATCGTCTCCGTTCCTTTTTTAATGAAAATAAAGCTGATCGCCTGTGTCACTACCGATAAGAAGACGAGAAAATCCCCACTCGAGACAGAGCCTGGCTGATTATGTCCACTCAATACGACAAACGAAACACCAACAAGCGCGAGTAGAATACCAGCTCCTTTTGTGAACGTCATCTTGTCTTTTAGAAATAAAACAGCAAAGAATGCTGTCATGAGTGGAACAAGTCCCAATATGAGTCCTGCGTTTGAAGCGGTTGTGCTCGTTAACCCTAGCGCTAGGAAGGAATGATGGCACACCACTCCTGTAATCGCCCCCGCACTGATGTACCCTGCTTCTTTAAAGGAAATCTTTCTCAAATCCTTTCCGATGAGAACGACAGCAAGTACGACTAATCCAGCAGTAAAAATACGAATCGATTGAATCATCACAGGTGTGAAGGTGTTGACGAGCAATTTAATCGCAACTACGTTAAATCCCCATATGACCATGAGTAAAAGCAGCCCACCATACAATACAAAATTCTTCAAAGTATTCCTTCTTTCTTTTATCTATAGTGAGTCGCGATCGATCAAGTGAACGTCGTCACCAATTTTAATCGGTCCAGTCTCGATAACACGTAAGTAGATCCCAAAATGATTTCGGTGATGTTTTGCAACTCTCTTCAACAGATCTGGTTGTCTAAGACCACTTTCAGGATCCACCGTAATAATCATACAGCGTTCACATGGACCAGTGACCATCACTTTAACATGTTCTCCGATTTGAAGGGTACTCCCGATCCATTCTTGTTCAATGAACGCTTCTTGACTGTTTAATTCAAGCTTCAAATTAGGGCGAAACCTACGATCATCAACATGTTTCCCCCAAGCCTCTGATAACGCTTCGAGGGAAGCATCCGTAACCATCAAAAGGTTCGCCTCTTCGATCGCACCAGTCGGCACATGTTCTGGGTGATAAGAGACCTTTTGGAGTTTTTTAGAAGAACGTTCTTCCATTTCTTCAAGCCATTCAGAATCTGACCATCTATAGCTTTCTCCTGACATTGTCGTAACGATTGGCTCAGGAAAAGCCGTGAGCGAATCCGGTCCGTCAAAGGAAGCTTTGTATGTGACCATGTCAGGAAATTGTGTAATCGTAAGAAACGACTCTTTTTCATCGATGAGTGCATGGCTACGATCCCCATACAAACCATAGTTCATAACTCTCGTTTCACTTACTTTCTCTCCGCGCATCGATTTGACCGGGTGTCTGGTGATCTCTGAAATCGTACCTACGTGCATCGCATTAACCTCCCTACTAGTTATCTTTCCATTAGTATACCCGTTCAACGATCTTTCATAAATTTATTAGTATAAACTTTACTAGATTTGAATAAAACTAGTAATAACCAATAGGAAGGAGATGAGGAAGATGGAAATAAAAGAATATTACTCTATTACGTTGTATAACGAAAACCGTAAAGAAATCTATCGATCTGAAGATGAATACGATAATTTTGAAGAAGCTCACCGGGAAGGCTTCCTGCTTCTCCGCGACAATCCAAAAGCAGACCTCTACTCGATCGATAAGTTCTTTGCTGTTGAGGATGTCTAACTCTCTCGTTTTTTCTTCGTCAAGTTTGATAACTCAACATCCAGCTCCTTTATTTTAGGATCACCTGGAGGCAGTAAACTAATCTCACTAATAATAGCTGATATGCTATTTTCTAAAAGCATTTTCTGCTCCTCACTCGTAGGATCAGTCGTGCTTTTTTTCTTTGTTTCATATTCTGATAGCCCCATTTCAACTCGATGAAACCTGTTCTCCTCATGGACGAGTAGACGATCGCACATTTTATCCATGAAATAGCGATCATGTGATACAACGATCACGGTTCCACCAAATTCCATCAACGTTTCCTCCAATTGTTCTCTAGAAGGCAAATCCAAATGATTTGTCGGTTCATCCAAGACTAACACATCATGTTTGTTCATAAGTATACCGGTTAGCTTAATTTTCGTTCGCTCACCGAGACTCAACATTCGTATGGGAATCGTTTGCCTCGTTCGCTCAAGTCCCATCGTTGCTAGTATCGTTTTCGCTTGATAAATGTCGTCTCTCGTTATATAACCAAGAGCTTCGATCGCATCCTTGTCTTCAGGCAGGTCATGTACATCTTGAGAAAGATAGCCGATCGATAACGATGGACTTCGCCATACCTCCCCTTCTGAACATTCTTTTTCTTCTACAAAAAGACGTAATAACGTTGTTTTTCCACATCCGTTATCACCTACGATCCCGACTCTTTCCCCTTTTTTTATATAAAAAGAGGTTTTGTCGAAAAGCGTACGATCGTTAAACCGGACTGCTATATCGCTCGCTTCAATTATTCTCTTACCGTGACCCGTGCTTTCTTGGAATTGAAAACGCACTTTCTGCTCATCTTTCGGTCGCTCGATCCCACTATCATCGAGTTTCTTTTGAAGCTGCTTACGAGTAGACTTCACCTGCTTATCCATTTTTTTCGCCTTCATACGATAATACTCTTTCTTACCTTCTTGTTTTGTTGAATCATTATGAGCTTTTTCTGACCAATTCTCTAAAGACGCCAGATGCTTTTCAATTCGTTTTCGTTCACTTTCTTGAACGTGGTAATGATGAAGCTTCTCATCATATCTCCGTTTCTTCTCAGCACGATAGTCGGAATAATTTCCTACATACTCATGAACCTGCCGATCTTCTATTTCGATAACCCTATTTACGCTTCTATCTAGAAAGTAACGGTCGTGTGAGATGATCAATACCGCTCCTTCAAAAGAAGAAAGCTCATTGATCAGCCATTCCACTCCTTTTAGGTCAAGGTGATTTGTCGGTTCATCCAACAGGAGGATATCAGGATTGGCTGCCCATATTTTCGCAAGTGAGAGCTTTAGCTTCTCACCTCCGCTCAAGTGAGTTTCACTTCCTGAATACTCCCTGACCATACCGAGCTCTTTCGTCCGTTTTAGGAATTCACCATTTATCGAGGAGGCATTGGAAGCCTTCATTTCAGTCGATTGCTGCAAATAGCCAACCGAACCTCTCACATCGACTGCCCCATCGTCCTGCTTAGAATACCCAGTCAGGATATTGGCAAGCGACGTCTTTCCAGCTCCGTTCGCTCCGACGATCCCGATCCTCTCGCCATGCTCTATAGTAAGGTTCACATTTTCGAACAACATTTTTTCCTCAAACGCTTTAGTTAAATTTCTTACCGAAATCATATTCGTCATCATAACGCCTCCCTATTTTCTTAGGGAATTAAAAAAACTCCCCAATTCTGGAGAGATACGTCAGACCTGTTCCCAAAGAAGGCTGAGCATAGCCAAATAAGCATGCTCAACGAATGGTAAAAAAGGACAGACTAATCTTATTCTCCAGAATCTCAATTTCAGTATTTGAAAGTTGATCTAGAATAATAAGATTAGGTTTTCATTGCTCCTTAACCATTCCTTCCGTTATGTGTTGAACTCAGTTTAAAGAATTAGGAATATTTAGTCAACACTTCAAATCCTTTTTACTAAAAACAAAATTCGATATAAAACCTGTAATTAGTACAATGGTCTACTAAAAACCCTTAAATTCCCCACCGATATATACATTATGCAAGTCATCGATAACGTTTATAGATAAAGGGGGATCGTTTTTTACATATCTATCGTCACTGAGGTAAAAGGAACAAAAATAGGGGGAATTATGTTGCAAAAGCGTATCATTCTGTTTCTAGGAGTCATCGCACTGCTATTCGGCTTTACTCTACCAAGCGAAACTTCTGCTAATAGTAACGTAGATCGTATTAGTGGAGTAGACCGTATCAGTACAGCAATCGAAGTATCGAAAGAGTCTTGGCCAAGTCAACTCGCAACATCCGAAAAAGCAGTTATTCTTACAAGAGCGGATATGCCTTACGATGCACTAGCAAGCTCAGGGTTAGTAGGAGTAAAGCAAGCTCCAATCCTACTAACACATTCAACAAAACTTGACGATCGTGTAAAAAAAGAGATGGATCGTCTCAATGCAAAGAAAGTGTATATTTTAGGTGGAACAGGCGCTATTAGTTCTGGAGTAGAGAATGAATTGAAGAAACATTATTCAGTCGTTCGTTTAGAAGGATCGGATCGCTATACTACTGCTGAAGCCATCAACAAAGCAGCTGGACTCGACAAGTCTAACACAGCGATCGTTGTAAACGGGCAAACTGTCGCTGACTCTTTATCGGCGTCTAGTGTAGCTGCAATCAAACATTACCCGATTTACTTAACATCAAAAACAAAAGCACCGTCTCTTCCATCTAACGTAAAATATGTTTATTTGATCGGTGGAGACTCTGTACTATCTCAATCTGTCAAAACATCATTAGAACAGCAGGGTAAAAGTGTGACTCGTTTGTCTGGAGACGATCGTTTTCAAACAAACCTAGCGATCAATCAAGCATTCTTTAAATCTAGCTCTTCTTTCATTGTTGTAAGAGGAACGTCTACACAGAATGATAAAGAAGACTATCCGGATGCAGTTGCAGCAGCTGGACTATCACAAAAACTAGATGCACCGATCGTGTTGTCTCACCACTCTAGTGTTGTTACAGATGTAAAGTCATATTTGAAAGATAATGCTAAATCAATAAAAGTTCTAGGTGGAGAAGGAGCACTTCCATCTAAGGTAGTCGATTCTTACGAAAGCAAGCAAACTACTGAAGAAGTTGCATTAGGTACTGCTGTCGTGACGGCTTCAAGCCTAAACGTTAGAACTGCTCCAACCCTTTCTGGTACGAAAATCGGTGCGCTTCTAGAGCATTCTGAAGTGACGATCTATGGATTTGAAGGAGACTGGGTGAAGATTAAGTACAATGGTCAATTTGCTTACGTTCATGGAGCTTACCTTCTTATGAAGACGAGTGATGTATTGAATGGCCTTACGATTGTTGTTGACCCAGGACACGGTGATCATGATCCAGGTGCAAGCAGAGGGAACCTTTTAGAAAAGGATATCAATCTTGATGTCTCCACGTTCTTAGAGAAAAAGTTAAAACAAGCTGGAGCAAACGTTGTGATGACGAGAAAAGACGATACGTTTCTTGAACTTGAGGATCGCTCAGATATGGCAAACCATATCGATGCTGACTCTTTCATAAGTGTTCATACAAACGCAGGTCCTGAAGCAGCTCATGGGATCGAGACATATTGGTACAGCAAATATAGCTCAGAAGAAAGTAAAGCACTTGCAGCAAGCATCCAAAAGCGTTTGATCGAAGTAACGAACGCGAGAGATCGAGGTGTGAAACACGCAAGCTTTTCTGTTATTCGTGAATCAACGATGGCTGCTGTTCTTGTAGAGGTTGGATTCCTATCGAATAATGAGGAATATAAGCTCCTCTTAACGCAATCCTACAGAGAGAAACTAGCAGAAGGTATCTATCAAGGTGTAATCGATTATTACAAGAACTAATAAAGAAAGCGTACATCCCGTTAAGAGATGTACGCTTTTTTTTGCTTATGCTTTTGTCCAGTTAGCAGTCATTTCAACATCAGCAGCTTCAAGAGTCGTGTAAACAGGGCAACGAGAATCTACGATACGCTGAAGTTCTTGAACGCGCTCTTCGCTTTCAGATGTTTTTACTTTTGCATCAACGTTGATCTTTTGGAAATAAGGGCGAACGCCTTCTGCTCCCATCATTCCTTTTGGATCTAGTTCACCATTGATCGCGAATTCAATTCCTTGAAGGTCGAAGTCGATTTCCTTCGCTACGAAGTTTGCGATCGCATTTTCACAACCAGCTAATGATGCAAGTAGTGTCGCAAGTGGGTTTGCACCTTCGTCAGTACCACCCATGTTTGCTGGCTCATCGATAACGATCTTATGACCGTGAGAAAGACCTTCTGTATTCATTCCTTTAGATACTGCTGTAATTTTTTCGATCATGTGTAAAACTCCTTTTCATTTAGATAGTGAACACGTATCGTGTCTGCAATATTTTTCAGGATCGATACATCCTGATAACTTTTCATTAAAAGTATGCCGCCTTCTAACTGAGCTACAATGGTTTGAGCATGTTTCTTTGGATCTCCGTCGACAAACTCTCTCAATGCTTCTTCAAGGTTTTCAATCCAAGAATGAAGAAGTCCATTCACCTTTTCTCGAAACACTTCATCATGTTCACTCATCTCAAGAGCAAGATTTCCAAACGGACAACCATGGATGTTCGCCTGAGTCTCATGGTATTGCACAGCCCAATGAAGCATCGTATCGAGCTTTTCTCGACCGCTCTGATCCGTTCTAAGAATGTCCTCTATCAAATGTTGATTCCATGTTTCAACAAAGTGATCAACAACTGCGATTCCAAGATCCCTTTTTGATGAAAAGTAATGATAGAACTGACCTTTTCCAATTCCTGATTCGGATAGAATATCTTTAAGGCTCGTACTTTCATATCCCTTTGAATGGATCAGTCGAGCAGTCGCGTTAATGATTTCATCTCTTTTTGTCATAGATATCACCTTCTAATCGTTAGTAAAACCAACTAGTTGGTGTCATTTTACCATAGGCTATGACCTAAGAGACATGCACCACCTGCTCAATGACAGGAAGGCTGACATATTCAATTTTTAAAACCAACCGGTTGGTACAGAATAAATGTAACATCATCCTATAAGATGTGCCAACTAAAACGCTCAGGTTTTTTAACCTGAGCGTAAGCTTGTAAAATTCTCAGTGTTGCGATGAGAGAAGTCCAACGTTCCCACTCCATCTAACGTTAATGGATAAAAGGAAGGTCAGTAATTCTATATTTAGGACGGAGAGTTCGTTTGGGATTCATACTCTTCAAGTAGGAGAGACGATCGCGGACTCCTGCGGTAGAACGGGCTTGGACGTTCGTCCGCGGAAAGCATGCGATCGTCATCGACTACGGAATCGGGAGCACCGAATTATGACATAGGGCTACTCCTTTCCTCATGAACGCTCAGGTTTTATTACCTGAGCGTTTTCTTTCTTATAACCCAAGTCCGATCGAAGTTTGATTCGTGTAAGATGTATAGGCGATCAGCTGGTTAATCTCTACGATATTCTGTTCCGAGTAGCCATGTTCACGTAACTTGTCCAAGTCTTCTTTTTGTAATTCACTAGGGCTCGACACTAGCTTTTCAGCATAGTTCAAGATATCTTTCACATGTTCTGGAATAGCGTCTGAAGTACGGTATGACGTCAACTCTTCTACAATGTTGTCATTTTTACTAATCTGCTTTAACAACTTACTATGTCCTTCAAAGCAATAGTGACACCCATTCAGTTTTGAGACGTATACAACGACCGCCTCCGTTTCGAAGTCATTCAACACACCGTTCTTTATTGCTTTCGCGAGCGGCATAAATGTCGAAAAGATCTCCGGGCTTTTCGCAATAAGACGATTAAATACAGGAACAGGTTTTTCTAACTCTTCATAAATTGCCATTTCCTTTAGTTCAGATTGTTTTGCTGGTTTAATCCAAGGCATTACGTTTCCCTACCTTTCATCACGAGTAACTGCTATCATATCAAACTTTCACGAAATAGAAAGTTCGGAAGAAAAAGTACGTCGAATGACAAGAAGATTTTCCCATCATTTGATTAACATGGTAAACTATTAGTATCTACATATTGAGGTGGTTACACATGCAATTGGTTCAGGATTACTTCGGTAATATGATGATAATGCTCGCACTTTTATTTATCTATTATCAGCACTATAAAGACGAGAACCTCACCCATACCTCTTCCACTAAACGAAAAGTGATCAGTGGATTTTTTGCCGGGATAACTGGCAGTATACTTATGGTTTTTGGGATTGAAGTCGGTTCCAATACCATCATCGATATGAGACACGTGCCCTTTCTCTTGGTGACGCTTTATGGAGGCTACTTACCAGGCGGAGTCGCCTTGATCATCATACAACTCGTACGATTTTCATTCGGAGTTACAGTTTCTTCTTATGCTTCTCTTATTCTCTTCATTTCATTATATATTGGATACTTATTGTTCAGAAAATGGAAGATTGAGACAAGGATCAAAGTATTCTTCATGCTCCTATACTCCAATGTTATGTTCACAATTATCACATCCTTGTTGCTGAAAATAGATCCACTTAACAAAATCAATTTACTCTTTTGGATTACATCTTTCGTTTGTGGAATGATGGCGATCTATACATCAGAATATTTACGACGGATCAACCACCTTTTCAAACAATACCAGCTGAGCTCTACAATAGATCCTCTGACTGGTTTAAATAATGTAAGAAGCTTTGACGAAGCAATGAATAGTGCTATCAAAGAAAGCAATACAAAAAGAAAGCCCTTATCGCTCTTAATCATCGATATAGATTATTTCAAACAAGTAAACGACACCTATGGGCATGCTGCAGGTGATGCCGTATTACAACAATTCGGCGTAACGCTTCGCCAAACTGTAGGAACAGAAGATACAGTATCTAGAAACGGCGGCGAGGAATTCACCATCCTACTGAAGAACACAGATCATCAAGATGCATTACGAATTGCCGAACATGTTCGAACTTCTATTGAGGCACAGCCTTTTAAAGCTACTCAAATGGACACGATCTATATTACGGCGTCTGTAGGGGTTGCGACTTACCCAGATACGGTTTCAATAGGTGATCAACTATATAGTAAAGCAGATCAAGCGTTGTATACTGCAAAACGTAAAGGTCGAAATCGAGTATGCTCCACTACTGAACTAGATGAGCTAGTCACACAGTAGGAAACTTACCCTAACAAACTACTAATCTTTACTTTTGCGTCATATCTTTCTCCGTTACAAGAAGAAAAAACCCGTTAGAGTCCTAACGGGTTTCAGTATTTTTGTGAACGATGGGCAACAAGATTGTCACACATGTTCCTACGTTTTTTTCACTCTCTATCTTGATCTCTCCAAAGTGTTCCGAAATGATTTTATTACTAACTGTCATTCCAAGTCCTACTCCTTTTTCTTTATTCGTATAGAAAGGAGTACCTATATGGGGGATACGCTCTTGAGCGATTCCCTTACCATTATCACGAATCACAATCGCTATTTCATCGTGGTATTGGTCGATTGAAATAACAATCTTCCCTTCATCATGCTCGATTGCATCGATTGCGTTTTTTATGACATTGAAAAATACTTGTTTTATTTGATCACCACGACAGATTGTAAAGACCGGCTTCTTCATCATATTCTTTATTTTAATGTTTTTTTCATTTGCTTCTGCTTGAGCTTCTACTATCGCATTCTCCATCACCATTTTGAGACTAACCTCAAATGTATTGATCGCTTCAGGCTTACCAAGAGAGATAAATCCGTTTACGACTTCTTCTAGCTTACTGAGCTCGTTATTGATAATCCGGTGAAACTCTTTTTCTTTCTCATCTTTATCGATTGAAAGTAAGTCAAGAAATCCTTTGATCGATGTTAATGGCGTTCGGATTTCATGTGCAAAACCAGCTGCCAATTCTCCTACAACTGATAATTTCTCGATATTCTTCTTGTATTGATCGATCTTTATCTTTTCCGTAATATCTCTTGAAATAATGACATACCGATTCACTTCACCACACTCTCCAATAACAGGCATTGCCTTTCCTTCAAAGGTTAGCACTTCACCTGAGGCATGAAGTTTTCGATACGTTACGGTTACAGGCTCTTTAAAGTTACGGAGCTTCGTAAGTGCGTTCATGCACATCTCGTAGTCATCAGGGTGAACGTGGGATAGAACATCTTCCCCCACCACATCTTCCGGCAGATAATTCAGTACAGTTAGGTACGAGGGTGATGCATAGACAATCACACCTTCAAAATTAACCATACAGATGATATCACTACTATGTTCTACGATCATGCGGTGCTTTTGTTCACTCACACTTAGCTTCTGTTCTGCATTTTTCTGCTTTGTTATATCTCTTGAAATTACGATATAGTGATAGCGCTCTTCGTTTTGAACGCAGATAGCTCTTGATTCAAACCAGCGATAGTCACCATCGATGCGCAAGAGTCTATAGTCCACGGATATCGGCTTTTTGTATTTTAGGAGACGATCGAATGCCTCTTTTGCAGCAGTTAAATCTTCAGGGTGCACATATTTAAATGAGCTAGTACCAATTTCATTCTCGATTCCATCCCTTGAATAGTCCCGATAAGAAGGCGACACATACAAGAAGTTACCGTCTCGATCGATTAAGCTCACAATATCACTCATATTTTCCGTAATAAGCTTGTAGTTGTACAGCGTTTCCTCGATCAGCTTTTCTTTGCTTCCATTTTCCTCGATTAAAGCGACAGATTGTCCGAGTTCATTCGCTACAGGAATGCCCATTACTTTCAAATATACGTAAGACCCATCTTGCTTTATCCACTTCTGAGTCGAAGGTCCCGGGTTCGTACCATTTTGTAACGAGTGAATTCTACTCGTTACTGCTGTCCTTTGAGATTCATCGATTGTTTCCCATATCGATCGCCCTTCGAGTTCAGAGAGGGTATAGTAACCTAGTAGTTTTAAAGCGGAGGCATTTAAATACACCCATTTCCAATCCTTTTGTATTACGATTGCTGATGAAGACTTGTTATAGTAATCGATTAAATCTCTAAGTGCACTCATTTCTTTCTTCGGTTTAGAATTTGATTGAGGAGGTCGCTGAGCATCATGTTCGGTAGGATAGTAATTCACTCTAGTCATAGGGCCTCCCGTTAAGCATTTATATTTTTCAGGACTTTTGAAGGAGAAAACTTATACATTACTTTCTTCTTCGACTTTCCATCTCCTGCAAAATAATCAAGAAAAAGAAGGATTCTCAAATGTGATCCTTCTTATCTTTCACTAATATACCCTTTCTCCCTTAATCCAAGTTTGCAAGACGTTGACTTCCTTCAGTTTATGAGGTGATATTCCTTCTGGATGATCTGATAAAAGAACGAAATCGGCAGTAAACTCTTTCTCCAATTTGCCTTTCCACTCTTCTTGAAATTCTAATTCTGCACCTGTAGCTGTATAGGCTTTATAGATTTCACTTACCGACAGCCGCTCTTTTGGAATCCAGCCGCCTTTCGGATTTCCATCCTCGTCTTGTCTCATAACTGCCGCATAAATGTGAACGAATGGATTTAATTCACCAATAGGACAATCAGAGCTTCCGGTAAAAGGGATGCCCATTTCACTAACTGTTTTCCATGGATTACAATACTTTTCTTGTTCTTTCCCAACCCAATCAGCCGTTTGATCATATTCACCCATCATAAACCCTGGCTGAGTTTCAAGGTATGGCTTTACTTTCTTTAACCGTTCTAGTAAATCAGGCGCAAGAATTTGGGCATGTATGATCCTATGACGCATTTTGGAAGTGCCAACTTTCTCAATAGCCTTGAGCGCTTGCTCTACTGTACGGTCTCCGATCGCATGCATCGTAACTTGCATCTCATGATCGTCTGCAGTTTGGACCATTTCGTTAAGTTCTTCCTGTGAATAAATTAAAGCACCACTAGTTTCAGGTTTATCATGATATGGCTTTCGTAAAGCTGCAGTATGGAGACGCTGAGTTCCATCTAAAAATATCTTAAATGCGCCCATTCGCACCCTGTCCGTGCCATCTCCGGTTCGCCTATTATGATTATTCAAATATTTCTTCATATCATTAAGGTTGTACACATAATGATGGAGGTGAACTTGAACAGGCAGCTTCTCTTCATCTTCTAATCTTCTATAGCTGTCCCACACACGCTCGAAAGCTCCAGTGTAATTTAAATCGTCGGTATGCACTGACGAAATCCCGTGTTTCAACAAATGAGGAACCGCATCATGAATCGCTTCATATACTTCTTCTTCGCTTTTTTGTTTAAAATGAAATTTAATGAAATGCACAGCACTATCTTTAAAGCGTCCAGTCCATTCCCCGTTCTCGTCTTTTTCAATAAAACGATTATGGTTTTCTTCTAGCTCATCATTATCTCTAATAATTTTAAGTGCTTCTTCATTCACGATACATTCATGACCATCTTCATGCAGAAAGAACATAGGCTTTTTGTATTCTAATTCCTCGAGATCTTTAGCAGTCAAGAGATGGTCTATATCTGAGAATTGACTATCGATCAAACCTCGTCCTATTATCCAATCGTTCTCTTCCATCTTCTCTTCTGTATACCGATCTCGAACAATTTCCTTCATTTCATTCCATGATGTGACCTCTCGTAGATCCAATTCTTTCTTCATAAGTCCATATCGAAGGAGGTGCATATGTGTATCATTAAAGGAAGGAGCTACGGTTTTCCCCTCTCCTTCAATGACATCTTTCTCATCACCTTTATATAATCCCTCTTCAATTCTAGCAATCTTTCCATCTTCAATTAAAAGGTGTCCTTTGATTGTTTCATTCCCTGGTTGGTATAGTTCAACATTGTTAATTACCTTCATCTCCCCACCCTTTCAAAACACAGTCTTTCTATTATCTACCCGAGTGGGGACACAACTATTCGTAAAGAGGAGTCGTTTAAACACCTTTTAATCGATTTGTTTACGATACCACTCTCGTCCAAAATCGACCATTTTTCGCTGGTTGATCAACTTACAAGTTGCCTTTCCAACCTTCATACAGTTGAAATCCCCGCTTTTTTCGAATTCCTTCCCGATCTGTTCGAAGACATCTGAATCGTAGTCAATTTCCTCATATGACTTCCAAAGCCTTTCTCCATTTTCTATTAATGCAGCTGCTTTAGTTTGTAGAGGCTTATTCGGTCTAGCATGCTCTGCATAGTGAAGGGATGTATTGCTATCGTGTCCTACTCCAAGCAAAAGGATCATACCGTTTAACTGATAAATCTTCGCTAGTGGTGATCGATCGCCAAATCCGCTTTCTAGCGGCTGTTCTTCTATAATGTAGTCGCGATACTTTCCAAATGCTGCGAAGGAATAAGTCGGGTGGTTACTCCTTCTTACCCCTGGCATCGTTCGAAACAATTCTGCTATAACACCCATTCCTCTTGTTGGCGTCGTATCCTCACAAAATGCAGGCATGTTTTCTCTAATGATCGGCCACCACGATTCTGGAACAGGTGGATTCATCCAATTCGCGGGGTCAGAATTTCCAGCAGATTGTGTGGGCATCACGATCGTGCCATCATGACCGACAGCATCGGCCAATGCTCGTATTACCGCTTCAGCACCACCGCATACCCATCCGAGAGAACTAAGAGAGGAATGAACAATAATGGTCATTCCCTCTTTTACACCTAACTCCCTGAAATCATCTACTAAGCTAGCCATCGTATGCGGTTCGATCATACTTTCTGTCGTTCGTTTTTCAGTCATTCTACTTCCCCCTGTAACAACTCGTATAATTCGTTTCGTTTTTCTTCCATCTTTTCTTTCTCACGATAAAGAGTCTCGAGTTCCTTATGATCGCTTGTCCTTAGCAGCTTATCCTCGAGGTTATACAATCCTTCCTCAATTTGTTCAACTTCCTCCTCAATCGTAGCTGCTTTCTTCACAGGTGTTTTCTGCTCAGGCTCTTTATACTCTTTAGACCCTTTTCCTTCTTTCAAGTCGCTCTGATTTTCAGAAAGCATCTCAATATGCTTCACTCTTGCTTGACTGTATGACTCTAAATAGTGATAGAGTTTCCCTTCTTGGAGCCAATACGTAATTGGAAAACACTTGTTCAATAAATAGCGATCATGTGAAACGCAAATGATCGTTCCAGGAAACCGCTCGATCGCATCTTCTAGCACTTCTCTAGAATCGATATCAAGATGGTTCGTTGGTTCATCCAGAACGAGTAGGTTGATATCTTTACTCATCAGCTGAGCTAGACGAAGTCTCATCTTCTCTCCACCACTTAAAGAAGAAAGTTTTGAGAACACGCTATATCCATAAAATAAGAAACGGGATAGCTCATGACGTGCATCACCTTCAGCAACTTTCGCTGTTTCGCGATAGACGTCAATCACCCTCGCGTCCTCCCGATCTTCAAAAACGTGCTGAGAGAGATACCCAACCTTCAAGCTGGACCCTTGTACAACTTTTCCATCAGCGGGTTCGTGCTGACCAAGTAGGACTTTTAATAGCGTTGTCTTTCCACTTCCATTTTTTCCAACGATTGCAACCCTTTCCGGATAGCGAATACTCCAATCAACGTTCTTTAATAGTGGTTTACTAGTAAATCCAGCCGTCACATTTTCAAACGTGATCACATCTTTCCCGCTTCGATTTGCCATGTCAAATTCGAGTCCCATCTTTCGTCGTTCTAGAATCGGACGTTTGACCTTATTCATGCGTTCTAAAGCTCTTTCCATATTCCTTGCTCGTTTGTGAAGAGCAGCATTTGGAGGATTCGCCTGATTTGCCCACTCTCTTAAACGCTTTATCGCTTCTTTCATCTTCTTTATCTTCTTCTGTTGTTCTTGGAAAGCTTGAAATTCTGCTAGAAGCACCTCTTCTTTTTTCTGAACGAAATAACTATATGAACCGACGTATATTGTTAGTTCCCCGTCTTCTAAATCCATCACTTTAGTAACGACTTCATCAAGGAAATACCTATCATGCGAGACGATGAGAACAGTACCTTTGTATGCTCGTAAAAACTCCTCTAACCATTCGACCGCGTCTATATCAAGGTGATTCGTCGGTTCATCGAGTAAGAGAAGATCTGGTTCTTTCAACAAGATCAATCCTAAGCAAACCTTTGTTTGTTCTCCCCCGCTTAGCTGAGAGAACGCAGTATCTAGTAGATGGCTGATGCCTAAACCGTTGGCTACGGTTTTCACCTTGGAATCTGTTTCATAACCACCTCTCCTCGAATACTCGTCAAGGACATGTCCATACTCTGTTATTACTTTTTCATTAGCTCCCTTCGCCATCTCCGCTTCGAGCTTTTTCATTCGGTCAGCTAGATTTTCAAGGTCGCTGAAGGCATCGTTCAATACATCTCGAGCAGTACCTTTGTATTCAGGTATTTGAGCTAGATAGCCGATCGTAGTGCCTTTCTTATAATGAATGTCACCTTCATCCGGTCGTTCAACGCCAGCAAGCAGTTTAAACAACGTTGTTTTACCGCTCCCATTTCTTCCTACGATTCCAACCCGATCTCCTTCATTTATTTCAAACGTTATCTCTTCAAAAACGGTGTTTCCACCGAGCATTTTACTGATCGATAGTGCCGTGCAAACCATCATGATTATCCCATCCTTTTTCGATAATAAAAAAAGCCACAGATAAGGATACACCTCACCTGTGGCTACTTCTTGCATAAAAAAGAGCGGCAAACTACGCCGCTCCTCTCTCTTATATTAGTTCCGTCTGAAGTAGGGTAAGAGCGCCTTACGCGATCGTCGTGCTTATGAAGTTGCTAAAAAAGGGCATACGTGTCCCGTTAGCAGCTCCATCATGAATAATCGCACGGCAACAGCTAGCATAATCAACAAATTCCGCACGAACGACAGCGTTTAACATCTCTTACCTCACCTCCTTCATTTAATACTTTAACTTTATCTAAAGTTTCAGAAAAAATCAACCCTCTGTTACTTTTAGACCAACTACTGAAATAACGATGAATGATATCAAAAGGAGTTGGATTCGATTTCTTGGTTCTTTAAACCAATACATCCCGATCAGCACACTTCCAGCAGAACCAATTCCTGTCCAAATCGCATACGCCGTTCCGACCGGCAGTGCCTTAAGTGAAAGGGAAAGCATAAAAAAGCTCAGCATACCAAAGGCGATCGTCATAAGAGATGCCTTGAGGTTTCTAAATCCATTGGATAACTTAAGACTGGTTACCCCACCAATTTCCGCTATCCCAGCAATCAACAGTGCAATCCATGCCATCTCGCAACCCTCCTACGCTTCAGATTGGTTTGAGGTTAACTTCAAACCAACGATTGAAAAAATGAGTAATACTACAAAAAACACTTTGAACAAATTGACCGTTTCATTTAAATAAACCATCCCTACGATCGTTGTTCCAGCAGCTCCAAGGCCAGTAAAAATGGCATAAGCTGTTCCGACCGGCAAATATTTAATGGCCTTACCAAAAAAGAAGAAACTGATCCCGATACCGGCGACTGTCAATATACTGATGATTGGATTACTGAATCCATCAGAATACTTTAGACCAAGCGCCCATCCGACTTCCATCAATCCACCGATTACAAGAAAGATCCATGCCATCTCAATCACCTACTCTCATATAGTTGATGCCATTTATAAATAATGCCCATGAATGTTCAAGACGCTTACTATGTTCTTCTTTTGAATAATAGAAGAGCTGCTCAAACACACCGTCTAACAAACATAAATACGCATCGAATATTTGATCACAGTCAAGTTTCGAATCCATTTTCTCGAGGATCGAATAGACCACTTCTTTCATCACACCTTCTGTCGCTTCAAACATGTCATAAATATCACTTCGCAACGATTCAGGTGGAAACAAGAACATCCGTTTAAAGATCAGACCTAATTCATGATTCTGTAAATACGCCGTATTTCTTATCAAAAGCGTATAAAGTTGCTTCTCAGGATCTAGAGAAGCTATTTCCTTTGCCGTCTCTTCAAAGAATGTATTATAGTCGATCGTTACTTTATTAATAACGGCAAGAAATAAGTCTTCTTTATTTTTAAAATGAGCGTAAAGGGAAGGTTTCTTAATTCCGACTTCATCTGCAATATCATTGAGAGAGGTTCCTTCAAACCCTTTTTGAGCAAATAATATCAATGCTTTTTCCTTAATTACCTTCTGAGTTTCTTGTGCCATTTCGACAACCTCCCTACCATTCGTTAGGTAAACATCAAAATAAAGAACGGTTACCTACCGTCCGTTAGTTAGTGTACCAAATTTTTATCCACAACGCAAGTTTCCTTAAAACAAAAAAAAGGACCGGCATATAGCCGGTCTTCCTGGTAACGGAATATTTGAAAGGGGGTCTGGTAATAGAGTAACAAAATGGCAATAGACACGAACAGAGCAAGATAACCCATTCCATTTGAACCTGTTGATCAGTTTACCCTCAAAAGCATATCAATAGATCTAGGACTAAGGTATTGTTTTTTGTATCACGTTTCAGAAACACGCCTTTTGATTCAGTGGAAAGATTGAAGGAAAAATTTTCTCTAAAATTTCTTTATATTTCAATTTACCAACAACCTCTGAAAACATATTTCCCTCCTGTAGCTTTTGTGTCAAAATAGTTATTGTAAAGAGATTGAAAGCAGGTGGAGATAAAGAATGTATTGTCCACATTGTGGAAAGAAAAGAGATAGTAACGACCAATTTTGTTTCTCCTGTGGAAAAGAACTCGTCTCCCAAACGAAGGGAAAACGTTCTTTCTTGGTTCGTTGGTTACCGCTTATGATTTTCTTTGTAATCGGTATTACACTCTCAAGCTATTACTACTATGAAGAGTCTGTAACGAATGCAGCCATCCGTTCATTTGAACAAGGAGAAAAGCTAGCAGAAAAAGGTAATTATAAAGAAGCGCAAAATAAATTTGAAGAAGCGAAAGCGCAGCGTGATCAATTCCCCGCTGCACAAACCAATCAAAACATGATGAAGACAGCAATCGAAGTTGAAAGTACGCTGAACTCAGCTGAAAAAGCTCGCAAAAAAGACGACTACTCTCAAGCATTAGAACTCGTCGACAACGCCGAAACTGAATTGAACCAATTTAAAGGGCCTTTAGTCACGGATCTCCAAAATGATATCGCCTCAGCGAGAACAACCGTCATGGTAGCCGAACTGAAGTTTGATATGAAAGGAAAGAAATCGGTCGAAGCCCTCAAGCCAGTGTTAACTAGAGCAGAAACGCTTGAAGTTGATGAAGCGAAAGAAGTAGCGAATCAAATTCGTAACCAGATCATTGAGTTCTCTATGAATGAAGCGAACAAACATTTAAAAGACAATCAGTTTTCGAAAGCCCTCTATGCAGTTGAAGATGGGTTACAGATCAATAGTGAAAACGAAAAATTATTAAACTTAAAAAGCGTTATAGAAAAGAGAAAGAACGCATTCGAAGAAGAACAGCAAAAACGGATTGAGCAAGCAATGGTAGCGGCAGCGAAAGAAGAAGAAATGAACCGCACCAACGCCATAGAATTAGTCGATGCTAAAACTTCCGTCACCGAGTATAACGAGCTCAAAATCACAGGCAATGTTAAGAGTAAAGCCACTGTTCCTGTTTCATCGATCGGTGCATCTTATCAAGTACTTGATAGTGAAGGTAAGGTTTTTCGAAAGGGCGAAGTCTATATAAACCCAGAAACACTCTATCCTGAAGATACAGGAAAATTTGATTTCACAATTTATGAAATTGATAAAGACGTCAAAAACCTAGACGAATACACCGTAAAAATCGACCACTTCACGTGGTTCGTAGAATAGCAGAAAGGAGTTTCATAACGAGATGATTAATAAGTCTGCTATTATCTCCCTAGCTGCCTCATTACTTTTAATAGTAGGAGGCAGCGTGGGTTTTTATTATTTATATGACCATTATGACAGTACCACTGTCAACGCCACTTCTTCCTTAGGGGAGGAGTCTGAGACAACAAGCTCCAAAGAAGATAGTGAGGATTTAAAAAGCATCATTCATGATACTCAGAAAAGCGTTGTGCAGATCAACGTTCAGTTGAAAGACGGAACTTCTTCTGGTTCTGGCTTTTTATATAACAATCTTGGTGATGTGATTACAAATGCGCATGTCGTTGAAGATGCTGAAAAAATCATCGTAAAAACATCCGATGCCAAACAATTCGAAGCGCAAGTAATCGGTATGGGTGAGACAATCGATATAGCTGTCTTACGGGTTCCTGGTCTGAAAGATGCAGAACCTTTACCTGTCGCAGAAAAAAGAATGGCTGAAGTAGGTGATGATATCATTGCTCTAGGGAGCCCACTTGGCTTACAAAACACCGTTACGACAGGAATCATCAGCGGCCTCGACAGAGAGTTCATTCTTGAACCGTATCGTTATGAGAACATTTACCAAATCTCCGCTCCCATTACAGACGGAAATAGCGGGGGGCCTCTTATTGATGCGAATACAGGTGAAGCGATCGCAATCAATTCAGCTGGTACTGAATCCGGAGCGATCGGGTTCAGTATTCCGATCAAGAATGTGATCGAACAGCTTACATCCTGGTCAAACGACCCAGTAAAAGTAACTGTCGACGACGAGAGCCAAGAGTCTGTCTCGACTCCACAAGGACTCACTGGCGAAGATTTTGAAGAAAATGCACAGTACTTAATCGGGTATTTTTACGAAAGCCTCGCGACACAAGATTATGTAACAGCCTACTCTCTTCTCGGCAGCCGCTGGCAAAACGAAATGCCTTACGAAACATTTAGAAGCGGGTATATTCGAACCCTCGATGTAGAAGTATCGAACATGGCGGGCACGCTGAATGAAAACAATGAAGAAGTAAAAGTAACGGCAACGATCGAAGCGCAAGAGCGGACTGATGATCAAAAAACAAAAACATCTATGTACAATGTGACCTATCAAGTGGGTTATGAGAACGATCATTTAAAGATTCTGAGTGGCACAGCGAAAAAGCTTAAATAAGAAACAAAAGCATGGGGTAAACCCCATGCTTAGCTTGTCGAGGAACCTATTTGCGGTGCTCCCGATACCGTAGTCGATGACGATCGCATGCTTTCCGCGGACGAACGCAGGAGTCCGCGATCGTCTCTCCTACTTGATGAGAGTTGATCCAAAACGAACGTTCCGTCCAATGGTTTAACAGACAGATATTTCACTATCCATCAACATTAATTAGAATGGAAATGATCAACTACTTTCATCTAAACACCGAGACTTTCTCTACACACTGAGCATGGGGCAAGCCCCATGCTTTTTAGTTTGGAGGATAGAATCCTTCTTGTGAAATGAAGATGTTTCCCTCGCTAAACTTCTCTAACAAGCGATTCTTTATTTTTAGGTAGGTCTTCCGATCATACCAATCCCCTAAATTGTGTTCTTCAAACAATTTACGAATTCCGAGCTGTTCAGTCCTTTTTCCACCGCTTCCATCTCCCATAAAGAAATCATCGAGCGTAACTCGATTTACAGCACGATGCAGTTTCTCCGGGAAGTCCTCTGAACATGGTAATAGCGGTGCGATTGCAGCTTGAACGGGTATACCTGCCTCTCGTAATTCTTTTAATGCCTTCAATCGCCCTCCTATCGGCGGCGCTTGGGGTGCGAAAATCTTCCTTACTGACTCTAAATCAGTCTCGACCGTGATGCTGACGAGAACTTGATTGCCAAGCTTTTTCAACAGGTCGATGTCCCTTGTCACAAGAGGTGACCTTGTTTGAAGAAAAAGAAAATCTGGTGTCTCTTCAAGCATAGCTTCAAGAAGGCTTCTAGTTAATTCTGTTTTGTATTCAATCGGTTGGTAAGGATCTGTAGAGGAGGACATAAAGATCGAGACTTTCCCTTTCTTCTTTGCTTTTGGAATCTCTTTCTTTAATAATGCGACTCCATTTTCTTTAATGTCCACCCACTCTCCCCAATCTTCCTCTCGAAACAAAGCGATCGGCATTCTCCTCACATAGCAATAGGAACAACCAAATGCACAGCCAGCGTAAGGATTCAGCGTATGACTATATCCATTTAAAAAACCGCTCCCCTTCGTCAAGATCGTTCGGGACGTACGGCTTTGAATGGAAGGCTTCATTCTATCCCTCCTTCTAGCAAGAACGTAGGTTCTTATCTCTATACATAAAAATCCCCGAAAATGGAGAATATAAACATCGAAAGGTGGTTACGTATTATGAAGATGATAGTACCTCTACTTCTAATGATGGGTATCCTAATCTCACCAAATGAAACAAAAGCAGCGCTCCCAGTTAAACTCCTTCAAGAGGAATGCCCTAATCTTCAGAAGGTGAATAACCCGAGCTCAATCCAAGAACTTCAGGCAAAACTACAGGTAGTCGTTCCATCACTTATGACCCAGGACCCAAATGCGAAAAGTTGGCGGGTGTTGTCCACAACAAAACTAAATCGTTCTTCTCCTTACTATAAACCGGCTGTAAAAGCATGTAGCAAAAAAACTGCCGATCAAAGCTACCTTGTAGATGTTCTTGTGACGAAGAAGTCGACGAACTTCCCTGTTCATATTCACCTATTTGCAACGAATCAGGTTGAAAAAGGCTGGCAGCTTTGGGGATTGACGACGTATTGATGTAAACGTCCGATAGACAGCTTAACCCCCGATCAGGAAACTGGTCGGGTATTTTAATGCATATATCTTTCTAGGAACTCTTTAAATAGACTCGCTTCTCGTGAAATATGGTGATAGACCATATACGTATACACTGTCGGGAGCTTAATTTCACTCGTTTCCACTTCTAACATCCTTCCTTCAAGCAGCTCTCTTTGAACGGCAGACCTTGGCAGAAAAGAAAATCCAAGCCCCTCTTCAATAAAACGCTTTGTTACATGCACCTGAGAGACCACCATCGTCCGAATTCCTTCATACCTTGCACGTAGTTCGATCAATAGCTCTTCCCAATACCCTGGGTGTGAATACGTAAGCAATGTTGTATGGTTACAATACTCTTCAAGACTTAATGGCAAGCTCGTTTCGGCATCACCACCATCATGAGGAACGACGAGCACAATTGGATCTGGACCCATTTTTTCTGAGGTGAGATGCTGCTGTATGGCAGCCATCCTCGATAACCCTAAGTCAGCTGAGCCATCAGCTACACTATCTCCAATATCAGTAGACTCACTCACCTTTACCACAACTTCTATCGAAGGGTGCTGTTTCATAAACTGCTGCAGGACGTAAGGCAAAAGGGTCGCAGCTAGTAAAGGTGATACAGCAATCGTTATCTTCTTATCGTACCCTTGATTCCACCCTGACATATGTTGAAGGCTGCTATTATAGTGGTCGACCATTGTTTTTGCATATGGTAGGAACTGTCTTCCTGCTTCAGATAGCACCACACGTCTCCCGTTCTTCACAAAGAGCTTACTGTTCAGCGCTTTTTCTAATTGTTGAATATGTACTGTTACAGTAGGTTGAGCGAGATATAACTTCTCTGAAGCTTCTCGGAAGTTTTCATAGGTGGCTGCAGCAACGAACGTTCGAAGCCAGTTCAGGTTCATTTCTTCCCTCTCCAATCAATTATGATTCTCTATCAATAATACTGTTATTATTTATTAGTCATAATGATAGCGAAGCGATACACTGAAAACAAGAATATAGATTGGAGTTGATGATATGGTTCATGCTGGATTAAAGGGAATTGTTGCTGCTGAGTCAGAAATCAGTCTTGTTGACGGTGAAAGAGGCCAACTCGTCTATCGTGGGGAGTGGGCTTCCACTTTAGCAAAAGAAAAGTCGTTTGAGGAAGTCGTTTATTTCTTGTGGAATGGGTCATTTCCAAGTGAAAAGGCTCTTAAAGAATTTTCTACTAAACTTCTAGAAGCAAGATATCTCAAACCTTATCAAAAAGACATACTAGACCGACTACCTGATAGTATGGATATGATGGCTGTGATTCGAACAGTAGTTTCATCCATGGGTAACAAGGCGGACACGTTTCCTTCCACCGAACAAGAAGGAATCAAAATCGTGGGTCTCATTCCAACGATTATTTCGTATCGCTACAGATCATTGCAAGGAGATCCTATCATTGAACCAGATGCTTCGCTCTCGCATGTTGCAAACTTTTTGTACATGCTAAAAGGAAAAACGCCTGATGAAAATCATGTAAAGGCGTTGTCAGCTTATTTTGTCTTAACGATGGAACATGGTTTGAACGCTTCAACCTTTACTGCCCGTGTCATCGCCTCAACAGAAAGTGATCTCGTATCAGCGATTGCTGGTGCGATCGGTGCAATGAAAGGACCATTGCATGGTGGTGCTCCTACTGGAGTGATCGACTTACTTGAAGAGATCAAGAAAGAAGGAAGTGCAGAACGCGTCTTAAAAAGGAAGTTAGAAAATAAAGAAAAGCTAATGGGCTTCGGCCATCGAATCTATAAAACACGCGATCCAAGAGCTGCTGCGCTCAGTGACATCACTTCAAATTTCTATGATGATGAGGAATTTAAGCTAGCTCATGAAGTGGAGAACAAAGCTGTTGAACTACTAAAAGAGCATAAGCCAGGAAGAAACCTTTATGCGAATGTAGAATACTATGCAGCTGCTATCCTGCGCTCAATCGAGCTTCCAACAGAATTATTCACTCCGACCTTCACCGCAGCAAGATGTGCAGGCTGGGTCGCACATGTCTACGAACAAAACCAAAACAACAGCATCATCCGCCCTTCCTCCACCTATACTGGGGAAATCCCTGAGGAGTGACCTTCCGGAGTTACGTAGTGACAGGCACCGCCCGGTATTTGTCGAAGGGGGAAACAAAAAGAAGCGCCAGCCCGGCGCTTCTTTTAATCTATTACCCTTTATAAGGAATCGGATCAGTTGAACCTGCTTCTTCAAATCCTTTTAATCGAAGACGACAGCTATCACATTCCCCACAAGCTTCTTCTTCTCCGTTGTAACAAGAAGTGGTCAACTCATAAGGCACATCTAACCTTAACCCTTCTTTAACCGTTTCAGCTTTCGTTAAATCGATCAATGGCGTCTCGATTACCATGTTACTACCAGTTGCTCCTGCTTTTGTTGCAAGGTTTACCGTTTCATTCATACTCTCGATAAACTCAGGACGACAATCCGGATAACCGCTATAATCGACCGCTGACACCCCGATATAGATGGCCTCCGCTCCAATCACTTCAGCATAAGCTGATGCTAGCGAAAGAAAGATCATATTCCTTGCAGGCACATATGTTGCAGGAATCTCATCTTCATCCATGTCAGTTGGAACATCGATTGACTGATCTGTTAGTGCACTCCCACCGATTTGGTTCAGAAAGCTAATGTTTACAATCCGATGGTCTGGTGCTTCATAGTACTCAGCCACCTTCTTAGCCTGCTCGACTTCACGATTATGCTTTTGCCCATAGTGGAAGGTAATCGGATAAAGCTCATATCCTTTTTCCTTCGCCATTCCCATACAGGTCGTACTATCAAGTCCACCACTCAATACGATGACTGCTTTTTTACTCAATCTACACACCTCTTTTATTAGGATCCCAAATGATTTTATGAAGCTGCATGCTGAGCTTTACTCTACTCAGTCCAGCATCGAGTATCTTTTGAACGAGTTTATTCGGTGGCATCGTTTCCCACACAGGACTATAAAGAACCTGACCTTTATCATGATGCTCAGCCACAACCTCCGTCGCCACATCGAAATCTTCGTCAGACCCAATAACAAACTTGATTTCATCCTGTTCATCGAGCAGGGCGAAATTATCATGAAGCATACGATGCTGCTCACCGGAATCAGGAAGCTTATAGTCCATCACAAAGCGAACCTTGCTTTCCCACTCCTCATTTTCACTTCTCACTTGTTTATATGGCGCAAGATCGATTGCACCGTTCGTTTCGATGTGAATATCTTCAATATGCGGAAGGTCTACCATCGCTTGTAACAGAGCATAGGACTTTTCACGATGAATCAACGGTTCACCGCCCGTGTAACAGATATGCCTGCTCTTATACTGCTTGATTTGATCGATAATATCTGAAATCGTGGCCGTGTACTCAGCCTTATCAGGTGCATAGCTATATGGCGTATCACACCAAGTACAGCGAAGGTTACAATGAAACACTCTTACAAAAACAGTTGGAAATCCGGCCCTAGTCCCTTCTCCTTCTACCGTTTCAAACACTTCAACCATCGGAAGGTTCCAATTCATATATTCTGATCGTTCAGGTAATGTCCACTTCATCATTCTGATTCCATCCATTCTCGCTTCAATGTTGCGTAGCTTGTCGGTGTTTCATACAGAACGAGCTCTTCGAGACGCTGGCCATTATCTCGCATTTCACGGCTATCAAGAGCAGTATCGAGCTGTTCCCAAATCCAAACGATCATGTTCTCCGCAGTTGTATTCATGTTTGGAAGAACTTCATTTAAATAATGGTGATCAAGCTTTGAATCGATCACATCTTTAAACAATGCTTTGATCTCACCGAAATCTACTGAAATACCGATTTCGTTGACATACCCGCTAATCGTAATAACTAATTTATACGTATGACCGTGCATACTTTTACACTTGCCTTCATAACAGTGTAGGTGGTGTGCTGCGTCGAACGTAAATTCCTTTGTGACAGCCACACGCTTATTGTGATATTTTAATTCGCTTTTTTGAATATCTTCTCCAAGCAATTCAACTTTCTTAGGAATCATAAAAGACATAAAAAAAGCTCCCTTCTTTTATTCATTAGAGGGAGACGCATGAAAAAACCTTCTTTCAACGAGAAGGCATGCTACATTTCATGGGTCCCTAGTTTTGTTTTACGAGAGGAGGGAATTCCGAACTCTCCAACCTGATAATAATATCATAACACGTTTTTTGAGAAAAGCTTCTGGTAAATCTCTCCCTTATAAGAAATATAGCAGGTAAAAGCAATTGCATTACAAATGAATTGCAATCATGTAAACTTGTAGATGGACAACTATCTATAGGAGGTGACATATCATGAACCAAAACCAAGGTATGATGGAAGGAATGGGTATCCTTTTCGGTTTATTCGGTTTCCTTTACATGGCAATCATTTTATTTATCGTGATCTTAACGATCGTCTTTATCTTTAAAGCAATGGGATTCATGAAGCGAAAAACTGCGTCTGACCAGGAACAAAACGAACTACTTCGACAGCTCGTTTCAAAGCAAGCGAAGACGCATGACCATGATTCAACAGGTCATTAATGTGAAAGCCCACCTTTAAATAGGGAGGGTTTTGTGTGTCAAAAGCAATAGTTAAAGCCGTCCTTATTGGACGGCTTTCGCTAATTGCTCGCGTATTTATCTACGAACCGCTCGATTCGTTTCACAGCTTCTTGAAGGGATTCAAGGGATGTTGCGTAAGAGCATCTGACATACCCTTCGCCTCCCTCTCCAAATACATGACCAGGTACAACCGCTACTCGTTCCTCATGCAGCAGCTTCTCCGCGAACTCATCCGAAGTCATCCCTGTTGATTGAATAGATGGAAATGCATAGAATGCACCTCCTGGCATGCGGCAAGATAACCCCATCCTGTTAAATGATTTCACAATAAAGTTCCTTCGCTGACGATAACTACGCTTCATACGCTCTAAATCTTCACGACCATTACGTAGTGCTTCAAGTGCGCCATGCTGCGCGATCGTTGGAGCACACATCATCGTATATTGATGAATCGTAAGCATTACCTTCAAAATTTCTTCAGGCCCAGTTACGTAACCAAGTCTCCACCCGGTCATCGCAAAGGCTTTTGAAAACCCTGAAATCAAAATCGTTCTTTCTCTCATTCCAGGTATTCTAGCGATACTGTAATGTGGTTGATCATACGTAAGCTCAGCATAAATCTCATCAGATAACACGAGTAAGTCGTGATCTTCAATAACTTTGGCTACATCCTTCAATTCATCTTCTGTCATCGTTGCGCCTGTTGGGTTACTTGGGAAACAGATGAGCACTGCCTTCGTCCGCTCTGTAATCGCTGACTTCAACTTCTCAGGTGTAAGCTTAAATTCATCTTCCTCCACCGTTTCAAGAGGCACAGGTGTCCCTCCTGCAAGGGTAACTGCAGGTGAATACGCAACGAATCCAGGCTCCACGATAATTACCTCATCGCCAGCGTCCAGTATGGAACGAAATGCTAAATCGATTGCCTGACTTGCCCCAACCGTGCAGATGATTTCTGTCTCAGCAGAATACGAAAGTGCGAACTGTTCTTTTAAGTAAGAAGAAATCTCTTGACGTAAATTCAACAAACCCGCATTAGGGGTATAAGCCGTATAGCCATTTTCTAAGGAAGCATAGCCAGCTTCACAAACATTCCATGGTGTTACAAAATCTGGCTCACCAACACCAAGAGAAATGACATTATCCATTTGAGATGCGAGATCAAAGAACTTACGAATGCCAGAAGGTTTTAGCTTCGCAGCATTTTTTGAAACATAGTCGCTTTGAACCTGACTCATGGTGACACCACAATTCGCTTATCTTTCTGTTCAGGCTCAAAAATAACACCATCATGCTTATATTTTTTCAACAGAAAATGAGTCGTGGTCGAAAGAACAGAATCAAGCGTTGACAGCTTATTTGAAACAAAAAACGCTACTTCTTTCATTGTTTTTCCTTCGATTTGAACGGAAAGATCATAAGCACCCGACATCAAGTAGACAGTCTTCACTTCAGGAAAGCGATAAATACGTTCAGCTACATCATCGAACCCAACGTCTCTTTTTGGCGTTACCTTGACATCGATCATCGCAACGACACCATCTTTTCCTGCCGCTTTATCCCAATTGATAACGGATGAATAGTTTAAAATAATGTCTTGTTCCTCTAGAGAAAGAATACTCTTTTCCACTTCCTCTACGGGTAAGTCAACCATATCAGCAAGCACCTCCAACGGGATGCGAGCATTATCTTCAAGAATTTCTAGGATTTCAATTTCTTTTTCATTCACGTTAGTTCCCCCAGTTCACTGCATTTTTTCTACTATATCATGCTTGAAAAGTAATTTCATCAGTGATGCAATGCGTTAAACTCATAAGCATGACGGTTAATCGATAATACCTGACTCTAAAATCCCAACAGTTGGTTTAATCTTGATATCGAGACCTGTATATTGATCTTCCCAATTGGAAAAGTTGAATTGCCTCGTCTGGCTCCTAGCCCGATCCCCAAGTGCTAGAGGGTCGATCTGTAAGTCTTGAAACTTCTTTATGAGTTTCAAGCTGTCTTTCTGAATTTTCTCTTCAAACTCTTTCGCAATCATCTTCTTAATTTTGTCGTCTAGTTTATCTCCAGTATACTGTGCGATATTTGCTTTTATATCCACTTTGATCGAGACCTCAGGAGAAGTGTTTCCATTATCAATCGTATAATCAACATGAGATTTCACTTTGTGGAGCGTCGCAAAATTACCGTCTGAAAGGGCAACTTCAAATAACCCTGCTTTATGATTTTTGTTAATTAATGTAAACATAAACATCTCTTCTAAATCTAGCTCCCCCACCATCTTCTCACCTTTAAAGAGAGCTAAACCCGAGACAATGATTTCATCCTCGTTCTTTTTTAAAAGAGGCATATAAGGATCCATGCCTTTACCATAATATTTATAATCGAATAAGTGAAGATTGTTTTGTGGCATATTCCCGTACTCTATCGACTGTCTGATCAATATTTGCAGAAACGGTCCAATTCCTTGAAGGTATTCGAACTCTTCTGTAATCAAGTCCCCTGCGCTTCCTTCCACTACACCTATATACATTAAACGCCCAGATGCAGGATCACGTAAGAAACTGTCCAGTACCCTTAGAACGCCTTTCTCTGCTTCCTCTTCCCCAAATAGCATCACAGCCATCTTTCCAATCGTTATCGGCTTTGGCACCCCACTCAACTTGTTTCTGAGTCCTTTAGATGTATGTGCTTCTGCCTGGAAAGTTCTCGTCTCCACTTCCTGATTTGGTTTGAATCTTTGAAGAGAAATGGTTCCTTTAATCTTTCCTTCGCTTCCTTTATCGAATCCTGCAATAAATACCACGGGTACTTCATCGATGATTTCAGTTGAAACACAAGATGTTAGTAAGAGACACAGCATGAGTGAAACAGCTAACCTTTTTTTCACCTCGTCACCCTCCTTCGAATGACACTATATAAGAAGATGATCGGGACATAGATGTAGAAAAAGTACGTACCGATCGAGGCAGTAACTGTGTTTAACATGTCGATCTGTTCACGCGTTGCAATCATGACACATGCTAGGAAGACGAGGAACAGCAAGACGATCGAAAAATGTTTTTGTTTGATATGTAACGTTTTTTTACCGATTCTTGTTGCTGCCCAAATGTATAAACAGAGATTGGGAAAAATAACAAAGCACCAAAACGTAATCCCTATATACTCAAACCTCTCTACGAAAGGAAGCTCAACCATTTTCCAAGAAACCAACGTAGACCAAATCGTCTGCTGCAGCTGCTCATCGCTATAGAATGCGATGGAAATCACCATCACAATCAAGTAGATGACCGTAGTCCCCATAATACCTAAATGAGCCCAAATCCTTGATTTCTTAGGATTTTTAAGGAAAGGGTAAGCAAACAATAGGATCTCAGCTCCTAGATAGCTCAACGTCATTTGCTTTATTCCCATTGCGAATTCTTTCAAAGAATGATCAAAAACAGGGAGTAAATTCGTAAAAGATGAAAATTTCGCTGGCGACACCGCTGTCGTGATTAACCATATAGGTAAGATCACACCAAAAAAAGATACGCCGACTACTGTGCGAAACCCACCCGCCAGCACATAATAGGTTAACAACAAATACATGATTGCTGGAATCCATGTTTGCAGTTCGGGAAACATCCATGCTTGTATCACTTCAATAGACGTTCTCAGAACGATGACAGCACCAAGTAACATATATAACATAAAGAGGATATTGAGGAAGCCCCCAATCCAACTCCCAAACCACTTCTTATGCAGATCGATGATATCTTCGTTATCATCACCTAGTATGACGTACATCATCCACACAAACACATGAAAAATGAGCCCGGTGATAATGACAACGATCCATGCATCCTGCTCTGTATATTGTGTGATATACCTTGGAAAACCAAGGATACCGACGCCAACTTGATTGCTATGAATGATAAACATCACTAGAAAAGAGGAAACAAGAAGATCTTTTTTACGGTTATTTTCCAAAATACTCACCCTCTACTGCTCATCGAAGTCCAGTGAATTCCGTTTTTTTTCCTTCTTATCAAGAAACCTCGAAACTTTTTCTGTTCGAAAGAAATGAGCCCTCTTTTTTTGCATTACATACGGTAAGCGAAAGAACGAATCATACCAATCCATAAGCCTCGGCGGATATAGCGGAGCAAGATATGGACTTCCGAATGAAGTAAGTCTAATTAAATGAACCAGAACAAATAAACTGAATAAAGCAATTCCTATCAAGCCAAGAAAATGTGCAAATAGAATCAATGGGTACCTTAAGAATCTAATCGTATTCGTCATTCGATATACAGGGGTTGTAAATGACGCAAGCGCAGACAGCGCTACAATAATAAGAAGGATATTACTTGTAAGGGATGCTTCTACGGCAGCCGTCCCAATGACGATACCTCCCACGATACCGAGAGTCTGTCCGACTTTAGAAGGCATTCTCGCTCCTGCTTCACGCAAAAGGTCGATGGTGATCTCAAGGAATAGCACCTCGATAACAGGGATAAATGGAATGTCACTTCTTGAAGAAATCAACGTTGCAAGAAGTTTTGAAGGGAACAATTCAAAATGGTACGTTAACACAGCTACATACAAAGGGGTTGCAACGATCGACATTATAATAGAAAACATCCTGATAATCCTAAAAAATGATGCAATGTTCCATCCTAAATAATAATCCTCGAATGATACTAGAAGTTGTCCAAAATTAATCGGACCGATCAATGCATTGGATGATCCCTCTGCAAGAATCGTAATTGCTCCGTAATTCAGATGCCCAGTTATTCTGTCTGTCCGTTCCGTATCGATCATTTGTGGAAAAACGGAAAAAGAGTTGTCTTCTAACATTTGTCCGAGGAAGGATGAGTCTGCTATGATATCGAAATCTATATCCTCAAGTCGTTGCATGACTGTATTCACATTTTGTTCTGATGCAATATCTTCAATGTAGATAACAATTACTTTGGTCTTTGAAACAGTTCCAATCGTTACCTGCTTCATTCTTAGTTTGGGATGAGGGATTCGTCTCCTAATCAAGTTCATATTTGTTTGAAGGTCTTCGATTAAGCCCTCTTTTGGTCCCATGACACTGAACTCTATCTCAGGAGCAGATAAGTCTCTAGATTTTGTAAGACTTAAATCCATCAACAATACATTTGAATCGTTGGATAAGCGTACAGCTAAATAACCATTCATCAAGCGCTCTTGTATTTTCTTTGCATCCGATGTGATCTCTAGGTTCTGGATTGGAATCTTAGACTCTAGCTCTTCAAGTGATTTCATCTCGCATTCATTAAGCTTCGGCAGCACATTTCGATGAAGCTGTGCTGGATCAATAATGGAAGCAAAATAAATGATCGTATAAGAAATTGCACTCCTCTTGTTATGATAAGTCACAAAATCCGAAGACTTACTTAGGTCCTCTAACATTTCATCTAATGTCATCTCTTTTTTGAATGGTGCTTTCTGAAACCACTTCACGTCGATCAGCTCCGCTGCTAAGTCTCTTTTAGGTAGCATGCGCATTTCTATCTACGTTATCCAAATACAAAAACCAGGCACTTAAGTGCCTGGCTCAAGAAAGTTCTTTATAAACTGCTAAAACTTTTTTTCTTTGCTCTTTATGATCCACCGATGGCTCTGGATAGTCTTTGCCAATCATGCAGTTACTTTCAACCTGCTCCTCATGAGACATCTTTGATGGGTTATGAATATAAGCCGAGGGAACATCTCTTAACTCTTCGACATATTTCTTAATAAACGTTCCATCCGGATCAAAACGCTCACCTTGTGTAGTCGGATTAAACACTCTGAAGTAAGGAACAGCATCGGTTCCAGTCGATGCTGCCCACTGCCAGCCGCCTGCATTTGAAGACTCATCATGATCGATCAGTTTCATTTCAAAATGCTGATCTCCAAGTCTCCAGTCGATCATATAATCTTTGGTTAGAAACGAAGCCGTTATCATCCGAAGACGATTGTGCATCCATCCTTCATTGTTTAATTGCCTCATCCCAGCATCAACGATTGGAAAACCAGTTTTCCCTTCTTTCCACTTTTGAAGCCGTTCTTCATCATTATTATTCCAAGGAAGGTCACGATATTTTGAGTGAAACTCTTCTTCTCGTAACGTAGGAAAGTGATAATGAACCATCCCATAAAAGTCTCTCCATGCAAGCTCTTGTAAATATGCTTCTACTCCTGTATTATCTTTTTCTGCAACTAAGTGATATAACGTACGTATCGACAGACAACCTGTTTTTAAATAAGGAGATAGTCTACTCGTACCAACCACATAAGGAAGGTCCCGATTGTTGTCATAATCCTTTAATCGATCACTTACAAACCCCTCGGCACGCTTCCGAGCGTTTTCTTCCCCTATGCCCTGCCACTCTCGGTCGCATTGACTCAGCAAGGAAGAAAACTCTTCTGAAGACTTTTCATCAAGTTCCTCATTAAATGATCGTGCATACTTCTTCAGCATTTCTCCGTCGATTTTTACGACCTCAGGTTTCTTCTGCTTACTCCATTGTTTGTAATAAGTGGAGAAAACCTTATACATCGTCCCGTCATCCTTCTTAACTTCCTCTCCTGTATGCAAGTGATAGTCTTGAAAATCATGCGACTCAATCCCTTCACTCTCAAGCCATTCTCTCACCTTTTCATCTCTCTTTGCCCCATAGCCCACATCATCTCGATTGAAGAAAACAGCTTTTACCTCTTTTAACTCGTTCGTTACTTTTTTGAATACATCAACTGCCTCTCCATACACAACCTGAAATGGCAGCTTCATATCTAAACAGCGTTCTTGAAATTGCTTCACCGTCTGGAAAAAATAATCATGATGCGAGTCGATCGCCTGAGTAAAATGAGGATCCAATTGAAACACCCCAACCCAACGTGCATCATGTTCCTCACAATATTCGATCGCTCTATGTAATGCTGTATTGTCCTCTAATCTAAAATCCCGTCGAAACCAAACGATCACGATATCCTTCATGTTCTCACCTCTCTTTGTTATCGTACCGTTTTTATTCCCTAAAAGTGAAATTCTAATAGGCTTTGTGTGCTTTTGCGTGTGAATGTGAAAGGGTATGGTGGAATTGTGTTGTTGAGATGGGGGATTTTTAGCGGATATCAGCGAAATATTTGATTTATCGGCGAAATCGGGGGAGATATCAGCGAATTTTTCGTTTTATCAGCGAAACAGGGACATTAATCAGCGAAATTTTGATTTTATCAGCGAAACGGTTGTGATAGGGATTGATTAGTCAAAAGCACAATCAGATAAAATCTACTGGGGGTTGGAATCGGTACGATATCCGCGACTTTTTCGTTTTATCCGCGAAAAGGATAGATATATCCGCGCTTTTCGATTTATATCCGCGATTCTGAGATTATATCCGCGAAACCCCTTTTCAAGAACCCCTGATGACTCACCCCCGCATTCAAACAAAACAAAAAAGCCAGAGCTCAATGCTCTGACTTCTCACTTGCCTAGCGACGTCCTACTCTTGCAGGGGGAGAGCCCCCAACTACCATCGGCGCGCGAGCTTAACTTCCGTGTTCTCATACGGGGCGCGATAAGCGGCGAACTTCTTCGTCAGCTGCGCGATGCTGGATCCTCATAGATCTCCGAATATCTACTCCGGTCCAGCCTCACTTGCTTCCTCGAATTTCTTGCTTCTCCCACCCCTACGAAGCTTTCGAAGATGCCCTTTTCTCTCTTCTCAATGAAGGTACTTACCTTACGGTATCGCAATAAAAACCAAAAAAGCATATAAAAAAGCCAGAGCTCAATGCTCTGACTTCTCTCTTGCCTAGCGACGTCCTACTCTTGCAGGGGGAGAGCCCCCAACTACCATCGGCGCTGAAGAGCTTAACTTCCGTGTTCGGCATGGGAACGGGTGTGACCTCTTCGCCTTCATCACTAGACTATTCAGGTATTCCCTGAAAACTAGATAGCACGCAACATCGTATTCCAATTTTTTAGGTTAAGCCCTCGATCGATTAGTATTCGTCAGCTCCACGTGTCGCCACGCTTCCACCCCGAACCTATCAACCTCATCATCTCTGAGGGATCTTACCAGCTTGACGCTGTGGGAAATCTCATCTCGAGGGGGGCTTCATGCTTAGATGCTTTCAGCACTTATCCCTTCCACACGTAGCTACCCAGCTATGCTCCTGGCGGAACAACTGGTACACCAGCGGTGTGTCCATCCCGGTCCTCTCGTACTAAGGACAGCTCCTCTCAAATTTCCTGCGCCCGCGACGGATAGGGACCGAACTGTCTCACGACGTTCTGAACCCAGCTCGCGTACCGCTTTAATGGGCGAACAGCCCAACCCTTGGGACCTACTTCAGCCCCAGGATGCGATGAGCCGACATCGAGGTGCCAAACCTCCCCGTCGATGTGGACTCTTGGGGGAGATAAGCCTGTTATCCCCAGGGTAGCTTTTATCCGTTGAGCGATGGCCCTTCCATGCGGAACCACCGGATCACTAAGCCCGACTTTCGTCCCTGCTCGACTTGTAGGTCTCGCAGTCAAGCTCCCTTGTGCCTTTACACTCTGCGAATGATTTCCAACCATTCTGAGGGAACCTTTGGGCGCCTCCGTTACTCTTTAGGAGGCGACCGCCCCAGTCAAACTGCCCACCTGACACTGTCTCCGCACCGGATCACGGTGCTGGGTTAGAATGTCAGTACAGCCAGGGTAGTATCCCACCGACGCCTCCACCGAACCTAGCGGTCCGGCTTCTATGGCTCCTACCTATCCTGTACAAGCTGTACCAAAATCCAATATCAGGCTACAGTAAAGCTCCATGGGGTCTTTCCGTCCTGTCGCGGGTAACCTGCATCTTCACAGGTACTATAATTTCACCGGGTCTCTCGTTGAGACAGTATCCAAGTCGTTGCACCTTTCGTGCGGGTCGGAACTTACCCGACAAGGAATTTCGCTACCTTAGGACCGTTATAGTTACGGCCGCCGTTTACTGGGGCTTCGATTCAGAGCTTCTCCCGTAAGGGATAACCCCTCCTCTTAACCTTCCAGCACCGGGCAGGTGTCAGCCCCTATACATCGCCTTGCGGCTTGGCAGAGACCTGTGTTTTTGCTAAACAGTCGCTTGGATCTTTTCACTGCGGCTCCCCTGGGCTATTCACCCGAGGAAGCACCCCTTCTCCCGAAGTTACGGGGTCATTTTGCCGAGTTCCTTAACGAGAGTTCTCCCGATCGTCTTAGGATTCTCTCCTCGCCTACCTGTGTCGGTTTGCGGTACGGGCACCTCTTTCCTCACTAGAGGCTTTTCTTGGCAGTGTAGAATCAGGGACTTCGGTACTTAAATTCCCTCGCCATCACGACTCAGCCTTCGCGGTGAACGGATTTGCCTATTCACCAGCCTAATCGCTTGGACGCGCATTTCCAGCAGCGCGCTCTCCCTATCTTTCTGCGTCCCCCCGTCGTTCAAACGGAAAGGAGGTGGTACAGGAATATCAACCTGTTATCCATCGCCTACGCCTTTCGGCCTCGGCTTAGGTCCCGACTAACCCTGAGCGGACGAGCCTTCCTCAGGAAACCTTGGGCTTTCGACGGACAAGATTCTCACTTGTCTTTCGCTACTCATACCGGCATTCTCACTTCTAAGCGCTCCACCAGTCCTTTCGGTCTGACTTCGCAGCCCTTAGAACGCTCTCCTACCATTGTCGTAAGACAATCCACAGCTTCGGTGATACGTTTAGCCCCGGTACATTTTCGGCGCAGCGTCACTCGACCAGTGAGCTATTACGCACTCTTTAAATGATGGCTGCTTCTAAGCCAACATCCTGGTTGTCTAAGCAACGCCACATCCTTTTCCACTTAACGTATACTTTGGGACCTTAGCTGGTGGTCTGGGCTGTTTCCCTCTCGACTACGGATCTTATCACTCGCAGTCTGACTCCCGCGGATAAATCGTTGGCATTCGGAGTTTGACTGGATTCGGTAATCCGGTAGGGACCCCTAGTCCAATCAGTGCTCTACCTCCAAGATTCTTGCCGCGAGGCTAGCCCTAAAGCTATTTCGGAGAGAACCAGCTATCTCCGGGTTCGATTGGCATTTCACCGCTACCCACACCTCATCCCCGCATTTTTCAACATGCGTGGGTTCGGGCCTCCATTCAGTGTTACCTGAACTTCACCCTGGACATGGGTAGATCACCCGGTTTCGGGTCTACGACCACGTACTCCTTCGCCCTATTCAGACTCGCTTTCGCTGCGGCTCCGCCTTCTCGGCTTAACCTTGCACGGGATCGTAACTCGCCGGTTCATTCTACAAAAGGCACGCTGTCACCCATTAACGGGCTCCAACTAGTTGTAGGCACACGGTTTCAGGTTCTCTTTCACTCCCCTTCCGGGGTGCTTTTCACCTTTCCCTCACGGTACTGGTTCACTATCGGTCACTAGAGAGTATTTAGCCTTGGGAGATGGTCCTCCCGGATTCCGACGGGGTTTCACGTGTCCCGCCGTACTCAGGATCCGTCTCGGAGGGCAGCGGATTTTGACTACAGGATTGTTACCTTCTCTGATGGACCTTTCCAGGTCGCTTCGTCTATCCGTGCCTTTGTAACTCCAATGAGACGTCCTACAACCCCAGAGGGCAAGCCCTCTGGTTTGGGCTGTTTCCGTTTCGCTCGCCGCTACTCAGGAAATCGCGATTGCTTTCTCTTCCTCCGGGTACTGAGATGTTTCAGTTCCCCGGGTATGCCTTTTACTTCCTATGTATTCAGAAGTAAATACCATCCCATTACGGATGGTGGGTTCCCCCATTCGGAAATCTCCGGATCAAAGCGTACTTACTGCTCCCCGAAGCATATCGGTGTTCGTCCCGTCCTTCATCGGCTTCTAGTGCCAAGGCATCCACCGTGCGCCCTTAGTAGCTTAACCTTAGATTTCGCTAGAAACAGTGTTCTAACGTCATCGGTGCACATCGTTAGATGTGACTAACTAAGTTATAACGCAAAAAATAATAATTATTGGATGTCGTTGTTTGTGCTATCTAGTTTTCAAGGAACAT